>CBDDLK010000003.1:0-35395 GCA_965230715.1 Rhizobiaceae bacterium | reverse complement strand
AAAATTGAAGTGATTGGTGCGCGGATCGGTCGGCTTCTTTCTGTAATTTTCTTTGTGTTTTTGGTTTTCTACTTGCTTGTCACTTACGTTCTGAAATGAACACCTGCGTCCATACTCCCGCTGTCATCGTGATATCTTCCCATGTAGTGCGTGGTGCGGTTGGAAACCGCGCTGCCGTGTTCGCGCTGGAAACATTGGGAATTCCGGTTTGGGCTGTTCCAACCGTCATTTTACCTTGGCATCCTGGTCACGGAACGGCCTCTCGCGTGGATCATGACAAAAGTAAATTCGCGGAACTTTTAGACGATATCGCCGAATCACCCTGGATTGACGAGGTGTCTGCCATATTGACCGGCTACATGGCAAATGCTGGTCAGGTGGAACAAGTTGCCGGTTTGGTCAAGAAGCTCAAGACCAAGAACCCGAACCTGCTTTATGCCTGTGATCCGGTAATTGGGGACAAAGGAGGGCTGTATGTAGCTGAGCAAACGGCCGACGCAATGGCATCACTGCTTGTACCGCAGGCGGATATTGTCACCCCGAACCGGTATGAGTTGGAATGGCTCGCAAACGGAAAACCCGGTAGCGCGGGAATGCCTCCTGAACTTCTTTCAGAAAGGCTTTCCGCAAAAACCAAACTGATCACCTCGATCAAAACTAAACGCGGGTCTACAGGAAATCTACTGGTCAATGAGCAGGGTTGTTTCCAGATCAGCCATGACACGTTTCAATCTCCGCCAAACGGACCCGGTGATCTGACCTCGTCGTTGTTTCTGGCCCACCTGCTGTCGAAAACGGACCCCGTTCGGGCGTTGGAGTTAACCACATCATCGGTTTACGAGGTGATGAAGCACTCTGTCGAAAGAAAAAACGATGAGTTGATGTTGCAGGCGTGTGCGGCCTCTTTAAGAAAACCGATGGTCACAATGGTCGCCAAGAAACAGTAGTTCCCCGGCGGCTTTGTTGTTTGCTTTGGAATTGAATACCCTATGCTGCATCGCGTTGTTTCAGCAATCCACGATTAACAAGAAGTTCTGCGATCTGGACCGTATTGAGCGCAGCGCCTTTGCGTAGATTGTCAGAAACCACCCACATTGAAAGACCGTTTTCAACAGTAGCGTCCTCGCGTATGCGGGAGATGTAAGTGGCGTCCTCACCAGCGCATTCGTACGGCGTGATATAGGTTTCCTCTTGCGGATTGTCGACAACAAGGCAACCTGGTGATTCCCGTAAAATATCACGGGCTTCATCAGGTGCGAGCTCGTCTTCAAACTCGACATTAACTGCCTCGGAATGACCAATGAATACCGGGACGCGGACACAAGTGGCTGTCAGTTTGATTTTGGGGTCGATCATTTTCTTGATCTCAGCCATCATCTTCCACTCTTCCTTGGTGTAACCATCCTCCATGAAAACATCGATGTGTGGAATCAGATTGAAGGCAATTCGCTTGGTGAACTTTTCATTTTCCACCGGATCGGCGACAAACACTGCGCGGGTCTGGTTAAACAGTTCATCCATGCCTTCCTTGCCCGCGCCTGAAACCGACTGGTAGGTAGAGACAACAACGCGTTTTATCTTCGCACGATCGTGTAGTGGTTTCAGTGCCACGACCAACTGTGCCGTCGAACAGTTCGGATTGGCGATGATGTTTTTGTTGCGAAAACCCTCTATCGCATCAGCATTTACTTCCGGAACGATTAAGGGAACATCAGCGTCATAGCGCCAGGCCGATGAATTGTCGATCACAACACAACCCTGGGCACCAATTTTGGGAGAAAACTCTTTTGATACACTCCCGCCCGCAGACATCAGGCAAATATCTGTTTCCGAAAAGTCGAAGGTGTCGAGTGCTTTCACGACCAGGTTTTCGTCGCCATACGAAACCTCCGTACCCTGACTGCGACGAGAGGCCAGAGGCACAATCTGGTCTGCAGGAAACCCGCGTTCGTGCAAAATATTGAGCATTTCACGGCCGACATTGCCTGTCGCACCAGCAATCGCGATATTGAATCCCATGGATTTTGTACTTTCCCCACTCTCACCTTGGTTTGTCTCTCCCACCATGTTCGTGAGAGTGAAACCGAACATATGCAGAAGCGATCAGACCTTGGTGGTCTTCTTTGTGGTTGTAGTTTTGGTAGTCCTGAATGCGTCAACGGCAAACAATCCGCAGTGGTCGATGACTGCGAATTTGGTATTTGAATCTGTCAAGATTTCGAATGACATTACATTGCCGTTGGTTGATTACGGACACCGTAATACGCAGAAAATGTAAAGAGTCAATAAAAACCGGTTAGATTTGTCTGCGAAGCAGGTCTACTCCCATGCGTACGCAATCTTGCCGAACCGCTTTCCGTCGAACACCTCGTTGCCAATCGCAACGGCTTGACCGCCGGCGTTGTGATAAAACGTGTTGGCATTGTGGTTGTCGCGCAATGTCCACACGATTGTTCCGTCATGACCACGCAAGGCAAGTTCCTTTCGAGCGTCAATGAACAGTAGGGTTCCCAGCCCAAGCCCCTGAAATTCAGGCTTGATATAAAGCTCATAGACTTCGCCTGTCTGGCTCAGGGTTTTGACCCGGTTTCTTCCTAGCGTCGCATATCCTGCAATCTGGTTCTCAAACTCGACAACCAAAACCATTGACGAACGGCAGATTGCCCTTTCCCACCAATTGTTGTCTCGCCGGTTGATCATGTTGTTGAGCGCCTTGTACGGCAACAATCCGCTATACGCGTTTCGCCATGCCTGGGAGTGCACAACCGAAACATCGGTGACATCATATCGCTCGGCGCGTCTGGTACTGACCTTGGTGACAAACATCGGGCCATTAAAATTCACTATTTGTTAACCATCAAGCGATTTTTTGCAGTTGCGCCAAGACGGTCCGAAATATGGTCTTGGTTATGTTTATCCAAGCTTGTGTTGTACCATTTTGGCACATCTTGAACACACTGAAACGCTGTTAAGCCATGTCACGGTTTTTTTTGGCCAGTTCCGGCAGGCCATGGCCATCATTTTCTAACGTGGCAACAAATCGGCTTGTCACAGATGTTTAAAGATGTTCTGGGATAGAGCGCGAAGAGATTGCGCATAACGCCGTTTCGCATTGATGTCACCCCAAATACTGGCCAACCGCCAGACTAAAGAGCCCTGTGTGTTGCAATGACAAACCAGTCTTCTACGCCGAGCCTTTCAGAAACCACAAGAACCTGGGCGCGAATAGGCATTGTTTCGTTTGGCGGTCCGGCCGCCCAGATTTCATTGATGCACAATATTGTGGTCGATGAAAAAGGATGGCTGAAAGAGCGTCAGTTCCTGAACGCCCTGAATTTCTGTATGCTTCTTCCCGGACCCGAAGCCATGCAGCTTGCAACATATTCCGGTTGGCGGATGCATGGTGTCATCGGTGGTCTGATAGCAGGTTTACTCTTTGTGCTTCCCGGTGCGCTGGTGATCCTGGCCCTGGCATCGATCTACGTAACCTATGGGCAGTTGCCGCTCGTACAATCGCTGTTTCTCGGGATCAAGGCGGCGGTATTGCTGATCGTGATCAGAGCCCTGATCAGCGTTTCCTCCAAGGCCCTGCGGTCAAATACCTACATTGCAATTGCAGGGATTTCGTTCGTTGCAATCTTCTTCCTGAAAATTCCTTATCCGTTGATTGTGCTGGCAACCGGATTGTTGGGTTTTTACTTGGGTGAGGGTAACGAACCTGAGCAGAATGACAATAACGCCAATACGCCGGTTTCTATTGCAAAAACACTCAAGACGGTCTTTGCATGGCTGCTGATTTGGTGGATGCCGGTTGCGATGGTCTGGGTTCTCGATGACACAGGCTTTTTTACAGACATAGCAGTGTTTTTCTCAAAACTTGCCGTTGTAACATTTGGTGGAGCCTATGCGGTTTTGGCCTACATGGCGCAGGACGTCGTCGACGCCAATCAATGGTTGACCGCAACCCAGATGATTGACGCGCTGGGATTGGCAGAAACTACCCCCGGACCGCTGATACTGGTTACCGAGTTTGTAGGGTTTCTATCCGGCTATGGCCACGGAGGCATACTTTCCGGCATTGCAGCGGCATTGCTTACACTTTGGGTTACTTTCATACCGTGTTTCTTGTGGATTTTTGCCGGTGCGCCTTACATCGAAGTCATCGCAGCCCATCCAAAGGCGCGTGGTGCATTGTCAGCAATTACAGCTGCGGTGGTGGGTGTTATTCTAAACCTTTCAATCTGGTTCGCGTTGCATGTCATGTTTGCAAGCGCGAAGACCCATGAGATCGGGCATTTTCAAATCATTGTGCCCGAGGTTGCAAGCGTCGATTGGCACGTTCTGTTGCTGGCATTTCTGTCCGCAATCCTGTTGTTTGTATTGCGATTGAACATAATCCTTGCACTGGCTATCTCTGCCCTTGGCGGGATTTTGCTTTCTTTTGTTTGAGCTTCTTCTTGCGTCGTGTTGCAACCCGGCTTTCGTGTTCAAGAATGATATCGCGAATACTGTGCCAAAGGCGAGAATATGACTGGAACCCGGCATTTGAAATCGCATCCCTGTCGAAGGCAATCACGACAGTTTCAAGGTTACTGAACAAGGAAGCCTTGATAGCAGCGATCTCATCCAGGCAATTCGTGTTTTCTGCCCGCGCTGCAAGATTCAACAAATCAATATTGTAAGTATCCATCTTGTTCTTCTGGGCCGAGATATAACTGGCACGAAGTGCATACAAGGCCGAAACAAGCATTGCGATGATTGTAACGATCAGTGCCAGCGGCTCAGCATTCTCCTGAAGGAATGAGGGTTCGTTTCGCATGAAATACTGGTCAGCGCCCCGGTGGATTGGCAAACCTTGTCCGGTCGTGATGTCCGGCTTGCTGATCGCAGAGGCAAGGGCAAACCTGATGGCAAGATCGCTTCTGTATTCAAAAATGACCTCGGTGATTTTGCGCGCAATTTCGGCGTCAAAATCCGCAGTGGTTACCAATTGGCGGTTTACGGTAGTGGTCATGACATCCGTTTGGGGTGATGGTTGCTCCCCGGACAAAGCGCCAAACGGAATTGTTCCCGCGTCGAGAAAAGGTCTTTTCAAAGTCATTGCCTGGGCCTGATCGATCGGGACCAATCGCAACTTGACCCGTTTGATGTCGGCATCCTCGAACAGTGTTAGCAGGTTTCGGTCACGCAACGACCGAACTGTAAAAATCACATCCACTTCTCCAGCCAGCAATTTGCGACTGGCACTTTCGAAGTCCATCGAACGCCATTTTACGCTTCTGATAGGGATATTATAGTGGTCGCTGATCACCCAGAATGACCGGAATTCGTCTGTGCCAAACCTCGGAACTGCAATGGTTTTTCCGCGCAGTTGCGGTACGCTGCTGATAGATGAGTCCGCGCGTGTAATGATCTGGAAGAAATCGCCAAACATCACTGCAATCAGCCGCATGTTCTTTGCAAACGGCGTGTCTGAGCGAACGGTTGCAAGATCTATCTTTCCTGCGTTCAGGAGCGAGATGTTTTCGCTTGAATCTCGCGTGGGCATCACCTTGATTTCGATTTCGGGTGCGTGCCGCGCGACGACGTCAGCGATTTCAGTCATCAAATCAAAGGAGTCTGAAAACCTTGGACCGGCGCCAATTTTTACAATGGTTTTTTCAGGTTGTGAGTTCAGGTACACATATCCAAGCAGGCCAATGCCAATCAGCAGGCCTGCTATCAACAAACCAGCCAATTTGTAATTGAAGTTGGCCCTTCTCAGAGTGTTCGCCTCGCGAAGGTCTTCCTGTTGATTTGGACTACCGGAAATCATCATGACTCCGCAAAATAACTGCGATAGGTTTATACCGCCTCAATCAAAAAGCTAAATTACAATCTATTTCGCGCAGCTAGGGTTCTCAGACGCAGTGCATTCAAACGGATAAAGCCGTGTGCGTCCTTCTGGTCATAGGCTCCCTGATCATCTTCAAAGGTAACAAGTTCTTCGGAGTACAAAGATTGGTCGCTTTCCCTGCCGGTAATCATCACATTGCCTTTGTACAGTTTAAGCCGCACGACGCCTTGCACCTTGTTTTGTGATTGGTCAATTGCCGCCTGCAGCATCTCCCGTTCCGGCGAAAACCAAAAGCCGTTATAGATGAGTTCTGCATATCGCGGCATCAATTCGTCTTTCAAATGGGCGGCACCGCTGTCAAGCGTGATGGATTCAATCGCGCGATGGGCATGAAGCAATATGGTTCCGCCGGGGGTTTCGTAAACGCCGCGCGATTTCATGCCGACGAAGCGATTCTCCACCAGATCAATACGCCCAATACCGTTGTCATGGCCCAACTTGTTGAGTTCGGCGAGCAGCGTAGCAGGGCTGATACGTTTTCCGTTCAAACCGACCGCATCGCCTTTTTCGAATTCGATTTCGATCTGAGTAACCTCGTCCGGGGCATCGATGGGCGATAATGTGCGCATGTGCACATACTCTGGCGCTTCCTTTGCCGGGTCTTCCAACACTTTGCCTTCCGACGAAGAGTGAAGCAGGTTCGCGTCCACCGAGAACGGAGATTCTCCGCGCTTGTCTTTTGGAACGGGAATCTGGTGCATTTCAGCGAATTCGATCAGCGACTCGCGCGATTTGAAGTCCCAATCCCGCCATGGCGCAATGACTTTGATGTTGGGATCGAGCGCATAGGCGTTCAGTTCGAAGCGCACCTGGTCATTGCCCTTGCCGGTTGCCCCGTGTGCTACTGCATCGGCTCCGGTTTCACGTGCAATCTCGACGAGTCGCTTTGCAATCAACGGCCTGTGCGATTGAGGTTCCAAGCAGGTACACGCCTTCATAGACAGCATTGGCACGAAACATGGGAAAAACAAAATCTCGAACAAACTCTTCGCGCACATCATCAATGCGGATATCCTTGATCCCGAGCATTTCGGCTTTCTGGCGGGCGGGTTCCAGTTCCTCCCCCTGACCTAGATCGGCGGTGAAAGTAATAACCTCTGCATCAAACTCGGTCTGCAACCATTTGAGCATGACGGAGGTATCGAGGCCGCCGGAATAGGCAAGTACGACTTTGTTGACATTGTCTTTGGAGGTTTTCATTTTGGGCCTTTCAGAGCGTTACACGGCAGGAAAAAACCGGCTGTCAGGTTTGATTTCTGGCAATTTATCCATAATGTGTATTTCGATCAAGCACATAGTCACAGGAGAAGCAAAATGGAGTTCATGCCTTCCCTAGCGGTACTCTCGACCTTTGCCATTGCGAGCTTGGTTTTGGCGATCACCCCGGGACCAGACATGACGCTTTTTTTGTCTCGCGCGCTTGTTCAATCCCGTGCTGCAGGCATGATAACCATGTTTGGTGCAGCCACAGGTGTCGTTATCCATACCCTGCTGGCGGCGTTCGGCATATCAGCGCTTATTCAGGCTTCGCCGATGGGTTTTTGGTTGTTGAAGTTGGCAGGTGCATTCTATCTGTTATGGCTCGCAATCCAGGCGATCCGGCAGGGAACCAGTTTCGTCCTGGAGGTATCGGAGAACAAACAGACAAGCCTTCTTTCAAACTGGATAACGGGAATTGGCATAAACCTGCTCAATCCGAAAGTGGTGTTGTTTTTCATTACGTTCTTGCCGCAATTTGTTTCATCGTCAGATCCTAATGCGACCGGAAAAATGGTTTTTCTCGGACTGTTTTTCATTGTCATCGCGGTGGCGATTTGCACACCCATGATCATCGCAGTCGACAAAATTGCTGACCGACTGAAACAAAACCCGAAGATTGTGCGTATGGTTGACTGGCTGTTTGCGGGGGTGTTTTCTGTGTTTGCGGTCAGAATACTACTGATTAATCGCGGCTAGCCACTTTCCGGCACGTCTGCCTGCGACCAGCCAATAGAAGAAGGCTGAAACAAAACCGGTTGCCAAGGAGACAATTACCGTTCCGTTTGAGGGGATGTTTCCAACAGGCAAAGCGAGCGCCGAATACATCACAAACAATGCACAAAGCCCACCGATAACCAGTTGGATGGTCAAGCCATGCCATTTCATCAGTTCGGTGGTAGCGATTGCAATGGTTACTGGCAAGACAGCCAAGCCAACAATTTCGATGCTGGCGACAGCTCCGAAAACCACCGTTGCTGCTGCCAATATGGTTTGGTCGGTTTCAAGGTCAAATACCGGTACAGTATTTGTAGTAAGCGCAAGTTCCGGCAAAAAACCTGATGCCAGGCCAAAGCCGACAAACATCGATCCGGCCACAATCGCAATCAATAATCCAAAGGAAATGACAATCAGTCTTCCGACCAGAATGAAAACCAGCGCCATCTATTCGCCATGCCCGGCAATCATCATGGCTTCCAGGGCAAGGCGCTCGGTTTTCTTCAAACGCTCGGACTCTGATTTGAGCTGGCCACACGCTGCCAAGATGTCTTGTCCGCGTGGCGTGCGGATCGGCGATGCATAACCATTGGCATTGATAAAATCGGCAAACTCCTTGATATGTTCCCAGTCGGAACACTCATAGTTTGAGCCGGGCCAGGGGTTGAACGGTATCAGGTTAATCTTGGCGGGAACGCCTTTAAGCAAGCTGACAAGTTCTTTGGCATCGGAAAGCGAGTCATTCACCCCTTTCAACATCACATATTCAAAGGTGATGCGTTTGGCATTCGAAAGGCCGGGGTAGTTGCGACAGGCATCAAGGAGTTCATTGAGCGGAAATTTCTTGTTAATCGGCACCAATTCGTCACGCAAGTCATCGCGTACGGCATGAAGCGATATTGCCAGCATGACGCCAATTTCCTCACCCGTGCGTGGAATGAACGGCACTACCCCGGAGGTAGAGAGCGTGATACGCCGTTTGGACAGCGAAAGACCGTCGCCGTCCGATGCGATCAGCAGTGCGTTTTTTACATGATCGAAATTGTATAGGGGTTCGCCCATGCCCATCATGACGATGTTGGAAACCTTGCGCCCTTCCGACGGGACGATGGCCCCCGCCGGGGTGCCTTTGTCGGGAAAATCACCCAACCTGTCACGGGCGATGAGCAGTTGCTGCAAAATTTCCGCTGAGGTCAGATTGCGAACAAGTTTTTGCGTGCCTGTGTGGCAAAAACTGCAGGTCAGCGTACACCCTACCTGTGAAGAGATACACAGGGTACCGCGACCTTCTTCGGGAATGTAGACCGTTTCAACTTCAACAGGTTTTCCAGCCCCAAGAGACGGGAACTGCAGAAGCCATTTGCGTGTGCCGTCATTTGAAACTTGTTCCTCTACGATCTTGGGTCGGGCAATGTGGAACCGCTCCTCCAGAAGAGCTCGAAAGTCTTTGGAGAGATTCTTCATGTCGGCAAAATCTGATACACCGCGAACATAGAGCCAGTGCCAGATCTGGCTGACACGCATCTTGAGTTGCTTCTCTGGTACACCGGCTTGTGCCAATGCACTGGCGAGTTGATCGCGGCTCATTCCTACCAATGATGTTTTACTGCTGTCTGCCGGAAGGTTTTTGTCCAGCGCAGCCTTGGTAGCGTCGTTTGTCAGATCAAGTGAAATTGCCATGACTGCCGTCTATCACGAAACTGCGAGTAAATCACGGCAAGTTTCATGATACCGCTTGTTGCCACTTTATCTGGATTTATGAATCTGCGATCCAATGATGCATTTACGAGTTTTGAACTTGCCGTGATTGACGCACAAACCAATGCAATCTGATTGTCGATCTATAACAATCAATTGCCTGAGCCAGAGCTGTCAGGGCCGGTTATTGGCAGGAAGCTATATCGTTAAGCGATGCGGTAACGCCCGAAAGGGAATAGGCATATTTGGTTTCGGTACCACGACGTGATTGTGCTGACAAAGACATCTTGCTTCCCGCTTTCATGGCCTCAACAACAACCGATTCGTTCGCCGGATCTTCAATCCAGGCACTGTCCCCTTCGGTGTACATGGCAAAATTCTTGCCATCAATGGTAAGTGTAACCTTGGATTCTTCCTTGAACGGATAGCCAACCTTGAATTGCGGCTCCAGATTGCCCTGATTGCCGGGGTGGCGTGCAATCATGAAAAACACGTCGCCATGATCCCGGTCCGCCGGTTCTTTCTGTTCGGGGATCGAAAGCACATAACAAATCTTGCCGGAAGCTCCGGCATAAGTGTACGCACCCCAAGCGTTGTGCTGTTTGATACGGGTCGGCTCCTGTGCGGATGCCGGAGATGCAACAAACAAGCAAAATGCCGCACCGACCACTGTACTGTTCAGAACAAGTCTCTTAATCATCTTCAACTCTAAGCCCCGTCTTCTGCTGCATAGATGCACGCGAGCAGATACTCACATCACTTTTTATGTCTTAAATTTCCTTAAACTGTATTACCACCCGGTTAAGGAAATGCAAAAATTTTTATATATCTTGCATCCAGGCACACAAACATGGCCTGAGATGCCAAGAAACCTTGGCGCAAATTCGGCAAAAATTCAATTATCGAGTTCTGCAAATCATATCAGCTCAGGGTAGCCGTTGTCCGCCGGAGTAGAGTTTTTTGCCGTGCTGATGCGCTTCCAATTCGCTCGAAGGTCCGCCTGTTCCCACAGGCCGCTCTGCAAACCGCCCCATTGAGTGCATCCTGTCATACATCACCACGACACCAGCCATGGCTACATTGATGCAAAAATCCATGGGGATTTTAACAACATACTCGCACCGGTCGATCATGGCCGGGGACAGAGAACCGCCTTCTGGACCCAAAACATAGGATGCCTTGATGGGATGCCTGAAGCTGGGCAGAGACACTGCATCGGGCGTTAGTTCAACTCCCACAAGTTGGCAATCGTCGGGAAGGTTCATTTCCGCAACGCTGTCAAATGTGTACCAGGGAAGGTGGTCCTGCGATTTTGTTGTGTCAGATTGGGGCTTTCCTATGCGTTTTGCCGGCGAAACGGTGAATATAAAACTTGCTCCAAACCCATGCGCCGACCGGGCCAGATTGCCGAAATTCATCGGTTTGGAGATGCCTTCCACACCAATTCCAAAATATCCGCGCATCGCTTCCCCAGACCGTTGCGGGTTTCGATAATACCGGGCAACGGTCGTTTCCCTTCGACAAGGTTATCGATCCATCACAACAAGAATTGCGATAATTGTGCCGGAGTGGGACTAGCCAATAATGGACGAAAAGTCCAACTCATTCAGTTCTTGTATCGGGATCGGTCAAGTCAAGCTGTTTGCGCGCCGCAACACGATGTTCATCCCTGATATGCATCTGGATAGTGGTAATCGCCACCGTTAACACTGAAAGGTCATCGGTAAGACCAAGCCCGGCAAGAAAATCGGGAATTGTGTCAATCGGCATGATGAAATAAGCCAGTGCTGCAAGCAAAAGGCCTCTCACACGGGTTGGTGTTTTGGGGTCCATTGCACAATAATATGCGGTAACGACATCTTCTGAGAATGGAATGCGCCCCGCATTTTTCCGCATTTTTTCCCAAAACCCGGATTTCACCTTTCGTTCGTCCCGCCGTGATTGACCGGGATCGCCGGGCATCAGAATTTCGTCTATTTCCACTTTCTTGATCATGAATAACTCCCATTCAACAGATGGGTATTCGTTGGCTTTTGATCAAGATTCGGCGAAACTTTCTATCGCTTCAGCCAACTTGAAATCGAGCTTGGTCAGTCCGCCGACACTGTGGGTGGTCAACGTAATGCTGACGTTTCCGTAAACGTTTGACCACTCTGGGTGATGATCGAGTTTTTCGGCGGCCATTGCCACGCTGGTCATAAAAGCAAATGCGCGATTGAAGTTATTGAATGCAAAGGTTTTGCTAATACTCAATCGATCCGGGCTCAATACCCAACCATCCAAACCGGCGAGCTCGGCTTGAATGGTAATCTCGTCAAGCCCTGTACGCAATTTCGGCTTCCCGTCCAATCAGTTGGTATCGTTCTTCGGTTACATAAGGGCCGCCACCGATTGAGTCGCGGCACGAAAGCAGCAGAAAACCTGAGACATTGAATTCCAAGCTCTGAAAACCGCCTCGCTCCGAAAGGTAGTTGGCGATCGTCTGTAGGTTCGCTCCACGCAGGCGTGCAATTGTGACGTGCGGGGTGAATTTTCTTTTATCAGGTGTTAGGCCCAACCTTTGGCAAATTCGTTCTTGCACGGCTTGAAGACTGTAAAGCGCTTCGTTGCGTTGCACCTTTGCAATAAGCGAGCGAGGTTTCTTGTTGCCAAATACATCAAGACCATCAAGCTTCAGGGTAAACGGTTCCGAATTGACCTTGTCAAACTCGCAGGAAAGTTCGTGCGCGAGGGGTTGGTCTACATCACCGATGAAGCGCAAGGTAAGATGAAGGCTTTCACGATCTATCCATCTGGCACCGGGCAAGCCGCCCTGCAAAAATCCCAACTGGGTCGCGACCGGTGTGGGAATTTCCAACGCAGTAAACAGTCTAGGCATTTTGCCCTCCGCTTTCAACGAATCGCTTTATCCCCATTATCTCCATAAATGTGACAGTTTTGGAACGGAATTTTGAGTCTGCGTCCTAGTTGCACAACTGACGAACAAATTGCAGTATTGCTGGTTTACTTCGCTCTACAATCATCTCCACTCCCTGCTGATTGGGGTGGATGCCGTCTGCCTGGTTAAGGGAAGGTTCTCCGGCAACCCCGTCCAGAAAAAACGGATAGGAATGAATGTCAAAATCCCTGGTCAACGCAGGAAAAACAGAATCAAACGCCTCGGAATATTTCTCCCCCATGTTTGGTGGTGCGCGCATCCCCATCAGCAGGACAGAAATACTTCTTTCCTGAAGTGTTGAGATCATCTTGCGCAAATTTTCGTCGGTCTTGTTGACCGGTATACCGCGCAGGGCATCATTTGCCCCCAACTCGAGTACAACTGCGGCGGTGTCATCACCGATGGACCATTCGAGCCGTGACAGGCCACCGGTCGTTGTATCACCTGAAACACCTGCATTAACAATGAGAGGTTCAACACCAACGTCCTTAAGCATGGCGCTGACTCGGTCCGGATAGGACTGCCCGGGCTGCAATCCGTAGCCGGCAAACAGGCTATCGCCAACAAACACGATTTTTGTTTCGCTGCACTTGGTGTCAGAACCAAAGGCCGGTTGCACCAATGCCGACAACAAAACGAACATTACAAAACAATAATGTTTGAGAGGTTTCAAAATCACGCGGGCTCACCATATTGAACAGAACATTTTCTTATCTGGATATTTGTGCGTGACAAAACAAGACGTTACTTTGGCTATTTCAATACGTGACCTGCAGCTCTCGCTTGGAGAAAATGCTTCCAGGATCCATGTGTTGAAAGGAATTGATCTTGAAATCGAGAAGTCGACTTCTGTTGGTATTGTAGGGCCATCGGGTTCGGGAAAATCGACTTTGCTGATGGTTTTGGCCGGTTTGGAGCGTGCTGACAGTGGCAATGTCCAAGTGAACGGTACCGAAATCACCACAATGAACGAAGATCAACTGGCGAGCTTCCGTGGAAAGAATATCGGGATTGTCTTTCAGTCTTTTCACCTGATTCCGAACATGACAGCACTCGAGAACGTGGCGGTTCCGCTTGAACTGTCCGGCGAAGCAAATGCCTTTGAGATTGCAAAGGCAGAATTGACATTGGTTGGACTGGGCGAGCGGCTCAATCACTATCCAGGCCAATTGTCAGGTGGTGAGCAGCAACGGGTTGCCCTGGCGCGGGCACTTGCACCGTCTCCTGCGATTTTGATAGCCGATGAACCAACAGGAAACCTTGACGGAAAGACCGGTGAACAGGTTTCCAATCTGCTGTTTGAGCGGCAGAAAGAAAAAGACACAACGCTTGTTCTCGTGACCCACGACCCCTCACTGGCAGAACGGTGTGACCGAATGATTCCGGTTCGCTCCGGGCGAATTGAGGCCAACGCCTGATGCGGCAGGAACAATCAAACAATTCCAACGCACTTGCGTTGAGATTTGCACTTCGCGAACTGCGCGGCGGTCTTGGAGGGTTTCTTATTTTCCTGGGATGTATTGCATTGGGCGTTGCAGCGATTGGTGGCGTCAATTCGGTTGCCCATTCAATAACATCGGGAATTGAGAAGGAAGGCAAAGCCATTCTCGGCGGTGACTTGGTATTTTCGCTGGTTCAGCGGCAAGTGAGCAGTGCGCAAGAAGCGTTCCTTGAAGGTCATGGAGATGTTGCTCGTCAAATTACCATGCGTGCGATGGTTCGCCTTCCCGATGACAGCGACCAGACACTTGTGGAACTAAAGGCCGTGGACGGAAATTATCCGTTGTTTGGAAGTTTCACCGACACCCAGGGTGACCCCATAATCCTTTCCGAGAAGGTTGTTGCAGTGGAGCCGGTATTGCTCGACCGCCTTGGTCTGAAAGTCGGGGACAAGATTGAGCTTGGCAGATCACGGTTCACGATTACCGCTGCAATTGGTTCTGAACCTGACAAAGTCGGAGACAATATCGGGTTCGGGCCGAAAGTGTTGATCTCAATGGGCGGCATGGAAAAGACCGGGCTTGTCCAACCGGGATCGGTACTACGATACCACTACAAGCTGCGACTTGACGATGATTCCGACCAGAACCTCGCCTCTGTTCTAGAACAATCAAAAGAACGGTTTCCCGAAGCGGGTTGGCGCGTGAGGACGCGAGACCGGGCAGCGCCCGCGTTGTCGAGAAGTGTGGACCGGTTCTCGCAGTTTCTTACGCTTGTGGGACTTACCTCACTGATTGTTGGTGGTGTTGGTGTGGCAAATGCAACGCGCGCTTTTCTTGAAACAAAGCGGCCGGTCATCGCGACCATGAAAAGCCTGGGTGCCCATGGAAGCTTTGTGTTCAACATGTATCTGATGCAAATCCTGGCAATAGCTACGCTTGGCATATTGATTGGCCTTGGACTGGCGGTCGCAATGCCCTTTTTGGCTCGCGACGCTTTGGGCGACTTGCTTCCTGTCTCAGATGGTTTCCTGTTTTTTCCGGCTGCTCTTGGTCTTGCGGTTCTGTACGGATACCTGACAACTCTGATCTTCGCGATCTGGCCCTTGGCCTCCAGTCAGGAAGTTAAACCAACGGACCTGTTTCGCGCTTCCGGGTATGCCGGCGGCAAAAGGTTGCCCAAGGCAAGATATGTGTTGGCGCTAGTGGTGTGCTTGGTTCTGCTGGTCTTTTGTGCGGTATGGTTTGCAGAAAACCGCTACATAGCAGGCATATTTGTTGGCGCAACTGCGGTTTCATTCGCTCTGTTAAGGTTGGTTTCCGTGTTTGTACAATGGCTTGCGGCCAATGCGCCACATAGCCGGTCGGCACCCTTGCGCATGGCGATTGCCAATATTCATCGGCCAGGTTCCCTAACGCCATCTGTTGTGCTCTCACTTGGGCTTGGTTTGGCATTGCTGGTCGCTTTGGCAACCATTGACGGGAACTTGCGGCGACAGATTACGGATAACATCCCAAAGGACGCTCCTGATTTCTTTTTTGTGGATGTGCAGAACACGGAGATAGACCAGTTTCGTGATGAACTGCTCCAATTTGACAGCGATGGCAAAATACTGGCGGTTCCAATGCTGCGTGGGAGAGTTGTCTCCTTGAAGGGAATTGCCGCATCTGAATTCGAACCGGCGTCTGGCGGCGAATGGGTGTTGCAGGGCGATCGTGGCATCACCTATTCAAAGCGTGTTCCGGAAAACTCAACCCTTGCGGAGGGTGAATGGTGGCCGGAGGGGTATTCCGGGCCTCCGCTTGTATCTGTATCGGCAGAAGAAGCAGGCGAATTGGGTCTCGTCGTGGGCGACAAGCTTGTCATCAACGTTCTTGGCAGAAACATCAAGGCCGAGATTGCATCGTTGCGGGAGGTGCAATGGGAAACGCTTGGAATCAATTTCGTGTTTGTTTTTTCACCCAACACCTTTGTCGGCGCACCGCATTCATGGCTTGCCACGTTGACTGCAAGTGCTGGTACGGGTGATGGGTTTGACGGCCGTTTGCTTAGGGGTTTGGCGAAGAAGTTCCCGACTGTTACGGCTGTAGGGATTCGTGATGCGCTTGATACGGTCAATACGCTGATAAACCAGTTGGCCACTGCCATCCGGGCGGCTGCGCTGGTAGCGTTGTTAACATCCGTTTTAGTGCTTGCAGGTGCACTTGCGGCAGGCAATCGCGGCAGGGTGCATGACGCGGTTGTGTTCAAAACCCTTGGTGCAACACGGGGAACACTGATCCGGATGATGTTGATAGAGTACGCCCTGCTGGGGTTTGCAACCGCAGTTTTTGCATTAATCGCCGGAAGTCTGGCTGCGTGGTTTGTGATCCACATGATCATGGGTTTTGAGTTTGCCTACTTGCCGTCGGTCGCCATCTCAACGATTTTGACAGCGTTGTGCCTTACAGTGATTCTGGGACTGGCAGGAACCTGGAGAGTGCTTGGTCAGAACGCCGCGCCAATACTTCGCGAGTTATAGGGTTTTTAGGCAGATAGAATTAACCAATCCTGGCGATTGTTTGACTCTATCCCATTGCATTTCAGTACAAAATGCCTTGAGATTTTCACAATCACCAACCATATTGTGTGTAATGTATAGTGTTTCACATATTCAAGTTTCAGGAGTTTAGCAAAGATGGCTGACTATCAGGAGAACCAAGTCAATTATGGCAGGACCACCCGTGCCGGTGTCGACTATGACGCAGGACTTCGTTCCTACATGCTTGGTATTTACAATTATATGGCACTTGCGCTGGCCGTTACAGGAGTGGCGGCATTGGGTACCGCGTATTTTGCCGCTACAAACCCTGCGGTCGCGCAAGCGCTATATGCAAGTCCGCTGCGTTGGGTGATCATGTTTGCTCCGCTTGGCTTTGTCATGGTGATGTCATTTGGCATCAACCGCCTGAGCACCGCCGCGCTTCAAGCGACGTTCTGGGCATTTGCCGCAGTGATGGGCGTTTCGATGTCCTGGATTTTCATGGTCTTCACAGGAACTTCAATTGTTCAGACCTTTTTTGTTACCGCTGCAGCATTTGGCGGCCTGAGCCTTTATGGTTACACAACAAAACGCAATCTCTCTGGAATGGGCTCATTCCTTGTCATGGGCCTGATCGGTTTGATCATCGCGTCGATTGTGAATATTTTTCTGGCATCCTCCGCGCTCAGCTTTGCGATATCGGTAATCGGCGTACTGATATTTGCCGGTCTTACGGCTTATGATACCCAGCGCCTGAAAATGGAATACAACATGGTGGCAGGCAACGCTGCCGTCATGGCACGTGCAACCATCATGGGCGCATTGAGCCTTTACCTGAACTTCATCAACATGTTCATGTTCCTGTTGCAGTTCATGGGTAGCCGCGAATAGTTGCTGGCAAACAGCATTTTCTGAAATGAAGAACGGCGCCTTTCGGTGCCGTTTTTTTTAAAGCGTTTTTGAAGGTATCAGGAAACGAGCTTTGGCTTCTTGTCGAGGACGCGCAAAACCGTCTTCAAATCATGGCCGCGTTTCAGCACCAGGCCATTTGCATTTACAACCGAATATTGTCCTTGGCGTTTTGCCAGTTTCGGTTGCTTCTCGATGGTGTATAGCGGCACTTCGCTCGCCCGTTTGAATACCGAAAATACAGCGCGATCCTTGAGCATATCAATGGCATAATCGCGCCATTCCCCAGTTCCGACTCTTGCGCTGTAACACTGCAACAACATATCCAGTTCGCGGCGATGAAACGACACAACTTCAGCTGCCTTACCAGATCGCTTTGCTGTATCACCTGTAAACTGGACAACGTTCGATTTGTGCGACTTTGTCATGATCTGATCATGGAATATCCGGCTTTGACAAAGCAAGTCAAAAATCACGGAATTGCCCCAATCTTGTCAATGTATTGCCCAAGTCCCCAAGGAATATGTGATTGTTGCCTCAGACGGTCCGGCTTGAGTAGCAGCCGGTATCGCCCCCCAGCCTCCGGTTGGCATTGGGCCGGACCTCACTCGAAGGCAACCATATCAATCCCCAATCCAAAACTGACCGGCCTCGTGCCGGTCTTTTTTTAGGGGTTTGGGTGTACCACCAAATGGTTGTGAAAACGGATCAAAGATCCTTCAAATAGGCAGCGCCCAAAATAGCGGAAGGGTTGCCGTGTTGGTCGGTTCCCTGGACAATCAATGCATAACAATCGTGCTTGTCCTGCTTGAATTTGATAAGCGGGAACTCTCCGGCAAAACCGGCAGCATCGATCATTCCAAGCATTTGAATGTTTTGGACTACATTGTGATATGAAAGGTTTTTGCCACCGTTCTCTCCTCGGGGGATTGAAACATCGGCACGACGCTTCATTGAAACAAGGTACATGGTAGCCCTGTTTGTGGTGTACTCCGGATCGACTGAAACGCTAAGCCGGTCATTACTGACCTTCACGTTGATAGGCACTGTCAAACCCTGATCGCGCCGCCCCAAAGATGATGCTGCCTGGCGGATGCCTGCCTCATCAGAGCCAACGGTGTGAATTCGTCCATTTACGACCGCTTGCGGGGTGTAAACCCGTCTTTCATGCATGGCGGCGGCATAACGATATTGCCGGTCAGTGTTGTCTTGTGAGGCAAATGTATCCCGCCAACCCAGATAGTCCCAATAGTTGACGTGCCAACTGATTCCGAGAATGCTGTCGTCATTACCGAACTTGCCGAGCAGTTTGTCCGCCGGTGGGCAGGAATGGCACCCCTGACTTGTGAAAAGCTCTACAACGGCCTTGGGATGGGATATTTCCACTGCCTGGACACTAAGGGTACCAACACTCAAAAAAATCAGAGCCAGATATTGGGTAAGCAGGTGTTTCATCTGTACTGAATTGACCAGGTAACAAAATTCATCATCCAAAGGTACAGCTACAAACGATCATATGCGACTCACAATCAGTTTATGCCAATGTTAGGCACTATGCTGGCACGGACTATTGCGACAGAATTCACGCAGGCCTGTTGAGGTTCCGAAGTACGTAATGGAGAATGCCGCCGGCATTGAAATAATCCAGTTCATCTTCGGTATCGACACGAACCAACAGTTCAACTGTTTTTTGCGATCCGTCGGCAAACGTTATTTCCGCATCCAGAACTTGACGTGGCTTCAAATCGCCCAATCCCCGGATTGTTACCTGTTCGTCTCCTCGCATACCAAGGCTTTTCCAGTTGGTATTGTCCCTGAAAACCAACGGCAAAACACCCATTCCGATCAGGTTGGACCGATGGATGCGTTCGAACGATTCCGTAATGACCGCACGCACGCCCAGTAGACGGGTCCCCTTGGCCGCCCAATCGCGTGACGAGCCGGTTCCATACTCCTTGCCGCCGAATACGACCAATGGCACATCTTCCTGCTTGTAACGCATCGCTGCGTCATAGATGGCCATTTGCTCACCAGACGGGTAGTGCCGTGAATATCCACCCTCGACATCGTCGAGCATCCGGTTTCTGATGCGGATATTGGCAAAAGTGCCACGCATCATGATCTCGTGATTTCCCCTGCGGGAACCATATGAATTAAAGTCGACGGGACGGACTTGTCGGTCGGTAAGGTATCGTCCTGCCGGGGTGTTGGCTTTAAATGAACCGGCAGGGGAGATGTGATCTGTTGTGACAGAATCTTCAAAAAGGCTCAAAATGCGTGCATCGACAATGTCGTCAACCGGGGCCGGATCCAATGTCATGCCTTCGAAATAGGGTGGATTCTGCACGTAGGTTGATTGATCAGACCAATTGTAGGTCTCTCCACCTTCCACCGAAATTTCGCGCCAACCTTCATCGCCGGAAAAAACATTGCCATAACGGGAATGAAACATCTCCTCGTTGACAGAACTGCGTATCAGGTCCGCAATTTCCGTCGAAGTCGGCCAGATATCTTTCAGAAAGACATCGTTGCCATCCTGGTCTTGCCCCAGAGGATCATTGTTCAGATTGACGTGCATTGAGCCGGCAATGGCGTAGGCTACAACAAGCGGTGGGGATGCAAGGTAATTTGCTCGACAGTCGGGACTGACACGACCCTCGAAATTGCGGTTTCCGGAAAGAACTGAGCAGGCGAGAACATCATTGTCGTTGACAGCTTTCGAAATCGGTTCAGGCAAGGGTCCTGAATTTCCGATACAGGTTGTGCAACCATACCCCACCAAATTGAAACCCATCGCATCAAGGTCATCCTGCAATCCGGCCTTGGCAAGGTAATCGGTCACGATCTGTGAGCCGGGAGCGAGTGAGGTTTTGACCCAGGGTTTTACCGAAAGGCCCTTCTGTCGCGCTTTGCGGGCCAAAAGGCCGGCACCGATCATTACCGAGGGGTTCGATGTATTTGTACAGGAAGTAATTGCAGCGATGACAACGTCGCCATCATCAATCTTGTGTTTGGCGCCCTCTACAGCGTAACGTTTTTCGCCGCCCTTCTTCAGGATATTACCAGATTTGATATCCTTCGCAGCGCTTGCAAATGCGTCGTCGGCGACCGCCAACTCAATGCGATCCTGTGGACGCTTGGGGCCGGAAATAGATGGCACCACGTCTTCAAGCCCAAGAGACAGTGTTGATGTAAACACAGGGTCGTCAGTGTCGTCAGCACGCCACATTCCCTGTTCGCGCGCATAGTGTTCAACTAGCGCAATCTGGGCTTCTTCGCGACCGGTCGATTTAAGATAGTCGATGGAATCAGAATCGACAGGAAAGAACCCGCATGTGGCTCCATACTCTGGTGCCATGTTGGCGATAGTGGCCTGGTCTTCAAGCGAAAGGTTTGAAAGACCCGACCCGTAGAACTCGACAAACTTCCCGACCACGCCCTTTGCTCGAAGCATTTCAACAACGGTCAAAACCAAATCAGTTGCGGTGGTGCCCTCTGAAAGGGAACCTGTAAGTTCAAAACCGATGACTTCAGGGACCAGCATGGTAACCGGTTGACCAAGCATGGCGGCTTCTGCCTCAATGCCGCCAACACCCCAGCCCAGAACCGAAAGGCCATTGACCATGGTTGTGTGAGAATCTGTGCCTACCAATGTATCGGGGTATGCGACGACCTCACCTTCAACCTTCTTGGTCCACACTGTCCGGGCAAGATATTCCAGATTGACTTGATGGCAGATGCCCGTCCCCGGAGGAACCACCCGGAAGTTGTCAAAAGCCTGCTGCCCCCATTTCAGGAAAGTGTAACGCTCGCCGTTTCGCTCATATTCGCGATCAACGTTCATCTTAAAGGCGCTGTCATTGGCAAAAAAATCGACCATGACCGAGTGGTCAATCACGAGATCGACGGGAACCTGAGGGTTGATCTTCCTCAGGTCACCACCGAGCTTGGCTGTAGCATCACGCATTGCCGCCAGATCGACCACTGCAGGAACGCCGGTAAAATCCTGCATTAACACCCGTGCCGGGCGAAAGGCTATTTCTGTTCCCCCGGTTCCTTTGTCATCCATCCAGTTTGCGACAGCCCTGATGTCATCTGCGGTTACAGACCTGCCATCTTCAAAGCGCAACAGGTTCTCAAGCAAAACCTTGAGCGAAAACGGGAGTCGTGAAATGCCATCAAGTCCGTTTTTTTCTGCCTGAACGAGTGAAAAATAAGTGTACTCCTTGCCGTTCACACTCATGTTGGTCTTGCATTTGAAACTATCCAGGGAATTCGACATGTATTGCCTCCGATTTCGCTTTAGATTGCCTGGCTCGGGCACAAGGCTTTGTATGGTTTAATATAAGGCTAAACTCACCAAGTGTAAGTCGAATGTCGATTTCGACAAAAAAGCAGTACCGGAACTTGTTTAAGTTGCACTTCTCTGACGGTAAACCTAAAACCCGACTATGAAACTTGTTGTAGAAAATCTCGGAATCGAACGCGGTACAAAGCCGATCGTCAGTGGGATGTCTTTCGAGTTGCGTACCGGTGAAGCACTGGTGGTAACTGGTGAAAACGGCTCCGGGAAATCAACGACCTTGAGAGGGATTGCGGGTCTTTTGCCAATCAGTACAGGCGCAGTCACGCTAACAGATGAAACCGGGAAGCGGTTCGAAAATCCCGTCCGCGAATACTGCCATTATCTTGGTCATCAAAATGCAATGAAGGCCAATCTGACAGTTGGCGAAAATCTTGATTTTTGGCAGCGTTTCATGGGTGAACCCATGCTCTCGGTCAAAGAGGCATTGGAAGAAGTTGATCTGCTGAAAACAATGGAGCTCCCGTTTCATTACCTGTCTGCTGGTCAGAAACGAAGGGTTGCCCTTGCACGGTTGCTGGTTTCTGACCGCCCCGTATGGATTCTAGATGAGCCGACTTCAGGGCTTGATGCGCGTTCGGTAGGTGTTTTTTCGGGGATTGCGAAATCCTTCTGCAACGATGGCGGTATTCTGATCGTCGCAACCCATTTGCCGCTTGGTATCGAGAATACGAAATCACTTGTGATCGGGAGTTAGGATGGAGAAGAACCTTCGAAAACTCTTACTTGTTTGCGGCTGCACCCTAGTTGCCTTCACTTTGATCGAATCGATCATTGCAGTTATGGGTATTCTGTCGAATTTCATTAATGCGGTTGCAAACCGCGCGGACCTTGGACGGTTTATATCTCAGACGATCTGGGGAGTTTTTTATGCGCTGCGCTTTATGTTCACGCAGTTGGCAATTGCATCGCTGTGTCTTTGCGCAACGCATCGTTTGTCTCCGCTTTTTAATCCATTCAAGAGAAAATAGATGGCCTCCCTGCTCCAAAGAGAGATCAAGATTTCGTGGCGCGCAGGTGGTGGTGCGTTGACAGGGGTTTTGTTTTTTCTGGCGATCGTGGTTTCCTTTCCGTTTGCCGTCGGACCGGACTCCCTGTTGCTCGGACAGCTGGCTCCGGCGATTCTGTGGGTTGGGGCGCTATTGGCAAGCTTGCTTGGTCTCGATCGCATCTTTGCCCAGGACAGGGAAGACGGGTCGCTGGATGTTCTTGTCATGCAACCGCACCCGCTCATGCTAACGTTTTTTGTCAAGGCGCTGGCCCATTGGATCACGACAGGCCTGCCACTGGTTTTGGCAACCCCAATCTATGGTGTGATGCTCAATCTTTCGGGATTGGGCATCGGTGCGACAATGATGACGCTTCTAGTGGGGACGCCGGCAATTTCGTTCTTGGGTTCCGTCGGTGCTGCTGTGGCTGTCAAATTGCCACGCGGCGGGATGCTGATTTCAGTTCTGGTACTTCCGCTGGTTGTTCCCATACTGGTTTTCGGGATATCTGCGATAACCGGTGCGTTAGAGGATCCTGCCCCGTTTACGGCACCATTCCTGATCCTTTGTTCGATTACCTTGCTTACCTCCGTGCTGGGACCACTTGCAGCTTCTGTCATGCTGCGGCATTCTGCAGATTGATTTTTGACAATAATTGGCCCATTTGCATTCCATGAGCGCTACTGCAAAATCCGCTACCAACCCGTTTCAAGGGTTATGGAACTTGGCAAACCCGACCCGGTTCATGGCATTTGCTGACCGGGTGATAGTCTGGTTGGCAGCAATCACCGTGCTATTGTTTGCCATCGGCCTGTATTTGAGTTTCAGCGCCCCCGCTGATTATCAGCAGGGCGACACGGTGTTGATCCTGTTTATTCATGTTCCCGCCGCGTGGTTGGCAATGATGACCTATTCCGTCATGAGCGTATCGGCGATCGGTACGATCGTTTGGCGTCATCCACTCGCTGACGTTTCCATTCGAGCGGCCGCCCCGCTCGGTGCAATGTTCACTTTTCTTGCCCTGTTTACCGGTTCGCTATGGGGCAAGCCGATGTGGGGAACATGGTGGGAATGGGATGCACGTATGACATCGGTACTTGTCCTTTTGATCATTTATCTTGGCTTGATTGCACTTTCACGGGCGTTTGACGAGCCTTCGGAAGCTGCCCAACCCGTTGCAGTCATGACGCTGACCGGTTTCATAATCATTCCAATCATCAAGTTTTCAGTAGATTGGTGGAATACGCTGCACCAACCGGCAAGTGTGTCTCGATTGGATGCCCCTGCCATGGCTCCGGAGTTTCTGTATCCCTTGTTGGCCATGTCGCTTGCCTATATGGCGCTGTTCTTCTTGTTGCATTTCATGTCGATGCGAAACGAGATTCTTTCCCGGCGGATTCGCGCCATGAGAATCAAGATGGCTAACGGGTAGCAGGCAGGATGTTTGGCCAGTATTCCACTTTCATCGTGCCTTCTTATCTGGTTTCGGCAGCCTGTCTTGTTGGCGCAGTGCTTTTGATACGTGCCGTTTATCGATCAAGAAAACGCGAACTTGCTGAACTGGAAAAAGAGAAGTCCAAATGAGCCCATCCAAACCGGGTTCTGCAAGAAGTTTGGTGTTTGCACTCGTTCCGCTGGTTCTGTTTCTGTTGCTTTGCGGGGTGTTTTATACGCTCCTGATCCAGGAGGGACGCAAGACCTCTGACCTGCCATCTGCTTTGCTTGACCTACCTGCACCGCAACTGTCTGTTCCGGCGTTGGAAGGAACCGGACTACCGGGAATGGAAGCGGATATGTTTGACGGACAAGTAAGCGTCGTGAATGTTTTTGGTTCCTGGTGCGTTCCATGCAGACAAGAGCATCCACAGATTTTGAAACTTGGAGGGGACCCGCGCTTTCGCCTTATTGGCCTTAATCAACGGGATAAACCGGAAAATGCACTGTCGTTCCTGAATGAACTGGGCAATCCCTATGACATCATAGGGGTCGATCCAAGCGCGCGTGTGTCGATCGAATGGGGCGTCTACGGGGTGCCGGAAACTTTTCTTGTCGATCAGAGGGGGATCATTTTCTACAAACATGTCGGGCCGATTGGTCCCGACGCATTGGAAGGCGTGATTATTCCGTTGTTGGAAAGCAGGCTTCAAGAAGACGGTTAGTTTCCGGCTTAAGCCGCGCGGATGGCTGGTGCCTATAATTGCTTCATGTTTCGTTGGCAGTTCGCATACGCCTGTTGCTGGAAAATTTATTCAGGGTGTCCCTGCAAGCAGTGAGTGCAGTGTTGTCATGATTGCTTCTCGGCTTCAAGTGAGTGCTTTTGCAACACGGGAATCTGGAACATCATGAAGATGATGGTCATCGGAATGGTCCCCCAAACCTTGAAGTTTACCCAAAAATCATTGGAAAAATTGCGCCAAACGATTTCGTTTATTATGGCAAGGCACACAAAATAGCACGCCCAGCGAAACGAAAGCTTGACCCATCCTTCTTCATCAAGCTCAAAAGCGCCTGAGAAAAGAACCTTCATGGCCGGAATCCTGAAACCAAACAGCAGAATGAAAATCGTGGCAGCAAACAACGAGTTTACGATGGTAGGTTTGACCTTGATGAAAAACTCGTCTTGCAGATAAAGGGTCAATCCTCCGAAGATCAGCACCATGATGCCTGTAACAAGCGGCATGATGGCGATTTTTCGCTCCAGCGTCCAGGTGAAGGTCAAAGAAACAGCCATCGCGACCATAAAGAACGCAGTGCCAATAAAGATCTTGCCGCCGAGTTGTGATAGAAAAGAAAACCGTGTGGCGAGTTCGTCACCATAGAAATTTGCAAGAAAAAACACGATCAGCGGCCCCATTTCCAAAGCGAGTTTGGTACCTTGGCTGATGGGTGGACGCGCTTCGTTTCCGGCTTTTTCAGTTTCCAACATTTTTTCCTTCCAGGCGATCAAGTCCGGCGATGGCTTGTGCAAAAGCCTCTGCTTCAAATGGTTCCAAGTCTTCAACCTGTTCACCAACGCCAATGAAATATACAGGTAATTTGTGTTTCGATGCGATGGAAACAAGTATCCCACCACGGGCAGAACCATCCAGTTTTGTCATGACCAGGCCATTTACGCCTGCGACATTGCCGAAAATCTCAACCTGGTTTAGTGCGTTTTGACCCGTAGTAGCGTCAAGGGTGAGCAGCACAGTGTGGGGCGCTTCGGGGTCCTGTTTTTTAAGAACGCGAATGATCTTTGCCAATTCATCCATCAGTTCCTTTTTGTTCTGAAGACGTCCGGCGGTATCCATCAACATCACATCGCTACCATTTTGCTTCGCCTGTGCGTAGGCGTCGTAGGCAAGACCGGCTGCATCGGCACCGTGATCGCTTGAAATGACGGGTGCACCGGTCCTGTCGCCCCATATGTGCAGCTGTTCAATCGCTGCGGCACGATAGGTGTCGCCCGCCACAAGTGTTACCGACTGGCCTGCATCAACCAGTTTTCGGGAGAGCTTGCCGATGGTTGTTGTTTTGCCTGACCCGTTTACACCGACCACCAACACAACATGCGGTTTGTGAGCGAGATCAAGTTCCAGCGGTTTTGCAACCGGTTCAAGCACCCGCGAGATTTCCTTTGCCATGATCTGGCGCACTTCTTCGTCGGTCACATCCTTGTTCATGCGACTTGCCGCAAGCGCATCGGTAATGTTCATTGCGGTTTCAACACCAAGGTCTGCCTGTACAAGTATGTCTTCAAGATGCTGCAGAGCGTCTTCATCTAGCTTCCGCTTTGTGAAAACCGAGGTAATTCCTTCTGTCAGATTGCTAGACGATTGGGAAAGACCGCTACGAAGTCGGGAGAACCAGCTTTGTTTGACTGGTGCTTCCATGGAAGGTTGTTCGTCGCGGGACGAGTGTGTGACACGCCCTTCATTGTCTGGTTCCGGTTTGGTCCGGGTATTGGGGGTTGCTTCCGGCTTGCCTTGCCCTGTCCCGGTGTCTTGAACCGGAGCATCTTCAGCAAACTCCGAATTAGCCTCGTCCGGGGTTTTTTCTTCATGGGTTTTGCCAAATGAAAACACTCGTTTCAAAAACCCCGACTTCTTTTCTTCTGCCATCAGCCCGCCCCTGCACCATGTTTGGGCGTGGCGGTCAGGTGTTTTCCGTCATGTCCGGTTATCAGCATTTCGACAATTTTGCTCTGTGGCAGGTCACCTGTCAGAACTGTTGTAAAGCGCGGGGTACGGCCCAGCCCTCCACGTTCTACCAAAACCTGCTCGCAACCGCTTGCAGTTTTTGCAAGATGCTTCTGGTAGGCATGTTCGCCGGCCTTGCGCAAACGCGCTGCCCGATCCTTGATTACCGAGCGATCAAGTTGCGGCATCTTGGCCGCAGGGGTTCCCGGTCTTGCCGAGAATGGAAAGACATGCAGGAAATCCAACCCGCATTCTTCAACAATCGAAATCGAATTTTGAAACATCGCTTCTGTTTCGGTGGGAAAACCGGCAATCATATCGGCACCAAAAGAAACATCAGGACGAAGTTTTCTTACAGTCTCGCAGAACTGAATGGAGTGATCGCGCAAATGCCGACGTTTCATGCGTTTGAGGATCAAATCATCACCGTGCTGCAAAGACAAATGAAGATGAGGCATAAATCGGGATTCGGAGGCGATGGCATCCAAAAGCGGCCCATCGACTTCAATGGAATCGATTGACGAAAGGCGCAACCGAGGCAAGTCGGGAATCTGGATCAGGATTTTTTGCACCAATGTTCCAAGCGTCGGAGACCCGGGAAGATCTGCGCCGTATGAAGTGGTATCAACTCCGGTCAACACTATTTCGTTGTAGCCATTGGCAACAAGCTTTTTGACCTGTTCCACGACAGCCCCAACCGGTGCGGACCGCGAGTTACCTCTTCCAAAAGGAATCACGCAAAAAGTGCAACGGTGGTCGCATCCGTTTTGAACCTGCACAAACGCCCTTGAATGGCCAGCAATTGCATCGACCATGTGCGGGGAAGTCTCACGCACCTGCATGATGTCGGCGACACGCACTTTCTCAAAGTCGTTGACGCCGAATTCAGGTAGTGTCCGGTAGGAATGGGTATGCAGCTTCTCCTCGTTGCCGAGAACAAGATCGACCTCGTCCATGGAACCAAACGATGCTGCGCCAATTTGTGCGGCACAACCGGAAACAATAATCCTTGCAGAAGGATTTTCCCGCCGGGCGCGGCGAATCGCCTGTTTTGCCTGACGGACGGCTTCACCTGTTACAGCGCATGTATTGATCAGTATCGCTCCGTTTTCAAGCTCCGCAAGTCCGGCCTCGGCGGCCTTTTGCATCATGATCTCGGACTCAAACGAATTGAGTCGGCAACCGAATGTCAGAACCTTGAGGTTCTGGTTTTGTTGTTCGACCTGGTTACCCATCTACGATGCCTCTCGGTCAAACTCACCGGTAGCCGGGTCCAACACTCCTGCAAACTCGAACTCTGCAGGCCCAGTCATATGAACATGTTGATTGTCCGCCCATTCAATCAGCAACTCGCCACCCGGTAGTTTAACGGTAGCCTTTCGGTCGGTAAAATCCTTGCGAACAGCACAGACCAGTGACGCACATGCTGCAGAGCCGCAGGCTTGCGTTATACCGGCACCCCTTTCCCAAGTACGAAGAACGATTGCATCGCGGGCCGGAACATTTGCAATTGAAATGTTGCACCTTTGAGGAAACATCGGATGGTTCTCCAACAAGGGACCAAACCGGTCGAGTTCATAGCTCCACACATCTTCAGGCGCCCAGAAAATGCAGTGGGGATTTCCCATACTTGCCACGCTTGGCGTGTGCAACACCGGATCATCGATTGGTCCGACCTGCAATTCTATCCCGGTTGTGTCATGAAACTCTTCTTCAAGCGGGATGTCTTCCCAACCGAATTTGGGGACACCCATGTCTACCGTAATCTGATCCATTGTGCGGAAAACCGACTTCAACAGGCCATGCCTGGTGCGAAACAGCCAGTTTTGTTTTTCGTTTTCCCGATGCAGATACGCGACAACACATCTTGTACCGTTGCCACATGCCTCGGCTTCACTGCCATCTGAATTGAGTATGCGAATGTCCGCATCATGCGCTTCATCTGAGGGATCGTGCAACTCCATGATCTGATCGAACTTGGTGCCATTGCCCGCGTCGAGTGCAAGTGCGGCCTGAGGGGCTATGGTACCGGAAATTCCCCGCATATCGGCGACGATGATCTCGTTGCCGGCACCGTTCATTTTCCAAAAAGGCACGTTCTTCGTTTCCATAACCTCCAAATAGTGGGAATCCGGTAAAATGCAAAGCCTGAAATTGCTTCCGTGCCTGCATGGTTCGTCGCAGGAACTCTCGTTTGTTCCGTTGCTTGCTAAAGTTTGATCAAACCATGCAACGGGACATAAAGCTTCGTAAGGTAGTGTTCTTGCACCGACGTTAGAACACGGGAAAGATTTGCCGGCGTTCGGGACAAACAATGGACGATTTATCAAATGAAGAGATATCACAATGCATGATGCAGTCGCCCAACCCATACTGACGAACTGGAAAGACCATTACAAAGATCTTTTCAGCGAACACCCGCTTCATTTGGAGCACAATCTGCACAAGTCTGACCTGTTCAGTGACACAGCATTGATTGCGCTTCTGGAAAACGCACCACGCGGAAACTACAACGTAACCACAATGGGAAAAGGAACCGGTAAAGGCAATCCGGGTTTCAAGCGTGAAGGGGATTTTGGTGATCTGACTGGCAAGGAAATTCTGCGAGCAGTCAAGAACGGAAGCATCTGGATCAACTTCCAACGTCCGGGCGAAATCGACAGCCGGTATGCAGAGTTGCTGGAGAACATTTACAGGGAAATTGAAACACGCGTTCCGGGTTTGAAGACTTTCAAACGCAAGATGACGATCTTGATCTCCTCGCCAAAGCTGAAAGTAAAATACCACTTTGACTTGCCGGGACAATCGCTATGGCAGGTCCGGGGCAAGAAGCGTGTTTACCTTTATCCTCCGAAAGAACCGTTTCTTGGCCAGAAATGGCTGGACGGTGTGACGATCAACGAAGCACATGAGACAGACCTTGAGTTTCAGGACTGGTTTGACGACCATGCTCAGATTGTTGACCTGGAACCAGGCCGAATGATGCATTGGCCATTGAATTGCCCGCACCGGATTGAAAACCATGATTGCCTGAATGTCTCCATCACGACGGAACACTGGACATCAGAACTTCGCAACATCTATGCGGTCAACTACGGGAACGCAATTCTCCGCAAATATGGCATCCCTGCCAAAGCGACCCATACGGGGATAATGAATTTTTTACCAAAGGCTGCGATCACTACAGTATCAAAACTGTCCGGCTTGCAGAAACGCAATGCAAAGCCATTCATGATTGATTTTGTAGTCGATCCGTCTCAGCAGGATTGCATCAGCGATATTGAACCATTCAAGCTCGCCAACTAAGTCGAACAGGACCCATCAATGCAATACATCGCATCAAACAGCCTGCGAGATGAATGTTCGGAAACCAGGCCGGTTATCGAATCCAAGACCGAAGGACGTTCGGTTTGGCCAGCAATGGAATTTGATATTGTGATGTTGCGCGAACTGCCTGAAATCATGGATTTCAGCGCCTCATGGAAATCAATAACGGAAGCATCGAAAGGCGTTGATTTTTTTCAGTCGTGGGAATGGTGTTGTGAGTATCTTCGCCACTGTCAACGTGTTGAAACGTTCTCGCCGCTCGTGATTGTAGCGTTGCGGGGTAGCGATGCCGTCGCCGTTCTGCCGCTTTGCGTACAAAAAAGACACGGCCTTTCTATCGTGACCGGCTTTACCGAACCCTTCCAGCAATACAGCGAACTGTTGACCAAACCGGGAGTGGATAGCCAGTTGTTGCTGCAGCAGATCACCGCGAAGATCAAGGAAAGCGAGTTTGACTTGGTTCACTTGAGCCAGGTCAGGGATGGCAGCAATTTGCAACAGGCGATGGGGAAAGGATACACGGTTACCGGTGAACTGGATGCTGCACCGTCTGTGCCGTTGTCACAATGGTCAAACTTCGAAGAATATTTCACGAGCGTTAAGGCAAAAACCCGCAAGAACATGCGCAACGCCCGCAACAAGCTCGAGAAACAGGGAACGCTTACCCATCACGTTTACAAGGATGGCAAGGAATTCGCCGATTTGGTGCATCGCACGTTCAGGATGCGCAAACAGTGGCTTGAGGAAACGGGCGTTGCATCGCGTGCATTCCGCGAGGAACAGTTTGAGCGGTTTGTTTCACACATTGCCGAGCTGGGATTGTCTGGCCAGGCTAATCTTAAACTTGTCGGCATGAGTTTGCAGCTTGATGGCCACCCGATCGCCGAACAATGGGGGTTTGTACACAAGAACCGTTACTATGCCTTCATTTCGGGCTGGGACATGGACTATGACAATGTGTCTCCCGGCAAACTGCATTTGGGAGAGGTCATTAAAGCCTGCTATGATCAGGGCCTCGACAGCGTTGACATGATGATACCAAATGTTGCCTACAAGCAGACCTGGGCGCGTGAAACGGTCGAAGTCAAAGACTACGTAATGCCTATCAGCTTCAAGGGTTCTTTGTATGGCAGGGTCTGGCTCGACCTTCTGCGACCACGGGCAAAGCAGCTGTTCTACAGGCTCCCGCCAGTGTGGCGTGAAAGGTTGCTGACCGTCGTGGGATAAACGACCCGCCCCATGCTGACACTGATCAGCAGGTGCATTGAAAATCCTTGACTTTATCAGGATTTGAGCGTTTATGGGCGCATCTCAGACCAGAGACCATTGTTGATCCGTCGTACGGGACCCGAAAAGGTATAAAGAGTTCCCCGAGACCAACACCCGGCAGCGCGTTGCGCCCCCGGGTGAATTCTTGCTTTGTGCTTTGGTTTGTGGCGAATTTGTTCCCATATTCAGCGGTATGGGAACCTTGGAAGGAAATGCAGATGTTTGAATCGCTTTCAGATCGCTTGAGCGGCATATTTGATGGTCTTACCCGTCGTGGTGCGCTGTCGGAGAAGGACGTTTCTTCCGCACTTCGAGAGATTCGCCGTGCATTGATCGAAGCCGATGTTGCTCTTGATGTCGTGCGAGACTTTACCGAAAAGGTTCGCGAGAAGGCTGTCGGTGCCGAGGTCGTCAAATCGGTAACCCCCGGCCAAATGGTAGTCAAAATCGTTCACGACGAGCTGGTCGAAATGCTGGGCTCTGACGCGGACCCGATCAGCCTTGCAGCTGCTGCTCCGGTTACCATTATGATGGTGGGTTTGCAGGGGTCGGGTAAGACAACAACCACCGCAAAAATTGCCAAACGCCTGACCGAGAAGCAGAACAAGAAAGTTCTGATGGCTTCCCTGGACGTCAAGCGCCCGGCAGCGCAGGAACAGCTGAAGCAGCTTGGTGAGCAAAACAATATCGACACGCTTCCGATTGTGCCCAACCAGACACCTGTAGAGATCGCCTCGCGCGCAGAGCAAGCGGCGAAACTGGGCGGCTATGATGTTGTTATGCTCGATACCGCGGGCCGAACGCATATCGAAGAGCCGCTTATGATGGAGATGGCTGATATCAAGAAAGCCGGAAACCCTCACGAAATCTTGCTGGTAGCAGATTCATTGACCGGCCAGGATGCTGTCAATCTTGCCAAGAACTTTGACGATCGCGTCGGAATTACTGGAATCGTTCTCACCCGTATCGATGGTGACGGACGAGGCGGCGCGGCACTTTCGATGCGCTCGGTGACCGGCAAGCCGATCAAGTTGATTGGTACCGGCGAAAAAATGGACCAGCTCGAAGATTTTCATCCAGGCCGTATCGCTGACCGAATTCTGGGAATGGGTGATGTGGTTTCACTGGTGGAAAAAGCCGCTGAAACCATCGACAAGGAAAAAGCCGAGGCCATGGCCCGGCGTATGCAAAAAGGCCAGTTTGATCTTAACGATCTGTCTGATCAGCTTGGCCAGATGCAAAAACTCGGCGGCATGGGCGGCATTATGAGTATGCTGCCCGGTATAGGCAAAATGAAGAAACAGATCGAAGCGGCGGGAATGGATGATTCCATTTTCAAGAAACAGCAGGCGATCATCTCTTCAATGACTCGCAAAGAACGCAAAACCCCGAAACTGCTCAATGCAAGCCGCAAGAAACGTGTTGCCGCTGGTTCCGGTTCTTCGGTGCAGGAAGTCAACCAACTTCTGAAGATGCATCGCCAGATGGGTGACATGATGAAAAAGGTCTCTAAGGCCGGCGGGTCCAAAGGGTTGATGGGCGGCTTGGGCAATATGATGGGCGGGGGCATGGGCGGCGGTATGCCCGGATTACCGCCTGGCGGAATGCCGGGCCTCGGTGGCGGATTGCCGGGTGCGGGTGCTCCAGACCTTGGAAACATGAGCCCACAAGAAATGCAGAAAATGGCCCAGGAAATGGGAATCAAGCTTCCCAAGGGCGGTGCGTTTGGGGGCAAGAAGTAGTGACCTTCGTACCGGGAAAAATTCCTGTTCTCGAAACGGACCGCCTGATTCTTCGCGGTTGGCGTGAAGATGATCACCCCTCGTTTTCCAAGTTTTGGACCGACGAAGATGCAGCGCGCTATGTTGGTGGCACGCGAACACCAGCAGAGGTATGGCGTGGGATTGCGACCCAGATCGGGCATTATTTCCTGCGCGGCTATTGCAATTTTGTGGTTGAATTGAAGGCGACAGGTGAACCGATTGGCTGGACTGGCCCTTGGAAATCCTACGGTTGGCCGGATCGCGAGATCGGTTGGACCACTTTTCCTGAACATCAAGGCAAGGGGTTGGCGTTTGAAGCGGCGAAGGCGTCGATGACTTATGCCTATAAGGAGCTTGGATGGTCCGCGCCAATCAGCTTGATCGACAAAAACAATTTAGCATCTCAAGCATTGGCAAAGAAGCTTGGTGCGGCGATTGAGAAGAAAGATGTGCAGATAAACGATTTCGTAGCTGACATTTGGCGGCACCTTTCGCCGGCAGAATTCATGGAGCGGTTCTCGTGAGTGCTTCCTTTGACTTCAAACCGATGCAGGTCCCGTCGCTGGAAACGGAGCGGTTGATCTTGCGCGGACTAAAGCTTGATGATCTTGAAGGTTTCCACGAAATCTACAGTGACAGCGAAAACGCCAGATTTGTAGGCGGGGTGAAGTCCCGGTTTGAATGCTGGGAAAAACTCACTTCGCTGATCGGCATCTGGCAGGTTCGTGGATTTGGTCGCTTTGCGGTTGAGGAAAAAGCCAGCGGACGGTTTCTTGGGCATTGTGGTCCGTCAATGCCAGGGTTTATCGACGATATCGAGATCAATTATTCATTCAGTCCGGCTGCTCAAGGCAAGGGATATGCCTCAGAAGCGGCGGGTCGTGTGCTTCAACATGTTTATTCGGATCTTGGCTGGAAGACCGCGGTCTCACTGATCGATCCTGCAAACACGAAATCAGAAAATGTCGCCAAACGACTTGGCGCCAAGCCGGAGGGAACAGCTTCTCCTCATGAAGGGTACACAGCTCAGGTTTGGAGACACTTGTCTGCGGATGAGTTCAGGGAGCAACAGGCATGACACCACAAGACAAACTCAACCAGTTTCGCGGTTCCATCGACAATCTCGATGCTGCGTTAATACACATTATGGCAGAGCGTTTTCGCGTCACCAAAGCGGTCGGAAAGCTCAAGGCCCAAAACGATTTTCCTCCATCCGATCCGGATCGGGAAAAAGATCAGGTCAAGCGTTTGCGCGAGCTGGCGATCAGCTCAAACCTTGATCCGGATTTTGCTGAAAAGCTCCTGAATTTTGTAATTTCGGAAGTTATCCAGCATCACAAACAGGCCCGTGACGGGTCGTAACGCCATTTTTCAAATTCCAAGGAGTATATACACATGGCAACCAAAATCAGACTTGCGCGAGGCGGTTCAAAGAAACGCCCGTTTTATTCAATCGTTGTGGCGGACGTGCGGATGCCGCGCGATGGGCGCTACATTGAAAAAGTGGGCACCTACAACCCAATGTTGCCGAAAGACAATGAACAACGCGTCAATTTGAAGGCAGAGCGCATCGAATACTGGCTGGGTAAAGGTGCAAAGCCGACAGACCGTGTTCACCGCTTTCTCGCTGAGGCCGATCTCTTGAAGCGTGAGGCTCGTAACAACCCCAACAAGGCCTTGCCGGGCAAGAAAGCGCAAGAGCGTATCGAAGAGAAAAAGGCCAAGGAAGAGGAAGCGGCTGAAGCCGCCCGTCAGGCTGAAGAGGAAGCAAAGGCTGCAGCAGCAGCCGCTGCAGAAGCCCCCACCGAAGAAGCTCCTGCCGAGGAAGCACCGGCAGAAGAGGCTGCTGCTGAAGAAGAGAAGCCAGCTGATTCATAACTCAGTTCTTCGCAAGAATTTCAAAGGCAGCCGGCAGGCCGCCTTTTTTGTTTTGCAGGTGACTTTACATGTCGAAGTTTCTGCGCTTCAACTCTGACATGACCGACGATCTTATTCTGCTTGCCCAAATAGGTGCTGCCCACGGCATAAAAGGAGAGGTGCGAGTCAGGCCGTTTGGCGACCCGGATATGTTCGACAATACGGAAAACTGGAAACGGAAGACGGTCGGAAATTTCGTGTCAAACGTATGCG
>CBDDLK010000002.1:0-28555 GCA_965230715.1 Rhizobiaceae bacterium | reverse complement strand
TTTGTTCGGCAGGTAGCCGTAGCATTCAAGGTTAGGAGTTCCAAAGCTTTTTCAACAGTAATCATGGTGTTGGGATAAACAGGAAGGTAAAATTACGTTCTATAAAGATTGGACATAACATATATAATTAACACGGCAACAGCGTAGCAATAAATGTAGAAAGCCCTCTTTTTTTATAATATGACTTATGTCACAAATAAGACGTATTGGTCCTATTTAAAAATTAAAGGAAATTTGGTTGGGCTATTTAACGAGAAGTAGCGTATTGGTAATCCAAAAAGGTTTACTGTAGAGACTTAGCTTTGTTGTATTCTAATCATTTTGCGTTTGCCGCCCTTAGTGGTCATCTGGTCGATCTTGTTTTGGATAAGGTTTCCGTTCAGCGTGATGGTTTCTCCTTTTTGTACCAGTTCACCTACAAACTCTTCTATAGTTTTGTCCTTAAAATCCCTGTGGATTTTTTCTTTGAAAGGTTTAACGGTATCGTGTACCGGACAGGGTTTATCATCCCCACAAGAGGGCAAGCCCAAAAAGCAGAGGTCAAATTTTTCTGGACCATCTATACATTTTACAACATCCCACATGGAATTTTGCAGGTTGTCCTTGCTCAAGAAAAAGCCGCCAGTGGCTCCTTTGGAAGAGGATACCAAATTGTTTCTGGAGAGTTGTTGCAATAATTTGGCCAAAAAGGGTTGTGGAGTTTCAAGTGTTTTGGAAATGCTTTTTACCCCTATTTTTTCATTTTCCCCAGAATGAATGGCTAGATAAATAACGGAGCGAATGGCATATCTGCTCGCATTGGATAACATAAACTATTTTATATCAAAGGTATAGGGTTTTGGGATATGAAACAGGTGTAACGGTGTTTTTAACAGTTCGATGGTGTAGACCAACAATCAAAATATGATTTTTGATATTTGGGCATGTTTTTTTGACCCCATTGGCAAAAAAAGGGTTAAAAAATCGCGATTATAACAACTGTTGACTATATGTGTGCGATGGTGTTGGTCAATGCATGGAAACAATAATGAACTCAGATCGCCTGTTGACATCATGTGCCGCTTCCGAACATTCCTTTGTGTCGTCACAATCATTTAACAAGCGCATTTCTCCATAACCTAAGGTGCTTGCAATTCTAGAGATGTCTATTCCCATAGAGATTAAATAATCCCTTGTGGATAGGGCTCTCTTTTTGGAAAGTGTAAGATTATAGTTGAAACTACCTCTGGCGTCGGTATGTGATTCTATCTTTATGACCATGTTGGGGTATTCCGTCATGAGGGCGACAATCTTATCCAATTCCTTTGCAGCGTCTTCCCGTATTTCTGCCTTGTCTAGGTCAAAATTTATTTTTGGAATCTTAATTTTCAACATACCATCTTCTTTCACGATAAGGTCATTTGTATGTGCATCCAATTCCAATAGAATATCTTTTGTTACGTTTTGTTCGGTCTCTATGGTAAGGATTGATTCGTTCAATTGATACCCTTCCCGGGAAGCCTTTAGTTTGTAGGTTTTCCTGCAAGCCAAGTCCATACTAAACTCGTACTCTCCCGTTGTGTTGGAAAAGGTTTCTGCCAATAGTTGGTTTGCGTCGTCAATCAGGGCGATGTATACATTGCCCAACAGTTCATCGGTAAACTTATTGAGGACTTTGCCCGACAATCTTTGGCCGCACCACCTTTTGGTCCTTTTAAACCTATAGATGTCATCGTCTCCAATGCCACCCGCTCTATTGGAAGAAAAATATCCTTTTTGGGTTTCTTCATCCACCATATAGGCAAAATCATCCATGGAGTTATTCAGGGGTTTGCCCAAATTTTCCGGTTCGGAAAAACCGCCCTCGCTAAATGAACTTTCAAAAATATCGAGTCCGCCAAGGCCCAGATGGCCGTCTGATGAAAAATAGAGTTTGTCATCGGTTACAAAAGGAAACATTTCCCTTCCGCTTGTGTTAATTTTTGGGCCTAAGTTTTTGGGTGGGGAATAGGTCTGGTCTTCATGGACCTCGACCATAAAAATATCGGTCTCTCCTATGGAACCGGGCATGTCGGAAACAAAGTATAAGGTGGTTCCATCGGGGCTCAGGGCAGGTTGTCCCACGGAATAGGCATCACTGTTAAAGGGCACTTCAACAGGATTGGACCACCCCCCTTGTTCCAATGTACTCCTATATATTTTTAGGTGATTGAACCCTTCTTTGTCCCGTCTTAATCTTTTGTCGGTAAAGTTATTTCTGGTGAAATACATTATGGTGGCCTCCTGGTTAAATGTTGCGGAAGCTTCATGGTACTTGCTGTTGATCGCTTTTGAAAAGGGGAGTGCCTCAACATTAGTGGAGTGCATAGCGGAGGTGTCTACCTCATAAAAATCCAAATAGGGCTGGTTGTTCCATTCATAAACCCTAGTGAGCATGTTCATGGAATCCCTGCTTGAGGAAAAAATAATCTTGTCTTTGTAAAATGAAGTTCCAAAGTCAGAAAAAGGGGAGTTGAACGAGACTGGGGAAATGGTGAATTGGGATGTCTTCTGCAACAGCCTATCCAGTCCTTCGGCATTGTTCTTGGCATGTGCCACCGTAAAATCGGACGCTTCACCTTTCTTTGCCAGGTACGACATTATTTTTTTTGCCCTACGGTAATCACCAATGCCCTTTAGCGAATGCATGTAGCGAAAGAGATATTCGGGAGACATTTGGTCTGGGTATTGCGAAAACAACTCGCCATACCAGTTGGCTGCATTCTCCATGTCTGTGTTGTAAAAATAGGAGTCACCAATTCTTTGCAACAACTCTTGTGAGGTTTTTCCTTTTTTTAAGATGTTCTCATATTGCTTGGCAGCCTTTACATAGGCCAAATTGTAAAAGTTCTTATCCGCCGACAAGTCAAACTCTTGGGCTCTTGTGAACGCTACGGAGAAGATTAGGAATATTATCTGTGCTGCTTTCATCTTTTAGAAAAATCTTGGTGATTTCATCCGTTTTTGAATGGACTTTAGTTCATAACGCAAAAATATCTCATGGGTACCCCCGGTATAGTTTCTCAGATCCGAGGTGGTCCAGTCATGGGCATACCCAATGCTTAGGGCAGGGGAAATCTGCAAGCCCATAAGGGCAGAAATGGCATCGTCCCAGCGGTAAGCTGCGCCTAAGGTTAACACTTCCCTGACCATAAAGTTTGCCGATATGTCTGCTATGATCGGGGATCCCGGAACCCACTTCACAAAAAAGGCGGGTTTGAACATGACATCTACAGACATTTGCCACACCTTACCTCCAATCATGTAATAATGCATCCGTTCTGTGGCCAGTTCTTGGGTTTCGGCATCGTAATGGTTGTCGGAGAAAAAATTTGGGACGGCAAAACCAAAATACCCTTTGGTGTCATGATAGTAAACACCGGCCCCAATGGTCTTAAAGAATTCATTTTCTATGTTTTGGAATGTCATGTCTGGATTTTCCATCAATCCTTTTGAAAAATCCACATTAAACAACCTGCCACCGGCCTTTAGACCAAAGGACAACTTGTGGTCTGAATCGCTAAGCCTAACGGTGTATGAAAAATTGGCATCTAAAAAGAATTCATTGGATGGGCCAAGTTGGTCATTCATCACCACAATGCCAAGCCCTACATTTCTTCCCACGGGGCCATCAACCGTCAATACCTGGGTTGTGGGCGCTCCACTTATATTTGACCACTGTGATCTATGCATCCCCAAAACGGAGAGGTGCCCCCTAGATCCCGTATAACCCGGGTTTACAGTAAGTGTATTGTACATATATTGGGTAAACTGTGGATCTTGCTGTGAATGGCCCAAAAAGGGAACTGCGAACAGTAAGATCAAATATTTGGTGTATCTCTTCATTATATTATCTGTTAATGGTATTTATCGGTTTATATACAACCATCCGGTTAGCGGTTCTGATCCATCACCAAGGCTAATGACGTAGAAATAGGTCCCAACAGGCAAGAGTTGGTCCTTCTCAATTGTGGCCCTTCCGTCAGAAACACCGTTCCATTCATTGTTATACCCTTGTTTCTCATAAACCAAGTTGCCCCATCGGTTATAGACTTTTAATATGTTATTGGGATATCTTGTGATACAGTCAATCTTGAATGTCTCATTGTTCCCATCTCCATTTGGGGAGAACTCATTATAGAAGACCAAGCAAATGGGGTCTATGGTGATTGAGGAACTATTGTTGGAAACATCAGTGTCGGTTTGATCCAGATTGAGCAATAAGGCTGTGTTTTCGTAGTCAAATACATCCAGTACCTCTACGGTAACGACCAGTGTTTCCGTTGCTCCTGCCGCTACATGGTCAATTTGCCATATTCCAGAGGCCTCATCATAGGTCCCAGCCGTTGTTGTGGTGCCCTTAAACCTATACCCCTCAGCCAAGATGTCTTCTATTTGCAGGTTGGTGGCGTCAAGCTCACCCAAATTGGAGACACTGATGGTGAAGTCAATATCATCCCCTATATTGGGTCTTAGGTTGGAAACGGTTTTGCTGACAGCAATATCCAGATATTGAACCAATTCAATATAGGTGGGATTGTCGTCACCATCTTCTTTAATTCCATTATCCGAAATGTCGGATACCGTTGTGAGACTGGCCGAATCTGAAGCAAATACGAAGGCAGAATTGGTTACTCCCCCAGCATCTATGTCAGACGATGTCACCAGATAGGCTACGGAAACGGTCGTCATCTCATCGGGTTGTAGCAGCTCCGTAACAAAAATGGGGTCGTTTGAAATTAAGGGGTCGTCTATCTCTATTCCCTCCAAGGGAACATTGCCCGTATTCCGGATCTCGAACGAATAGGTGATGATGTCACCCACATCGCCCACACCTTGTAACGATGCTGTTTTGATTAACTCAATGGATGGCCCAACAATCTCATCGTCTTCAATCGTGGCCAATGCCTCATTTTGTTCCCCAATCACCAACAGTTCGTCAGTACCTGTCAGGGTAATGATTACGGTTTCTCCATGATATTCGACAATATCATCATCAATGACCACAATAGGAATCGTAACCGATGTGGATCCTGCAGGAATCGTCAGGGTGTTTGGTACGGATTCATAGTCTATCCCTTCTTGTGCCGTCCCCGATATTTCAATCGTCAGTTCAGTATCTACTTGAACTGGCTGGTTCAATGTGATGGTAAAGAGCCCGTCATTGGAAGGTTCTCCAGCATTGTCCGTTGTTTCAATGGTTACTTCAGAAACATCATCATCCAACAGGCTTACGGTGGTTTCATGATCATTGCCTACGGTAACGGTATTGTTGGTGCCGGTAATGGTCACCACCACGGTTTCGGTACCCTCAACAATAGCATCATCGATCACTTCAATGGCAATGGTGGTTGTCGTAGCGCCTGCGGGAATGGTAACGCTGCCCCCCAATGCTTTATAATCCGTTCCTTGGATAGCATTGCCCCCCAATTGATAGGATACCTCGGTGTCTTCTGCTACCGGATTACTGATGCTTATGGTAAAGGAGCCATTGCTTAATGGTTCACGGGCATCTTTGTCTGTAACCACACTTACCGAAGCACCATCGTTATCCAAGATGGCAACGGTAGCTTCCTGGGCTGTGCCCACGGTAACAGCATTGTCTGTACCCGTGATGGTCATCGTTACGGTCTCGGTGCCTTCAACAATGGAATCATCGATCACTTCAATGGCAATGGAGGTTTCCGTAGTTCCTGCGGGAATGGTGACGCTGTCGTCCAATTCTTTATAATCCGTTTCTTCTAGGGCGCTGCCACCCAACACATAGGATACCTCGGTGGCTTCAGCTACCGGATTGCTGATGCTTATGGTAAAGGAGCCATTGCTAGATGGTTCCCTGGCATCTTTGCCTGTAACCACGCTTACCGCTGCCCCATCATTATCCAAGATATTTAGTGAAGCTTTGGGGTTACTGCCCACGGTAACGGCATTGTTGGTTCCGGTGATGGTCATCGTTACGGTCTCGGTACCCTCAACAATGGTGTCATCGATCACTTCAATGGCAATTGTGGTTGTTGTAGCACCAGCGGGAATGGTAATGCTGTCGTCCAATTCTTTATAATCCGTTTTTTCTAGGGCACTGCCACCCAATACGTAGTAAACCTCGGTGTCTTCAGCTACCGGATTGCTCATGTTTATGGTGAACAGACCATTGGTGCCAGGCTCCGCAGCCTCAGTACTTGTGATGATGTCCATCTCAGAACGATCATCATCAAGGATGGTCATTGTAGCTTGGCTAGTGCCAACAGTTACTGCATTATTGGTTCCGGTGATGGTCATCGTTACGGTCTCGGTACCCTCAACAATGCTGTCATCGATCACTTGAATATCGATTGTGGCTGTCAGGGATCCAGCAGGAATAGTAACCGTGCCACTTAATGCGGTATAATCCAATCCTTGAGTCGCACTTCCGGCCAATTCATAATAAACCTCGGTGTCTACAGCGACTAAACTATTGATGCTAACGGTAAATACTCCATTCATGCTCGGCTCACCCGCTTCGGTGTTTGTGACAACATTTACAGCCGTTCCATCATCGTCCAGGATGGTTACGGTGGCGGAGCTGTTGGCATTGTCGATTGAAATATCGGCATCACCAGAGGAAACGGTATTGAGGGTAAGGACGAGTGTCTCGTCGCTTTCCAGGATGTTGTTGTCCACGACGTTTACGGAGATGCTGGCCTGTGTGTTCCCTGCTGTGATGGTCACCGAACCGGGCAGTGCCACATAGTCCCCGCCACTGGTCGCCGAACCAGATAGGGTATAGGCGATCACGGTATCGGAATCGGAGGCCTGGGACAGGCTCACGGTGAACAGACCGTTGTTATTGGGTTCGGCCGCTGCGGGGTCGTTCGCGGTGACGCCGACGCTGGCACTGTCATCGTCCAGGATGGTGACGGTGGCGGAGCTGTTGGCATTGTCGATTGAAATATCGGCATCACCAGAGGAAACGGTATTGAGGGTAAGGACGAGTGTCTCGTCGCTTTCCAGGATGTTGTTGTCCACGACGTTTACGGAGATGCTGGCCTGTGTGTTCCCAGCGGTGATGGTCACCGAACCGGGCAGTGCCACATAGTCCCCGCCACTGGTCGCTGTTCCGGATAGGGTATAGGCGATCACGGTATCGGAATCGGAGGCCTGGGACAGGCTCACGGTGAACAGACCGTTGTTATTGGGTTCGGCCGCTGCGGGGTCGTTCGCGGTGACGCCGACGCTGGCACTGTCATCGTCCAGGATGGTGACGGTGGCGGAGTTGTTGGCATTGTCGATTGAAATATCGGCATCACCAGAGGAAACGGTATTGAGGGTAAGGACGAGGTTCTCGTCGCTTTCCAGGATGTTGTTGTCCACGACGTCCACGGATATGCTGGCCTGTGTGTTGCCAGCGGTGATGGTCACCGAACCGGGCAGTGCCACATAGTCTTCACCACTGGTCGCCGAACCAGATAGGGTATAGGCGATCACGGTATCGGAATCGGAGGCCTGGGACAGGCTCACGGTGAACTGACCGTTGTTATTGGGCTCGGCCGCTGCGGGGTCGTTCGCGGTGACGCCGACGCTGGCACTGTCATCGTCCAGGATGGTGACGGTGGCGGAGCTGTTGGCATTGTCGATTGAAATATCGGCATCACCAGAGGAAACGGTATTGAGGGTAAGGACGAGGTTCTCGTCGCTTTCCAGGATGTTGTTGTCCACGACGTCCACGGATATGCTGGCCTGTGTGTTGCCTGCTGTGATGGTCACCGAACCGGGCAGTGCCACATAGTCTTCACCACTGGTCGCTGTTCCGGATAGGGTATAGGCGATCACGGTATCGGAATCGGAGGCCTGGGACAGGCTCACGGTGAACTGACCGTTGTTATTTGGTTCGGCCGCTGCGGCGTCGTTCGCGGTGACGCCGACGCTGGCACTGTCATCGTCCAGGATGGTGACGGTGGCGGAGCTGTTGGCATTGTCGATTGAAATATCGGCATCACCAGAGGAAACGGTATTGAGGGTAAGGACGAGTGTCTCGTCGCTTTCCAGGATGTTGTTGTCCACGACGTCCACGGATATGCTGGCCTGTGTGTTGCCTGCTGTGATGGTCACCGAACCGGGCAGTGCCACATAGTCTTCACCACTGGTCGCCGAACCAGATAGGGTATAGGCGATCACGGTATCGGAATCGGAGGCCTGGGACAGGCTCACGGTGAACTGACCGTTGTTATTGGGTTCGGCCGCTGCGGCGTCGTTCGCGGTGACGCCGACGCTGGCACTGTCATCGTCGAGGATGGTGACGGTGGCGGAGCTGTTGGCATTGTCGATTGAAATATCGGCATCACCAGAGGAAACGGTATTGAGGGTAAGGACGAGGTTCTCGTCGCTTTCCAGGATGTTGTTGTCCACGACGTTTACGGAGATGCTGGCCTGTGTGTTGCCAGCGGTGATGGTCACCGAACCGGGCAGTGCCACATAGTCTTCACCACTGGTCGCCGAACCAGATAGGGTATAGGCGATCACGGTATCGGAATCGGAGGGCTGGGACAGGCTCACGGTGAACTGACCGTTGTTATTGGGCTCGGCCGCTGCGGCGTCGTTCGCGGTGACGCCGACGCTGGCACTGTCATCGTCCAGAATGGTGACGGTGGCGGAGCTGTTGGCATTGTCGATTGAAATATCGGCATCACCAGAGGAAACGGCATTGAGGGTAAGGACGAGGTTCTCGTCGCTTTCCAGGATGTTGTTGTCCACGACGTCCACGGATATGCTGGCCTGTGTGTTGCCTGCTGTGATGGTCACCGAACCGGGCAGTGCCACATAGTCTTCACCACTGGTCGCCGAACCAGATAGGGTATAGGCGATCACGGTATCGGAATCGGAGGCCTGGGACAGGCTCACGGTGAACTGACCGTTGTTATTGGGCTCGGCCGCTGCGGGGTCGTTCGCGGTGACGCCGACGCTGGCACTGTCATCGTCCAGGATGGTGACGGTGGCGGAGCTGTTGGCATTGTCGATTGAAATATCGGCATCACCAGAGGAAACGGTATTGAGGGTAAGGACGAGGTTCTCGTCGCTTTCCAGGATGTTGTTGTCCACGACGTCCACGGATATGCTGGCCTGTGTGTTGCCAGCGGTGATGGTCACCGAACCGGGCAGTGCCACATAGTCTTCACCACTGGTCGCTGTTCCGGATAGGGTATAGGCGATCACGGTATCGGAATCGGAGGCCTGGGACAGGCTCACGGTGAACTGACCGTTGTTATTGGGTTCGGCCGCTGCGGAATCGTTCGCGGTGACGCCGACGCTGGCACTGTCATCGTCCAGGATGGTGACGGTGGCGGAGCTGTTGGCATTGTCGATTGAAATATCGGCATCACCAGAGGAAACGGTATTGAGGGTAAGGACGAGTGTCTCGTCGCTTTCCAGGATGTTGTTGTCCACGACGTCCACGGATATGCTGGCCTGTGTGTTGCCTGCTGTGATGGTCACCGAACCGGGCAGGGCCACATAGTCTTCACCACTGGTCGCTGTTCCGGATAGGGTATAGGCGATCACGGTATCGGAATCGGAGGGCTGGGACAGGCTCACGGTGAACTGACCGTTGTTATTGGGCTCGGCCGCTGCGGCGTCGTTCGCGGTGACGCCGACGCTGGCACTGTCATCGTCCAGGATGGTGACGGTGGCGGAGCTGTTGGCATTGTCGATTGAAATATCGGCATCACCAGAGGAAACGGCATTGAGGGTAAGGACGAGTGTCTCGTCGCTTTCCAGGATGTTGTTGTCCACGACGTTTACGGATATGCTGGCCTGTGTGTTGCCAGCGGTGATGGTCACCGAACCGGGCAGTGCCACATAGTCTTCGCCACTGGTCGCTGTTCCGGATAGGGTATAGGCGATCACGGTATCGGAATCGGAGGCCTGGGACAGGCTCACGGTGAACTGACCGTTGTTATTGGGCTCGGCCGCTGCGGGGTCGTTCGCGGTGACGCCGACGCTGGCACTGTCATCGTCCAAGATGGTGACGGTGGCGGAGCTGTTGGCATTGTCGATTGAAATATCGGCATCACCAGAGGAAACGGCATTGAGGGTAAGGACGAGTGTCTCGTCGCTTTCCAGGATGTTGTTGTCCACGACGTCCACGGATATGCTGGCCTGTGTGTTGCCAGCGGTGATGGTCACCGAACCGGGCAGTGCCACATAGTCTTCACCACTGGTCGCTGTTCCGGATAGGGTATAGGCGATCACGGTATTTGTTGAAGAAGCTAGGCCTATGCTCACGGTGAACTGACCGTTGTTATTTGGTTCGGAAGCCGTAGCATCATTGGCCGTTACACTTGCCAATGTACTGTCATTGTCGGTAATGGTTCCCAAACCGCTTGCATCGGTAAACGTAATATTCCTACTGCCAAAGTCATTTTCTGAAAGTTCAACACTGAATGTTTCGGTAGGTTCCAATAGATTATCCCCATTTGCAGTGATGGTTATAGTCTGGGTTTCCCCAGTTGTCCCACTGAAAGTTAGGAAGCCTGTATTGGAAGCATAATCAATGTTTTCTATGGCATCTATCTGGGAAGTAGCAAAATTTACCGTAAAGGCTCCATTGGTACTTTGTCCATTGTGTGTCACTGTGAATATGTAATCTCTGGTAGCCCCTTCATCCACTTCAACTTGGATGATGTCATCAATGGATAAGGTCGCAGAATCATTATCGTTTATGGTTCCTATAGCTTTGGTACTAGTGCCACTTCCTTCCAAAATGACATTCTGGGCATTGGCAACCAAAGAATTTAGCATACCTTCAAGGGTCTCCGTTGGTTCTACAATACCATCATTGGAAATAGTGATGGATACATGCTGTGAATTACTATTTGTATTCCCAAAGGCTAAGGTTGTTGTAGTGGCGGTATAATCAGCCCCTGCGTTAGCCGATACATCAGCCGTGGTAAAATCAACAGCTATGGCTTCTTGAATGGAAGCATCTGAGGTTATTGTGAAATTGGCAGTTCCTGCACCTTCGTTAACCGTAAAGCCAGCCACGGAAATTGTCGCTTGGTCATCGTCGTCAATGATTCCGGTTGCCGTTGCCGTGCCTATGGACACCTGTTGCCCATTGGCATTTACCAAGGCAATCGTGGCCGTAAAGGACTCTTGGGGCTCCACTACTACATCTCCCAACACCTCCACAGGGATGGTGATGGACAATGTCTCTGAGGGGATGGTATATTCAACAGCTGACTGGGCGGTAATGTCTGTTGCTCCAGCCGTTCCATAGGTTGTTGTAAAAGCAATGACCACGGGTTCTTGTGTTAAATGGTCAAGCGATGCCACAAAATTATGGGTGGCATTGGCATTGGTTTCGTTGACGGTAAATCCGGTCAATGTAATGGTGTTCAAGGGATCGTCATCAACAATGGTTCCCAATCCTTGGTTATCGTCAATAGATGCTGTTCCTGTAGCCGTTATGTTGCTTAAATCAACAGTATAGTATTCGCTTACAGGTTCATTGATGTTATTGTCAATGATAGGAACGGTAATGGTCTGTGTTGTTCCGGAAACTGAACCCGCCACGAATGTTATGGTACCTGTTGTAGTGGTATAATCCGATGGATTCGTTGCCGGATTGGCGGCACTGCCATCATTGGTGGTGAAATCAACGGTCAACGGATCTTGGATGTTTCCAGATAAGGTAACGGTAAATTCGGCCACGCCACTGAGAATGTCCTCATTAACGCTAACGTCATCGATTACAATACCAGCAGCTTCGTTATCGGTAATGGTTGCCGTGGCTGTCGCCGTTGTAATGGAAACAGCTTGATTGTTTGCCACCAAATTGCTCAGTGTTCCCAGCAAGGTTTCCGATGGTTCAACCAAGTCATCATTGGTAATGGGTATTGAAATGGTTTGCACCAAGGCATTTGAGGCCCCAAAGTTGAGGGTCTGTGTTCCTGAAGCCGTATAGTCCGAACCAGCTATCGCTGAAATATCGGAAGTTGCAAAATCAACGGTAAATGCATTTTGTACATTCCTATCCAAGGTTACGGTAAAGTTTGCTGTACCAGCCGCCTCATTTACGGTAAATCCAGTAACTGAAAGTCCGGCCAGATCATTGTCATTGATGGTTGCACTGGCCGAAGCCGTACCCAGGGAAACTTGCTGTGCATTGGCATTTGTCAAGGTAATTGCTCCAGTAAACGTTTCCTCAGGCTCGGTGATTGCATCGCCCAGAATGGCCACGGGGATGTTTACGCTCGTTGTTCCCGCCAGAAGGGTAATCGAGGTATTGCTCTGAGCGGTATAATCTGAGGCATCCAAGGCAGTGCCATCCGTTGTGGAAAAGTTCAATACAATATCGTGTTGGGCCGCTATATTGGTGCTTGCTACAAAGTTTTGCGTTTGGAGAGCTTCTGTTTCCGGGACTGTAAATCCAGATAGGTTTACGACCAAGGCATCATTGTCCGTAATGGTCGCCGTAGCAGCCGCTGTTGTGACCGATACCGTTTGCCCGTTAGCATTGCTTAAGGCCATGGTTCCTGTAAAGGTTTCCGTGGGCTCTGCGATAAGGTCACCCAGAATGCTTATCGGAAGATTTAAAGTGGTGCTGCCTGCCGGTAAGGTATACGATTGAGCGGTTTGTGCGGTATAGTCATTACCCGCCGTAGTCTCAACATCTGATGTGGTCAACGTTAGGGTAATATCTTCTTGGGCAGCAATATTGGAAGTGACCACAAAATTTTGGGTTTGTGTGGCTTCCGTTTCCGCTATCGTAAATCCTGAAATGCCCAAGGTGAGTGCATCATTGTCGGTGATGGTGCCCAGACCTTGGTTGTCGGCAATGCTGACACCCGTTTGTCCGTTGACATTCAAATTGCCCAGATTTATATAATAGGTTTCCGTAGGTTCGGCAATGGTATTGTCGATAATGGAAACCGTGATGGTTTGGGAACTGTTATGGGCACCCCCAAACGAGAGTCCCGTTGTGTTGATGGCCGTATAATCTGATGGAGATATTGCCGTGTTGTTGGCCGTGGCATAATCAAGGGTAAAATCGTTTTGGACATTGCCCGTAAGGGTCACCGTGAAAGTTGCGCTTCCAGCGCTTTCATCAACCTCAATATCATCAATGGCAATCGTGGCGGTGTCATTATCGGTAATGGTGCCGGTAGCTTGTGCCGAGGTGCCACCTCCTTGGAAAACAATGTTTTGGTTGGTCGGATCCACTAAATTACCAATGGTTCCCACCAAATTCTCGGAAGGCTCCACAAAGCTATCTTCCAAAATGGGGATGGAGACCGTCTGTGAAAGCAGATTAGCCCCTCCAAATGTGAGTGTCGTACTTGTGGCTGTATAATCCGAAGCGTTTACCGCAGAACCATCCGAGGTGGTAAAATCCACAGTAAATGCTGTTTGTACGGCCTTGTTCAGGCTAATGGTGAAGTTTGCCGTTCCAGCATTTTCATCCGCCGTAAAACCGGTGATGGAGAGTACGGCTTCATCATCATTGGTGATGGTGCCAATGGCTGAATCATCGGTAAATGTGATGGCCGATGCAGGGGCGGAAACAGGTGTAATATTGGATAGGTTCACCACAAAGGTTTCATCCAACTCTACAGTTTCATCACCGTTGATGGTCACATCAATGGTTTCTTGTTCATTGGCCGTTCCAGTAAACGTGAGCGTTCCCGAACTTGCCAAATAATCGCCGTTGGCAATCGTGGCTGTTTGGTCAACGGTGGTATAATCCACGGTCAAGCCATCTTCCACGGCCATACTCAAGGCTACGGTAAAGGAAAGTGTGGAGGTGCCGGAATCTCCCTCGATAAGGGAAGCATCGGCTATGGACAAGGAGGCATTGTCATCATTGGTGATGGTGCCAATTCCAGTTTTGGCCGATTGATCTATGGTGATATTCCGATTGGAGACCACTACGGAGTTGAGTACCACATTAAAGGTTTCATTGGTCTCTACGGCGGTATCGCCATTCAATGTAATGGTTATCGGTTGTGTTTCTCCGATAGCTCCCGTAACAAAATTGACGGTACCCCCATTGCCCGTAAAATCAGACGGGGCTTTTGCGGTTCCGTTGGAGGTATAGAAGGTTACGCCGTATCCTCCAATGACTTCGGCACCGGAATGGGTGATGGTAAAGACAAAATTTGTGGTTCCTGCATCGCCCTCATTGGCCGTTACACTATCAATGGACAGTGTAGCCGAGTCATTATCGGTGTTGTTGACCGTTACATCATCTGGATCTAAGACATCATAAGCGGCATCTGTGGTCAAGGTGGTGTTTACCGTGTTTAGAATGGTATAGGTTGTCATTCCATCAACGACAATGTCATCAACCCCGGTGACCGTTATTGTTTGTGGCACATTCCAATCCGAAGCTGTGAATGTTAAGGATGATTTGTCAACGGTTCCCTCAGAGGTATCGTTGCTGGCAATGTCCAGCACTACCACAAAATCTTCGGTATCCGTGGCAGGTTTGCTGGTCAATACAATAGTGAAGGTGTCCGTTGCCCCGGCCTCTGTTGTGGTCAAGGACGTTGGGGTTACTGTAAATCCTGCGCTATCGTTGTCCTCGTTCACTATGCTAACATCATTAACGACCATGGCACTGTACTTGGAATCTGATGAGGAAGCGTTGCTGGTGACGATGTTGAAGGAGACATTCCCATCAACAATGTCATCATTTTTTCCAGTAACGGTGGTTGTTTGGGGCGTATCCCAATCAGCGGCTGTAAAAGTGACCGTGGCTGGACTGTATGTATCTGCCTCAGTGGTGTCGTCACTGGATAGGGTAATGGTCACATCGGCCAAAGGCTCTGTGTCCAAAACCAGCGTAAATGTTGCTGTACCGCCATTTTCAGAAGTTGGTCCACTAACCGGAGAAACTGTTACGCCTGCGGTATCATTGTCCAAATTGGTGGCACTGACATCTGCCGGATTTACATTGAAATATCCAGAAAGCTCGTCTGTTAGGACTTTGTCTGTCGTTAATACAATGGTGTATGGAATATCGTCATCGTCAACATCATCATTGACGCCGGTTACCGTTACTGTTTGTGCAACGTTCCAATTGGTTCCATCAAAGGTCAAGGAGCTTTTGTCAACCGTACCTTCGGTAGTATCATCGCTGACCACATTGAATACCACGTTGCCGGTAGGGGCAAAAGGAAGGACCACATCAAAAGTGGCCGAGGTCAAATCTTCTGAGGTCTGGATGGTGGTTGGGGTTACGCTAACCGTATTTTCAGGGAGGGCGTTTACCGTAACGGTAAAACTACAGGTTTCGGAATTTCCGGCGGCATCGTGGGCCACATAAGTTACGGTGGTCGTTCCTAGATTGAATGTTTCACTACTCAACTCATTTATCCCTGATGTCTGTGCAGCTATGGTGGTTGCCCCGGACAGTTCGTAGGTAAGCATTGTTACCGAACAATTATCGTTATAGGTGGGCGCAGCAATACTGGATATGACCACAGATGGATTGCCCGCATTGGCCACATCTTGCGTTATCTTGGCTGGACAGGAAATGGTGGGCTTTTGTGTATCCGTCACCACAACATCAAATGTTACCGTTCCAGAATTTACCGGAGCCGAATGATCGGCAACGGACCAAGTCACTGTTGTAGTTCCCAATTCAAATATTTGACCGTTCAGGGTGGTGTTGGCCCCTGTAACTGTGGTTGTGGCACCACTCAATACATATGATATTGTGGGTGCGGCGTCACAATTGTCCGTTGGGTTCCATAGATCATCGGTATGGGTATAGGTGCAGGCATTATTGTCAACCACTTCATTTCTATTGGAAAGATTGTCCAAGGTGGGTGCTTGGGTATCATCCACTGTTACCGTGGTTGAGCAGGTATGGGTCAATCCTGCCTCGTCTGTAACCCTTAGGTAGGCAGTGTTTGCTCCAATATCAGTACAATTATAAACGATGGAAGGACTGTAGGTAATTCCGTCTTTTGAGATTTCATAGGTGGCAATAGATCCGCAATTATCGGTGGAACTGTTGTCAATGTTTGATGGTAACACCGTTACTTCCCCATTTCTTTCCAAGTGTGCGGTAAACGTTTTACAAATGGCATTTGGGTTTTCATTATCGGTTACGGTAAGGGTATAGGTACAGGTTTCGGAATTTCCTGCGGCATCCTCAGCGGTCCAGGTAATGTTTGTGACTCCTTTGTTGAATACCACACCGTTTAGGTCGGTTCCGGTTCCGGTAGTATCCCCGGACAATGTATAGGACAACGAAGTAACTGCGCAGTTATCCGTGGCCGTGGCATTCCAATTGGTATCGCCATGGGTATAGGTACAGGAGCCCGCATCGGTATTGGCGGTTTGGTTGGATGAGCAAAGTGTAAAGATTGGCTTAGCGGTATCCACTATGGTTACAGTGGCGATACAACTGGCTTTATTGCCGTTGTTGTCAGTAACGGTCAAGGTTACTGGATTGGGTCCGATATTACTGCAATCAAAGGCTGTTTTACTGGCAGACAGGGAGGCTATCCCGCAGGCATCATTGGAGCCGTTATCAATATCATTCCCCGTTATGGTAGCATTTCCTGACGCATCCAATGCGATAGTGATATCTTGGCAAAGGGCTGTTGGGGCGGTAGTGTCTTGCACGGTTACCGTTGTGGAACACGTATCTGTGTTGCCCGCAACATCGGTTATGGTCAAGGTTACATTCACAGGGGTTCCAATAGATGAACAGTTAAAGACATTTGGAACGACCGACTTCTCCAAGGTAGCACAATTGTCCGATGACCCTGTTGCTATGTTGTCAATATCGGTAGGGGATAGGGTATAGGTTCCAGAAGCATCCAATTGAATGGTGATTGGGGTGCAACTGGCTGCCGGGGCAATGGCGTCTGCAACGGTGACTGTGGCCTCACAGGTGGCAACATTGTTGTTGGTGTCGGTAACCGTTAAGGTCACGGTGTTGGGACCATAGTCCGCGCAGGTGAAATTGGTTTTGCTGGCCACGATGCTCTGTATGCCACAATTATCGTTTGAGCCATTATCAATATCGTTGGCCGTTATGGAAGCATTTCCAGAGGCATTGAGTTGAATGGTGATGTCTTGGCAAATGGCATTGGGCAACTGCGCATCATTTACAGTAACATTAAAGGAACATTGCGTGCTGTTGTTGGCCCCATCAATGACTGTCCAGGTTACCGTGGTTGTCCCGCTATTGAATACAACACCATCCAAACTGGTATTGGCAGGGGCATCTGCAAGGGTGGTTGCCCCAGATAGGGCATAGGTTGCACTGGATAGGCTAGTGGTACAGGTGTCGGAGGTGTTCGGGTTCCAAGCGGTTCCAGAATGTGTATAGGTACACTGGCCCGTATCCGTTGTCAGTGTTTTATCCGTTTCGCATGTAATCACTGGAGGTGTAACATCTTCAACGGTTACCAATGCGGTACAAGAGGCTTGATTGTTGTTTACATCTGTGACCGTAAGGGTTACCGTATTTGTTGCAGGATTGGCCCCAATGTTGGTACAATCAAAGGTTGTTTTATCAAGGGACATGGTCAGGATACCACAGGCATCACTTGAACCATTATTAATATCGGCTGGTGTAATCGTGGCATTGCCAGAGGCGTCCAATGCAAGGGTAATGTTCTGGCAGACCACTGTTGGGGCCGTGGTATCCTCAACGGTGACAATGGCCGTACAGGTACTGGAGTTTCCTGCAGGATCGGTCACGGTTAAGGTTACTTCGTTGGCTCCTACATTGGCACAGGTAAAGCTATTGGGAGTGGCTGTCCTGACCAGGGTACTCAAACAGTTGTCGTATGATCCATTGTCAATATCCAATCCGCTTATTGTGGCATTGCCTGTGGCGTCCAAGGCTATGGAGATATTTTTGCAGACCGCAACAGGTGTTACATCATCCAAAATGGTGACCGTTGTGTCACAGGTGGCCGAATTTCCATTAATGTCCGTCACGGTCAGCGTCACGGTATTGGCTCCGGTATTGGTGCAGTCAAACGAGGTCTGGCTCGCAGCGATACTCGCAATCCCACAGCTATCGGACGATCCGTTATTGATGTCATCTGCGGTAATTGTGGCTTCGCCAAAGGCATCCAAATAAATTGAAACAGGTTTGCAAAGTGCTGTTGGCGGGGTTACATCTTGTACGGTTACCGTAGTGGAGCATGATGCAATGTTGCCGTGATTGTCAGTGATGGTCAATGTTACGGTATTGTTCCCAACATCCACACAGTCAAACGAACTTGGAGTGACCTCCCTACTTAAGATTCCTCCCGGATCAGATGACCCCAAGGCCAATGCGTCAATATCGGAGGCAGTTAGCGTATAGTTTCCGGTAGCATCCAACTGAACGGTAATTGGATTGCAGGCCACTGTTGGGACTTCATTGTCTTCAATGATGACCTTATAGGTTCCGGTGTTTTTATTACCATAAATATCCGTTGCTTCCCACAAAACGGTATTTGTGCCAATGTTAAATGATGCTCCAATAATGCTGGTTGCCGTATCTGTCCCCACAATTGGACCACCATTTATTTGATAGGTTATGGTCTGTAGGGTACAGTTATCGCTAATGGCTATGTTCCAAGAATCATCGGCAGGACTTTTGGCTGTGTAGGTTGCCAGCCCTGTGTCAGCGTTTCTGGTCTGGGTCGGAACCGGAATAACCGTAGGTTTTTCCGTGTCAGAAATGGTGAATTGTGTAGTACAGGTGGCACTTATGTTGTTGCTGGGGTCGTATAACCTCCATAGTACCGTACTGGTACCTACGGGAATCTGTGCCCCTACCAATGTGGTGTTTATATTGGTTCCAACTTCGGGTGCTCCGTCAATGGAATAGGTTAATTTGGATACCCCTGCATTGTCATCAAAATCAAAGGGGTCAAATTCCGAGCTGGTCACCAAGTAATGGCATTCCCCTATTTCGGCATTTCTTGCGGCGGTGGTATTTGGACAACTGTTAATTACGGGACTCTCAATATCCGTAACAACAATTACTAGGGTACACGAAGAACTGTTGCCACTTTCGTCCGTTGCGGTCCAAATCACTGGGGTGCTTCCAATTGGGAAGGTCTCGCCGGATAGGGAACTTGAATTGTTGTAATCATTTTGGGCGGTAACGGCACAATTGTCCGTAAAGCTGATGGGGTCAAACTCGGCGTTTAGGGTGGTGTAAAAGGCCTTCCCGGTATCGGTGTTTCTGTTGAATTGGTTGCCTACATCCCCACTGGCACAAGTGATGGTGGGATTTGTAATGTCATTGACCGTAACATCAAACTTGTACGAGAAGGTGTTTCCAGTTTCATCCACGACCATATAGGTCACTTCAGTTGCGCCCACAGGAAATTGATATCCAGGTACAGCTACAGAGGGAGAGACCGTTACCACCAAATTTGCTTTGGCCGTAACATTGTCTACAAAGGCAGGGGGTGTATAATTTACCACGGCAGCACATCCCGCACCAGCATTAATGGTGATGTTTGAAGGGGCGGTTTCCAATCTTGGGGGTTCGCTATCAACAATATAGGCGAAGAAGTTGGCGCTTCCTATATTTCCACTATCATCGGTTGCCTGCCATGTTATTGAGTTTTCCCCTAATTGAAGTTGTAGGCCATCCAAGGTGGCCGCGCCAAACTCGTTGGCTATTTTGGTCACGATCCCACAATTGTCTGTCGCGGTCACATCATCAAACTCCCCATTTTTAACCGTATAGTAATTTTGGTTCAGATCGGTGCTGCGCGTTTGGTTTCCGGGAACCACTACAATTGGGGCTTCAGTATCATTTATGGTCAAGATAAAGGAACAGGAAGCCGATTGTCCATTGGAATCGGTCGCGGTCCAGGTTACCTCAATGTTGCCGGTACTGGTATCCCTGGGAATATTTATTCCGGAAAGGGTGTTGAAACCCGTTACCTCAAGCGAGGTATTGGGGTCAATATAACTCCAGCTAAGGTTGGGGGTGGCACAATTATCGTCAAACCCAACGGGGTCAAACTCGTTCCCCAACACCTTATAGGTACAGGTGCCTGAATTGGCATCCCTAACCTGGTTGGCAATGCATGAAATGGTTGGGAGCGGATCGCTAACCACCACATCAAACGAACAAGTGTTTACATTGCCATTTTTATCGGTTGCCGTATAGGTAACGGTGGTCGTACCTACATTAAATAAATTTCCGGGAGAATGTGTAGCGGTAAAGGATTGCATTCCTGCACAATCATCCGTTGCCACCAAAGCAGGCCATGAAACCGCTACTTTACAGTCATTGCCTTCGGCCACAGCCGTTAGATTGGTCGTGGGGCAATTTGTAATGATGGGCGCCTCATTGTCATATACCGTAACTTGTTGGTTGTGGAACGATGTGTTACCGGCCTCATCGGTCATTTCCCATCGCACATTGGTCGTTCCCAAGATAAAGGTAACCGGGGCATCGTTGCTTATGGTGATGTTTCCGCTGGCGGAACAATTATCGGTAGCTGTTGGTGGGGTCAAGGTAAAGGTCTTGGTGCAGGTTCCTGGGTCAACGTTTACGGTGATATCTCCAAAAGGGGTATCCATGACCGGAGCCGTATGATCCTCTACGGTAAAGGTGAAACTACAAGAGTTTGTATATTCTGTTCCTCCAATGGTCTGCGTGGCAGTCCAGGTTATTGTGTTGGTGCCCAATGGAATAGTGGCTCCGGCCAAAGATGTGCTGGAAGGGGCTCCGGCTAGATTGTGGGTCATTGTCCGGTTATCACCCGATATTGAGACAAAAGTGGCATCGTATGTGGTCACATCAATCGGGATGGTATAGCTACATCCGTTACTCACTGATGTTTGTGTGGTGTTGCTTGGGCAATCAATGATCGGTTCAAAAGAATCTACCACCACCACGTCAACATTACAGGTTGAGGTGTTGGGTGTGCCCGGATTCCCATCTTCGGCTGTCCAAGTAATGGTGTGGTTGCCAATGGCCAATCGATGTCCATTAACGTATCTCGAGTTTGTTAGGTTGTTGGTATAGGATTGCACATAACAGTTATCCGAAACAGCAGGGGTGAATTCATCACCCTTTATAGCGTAATATTCAACATAGGGATGTGTGTACTCTCGATAATACGTTGTGGTCGGACAGGTAATCACCGGAGCAATATCATCCGTTACCGTTACCGTTTGCGTATGGGACACCGTATTGCCCCGGGTATCCTGTGCAGTCCAGTAAATGTTGTTGACTCCCAAATCAAATGAAGTGGCATTTGAAGATTTCCAGTATGTTATGGCTTCCGGGGCATCACAATTGTCCGTGGCAGTAGGTGTGCCAACGGCCACAGCGGTAGCAATGCAACTGCCAGCATCCACGGCGACCGTAATGTCTGTAGGCCAAGTTATATTGGGGGATTGATTATCGTACACATGCACATTGTAGGTACAACATACATTGGAGTCGGCACCATTGGTGATGGTCCAGCTCACGGTTGTGCTTCCTTTGTTAAGGGCTACATTGGCCAATGATGTGGTTCCGGAGCCTGTTGTTGCCCCTGTTAATTCATAGGAGAGGGTTGAGCCAGAAGTTGTTGAGGTAATATCCAACTCGGTTCCCTGAATGGTGTAGGTGCAAACATCTAGGTCGGTTGACCTGGATTGGTATCCACGGCATGTTACTGATGGGGGATCATCACTGTTGATGGTGATGGTTGAGGTACAGGTGGACTGATTGCCACTGCCATCCGTTAAGGTCCACATAACTTGCGTTACCCCCAACGGAAATTGTTCCCCCGCTAAGGTGTTGGAATTGTTAAAGTCATTGGTTACGGTCACTGATGAGCAATCATGGATATTTTGTGGATTGAACTCATGGTCAAAAACCGTATAGTATGCCAGGCCATCATCTACTTGTCTACAGATGGAAGGATGGCAGGTGAACGTTGGAGCATTGTTGTCGTTGACCGTTACCGTTTGGGTTGCGGAGGAGCGGTTTCCATGAATATCATCCACATACCATGTAACCGTAGTGGTCCCGATAGGATAGGTGGTGTTCCATTGGTAGTTCCAAGTAGTGTAAACACCACAATTGTCAGAAGTTATGGGGGTTCCTAAATTGACATTGGTGGCATGGCAGCCAGCATTGGCATTGATGATGATGTCATTGGGAGCTGTAATGGATGGCGCTTCATTATCGGATACATAAACATATAACGTACAGCTAGAGGTATATTCCGTTCCATCAATGGTGTGGGCGGCAGTCCAGGTGACCAAGGTGTTTCCTTCGGGGAAAACTGCTCCAGCCAGTGAAGCGGCATTGTTGAAATTGTTTAGGAATGTAACGCCTGCGGTCGTTGAGGAAGGGTCAAATTCCGTTCCTTGGGCGGTGTAGGTACATACTCCAGAATTGGTATTTACGAATCGATTGTTGCCACAGTCAATTTCAGGATATAAATCGGATACAACATTGACGGTAATGCTACAGGTCTCTACGTTTGTGTTAACATCCGTTACTGTCCACGTAATGGTATTGGCACCTTCATTTAGTTGGACTCCGTTGACAGAAGAGATTCCAGAGGCTGTTGTTGCCCCAGAAATACTGTATTCAATAGCGGATACTCCACAATTGTCACTGGTATAAGGATTGAACTCACCTGACCTTATGGTGTAATATTCTTTGCCAACATCATACACCCTGGTCACAGGGCCTGATGCACAGGAAACAACGGGTTTTACATCATCAACTACGGTAAGTTCCAATGTTTTTACGGTGGCATTGCCGTAATTATCCGTCACGCTCCAAGAAATTGTAGTGGTGCCCAATGGAAAAGTTTCATGAGCTAGGGAACGGTAGTTGTTATGGTTGTTGAGCATGGCAAAATTGGCGGAGGTACAATTATCGGTGATGGATTGGGGGTCCAATTCATTCCCTAAAACGGTGTAATAACAGTTTGTGGCATCTGCCGATTTGGTGATGGCAATGGTTGTGCTGGAATCTCCTGCCAAAGTATAATCGGGGGCGGTGGTGTCCACAACTTCAACCTGGTATTCCATGGTGGCCACATTGCCCCCGGCATCAGTGACGGTCCATACCACCACGGTGAAGCCGACCGGGAAACTGAACCCGTTCAAGGTTGAGGTGCCACTCTGGTTGTTGGTCAGCGTATACGCAGGACAATTGTCGCTAACTGTCACAGGGTCAAATTCCGTTCCTGTGGCCACATAGGCACAACTGCCTGCCGGGGCATTTCTTGTCTGATTGGACACTAAGGAAATGGTCGGTTTTTCAGAATCAACGACCGCAATGTTAAAATTACAGGAAGCGGAGTTACCGTTGGTATCGGTTACGGTCCATACCACCTCATGGGTGCCTACGGCCAAAACCGTGTTTGCCAGTGAGGTCGCCACACCGCCAGAAACGTTGTCCAAAGTGTAGGAAATGATCAAATCTGCGGTGTTATCGCAGTTATCCACTAAGTTTTTAGGGTCAAATTCGTTACCCACTATGGTGTAGGTGCAGCCATTGGTTGGAATGTTCCGAATCTCATTGCCATAACATTCAAAAGAAGGGGCTTGATTGTCCGATACCGAGATCGAGAACGGGGTACTTACCACGGTATTTCCATTGACATCGGAAACCGTCCATACAATGGAGTAGGGATAGGTGTCGTCCGGGGGCAATTGTAGCCCCGCCAAGGTGTTGCTTCCGGTAAATTGGGTGATGCCGTTTTTGGTGATTTCATAAGTTGGACTTTGCAGTTCACAATTGTCCGAAAGGTTTCTCAGGTCAAAGAATGTATCTGAAATGGTGTAAAAGCATTCCCCTGGATCGGTATTTCTACTGTAATTGCTGTTCAATTGGGTGAATGTGGGGTCTTGGGTATCGGTAACCGTCACATAAACTGTACAAGTAGAGCTGTTGTTGGATTGATCTTTGGCGGTCCAGGTAATGATGTGTGTTCCTACCGGCAATTCCTTTCCTTCCAAAGAGGTGGAGCCATCAAATGAATTGGTGGCATCGGTATAGGCGCAACCATCGGAAGTGGTGGGGTCAAATTCGGTTCCCACTACCGTGTAGAAGCATACACCGGTTCCCGACTGCCTTTGAAACGGACTTGCCTCAGAACTACCCGAAGGGCAGGTGAGCACGGGAGGGGTTAAATCGTTTACAATGACATTGAAACTCATGGTCGATGTATTTCCAACGGCATCCACTGCGGTATAGGTGACGCCAGTGGTACCCACCGGAAACTCCGAACCATTGGGCAGTCCTGCGGTCTGTGTCATGCTCACACTGGGGCAATTATCGCTCACCGTGGGTTCTGTCCAGCTAATCAGTTTGCCACAACCGCTGGAAATCTGCTCGGTAATTGTTGTGATGGGTGAAATAGTGGGGTTTTCGGTATCGCTGACCGTTACCCTAAAGCTCGATGATCTTGAGTTTGTACCGTCATTTACGGTCCACGTAATGGTATTGATCCCGGTGGGGATGGTTACACCATTCAAGGTAGCCGCTGCTACTGGGGCACCGGAGCCAATGCTGTAGGTAATTGAGGATACCGAACAATTGTCTGAATACGATGCATCAAACTCACTGCCAGAAACCACATACCCACAGACTCCAGGAGTGTTGTCTTTATACTGGTTGCCAACGGTGGTTATGGATGGGGATTGTGAATCTTCGACGGTGATGGTAAATTCAAGATGGGTGGAAGTATTGGTTCCGTCTGTAGCCGTCCAACGAATGGTATTGGTGCCCACAGAAAGGGTCTGGCCAGAAAGGGTGTTTGATCCAGACAGGGTGGTTGCCCCGGAAACGCTATAGTTTAAGGTTATGTTTGAGCAATTGTCCGCAGCAATTGGATCCAACTCTGACCCCTTGATCAAATAGCCGCATAGCCCGGAATCGGTAGTCAAGGAAGCATTAACGGTGCCAGAGGTGGCGGTAAGTGTTGGTGCCGTGGTATCGGCAATGATTATGGTTGCTTGGCAACTGCTGGTATTCCCGGCAGCATCTTTGACCGTCATGGTCACCGTATTGTTCCCAATATTGGAACAGTTAAAGGTTGTTTTGCTAAGGGTGATCACCAAGTTTTCCGGAGCCGTATAGTTGTCGGTTGAACCGCCATTCACATCAGCCGCGGCTAGGATTGCCAACCCGGAGGAATCCAAGGATATTGTGGGAGCGGCACAAACGGCTGTTGGGGCTTCATTGTCCGTAATGACCACATCAAAACTACAGGTGTCATTTATGTTGCCAGATTCGTCCGTAGCCGTATAGGTAACGGTGGTGGTGCCCACCGGGAAGGCTGTTCCCGGGGTATGGGATTTTGTCCAAACAATAGTCCCCACAGGAGTACAATTATCGGTGGCGGTGGGTTCTGTCCAGTTGACCACAGCGGTTCCCAAACCGGCATCCACATTTTGTGCTATGGATGGGGGGCAATTGGCCACGACCGGTTTTTCACGATCTTGTACGGTAACGTTAAACGAACAGTTGGCACTTACATTTCCTGCCTCATCGGTTGCCGTATAGGTGACCGTGGTTGTCCCAACTGTAAAGGTTGAGCCCGGAGTGTGGGATTTGGTCCAAGTGATGTTTGCTGTTTCGGTACAGTTGTCATTGGCCGAGGGTTCTGTCCATGAGACCGTGGCTTCACAAGTTCCGGAATTGGTCGTCTTGGTAATATTGGAAGGACAGGCAACTATTTCTGGCAATTGCGTGTCGTTTACGGTTACGGTAAAGGAATCCACCAAGGTATTCCCGCTGGCATCTGTTGCAGTGTAGGTGATGGTTGAGGTCCCTACGGGGAAATAGGCGCCATTTGATAGGCCACCCGTTTGGGAAACATTGCTTCCCGTACAATTATCAGAAGCTGTAGGTTCAACCCAAGAGACAATAGCACCACAGGTATTTACGTCATTATTTACGCTAATGTTACTGGGTAGGTTAAGGATGCTTGGGTTTTCGGTATCGTTTATGGTTACGGTAAAGCTACAGGTGGAGACATTGCCAGAAGCATCTGTCAATTGAAAGGTGTTGGTCGTCACACCAACGGGAAATGTGGCGCCAGAGGCCAGACCTGAAGTTTGGGTAACGGTGACAGAAGAACAATTGTCCGAGCCTGTAGGCGTCGTAAACGTCACTTGGGCACCACAAGAGCCCAAGGTGGCATTTTGGACAAGGTCTGAAGGGCAGTTGCTGACCACAGGTACTTCGTTATCGTTGATGGTGACCGTAAAGCTTTCAATGGTTTCATTACCGCTGGCATCGGTCGCAGTATAGGTGATGGTGGTGGAGCCCAAGGGAAAAGAGCTTCCGCTGGTCAGATTGGCGGTAGGACTAGAGGTCTGTACAAAAGTGGCTACGCCACAATTATCGTTGGCCGATGGAGCTACCCATGTAACAATGGCCTCACAGGAACCTGCCGGGGTATTTGTGGTGATGTTGGCGGGTAGTCCCGTTATCACAGGATTTACAGCATCACCAACGGTCACCGTAAAACTACAACTGGCGGTATTGCTGCTTCCGTCTGTAACGGTTGCATTTACCGTGGTCACCCCTAAATTAAAGAGCACACCGTTCAAGGAATTGGCCACAGTATTGGTGGTAGCCCCGGTTAGGCTATAGGAAACCGATGGCGTGCTACAGTTGTCGGAAGTGGAGACATTCCATGTGGTGCCGGTGTGGGTGTAGGTACACGCATCGGAATCGGTATTTACGGATTGGTTTGCCACACAGTTCACCACGGGATTTTCCGAATCGGTCACCGTTACATCAAAACTGCAACTTGAGCTTAGGCCTGCACTATCGGTAGCGGTCCAGGTAACCGTGGTTGTGCCCGAGTTAAAGGTGGTTCCGTTTAAGTTGCTACCGGTGCCTGTAGTGGCGCCGGTAAGGGTATATGTGGTGGAGCCCAATACGCAATTGTCGGAAGCGGTTGCATTCCATGCCGTACCAGAATGCACATAGGAGCATCCGGTGGTTGTGGAAACCGTTTGGTTGGAAACACATGAAACAACAGGTAGTTGATTGTCCGCTAGGGTCACGTTAAAACTATAGGTGTTTTGGTTGCCAGCCTCATCCGTAGCTGTGATAATGACCTCTTGTACGGTATTGTGATCACTAATGGTAGACCCGACCACTGGGTTTTGTGTCAAGGTGATGTTTTCTACAAGCGAACAGTTGTCTGAAACCGTTACGGTAGTGCGATAATCCGGTAATACCGTTTCGCAGGAATTGGGATTAGGGTTAATTGTTTTATTGCCTTCCCCGGTGAGGGTGGGTGCTATAGTTTCCAAGGTAATGGGCAAAGCTTCCGAGGTAATACAACCGTTTGCACTTATGGCCCTAACAGTGTAGTTGGTGTTTGCCGTAAGGGTCGCGGTATAGGGGATATCGGCAATTTTGGCGGTGTTGGTCCCGTTCCATAATTCATAGGTGCTGCCATTGGTGGCAGTAGCGGTAATGGAAAAAGGCGTATTGTAGCATATCGGATTCCCTGAATTCACCGTAGTTACAATAGCCGATGGAAGCGGGTTCACCACAATGGTTATCGTTGCGGCACTTATAGGGAGGGCGGTGTTGAACTGATCGGTGACACTGACCAAGGAATAGGTGGTGGTCTCCGTGGGAGATACCACTATGGCATCGCCCCCATAGGTGGGGCTTTCCGGATCAGCATCACTATTGTAATTGGTTATGGTGTGGTTTTCTACCCCGTCATGATACACCACGGTATAGGGGTTGATACTGGCCCCGATAATAACTTCCAAGGTGGCCGATTCCCCAACACAGATGCTGGTCTCGCCAACGGCCTGTAGGGTTGCATCTTGGGCTTTTACATTAATACTGAAAGTCAGTAAGGCTAAAAGGACAATAACATAAACTGGTTTTCTTGTTCCTTTCTTGATTGGGCCATTCAACATGTTCTTCATTTTGGTTGTTGGTAGAACTTTGGGCCACGGATAAGGTCGTCAATGATAGCGATGGTGGTATTTTAAAGGGATACTTTTTAGTGTTATAAAAAGCCCCAACATAACAACATTTAAGATGATACATGCCCCAAAGAAATTATAACGTATATTCTTACTTCAAAGTAAGCTTGTATCCTACCTTTCTTATAAAATATGTTGTAAGAAAAAGTTTATAGTAGGTTAACGTGAATAAACCTGTGGTAGGAAAAAAACAATGAGTGGTTAATCTGGGTACATAAATGGTAATCTTTTTAGATATAGTTATTTATGTAGAATGATTATGGTTAAGGATGCATTGCTTTTTTTGATTTGGCTGTTTTTTTGGAGGGACGTATAAGCCTTGGTTTTGGGTCAGGGAAATCGAGTTTTTACTGCGCCTTGGGGGAGTGGTTTTGTGTGTTGAAATGGTATAACAAGGTATGGCTGGGTCAATTTTAGTAAGGTAGTGGTCTTTTCAATCCAATTCTCCTATCCTGACTCCCGAACAGATTTTCCGGTTTGGCTCCATACGATCGCCAGTGGATAAGAACCTTTAAACAGAAGGTTTTTCTAGTCACTGATTTTGTGGGATTGGGGGTGGAGGAGTTGAAAGGTTAAGGATTAACATAACTTA
>CBDDLK010000001.1:0-3085307 GCA_965230715.1 Rhizobiaceae bacterium | reverse complement strand
TTGTCTATGTGCCATTGAACGGCTTTGCCGGTGCCGACAGCTATACCTATACCCTCACCGACGGGGAACTGACCGCCACCGCCGTGGCCAGCTTTACCGTCAATCCGGTCAACAGCGCCCCGGTTGCCATCCTCAATGCCTACACCACCAGTGAGGATGTGGCCGTGAGCGGCAATGCGATCAGCGATGACACCGGTGGCGGGGCCGACTACGATCCCGAAGGGACGGGCCTGGAACTGGATGCCGCCTCAATCGGCACCTTTGCAACCGCCAATGGCGGCTCCATCACCCTGGCCCAGGACGGCACCTTTACCTATACCCCCGCCGCAAACTGGTCCGGAACAGACACTTTCGATTACCAGATCACCGACGGGGCCCTGAGTGCCACCTCACGCCTGAGCTTTGCGGTTGCCCCGGTCAATGATGCCCCCGTTGCCTCCGACAACCAGTATGCCCTGGATGAGGACAACACACTGACAGGCAATCTGGTCACCGACGATACCGGCGCGGGCATTGACAGCGATGTCGACGGACCGGCCGCAAACCTGACCGTCCATGCCTCGTCCATCGGAGAGCACCAAACCACCCAGGGCGGCATCATCACCCTGGCAGCAGACGGCGCGTTCACCTATACACCCGACGCAAACTTCAATGGCACCGACAGCTTACACCTATGACCGTAACCGATGTGACACGGTGCTGTTGACAACAAACGGAACGGCGACCATTCACCGTAAATCCGGTCAATGATGCGCCTGTTGGTTCTGATGCCACGCTGGTTTTGTCTGAAGATGGTTTGCATGTGTTTTCGGTTGGTGATTTCGGGTTTTCCGATCCCGGTGACGGCGACGGTTTGTTGTCTGTGACGATTGACACCCTTCCTTCTTCCGGTGACGGTGTGCTTGAGCTTGGCGGTGTTGCCGTGACTGCCGGTCAGCAGATTGCCGCCACAGCGATAGCCAATGGGGACTTGTCCTTTGTTCCTGTTGGCGATGTCAACGGCACGGGCCTTGGCAGCTTCACCTTCACGGTGCACGATGATGGCGGAACGGCCAATGGCGGGTCCGATACGGATGCATCGGCCAACACGATCGCCTTTAACATCACTTCCGTCAACGATGCGCCGGTCGGGGTTGATGACGGTCCTGTGGATGTGGACGAGAACACGCCGGTATCGGGCAATGTCCTTTCCAATGACGGCGACCTGGAAGGCGATGACCTGTTTGTGTCCGGTTTTGTGGTTGCCGGTGATGCCAGTGCGTACATGCCCGGTGACGAGGCGCAGATTGCCGGTGTCGGCAGTTTCACCCTTGCCGCCAATGGCGATTATGTGCTTTCTCCCGCGCACGGATATGCCGGTCCGTTGCCGGTCATCACCTACACCTTGTCTGACGGTTCCCTGACCGATACGGCCGATCTGACGTTCAACGATGTGGCGAATGTCAATGATGCGCCGGTGGCGATAGCCAATCTGTACCCAACCGGCCTTGATACACCGGTAAGCGGCAATGTGGTCAGCGATGACACCGGTGGCGGTTCCGACTATGACCCCGATGGCGATGCCCTTTCTGTGGCTTCCGGCTTTGTGGGCACGTTCGCGACCACCAATGGGGGTTCCATTACCCTTGCCGCAGACGGTTCGTTCACCTATACGCCCGCTTCCGGTTTCCGTGGGGCGGACAGCTTTGCCTACCAGATCACCGACGGTTTCCTGACCGCCTCGTCGACCGTCAACTTCATGGTTGACGTGACCAATGAGGCCCCGGTTGCAACCATCAATGCCTATCAGGGCAATGAGGATGTGGCGATCAACGGCAATGCGATCACCGACGATACCGGTGCCGGTGCGGACCTTGATCCCGAAGGGGCTCCCCTTGGCCTTGCTGGTGCCTCAACCGGCACCTTTGCCACCACCCAGGGCGGTTCGATCACCCTTGCCGAAGACGGCACGTTTACCTACACTCCGCCCACCGGCTTCAATGGCACAGACAGCTACACCTATACCCTGACCGACGGGGCGCTGACCTCGGTGGCCCAGCTGGTCTTCACCCTTGATCCGGTCAATGATGCCCCCGTTGCCATCGACAATGCCTATCAGGTGACCGAGGACACGCCCTATTCCGGCAACGCCATTGCCGATGACAGCGGCTTTGGCCAGGACCATGATCCCGATGGCGACATGGTGGCCCTTGCCGCCGTCTCCACCGGCACCTTCACCACCACCCAGGGTGGCACCATCACCATGCTTGCCGATGGCTCGTTTACCTATACCCCGCCACCGAACTTTGTCGGGGTGGACACGTTTGACTATACCATCACCGATGGCGGCCTGACCTCAAGCGCAACCTTGAGCTTTACCATCGCACCGGTCAATGATGCTCCCGTTGCCATTGCCAACCTGTACTCGACACCGCTTGACACGGTTGTGACCGGCAATGCGATCACCGACGATACCGGATCGGGCATCGACTTTGATGTGGATGGCGACCTGCTGTCGCTGGATGGTGCCTCTACCGGCACCTTTGCCACCGCCCAGGGCGGCACCATCACCCTTGGTTCGGACGGCTCGTTTACCTATACCCCGGCCTTCGGCTTTGCCGGTATTGACAGCTTTGTCGTCACCATCTTTGATGGCGCGCTGACCGCATCAGCTCCCCTGACCTTCTTGGTCGATACCCTCAACAATGCCCCGACCGCGGTTGATAATGCCTATGTGCTCGATGAGAACACCTCTGCCAGCGGCAATCTGGTTACCGATGATACCGGAGCGGGAACCGACAGCGATCCGGAAGGTTCGCCCCTGACCCTTGCCCAGGCCTCGGTCGGCAGCTTTGCAACCGCCAATGGCGGCACCATCACCCTGGCTGCAGACGGCTCGTTTGTCTATGTGCCATTGAACGGCTTTGCCGGTGCCGACAGCTATACCTATACCCTCACCGACGGGGAACTGACCGCCACCGCCGTGGCCAGCTTTACCGTCAATCCGGTCAACAGCGCCCCGGTTGCCATCCTCAATGCCTACACCACCAGTGAGGATGTGGCCGTGAGCGGCAATGCGATCAGCGATGACACCGGTGGCGGGGCCGACTACGATCCCGAAGGGACGGGCCTGGAACTGGATGCCGCCTCAATCGGCACCTTTGCAACCGCCAATGGCGGCTCCATCACCCTGGCCCAGGACGGCACCTTTACCTATACCCCCGCCGCAAACTGGTCCGGAACAGACACTTTCGATTACCAGATCACCGACGGGGCCCTGAGTGCCACCTCACGCCTGAGCTTTGCGGTTGCCCCGGTCAATGATGCCCCCGTTGCCTCCGACAACCAGTATGCCCTGGATGAGGACAACACACTGACAGGCAATCTGGTCACCGACGATACCGGCGCGGGCATTGACAGCGATGTCGACGGACCGGCCGCAAACCTGACCGTCCATGCCTCGTCCATCGGAGAGCACCAAACCACCCAGGGCGGCATCATCACCCTGGCAGCAGACGGCGCGTTCACCTATACACCCGACGCAAACTTCAGCGGAACAGACACATACACATACACCGTAACAGACGGACAGGACACAACAAACGCAACCGCAACATTCACCGTAAATCCGGTCAATGATGCGCCTGTTGGTTCTGATGCCACGCTGGTTTTGTCTGAAGATGGTTTGCATGTGTTTTCGGTTGGTGATTTCGGGTTTTCCGATCCCGGTGACGGCGACGGTTTGTTGTCTGTGACGATTGACACCCTTCCTTCTTCCGGTGACGGTGTGCTTGAGCTTGGCGGTGTTGCCGTGACTGCCGGTCAGCAGATTGCCGCCACAGCGATAGCCAATGGGGACTTGTCCTTTGTTCCTGTTGGCGATGTCAACGGCACGGGCCTTGGCAGCTTCACCTTCACGGTGCACGATGATGGCGGAACGGCCAATGGCGGGTCCGATACGGATGCATCGGCCAACACGATCGCCTTTAACATCACTTCCGTCAACGATGCGCCGGTCGGGGTTGATGACGGTCCTGTGGATGTGGACGAGAACACGCCGGTATCGGGCAATGTCCTTTCCAATGACGGCGACCTGGAAGGCGATGACCTGTTTGTGTCCGGTTTTGTGGTTGCCGGTGATGCCAGTGCGTACATGCCCGGTGACGAGGCGCAGATTGCCGGTGTCGGCAGTTTCACCCTTGCCGCCAATGGCGATTATGTGCTTTCTCCCGCGCACGGATATGCCGGTCCGTTGCCGGTCATCACCTACACCTTGTCTGACGGTTCCCTGACCGATACGGCCGATCTGACGTTCAACGATGTGGCGAATGTCAATGATGCGCCGGTGGCGATAGCCAATCTGTACCCAACCGGCCTTGATACACCGGTAAGCGGCAATGTGGTCAGCGATGACACCGGTGGCGGTTCCGACTATGACCCCGATGGCGATGCCCTTTCTGTGGCTTCCGGCTTTGTGGGCACGTTCGCGACCACCAATGGGGGTTCCATTACCCTTGCCGCAGACGGTTCGTTCACCTATACGCCCGCTTCCGGTTTCCGTGGGGCGGACAGCTTTGCCTACCAGATCACCGACGGTTTCCTGACCGCCTCGTCGACCGTCAACTTCATGGTTGACGTGACCAATGAGGCCCCGGTTGCAACCATCAATGCCTATCAGGGCAATGAGGATGTGGCGATCAACGGCAATGCGATCACCGACGATACCGGTGCCGGTGCGGACCTTGATCCCGAAGGGGCTCCCCTTGGCCTTGCTGGTGCCTCAACCGGCACCTTTGCCACCACCCAGGGCGGTTCGATCACCCTTGCCGAAGACGGCACGTTTACCTACACTCCGCCCACCGGCTTCAATGGCACAGACAGCTACACCTATACCCTGACCGACGGGGCGCTGACCTCGGTGGCCCAGCTGGTCTTCACCCTTGATCCGGTCAATGATGCCCCCGTTGCCATCGACAATGCCTATCAGGTGACCGAGGACACGCCCTATTCCGGCAACGCCATTGCCGATGACAGCGGCTTTGGCCAGGACCATGATCCCGATGGCGACATGGTGGCCCTTGCCGCCGTCTCCACCGGCACCTTCACCACCACCCAGGGTGGCACCATCACCATGCTTGCCGATGGCTCGTTTACCTATACCCCGCCACCGAACTTTGTCGGGGTGGACACGTTTGACTATACCATCACCGATGGCGGCCTGACCTCAAGCGCAACCTTGAGCTTTACCATCGCACCGGTCAATGATGCTCCCGTTGCCATTGCCAACCTGTACTCGACACCGCTTGACACGGTTGTGACCGGCAATGCGATCACCGACGATACCGGATCGGGCATCGACTTTGATGTGGATGGCGACCTGCTGTCGCTGGATGGTGCCTCTACCGGCACCTTTGCCACCGCCCAGGGCGGCACCATCACCCTTGGTTCGGACGGCTCGTTTACCTATACCCCGGCCTTCGGCTTTGCCGGTATTGACAGCTTTGTCGTCACCATCTTTGATGGCGCGCTGACCGCATCAGCTCCCCTGACCTTCTTGGTCGATACCCTCAACAATGCCCCGACCGCGGTTGATAATGCCTATGTGCTCGATGAGAACACCTCTGCCAGCGGCAATCTGGTTACCGATGATACCGGAGCGGGAACCGACAGCGATCCGGAAGGTTCGCCCCTGACCCTTGCCCAGGCCTCGGTCGGCAGCTTTGCAACCGCCAATGGCGGCACCATCACCCTGGCTGCAGACGGCTCGTTTGTCTATGTGCCATTGAACGGCTTTGCCGGTGCCGACAGCTATACCTATACCCTCACCGACGGGGAACTGACCGCCACCGCCGTGGCCAGCTTTACCGTCAATCCGGTCAACAGCGCCCCGGTTGCCATCCTCAATGCCTACACCACCAGTGAGGATGTGGCCGTGAGCGGCAATGCGATCAGCGATGACACCGGTGGCGGGGCCGACTACGATCCCGAAGGGACGGGCCTGGAACTGGATGCCGCCTCAATCGGCACCTTTGCAACCGCCAATGGCGGCTCCATCACCCTGGCCCAGGACGGCACCTTTACCTATACCCCCGCCGCAAACTGGTCCGGAACAGACACTTTCGATTACCAGATCACCGACGGGGCCCTGAGTGCCACCTCACGCCTGAGCTTTGCGGTTGCCCCGGTCAATGATGCCCCCGTTGCCTCCGACAACCAGTATGCCCTGGATGAGGACAACACACTGACAGGCAATCTGGTCACCGACGATACCGGCGCGGGCATTGACAGCGATGTCGACGGACCGGCCGCAAACCTGACCGTCCATGCCTCGTCCATCGGAGAGCACCAAACCACCCAGGGCGGCATCATCACCCTGGCAGCAGACGGCGCGTTCACCTATACACCCGACGCAAACTTCAGCGGAACAGACACATACACATACACCGTAACAGACGGACAGGACACAACAAACGCAACCGCAACATTCACCGTAAATCCGGTCAATGATGCGCCGCACGTTATCGATCCGGGCACGGGAAATCCACCGGCAGATCCAAACAATATCATTCCCGATGTTGTGGCCGAGGATGGCGACACGCCAGCAACCCTTGATACATCAGCGTATTTTGATGATGTCGACAATGTGATTGGAACAGAAGTCAAGTTCTCAGCCACCAACCTGCCTTCCGGTTTGTCAATTGATCCGGACAGCGGCTTGATCACCGGAGCATTGGCAAGCGACGCATCGCAAAACGGAGACGATCCGGCGCTCAATCCGGGTGTGTACACTGTTACGGTTACCGCCACAGACCCTGATGGCCTGTCAGCTGATACATCGCTAACCTACACAGTTTCCAACGTTCCCCCGATTGCCGCAGATGACATTGCGACATTTGGCGAAGCTACAACGATTCACAGCTATGTGCAGATGGACAATGGCAATGGACCGGACAGGGATGGAAACAACGACAATGATCCATTGTTCGTGTCGGCTGTCAATGGTCTGGCTTCAAATGTTGGTATTGAACTTGATGGCACCAATGGCGGCACTTTCGTGGTCGCTGCCGATGGTAGTTTTTCTTTCGATACCGGTTGGGACTTTTATTATCTTGCTCTTGGCGAGAGTGTCACCTCATCGATCACGTATCAGCTTTCTGACGGGCAGGGCGGATTTGATGAAGCAACGATAAACATGACGGTCGTTGGTGGAAACGCCACACCGATTGCAGTAGACCCTTCCCAGCCCGCGATTGATGTGAATAACCCGCCTGACGGAATTTTTTACGATCCTGACAATGCATTTATGCCGCCAGCCGATCCGACCAACTACATTCCGGTATTGGCTGTCGCAGATGCTGAAACCATCAATCCTGTCGATCTGAACCAGTATTTTGGAGACCCGGATGCATCGGACACCGTTTCATTGTCGGTCGCAGCCAGTGACTTGCCATCTGGTCTGACATTCGATGCCGCCACAGGAATATTGTCGGGAACCCTCGCAAACGATGCTTCGGCAGGTGGAAATTCTGGAACCTATACCGTTTCAGTGACTGCGACCGATAACCACGGCGCCAGCTTCACAACCAATCTCGAGATTACGGTTACCAATCCCGAACCAGTGGCGATTGGATCAATCTCCGATATTGATTCACAACCTGGAGTTGCAGTTGAGGTGGAGACGGGCTTCAACTTTGACGATCCCGACAATGATACACTGACCTATTCGGTTGCCGGACTGCCACAGGGTCTTACGATCGATCCTGCAAGCGGCCTGATTTCAGGAACGGTTGACAGTAATGCAGTGGGTGATGCACCCGATGGCAACGGAACCTACCAGGTAACAGTGACTGCAACCGATGCCCAGGGAGCGCAGGCGTTCCAGAGTTTCCAGATCAGCGTCGTCGAGCCGTTTGTTGCGATACTGACTGATCAGCAAGCTCCAACGACAATCACTCGTGAAACAGGCGTTTTGGAATATGTACCTGTAAACCCGGTCATACTGGAATTTCTGGAGCAGTTGGCTGCCGACCAGGGAGCCGCCAGTGCGATTGAAGGGGAACTTCTCGAACCCGCGATCGATACGGCCGATTTGTCCCGGGGCATGGAAATTGTGCTTGATACAGCCGCCGGCGAAACCAGGTTACAAACCATTGTCCACAACGGCCAATTGTTCCTCTACATCAGTTCAAAAGAACACCAGCAAGACTGGGCGATCGACAATTCCGAACCTGGTTCAGGCAATTGGGCATCGCTTAACAACGGGTCGTTGTTCAGTGTCCAGCCGAATGAACAGGGCATTGTCGACGTGAGTGTAGTCAACCCGGATGCCGGGGTGAGAATTGATCTCAAGCTTCGGCCGGACAACGGTCAGTTCGAAGTGACCCAGGAAAGTTTGAGGGCTAACAATCTGTCCGCAAACCGGGCCAGATTGTAGGTCGATGCGGCAAGATGACAGGAAATATACGGTTCAACTAAAACACGAAGTTTGTAATTAATACAAACAGGGATTGCATTAACGATTTATACAACTAAAAATTGCATAATTGGAATCAAATGTGGGGATCAAGGATTTGTGATGCGTAACTCATTACTGGCACTTTCTGCCGCGGGACTTTTTCTGACCGGCTGTATGGTCAATGTAGAGCCACTTACCGAAACGGAATTGCTTGAAAATTCCAGGAGCAATCTGCTGTCGGTGGTCGACAATCAAGCCCCCGTAACGAAGCCCATCGATATTTATGAGGCGATGGCCCGAGCGGTTAAATACAACCTCGATCACCGGGTTGCGGTTTTTGAAAGCCGGCTGGAAGACCAGAAGGTCAATCTTGCACGTTCGGACATGCTTCCCGATCTGGTGGCGAATGTACATTATTCTGACCGCGACAATGACCCGTTTTCTTTCTCCCGCTCAATCACGGGAGCACCATCAGCAAATCCTTCGGTTTCAAGGGAAGCGGAAACCACAACCAAGGATCTTACATTCTCGTGGCACATTCTGGACTTTGGCCTTTCATATGTCAGAGCACAGCAGGCGGCAGACAACTCATTGATTGCGGAAGAAAACCGGCGCAAGGTCATGAACCGCATCATGGAAGAGGTGCGCTCCACTTATTGGCGGGCGGTTTCGGCAGATCGGTTGTTGTCCGGTTTCCAATCTCTTGAAACTCGGGTTGGAAGAGCGCAGGCGAACTCACGAAAATTGGCCTCCCAAGGGCAGACATCGCCAATTGCCGAACTTGTTTTCCAAAGGGAAATGCTTGAAATAAAAAGACAAATTCAACGAATGCAGCAGGAGCTGGCAACTGCAAAAATCGAACTGGCTGCCTTGATGAACCTGCGCCCGGGGCAAAAATACTCGCTTGTGCTTCCCAAACGCAGGGTTGGAGCATTACAGTTGAAGATTGATCCAACGGAAATGACAAGGCTTGCCCTTCTCAACCGTCCGGAAGTGCGCGAACTGGTCTATGCCGGTCGGATAAACCAGCTTGAATCAGAAGCCGCGTTGCTCGAAATTTTGCCCGGAATCCAGCTCTACGCTGGCCTGAATGCGGATACCAATACTTATCTGCTCAACAGTGACTGGGTATCATGGGGTGCTAAGGCCTCATGGAACCTGCTGAAAGTCTTCGCCTATCCGGTGCGGAAGCGCCTTATTGAAGATGAGGGTGAACTTGTTGAGCACCGGGCGCTTGCGATGACAATGGCAATCATGACCCAGGTAGAAGTGGCGCGTGCGAACTACCGTTACAGGGGTAAACTGGCGAGCACTGCCTCCGAATATCACAAGGTTCAAAGTGCGATTGCCCGTCATTCCAGAGAATCGGCACAAGCGGACGCCATTTCCGAACAGGCATTGATCCGCGAAGAAATGAACATGCTTGTGGCATCTGCCCAGTATGATCTTGCCTATGCACAGTTGCAAAATGCCTTCGCAACAATTTACGCAACGATTGGCGTGGATCCCTATGGTGATGATTTCGACACGGATGATTCACTTGGGAACCTTGCTGCCTCTTTGCGCACTACGTGGCAAGAACGCGGAGACCTCGGAGGCTGACATGGAACCCTTCAACAGATTTGCCTCTCAGCTTGTGAAACGAATGGTGCCAACCATGGTGGTGGTGCTGGGGTTTTCGACCTTTGCCCAAGGTGAAAACGTTACAGATCGGGCGTTTGAGGCCCGCACGCTAATCACCTCGGCCCAACGTGTGGAATATCGAACCGATATTTTGGCTCCCGTAAAAAATGCGGCTTTCCTGCTTGGCGAACGCTTCAAGAAAGGCGATCATCTGATAGAGATGGACTGCGCCAGATATGACGCGGAACGCAAGGCTGCACAGGCTTCAGCGCACGCAGCGGAAATAGAATATCGCACGAAGAAACGTCTTTACAAATATCAGGCTGCCGGAAAAAACGAAGTGGATATGGCACAAGCCCAGTCCGCCGAAGCGAAGGCGCATCTGGCAGCGCAGAAGGCCAAGTCAGCATCTTGTATATTCAAGGCGCCGTTTGACGGACGGGTTGTCGAGTTAAACGTCATGCCCCACGAATTTCCACCTTCCGACCGCCCGATGATCGTCGTTATTAATGACCAGATACTTCAAATGGAACTGGTGGTTCCCTCAAAATGGTTGGTCTGGTTGCGCAAAGGTTCGATGTTTGAAGTGGAAATAGATGAAACCGGTTCGCTGGGCAGCGGCATTGTGGACAGAATTGGTGCCGAGGTTGATCCTGTCAGCCAGACAGTGAGCTTGGTCGCAGTTTTCAAGGATCGCCCGGAAGCGGTTTTGGCAGGGATGAGCGGTACAGTTCACTTTGTAAGAAATTCAAATTGAATGATGAGTTGGTAGCAACGTGCCCTCTACATACAAGTTAGAACCAGGTCGCCGTCAAACAAGCCAAAAACAGGCTCCCCAGGCAGCCAATTCGTCAGGATCGGTTCCAAGGCATCTAGAACAACTCATAGCAATTGAGGCTGCTGCCCGCGATGCCGAAACCCTTACAGAGTTGCAATATGTGATTGCAAATGAAAGCCTGAAACTGTTGCCTGTCAGGCAGGTCATCGTTTTCAGGGGCGAACCGGGAAAAGCCGGTTGGAAGATTGATAAAATAAGCTCAATAACTGATCCTGACAGAAATGCACCATTGGTGCGTTGGTTGCTCAAAGCCATTACGCTTGAAATTGAAAAACAACCTGAAAATGTCCCGACCCGGTTCGTGCTGCCTGCAACAGAAAACACGGTGCTGTATCCGTTTGCAAAAGGCGTGTTTTTTCCTGTTCGCAATCGTCAGAAAAAAGTGCTTGGCGGGTTTTGTTTGCTTTCTGAAGAACCGATTGAGCACAGCACGGTCGAGTTGGCCAGTCATCTGCTGCGGACGTTCTCTCACGCTTGGGCCGCATTGGCCCCTCAACGCGATTGGATCTCGAGGATCGCAACCCGTCGAAACGGTTTGATTGGTGCTGCAATTATTGCCGCGCTACTTTGTTTTCCAGTGCCATTGACAGTTTTGGCGCCGGTAGAAATTGTCGCACGCGATCCGGCCATTATCGCCGCTCCCCTTCAAGGCGTGGTGGAAGAAATTCTTGTCAAACCCAATGCTGCGGTAAATCAGGGTGACGTCTTGTTTCGCTTTAACAAGCTGGAACACTCAAACCGGTTGGCGGTTACAGACCGCGAACTGGAGGTAGCTCGTGCCAAGTTTCAGCGTTCTACCCAGACCGCGTTCCTGAATTATCAGGGTCGCAAAGAACTCGCGGTTACCAAGGCCGAGTTTGAAGTGGCAAAAGCACAGCAGGAATTTGCGCGTGCCCAATTGGAACGAACCGACGTCACCGCACCAGCCGATGGTGTAGTAATTTTCTCAAGCATCGATGATTGGGAAGGGCGACCCGTGTCGATCGGCGAACGCGTGATGCGGCTTGCCGACCCCGCCAGGACAGCGGTAAAAATATCTCTGCCGGTATCAGATGCAGCGCTATTGGAACAGGACATGGCGGCACGAATTTTCCTGGACGCAAACCCGATTTCTCCTTATCGGGCGACCATAACCCGCAAAAGTTACTCGGCTGTCCGGCAAGAGGCAGGTGAGTTGGCGTTTCCGGTTTACGCGCAGTTGAATGACAGTGCCGCGGATACCCGAATTGGCTGGCGCGGCACTGCCCAGCTTTCGGGTAACTATGTACCGCTCGCTTATAATCTGTTTCGCAGGCCATTGTCTGCCATCCGGCAATATCTGGGGCTTTAGCAATGCAACCTGCAATGCAGCCAGCGCAGGATTCTTCGCTTCCCGAACTGCGCAAAGACCTGCGCATTTTCAGCGCTGGCAGTTTTTCTGACGGGGCTCCAAGCTGGATCGTCCATGACGGATTGAGAAACCGCTATTTCAGGGTAGGGGAATCGACCCGCAAACTGCTTTCCATCTGGCGCCCGATTTCGCTTGATGCTTTTGCCGACGAAGCCAGCGTCAAACTCAAAAAACCTGTTTCGGTTGCTGAGGTGGAAGGCCTCGCAAAGTTTCTTTTCAGCAACAATCTGACTGTGAGCGGCCCCCAGGATAACTACGCATCCTTTTTCAATCAGCACAAGGCCACACAGCGCAGTTGGTTTGGGGTTGCCCTGCACAACTATCTGTTTTTCAAGATTCCGCTAGTGCGCCCCCAGCGCTTTATCGAGGCTGCTTGGCCACTGGTTTCACCGTTTTTTTCGCGCAGATTTGCCTTTGCTTTGTTGTTTGTCGCACTGTTCTCGCTGTTTCTTGTTTCAAGACAGTGGCAAACTTTTACTGCCACGTTTTATTCATTTTTGACGTTTGAAGGGCTTCTCCTTTATCTCTCAAGCCTTGTCTTCCTGAAGATCTGCCACGAATTCGGACATGCTTTCATGGCTAGGAAATTCGATGTTGAGGTACCCACGATCGGCGTCGCATTCCTGTTATTGTTCCCGGTTCTGTACACCGACACTTCTGCTGCCGCAAAGCTGAAGAACAAACGAAGCAAGTTGCTGATTGACTGCGGCGGCATGATGGTCGAACTGGCATTGGCGGTGTTGGCAACATTTCTGTGGGTGTTCCTTCCCGATGGTCCTTTGCGCGCTATCGCTTTTACAACTGCTACGCTGTCCTGGGTGCTGAGCCTGACGATCAACTTGAATCCGTTAATGCGGTTTGACGGGTATTTTGTTTTGTCAGATCTTCTTGGAGTGGAGAACTTGCAGCATCGGGGTTTTGAAATGGCAAAATGGCAGTTGCGTGAATTGCTGTTCCGGCCTGGTCGGTTGCCTCCGGAACGCACCTCCTCTCAGATGCGCAGGTTAATGATCTGCTATGCTTGGGCAACCTGGATTTATCGCTTCTTCCTGTTTCTTGGGATCGCCCTGATTGTGTATCATTTCTTTATAAAAGTCGTGGGCATTGTTTTGTTCGCGGTGGAAATCGTCTGGTTTATCCTGCTTCCTGTCTGGCGCGAGATTGCTGTATGGTGGCAGGAACGGGAAACGTTTGCCACGCCACGTTTCGGAATAACCGTATTGTGTTTGGCAAGCCTGTTGGTTCTGAGCGCGTTGCCCGTATCAACCGCAGTTCGGGTGGCAACCATTGCAAAGGCCAATAACCAAATCCGTTTGTTCCCGGCGCGCCCGGGAAAAGTCATGCAATTGTCCCTACAGCCAGGCGAACTCATCAGCGAGGGACAAGTCCTTGCTGTTCTGGACTCACCTGATCTGACTTCAGAAATACAGCTTTCAACGCTGCGGCTGGAATTGCTGCAGACACGTTTGCGACGAGTGACAACCAATGAGTTCGATTTGTCGTCAATATCGGTTTTGCGACAGGAACATGCTGCTGAAAAGGCACGGCTTGACGGCTTGTTGAAAGAACGGGAACAGCTTTCCATCCGTGCGCCTTTCGACGGCTATCTGGAAAACATTGATCCGGAACTGCATGTTGGGCAGTGGGTTGGCGTGACGCAACCTTTGGCGTTGTTCAGGTCGGCATTAGGGCTTAGGTTCATTGGATTGGTTTCAGCCGACGATGTTACCCGTATTGGCGAGGGTACAGAAGGCGTTTTCATTCCGGACGGCACCTTGACGACACGCGAACCGGTCAGGTTGGCTTCGGTATCTTCAGTTGCCGAACACAAGCTTGAGCATGACATGTTGGCTGATATCGAGGGCGGTATTGTTCCAACGATGCAACAACCCGATGGAACACTTGAGGTTCAGGGGTCTTGGTTTCGGGTTGAAATGCAATATCCGAACGGATCTGATCATGCGCGTTCGCTGTCCGCGGTGAGGCGAGGCGTAACTACCCTCAAAGGCGAACCGCAAAGTTGGCTTTCCGCCAGTCTACGACAAATCACCTATGTACTAATTCGCGAGTCAGGCTTTTAGCCCCTTTGCAAAAATGAAGAGTCCGGTTAATCTAGCGTCGACATACCCGTGAGTATGTCGAAGGAAGGAGATTAACAATGGAACTATCATATTCCCAGTCGGACTTGGAATTCAGGGATGAAGTCAGGTCCTTTTTGAAGGACAATTTGCCTTCCAGGCTTGCAAACAAGGTCAAGGCCAAAAAGAAGCTGGGCAGAGAGGACATGGAAGAATGGCATTCCATATTGAACAGCCGTGGCTGGCTTGCTCCCAACTGGCCCGAGGAACATGGCGGTGCAGGGTGGACGGCTGTCCAGAATCACATCTTTGACGAAGAATCCAATCTTGCAAATTCGCCCAGAGCCTTGCCGTTCGGTGTCAACATGCTGGCACCGGTGCTGATAAAGTTTGGCAGCGAAGAACAGAAATCCCACTATCTTCCGCGCATTCTCGATGGAACTGACTGGTGGTGTCAGGGCTATTCTGAGCCCGGTTCCGGTTCCGATCTTGCATCACTTAAAACAAAAGCGGTTCGCGAGGGTGATCATTACATTGTGAACGGACAGAAAACCTGGACAACGCTTGGGCAACATGCCGACTGGATTTTTTGCCTGGTGCGAACTTCGACCGAGGGCAAACCGCAGGAGGGAATTTCATTCCTGCTGATTAACATGAAATCCCCTGGTGTCGAAGTGCGCCCGATTATTCTGCTTGAGGGTACGCATGAAGTGAACGAAGTCTTCTTCGACAATGTAAAGGTTCCGGTCGAAAACCTCGTCGGTGAAGAAAACAAGGGCTGGACTTATGCGAAATACCTTCTGACCCATGAACGCACCGGTACCGCAAATATAGGGAATTCGACCGCGGCTCTGGACACGCTAAAGGTGATCGCAAAAGAACAGAAAAAGGGCGGCAAGCCGTTGGCGCAGGACCCCTATTTTGCCGCACGCATGGCGAAGGTGGAAATGGAACTCAACGCCATGAAGACAACAAACTTGCGGGTATTGGCCGGAGCAGATGCCGGCGCGGCCCCTGGTCCTGAAAGCTCAATGTTGAAGGTAAAAGGCACCATCATTCGCCTTGAGATCAACGACCTCGCCCGCAGGGCGCTGGGTCCCTATGCTTTGCCGTTTTCCTCGGAAGCACTTGAAGAAGGTTACAATGAAGCGCCGGTCGGGCCGGATTATGCCAACCCGATTGCTGCAGAATATTTCAACAACAGGAAAATGCCGATCTACGCGGGTTCCAATGAGGTTCAGCGCGGCATTATCACCAAAACAAAACTCGGGTTATAGTCATGGATTTTGAATTGAATGAAAACCAGCGGATGATGTCAGAGACGCTGGAGAGGTTCCTTGCTGATAATTATGACATCGAGAAGCGTCACGGTATTGCCATGTCCGACGAGAGGTTTTCGCGTGAAATCTGGCAGCAATTTGCGGAGCTGGGGATTATCGGGGCCTTGTTTCCCGAAGAGGTCGGAGGCTTTGGCGGCGATGGCGCCGACATTTCCGTGGTATTCGAGGCGCTGGGACGCAGATTGGTAGTGGAGCCGTTTCTTTCGACCTTGCTTGCAGGGGCGGCATTAACCCAGGCAGCTGGCCAGGAAGGTTTGATCGAACAAACGATCGCAGGAGACGCCTTGATAGCGTTGGCCCATGGCGAACCGGCAAGCCGGTATGAGCTGTCACATGTAGAAGCCACTGCTACCAATTCTGGTGGCAGTTATAAGGTTTCCGGGAACAAGGCCGTAGTATTGGGCGGGGCAGCGGCTACACATTTTGTGGTTTCGGCGCGAACCAGCGGCGATGTCACGGATGAGGACGGCATTTCACTGTTCGTTATAATAAAACAGGACGGCGTGTCGGTGCGCGATTACGGAACGCTTGACGGTTATCCGGCCGCTGAAGTGAGCTTCGACAATGTTGAAGCTGTGTTGTTGGGTGAAGAAGGCAAGGGGTACGCGATGATCGAAAAAGCCATCGCAACCGGCCTGACAGCGGTCACTGCCGAAGCATTGGGTGCGATGGAAGTTGCGAAAGATTTAACGGTTGAATACATGCATACCCGCAAACAGTTTGGCGTTCCCATTGGCAAGTTCCAAGCACTGCAGCATCGCATGGCCGACATTCTCATTGAGCTTGAGCAAATGCGATCGGCGGTTATCAATGCAGCGGGCAGCTTGGGGGGTGATCGGGTTCATCGCGAAAAAGAAGCGTCTGCTGCCAAACACCTTTGCGGCGTGATCGGACGTCAAGTGGCAGAAGAATCGATCCAGATCCATGGCGGCATGGGCATGACTTGGGAATATCCGGTGGGTCACTTTGCCAAGCGGATTGTCATGATCGATCACCTGTTTGGCGACACGGATCATCATCTCGAACGCTATATTCAACTCAGTCAATAAAGAGCTTTCAAATGAGTGAAATCGAAAAACGGCTGGAGGCCATGGGTGTGTCTCTTCCCCAACCGCCTGCACCGGTTGCAAGTTATGTTGGACATGTGGTGCACAATGGCCTTGTCTTTGTTTCCGGCCAGGTTCCGCTGGTAGACGGAAACGTAATGCAAACAGGACTGTTGGGAGAAGGTGTATCCCTGGAACAGGGAATGGCCGCCGCCCGGGTGTGCGCCATCAATATTCTGGCGCAGGTTAAAGTGGCCTGCGGCGGTGATTTGGAACGCGTGGAAAGATGCATACGTTTGGGAGGGTTTGTGGCATCCACCAAGGATTTTACGGACCAGCCGAGGGTTATCAACGGTGCTTCCGACTTCATGGTCGAAGTGCTCGGAGATCGTGGTGCTCACAGTCGTGCGGCAGTCGGGGTTGCATCATTGCCGTTGAATTCTTCCGTCGAGGTAGATGCAACATTCGCAATTCGCTAAGCCCGCGTCCGTGTTTCTGCAGTGAATGTTGACATACTGTTCAACAGGATGGCCCCTTTACTTTTCCCTTGGCTTTGACCAACTGAATGACAGTTGTTGATACAACCGCACGTATTGGGAGAAACGGATCATGGGACAATTGGTGGATGGTATCTGGTCGGATGAATGGTACGATACCAAATCGACCGGTGGAAAATTCAAGCGCAATCCCTCGCAGTTCAGAAACTGGATCACCCCGGACGGTTCGGCTGGTCCAAGTGGCGAACCGGGTTTCAAGGCTGAAACCGGTCGTTATCACCTGTTTGTTGCCTATGCCTGTCCGTGGGCGCACCGGACCCTGATTTTCCGTGCGTTGAAAGGGCTTGAAGAAGCAATCGATGTCTCCTTTGTTCATTGGTACATGGCCGAAAACGGCTGGACATTTGAAAAAGACGAAGATGGGATTGTCGGCGACGACTTGTTTGGCTCTCATTTTGCACATCAGATCTACACAAAGGCAGATCCGAATTATACGGGCCGGGTGACCGTACCCATTTTGTGGGACAAGCTGCAAAACACCATGGTAAGCAACGAATCTTCCGAGATCATCCGCATGTTTAACAGCGCGTTTGATGGCATTGGCGCAAAAGAGGGAGATTACTATCCCCAAGCGATGCGCGGCGAGATTGATGCACTGAACACTCGCATCTATGACACGTTCAACAACGGGGTTTACAAATGCGGCTTTGCGACCAGCCAGGCAGCCTATGACGAAGCGATTACGCCATTGTTTGAAACGCTCGAATTTCTTGAGGAACGGCTTTCATCGTCACGCTACCTTATGGGTTCAACCCCGACCGAGGCGGATTGGCGTTTGTTTCCGACTTTACTGAGGTTTGATCCGGTTTATCACGGTCACTTCAAGACCAACAAGAAAATGCTGCGGGAATACCCCAATCTGTGGGGGTACACCTGTGATCTGTATCAATGGCCGGGAATTGCCGAAACGGTAAATATGGACCACACACGCAAACACTATTATTGCAGCCACGAAACCATCAACCCGCACAGGATTCTTCCGATCGGGGCGCAGATTGACTACTCAGCACCGCATGGCAGGGGGAAGTTGGTATAGGCCGGGTCGGGCTTGGCTGAAGCAGGAAAAGATTTGTTTCTTCACGATCTGGTCATGCATACTTGTGTTGATAGCACCGGCAGAACCAGAATGGTTCTTGGGTACTAAACAAACCGGTGCAGCAGTTTTGGTAGGATCATTCTCAAAGCATTGTCTTTCAGCCAGAAATGCCGCCAAACGTGAAACGCTATGTGGGCGATTACCAGCGCGAGCAAGCCGTTGAATGCGAGTTCATGCACTTCCTCGGCGAAACCGTGAAGCGTTGCCGAACCTGCGCCGAAATTCAGCGGAAACCAGTTGAATGCCATTACCAGATAGGGCGCGAGTAGCCCTGCTGCCAATCCGGTCAGCATCATGACTGGAAGGAAATAGTAAAGGCCCCGGTTCAATACAGTGTACACCCTGGTTTTCCAGCCGCGTAGTTTCGGACCGGCTTTTCCGGCTTGTCCTTTCCATGCAAACAACACGGTCCAGAACAATACAATGAGACCCAACAATGCGCCCATGCCTGCGTGAGTTGCAAGCGCTGCAGTTTGAGCGGCTTGCGAAGCAAAATCCGGAACATGAGGTTCTACGATTACAAAATAAAGTAGAAGGAATGCGACAAGCCAGTGCAGCCATGTCACGACAGTACGATGCATTATGGTGTTCATAACCAGCCTCCCGATTGCGGACCCTGTCCATCTAATTGGTGATTATTGTCAGGGTTTTAAGACGGTCGTATTGAACATGAACAAGATTTAACAAACAGAATCCCGGCATCTTGCTGACGCCGGGGTTCTTGTGTTCATGCAAATGTGTGTCAGACTTATCCAGCTGCTTCCACGGCGCGCTTGGCCATCACTTTGACAAGGTTGGCGCGATAGGCACCGTTACCGTGTATATCAGATATCATGTCACCTTCGTCGACTTCACATCCGGCGGCGGCGGTTCCGCTCCAGTCTGAAGACAGAGCAGCTTCCATTCCTTCGTGGCGGAAGACGCCGTCATTACCGGCACCCGTTACAGCAACCCGAACAGCATCACCGGACTTTGCAACAAACACACCCGCCATTGCATAGCGCGAAGCCGGGTTAGGGAACTTGGAGTAAGCACACTTCTCAGGGGCTTCGAAACTCACCGATGTCACGACCTCGTCTTCTTCAAGGGCTGTCTCGAACATCCCAACGAAGAATTCGTCGGCTGTCAGCGTCCGTTTGCTGGTGGTGATTTGCGCATTGAGGGCAAGCAACGCAGCCGGATAGTCTGCAGCAGGGTCATTGTTGGCGATTGACCCGCCAATGGTTCCCATATTGCGCACATGCGGGTCACCAATCATTCCAGCCAGGCTGGAGATACCCGGGCACGCCTGTGCCAGGTCGCCATTTCCTGCAACATCGGCATGGGTGGTCCCCGCACCAATCGTGACGGTGCTTCCACTTACGCTGACACCCTTGAGGTCCTCAATATGACGCAAGTCAATCAAGTCTGATGGCGCAGCGAGGCGTTGCTTCATGGTGGGGATCAGCGTTTGCCCGCCCGAAACAAATTTTCCGTCGCCAGCAGAGCCGAGTTTTGCAACGGCATCGTCGATGCTGTTAGCGCGATGGTATTGTGTCTCATACATATCTCTAACTCCTATTCTGCAGCCTGCTTCATGCCGCCGTGGATGGCCGCCCAGACATTGGCAGGCGTGGCTGGCATTTGCAGATTGTTGTGACCAATCGCATCAGTGATGGCATTGATAACGGCAGGTGGCGATCCGATTGCACCGGCTTCGCCACATCCCTTGATGCCCAGCGGGTTACCCGGACAAAGGGTTTCATGGGTTGAAACCACGTAACTTGGCACATCATCGGCACGTGGCATTGTGTAGTCCATGTAGCTGCCATTGATCAACTGGCCGTTGTCGTCATAAACGGCATGTTCAAGCAATGCCTGACCAATGCCCTGTGTGATGCCCCCGTGGACCTGACCTTCCACAATCATCGGGTTAATGATGCGACCGAAATCATCGGCAGCGACGAACTTGACGATGTCTGTTACGCCGGTTTCCGGGTCCACTTCCACTTCACAGGCATAGGTGCCAGCAGGGAATGTGAAGTTTGACGGGTCATAGAACGCGCTTTCCTTCAAGCCCGGTTCCATTCCCTCAGGCATGTTATGGGCGGTATATGCGCCCAGACAAACCTCGTGCCAAAGCAGCTTCTTGTCGGTACCAGCCACTTTCACTTCACCGTCCTCAATGACAATGTCGCCGGCATCGGCTTCCAGCAAATGAGCGGCAATCTGCTTGGCTTTGGATTCCACCTTGTCGAGTGCCTTCACGATGGCGGACATGCCCACAGCACCTGAACGCGAACCATAAGTTCCCATGCCCATCTGCACTTTGTCGGTGTCACCATGAACGATCTGAATGTTCTCGGTAGGCAGTCCGAACCGTTCCGAAACAATCTGGGTGAAGGTTGTTTCATGGCCCTGACCGTGTGAGTGCGAACCGGTCAGAACTTCAATGGTTCCGACCGGATTAACTCGAACTTCGGCAGATTCCCAAAGGCCGACCCCGGCGCCAAGCGAACCAACGGCCGCAGATGGGGCGATGCCGCAAGCTTCGATATAGCAGGCCAAGCCCATGCCCCTTAACTTGCCATTCGCTTCAGATTCAGCCTTGCGCGCTGCAAATCCGTCCGCGTCGATGGCACCAAGCGCTGCATCCAGGGTCGCGTTATAATCACCTGCATCGTAAGTCATGATGACAGGGGTTTCATGCGGGAATTCAGTAATGAAATTTGTCCGCCTCAATTCGGCAGGAGACATGTTCATCTCCCGCGCCGCTGTTTCCATCATGCGCTCGACCAGGTAGGTAGCCTCCGGCCGGCCCGCACCACGATAAGCATCGACCGGAACCGTATTGGTGTAAGCAGTACGAACGTTACAGTGTATATTGGTAATATTGTACTGGCCTGAAAGAAGGGTTGCATACAGATAAGTCGGCACCGCAGACGAAAAGAGCGACATGTATGCGCCGATATTGGCGATGGTGTCGATCGAGAAGCCTACGATTTTACCGTTTTCATCAAATCCCATCCGTGCCGTGGACTTGTGGTCGCGGCCATGGGCATCGGTCAGGAATGCCTCTGCCCGGTCTGCTGTCCATTTGACCGGTAAACCAAGCTTGCGGGAAGCCCACAAACACACGATTTCCTCAGGATAAATATAGATCTTGGCGCCAAAACCGCCGCCAACATCAGGAGCGATCACGCGAAGTTTGTGTTCGGGCGCGATCTGGTAAAACGCCGATAACACAAGCCGCGCCACATGCGGGTTTTGGCTGGTGGTATACAGTGTGAAATGGTCTTCTGCCTGATCATAATTTGCCAACGCTGCCCGCGGTTCCATCGGGTTTGGAGACAGGCGATTGTTGGTGATTTCCATTTCGGTCACATGATGGGCTCCCGCGATGGCAGCGTCAGTCGTTTCCTTGTCGCCAATTTCCCAGTCGTAAATCAGGTTGTTTGCAGCCACGTCGTGCACTTCCGGGGCACCTTCGGCCAACGCCTCCGCCGCGTCGGTAACATGGGGCAGAACGTCGTACTCCACAACAACCGCTTCGGCTGCTGCTTTGGCATTCGCCAATGAATCCGCGATCACAACCGCAACTGCATCTCCGACATAGCGAACCTTGTCAGTTGCTATTGCCGACCAAGCCCCCATGTTCATCGGCGTTCCGTCTTTCGAGTTGATCATCCAGCCGCATATCAGATTGCCAACGCCGTCGCCGGTCAGTTGATGACCGTCCAACACACCAGCGACGCCAGGCATTCCTTCAGCGGCTGATTTGTCGATACCCTTCACATTTGCATGTGCGTGCGGACTGCGGACAAAGACCGCATAATTCATACCATCGACCTTGAAATCGTCTGTGTAACGTCCCTTGCCGGTAATAAAACGCTGGTCCTCCTTGCGCAGTACCCGGGCTCCAATTCCCTCACTCATGGTTTCCTCCTCCCATGTATTGAATTAATTTGCGGCAGCTTACATTTTGCTGGCGCCGTCTTGAATGGCCTTCACAATGTTGTGGTAGCCGGTACAGCGACAGATATTTCCTTCCAGTTCTTCGCGAACCGTTTTCTCGTCAAGGTCTTTGCCCAGACGGTTCACCATGTCGACGCCAGACATGATCATCCCTGGGGTGCAGAAACCACACTGAAGCCCGTGATTTTCCTTAAATGCCAGTTGCATGGGGTGAAGTTCACCATTTGAAAGCCCCTCAATCGTTGTGACTTCGGCACCATCGGCAGCTACGGCCAACATGGTGCACGATTTCACGGCCTTTCCGTCCACATGCACGACACACGCGCCACATTGTGATGTGTCACAACCCACATGGGTCCCTGTCAATCTGAGGTTTCGCGAATAAATTCGACCAACAGCGTGCGGTCCTCGGCTTCACCGTTGACTGCCTTGCCATTCACATTCATCGAAATAGTTGCCATCTCTCTCTCCTCCTGAACCATCCGACATTGGCCTTGCGGATGTATGTGGCCCGAACAATCCAAAGCGCTCGCTTCGGAGTCTCCGGAACCAATTGTATGCCGAGAGAAAATGGCAGTGATGTCCAACTATCAAAAAACCTGGGTGTTCCGGGCTCGTTCAGCACATTCAATCTCGAATACACTGTTTGATATTAGGGCAAAACTGACTGCTGCCAAGTAAAATGTGATAAAAAGGTCTGATAACTTCCTGATTAATAATATTACTTTTTTTATCTAGTTAATCGATGGAAAGCCGTGTTTTTGCTTCATTGTATTCGTTGATAAGTCTGGAAACGAGTTCCTCGGTGGTGGTCACTTCCTTGATTGCGCCGATACCTTGTCCGCAACCCCAAATGTCTTTCCAAGCTTTCGCATCGGTATTTCCACCGGAACCAAAATCCATGGCAGAAGGATCGCTTTCTGGCAGGTTGTCGGGGTCCATGCCTGCTTTTTCAATGGAAGGTCTCAGATAGTTGCCGTGAACGCCGGTAAACAGGTTGGTGTAAACGATGTCCTTTGCAGCGTAGTCTGCAATGGCCTGCTTGTACTCTTCCATTGCCCGTGCTTCTTTCGTCGCGATAAACGGAGAGCCAATATATGCCATGTCTGCGCCCATCGCCTGCGCTGCTAATACAGCCCCGCCATTGGCGATTGAGCCTGCCAGCAACAACGGGCCATCGAACCATTCGCGGATCTCCTGGATAAGTGCGAAGGGTGAAAGTGTTCCTGCATGACCGCCAGCACCGGTTGCAACCGCAATCAAGCCATCTGCCCCTTTGTTGATTGCGGAATGTGCGTGGCGGATGTTGATGATATCGTGCAATACAATTCCGCCGTAGGAATGGATGGCATCGTTGACTTCCGGGAGCGCGCCAAGCGAGGTGATCACAACCGGCACCTTGTACTTTACACACATTTCCAGGTCATGTTGCAGACGGTTGTTTGAAGTGTGAACAATCTGGTTTACCGCAAAGGGTGCCACTTTTTTGTCAGGGTTCGCTGCCTTGTAACTCGCCAGTTCCTCAGTGATTTGCGCCAGCCATTCATCAAGCTGGGCTTCGGGACGGGCATTAAGCGCCGGGAACGAACCAACCACACCGGATTTGCATTGGGCAAGAACCAGTTCCGGATGCGAGATGATGAATAACGGAGAACCAATCACCGGAATGGACAGATTTTCACTCAAGATTGCCGGAAGTGCCATGCTAAATACCCTATTGATTGACGTTTACGTCAATTGTTAAACGCTAGATTGCGTTGCTGCAATGCAAAAATCGACTCCCTGGCTTTGGAAATGCCAAATTCTTGGCGATTTCTTCTTCCTGCGATTGCAATGATCGTTGAATTTTGTAGAAGAGCCTAGGACAAATTTCTGCTGCTTTGCCTTGCGCAAATAGGAAATCGGGTTGGCAGGTACGGTGCTTGAACGACAGATTGTCAGTTCGCGCTCGGCAACAAATGCCTTTAAACGTGTAGGTAAAATTGGCGAATTTCGAACAGTTGATAAGAAGCGCAATTGATGCGAAACAGGCGGTCAGCCCTCAGGCCCGTGCACTGGTCTATGCGTCTTCAAGAAACGCGCTGCAAAAAATCATCGCAAGAAATCCCTCTTTGACTGCAGAAGCTGCCGCTCTGCAAGAACAGCAGTTGGAAGCGGTCATTGAACGTATCGAGAATGAGCATCTCGGTGCTGCGCAATCTGTAACGACGCAATCAATCCCAATAACCGAAAACCAAACCGGAGCCGCGACCCGTGTGTCTGGACACGGCGAGCCGACAAATGAAACAGCGACTATCGCTGCTGCCGCCCAGCCCGCTGCCGCCCAGCCCGCTGCCGCGCCGGAACCAGTGCCGACTGCAACTGAACCACCTGTAAACGCGACGTTGCCACAGCAAGTTCGCGGTAGTGCAGGTTTTTCTGACGCATCAACTGCTGACCAATTTGTATCCAGTGCCACGGAACCACAAAGTAGCTCGAAAGCTGCGACAACCGTGTATCCGCCTTCTTCCGAACCATTGTCCGCCAGATCGGCAGCGGAGCATCAGGCAAAAGATGATCCCATGGCCGAACTCGAACAGATTTTGTCAGGCGGAAGAAGCCCTGCCGCCCGGCCCCCGGCGACTTCTGAAGCGGTTTATCAACCGCAACAGCAAACGCAGACAAGGTCACCGGATACCGTTAGTGTCGCGGAAAACTCTGCAATACCTGTGGTTCACGCAGAACAGCAAACCCCTTCCGCACCGGTCGCGGATCATCATCCTCTTGACGGAACTGAACAGGAAGCTTCGCCAGCGGATGTGCCTGCTATGCGTACCGAGTCGCAGGGCAAGGGACTGCCGCCGGAATTTACCCGTCGCAGAAAATCCCAAAGGCGTTTTGTCTGGATCCTTGTTGTTCTGTTGTGTCTGGGAGTTCTGGCTTTGGTCGCATACCGGATTTTTTCCGATTTCTTTGACAGTTACATCGCCAATAACGGTAGCGGGTCGGTTGTGATCAGCGACAACGCCTCACGAAAGGACAGTAATAGCGACTACATCAACATTCTGGAGCCGGGCGATTTGACTGCGCTTTCCGTGACCGACAATGGAAAGGTCGAAATCGTCAACGAACAAAGCAATGATATGATCCGGCTGATGTCGGTTCGAGACAAGAATGACTTTGCGATTCCGGCCAATCCGATTTTGCTTCGTTTGAAACCGGGGGTTATTGAACAAGTGCGCGGAAAGCGGGTGACAGTGGAAATCTATGCCCGTTCCGGAAGCGGTGGAGCCTCCCAATTTACCGTGGAATGCAAGTTCGAAAACTCGATTGGTTGTGGAAGAAAACGGTTTCGGGTGGGTGCCCAGCCGGAAGCCTCCATATTTGCGTTTACCATGGAAGAAAGCCAGCCGATCGACGGTTCGGCGCTGATTGCGATAAACACCGACATTACCCCGGCCGCATCCGTGGTCGGCAAAGGCGATGTATTGGACATTGTTTATGTCAGGCTTCGGACATTCAAGGATGGGTAGGCAGATCCAAGGCGACCCAAACCCCTAACAGCCGAATTCGTTAAAAAAGCAGGGACCTTGTCCCAGGATCAGCGGGTCGATCGTACCGATCAGTTCCTCGTCTTTTTCATCATAATCCAGATTGTGCAGAAAATGCCGTATTGCGTTTAGCCTGGCCCGCCTTTTGTCGTTCGAGCGCACAATCGTCCAAGGTGCGGTGTCAGAATGGGTCTTGGACAGCATCAAATCGCGTGCCGAGGTATAATCTTTCCACTTCGAAAGCGCCTTGATGTCAATCGGCGATAGTTTCCAGTTTTTCAGCGGATTATGTCTGCGGTCATGAAATCGCTGGATCTGCATTTCCTGGCCAACATTCAACCAGAACTTGAACAAGTGAATACCTTCCCTGTGCAGCATGTTCTCAAAATGCGGGACTTCTTCCAGAAATGCTTCATGTTGTTCCGGTGTGCAAAAACCCATTACCGGTTCAACGCCTGCCCGGTTGTACCAAGACCGGTCAAACATCACCATTTGTCCCTCGGTTGGCAAATGCGCTACATAACGCTGGAAATACCATTGTCCCTGCTCAACATCCGATGGCTTGGGCAATGCAACAGCACGGGTATTTCTTGGTTTTAGATATTGCTTGAAGGCATTTATCGTGCCGCCTTTCCCAGCCGCATCCCGTCCTTCAAAAACAACGGCAATGCGCTGGTTGGTCGAAAGCATCCACCTTTGAACTTTTGCTAACTCCAAATGCAGTTCATACAACGTTTTTTCATATGTCTTGCGTTTGAGTTTCTTGTCGTAAGGGTGCCCGCCACTGGCAAAGGCGTTTGCCTCTATCTCCTGCGGAAGTTCGGAATTGTCCAAATCGACTGTAATCGTAGTGTCATCAAAAATAATGTCTATAGCTGGAATGTTTTTCATGAGTTGCCTGATGTTATCCACATTACCTACTCAAAGACACAACGTTATTCTATATAGTGCGCAAACCAAAGCCATATTTGTAGGTACGTTCGTTTTATGGCTTGAAAGGACTAAACGTGGTTGATGACTACAACTCCAACAATCGGACAGCGGCTCTCATCTCGGGTGGCGTTTGGTTGCAGGTTCTGGTCATCAGTGCTGCATTTGTCGTTGGAATCGTACTTCGTCCCGAGATGGCCTGGTTGTTTGGCATCGCCATGTTGGTCAGCCTGTTTTTGGTATGGCAGTCGTCTGTTTCGGGTCGTCCGTTACGGTTGACCGAAAAATTTGCTTCGACGGAACCAGCAAACCCCGAGAACCTTCGCGCCGCCATTGCGGAGGCAATGCAACACCCGATTTTCATAATTGATCAGCGTGCTGTAGTCAGATTTGCCAACAAGGCCGCAAACCGTGCGTTTGAAAATGTCAGGGCAGGCGATCCGATCTATCTGCGGTTTCGTCAACCGGATATCAAGCGGACAATTGAACAGGTTCTTGCCAGCGGCTACCCGCAAAACCTGGAGTATAATGAACCCATTCCCGATGATCGCTGGTTCCTGATGGAAATAGCACCAATTCCCGCCGCAGAGCATGAAAAAAGCTCTGAGCGCAGGCTGTATCTTCTGGGATTTCATGAGCAGACAGAAATGAAACGCATCGACCGAATGCGTTCAGATTTTATCGCAAATGCCAGCCATGAACTGCGGACGCCCTTGGCCTCACTATTGGGATATATAGAGACATTGAAGGGCCCCGCACGGATGGACTTCAAGGCGCAGGGAAAGTTTATCGACACAATGTTGGAGCAGGCAGAACGTATGTCTCGCTTGGTCAACGATCTTTTGTCCCTCAGCCGTATCGAAATGAAGTCCCATGTGCGCCCCGATACGACAGTAAACATCTCTGAAATCATCAAGATCGTCGTCAATTCACTGGAACGGGTCGCGGCCCAGATGGGTGTTGAAATTGTTTCCGGCAAAGTGCCGGACTATTTCGTGCGCGGTGACCATGATGAACTGACCCAGGTTTTTGAAAACCTGATAGAAAATGCCTGCAAATACGGTGAAAAAGGCGAACGGGTCGAGGTGATTGTCGAAAGTGCCGATGTTCCTCCAAACAGCCCGAAATCTGTTACGGTCACAGTCAAGGATTACGGCCCTGGTATTGCAAATGAGCACATCAACCGGATCACTGAGCGGTTTTACAGGGTCGACGTTGCGCGCAGCCGCGAGAAGCAGGGAACAGGCCTTGGCCTTGCCATTGTCAAGCATATCCTGCAACGCCACGGAACACGATTGAAGATTCAGTCGGTCGTGGGAGAAGGCTCCGAGTTTAGCGTCACGCTGCCGTTGGCAAAATCGTTAAATAAGTAAATTTCACTATTAATTTCAAATATATAAACTGTCATAAAAATTACGGCATTGATGACGTAGGAGTCACTCGCGGGCGTATTTCTTGATCGCTTGCGACTACGTATGGAGATCGGATTGTTCTGTTCTCCGGCAATCCCAACCGCTTTACGAAAGCTGGAGTTTCAAATGACTTTTAACAAAATTCTGGGTGTTGCTGCTGGTGCTGCTCTTCTTGCGACCACTGCAATGACCACTGCGCACGCGCGTGATCAAATTCAAATTGTTGGTTCATCAACTGTTTTCCCATTCTCGACATCAGTTGCCGAGCAGTTCGGTAAGAAAACTGATTTCAAAACTCCCGTCGTTGAATCTACCGGTTCAGGCGGTGGCATGAAGCTTTTCTGCGCTGGTGTAGGTGAAGGTACTCCTGACATCACCAACGCTTCGCGCCGTATCAAGGAAAAAGAGTTTGTAAAGTGTGGTGAAAACGGCGTTACTCCTGTTGAAGTTAAAATCGGCTTCGACGGTATCGTTCTTGCCAACTCAAAAGCCGGTTCAGACATGAAGATCACCCGCCAGCAGATCTTCCTTGCTCTTGCAGCTGAAATCCCTGGTGAAGATGGCAAAATGATCCCTAACCCAAACAAGACCTGGGCTGATGTTGATCCTTCACTTCCAAACATCAAGATCGAGGTTCTAGGACCTCCTCCTACCTCCGGTACCCGTGATGCTTTCTCGGAAATCGCAATGGAAGGTGGCGCCAAGAAAATTGAGGTTCTTGCCGCGCTTCGTAAGGAAGACAAGAAAGCTTTCAAGAAAATCGCTCATCACATCCGTGAAGATGGCGCTTACATTGAAGCAGGTGAGAATGACAACCTGATCATCCAGAAACTCGAAGCAAACAAAGATGCTTTCGGTATTTTCGGGTTCTCTTTCCTCGACCAGAACGCAGACAAGGTGAAAGGCGCGATTGTTGAAGGCGCTGCTCCCGAGTTTGAAAAAATTGCTGCTGGCGATTACCCAATCTCCCGCTCTTTGTTCTTCTATGTGAAGAAAGAGCACGTTGGCGTAATTCCAGGCATCGAAGACTATGTGAAGGAATTCACAGCTGAAAGCACTTGGGGACCAGACGGCTACTTGGCTGACAAGGGTCTTATCCCTCTGCCGGAAGCTGACCGCAAGTCCGGTGCAGAAGCTGCCCAGTCTATGACACCTCTGGCTATGTAAGCCATAAGGAATTGACCGCCCGGCGTTCGTCGGGCGGTCGCCTACAGTTTAGAGATTTATCGGTTTCGGAGCCGTAAATTCCGAATGTATTGGGGATGTAAAACATGCCGAGTTTTCTGATTGTGGCTGCGGTGGTTATCGCAGCGCTGTTTGTTCCGTTTTTTGTGGGGCGTACGCGGGCTACAGCAATTGCGGGGGGTGACATCTCGGTGTTGCACTCCAAACCGGCTTATCACGGCGGTTTCCTTGCAATTCTGTCGTTTGTACCCGCATTCATTGTTTTCCTTGTCTGGAACATGTTCGATCAACGGATTTTGAATGGTTCGATCCTTACCGAATTCGCCGATCAGCTGAAAGATTTGCAGGGTCCTCAGATCCAGGCTTTTCTTCGCGATGTTCAGTCCATGGCCGCATCCTCTGATGCAGGCAATGCGATTACCAGCGTCAAGGGCGACTTGAAGGTTGTTGCTGAACAGGCGGCAGAAAGCTACGGCGCAATGGCCAGTACCAGTAATCTAATGATGATTGGGCTGTGCCTGTTACTGTTCGTGGCATGTTTTGCCTATGGTTTCAGCCAGATCAAAGCGCCCAAACGCGCACGGCATTTTGTTGAGAACTTTGTAATGTGGGTGCTGGTTGCCTGCTCTGCGGTTGCGATCCTCACCACACTGGGAATTGTCCTATCCCTGCTTTTTGAGTCTTTCCGCTTTTTCCAGAAAGTTCCGTTTTATGATTTCCTGTTTGGCTACCACTGGTCCCCACAAAGCGCGTTTGAGGGCGCAGGCGGCGTTTCATCGTCTGCTGACAATTCCCGGATCTTCGGTGCCATCCCGCTGTTTGTCGGTACGTTTCTTATCACGTTGATTGCCATCGGGGTTGCCGCGCCATTGGGTTTGATGTCGGCGATTTACATGTCCGACTATGCAGGTCCGCGTTTTCGTGCGGTTGCAAAACCTGTGATGGAGGTGTTGGCGGGTATTCCGACAGTTGTTTACGGGTTCTTCGCCGCGTTGACGGTTGCCCCCGCCATCCGTGGTTGGGGGGAGGCTATTGGTCTCACGGTTGCATCTGAATCTGCGCTCGCAGCCGGCTTGGTCATGGGCATCATGATTATCCCGTTTGTGATGTCCTTGTCTGATGATGTTATCAACGCGGTGCCGCAGTCTCTTCGTGATGGTTCCTACGCCATGGGCGCAACCAAATCAGAAACCATCCGAAAAGTGGTGCTTCCGGCGGCGTTGCCTGGCATCGTATCTGCCTTGCTGCTTGCCGTATCACGGGCCGTTGGTGAAACAATGATCGTGGTGATGGCGGCTGGCCTTGCTGCCAATCTTACCATTAACCCGCTTGAAGCGGTTACCACTGTTACAGTTCAGATTGTCACCCTTCTTGTCGGTGACCAGGAATTCGACAGCGCAAAAACGCTTGCCGCATTCGCCCTGGGTTTGGTCCTGTTTGTGATCACCCTGTGCCTGAACGTGATCGCCCTTCGTGTAGTTCAAAAGTATCGTGAACAATATGACTGATATTTCTTCAAATACCTCTTTGCCATCCATGCAAAATGCGATTGGTGCCGATCGCCGACGAGCCCGGCACAAGGCCAGATATGGCGCAGAATCCCGTTTCAGGTTTTTGGGTTTTGCTGCGGTCATGGTTTCGGTGTTGTTTTTGGTGCTCTTGCTCTCGACCATCGTTGGTCAGGGTATTCCGGCCTTCACTTACAACTACGTAAAATTGCCGGTTAACATGGCCGACATCGATCCTTCTCAACCCGCATCAGGCGATTATGACAGTGTTGTCCGTGATGGAATTGCAGAATTGATGCCCTACCTTTCGGACCGCCGTGGCAAGCGGCTGGCTCGCAGCATGATATCCGGTGGATCGGGTGTTGAACTGCGTGAAGCAGCTATCAGCGATCCGGAGATGCTCAAGGAAAAAACCGCTGAAGTGCCGGTCTCCGATTTTGTGGATCTGTACCTGAAGGGCCTGGTTGCAAAGCCCGAACTCAGCCAACCCGATACACTGATTGATGTTTCAGGAACGACTGGCGAGGTGACCGTTGAAGTCGGAGCTGGGGTGTTTTCAAAGTTTCTTGCAGATTCGAAAGCAGAAATCGGCAAACAGGCAAACGCAAAGCTGGAGGCAATGAATGCCATTCAGCGCAGCCTTGATCATCAACTTTCGATCAAGACCAACGCTACCGATAGTGCGGTTGTTGAGGAAGCCAGAAAACAGGCTGAAGTGCTTGAGTCGCAACTGGCAGGCGAAAGAGAGTTGTTTGATGCCCTGATTGCGCGGCGTGATTCCACCAATACAACCGAGAAGCTTGACGCATCCATGCCCTCTTTGCTGCTTCGTGTGAACAACGGTGTTGTCAAAGTCAGTGAGATTGATTCAAACACGGCCAAAGGCGAAGTTCTTGTGCCGTTGGAAAAATCTGATGCGGCTGCTGGCGAATGGACAATGCAGGTCATTCCGACACCGGAATCCAACCGCAAGTTCTCTGACCGGGAAGTGGCCGTTGCAGACCGCATGGTTGCTGAAAACCTTGTGGAAAGCCATTGGGCCGAAATTTTCTTCACCAAGGGCGCGAGCCGTGAACCGGAATTGGCGGGTATCTGGGGTGCGGTTGTAGGTTCCTTCTTTACAATGATAATCACTCTGATGCTCTCGTTCCCGCTGGGTGTGGCAGCAGCAGTATATCTGGAAGAGTTTGCCCCGAAAAACTGGATCACCAATATCATTGAGGTAAACATCAACAACCTGGCCGCGGTGCCTTCCATCGTGTTTGGTTTGTTGGGTCTGGCGGTGTTCCTGAACTTCTTCGAGTTGCCGCGTTCTGCGCCGTTGGTCGGTGGTATGGTATTGGCATTGATGACATTGCCGACCATCATCATTGCTTCACGCGCAGCCCTTAAAGCGGTTCCACCATCCATTCGCGAGGCAGCGTTGGGTGTCGGTGCTTCCAACTTGCAGGCCGTGTTCCATCATGTATTGCCGTTGGCAATGCCGGGAATTCTGACAGGAACGATCGTTGGCATGGCACAGGCGCTTGGTGAAACCGCACCACTGCTGATGATCGGGATGGTCGCATTTGTCGTCGATATTCCAGGTGGCATTACCGATCCTGCTACCGTCCTGCCGGTCCAGATTTACATGTGGGCTGACTTTCCGGAACCTGGTTTCCAGCAGAAAACTGCAGCCGCCATTATGGTGTTGTTGGTTTTCCTTGTTATCATGAACGCAATCGCTGTATTTTTGCGCCAGCAATTTGAACGCCGCTGGTAGGGAGTAAAAAACATGAATGTACTAAATACCGAACAAACTGAAGAAGCCGTGGCTAAAGCAATGGAAGCTCCCATGAAAATGGTTGGTAAGGACGTGTCTGTCTTTTATGGCGAAAAACAGGCGCTGTTCGATGTCAATCTGGACATACCTGAGAAACAGGTAATGGCTTTGATCGGTCCCTCGGGTTGTGGCAAATCAACTTTCCTGAGATGCCTGAACCGCATGAATGACACAATTGATGTGTGTCAGGTAACCGGCGACATCCTGCTTGATGGCGAAGACATCTACAACAAGAACATTGACGTTGTAGAACTGCGTGCAAGGGTTGGCATGGTATTCCAGAAACCAAACCCGTTCCCGAAGAGCATCTTTGAGAACATTGCTTATGGTCCGCGAATTCACGGTCTCGTAAGAGCCAAGTCTGAACTTGAAGAGATCGTTGTGACGAGCCTTCAAAAGGCCGGCCTGTTTGAAGAGGTCAAGGACCGGCTTCATGAACCTGGAACCGGCCTTTCCGGTGGTCAGCAGCAACGTTTGTGTATCGCCCGTGCGATAGCCGTTAGCCCTGAAGTCATTCTGATGGACGAGCCATGCTCGGCTCTGGATCCGATTGCAACCGCGAAAGTGGAAGAGTTGATAGATGAGTTGCGTGAGAACTACACCATTGTAATTGTTACCCACTCAATGCAACAGGCGGCTCGTGTTTCCCAGCGTACCGCAATGTTCCATCTCGGCAATCTGGTGGAAGTCGACGAAACAGACACCATCTTCACCAATCCGAGCGATCCAAAGACACAGGATTACATTACCGGCCGTTACGGGTAAACTGCCCCTGAACGGGTAAAAAGGAAATCGACATGTCCGAACAGGCAGATCACACCGTCACAGCATTTGACGAAGATCTTCATTTTCTTGTGGCAAAGATATCGGAGATGGGGGGCAATGCTGAAAGCATGGTCGCAAGATCAGTCTCAGCACTTTTGACATCCGACCAGGGTCTCGCCCAATCTGTGGTGGCAGACGATACCTTCCTTGATGCCTTGCAGGAGGAAGTGGACAATCAGGTCGTGCTGCTGATCGCCAAGCGTCAACCCATGGCTCGCGATTTGCGTGAAACCATCAGTGCATTGCGAATGGCAAGTGATCTGGAGCGTATTGGTGATCTTGGCAAGAACATTGGGCGCAGGACCTTTCAGATTGAAGGTGCATTGCCGCCGAAGAAGCTGCAGCGCGGGTTGCAGCATCTGACTAACTTGTCCTTGGAACAACTGAAAGATGTTCTTGATGCCTACGCGGCGAAAGACATCAAGAAGGCAAAGTATGTATGGGAACGCGATGACGAGATTGATGCGTTGTACACCTCGCTCTTCCGTGAGTTGCTGACTTACATGATGGAAGATCCGCGCACGATCACCTACTGCACCCATTTGCTTTTTTGCGCAAAGAACCTCGAACGCATCGGCGATCACATCACCAATCTGGCTGAAACGATCCACTATATCGACACCGGCTCTTACGACTTGACCGAAAACGATTGATCCGTTGCCTGAACATGCCCTTTACTGATGGAGAGATAGATGCATCCCACAGTAGTTGTAGTAGAAGACGAGCAAGCCCTTTCAGAGTTGTTACGTTATAATCTGGAAGCAGAAGGCTATAATGTCGAAATTATTGATCGCGGCGATGATGCCGAGCTAAGGCTCCGTGAGACGGTTCCGGATTTGCTATTGCTGGACTGGATGTTGCCAGGTCTCTCCGGCATTGAGCTTTGCCGTCGCTTGCGATTGCGGTCCGAAACCGAAACGCTTCCCATCATCATGCTGACCGCACGCAGTGAAGAATCCGAGCGGGTTCGCGGTTTGTCAACGGGCGCGGATGATTTTGTGGTGAAGCCATTTTCTGTACCGGAGCTCATGGCGCGGGTAAAAGCCATTTTGAGGCGGTCCAGTCCGCAAAAAATTTCTGCCCTGCTGAAAGCAGGTGACATAGAACTCGATAGGGAAACACGACGCGCCTATCGCAATGGTCGCGAAATGCGTCTCGGGCCAACCGAATACAAGTTGTTGGAGTTTCTGATGAGCGCCCCCGGGCGGGTGTTTTCGCGCGAACAGCTGCTCGATGGCGTTTGGGGGCACGACAATTACGTTGATGAACGTACCGTCGATGTTCACATCGGTCGTTTACGCAGAGCGGTTTGCCGTGGAAGGGAAAAAGACCCCATCAGAACCGTTCGCGGCGCAGGTTACTCGCTTAATGACAAGTTCCTGACTGCAAGCTGAGAATGCATACTGACTTGCTTTGCAAGCGGGTGAGCCGATCACGCAACCTTGGGACTTGCCAATCTTACGCGCGCTTCTTTTCCCGACGGCGATCCGTGATCGGTTGGAACGCAAGCTTGCTGTGGTACTCACAGTAAGGGCTGCCTTCCTTCACCTTGCAGCCACAAAAATGAAAACCGGCTTCCGTCGGATCCCCATGAGGCCACTTGCAAGTTGTCTCAGTCAGTTCAACGAGGCTGAGCTTCAGGGATTCCGGCTCAACGAGATCTTCGACCGCAGAACGGGCGCTCGACCCGTCAACAGCCCTGAGTGATGGGACCGAGCGGCCGTTTGAGCGGGGTTTGGGTGTGTAACTACGCGGTCGCTTTGCGCGTTTGGCTGATGAATTGGCCGGTTTTGCACGGCCTGACAAACCCAGTCTATGAACTTTACCGATGACCGCATTCCTGGTTACACCGCCAAGTTCCGCTGCAATTTGACTCGCACTCAATCCGTCTGCCCACAACTTGCTAAGTGTAGCAACCCGTTCGTCTGTCCACGACATAACTTCATCCTCGTAAGCAGAATCCACCTCCGTTCCCACAAACACAGGTTCGTAGAGTGCTTCTGCCAAATTGTTATAGGTACCTGCTTGGCCCGCCGCAGGATCCGTCTCCACTGACAAGACAACACTAGCGAACGATGGACTCGGTGCACAAGAGTCTGTCAGTGCGAACGAATCATTTTTTCAAAATATTCACAGCTTACGGAATCGAATTCCAAATTCCTGTGGAAAGGCGAATCATTGTCTCGTGTCGTCATGATGATGGCCGCGACAAGGTGTCCACAATCTGCAATTCATCAGCAAAACTCTATATTCTTGACCCGCTTGGTTCATGCGGCTATTTTTAATACCTGAACAAATTGATGATTGCCCGTCATGTTGGCGGGCTTTTTGTGTTTGAAATTGTATTGCCGTTTTTCGCCAAAGGTTCGAAATCATGGAAGAGAGACATACCTACGGTGTTTACCCGCCGCCGCCGCCCGTAAAGTTTGTTCGGGGCGAAGGTGTCCGCTTGTATGACGAGAATGGCAACGATTATCTTGATTGTTCGTCCGGCATCGCTGTCAATTGTTTGGGGCATTCCCATCCGCACATGGTTTCCTCACTGAAAACCGCTTTGGACGGTGTTTGGCATCTGTCAAACCTTTTCGAGATTCCCGGTCAGAAAGAACTCGCTGCCCGGTTATGTGCCAATACGTTTGCTGAAAAGGTGTTTTTCACCAATTCCGGGACCGAGGCCATTGAATGCGCCATAAAAACCGCGCGGCGCTATCATCATGACAGGGGTCAGGGGGAGCGTTACAATATCATTACCTTTGAAGGGGCATTTCACGGGCGCACGCTTGCAGCGGTCAATGCTGGTGGACAGGACAAATACCTGGAAGGTTTTGGCCCCAGACTTCCGGGGTTTGTGCAAGTTGCATTTGATGACATCAAGGCGTTGAAAGATGCGATCGATGAAAATACAGCGGCAATTTTGCTCGAACCCGTTCAGGGCGAAGGCGGTATCAGGCCGTTCTCTGCCCGGTTTTTGCAGGAAACAAGAAAACTATGCGATGAGCGGGGCATTCTGCTGATGCTCGATGAGATTCAATGCGGTGTCGGTCGGTCGGGAAAACTGTTCGCCCACGAATTTGCAGGCATTGAACCGGACATCATGGCAATCGCAAAAGGCATTGGTGGCGGTTTTCCGCTTGGCGCGTGCCTTGCCCGTGGCGAAGTTGCCGCCGGAATGGTTCCTGGAACCCACGGATCGACTTATGGCGGTAACCCACTGGCCATGGCGGCAGGAAACGCGGTTTTGGATGTGATACTCGAAGAGGGGTTTCTCGATAACGTCAATCGGAAATCCGGCTTGTTCCGCCAGTGTTTGTCAGAATTGGTCGACACCTATCCTGACCTGTTGGAAGACGTTCGCGGCACAGGTCTTCTTCTGGGTGTAAAGGCCAAGGTGCCAAATCACGAGCTTATTGCAGCAATGAGAGACAACCGGGTCTTGGCTGTAGGAGCGGGAGACAATGTGATCCGTATCCTGCCGCCACTAATAATCTCTGAAGAAGAAATACGCGAAGTCCGTGAACGCATGGCTGCCGCGTTTGAAGCCTACCGTAGTTCGCAAGGAAAATCGTGATGGCCAAGACACACCATTTCCTGAATATAGCAGATTTTGATCGCGGCACCCTGCGGTCGATCATGGATGATGCTCATCAGATGAAGAAAACCGGAACGCCCGACAAACCGCTGTCCGGCAAGTATTTGGCCATGGTGTTTGACAAACCGTCTACTCGGACCCGTGTTTCCTTTGATGTCGGAATGCGGCAACTGGGTGGCGAAACTCTTGTTTTGTCGGGAAGCGAAACCCAGATTGGTCGCGGTGAAACAATGGCCGATACGGCACGGGTGTTGTCGCGCTACGTAGACGCGATCATGATCCGCACCACAGAACAAAGCAAGCTGTTTGAACTGGCGGAATATGCAACGGTTCCGGTAATAAACGGTCTTACCGACGATACGCACCCCTGTCAGATCATGGCAGATGTGATGACCATGGAAGAACGGTTCGGAACCACTAACGGAAAGAAGGTTGCCTGGACGGGTGATGGCAACAATGTGACCAACTCGTTGGCAGAAGCTTCTGCCCTTTTCGATTACGAATTGGCCATTGCCGTACCTGAGGGAAGGGAATCGGGACAATCGTATATTGACTGGGCCAATGAAAATGGCGGAACGGTTTCGCTCGCCAATGATCCCGTCGCTGCAGTAACCGGTGCAGATGTCGTTGTGACCGACACCTGGGTTTCCATGGGTTTTGAAGATGACGCGGCCGGGCACAATGTTTTTCAACCCTTTCAGGTCAACGACCACCTGATGGCACGGGCAAACAAGGATGCCATATTCATGCACTGTTTGCCTGCCCATCGCGGCGAGGAAGTGACTGACGAAATCATGGACGGCCCGCAATCAGTTGTGTTTGACGAAGCTGAAAACCGGTTGCACGCGCAGAAGGCAATTTTGGCGTGGTGTCTTTCCGGAAAATAGGATGAGCGCGACACAAGAACCAGCCGGTTACAAACTTGCAGGAGACGATCATGTCGTTCCCTATGCGGTTGCAAGCCTTGATGTGAGAGGCAAAGGCGTGCAGATCGGCCCGATGCTGGACAACATCCTCAAGTCGCATGATTATCCGCAGGATGTAAGCCTTCTGCTTGGCGAGATGATCGTCCTTACGGTGCTGTTGGGCAGTTCACTCAAATTCGAGGGCAATTTCATATTGCAGACCCAATCAGATGGCCCTGTCTCTCTTTGCGTGGTGGACTATTCAACGCCAGGTTCTGTAAGGGCATATGCGCGTTTCGATGACGAAAGATTGGCCGAGGCGGTAAACCAAGGTGCTACGAGCCCGCGCCAGCTGCTCGGAAAAGGCGTTATGGCATTGACCATCGACCAGGGGCAGGACATGCAGCGGTATCAGGGCATTGTGGAGCTTGACGGCGTTTCGCTGGAAGAAGTTGCCGATCGCTACTTTCAGCAGTCAGAACAAATTCCCACCAAAGTGAAATTGTCGGTGGCGCAAATAATGAAGCCAAGGGAAAATGGCGATGGTGTGGAAACCTCATGGCGTGCCGGCGGCGTTTTGTGCCAGTTTTTCCCCAAATCTGCAGAACGTCTGCCTGTTCGGGATCTTCCTGGTGGACGGGCGGACGAGCCCGTGCAGGAAACTGAACAGGATGATGCCTGGGCGGAAGCCTCTGCACTGGTTGGTACCATTACCGATGATGAATTGACCGATCCGCAAATTGGCACCGAACGCCTGTTGTATCGTTTGTTTAACGAGCACGGCGTGCGCGCGTTTGAATCCATCCCGGTAACAAATCTGTGCTCCTGCAGTCGCGAGAAAGTAGTTTCATTGGTTCGCAGTTTTGAAGATGACCCGCAAAAACCCTCTGGCAACAACGAGGGGTTTGAAACCAAATGCGAGTTTTGCGGCATTGTCTACCATATTTCGCCCGAAGAGCTCTGAATACGTTAGCACCGCAAAAACAGACAATTACGACACTGTAACTTGCCGGAATCGCAAATTGCTATAACTTCTAGTGTAGTCAGGTTGTGCAATGTTGGACAAGATAGAAGAACCCGAAGATATTTCACCCGCTCTGTCGGTGCGGCAAAGGTTGGCTGCGCGAAAAAATGGTGGCGGCTATCTGACGACAAAAGTGATGGTGCAGGGCGTGTTGATGGTCTTGGTACTGGCCGCCGGCCTGTTTGGCATGAATGCCCTGACTGCCTTGCGGGAAGTTCCGCCATCTCGCCCGCCTTTCAAATCCGTGTATGTGGTGGACTCCCTGATTGCAAAAAGCCAAACCGTTCAGCCGATACTGCTTGTTTACGGCGAAGTTCAAGCTGCTGAAAGTGTTGAACTGAGGGCCCTTGTGGCGGGTAAGATAATCTCGGTCAATCCCGACCTGAAAGTCGGCGCCAGGGTTGAAAAAGATTCCGAACTGCTGCGGATTGATCCTTTCACCTATGAAAAGGATCTTGCTACAGCCAAGGCAAATCTGACTGAAACAACCGCCCGGATCGAGGAAAATCGTGCCCGCATAAAAATTGAGGAATCGAAAATCCGCAGTCTTGGCGATCAACTGGAACTGGCGGAAAAAGATCTGCAAAGAATTGAGGCGTTGAAGGCGCGCGGTACAGCCAGTTCAAAACAAACTGAAGACCGCTCACTTGTTGTAACGCAAAGACGACAGTCACTGGAGCAGGCACAGTTCAATCTTGTTGCCGAGCAGAGCAGGCTTTCACAACTTGAAGCAACCATGCTCCGTTATGACTGGAACAGGAAGCAAGCGGAAAAGAACCTTCAGGACACAATCCTGAAAGCGCCGCTAGCGGGTATCATCAACCAGAAAAACGCCAGTCAGGGACGTTTGATCTCTGCAAATGATGTCGTGGTATCAATGTATGACGCTGACAGTTTGGAGGTGCGTTTTACCCTTACAGACCAACGTTTTGGCAGGATCAACACCGACAAGGATGGTGTGATAGGGCGCAATGTCGAGGTCATCTGGAGCGTTGGAAATGAAGAGTTCCGTTTTCCCGCGAAAATTGATCGATTGGGGGCAACCATCACATCGGACCGCGGCGGTGTGGAAGTAATTGCAGTGATCACGGAGGGTATTTCTGGAAGTTCGTTGCGCCCGGGTGCGTTTGTCGAGGTCCTGGTGCCAGACAGGAAATTTGAGGGCAAGTTTCGGATACCTGAAACCGCACTCTACGATGGTCACACAGTGTATGTGATCAAGGAAGGTAAACTTGTCGCGCGCACCGTTTCGTTGTTGGCGCGCGATGGAACCCATGTCATTGCGTCGGGTGAGATCGCAGAAGGTGATGAGGTGATGACGACCCATATTGCCGAAATATCCGAGGGCCTGAGAGTGAAGTCCCAGTCTGCAGTTGAGTGATGAAAGACAGGACAGTCTACGGCCAAGGCATTGTAGGTATCTTTGTAAGGCATCCCAATGCCGCAAATCTTCTGATGGTCTTGATGATCATTTTCGGATTGTTTGCGATTGCCAAAATCAACACTCAGTTCTTTCCCACTGTCGAGCGGGAAGCAGTAACCATTTCCGTCAAATGGACGGGGGCAAGCCCTGAAGATGTTGAAAAAAACATCTTGGCAATCATGGAACCTGAGGTTCGATATATCTCCGGCGTTGTGGAGATGGATTCCTATGCGCTTGAAGGGTCTGGCAGGATAACGCTTGAGTTTGCCGCCGGGACTGACATGCAGCAAGCGGTCAGTGATGTGGATGCCGCTGTCAAGGGCGTGACAAACCTGCCGCAAGAAGCTGAAACCCCCAGTGTATCGAAGGCACCGTTTTTTGACCGAGTAGCGCGCCTGTCCATCTCTGGTCCTGTTCCCGAAGCCACTTTGCGTATCCATGCGAAGAAGATACGCGACGACCTGATTGAACGAGGCATTGACCGCGTTGATATGGTGGGGTTGCGGCGCGAGGAAATCCGCGTCGAAATCAAGGAACGCGAATTAAGACGTTTGGGTTTGTCGGTTTCCGATATATCCAATGCAATTGCCCGCAACAGTAGGGACACCCCATCCGGGCAAATCCGAACAGGTGTTGAACAGCAGATTCGAGCGCTGGCAAGCGTCGACGAGCCGTCTTCAATCGAAAACATTGAGATCAAGTCGTTTTCGTCGGGCGAAAAGGTGTTGCTTCGCGATGTGGCAGATATTTTCCGGTCTTATGCCGATGACGATGTACGCGGATTTTGGAAGGGTAATCCGGCGATTCAGATTACCGTTCAACGGGCGCAAAGCGCCGACACGCTCGCCACAGCGAAGATTCTCGATGACTATCTGGCTGAGGTCGATGGCAAACTTCCCCCTCGCATTTCGTTGCAAAAATACGAGGTGCGGGCGGATGCGCTTGTTGCCCGCATTTCGCTGCTTTTCTGGAATGGTGTGACGGGCCTGGTGCTGGTCGTGGGAATGCTGTTCCTGTTCCTGAACGCACGCATAGCGTTCTGGGTAGCCGCTGGAATCCCGGTTGCGATGTTCGCTACCCTCGGGATCATGTTGCTGCTTGGCCAGACCATAAACATGATCACACTGTTCGCCATGATCATGATGTTGGGTGTGATTGTTGATGATGCAATTGTTGTTGGCGAACATACCGCTACGCTCAACGAGGAGGGGCGGGAAAGTTTCGAAGCCGCGGAAAATGGAGCCAACCGCATGTTGGTGCCAGTCCTTGCAGCGATGACCACAACAGTGGCGGCATTTGCGCCGATGTTGCTGATAGGCGGTATCATCGGGCAAATCATGGGGGTTATGCCCTATGTGGTGACTGCCGTTATTCTTGCCAGTGTCATTGAATGTTTTCTTATTCTGCCAGGCCACCTTGCCCACACAATGAAGCCTCAACCGACCAAACAATGGTCGTTCTGGCGCCAAATGTTGGTCTCGCTGCTTATTGGCGGGTTGCTGATCGCGATTTCAAACCGGTTTTCAGAGACAGGCGCAAGCACAGAGGGGTTGGGAATTGTTGAACCGGTTCTTGCGGCAAAGGGTGCTTTCAGTTTGCCGTTGTTCCTCATCCTTGTGAGCATTGGTTCGCTTTTCTTCGGTACGCTTGTGGAACTGTTTTTCTGGTACCGGCGGAAGCGAAGCGAACGCAACGCTGCCAGCGTTGAGCAAGAGAGCATGTTTCGCAGGTGGTTTGACCGGAACTTCAATGCATTCCGCGATGGACCCTTCAATGCGCTGGTAACACTTTCCTATCAGTGGCGATATGTAACCGTCGCAATCTCCATATTCTGCCTGATGGTACTGGCGATCGGCCCGATAAGAGGTGAATTGGTAAAGTTTGTGTTCTTCCCGTCGCCGGAAGCCGAAAACATGCGCGCCAGAATTGTTTTCAACGCGGGAATTACAGAAGATCGCGCACGCGACATTATTGTTGCAATCGAAAAGTCCCTTGATGTTGCGGTCAGCGAGTTGAGCGAAGAACCGGGCAAAGTTGTCACCGCCGTGTTTTCAACCCTGGGTTCTGCCGGCCGCAGCCGTGGCGACAATCTGGCGGAAATACGGGTTCAACTGGCTTCCTCTGAGGTCAGGAGCATCCGGACGCCAACGGTTGTAAAGGCCTGGCGCAAAGCCTTGCCAAAAGTCGCCGGTGTGCGCCGGGTGTCGATCTTTGAAACCCGGGGCGGGCCACCCGGGCGCGACATTGATGTAGAACTTACCGGAGCACCGGTTGGGGAACTCAAACAGGCTGCCGTGGCCATCACCCCTGTTGTTGCTGCAATCGATGGCGCCTCCGGGGTGTCTGACGATCTTGCTTACGGCAAGCCGGAACTTGTTATGGAATTGTTGCCTCGCGGCGCGGCACTTGGGTTTACGATTGATGATGTCGGATTGCAGGTACGCCAGGCTTTTGATGGCGCGATTGCCCGCAAGTTTGCGCGAGGCGATGACGAGATTACGATCCGCGTGGTTCGTACCAGTCGCGAAACCGGCAGCCAGGCATTGCGCAGTTTCGAATTGCGCAGTCCAAAAGGTGATTTTGTTCCGCTGAATGAAGTGGTGAGCCTGACAGACAAACAGGGCTTTTCAGTAATTCAGCGTTCAGATGGTAAGACCACTGTATCGGTAACCGCTGACTTGAATCCTGACATTACGACAACCGATGAGGCTATCGCGTTCCTGGAGAACAGCGCGATGCCGGACACATTGTCAAAACTGGGTGTTGACTATCGCTATGGCGGCCGAAATGAGGAGCGTATGGCCGCGTTTGCCGATCTGCGGACTGGTGTCATCATAGCATTGGCAGTCATTTACATCATACTTGCCTGGGTGTTTGGCGATTATTTCCGACCGTTTGCAATCATGTTGATCATTCCGTTTGGGATTGTGGGTGCCGTCATGGGCCATTGGCTGCTCGGCTATAAACTCACAATTCTGTCCTATATCGGATTGTTGGGGCTGGCTGGAATCCTGGTCAATGACTCAATTATTCTGGTAAGCCGGTTGGATGAAAGGTTGAAGTGGGGAGAAGCACTTGAGCAAGCTGCCATAGGAGCAAGCCGGGATCGCCTTCGCGCCGTTCTACTGACGTCACTCACTACCATTGGCGGATTGTTCCCGCTAATGTTTGAAAAAAGCCTGCAGGCACAATTTCTTTTGCCAATGGCGATCACAATTGTTTTCGGGCTCGCTCTGGCGACACTGCTGGTTTTGTTTCTGGTGCCGGCTCTGATTGGCGTTGGAACTGACATAAACACCGCGATCCGGCAAGTGTTTGCCTATCGGGAAAATGCCAAAAACTCCCATCCGGCAGAATAGGGAAGGTTAGCCGCGCCAAAAGCGAGGCATGAACAACACCAATACAGTGAACAGTTCCAGCCTGCCGACGAGCATCGCCGCCGACAGAATCCATTTGGCCGTATCATTGATTTCCTTGAAACTGCCGGAAGGACCAATCATGTCGCCCAAACCCGGCCCAACGTTTGAAATCGCGGTTCCCGCCGCTGAAAGGGAAGTAATAAAGTCCAATCCCGTGAGGTTAAGCAGGATGGCAACGACACCGAAAATCAAGAAATAGACAGCGAAGAAATTCATCACTGCCTCGGACACCTGGTCATCTACCTTGTTGCCATTGTAGCGCATGGAAAAAACCCCGTTGGGGTAAAACACCTTGCCCAGATGCTGTTTGACGGCTTCGAAAATGATCTGGAAGCGGAAAACCTTGATTCCGCATGAGGTAGACCCGGCACAGCCCCCAATGAACATGATGGCAAAGAAAAAGGCAGTGGTTCCGACATGCCATTGCCCATAGTCAGTTGAGGAATAGCCGGTTCCTGTGACAACCGATGTCACATTGAACAGGGCATGTAGTATGCTTTTGCCGGGATCGGTCTGCGATTGCGGATGCAGAACCCATGCAATCATAGTGAGCGTGACGATCAGAAACAGGAAAACCTTAACCTGCGAGTTCTTCCATATCCGCGATGGCTCGCCCTGAAAGCCCTGAACATAAAGGATAAACGGGATCGAGCCTACCAGCATGAACACCACCGCAACGATCTCGATAGCATCATTGTTGAAATAGCCGATGGATGTATCTTTTGTTGAAAATCCTCCGGTCGCCACCGTTGTCATTCCGTGCACAACCGCATCAAACACATCCATGCCAGCCGCCAGATATGCCACCATGCAAAGGCCGGTGAAAAATATGAAAACCATGGTAAGCGACCCGGAGATTTGCGTCGCGCGGGGCATAATCTTTTCCGCTGTGTCAAAGGCTTCGATCTTGAAAAGCTGCATCCCTCCGATTTGCAGCATAGGCAAAACCGATACAGCCATCACAATGATGCCAAGACCGCCGAGCCATTGCTGGATTCCGCGCCATAGAAGGATGCCTGGTGGGGCCTGTTCAAGGTTCGCAATAACGGTGGAACCAGTGGTCGTGAGGCCGGACATGGATTCAAAAAAGGCATCTGTGAAATTGGGAACAATGCCGGAAAGGTAGAACGGGATTGCGCCAAACAAAACCAACACAAGCCATGCGGTGGTTGTCATGACAAATGCCTGCCTTGTTGTCATGGTGTGCGACCCGCCGCGGGCACCAAAGAACAAGCCAAGACCGATCAGCATTGAAAGGGTTCCGGTAAACGCAAAAATCTCCCAATCCCGGTTGCTGTAAATCAGGTCAACGACAGCCGGAAATAGCATGGCGCCGCCCAGGGTCGCAAGCAATACGCCATTGATCAGAAATATTGGCACAAGGGCTTGGATCATTCGGGTATCCTGAAGCCTAGTTCAGGCTTGGTGTAATGTCTGGAAGATCGAGTGAAAATGCCGGTATTTCGATCTCGAATGTTTCACCGTCGGGGTGTCGCATTGAGTATGACCCTAACATGATTCCGGATGGTGCGTTAAGAGGGCAGCCGCTTGTATAAGAATATGCGGCACCCGGTTCGATGACCGGTTGTTCTCCCACGACACCCTCGCCACGAATTTCTTCGACATGGCCATGACAGTCAGTAATGTGCCAATAGCGGCCTATCAATTGAACAGTTCTTGAAGTGTTGTTTTCAATCGTAACGCGATAAGCCCAGAAGAAACGCGAATTTGCCGGATCAGACCGTTCATCAATGTAAACGGGCATCACCTGCACAGTCAGACCTGCCGTATCCGCCTTGAACATTTAACCGCCACCCGCTCTAACTCAACGTAAGAAGCATGGGACTAGATACCACGGTTCGCCAATTCGTTCTAGCCGCTTAGAGCGCGATCAATATCGTCGATCAAATCCTGAACGGCTTCCAGGCCTACGGAAAGGCGAACAGTTTCGCCGGTGATGCCGACTTCGACCCGGTCTTCATCCGACAAATTCCGGTGGGTTGTGGTTGCCGGATGTGTGACCAGGCTTTTTGCATCTCCGAGATTGTTTGAGATTTTGATCACCTCCAGACGGTTGATGAAATCGAAGGCTGCTTGCTTGCCTCCCTTTACCTCAAAAGTGACAAGCGTCGAACCACCGGTCATTTGTCTTGCCGCGAGTTCGGCCTGTGGATGGTCTTCGTCGCCGGGGAAAATCACCTTGCCAATTTTAGTATGCAGCTTGAGAAAGCTGTTGATCTCGGTTGCATTTCTGCATTGGCGTTCTACCCTCACAGGCAACGTCTCCAACCCTTTCAGCAGGTTCCATGCGTTAAACGGGCTAAGCGATGGTCCGGTATGGCGAAAGTAGTCATGCAGGTTTTCGTCGATCCATTCCTTGTCTGACAGCACAATTCCGCCCAGACAGCGCCCCTGGCCATCAATGTGCTTTGTCGCCGAATACACCACGATGTCTGCACCCAATCGCAGAGGATTTTGATAGACAGGGGTGGCAAAAACATTGTCTACCAGTAGCTTGGCACCGTTCTCATGTGCCAGGTCAGCTACGGCCCTGATATCGACCAGTTCAAGTGTCGGGTTTGTAGGGGTTTCAAAGAAAAACAACTTCGTCTTTGGTGTTACAGCAGCTTTCCACGCTTCAAGACTTTTCCCGTCAACCAGCGTGCAGCCGATCCCGTATTGTGGCATTAGCTTTTCTACGACCCAGCGACAGGAGCCGAATAACGCCTTGGCGGCTACAATATGGTCACCAGCTGTCAGTTGGCACCCGATTGCCGCAGCGACCGCAGCCATGCCGGATGCCGTTGCCCTGGCGTCTTCTGCGCCTTCAAACAGGCACATGCGTTTTTCAAACATGGCGACTGTTGGATTGCCATATCGTGAATAGATGAAGCCATCCTCATCGCCCTTGAAACGTGCCTCTGCTGCTTCTGCGGTTTCGTAAACGAAACCCTGTGTCAGAAACAGTGCTTCGGAAGTCTCCCCATGGGCACTGCGCTCGGTACCGCCGTGAACCAGTCGCGTGGCGGGATCAAGATTTTCAAATTTGGTCATGTTCAACTCCACAAACAAAAAAGGAATGCGAAGTCGCATTCCGGGAAAAATTGCTGTTTGTGCAAAATTCGGCCCTTTAGCGACTTGTTTTACGTGGCTGCAAGCCGACCGGCCAAATCACCACGAGATACATGTGTGTTAGTGCATCAAAGTCATTGCGTCAATGTTTTCTGCGACTAATTGTTAGATGCAGTCTTAACAAGCGGGGCATGGGTTGGTGCGTCAGACAGGAATTTTGGCAGATCAGGCAATCAGAAAGCTGGGCGAGAATGGCTCGATTGCCAGTTCGCTGCCATTTGACGCTGACCAAATTCAACCAGCGAGCCTTGATCTGCGATTGGGAGAAAAGGCCTACCGGGTGCGGGCGTCTTTTCTTCCTGGCAAAGGCAACAGCGTTTCATCAAAACTGGAACGTTTCAAGATGCATGAGTTCGATCTGGCTCAAGGAGCTGTTCTGGAGACAGGCTGTGTTTACATCGTGCCATTACAGGAAGGGTTGGAATTGCCCCAGGGCATCGAAGCATCTGCCAATCCGAAGAGTTCGACCGGCAGGCTGGACATATTTACCCGTGTCATTGTTGATGGAAGCCAGGCATTTGACCAGATTCCCGAGGGATACAAGGGGCCGCTTTATCTTGAAATCAGCCCAAGCACTTTCCCGGTTGTGGTAAGAACAGGATCGCGCCTTTCGCAAATTCGCTTCAGGCAGGGAAACTCGCAGCTTTCGGATTCCGAACTGCTTGAATTGCATGAATCGGAGACACTGGTCGCCACCGCCCAACCTAACATTCACAATGGGGGTATCGGTCTTTCAATTGATCTGTCCGGTGACGAGAACGGGTTGGTAGGGTATCGTGGCAAGCGCCACACCGGGCTCGTTGACGTGGATCGCAAAGCTGCCCACGACGTGCTTGACTACTGGGAACCGATTTACAACCGTGGCTCTGGCGGCCTGGTCCTGGACCCAAATGAATTTTACATCCTGGTTTCACAAGAGGCAGTGCATGTACCGCCTCTTTTTGCAGCGGAGATGGTGCCGTTCGACCCGCTGGTGGGGGAATTCAGGGTCCATTATGCAGGATTTTTCGATCCCGGATTTGGGCATGAACATGCCGGTGGAACCGGGGCTCGGGGCGTGCTTGAGGTGCGCAGCCACGAAGTTCCGTTCATTCTTGAACACGGGCAGCTTGTCGGGCGGCTTGTCTTTGAACATATGCTGGAATTGCCATCACAGCTTTACGGCACCGACCTGGGATCCAACTACCAGGCGCAGGGGCTGAAACTGTCCAAGCATTTCAAGTCTTGAGCATTACAATTGAAAGACCAGCGGTTAGCTACTCGCTGTCTTTGCACGGCCATGTGTCGGGCTTCGTCAAACCTTCTGGAAGTTTCGTCTTGTCGTCGCCACAGGCCATTTCAATTTGCCAGGGTTTGAGCTCGCTTGCATTCGACAAGTCAACGCCGCTGAAATTTGTCTGAAACAGAAATGCGTTTGAAAAAGAAGGTATCTTTTCAAATGAGACATTCCTGAAATCGGCCCGGGCCAGATTTGAAAAATCAAAGCTTACTCCCGAAATGCTGGCGCCCGTGAAGTTGGCGCGTGCAAACTCGCCGCGCGAAAAGTCTGAGTCGGTGAGCACGGATCCCTCAAAATTTGCACGGCTCGTTTCGGCCTTGCTGAAATTGGTTTTGCTGAAATTCGCATTACTGAAATCGGTACGTGATGCTATGACATTCGAGAAATCTGCTCCGATCGCGGATGCCCCCTGCAACGAAGCGCGAACAAGATTGGTCTTGTTAAAATTCACGCCATCCAGTCGTGTGTCACGCAAATCTGAAGATGACATGTCAGCGGCGGTAAAGACGGCGTCAGCCAAATCGGAACCGGACAGGATAAGACTTCGTTTCCTGCAATCCGTCCAGTCAACACCGGGTTGTGCGGAATCCGAGCAACCTGCTTGCGCGGGCGGCACGTGTGACAGGGCAGAAAGGAAAACTGCAACTGCAAATGTTGCAACACTTGTATTGTTGGCAGCAATTTTCAACAGGTCTTTGGTCATCGGCGGGTTCCATGTTTCCAGACCATCTCAAGGATTGCAAAAGCTAGGATAGCTGGTTCTTAAACTACACAATTTTCTACCTCACGTCTCATACTTCCTACGAGGTGGGACTAACGTAAGGTTTTGTCGTTTAAGAATTAGTGTCTAAATGTGGTTTTTGCCAGTCCATGCGGTGTTTTTTCCCACTTGTGAGGAACAAACACCAGCTGCAGGAGCGCTCTCCAACAGGCAAAAGAAATCATGAGCCAATAGATCGGTAGTAGCAGGATCAAACGCGCCAACTTGAACAGGTTCGAAGTTCGCAGCACAATGAGCGCAAGAAGCATGTAAGACAAATAGCCACCGACAAGGTTAAAGCCGCTAATGCTGGCGATTGCCACTTCGCCAATGTCGAGAACGTCGGAACCGTAACTGGCCAGCATCCAAAGTGTGGTTGCAAGGAATGCAGGATGAACCAACCCTGAGACGATGATGCAGGTCAGCAACAGGTGAAATATCAAGCCATTTACCAGGCCGAGCTCGCGTATCAGGGTGATCGGGTTGCGATTGTGTACCAAGATGGTCTGCATCCAACCCTTCATCCAACGCGTTCTTTGTGTGAGCCATGGCCAAATGGCTGGGGGTGCCTCTTCCCACGTCGGCAAGGTTAGCGTGCTTGATCTGTATCCCTCCCTGTAAAGCCGGATACCCAGATCCGCATCTTCTGTAACATTGTAGGGGTCCCATCCTCCCGCTTCTTTCAGAGCATCCATCTTGAAATGGTTGGAAGTGCCTCCGAGCGGAAGGGGTGCTTTCCATCGTGCCAAAACCGGAAGGATGCCATTGAACAGGGTGTAATACTCAATGGCGAACAGTCCGGTGAGCCAATTCTGATGGTTGTTGTGAATAGCCAACGGTGCCTGGAGACACGCAAGCTTTTCGTCTTCGTTCATGAAACGTGAATAGGCTTCTCGCAGTTGGTTTTTGGAAGGCCGGTCTTCGGCATCGTAAATAACCAGATACTTTCCATGGCACAGTGGAAGCGCAAAATTCATGGCCTTGGGTTTGGTCCGTGGCTCGGCTGGCGGAACCGTTAGCAACTGAAACATCTCAGGCAATCCGAGTGCTTCGATTGCCCGGATTGTCTCCGGGTCATCCTGTTCGCACAGCAGTTTAATGTCCAGTTTGCCTGTCGGCCAGTTCAAACTCGCAAGACACTCAGTCAGATGACGCACCTGATTGGCTTCCCGATAAAGCGGAACGAGTATTGAGTACACAGGCAATGCTTCGTCGGGGGCAAGGTTGGACAATAACCGTTCACTCACACGCCGGTCAAACCACGCAAGCAGTGACATGCGAAGAAGGATGCTTGCGGTGTAGAAGACCGACAGCAGCAAGACATATATCAGCAAAAAATGCTCGGACAGCAAAACACCGGAGGCTGCAACTGCGGCGGCGACAAAACTCAAAAACACGATTTGCGAAGGTCTGAATGTCTGTCGGGCACAGTATTCGGGTTTTTTGCGCGCCAGACCGTTTACAGCCTCATCAAGCAGGTAATCTGTTCCAAACGGTGTATCCTGCCGCGGCTGTCGCGCCGATTTCCCGTCGTTGAAATCCTGCCACAACTCGCGGGATATAACCCCAGTATGGAGTAACACTTCCGTCCCGCTGATACCATAGCGCCGACCTAACCTTGCCGCCGCCTCAAGATAAGGTAACCCGATGCCGGATGATTTTAGGGTTAGCAAATCTGGCGGTAGCGAAGTTTTACCAGCACGTGTTCTATCGACTGGTGTCGCCCACCGCGCTGGTCCGGGAAATTTAAGCCCGCCAGGAGAAAGCAAAATTTTGCCTGTCCCACCCCCCTTGGCGGATTTTGTGATACGCTGTTCCCACAAACGCGATTACCTGCTATCAATCCGCTACAACACCTCTTAACAAGTATAGTCAATAAAATCAAATATATATCGTATGGTGTAATCAATGAGTTTGATATTTTTGAAATTCTTGAAAATACTGCTTGTTTCAGTTGCCCTAAAAATATTTTTGTTGACGTCTTTTGCAAGTTCAAGCGATGTTTTTATTCCCAATTATTGGGATCAGTTTGAACGTTTTTCAAAGCCGGATACAGGAAACATCGGTCGGCTGAGGTTTTTGACAACAACCGACTTCCCGCCGTTTAACTTTGTCGATGGGAAAAAACGCCTTTCCGGTTTTCATGTTGATCTTACGCGAGCAATTTGTGCAGAGCTTGAATTGCTGAATCGTTGTGAAATCCAGGCATTGCCGTGGGACGAATTGATGGAAGCGATCGAAAAAGAGCAGGGTGAAGCCTTGATTGCAGGTCATCAGGTGAACCAGGCAAACCGCGAGAAACTTACATTTTCTCGTCCTTACCTGCGTATTCCGGCAAGGTTCATGGTGCGCAAGAACAGCGGGCTAAATGGCTCAGCCTACGAAGCGCTTTTCAGGAAGAACACCGCTGTTGTCGAAGGTTCGGCCCAGCAGGCCTATTTCAAATCTGTTTTCGCGGCAAGAAAGTCGGTGCCATTTCCAAATCGTGAAGAAGCACTTGCCGCACTCAGTTCCGGTGCGGTGGACGCAGTTTTTGCGGATGCGTTGTCGCTTTCTTATTGGTTGAAATCAAAGAATGCAAAAGATTGCTGCATGTTTCTGGACGGAGCTTACGATTCCAGGAAATTCTTCGGTAACGGCATGAGCATTGCGGTATCCAGATTAAGGCCGGAACTTGCCGATGCCATCAATTTTGCCCTCGCCAACATAAACCGCAATGGTGTATTCACGGAACTCTATCTGCGGTATTTCCCGGTGAGTTTGTACTGAACTTCAAATATTAAGGTCGGAACAGCAATGGAAGCCGAAACAAAACTGTCAAAAACCATGACGGTAAAACAGTTCGATGCAGCATATTTCTATGCCAGTGAATTGAAGGCGTTTGCCAGGGAGATCGGAATCGTAACCGGTAATTTTCGGAAGATTGAGCTGGAAGAGTTGATAAGAGAGTTCTTGAGCACAGGTGTTGTTCCTGCCAGAAAGCCGACACTCCCCAGAAAAAACCGGAACGTCAGGGATGAACTGGATGAACACGCAACAGTTGTGAATTATGTGGGAGACAAGACTACTAAACGGTTTTTGCTCGACCTGATTCAAGAACGCAATCCTACTGCCAAGGATAAGTCAGGCCAGTGGTATTGGTTGAACGATTGGCGAAGAAAGAAGCAGGAAGGCAGGGAACCATTCACTTATGGCGATGTTGCTGACAAACTGTTGAGTCTAATGGAAACGGAAGGACGTCTGCCACCGATCCCCTCAGCAAGAATGAACAATTTTGCTACCGAATACCAAGCGGACCCACGGAATTCTGGCGCCACAAGAACGCAAATTCTGGCGGCATGGGAAAATTTGAAGGCGACCCCGGGTCCCAAGACTTACGAACAGTACAAGAAACTCAGGGACTAAGTCCCTGTTTCCAGCCCAAAGCGGCTTCAAACAGCGTTTGGCATAAAGATCTTCACAGTAAATGTAGTTAGGTGCGCCAGTAGAGCTTCTTGTACTGGTGGATGCGTCAACAAGACAATGCACAACGCTGTCGATTGGAGACAGCCCCTGACCCGTTTTTGGCAACGTGAAGCGCTGGGGTTACGAACGATTGCGCAGAAACGGTACTTTCAGGCACCAAAAAAACCGCGTTGGACGTTCGTCTTGCCATTCCGACAGACCGATGGTCATGTTTTCGTGGCCTTCACGTGGTTGCGCTACGTAGGTACCAAACAGACGATCCCAAACCGGAAGGTTGAAACCGTAATTTGAATCGGTCTCCTGATGTACAATGGAGTGGTGCACCCGGTGCATGTCGGGCGTCACGATCAGCCAGCGCGCCCACACTTCGATCTTCGGGGGAATCCGCATATTCGAGTGATTGAACATCGCCACACCGTTCAGAACGATCTCGAAAACAAGCACAACGACGGCCGGAATTCCCACTGCTGTTACGACCAGGATTTTGAAGGCCATCGACAGAAATATTTCGAACGGATGGAACCTGATCGCAGTAGAAACGTCGATATCAACATCGGTGTGATGCATTCGGTGAATCGCCCACAACACCGGCACTTTGTGGGACGCCCAATGGGAGAACCAGATTGCAAAATCAAGCACCAGGAAACCGAAAATTGCTGATAGCCAGAACGGCATCGGCAGGCTGTTGAAAAGTCCATAGCCGTTGTGCTGGGCCCATTGCGCTGCACCCATTGCAAGGCCAAACGGGATAATCCGAAGGGAAATGGTGTCAATTACAACGATCGTGAAATTTGTAAACCAGCGTCGTGATTTTGAATGCACAAGCCTGCGGCGCGGGAACGCCACTTCCAATGCCGCAAATATTGCGAAGAGGCCAACAAAAGCCAACAACCGGATTTGTGGTTCGCCCAGTTCTGGCATTTATTGGGGCCTCCAGGAAGCGTCAGATCAGCAAAGTTCCTTGATCAATCACAGTTTCTCATGACGGGCGCGTGCACCACGCTCTATCGCAACGCAGATCAACCGGTCGATATTCAACTCGTCCCGAAGCATTGCCAGAAAACGGATTTCCTCCTGCTCAACCGAAAGGTCGGCGGCCGCGACATCGACCGCCAGTGCATAAGCAGTTTCGTGCAAGTGCTCCGGAACCGTTGTTGCACAATCTGCAAGCACACGGTCAAGCCCGTCCTCCCTGGCCAAGATCTCACTGCAGCGTTTGGCATCGTCAATGAGGTTTTCGATGTCATATCCTTCGAAAACCGGCATGTTCCGGATAAGGCTGCCGATTCGGGTAAGTTCGTGGTCGCTCATGGTCTGGTCAACGGCGGACATGGTCACCATCACATTTACAAGTGCTTTTTGGATGTCGAGATTGGACATGAAAACCCCTTTTTCGATTGTATGCTTTGCGTCAAATTATGCATTGTGTCCCGCTTGTGCAAGCGGGTTGGAAATTGACAGTTCTTGGGCTACAAGGCCGCTCATGCAATTGCCTGCGAAAGAAAGTAATCCCATGCCATCGGGTCTTAGCGAAATAGCACAAAAGTCGAAAGCCTGGCCGTTTCAAGAAGCACGAAAACTTGTAAAACGGTTCCAGCAGTCCGGCTATCCCGATGAAGTGTTGTTTGAGACAGGTTATGGCCCCTCCGGACTTCCTCATATCGGAACATTTGGCGAGGTTGCGCGTACAAACATGGTTCGCAACGCATTCCATGTTCTGACCGACAACAAGGTCAAAACACGTCTATTGTGTTTTTCCGATGACATGGACGGGATGCGGAAAATACCGGGCAACGTTCCGAACCAGGACCTTCTTGCTGCAAATCTTGGCAAACCCCTGAGTGAAGTTCCCAATCCATTTGACAATTATCATGCAAGTTTTGCCCATCACAACAACGCAAAACTGTGCGAGTTTCTTGACCGCTTCGAGTTTGATTACGAATTCGCCAGCGCAACCGACTATTACAAATCCGGTCGGTTTGATGACACGCTGCTTCTTGCACTGAAACACTATGACAAAATCATGGATGTCATGTTGCCGACACTCGGAGAAGAGCGCCAGGCAACCTACAGCCCGTTTTTGCCGGTTTCACCAAAGACAGGCAAGGTTTTGTATGTTCCCATGAAGAGCGTTGACCCCGAGGCGGGGACCATCACCTTTGATGATGAAGATGGCACGGAAATCACGATGACGGTAACCGGCGGCAATGTGAAATTGCAATGGAAGCCCGATTTCGGGATGCGCTGGGCTGCACTCGGTGTTGCTTTTGAGATGTATGGCAAGGATCATCTCATCAACAGCAATTTGTATGACAGGATTTCACGAATCTTGGGACACCGTCCTCCCGAGCACTTCATCTACGAACTGTTTCTCGATGAAAAAGGCGAAAAGATTTCAAAAACCAAGGGTAATGGCCTTACGATTGACGAGTGGCTTGCCTACGCACCAACCGAGAGCCTTGCATTTTTCATGTATCAAAAGCCGGGTACAGCCAAACGATTGTACTTTGACGTCATTCCGAAAAATGTCGATGAGTATTTCCAGCATCTTGCGGCCTATCCGAAACAGGATGAAAAAGCCAGACTCAACAATCCTGTGTGGCATATTCACTCCGGAAATCCGCCCGAATATGATCTTCCCGTCAGCTTTTCAATGCTGCTGAATTTGGTCAATGCATCCCATGCGTCAGACAAAAAAACGCTCTGGGGTTTCATCTCAAGATACGCAGAAGGACTTACTCCGGCTTCCGATCCAATGATGGACAAGCTGGCAGGCTATGCCATACGCTATTTTGAGGATTTCGTCAGGCCATCCAAGTCATTTCGCACTGCAACTGAAAGCGAGCGTGCAGCGCTTGCAAGTTTGCGTCAAAGGCTTGCCGTATTGGATATTTCAAGCGACGGTGAGGCAATTCAGACAGAAATATTTTCGGTCGGCAAGGAACACGGTTATGAAAATCTGAGAGAATGGTTTCAGGTGCTCTATCAGGTTTTGTTGGGGCAGGATCAGGGACCAAGATTTGGGTCTTTCGCAGCATTGTACGGTGTGGACAGGACAGTTGAACTGATCGACGCAGCGCTGGAAAACAAACTTGGCTAATTGCCGCCCTGATTCAGGACTGGGGTGTCATACCAAAAAGGCGATCCTTGCAATCCACTCGATTTCTGTTGCCAGCAATTCATACAGTTCTTCACGCGTTGTATCGTTCGCAAATTGGGTCGACTGCTCGAATTGTTCGATCAGGATCGATTTGTGTATTTCCCCCGTCTTGGTTTTTATGATGACCCTGTCATTTGGACCAATCGCATGATCCGGCTCAATAATTGCGATTTCCTCCAAAGTATGGGTGGTTCCTGCAACCTCATGGGAAAGCTCAATCGCAAATGCCTTGTCGGAAAGGCCACCAATACGGTACTGTGCGGACACATTCAGGTTTCCAGACAATTCATCAGCCGACATTTGACTGAAAGTTCGCATTTCGAGCAGCGGGATTGATTTAACTGTTTCGAGTTGTTTGGCGGTTTTCGAAACTGGTTTTTGCGCCAATCCCAACAACAGGAATTCGCTGACCGATGTCCGTGTGGCTCTCAAAATCTTGGCAATGGATTCAGTCGAAGGCCATCTTTCGCGTCCCTTGGATGTATAGCGTTTGGATTTGTTAAGGCTGGTGGGGTCGAGTCCGGCTTTCTTTGCAAGTCCGGAAGTCGAACTACCAACATGCAATGCAAGTTGATCAATTGCAGACCATATTTGGCTATGTGTAATAACTTCTGAATCGGCGTTATCCCGTTTGCCGTCGCTTGCTGTTTCTTCCCCAATCTTGGCAATTCTCATTGCTCAGAGCCCTTTTTCCCGAAGTTTAATACCACCTATTGCAACGGTATTCGCTAAACAGAGTGGCAATGCACAGATGCAGTCTGTTCTTCTTTAAGCAGACTGTGGCGAGCGCCTTACTTAGACATTGTGATCAGAAAACGGCGTTTGTTCGTTATAATCTGGGCCATGATGGTTTATATCCGGTTAGTTACCAAACAAACCGGCGATACCAACATGAAAACAAGCAACGTTCTTCTCTCTGACTGGAATACCCCATACCAGATACCCCCTTTTGGCTGTATCAACGACAGCGATTTTGAAACTGCGTTTGATTTTGCGATGAATGAGCATCTTGATGAAGTTGCAGATATTGCCAACGCGCAGACGGAACCGACATTTGAGAACACGATTGAGGCGTTGGAACTGGCAGGAAGCACCTTGTCGAAAGTATCCGGGGTTTTCTTCAACCTGTCAGGTGCCCATACCAATGCGCAGCTGCAGGAGACGGAACGGAAAATTGCTCCGGCGATGGCAGCCCACTTTTCCCGAATCCAGATGAATGAACAGCTTTTCAAACGGATCGACAGACTTTTCTCAGAGCGCGAAAATCTTGACCTGGATCATGAGCAAATGCGTCTTTTGGAACGGGTTCACTCCGGTTTTGTCAGGTCCGGTGCCAAGCTGGAGGGTGAGGCACGAACGCGAATGTCCGAGATTGGACAACGACTGGCAACACTCGGCACCAAGTTCTCACAGAATGTTCTAGCGGACGAAGCAGCCTACGAATTGGTTTTGGAAGAGGATGATCTGACCGGTTTGCCTTCGTTCTTGCGGTCTGCTTCATCTGCCGCTGCCGTTGAACGGGGCCATGATGGCAAATATGTCATCACATTGTCCCGCTCACTTGTTGAACCTTTCCTGCAATTTTCTGACCGAAGGGATTTGCGCGAAAAGGCGTTCAAGGCCTGGATTTCAAGAGGTGAGCAAGATGGGGAAACGGATAACCGGCCGGTCATCACAGAAATACTGAAACTGCGCGAGGAACGGGCACAACTGCTTGGTTTTGATAATTTCGCCCAGTTCAAGCTTGATGACCAGATGGCAAAGACACCAGACGCGGTGCGCGAATTGCTGATGAATGTTTGGCAACCGGCGAAATTGCAAGCAGGAAAAGAAACCGCGGAGTTGCAGGAATTGGCCAATAGCCTGGGTTCCAACGTTGAACTTGAACCTTGGGATTGGCGTTATTACAGCGAGAAGCTTCGCAAACAGCAGCATGATTTGGATGAAGCTGAAATCAAGCCCTATTTTCAACTGGACAAAATGATCGAGGCGGCGTTCGAAACGGCAAGGCGTTTGTTTGGCCTTTCATTTCAGGAAGTCGATAACCTGCAGTTGTATCATCGTGATGTGAGGGCGTTTGATGTCATGGACAGGGAAGGGAACCATATCGCCTTGTTTCTTGGTGACTATTTTGCCAGGCCGTCAAAGCGCTCAGGGGCGTGGATGAGCGGTTTCAGGTCCCAGCAGAAACTTGCGGGCGATATCAGACCGGTGATTGTAAATGTGATGAATTTTGCCCGCGCTGCGGACGGCGAGCCGACGCTGCTGACTTACGACGATGCACGGACCCTGTTTCACGAGTTCGGTCACGCGCTTCACGGGATGTTGTCGGACGTGACCTATGAATCGCTTGCCGGAACATCCGTCGCCCGCGACTTTGTTGAGCTTCCAAGCCAGTTGTTTGAACACTGGCTGGGTGAGCCGGAAATCTTGACAGAATACGCTCTGCACGCAGATACCGGCGAACCGATGCCGGAACAATTGCTTGAGAAGCTCAAGGGCGCCGAAAACTTCAACCAGGGGTTCGCCACCGTCGAGTACACCGCATCAGCATTGGTGGATTTGGAGTATCATACTATGCCTGCTGATGACGTCTCGGACGTTATAGCGGCTGAGAACGCGTTGCTCGACAAGATTGGTATGCCAAGGCAAATTACCATGCGCCACCGGTCGACCCATTTTGCCCATATATTCTCCGGCGATGGATATTCGGCAGGTTACTATTCATATATGTGGTCAGAAGTGATGGACGCGGACGCGTTCCAGGCGTTTAAGGAAACCGGAAATTCATTTGACGAGGAAACTGCCGCGAATTTGAAGGAGTTCATCTATTCTGCCGGGGCTAGTCGTGATCCTGCCGAACTCTATGTAGCGTTTCGCGGGTCTATGCCCTCAATCGATGCATTGTTGGAAGGTCGTGGCCTAAAAGATGTCGCATAAGGTGAAAACGTGAAACGCTTTCCGGCCCCGGGTACCGGACTGTGCGATGCTGTCGTTTGTGACGGGGTTGTCGACGCTGTTGCCAACGATCCCGTTTGCGCTGACGGAATCACCAAACAAACGCAAAATACTTTGCAAGAGCTGGAACGGTTATTGACAACTGCGGGTAGCGGCAGGGCGGGTTTGATACAGGCCACGGTCTATCTTCCTGACATAACCGATAAGCCCGAAATGAATAAGGTCTGGCTCGATTGGATCGGTCCACAGGAAAACTGGCCACAGCGCGCATGTGTGGGGGTGGGCCTGACAGAGGGCTATCTGATTGAGGTAGTTGCTATGGCGAAAGTGCTTTGAGCCTTTCGCGAGTTTACGATCAGGAAACGGCCAGACACATGTGCCTGGCCCTGATCCAACAAACGACTAGCCTTTTGGCTGTTCAGTGTAGCGAACATAAGGAACCGGTCGCTCGGTAATGCCAAAGCGTGCCTCAGCGTCTTCGTCTGAAACCGCAGGTGTCACGATAACCTTGTCACCCTGCTTCCAGCCGGCCGGTGTTGCAACCTGGTGTTTGGCGGTCAGTTGCATGGAATCGATGACGCGCAGGATTTCGTCGAAATTACGTCCGGTTGTCATAGGGTAAGTCAGGATCAGCTTAACCTTTTTATCCGGTCCGATGACAAATACCGAGCGTACAGTCTGGTTATCGGCAGGGGTGCGGCCCTCGGAACTGTCGCCAGCTTCTGCGGGAAGCATTCCATACAGTTTCGCGACCTTCAGTTCAGTGTCGCCTATCATCGGGTACTCGACGGTCGAATTTGTAACCGTTTTAATGTCTTCTTTCCATTTTTGGTGGTCTTCAACCGGGTCAACGGAAATACCAATGATCTTGGTATTGCGCTTATCAAACTCGCCAGCCATGCCAGCCATGTAGCCAAGCTCGGTTGTGCAAACCGGGGTGAAGTCTTTCGGATGCGAGAACATCACTGCCCAGCCATCGCCAATCCAATCGTGGAAATCGATGGTTCCTTCGGTAGTTTCGGCGGTAAAGTTCGGTGCTTCGTCGTTGATGCGCAAAGACATGTCTGGTTCCCTTCCAATAGCGTCACATTGTTGTGAACTAGCTAAGCATTGTTTGTAACAGGTGCAAGTAACTGGTTGCCAACATCTCTGAGAATTAAAAAAAACCCGGCCAGTTGGCCGGGTAAATTTGAAAACCTGTTCTAACCTGGTTCAGGCAGCAGCATTCTCATCGGCAACCGGGAAACGCTGATAGAATGTTTCGTTCTTCTGCGCCATATCCAGCAGTAATTTGTTGGCTTTGAACTGTTCGCCATACTTGCTTTCAAGCCCGGCAAGCAACTCGACGAACTTGGCCGTTCCCATCCCGTCAATGTAGGAAAGTGCGCCACCGGTGAATGGAGCAAAGCCAAAGCCCAGTATGGAACCGACATCGGCTTCACGCATGTCGGTAATGACCCCTTCTTCAACACAACGCGCTGCTTCCACCGCAATCGTCGCATGGAAGCGGTTCTTGATCTCCTGATGGTCAATCGTGTCAGGGTCCTGTTGTGCGTAAAGGTCTTTAAGGCCGGGCCAAAGGTGTTTTTTGGCTGGTTTTTCGGGGTACTCATAGAACCCCTTGCCGTTTTTGCGGCCCAGACGACCATGTTTTTCCACCATCGAATCCACCAGCTCAACATGGCGTGGATCAACAACACCCTCACCAAGATCACGGATGGTTTGATGCAGGATCTTGTGCGAAAGATCGATGGCAGTCTCATCGTTCAGTTGCAACGGACCGACCGGCATTCCTGCTTGCCTTGCCAGATTGTCAATCATCTGCGGTGGCACACCCTCTATCAACATGTTGTAGGCTTCGGACATGTAGCGCAATACGCAGCGGTTGACGAAGAAGCCGCGCGTGTCATTGACGACAATCGGGGTTTTCTTGATGCGACCAATATAGTCCAAAGCCATTGCAACAGCCTTGTCGCCGGTTTTATCACCCTTGATGACTTCCACAAGCATCATGCGGTCAACCGGTGAGAAGAAGTGAATGCCGACAAACTGCTCGGGGCGTTTTGAAAACCCTGCCAGATCGCTGATGGGAATTGTTGAAGTGTTGGAGGCGTAGATTGCACTTTCCGGCATGTGAGCCTCGGCGGCTTCGGTCACAGCCTTTTTTACCTCCGAGTCTTCAAAAACAGCTTCAATCACCATGTCCACGTCTGACAGTGCCGAATAGTCATCTGTTGCCGTGATACGGTCGAGTATTTCAGCTTTCTTTTCGGGGGTCGAACGTTTCTTTGAAATGGCCTTGTCCTCAAGACCTTCCGCATGAGCGATCGCATTCGCCGCAGACGCTGCATCACGGTCCAAAACGACAACCTCAATTCCTGCCGCTGCTGACACATAGGCGATCCCGGCCCCCATAAAGCCGCCGCCGCCAAGTACCCCGATTTTCTTCAAATCGGATTTCTCGACACCCTGTGGGCGGCGTGCTCCCTTGTTCAGGTCTTGCATGGACATGAACAGGGAACGAACCATCATCTTGGCTTCGGTCGATGAAAGTACGTGAGCAAAATAGCGGCTCTCGATTTTCAGGGCTGTGTCAAAGGGAACCAGAAGTCCTTCATATACCGTCTTCATGATGGCCCGGGCACCGGGATAATTGTCGTGGGTCTCGCGGCGGTAGATTGCATTGGCTGGAGGAAACAGGTTGAAACCGGCTGGCGAATAGACGGCTCCGCCGGGAAACTTGTAACCCTTTTGGTCCCATGGCTGCTCGGCTTTCAAGCCACCATTGATCAACTCCTTGGCTTTCGCAACCAACTCGGCTTCAGGCACGACTTCGGTGACCAAGCCAAGAGATTTTGCCTTGGGTGCGTACATGTTGCCGCCCTTGAGCATAAACTGCAGTGCTTCCTGGGTGTGGATGAGGCGTGGAACGCGCTGTGTTCCACCGCCGCCCGGCAGAAGGCCGACTTTTACTTCCGGAAGCCCCACCTTTGCATCTTCCGCCATCACACGTGCATGACAGGCAAGGCAGATCTCCAGACACCCGCCAAGTGCAGAACCGTTAATCGCAGCCACAAACGGCTTGCCGCACGTTTCCATTTTGCGCAACATCAGGTTAAGCCGGTAGGCGTTTTCAAAAAGCAAATTGGCCGCTTCCTCCGGGTTTTGTTCATGCGCCTTGGCAACCTCGTCCATCATTGATTGCAACATGGTCAGGTCTGCACCCGCCCCAAAAGCCTTCTTTCCAGATGCGAGCACAACGCCTTTGACGCTATCATCACCGACAATCTCATCGACCAGCTTGTCGAAGTCCGCCATAACCGACTGGTCGATAACATTCATTGATTTACCCGGGCTGTCCCAAGTAACAGTAACGATTCCGTCTGTGTCTTTGTCTAATTCAAAATTTGAGTAGCTCATTGTAATTTCCCATTGTATCAGGCGTAGGGTTCGCCTTGCTTGTTTGTGAATCTCAAACCGCCATCATCCTTGACGGCGACGAGATCATGTTCAGGGTAGTGTGCGGTTTCAGTAGCCATGCGGCTTCCGATTTCCAAGAAGAGCAAATCGGCCTCTGAATTGTTGACCAGTTGGTGACCGTTTGCGATGCCAGCCTTGAAACCCGCTGCATCACCCGGACCAAGAACGGTTTCGACTTCATCTTCGATCAACGTTGCCTTACCTTCTAGAATAAAAACGAATTCGTCCTCGTTTTCATGCCAGTGACGAAGGGCAGATGCTGCGCCGGGTTTCAGCTTGGTCAGATTAACACCGAACTGGGACAGATTAACCTCATTACCCAGACGCTTGCGCATTCTGCCGTCAACGGCAGACGAAAACTGGTCCGGATATCCCGAACCAGAAGCCCAATGCATGGCGTCGATGTCGATCTTTGGCACGTCGCTATACCCGTTCGATGATGGTCGCGGTTCCCATGCCGGCACCGATACACAAGGTCACCAGAGCCGTGTTTTGATCGCGGCGTTCCAGTTCATCCAAAACGGTTCCCAGTATCATCGCGCCGGTTGCTCCCAGTGGGTGGCCCATGGCAATCGCACCACCATTGACGTTGATCTTGTCATGGGGGATGTCAAATGCCTGCATGTAACGCAACACCACAGACGCAAATGCTTCGTTCAGTTCAAACAGGTCAATGTCCTCAAGCTTCATGTTCGCGCGATCAAGCAGCTTTTTGGTCACATCAACCGGACCGGTCAGCATCAGGGCAGGGTCAGAGCCAATGCTTGTGTAAGCACGGATTTTGGCTCTTGGTTTCAGACCCAGTTTCTTGCCGCCTTCTTCGGTTCCCATCAGAACGCCCGCTGCGCCATCGACGATCCCCGAAGAATTACCCGCATGGTGGACATGATTGACAAACTCAACGTCCGGGTGGGCAGCCGTTGCAACTGCATCGAAACCGCCCATCTCGCCCATCATGACAAATGAAGGATCAAGAGAGGCCAATGATTGCATGTCGCTTGTCGGGCGCATGTGTTCGTCATGATCCAGAATGGTAACGCCATTGACGTCCTTAATAGAAATTACCGAATCCTTGAAGCGGCCGTCGTCCCAACTCTCCTTCGCGCGTTTTTGGCTCTCAACCGCATAAGCATCGACATCGTCACGCGAGAAACCGTACTTTGATGCAATCAGGTCTGCAGAGACGCCCTGGGGCATAAAATAGGAGGGAACTGCAATGCTGGGGTCCACGGGCCATGCGCCACCAGAAGCACTCATCCCAACCCGTGACATGGATTCAACACCACCGGCGATGACCACTTCTTCAGAACCGGCCCTCAGTTTTGAGGCCGCCAGATTGACCGCGTCCAGCCCGGAAGCGCAAAAACGGTTGATTTGCATTCCCGGGACGGAAGTATCGTAGCCCGCCTCGAAAGTTGCTGCACGAGCGATGTCTGAACCCGCCTCGCCAACAGGGTCGACACAACCAAGAATCACATCATCGACCACAGCGGTATCCATTTCATTGCGGTCGCGAAGCGCATCCAGTGTTTTTGCTGCGAGCCTTACAGCGGGCACTTCGTGCAAGGAACCGTCCTTTTTGCCTTTGCCGCGCGGGGTACGCACGTGGTCATAAATATATGCTTCAGTCATGAGCCTCTCCTTCAGTTCATGCAGCAGGTCCGCTCGGAACAAGGTCTTCCGGCGATGCCCAATTTGGAATTTGCTTGATATTGTTCAGCCAGTTCTGGATGGCCGGATAGTCGTCCCACGACACGTTGAAATGGTCTGGCCAGAACAAATATCCACACATCGACAGATCAGCCAGGGTTGGATTGTCGGTAGCAACCCAGTCACGCCCGTCCAGGTGCTTTTCAAGGACTTTGATTGCAGCCAATGCCCGGCCCTTCAGGAATTCGGTTTCCGGTTCCCCTTCTTTTTTCATGAACTTGTTCATGAAACGGTAGGTGGCCACGTTCCCGGTCAGCTTGTGGTTGTCGAAAAACATCCAGCGCATCATTTCAAGTTCGTCCGCACGATTGTCAGGGACAAACTTCTTGAAACGGTCCGCGAGATGCATCAAAATTACACCTGATTGGGTAAGGACCAGGTCATTTTGTGTATGGTCGATCAGAACCGGCACCTCTCCCATCACATTCGTGCTGCGAAACTCGGGCGAACGTCCTTCACCGTTAAAGAAGTCAACCCATTGTGGTTTCCAGTTTGCACCGCAAAGATGCAACATGAGAGCTACCTTGTAGGCATTGCCGGATTCAAGAAAGCATTTGAGTGTGTAATCTGTCATGTTCAGTCTACCCCTTCCACGAGAATAATCGTGCCTTCTGAAACGACCTGCCGGTGTTTCTTTGCATGTGAATATGCAGGGGAATTGTAACAGGCTTTTGCAGCTTCCAATGATGGAAACTCGATTACCACATGCCGTTTTCCAACATCGACACCCTCTGCCAGTTCAAAATCTCCGCCGCGAGCCAGGAACTTAGCTCCAAACTCCCTGAAAGCGGGGCCAGCGCCCTCAACATAAGCCTTGTAGTCATCTGAACTCATGCTGTCTTCACCGTTTCCGGTTACATGGGCAATCCAGTACCCTTTTGGCATTGACTGTTACTCCTCCTCTAATCAACAGCAGGCGGCCCTAAAATGCTGCCTCATCAAATCCCATCATGGTTTCTGATCCGCTTTGCAACCGGGCCAGGTTTGCAGCGCATTCAGGCATAACCCGCTCCATGAAGTATTTGCCGGTAGCGAGCTTGTTCTGATAAAAATCGCTTGATCCGCTGGCGCCTTCCTTGAGGGCTTCAAAAGATTTCTCCGCCATCAGTCCCCACATGTAACCAAGCGCGACATGCCCGAACAGGTGCATGTAGTCCATTGAGGCAGCGCCGGCATTGTTGGGGTTCTGCATGGCATTTTGCATCAACCACATGGTTGCGGTTTCAAGTGCTTTTACACCATCCCTCAAAGGTTTGGTGTAGACCTGCATTTCTTCATTTTCCATGTGTTTCTTGGTAAAGGCGTTTACCTCTTCCATAAAAGTTCGCAATGCCCGGCCACCATCTTTCGCCAGTTTGCGACCGACCAGATCAAGTGCCTGGACACCATTTGCCCCCTCATAAATCTGGGCGATACGCGCATCGCGCACAAACTGGCTCATTCCCCATTCTTCTATGTAACCATGCCCGCCAAACACCTGCTGGGCGTTGACGCAGTTTGCAAAGCCAAGATCTGTAAGAACGCCTTTGACAACGGGCGTTAACAGGCCCATCAGATCGTCGGCGTTTTCGCGTTCTCCATCGTCTTGCGCCTTGTGGGCGATGTCTCCCTTGAGCGCCGTCCACAAAATAAGCGCACGTGCAGCCTCGTTGAATGACTTGATGTTCAACAACATACGGCGAATGTCAGGGTGCACGAGCAAGGGGTCAGCCTTCTTATCCGGCTCGGCTGCTCCGGTTAGCGCGCGGCCCTGCAGGCGCTCTTTTGCGTAAGTTGCGGCATTTTGATAGGCGGCTTCCGATTGAGCAAGCCCTTGAAGCCCAACGCCCAGTCGTGCTTCGTTCATCATTGTGAACATGGCTTTAAGGCCCTTGTTTTCTTCACCAATCAGAAAGCCTGTTGCCTCATCATAGTTCAGTACGCAGGTTGAACTTGCGTGGATGCCCATTTTTTCTTCGATCGCACCACAGGAAACGCCATTGCGCTCGCCCAGCGAACCATCGTCGGCCAAGTTGAATTTTGGCACAATGAACAACGATATGCCCTTTACGCCTTCTGGCGCTCCCTCGATACGCGCGAGCACAAGATGCACAATGTTTTCTGACAGATCGTGCTCTCCGGCGGAAATGAAGATCTTCTGGCCGGAAATCTTGTAACTGCCATCGGCTTGCGGAACAGCCTTTGTGCGAAGCAAGCCCAGATCGGTTCCGCAATGGGGTTCAGTCAGGTTCATGGTTCCTGTCCAAACGCCGGAAATCATGTTGGGAAGGTATTTTTGTTTTTGTTCCTTCGAACCATGCACCTGTATGGCCGCTACTGCACCTTGTGTAAGGCCCGGATAACTGGCAAACGCCTGATTGGATGATGTGAGGTATTCGCCGACCGCAGTATGCAATACATGCGGCAAGCCTTGCCCACCATATTCTGGATCAGCCGCAAACCCCATCCATCCACCTTCCGTGTAGGCCTGGTAGGCTTCCTTGAAGCCTTTTGGTGTCGTAACCGAACCGTCTTCATGCCTTACGCAACCTTGCTGGTCGCCGGGAAGATTGAGAGGCTGCATGATCTCTTCACACATCTTTGCAGATTCGCCCAGGATTGCTTCAACCATGTCGGGGGTTGCCTCTTCAAATCCGGGCAAATTGTTGTAGCGATCTATGCTCAAAACCTCGTTGAGCACAAACATTGTATCATTTACGGGAGCAGAATAGCTGGGCATCAAATCCTCCTGGAACAAACCACAAAATGCTTCAAACCGTCACCTTTATGAAGGTAGTTCACATAGGTGGCGAGTCAAAGGGTGCGTTTAACAAAAATTCTTACGTTAACGTAAATGTAAATTAGACACTTGGCAACAGGAATCTTGTTCGATTTCCCAAGACGGAGAACGATATTTATTGGAACACCCGGAAGGAATGGGAGAAAGGCTACTTGGCCAAACCGTCAATCAATGACAAAGACTCGGTGAGGTTGTCGATGGAGACTTCAATTTCTTCTTTTTGGGCCTTGAGCAATTTCAACTGGTCGTCGAACTTGCTGTTGATTGCCGACAAGTCACCTTCGTCACCATCATATATTTCTAGCAACTCCTGAATGTCGACAAGCGAAAACCCAACGCGTTTTGCCAGAAGGATTACCTGGAGCCGTGAACGGTCTTCACTGGAATAGAGCCGTGTCGAACCGGAACGTTTTGGCGAGATAAGGCCACGGTCTTCATAAAATCGAAGTGTTCTAAGGCTTACGCCAAACTCGTTTGCAAGATGACCAATCCTGTAAACCTGCTTCTTTTCATCGCTAACATTCAACGTGTTTGCAGCAATCGAAATCAGCACTTCCCTAGGGCTATTAGAGGCTAGCAAAATAATATTCCCAAACGTCATTTTTTTGCGCAGATGTTCCTATCACCGAATGAAAAAAATAACAAGCTTGTCGATCATTCTTCTGCAATCGGAAAGGTTTATGGCTGATTCCTAAACGCAATGGTTGCAATCGTCATTGGTAAACAACTTCTTTTCACGGCGTTAAGACATTGTTTACGCTCATTTGGGAATGCTGGCATTCAGGAAGATTTTCTAAACCGGATCTTCACGTAATTGATCAGCAGGTTGATACTGGGCTATGAGAAGACAAAAATCTCAACTAAAACAAATGATTAACAGGGTCGCTTCGGAAGGACAGCATGGCGAACGAGCGCCGCATCCTGCCCATCAACATGTTCCTGGTCGCCATATTCAAAACCGAATCGATTCGTTAAACCAGCATAATCACAGCCATTATCAGACATTCGAGAACGAATCCGGGAGATTTGTTTATGATGGTCAGTCTGTATATCCTGAACACCAAAGTCCGGCACTGTCCAACGATATGAGCGAGCTTGGCCACATCAAGCAAGCGCTTGGTGAACTTTCCCAACGCCTTGCGGGAATGCAGCAGAAGCCTGCAGTTGCCGATTACGTACCCCCGCAAACAAACCCGGTTACCGCACAGGAGTTTGATGAAACGCTTGCCGAGATTCACAACTCGATAGCGTCGATGATCGAGCAGCTTCCCGACCGTAACCAGTTTGAGCAATTGCAGGCGAGCCTTGCATCGGTAGCCCAGGCAGGCCCGCACAGCCACGCCGAACTTACAAAAGTTGTTGAAGAAGGTAACAGGTTTGTAACCAAGCAAATGGAAGAAATGCGGACTTCCGTTACCACTTCGGTTGCCCAGGCCGCCGGGTTTACGAAGACTGCACGCGACAATGCACAGGAATTCCGCGCGCTGGCAAAACAGCTAAAGCAGTCTGCCGATGTTCAGCAAAAGAACCTGCAGTCTCAGATGACTGCCTTGCAACAGCAGCTTGCCAAGAACCAGGAATCCAAGATCGACGGGAATTTCCTTCAGTCATCACATATGGAATTGATGGACCAGATGAAAGGAATCCGAAAACAACTTGATGAAAACCAGGCAAACGCAGACGATGGGAAACCGAACGAGGCGCTGGAAGCAATTGAGTTGCGACTGGAAGATGTAAATCGCGCAATGGTTGCGTTGTCTCAAAGCAACAACGGCTCTGACCAGATGGATCGGCTGGAGGCGCGCCTGGTTGACCTTGCCAAGACCATGCAGGAAGCTTCCAATTCGACAACGTCGGAATCCCTAAGACCGGCGCTTGATGCTGTAAATGCTGCGGTGCAGGGTTTAACCGGCAAAGTCAACGCCCTTGCCCAACAGTCTGGTTCGGATACTTCGTCGGCCTCCGTCCAACGGTTGGAAGCCTTGGCCGACCGAATGGACAATTTGGTTGTAGCGGGACACGCGGCCGGGGACAGCGGCACCGCTGATCCTGCGCTACTTGCACGCCTTGATGCCATTGTAGAACGTGTTGGAACCCTGAACGCTGATCAGACCACCGATGCGCTTGGCCAACAAGTCGCCGAAATCTCGTCGCGGTTTGAAACTGCCCACGCAGAGCTTCTGGCATCGGGCCAGAATGACCGGAATGTGTTTTTTCAACACCTTGAGCAAATTGCCGAAACCGTAAAGAACATGGATGGTTCGCAGGCTAACACCGACCAAAACGCTCAACTGGTAATACTGGAAAACAACATCAATCACCTGGCGCAGCAGCTTTCCGGTATAAGCAATGCACCGGTAGACCTTGATCCACTTGCGCACAAATTGGACAGCATCGAGGAACAAGTCGCAAACAGCAGGGACATCGCCATAGAATTGGCTGCAAAAGCAGCAGAGGACGCGGTTCAAAACGCCGTCCAACATCTCGCGGACCGGCCTGTAGCAGGCAATGGTGCCGAGTCGGGTTTGGTTGGGGATCTCAGCAAAGAAATCAAAGCGCTCCACAAAATTACGACCAACAGTCAACAAGGCAACCGTGCGGCATTTGAAGAGGTAACCCGTTCGCTCAAAGACATGGCGATGCGGTTGGAAGAAATTGAGAAGGGCCACAGTTCCGGAATTCCTTTGGAACCGGACGTGGCAAACCTCCCTGAAGCTGCCACTGCTTCAACCGAAACCGGTTCAGTGGAAATGGCGGCGAAGCTCAGTGCCATTGCAAATCAGGAAGCTGTTGAACCAAGCGAACAACAACCTGCCATCCAGTCCGCAAACCCGATAGGCAAGGCGTTGTTCGACAAAGCGGCAAAAGCCGAACAGGCGCGTATGCTCGAAACGGATACGTCAGCCGATTCACTGGACCCGTACGAAAAACGTGAATTGGGAGCGTTCAATCTGGGAACAGGGCAGCCACAGCCCGCTGAACCGGCTCCACTGCAAACATTGGATGATGAACAAACACCTGTTCTGGACACTTCAGACATTCTCCAAGAACCTGAGCGCCAAGCCGAAGTTGATGCGCCGCTAGAGCCAGGGACTGCTGGTCCGGATCTCGCCGCAATGGTTCGTCATGCAAATGAACGCAGAAAGTCCATTGAAGCAGATGGGCAGGATACCTCAAGTACCGATTTCATCGCCGCAGCACGAAGGGCAGCCCAGGCTGCAGCAGAACAGGCAAGTGCCGCCGAGCTGGAAGACGAAGAATACAACAAGAAGCCGTCTGGCGGCTTGCTGTCCTCCATATTTTCAAGACGCAAGAAGGCAATTGTTTTAACGATCGCAGCTGCCTTGCTTGCCGCCGCAATAGTGCCACTCGCTGGAAGGTTGATGGGTGAAGACGGGTTCGGTAAAGTTGTGGGGTTGGATGGCCTGTCCGGATACGTCCAGAGCTGGACCGGCTCCCCGGAGCTTGATCAAGGAACAAATGAGGTTGCTGCTGCTTCGGGTAATGAACCTGTTGCAGAGGGTGACGTACAAGCCGGTACTGCAGAACAGGAACAGTCAGCAATCAGGCAAATTGAGACCGCTCCTCAATCGCAGGAACCTGCCCCGTCGGCCGAAGCCAGGCCCACCGTGAAACCCGAAGCGTCTGGAAACCAGGTTGCTGAACCCAAAAGCCCGGATATTGTTGCCGCCCCCAAGTTTGATGGTGCCAAACTCGCAACATATGCCGCTGAAGTTCCCTTCAGCAACCAACCGTTGAAAACGGCTGTCAGCCAAGGGGACCCTGCGGCGCTGTTTGAGGTAGGCAGGCGCTATACCGATGGGGTTGGGGTTTCGAAGGATTTGGGTCAGGCTGCGAAATGGTACCAACGCGCCGCCGACATGAATCATGCGCCCGCGCAGTATTTGATCGGCAACTTCCTTGAAAAGGGTCTTGGTGTCGAAAAAGACATGCAACAGGCGGTAGGCTGGTACGAAAAAGCCGCCAACAATGGCAACATTATCGCCATGCACAATCTCGCTGTGCTTTACGCCACACCAAACGCGGTTGCCGAAACCCCCGACAATGTCATGGCCTTTTCCTGGTTCAAACAAGCCGCCGAACATGGCGTTCGTGACAGCCAGGTCAATCTCGGCATTTTCTACACAAAGGGAGTTGGCACACCGGTCAACCTCATTGAAGCCTATAAGTGGTTTGACGTGGCGGCAAAGGCAGGCGACAAGGATGCAGAATCCAAACGCGAAATAGTATCCCAGGCATTGCGACCGGATCAGTTGGATGCAGCAAAAAATGCATCATCCGACTGGAAAGCCATAGAAATCTCCAGTGCAGCGAACGATTCACCGCGCAAACGCGAATGGATGGCTTCAACTGTTTCCGGCCAGAATGCCGCGATCTCAAGTCCGGTTGCCCGGGTCCAGACCATGCTCTCAAAACTTGGTTATGATGTTGGTACAATTGATGGCATCATGGGTGACAAAACCCGCCAGGCAATTGCCCGGTTCCAAAGCCAGTCCGATTTGCCGATCAATGGGAAGATTTCACCAGACTTCCTGCGGAAACTTGAAGCCAAGGCAATATGACGGTTCCGCTCTTCTGCGAAAGGTGCAAATAAATGAAATTCCTTTCGGTTGTCAGAACCGGAATACTGGGCGCCCTGGATTTTTCCGGTAAGGCAAGCCGAAGTGAATTTTGGCTTTGGGTGCTGTTTTGTCTTTTGCTGCTGGCAATTACAAACACCGTTGACGGCATGATGATTGCACCTGCACGCGGGTTTTTGCCGTTTGAAGCGGAAGCTGGACAGCCACTATCGCTCGTTACATGTCTTGTACTGGCATTACCCACAATATCGTATTCGTCGCGAAGGCTTCATGATAGCGGGTTATCAGCTTGGTGGCTTTTATTGGGGGTAACTGTCATATTGTTGCCCATCTTGTTTTATTTCTTCGTTCGGAAGGGTCGAAAGCCATCCGGCCAAACACAGTAAGCAAAGGTTTGTCGGGAGATGCTCATGATCAGGAATACCCATAGAACAGTGTCTGTTTTTGCCGTTGCGTGCATTCTTGCAACGATCGCAACAGGCTCGGCTTCGGCCCGAACCTACATTGTCAATGGACTGGTAAGCGCTGTTCCATTTATCGGTTACGGCATGAACAACCTTGGCAAGCGCATTCCCGGTTCAAAGGTATTCAGCTATATCTCGTCGATCGAGGGAAGCCGGGTCATCAAGCCGAATATCCTGTCGGACATTGAGACAAGGTATCGCTCAAATCCCGCTGACCCGATAAACCTCATCGGTATAAGTTACGGTGCCAACATGGTCAGTGAAATTGCAAATACCCTGGCCAAAAAAGGTATCCCAGTAAACTACCTGGGTATTATTGAGGGAAACAAGCTGTTTCGGATCAAGTCCAATGTCGCAAAGGCTGACAATTTTACTTGCACAGCACCGCAATGCACGAAAAAAAGGGTATCGCTCGCTTCAGGAAACACGACCACTTCCCTTGGCCAGTTCAGTTTGGACGATGGCCATATTGATTTGGGTAACAACAAGCGCGTCCATAGCAGAATCCTTGGTAGAATTCGCTAGAATGGGCGCGTTGGCCTGACGGCCGCAACTTTTCCCGCTTCCCGGTCCAAACGCATTGACATTGTAGATTGAGACGCGCAATAAGCCTTTAATTGTGCAGCGTGATTTCTGCATCAAATTCAATCATGAACCAACAGGTGTTTGGAGGATGCGGTGAGCATTTACCTCCCGATCGCTGAAATCTCGATTAATGTCTTCATACTGTTCGGTATGGGTGCAGCCGTCGGATTCCTTTCCGGCATGTTCGGGGTGGGTGGCGGTTTTCTTATGACGCCGTTGTTGATATTCTACAACATTCCGCCTGCGGTAGCGGTTGCGACAGAAGCCGCCCAGATTGCATCGTCATCATTTTCGGGTGCGTTGGCGCATTTTCGCCGTGGCACGGTTGACATCAAACTCGGTCTTGTTCTGCTGACGGGAGGTCTGATCGGGTCAACGGTTGGTGTCTGGCTGTTCGCCTATTTGCGTGAGATCGGACAGTTGGATCTTATCATCTCATTGCTCTATGTCGTGTTTTTGGGCGCCATTGGAACGTTGATGACAATCGAAAGTCTGAATGCGATCCGCAAATCGCGAAAAGAGGGCTCGGTGTCGGTACGGCGTCCCGGACACCACGGGTGGATTCACGCCTTTCCCTTCAAAGTGAAGTTCCGCAAATCAAAAATTGTCTTGAGTGTCATTCCCGTATTGGTGCTTGGTATGCTGGTTGGTATTCTTGCAGCCATCATGGGGGTCGGTGGTGGCTTTATCATGGTTCCGGCGATGATTTACCTTCTGCGCGTACCCACCAATGTGGTTATCGGCACATCCCTGTTCCAAATCATCTTTGTGACGTCATTCACAACGATCATTCAATCAGCCACGACACAAACGGTCGACATTGTTTTGGCTTTCATCCTGATGATTGGAGGTGTGATCGGAGCTCAGTTTGGGGCGGCAGCCGGCTATCGGTTGAAAGGCGAACAGTTGCGCGCCCTGCTTGGCCTGCTTGTCTTGGCGGTTTGCCTGCGCCTTGGCTACGATCTGGTGATCACTCCCGGCGATGTATTCAACATAGTGTTTACATCAGAATTAGGGGGGCATTGATGAGAACCGTCTGCCATGAAAATTGCCCTGGTTTTCTTCCTGGCTGTTTCGGTGTTGCCGTCGCTGCAACGTGTTGCGTTCGCAGATCCGCGTCTGGAAATGGGGCTTTCTGTTGATGTGGTTCCCATTGGTTCTGATTTTGCAGGCCGTGATATCGTGATTTTCGGTGCTTTGGTTGACACCGACTATGCCGAAATATTCAGTCGCAAGTTTGATGTCATCATTGAGGTAATCGGAAAGCAGGAAGAAATTGCAGTCCGAAAGAAAGAGCGTGTTGCCGGGATATGGGTGAATACAGATTCAAGAACATTCAGGGATGTCCCTTCGTTTTATTCGGTTGTTGCAAACAAGGAGTTGTCGGAAATCGCTGACCTGTCGTTATTGAGCAGCCTTGATATTGGAATACAGCACATCAAGGCGCGCGCAGATGCGAACGACAACGTATTCGAACTGCTCAACGAAGGTGAGTTTGACAGTGCATTGCGGCGCAAGATGATGGAGATCGGATTGTTTTCGGAAGATCTTGAGGCACTTGAAGATTTGAGTCCTTTCCTCTTTCGTGCATCACTGTTCCTTCCCCCCAGCATTCCCACGGGAATGCACACGGTAAAGGCACATTTGTTTCAGGACGGAAAACCAATCGACATGGTGGAGAAGCGGTTCGAAGTAAGGAAAATAGGGTTTGAACGCTGGATACACGACCTCGCCCGCAAGTATGGATTGCTGCACGGGGTTTTTGCAGTGTTTCTTGCAGTTTTCACCGGCTGGTTCGCCGACCTGATATTCAGGAGAAACTAAGTGGTCAGTATAATGCAGGAAAACCGGGACAAGGCCAGGCGACTGGCCTGGTTCTTGTCGCTTGGCGGTCTCGTGCCGTTTTTCGGCCTCGCTTTGGTTATCAATTTAACCGGCGAAGGCCATCCGCTTTATCAGGTAAGCTTTACAGCGTTCAAATTCTGGTCACTGTTGGTTCTTGCTTTTCTCGGCGGCATTCGCTGGGGCTTTGCCCTGTCATCTGAACCCAATGATCTTTACAGCCTTGCGCTCTCCGTATTGGGAACAATTTTTGGCTTCTTTGCCGTTTTTCTTCCCAACCTTCTGTTCGCGATGGTGTTAATGGTGCTTTATGCCATGCACGGGGCGTGGGACAATCTGTTTCTAAACCAGGGCAGGGCGCCCAAGTGGTTTGGTCCAATTCGGGTCACGCTCACATTTCTGGTAGCGCTTGCCCATGCCTTGGTCTTGATGGCGTTTTTGTAGACCGCTCAACGATCCGGCAGAGGCTCAGCCAACCAGACGGCGACCATCAATCTCGTATACCGTATTGTTACCCAATAACCACGCGCGAAGCGTTGTTTGGTCAAACAGCCCATCAAACGCCTCGTTAAAAAGGTTAAGGCCACCGGTGAAGGCACCGAAGGCAGGCATGATCAGGCGCCGTTTATCGCCTGCAAGGCAACGCCTGCGAACAGACTTTCCACGCTGCCGGATTTTTGCATTCGGATGCAGATGCCCCGAAATCTCGCCAGGGCGAAACTCGCGATAGGGTTCATGTGTGAAATTGATTTCGCCCATGTCCATCGATTTACAATTGTCACCGCCAAGGTTTAGTGGTGGTTCGGGGTCATGATTTCCGGCAAGCCATATCCACTCGCGGCCGGACATCAACAAACGGAGTTGTTGGCTGTCATGTTTCGAAAGACGGTTGTTAGCATCTTCGTCATGGAATGCATCGCCGAGCGATAGAACCCGCTTTGGTTGCCAGTCCGCAATACATTTGCCGAGCATCAACAGGGTTGCTTCCGTATCATAGGGTGGCAGAAACACCTTTCGCCGTGATGCGAAAGAAGAACCTTTTTCAAGATGCAAATCCGAGACAATCAGCATCCTATCAGCAGGCCAAAAAAGACATCCACGCGGATCAATCACAAACGACTGCCCCCGGAACTCGAGCTCCGCACCGTAGTCTTGAGTTCTGTGTGCCAATGCGGTCATTTGCTAGCCGATCTGTGTCAATTCGCTTGCAGCCTCCTCCAGCAGCACCTCCTGAGCTTCCCCGGCGATGCTTTCTTTTCCGATCTCAAGCATGATCGGAACGGCAAGTGGCGAGATTTGCCGGAGAGACTTATGCACGATTCGGTTATCGGTGCGCGACAACATTTCTCCGAGCCTGCGCACATCCAGCAAACCGTGGGCGGCATCTGCTCGTGTCGCCTTCAGCAACAGGTGCTCCGGCTCGTGGTTCCGCAACACGTCATAAATCAGGTCCGAGGAGACAGTCATCTGCCTGCCGGTTTTCTCCTTTCCAGGAAAACGTCGTTCGATTAGACCGGCGATGGTGGCGCATTGCCGAAAAGTGCGTTTCAGCAAAAAGGACTCATCAAGCCATTCTTCAAGATCATCGCCAAGCATGTCTTCATCGAACAACTGTGCCAGCGACAGTTCTTTGGCACCAATCATCGCATCAAGATCGCGAATTCCCCACACAGCGATCGCATAATCATTTGCAACAAATCCTACGGGTTGGGCATGTATGCGCTCCAGCCTTCGTGTGAGCAGCATTCCAAGCGTTTGATGCGCAAGCCTGCCTTCAAACGGATAGGCCACAAGATAGAACCGTTCGCCACGCGGAAAAGTTTCCACCAGCAATTCGTCGCGTTGCGGAAGCACTGATTTCTGTTCCTGAATCGCCAGCCAATCTCGCACCTGCGAAGGCAAATCGGTTCGAACGGACTTGTCCGCCAGCATTCCGCGCACTTGTTCGGCCAGATATGTGGAAAGCGGAAACTTGCCACCTGCATAGTAGGGAACCTTCGGTTCGCTATCAAATGCCCTGGAAACATAGCAGGCGGCCTCGCGAATGCCTTCCAGTCTAAGGGTCTGACCAGCGAACAGAAATGTGTCGCCTGCGGTAAGTGCCTCGATAAAGCTCTCTTCAATCTTTCCAAGAACCGGGCCGCCCTGAAACGCAGCATTCTTGCCCCGTTTGCGGGTCAGGCGCACGTCCAGCATCGGCGCTTCAATGATGGTTCCGCAATTAAGCCGGTAGCGTTGCGCAATCGAAGGATGGGTCAAGCGCCAATGCCCGTCGGATGTTTCACGAATTTTGGCATATTGATCGTAGGTTTTCAGAGCATAGCCGCCAGTCGCAACAAACTCGACCGCCTGCCTGAACGTGGAACGGTCCAGCGCAGCATAAGGCGCAGCACTTGATATTTCCCGATACAGGTCTTCTTCGTCAAAGGGTCCGGCGCAAGCGGTCCCCAATATATGCTGGGCCAGAACATCCAGCGTTCCATCCTGCAAAGGCGGGGTGTCCTGGTCCCCCAGATAGTTTGCGTTGAGCGCTGCCTGGCATTCCATCACTTCAAACCGGTTGGCGGGCACCAGGATTGCCTTCGACGGGTCGTCGATCCGGTGATTGGCGCGTCCTATGCGCTGGGCCAGACGGCTTGCCCCCTTTGGTGCGCCCACATGCACAACCAGGTCCACATCACCCCAATCAATGCCAAGGTCCAGCGTCGAAGTGGCAACAATGGCCCGCAACCGGTTTTTTTGCATGGCGTCTTCGACACGGCGGCGTTGGCCGACGTCAAGCGAGCCATGATGCAGGGCTATGGGCAATGTGTCGTCGTTAATGTTCCAAAGTTCCTTGAACAATAATTCCGCCTGGCTCCTTGTGTTTACAAACAGCAACGTGGTTCGGTGCGCACTTATTGCCTCATAGACTTCCCGCATCGCATAGCGCGCCGAGTGTCCCGACCAGGGAATGCGTTCGCGGGATTTGAGAATGGTGATTTCCGGTTTTGCCCCGCCTTCCAAGTGGACAAGTTCCGACAGCGCAATTTCACCCAAAGGGGGTTGCGGAACAAGCCAGCGTCTTAGGTCGTCCGGATTTGCGACGGTCGCTGAGAGCCCGATGGTCTTCAGATCGGGGCGCAGTGCGCGAAGCCGTGCGAGCCCGAGAGCAAGCAAGTGGCCGCGTTTTGAGGTGACCAGCGAATGCAGCTCATCGAAAATTACAGTTTGCAGATTGTCAAAAAAGCGCGGTGCGTCCTTGTTTGCAATCAGCAGCGCCAACTGCTCGGGGGTCGTCAGCAGTATTTGAGGCGGGTTTAGTTTTTGTCTTTGTCGCCGCGAAACCGGTGTGTCGCCGGTTCTGGTTTCAAGATTTATTTCAAGGCCGATTTCTTGAATGGGTTTCTCCAGATTGCGCTTGATATCGACTGCAAGCGCTTTTAGCGGCGAAATATATAGTGTGTGAATGCCGCGTTTGGCCTCGCCGGGGCGTGGTTTTCTTGCGCTTGACAATTCAACCAGACTGGGCAGAAACCCGGCAAGTGTTTTCCCTGCGCCGGTCGGGGCAATTAGTAGTGTGGACAACCCTGCCTGGTTTTTTGCAAGAAGTTCCAATTGGTGCGGTCGTGGTTCCCAACCGTTTTTGGTAAACCATTGCTGGAACGGTTCCGGCAGAAAAAAGGGCAGATTCTTTTCATCATTGCTGGTAATGGAAAGTTCGCTCATATCGACAGCTTAATGTCGTATGTTTCGGAGGTCGAATGAAAACGCGCACATTCAGCAGCATAGTTGGTTTGGTTGTTATCGCGGGTTTGGCTGCCTGGTTGAACTACGATCGGGATGGTTCACGTGAAATGGATATTCAGGCCAATAGCCCCAGACAAACTGCAGACTACATTCTCGCAGTCAGCTGGCATCCAGCTTTTTGTGAAAAACGGCCTTCGAAACCCGAATGCAGACCGCAGCAAGCCGGCAAGAATGCCTCAAACGGTTTGGCGCTGCATGGCCTTTGGCTGCAACCCGGCAAAAAGCGCTATTGCGGTGTTCCGGATGCTATAGTCAAGTTGGACAAGCAAGGGCGGTGGCACGAACTGCCAAAACTGCAGCTTTCCGCCGCCATTCGTCAACGTCTTGAGACAAACATGCCGGGTTACCGGTCAAACCTGCATAGGCACGAATGGTACAAGCACGGGACCTGCATGTCAGGTTACAAGGCTGAGGACTATTTTCTGATCTCCCTGAATTTGCTTGAAGATCTGAAAACCAGTGGGTTTGCAAACTGGCTACAAGAAAACATTGGCAGAAGGGTTGCCTATCGTGACATCGATCGCGAATTTTCCCGCAGCTTTGGATCAGGCTCGGGAAAAAAACTTGTTGTCGATTGCTATCGGGACGACGGAAGACGCATCGTGAGTGAATTAAAAGTGTCGCTTGCCGGCAAGCTGGACCGCCTGACAGTGCTTGACGATGTGGTGCCTAAAGGCAAAAACCTTGGAAGCTCGTGCCCATCGGGTATCGTCGACAAACATGGGCCGCAATAGTTTCGCTTGAATTGCAGGGAATTGCGGTCTATCGCTTGCGAATCTGAAAGGATTGCAGATGAACACTCAACTCGACAGGTTTCTTGGCGACAGCCTTTGGCGAACGATTATTAAACTGGCCATAGTTTCGTTGGTGGTCGGGGTCATACTGAGCGCCCTGAACATAACTCCTTTTGAGGTGTGGAATTCGATCCGGGATTTTGTGATCCACCTCTATAACCTCGGGTTTGAGGCGTTGGGCAGCATATTCCGCTACTTCCTGTACGGAGCGATGATTGTTGTGCCGATCTTCCTGGTCATGCGGTTGTTGCAATTTGGCCGCTGACCGTGAGCACGGTCTCCAATGCAGAAATCAAGCCGTTTGAAATAACCAACCGGACAGTTCTGGCGATTGCCATACCCATGTCACTTGCATTTCTAACGACGCCATTAATGGGGATTGTCGATACGGCGGTGGTTGGGCGGTTTGGTGTCCCCGCGCTAATCGGTGGTCTTGCGGTTGGAGCCATACTGATCGATCTCCTGTTCGTGACATTCAATTTCCTTCGGTTCGGGACCGCAGGCTTGACAGCACAGGCGCACGGCGCTGAAAACGAAAAGGAAAAACAGGCGATTCTTGCACGGGCATTGGGCATCGCGATGATCGCCGGGGGCCTCATCATCCTGGCAAGTCCGATTATCTTGTGGGTTGGTTTGTATTTTATGGCCCCCAATGATGCAGTCTCAGAGGCAACTTCGTCCTATTTCCTTATCCGCAATCTTGGTTCACCCTTCGCCCTTGGCAACTACGTGATTTTGGGTTGGTTGCTCGGTGCAAACCGGTCCAACCTGGGTGTGTTCCTGCAGATTTTTATCAATGCATCCAACATTGTATTGAGCATTGTGCTTGGACTTGTCGCTGGTTGGGGTGTGTCGGGCGTAGCCATCGCAACTGTTATAGCCGAAGTGACAGGCTTCGGTTTGGGAGTCATTGTTTGCTGGCAATTGCTTGACCACACCTCACGCCCGTCCTGGTCAAGGATTTCCGAAGTTGCTGCCTGGAAGCGATTGGTGAACCTCAATGCTGACATCATGGTCAGATCGTTCTCCCTGTTCTTCGCTTTTGCATTTTTTACGGCGCAAGGTACAAAATTTGGCGAAACCACGTTGGCTGCCAACGCTGTATTGTTGCATTTTTTCCTGGTTTCCGGATATTTTCTGGATGGCTCGGCAGCCGCTGCTGAACAATTGTGTGGTCGTGCCATAGGCGCAAACTATCGAGCCGGGTTCTGGCAGGCGTTGAAACTGTCCACATTCTGGAACCTGGTGCTGTCTGTTATTCTGTTGGCAGTGTTTGTGTTGTTCGGTAAATGGATGATTGCGCTCATGACGGTCAACGAGAGCATTCGTGAAACAGCTGCCGTTTACATGTACTGGGTTTATGCACTTCCGCTTGTTGGAATGCTTGCCTTCCAGCTTGATGGCGTCTTCATCGGGGCGACCTGGTCACGGGATATGAGTATCATGATGGTTGTTTCGCTCGCGATCTATCTGAGCGTCTGGCATTTACTCGAAAGCGGTTGGGGCAATCACGGGCTTTGGTTGTCGCTCCATGTTTTCATGGCAGCTCGAGCGTTTACGTTGGCGCTTCGCCTGTCGGCAAACATCAAGAGCAGCTTCCGTAACGTTGCGGCTTGAGCAGGTCAAAGGATTTCGAGCACAGTTTCCGGCGGCCTGCCAATGGCAGCCTTGTCACCTGAAAATACAATTGGCCGTTCGATCAGGATTGGGTGTTCGTGCATTGCTGTGACAAGAAGCTTGTCACTCGTTTCTGCTGAAAAGTCGTTATCTTTGTAGACGGCTTCTCCTGTTCGCATCAGTTCATGGGCGCTGATGCCCAGCTTGACAAGCGCGCGAAGTATCTCCGTCTTCGATGGCGGTGTTTTCAAATACTCAACAATATCGGGTTCAATTCCTTTTGAACGCAGCAACTCAAGTGTTTGCCGCGATTTTGAACATCGCGGATTATGCCATAGGGTGACATCGGTCATGGGCTTGTCCATTCTTTGTATCCGGTTCCAACCAACTCGCAGATTGAATCCAGCGAATGTTGATCGCAATATTGGCTCATTCCCGTGACAATTTCAGCAGGAAGGCAAGGCCCCTTGTAAACCATCCGGGAGTATAGCTGAACCAGGCTGGCACCAGCCTTGATTTTTGTGATGGCATCGTTCGCCGAACCCACTCCCCCTACCCCTATCAGGGGAATTTGTTTGCCTATTCTGTCATACATTTCAGCAAGCACCCGGGTAGACTTGTTGAACAACGGAGCTCCGGAAAGACCGCCGGTTTCTCTGGCAACCGTCTTGTTCGATACATGGTCACGATCAAGCGTGGTATTGGAAACAATCAATGCCGACAATCGTGAACCGGACACCACCTTGGCAATATCGTCCATTTCCGAAGGGTGCAGATCCGGTGCAATCTTCAGAAAAACCGGAACGGTTTTGCCGGTCTGTTCCACTTTCTTGTCCAGAACATCAAACATCCGGTCGAGCAGTGTTTTTAATGCCTCGCCAGCTTGCAGGTTCCTGAGCCCGGGGGTGTTGGGAGAGGAGATATTGGCAGTAAAGTAGGAGGCTACAGAATAGAAGGCATCAATGCCTTTCTCATAATCTGCTACGAAATCGTTGGAAGTTTTGTTCGCGCCAATATTGACACCGACAATGCCCATACGCTCGCTACGTTGTTGAAGGCGTTCAAGCGCAGCAGCATGTCCCTGGTTGTTGAAACCAAGTCGGTTGATAATCCCCTGATCCCGTACAAGGCGGAAAACTCTTGGCTTGGGGTTCCCGCTTTGGGGCCTGGGAGTGATGGTTCCCACTTCCGTGAACCCGAACCCCAGGCGCAAAATGGCGTCCGGAACCTCGGCATTCTTGTCGTAACCAGCTGCAAGTCCAACGGGATTTGGAAAGTCTATTCCTGCAACGTTAACCGATAGGCGGGGGTCGGGATCAATCTTTGCAGCAGGTACAAGACCGGCCTTAAGTGCCTTCAAAGATATTTCGTGAGCTTGTTCCGCCGGTAACGCAAATATGGCTGGTTTCGCGAGAAAGAACAGGTTCATCAGAAGTGCTTTGGAAACTGGTGTTTGCCATTCGGCAAATCTTTCAACCTGTAGACGCCATCATTCAAACGAGTTTCCAGTGCCCCGTAAAGGTGTGGAAACAGATCGCCGCCACGCGAAGGTTCCCATTTCAACGCCTCTTTGAATGCGGTTGCCGGGAAGCTGACCAGTACAAGGTTGTGTTGTCCACCGAAATGCTTTGCCACCGTCTCCTCGACCTGGGATGCAGTCGAGAAATGGATAAAGCCGTCGCGTATGTCGACTGCGCTGCCCGGGTAGATACCGTCTTGCATGGCCGCTTGCCATTCCTCCGATCCCATGATCTTGTAAACTCTCTCGCTCATACCTGTTCCGCCTCTTCCGATTTGGCATTGTTCCCGATGCGGGAGCCTGACCACCATCTGTACGATTTGTATGCACCATCCGTCAGTACCATTGTTGCAAACGTCATGGTGGTTGAAACAAGGCCATAACAGAAAACAACATGCGCACTGTCGGGGGAAGTCAGTAGATCAAGACCCATTTGGTAGAGGTATTTGTTGCCCGTGAAATCAAGGGCCAAGGGAACAACAAGACAGGCCAACCCAACAGCAAGTGAAACAAGCAACTGGATTTGTCTGATATCTTTAAACCACAGGACGGCGAGCAAAGCGGGAAAAAGGACAGTTGATCCAAGAGCAATTGCAAGCTGGAACAGGAACACAGGATCATAATCGATCTGCGCCGATATTGCCCCCAGTCCAACCACAAGAACCAGCAACATAAGCCGGGTGGTGAACAACTGGATTCCTTTCGACGCCATTGGGCGTAACAATCGGCGATACCCGTCGACCGACATCGCAGTCGCCATTGAAAACAACAGGCCGTCTGCGGTGGTCATGAGCGCCAGCAATGCACCCACAGCGGCGATGGCTGAGATGACAGCTGGCAACCCGTGAAGTGAGGGAAGGGACAAGACAAGAAACTGCGGGTCGATAGAAAAATCTTTCTGTGTCAGAAAGTAGGTTCTATCCTGTCCGCATGATGCGAGAACCTCATCAAAGCTCGACACCAATTGACCACATATTTTTATGAATGGAATGGCACCATCACCGCTGAGCGCAAACAACCAGCTTGCCTCATCTTCGAAATCGGCGAGCGGGAGACCAAGCAAGATGTTGTAGAGATTGAGTTTTACAAAAGCTGCAACTGAAGGAACCATGGCAACAAATACGAGCAATAACCCGAACGCCCATACTGTTCCGTTGCGGGCGATGGCGGGTTTTCCGGTCGTGCTGATTTGCTGGAGCAGATGTGGCATGGACGCTGTTCCAAATGCCAGTGTCAGGAGAATGGCAAAGTATGAAAACGTGTTCATGCCCTTGGCGTGTTGGGTAAAATCAAAGATTTCGTCTTTTGTTTGCAAACCGGCATCTACAAGTTGCATGTCGATTTCGCGAACCTGATCGAGCGCGGATACACCATAAGAAAAAAACGGAAACAGATATGCTGATTGGCTCGCAGTGATCCATACGAGCGGTATCAGAAAACAAATCAGAATCAGTGGATAGGCAGAGACACGGGCAATCGAAACGGATTGTATTCCACCCAATACCAGACACCAGAAGATGCATAACAGCATCATGTAAATCGCAACTTGCGAATCGATGCCAAAAAAGCCTTCGCCAACGAAGCCAATGAAACTCAGTTGGGCCAGGAACATGCAACCGCAGCAAGTTATCACTACCAGGGAGATCAAAAAAGTAAGTAAGGCACTGGAACTGCCCCTGTGCGTGACAGCTTCACTGATTGTTGCGGTTCTTAATCGGGCCAGCTTGGCCGAGAACAACAGACCCAGCAGAGCTATTCCCAACAGCCAGCCCCAAAAAAATGACAATGCACTTGTACCGTGATGGAAAATGTCTCCTGCCAGGAACAGGTAAACCGCAGAAGAGATGGTTCCTGCCGCGATGGTTTGCCCCAGCGCGTACGGGTTGGCAGTACGTTCGGCAAAATGAAAACGGTCAAACAACAACGTGCGGCCGTAAAGGCCCGCGAAGATGTAGCATCCTACAACCAACGCCAGCATCACAACAGCAATGGAAGTAATCGGAACACCGATCTGGACGAGAACCAGTGCAAATACTGAAAGCATCGCAAAACAGGCGATGAACATTGAATTCAGCCATCGCGAGGACGAAAGCGGTTCTTGGTCCATGGTTATGCAAACCTACTCGTTTTCATATCGCGGGTCACGTCGGTCGATATCCTCGGCCAGTCCTGCTCCAATCCACAAAATAAGGAAACACAGGATCGGGAATACCAGGGTGGCAGTGACGAAAGATATTGGGATTCCCAAAAACATTACGTCCCCGAAAACCTTAAGCATGTAGGCCAGCGAACACAGGAAAACAAGAATGGTCGACACGATCGTCAATGACACGATGTCAGGTGTCAACTTCAAATATCGTTTAAGCAAGCGATACACGTCGTTTCACTCGGGTTGATGAGACTAAAGCTTCACCTTAGAGCATAGTTTTGGAGAATTGTAAAAACCACATTTTAGTGCGATAAAGCGGCACTTCAAGGATCGGCGAAAGGGATAGCTGATTTGAAATCGGTGTACATTATTGCAGACGATCATCCGCTTTTCAGGGACGCAATGCGGCAAGCGGTTGAGACATTTGAGGTGGGATGCGAACTGCATTTGGTCGGTGATTTGACCTCATTGCGTTCATTGTTGCGAGAAACACCTGCAACAATGGTAATGCTCGACCTCACCATGCCAGGCACTAGTGGTTTTTCCGGTCTGGTTGCTATTCGTGCCGAGTTTCCTGATATTCCGGTGATCGTTGTTTCCGCCCATGAAGAGGCTTTGACTGTAAAAAAATGTATTGAACTTGGCGCATCAGGGTTCATTCCCAAATCTTCCAGCATGTCGGAAATTCACGAGGGGATGGAAGCTGTTCGGTCAGGTGAAATCTGGGTGCCGAACAAGTTTGATCTTGATGAGGGTATGGACGACGAAACCAACGAGCTGATATCGAGATTGCAATCGTTGACACCGCAACAAACAAGAGTGCTTACAATGCTTGGCGAAGGGCTTTTGAACAAACAGATCGCTTACGAGCTGGGCGTGTCAGAGGCAACAGTCAAGGCGCATGTTTCGGCGGTTTTGTTGAAGTTGAACGTGGATAGCCGTACCCAGGCCGTTATTATCATGAACAAAATCAACTCCGGCACACACGACCCAAATTTGGTGGCTGTAGAGTAGAAGATCGTCATGCGGAAGCGGCTACCAGTCGGTACTGTGAAACCAATGCCCTGAGCGCTGCAGGCGCGACCGGTTTGTTGATTACAGGCATGTCGTTTTCTGCGGCTTGCTTTTTCACCTCCTCGCTTCGGTCAGCCGTCACGAGGGCTCCTTTGAGTTGCTGACCGAACTTTTTTCTCAGATGCGCAAACAACTCAACACCGGTCTCGTCGTCCAGGTGAAAATCAGTCAAAACCAAATGCGGAAGGGTTTTACTTTTTTTAAGGCAGGCCTTCGCTTCGCGCCTGCTGGTGGCCGTTTGCACTTCACACCCCCATTGGCCAAGTAACTCCACCATTCCATCCAGGATCGCCTTGTCGTTGTCGATGCACAAGATTTTTGTTCCGAACAGTTTATTGGAATGGATGTTCCGGGAACTTCGTTTTGTCGGTGTGTACTCCCGCAATCCGGTCACTGATTGCAGTTTGACAGAAAACTTGCTGCCTTTGCCCTTCTGCGATTCCATGGCGATCTGGTGGCCAAGCAGATCTGCAATCCGCTCAACGATTGACAAACCCAAACCCAAACCCGGGGCGGTGGTTTCCGCATCGCTGAGGCGAGTAAACTCATTGAAAATAAGTGGTCTGTTTTCGGTGTCTATGCCAATCCCGGTGTCGAGAACTTGAACAGACAACTGCGAACCCGAGGCGCGTGTTCCAATCAGCACTTTGCCGGTTTTCGTGAATTTCAGTGCGTTCGAAACAAAGTTCTGCAAAAGGCGGCGCAACAGCGACTTGTCTGAACGCACCCATTTGGAAGAATGTACGAAACGCAGTTTCAGCCCGCACTGTTCTGCGAGGGGTTGAAACTCCAATTCAAGCTGTTCCGTCACTTCCCGCAACGGGAAATTGACAATGTCTGTCTTGTATCCCGGTGAATCCAGCTTCGAGATAACCAGGATTGAGCCCAGAATTTCCTCCACCGACCCCAAAGAACGGTTTAACTTGGAAGCAAGATTGGCTTCATTGCTATCAAGATTTTTTTCACCAAGCGTCGATGCATAGAGTTTAGCGGCGTTGAGCGGTTGCAGAATGTCATGGCCCGCCGCAGCAAGGAAGCGCGTTTTGCTGACATTTGCCTGGTCTGCTGCCTGCTTTGCCAACTCCAGTTCATAGGTCCGTTCATCGACACGTTTTTCAAGGGTTTCATTGGCTTCACGCAGGGCATTTGCGCTGCGTACACGATCTGTTATGTTGTTCCAGACAATGACAATTCCGCCTTCCGGCATGGCGCTGGTTGATATCTCGAGTACTTCGTTTGTGACCGGAAGGTTCAATTGCCAAGTGTCTCCAACCCGGATTAGCCGGTCAGCCAAAAGATGCCCGTCTTCGTCGAACTCTTCAATTTTGTTGCTGGAAACAATTCGTTTGGCAATATCACGCAATGATATGCCTGCCTGGCCGACTTCCTCGGGAAGTGACAATACGGTCCGGAATTTCCGGTTCCAGGAAGCCAGCGCGAAATTGTTGTCGAAAACACTGATACCATGATCGAGCTGATCAATAGCGGTTTGCAAAACGTCCCGGTTGAACTGCAAGGCGCGCGAGGCATCATTAAGCAATTTGATGTCTGGTCGGTCTTTACGATTATACCGTTTGAGCAACAATGTGTGGACAAGCCGTGACGAAGAGGCCCCGATCGAACTTGCCAGCAATTGCTCGGAAAACCGCAGCAGTTCGTTATCGACATTTCCGGTGTGTTCGGGGAGTCTGCCGACCTTTTCCCAGTATGCATCAAATGAGCGTTCCGTCCGCTCTGCGCCAATATAGCGGCTGAGTGCATCTTTGAGCTGGGAGATTTTGATGTCTGACCGGTCCAGTTCGCGGCGACTTACTTCCTGCGACTGGTAATGAACAAACAAGGAAGCCTGCATTCGTTCCTGTTGGTCAGCTTTGCGGGTTAGCGATCCGATCAGGATGCTCAAGGCGTTGACCAGCAGGCTCCAGATAACGCCATTGGCAAGTGGGCCCATACCAAGGCCGAAAAGGTCCTGCGGGCGTAGCCAGCCAATTCCGAAGGGTCCATTGGCTACCAACGGGCTGTCGTTCGGGAAAAGGGTTGGAAGAAACAGGCAATAGCACCACAGGCTGAACCCCGAAACCATGCCGCAAATGGCACCTCTCGCGTTTCCGTTCCTCCACAACAGGCCGAGAAAAAACGGTGGAGCCAATTGTGCGATGGCTGCAAAGGAAACAAGGCCAATGGAAGCAAGAGCGGCGGAATTGTCAGCAGTGCGGTAATACAAAAGTCCGAGTGCCAACACGCCAAAGATCGCCATACGCCGGATCTGCATGATCATGCTTTCCATGTCTTCAAGATCATTGTGTTCACGTGCGCTGGATCTGAGGATAAGTGGTAGAACCAAGTCGTTGGAAATCATGATCGCCAACGCAACACACGCAACAATAACCATGGCCGTTCCTGCTGAAAGCCCACCGATAAACGCCAAAAGCGCCAAGGCTTTTTGTTCGCCATAAATCGGGAGCAGGAGCACGAAATCGTCAGCGTTTGAGGTACTGTCAAACACGATCATGCCGGCAATGGCGATCGGAACGACAAAGAAATTTATGGCAACCAGATAGAAGGGAAACAACCAGCGTGCGCGTGCAAGTTCCTTCGGCGAATTGTTTTCAACCACCGCAACGTGGAAAACCCTCGGCAATAGCAGGAACGCCGAAAAGCTTAGCAGGGTCATGATCAGGAACTGGTTGATGTCAAAGCCGGTACGTGTAACCGAAAGGACCCGCTCGTTTTCCGACGCTTTCTTGATCAGGTCGCCAAAACCGTCAAAGAGGCCCCAGGTGACAAATATGCCAACCGCAAGGAAAGCCACCAGCTTGACCACAGATTCCATTGCGATAGCGAGCATCAATCCATTCTGGTGTTCGGTTGCGTCAGCATGACGGGTTCCAAACAAAACGGCAAAAACAGCAAGTGTCAGGGCCACAAACAGCGAAATATCACCTATCGCTGACAATTGCGCCGGGATGCCGCTCTCAAAATTTACAAACAGGGTACCGACAGAACTTGCAATCGCCTTCAGTTGCAACGCTATGTAGGGGATCGTGCCGACAACCGCGATGATGGCTGCAACCGCTGCGACCTTGTTGTTCTTGCCATATCTGGACCCGAGGAAATCAGCCACGGATGTTATCCGTTCCTCTTTTGCCAGACGAACAACTCGCAATACCAATGGAAAACATACCGTGATCACAAATATCGGACCGGCATAGATTGCCAAAAAACTGAGGCTGCTTGTTGCGGCCAATCCCACTGACCCGAAGAACGTCCAGGTTGTGCAGTAGACTGCCATGCTAAGGGCATAGATGTTTGGTTTCGCCAACGATATGCGGCGGTTGTCCGCAAATTTGCGGTCGCCATAGCTGGCAACTACAAACAAGATCAGAAAATAAAGCAGGGCTACTGCAAATGTAATCGCCGGTTCGACCAACGGCTGTCTCCCGCTACCGCTTGCCTAGCCAAAATACCGCGATTGCAGCAGAAACGCCATACGGTGAAAAATTGGGGTAATCAGTAAATCGAACTTACCTGACTGTGTGCCTTGCTGTAAGTCTTGTTCAAGAAGCGATATTTGCAAACAGATTAGGGAAACTCGATGCTCAAGGAATTCAAAACCTTCATCATGAAGGGCAATGTCATGGATCTTGCCGTTGGGGTCATCATTGGTGCAGCTTTTGGTGCTATTGTTACGTCCCTCGTAGGTGATATCATCATGCCGGTGATTGCCGCCATATTCGGTGGCCTGGACTTCTCCAACAAGTTCATTGCGCTTACCGACGGCGTCACAGCAACTACCCTGGAGGAAGCAAGAAAACAGGGCGTTGTGCTGGCTTTCGGGGCTTTTGTCACTGCGCTGGTGAATTTTGTTATTATGGGCTTCATCATTTTCATGATTGTCCGCACCGTAAACAGGCTAAACGAAAAACCGGAAGAGGCAGAGACGCCGGCCGAGCCTCCCGCGCAGGAAGTGCTGTTGACCGAAATCCGGGACTTGCTTGCCAAAGGTCCCAAGACAAGTCGTGCCAAAAAATAGACGCCAGTCATAATAATCGCCCCGACCTCTTGCACCTATGTCAGGCGTGTTGCGTCAAGATTCACGATGCCAAAACGTAAACGATTGGTTAAGAATTCTGCTCTAATTTGATCTGCTGTACCGTTCAGCGCCAATGATTTGGCGACGGGCAAGGAAATGATATCCGGGCGGGTAATGTAATGAGCAACCTTGGCAGGGCTGTGCGTGGGTTTGGCTATTCACTGGCTACAATCGCGGGCTTTTCTCTCTTTTCATCCATTCTTCAATTAACGATACCCCTGTACATGTTACAGGTCTATGATCGGGTGCTTCCTTCAAACAGCCTCGATACACTGGTGTTTCTCTCGATTCTCGCGGGTTTCGCGCTCGTGATTTTGGGTATCACCGAGATGACGCGACAAATCTTGAATTCCCGAGCGGCCGCCAAACTCGATACGGTTTTGTCGGGCGAGATCATGGAGCAGATGGTCAGGGAAGGTCACAAGTCAAAATCCGGTCATCAGCCTTTGCGGGACTTGCACATGGTACGCTCGGTTATCGCGACCAAGTCATTGATCGGCGTCGTAGACCTGCCATTTTCGGCAATTTTTCTGATCTGTCTTTATTTTATACATCCAAACCTTCTGTGGTTGACCTTGTTCGGTGTTTGCCTTCTGGCGATCATTGCATTTGCAAACGTGCAATTCACAAAACGCAACGGCAAAGAACAGGCGTTTGCGCATGGTCGCGCCAACAGGTTCTCAGAACTTACTTCGGCGAACGCAGACAGCATTGTCGCCATGGGCATGGTTGGCAACATCTCCCGCCATTGGGGCAACATTCATGCCGATGAACTGGTTGCAGCCGACCGCGTTGCAAGGGCAAATGCCATATTTGGCGGTGTTTCGAGAACGTTGCGGTTTGTGATCCAGGCAGCGATTCTGGGCCTTGGTGCCTATCTGGTGCAGATTGACCAAATGACCGCCGGGATGATATTTGCCGCCTCCATCATTGCCGGGCGGGCGCTTCAGCCCATCGATACGGTGATTAACTCATGGCCCCAACTCAATGCGGGCTGGAGCGCGTGGCAAAACGTCAAGGCGTTTGTTAGCGGCGCCACACGCAAGAGCGAGTACACAAGGGTGGAGGCGCCCGTCGGCAATCTTTCGGTTCACGACTTGTTGCAACCCAATCCTGTTGACCCGAAGAAGGCACCGATACTGAACCGGGTTTCCTTCGACATTCCGCCGGGACGTTCGGTTGCAGTTATTGGTCCTTCCGGTGCAGGAAAATCGACAGTTGCCAAAATTCTGGTTGGAGCACTGCGCCCCTATGCCGGTGATGTCAGGCTTGACGGGAATGATCTGGAAAACTGGAATCCCGATGACCTTGGCAGATACATCGGATATCTGGCGCAGGATGCCGAGTTGTTGCCGGGCACCGTTGCGCAAAACATTGCCCGGTTTGATTGTGAGGCAAATGACGAAGACATCATTAAGGCTGCCCGTATGGCCCATGTTGAGGAAGTCGTAAAGAAACTGCCAGATGGTTACGATACTCAAATCGGTCCGGGCGGATTTCAACTTTCCGGTGGTGAAAAGCAACGGATTGCTCTGGCAAGAGCATTATACGGTTCTCCGCGACTGCTTGTTCTCGATGAACCGAACTCCAGCCTCGACCGGGACGGCGAAAAGGCTCTGCTGAAAGCCCTCAAAGACGCGCGTGAGGCAAAAATTACCGTGTTCCTGGTGACGCAAAGGGAAAGTGTTCTGCAAGCGGCCGATATCATATTGCGGATGAACCGGGGTAGGGTCACCGACTTTGATGTTCGCGACAAGGTTATCAAGAAATATGCCGCAAAGCGTTCGGGAAAACTGCCAATGAATGGCAAGCGCAGAAACTACGACAAGCACGCAAGTCTATAACCGGGGGAACAGACATGACAGCAACCAACAAAGTTCCACATGCAACCGACTGGCAGCAACGGGTGCCGACAGGTTCAACAGCAACTGCGGTATTCGGACTGGTAGTCGTAGCACTGTTTTTCGGGGTTTTCGGGGTATGGGCTGCAAAGGCACCCTTGGCCGGTGCTGCCATTGCTCCGGGGGTCGTAATTGCCAGTGGTGAAAATCAGACTGTCAGCCATTTGGAAGGTGGAATCATCGATAAAATCGTCGTACGCGACGGCGAACGCGTTCAACAGGGTCAACCTCTTGTATATCTCGATGTTACGCAAGCCCAGGCAAATCGCAACAGGATCGGACAGTCCATTACCGCGCTGAAAGCAAAGCTCATCAGAGCCAGTGCAGAGTTTTCAGGCGCGACTGAATTGACGTTTCCCGAGACCCTGACCAACAAACTGAAAGCCGATCAGGACGAACTAATACTTGAACTGCAATCTGCTGAGTTTGAATCGCGCTTGGAAAAGCATCACTCGGAACTGAAGATTCAGGAGGAACAGATCAGTTCGCTGGAAAACGAGATTCGCGGCGTTGAGCGGCAAATATCGGCTGAAACCACCAAACTTGACATTCTCAACAACGAGATTGCGGCCAAAAAGAAATTGGTCAAAAGCGGCCTGACACCCAAATCCCAGTATAACCAGTTGCTGCGCGCGCGCGCAGATTCCCAAGGCAGGTTGGGTGGTCTTGAGGCAACCCTAGGACAACGTCAAAATGCAATATCGCAGATCAGACAAAAGAAAATTGTGCTGAAGGCTGCCCGCAAATCCGAAGCGTCAACGGAAGTCAACGATTTGCGCCGACAGTTGGCAGACCTGAAAGAGCAACTCACGTCGCACTCAGATGTGCTGGACCGCATGGTGATCCGCGCTCCGGCGGACGGCATCATTGTCAATATCGCGAAAAATACGATTGGCAGTGTCGTGGCCCCCGGCGAAGCTGTTCTGGAGGTCTTGCCGACGAACGATGAACTTGTGATTTCCGCACACATTGCGCCGCGCGATGTAGATGTTGTGAAAATCGGGCAAAACGCGAGCATCCGGTTCGCTGCATTGAATGTGCGCACAACACCGGAAGTGCCTGCAACAGTGGAATATGTGTCAGCTGACCGGATCACGGACAACGCTTCAAAGGAACCCTATTTTGCAGCACGCCTGAAGCTGACAGACAGCCTGCCTGAGGAAATATCTTCGGAGCAGATCTTCGCAGGTATGCCGGTCGAGACATTCATCAATACCGGTGAACGCACATTTGTTGAGTATCTCATGAAGCCGATCAGCGACAGCTTCAGCAAGGCATTTCGTGAAGAGTGACACTCACACCTGCTGGCTAGAAAAGGTCACCTTGGTTGTCAGATGAAGCTTTCCTGGTTTTTGGGGCCGTTCGTGGAACTTGCCTGTCACCTGCCGAGACGGCTTCCAGAACACCGTCCTTAAGCTCGACACTGAAAGGCTTGCCGGGTTTGACTTCACTGACAGACGTTACCGGTGCGTTTTCAGAGTTTCTGACAACAGCATAACCCCGGTTCAAAACAGCTTTGTACGAAAGGCTGTCGAGCATTCGTCCTGCCTGTTCAAACCGGGTTTTTGTAATCCGAACCTGGTTGAAAAAGGCACGGCCCGAACGGGCTTCAAGCGAAGCAAGTATGTCGCGATTGTGTCTGACAGTCACTTTCAATCCGCGCAGTGACAATCTACCGGCAACGCGTTCATATTGCGTTCGTTTCGCACGTGTTGCCAGGTCGAGCCCGCGCCCCAGCCGCCCCGAAGCTTCGTCCAGGCGCCTACGTGGCAATTCCAGCAGTACATCCGGCGAAGCCAATCCCCTGGTTGCCGCCTTGAGTTCCGATTGTGCGCGATCGATCCGTTGGGACAGGCCTGCTTTCAGTCGCGCCCGCAAACTGGCAAGCGTTGCCTCAAGCTCAGCTTTAACCGGTACTGCTAGTTCAGCTGCACCTGTAGGGGTAGGTGCACGAACATCTGCAGCATGGTCAATCAGTGTCCAGTCAGTTTCGTGGCCGACCGCCGAAACAAGGGGTATGCCAGACTCTGCTGCTGCCCTGACTACAGCTTCATCATTAAACCCCCACAAATCCTCGATACTTCCGCCGCCCCGAGCGACGATAATTACGTCCGGTTTTTCTTCTTCTGAAAACTTGTTGAAGCCGACGATTGCGCGGCTAACTTCCGCGCCCGTCGTGTCGCCTTGCACTCTTACCGGCCATACAGTCACATGAAGCGGAAAGCGGTCAGAGATACGATGCAGTATATCGCGGATTACTGATCCGGTGGGTGAAGTGACAACGCCGATGCGCCTGGGCATAAACGGAAGTAATTGCTTCCGTTCGGCTGCAAACAATCCCTCGGCCTCGAGTTTTTTCTTTCGCTCTTCCAGCAGTGCCATCAACGCGCCGGCCCCTGCCGGTTCCAGCTGGTCTATAACGATTTGATATTTCGACGAGTTGGGATAAGTGGTCAGTTTGCCTGATGCCACAACTTCAAGCCCCTCCTCCGGCTTGTGCTGCAAGCGATTGAAATTGCCTTTCCAGATTACCGCCTCAATACGCGCGCGTTCATCCTTGAGCGAAAAATAGCAATGTCCGGACGAATGGGGGCCCCGGTAACCGGATATTTCTCCACGAATGCGGACATATCCAAACCGGTCTTCAACGGTTTTCTTCAGGGCAGAAGAAATCTCCGAAACCGAGAAATCTTGCAGGTTTGGCTTGGAATTGCCGGTGTCTGAAAAAACTGATCGTGCGCTCATGAAAAAACCTGACTCACCCCGATGATGAACCAATATGGCCCGCATCGCCAATCTTCAACCTGACTTTCCACAACTGCGATCTCTTTAATTCAACATTAACTACGCCGAACTAGATTTGAGTCGTTGGGTATCGGGGGTAAAATATGCAACGAGAGTCCATTGTATTGGAACAAGACAAGCCGGATAGAAGAACAGCAAAACTGGGAAAGCGCCTCCCACGGGTTGGCAAGGTTTTGTTTAACGAAAACAGCAGTCCGGTACAATGCACCGTAAAGCATCTTGAAAGCGATGCTGCGACCTTGGTGATGACCGGGTGGCTCGGCCTGCCGTCGAACTTCGTGCTCTTTGTTGAACCCGATTCAATACGTGCAAACTGTCGCGTTCTTAGTCGAAAAGGCAGCAAGATCGATGTTGAATTGCTCGAAGTTACCGAGCAATGCAGATATTCGGGATAAGCGCCGAACTGCGGTGTTCAAACACGGTGCACAGCCTCTTACCAGAACCGTTTTGTGTTTCCATCGCTATAGGAAAACAGTAACTTCCTTCTGATAGGGTTGGAAGTTCTTGTATTGAAAAATCCATCTAACCAGGAATTGCGCTATAGCGAGTATTCCTCAAAAAGGTGTCTCAAATCCCCGTTCCAACGATTGTCGTAAAGGTTGAGCATCTCCTCAGCAGGGGTTGTTCCACGCGCGACGGTTTCCTCAAGCGGGGCGAGGAAAATTCCTTCATCGTATCCGTCTTCGTTTCTACGGTTTCGTGCAGCAAGCCCGGACCGGGAAATCTCAAGAACCTCTTTGGCAACATCGTTAAGTTTGAAGCCATTGATTGTTGAATTCAGACCTTTTGTCGGAACTTCTTCGCGCAACTGGCCTACCATCTCCGGCGTCCAGTCTTTTACCAGTTCAGAAGCGGCAACCAGTGACCCTTCGTCGTAAAGCAATCCGACCCAAAATGCAGGCAAGGCACATATATTGCGCCAGGGACCGCCATCCGCCCCGCGCATTTCAAGAAACCGCTTGAGCCTTACGTCAGGAAACAAGGTGCTCAAATGATTGCCCCAATCACCCACATTGGCACGCCAGTCTTCGACTTCGCCCCGCAATGCACCATCAAGAAACTGGCGGAATGTGATGTTTGTACAGTCACGGTATTGGCCATCACGAATGATGAAGTACATTGGTATGTCCAACGCCCATTCGACATATTTTTCAAAGCCGAAATCGTCCCTGAGCATAAAGGCATGATAACCACCGCGCTGATTGTCGACATCGCGCCAGATGTCGCTGCGCCACGATAGAAGGCCGTTTGGTTTGCCTTCGGTAAAGGGCGAGCTTGCAAACAATGCCGATGTCATCGACTGCAATTTGAGCGATGTTTGCAGTTTGAGCACCATATCGGCCTCGTCGGAAAAGTCGAGATTCACCTGAATGGTCGCCGTGCGATACATCATGTCATGTCCCTGGCTGCCCACTGTGGGCATGTACCGTGTCATGATCTCGTAGCGGCTTTTGGGCATTCGGGGGGTCTCCTCAAATGTCCATATCGGTGAAGCCCCCACGCCCAGAAAGCCGATTTCCAGCGCTTCGGAAATCTTGCGCACCTGTGCCAGGTGCTGGTTGGATTCCCGGCAGGTTTGATGGACCGTTTCAAGTGGTGCGCCCGAAAGCTCAAATTGCCCGCCAGGCTCAATCGAAATGGCGCCGCCCTCTTTCGGGTTGTAAAGCCCGATCAGGTTGCCGGCATCAATGATGGGTTCCCAATCGGGTTCCTCGCCCATGATCTTCAAAATGTTTCCGATGCCGCGCTCACCCTCATAGGGTACAGGCTTTAAGGTATGCATACAAAAGCCGAACTTCTCGTGTTCGGTTCCAATGCGCCAGTCTTCTTTTGGTTTGCAGCCTTTGGTCAGCCACTCGATCATCTGTGTTTTGGATTCGATTGGCCGGTCGTCGGTGGTGTCGCGTGCCATGCAGCCTCCTAACAAGCCGGCCAGGGCACGGCGAAGAAATCGGAAATTCCACTTAGTTCCTTTTGCACAGTGCTGCAAGCAATAGGTGATTTACAAGTGTCAATCATTTGTTATACCAGTCACCAAGCTTCGCTTGTATCAGGGCCAACGCGGCGACTGCCGCTGTATCCGCCCTTAATATTCGTGGCCCAAGGCCGAGGCGAACCGTGTTTTCAAGCGCGATAATGCGCTCCCGTTCCTCTGGGCTAAACCCGCCTTCAGGGCCGATTAGCAGTGAAACAGTTTCGTGTTGGTTTGCTTTCTTGTCAGCAAGTTCTTCAATTGTGGGCGCGTGTTCGTCGCAAAAGACAAGCAAATTGCCGGGAGAAAGGTTTTTGAGCATCTCGCCTAGCGGTACCGGATCACTAATCCGGGGAATACTGAGTACGCCGCACTGTTCGGCCGCTTCGATTGCATTCGCACGCAAACGCTTCAGATTGACCGAGCGCACCTGGGTGTATTGCGTAATCACAGGTTGCAAGGCACCGACCCCCATCTCGACAGCCTTCTGGACCATGTAATCCTGCCTGGCTTGCTTTAGCGGCGCGAAGCAGTACTCGAGTGAACAGGGCACCGGTTGTGGCCTCGTTTGGTTCCTGATCAACAAATTGCATTTCTTTCGGCCAATTGCCTGTATATCGGCTTCCCACTCTCCATTTACGCCGTTGAAAACCAGGATTCGATCTCCATCTCCAAGGCGCAGCACATTCAGAAGATAGTTGGCCTGCTCCCGTTCGGTATTGAGCACGGCGTTTTCATGCAGTGGACCATCTATAAACAGCCTTTGGGATCTGAAATCGTGAACAGCCAAATCCTTATCCTATCGAGATGCAGTTTCGTGCCATACAGGTCGATAGCCTTCTCTTAGCACATCGACAATCGCTGGTGGGGTTATCAGGGAAGCTTGCTGTCCGTTCCAGTCCGTTTGTTTGTAACCCCAACCGCTCCAGGCCATGCACAAACCGTTCTTGAATGTCATAATTTCATCGCCAGACTTGAACATGGCACCTTCAGGCAGTGTTGCTATTTCGTTTTCGTTTAGCCTCATTCCGGCGGTCAGCCGCTGTCGATGCAAACCTGGTCCATGTCCGAAGCGCTGTTTGCCAACCCGGTTGCGTTCTTCCAAAGGCGCGAAAAACTATCGGCATCTTTCCTCCTGCACTCAAAACAGGGGCGGTGTCCGGCTGCCAATGCGGAAACCTCATCGAAAAAGAAAAGCTCGGTGTAACCCTGGCCCATGACAGTGCGTTGTCTGTGCTTGAAACGTGTCGCACAGGTAATCCAGCGTTTGGATACCCATCGCCGCCGCGTCAAAGTTTTGGTTTCGGGGTTGTGAATCCGACCGCCACGGTTGCCCATGAACATTCCACGCCAAGGTTCACAAACCAGTTTTCCGTCCGGAGTTACCCTGTTCTGAAGCGTCATGTTAGTATTTCAACCGTGTTGTAGGAACAAAAAAACCCGCACCATTGATGCGGGTTTCCAATAGTAGAAAAACTGGATCGCTTATGCACCAAACAAGGTACGCTCGCGCAAAACGCCATTGCCATTCTGTCCTTGGCCAATAACGATAACCTTTGCGCCAATTTTTACACGCTCATAAAGGTGTTCCACGTCCTTGTTGTTCAGGCGAATGCAGCCTGAAGAGAGGTTGAGGCCAATGGACCAGGGTTGGTTGGTGCCATGAATGCGATACAGGGTGTCGCGACCGTTGCGGTAAAGGTATAGCGCTCTTGCGCCCAACGGGTTATCGATGCCTCCGGCTTGGGTAACCGGCAGTTTGATACCCTTCTTTGCTTCACGTGCGCGCATCTCTGCAGGCGGTGTCCAGCTGGGCCATTTGGCTTTACGCTGAATGGATGCATTGCCTTTCCACGTAAACCCTTCGCGACCAACACCAACGCCATACCGGATAGCGCGTTTGTCATCCAATACGTAGTAAAGGAACTTTTTGTCGGTGTGTATGACGATGGTGCCAGGTTTAAGGTTATGGATTGCCCGAACCGTTCTGCGCCGGAATTTTGCAGGTGGTTTGCGGTTTACGATACTGCGTCGCGGTGCAGGAACCCATTGGCCACTTGTAGGATCATAACGCAGTTGCTGTTCTGCAAATGCTTCCGTGGATCGCCCGAATTGTGTAATCGCAGCTGCGCCACCGGCAGCCAAAGCCAAGAATTTGCGTCTGTCCATAAATCCCTCGAATATGTTGTTGGGTTATCACTGCCTCAGAAGATTTATTATTTGGCGGTCTGGCAAAACGCAAGGGCAGATTGGACTATTTGAACTAATTTTGAGCGATCTTTCAAAAATGTGAACACAAAAAAAGCGGCCCCGTGAAGGGCCGCTCAAGGTATTTGGCTAGGTTTATTATTATTGTTAGCTGACTATCACTTTTGCACCAACCGGAACGCTTTCATAAAGCTCGATAACATCCTCGTTGCGCATTCTTATGCAGCCGGATGAAACCGCCTGACCTATTGACCAGGGTTGGTTGGTGCCGTGAATTCTGTAAAGGGTACTACCCAGATAAAGCGCCCGGGCACCCAACGGGTTGGCAGGTCCCCCTTCCATAAAGACAGGAAGGTCGCGTCCCTTTTCCCGTTCGCGTGCGATCATCTCCGCCGGAGGGCGCCAGCTCGGCCATTCGGCCTTGCGGCTGATCTTTTCAGTGCCTCTCCATTCAAAACCTTCCTTGCCGACACCGACGCCGAACCGCCGCGCCTTGCCGTCACCAAGGATCAGGTAAAGGTAACGTGTATTGGTTTCGATAATAATCGTTCCTTTTTTGTGGTCAGAGTAGTAGTCCACAGTTGCTGGCAGGAAATCAGGATCAACACCACGCCTTGCTGTTTCGTTTGCAATGTAGGCTCGTGCGGCGTTGTTGTCGTATCTCGGCGCATGGGCAACGCGTGAAGGCGAGTCAATGCGAGGTTTGTGAGCGCGCTGGAACGGGTTTTGCCTGGCGTTCTGCTGCAAAATCCATTGCCGCTTTTGCGGGCTTTGTTTGCGCGTGACAAACTGAACCGATCCACGGCGCGGTTGTGCTTGCTGCGGATGGGCGTTAACCGAAAGCCCCGCAAATATTCCGGTTGCTTTCCAGATACGTTGGCGACGCTGTTTTACGTTGTGTTGCTTCTTCCGTGGCAACCGGTAGTGCTGCGATGTTTGTTGCCGGGAGCCGTGCCGGTAAGTTGAATGTTCTTGCCGCTTGTAACGTTTCTGTCCCACGCCCCAGGTATTGCGCTTTGGCCGGTCGGAAACCTGATAGATCCAGCTGGATGACAATTGCGGTGAAACCTGCAAATAGGGTTTGTCACCGGCAAATGCCTGGCCAACGGGAATGGCAGTAGTGATTGCTGTTGCCAGCAATAACGCTTTCAACTTCATGACGTACTCATTACTATTCGTCTCGATCCTCTTCACTTGTCAGGATCAGTGAAGCAAAGAATGCACCAACAGCGGCGCTAAATCGTTAACGCGGCGGTAATAATTACAATTTGAATGATTGTTGGTTAACACCCGCTTTTTGAAATAAGTAAACAAAAGGTAAAATCACAGATGACTGAAATGGCAGCATCCAAGCCAGGTCTTGTTACCGATGATCACGGCGTTACACGGTGTTTCTGGGCCGGGCCACAGGAAGACTATGTTGCCTATCACGACAATGAATGGGGTCGACCGGTCGGAAGCGACACAAGACTGTTCGAGAAAATCTGTCTGGAGGGGTTTCAGTCCGGCCTGTCCTGGTACACGATTTTGTCGCGCCGCGAAAATTTTCGCGAAGCATTTCATGGTTTCGAAATCGAGAAGGTTGCTGCCATGAGCAAGGCAGATGTGGAAAAACAGGTTCAAAATGCAGGTATCATTCGGCATCGCGGCAAGATTGAATCGACGATCAACAACGCCAAACGAGCCATTGAACTGGGACAGGAATGGGGATCGATAGCAGCCTACTTCTGGAGCCACGAACCCGATGAAAAGGAACGACCCAAGGAAATTGACCGTGATTCAATCCCGGCATTCACAGAAATTTCTACCGCGATATCAAAGGATTTGAAGAAGCGCGGGTGGAGTTTTGTTGGCCCGACGACCATTTATGCGTTCATGCAGGCGATGGGTCTGGTCAACGATCATTGTCACGGCTGCCATTTCCGCGATATCGTTGAAAAAGAACGCAAAGCCTTCAAACGACCCACCTGAATGGCAAACATCGAAGAAAAATATGCATCTTATGACGGTGCTGTTGGTGATCAGCTTCGAACCATGCGCGGGCTGGTATTTGACGTCGCCGCCAACACACAAGGGGTAGGGCAGATTGAGGAAAGCCTCAAATGGGGCCAGCCGAGCTTTGTAACCGTCAAGCCCAAATCCGGCAGTACCGTCCGCATCGATGCAATCCGGGGCGAGCCGGGCAGGGTCGCGATGTATTTCATCTGCTCGACCAATCTGGTTGAACAGTTTCGTGAACTCTACCCCGATACCTTCGATTTTCGCGGCAACCGCGCACTGGTTTTTGACGCGGGGGAAAAGCTGCCTGAACAGGAATTGCGCCATTGCATAGCCATGGCACTGACCTATCACATATGACCGGTCATGATGGGTCGGTTCCACAATTCAGGCCTTGATGGATGGACCGATACGTGAATGGACTACCCTGTCGAGCAGACAAGCCGTTGTCCGGGTTCTTTCAAAACGCGAACCGGTTTAAGGCCTAGCGTGAGCAGCCGATCTGGCTCATTATTTCACGGACCTTCTGGCGCGTCGGGCAGACGTTCTCGCACGGAATGCCATCGCCATCTCCATCGGCGCGAGGGTGTTGCCCTGCACACCATGCTTTGACGGCCTGGGCGCAACTGCTGTAATCCTTGCACCTGGCGGCTTGTGCGTCGACGTTTCCGGAAAGGTGAATAATCAAGACCAACAAACCGGCTGCAACAAGTCTGAGCATTTTTGTCCCCACATCAATAATGCCAATCCTTGCAAGCCTATTGTTTACCACAAACGATTGCAAGCCGCCGCGCCAGCGTCACCAAGGCACTGTCCTGTCATCTGTAAAAGCCTTGCCCCGTAGCGCTGTGTCGGCTAACACACGGCCAACACTACAGGTTTCAAAAATCCCATGCCCGAAAAAAAGAAAAAACCGCAAAAACTCAAGGCGCGATTGCCGCGTGGATTTGTCGACCGTTCTGCCGACGACATTCGTGCAACCGACGCCATGATGAACAAGATCAAGGCGGTTTATGAAAAATACGGTTTTGATCCGGTCGAAACGCCGATGTTTGAATATACCGATTGTCTCGGAAAGTTTTTGCCTGACAGTGATCGGCCCAATGAAGGCGTGTTTTCGCTGACAGACGATGACGATCAGTGGATGAGCCTGCGCTATGACCTGACCGCACCGCTCGCCCGCCATGTGGCCGAAAACATCAACGACATTCAACTGCCATACCGCACTTATCGCGCGGGCTATGTGTTCCGCAACGAAAAGCCGGGCCCGGGCCGGTTCCGCCAGTTCATGCAGTTTGACGCCGACACGGTGGGTGCGCCGGGCGTTCAGGCCGATGCTGAAATGTGCATGATGATGGCCGATGTGATGGAAGCGCTCGGCATTAAGCGCGGAGATTACGTCATTCGCGTTAACAACCGCAAAGTGCTGGATGGTGTGCTCGAAGCGATTGGTCTGGGCGGCGACGAAAATGCCGAAAAACGCCTCAACGTTCTGCGTTCCATCGACAAGCTCGACAAATTCGGCGTGGACGGGGTGCGCCAATTGCTGGGCGCAGGCCGCAAGGACAAAAGCGGAGATTTCACGCCGGGTGTTGGGTTGGATGAGGGGCAGATACAGAGTGTGGTTTCATATCTCACCGACCCAGACTGGTATCCGTCCAGCCAAACTTTTGCCGATGGAATGGGCGAGCTATTCAAGATTGAAGAACTGGTGCTTGCCGCCGGTTACAAAAAGGATCGTGTCCTTGTCGATCCAACCTGCGTCCGCGGCCTTGAATACTACACCGGCCCGGTTTTCGAAGCGGAACTCACCTTCAAGGTGAAAAACGAAAAAGGTCAGGAAGTCGTGTTCGGTTCCGTTGGCGGTGGCGGGCGTTACGATGGGTTGGTCAAGCGCTTTACCGGGCAGGATGTTCCGGCAACAGGCTTTTCCATCGGTGTGTCGCGCCTCATGACGGCGCTCAAAAACAACGGTCTGCTGGAAGGCGGTGACACCCACGCTCCCGTGCTCGTGACAGTCATGGACCGTGACGCGTTGGCGACCTATCAGGGTTTTGTCCAGCAATTGCGAGATGCTGGAATTCGCGCCGAAATGTATCAGGGCAATCCCAACAAATTTGGCAAGCAGTTGCAATATGCCGACCGTCGTGGTTGCCCGATTGCGATCATTCAGGGGTCAGACGAGCGCGAGGCCGGAAAGCTCCAGATGAAGGATTTGATCGAGGGCCGCAAACAGGCCGAAGCGATTGCTTCCAATGAAGAATGGCGCGAGGCGCGTCCGGGGCAGTTTGAGATCGCCGTAGCTGATCTTGTCGCTGAAGTAGAAAAACTGCTCAAGGCACAGGCAAGCGGCTAGACGATGGAACGTTCGGCCGAAATTCTTGGCTTCTTGGAAAGCATCGGTTGCGAGTTTCCCGACATTGGCCTGTTGCAACCAGCCGACCCGTTTCTCGATTCAACCGGTGAGGATTTGCGCCGCCGGATTTTTCTGACGCAGGAAAACTCCGGCACCTGGCATTGCCTTCGTCCGGAATTCACCATTCCGGTCTGTATGGCGCACCGCGACGAAAACGCCTCTCCAACCAGATATGGCTATTGTGGGCCGGTGTTCCGCCAGCGAAACAATGCCCCCCATGAATTTGTCCAGGCCGGTTACGAGGACATTGGCGATCCTGACCGCGCCAGCGCAGACATCGCATGTGTCAAACATGCAATCGGGTTACTAAACCGACTTGAGGTTGACCGCTATGAACTGGTTGTTGGCAACCAGTGGATATTCGCGACCGTTCTGGAGCAACTGGAAATCCCGGAAGCATGGCGGAAGAAACTGCTTCGAGCCTTCGGCGATGATGCACTTCTGGCGGATGTCATCTCCAGCCTGGCGGGACAGGGAGGGGATCTGGTCGCAACACTTCCCGAACCGGTCAGGCAGGCCCTGAAATCGGGAAATGGTGACGATATGGTGAATGCCGTAACGGCCATGATGCAGGACGCTGGCCTGCCACTGACCGGAAGCAGGACACCGCAAGCGATTGCCGAACGGGTAATCCAACAGGCGCAACTGTCTCAAACAATGCTGGATGATCAAACGCGCAGTGTCCTTGACACATATCTGGCAATTGAATGCGATCTCAATACTGTGGACACGACTCTTGCCGCATTCGCAGACGATGTCGGCATAGATTTATCGATTGCCCGGCGTTCACTTGCGGAACTGTCCGAGGGGTTGACCGGCCAAACGGCGTTGTTCCGGGCAAGATTCGGTCGTCGTCTTGATTATTATTCAGGAATGGTATTCGAAGTTTACCGTGATGGTGCAGACCAACCATTGATTGGCGGCGGACGCTATGACCAATTGCTGACAGTGCTCGGCTCAAAAACCGAAATACCTGCGGTCGGTTTTGCTGTTTGGGTCGACCGGTTGGGGGCCGCTGCATGACGTTCACCATCGCCATACCATCGAAAGGCAGGCTCAAGGAGCGTTCGGTTGAACTGTTTGCCGAAGCGGGATTCAAGCTTGAATTGCCGCAGGACGCGCGCAGTTATCAAGGCGTGTTGCGCGGTGTGGATAGCGCCGACGGAGCGGTGGAAATTGCTTTTCTTTCGGCATCGGAAATCGCACGGGAACTGATTGCCGGAACAATCCATGCCGGAATTACCGGCGAGGACCTTGCCCGTGAAACCTCCGCCGAAGCTGACCAATACCTGGATTTCGCGGTCAAATTGGGATTTGGCCACGCCGATGTGGTGTTGGCCCTGCCCGAAGCCTGGGTCGATGTGAATACCATGGAGGACCTCGACGATGTGGCAGCGGAATTTCGCCAGCGTCATGGTCGGCGGCTGCGGATCGCAACAAAATACTGGAACCTGACCCAGAGTTTTTTCTCCGGTCACGGCATTGCCCTGTACCGCATTGTCGAAAGCCTCGGCGCAACGGAAGCGGCCCCTTCTGCCGGTCAGGCGGACGCAATTGTGGATATTACCTCAACGGGTTCGACGCTTCGGGCGAACAAACTCAAAGTTTTGACCGATGGCGTCATATTGCGGTCAGAAGCCAACTTTATACGGTCGAAAACTGTTCAACCTACTGGTCGGCAAAACGACAGCCTGATGGAAATTTGTGATGCCCTTCGTGACTGTGTTAACCGGTAGCAACGCGATTCGAACTGGAGAACAAACGTGACGAATAACAATTTTGATCGCCGTCGGTTTCTTGGTGTGGCAGCAGGCGCGTTGGCGGCACCCGTTGTCTGGCGGTCATCACCTGCAAGTGCTGCCGAGGTTGAAAAAATGGCGGGACAATTGTTGGTAATCGGTTTTCCCGGGTCGTCGACTGCATCAGGGTCAACCAGGGCGCTGGCCAGACACATTGCGGCGGGTCGGGCCGGAGGAGCCTTGTTTCTCAGACACAATGTGAAATCGGGAGCCGAAACCAAAGCAATGGCCAGGCAGTTTCTGAATGCCCATGCCGGTACACTGACTGCGATTGACCAGGAAGGTGGCAAGGTTCAACGGCTTGGCAGCAAGCATGGCCTGGCCGCCATTCCAACTGCCCAGTGGGTGGGTGGCAACAAGAGCGTTGCCGAGGCCCGAGCCATCTATAGCCGGGCGGGAAAAGAGCTTAAAGCTGCCGGGTTTAACATGAACATGGCACCGTCAGTCGACATTCATGATTCGAAAAATCCGGTGATAGGAAGGTATGGCAGGAGTTTTTCCACCGATGTAGACCGGATAGCCAGCTATGCGGGAGCCTTTGTTGATGGATTTGCAGTTGCCGGCGTTGCCTGTTCCATCAAGCATTTCCCGGGCCATGGTTCCTCTCGAAGCGACAGTCATGACGGGTTTGTCAACATTTCCAAGACCTGGAACAAAAAGGAATTGGTCCCGTTTCAAAAACTTGCAGGCAGGGCGCCGATGATCATGGGTGGACACCTTTTCCATCCACTGTTTTCGAACGGGAAGGCACCTGTCACATTTTCATCCAATGCGCTGGTAAAGTCACTGCGCAACGGGCTTGGTTACAAGGGGGTTATCCTGACTGATGATCTGGACATGGGGGCAATCAGGAAGTCGTACCAACTCAAGGAGGCGGTGATCCTCGCCTTGGCTGCCGGTAACGATATGCTATTGCTGTCTAATTCCTTGAAATATGATGAGGACTTGCCTGCGCGGGCTGTGGGGTGGATTGCCGAAGCGGTGCAGCAGAACCGTATTTCATCTGGCCAGCTTCAGTCAGCCTATCGCAGGGTTATGACTGTCAAAAAGCACTTTGGTGCATGAGCATTTGGCCTGATAGCTGCGCCAATTGAATAGTGTCTGGGCTGGCAGAACCGCGTTAGCGGGAGACCATTCGCAGGAGAACACCATCTTTCTTTATGAATTGGTGATGCAGCGCTGCGCCAATGTGCAGTACGATCAAAACAGTGACAGCAATGCCCATGTAGCCATGCCAAGCAAGCAACTGAATTCCCAGTTCGCGGTTTTTTTCGGCAATCTGTGGCAAGTCCAACAGTCCAAACACCGTGATAGTGCTCACACCCCAGGTGTTGGTGGCGTACCAGCCGAACAAAGGCATAACGATGAACGAGACATACAATGCGATGTGTATTGCTACCGCTGCCAGGCGTTGCGGCTTCGAAATACTGTCGGGGAGGGGAGACGGAGGGGGAACCATGAACTTCACCCCGATCCTGACGATTGCAAGCACCATCAGCAGTATTCCGACGCCTCTGTGAAAGTCGTACAACATACCGCGCGCTGGTGGAAACTGCCCGTTCCAGGGGCCGTTTACCATCGCTATACCAGCGGCAATCATGGCAATCATCAGAATTGCCATAAGCCAGTGCAGGATGCGGATTGGCAGAGCGTAACCGCGAGGTTCTGACATGTCTCCCTCCAACCATTTATACCAGATTTATGAGTTTACGGCCTAGTTTGCAAACCCCAGTCCGGTCAACGGTGTATGGGGGCGAATGATGGTTTGCGAGGGTAAATTCCGACCTCCGCTGTTTGAAAGGGAAGGTCCCGTTCCTTCAGCAAGATCAACGGGGAATGGTTGGCTTGCGGCAGCGACCGGAACGCCGGTCATTGGAGGCAAACCGTTTGGAGGCAGTTTTGGACCATTGTTTTGTGGTGTCACAGCAACCGGATAATGTTGTGGTCCGATCGATTTTCCGGTTCGGCTTGATACCCATTTGTGCCATTCCTGCTGTGAACCGGCAAACACGTTCAGATCAGTGTCGCCCTTGATGCCGGGAACCCGGCCAGTTCCGGAATATTGCCAAAAGGTCCAGTTCTGTCCTTTGTATACATGCATGGGGTGGTTTGCGACCGAACGCAGCCAGAATTCATACCCCTTGAAAGTGGACAGGTGATTGTCTTTGTAAAAATCAACTGTCGTGTAGATTACCGGGCGTTTTCCGTAATGCTTGTATACCGTTTTCAGGAAAGAACGCATTTCTGCGCGAATGGCCGTTGGCGAAGGCTTGCGCTTGCAGGTTTTTGATTGGTGGTTCCACTCCATGTCAAGCACAGGTGGCAGGGCATTGGGATCCTTGGGAACATTTCTGATGTACCATCTGGCCTGTTCCAGTCCGGTCCGGCAGAAGAAGTAGAAGTGGTATGCCCCGCGAGGCATCCCGACCTTGCCTGCATTGATCCAGTTCTGGCGAAACTTCTTGTCTGTGTGGTCGCCGCCCTCGGTCGCTTTGATAAAAGCAAACGAGATACCACCGCGTTTTAAAGCTTTCCAGTCGATCTCGCCTTGATACTTGGCGACGTCGATACCGTGAACCGGATATTTCCATGGGGTGCGGCCAGGCCAGTCAACCGGGTCGGAGTCATCGAATTTTGGTAGCGATTTGGTTGTTCGCATATCCAGCACAGACGAAGGAGCGCTGGGTGAACATGCGCATACAAGCGCGGTAAGCAACAATGCCAAGACTTTACGAAACACGTCGGACCCTGTGATTTGCACTAAGTGCGGTTTAACCGTGAAAGTGAAGAATGTGTTACTTAAATCCTTACAATTGATTAATTGTCCGAAACTGTTGGTTTTTCAGGGTAAACCATCAGTTAATCCAGACATTGACCGGACGCTCGCGCCCCTTGAGTTTGACGTTCTTTTTTAGCGAGAATTGTTCGATGTACTCCTCGGCATGACCGTTCAATTTCGAGATCAGGTCATCACTGACAACGCATTTGCAGCCCAGTTCCCTGCTCGATGCCTCAAGGCGGGCGGCGACATTGACCGTATCGCCGATGACAGCAAATTCCATGCGCCTGTCCGGACCTATATCTCCCATGATCACTGGTCCGTAGTGCAACCCGACCGACACTTTCACTGGTTGTTTGCCCAACTCAACCCGTCCTGCGCCGAACGTTTCCATCTGTTGTGCGATCTGACGACATGCTTTTAGCGCGTTGAGCGCATCATCAGGACTTGATACCGGTCTTCCGAAGGTCGCCATAACGCCGTCGCCTATGTATTTCTCCAACGTCCCGCCGTGGTCAAACACCGCTCTTTCGATTATCGAGTTATAGTCTTTCAGCAACTCAAGAACTTCTTCTGGCGGGTTGGATTCGGCAAACTTTGTAAACCCCACAATGTCAGTGAACAGGACGGCGACCTCCTGGTTTTTTACCGCTCCCACGTTTTCTGAACTCGACGCAAGGCTTTCAACCGTATTTGGTGGGAAGTAGCGCGACAGGTTTGCCCGTTCCGCTGCGATATCCGCCTGTCGCATCAACAACAGATTGCTGCGAAACCCCTTTGCTGCCAAAATTGCCGCAATGACAATAAAGAAAATAATCTCTTGGATGCGCTGGGAGAACAGAACCGAATTTGGGTCAAGATAGTCAGCTATCAGCGTGTCACCATTCAATACATTGCTGAACGCGCTGCGTATGGCCTCTCCCCACTCGGGAATGGTATAGCCGAAGAAGTAAATTCCGACTGCCCCTGCGATCCAAGTTACCGACACCCACAATCCGATTGCCCACACCGTTCGCCATGAATAGGCCAAGGTTGAGGTTGCCAGAATAATGAAGAAGTAGATGAACGGATCAAAGCGGTAAACGAAAGCGTTCGGATACCCGCGTACATCAAACGGGTTGGGAAGCAGGATGATAAGGGTAATCAACACAATGTCGAGCATGATCAAACGCAACTCGACTTTCGAATAGCCTACCGCAGCCTGTTGGTATTGAAGCCAGCCAAGACCGATCAGCAACGACAGAAGAAATTCAGTGTACAAGACATACCAGCCCTGAACCACAAAGGGCAAGTATAGCATCACAATTACCAACGCGATGGTGCGCAGGATTACTGCAACTCTGTGGCCTTCATGTTTTTCCCGTTCCAATGCTTCCGTAAGATAGGGGTTTTTCTCGGCAATCTCTTCTTCCAGTTGCCGCATGTTCCGGACATAGTGGAACGTTTCCATCAGTGATTTCAGCATTGGTGTTCCCCGCGGAGAATCGGTTACCCACTATTTAGTAACAAATAAGGCGATTTGAACAGTTACAATGATGACAGGTTGGTTTTGACGGTCAGGTGCTTTTACCCGTCTCCCATCTTCAAGGCCTGGATAAATGCCTCTTGTGGTATCTCCACCTTGCCAAACTGGCGCATCTTTTTCTTGCCTGCCTTCTGCTTGTCGAGAAGTTTTCGCTTACGAGTGGCATCCCCGCCATAACACTTCGCGGTAACGTCCTTGCGCATTGCAGAAAGGGTTTCTCGGGCGATCACCTTGCCACCAATCGCGGCCTGAATTGGAATTTTGAACAGGTGGCGCGGGATCAGTTCCTTGAGCTTCTCGCACATAACCCGCCCGCGTTTTTCTGCTTGGGAGCGGTGAACAAGCATCGACAGGGCATCGACAGGTTCTTCATTGACCAGTATTTGCATCTTTACCAGATCGCCTGGCCGATGCTCGGTAATCTGGTAGTCAAAACTGGCATATCCGCGCGAGATGGATTTCAGACGGTCGTAGAAATCGAACACCACCTCGTTGAGCGGAAGGTCATAGGCAAGCATGGCCCGTTTGCCCACATAAGTCAGTTCCACCTGAATTCCGCGTCGCTCCTGACACAGTTTCAGTATGGCTCCCAAATGCTCGTCGGGGGTGAGGATTGTGGCCCTTATCCAGGGTTCGTGGATTTCTTCGATTGATACCACATCTGGCATATCCGCAGGGTTATGCAGATGCTCGATCGAACCGTCTTTCTTGTAAATGTCGTAGACCACGCTCGGGGCGGTGGCGATCAGATCAAGGTTGAATTCACGTTCCAACCGTTCCTGTATGATTTCCAAATGCAGCAGTCCCAGAAAGCCGCACCGGAACCCAAAACCAAGCGCTGCAGAGGTTTCCATCTCGAATGAAAAACTCGCATCATTGAGGCGCAGTTTTCCCATCGCGGAGCGCAGATCTTCAAAATCGGCTGCATCCACTGGAAACAAGCCGCAAAAAACGACAGGTTGTGCGGGCTTGAACCCGGGAAGAGCTTCGACGCACTTTCGCTTGTCCTCGGTAATGGTGTCGCCGACGCGTGTGTCTGCAACCTCCTTGATCGAGGCGGTGATGAACCCGATTTCACCTGGCCCAAGGCTGTCGACCTGGATCATTTTGGGAGTCATGATGCCAACCCGGTCGATCAGGTACTTGGCGCCGGTTCCGAGCATCTCAATGTTCTGGCCCTTCTTGATTTCCCCGTCGATCACACGAACCAGAACAATGACACCCAGATAAGCGTCATACCAGCTGTCTACCAACAGCGCCTTTAGCGGTTCTTCGATTTCTCCGTGACTTGGCGCAGGCAGCTTGCAAACAATCGCTTCCAGCACTTCGGTGATGCCTTGGCCAGTTTTGGCAGAAGTTTCAATTGCCTCTGATGCATCAAGTCCGATGACTTCCTCAATCTGCTCCTTGATCCGCTCAGGTTCAGCAGCGGGCAGATCGATCTTGTTCAGCACCGGCACGATCTCATGATCATTGTCTATGGCCTGATAAACATTCGCAAGCGTTTGCGCTTCAACCCCTTGCGAGGCATCCACCACAAGCAGGGACCCTTCACAGGCAGACAAAGACCGGGAAACCTCATAGGCAAAGTCCACATGGCCGGGTGTGTCGATCAGGTTTAGAATGTATGTCTCACCATCGCTCGCCTTGTAATGCAGGCGCACGGTTTGGGCCTTGATGGTGATTCCGCGCTCGCGCTCAATGTCCATGTTGTCGAGCACCTGGTCTTCCATCTCACGCTTGGCCAGCCCGCCGGTTTCCTGGATCAGGCGGTCTGCAAGCGTCGATTTGCCGTGGTCAATGTGGGCGACAATGGAAAAATTGCGGATTTTGTCGCGGCCGGGATAGGTGGATTCTGACATGCGTTCTTGTGGCTCAAATTTTACTCAAGAGCGATGTAGCAGGAACGCGATAGAATGCAATGCCTTGCCTGTGTCCAACTGTGTTGGCACAGACAAGGCAAGAACTTCAAACTGCGATTCTTTATGACGGTTTGGGGAATGATCATCGCCGCCGCTGCGATGGCCATCGCTACTGGTCCCAACCCCAAGACCCAGAGTCACGAATGAGCAACCGCAATCAACCGCCGCCGCGCAACCAAAGCCTGAACGTGTCTACCAACCCGTTTGTCCTGTGTTGCGAAAAAAACTTGTAGACGGACAAGCGGTTCCGTCACTTGATGACGATGGTTGCGGTGAGCGGTCACCGATCGAGAAAACGACCATTGGCAGGGCTTGCCAAGCATATCACCACTGTGCCCGGCTCCGATGCCGACCCGTGTCACTTCCACTTCGATCTGGGTGCCATGGCAAGACGTGTACATATCTGATTACTGAGTGATGTATCATTGATACACACTGCAGTTACATAGTGGCTTTGATTTTGCCGAACCACATGCGCCGAAGCGTATCATCGCGCTTGATGAAATGGTGATAAAGCGCAGCGCCCGCGTGGACTACAAGCAGTGCGGTCATCACGACCGCGCCAATGCCGTGTGGTACGCGTGGTGGGTAAAGGTTGAAATCTGGCAAGCGTCCTGTTCCCTCAAACACAGGGCTCGCTGCGCCGGAAAGTGCAAACATGCCTACACCACTCATTGTCATTCCAAAGATCAGGACATAGAAAAACACATGAACGGTTTTCGCGATCCGCTTCTGCCATTTGGGGTCTTCGCCAATTGCTGAGGGATTGTTGTCGATGATCAACCACCATACAAGGCGCATGACAGTCAAAAAACCGATCGCGATGCCCAAGGGGGCATGAAATCGCAAAATACCCGCTTTCACTACCGGGTCCAGAGTATCTGCTGCCCTGAACCCCGATCCCAAAAGTGCGATGATGAGCAAAGCAGATAACCAGTGAATCGAAACGGCGACATAGCCATAGCGTGAATTCGTGCTGTGAATTGTCATTGATCTGTTCTCAATCTGTATTTGAATAGCTTGCTATATACATAACACTTGAATAGCAAGCTATGCAATAGCGAACTGAACCGTGCCTTAAAAGAAGTCAGAACCGATGGGTTATCTGATCAACCATTCCGCCCGGATTTTCTTTCACGAACTCCATGAACAGATTGCTCCGCTTGGGCTGGCGCCAGCCCAGTTTTTGGTTCTGCTGGAGCTTGGGCAAGAAGGTGGGGTAACATAGAAAAAACTTGTTGAGCGATTGGGCGTGGAGCGGGTCACCATGGCCAAGGGCGCTGAAGCACCCAAAAACGGTGCGAATCCAAATAACAGGGTGGAATATCTGCGCTTTTGTGTTGTGGCGATATATGACGTTTCCGCCAGCAGATTGGGCTTGAAAAAGAATGCGGGTAAGAAAACCGGATTTCTAACAGGTACGTTCATGGCTTGCATCGCCGAGATTGCGACGCTGGGGTTTGTGGAGTTTAGCCTCCAGGTCGTTGAGAAACCCAAGTTAAAAAACCCGAATATCGCACCGATGCGCAAGACTGAGAGCATCGACATCGACAAAAGCAGGCGTTTCACAACATTTGTTCGGCATTTTCGGACGTCTGTGGCTCGCTGCCAATACCGTCGCGGATTGCACTTGCCACTCCCAGGAAAATTACAATTGCAGCAAGTTGAGCGAGGACTACAGCAGGGTAAATCAGGCCAAATTGCGTATCGAAATATTTATGCGGTCCGAACGACACGAGGGCCATGAGTGTTGCAAGTATGCTCACGGTCCGCCCTGCAGAACTGCCAAGAGGCCCGACGATGATCGCAGTCAGGGCAAGGGACACTGAAGCACCCAAAAACGGTGCCATTCCAAATAAAGGCGTGGTTTCCGGTGGGTGAGGCCTAACGCCTGCATAGAGCGCAGACAGCATGATTAGCTGTAGCAGGATAAGCGTGGATAGTGCGGCAATGGTTTGTCGAGTGAGTTGTGTCATATCCGTTCCATTTCAAAGGCGTAATATTCATTACGGTTGAATGTATCCGTAATTTATGTTACGGTTGTGTCAACAGTCTGGGAAAGAATTTGCGCCAAGAAAAACGATCCATACGTCAACAACAGATTGAAGCAGCGGCTTACAAGCTTTTGGAGATCAAAGGGTATGGCGGCACGTCAATGCAGGGTATTGCCAAACAGGCCAAGGCGTCTAACGAGACGCTCTACAATTGGTATGGAGACAAACAGGGTCTGTTCCACGCCCTGGTTACACGCAACGCCCGGGAAGTGAAGACCCACCTGGAGGCTGAACTGGAAACCGACAATGACGGACTTTCGATTTTGGCAACGTTTGGGCCAAAACTCCTCGGTTTGTTGACGGGCGATCGAGCTGTCGCGCTTAACCGCGCAGCGGCAGCCGACAGCACCGGTGAACTTGGTGCGACGCTTTCAAAAGCCGGGCGCGAAGCAGTATTCCCATTGCTGGAAAAGGTATTGCTACGCGCGCGGCAGGAACGGCATCTGCATTTCGAAGATTCTGGCGAGGCAGTCGGCCTGTATCTGGACTTGTTGGTCGGGGACCTGCAAGTCCGGCGGGTCATTGGACGACTTCCCGCCCCGACAGCAGAGTTTTGTGAGCGCCGCTCGCGAAGGGCGTTGTCTCTTCTTAGAAAGTTGCTTTGAAGCCAGTTCTGTCGCGGTGATATTTGTGGGGGGTCGCCCTCACACCAAGCCCGTCAATAAATGGCAGAACCCGTGTGTCAGACAGTGCGTTCAGGATTTTCACCATTGCAGGAATTGCTTTCAACCGGCGTATTCCTACTGTTTTTCGGTGCCGGAGTTCCATTCAGCCGATGCGCTTGTGTGTACCGATAACCTGGTCTCGCGGCACTCAAATTTGCTTACATCAATGATGCCAGACGAAACACAGTCATAATTGCTGTGATTGATTGTCAATGCGAGGAACTGTGAGACATGGAGCACCACGGCACATCATAAAAACTGGTGGATGGTCAGCAAATGCAAACGGGACATTGGCTAAACTATTCGTTTGTATGCTTTAGGGTCAGGGACAGTTTGTGTAACCCTGCAAGCTGGCCAGAAAGACTTGTCTTTAAAAAGTAACTGAAAATTAACCATGTTTCTGCATGGGCAGATGGTCGCACAGTTCACACAAGCTTCTAACTATATGAATATTTTGTAATATTTGCTTAAGTAAGTTGAACTACGATTCGGCTGTCATGCGCGAAATCAGGGCAATAATGCTGGACAATTCGACTGGCGAAGGTGTATATGAACCCTGAAGTAAAAAAAGTACTGGCGGGATATGGCATGAAGTGGGTGACTGCCAACAAAATTGTGTTGCTGTTTGTTGTGCTTGCCTTGGCCGCCGGTTGCAAATCCTTGCCACGCGAAGGCCCGTTGGCATTGGAAATCGAAGACCAGAGCGTTGAGAGCGACTATCTGGTCATTGATGTCGATGAAAATGTTGTTCAGACCTTGTCAAGCTTCGTTTCCTACGGGCTCAGCAGCAGGTTCTCAACGGGCGCTTCAAAAGTTTCTTCTGACCGTGTTGGTGCTGGCGATGTTATCGCGGTAAGCATTTGGGAAGCCGGTTCAGGCGGTCTGTTTTCGAACGGAGAAGACGGGAACGGGCGCGCAGAGTTTCCGAAACTCAAGGTTGATAATCGCGGTCGCATCTCCCTGCCTTATGTTGAAACCATTAAAGTCTCTGGCCTGACCCCAATTGGAATCCAGGAAAAAATTGTTGAGCGACTGCAAGGTAAAGCGATTGAACCCCAAGCCCTGGTACAAGTTGTCAGAAACGAAAACAACGCAATCACGATCAGTGGTGATATCAATAAACCAGGGCGTTATGAGCTCACAGGTCGCGGTGATCGCTTGATTGACGTTATTTCGAAAGCAGGCGGCACGCGATTTCCGGCGCGTGAAACCTACGTGACCTATGTGCGTGGCAACCAACGTGGCGTACTATTGCTTAATGCGATCATGGAAGATCCGGCGGAGAACATTTTGGTGCGCCGTAGCGATCAAATCTATCTCACTCACGATCCCAAACGTTATACGGTTCTTGGTGCGGTTCACAAACCCGGAACTTTTGTGTTTGATTCTACCAAGGTTAACATGTTGGAGGCCGTGGCTCACGCAGGTGGATTGCAGGACGCACGGGCAGACGCCACTGGCTTGTTCGTGTTCCGATATGAAAATCGCAATGCGCTTGAAAGACTTGGGTACAATGATCCAAACTACAGGCCTGATGCAAAGACAGTTCCCGTCATCTACCGGATTAACATGGCCCACGCCAAGTCCTATTTTTATGCCCAGTCCTTTATTTTGCAGGACAAGGATTCAATATTTGTTTCCAACGCAAAAACGGTTCAGACGGCAAAATTCCTTTCATTGGTAAATCTTGGACTTACCCCAGGTATCGCTGCTGCTAGAATTGGCAGTACCTTCTAAAAAACCGGATCCCGCTGACGACTCTATCTGGGTTTACGCCAGATAACGAGTTCGTGGTTGGATTAATCGCAGATCGGCCAACAACCAGGAAACAAGAATTAAACCTGCTTTTACGGATCTACGGCCTAGGTCAAATGTTCCCGGACAATATAAACAGCGATAACTCCGATACCCCAGAAAATGAAAGAGAACACTGTCACCAGAAAAACGCTCAGTAACCTGAGGGGATAGCTAGGCTGTTCAGCCAATCTCGGTTGGACAAACACAGCGATATATCGTTGTTGGCGATCTGCTTCGACACGCGCTCGTTCCAGGGATGACAGCGCCACGACATAGGCCTGCTGCAAAAACTCCAGATCAACGGCCAACTCTTCATAAGCCCCCACACGGGATGTCAAAGTCTCCGAGCCGTTCCCTTCACCCGACTGACCCAATCCAAGTTTCGCGCGCTCCTGTTCGACTTGCGCCTCAAGTGCCCGAATTCGGCTTTCCAATACCTTCATGCTGGGTGCATCCGCTGCCATAAAACGCAGCATTGAGCGTTGCCGCGCTCGCGCAGTTCCCAATTCGCCCTCAATCTGCCCAAGGATCAACTGCTGCGCTTCTACAGTTTTGGTTGGATCAACATCCTGTTCAACCTCCCTAAACCGGCTGATACGACGTCTTTGCTCTCGCAGTTGGGTTTCGGCACGTGTGACCTCATTCCTCGCAGCGCGCAATGAATCTTCCCGTGCTTGGTTCGATAAATCGTTCACCAGCTTCTCTGAAATTTCCAGAATCTGGTTTGCCACAAGTTTTGCATCTTCCGGAGAAAATGCCTGAACCTCAAGTGAGACAATCTGCGAGCTGATATCAAAAAAGACTGAAATTCGCCATTGCAAATACTCTGCAAGTTTCTCCCGGGAATCTGTGGCGTCGAATCTTGAGAACCAGTCTATAGTGTTCCTTCCATAGATAGATCGGAGGTCTATTCTTTTCTCCAGTTCTTCCACCAATTCGCGACTGCTAAGAAAGTCTACAATAATATAAGAATCGGTTTTGGTTGAGCCCGATCCGGTCATGCCGGTAAAGGCGCCAAATATGTCTGCTGATTGTTGGGCGGCAGGTGCTCGGATCGTGAACTTGATCTCACTGGCATACCGATCCGAGGCCAGAAACAAAAAATAAGCGGCAGCGAGCACAACAGGTAGCAACACAAAAGGAATCAGAGAAAAGTAGACGATCCTTCTGCGACGACGTTGTGGGGACAAACCTGATCCATTGTCAGGTTTTTTTTCAGGTGTATTTTCTTCCGACATCTGTTTTCCTGGTGTCTTTGCAAACATGCATTATTGCTTGTTCATTTCGTCATAGGCTTTGATTGCCTCCTCGACTTCGTCGAAAAACGTCATCTTTCCCTCGTGTACCAAGATACCGCAGTCACAATACTCTCGTAACGAGCCCATCGAGTGGGAAACCATTAGCATTTTCGAAGATGCAAGCTTGCTTTGAAACATCTCCTTTGATTTGCGCCTGAACTTGGCATCGCCAACCTCCAACACTTCATCAATCAGATAACACCCGAACTCGACCGCCATACTCGCGCCAAAGGCCAAACGTGCACCCATGCCAGATGAGTATTTCTTGACGGGCTCATAAAAAAAACTTCCCAATTCCGAAAATTCTCTGACGAACTCCGTGATCTCTTCGGTGTCCTGTCCGTATATCCTGGCAATAAAACGAACATTTTCCAAACCCGTCAGTTCACCGTGAAAACTGCCCCGAAAGCCGATGGGCCAAGAAATCGACCGATGCCGGACGATCTCACCGGAATCCAGTTTTTCGATTCCTGCCAGCAAACGCAACAAGGTTGATTTGCCCATGCCGTTGCGGCCAAGAATCGCAACGTTTCTTTCCGGAATAGTGATGGTCAAGTCATCTGCAATTATTTTTCTGCCACCACCGCGCAAAGTGTAAGCCTTCGAAAGGCGCTTCAATTCAATCATACGACCTCTGGCTTTACGATACGCTCAAAAAAGAGACCGAAAAATGTAAGAACCACACCCCAAGTAAAAAGATAGCCCAAGCTAAGGCTCTCAGAAGGGAAGTCCGGGTAATAACCGTTTCGGAACCCTTCCACGCAATGCACGAGCGGGTTCCAAGCCAATATACTTCGATAGTAGGTAGGTATCGAATCAAGGGTATAGAACACGCAGGAAAGAAAAAGCGCTGGGCCCAGAATGATATGATAAAGGTTGCGCCATGACGGGATGACTCGTTGCAGAACCGCACTGCAAAGCCCCGCACCGAACCCGAACAATGTGATCAGGCAAAACACCAGCAGCATAAAGGCGGGATCAGCAGGGAGCGCTACTCCGAACAAGATTACCTGCGCACCTATGACCAATGCCATTATTAACATATGCGTACTACCTTCCAGCATAATCCTGGCGAGCGCTGCATCTATTTGTTGAACAAGCGGATAATTGAACAAAGGTCTGTTTGCCTCGAAAGAGGAACCAACAAAAATGCTGCTGCCCCGAAAATACTGAAACGGCAAGACACCCGTTGAAAAGAATATTGCGAAATTGTCCCCATGGGGCGGGACACGACTAAATGCACTGAAAAGAAGAGAAAGAACAACAATCAGAAAAAGCGGGTCAATAATTGTCCAAGTGTAACCAAGCCTTGACCGACCGTGTTTAACTCTCGCTTCACGCAAGATTAACGCGAACAAGACGCGGAACTGAACCCCCAGCATACCCAAAAAACTGTTCTTGTTGTGATAGAGAACAGGCATATCAGTTAACTAGCGCTATCATGGTTGGTTTCATAACTTCTTGAAGACTCGAATAACAACAGTTTATAGCCTTTTTGCGGCCACCAACAAACTTCTAATCATCAGCGCTTACATGAAACCGGAATGATCGGCCTAACCGGTAACGCAATTTTTCGGGCAACAACTTCGACAGACCCACCAGCAACGCCAGTTGCCACGGAAAAGAAAAATTATCTCGCTCCCTGTTCAACTGTTTGGTGATGGTTTTTGCCGCTTTTTCGGCAGATACCATGAAGTGAAGCCCGCCGACTTGTCTCTTTGTTTGATCAGTTTCGATATGGCCGGGATGCACGGTAGTAACATGTACGCCGTGCGGCAGAAGCAACTCCCGAAGGGCATTAGCATAGGCAGACAGTCCCGCCTTGCTTGCTGAATATGCCGGAGCGTCTGCCAAAGGTGACAATGCAGCCAGGGAACTGACGAAGACGAGTCTGCCCATCCCGTGCTCAATCATGGCAGGCGCAAATGAACTTGCGCAGTTGATGCAGCCAATCAGGTTTACGCTGATAAGTTGCTTCGCATCGCTTGCATCTTCAAACGTCCTTCCGCTTCTGAGCCCATCAAAAAGGCCGGCGTTCATGATCAACATGTCCAGCGGACCATCTTTCGAAATTTCCCGGGCCCAACTCTCAACATCCGGCAAACGGGTGACATCAGCGATTGAAGTCTTCGCATCTGCGCCGCGTTCGCGGCACATTTCGCCAACGGTCTCCAATGTTTGCACGTTGGTGGCAGACAAATACAACGTCACACCTGGTCCGGCCAACTCAAGGGCGAGTGCCTTTCCCAATCCCCGACTGGCACCTGTTATGGCGATATATTTGTGTGGTGATACCGTCACTTGACAAACTTCTTGCTCAAAACATGCATGTTTTGCCTACCAATCTACAGCAACCCCCAAGGCCACGGCTTTTGCAACACGCGGTGGTGGGTCCGCGTAGCATCCAAAGTCATTAACGCGTCCCGCCGAAAGCTTGTTTGCAATTGCAGATGCTCCCGCTGATTGTCCTTTGAGACTGTAGAAATCACCTTTCACATGAATACTGTTAGCCATAACTTTTCGTAGTGCTTTGATCCCGTCAAGGCTCGGGGGCTGTGGAGCAGACCAAAACCCGTCAATCGGTTGACTGTCGGACAACCCTGCAATGTCATAAACAGCAATGCCCATTACCTTCGTAGGCTTACCCAGTTCGAGCGATTGAAGGCCGGTCGTGCTGTTGACAACAATAACGCCCTTGGATGCGCGAATGAGCCGATGAAGATCACCGCCATCGATCACTCTTACACGATCATCAACTCCATGCTGCTTGGCAACCCGGCTAATCCGATTACGCCAATTGATCAGACCGTTATCCAACGGGTGAACCTTGTAAATCAGTTGCTCATTGTTCCGGGCATGTTTGGAAAATGAGGCGATTGTTTTCTCGGCAATCTCAATCTGGTCCCGTTCTGCCGAATTGCATCTGATCTGATAGTCATTCTGCATCTGCAATGGTACCACAAAATACTCATTGTCGCCTGCAGCAATTTCGTCGATGACTTTGGTTGCGCGGCGTTCCAACACCGGAGCCGCAGCAAGCCTGGGAATGTACGCAAGATACTCAAACACCGGATTATAGACCTTGTCCGTATTGTAATGCGGATACAAAAACCAACCGAAGTAGTTCGTCAGATTGAAAACCACCTCATTTGCAGCTTCCAGCCAGAATGGATAGCTGAAGCGTTTTTCGAAGTCCGGTTCCGGAATTGTCTCTGCAATTTCCAGAATCGTCCCAAGATCATCTGGAAAATGTGAATAGCTGGACTGGCCACCCCGCTCAATCAAAATCCAGTCTGGTCTGAGGTAACCAAACTCGATCGAGATATCGTTGGCCCCTTCCTCCCTGGCCACCTTGGCGGCAATGTGGTGATAAGGCAGTCGGTCGGCATAATAAACAACGTCAGTAATCCCTTCCGACCTGATCGTTTCTCTTATATATTCGGCCCAATCCCCGGTCTTGCCACGATAACGCAATACGTTTTTACCACGCCAATACAGGTCGTCCCCCGGACAAAAATTGATCTTGATGACTTTGTCACCCAGCGCTTCCAGTCGGTTTCCAACTCTTTTCGCAAATCCGGAAGGTGGGCCCTGCAAAAAAAGGAACGAACGTTGACTGGTCGTTTTTTTACGATAAACAGATTGCATTAAAGATAACAAAAACAGTTAGTTTATTATGCCTGACTTGGTTAGATACAAGACCTTGTTCAATTCCAGTATACTTGAATTGCCTTGGCATATTTTTGACCTGGCAGCCTATGAGTTCTTGTATAGATTTTCCCCTGCCCGGTCTAACAAATTCTTTAATGGTGGTTACCTGCCCATCGCAAGTGACATGATCTTGCTGCCGGAATTTTCAGACGAACAGCATTCAGTGATGATGTATCACCTGATTGCCAAAACGCTGCTTCCGACCAATGCCAACATCCCTACGTCAATTCTGGACATCGGTTGCGGTCAGGGTGGGGGGGTAAGATATGTTTCCCAGTTGTTTCCCGATGCCAAGATCACCGGGATAGACCGCAATGGTACGGTCGCCAGGCTCGCTAACTCAAACTATGGAGAACAAGGAAAAATCGCATTTGCGAAATCGGATAGCGATGATTTGAACTTTTCCGACAACAGCTTTGATATGGTGTTGAGTGTTGGTGCGCCAACCTATTTTGGTTTGACCAAATACATGAATGAAGCTTGCCGACTTTGCATGTCAGGTGGAACGATTGCGTTTTCCGGAGGGTACCGACAGGGTAACCACAGTGAGATTGAACAAGAGTTGCGAGACGCTGCAAACGATCTGGGGCTCGACACAGTAAGCTATACCGATATCACGCCGCATACATTTGAATCGCTGAAGGCTGACATTCCCAGAAGAGAAAAATTACTCAAAAAAGTACCCTGGCCGTTCAGAATCTATGGCGAGAAGTGGGCTGACATGCCTGGCAGCACTGAATATGAAGAATACGCGACGGGTAAAAGAACAGATTTCGCGGCAGTGTTTTTGAAACCTTGATCCCGAAACAGTTTATGATTGGGTGTTGGAATTTTCAGCATCCCCAAACTGTGTTCTCCAAAAATCCTCGGTTTGAAAACTCGGCAGTTCCTTGTGCCAGTTCCTCGTTGCGCTGATGCGGCCGAGCGCATAACGCATCGCGGTACCAAGGGCCTTGCCTGTGCCAGACAGTAGCAACCACCTGTCTGGTGAGTGTTTGATGAACCGGGTTTTGTTCAAATCGTCCATAAGGAAGTAGGCAAGGTTCCCTACCGTTGCAGGATGCACCGTATCGCGGCGATGAATTTTTCTGGAGACCTTTACTGGCAAAAACAAGATTTGAAAGTAACTCAGAATATAGCGTTTCACAAAATAGAACGTCGATGTCTGTTGATTGCGCAAGGGCGCATCATCGCAAAATGCAATATCTGGTTGCTCTACAAGCTCTGAACGGTCTTTTCCTCTTGCGTGCTGAACGATGATTTGATGCATGTCATCTGAACCGGTCTGGAACAGTTTGACGGGTCCGTCCAAAAAATCCGCAACCGCCTTGAAGCACATCTCAGCCGCACGGTAGCGATGTGTAAGCAACAGATACAAAAACAAGCCAAACAGGTAAATTGTGTCCGGTTGGCGGCATTTTTGTGGGTGCAGGACAGACATGATCAATCTGTTCCTCAAGTCATAATACTCTATCCAGTCATGATTTTTTGCTGCAAAAGATTCATGCCAAACTGCAATCCCGGGCGGACTGACCGTTGGGAAACCTGCCTTCAACATGCCCAGCCCGTATTCGATGTCGTCTCCGTGAATAAACAGAGGCGGAGAATACCCCGTATTCCTGATAGCATTTGTCGGTAAAACGCAGAACCACCAGGCATTGTAATCAATCTCAAACTGGCGGCTGAATTTGCCCAGACTGTCCGCTTCGGTGACATCAAGATACTTGCCTTGCGATACAACATACCAAAACGGATCCAATACGGCACCGGCCTCGTGTAATACCCCCGGATCGTTTGATTCAAGCATATGTCCGCCAAGCGCGAACTCCGAACTTCCAAACGAAAGAAAATCGATAGCCCGACCGATAATGTCAGGATCAAGCATGATGTCATCGTCCATGATCAGGTGATGCGTGTAATCGCAGTCTGAAGAAACAGATTCAATCATTGTACGGTTGAAGCCGCCGCATCCCCCCAGGTTCTTTTGCCTAATTGAATGGATAGCGGGTTCATCAAGAGCAGCCAGCAATCGCCGGTTTGTGAAGGAGTTCGCATGATTGACAACAAATATTTCCCCAATCTCCTGCCTATGCTGTTTGATGCTATTCAGCCCGTCCAAAGTATTGGCAAGATCTGTTTCACGGTTGAAGGTGCACAATCCAACAGACATCTTTATGTCTCTGACGGGTTCAACATCGGTCACAAAAACCAGTTCGCTAATAGAGCTGGGGCGGTTTGCGGTGATCTCGACATAAATCAGACCGCTTTGAACTTGCATCAGCAATGCCTTACCCTCAAGTTCAGGCCAAATGGGTTCATGTGATATCAGTGAACCGGAAGAGCAAACAAACTTGCACAACTCAGTCGTTGTTTTCCCAAGGCGCCACAACAGCCTAATCGTGACATCGCCTTTGAGCTTAACTGACAAACCCACACGTTCGACAGTGGTATTGTTTGCCCAATACGCCGCGTACAAGGAATTGAAATAGGTGTCGAAAGAACAAACAGCGCCTTCGGCAAGCTGCGCCAACGCTCCTTCTTTTGTTGTTATAGTTCCGTCTTGTTTCGCCCGCCAATACAAGGATGAAGGTACCCCTTCCTTGGGCGCGATTATTCGCTGTATCTGATAATGCTTGGGCATAGGGGCAATACCGTTTGGGGTTTGGCGGGAAATCGTCTCAAAGTCCGTGGTTCCGGAGTAAATCTTCTCCAAAACTCATATCTTCCAGCTTGGAAATCTCATCAATCAGGACGGCAATGGAATGCTCAATCTGCTCGCTTGTATGTTCACTGGTAATAAAGAAACGCAAACGCGCAGCGTTCATCGATACCGCAGGAAAAATGATCGGAAGAGCATTAATACCGCGTTTCAAAAGGTTTTCAGACAATTTCGTGGCTTTGATTGAGTTTCCGATATGTATCGGAACGACGCAATGCCCCTCACTTAATCCAATATCCAACTCTCCCTGTTTAGCCAACTTGCCAAACAGCCGGGCGTTCTCTTGCAGCCGTGATACACGTTCAGGTTCGGCATTCAGGATTTCAACTGAAGTCAGTGCTGCTGCGGCCAAAGGCGGCGAGAGCCCAACCGAATAAACAAACCCGCCTGCTTTCGATTTGAGCAACTCGATCAACGCGGCACTTCCCGCAATATATCCCCCCGGTGGATGCAAACGATTTGCTCAGTGTCCCCATCCAGATATCCACGTCGTGCGGTGAAACTCCTTGCAGTTCGCAGATGCCTTTTCCGTTTTTTCCCACAGTTCCAATCGAATGGGCCTCATCCACCATAAGCCAGGCATCATGACGTTGACTGATTTCTACAAGCCGTTTTAGGTCGGGGGTATCCCCGTCCATCGAGTACAAGCCTTCTACAACAACAAGTGTGCGCCGGTAATTATCCCTGTGCATTCTCAGCATTGTTTCCAGCGCGTTGAGGTCATTATGAGGGAAGGCCAGTTTTTTAGCCCCGGAAAGGGTCGCACCAGCTGTGATCGAATTGTGGGAGAATGCGTCAAATACAATCAAATCCGAACCATCAACCAGGGTGGAAATCGCCGCTACATTTGTTGCGTGCCCACTGACAAAACACAGCGCTTTATCCACTCCGTGCAATCCTGCCAGACTGTCTTCAAGCTCCTGGTGGATGGGTCGTTCGCCTGCTACAAGGCGACTGGCGGAGGCAGAAGTGCCGTATTGTTCGATGGCAGCGATGGCTGCCTGCGCAACCCTGCCATCGAAATTCAACCCGAGGTAGTCATAGGAAGAAAAGTTGATAACCGTTTTGCCGTCAATCCTTGTGGTTGCACCTGCTCTTTCCCCATGAATCCTGAAAAACGGGTTGGCAAGGTTCAACGTTTCGGAAACGTGCTTCATTTTTTCGATTTCCTGAAACTCAGGCAGGTCTTCGAAAGTGGAACGTTTCTTACCGGAAACAACTGAATCATCAACCAACGCTTGGGCATGGGTGGTATTGGCAATCTGCTCGGCCTGCTTCAATACGCCATCGGTGATGGTATTGCTTCCAGCTTTATTCCGCTTCTTCATGGTTGCTTTGCTCTTGTGCATTTATTCCGCAGAATAAACGCCATTCCGATTAGTAATTATACGGTCTAATTCAGTTTGGCTGAATAGGCAGAATCATCAAGATGTTCTAGGGCTAAACGTGAGATGAGATTTGATTCTTTGTCTGGCGAGCTTTCTTGCCGTGCCAAGTAGGAAACGAGGCGTTCAGCGATATCAGAAATACTCGATCCATCCGACACAGTCGTCATGGGGATGTCTTGCCCGAGATGCTCTTGCATTGACATGCCGAATTCAACACCCATCAGGGAATCCATTCCCAGCTCGGATATTGGCACGTTTGCATTTACATCGTCTGCTACCAGATTAAGTACTTTTGCGACTTCAGACTGAATGAACCTGACCAGTGTTTCTTTTGCTTCGGCCTCTTTCATGGTTTGCAGTCGAAGACGAAGATTATCTGTCGGTACGCCGTCGACATTCTGCGTTCCCAGATCATGAAGAACCTTGAACGTCGGTGAACGCAAGGTGCAAAGCTGGGATGCTACAACACCCCAATCCATATCGGCGAGTATGATGTTGGGATTGTGTTCTACAACCAAATCGTCGGCAAGGAAGCGGTCCATTGCCTTGATTACCTTGGCGGAAGTAAAGGCCGAGCGCCCGGAGACCTTGTCCAAAACAGCCATGGCAGCTTTGTTCCTGGTCAGGTACCCGACATTGGCGATTGCACCCAATGCAATTGATACACCACAAAGCCCTGCAGACCGTCGACGCTGAATTACGGCTTCCATATAGGCATTGGCAGAAACATAGGCTGCCTGTCGCAAATTACCCAACATGGCTGCTACGGATGAAATCGCTACAAACTGGCAAACTCGGTCTTGTCGGGTCAATTCATCCAGATAATCAATTGCAGTTGCTTTAACTGCAAGCGTTCTGACAACATCCCCCCTGTCAAGGTCCTGCAGGGAAGCGTCTTCCAGATACATCGCCGCATGAACAACCCCTACAATTGGCGCGGCTTTCCGGATGCCTTCCAACGTCTTCGCAAGATCAGCCTTGTCAGTGACATCGCATTGGAAATAGGACACTTTGCCATTGAATCCCGGAAGCCGTTCAAAAACATCGGAGACCTGTTCGTTGGGAGAGCGACCCAAAACGGCAACCGACGTCGCGCCGCAATTCAGCAGCCACGATACGATCTCCTGTCCCAAGCCGCCAGAACCACCCACCACAACATAGGTTCCCGTCGTCTCGGCCAGAAAGCCTCTTTTGGCGGGTGAAACGGCGGTAAATTCGTCAGGGGCTTCAACCACAACTTTTCCGATGTGACTTGAACGCTGCATAAACCTGAAGGCGTCTTTCACATCCGAAGCATTAAACGCATAATATGGAATGGGTACATAATCGCCTGTTTCGAATTTCCCGGCGATTTCACCTAGCAATTTACCAACCAGGTCAGGACGGTGTGCCATTAACTGGTCGACATCAATCCCGTGATAGGTAGTGTTTGCTTTCAGCGGTCGTAACCCGATCTTGGTGTTTGCAAAGAAGTCCTGTTTTCCAATTTCCAGAAAACGGCCAAACGGCTTCAAGACCTGAAGGCTTGCTTCCATTTTTTCACCTGCCAGTGAATTGAGAACAACATCCACGCCCTTGCCATTGGTGAGATGCATTATTGTGGAAGCAAACTCAGAAGTGCGTGAGTTCAAAACATGGTCAACCCCAAGCGTTTCCAGCAAGGCGCGCTTGTCGGGCGTTCCGGCGGTTGCAAAAACCTCCGCACCGCAGCTGGCAGCAACATGAATTGCAGCAAGCCCCACCCCGCCGGCGGCGCCGTGAATCAGGACGCTGTCTCCCTCTTTTAGTCCTGCCAACTCTGCCAGGGCGTAATGGGCAGTAAAATATGCAACCGGTAGCGTTGCCGCCGCCTTGGGGTCCAAACCTGCCGCCAGTGGTATGCACAGTTCAGCATCGACGCACAGATGCGATGTGAAGCAACCGGACCCGACGGTCATGACCATGTCACCCACTTTGAGGTTGTTTACCTGTTCACCAACGGCAACAATGCGGCCCGAACACTCCATTCCGATTTCCGGGCCAACCAGACCGTCTTCAAGCGCCTCCTCAGGTAACAGCCCCATCGACCACATAACATCGCGATAGTTCAATCCGGCGGCCACAACCTCAAGCTCAACCTGGTTTTTCGCCGGCTTCGCGCGCGGTTTTTGTTGCCATTGCAGATGGTCAAGGCGGCCATCCATTGGTGCTTGCAATACCAGCCGGTTGGCTGACCTGGTTTCCGGCACAACAACCGGCCCTGACAATCCTGATTCAACCCTCAAAGCGCAAAGACCTGACTTATCAAGTATCAATTCCGCTTCCTGAACAGCCCCCTCCAGAATTCTTTCGAGCAGATCGGACTGTTTCGGTGTCAATCCGTCCAGACCAGTGTCAATCATGCTGACATCAATTTCCGGAAACTCGTTTTGAATGGTTCTGCACATGTTCCAGATTGCCACCTGGGATGGATCGTTCAGTGTGCAACCAACGTAGTTTGCCCCACCGGGAATGAAAAAACTGACGTTACGCAGACTGCTTTGATACCTGATCAGATGATCTGAGATTCGCATAATTCGATCTGCGATCAGTGGTGAGACCGTGCTGTTATCGTCAACATGCATTTGCTCAATGCAGATAACATGATGCGCTCCGTCGGAGGAACTGTTTTTTGCCGAATGTCGATGGTTCGAAAAAACCTTGATACCCAGTTCATCGAAGCCAGTTTCAGTTGCTTCCAGCGGGTCAAAACCCTTCATAGCCAGTAGTTTTGCGATGGTATCGCCTGAGCGTTCCTCGGTATCTGAACAGGTTGAAGTGTTCTGTGCATCAGGGTTCGCTTCCAGCTCGAATACAATCGCAGAACGGTTTCCAAAGAAGGCAGGTAGCTTGTCGTATAAAACAACATTGGCGCCCTCTCGAACAAGACTGCTTTCAATCCGGGTAGTGCTGAATTCATCGGACGTGGTTGATGACGAAGACAATGCATCGTCATCGCCGGGCACGCTGGAATCAACCAACAAGCTTTGAAGCTTTGACAGATCGGGCTGAATAGCCAGGATGCTCGCAGAAGGTTTGGATATGGAATCAAGAAAGCTCAACAAATTGCTATTGACGTTCTCTTTTACAAGCCCATCGACAAAAATGATCAGATCAAAATTGCTTGGCTCACGGGTCGAGTCTGATGACAAATGGGCTTTTTTCAACTTCTCCAGTTCTGCCGTTTTCATGCACTTGACGGAAACACTTCCAGATTGCAGTTGGTCACTCCAGTTCCTGATCTGTTGCAAACCGGTATCGGAAACGAGCAGAACGTTAACTTCATCTACCGGCGTCAGTTTTGAAGCAATTTCCTTCAACAGCCTGGCAATCAAGTCCACCAACCGTTTCCTTTCAGTTGTGTTTGCCACCAGATCGCCCAACCGGTTTGCACCCAGCTTGCTCACAGGATTCCAGTCACCCCCAGTGCAAAATACTTGTTCGATTTCGTGATTGAGAAATGCCAACAAGCGATGCTCACTTGCCAAATGTGGTTTCGCCAGCACAAGGTCGTGAAGAAACTCACTGGCAGGCGGCAATCCAGTGCTTTCAGCCAATCTTGTGCCAAGCGCCTCTTGTTCCGCCAATCCGGAGGAAGTTAGTATGCCGAGCAGTCTTTCTTGCAACCACTCTTTGCCATTGGGGTCTTCTGTGTGCAGCTTTTCGGACGGGGGCCTGTTAACAAACAAGCGTCCCTGGTCGCATTGTCTCAAAATTGCTTCATACGCAATGACAGACGCCGCTGCCTCGACAAGATTGTAATCCTGCTGTGCTGCATCGTCAGCGAACCCGACGCACAGTTGTGAGATGTCATTTGCCAGCACCTGTGACGACAGTTTGGGGTTTGCCGAAACATCCGTTGCTGAAAAGTCCGGTAAGCGAACTGATTTCATCTGAAACAGATGCTCGTCAAACGAAAGTTCGTTAATGAGTTTGACTGCTTGCAGCCTGAGACCGGAAAGCACTGCAACCGGGTTCATTTTGTCATCAAGATAGATACAGTCGGCGACGACGCTTTTACTTCCAACCCGCTTGATGGAGATTCTGCCAAAGGCAATCCGTACGTTGGGCTCAAACAACTGAACGCACCCGCAGTGGACCGGGATAAAGCCATGGTCATCGGTGAATTCATTCGCCAGTTCCAGCAATGGCAGCAAACCATGAAACACGGCATCTGCCTCTGCATAATTGATACTGGAATAGCCGTTTGCAACCTCCATTTCCGATCGCTGTCTCAGCGTTACGTCTGTTGTTTCACCCGATGTTACACGAAACGTTTCCACGCGTTGAAAATGGGGGCCATACTCCAACCCCAAGCGCTTTCCGAAATCATAAAGATGTTCAACGGCCTGAAACGAGTTTTCGTCATACTGCGATTTGAACGCGTCACAAATGCCCGTCGCAAACTTTGGATCTGGTGAGCCGGAATTGAATCGGCCGGAAAGGTGTAAAGTAAATGTATCCCCGCTATCGCTTATCCTGCTTTCAATTGTGATGGTTCTGTCTTCGCAATCTACCCGGGTTCTGACTTCCCGGATATTGTTGGAAGACAAAGGCATGGGGGCAACGATATCGACATCCCTCAGTTCCGCCACCTCTGACTGATTGGCCAGGCGGACCGCACACAACGCCATGTCCAGGTATCCCGATGCGGGCATTATCGCATTTCCGCCGATCAGGTGATCTGCAAGATCCGGGAACAAGTGCGCATCGATCCCGTTTATCCAGATATTTGAACCGGGGTATAACTCCCGACCAAGCAAAGCCGGATAATCGGCTTTGGTAGCGTGATGATTGTTGATCGCTGGCGTATCGTCTGCCCTAAGCTCGGTTTCATCCCAACAATAGGTCGGCAGGCTTCTGTCATAGTCCTGTCGTTCGCCAAACACCAATGGATCGTTTATTTTAGCGCCGTGTGCCACGGCCTTCGCCAGGGCCAGGGAAACCGGATTTACCTCTTCAGCAACCTTTGCGTCTATGGTGTTCCAACAACGATAGAGATGTTGCTCGGGAAAACTGTCTTGCAGGTAGTTTAACAACACCGGTTTAGGGCCGCATTCAACAAACATTTTGAACCCGTCGCCAACAGCATCTTCAACTGCATCGTGGAACCGGACGGGGCTGCGTATCAACTGCCACCAATAATCGACATCAAGCGGTTCAGTGTTTATCTTGCGGCCGAAAACGCTTGAATAATATGGAACATTGGCGGGTTGTGGATTGAGCGTTTTCACCCCGGCGCGAAACGACTCCTCAATCTCATCCAACAATGGACTGTGATAGGGATATTCAAGCCGAAGGTTTACGCCGGCAACCCTTTTGGTTTTGCGTAACCATGTCAAAAACGCGTCTAGTGGCTCGTTTGGACCTACTATGGTGACGCTCTTTGGGCTGTTTATTGCTGAGATCGTTAACCCTGCGACATCAAACTCCTTCAGGAAGCCGGTCATGTTGCCAACAGATGTTTGGACAGCGGCCATGCCGCCGCGACCACGCATTGCCTCCTGGGATTTGGAACGTTCGTGGATCGTTTTGAGCGCATCTTCCAGCGACAATACTCCCGCGGAAGTCGCTGCTGCCATCTCACCGCCACTGTGACCAAGAACAGCGGCTGCTTCAAAGCCGCGATCTCTTAGTGCAAATGTCTGAGCAACCTGGTCGGCAAACAGCAACGGTTGCGCAAACTTTGCAGCGTTTAGCTTGGTTGCGATCTCCAGATCATCAACAATATCGCGAATCGACCAACCGCAAAGGTCGGCATATATTTCGTCAACGCGGTTGAAGTGTCGGACATAGGCGGTATCGTGTTTAAGGGCGGCCACACACATTCCTGCATATTGCGCACCATTGCCGGAGTAAACGAAAACGGCGGGTTCGGCTTCAAACGGCGTTTGCGTTTGAACCACCGTTGGTGCCTGTCCCTTTTCAAGAAATTCTTCGATCCCCTCAGAGATGCTTTCCCGGCTTGGTCCTGCAATCACCGCGTTGAATTCATATCTGTTTCTATGATGAAAACTTTGGTTGACCAGACCGGATACATTTTCCGCATCGCCCGTGGTCAATTTACGGTAGGCGTCCAGAAGGCCCTTTAACGAGGCCTCACTTTTTGCCGAAACAGCAAGAATTCCTTGCGTTTCAATGCTATTTGACGCGGTAATCTGGTTTCCAGGTGTTGATGCTTTTTCAAGCACGACATGTGCATTCACCCCACCGAATCCGAATGAACTTATTCCTGCAACATTGGCAGTTTCGGTCACATCAAGCCCAAGTGTTTCCTGCGCAAGCGTCAGGTTCAGCTCAGAAAAATCAATATCAGGATTGGGTGTTTGTGCATGAAGACTGGCAGGCAGGCGCTGCTGCTCCAGCGCGACAGCCGATTTGATAACCCCCAGAATTCCGGAAGCAGGTTCCAGATGCCCGATGTTCGTTTTGATTGAACCTATGGGCAAGGCATTCGTTCGTTTCTGTCCAAGCGCATAACCCAATGCCCTTGCTTCAATCGGATCACCGGCAAGTGTTCCGGTCCCGTGCGCTTCAACAAAAAGCAGGCGATCAGGATCAATGCCGTTTTCTTCGTAAAGTGATGAAAGCAACGAAAACTGGCCATGTTCCGATGGAAGCGAAATTCCGACTGTTCTGCCGTCGGTGTTTACAGCAGACGCCAGAACCTTCGCGCGCGGTGCACCATTCAGGCGCGTGCATAAATCAGACCGTTGAAGAATGACAACACCGCCGCCTTCGCCCCGCACATATCCGTCTGCATTCGCGGAAAATGATTGGCACAAACCTTTTTGTGACAGCATTCCCGCCTGGGCAAAACCGGAGAATGCATCAGGGATCAGCAGGACGTTAATTCCGCCGACAACCGCTGTATCGATTTTGCCTGACAGCAAGTCCGCATACGCCCGGTCCATGGCAACCAGCGAAGAAGAACAGGCCGTATCGATGGCAAGGCTTGGGCCGTTAAAGTCGAAAACGTGGGAAATCCGGTTTGCCACGATTGAGAGTGCATTCCCAACCATCAGGTAAGGATCGGAAGTGCCAACAGGGTCAACCGACATTCTGCGGCTGTAATCGCTTGAAGAAACACCGACATAGACCCCAACCCGGCTGGTATCCAAATCGTTGAAAACGATCCCGCTGTCTTCAAATGCTTCCCACACAAGTTTGAGAAGAATGCGTTGCTGGGGGTCCATCATTGCCGCTTCGCGCGGTGACAACCCGAACGCCTTGGCATCGAAACCCCAGAGATCTTCTACTACCCCGGCGGCGAAAGAATAGGAGCGGGCAGGGGTGCCCCGTTTTGGATGAAAGAAATTCGATTCTCGCCAACGATCAACCGGAATCTGCGAAACGGCGCATTTTCCGGCATACAGAAGTTGCTGTAAGTCCGATAGATTGCCCGCCCCAGCGGTACAGGCAGACAGACCGCTGATAACAATTTCGGATTCCTGCATGGCTCCACAAACCTGTTGGCATTTAAACCGTTTGGCCACATTTGCGCTTGGGCAAATCAAATCAAACAGTAACCTTACATTATGTTGGTAAAGTATAGGCGGGTACTTTAAGGTTACCATGAGCTCCCACAGACAAGTTGGTATTCCGATCCGCAGAAATGTTGGGTCAACGCTGATATCTTTACCCAGCAACTCATAATGGCTATGATCAGGAACGTAAGTGTGCCACGCATATAGAGTGGTTTGTCCGTCAAGAATGTGCGTGAAGTTAATATCGTTTTTTGGCTTCGGCCGGGATTCTAAACCTGCATCAAGACTGCTTAACGTCGAATTTTGCCCTGTTACGCGACTGCCCGATAAGTTGAACTCTTTGCTTTATCCACCCCACAGATTGTTTTTCGACTGATACGATTGTAGCGTTTGGTGAATCGATCTCCAGAACGGATTTGGTATTTGGGAAACGGATACCAGCCATGCCTTTGGTCATGTTGCCATAAATTACCCTTTTCATCCACCACATGCTTCCAGCAATCTCTTACAAAGCGCTTGCGCAATTGTTCTTTTCGTCGCCAACGCCATTCTGCATCATGGCATAGAGTACCTTTGCTATTCACCTGGTACCAATCACATCCACATACTCTGCGCCCTGACTGCCGTTGGCAAACCATTTGCTTGATTGGTATGCCGTTTTGGCAGGTTACATTGCATTAAGCCAGCTCCAAGCTCACAGACAAGTTCAAAATGTTGCCAAGTGCATTTTGTACGGCGCGCTGTTCATGACGATTATTCCCTTCACTTAGGTGGGTATTTAAATAATAAATTATCGTAAAACAGCAACTCATAATGAGATGGTCTATGATCAGGAACGTAAGTGTGCCACGCATTTATTGCTGCGCACTTGTACTTCGGTCTTGGCAGTAACACTCATTTTTCAAACCGAGTGGTTTGTCCGTCAAGCATGTACGTGAAGTTTTTTTACGAAGGGTTTTGGCAGTGCGCTACGGTATCTTGGAGTGATCTTTTGGCTTCGGTGCTGGGATTCTAAACAGACCAAAAATGCGTCTACACGGTGTCCCCAGTGGCAAGATGAAATATCGTGGCATTCTCGGCAAAACTATTCACAACACAAACGCTCCACCAATGGATTTGGCATCCGGCGGCAACATCAGACTTCACATTTCGCTGAAATTCCAGATTGTGCACTGACTTTCTCCAGCAGTTTCTCTGCCTTGCGGAATCCCGGTGTGCCGCGATTATCGCCACTGGTCACATGCACCATGACCCGTTTGGTCTCGAAGTCATGAGCATAGCACTTCAGCCCTAAATATCCAGGTTCGCAACATTCAGTGCGTTGGATTGAATAAAGTCCCGGCGCGGCTCCACCTCTTCACCCATCAATCGGGTAAACAGATCATCGGCAGCGGCCGCTTCCTGCACTTTTACCTGCAAAAGCGAGCGTACATCGGGGTCCAGCGTGGTTTCCCACAACTGGTCGGGATTCATCTCGCCCAGTCCCTTGTAGCGCTGCAGGGCAATGCCCTTGCGGCCCGCGTCAAACACCTTGTCCAGCAGCGCGCGCGGTCCGGTAATGCTCTCGGCCTGTTCCTTGCGGTGGAACATTGGCGGCTTGGAGTAAACCTCCTGTAATGTGCTGGCAAAACCGTCCAGCCGCCTTGCATCGGCAGACCCTATGAGCGCCGCGTCAATGCGAGCAATTTCCTTAACACCTCGCACGGTGCGTTCAAAGTCCAGCCCGCCTTCGGTATTGACAGAACCGACCCAGCCGCGTTCTGTCTCTTCCGAAATCACATCAAGGCGTTTGGCAACGTAGCTTGCCGCTTGCTCGGCCTGGTCTTCGCTTTCAAGAATGATCGGGTTAAGCGCCCCGGCAATGGCGATTTGTTCGACAACATCACGACTATAGCGTGTGTGCAGGCCATTGATCAGGGTCCGCACTTTCAGCGCTGTGTCCACCACGCCGCGCAGGTCAGCACCCGTGCGCACTTCGCCACCGTCTATTTCAAGACGCGCTTCATCAAGCCCCCCTTCGATGAGGAAATCCTCCAACGCATGCTCGTCTTTAAGATATTGCATCGACTTGCCGCGCGTAACCTTGTAGAGCGGCGGCTGGGCGATATACAAATGTCCGCGCTCAATCAGCTCCGGCATCTGGCGAAAGAAAAAGGTCAGCAAAAGTGTGCGGATATGTGCGCCGTCCACATCCGCATCGGTCATGATAATGATGCGGTGGTACCGCAGTTTTTCCGGGTTGAATTCATCCTTGCCAATGCCGGTTCCCAGCGCGGTGATCAGCGTACCGATTTCCTGGCTCGACAGCATCTTGTCAAAACGTGCCCGTTCCACATTGAGGATTTTCCCTCTAAGCGGCAACACAGCCTGGTTTGCCCGGTTGCGACCCTGCTTGGCCGAGCCACCTGCTGAATCGCCCTCCACCAGAAAGAGCTCCGACTTGGCCGGGTCACGTTCCTGACAATCGGCCAGCTTGCCGGGCAGGGAGGCAATATCAAGTGCCCCCTTGCGGCGGGTCAGTTCCCGCGCCTTTCGTGCCGCCTCTCGGGCTGCTGCCGCCTCGACCACTTTGGTGATAACGGTTTTGGCCTCGTTCGGGTTTTCTTCAAGCCATTGGTTGAGGGATTCATTGACCAGGCTTTCCACCACCGGGCGAACTTCCGACGAAACCAGTTTGTCCTTGGTCTGCGAAGAAAATTTCGGATCGGGAACCTTGACTGACAGGACGCAGGTCAGTCCTTCGCGGCAATCATCTCCGGAAAGCGAGACTTTTTCCTTCTTCAACATACCGGAGCTTTCGGCATAGCCATTGACCTGCCGGGTCAATGCCCCACGGAAACCGGCCAGATGGGTGCCGCCATCGCGTTGGGGAATGTTGTTGGTAAAACACAACACATTTTCATGATAGGAATCATTCCACCACAGGGCGACTTCAACTGTGATTCCGTCTTTTTCCGATTTCAGATAAATCGGCTGCTCAATCAGCGCGCTCTTGGTCCGGTCAAGATATTTCACAAACTCGATCAGCCCACCTTCATAGTAAAGTTCTTCGCTTATTGGTTCCGCATCGCGACTATCGGTCAGAAGGATTTTTGTACCTGAGTTCAAAAACGCCAACTCGCGCAAGCGATGTTCCAACGTGGAGTAGTTGAAGTCGACCATGGTAAAGGTTTCGGACGACGGCATGAAAGTCACTTCCGTGCCGGTTTCATCTCCGCATTCGCCCACAACGGCAAGCGGTGCATCGGATACACCGTGCGTAAAGCTCATCTCATGGATTTTACCATCACGTTTGATGCGCAATTTTAGCGAAACCGAAAGTGCGTTTACCACCGAAACACCCACACCGTGCAGTCCGCCGGACACCTTGTAGGAGTTCTGGTCAAACTTGCCGCCAGCGTGAAGCTGGGTCATGATGACTTCTGCCGCCGAAATGCCTTCCTCGGCATGAATGTCGACGGGGATGCCACGGCCATTATCCGTCACAGAGACCGAGCCATCCGGGTTAAGCGTCACAGAAACCTGGTCCGCATGACCGGCAAGAACCTCGTCGATGCCATTGTCCACCACTTCGTAAACCATGTGGTGCAGGCCTGATCCGTCATCGGTGTCGCCAATATACATGCCCGGGCGCTTGCGTACCGCATCAAGCCCTTTCAACACCTTGATTGAATCGGCTCCGTAATCTGCAGCTTCTGCGGATATTTCTTTTTCGTTTTCAGGAGTTTCTGTCATACAAACTTCTTGGCTTGAGAGATTTGCAAAGATTGCGAATCGCGTCATCATTTTGACATTAGATATAGGATGTTTGAGCGTAAAAACCAAACTTTGGCACGCAGTTATCCAACGCTTGCTGCTGATTGGTTACCGCTGGATTTGTCTGCTTTTTGCGCTATCTTTTGGGTTTGAAAGGCCACTGATGGAAGCCGCTACCGATCTTTTTGTGCCGCCCGCACCAACGCCGCGCACACAGCCGCCAAGCCTGCTTGGACTAATGAAGATTGTCTACAACAACCCGATCGAGTTATGGGGCTCAAACGCTTACAAGAAGCCATATATTCACGTTAACACCGGTATTGGCGGTCCGTTGCTGGTAGCCAACGATCCCGACCTGATACGGTTCATTATGGTCGACCAACACAAATCCTTCAAATTGGCTCGCGTTCGTCAACTCATATTGAGACCCATTTTGCAGGATGGGTTGCTGACGGCCGAAAACCCGGTATGGAAACGCTCGCGCAAGGCAATGGCCCCGGTTTTCACTCCCAGGCACATTCACGGGTTTGCCGAGACCATGAAAGAGTGCAGCCTCCGGTTTGCAAAACGTTATGGTGAGAGTTCAGAGCCTTTTGACATGGCTCAGCACATGACGAAACTGACGTTCGACCTACTCTCGGAAACGCTTTTTTCGGGTCAGACCAGTCTTGAGCCTGATGAGTTTGAAGCGCAGATTGAGTTGCTGTTTGAAACCATGGCTCGGGTCGACCCGTTTGACATATTGCGGTTTCCCGAATGGATTCCCAGATTGACGCGATTGCGCGGTAAAAAGGCGCTCGCCTATTTCAGGGACATTGTGCGTGAGACGGTCCAGCTTCGTGCAGATGCCATGGCGGCAGGCGAACAAATGCCCGATGATTTTTTGACCCTGTTGTTGCAACAGGAAGGCACGGGTGGGCTGAGTCGTGCGGAAATTGAAGACAATGCCATTACCTTTTTCGGTGCCGGTCATGAAACGACCGCCAGAGCATTAGGTTGGATGTTTTATCTTTTGGCCAAAGCGCCGCAAGAGCGCGAAAAGGTGGAAGAGGAAGTTTGCAGGGTAGTCAAGCAAAGCGACGATCCGCTGTATTGGGTGAGCAACATGCCCCACGCAAAAGCCGCGTTTGAAGAATCCATGCGACTGTATCCACCTGCACCCACCATAAGTCGTGATGCAATTTGTGATATAGAGTGGAAAGGCCTGACCATCAAAAAGGGTACCCAGGCAATGATCATGCCGTGGACATTGCACCGGCACGAAGCTTATTGGGAGAACCCGAGAGCTTTTGTCCCAGACAGGTTCTTGCCGGAGAACCGGGGAAAAATCGACCGCTATCAATATTTGCCGTTCGGGGCTGGTCCGCGGGTTTGCATCGGCTCCAGCTTTGCCATTCAGGAAGCATTGATTGTGATCGCTTGTCTGATGTCCCGGTATCGTTTTGACATGGCTGCCGGTTTCCCGGACCCTTGGCCGGTGCAAAAGCTCACGACACACCCCGGCGGCGGATTGCATATGACAGCGACCCCTATATAACAGCGCAAACAGCAGTATTCGCCCAGGCAGGTCATCTGCGTACACAAATTATCTGAAAGAGCAACGATATGAGAATTGACGCCATTGAAATTGGCACTAATCCACCAGACGACATCAACGTGGTTGTTGAGGTTCCCTATGGCGGCGAACCGGTAAAGTATGAAATGGATAAGGACGCTGGAACGATGTATGTCGACCGTATCCTTTATACGTCGATGCGCTATCCGGGAAATTACGGGTTTGTGCCCCATACACTGTCCGATGACGGCGATCCGATCGATGTACTGATTGCAAATCGCAGGCCGTTGATTCCAGGTTGTGTGATCAACTGTCGACCGCTTGGTATCTTGCGTATGAGCGATGAAGCGGGCGAAGACGAAAAACTGGTCGCGGTTCCCTCACCAAAAATTTCGTCCATGTTCGAAGATGTGCACTCAATCGAGGATCTGCCGCAGCTTCTGCGCAACCAGATTGGCCATTTCTTCGAGCACTATAAAGACCTTGAACAGGGCAAATGGGTCAAGGTGGATCGCTGGGAAGGTGCAGAAGCTGCGAAAGAGGCGATTTTGAAAGCGATTGAGGCGGCTAAGTGAGCGATTTCACCGCGTCCCTCCCTAAATCCGTTTTTCGATAGCACTCCAAACAAGTGCCGCGATGTCAGTGCCGGAGAATTTTTTCACCTCACGTATCCCTGTCGGAGAAGTGACATTGATTTCCGTCATGTAGTCGCCAATCACATCGATGCCGACAAAAATAAAATCCTGCTCTTTTAGCGTCGGCGCGATGCGTTCACAGATTTCCCGCTCGCGGTCAGTCAGATCAGTATGTTCGGCCCGTCCGCCCACATGCATGTTTGATCGGGCATCGTCTTCCGCCGGCACGCGGTTAATTGCACCAACCGGTTCACCATCTACCAATATGATGCGCTTGTCGCCGCCGCGCACTTCGCTCAAATAGCGTTGAACGATCAGCGGTTCGCGGAATTGCTGGTCAAACATCTCCAGCAGCGAGGTAAAATTCATGTCGTCTTTCTTGAGCAGAAACACTCCTGCGCCGCCATTGCCAAACAGCGGTTTGATGATAATGTCGCCGACTTCTTTCCTGAATTCGGCAACAGCATCAAAATCGCGAGTGATCAGCGTTTCCGGCATCAGATCGGCAAATTCTGTTACCAGAATTTTTTCCGGCGCGTTGCGCACCGAGGCCGGATTGTTGACGACCAGGGTTTGGGGATGAATGCGCTCCAGAATGTGCGTGGTGGTAATGTAAGCCATGTCAAACGGCGGGTCCTGACGAAGCAGTACCACATCCAGTTCCGCCAGGTCCGTATCGACCGGCTCGCCCAGTGTGTAGTGGTCCCCTTCGACATCGCTAAGCGTCATCGCCTCAACTTTTGCACGAACCTTGCCGTCTCTGAGTTGCAGACGGTTGGGTTCCCAGTGAAACAGGTTGTGCCCGCGGGTTTGGGCTTCAAGGCCAAGTGCGAATGTTGAATCACCAGCAATATCAATTCCGGCGACATGATCCATCTGAATGCCGACTTTTAGGGCCATTAGATACTCCTGTTAACTTGCTTTGGGGCTATGTTCTAATCAAGTTTGTAGGCCTGCATTCAGTCGGTTTCAATGTCAAAACGCATCTTCAAGATGTACCGGCCACGACCAGGGACAAACGGCGATTATGTCAAAGCGGATCGACAATTGCTGATAATTTGGTTGCCTGGAGTACCAAATGTCTGCCGCATTGCTAATCCTGCTTTTGGCGGTAGGGGTTACTGCGTCAACGGCCACCGAAACCGAAGGCCTTGCCTTGACCTCGACCATGGCAACAAGATTGCCTTTTTTCGCAATGACATCTATTTCCCCCAGTTTTGTCCGGTATCGAAGTGCAATGATCCTGTAGCCCTTGAGCATCAGTGCCAGTGCTGCCAGCCGTTCTGCCCAATGTCCTTTGCCATGGGCTAACTTGCGTTTTGCAGATTTCTTCACTGCAAATCCTTCAGTTCCAACGCCCGCCGGTACAGTTTCCGTTTTGAAATGCCGGTAAGTTCCGCTGCCTGAGCTGCTGCCGCGCTTACCGGGTGATCCTGCAACAGTTCGGTTAGCAATGTGTCCGGGTCAGGCTGTTCGCTTTCCTTGACCGGTTCGACCAAAATCACGATTTCGCCCTTTGTTGGAGCCGCTGCAAATCTTCTGGCGAGCTCTTCAAGCGGTGCGGTTGTAAGGGTTTCGTGCATTTTTGTGATCTCACGCGCGACGCAAGCCTGTCGATCGGAACCGAATATCTCTGCCATTTCGCCGAGGGTCGTTGCGATGCGGTTGGGGCTTTCGAAGAAAACGAGTGTTTCAGGCTGCGCAGCATATTGGCGGAGCATGGTTTGGCGCTGGCCGGATTTTGTCGGAACGAAACCGCAAAATGTCCAGCTGTGGTTTGGAAGACCGCTGGCGACGAGCGCAGCAAGCGGAGCCGATGCGCCGGGTAACGGTATCACCTTGATATCAGCTTCCCGCGATTTTTGCACAAGGTCGTGGCCGGGATCGGAGACAAGCGGCGTTCCGGCATCGGAAATCAGCACGACCGACTTGCCATCTGCCAGCATTTGCAGCAGCTCCTTGCCTGACTTGGCAGCATTGTGTTCATGATAGGAGACGGTTTTCGTGCGAATGGCAAAGTGACGAAGCAATTTCGCCGATACCCTTGTATCTTCACAAGCAATAATGTCCGCTGCAGCCAGTGCTTCCAGCACGCGAATCGTGACATCTGCCAGGTTTCCAATTGGGGTAGAGGCGAGATAGAGCGCATTTTCAAGCGGTTTGGCGGCGATGGTGTGACCAAAAATGGTAAAATTTCTGTCGGTCATGTGTCCATGTGCCATTTTTCTGTCCCAATTGCTTGTTCACAGAAACAAGCACAGGGTGAAAAATCAAGCATTTGCTGATATTAACCATGAATTGCATAGCCTGATGAATGCGTTGCAATTCCATTGAGAGGGGGTTTCCCGGTGCGCCTGAGGCGTGGTAGATTTCTTGCCGGGATTTTCGAGGAAGTACGATTGGGGATTACAATTGAATAATCTGGGTACAAGCAGGGTCAGTAACCTTGTGTCAGCTGGTGTTCTTGGCATTGCAACGGTTTTGCTGGTGGCTTGCACGTCTGGCGGCAACAATGTTCAACGCGGTTTGCCTTCAACGCAAAACGGTGTGGTTGAACGGGTGCTCAACCCAAATCCGCAGGGCGAAACCCTTGGTCAAGGCCCTGTGCGGGTTGCGCTTCTGGCTCCAATAACAATCCCCGGCGGCGCCGCATTGGTGGCAGCAGAACTGAAGAATGGTGCATCCATGGCGATGCAGGACTTTGGCCAGAACAATCTGCAACTTGTAATCAAGGATACCAAGGGTCAGGCCGCAGCCGCGCAAAACGCTGCAGGTGAGGCTGTTTCAGAAGGTGCTTCCATGATCGTGGGGCCATTGTTCGCTGCCAATGTTAGCGCTGCTTCTGCCATGACCCTTCCTTCCAGAATACCGATGTTGGCATTTTCGACAGACACAACGGTGGCCAAACGCAACGTTTATCTGTTCTCATACACACCACAGGCCGATACAGCCAGAATTCTGAAATATGCTGCTGATACCGGGAAACGCTCGATTGCCGCATTTTTGCCGGTCAATGCTGAGGGGTTGCTTCGTGAGAAAGTTGCGCGTGAACTGTCAGGCAGCCGCGGAATGCAGATTGCTGTTTTTAAGTATGAACGCAGCGGTGATGCTGTCGAAAAAGCCATCGCGCAAGCGGCATTGTCGGTTCAGGCAGCAGATACGATCTACATTCCCGAAGGTGGGCCGATACCGAATGTTGTTCTTTCCGGCCTGCGACGCAATGGTGTTGATCTGACCGGCAAGCAGGTGCTGGGTTCCGGCAATTGGGAATCTGTCAAAACCGACGACCCACTTGTGCAGGGTGCGGTTTATCCGGGACGGGACATCAGCGCATTCAACAGCTTCGCCACCCGCTACCAGAGCCTCTATGGAACGCAACCGGGAGTGCAGGCGGCTTTGGCATATGATGCCGTCACACTTGCATCCGAGATGGCGCGCATCAATGGCAAGAGCAACCCGTTTCCGCAATCGGGTTTGGAGAGCCGTAACGGGTTTCGTGGCATTAACGGCGCATTCCGTATCAAACCTGATGGTACAACCGAACGTGGTTTGGCGCTTTACCGCGTAATCAACAAGCAAGGTACTTTGCTGGAACCGGCTGCAGCGGGTTTTTCTGCCTATTAGCCCGTACAGCGACGGGAAACGAAACTTAACAGCATTCCTGGCGATAGAGTGCGTCCTCGCGCGCGAAATCGGGACAACCGCTATTTTGCTGCCAGATCGGCGACAACAGCATCGAGGACAAGAAATCCTTCCGGTGTCGCTCTCAGTGAATGGTCGGCCAGCATCTCGATATAGCCGAGACTTGAAAGAAAATCGATCTGTGATCTTCTGATTGACCTGCCGCTTAGTTCTTCAAATCGCCTGTGCGAGATTCCCTCTTGCAGGCGCAGGCCCATCAACAAAAACTCGTCCCCAACCGCCTCGCGGTCAAGCACGAATTTCTCTACAATGCCATGGCCATTGCTCATTACCGATTGCCACCAGGTTTCGGGTTGGCGTTCGGTTGCGGTTCCGGTTCGACCCTCATTGGTCCAAACCCTCCCATGCGCACCCGGCCCGATACCCACATAGTCCTGACCGCGCCAATACACCAGATTGTGTGCGCACTCGTGGCCTGGTTGGGCGTGGTTGGAAATCTCGTAGGTTCGGTAACCGGCATCCCCCGTGAGCGACTGCGTCAGTTCATAAAGCTCCGCTGACGGCGTTTCTTCCAGCGGTTTGATTTTTCCGGCACGATACAGGTCAAAAAAAGTGGTGCCAGGTTCGATTGTCAGTTGGTAAAGTGACAGGTGACCGGCTGCCAGTTCCAGCGCATTTTCAAGTTCTGCTTCCCACTGGCTGGCAGTTTGCCCGGGCCTGGCATAGATCAGGTCAAATGAAACACGATCAAAGTTCTTTCTGGCAATATCGAGGGCATCGAGTGCTTCACGCGCATTGTGAAGCCTTCCGAGAAACTTCAACTGTTCATCATCCAGCGACTGAATTCCAAGCGAGATGCGGTTTACCCCCGCCTGTCTGTAACCTTCGAAACGGCCAGCTTCCACGCTGGAGGGATTTGCCTCCATGGTGATTTCAACTTGGTCGGACAGTTTCCAGTGTCCGGCGATGGCAGAAAGAATGCCCTCGGTTGTCGATGGTTCCATCAGCGAAGGGGTGCCGCCGCCAAAAAAAATGCTGGTTACCTGGCGATTGGGGGTAAGGGATGCCATGTGTCCGATTTCCCGGCGGTAGGCATCAAGATACATGGCTTGATCCACGCCATTGTGCCGGACATGGCTGTTGAAATCACAATACGGGCATTTGGCCTGGCAGAACGGCCAGTGAACGTAGACGCCGAACGCTTCTGCATGACTGCTCAAGGGGCGCCATCTCCTTCAAGGCAGGTTCTGGCAAACAGAGCAAACGCACGCGCACGATGTGACAGGCCAAGGTCAGAACGCCCGGCATCCCAACCATGCTTTTCTTCACTGCTCATCTCACCAAATGTTTGATCGTACCCGTCAGGTTGAAATACCGGATCAAAGCCAAACCCCAAGGTTCCTCGTGGCGGCCAGACCAGTGTTCCGCCAACCTCACCGACAAAGTACTCCAAGTGTTCGTCCGGCCAGGCAAGGCAGAGCGTTGCTACAAACTTGGCACGTCTTTGTTCCGGTGAATGCGCCCCATTCTTCCCAAGTGCGTCTTCTACCCTTTCCATGGCCATCATGAAATCACGGCCCGATCCATCCGGTTTTTCAGCCCAGTCGGCGGTATAGACACCAGGGCCCCCATCAAGCGCTTCAACACACATTCCAGAATCGTCCGCCAGTGACGGAATTCCGGTCGCGCGCACTGCACTAAGTGCCTTGGTCGCAGCGTTCTGTTCAAAGGTTGTACCGGTTTCCTCCGGTTCGGGAAGCCCCAACGTCGCAGCAGACTTTGCGGAAATTCCGAACGGGGAAACCAAATCTGAAATTTCTTTCAGTTTTCCCGCATTGTGCGTCGCAATAACCAGTTCTTTGGAGATCAGCTTGCGCATCGGTTAACGATTTTCATTTTGCAAGGTAACAAGATCGGAAATCCCTGAACTTGCAAGATCCATCAGCGCGGAAAATTCGTCCCTGCTGAACGGCACCCCCTCGGCAGTGCCTTGAACTTCCACAATGCCGCCGGTTCCGGTCATGACAAAATTTGCGTCTGTCTCGGCATCGGAATCCTCTGCATAATCAAGATCGAGAACCGGGTTTCCCTTGTAGATGCCACAAGAAACCGCCGCCACATTGTCAGTCAGAACATTGTCATTGACCATGCTGCGCTCCTGCATCCAGCTGATGCAGTCCCTAAGGGCGATGAAACCGCCCGTTATTGACGCGGTGCGGGTGCCGCCATCGGCCTGAATCACGTCGCAATCGACAGTTATTTGCCGTTCGCCCAACTCCTTGAGATCCACGACAGCCCGAAGTGAACGACCAATCAGGCGTTGAATTTCCTGGGTGCGACCAGACTGTTTTCCTGACGAGGCCTCACGCCGCATACGGTCATGGGTGGAGCGGGGCAACATGCCGTATTCGGCGGTTACCCAGCCTGATCCGGCCCCGCGCAGCCACGGTGGAACACGTTCTTCGAGGCTGGCAGTACAAAGGACATGTGTGTCACCAAATTTTATCAGACAAGAACCCTCTGCGTGCTTTGCAAATCCGCGCTCGATGGTGACAGTTCGCATTTGGTCGGCAGCACGTTTTGATGGACGCATGATGTATCTCCTGATGATTCTGTTCGCTTTTAGACTGGTTGGCAAATATTGGCAAAGGGGGAATTTGTGATTAGATGTTGTGCATCATGGTTGTAACCGCTGAAGTCTGAAACAGGAATGAAAACACCGGTAAATTTACCACAGGGCAATCCGTTGGTGGAGCTGGACCAGCGGTCCCGTGCGATTTTCCAGCACATCGTGGAGAGCTATCTGGATGCAGGCGAACCGGTCGGGTCGCGTTCGGTCTCCCGACAGCTTGAAGTTGCCTTGTCTCCGGCGACTATTCGCAATGTCATGTCTGACCTTGAATTGTTGGGGTTGCTTTATTCGCCGCACACAAGTGCCGGTCGCCTGCCTACCGATGTGGGCCTGCGTTTCTTCGTCGACAGTTTTATGGAATTTGGCAATCTGGGTCGGCAGGAACGGGAATCCATCGATACCCAGATGAAGTCCGTTTCCATGGACAAAACCTTCGACAGTGTGATTGCCGAGGCAGGTCAGATGCTGTCCGGTCTGTCCCGAACGGCAGGGCTCGTGATCACGACAAAAGCCGATCTGCGTTTAAAACACATCGAGTTTATCAGGTTGGATCAGAACCGCGCCTTGGCGGTGATTGTTGGTGAAAACGGCTCGGTGGAAAACCGCGTGATTTCACTGCCACTGGGTACTTCCGCCTCGACCCTGATAGAGGCGGCAAATTACATCAATGCCAAGATTGCAGGGCAGACCATCGCTGAAACCAATCAGATGTTCGAAAAAATGGTTTCCCAAGCGCGTATGGAACTCGATGAACTGGGAAGCAAACTCGTTGATCGCGGTGTAGCCGTCTGGGCACGAAATGGCGGTGGCGATCTTGGGCAGTTGATAATTTCCGGCCATTCCAATTTGCTGGAAGACCTTGAGGCGAGTGAAGACATTGAACGCCTGCGTCATTTGTTTGGTGAACTGGAAGCCAAGGAAAATTTTATGAAACTCCTTGAGTTGACCGAAGAAGGTGAAGGGGTGAGGATATTCATAGGTTCCGAAAACAAGCTGTTTTCGCTTTCCGGTTCATCGGTCATCGTTGCCCCGTACAAGGATAACCAGCAAAAGGTGGTTGGAGCGTTGGGCATCATTGGTCCTACACGCCTGAACTATTCGCGGCTTGTGCCGATGGTCGACTATACGGCAAAGGTTATCAGCAGGATTTTGGGTTAGGAAGAGCGTTCAGGTCTTGATTTTTTTGGCATGAAGCCTGATATGCAACGAAACTTCCATTTTTGATCAGGAACCGATAGATGAGCGATCCGAACGAGCATCAGGAACCAGCTGCCGAAAGCCAAAAAAAACCTGAAGCTACAGAAACCGAAGCAGCTGGCGGTGACCAGTTTTTAGGCGGTTTGGAAGAAGAAATTGCTGCAGCGGCAAAGCAGCAAGCCGACTCTGAGGGGTTTGCCAATCCGCTTGAGGCGCTCGCGGCGGAAAATTCACGGCAGGAACAGGAAATCGGAGAACTGAAGGATCGTCTTCTGAGGAACGCTGCAGAGATGGAGAACCTTCGCAGGCGCACGCAAAAAGACATTGCAGATGCGCGTTCGTTCTCAATTTCAAATTTTGCAAGGGACATGCTTGGCGTCGCCGACAATCTGTTGCGTGCCATGGAAGCGGTTCCGGAAGAAAACCGCGAAGATACCGGTATCAAAACCCTGCTTGAAGGTGTGGGAATGACCGAGCGGGAATTGGGAAACACACTGGAAAAACACGGTGTCAAAAAGCTCGATCCGAAAGGCGAAAAATTTGATCCCAATTTTCATCAGGCAATGTTTGAGGTTCAGAATCCAGAGGTGCCGAACAATACGGTCATGGAAGTTGTTCAGGCTGGTTACGTAATTGGTGAACGGGTATTGCGCCCGGCAATGGTTGGTGTTGCCAAAGGTGGACCGAAACGAACAGATCAGGCGCAACCGCCAGAATCGGGTTCAGTCAACTAAGCCTAGTCTATGACTATATGAAATGCAGTTTACCGGTTCTTGTTGTCGATTGATAGACTGGGAGTCTTGGCATTGATCGCAAAACTGCCTATTGCATCTTCATGGCTACAAAGAAGCTGAACTTGGATATCCTGATTGATGGCGAAGACATTCGCCAAAAACTGACTGCACTTACTGCAGCTCACGACAATGATGGTTCATCTGCAAAAGTGCGCACGCAGGTGCTCGATACTCTCAAGACCGCATCGAAGGAGGCGCGCGAGAAGGCACGCGAGTTGTTGCTAAAGGATCGCGATGGGACAGCCTGTGCATGGCGGATTTCCGCTGTTCAGGATGAAATCATCCGTATCATATTTGATTTTGCTGTAACCCACGTCTACAGGGCGCAAAATGCTTCGGACGCAGAACGTATTGCCATAACCGCGGTAGGCGGCTACGGGCGCGGAACGCTCGCTCCGGGTTCAGACATCGACCTGCTTTTTCTGCTTCCTTACAAGCAAACAGCCTGGGGCGAACAGGTTGTTGAATATATCCTTTACATGCTTTGGGACATGGGTTTCAAAGTCGGCCATGCGACGCGAAACCTGAATGAGTGCATTCGCTTGTCGCGTGAAGACATGACAATTCGGACGTCGATCCTCGAACTCAGGTTCATTCACGGTGACCGGTCCCTGTGCGACACGCTATCCAATCGGTACCGAAAGGAAGTGCTTTCAAAAGGAACATCCGAGTTTATTTCCGCCAAGCTGTCGGAGCGCGATGACCGTCACAATCGTTCAGGTGAATCAAGATATCTTGTCGAGCCCAATGTCAAAGACGGCAAAGGCGGGTTGCGTGATCTTCACACCCTGTTCTGGATTGGCAAATATGTCCACAACAGCAAGACAACCCACGGGCTTGTCGAGTATGGAATGTTCTCTGAGAAGGAATATCGGCGCTTTCGCAGGGCGGAGAAGTTTCTTTGGACGGTTCGCTGCAACATGCACTTTCTGACAGGGCGGGCAGAAGAAAGATTGTCGTTTGACATTCAGCGGGAGATCGCCGGGCTGCTTGGCTACAACAAGCACGGTGGGTTGTCGGGTGTTGAACGCTTCATGAAACACTACTTTCTGGTGGCCAGGGAGGTTGGAAACCTTACGTTGATCGCCTGCGCCAAGCTGGAAGCTGAACACGTCAAACAGGTGTCCGGTTTCGGGCGGCTGATCAATACTGTTGTCGGTTCAAAGCGTTCAATCAGGGGAAGCAATGACTTCCTTTCCGAAAACGGAAGGATCACCATTGCATCGGAAACCGTTTTCTCAGATGACCCGGTCAACATGATCCGGTTGTTTGACTTGGCGGAAAAACACGACTTGGATTTTCATCCCGATGCATTGGAGTTGCTCGCCAATTCGTTGAACCTGATTGACCGGGAGATGCGAAAGGATGCAAAGGCGAACGCCATATTCCTGCGTCTGTTATGCAACAGCAAAAATCCCGAACGCATGTTGCGCCGAATGAATGAAACGGGTTTTTTGGGCAAGTTTATTCCGCCGTTTGGCAAAGTCGTGGCAATGATGCAGTTCAATATGTACCACCACTATACGGTCGATGAGCATCTAATCCGTTCGGTTGGCGCCCTATGGGGCATCGAAACCGGAAAACTTGCCTCAGAACACCCGTTGCTCGCTGAGATTCTTCCCTTTGTCAAGGACCGAACCATACTGTATGTTTCGCTTTTCCTGCACGATATTGCGAAAGGGCGGAGGGAAGATCACTCGATCGCAGGCGAACGGGTTGCCAGGCAGCTTTGCCCGCGGCTTGGCCTTGATGAGCAACAAACCAAAATGGTCGCCTGGTTAATCCGCGAACATCTGACGATGAGTATCGTTGCGCAAAACCGCGATATAGCGGATCGAAAAACCATCCAGGATTTTGCATCCGTTGTTCAGGAAGTTGAGCGAATGCGGTACTTGTTGGCGTTGACGGTTTGCGACATCAGGGCGGTTGGACCGGGCGTTTGGAATGGCTGGAAGGGCCAGTTGCTGCGTACGCTTTATGCCGAAACCGAGTTGATGCTTAATGGCGGGTTCTCCAAAGTGCCAATGGATCACAGGGTAAATCACGCCAAGCAGGAATTGCGTGAAAGGCTCCATGGATGGAGCGATGATGAATTCAGCAGGGTTACGGACTTGTTCTACTCACCTTACTTCCTGTCCACCGACCCTGAGTCGCAGATGCGTGGCGTGTCCCTGGTAAGGGAGGCGATGGAAACCCGGTCATCGCTGGCGATGCACGTCCACACAATGGCTTTTGAGGGAATTACCGAGATTACGGTCGTAGCCCAGGACCACCCGCGACTGCTCAGCATTGTTGCGGGCGCGTGTGCAGCTGCCGGGGCAAACATTGTTGAGGCCAAGGTTCACACCACGCGGGATGGACGGGCAATCGACACAATCGCCATTACCAGAGAATACCCCGACGATGCTGACGAATTGCGGCGCGGACATTCCATAGAAAAAACAATTGGGGACGCTCTTGCCGGTAACGTCAATTTGCCAGATATCATTGCCCGGAGCAAAAGCAGAAAATACCGGTACCGGGCGTTTTCAGTGCCTCCGATAGTCGATATCAACAATGATTTGTCTGAAACTTTCACGGTGATTGAAATTGAATGCCTGGACCGACCGGGATTGCTGACAGAACTGACCCAGGAAATCGCCGACCTTAATCTCGACATTGGCTCGGCCCAGATTGTGACATTTGGCGAGAAAGCGAACGACAGTTTTTATGTCCGTGATCTTACCGGCGGAAAAATCACAAACACAGAACGCATGGAGCGGATATGCGATGCGTTGATAAACGTCATGAAACCCAAACCGGCTAGCAAGGTTTCACAATGAGCCTGATTGGAAAATTTGCATCGGTTGGCGGTGCGACCATGGCAAGCCGGGTTCTTGGTTTCGTGCGCGAGGCAATGATCGCTGCCCTGCTCGGTGCCGGACCGGTGGCAGATGCGTTTTATGCGGCCTTCAGGTTTCCTAATCTCTTCAGGCGTATCTTCGCAGAAGGGGCGTTCAACGCGGCTTTTGTACCGCTGTTTTCAAAGGAAGTTGAAACCGGAGGAAACCTTGCCGCGCGCGAATTTGCTGAGCAGGTGTTGTCGTTCCTGCTTCTGATACTGCTGCTGCTTTCCGGATTGGCGATGGTATTCATGCCGTTTCTGGTCGGGACAATTATTGCACCGAAGTTTTCTGCCCAGCCGGAAAAATTTGAACTTACGGTTTTGCTGACCCGTATCATGTTTCCGTACCTTGCTGCGATGTCGTTGGTAGCCATGCTTGCCGGTGTGTTGAACACGTTCCGGCGCTACTTTCTGGCTGCGCTCGCGCCCGTGATGCTGAACGTGGTTTTGGTGACAGTCCTCGCATGGTCTGCCTATCAGGGTATCACAGACAGGCAGTTGGGGATCGCTATGGCGATAGGGGTTACATTCTCGGGCGTCGTTCAACTACTGCTTCTGATTTATGGTGTCCATCGACAGGGGTTTCCGTTGGCCTTGCGAATGCCTCGCTTGACCGTTGGTGTGAAACGGGTGCTGGTGTTGGCATTGCCAACCGCCATCGCTGGCGGCATCACGCAGGTAAACCTCCTGATTGGACAAATCATTGCCTCCGCACAAGAAGGTGCCATTTCAATTATCAATTATGCGGATCGCCTGATGCAGTTGCCGTTGGGCATTATCGGCATATCCATCGGTGTCGTTCTGCTGCCTGAGCTGACACGGGCATTGGCGGCGGAAGAACAAAAAGAAGCACAAAGATTGCAAAACCGAAGCCTGGAATTCGGACTGGGTCTCACCGTTCCTGCCGCAGTCGGCCTATTGGTAATCCCGCTGCCGATTATTGCCCTGATTTACGAGCGTGGTGCATTTGTCAGGGAAACCAGCGAAATCACGGCAAGTGTACTTGCCGCTTTTGCCATCGGCTTGCCGTCATTTGTGCTCATCAAAATACTGCAACCCGCCTTCTATGCGCGCGAAGATATGACCACGCCAATGGTTTATGCCGCGCTCAATGCGATCTCCAATGTGATTCTGGCATTCATGTTGTTTCCGGTCTACGGCGTTGTGGGGCTGGGAATTGCAACCAGCGCAGCAGGTTGGATCAATGCAGCACTTCTGCTGGCTAGCCTGACAATGCGGGGGCAATTCCGTCCCGACTTCGAAGTGATAAAAAACATAGCGATTATTGTGGTTGCAAGCGCATTAATGGCCTGCTTGTTATGGGCAGGGCAACAATGGCTCGGTGCGAAGTTGACCGACAACGACTTGCTGCCCAGGTTGATGATTGTGTTTGGTTTGATTGTCGCCAGTGCTGTGTTTTACTTCGCGATTGTAGTTGCAAGCGGTGCGGTGCAGGCGCAGCAAGTCAAGCGCCTTGTTTGGCGCAAATGACTACTTGAAGTATTCCCCGCCTTCGGCCATAACCCGCCTCACACCCAATTCCAAGGAAATATGCAATGGGCCAACCCGTCAACAGAGTTTTTTCCGGCGTCCAGCCAACAGGCAACCTGACACTGGGTAACTACCTTGGCGCGATCAGAAATTTCGTTGCGCTGCAGGAAAGTCATGAGTGCATTTATTGTGTGGTCGATTTGCACGCCATTACAGTGAATCAGGTTCAACCTGAGCTGGCTCAGCAGACCCGTGAAATCGCTGCTGCTTTTATCGCAGCGGGCATTAATGCAGACGAGCATATCATTTTTAACCAATCGCAGGTGCGCGAGCATTCAGAATTGGCGTGGTTGTTCAATTGCGTTGCGCGCATGGGCTGGTTGCGCCGAATGACACAGTTCAAGGAAAAGGCAGGCAAGAATTCCGAGCAGGCTTCGGTGGGACTGTTTGCTTACCCAAGCTTGATGGCTGCCGACATCTTGTTGTACCGCGCAACCCATGTTCCGGTTGGAGATGACCAAAAGCAGCATCTGGAGCTGACCCGCGACATTGCAATCAAGTTCAACAACGATTTTGCTGAACGTATCGCTGAACTGGGCCATGGAGAGAGTTACTTCCCGGTTACAGAGCCTGTGATCGAAGGGCCTGCAACCCGCATCATGTCTTTGCGCGATGGAACCAAGAAGATGTCGAAATCCGATCCGTCAGACATGTCGCGAATAAATCTTTCCGACGACGCCGACGAAATTGCCAAAAAGTTCCGAAAGGCCAGGACTGACCCTGACCCGCTTCCAGAAAGCGTTGAAGGGCTGGCAGGGCGGCCGGAAGCGGAGAACTTGGTAGGAATCTTTGCCGCACTAAACGGGCAAACCAAAGAACAGGTGATTGCCGAATATGGTGGTCAGCAGTTCGGTTCCTTCAAACCGGCACTGGCTGACCTTGCGGTCGAAAAACTTGTTCCGATTGCAGATGAAATGAAACATCTGCTTGAAGACACGGTCTATCTCGATTCCATTCTTGTTGCAGGTGCGCACAAGGCACGCACGATTGCACAGGAGACCATGAAAGAAGTGCGTGAAATTTTTGGCTTTCTCGGTTAGTTTAGCTGGTGTAGTTTGTCAAAGAGATGTGGGCCGTGATCCAAACTGTGTGGCTCCGGGCAAAGCGGACTGATCAATATGGTAAGCAAGCGGCGAATTCATGAAGAGGGCCACAAGCGCAAATTCTTGTGCGTGATTGACTCAACCACAGAATGCCGAAAGGCAGTTTTGTATGCCGAACGTCGCGCAACCAATACCGGCGGTGCATTGGCACTGTTGTTTGTGTCCGAACCGGAAAGTTTTCAGCACTGGATTGGTGTTGAGGAAATCATGAAAGCCGAGGCCAGGGAACTTGGCGAAGAAAAGCTACAGGAATATGCAGAATTTTGTCGTCAGCACGGAAAGATCGATCCTGAACTGATTTTCCGGGAAGGCAGCACGAAGGAACAGATTCTGGAGTTGATTGAAACGGATGAGGACATTTCGTTGCTGGTTCTTGCCGCTGGTGACAGTTCGGAAGGTCCCGGACCGCTGGTTTCGTCACTTGGTCGCTCCGGCAGTTCCTTTTCAATCCCTGTCGTCGTCGTACCATGCGAAATGACGGTGGAAGACATAGAGTCGGTTACCTGACAATCGTCATCCAGGCATCTGCTTGAAATACCGCCTGCGGTGAACTAGTTTAGAATAATTCCAATTATCGGACAAGCGCCATGTTTATACAGACTGAAACGACACCAAATCCTGCAACGCTCAAGTTTCTGCCCGGACAGACCGTGTTACCGAAGGGTTCAGCAGATTTCAGATCTCAGCAAGAAGCAGAAGCATCCCCGCTCGCGGAGCAACTCTTTACGATACCTGGTGTTGTCGGCGTGTTCTTTGGGCAGGATTTTATTTCTGTAACCCGTGAAGGAAACGAGGAAGACGGTTTTGATTGGCAACATCTGAAACCTGCCGTTCTCGGAACGATCATGGAGCATTTCGTGACAGGAAAGCCGATCATGAAGTCCGAGGAGATAAACGTCGGTTCCGACGAAGAAGATTATGACCCTGCCGATGTCGAGATTGTCAACACAATCAAAGAGCTGCTTGAAACACGCGTGCGCCCGGCGGTTGCGCAAGATGGCGGGGACATAACGTTTCAAGGCTATCGCGATGGTGTTGTTTATCTGCATATGCGTGGCGCATGTGCCGGTTGTCCGTCTTCAACCGCTACGCTCAAACATGGCATTCAGAACCTTCTTAAGCACTTCATTCCCGAAGTGACGGAAGTTGAACCGGTCGGCGTTTTTGCCTAGCTGTATTTGGTAATCTGCAGCAGTGCGATAACAGTTCCCGTGAAAACTCTTGCCATTGATACATCAGCAAGTTTTTGTTCAGCGTGTATTTATTGCTCCGACAGCAAGACACTGTTGGCAAGCAAAACGACTGATATAGGTCGCGGTCATGCGGAAGTGCTGATGGCTCATCTGGATGCTTGCCTTTCCCAGGCCGGCCTGCAGATCGGGGACATTGACAGGATTGCAGTGACAACAGGGCCGGGAAGTTTTACCGGTGTTCGAGTTGGACTTTCAACCGCAAAGGGTCTTGCAATCGGCCTTAAAGTTCCGGTTTTCGGGGTCTCTACCCTTGATGCAGCAATATTCGCTGCAAAACGCAACGACATGACCGGTTCAGTCGCTGCCATTCTTGATGCAAGGCGCAATCAGGCATATTTCCAGACAGATGGGGGTGAGCCAAGCATCGCAGAATGGGCGGTGCTTGCCGATACATATGATGGTTTCGATGGCGCGATCTGCGGTTCCGGCGCCCATTTGCTAAACCAACAGCTTTCAAAGCAACTGCCCGTTGTGCACGCCAACGAAAGCCCTGAAATTGAGAGCGTGGCACTATGCTCATTGGGAAATGAGTCGCAATCGCACGCCGTCGAGCCGATTTACTTGCGCTCCGCAGATGCTAAAAAACAGGAAGGGGCGGCACTGCCTCGCAAAGGCGTCGGAGTATAGCGGTACAGGTTGCATTAAATGGTTGCACGATTGTTGAAATGGTTTCGACGGCCAAGGCAAGTAGTTGTGGAACCGGCCAAGGAACAAGATTTCCCTTACTTGTCCGACATCCACCACATGAGCTTCAATTCTGGTTGGAGTGATGGTGAGTTGCAAAAACTTGCCGCCAGCAAGTCAAATTTTTGCTTGGTGGCACGGGTAAAAGGCATGGGCAAGCAACCACCGGTCGCGTTTGTCATGGTTCAAAAGTCGGTTGATGAAGCTGAGATCCTGACCATTGCGACCAACCCGGCTGAACGTGGAAACGGGATTGCCAACCACCTTGTCGAGGAAGTAGTGCGCAGATTGCAGTCCGACGGCATTGTTTCACTGTTTCTTGAGGTTGACGAAAACAATCACGCGGCACTTTCCCTTTACACTAAACTTGGCTTTCACAAGGTCGGCCAGCGTGAGGGCTATTATCATTCCGGATTGCTTCCCGGGCAGTCGCCGTCTGCTGCGCTTGTCATGCGCCTCGACCTTGGTTAGAGCAGATGAAATGTGATACAGGCAATCTATGCGCTCCATGATCGGAAAAACCAGGCTTGTAATGGTGATGGTGATCATGATTCCCGTAACGATTGTGCTTATGCCAATTCAACTGTTTGCCGTCTGGTTAAACCTCCCACTTTCGCGCGCTCTTCCCATGTTCTGGCATTCGCTGTTTTGCAAAATGATCGGCGTGAAAGTAAATGTCGTGGGCGAAATTTCCCAGCGTCCCAACCGCCTGCTGGTAGCGAACCACACCTCATGGGCTGACATTGTTGTGCTGGGAAGCGTGGCGCCGGTCTCGTTTATTGCCAAACAGGAGGTTGCCTTAATTCCCTTTGCCGGATTGCTTGCCAAACTGCAACGGTCGATATTTGTGCAACGCGAAGACCGCAGGGCTGCCGCTGAACAGGCACGGCAAATCCATGACAGAATGCTGGAAGGTGACGCAATAGTGCTGTTTGCCGAGGGGACAACCACAGATGGTCAACGTATTGGCCCCTTCAAGTCTTCGTTGTTTGGGTCGGCCGAGATGGTTCTGGGATCGCACGATGTCGACACGGTAGACATTCAGGCAGTAACGATCTGTTATACGCGCTGTCACGGCATTCCGATGGGTCGCCTGATGCGTGCCCGATCAAGCTGGCCGGGCGACATCGGCCTTGTACCGCATGGCGCTTATTTTATAAGGCAGTCCGCTTGGGATGTGGAAATTCGTTTTGGTGAACCGATCCAGTTTGCAGGCCAATACAAACGGCGTCAGCTTGCCCAACACTGCAGGGACGAAATGCGAAAACTATACGCCGCCTCCGCCCATGGCAAAACCGTTTAGTTTTCTTTGCAACGACCTGAAAACCCGCTAAAACGCGCTCTGGACAAATTGTTTGGAAATGTTTGATGACCAATAGCAAGCAGCCCAAAAAGAAGGTTTTCGTAAAAACCTATGGTTGCCAGATGAATGTGTATGATTCAGCCCGCATCGAAGATGCGCTGGAACAGGATGGGTTCGTTCGCACCCTGGAAATGGAAGATGCGGATCTGGTGCTGCTAAACACCTGTCACATCCGCGAGAAGGCCGCTGAAAAAGTCTATTCCGAGATCGGGCGTATCCGAAAACTCAAGGATGCAAGAGCCAACGGAAACAGGCCGATGCAAATTGGAATTACGGGCTGCGTCGCGCAAGCGGAAGGTGAGGAAATCATCAAACGCGCTCCCAGCGTCGATCTTGTTGCCGGGCCTCAGACTTATCATCGCCTGGGTGACATTGTTCGTCGTGCCGCCAATGGCGAAAAGCCGGTCGCCACTGATTTTGAAATCGAAGAGAAGTTTGACAAGCTTCCTGCCTCGCAGCCCGGACAAATTCGTTCACGTGGAGTTGCGGCATTTCTGACCGTGCAGGAAGGATGCGACAAATTCTGCACTTTTTGCGTGGTTCCCTACACCAGAGGAGCCGAGGTTTCACGTACCGCCGCCCAAATTATTGATGAAGCAAGAAACCTTGTCGGCGCCGGGGTAAGGGAAATCACACTGCTTGGCCAAAACGTTAATGCTTGGCACGGTGCGGACGAAAACGGAAAAGAAATTGGACTTGGCGAATTGCTTTATTCGCTGGCCGGTATCAGCGGTCTTGAACGCCTTCGCTACACCACAAGTCACCCCGTTGACATGGACGATAGCCTCATTGCAGCGCATCGCGAACTCGACTGCCTGATGCCTTATCTGCATTTGCCGATACAAGCCGGTTCTGACAGGATTTTGAAGGCGATGAACCGTCATCACACCGTCAAGGACTATTTGCATATCATCGACCGGGTACGTGATTCGCGGCCCGATATTGCAATTTCCGGCGATTTCATCGTCGGTTTTCCCGGTGAAACAGAAGCGGACTTCGAAGAAACCATGGCACTTGTTGAGACCGTAAACTACGCCTCGGCATTTTCGTTCAACTATTCCAAGCGACCGGGAACCCCAGGTGCAGACATGGCGGACCAGGTTCCCGAGGATTTGAAATCCGAACGATTACAAAGGCTTCAAGCAGTACTCAATCGTCAGCAACTGGCATTCAATGAAGCCTGCATCGGTCGTTCGGCCACAATTCTGCTGGAAAAGAAGGGTCGCAGGGAAGGCCAGTTGATCGGACGTTCGCCCTGGTTGCAATCGGTGGTGGTTGATGACGGACTTGGAAATCCCGGAGACATGGTGCAAGTTAAAATTACAGGTGCCGGCCCAAACAGCCTGACAGCCGAAGCACTGAACGGACGAGTTGGAATCTAATGGCCGCAAAGACCGCCAAGAAGAATACAAAAAAGCAAAACAAGAATCACGATCACGATCGCATTGCGTTGGGCTTTAATGACAATCAACTTGCTTCAAGACTGTTCGGCCAATTTGACCAACATTTGGCGATGCTTGAACAACAACTCGACATAGCTGCGGCTGCTCGCGGAAACGAAGTGGTCCTTGATGGAGAAGCAACAGCCCTGCGGCAAGCAAAGGCGGCCCTGGAGCATCTTTATCAACGCCTGCAAAATGGTGATGAAATAGAAACCGGTGATGTGGATGGTGCCATCCGAATGGCGCAGGCTGACAATCAACCCCTGCTTCCGGACATGGAAAAATCCGGCAATCTTGCGATGGCCAAAATCGGAACACGCAAGAAAGTCATTCAGGCACGAACACCTACGCAGGATGCCTATATCCGTGCAATGGATCGTTCGGAGTTGGTGTTTGGTGTTGGCCCGGCAGGAACCGGCAAGACATATCTGGCTGTAGCCTATGCGGCTGCACTGCTTGAGCGCGGAGCGGTTGACCGCATCATTCTTTCGCGCCCCGCAGTTGAAGCAGGCGAAAGACTTGGCTTCCTGCCCGGTGACATGAAAGAGAAGGTCGATCCTTACCTGCGACCTCTGTACGACGCCTTGTATGATATGATTCCCGGCGACAAGGTGGAGCGGGCATTGCAGTCAGGAGCGATAGAGATTGCCCCGCTGGCATTCATGCGCGGCAGAACGCTTGCAAATTCGGCGGTGATTCTGGACGAAGCACAAAACACGACCTCGATGCAAATGAAGATGTTTCTTACCCGTTTGGGTGAAAACTCCCGCATGATTGTAACAGGCGATCCCAGCCAGGTTGACCTTCCCCCTGGCGTCAAGTCCGGGTTGATTGAGGCGCTCGATATCCTGGGAAAAGTAAGGGAAGTCGCACAAATTCGTTTCCGGGGAGAAGATGTTGTGCGCCACCATCTTGTAGCCCGGATTGTCGGCGCATACGATGATGCGGCAACAAAGCGAAGCAAGTCGAAAAAGAACGCCGACTGATGAACCTGCCCCTGATTGATGTAAGTGTTGCCGCGGACAGCGTGGCGATGGATGCGGATTGGCACACCATCGCGCAAGGGGCCGTGCATCAGGCCATTGCAATAACCGGTCTCAAAATGCCTGCTGAAGCAGAGCTGAGCGTGTTGCTGTGCGATGACAAAATGATAGCGGAGTTGAATGCCAAATGGCGAAACAAAAACAAGCCTACCAATGTACTTTCGTTTCCCGCTGGCCACGACAATCCGCTACTCGGTGACATCGTGATTTCGCTGGAAACGGTTCAAAGAGAAGCTGTTCTTGAAAACAAGTCCTTTCGTGACCATTTTACTCATCTGCTTGTTCATGGTTTCTTACATCTGTTTGGTTATGATCACGAAAATGAGTCGGATGCGGCAGCGATGGAACAACTGGAAACAAAGATTTTGGCGGCACTCGACATTGCCGATCCATACAATTCGGAATGAGCCCTGAGACAAAATGAGCGCTGACCCGCAACCTGAGCCAGAAGATCCGGTGACTGGTGAATTTTCTGCCGAAGAACCACTCGACCCAAGCAAATCACTGGTTCCACTGGATGAGGCCAACAAGAATGGCGACCACAATTCCGTTTTCTCTTGGCTTTTGCGCCTGTTTGGCAGGAAGCGGAACGGTGCAACGCTTCGCGAAGACTTGGCCGATGCACTTTCAGACGATGAGGGTTTGGCGCAGGGCCTGTCTGCAGATGAGCGTTCCATGCTTGCCTCCATCCTGCAATTGCAGGAGAAGCGGGTTGAAGACCTGATGGTGCCCCGGGCCGAAATTGTTGCTGTCGAACAAAGTATCTCGCTGGGAGAGATCCTCAAGGCATTTGATGAATCAGGCCATTCGCGAATGCCTGTTTTTGATGACACGCTTGATGACCCTCGCGGCATGATCCACATCCGCGATGTGGTGACCTATATTCTCAAGGCCTCAAAAATGTCAAAGGCCGATATTGCAAAACGTCGGCGGGCTTTACCTGCCAATCTCGATCTAAAGAAAGTCGATCTGGCAAAACCCATCAGCAGTTTGAAGCTGTTGCGCGAAGTCATGTTTGTACCCCCGTCCATGGGAGCGCGGGAGCTCATGACAAGAATGCAGACAGAGCGGGTTCAGATTGCCCTTGTGATCGATGAGTATGGTGGCACCGACGGGCTTGTAACGTTGGAAGACATTGTTGAGGAAATCGTTGGCGACATCGAAGACGAGCACGACGACGAGGAAGAGTTTATCCAGGAACGCCCTGAAGGGACCTTTCTGTGTGATGCGCGAGCCGAACTGGAAGATTTGCGGGAGCAGATTGGCAAGGATTTCGCATTTGGCGAACACGAAGAAGATATCGACACGATCGGCGGGCTGATCTTTGATATTATCGGCCGCGTTCCGGTAAAAGGCGAGGTGATCACCAATAACGGCTTCGAGTTTCGCGTAATCGACGCCGATGCGCGCCGTATCAAACGGGTTGAACTGCTTCGCTCAGCGCGCAGACGGGTCCGTCGAAACTAATCGCACGACAGCGATGGTCGTTTGCCGGGTTTGTGCCTGCAAACGGATCAGATATCATTAAATGAACCGCCGCGACCTTTCCCGCTCGCAAACCGTGTTGCGCCGGTAACAGTCTCTCCGGAATTCAACACATCAAGCCCCAAGCGGTTCTCGTTTGCCATGGCATCGTCAAACGACAGGTTCCATTGGTCATATGCGGACTTGCGGTCGCTGAGCATACATTTTTGCGGAAATTTTGCGAGTTGTTCGGCGATTTCCATAGCGGTTGCCAGGGATTGCCCATCCGGGACAACACGATTGGCAAGACCCATGACCTTGGCTTCCTGCGCGTCAACCGGTCGCCCCGTCAGGATCATGTCCATCGCATTTCCCATTCCGACAATGCGGGGCAGGCGGACGGTGCCGCCATCGATCAGGGGAACACCCCATCTGCGGCAAAAAACCCCGAAAATGGCAGATTCCTCCACCACCCGCATGTCGCAGACAAGGGATAACTCCAGGCCTCCAGCGACAGCATAGCCGCTGATTGCCCCGATCACGGGTTTTGACGGTCGCATGTAACTTGGTCCCATCGGGGCCGAGCCGTCCATGGGGTCGATTGGCGTTGAAACAACTTGTGTCTGGAAATCGGACTGACTCACCTTTTTCAGGTCGGCTCCCGCGCAGAACGTGCCATTCACGCCATGAAAAACGGCGGCCCGAAGCTTGTCGTCGGCTTCAAATTCCCGAAACGCTTCTGCCAAACGTCGTGCAGTCGGAGAATCCACTGCATTTTTTGCATGTGGCCGGTTGATTCCGATAACAAATATCGACCCCATGCGCTGTGTTGTTACAGTATTATCGTTCATGTCTGGATAGGTCCTTTGCCTGAAACCGTATCGAAGTTTTCGACTATCAATCTTACATTCTCATCCTCGGCACATCGTCCGGATCAAGTTTAAGTTCAATCAACAACGGTCGGTTGCGATTGGCGATAGCTTGCATACAGGCATCGAGCTGATCGTCTGCATCCACTACAATTCCCTGACCTCCAAGCGATGTGGCAATCTCGGCAAAGGATGGCCATTCGAATTGGGCCATGCTCGGGTTCATGTCCCGGTCAACAAACTGGATGTGTTCTGCCCCGTAAGCCGAATCGTTGCAAACCACGACGATCAGTCCTGGTTCAACCGAACAGCCGTGTTGAATTCGTTTATACCGCCCATCATGAATCCGCCATCGCCGGTAAACAGGACAATTGGCCGGTCCTGAATTGCGAAACCCGCACCAATGGCATGTTGAAGCCCAATGCCGATTGAGCCGAAATTGGTGGTGGCTATGAAACTGCGTGCATCAGGTGCCGAAATTCTGCACCAAACCTCGGTCATGAAACGACCGCCATCGGTGGTCAAAATGCGGTTCTGCGGCAACGTGGCTTCGAGTCTTTCGAGCGCATGGACAAAATTGACCGTTCCTGCGGCGGTTTTTTTCGTTTTGGCTGGTGGATGGCTTGCCAAATTCCGGCTGTCCAGCTCCGGTGTGAAACCGCTTGGTGGAATTTCCGCTTCGTCGAGCCAATTGACGATATTCGCAGCGGTCAGGCCCGAATCTGCAACGATTGCCGCATCGGGATGAAAGTTCTTGCCGATCTCGGTGACATCATTGTTAACCTGAACGACCCGTTTGCCTTTCATCAATGCACCCCGGTCGGTTGTGAAGTGGTGCAGGCTGGTGCCAAATGCAACGACGCAGTCGCTCTTTGCGATAAGTTCGTAGGCGGCTGGTGTGCTAAGCGTGCCAAAAATATCCATGTTAAACGGATGATCATTGAACATGCCTTTGGCCTTTAGGGTGGTCGCAAGCGGGGCCTCAAGGCGGTCCGCCAGCCGGATCAACTGTTCTTCTGCTCCAATTGCCCCGTCGCCAGCCAGCACAACCGGGCGCTTGGCAGATGCGATCATCCCGATGGCTTCTTCCAGATCACGCCCCTCAGGCACCATTGCAGGATCGTGGAAAACCGGATGCACCACTTTCTTGTGCTCAACTTCGGTCCACATGAAATCGGCGGGCATATTGAGAACAATTGGTCGGTTTTCAACACGCGCCCTGTAAAATGCGTTGGCAACGTCTTCGGTCGCTGTTTCGGGGGCCCGCATTTGTTCGAACCCTGCACCGCTGGCCTTGGCTAACTCACGCTGGTCGATGTTCTGCAGGTTCTGCGGGTTTATGACCGGAGTATCACCTGCCAACAACACCATGCCATTTCTGCCGCGGACACCTTCTGTAAGTGCGGTGATGCAATTGGTAAAGCCCGGTCCGTGAGTGACAGTGGCGACGCCAATGGTCTGTGCAAACTTTGAGTAGGCAAGAGCCATCAGAACAGCACTGCCTTCATAGGCAACCGGTACGAAAGTTCCGCCGCGGTTTCGGACATAGTCATCGACCATAAACAGGTTGGCATCGCCCATAAGGCCAAACATGATTTGGACATCATGATCAACAACGCATTGGGCAATTGATGAATGGATGTAGTTTGTCGTTTCGTTCATTTGTGTCTTCTGCAAATATTGATGATTGAAGGCCAATCTAGAACGAGGAAACCAATCGGACAACGACTGTTTTTGTTCTGGGTGTACCGTTTTGCCGAACCGGAAAACTCAACAAAAAGGCCGGTCTGAGACCGGCCTTCCAAGTTCTTGTGCGCTTGTGGTGGCATGTGTGTTGCCACCATGTTGCTTGCTGATAGCGGTTCGTTGCGGCGCTATCCTGCAATTTCTGCCAAGGAACTGTTCCTGTCTTGGCCGTTTCGGCAAAACACGAATGCGTCAGTAGCATCAAGTCGATGCTCCGCCGCCAGGTTCAAAAGAACAGGGCAACAGTCCGGACAAAAACTGCTTACATCATGCCGCCCATACCACCCATGTCAGGCATTGCAGGTGCAGCAGGTGCGTCAGGTTTTGGAGCTTCTGCAACCATGGCTTCCGTCGTGATCAACAGGGAAGCAACAGAAGCAGCATCCTGAAGCGCTGAACGTACGACTTTAACCGGGTCAATGATGCCCATGGAGATCATGTCACCATACTCACCGGTCTGGGCATTGTAGCCGAAACTTGCCTTGCCTTCAGAAACCTTGCCAACGACGATTGAACCTTCGTCTCCGGCGTTTTCGGCAATCTGGCGAATGGGTGACTGAAGTGCACGACGCACGATATTCACACCAGCGTCCTGGTCAGCATTAACGCCTTTTGCGGAAATCGCATTCGCCGCCTTGAGCAGTGCAACACCACCACCGGCAACAATGCCTTCTTCAACCGCAGCACGAGTAGCATTCAATGCATCATCAACGCGGTCTTTTTTCTCTTTCACTTCCACTTCAGTTGCACCGCCAACGCGGATTACGGCAACACCGCCCGCCAGTTTGGCCAGACGTTCCTGAAGTTTTTCACGGTCGTAGTCTGAAGAAGTCTCTTCGATCTGCTGTTTGATCTGACCAACACGACCCTCGATTTCCTTCTTCTTGCCTGCGCCGTCAACGATGGTGGTGTTCTCTTTCGAAATTGCCACTTTTTTAGCTGTGCCGAGCATGTCAAGCGAGACATTTTCCAGCTTGATGCCAAGGTCTTCGGAAATAACCTGGCCACCGGTCAGGATTGCGATGTCTTCAAGCATTGCCTTGCGGCGATCGCCAAAGCCAGGTGCCTTAACAGCAGCGATTTTCAGGCCGCCGCGCAGTTTGTTGACAACCAGAGTTGCCAGCGCTTCGCCTTCAACATCTTCTGCAATGATCAGCAGGGGACGTGAGGACTGTACAACTGACTCAAGAATTGGCAGCATTGCCTGCAGGTTGGACAGTTTTTTCTCGTGAAGAAGAATGTACGGATCTTCAAGGTCTGCGATCATCTTGTCCGGGTTGGTAACAAAGTAAGGTGACAGGTAACCGCGGTCGAACTGCATACCTTCAACAACTTCAAGCTCGGTTTCTGCAGTCTTTGCTTCTTCAACCGTGATCACACCTTCATTGCCGACTTTTTGCATGGCGTGAGCGATGTCTTCGCCAATTTGCGCTTCACCGTTTGCAGAAATGGTTCCGACCTGTGCAACTTCTTCTGAAGTCTTGATTTTCTTTGCCTTCTTGACCAGGTCTTCAATGACTTCATCGACAGCGATGTCGATGCCGCGTTTCAGGTCCATCGGGTTCATGCCGGCAGCAACGGCTTTTGCGCCTTCCTTGACGATTGCCTGGGCCAGAACTGTGGCAGTGGTAGTACCATCGCCAGCGGTGTCATTGGTCTTGGAAGCAACTTCCTTGACCATCTGGGCGCCCATGTTTTCGAACTTGTCTTCCAGTTCGATTTCCTTTGCAACAGATACACCGTCCTTGGTTATGCGCGGCGCACCGAACGCTTTGTCGAGAACAACGTTTCGACCTTTGGGCCCAAGCGTCACCTTCACGGCATTTGCAAGTGTATCAACACCGCGCAGCATACGCTCGCGGGCTTCAGTGCTGAATTTTACTTCTTTAGCAGCCATTTTTAGCTCCGTATTTTGGCGGTATCACCGCCTGAATTGAATTTCTAGACGAGATCAGGGCGGGGTTAGCCAATAATACCCATGATGTCGGATTCTTTCATGATCAACAGGTCTTCACCGTTGATCTTGACTTCGGTGCCGGACCATTTGCCGAACAGAACAAGGTCGCCCTCTTTGACGTCCAGTTCAACCAGTTTTCCGGCTTCGTCACGAGCGCCAGTGCCAACTGCCACGATTTCACCTTCAGAAGGTTTTTCTTGTGCAGTATCTGGGAGGATGATGCCACCAGCAGTCTTCTCTTCGGAATCTACCCGACGGACCACCACGCGGTCGTGCAAGGGACGAAACTTTAGTTTTGCCATTTTCTTTGTACCTGTAATTAGGTGCGTATTGTCACGCGATTAACATTCAACGAAATTAGCACTCGCCAACGGCAAGTGCTAACAGGCGTTATTTAGTGGTGGCCATATTTGGTGTCAAGACGATCGGTAAATTATATCTGATCGCGTTCGCAGGCTCGTTCGACAAAGAATATCAGAGATTGGGTGCTCTGGCTGGGCTAAGATATTCACCAATTGCAAAAGCAAAATCTTCATCAACAAGCCTGATCAGTTCATAATCGTGATCGACGCTTGCAACAATGATCTCGAAACCGTGCTGACGTGACAGTTGCTGCAGAATGGCGGCTGATCCGTTTGACTGTTCGGATGCATCGATACCAAGATCTGCCACTGATGCAAAATAAAATGAGAACTGGTCCAGTTTGACCGACTTTTTGAGGCTCGAGGGGTCCGCGCAATTGACGAGAGCGGTTTGAAAACCGCAGTCCAGAAGATCGACCAGATAGGCGCGTTTGGATTTTTCAACCTGCTGCCAGACTGCCGCGTCGATGCACAGTACACAGTGCTTGGCCAATGCCTTGTTCGCTTCGACTTCTTTTTTCAGTTGTTTGTAACTGTTTTTGTCCGCGAAGACTGAGCCGGAGAACGGAATAAAAACAAGCACATCGGGTGCTTTTTGTCTCAGTTTTCTTACCAGCTGCATGGACTTGGAGAATATTTGCAATTCCCGTCTGGATTTTTGCAAAACATCTTCAAGTTGAGGGCTATCCGCGTTGTCTAGATGGGAGATTTGTTCATCATGGTTGCGCTTTGTCGGTACGATCTGAAATCCCAAAGTACTGCGGCTGGCAACGTCGACAATCGGTTGCAGATGAAGGTGCAGTTTTTCTCGTTCTGCTTCACCAATTGCGATATTGCTGTACGTTTGCGTCGCATGGCCATTGGCGGAACCGTTTGCATGTTTAACAATGGCTGCGGCTGCGATTGAATCATCTTTATGAACGGGAGCTGTGCTTCCAGTGACCGACTCCGGTTTGACAGAAGCGCGAGATTTTGTCGGCTTGACCGAACTTTGAAGACTTGAAACCCGTGCACGCAGCATTTCCAGTTCATCTCTGTCGACTGTACCGTTGCTGATATCGTTTATGCGGCGGTTTATGTTTGTTTCAGCTTGGTGAATACCCGCTTCCAGTGAGGCGATACGCCGCTTGACGGAAGCTGCGTTTAGCACACAAAGCAAACTGAACAATGCTACAAAAGCGGTAATTCCTGCCAGAATGGCCTCAAGCGCCATATCCGGAAACAGATTGAAAAATGCAAGCCCAAAGCCGGCACTAACGGCTGCCATTACCAGCCATACAGGTAAATTAAGCATAGACCCGTCGTCTCCCTTTTTGTCCACCTTGATCAGCACGGAAGCAATTAGTGTGCCAAGTTCTCCACCCTTTCAAAAATTTACATGATAGATCAGAGCACGATCAGTTCTGTCATTGTTTAGGCAGCGATTTTGTGCAACGAACCCAAAGCAGACAACCCCGCCTGGAAACCACCATGACCAACTCCTCACCAATCTCTGGTTTAAGCGATATACGCGAGAATTATGACGCGATATTGTGCGATGTTTGGGGTGTCCTGCACAATGGCCGCGTTGTTTGGCCGAATGCAGCAGATGCCCTGCAGAAAGCGGTCAATTCCAATATTCCAGTCGTGATGATAACCAATGCACCGCGTCCGCAAGCACCGGTACTCAAACAACTGGAAGCCATGCAATGCCCTTCCGGTGTGTTCAACCAGCTTGTTACTTCGGGCGATGTCACACGTTCGTTAATTCAGGAACTGGACGGACCTGTGCATCACGTTGGCCCTGAACGGGATTACGCTTTGTATGAAGGTTTGAATGTCACGCTTGGCGGGCCTGAAGAGGCTGCCGGTATCGTATGCACAGGTTTGTTTGATGACTATAATGAACATCCCGACGACTATACCAGTCGCTTTTCGTCATATATTGATCTTGGACTGCCGATGATTTGTGCAAACCCGGACATTGTGGTGGAAGTGGGCGACAAGTTGCTGTGGTGCGCGGGCGCCTTGGCGAGGGAGTACAAGAAACTTGGAGGTGAAACGCGTATTGTTGGCAAACCGTACAAGCCAATTTATCAAAAGGCTCTGGATTATACGAACAAGATACTGGACCGCGAAGTTGACTTGTCCCGGGTACTGGCAATTGGCGATGGTCTTCCGACAGATGTTAAAGGCGCTGAAGACAACGGGATGGACTGTCTGTTCATAACAAATGGTATTCATTCGGCCGAATATACCGATGGTGAAGTCGATGCGGAAAAGCTGTCAGGTTTCCTGGAAGCCAACGGAGCAAGGCCGAAATGGTGGATAAAATCACTTGTCTGGTAAGCAGAACTTTGGCACCTCAAATGCAATGATGATCGAGCGTTTCCAATCCAAAAAACAAATGTCCGACAGGCTCGGCGGCGGTGTGGTTGCCATCGGAAATTTCGACGGCGTTCACCGTGGTCACCAACATGTTTTGTGTAAGGCAATCGAACTGGCGGCTGAAAACAACTGTCCGGCAGTCGCCCTGACGTTCGAGCCACATCCAAGAAGTTTCTTCAAGCCACAAGCGCCAGTGTTCAGGTTGACTGACGCCGGTACTAAGGCTGACCTGTTGGGTGCGTTGGGCTTTGACGGCGTATATGAATGTGCATTCGGTTCACAACTTGCATCAATGACCGCTGATGAATTTGTCCGGTCAGAGCTGATTGATGGGCTTGCCTGCAAACATGTGATCATAGGTTACGATTTTCATTTCGGTAAAGACCGTCAGGGCAGTCCCGCTTTTTTGTCTGAAAACGCCCGGCAATTTGGGTTTATGACCCATATTGTTGAAAAATTCAGCGATGAAAGTGGCGAAGTCATTTCATCGAGCCGCATACGCAAGTACCTTGCAGAGGGAAAACTTGGCGAGGCAAATGGCCTGTTGGGTTACTCGTACAGGGTCAGGGGAACGGTGGCAGCCGGAAAACAGCTTGGGCGTACACTGGGGTTTCCTACGGCAAATGTCTCATTGCCGGTCGAAACAGAGCTCATACATGGTGTTTTTGCGGTGCGTGTCGGATTGGAAAACGGCGAGATCAGGCAGGGCGTTGCCAGTTTCGGAAAACGTCCGACCTTTGATAACGGCGCGGTTATTCTGGAAGTTCACATTATTGACTTTGCTGAAGATATTTACGGTCAGGATGTGACAGTTTACTTTGAAAGCTTCCTGCGCAGTGAAAAGAAATTTGACAGTTTGGGTGCCCTGACAGATCAAATGAACCATGACAGGGATGAGGCAATCCGTTATCTTTCGATGATGGGACCGAGGCAGGGATTGTGGCCTGTCGTTGCTTGTTGATTAACGTATGCCAATTGGTTAGACAGGTTTCATGAAAAGCTACACGATTCATTTCATCGCAATCCGAATTACTGGCCCGGACGCCGCCTGACGCGGGGTGCCGGGAATGGTTGGCTCTTGCCTGTGGAAAAGAGTAGTTCGCCAAATCACTTCAAGTATTTTCCGGCCGGTGCCGGACAACTCAGCATCTAACACAATGACCGATCAGAACGACAACGCACGCGATTATTCGCAAACACTGTTTCTACCTCAAACCGATTTTCCCATGCGCGCGGGCTTGCCCAAAAAGGAGCCGGAGATTATCGCTCAGTGGGACAGGAAAAACCTCTACAAAGTGTTACGGGAACAGTCGAAAGGGCGCCCGAAATATGTCCTGCATGACGGCCCCCCCTATGCGAATGGCAATCTGCACATTGGTCACGCTCTGAACAAGATACTCAAGGACGTAATCACCCGGTCTTTTCAGATGCGCGGCCACGATTCCAATTATGTCCCGGGATGGGATTGCCACGGGCTTCCCATCGAATGGAAGATTGAGGAACAATACCGCGCAAAGGGCAAAGACAAGGACGAAATTCCGGTGAACGAATTCCGCAAGGAATGTCGTGAGTTTGCAGATCACTGGATCGGGGTTCAAACCGAAGAGTTCAGGCGTCTTGGAGTGGAAGGGGATTTTGAAACCCCATACAAGACGATGGACTTCAAGTCGGAAGCGAAAATTGCCACCGAACTGATGAAGTTCGCCAAGTCGGGTCAGTTGTATCGTGGCTCCAAACCAATCATGTGGTCGGTTGTGGAGCGCACAGCATTGGCTGAGGCGGAGATTGAGTATGAGCAGTATGAAAGCGATACTGTTTGGGTAAAATTCCCTGTCACAGACGCATCAGGTGTGCTGGACGGTGCCAGTATTGTCATTTGGACAACAACCCCGTGGACCATCCCCGGCAACCGGGCAATCTGTTTTTCATCGCGGATCAAGTACGGCCTTTATGAAATCACCGCTGCTGAAAATGATTTCGGCCCGCGGCCCAGTGAGACCATGATATTTGCCGACGCTTTGGCGGATGAGTGTTTTTCCAAGGCAAAACTGGAATACACACGAACTCGCGATGTATCGGGCAAAGAGCTTGACGGGCTCGTATGCGCCCATCCGCTGCGCGGGTTCAACGATGCCTACAGTTTTGATGTCCCCCTTCTTGACGGCGACCATGTAACTGACGACGCGGGCACCGGTTTTGTACATACGGCGCCCGGACATGGTCGGGATGACTTTGAGATCTGGATGGCGCGGGCCCGCGAAATTGAAGCGCGCGGAATCTCAACCAAAATTCCTTTCACGGTTGCTGATGATGGTTCCTATACAGATGAAGCACCGGGGTTTGGCGATGCGCGGGTGATTGATGACAAAGGCAAAAAAGGAAAGGCCAACCAGGAAGTAATCACCGCCCTGATCGGACAAAACAATCTGTTCGCCCGCGGCCGCCTGAAACACGAATACCCCCACTCCTGGCGTTCCAAGAAGCCGATTATCTTCCGCAACACGCCGCAATGGTTTGTCTATATGGACAAGGATGGCGTAATTGGCGATGGTGTCGTTTCAAACGCGGGAACACTGCGCCAGACCGCGCTGGCTGCGATTGACGAGACCCGTTTTGTTCCCGCAGCAGGCCAAAACCGTCTGCGTTCGATGATCGAACAGCGACCTGATTGGGTTTTGTCGCGCCAACGTGCATGGGGTGTTCCGATTGCAGTGTTCAGAAACCCGCAGACCGACCAGATCATCCCTTCACCGGAGTTTGAAAAATCCGACGAACTGATCGATCGCATCGACAAGGCTTTCTCTGCTGAAGGAGCAGATGCCTGGTTCGAAGAAAATGCACGCGACCGGTTTTTGGACGGTATTGTCGACAATCCTGCCGATTGGGAGAAGGTTACCGATATTCTTGATGTCTGGTTTGATTCCGGTTCAACCCACGCTTTTTGCCTGGAACAGAGGGAAGACCTGAAATGGCCCGCAGATTTGTATCTTGAAGGGTCAGACCAGCACAGGGGTTGGTTCCATTCCTCATTGCTTGAAAGTTGTGGAACCCGTGGCCGTGCGCCGTACAACGCCGTGTTGACGCATGGGTTTGTCATGGCAGAAGATGGGCGCAAAATGTCCAAGTCACTCGGTAATGTGGTGACACCACAGGAAGTGATTAAACAATCCGGCGCAGATATATTGCGGCTTTGGGTAGCTTCATCAGACTATTCCGAGGACCTTCGCATTGGACCGGAAATCCTCAAGACAGCAATTGATGCATATCGGAAAATGCGCAACACCCTTCGCTGGATGCTGGGTAACCTGGCGCATTTCGATGGAGGCAAGATTGATTATTCCGAGTTGCCGGAGCTTGAACGCTTGATGTTGCATCGGTTGCATGAACTCGATCAGCTTGTCCGCAAGGGATATGACGAATTTGATTTCAAACGAATTTTTGCCCAGCTTTTCAATTTCATGACCGTTGAGCTTTCGTCATTTTATTTTGACATCCGCAAGGATGCGCTCTATTGCGATGCACCTTCAAGCATCAAACGCCGTTCTGCTTTGTATGTGGTTAGTGAGATATTTGACCATCTGACCCGCTGGCTTGCGCCGCTCTTGCCGTTTACGATGGAAGAAGCTTATCAATCGCGGCAGGGTACAGAAGACGAAAGCATTCATATGCAACAGTTTCTTGATGTCTCAGGCAATTGGGAAGACAAAGAACTTTTTGCAAAGTGGCAAAAAATCCGGATGGTTCGCCGTGTGGTAACCGGGGCCCTGGAAATTGAGCGCCAGGAAAAACGCATTGGTTCTTCCTTGGAGGCAGCGCCGGTGGTGCACGTCAGTGACGCCGGATTACTGGCTGCAATCGATGGTCAGGACATGGCGGAAATCTGCATCACGAGTGCCATTTCGCTGAGTACAGAAGCCTCGCCGCAAGATGCATTCTCCCTTCCCGATGTAGCGGGTGTCGCGGTGGTGAACAAAATGGCGGAAGGTCGCAAATGCGCTCGCTCATGGAAAGTGTTGCCCGAAGTGGGTACAGATGCGCAATATCCTGACATTTCCCCAAGAGATGCTGACGCCATGCGTGAGATCGATGGGAAAAGCTAAAACCGGCCGATTAACCAATCAGCTGCGTTTTTGCGTGATTTCTTGAAAAACCGTTGGTTTGAGTATATACCACAAGCGGTCCTTTTGCTGCCACAAAGTGGTGAGAAGGGTTATGGACTTGGGTTTTCTCTGGGCGAATGCGTAATGAACAAAGCTGTGTTGACATTTGCAACGGTCGTGTCACTGGGCGCCTTGGCTGGCTGCACTGGTGGTACAACCTATGGAACCGGCGTTTCGCACGAAAAACAAACATTTGATGGCCTGTATAACATGCTGTCAATCAAGCCGGAAGAAAAGGCAAAAATAGACTATTCCTCGCGTCCTGGCCTTGTCTTGCCGGCTAACCAGGCTTCTTTGCCTGCGCCAACCGATGGTACCAGAAACAATGACCAGAATTGGCCAGTGTCACCAGAACAGAGAATTGCAACTGTCCGTGACAATGCACCAATTGTGGATGACCGCACCGGAACAATCTCAATTGAGGAGCGTAACAAGATCAAGCCGTTGTTGGGATCAGGAACCGGGGCGAAGAAACGCGATAACTCCAATACGGGCCTTGATCGCGATCCAACAATCAGGGAACACCTGAGCGAGCAGGCCAATCGTTCTACAGTAGATCGCGAGCAATTGTCATATTCGGATTCACGTACCCGTCGTTACCTTACCGAGCCGCCAGTCGAATATCGCACCCCCACTGCAACAGCTGAGGCGGGTGATCTTGGTTACGACAGTGAGTATGTCAAGAAACTGCAAAAGCAACGTAAAGCTGCCGAAACTGCTTCGGACCGCGGTCAGCCTGTACCTATCAACTAGTTGGGCTTTCTCCAAATAGGCGTGTTTCTCGGGTAGAATTGTACCAACGAAAGCGTTCAGGGATTACGCGACTGTTCCGATGCATAGTTTCGGGGCATGTCGGAGCGCCTGCTTGCAAAGAACTCTTTTAGCAGGTCCGAGCATTCCGTTTCCATGATACCGGAATACACTTCCGGTGAATGATGGCAAGTCGGGTCCGAAAAATACCGAACGCCATGTTCAACCGCGCCGGATTTTTCGTCCTTTGCGCCATAGTACAAGCGCCGAATTCGCGCAAATGAAATTGCTGCGGAACACATTGGACACGGCTCCAACGTCACATACAAGTCAACCTGCGGCAAGCGTTCGGAACCCAGCGTTTTACATGCTTCCCGAATGACCAGTATCTCGGCGTGAGCAGTCGGGTCGGAATTTCCAATTGTCCGGTTTCCATCGGCTGCCAGCACTTGACCATTGTGCACGATGATCGCACCAACGGGCACTTCACCACGCTCTGCTGCCAACTTGGCCTGCTGATAGGCAAGTTCCATAAAGCTTGCTTTTCGTTTCATATTGGCTCACCACTCAGTTTCGGGAACAGCCAAGGCTTTGGACATGCATAACAGGTCTGGAAAAAAAGGAAACACATCTGCCGGGCAAACAAAGCCGGTCTTCGAAGTGCATGAAGAAAAACCGGAACGTATCGCAAAAGTCATGGCACGTGCCGGACTGTGTTCCCGCCGCGAAGCTGAAGCCTGGATATCCGCCGGTCGGGTTTCTGTGAACGAAAAGAAACTGACAACCCCGGCATTTACGGTAACCATAAAAGACAAGGTCAAGGTTGATGGAAAACCTTTGCCTGTAAGGGAGCGAACCCGACTTTGGTTGTTTCACAAGGCCGCCGGAACGGTGACTACCAACAAGGATCCTGATGGCAGAAAAACCATCTTCGATGAATTGCCGGAGGAATTGCCACGCTTGTTGACCATTGGACGCCTCGACATCAATACCGAAGGTCTGTTGCTGATGACCAATGACGGGGGGCTTGCAAGGGAGTTGGAGTTGCCATCAACGGGATGGTTACGACGATACCGTGTACGTGTGCACGGCAAGGTTGATCAAGAAGCGTTGGCAAAACTGGAAGATGGGATTGCAGTTGACGGAGTGCTGTACGGCGCTATTCACGCCGAACTTGAGCGTGTACAGGGCAGCAATTCATGGCTTATGGTTTCTCTGCGTGAAGGTAAGAACCGCGAAATCAAAAACGTATTGGGTGCGTTGGGACTGGAGGTCACACGGTTGATCAGAGTGTCCTACGGTCCGTTTCAGCTGGGAGACTTGCCGGTCAAGGCGATCCGAGAGGTGCGTAGCCGTACGTTGCGGGACCAGTTGGGCAAGGGGCTTGCAGAAAGAGCGGGGGCGGATTTCGAAGGGCCGATCATTCATCAGGCTCCCGATATCGCACGCAGCGCTTCCAAAGCATCCAGAATGAACGCCGACAAAAAACAGAAAAAGACAAAGCGCGGAACTGTCCGGGAGGAAACGCTTTCCCGTCTCACAACAAAGAAAAAAGCTAAATCCATTGGCACTCGCGGGAGAAAGCCCGGTTCTGGGAATACGACCAAACGGGATGTTAATGGACGTTCCCGGCCTGGCACCCGCAACTAGATTGCCTCGTCAGGCAAAGATTATAACCGGAAAAGTGTAAGAGCGATGCGGATCATAGGCGGAAGACTGAAAGGCCGCAGGCTGATTGTCCCGAAGGGGAAACAAACCCGCCCAACGACCGACCGAACTCGGGAAAACCTGTTCAACATTTTGTCGAACATGATCGGGTTTTCCGGCATCAGTGTCCTGGATTTGTTTGCCGGAACAGGTGCTTTGGGGATCGAGGCAATTTCAAGAGGCGCGGCCAATGCAGTATTCGTTGAAAATGCGAACTTGGCTAACGCTGCTTTGCACGCGAATATTGAAGCATTGGGAATCTCCAGGGTGACCAGAGCGATCAAGGCCGATGCTACAAAGTTCGTTTTGCCGGAGAATACCGATCCCTTTGCCCTGCTATTTGCAGACCCTCCCTATGGCAAGGGTTTGGGTGAACGGGCAGCCCGCAACGCGGATGTCTGTAACCTGCTTGCTACCGATGCACTGTTTGTCTTGGAGGAAAGCTCCGGGCACCTTCCTGAAAACCTGCCGGGTTTCGAACTGCTCGACCAGCGACACTACGGAAACACTTCAATCGGATTCTACCGTTATTTGGGTTAGTTCATGCAATTTTGCCTGTTTCTTGTCCAACAGTCTGCGTTTTTGGAAGTTTGAAATTGCTTTTTCAGTGATCTGCTCCAGCATGGAAGGGTTTTCTGGCACCAGCTCGATATTCAGCACCTGCGTCAGTTCCGCAAGCCTGTTTCGTACGTCACCCATTTCCCTTAGCCTTGCATGATCTTTGGAGGTTGTGATCAGAGTAAGGTTTTGTTTTTCCGCCCGCTCTATCAGCTCCTCGCACTCTTCATCCAGAAAATGATGGTGATCGCCGAAACTCTCGCGGTCGACGATTTTCACGCCAATGTTTTCAAGCGAATCGTAAAACTTTGTCGGATCCGCAATACCTGCAAAAGCCAGCACTTTCTTGCCACGCAGCTTCGAACGGCCGATTACCGAAACACCGGCGTGAAAAACCTGCCGGCCGGAGCGCACAATTTTGCGCACCAGTTTGATGCCGGCATCATGGTCTCCGATCATCAAAACTGAATCCGTATGGTGCAACTGTGTTTCAAGCGGAACCCGCAATGGCCCGGCAGGAATGGTAAACCCGTTTCCCAATGCCCGCTTCGAATCGACAACAACCAGGCTGTAGTCGCGCACGAGTGACGGATTTTGAAAACCATCGTCCATGACGATAAAATCGCAGCCTTCGTCGATCAACAACTTGGCTCCGCTAGGGCGATGTTTGCCCACAACAGTTGTGTGGTTGGCGGCGTGCAACAGCGCTTCATCGCCAACATCATGGGCGTTGTGGAATTCCGGATTTACAACGGTGGGACTTGTAATGGCTCCGCCGAAGCCGCGCGAGAGTATTCCGGGCTTGAACTTTCGCGAGGAAAGATACTTGCAGATCATCTGCACGGTCGGGGTTTTACCCGCACCGCCTGCGATGAAATTGCCGACACAGATTACAGGGGCATCAACAGTGCTGTCGGCAGTAAAGTCCATCTTGGCGCCCGATATGCGCCCATACATTATACCAAACGGGGCAAGCAGCCATCCTTGCCAAGCCGTAGGTTTCCACCAAAAAGGGGGGGCTTCATCCAATGCCATTTTTCAGACTTTCCATCTCGCGCTTCAGCCTCAACGGGAAAAGGTAGGTGTCGAGAATATTGTTGGTGGCGTCAAGTGAGCCGCGCATTTCGGCGACAGTCTTCAATCCTGCATCAGCCATCGATTGTCGTTGGGCCGGGCTTAACAACAGAAATTCAAGATTTGCGGCCAGCATCTCTTCGTCGGAGACAAGACGAACGGCTTCTTTCTCCAGAAGGTTGTTGTAAACATCGCGAAAATTGTGGACCTCGTGGCCCGAGACAACCGGTACGCCAATCATTGCCGGTTCCAAAGGGTTTTGGCCTCCGGTCGATTTCAGGCTTTTTCCCATAAACGCGACCTGCGATGCCCTAAGATAAAGCCCCATCTCGCCAATGGTATCACCCATATAAATGTCGGTCTGTGCAGTGATTTTTTCGTTTTGACTGCGTTGCGCGACAAAAAGCCCGTCGTCGCGCAGAAGCGCGGTCACTCCATTTGCCCTGTTTGGGTGCCGCGGCACAATGACCGTCAACAGGTTCGGTATTTTCAGCTTCAATTGGCGATGTATATTGCCGCAGGCCTGTTCTTCACCCTCATGCGTGCTAACAGCCACCCAAACCGGTCGACCGTTGATTGTGTTCTGCAGCCGGTCCAATTCGTATTCGTCATAGGGCAATGAATCGGTATCGACTTTCAGGTTGCCGGATATTTCTACCGGCCAGGCACCAAGACTTTTGAAACGGCCGGCATCAAGCTCTGATTGTGCGATGACATGGGATAATGCGCCAAACAGCGTTTCAGCCAATCCGTACGACGACTTCCAGCGCTTGTAAGATCGGTCCGACAATCTCGCATTGACCAAAATACGCGGTATGTTTCTGCTGCTCAACTCCATCAGTGTCATTGGCCAGATTTCAGATTCAGTGAATATCGAAAGATCAGGCTTCCAATGATCGAGAAACCGCTCCAGGGCCGGTTTAAGGTCCAACGGCACATACTGATGGTTGCATTTGTCGGGGAGCCTGGTGCGGATCATCTGCGCTGAGGTTACCGTTCCGGTTGTAAGGATCGTGCTGATGCCAAGATCATTGACGTGTTGAACAAGCGGCAAGATTGCAATCGATTCACCTACGCTCGCGGCGTGGAACCAAACCACCGGACCGCTTGGACGGTCTGCGCTTGGGTATCCGTAACGTTCGTAGCGTCGCTGACGTTCTTCTTTGCCCCGCGATGCCCGCATTCGCAAGAACGGTCCCATGAAGGGATAGAAAGCTAGCCCCAATGCCCTGTAGCTGTTGATGATTATGTCAGATACTTTGGCGTTCATTCGGGAATACCGCAAAGATGGTAGGCGTGGTCGGTAACTGTGTTGAGGCTTGTCTGCAATTCCTCGCGCGCTGTTTCAAGCATATCGTCAGTAGCATCGCTTGTCACATACACCGGTTTGCCGATGCAAATGGCAGTTGTCCCGAACGGAAGGTTTAATGCGGCTTTGTCCCACGCCTTGCTGAATGTCATGCGTCTGCTGGAAGCAATTGCCAACGGGAGGATTGGTGCTTGCGAACGTTTTGCAAGGTTGACGATCCCTAAGCCGACCCGACGAGAAACCCCCTTTGGAATATCTGCGGTCTGAACAACATTCTTGCCGGATTTTAGAGCCCCCAACATTTCCAGAAATCCCGTCATGCCACCTTTCTTGAGCGATGCACTTGCTTTGCGTCCACCCGATGCCCTGATGGTTTCATTGCCAAAACTCTCAACGGTTCTTGCCGTGATTTCCCCGTCAAAATTGCGGGAAACCATGGCAACTCCTCTCAGTTCAATGGGTATGGCGGGAAGCAAGATGTGTTGGCCATGCCACACGGCAACAATCATGGGTTCAATTTGCTTTGCCTGTCCGACGGCATCTTCAGGAACAACCACAAAGCGGTTTGTAGAAACCACAAGTTTCAAATAACGGACTGCAACCCAGGAAAGGAAGGCGAGTACGAACTTGTTCTCCAGAAGGCCGCGCGTAAACCTGCGCAGAACCTTCTTCCGTGCCCGCCGGGGTGTCTTGTTGGTTTGTGAAGTCACTGTTGCCTAGCCGAACTTGCCGTCGCCGTCCGGATCCAGAAGTCTGTGCATGTGTACGATAAAGTAGCGCATATGTGCATTATCGACGGTTTCTTGTGCCTTGGATTTCCATGCCTTCTTTGCTTCTTCATAGTTTGGAAAAATGCCGACAATATCCAGCTCTTCGAGATTGCGAAAATCCGTATGCTCAAGATCTTCCAACTCACCGCCGAACACCAGATGCAGCAATTGTTTTGCGCCTTCATTTTCGCTCATGGTTCGCTCCGCTTGTCACCGCTTTAATGAAATATTTGCTATTGTTATTGAAGAAAACCGCATTCGTTAGCAAGGTTTTTAATCGACACAAAATCCCGTTCGTTGGTCGCAATCAGTTCAGGAACGCTCACCGAGCGGTTATTGTAGGTCAAACCAGCGCCATGGCGGTCTCGCAATACACAGTTCGATTCTTCAAGAATCAGGTCAGCGGCAGCAACGTCCCATTCCTTGGCACCCGCGCGGGCAAATGCGCCATCAAGTTGGCCTGCCGCGACCAGCGCAAGGCGATAGGCAAGTGATGGAATGAACCCGCTTGCCTCAAACGGACTATGACGGTCGTCAGTGATCTGCCCAATAAGCTTGCTTGAACCGGTAACGAGAGGACGATTTCCCGTTGCCTCACGCCGCAGTGGGACATTTTCGGTTCGAACACCGCTACCTCTTTCCGCAGCAAACAACTGTTGCAATGCCGGGCAGTACAAAACCGATGTTTCCGGTCGTGAACCGTTAGCAATCGCGATCGAGATGCACCATTCCTCACATCCCTTGATGAAACCGCGTGTTCCATCGATGGGATCAACGATGACAACCCGTTCTTTTTCAACCCTCGCATGGTCATCAGCGGTTTCTTCGGACAGCCAGCCGTAATCGGGTCTGTGGGTCGAGAACATGGTTTTCAGAAACCGGTCAATCTCTAAATCTGCCGTGGAGACCGGAGAATGTCCGTTCTTGTACCAGACATCATTGAGGTTTGACCGGAAGTACCTCATGCCTATTTCTCCGGCCTGCTTCGCAGCAGTGATCATCAACGCCAGATCTTCTGATTCCTGTTCAGTTCCCGCCAACGGTCATTCCCTCAACGAGCAGTGTTGGTGCGTTGGTTGAATACCTGAATTCAAGGTCATTGGCAGGTGTGATCCGCTTGAACATGTCCACAAGATTTCCTGCAACAGTGATCTCTGCAACAGGATGCGTTACTTCACCATTCTTGATCCAAAAACCCGCAGCACCTTTCGAGTAGTCGCCGGTTACCATATTGATCCCATGACCGATGGTTTCCGTCAGGTACAGGCCTTCTTCGATTTCTCCAATCAGTTCTTCTGCAGTTTTTTGCCCCGCTTCCATGAAGCAATTTGTGGTAGTCGGCCGGGTACTGGACCCACCCCTGCCTGCACGGCCATTCGTTTCCAATGACAATTCCCGTGCACTGGCACTGTCCAGTATCCAGTCTTGCAGCACTCCCTCGGATACGAATGCCATTTTCTTGGTGGCAACCCCTTCGCCGTCGAAGGGGCGTGAGGCTGGTTTTCTTGCCATCAGTGGATCATCGAATACGCTGATGGCGCTGTTGGCAATGGCCTTTCCCATTTCGTCTCGCAGAAAACTGGTCTTCCTCGCCACTGCAGCACCGCTGATGGCACCCATCATTGTGCCGAGCAATCCGGTTGACAGTCTGCGGTCAAAGACAACGGGATAGGTGCCGGATTTGACCTGGCGTGGCCCAATGCGCCGGACAACCCGTTCTCCTGCTGACCGGCCAATTTTTTCAGCGTCTTCCAGATCCGAAAGATGAATGGCGCTGTCAAAATCATAATCGCGTTCCATTGTTGTGCCTTCGCCTGCAACCATTGAAGCCGAGATCGAGAACCCCGAATTTTCGGAGCTACCGACAAAGCCATCAGAGGTTGCCAGAACGAACCCGGAACGCGACCAACTCATTCCTGTACCCATGGAGTTCGTTACGCCATTAACTGCCAATCCGGCTTTTTCAGCTTCCAGGGCGGTTTTTTCCATCCTGTCTGTATCAATCTGAGTGTCGTCAAACAGATCGAGCGAACGAATTTCGCTTTCCAACCCAGCGACATCAAACAGCCGGTCAGGGTCTGCCAATCCCTGATAGGGGTCTTCGGGAGAAACCTTCGCCATTGACACGGCACGTTCTGCCAATTGCTCCAGCCCATCATTTGAGTTTGCTGTGACGCTGGCGACCCGTTTGCCGCAGAACACGCGAAGACTTATTGCATCGCCTTCGGAATGCTTTGAATTTTCAACCTGACCCTGTCGTATGCCAACGGAAGTCGAGCTTCCGCGCGCCACAACCACATCACAAGAATCAGCGCCTGCCCTGGTAGCGAGCATGACAAGTTTCTGGGATTCAGCTTCAAGGGATTTCACGGTGCTCATAGTTGACACTTCGTCTTTTCAAAACATGTCTGGGAGAATTCTATACTGGACAGATAGTCTTCTAAATGAAACCCTGCAAGAGTAAGAATAATAATCAGTATTTTATTCGAATCCAAAGGAGCGATTGTTCGGCAATGGCAGTTGGTACGACACCTGAAATATACACCCAATCAATTGTCCTGTTGACGGGGGCCGTCGTCGCAGCGCCACTTTTCAGCCGTTTGGGTCTTGGAACTGTCCTTGGGTATCTGGCGGCTGGTGTGATTTTGGGACCTGTAGCGGGCATTGTTCAAAACGGCACCGACATTCTTCACTTCGCTGAACTGGGTGTCGTGTTTCTGCTGTTTATCGTTGGTCTGGAGATGAAGCCGTCACGGCTCTGGTCAATGCGCAAGGACATATTGGGACTTGGCTCGGTGCAGGTCATGCTATGTGGCATAGTCCTGAGTTTGATTGCCTACTTGGTCATTGGCAGAGTGCCGGTTGCTCTTATTGCAGGTTTCGGTCTGGCCCTTTCGTCAACCGCCTATGTCCTTCAGATGTTGAAATCGCATCACGAGACCAACACACCACATGGGCGCAAGGCCTTCTCGGTTTTGTTGTTTCAGGACATTGCGATCATTCCAATGCTGGCGGTGTTGCCGCTCCTTTCCTATAGCGACAGTCAGGCGGCGCATTGGAGTGCCTTTCTTGTGGCGCTTGGAGCGATATCTTTTGTGGTGTTGGTTGGCAATTACCTGCTGAATCCGATATTGCGGGCAATCTCCAATGCTGGCGCCCAGGAAGTCATGATAGCGGCTGCACTGTTGTTGGTTTTCGGGACGGCGATGCTCATGCAATCGGCAGGCCTTTCAATGGCGCTAGGGTCGTTTCTTGCAGGCGTTCTGCTGGCAGAATCCTCGTTCAAAATTGAGCTGGAAGCAAACATTGAACCATTTCGCGGAATCCTGCTTGGGTTGTTTTTTATTGCCGTCGGGCTCTCACTGCAGGTCGAGGTGTTGCTTTCCGACTGGCCCGCGATTGTGGCGTTCGTCGTCTTGGCGATGGTTGTCAAATCGGTCATCATCTACATTGCAGTCAGGCTGTTTGGTGACACAAATGCAACGGCAATTCGCACAGCGGCCATCCTTTCACAACACGGCGAATTCGGTTTCGTTCTGTTTACCTCAGCAGCTTCAATCTTTGTTCTGAGCACGCGCGACACATCTTTCCTGATTTCCATCGTTGTGTTGTCAATGGTTCTTACTCCCTTGGCGGACTGGTTGGGAAGGAAACTGGTCGAGCTGACCGAACCTGATGATCACATTGAAGAAGACTTTGAAGGCGCTGAAGGCTCTCCTGTGTTGATTATCGGTTTCTCGCGCATGGGCCAGGTTGTTTCACAGGCAATGTTGGCGGCAGGCATAGAAGTTACGGTGATTGACAACAACCCGAATGTGATCCGTCAGGCTTCCAAATTCGGGTTCAAGATTTTCTTTGGCAATGGCGAACGCAAGGACGTGCTGCAATCGGCAGGAATTGCGGATTGCCAGATGGTTTGTATCTGCACGCATTTGCCGGAGGTTACCAACCGAACGATTGATCTGATCGCGGGTGAGTTTCCCGAGATTCCGATTTACGTGCGTGCCTACGACCGGGCGCATACGCTTCAGTTGATGGACAAGCCGGTGAAATTCCATACCCGCGAGACGTTTGAATCTGCATTGATGCTCGGAAACCAAATGTTGCAGGGCCTTGGTAAATCGCCCGACGATGCAAATGTGGTGATTGATGACGTGCGCCGCCGCGATGAGGCCAGATTGCTTGTTCAATATCATGAAGGCTTGTACGCCGGACAAGATCACCTACATACAGCACCTGTAATACAACCTGAGCCGCTTATTGAACCGGCTCACGAGGCAGAGGCATTGGATGAACGTTCGCGTGAGTTTATTGAAGAAGCCAAACGCGAAGATGCTTGATGTCAGGTACTGAATCCAACAAGGCCGTGTTTACGCAGGGTTCGACCATGCGCCATGTCGTGGTCATGACCGCGACCGGGGCTTTGGGCCTTCTTTCGATTTTTGCCGTAGACGTGATCAACCTTTTCTACATTTCCCTTTTGGGTGAACAGGAGTTGGCGGCAGCGGTCGGGTATGCGGCGACATTGATGTTTTTTACAATATCGATCTGCATCGGTTTTTCGATCGCAACCGTGGCGATCACGGCCAAGGCGATTGGGGCAGGCGATGATGCGGCCGCAAGAAAGAACGCAGGAACGTCGCTGATTTTTATGACGGTTATTGGCGTTGTGGTATTTGTGGCAGCTTATCTCACCTTGCCCTATGCCATCGGTCTTCTGGGAGCGGAAGGCCGCACCTTTGATTTGACGTTGCACTTCATGCAGATTGCCTTGCTGTCGTTCCCGCTGATGGCATTGAGCATGTGCGCCTCTTTTCTGTTGCGTGCAAAAGGCGATGCAAAGCGTGCCATGTATGTAACCTTGTCAGCTGGAGCAACCGCACTGGTTGTTGACCCGCTATTGATTCTTGGCTTTGGTTGGGGCCTTACCGGCGCCGCGATTGCTATCGGCCTTGCGCGCATTGTGATGCTGCTCGTTGCTTTTCATGGGGTTTTCATTGTCCACAAAATGGTTGAGCTGCCGTCAATCGAGTGGATGGCGAAGACTCTAAGGCCGTTTATGGCAATCGCCATCCCTGCGGTTTTGACCCAGATCGCGACCCCGTTCGGTAATGCCTATGTCACCGCGGCAATCTCGGAATTTGGCGACAGCGCGGTTGCTGGATGGGCTATCGTCGGGCGACTTTATCCACTTTCATTCGCTGCAATCTTTTCGCTCTCCGGAGCCATTGGTCCCATCCTCAGTCAAAACCTAGGGGCAGGACGGTTGGACCGCGTGAACATGTCCATGCGTGACGCATTGAAGTTTACGCTCGCTTATTCTTTGGTGGTCTGGGCGATTTTGGCGCTGGCATCGCCCTGGATAGGACACTTGTTTAACGCAACGGGGGAAGCATATGACCTTGTTGCGTTCTTTTGTGTTTATGTTGCGGGAAGCCTGATCTTCACCGGTACACTCTTTGTTGCCAATGCTGCATTCAACAATCTGGGTTTCCCGGTTTATTCAACTGTTTTCAATTGGGGTCGGGCGACGCTGGGTACCATACCGTTTGTTATGGTTGGAGCTTACTGGGGCGCCGAAGGGGTGCTGGCTGCCTGGGGGCTGGGAAGCATCGTGTTCGGCGTATTGGCGATGGTGTTCTGCTTCAGGGCGATTGCCACGATCAAACTCGATCATGTTGATGATACAGGCCCGGTGCCGGTGATTCCCGCCGCCAATTCTCCATTCACCTCGGGCAAGGGTTCAGTTTAGGCGAGAATTCTGGTGCGAACTTCGTTCTCACCGTTTCAAGTCAGGGTTGCCTTGGCTGATGCCTCAACATCAATGTAGGGTTCCTGCTTCTCCACACTCCAATACCGAAGCTCGTCGAGCGGAATTCTTTTGCCGGTTACGGCGCAAAATACGTGGGTTCCCGGCTCAAGAATTTTAAAGTCCGCATCCAGATATTTGATACGCGCTTCCTCTCCGCCAAGGTTTTCGAAATTGTTCATGTCTGTTTTCCTGGTTTCGTCATTGTACGATTTTTTGTCAAACCGGCCTGCGATGTATCATCTCAAGATTGTAAACGTGTTCAGACTTGGCTTCTTCTGCAGAAGTATCCATGCCATCTATCTGCCAAATAATCGCTCGATGTCTTTCAGGTCAAGCTCTATGAAGGTTGGACGCCCGTGGTTGCACTGGCCCGAATTGGGTGTGTGTTCCATCTGGCGCAGCAGCGTATCCATCTCTTCGGCATTCAAAATCCGACCGGAACGCACAGACCCGTGGCAGGCCATTGTAGCGGCCACTTCTTCGAGCCGCTCCATCAAGGAATCGGTACTGTTCAAATCAACAATATTGTCAGCCAGATCCCTTAGCAGTTGCGCTACATCTGTCTCACCAAGCAGAGCAGGTGTTCCCCTGACTGCAATTGCTCCGGGGCCGAATGGTTCCAGTTCCAATCCGAGTTTCGCGAAATTCTCGCTCTGTTCTGCCAACCGGTTTACATCTTCTTCGGGCAGATCAACCACTTCGGGCACCAACAGCAATTGGCTGGGCATTCCTTTTGCAAGGTTGGCCTTTAGTTTCTCATAAACGATGCGTTCATGGGCGGCGTGCTGATCGACGATCACCAGGCCGTTTTCGGTTTGTGAAACGATGTAGTTTTTGTGCACCTGAGCGCGTGCTGTACCAAGTGGGAATTGGCTGGTTACCGGCGCTGGTTCGGAAGTGTTAACCTGGCCGCTGGGCGCGCTTGTCGTTTCGAAGGAAGATTGCATTTCCTGCAATCCGTTCTGACCGTGCTGCCTGTCAAGCGGCGCTCCCCAGTTATCAAAGCCGGAGTTGGGTTTCCTTTCCGCCTGCCAGCGTTCCGGTTCTGCACGAAAGGCATTGACCATTGCGTCAGAACCGGCCCTGCTGGAGAGCGGACCCTGAAGCGAAAGTACCTGTTTGAGCGATCCCACAATCAGGCCGCGAACCAGACCCGGATCCCGGAACCGCACTTCGGCTTTTGCCGGATGCACATTTACATCGACGAGATGGGGATCGATTTCAATTGCAGGACAAGTGTCGGGTGTCGCCCCTTCGGCAAAAAATCCGCATAGGCGCCGCGAACGGCTCCCAATAATTGTTTGTCGCGTACCGGTCGTCCGTTTACATAAAAATACTGCGCCAGAGCATTGCCACGGTGATAGGTTGGAATTGAAGCGTAGCCTTGAAGCGTGACGCCTTCGCGCTCGGCATCGATTTCGATCCAGTTTTCTGTGAACTGTTTGCCCAAAACCTGTCCGATGCGCGTGGCAAAGTCACATACCGGATAATCCACAGAACTGCGATCCGGTCCGCTTACTGAAAACCGGACATGTGGAAACGCCAGCGCGATGCGTTTGAAAACATCCGTTATGGCGTTGGCTTCGGCGGTGTCTGATTTCAGGAATTTCAGTCTTGCAGGTGTGGCAAAAAACAGGTCCGACACTTCAACGATGGTCCCATCTGACAACCCTGCGGGCATTGGCCCTTTTATTTTGCCGCCAACAACTTCTATGCGCCATGCATTGTCAGACGAAGCGCTGCGCGAGGTGATAGACAGTCTTGAAACCGAGCCAATGGATGGCAATGCCTCACCGCGAAACCCCAGGCTGCGAATATCAAGCAGGTCATCTGTGATTTTGGAAGTACAGTGACGTTCGATCGCAAGGGAAAGGTTCTCTCGGGTCATGCCGTGACCATTGTCGCTTACTCGAACAAGCGACTTGCCGCCGCGTGCAGTCACCAAGTCAATTCGGGTCGCACCGGCATCAAGCGCGTTTTCCATCAATTCCTTTACCACCGATGCGGGCCGTTCGACGACTTCCCCTGCAGCGATCTGGTTGACCGTGCCTTCATCAAGGCGTTTCACCGCAGGCGATGTGTCGTGGTCGAACGAAAATTTGTTTGATGATGGCTGGGTCATGGCCTGTCTCCTGATAACAACCTACCCAACCTGCAGGTTTCAAAAAACCTCGCGGGTATGCCGTTCACAGGTAACTTTGGTCAGGTTGCCGAGATAGCAATTCCGGTGACAATCAAACCTGCCCCAATCATGTAACGCAGGGTGATTGGTTCGGAAAACAAATACCATGCTGCGATCGGCACCAGAACAAATCCCAGTGACATAAACAGGTACGCTGTAGAAAGGGGCACTTGCCGCAATCCCCAAATCCAGCCAATGGTGGCGACACCGTAAAGACAAAGCGAAACAAAAAACAATGCAAGGGTGCGATAGTCGCTCAAAAGGGAGCCGGCCCCATTGTCATTGATCTTCAGGCCAATGGTTTTGAACAATACCTGGCCGACAGCCAATGTAAGTACCACCATCAGAATTATGACATAATTGATCATGGGCGTGTCGCTGCAGTGTTGTTGTACATCATACGCTTTACCTCAGCCCGAAAGCGGCGAATGGAATCAAGCACGACCCCAGCAGTTGCCGAGAGCATTGAAACTACCATGATGCCTGTAGAAAGCACCGCTGTTGGAATAATCGACTGGGTTGGGTCATTCAGGTAAGCAAGGAATACCGGTGTAAAAACAAGCACTGACAAAATTGCACCAACCAAACCGATGGCGCCAAAAAAATATAGTGGTTTGTATTCCTTGAGCAACACGATGATTGTTTTCAATATTCGTGCCCCGTCACGAAATGTCGAAAGCTTGCTCTCTGACCCTTCTGCACGGTCGGAATACTCGGTTGCTATCTCGGTGACCGGCAACCGCAACTGCGAAGCATGGGCGGACAGTTCGGTTTCGATTTCAAACCCGCTCGAAAGGGCAGGGAAACTTTTTACAAATCGACGGCTAAACCCGCGATATCCGGAAAAAATGTCAGAGAAATCCTGCCCGAGTGACATGGAGTATATTGTGTTGAACATTGAGTTGCCGAATGCGTGTCCCTTGCGCTCGTGTTTTTCGAGCGCGCCTGCCCGGATTCCGACGACCATGTCATTGCCGTTTGCAATGGCTTCGACCAGTTTTGGGGCGGCTGCCGCTTCGTATGTGTCGTCACCGTCGACCATGAGAAACGTTTCGGCCTCGATCTCCGAGAACATTCTTCTGACCACGTTGCCCTTGCCAGCTCGTGATTCAAAACCGACCACAGCGCCAGCCTTCTTTGCAACCTCGGCGGTGTCATCTGTAGAATTGTTGTCATACACGTAAACGGAACAACCCGGCAGGATCGATTTGAAATCATCAATCACCTTGGCGATGGCAACCGCTTCATCCTTGCAAGGAATAATGACAGCTACATGTTCGTATTTTCCCAACAGACTGTTCCTTCTTGCGCAGGCTGGATGTTTGCGTTTCCAACTATCAGCGATCCGGGTAAAAATTTTTTTAAGGACCCTGTGGTTTGTGTTAACCGGTCAGCAAATTGTCCCGGCTAAACTAGGCCGCAATTTCATAAATCTGATTGAAATGGCAGTTCAAATGACAAAAAGATGCAAGAAAAATCCAGAAAAGCGGGGCAGCGCCCCGGTTGAGGGGTTAGACGCGGCAGATTGAAGTCATTCTTCTGTCCGCAGGGATCGGGGTAATTTGCCCTGACACTGCTTCTCAAACCTTTGAAAACCGGAAGGTCTCCGGCGGTGTTGCTTCTGGAGTCACTACAAATTTCCTCCAACCATTTTAACCAGATTTATGAGTTTACGGCCTGGTATCATGATGCGCCAAACCAATCCTTTCCTTGACCGCTACCGCAGCCCTTTGTTGCTTCTTGTGGCAGCCACCTTTTACATTGCTGTTCACTGGCGGGCGCTCGGGGTTGTTTGGTTTGAGCTGGAGCTTCGAGGTCCCGATGATTTTCTGAGGCTTTATGAAGCGCTTAGTTTGTTGGGTGGCCAAGATTGGTTCGACCTGACGGCTCATCGCATGACCCCGCCAGCGGGTGCAGATATCCACTGGTCACGCTTCGTTGATCTTCCTATCGCCGCGCTCGTATGGATGCTACAACTGGTATTTGACAGTGACACTTCTGCCAGGTTGGCGGCGATAATATGGCCGTTCACCTTGTATCTTGCCGGTCTGTTCGCTCTGGTGAATCTGTGCCGGATTCTGGTGCCCGCAGCCAACCCGTTCCTGGTGCTGTTCTTCTATGTACTGGGGATTGCAACCATGGCCGAGACCTCGCCGGGGAGGTTGGATCATCACAATGTTCAGATATTGCTTTTTGTTGCAGCCCTGACCGGCATGGTAATGCAGTCGGCAATACGCTCGGACTTTCTTGTTGCAGCAAGCATCGTCGTGTCACTTTCGATCGGGCTCGACTCCGCCGCGTTGTTTTTGCCGCTCCTGACACTGATTGGTGTCCAATGGGCGTTGGCAGCAGAAAGCCATGCCCCGCGACTGATGCGTATTGGCGCCTTGCTGGTGTTGGTATCGGCAATGGTGTTTGTAACAACCATTCCGACGCAAAAATGGCATGTAGCAAGTTGCGATGCCTTCTCTATTTTCTATCTGGTCGCGCTGCAATTGCTCGGTGTGGCGTTTGTCGGGTTGTCTCTGGTGACATCAAAATCGGTCATTACGAGGTTGGTTATCGGCGCGTTGACCGGAGTGGGAGCGGCGGCCGTTCTTTTGTGGATTTTCCCCGATTGTGCAACAGGCCCATATGGAAACATAAGCCCGGAACTCGAAGAACGTTGGTTGTCACATATTGAAGAGGCCAGGGGAATTCTTCAAGCAGCCGCCGCTGCACCCGAACGGTGGCTGGGTGATTTGGTTTACATCATGATCATCCTCGGTCTTGCAATCTTCGTCACGTATAAACAACATCGCGCGCATCCTGGCTGGATCGTGTTGCTTGCCACCATTGTAATCTGTGCGACGGGACTGTTCTTCCAGATTCGAATTCTGCGAACCGGAATTCTGGCCGCAGTGCCCTTCACCGTGTTGTTTGCCACTTGGGTCTGGGATTGGGTCGAAAAGCAAAACATTCAAATGCACCTCGCGAAAATCGCAGCTGTGTGTCTGATTTGCCTTCCTTTTACATCCTTCTTCTGGTTCACAGCCGGTGTGTTGCTGTTGAAGGACGACGTAACAAGTGAAGACCCCGTCGCGAATGCCAAACAATCTGTTCGTTCCAGCAAAAAGGGTTGCCGGGCGAATAGTGACTATGTGCAGCTCAGGTCATTGCCTGCCGGGATTGTCATGTCTGATATCAACTCTGCAACGCCCATCCTTGTTCACACTTTGCATACGGTGGTCTCGGGCCCGTATCACCGTAACGCTGACGCAATTCTTGCTGTCACCGATTTTTTCGAGACGGATGAGACTGTAGCGCGCAAATTGGCAGATGAATGGAAGGTGGATTACGTCGCATATTGCGATCCGCATTCCGATGGTGCTGGCACAGATGACGTACAACGCTTGGATGTTCGGATCAGCAATGGCAATCTCCCGGAGTGGCTCGAGATGCTTTCCGCCGAGGAAAGCGCACTAAAGCTGTTGCGCATCAAAAAATAGCTTTTCAATCCCCAGCCTGCATGTTAACGAAAATCGTCAATCCGGCGATTCATGTCCTGTTTTTTCGTGGTCGCTCCAACCTTCTAGAGATGGGATTGGCACTCGCCAAACATGCTATGAACAAGATCAAAACTTCCGGTACCGGAGAGGTTGCGCTTACCTTTGACGATGTATTGCTGCAACCGGGCCATTCAAATGTCATGCCTGGTCAGACCGATGTAAGCACGCGGCTGGCGGATGGTCTTGAACTCAATATCCCACTGCTTTCGGCTGCCATGGACACGGTAACCGAATCCCGTTTGGCTATTGCGATGGCGCAGGCCGGTGGTATGGGTGTAATTCATCGCAATTTTGCACCAGACGAGCAGGCCGAGCAGGTGAGGCAAGTTAAGAAGTTCGAATCCGGAATGGTTGTTAATCCGTTGACAATCGGGCCAAACGCAACCCTTAGCGATGCCAAGGCACTGATGCGAGGGCACAGGATATCAGGTGTTCCGGTTGTGGAAAATGCTGACAAAGGTGGCCACGTAACTGGCAAGCTTGTTGGAATTCTGACCAATCGCGATGTTAGGTTCGCCTCCAATCCTGATCAGAAAGTCCATGAGTTGATGACGAAGGACAATCTCGTGACGGTGCGTGAAGGTGTGGACCAGGAAGAAGCAAAGAAACTGCTGCACCAGCACCGGATCGAAAAATTGCTTGTGGTTGACGAACTCGGCCAATGCGTTGGGTTGATCACCGTAAAGGATATCGAGAAATCAAAGCTCAATCCGAATGCCGCAAAGGACGACCAGGGGCGCCTTCGGGTAGCCGCGGCCACAACCGTCGGAGATGATGGCTACGAGCGGGCCGAGCGCTTGATTAGTGCAGGTGTTGACATGCTGGTGGTTGATACGGCTCACGGCCATTCGCAAAAAGTGCTTGATGCGGTCGGTCGGGTGAAAAAGCTTTCCAATTCGGTAAAAATTCTTGCGGGAAATGTGGCGACCGGTGAGGGGGCCAGAGCGTTGATTGATGCAGGCGCGGATGCGGTAAAGGTGGGTATAGGTCCCGGCTCGATCTGCACAACGCGCATTGTTGCGGGTGTGGGTGTACCACAACTTTCAGCTATATTTTCTGCGGTCGAAGAAGCACAAAAACACAACGTTCCGGTTGTAGCAGATGGCGGCGTGAAATACTCGGGAGATATCGCAAAGGCAATTGCGGCAGGAGCGTCTGTTGTGATGGTTGGTTCGCTGCTTGCAGGAACAGAGGAAAGTCCCGGTGAAGTCTATCTTCACAATGGCCGTTCGTACAAAGCCTATCGCGGAATGGGCTCCGTTGGTGCCATGGCTCGCGGTTCCGCCGACCGGTATTTTCAGGCGGAAGTAAAAGACAACCTGAAACTTGTTCCCGAAGGGGTTGAAGGACAAGTCCCGTACAAGGGACCGGTTTCAGGGGTTGTCCATCAGCTCACCGGAGGGCTTCGTGCCGCCATGGGCTATGTTGGCGGTGAAACCATTGCCGACTTCCAGTCAAAAGCGACCTTTTTGAGGATTTCAGGAGCCGGATTGCAGGAAAGTCATGCGCACGATGTTCACATTACGCGCGAAAGCCCTAATTATCATCGTGCGACATAAGCAACCCATTGTGAGGACCGAACATGGATATGATTCTTGCCATTTGGACGTTTGCCCCTGATCTGAAAGCAAAGCTGATAAGCTTGGCGCTGATATTGCAAATGGCAATTGCGATAAGGTGTTATATGCTGATGGTCACCGCTCGTATGGGCGCAGCCAAGCAAGGAAAAATTCAACCGGATCAGTACAAGGCTACAGTTGGGGAACCTGAGGACGTGAGGGTGTATACCCGTGCTGTCGCGAACCAGTTTGAAATGCCGGTAATATTCTATGCCCTTTTGATTGCTGGCCTGGCATTATCGGTTACGAGTTGGCTCACCGTAATTATGGCTTTCTGCTACGTCGCTTTGCGTGTTGTCCATATGCGTGAAATGACGGGCGAGAACCGTGTACAGAAGCGCCGCAAAGTGTTCATACGCAGTGCACAACTGATCATGTTGATGATGTTCGAGTTTCTCGTTTCGGCGCTGCTGTTCGCACAAGCGTGACGGAATATCGGAGCATCATACAATGAGGTTGGGTGGAAGACTGCAGGCAGCCCGGGAAATTCTTGATGACATTGAAAGCCGTAACCGTCCCGCTTCCAATGCTCTGAAGGATTGGGGAGTGTCACATCGCTTTGCAGGTTCTGGCGACAGGGCGGGTATTGGCAATTTGGTTTATGACGTACTGCGCAGGAGAGAATCGCTTTCTTTTCTGGCAGGTTCTGAAAAGAACGCTGATCGACTGCTCTCACTGCTGTTTCATCATTGGGGATTTGATCAGTCAAAACTGAATGATGAACTTGCTGGTGACAAGTTTGCCCCGCAACTGCCTGACAGCAACCGATTGCAATCCATTCAGAATTCAAATTTGGTTGAGGCTTCTGCGGCTCAGCAGGCGGACCTGCCGGAATGGTGTATCGATTCCTTTGAAGCAAATTTCTCTGACCAGTGGTTGTCGGAAGCGCAAGCTTTTGGGGCTCGACCGCCTGTCGATCTTCGGGTGAACAGCTTGAAAGGAACCCGTGAGCAGGTCATCAGGCAATTGCCAAAGACAGGTGCTGAGCCAACGAAAATCGCCAAAATGGGCATTCGCATCAAGTCAGACAAACCCTTCGCACGCCAACCCAATGTTCAAGCTGAGGAAGGCTACCGGAAAGGAAAATTCGAGGTACAGGACGAAGGAAGCCAAATCGTTTCGGATCTGGTTTTCGCACGGGCTGGTGAAACAGTGTTGGATTTTTGCGCCGGTGCAGGCGGCAAGAGTCTGGCGATGGCCGCAAGCATGGAGAACCGCGGCCAAATTCATGCCTATGACATCGACAAGCAAAGGCTAGCACCCATCCATGAACGGCTGAAAAGAGCCGGTACGCGAAATGTTCAGGTTCATGCGCCCGGATCGGACCTGTCTTCCCTGGGCGGTAAAATGGACAAGGTCGTGGTTGACGCCCCTTGCACCGGTACCGGCACCTGGCGTCGGCGCCCCGATGCGAAATGGCGGTTGACGCGAAAGAACCTCGAAGAAAGGTTGCTGCAACAAGAAGAAGTTTTGAGCGAAGCGGCTCCTTTCGTGCGTACTGGCGGACATCTGATTTACATAACCTGCTCTGTATTGCCGGAAGAGAACGAAAACCAGGTTTATGGGTTTTGTGAAGACAATCCCGAATTTGAACTGGTATCGGCTGGTGAAGCCTGGGAAGAATTGTTTGGGTATGACAAACCCGCTCCATGGTCATCGGACATGAAAACCGTCACCCTGACACCAGCGTCGACCGAGACGGATGGTTTCTTTTTTTCGGTCATGGAAAAAACCGGAAGATAAGGAGGTTCTGATCTGTGTTTGAACGCTTGTTCTTTGTGTCGCATTGCATGAATTGCAGTTATAGTCACTGCGACTCCATGTTGAAATTGCTAAGTGATGGCTGAGTTTCTGGTACAATTCTGGACAGATTTCTCCGATCCGAAAAATCTGGTCGGTCACATTGCCTATGCATTGTTGATCACATCAATGATGATGCGGAACATGAACTGGCTGCGTTTTTTTGCAATCCTCGCAGGCAGTATCTCGTCAGTCTTTTATTTTATGTTGTCAGACATGGTTTCGATGTTTTGGGAAGCCATGTTTACCTTGGTCAATGTTGCCCAGTTCCTGATTTTGCAGGTCGAAAACCGGCGCGGAAAATTCTCGGAAGAAGAAACGATGTTTATCAACACGTGCCTGCCGGATGTAGAACGGGCCCACGCAAGGCGTGTTGTCAAAATAGGTGCATGGACCGAGGTTCAGGAAGGGGCCACCCTTGTTACTGAGGAAACGATACCCCTGTCGCTTCAGTTCATTGTCAGCGGAAGCGCCGATGTAGTCCGTAATGGCAAGGTAATTGGTGCGGTTAAGGTCGGCGACTTTGTCGGGGAGATGAGCTATCTGACCAAAAACCCGGCGTCGGCGACCGTGATCACAAGCGAACGAACGCGTTTTCTCGCCTTTGACCGGAAACTGTTGAACGAGCACCTGGCCAGGAATGTCGAAGTTCGGCAAGCCTTTGAGGCGAGTTTCAACCGCAACCTTGTAGACAAGCTGGCTAAGGCGAATGTCCAGAATTTGTGACAAATCCTCTGTTGGCCAAACCACCCATTGCCTAACACAACGACTCGCCCTAAACACGGTGTTTTGGAGCAAGTGATGATCGTTCACGATGAGACTGTACTTATCATTGACTTCGGGTCGCAGGTTACTCAACTCATAGCCCGCAGGGTCCGTGAGGCAGGTGTCTACTGCGAAATTGTTCCTTTCAACTCGGCAGTCGACGGTTTTGATCGCATCAGGCCCAAGGCGGTGATTTTTTCTGGTGGCCCGGCTTCGGTCACCGAAGAAAACTCACCACGCGCCCCCGATGCAATCTTTGAATCAGGCGTTCCCCTACTTGGCATATGTTACGGGCAACAGGTTATGTCTGAGCAATTGGGTGGCTTGGTGGAAGGCGATCATCACCGGGAGTTCGGAGCTGCCGAGATCACCATTCGAAAGAGCAGTCCGCTGTTTGACGGCGTCTGGGAGGTTGGAGGGTCATATCCGGTCTGGATGTCTCATGGCGACAGGGTTACGCGTCTTCCCGAAGGCTTTGAGGTGATTGCCGAATCAGACAACGCTCCTTGTGCAATAGCCGTCGACGAGGCCAGAAAGTACTACTCGACGCAGTTTCACCCGGAAGTGGTTCATACACCCGATGGCGCACGTGTGCTTTCGAATTTCGTCCACAAGATTGCCGGTCTCAAGGGTGATTGGACCATGGCCGCCTATCGCGAAGAGGCAATTGCGGCGATTCGGGAGCAGGTTGGCGACAAGCGTGTCATTTGCGGGTTGTCAGGAGGGGTGGATTCATCCGTTGCTGCCCTTCTTATCCACGAGGCCATTGGCGAGCAACTGACCTGCATATTGGTGGATCACGGGTTGATGCGCATGAACGAAGCGGCAGAAGTGGTTGGCATGTTTCGTGAGCACTATAACATTCCGCTGGTTCACGTGGACGCCTCAGAGAAGTTTATCGGGGCATTGGAAGGTGAGGCAGATCCGGAGGTCAAACGCAAAACCATCGGCAAACTCTTCATCGACGTGTTTGAAGAAGAAGCCGGAAAACTGGGCGGCGCTGATTTTCTTGCCCAGGGAACACTTTATCCGGACGTGATCGAAAGCGTTTCTTTTACAGGTGGCCCGTCAGTAACCATCAAAAGCCATCACAATGTTGGTGGATTGCCGGAACGCATGAACATGGAACTGGTTGAACCCTTGCGGGAGTTGTTCAAGGATGAGGTCCGTGAACTGGGCCGTGAACTGGGTTTGCCCGACAAGTTTGTCGGACGCCATCCTTTTCCGGGCCCGGGCCTGGCAATCAGGTGTCCTGGCGGCGTGACGCGCGACAAACTGGAAATATTGCGTCAGGCCGATGCGATCTATCTCGATGAAATCCGCAAAGCCGGTCTTTATGACGAAATTTGGCAGGCATTTGCAGTTCTGCTGCCCGTTCAGACCGTTGGGGTCATGGGCGATGGCCGGACCTATGAATTTGTCTGCGCCTTGCGTGCGGTGACTTCTGTCGATGGCATGACAGCCGATTTTTATCCCTACGACATGGCGTTTTTGGGAAAAGCGGCAACCCGCATCATCAACGAAGTGCGCGGTATCAACCGGGTTGTTTATGACGTAACTTCAAAGCCGCCTGGAACGATTGAGTGGGAATGATCGCCATGACCGTCAAGATTTACGGGATCAAGAATTGCGATACGATGAAGAAGGCGTTTCGCTGGCTTGATGAAAATGGCATCGCGTACGAGTTTCACGATTTCAAGAAACAGGGCGTCAGCACAGCGCTTTTGAACGCTTGGATGGAAACCGCTGACTGGCAGAAGCTGCTAAACAAGGCTGGTATGACTTTTAGAAAACTGCCCGATGAAGACAAACAGGAAATCGATCAGGAAAAATCGATTGAACTGATGACAGCCAATCCCTCCATGATCAAGCGCCCTGTGCTTGACGTCGATGGCGTCGTTCACATTGGCTTCAAGCCCGAAGTCTATGAAGGGCTGTTCGGTTAAACGGTATGCGGCCTAATCGGTCCGAACAAACACCAGTTCGGCGATGTTACCATGCTCATAAACCCAAGCTTCCCGTTCACCGAGATAATATCGTTTGTCAGGCGGGCAGACTTCGGGGTTCAGGTCCGCAATATCCAACAGTACCTCATCCAGGTTTTGCGCGTACTGATCAGCAATTCTGGCATCCAGAATTTCTTGCTCGGCATCTTTGGTGCCGTCATGGTTGTTGCCCATGCTAGCGTACTCCTTACGAATCGCGTTTGTGCATTCGGAGTGTGGGCCAAGTTGGTAATCGAAGCGTTAACGGGCAAACCACCGCGTGTCGTGAAGCGACACGAGCTACCCTCCCGAAGGAGGGTAGCCGTCCCTTTGGGGGTCGGAAGGGGCGTTACCAACCTCCCGAAGGAATAGGTTTGCAGGCGTTGTGTTTAAACAAGCCTGCCAGACAGCGCCATTGTTGGTTCTGGCGATCTTGGTGTGTCCGTTCGGTCGAAATATAGACTGTTCCGGCAAACGATCAACGCTGTTGATGAATATCGGTTGCGCGGTCGGTGATGTCACGCACAACCCCGACATTAGCGCATGATTGTTTCGGAATCGGCCCTAAAATCAATTTTTGCTGAACAGGGGATTAACATGCAAACCGCTGTTGCGCACTTAGTATTGTCACTCTATGTGTTGCGAAAGACCGCGCCACGAAAGGGCCAGCATGTTTCATTCGTTTTTTCCCAAGCCAAAGCTGTTTTTCCTGTCATTTCTGATCTGGAGCGCGGTTACGATGTTCTTGTGGCATGGCTTTGGTGCCAGCGAGTGGGGGGCAACGATTGGTCTGCCCAATGAGGAAGGCGCAGCACAGGTTGCAACGATCCGGTATTTCATTACCAACAACATGCTGTGGTACTATATTTACTTCGTCACTTGTGTTGCTGTTTTTTCCGCGTTCTGGTTCATCGTTTCTCCACACAAGTGGCAGTGGTGGTCTGTTGCGGGATCTGCATTTATTATCTTTACAGTGGGGTACTCTGTTCAGGTATCAGTTGCGCTGAACAATTGGCGTGGACCGTTCTTTGACTTGATCAATCAGGCAATCAACGAAAAGAACGTACCAGCACAACAACTCTATTGGGGGTTGCTTGACTTTCTCGTCATCGCTTCAGTGTTCATAGTGGTCATTGTGCTTGTCAGGTTTTTTACCAGTCACTATTTGTTTCGGTGGCGAAAGGCCATGACTGAGTTCTATCAGGACAACTGGCCGCAACTGCGCCATATTGAGGGTGCTTCCCAGCGTGTACAGGAAGACACCCAAAGGTTTGCAAGTACGGTGGAAGATCTTGCAACAAGCGCCATCGATTCAGTCCTGACGTTGATTGCATTCATGCCACTGTTGGTAAGCCTTGGCGAGCATGTTACCGGGTTGCCTATAATAGGTCAGGTGCCGTATCCGCTGGTCGTTGCCTCGATCTGTTGGTCGCTGTTCGGAACCGTATTGTTGGTTGTTGCCGGCATCCGGTTGCCCGGTCTTCATTTCAACAATCAGCGGGTTGAGGCTGCATACCGAAAGGAACTTGTGTATGGCGAAGACAACGTCGACCGCGCAGCTCCGCCGACTCTTTGGGAACTGTTTGACAACGTCAGAAAAAACTACTTCCGGCTCTATTTTCACTACATGTATTTCAATGTCGCGCGCTATTTTTATTTGCAGGCTGACAATGTCTTCAGCCTGTTCATCCTTATTCCAAGTTTTGCCGCAGGCACATTGACGCTCGGTCTTTATCAGCAAATCGCCGCAGCCTTCGGCCAGGTATCGAATTCGTTCCAGTATTTGGTGAATTCCTGGAGCACAATTGTTGAACTGATGTCCATTCACAAGCGACTGAAGGCATTCGAAGCGACCCTGTCCGGCGAAGATTTGCCGATAGAAGACCAAGACTACCTGTCAGGCAAAGCCGAATTGGCCGAATAAACTGAAAGCTGTTTTTGTCTTTGTGTTTTAGGCGCATTTCACACAGCGTTCGGCCATGGGATCGATCTCAAGGCGTTTTTCGGGGATTTCCTCGTCGCAGTCCACGCAATAGCCGTAGTCGCCCTCGCGTAACCTGCGATAGGCCAGTTCGATGCGTTGCAGGTCAAGCCTGCGGGTACGTTCCTGTGCCTCGGCCATGGCCTGTTGCTGCATGGCGTCCATGCGCGAAAGCCTGCCGACTGCTTGCTGGTCAAGCTCCACGGTGTCGCGAGCACCCTTCGAGATGTCCGAAAGCTGCTCCAGCTCGGAACGTCGGGCTTCCAGCATCGCTTCCGCTTTTTCTTTGCTGACAGGTATTTTTCTTATCTCCGTTTCATCTATATGTTACCGGAGGCTGGAGCATTTGCAAAAAGGGAGCAAGTCGCCATGTTACTGATGATCTTGGGCATCATTGTATTTTTGGGTATTCACTGTGTGCAAATGTTTGCACCGGCATTTCGCGCCGACTTCATCGAGAAACGTGGGCTCAATTTCTGGAAAGGGTTGTATTCGATCGTTTCGCTGGTTGGGTTTGCGATGTTGGTTTACGGGTTCGGTATTGCCCGAGCCTCACCTGCCAATGAATTTTTTTGGTCCGGCCCAATCTGGTTTGGACACATTCTGACACTTCTTATGTTGCCTGCCATCATTTTGCTGGTAGCCAGCCAGCTTCCGAAAGGCCGGATTGCGAAAACTGTAAAGAACCCGATGGTCATCGCGGTCAAAATTTGGGCGTTTGGCCATTTGCTTGTAAATGGAGATTTGGCCAGCCTGATTTTGTTTGGCTCGTTTCTGGTTTGGTCGGTTTTGCTCGTGATCAACTACAAAAAACGCGGCCAGACAATTCCGGAAGAGACTTCCAACATCGGCGATATCTTGTCACTGGTCATCGGGACTGTTGCCTGGGGAGCGATTATCATGTGGCTGCATGAATGGGCAATTGGTGTGCCCGTCATTGCATAATGCTTGCGCTTCGGGTTAGAAGGCGTGTCTGAACTGCCCGTTTGCGGTGCAATTTTCCAAAACGGAACAAATCATGTCTGATGAGAGTTTTATCCGCGAGGTTGAAGAAGAGCTTCGCAGTGACCGGCTGAAAACATTTTGGGAGCGCTTCAAGTATCTCATTATTGGCGGTGCAATCGCCATTGTTATAGGCACAGCGGGATACCGTTATTGGCTTTATCATACCCAAACCGTTGCTGCAGCTTCTGGTGACCAGTTTCTCGAAGCAGTCGAACTGTCCGGCAACGGCAAGCATGACGAGGCAATTGCGAAACTGGAGACCTTGGCTGAAAACGGTTCCGGGCAATATCCTGCGTTGGCAAAACTGCGACTGGCATCTGAACTGGCTGAGCAGGGAAAAGGTGAAGAAGCGATCACTGCCTTCGACGCAATCGCCAACGACAGCAGTATTGAGCAAACCCTGCGTGACGTTGCCAAAGTAAGGGCGGGATTGCTACTGGTTGATCACGGCTCGGCCGATCAGGTGGCCGACCGGCTTGAGGCTATGGCCGACACTGGCCAACATTTTCGCCATTCTGCTCGCGAAGGGATGGGACTTGCTGCCTTCAAGGCAAAAAACTACGAAGACGCTCTAAAGTGGTTTGAGTTGATTGAGCAGGACAACGAAGCACCGCAAGGTGTGCGTCAGCGGGCGCAGGTTGTGCTTTCTCTGCTGGCTGGATTGGGTTTCAAGTCCGGGCAAGAAGACAAGAACTGAAAAGCGGCAAGACCGTTGGACACAAGAAATGAGCTTTACCGTCGCCATTATTGGTCGGCCCAATGTGGGCAAATCGACATTGTTCAACCGGCTGGTTGGCAAGAAGCTTGCGCTTGTTGACGATACACCTGGTGTAACCCGTGACCGCCGATTTGCCGACGCCTCTATTGGTGAGCTCAAATTTCAGGTGATAGATACTGCCGGTCTTGAAGAGGCAGACGAAGACAGCCTGCAGGGGCGTATGTGGGAGCAGACGAGCGCCGCAATTACCGAGGCGGATGTGTGTCTGTTTCTGGTCGACAGCCGTGCAGGCATATTGCCCGATGACCGCACATTTGCGCAAATTCTGCGAAAGGCCGATTGCCCGGTCGTTCTGGTAGCCAACAAGATGGAAGGCGGCCCCGGTGAAGCCGGGTATTTTGATGCATTCAGCCTGGGTTTTGGAGAACCGGTTCCCATCTCTGCAGAACACGGTCAGGGCATGGCTGATTTGCATGATGCAATTGTGGAGGCAGTTGGCGAAAGCGTTGCCTATCCCCTTGAAGATGATGAGCACGATGAGAACCGCCCGCTAAAGATTGCAGTCGTCGGTCGACCCAATGCGGGCAAGTCAACGCTAATCAACCAGATGCTTGGCAACGAACGGCTGCTGACCGGCCCTGAAGCCGGGATAACCCGCGATTCCATCTCTGTTGAATGGGAGTGGAATGGTCGCCTGGTCCGCTTGTTTGATACCGCGGGAATGCGCAAAAAAGCCAAGGTTCAGCAGAAATTGGAGAAACTGTCGGTATCTGACGGTATCCGTGCGATCCAGTTTGCGGAAATTGTCATCATTGTCCTGGATGTAACAAAGCCGTTTGAAAAGCAGGATTTGCAAATTGCCGATCTTGTTATTCGTGAGGGCCGGGCACCGGTCATTGCACTCAACAAGTGGGACCTCGTTGACGACAGGCAGGCCGTCTTGAAAGAATTGATGCTGCAATCACAGGAGCACATTTCCCAGATCAAGGGGCTGAAAGTCGTTCCGATTTCTGGCCAGACCGGCGAAAACCTCGACAAGTTGATGGAAGCGGTTTTCGAGGTTGATGCTGCATGGAACCGTCGTATTTCAACAGCGCGGCTCAACCAGTGGCTTGAAGATGTGCAGTTTTCCCATCCACCACCAGCGGTGGCCGGGCGTCGTATTCGCATGAAATATGTGACACAGGCCAAAGCCAGACCACCGACTTTCTCGGTCCATTGTTCGCGACCCGACGCACTGCCGGAATCTTACACACGTTACATGGTAAACAGCCTTCGCAAGGAGTTTGACCTGTTTGCTACACCGGTCCGCATGTTCATGCGCAAGGCGGACAACCCCTATGCCAATCGTCGCAAGAAGCGATAGAATTCACATTATCGCAACAAATTCGCCAAAATTTCCGTTCAACAAGACAAATCGCTGGGTGGGCATTTACTGGCGGGAATTTGTATCATGGAGCGTTTTAACCACGCATTAAGGTTAACCCGATATTGTTTTTCCTCATGGTCGGGGGATCGGCCAGGAAACATATCGGAGTAGGTGTTTTGCGTAAATCTCCTCACAATGGCGCCAGACTGGTCGGGCGTATGAAAACCTTTGCACTCTGTTTTGCGTTGGCAGGTGCCGCTACAATTTACCATACAGAGACGGTTTCCTATCAGGATGCTTCCGAACTGGCGGGCCATTCAGGCGATGACCGCTGGATGATGGCGGTCGAAAGACCTGCTGGAGAAAGCGTTGTCGCGATTGATCATGTAAAGACCGCGAGCATAATCGGGCCGTCTGTTTCGATGCAAAGCGGCGTGGAAAACCGCCTTAAGCTGGTAAAGGGCGATCCCGGCGCGAAGCCGCAAACGATCAATCGTTCAATAAAGGGTAACCGGGTTGTAGAATCCGTCGCTCGCGATGCCCCCACAGACTTCTCAGCCGGTTCGGTGCTTGAACGCCAGAGTTTTTTGGAAACGCTGGACGCAGGGACCAGAGTAGCTCGCAGCTTTGTCGAACCGAAACCACGGAAAGAAGCAATAAAGATTGCCCAGGCATTCCATCCCAAGAAACCGGAATATCTTCCGGCGACCGAAAAATTGCCGGTGATGGTGGCAAGCCTGGTAAAACAGTCGCAAAGTTCCATTACCGCATTTGCCCCGGAAGCCGAGGTTATTCATTCACCCTTTTCGGCTGTGATCAAACCGGAAAGAGAAGTTAAAATTGTTCCGCAATTGAACAAGGGTGATCACGATTGGGCAGACGACCCGCTGCCACTCAATTCGTTTTCCGACCGTCAACAGGCCTGCCTTGCCCGCGGAATTTACTTTGAGGCGCGAGGGGAACCGGCCAAGGGTCAGGCCGCTGTTGCCCAGGTAATTTTGAATCGGGTCAGAAACCCTCATTATCCCAACACCATTTGCGGTGTGGTTTACCAAAACAAGAATTGGCGAAACCGTTGTCAGTTTTCGTTCGCTTGCGACCGTATTCGCGACCGTATCAAAAGCCCCGAACTATATGCAATTGCGAAACAGATTGCCGCCGAAACATCTGCAGGTCGCATCTGGCTCAAGGAGGTGGGTTCATCTACCCACTATCACGCAACCTATGTTAACCCGCGCTGGAACCGTCGCATGAAGCGATTGGGACGCATAGGCTTGCACATTTTCTACCGCACATATGGTGGCGGCTGGTCGTAAAAGGTGGCCGAACCACGCCAGATTTTCCATATTTGTTGTTGGCGGATTGCCGCAGCCTTGAAATCATTGCGAAAATCACATCAAATCAATATTTTAACACCCCCCGACTTTGCTTGACATAGACAGCCCACAAAACTATGTTGCGCCCAAATTTCTGGCGTTTTTCTCGGGTGTTTTTGATCGGCTGAAATTCTCTCGTCTTTGGCAAGCCGGGCTTGCGGTTGAAATGATGAGGTATGGGTCGGCAAGAGGCATTCCGGTTGGGCACAGAGAAGCAAAAACCATCCATTGATCGTAAAGATCTTGGGTCCCGGTTGGAAGAAATGAACGAGCGGCTTGGTCGCAATGTTTCTTCTGATGATCAGGACCCGCAAGCCCCGCCAAAGAATGCGGGCATGGCGATGGGATTGCGCTTGGCGAGTGAGTTTGTTTCGGCCATTGTTGTCGGTGCCGTGATAGGGTATGGCATTGACTGGATTGCAGGAACCGCGCCTTGGGCAATGATTGTTTTTCTGATGTTTGGTTTTGCGTCAGGCGTAATGAATGTCATTCGGTCAGCCAACAAGATGCAGGCTCCTCTGGATCCAGGCATCAAGGATTTGCCTGATGACGATGATGAAGAAGACGAAGACAGGTATTGATCCGAGCCGGATTGCCTAATCGTAGGGGAAACGAAACGTGGCTAATGATCCTATCCATCAGTTCCAGCTGACAGAGCATATTCCCTTGGAAGTTGGTGGCCTGAATGTTTCTTTCACCAATTCGTCCCTGTTTATGGTTGCAACGGTTGTTTTAACTTCCGGTTTCTTTCTGTGGGCGACCAGCAAACGCGGTTTGATCCCCTCTCGCGCACAATCGTTTGCTGAGATGTCTTATGAATTTGTTGCCAACATGTTGCGGGACTCGGCCGGGCAGGACGGTATGCGGTTCTTCCCGCTTGTATTCAGCCTGTTCTTGTTCATTCTTGTCGCCAACATGCTGGGCATGTTCCCCTACTTCTTCACGGTTACCAGCCACATCATTGTGACGGTTGCCCTGGCCATGCTGGTATTTTTAACGGTGATTTTGTATGGCTTTTACAAACATGGCCTCGGTTTCCTGAAATTGTTTGTGCCGAGCGGAGTTCCAGCGGCGGTGCTTCCTGCGGTCGTGATCATTGAGATCATTTCGTTTTTCTCGCGTCCTGTTAGTCATTCGATTCGTTTGTTTGCAAACATGTTGGCCGGGCACATTACCCTGAAAGTTTTTGCCGGATTTATCGTCTCGCTTGGCAGCCTTGGTGCGGTTGGTATCGCAGGTGCGGTTCTGCCTTTCGCAATGACCCTTGGCCTTACAGCCCTGGAGATGCTGGTGGCATTCTTGCAGGCTTACGTCTTTACCATGCTCACATGCATGTATCTTCATGATGCCCTTCATCCGGGGCACTAATCTAATCTTCGCATTCCAAACAAGGAGTTCTCAAAATGGAAGTAGAAGCAGCAAAGGCACTTGGTGCAGGTATCGCAGCAATCGGCATGGGTGCCGCAGCTATCGGTGTGGGGAACCTTTTCTCTGCATTCCTTTCTGGTGCTCTTCGTAACCCTTCAGCAGCCGACAGCCAGTTTGGCCGTTTGATCTTTGGTTTTGCGGTGACTGAAGCGCTTGGCATCTTCTCACTGCTCGTTGCACTTCTTCTGTTGTTCACATAATCCGAAATTGTCGCGACCGGGTTTCCGGTCGCTTCCATTTTGATGTGAATCGAAACGGAGAAATTGCATGTTTATCAGTCAGGCAATCGCGGCAACAACCGAGGGCGGTCATGGTGCAGATCATGGCAGCGGGGTATTTCCGCCATTTGACCCAACGTATTTTCCTTCCCAGCTCTTGTGGTTGGCAATCACGTTTGGCTTTTTTTACCTCGTCATGAGTCGGGTGATTATTCCACGTATGTCTGATGTGCTTGAAAGCCGTCATGACCGGATTTCGCGCGATCTTGACGAAGCGCAGCGCATGAAGGCCGAGTCAGAAGCCGCAGAAGCTGCTTACGAACATGATCTGGCCGAAGCCCGTCGCAATGCTCATACCATTGCGGCCGAAGCGACTGAAAAGGCCAAGGCGGAAGCATCAGCTGCACGTGAACAGGTGGATGCCGAGCTTGCAGACAAGATGGCAGATGCGGAAGCACAGATTTCTGACATAAAGAACAAGGCGTTGGCCGAAGTCGATACGATAGCGGCCGACACTGCCGAGGCAATTGTTACCGATTTGATTGGCGGGAAACTGACCAAGGCGGATTTGACCAAGGCGATTTCCGCCGCAGGCGAATAGGAGACCAACATGGACGCTACAGCTTGGGCATTTATCGCCTTGATTGTCTTTGTAGGTGGTGTTGTCTACCTCAAGGTGCCAGGCATGATCACCAAGGCGCTGGATGATCGTACGAACAAGGTTCGTGATGATCTGGAGGAGGCTCGCAAATTGCGCGAAGAAGCGCAGGCCATGCTTGCCGAGTTTCAGGCCAAGCGCAAGGCTGCTGAAAAAGAGGCCGAAGAGATTGTTGCCGGTGCCAAGCACGAAGCCGCTGCGATTGCAGAGGAAGCTGCAAAGAAAACCGCAGAGTTTGTCGAGCGTCGGACTGCAATTGCAGAGCAGAAAATTGAGCAGGCAGAGGCCAGCGCACTTGAGGAAGTCCGCTCCAAGGCAATTGATCGTGCAATGACCGCCGCAGAAGAATTGATTGCAGGCAAAATTACAGCAGCAAAATCAACTTCCCTGATCAAGGAAGCCATTTCAGAGGTAAAAACCAAGTTGAACTGAGTGCTCCCGGCAGCACAGCAGGTATTGGAGGCGCCGCGGGCGCCTTTTTTATGTGTCGGAAAGTTCCATCGATTTGAGGGGTTCGAAGCTGCGTCGGTGCAACGGGCAGGGTCCGTATTTCTCGATTGCGCTGCGGTGTATTGCTGAACCATAACCTTTATGAGACCGAAAGCCGTAAGCGGGAAAAACTGTGTCAGCCCGGACCATCATTTTGTCGCGCGTGACCTTGGCGACGATGGAGGCCGCCGCGATTGAAAGTGACCTTCCGTCGCCCTTGATCATTGCTTCGGCTTTTTCGCTAAGTGGCGGCGGAACATCACGGCCATCGACCAGAAAGTGATCTGCTGGTGTCGCAAGGCGGTTTGCTGCGATCGTCATAGCCTGCAAGGTTGCAGCGCGGATGTTGATCGCGTCTATCACCTGCGCCGGAAGACTTGCCCATGCAACGGTGCCAGAGGAAACAATCTGTCCAAAAAGGTCATTCCGTTTCTTTTCGGTCAGTTTCTTGGAATCGTTCAGGCCGTATGGAATGTTACGCGGGTCCAGAATGACCGCCGCTGCCACCACAGGGCCGGCAAGTGGCCCGCGGCCTGCCTCATCAATTCCTGCAACCCTTTCAAAACCGGACGCGAGCAGCCTGGCTTCGGTATCAAAGGAAGGGCCGTTTTCAAGTTCGGGAAAAAGCAGAGAATCAGTGCGGGACATGGATGATATATATATCCGCGCACTGATTCCCAGAAAAGCCCGGAGACGAGGGGATTGCGGCAAAAGGCTCCGGGCAAATTTTTCACGAACCGTCAGAACAAACTCAACTGGTTTCCATTAACGGCTGGTGGAGTGAATTGGTGGCGATCAAGCACAAGGCGTGTTTCGTTGAGGTCCAGCTTCTTGCAAGCAATTTCGAACCGCCTGCCAATCTGCCAGGCATAGGGACCATCACCACGCATCCGTTTGCCGAACTCTGCGTCATAATCTTTCCCTCCCCGCATTGCGCGAATAAGGTTCATGACATGGCGATACCGATCCGGATAGTGATGCAGCAGCCAGTCGCGGAACAGCGGGCTAACTTCACGCGGAAGGCGCAGCAGAATGAACCCGGCCTCCTGTGCGCCAGATGCTTGTGCTGATTCCAACACCCGCTCAACCTCGTGATCATTCAGGGCCGGGATGACCGGCGCAACCATAACTGATGTGGGTATGTTGGCGGCGGCAAGATCGCGGATCGCCTTGAGCCGTAACCCGGGTGTTGCAGCACGCGGTTCCATGGCGCGTGAGAGTTTGCGGTCAAGCGAGGTGATCGACATCGCCACCTTGGCAAGTCCCTTGGCAGCCATGCGTTCCAATATGTCGAGGTCGCGGGTAACCAAGGCAGATTTTGTGACGATGGCGACCGGATGGTTTGCTGCTTCCAGCACTTCGAGGATTTCGCGGGTGATGCGGTGCTGTTTCTCGATCGGCTGGTAGGGGTCAGTATTGGTGCCAAGGGCAAGCGTTCGCGCCTTGTACCCTTTCTTGCCGAGCTCTCGCTCCAGCAATTTTGCGGCATTGGGTTTGGCAAACAGGTTGGTTTCAAAATCCATGCCGGCCGACAAGCCCATATAGGCGTGGCTGGGTCTTGCAAAACAATATATACAACCATGCTCACAGCCGCGATAGGGATTGATAGAACGGTCAAAATGCAGATCAGGTGAATCGTTCTTGGTGATAATAGTCTTGGGTTTTTCAACCTGGACATGGGTTTTGAACGGTGGCAATTCGTCAAGTGTCTGCCAGCCATCGTCAAACACATGGCGGGAGGCGGTTCAAACCGCCCCGACGGGTTCAACGTCGCGCCACGTCCGCGATTGCGGATTTCATTTCTCAGCTTGTCAACAGAAGTGTCGCGCCCATGGGAAACGACCGATTGGTCCATAAACGCCTCGTGGGCCGAAACGGTTCTGATGTCGTCCTTGCGCAGCGCTCCCATGATTTTGTTTCCTTCTTGTTTGTGTGCGGAAGGAATCAATATCACATGAAACAGAACAAAACAAGAACATTTGTTTTGAACATACGAATGCTACTGCGTTCTGCTACGCCGAAACCGCCTAATAATGTTGGGGTTAAATCCCAGCCCCGCCAGCTTCGGTCTTCAAAAACGCCTCGCCGCAGGCGCGTGCAAGGGTGCGCACACGAAGAATATAGCTTTGCCGTTCGGTGACCGAGATCACGCCGCGTGCATCGAGCAGGTTGAACACGTGAGATGCCTTTATGGTTTGATCATAGGCGGGATGCGCCATAATGATTGACTTGCCGTTTTTCGGATCGATTTCTTCCTGCGCCAATATGCGGTGGCATTCAGCCTCTGCATCCTCAAAATGCTTGAGCAATGTGTCGGTATCGGCAACGTCAAAATTCCAGCGCGAATATTCCCGCTCGGTCTGCTGAAACACATCGCCATAGGTGACTTTCTGGTTGTCGGTCAGCCCGTTGAAATTGAGGTCATAGACGTTGTCAACGTCCTGTACATACATGGCAAGGCGCTCAAGCCCATAGGTCAGTTCGCCGGAAACCGGTGCGCATTCAAACCCGCAAACCTGCTGAAAATAGGTAAACTGCGAGACTTCCATACCATCGCACCACACTTCCCAGCCAAGGCCCCATGCGCCGAGTGTTGGGCTTTCCCAGTCATCTTCCACAAACCGGATGTCGTGCAAATCGGTGTCGATGCCAATCGCCCGCAGCGAACCAAGATAGAGTTCCTGAATGTCGGGCGGCGAGGGTTTCAACAGCACCTGGTACTGGTAGTAGTGTTGCAACCGATTGGGGTTTTCGCCATAGCGCCCGTCGGTGGGGCGGCGCGAGGGTTGCACATAGGCGGCATTCCAGTGCTTCGGCCCAAGGGCGCGAAGGGTTGTTGCCGGATGAAACGTGCCCGCGCCAACTTCCATGTCATAGGGTTGCAGGATTACACATCCCCGTTCGGCCCAGTAATTGTGCAGGGTCAGGATCAACCCCTGAAACGAACGGGTCGGGTGCATGTGGTCTGGCAGGGTTTGTGCGGCACTGGTCATCATGGCCCTGCTTTAGGATGACCGGGGCAAGCGGTCAAGCAGTAAGGGGAGAGAAAGGCCGGCATCGTTCGGGCTTATCCTGGCATTTACCGGTAGTGCAGACTGTTCGGTGATTGCGGATCGTTGGCAAATGGCTGAGGATGACGACGGATGGGGTCTCGCACCATGGATCCCGGCTCACGGTTGTGGCCGGGATGACGGCGTTGTGGGTTGTTGCTCCGTCTTTTGGCATCGTCATCCCGGTTGCCTTGCAAACCGGGATCCATCGAGTTTTTCGCAAGGCAATACCGTCGGCTGTCGCGGCGACCAGATACTGCAACAGCAGCAGTAAGGGGAGCGACACAGGAAGTTGATACGCTGTTTTAATTTGGCCAATCGCAAGTTTCGTCGACAATTATCGAATTTTCAAAGTTTATGGCTTGCATATACGCTTTCAGGGTAAATATGATTACCTTAAGGCGACAACAATGGTTACCAGTGCAGGGCAGATGATTTTCGCTGGCATCAGTGGCAAGGACTTCTAAGGAAAAGATCATGAAAGACTTCAAAGACAAGGTCGTCGTCATCCCTGGTGGGGCGACCGGTATCGGGTTCGGATTTGCAAAGGCTTTTGGCAAAGAAGGTGCCAGTATCGTAATTGCTGCGCGCCGCGAGGAACGGCTCCAGCAAGCGGTTAACGATCTTGCCGGGATGGGCATTGAGGCAACATACAAGGTCTGCGACGTCACGGACTTGGATCAGGTGGAAGCGTTGGCGGATTTCGCATGGGCCTGGAAGGGCCATGTTGATGTGATCATCAACAATGCAGGCATGATGGTACCCCAGGCGCCGGTGCTGAACATGCCCATTGAGGACTTCCAGGCGATTTTCAACGTGAACTTTTATTCCGTGGTTCTGGGCTCAAAGGTCTTCGGAAAGCGCTTTGTTGAACAAGGCACGCCGGCGGCCATCTATAATGTTGGTTCCGAGAACTCCCTGTTCCACGGAATGCCATACAACGGTGCGTATGTCGCAACCAAACATGCGGTCTTTGCGATCACCCAGTCTCTTTATGAAGAGCTCCCGGAGTTCATCAATGTCTCGCTGATCTGTCCCGGCTTCGTCGTCTCGGAACTGGGTTCGAAAGAAAACATGGAACGCGGTATGCCGACAGACCAATTCATAGAAATTGCCATGCCGCAGATCAAAGCCGGTAACTTCTTTGTAGTTACGCATGGCTACAATATGGTTCCGATCACTGAGCGATACGAGATGCTCAAGGCAGCCTATGCCGCTTATGCACCACGCTATGAGGGAGATGAGCAATACGACGTGCGCACTTTTGTCACGCCGATGCTGGAAGAAATGGGGTTGGGCAAACTTCGCCCGCTCGCCTGACCGTAAAATGTGAGGCGGATTGGTAATATGACTGTTATAAATACTTCAAAACCGCTGATGGTCACCGGTGCCACAGGATTTGTCGCGGGTTGGATTGTAAAGGGGCTTCTCGAAGCCGGTTGCACTGTTCATGCTCCGGTGCGCAATCCGGACCGGACCGACAAGGTCAAACACCTGACAGACCTTGCCGAGGCAAGCCCGGGCGAAATTCGGTTCTTCAAGGCGGACTTGTTGCAAGATGGTTCATATGATGAGCCTATGAAGGATTGCGGAGTGGTTTTTCACACCGCCTCTCCATTCACCGTTGATGTTCAGGACCCGCAAAAGGAATTGATCGACCCAGCCGTGAACGGCACGAAGAATGTGTTGGAGGCTGCCAATCGGACAGAAACCGTCACCCGCGTGGTACTGACCTCGTCCTGTGCGGCGATCTACGGTGACAATGCCGATGTTGCCAAGGCTCCCGGTGGGAGGTTGAACGAAAGCGTTTGGAACACTTCCTCGTCACTTGCGCACAACGCCTACTCTTATTCCAAGATGCTGGCAGAAAAGGCTGCTTGGAAGATCGCCGAGGCTCAAGACCGCTGGTCACTTGTGGTCGTAAACCCAAGCCTGGTCATTGGCCCGGCCCTGCAATCCCGCCCGACTTCGGAAAGTTTCTCGATGGTCAAACAGATGGGGGACGGGACCATGCGCATGGGTGCCCCGCGCTGGGGTTTTGGTGTGGTTGATGTCCGCGACCTCGCGCAGGCCCATATCGCTGCCGCCTTCACCCCCGAGGCCGAAGGCCGCAACATCGTGTCGGGCCACGAGACCGATCTTTTTGCCATGTCACAGGAATTGAAAGACAAGTTCGGCCAGTATCCCTTGCCGCGTGGTGCAGCGCCCAAATGGCTTGTGTGGCTTATGGCACCGTTCATGGGCGGCGGAATGACACGCGCAATTGTGTCAAAGAATGTCAATATTCCCTGGCGGGCAGACAATTCCAAAGCAATGCGTGACCTGGGTGTCACGTACAGACCACTCAAGGAAAGCATGGAGGACATGTTCCAGCAGATGATCGACGCTGGAATGATTGATGCGAAATCCTGAAGATTGGATATGGAGTGGCGGAAATTGGTAAGCCAGCCGCAACGCGATCGGCTGAAAACGCGAAACGTGAAATCCGATGTTATCGCCGGATGCAAAACCAGATGATCATTAAGTGTATTTGGTAGACTGTAACCGTGATTTCGTTCCAGAAATATGCGCCAGCCTTCTATTTTTGGTATACTCGTGTTAGTCGCACCATCTGACAATGTAATCAGGGCGGCAAGCAGTCCTTGGGTGGCGCAGGATTGTCGCCTCGATAAAGAATTTAGATGTAGAAGTTCAGAAGGTCAGCTTGCCGTTTTGGCGTTTCTTAGCGCTTCCATGCGTTCCTGGATTTCTCGATCCTTCATAATGGTGTCAAGCTCAGCAATCTGAGATGTTTTGTTATGATCGGAACGAAACGTTGTTCCGCCAACAGCGTCCATTGCGCGGGCGTAGGCTTTTTCAATTCTTTCAACCTTGCGCTTTGTGTCATTTGATTTCGAAACTGGAGCCTCGATTCCAACCCCTGCCTCCTGGCGGGCTGCCTCAAAGTTCTTCAGCTCTTCTTCCATGTGAGCCTTGCGGATTTCCAGAGAAGCAACGGCTTCTTCTAGCTCGCGCTCCTGCTCCGTGGTTTCTGCTTCAATCGTCGCCAATTTCTCCAGCTGTGCTTCAAACTCCAATTTGCGATGCAGAGCAGCTTCCGCAAGGTCCTCGCGGCCCTCATCCATTGCAAATTGCGCTCTCTGCTGCATGGAATCCAAGTGTTCTGCATACACTTTTTGTTGGCGTACCGCTTGCAGCCTGCGCACGGTCGCTTCATCACGCTCAGATTTTGCATCGTCGACTACACGCTCAAGTTCGCGCACAGCTTCACGCATAATCGAAGTTCCACCAGCTTTCTCCATGCTGTCGACAATGTCTTCGATGTTAGCGGATACAATTCGTTTGACTCGGATAAAGATTGACTCGCTCATGTTTTCATTACCTTAATTTCGGTGCCGCAGGACCATCCTGCACGACCTAACTATGTTCATTCTTCTAAAAAACAATTAAGACCGCATGAATTATTTCGGTTAACACCTTTATACCTTTAGTTTTTACATATTTTTTACTATAGTTTTTATTATTAAATTAAATTTACAATGTGAGGTTATGCAGCAAAAATTGTATACGAGTGGAGTTTAGAGTGGAATATATTCTATATGGTTCAGCTGGAATACTAGCGTTATTTGGATACACTCTGTATTCAGTCTACAATCGTTTGATGGCACTCGATGAGCGTTGTAATTCTGCATTCTCAGACATCGATGTACTCTTAAAGCATCGGCATACGCTCATTCCAGGTCTTATTGAAACAGTTAAAAGTTATGTCGGGCACGAAAAAGGTACGCTTGATTCAATCTTGAATGCGCAGGTCGAAGCGGTGAGGGCGGCGAACATTGAAACCCGCATTCAGGCAGAGGTTCAACTGGGCAATAACATTAATTCCATATTCGCTCTGGCAGAAAAGATTCCGGAACTCGAAGCCTCTCAGCACTATAAGTCGTTTAGAAATGAACTGGTTGACATTGAAAACCGGGTAACCGCTTCAAGGCGTTTTTATAATACGACTGTTGAAGAGCTAAATTCTACAGTTCGCCAGCTTCCTGGCAGCCTCGTTGCCCGCGCAGCGAAGGTGCAGTTTCGCAAGCCGTTTGATCTCGGTATCGAACGGATGTTGATGGAAGAACCGGTCACGGTCAAGTTCTAAAGCTGCAATTTGTGTGCGTTGGCCTGGATCGATCAAGAAGTATCCAAAGCACGCGTTCTGACGGTCGTTTGCAGATGTGTTTTTGACCGACGGTGAACAGTATCGGGGCGAATGATGCTAAGAGTAAATGGTTTTTATGGACACATTGCGCGGAACAACTTCCGCTCACTGTGGATGTTTTTCGGGTTTGCTGTTGCATGTCAACTCATTGGCATAGCTTTGATGGTAGGTCCGCTTCTGTTTTTTGACATTGGCAATGAACCAGTTTCCAACTTTCCCGGTTACGTTGAAACCTATGCTGGTTGGGTCTTTGGCTTTACTGTCCTGATTTTCCTTTTCCGTTTGTATAAGCATGTATCTGATGTTCGTCAGGCCGCTGATTATCACCTTGTCACCAAAGCGGAAGAACTACGCGTTTGGAAAATCGTCGAAATGCAGGCGATCGGTGTTGGACTTAAAATGCCGAAAATAGGAGTAATGGAAGTTGATGCCCGCAATGCATTTGCATGCGGTATGAGTGAGCGCTCTGCTGTAATTGTTCTTACCCGGGGACTCATCAAGTCGTTTGATGATGAGCAGCTTGAAGCTGTAATTTCTCACGAATTATCACATATTAAGAACGGTGATATCCGTCTCATGGCAGTCGCCAATGTCATGTTGTCTACCTTGTTCTGGCTTAAGAATAAGAACCCGGTAAGCATAAAGAACCACAAGCAGATCATCTTGATTGTGATATTTCCACCTTTGCTGATTCTGTTTCTGCTCTCCGGCCTGATCACCAGCGTTGCCATTACGCTCGGGTCCTTATCCAGATTGTTGATTTCCTCGTCGCGAGAATTCATCGCCGACGCTGAAGCAGTAAGCATGACGAAAAATCCACCTGCCTTGATTTCTGCTCTTCAAACCATTGAAGGACGCAGTTTCATTGATGGGCTGGACGAGGGTGTCGATGCGATGATGATAGATGGTAGCACCGAAGGCGCATATGCATCGCATCCTTCAATCGCTGAACGTATAGCTGTATTGGTAAAACATGCTGGTGCAACAGCTTATGGTGCCGGGATTCGTAAAGATACCCGCACATCCGTGGATTTTGCGCAAGACGGAAACAGGTCTTTTGGCCGTCGTTTACCTCAACAAGAACTGCCAAGAAAAGTCCCAAAGAAGCTGTTAATCGACCGCGTAAATGCGGGGTCTAAGGAAAACGCCTTCGGTTTGTCACCGAAGATGCGAAATGCGCTTTTGCTTGCATTAGCAATTCCCTTTGTCCTCAAGACGGTTGGTATGATGAGTGTCCAAAAAGAACTTACATCCTATGAGAACCTCAAAAAGGATATCTCGAAGCCAATCGTGAATACCGAATCTGGTAGTGTTGCATCTGCCACCGGTAATTCTAAATCACTTTTCGCGCGTCAACAGGCAAAACTATTGAGCAAACTGGATCCGTTGGAAGCTCGTTGCTTTGCGACTAAAACATATCGCGTTGGCGATCGTGGTCTGCGAATTTTCACAGAACCAAATCGAACCGATATTGTTGCGTACGCAAAGATGAAAAAACTTCCATCTGACGTCGAGCCAGCGAAATATGCGGCAACGCGCGCTAAATCGATATCGAAAGTCCGAAAGGCCACCGATGATCAGGAACTTGATGCGGCTTTGGTTGGATATGTAGAGACCCGTAAGAATATGCTGATGGTCATGCATCGCTTCTTTGGTGCCGAGGGGTTACGTTGGATGATCGAGCTCTATCACAACGGGTCTGACAAGGAGGTTTTGGCACGGCTTGATGAACGAATAGCAAGTATTGGCTTGCTTGATAACGGCAGCAATTTTCTTCGGGAGATCGAACTTTTGCAAGACAGTTCACGTGAATTTGTTCCATGTGTTGCCCGCGTTGATATTTCCGACATCTGATAGCCGAAAGCGACAACCATTGATTTGAAATCACGCTGACAGCTTACCAAATGCACCAAACCTGTATTTGCATTGCTATAACCCGGATTGCCCGACTTGTTGTTCGAGGCATTCCTCATCCCGTCACCTATTCGGTGGCGGCTGAAATGGAGAAGTGTGAAATCGGTGTTATCGCCGGATGCCAAGCCAGGTGATCATTAAGTGTATCCAGTAAACTGTCGCGGCAATGCATTGCAGCTTGAAAGTCAGCCGGATTCAACACCGAAAACTTCGCGCCCGACTTTCAAAATTTCCGCTTCAACAGCCCTGATCTTGTTGGAGCCACGGCTGTCCTCGTTTCTCAAAATCCATGCAGATCGAGGTGCGCCGAGTTTGACGGTTTGACTGACCTGCAATTCGGGGCAGGTGCTGCTTAACACCGTAGGAACAGCACCGACACCCAAACCCTGCCTGAGCGCTGTGACCAGAGAAGCAAAGTCTCTTACAGTTGTCACGGACCCAAAGGTGTTTTCATCATTTGGCCACTGGACGTGCTTCCGGCCTTCATGGAGCCACCTTACAAACGGAACCCGACCGGTTTTGCCGTTGTCCAAGTCTTTAATCAGTTGTTCATGTCCCAGAACACCCAAACTGACAGGGGCAATGCGGCGTCCGATCAGGTTTTCAGGTGGGCTGTTTGTAAACCGCAACGCCAGATCAACGACACCTGCCTGGACGTCGACAGGTTGATCTTCTGCCAAAAAGTCGAATTCCAGGTCGGGATGTTTCGATTTCAGTCGGCGGACAGCCGGGAAAACCAGAAGGTCAAGTGCCCAGGAAACAGACGAAATTCCAACCCGGCCTGCGTATGCGACCGGGTCTGTGTGGGCGAATGCTACAATGTCTACAACTGCAGTCTCCATGGTTGTAGCCAGTTCACGAACCTGTTGACCTTTGACCGTCAACGTCCAGGGATGGACGTCCTTGTTGACAAGCCTGATGTCCAACGTCTGCTCCAGCTTGCGAAGTCGTCGTGTGACCGTTTGATGACTTAACCCAAGTCGCTGAGCAGCATGTATTGCTCCGCCACACCGGTCCAGCTCCAAAAGAATTTTAAGGTCATGCCAGTCAAGGTTTTCAAGATTGTCCAATTTTGCACCAATTTGGGAGATAAACGCCCGTATTATTACCATGAAAAAGCGTTATCCTGGGAACACTTTTTTGAGGAACCATGGATATGGCAGCATTAGACATCGTATTGGTGGCAGGTATATTTCATTTGGCGTTGTTGTTTGCTCACGGGAGCTACATTGCCATGACGTTTGGCATCGCATGGGGTATCGGACGACGCGACAGTAAAGTGGAGGTGCCGGACATGGGCCGTCGCTTCGACCGGACGATTACCAACAATGTTGAGAGCATGGTTGCGTTTTTGCCGGTCATGATCGTTTACATCGTTTCTGGAACAAACAGTAATCTGGTCATTGCATCGGCGATTGTCTACCTGTGCGCAAGGGTTGCATATGCCATTCTCTACATTGCCAATGTGCCATATCTGCGTACGTTTGCCTGGATGATCGGGCAATTTGCAATAGTTGCGATTGTCTTCGGAACTGTAGTGAGCATGTAAACAAATTTTTCTGCAGAACCTGCACCTTCAGGTCAGCATGGTTTCCGGTTGCTTTTCGAAACACGACAAGTTTGGCTTTGTCCCGTCGCCAATGTCAGGTTTCGCTAGTCCAGATGTGACTAGCCGTATAAGTTCAGCCTAAATCTGTCTCGAGCGGTTATATTGGGGAGCGCCGCAACGTGAGCGTTGCCAGATGCAGCGACCGGCGCAATGCGCGGACCATGTCAAAGACTAAACGTCATCACCAGAAGCATTGCCGGGCCAATCGGGAAGATCAAAAATGCTGTCGAGGCAGTTACAAATGCTAACCAAGTCTCAAATGTCATGTCACACGCTTCTATTGTATCGTGTTGGCGCGCTGCGGTGAATCAACGAGCAAAGCCGTCTGCACATCCAATTGCGGCGAAATTCAAACTGCGATGACGTTTACTAAATGCACAAATTGCAATTACCGGTGTAATTTCCACTCAACACCACATCCCACCATAACGACATTTTCATGCCGCAAATCGGGATTGTGTTGTCGGCGCTAAAGGCGTCATTTCTTCCTTTAGGGAGAATGCCCCATGAACGAAGCACAAACCATCACCGAAACCACCGAGGTGCGCGTGTCGGCAACGCCGATAGCCATGTCGGGCATTGTTATTTCAATGATGTTCATGGGCGCCGCCTCCGGGCTTGGATTTGCCTATATTCCGATCCATCTGAACGCACTCGGGTTCGAAGCCTGGGTGGCTTCCGCCATGTTTCCCGCACTTTCGTTGGGCGGCTTGTTGGGGTGCCTGGTCACCGGGTGGATGCTTCGACTGTCGGGACATGCCCGTGTATTCATGACAGTTTACGCTATCATCATTATCTCGTTCATCGCGATACTGATCACAGACAATCCGGTGTTCTGGGTGGCCGCAAGGTTTTTATACGGTTTTGGGATCAATGCGATATTCATTGTGGTGCAAAGTTGGCTTCATGATGCGTGTAGCGACGAGAACCGCGGAAAGGTCATTACGGTTTTTTACCTTTCCTATGTGATTTCGCTCGGGTCCGGTTCCTACATGATTGGCTCGCTGGACATATCGTCGGGAATGCCGATGGCCGTATGTGTGTTTTTGGTCGCCTGTGCAATCCTTCCCGTCGGCCTGACACGGCTACGCCAACCGGAAGCGCCGGAAGAATTCAGCCTGCAAATCCGCAAAGCGTGGAAAATTTCTCCCGTTGGACTGATGGGAATGTTCTGCGTGGGTGGCTTGACCATGTCGTTGCAGGGTTCGGCTCCCATTTATGTCGGCCAACTTGGTTATTCCCCTTCGCAGATAGGGTTCCTGATGTTCATGATGCAACTCGGTCTTCTTGCGGTACAGCTTCCTCTTGGAAGTTTGTCAGACCGCATTGACCGCCGCTATGTTCTGCTGATCGTCGCCGCAATGTCGGTTACTGCCGGCATTGTGGGGATCGCCACAGAATCACGCTTAAACTACTATTTTCTGATCTTGTTGTTTGCGATCTGGGTGGGAGCGATTGAAACCATTTATTCGGTTTCGTCAGCCCTGGCGAATGACCGCGCTGACCCGAAACACTACGTGTTCCTTACTTCTACCCAGATGGTCATGTGGTCAAGCGGCGCGTTTGTTGTTCCGTTGATCTCCACCGGATTGCTGCTTTTCCTTCCGGTCTCAATATTCATGTGGATGATTGTTTTGATCTCGGTGGTGTTCGGTCTGTTTGTAGTGCTGCGAATTTTTGTCCGCAATGCAGCCCCGCAGGAAGACATGGAAAACTTCCAATACGCAACCGCCCAGATCGTCAACCCGGGTGAATACTACAATCCTGAGGCAATTGCGGAATCAACCGCTGGCTCGTCAGAGGGTCTTTCAAATTGATAGCGTCCAAGAAAGTGGGTGTTATTCTTCGTCAGGTCGGAAAATGCCGTCATCATCGCGCTTGAGTGGAACCGGCTTGGCATTACGTTCTGCCTCCCGCAATTCCTCACCCACCTTGGCCATTTGTTTTGAAATTGCCCGATACGCCAGCCACACAACACCGCCAATCAGTGCAATTCCCAACAGTTGCGGCATAATAACAGTTTCCCCTTGTCTTAAAGTCCGTAGCGCGCGCGCAGTGCCTTTTCTTCAAGTTCTGCGCTGGTACCGTCAATAAGCACATTGGTCGCGTCAACTGCAAGCGAGGTGCCAACACCTACCCTGCTGGAAAACAATCCGCGCCGGGGTTGGATCAACCGCAGGTCAACCTCCTCACCATACCGTTTTTTCATCACAGTTCCCAGATGGCCGAATTCATCGACCAAGCCAAGGTCCCTGGCGCGCCCTCCTGTCCAGAACTTGCCGGTAAAAATGTCAGCATCATCCGCCAGTTTGTCGCCACGACGGTCTTTCACCATGTCTATGAACACTTGATGAATTTCCAGTTGCAGCTCCTTGAGGTAATCCGTATCGGCCTTCTTCTCCGGTTGAAACGGGTCAAGCGAAACCTTGTTTTTGCCAGCGGTGTAAACCCTTCGGTCAATTCCGAGCTTTTCGATTGCCTTGTTAAATCCGAACCCGGCTGAAACCACACCAATCGACCCAACGATTGAGGTGGGATCGACAAAAATTTCATCACCCGCGAGTGCCAGCATATAGCCACCGGAGGCCGCAACATCTTCGACAAAAACAAAAACCTTCTTGTCGTGCTGTTCGGCCAACTCCCTGACGCGCGTATAAATCAACCGCGACTGGACAGGCGAACCACCGGGCGAGTTGATTGACAACGCCACGGCCGGCGATTTTTTCATTTCAAACGCACGCTTTAACAGTCCCGCGATCTTGGCCATGGACAACGTTCTGTCGAACGGGCCGCTTCCGGCGGCAATAGCACCTTTAAGACTAATCACCGGGATGGTGGTGGTTTTCTTGCCGAATCTGCCCGGCAGGTATTTTTTGAAATTCATTTAACGGGATCCATCAGAAACATGTGTCATTCACATGGGACCTGAGCCATGATTATGCAAGCGCTTTCCCGGCAGTGTCAGCAGAATTCGAGCCTCTGTCTGCCCTTGAAGATCGCATCAGCGATTGGGGTGAAGCTGCCATCTGCGTTGTGCACAACCAGGCCCGGTACAATGGTCATGGGAGCGCGCGAACCGCGCATGGCTTTTACGATAATTCGCTTTGCTGGTTCGTTTGCCCGTGAGTGAATTGGCAATATTGCCAATCCGCCAAAGCGTCCCTGTGTACAGGCCAATATTGTAGGCAGGCCCTCGGTTCTGTAGATCACGGTAAAGGTGCCGCCTGGGCGAGTGATTGCAGCGGCGGTACGAAACCACGCATCAAGACCACCTTCAGCCATAAAGTGGGCAATTGTTTTTGAGGGATCAGAGGGTGTTCTGTAGTTTGACGAGTTGTAAGGCGGGTTCATGATCGCATGGTCAACCATGTTGTCCGTGAGCCCGGTTTCAAGGCGTTCAGTTCCTGTCTTTGTTACATCGGCAGTAAGCACTGTCACCCGGTTCGCGAAATGCCGGTTTGCCGTCAGGGCAAGGCTTTCAACTTGAAGACTTGCAAGGTCCGGGTCAATTTCTGCCGTTACCAGTTCAAGACCGGGATTGAGGTTTAACGCGGCAAAACCCGCCACACCGGCACCTGCTCCCAAGTCTGCGACAGTTCCACGATCAACGTTGGGAACACATGCAGCAAGCAGCAAAGCGTCCATCCCGCTGCGATGCCCGCCGGGTGACGGCTGCAAGGCCTCGAAAGTTCCATCGTGAAAACTGTCAACCGAGTTGTCGATCAATACCGTTTCCCTGATAGTTGGTTCTGCACCTGCTTTCACCATCACATTGCCCATACGCACAAACAACCGGTTGGTTATTCTCCAGTTGGTAATTCTTTGCCCAAACCTGCATCAACCAGTAGTTTTCTGGCCAAATTCAGTTGCTCACTTCTTACCATGACGCGCCTTGGAATCGCGCCAATCGACCCTTCAAGCACGCTCATGTGTTGATCAAGAACAACATAGTCGGTATCTGCATCCTCGAGCAAAGCCTGAACGCGCGAAAGCAGGACAATATTATTCGTTTCCAGCAGTGTTTCCATTTGCAGTAACTCCGCTGAACTTCGCCAGGATAGATCAGCCTTTCAAGTGAATCACTTCATTATCGGTCACAATTGTTTGAAGCTTGCATCGGCGGGCATTGCAGCGGGTTGTGGGCACCATGTGCCAATTAGCCACTTGTTAACCTGCTTCTTCGCCTCTATCTTCGCGCAAAAACCCAAGGGACGAGTAATGAGTGTCGTTGTTTCATTCAAGGACAAAAAATCCGGTGGCGGAAGCATTGCACCGCTAATGAACCTGGTCAAGGACGACATGTCTGCTGTCAATCACCTGATCTTGTCCAAGACTGGTTCTGAAGTCCAGATGATACCGGAAGTTGCCAAACACCTGATTGATTCCGGCGGAAAGCGCTTACGACCCATGTTGACATTGTCAGCAGCCCAGATGTGCGGGTACCAGGGAGACGGGCATGTCACACTGGCGGCCAGTGTGGAGTTCATGCACGCCGCCACTCTTTTGCATGATGATGTGGTAGATGAAAGTGACATGCGTCGTGGCAAGCTGGCGGCCCGGATGCTGTGGGGAAACGAAGCGAGCGTGTTGGTTGGTGATTTCCTGCTTGGTCAGGCATTCCGGATGATGGTTGAAGTCGGCTCGCTCCCTGCGCTTGATGTGCTGTCGACAGCCGCAACGGTTATTGCCGAAGGCGAGGTGTTGCAATTGGCAACGGCGAAGAATCTGGAAACAACCGAGGACGAGTATCTTGTGGTAATTCGTTCAAAAACAGCCGCGTTATTTGCGGCTGCATGTGAGGTTGGGCCAATCCTTGCTGACAGTGAACCGTCCGCAATCAGCGCATTTCGTTCATACGGTAACAATCTTGGTTTGGCGTTTCAGCTCATCGATGATGCGCTTGATTATGGTGGGGATGCGAACGATCTTGGCAAAAACACGGGCGATGATTTTCGCGAGGGCAAAGTTACCTTGCCGGTGCTGTTGGCCTATCGCCGCGGTAATGACGACGAACGATCGTTTTGGAAAAAGTGCATCACAGAAGGTAACGTTCAAAACGGTGATCTTGAAAAAGCCGGTGAATTGCTGGCAAAATACGAGGCCCTCGACGACACGGTTGCCAGGGCGCGTCATTATGCTGAAATGGCCAAGGATGCGCTTGGGCCAATGGGTCCTTCAGTTCACCGCGATGCACTGATCGAAGTCCTTGAGTTTTGTGTTAGCCGTGCCAACTGACTCTTGTCGCAAACTGGTACAAAACCCGATAAAACCTGTTTTGGCTGTTGCTAAATATAGTCCATGAAGCTGCCTGTACAACTGCTCTGGAATCTTGCACTTGGCAACGATTATCGACACTGCGGGAATGCTTGCCAAATGAATATAAAAAAGCCATGTTTCGGACACATTACTTCCTGCATGGATTCGTTGTTTGGGTGAGATTGCCGGTGTTAAGATTTTTCAAAGTGCTTTTGTTGTCGTCTTCGATGATTGTGGTTGCCCCCCTTGGCATCGCAAACACAGAACTTGACGAGACGACCAAGATTTCCGGCCTCGCTGGCAGTTTTCTGGCGTCGCGTATCGCACTTGATGATCGTGATGACAACGCTGCCGTCAAGTTTTTGGAACGCGCTATTTCGTTCGATCCAGATGATTCGCAACTGCGCAGAGACTATTTTGTCGCCCTGATTGCAAACGGCAAGATTGAAGAAGCGGTTGATATCATTCGCGAAACGGAGGATACGGGAGCCAGGCGCAATCTTGCTGCCTACGCACTGTTTGCCCATGAACTGCGCCGTCGGTCGTGGAAAAAAGCCAGTTCAGAACTTGCCGATGTATCGGGTGTCGATTTGGACCATATCATGCGGGAAGTCCTGCTTTCATGGTCAGAAACCCTTGCCGGGAACCACGAAGATGCCTTGTTCCGCATCAAGGATTTGGCTGGCCCCGATTGGGTTTTTGCGCTCAAGGAGTTTCATTCCGGTTTGATCGCTGCCCTCGCAGGTCTTGATGATCGGGCAGCGGCACATTTTGGTGCTGTCATCGAAAAACGCAATGTTGCCCCTGTGCTGACAGAAACCTATGTGCGGGCAATTGAAGCCATGGTGCGCAATCGCAGCAAGGTGGGTGACCTTGAAAAAGCCAGGGAGACATTGGAGTTTGGTATCAAACTGCTGCCCAATCATTCGCCGTTTCTGCAATTGCAACAGCAACTGGCAGAAGAAGCCCCTCTCAAGGATCTCGTAAGCACTGCACAAACAGGTGCAGCGGAATTGTTTTTTGATGTTGCCAGCGCGGTCAAGCGCGACAATGAAGGCGAACTTGCCAAGCTCTATTTCCAGATCGCCAATCACTTGGCACCTGAAACTGATTTTGTTCAGTTGGGACTGGCCGAGTTGTATTTGCGGCAGGGTTTTTATGAAACCTCCAACCATTATTACGCGCTCATTAAGGAAGAAAGCTCGTTTCATCAAATCGCGCAACTTGAAATGGCAAGCAACCTCGCCCGGCTGGAAAAGCAGGACGAGGCAATCGAGACGTTGGAAAAACTGATCGAGAAGCATCCCGATGACCTGTCCGGTTATATGACGCTTGGGAATTTGTTCAGTCGTGAGAAGAAGTACGATGAGGCTGCGGATGTTTATGGTCGCGGCGTTGGGATAATTGGTGAGCCCGAATCGCATCACTGGAATCTGTTTTACCGGCGTGGCATTGCGCTTGAACGTCTTAAAGAATGGGAACAGGCCGAACCGAGTTTCAAGAAATCACTCGAACTGTCTCCCAACCAGCCCGATGTTCTGAACTATCTTGGCTATTCCTGGATTGATCAGGGAATGAACCTGGAAGAAGGATTGAAGCTGATCGAGAAAGCCGTGGAGTTGAGCCCTCGTTCCGGTTTTATTGTCGACAGTCTTGGGTGGGCCCATTACCGGCTCGGCAATTATGATGAGGCGGTCAAGCAACTGGAAAGAGCGGTAAAGCTGATGCCCGAAGACCCGACCATCAATGACCATTTGGGCGATGCCTACTGGAAGGTCGGTCGCAAGCTGGAGGCGACATTTCAGTGGAAGATTGCACTTGCAGCAAAAACTCCTCACGAGCATCCCGAGACGATTGAGGAAAAGCTCAAGAATGGGCTTGTTGACAATGAAAAAGAAGCCAGAGCCGAGTAGCATCCATGATTTCCCGGTTGGCGCCGGCCAAGATTAACCTTGCACTTCATGTAACCGGGCAGCGTTCCGACGGGTATCATCTGATCGACAGCCTTGTTGTTTTCGCAGAGGTCGGCGATTATGTCAGTGTTTACGATCCTCACCATCCCCACGGCCCGATTGAAGTCATGATCGACGGCCCGTTCGCCGACAGCCTGGGTGCGGGCCCCGACAATCTTGTATCTGCTGCTGCCATGCTGCTGCGTCAGTTGCTGTTGCAAGAGGGTATTGAAACCGCCTCAACGGAAATTCGACTTGAGAAAAACCTGCCAATTGGCAGCGGTATCGGCGGGGGTTCTGCAGATGCAGCTGCAGCCTTGCTGGCATTATCGGAACATTGGGATACAAGGACGGACGTGATGCCTCTAGCCGGTGTGCTTGGAGCAGATGTGCCCATGTGCCTGCTTTCAAAACCATTGCGCGCGCAAGGTATCGGAGATGAGATAACGCCGCTTGTGCTGGACCATCCACTCCAACTCCTGCTGGTAAATCCGGGAGTGAGCGTTTCGACCCCGGAGATTTTCGCGGCGCTTTCAAACCGCAATAACCCGCAAATCGGTGTTGCGGGATCATTGTTTCCTGAACTGGAAGAGATCCGGGAAATGCGAAACGATTTGCAACCGGCTGCCATTGCCCGATATCCGGTAATCAGTCATGTGCTGGCATCGCTTGACCGAACAGGTGCAGGTCTGGCGCGTATGAGCGGCTCGGGGGCGACCTGTTTCGGGATTTTCAAAGACAGTGAGGCCGCACATTCAGCGCTGGAACAAATTCGTTCTGATCATCCGGACTGGTGGTGTGTTGCGACCAAAACCATTACGTCCTAGACTGTAAACGGGAGGAGCCCATGAGCCGGATTGATGAAACGCGCCCCTTTGTAGCAGTTGGCATTGCCGTTCTGACCGTGTCGGACAGCCGAACGTTTGAAGAGGACACTTCCGGCAAAACCCTTGCAGACCGCGTTGGGGCGGCAGGCCATCATCTTGTCAGCCGCGATATTGTAACTGACGATGTCGAACTGATCCGCGCCAAAGTCTCCGGTTTTTTGGAGAACCCCGAAATCGATGTCGTGATAACAACCGGTGGAACCGGTTTCACGGGTCGTGATGTGACACCCGATGCACTGGAACCCATGTTTGAAAAACGAATGGACGGTTTTTCCGAGGTGTTTCACCGTATCAGTTACGACAAGATTGGGACTTCTACCATACAGTCGCGTGCTACCGGTGGATTGGTGGGAACCACGTTTGTTTTTTGTCTGCCCGGTTCTCCGGGAGCCTGCAAGGACGCCTGGGACGGAATTCTTGCAAAGCAACTCGACTACCGGCACATGCCCTGCAATTTTGTGGAGATCATGCCACGTCTGGACGAACATCTGAAACGTAACAAATCATAGGAGCAAGTCATGCCTAAGGGTGCAGTAGCCAGCAAATCCCCGATTGCGATAGAAGTGGATGCGGGAAAATCCTACTTTTGGTGTACCTGCGGAAAATCCGCCAAGCAGCCATTTTGTGACGGTTCCCACCAGGGAAGCGAGTTTTCACCGATGAAATGGGAAGCCGAGCAAAGCGGAACGAAATACTTCTGCGCCTGCAAACAGACCGACGGATCGCCATTTTGTGATGGCAGTCACAAGTCACTGTAATTTGCAAATACCTTCCGGTCAGGGGTGACATTTACCGAAGCGCTTGCTATTTCGGCGACACTGCAAATTCGGTTCAAGTACAATCCCATGCCAGACCTGCTTTTAGAACTTTTTTCCGAAGAGATTCCGGCCCGTATGCAAAAAAAAGCAGCGGGCGACTTGCGTTCCGCCGTCACAAACGCGCTGGTGGATGCCGGTCTGACCTATGAGGGAGCAAAAGAACATTGGACCCCGCGTCGCCTTGTGCTGGACATTCGTGGCGTTACTGCCCGTTCTGCCGACATAAGCGAAGAGCGCAAAGGCCCTCGCACCGATGCACCCGCAAAGGCCGTTGAAGGGTTTATGCGTGGAGCAGGATTGTCTTCCATTGATCAGGCCGAAGTGCGCACCGACCCGAAGAAGGGTGATTTCTACGTTGCGGTGATCAACAAACCAGGTCGCGATGCACAAGAGATTATTGCTGAAGCAATTCCTGACATCATTCGAAATTTCCCCTGGCCAAAATCCATGCGTTGGGGGGCATCGTCGTCTGAACCTGGTTCGCTGAAATGGGTGCGCCCGCTCCAGTCGATCTTGTGCCTTTTCGGCCCCGAAACAGAACCGATGGAGGTGGTTGACTTTGCCGTTGATGGCATCAGGGCAGATAATACAACCAAAGGTCATCGTTTCCTTGCTCCAGACGAATTCGCGGTGACCGGTTTCGACGATTATGCGGCAAAGCTTGAAAAAGCGCACGTCATGATTGATGCGGAAAAGCGCAAGGACATGATTTTGGCAGAAGCGAATAACCTGGCTTTTGCAAACGGTTACGAACTGGTCGAGGACACAAAGCTGCTGGATGAAGTATCCGGGCTGGTAGAGTGGCCGACCGTCCTCATGGGGGAATATGATCAGGACTTTCTCGACATTCCAAAGGAAGTAATCCAGCTTACCATCCGCGAAAACCAGAAGTGCTTTGTGCTGCGCGAAGCAGGAAAGCAGGAACTTGCCAACCGCTTTATGCTCGTGTCGAACATAATTGCCTCAGACGGTGGTGCAGAAGTGATGCGCGGCAACGGCAAGGTTGTGGCGGCGCGTCTGTCCGACGCCAAGTTCTTCTGGGAAAGCGATCTGCATCAGATCAACTCCGACGAAGGATTTAACCCGTGGTTGGATAAGCTCAACAACGTGACCTTCCACGCCAAACTGGGCACACAGGGCGAGCGCGTGGCACGCATTGTTGCGCTGGCCGAAGAATTGGCGCCGATCGCTGGCGCAGATGTGCAACAGGCGAAACGCGCCGCTGAACTGTGCAAGGCCGATTTGAATTCAGCCATGGTCTATGAGTTCCCCGAGGTGCAGGGGCTGATGGGCAATTATTATGCGCAGATTGCCGGTGAAGCACCGTCGGTGGCGCTGGCCTGCGAAGAGCATTATTCACCCCTTGGCCCCTCTGATGATGTGCCAAGCGATCCAGTATCCGTCGCGGTAGCACTTGCAGACAAGCTCGACACTTTGGTGGGCTTTTGGGCGATTGATGAAAAACCAACCGGCTCCAAGGACCCATACGCGCTTAGACGAGCTGCACTGGGCGTGATCCGGCTGGTGCTGGAAAATGGAGTTAGAATTTCGCTTTCAAAGTGGGCAAGTATTGACCTCCTTTCATTCTTCCACGACCGTTTGAAGGTCTATCTGCGTGACAAGGGCATTCGCCACGATCTGATTGATGCTGTGTTGACCGCCGATAGCGACGATCTTCTGGTTGTCACTCAGAAGGCCGAAGCGCTGCAAAAACTCATCGATTCCGAAGACGGCAAGAACCTGTTGGCGGGCTACAAACGCGCGGCCAACATTCTTGCAGCAGAAGAAAAGAAGGGCGAGGAAGTCGGGTCCGGGGTTTCTGCTGAGTTGCTGAAAGTTGAGCAGGAAGCAACGCTTAACATGGCCATTGATGCGTCGGTCGCCAAGGCCCTATCGAGCGTAGCAAACGAAGATTTTGAAGGGGCGATGTCGGCCCTGGCAGAACTTCGTGCACCAATCGATGCGTTCTTTGAAGATGTGCTGGTAAATGACGATGACCCAGCGATCCGCAGCAATCGTCTGGCGCTGCTCAATCGTATTCGTAGTGCAACGGAAATCGTTGGCGATTTTGGCAAGATATCTGGTTAGGAAATCTCATGAAAACCTGGAAACTATATCTCTCCGGCGAAATTCACACCGATTGGCGTGAACAGATTGAGGCTGGCTGCAAGGTTGCGAACCTGCCGGTAACCATCGATGCGCCCGTTACTCATCATGGAGCTTCAGACGATTGTGGCGTTGCCATTCTTGGCGAAGAACCGAACAAGTTCTGGCACGATCACAAGGGTGCGCAGATCAATGCGATCCGTACTCGCTCTCTGATCGGTGAGGCGGATATTGTTGTGGTTCGCTTTGGTGAAAAATACAAGCAATGGAATGCTGCTTTCGATGCCGGTTATGCATCCGCACTGGGAAAGCCGATTATCGTCATTCACGGACCGGATCACCAACATGCGCTGAAAGAAGTGGATGCTGCTGCATTGGCAGTTGCAGAAACCGCAGGCGAGATCGTCGATATTCTTCGCTACGTTATCAACGGCGAGTTGAAGGGTTATACGGATTAGGCCGGGATGCCAGCTTACGGACGGGTTTGTCTGCGGTGATACTCCTGAACTCACCTGCGCGTTCGTATGTTGCCGATGTTGCAAAAACTATGTTTCGTTTACATAAATGAATTTATATGTTAACAAAAACAAATTTTTTTAACATTGAAAGCATCAAGTGTTAAAACCTTCCTATTCAATACCCGTTTTACCTCCCAATCATGATTTGGAAACACGCGCGGTTTTAAAGGCTGCGTCACGGGCTCACAGGCATTTGGCTGAACTCAAAGGAAAGGCCACAGCGATACCCAATCAAGGTATCCTCATAGAGTCGCTTGCCTTGCAAGAGGCCAAGGCGAGTTCGGAAATAGAAAACATTGTTACAACCCAGGATGAATTGTTTGAGGCCCAGCTGTTTCCCGAAGGAGGAAACTCAGGAGCAGCCAAGGAGGTTTCCCGTTATCGTGATGCTTTGAAAACTGGTTTTGCAGCCATGCAAGACAACAAGGGGCTGATCACCAACAACTCTGTTATCCAGATGTTTCAGGTGCTAAAGCAAACAACAGAACGGTTTCGAGCGACAGTCGGCACAGCGTTGAAAAACGAAAACACCGGTGAGTTGGTATATGTCCCGCCACAGGAGCGAAACGAAGTTCAACAGCACATGCAAGACTTGGAACGTTTTATTAATGTGGAAGGCACTCTGGATGAGCTAGATCCAATTGTAAAAATGGCAATTGTTCACCACCAGTTTGAGAGTATCCACCCATTTTCGGACGGCAACGGTCGAATTGGACGTATCTTGAATGTGCTATATTTGACCAAAACCGGTCTGTTGGAAATTCCGATTTTGTATCTAAGCCGTGCAATTACAAAATCCAAAGCCGACTATTATCGTTTGCTCCAATCAGTAAGAGACGACGGGGATTGGGAACCATGGATTGTCTACATGCTGAATGCAGTAGCCGACACCTCGATTGAAACGTTAGACCTGATAGAAGGTATGCGAGAGCTGATTGCTGTTTACAAGCAACGTATGCGGTCGGAACATCCCAAAATCTATTCGCAAGATTTGCTAAACAATCTTTTCCGGCATCCATATACAAAGATAGAATTCGTGCAAAACGATCTTGGGGTCACACGTCAGACCGCTTCAAAGTACCTGGAAACGCTCAGTGATGCCGGTTTCGTAGCAAAGCAATATGCCGGTCGCCAGAAATTTTTCATCAATATGCCGCTTGTGAAGCTTTTTGTTGATGCGGCAGATTGAGAAAACGAAACCACTGACAGATGGAACAAATCGCCTAGATGTCTTCTCGCTCAATGGCGCGCCAACCAATGTCCCTTCGGCAAAACCCGTTGTCCCAATCAATTGCATCCACTGCTTCGTAAGCAGCATTTTGCGCTTCGGTGACAGACCCGGCAAGGGCTGTCACATTGAGCACACGACCACCGGTTGCGATCAGTTGCCCGTCTTCTTCAGCGGTACCGGCGTGAAAGACCAATGCGCCTTTTTCTTCTGCCGCCTCAACCTGATTGATCACCGTGCCTTTGCTGTATGCACCCGGATAACCTTTTGAAGCCAGAACAACCGTTAGCGCGGTTTTGTCTGACCATTCGGCATTCACCGTAAGAATGCTGCCGCTGGCTGCCTCTGTCATCAACTCCAACAGGTCGGTTTTCAGGCGCGGCATGATAACCTGACATTCCGGATCACCAAAACGAACATTGTACTCAATGAGCTCCGGGCCATTTTCAGTGATCATGAGACCGGCATACAAGATGCCCTTGAACGGGTTGCCGCGGGAATGCATACCGGCAAGCGTTGGTACAATAATTTCGGTCATGGTCTGGTCAACCAGTTCCTGGGTCATGACCGGGGCGGGTGAGTAAGCCCCCATGCCGCCCGTATTGGGGCCCGTATCGCCATCGCCGACCCGCTTGTGATCCTGAGCAGTCCCCAACACCAGTGCAGACTGGCCGTCACAAATGGCAAACAGGCTCGCTTCTTCTCCATCGAGAAACGCCTCAATCACCACTTCGTGCCCCGCTTCACCGAAGTCTCCGTCAAAACAGGAATCGATTGCTGCTATGGCGTCGTCGTTGTTCTGTGCAATTACAACCCCTTTGCCAGCAGCCAACCCGTCTGCCTTGATAACGACCGGAAGGCCGAATTGCGCAACTTCCGATTTGGCGGTTGCAGCATCTGCATAGCGCTTGTAGGCGGCTGTCGGAATGTTGAATTCAGCGCACAAATCCTTGGTGAAACCCTTTGAACCCTCAAGCTGGGCGCAATAGGCCGACGGTCCGAACACCCCAATACCTGCTGAACTTAGATCATCTGCCAGCCCGGCTACCAGAGGAGCTTCGGGGCCAACCACCACAAACTCGATCTCATTGGCGTTGCAGAACTCGATTACCGCAGCGTGGTCTGCCACATTGAGTGCAACGCATTGGGCAATCTGCGAAATTCCGGCATTGCCCGTTGCACAATACAGCTTGGAACACATCGGTGATTGTGAGAGCTTCCATGCAAGAGCGTGTTCCCGCCCGCCGGACCCAATCAACAAGACTTTCATTTTGGTGCCTCCTGACTTGAAAACCGATTAGCACGTGCAGGACAGCGAAAGGTCTTCTCTTGACCTTGCAGTTTATCCCGTCCACAGATTTGTGTGATGGAACACGAAGATGCACACGCCGAAAACAAGGTCGCGGACGCGATCAGGCATTCCTGGGTTTATTTCCTGCCAAAGGGTATGTGGCCCTACGCACAGCTGGCGAGATGGGAGCGACCGATCGGCTGGCAACTTCTCATGTGGCCGTGCATGTGGAGCGTGGTGCTCGCCGCCGTTCATCGACAAGCGCAAAGCCCTTCGTTTTGGGAACTGGTGCTTCTTTTTCTTTTTCCAATGTTTGCAGGGGCGTTTTTGATGCGCGGTGCCGGATGCACCTTCAACGACATTACCGACCAGGACATCGATGGAAAAGTGGCGCGAACCCGCTCAAGACCGTTGCCCTCTGGTCGGGTGAGCCGAATGCAGGCTTGGCTGTTTCTCGCTGCCCAGTCTTTTGCCGGGCTTGCTGTTTTGTTGTTTCTTTCGCGCAACGGCAGTTTTGTATTCGCACTTGGCACTGCCTCGCTGATACTGATTGTCATATATCCGTTCATGAAGCGCATTACATGGTGGCCGCAGTTGTTTTTGGGGTTGGCATTTTCCTGGGGTGCATTGCTCGGTTGGGCCTCGGTGACCGGAAGCCTGTCCCTGCCGCCGGTCATGATGTATGCCGGATCGATCCTCTGGGTAATCGGCTATGATACGATTTACGCCCATCAGGACCGGGAGGATGATGCATTGGTTGGGGTGAAATCGACCGCAAGGCTGTTTGGGAACAAAAGCAAGCCAGCCATAACCATGCTTTATTTGGGTTCCATGGCGTTGCTTACCGCTTCATTCCTGCTGGCGCTGCCAACGTTCTCTATTGATTATTGGCCCGCATTGTTGGCTCTTTGCGTCGGAGCCGTACACATGATGTGGCAGGTGAACAGGCTTGATATCAACAATGCCTATCTGTGCCTTCGGCTGTTCAAGTCAAATCATTACTTTGGAATGATACTGTTCACGGGATTGCTCGTGGCCTGGCTGAACGCACACTGAAACTTTGTTCAGCGGCGCGCAATCAGTTCTCTTGCTTCCAGGCGTTCAACGGTTCCGACAACCCCTTTTGTGCGCCGCCGCAGAAAATTCGGACGGCGTTTGGGGGCCGTAAACCGTTTGCGACGTTGCCAGGGCATTTCAAGCATGACCTGGCCAAGTTGTTTGCGGGCCGGTGTGGTCTTGCCATCCAGATCGAGTAACAACATGGGCAACGATAGCAAACGGCTCCAGGAATGCCAGTCAGCTGCAATGTCTTCCATACCTTCTGCCTGCAACAATGGAACACTCAAATCGGGATCGTGATGCAGAAGCTGCAATGAAACCGACAACCTGCCAGAATCGTTCTCAATTGCCTGCGCTGCGACACCCTTGAATGCCTTTGTTGGTACGGCAACTGAAACCGGCAATCCACAAGACAGTGTCTTGCGCACTACCGCACCGTTGCGATCAAGCTTGAAAGTCCGGTCACCCAACATGAAATGATGGGTTCCCTTGTAGGGGTCGAGCCGCAATTGCGGGCTCGTCCCGTTTTTCATGGCGGGGTTTGCCATTTGTGCCTCACTCTACTTTTCAGAGCCCGCTTCTTTGGCGGTGCTTCTGTACCCGGCTTGTTTTTGTTTTTGTGTGCCGGATATGAGATCACTATAGCGGGGCAGGTTCCAAAACTGCTTAAGAATTCTGGTTAACAAACCCTTGCCTTACAAACTGGTTAGCGATTTGTTTCAAGGTCACATTCGGTTAAGGTAAAGGAATGCTCACCGGACATGATATCGACCATTTTGTGCTGACCGTTGCCAGTATTGACGAAAGCTGCGAGTTTTATGTTTCGGTATTGGGTATGCGGGTCGAGACCTTTGGCAAGGGCCGCAAGGCATTGCGGTTTGGGTCACAGAAAATAAACCTCCATCAGGCGGGTAGTGAGATCGAACCCAAGGCAAAAACTCCCACGGCGGGTTCGGCTGATTTTTGCATGATTGTGACAACCCCAATGGATCGGGTAGTGGAACACTTGAACCGATGCGAAATCAATATTGAAGAAGGGCCTGTGATGCGCACCGGCGCCGAGGGGGCAATTTTATCTGTCTATATCCGTGATCCCGACGGGAATCTTGTCGAGATATCCAACCGCACTTAAAGAACCTTGCCGGGGTTCATGATACCATTGGGATCGAAGCTCTGTTTGACTGCTCGCATCATGCTCATTTCGGTTTCAGATTTGGTTGCAGCAAGCAAATCCCGTTTCGCTTGTCCGATACCATGTTCAGCCGATATGGAGCCGCCATATGCAATCACAAGGTCATTCACCAGCGAGTTAACCTCCGGCTGACGCGCCATGAAAGTCGCGCTGTCAGCGCCGTCGGGCTGGGAAACATTATAGTGGATGTTGCAATCACCAAGGTGTCCGAATGCATAAACGCGTGCTCCTTCGATCGCTGTCTCCACCAGTTTGCCTGCCTCCTCCAGAAAGTCCGGTATGCGATTGATCGGAACCGAAATGTCGTGTTTCATTGATCCACCAACCAGTTTTTGGGCAGGTGGAATTAGCTCCCGCAAGCGCCAGAATTCCTTTTGCTGGCCCAATGATTGTGCAAGTGATGCATCTTCTATTGTTTCATTCTCAAGGGCCTGTTCCAGGATGGACATCATCACAGCATCTGCATCTTCCTGCGAACGCGAAGAAGAAATCTCGATCAGCACGTGCCAGTCATGAATTTGAGCGAGCGGGTTCTTCGCTCCCTCCATATGCAACACCGTTAGCGACACTGGCGTTCGTGCCATGAACTCAAAACCGGTCAGTCCAGCCCCTGCCTTCCGTTGCGCCAGGTTTAGAAGCTCGACACACTGTCCGGCACCGGCAAGGCCGCAAAAAGCCACTGATTTGCCTTCCGGCTTCGGAAACAATTTAAGCACGGCAGCAGTGACAATCCCAAGTGTGCCTTCTGCGCCAACAAACAGGTTTTTCAGGTCGTAACCTGTGTTGTCCTTCTTCATCCGCCGAAGGCCGTTCCAAATTTCACCGGAGGGAAGGGCGACTTCAAGGCCCATGACAAGATCGCGTGTGGTACCATAGGCAAGCGCGCCGGTGCCACCTGCGTTTGAGGATATGTTGCCTCCAATCTGGCAACTGCCTTGTGACCCAAGTGCAAGGGGAAACAAGCGGTCGTGGGTGTCAGCGGTAGTCTGCAGCGTTTCCAGTATGCAGCCTGCTTCTGCGATCATGACGTTTCCGTCCAGATCAACTTCGCGAATGGTATTCATGCGCTCCATTGACACAACAATCTGGGTGCCGCTGTCATCGGGTATCGCGCCGGCCGCATGTCCGGTGTTGCCGCCCTGCGGTACGATTGCAGTCCGCGTTTCGTTTGCGAGCTTGAGAATTTGAGATACCTCTGCGGTGGTTTTTGGCATCAGGACAAGTGGTGACCTACCGAAAAACAGATCGCGGTTTTCGTGGACGTACTTTTCCAGTGTATCCGGATCAGTGATGGCATGTTCTGTTCCGACGATCTCGGAAAACCGCTTTGTCAAATCGGGAGTCATACTATTTTCTCGGTGCTGCTGCTCTTTTCAACCTGTCATTGATCGCAATCCCAAGGCCGGTTTCAGGGATGGGGGAAACACAGATCATATCAACATTCAGGGCATCCAGCTGTTTCAGGTAATCGTAAAGGTTTGCAGCTGCCTCGACGACATCGCCGGACGGACTGAGATTGAGTGATCGTTCGTGCGTTGCACAGGTTCCAAACTGGAGCCAGGCAGCATCTTTCGGGCATTCCTGACAATTCAGCTGAACAAGTGCATCGGGCGCGTAGTGGCTTGTCATCATTCCGGGCGCATGAATATCAGTGCCGTAAAATTTTTTGGGAGTGACACCACAGCAGTTTGCAACGTCTTGCGGGGTGATGGAACCAGGTCTCAGCAAGGTCAACTGGTCGTCCGGCTCAACCCTCAATATCGTTGATTCCAAACCAACAATGCTTGGCCCGTTATCAAGGACCAACAACGGTTCATCTGCAAACTCGGAACGAACATGATCCGCCCGTGTCGGCGACAGACGACCCGACCGGTTGGCGCTGGGTGCCGCAAGGGGCTTTCCAAAGGCCTCAATGATATCGCTGGCAATACCTACCGGATGGCGTAACCCGATTGTCGCCAATCCGGCAGTAACAAGCGGGTGGATGGGATTGTCAGGCGTTTGTTCAACCACCAGTGTCAGAGGCCCCGGCCAGAACGTTTCTGCAAGTTTTTGGGCAAGCGGGGTGAACGTGCCGAATTTTCTGGCCATCTCCAACCCACTAACATGGCAAATAAGTGGATTGAAACTGGGACGCTGTTTTGTTTGAAAAATCTTTGCTACTGCTGTCCCATTGGTGGCATCGGCTGCAAGCCCGTATACGGTTTCGGTTGGAAGTGCGATACCGTTTCCTGCATCCAACTGGGCAAGTGCTTCCTGAATGCATTTGTCAGATGGATGAACAACCATTTTCACTTTCACCGGATGGCGTTTCATGTTGACGTAAACGTCAAAATTTTCCACAACGACCCCAACAAAGTTTGGAGGAACCCATGTATCGCGCACCCGTAGCAGATATTTCCCACGCGCTCAAACAAGTAGCCGGAATCGACCAATTGATAGAAAGCGGGCGCTTGCCCGACTTGTCTGATGATCTGGTCAACGCTGTACTTGAGGAGGCAGGGAAATTCGCGAGCGAGAAAATCGCCCCCCTTAACCGCGATGCCGATTTAGTAGGAGCCAAGCTGGAAAATTCTGAAGTGACAACGGCTCCCGGTTTCAAGGAAACCTACAAGGAATGGTGCGACGGCGGCTGGAATGCAATCATCGGGCCGGAAGAATATGGTGGCCAGGCTTTGCCCAACGTGCTTGCCATTGCTGCCTCGGAGATGTGGAACTCTGCTTCCATGGCGTTCGGATTGTGTCCGCTGCTTACCATTGGAGCCATTGAGGCGCTGGACAAGCATGGTTCCCGGGAACTGAAGGAAAAATACCTCGAAAAACTCGTTTCCGGTGAATGGACCGGCACCATGAACCTGACCGAACCGGCTTGTGGTTCTGACTTGGCGGCGCTCAAATCGCGTGCAGAGAGAAAGGATGACGGCACTTACCGTATTTTTGGCCAGAAGATTTTCATCACTTACGGCGAGCATGACATGACAGACAATATCTGTCATCTGGTTCTTGCCAGATTGCCGGATGGACCGGCCGGTACGCGCGGTATTTCGTTGTTTTTGGTACCGAAATATCTTCTCAACGAAGACGGAGCCCCAGGCGAGCGCAATGATGTATTTTGTCAGTCCATCGAGCACAAAATGGGAATTCACGGGTCGCCAACCTGCGTGATGATATACGGTGACGGTTTTGAAGGCAGAGAGCCGGGTGCTGTCGGGTATCTGATTGGTGAAGAAAACCGTGGCTTGAACTGCATGTTCACTATGATGAACAATGCTCGCCTGAATGTCGGAATTCAGGGAGTTTCAGTGGCAGAGGCCGCGTACCAGCACGCACTTGCCTATGCAAATGAACGCAAACAGGGCAAGGCCAAAACCTATGAAGGTGAAGGCATGGCACCGATTGTGCATCACCCCGATATTCAACGCAATCTGTTGACCATGAAATCCATGACAGATGCAGCGCGCGCAATTTGTTACAGTTGCGCTCATGCCCTGGACATGGCTCGGTATAGCGAAGGTGAAGACGCAAAATTCTGGAGCGAGCGTGCCAGCCTGCTGACCCCCATCGCAAAGGCTTTCTCGACCGATATAGGCTGTGAGGCTGCCACTATCGGTGTTCAGATTCACGGCGGGATGGGGTTCATTGAAGAAACCGGTGCGGCCCAATACATGCGTGACGGGCGTATCAATCCGATCTATGAGGGCACAAACGGGATTCAGTCTATTGATCTGGTTACACGCAAATTGCCGCTTTCCGGTGGCGAGGCAGTGAAAGCGTACATTGCCGAACTTCGTGAAATAGTCGATCAGGTTCGCACCAGCAATCATGACGGTTTCGGTTCAACAGGTGAACAGTTGGACAATGCGCTCAATCAGGTAGAGGAAACAACCAATTGGTTGCTGCAATGCCTTGCGGACGGAAAACTTGAAGAGGCTCTGGCCGGAGCAACCCCGTATTTAAGACAATTTGGTATCGCTTCGGGTGGTTGCTATCTTGCGAAATCCGCGCTTGCCGATGGCGAAAACGTGCGGGTTTCACTTGCACGGTTTTTTGCCGAGAATCATGTCGGAGAGTGCAACGCAATTACATCAACGGTTACCTGTGGCGCAGACAGCCTGTTGGCGGCCGCAGACATGTTGAAGGTAAGCTAGAGTGTCAGCGCCGCACATCAAAACGTAAATAAAAGAAGGCGTCATGACCATCCGGATTGACCGACCGGAGAAAAGGAACGCCTCACGGCTGATATGTATGCGCAAATTGCTTCAACCCTCGACGAGGCAGCTTCAAATGATCATGTGCGTTGTATCTTGTTCTTGGGTGTCCAGGGAAATTTTACGGCGGGAAACGATATCTCTGTTTTTTCAGATAGCCACAAGCGGTGAACGAGACACAAGATCGGTATTTGGTTTTCTTGAACACATCATAATTGCGCCAAAGCCGATGATAGCAGGGGTTGGCTGGCCTTCATGGCCTTTATGGCAAAACGCTAGACACCCGGTTACCTGACAGTTTACCGCAGAATATTAAAGTAAACGCCTTGAGCTTTGGCAGAAGGTGACATACATCAAATTGTAGCTAATTTTACTCGACTCGCGCGATAAATAAATAAGTTTCTCTTAGGCAACAATTTTGCACAAACAGGGAACGCAAATATGCGGTCAGCTGGAACAAATAGGGTTTCAAGGTTGCTTCGAATTTCAATGGTAATCCGTTTGAGACAAGTGTAGCTTCTATCTTGAAAACGGACTTTGTCCTTTTCATTCGGTGGCTGGCTCTGACCCACATAAGGAGCCGGTCACCATTTTTTTGAACTACCTTTCCAGCAGTGCGACCAGTTCAATGTGCGGTGTAAACAGGAACTGGTCAATCGCGTGCAGTTCGACCAGCGTGTAACCTCCGTCTTGCAGTATCTTCAAGTCTCTTGCCAGCGTCACTGGATTGCAGGACACAGCAGCCAGTTTTTTTACATTCGACTTGGCCAGTTGGGTGCACTGTAGTTCAGCCCCGCTGCGAGGTGGATCAAATACCAATCCATCAAATTTCTTGAGTTCCTGGAAGCCCAACGGGCGCCGTTCGAGGTTGCGTGTTTCGGCGTCAATTCTCTTTAGCTTTCCGGCAGTCTCGCGCCATGCCTGATCAAGCGATGCCACAGCCGCCGCATTCTCTTCCAACGCCCAAACCGTGGAGCGTTCTGCCAGCCGCAGCGCAAATGTTCCGATCCCGCAGAAAAGATCGGCAACCTGTTTTGACCGTGACAGATATTCGCAAACAATGTCTGCCATTACCTGTTCTGCCTCTCGGCTGGCTTGCAGAAAACCACCAGGGTTTGGAACCGGTTGGGCGATTCCCATATGCAGATATGGCCTTCTGGTCTCAATCAGTGTTTCATCTTCAATCGCAAGTCTGGCGAAGCCAAGTTCTGCTGCCTTGCGAACCAATGCCTTTCGCAAGGCCTGATCCGGTTCGCGCATCTGCTGAATACAAACATCAAGGCCGTTTTCAGAATCCACCACGCAAATGTGTACCGCGTTTTTCCCCAATGGCAGAGAGGCAGCAAGTGCTCTTATCTGTTCGATGCTGTTTTCAAGACTTGCCGTCAAAACGGGACATTGTTCCAGATTGACCAGTTCATTGGTGTCGCGTTTTGAAAACCCAAGTTCAAGGACACCGTTCATCCTTCGCGCAGAAAACACTGCACGGCGGCGTGAACCCAGCGGTGCCGGGAAATAGCTGTCCAGTGGCTTGTCGATGTGGTTTCGTTCAAAAACCTCTTTGACGATCCATTTTTTCCATTCGCGATAAAGCTCCACCTGTGCATGTTGCATCTGACATCCGCCGCAAACACCAAAATGCCTGCATATGGGCTCGACCCGCTTGTCGGAGGCATCAAGGATTGAAGCGATTGTCCTGCGGGTGTCCTTGCCGGTCAGTTGGACTTCTTCTCCGGGCAGTGAGAAGGGTACAAAAACGTCCTTGCCGTTTTCCTTGAAGACGCCATCGCCCAGCAGCCCAAGAGACTCAATTTGCACCATGTTTCACTCCGGCAAGCAGGTATTCCAAATTGCCATCTCCCCCTGGTATGGGTGAAGGAGACAGGGAAAAGGTTTTCCAATCAGGTTGTTCGTCCAGCCAGTCAGCCAGCTTTTCGGCGACCGCTAGTGCCATTTCCCTGTCTCGTACAATTCCGCCGCGTCCAATATGTTCCTTGCCGACCTCAAACTGCGGCTTGACCAGAAATATCCCCTTGGCTCCTACTGCAGCCAGGTTAAGGGCAGGCGGCAGCGCAAGTTTCAGGGAAATGAAGCTGACATCGCTTACAATGATCTGCGGAGATGCTCCATCAATGTGTTCCGGCAAAAGTTTGCGTGCGTTGAGACCCTCCAGATTGCTCACCGACGAGTGGCTGGAAACTCCCCTGTCCATCTGGTCGTGCCCGACATCAACAGCGTATACGTGACGTGCACCGCGCGCGAGCAATACCTGGGTAAAGCCTCCGGTCGAAGCACCAATATCAAGCCCGATCAGGCCGTTGGGGTCGAAACCGGTTTCCTCCAAGCCAGCGATAAGCTTCAACGCTGCCCGCGAAACCCATTGCTGGGCCGGATCATTAATCCGGATTTGTTCGGGGTCGGTTACGGTTCTGGACGGTTTGGGGGTTACATCAGTACCCAAGGTAACACAACCGCGTTTTATGGCGTCACGAGCCCGTGCCCTGCTTGGGTAATGCCCGGCGCGAACCAGCCAATCATCAAGGCGCGTTTTTTCACGTTGTATGCTCATGCCGATTAATGGACCGCAGCATCCTCAATTTCAAGTGCTGCAAAGCCTCTAACGATAAACCGGATTGCCCTGTGAATCAAAAATCTGCCAATGCAAATGGGGTTTTGGAGGTTCTTTCTTGATGCTTCCGGTCGGCATGTCATCTACACCAAAATCGTCGCCATTGCTGGTTACCGGTTGCATTGTTGGACCGGCAGGTAACGACGGTGTGGGTACCACAAGCGGTGTCGGCGGTTTCTTTACCGAAATGCTGTCCGCTGTCTTGTCAAAGGGAATTGAACCACGAAGCGCGCCGATTTTTTCTGCTGCACGTGCGGCTGCGCTTGCTTCAATCATGCGGTCGGGCTTCACCTGATAGTTCTCAGACACAACACTAACCGCCAAGGCAACAAAAATGCCTGCACTCAAAACCATCGAATATACCCGTCACCTGAACCGTCTTGCGTTTCGACAGAAACGGGACAACGGTTGTTTCCACTCGATAGGGTTGCGCATTCCTGTGTTGCTCTATCCGTCAATACAAGAATTGCCGTGGGAACCACTATCCTGAATATGGTGACAGGATTGGGTTAGGGAAGCACGAAGGAACTTGGTAAGAAAACTGGAAACAAACGGGATTAACAAACCCTAAAGACAGCTGGCAAGCCCGCTGAGTATTGCTGCAACCACGACGCTGTCAGCAGTTGATGCCCAAAGCCATGTACTCAGCAGAACAAAACCTGCAACTGATGCTCCAATGGCCAAATTTAGCCATTTCGTTGCTTCTTCGCTATTGTGTTCAATGTTGTTCGACACCGATCAGCCTTTTGAGTTTTGCCAGCGCAGTGTCATGCGCTTCACCGTAAGATATTGTACCCTTAAGGTACCCCTCTCCGTCAAACAAAAAAACCGAGGCGCTGTGATCAATCGTGTAGTCACCATCGCCGGTATCCACCTTCTTGATGTAGATCCTGTAGGCCTTGGCGACTTTTTCAATTTCATCAGCCGCCCCTGTAACACCCACAATCCGCTTGTCAAAAACGCCCACATAGTTTGCCAGCACTTCCGGAGTGTCGCGTTCAGGGTCGCCGGAGAAAAAATAGAAATCCAGCTTGTTTGCGTCATCACCCAGTTCTTTCAGCCACACCGTTACGTCTTGCAACGTAACCGGACAAACATCCGGGCAGTGGGTAAATCCAAAGAAAATGGCGTGGGGTCGCCCTTGAAGCGCATTCTCGGTGATGGGTTCGCCACGATGGGTAATGAGGTTGAAAGGGCCGCCAAGTTTGAGAGCAGACGCCTTTTCGTCATTTCCGAGATTTTGAGAAAAATAATAACCTGCTGTGATCGATGCTAGCACGACCACTACCCACAGGACTATCCGGACATTGTTCATGGGTCTGCCTTGCCACTACTGCGGATCGAGAGGTTCTGTTCCGGTCGGTTCGCCTTCGGAATCAAGTCGAATTTTCTCGACTTTGTCTTCAGCAGCTGCGAGTAGCATCTGGCAATGTTTGCGCAGCGCTTCACCGCGTTCATAATGGGCAATCGATTGGTCCAGCGGTACGTTGCCTTTCTCAAGGCTTTCGACAATCTTCTCAAGCTGGTCAAGCGCTTGCTCAAAACTCAAATCGGCAATATTTTGAAGTTCATCCGTCATGGGAATTCCTGATTATCCAGTCATCAGACGCTTTACATGAGCGGATGCTGAATCCGCCAAACCGCGCAAATCATATCCGCCTTCCAACACGCTTACAAGCCGGGAACCGCAGCTGCCCTCAGCGATCTCCATGAGTTTTCCTGTTGCCCAGTCAAAGTCGTCTTCGACCAGGTTCAATCCGGCCAAAGGGTCCCTGTGATGAGCGTCAAATCCGGCGGAAACAAACAGGAAATCTGGTTGAAAGTTCTCCACTGCCGGCAGAATTCGCTCACGAAAGGCTTCCTTGAATTTTGAGCCATCATCGCCATCGCTCAAGGGTGCATTGAAGATATTGCCGACACCCGTTTCAGCAAGTGCGCCTGAACCGGGGTAGAGCGGCATTTGGTGTGAGGAAGCAAACAATACCGTCGGATCATCATAAAAAATGTCCTGTGTACCGTTCCCGTGGTGAACATCAAAGTCAACAATTGCTATACGCTCAGCTCCGTGCGCTTCTTGGGCGTAACGTGCTGCAACTGCGACTGTATTGACAAGGCAAAAGCCCATTGCCTTGGTTTTTTCAGCATGATGACCTGGCGGGCGCATGGCAATGAAAGCGTTGTCTGCCTCACCGTTGAACACACCATCGACGGCGTCAACAGCCGCTCCACAAACCCGGTTGACGGCTTCCCAGCTTTTCGGACTTGCGCTGGTATCGGAGTCAATCTTGACTATTCCTTCTTCGGGAATTGCATTGCTGATGGAAGAGATGTGGGCGGATGGATGCACAAGTTCATAGACCGTTTCATCACATTGCGGAGCGTCAACCCGCTCCAAAGCATCGAATCCCGGATCGGCAAAAACTTCCTCTAGTGCCGCCATGCGATCAGGCCGTTCAGGATGCCCCGGCGGGGTGAGGTGTTCTTTGCAAATTGGGTGGGAATACAGCCGCGTTGACAATGGTCTTTACCTGTTATTTCAAAAATGCAGCGTAAATCTTGTTGTCGTCAAGGCCAAGAAGAATTTCCTTTCTTCCGTTTTTTTCCCGCAGTCCGATCGCCCGGTTGACCCGCGCGGGAAGCCGTATTCTCGCCAGTTCGGCGAACCGACCGTCCTTTTTCCCGATGACAAACAGCATGTCCCGAGAGAGCGATGGAATGACCAGATCCGGAATCTTGTTTCCGTTAAAATCGGCCTTGGTGGACAACCGCAATTCATTTGATCCGATGTAGTGATTTGAAAAGCCATTGGCCCCGGCAACCAGAGACAAATTGCCCCCGCGCATGGTCAGGAACTTCAGCACTCCGTTCAGATGGGGTGTTTCCACGATTGCGATATTGGGGCGGCGACCGCCGGAAAAATAATCGATTCCGGCAATGTTCAGCCAGCGATTTGACCGCCCGATAAACGAAGATTGCGCCACCTTGTTGAAGGCGTTGCCGGTAAGTTTGAATACGGCCACCGATGCACCCTGGGAACGGGAAGACAGGATCGTAACAACCTCGGTTCGCCCGTCCCGGTCCAGGTCCGCCAAACGCGGAGCGATATCTTCAAACACTTCGGTTGCTGGCAGGCGATAGGTATGTGTGGCCCCACGGTTGTCTTTGACTTTGAGCGCACCAGCTTCCGTCGCGTCCCCGAGAACGCCGTGGGCATAACGTTCGGTCGGTTCCGAATACCAGGCTTCCACAATGTCGCCGCTACCGGTGGCAACACGCCCGTCGGGTAACCCGTCGGCGGCTATGGCGCGGTTGTCGGGGACAATTTCCCGGGGAACTGAACCATCCGTAATCTCTTCAAGTTCCCAGACCTGCCCTTGTTGGTTGATCTGGACATTTTGAGCAAAAGCGGCGATTGGCAAACACAGTCCGGCAAATGCAAAAAAAGCGAGCTTTGCAATTGCCTGTTGCATGGTCATTCGTCCGTTACGGTTTTTGTGATCTCAATCCCGAAACCTTCCAGGCCGACATAGTGCCGTTCCCGGGAAGCACGAAGTTCGATTGATTCGATGCCAAGGTCCTTGAGAATTTGCGCGCCAAGACCAATTTCCAGCCATTCTTCATGACGATCGCGGGCGGTATCATGGTCTTCGCGGTCGCCCTCTGCAAGTGTGTCTTTCCAGCGGTCCGATGTTTGTGCCACACCAACGGACCCTTCACGAAGATAGACCACCACACCCCGCCCAAGTGCTGAAAACCGTTCCATCATCAACCGCAACTGGTCCGTCGCCCCGAAGACATCATCAACCACAGACTCGATCTGCAGGCGCACCGGAACATTCTGGCCGTCCCTGATGTCACCGAAAACAACCGCCAGATGATGCATCGGGTCCCATTTTGTCTTGTATACAAACGCTTCCGCCGGACCAGCAGAGGTAACAATTTCCATCGTGTTAATGCGTTCCACCAAGCTTTCCTGGCGTTGGCGATACGAAATCAAATCCGCAACGGTCAACGTCTTGAGACTGTGCTCCTGTGCAAAGTCCATCACCTGGGGACCACGCTTTACGGTACCATCATCATTCACCAGTTCCGAGATGACCCCAACTTCCGGCAACCCTGCAAGTTTGCACAGATCGACGGCAGCTTCGGTATGGCCCGACCGCATCAGCACGCCGCCTTCCTTGGCGACCAGTGGGAAAATGTGCCCGGGACGGACAAAATCCGGAGCACCTGCATTTGGGTTTGCAAGGGCACGGACGGTGGAGTTGCGTTCTTCTGCCGAGATTCCGGTGGTGGTGTCGTGTTTGTAATCGACTGAAACAGTGAAGGCGGTTGCATGAGGCGCGTCGTTCTCTGCAACCATGGGGGCCAGGTTCAGCCGTCTGGCATCGGCAATGTTCATTGGCGCGCAGACAATCCCGGACGTATGACGAATGATGAACGCCATTTTTTCCGGCGTGCAATGCACCGCAGCAACAATCAGGTCACCCTCGTTTTCGCGGTCGTCATCGTCCATGACAACTACGATTTCGCCATTCTCGAAAGCCCTGATGGCTTCGACGATTTTTTGCTGGTCGTAACTCACTTAAACTCTTCCCGTTTGTCCACGATGCATCAAATAGTGATCAGCAAGGGCACAAGCAACCATTGCCTCCCCGATCGGAACTGCCCGGATGCCCACACAAGGATCATGGCGGCCTTTGGTAACAACTTCGGTATTGTTTCCATCGGATGTGACGCTTCTGCGTGGTGTAAGGATTGACGAGGTTGGTTTTACCGCAAACCTTGCCACGAGCGGTTGGCCGGTGGATATGCCACCCAATACCCCACCCGCATTGTTGGACAGGAATGAAACCGCGCCGTCATTGCCCATGCGCATTTCATCTGCGTTCTCTATGCCTGTAATGCCTGCGGCTTGAAAACCGTTCCCGATTTCGACGCCTTTGACAGCATTGATCGACATCAGGTTAGAAGCAATTTCCTGATCAAGCTTTGCGTAAACAGGGGCACCAAGCCCAGCGGGAACATTATCTGCCACCACTTCAACCACTGCGCCAACGGACGAGCCTTCCTTGCGAACACCATCAAGGTAGTCCGCCCATTCATCCACTACATTTGCGTCGGGACAAAAGAACGGGTTCTGGTCAACAGCTTCCCAATCCCAGTTGTTTCGGTTGATGGTCTTCTCGCCAATCTGAACCAACGCAGCGCGAATTGTCGTGTCCGGAAGCACTTTCCGCGCAAGCCCGCCCGCCGCGACCCTGGCAGCTGTTTCCCGCGCAGAAGAACGCCCACCGCCGCGATAATCCCGAATGCCATACTTAACGTCATAAGCATAGTCTGCATGACCGGGACGGTAACGATCCTTGATTTCCGAGTAGTCCTTCGACCTTTGGTCGGTGTTCCGGATCATCATCGAAACCGGTGTTCCGGTTGTCACCAGAGTGTTGTCGTTCGTTTCACTTGGCAAAACTCCCGACAAAATCTCTACTTCATCTGCTTCCTGCCGTTGCGTGACAAACTTCGACTGGCCGGGTTTGCGCTTGTTCAAAAAAACCTGAATTTCTTCCTGCGAAAACTCGATCCCCGGGGGACAACCGTCAATGACGCAGCCAAGAGCAGGGCCGTGACTCTCGCCCCATGTCATGACCCTGAACAAATGACCGAATGAATTGAATGACATCAGAACTCTTTTCTGTTCGTCGCTTGGTTCTAGATGAAATTGACGTCAATGCAAGCAGTTATCCCTTTCTAGAAAACCGCCTCCGAGCCGTTGTGAAAGCGAAAGAACCTGTCCTGTGGAAATGCGTAGGACGCAGCTTCGGAAGTCGGGATTTTCAACAGGTGATGACGCAATACCCGCCCAACTGCGCCATGAGCGGTTACAACGTATTTCCGCGAGCTGTCCAGTTCTGCGTACCAATCGGCAATGCGTAACAGCGTATCTTCCTGACTCTCTCCATCTTCAGGCCGGAAGGTCCAGGCATTTTGCTTGCGATAATAGTAGAGCTCGCGATTTTTGGCTTTCAGCTCCTGCTGTGTCGTACCCTCAAGATTGCCATAGCTGATTTCCTTGAGACGGGTGTCTGTATGGTAAGGTTCCGGTTCAAGCCCTAATGCCTTGCGGATGATTTCCATGGTTTCACGGGCTCTGCCAAGCGGGCTGGATATGTAGCAAAAATCCGGGGCCTCATCGCCAACAAGCGTTGCAAGGTTTCGCCCGTTTTCGAGCGCTTGCGCACGTCCGGTATTGTTCAGCGGAATGTCGCGTTGCCCTTGAAAACGTAGTTCGGCATTCCAGTCGGTTTGACCGTGCCGAATATAATAAACAACTGGCCCGGTCATGTCTGTTTCGCTTAGTCCTTGACGACCGAAATGTCTGGTGCATCCACCGACTTCATGCCGATGGTGTGGTATCCGCTGTCCACATGGTGAATTTCGCCAGTGACGCCCCTGGAAAGATCCGAGAGCAGGTAAAGAGCCGAATCGCCGACTTCTTCAATGGTCACCGTTCTTTTCAGCGGCGAATTGTACTCGTTCCATTTGAGAATGTACCGGAAGTCACCGATACCAGAGGCTGCAAGCGTTTTGATTGGCCCGGCTGAAACCGCGTTCACGCGAATATTCTGCCCGCCAAGGTCAACCGCAAGATATTTGACCGATGTTTCGAGCGCGGCTTTGGCAACCCCCATGACATTGTAGTGAGGCATGACTTTTTCAGCGCCATAATAGGTCAGTGTCAGAATTGACCCGCCGTCTGTCATTAGCTTCTCAGCACGTTGCGCGACCGAGGTAAGCGAATAAACCGAAATATCCATGGTTCGCTGAAAGTTTTCTGTACTGGTATCCACATAACGCCCGGTCAGTTCGTCCTTGTCCGAAAATGCGATCGCATGAACCAAAAAGTCGATCTTTCCCCACTCTTTGCCGAGCGTTTCGAACGCTGCATCAATGGAGGCCGGTTCGGTCACATCGCAGTCACCGACAACCAGTGCATCCAACTCTTCAGCCAGCGGTTCCACCCTCTTTTTCAGGGCTTCGCCTTGGTAAGTCATGGCAATTTGCGCACCCGCATCACGACATGCCTGGGCAATCCCCCACGCAATCGATCGTTTGTTGGCCACCCCCATAATCAGTCCGCGTTTTCCAGCCATAAGGCCTTCAGCGATACTCATTTCCCGTCTCCAGATTTGTCCATATTGCTTTTGCCTTCTGAGATCCATCAAACCGGCAAAGGCTTTGATAATAAGCTAATGCCACATGGATTCGGCGTGTTCAAGCAATACCGAGCGTCTTCGATCACCAACTATTTCGCATTGTTAAAGTGGCGTGTAAGTGTCTCAACATCTGCATCAGTCAATTGGATCGAGGCAACCGCCATCAAGTCTCCAAACTTTCCGCCTTTTTTTGGCAACCCTTTGCCTTTGAGCCGAAAAACCTTTCCGGAGCTTGTACCCGCCGGAATGCTCAGGGAAAGCTTGCCGTCGACCGTGTCGACAGTCGCCTTTCCGCCCATAACAGCTGTTTCGAGGCTGACCGGAAAATCACAACGCAGATCGACACCAAAACGGGCAAACTTTGGATCGGGTTTCATGACCAGTGTCACAAGCGCATCGCCGGGATGCCGTCCTGCGGCTTTTTTTCCCTGTTCCCGCAGTCGAACAACCTGCCCGTTGTCGGCCTCTGGTGGAATGGACACGGCCATTTGCTTTCCATCGGGCATACGCACCGATGTTCTGCCCCGCATCAGGTCTTCAATCGTTACAACGGCTTTCAGCTCAATGTCGAGATTCGCAGCGCGTGAGTGAGGTCTTTCATTGCCGCCGAACGGATTTGAAGCTCCACCGGCCCGTTGTCCGGCAAAGGCAGAACCAAACATCTCGTTCAAAATGTCTTCTGCGCCGCCAAAGCCAGCACCACCAAAGGGATTTTGCCCGGCATTTCTCTCCCGGTAACCGCCAAACGGCCCTTGACCGGCCCCGAAATCGGCAAACTTTGGCTTGCCTTCATCATCAATTTCGCCACGATCATACTGTGCACGCTTGTCCGGATCGCCGAGAATTTCGTAAGCCTGATTGACTTCGGCAAACTTCGCTTGTGCGGTCCCGTCATCGGGATTGCGGTCCGGATGATATTTCATGGCCAGCTTTCGAAAAGCGGCCTTTATCGCTTTTTCGTCTGCGCTCTTTGGTACGCCCAGAACGGAATATGGGTTTGCCATTTCCAGCCCCCGAAAACATGATTTGCCAAACGTGCCTGTTTGGCATTACTTGTTGTGGATATGGTAGATTAATTACCAAATTAAAGAGCGGGCGACAATTCACCTGACCGGATCGCAAAGGCTTCATCCTTGACCAAATCGGGCAATGGCGGCGAAAACCCGCATCTGGCTGACGGCGACAATGTTTTGCTTGGTATTGCCCTTATGCTGGCGTTTTGCCTGGTAATTCCGTTTGCCGATGCGCTGACAAAAATGTTGGCCGGTGCGGTGCCGGTCATGACGCTTGTGATGGTGCGATACGCCATACAAGTCATTCTGACGGCGCCTGCAATGCTGCTTTTCAAACGCGGTATCGCCCATGTTCTGGACATGTCCATTCGCACCTGGTGGCTCCTTTTCTGGCGCACCGTGATGCATGTTTTCGGGGTGATCGGCATGTATTTCGGCTTAAAACACATGCCGTTAGCCGATACCATTGCAATTGCGTTCATATTTCCATTGCTGATGCTCGTGGTGGGATATCTGTTTCTTGGAGAGCAGGTTGGACCACACCGGTTGATTGCCGCACTGGTAGGTTTTGCAGGCACCTTGATGGTTGTTCAACCTAATTTTGTCGCGGTAGGCCTCAATGTGCTGTGGCCGCTGGCTGTGGCGGTTGCAATGGTGATTTTCAACCTTGTTACGCGCCAGATGAGCCGCTCCATCGATCCGGTTTCGATGCAGGCTGTCTCAGGCATTATGGCGCTTGTTGCGCTTGCCATCCCCATTATTGCGTTAAACGGAGAAAGGTATGAATTCTTCGACCTTGCATTTCCGGGTGAAGAGCATTGGTCTTTGCTGATCGCGGTTGGCGTAATCGGGACACTCGGTCATTTGCTGATCGCCGCCTCATTGCGCTTTGCACCATCGGCAACTCTGGCACCCATGCAATACATTGAAATTCCCTTTGCGACGCTGATGGGCTGGCTTATATTCTCAGACCTGCCAAACCGGCTCGCAGCAACGGGAATTGCAGTTACAATCTGTGCCGGTCTGTATATCGTTTTTCGCGAACAGAGAATTCAAAGGGCCAGATGACATGGCGCTGGGTAAGGTTTTCCGGACCTTAAACCCGAGTTAGCCTGAAACTCAGGCTTCTTGTTTCAGGAACCAGGAGAGCACCCAGAAACCTTTTCGCAACTCGCAAGTTTCACCGTTGTAAAGCGAAATTCCCATAAAGCTCGTTACTGTTGTCTGGAATTTCTTGCACTGTTGGCCTTTGTCACCAACGAATTCGTTGATTGCCGTGATGGTGCCGGTGTTGCCGGTGTCGGGGTTCTGCCAGGCAAGCGTGTTCGAGTTTTCTGATTTGGCCACAACAGTTTTGATCAGTTCTGCGTCGGTTGAGGCAATGCCTTCTTTCTTGACCGCTGCTTCTGAAACTGAAGATGCCAGTACCTTGTCAGCAGTGTTGATGGAGCTGACATTGTTTGTCATCGAACATGCCGGAAGTGCCAGCAAAAGAACAGGCAAGGCAAACCTGGCCGCTGTGCGGCAGTGATTTTTGCCCTTGCTGGGTGCTGTCTTGATCAAACCATCTTCTGTTCGATGATTGCTTGGTATAAAAAGCATTATGGAACTCGATACTGGAAACCTACAACATGAATGATCAGTCAATAGCGTTAAGAAAAGGTGACCAAGGGGAAGAAAATCCGTTTGATCTTTTTGACAAATGGTTAACTCTGGCGCACGGCAAAGAAATCAACGACCCGGATGCCATGTCATTGGCCACGGTCGATGAAAACGGTATGCCGAATGTCAGAATGGTGCTGATGCGGCGTTTTGATGAGCGCGGATTTGTGTTTTTCACCAATTTCGAAAGCCAGAAAGGTGCTGAAATCCTTTCCAATGATAAAGCTGCTGCCTGCTTTCATTGGAAGAGTCTGCGAAAGTCCGTCCGCATTCGAGGGAATGTTGAAGTGGTAAATGCTGACGAAGCTGATGACTATTTTTATTCCCGGCCACGGGGTTCACGTATCGGGGCACATGCCTCCAAACAGTCACGGCCGCTAGAGAGCCGGTTTGCGCTCGAAAAGGAAGTGGCGAAATTTGCAGCAAAGTTTGGCACCGGCACGGTTCCCCGACCCGATTATTGGTCCGGTTTCCGCATCAAACCACTGTCAATTGAGTTTTGGAACAATGGTCAGTTCCGCCTGCATGATCGAAAGCGTTTTGATCGGGATTCACTTGATTCATCCTGGGAAATTTCAAGGCTTTATCCCTGAACGCCGGTGCCCCCGACCGTAACAGCATTCATTCGCAGGGTTGGTTGACCGACACCAACCGGAACCGTCTGGCCCTGTTTGCCGCACATACCGATGCCATTGTCCAGTTTCATGTCGTTACCCACCATGGCAATGCGTTGCATTGCTTCGGGACCGGAACCGATAAGATTGGCACCTTTTAACGGCCTTCCAACCTTGCCATCCTTGATTTCATAGGCTTCGGTGCAATCAAACACGAATTTTCCGGAGGTAATGTCCACCTGTCCGCCACCAAACGAAACTGCATATATACCGTCCTTGACAGAGCCGATTATCTCGTTCGGTTCGTGTTCGCCCGCAGCCATATAGGTGTTGGTCATTCGGGGCATGGGCTGGTGGGCATAGGATTGCCGCCTTCCGTTGCCTGTGGACCCCACGCCCATTAGCCGGGCATTCTGTCGGTCCTGCATGTATCCGACCAATATACCGTCTTCGATCAGAACCGTATTGTTGGACGGCGTACCTTCATCATCCACGGAAAGCGAACCACGGCGCCCTTCAATGGTTCCGTTGTCAACGACGGTAACCCCCTTGGAGGCAACCTGTTTGCCCATCAGTTCCGAGAAGGCGGAAGTTTTTTTGCGATTAAAATCACCTTCAAGGCCGTGGCCGACTGCTTCGTGTAACATGACGCCTGGCCATCCCGACCCCAATACGACATCAAACGTCCCAGCAGGGGCTGCCACAGCTTCCAGATTAACGGTCGCCATTCGCAGGGCCTCGTCAACGGCATGTTGCCATTGCTCATCGGTCAGGAAGTCGTCGAATCCGGACCTGCCGCCGAACCCGAAACTGCCTGATTCCTGCCGGTCTCCTTCGCCGGCAACGACGCTTACGCCGATACGCACCAATGGTCTGACATCCCGGGCAAAATAACCATCGGGGCGAAGAATCTCAACGATCTGCCAGTTAGATGCAAGGGAGACGGTAACCTGCCGGATTCGATCATCCAAATTGCGCGCATGGGCATCAATCGTTTCCAGCAACTTCACTTTGTCTTCAAAGCTGGGGGAACCAATGGGGTTTTCATCGCTATACAATTTCCGGTTGGTACCGGCCGGACCTGCCGCAAAATTGCCTCCCGACCCGGACTGAACCGATTTTACAGCGTCGGCAGCGCGTTTAATTGCAGCAGTGCTCATCTCGCCTGAATGGGAATAACTGGAGACTTCGCCAAGAACCGCCCTCAAACCAAACCCCTTGCGGGTGTCAAAGGTGCCGGTCTGGAGTTTTCCGTTGTCAAACACCAACGCTTCAGTTTCGCAATATTCGGCAAAAAGCTCGCCATCATCTGCGCCGCCAATTGCATCCTTCAACTGGTTTTCCACTGCGCTGCGCTCGACATCAAACTGGTCGATCAACATATCCATGAGCTTCTCCATACAGGAAATTGTTTCAGCAAGCCTGCAAACTACATAGGCTAGCAGATAACACCATTTCAGCCCAATCCAAGCGGTGACAGGAAAAATTATTTAGGAATCTGTTCGAAACCGTCCGAAAAGCCGGTCAAGTCAACCGGAATGCCAATACCCTCTTCCGGCGTTTGAAAAACCACAAATGTTGCGGTTTTCCCTTTTTTCAGGGTCTCAAGCAATTTCGGGTTAAGAATGACTTCCGAATAACAACCGTCCTGCAGGCAACGTACAAACCACGTGTTGCCAATCTCTTTTTCATCGACAAACAAGCCCAAGCCGCTCGGCAGCAACACGCCCAACGGGGCCAAAACACGCAGTACTTCCGCCTTGTCGTCCGCAGTACGCAGTACCACGATTGAAAGACCGATGTCGGGCCTGTCTTCCGTGATAACGTTTTGCACCATTGCGCATTGTTCTGACGAAGCACCCGGCGGGGTTTCACACAGTATTGCCCAGGCCCCGTGCTGCGATTTTACCGCCCCTTGTGCCATCGCCGGCAAGGTTGCCAAACCAGCAGCTCCGAAGCTTAATGTAATGAATACGATCCAGCGGTTGATCACTTGCATCTTGAAAATCCGAATCACCTAGACAGTTTGAATTAGCATTTTACATGGTTCTGGCAAAATCAGCTTGTATGAACACCCAATGACCAGTTCATCCATTGCTTTCGACTATGGTATTTTTAGGGAAACCGAAGCTTGAGCTTGACGAAGTTAAGACCGCGAATTCTTGTTGGTCTTTGCAAAATCTGTGGTTCGGTGGATGCTCGGAGCAAATTGCCGCACAGATTCTTGAAGGGATTCCATTGCGAACCGTTTCTGGATATGATTTGAAACGTTCTAAAGTAACCGGATTGGGACCTTTTGGTTTGCGCTTGCTCGTGCAACTGGGTACCCTGCCAATTACAGGAACTGGTTTGCCAGTACAGGAGATTTTGGATGAAAGCGTATGCTTCAGTCTTGGCCGGTATCGCGGCGGCAATGGGGTTTGCAACAGCGGCGCTTGCCGCACAACCCGATGATCGCGGAATTTGGTTTCAGGCCGCCGCCACCAACATGATGGAACGCATCGAATCGTTTGGAATACTCACTTTCTGGATTATTACCGTCATTACGATTTTCGTGTTGTTGTTGCTGGTCTGGGTGATGGTTCGTTACAACAAGCGGGCAAATCCCAACCCTTCCACCTTTACCCACAATTCAGCTGTTGAAGTTGTATGGACAGTTGTTCCGATCCTTATCCTTTTTGTCATCGCGGTTCCCTCGTTTCAGCTGCTTGAAGACCAGTTGGTGCCGCAGGAGGAGCCGACCGTCACCGTCAAGGCAATCGGGCAGCAATGGTATTGGGATTATGAATATCAGGACGAAAATGAACTTTCCTTTTCTTCCTACATTCTGAACGAAGATGATCGCGAAGAAGCCGGAAAGACCGACAAGGCGGCTTATCCGCGTCTGTTGGCGGTTGATAATGAATTGGTCGTTCCCGTTAACGAGACGATCAGGGTGTTGGTCACTGCGGATTCAGGTGGTGTTATTCACTCGTTTGCAGTTCCAGCGTTCGGGATCAAGATTGATGCGGTCCCCGGACGAAACAACGAGACTTGGTTCAAGGCCGAAAAAGAAGGGCTTTTTTACGGCCAATGCTCGGAACTGTGCGGCATCAATCACGCATACATGCCGATTGCAATTCGGGTTGTGAGCCGCGAAAAATATGACGCTTGGCAAAAACAGGCATCCGAATCCGATTTGGAAACCGCCAACGAGGCGCTGATGGCTTCCGTCGAAGCGCAGCGTGACCTGCGTTTGGCGAACAATCAAAACAATCAGTAAGAAGAAGGTAACAACTCATGGCTGGAGCAGACGCACACGATCACAAGCCGGGCTTCTTCAAGCGCTGGTTTTTTTCAACCAACCACAAGGATATCGGAACGCTATATCTGATTTTCGCCATTTTTGCCGGTGTGCTTGGCGGGTTTATGTCAGTTGTTATGCGTTGGGAACTTGCCGAACCCGGCATCCAGATTTTCCATGGTCTTGCTGAAATTGTTTACGGGATGGAAGGTGATGCTGCCATCGATGGTGGCAAGCAGATGTACAATGCGTTTACGACTGCCCACGCATTGATCATGATCTTCTTCATGGTGATGCCCGCCCTGATCGGCGGTTTTGCCAACTGGATGGTTCCCATCATGATCGGGGCGCCGGACATGGCGTTTCCGCGTATGAACAATATTTCCTTCTGGTTGCTGCCTGCCGCGTTCATTCTTCTGTTGATGTCAATGATGGTGCCGGGACCTGCTGCCGGATACGGATTTGGTGGTGGTTGGACCGCTTATCCGCCTTTGTCTTCCAGTGATGCCAATCCCGGACCTGCAATGGATTTTGCTATTTTGGCACTTCATATTGCCGGTGCGTCCTCAATTCTTGGCGCAATCAACTTCATCACTACAATCTTCAATATGCGCGCTCCCGGCATGACCTTGTTCAAAATGCCGCTGTTCGCATGGTCCGTTCTTATTACCGCGTTTTTGTTGGTTCTTTCCCTGCCGGTTCTGGCCGGGGCAATTACCATGCTGTTGACAGACCGCAATTTCGGGACAACCTTTTTCGTTCCCGAAGGTGGTGGTGATCCCTTGTTGTTCCAGCACCTGTTCTGGTTCTTTGGACACCCCGAAGTGTACATTCTGATTTTGCCGGGGTTCGGCATTATCAGCCACATCGTTTCAACGTTTTCCAGGAAACCGGTTTTCGGCTATATGGCAATGGCGTGGGCAATGATCGGTATTGGCGGTGTCGGTTTTATTGTTTGGGCCCACCACATGTACACCGTTGGCCTTTCACTTGATGCCCAACGCTACTTCGTCGCGGCAACCATGGTCATCGCCGTGCCAACGGGCGTGAAGATTTTTTCCTGGATTGCCACCATGTGGGGCGGTTCAATCGAGTTCCGTACTCCGATGCTATGGGCGATCGGGTTCATCTTCCTGTTCACAATTGGCGGCGTGACCGGTGTTCAATTGGCCAATGCCGGATTGGATCGTTCATTCCATGACACCTACTATGTGGTAGCACATTTTCATTACGTGCTGTCGCTGGGCGCCGTTTTCGCGATCTTCTCGGGATGGTATTACTGGTTCCCGAAAATGTATGGTTACATGTATAATTCCTGGATTGCCAAAACCCATTTTTGGGTCACCTTTGTTGGCGTCAATGTGATCTTCTTTCCGCAGCATTTCCTTGGTTTGCAGGGTATGCCGCGCCGTTACATCGATTATCCTGACGCTTACGCATACTGGAACTATGTGTCGTCAATCGGCTCGTATATTGCGGCAGTTGGAGTGTTGATCTTCCTTGTCGGAATTGTCGAAGCCTTTGTCAAAAAGCGCAAGGCTGACGCCAATCCGTGGGGTGAAGGCGCAACGACACTGGAATGGCAACTGCCATCACCGCCGCCTTATCACCAGTGGGAAATCCTGCCAAAGATCAAGTAATGCATTAGCAGAGCCGCCCATCGGGCGGTTCTTGCCATTTGGAATTGATGATGAGCATTGAAGTACTCGACGAACACTCTGACGCGCAGCTGATTTCATCAGCGATGCCGGGAGACTACGTTCAACTCATGAAACCACGGGTCATGGCGCTGGTCGTCTTTACTGCGGTTATCGGTTTGCTGCTGGCACCAGGCTCAATCAGTCTGTTCATGGGATTTATTGTGGTTCTGTGTATTTCCATTGGCGCAGGGGCCTCAGGTGCGTTGAACATGTGGTACGATGCAGACATTGACCGGGTCATGAAGCGCACTGAAAACCGACCGGTACCTGCAGGAAAAATTACCCCCGATGCGGCCTTGGCATTTGGAGTGACGCTTTCAATCCTTTCGGTCATGACCCTTGGCGTGTTGATTAACTGGCTGGCTGCGTTTCTTCTTGCATTCACGATTTTTTTCTACTCGACCGTTTATACAATCTGGTTGAAACGTTCGACGCCGCAAAACATTGTCATTGGCGGTGCAGCGGGTGCAATTCCGCCAATGATTGGTTGGGCAGCCGTTACCAACACCGTTTCACTTGAGAGCTTTTCACTTTTTGTGATTATCTTTTTGTGGACACCACCACACTTTTGGGCGTTGGCGTTGTTTCGTGCCGATGATTACAAGGCTGCCGGCATTCCCATGATGCCAAACGTGCAGGGAGAGGCTTCCACAAGGTTGCAGATCCTGCTTTATACAGTTCCGCTCGTTGCCGTTGGTGTTCTTCCGGCGGTTATGGGGTTCGCATCGCTTTATTACGGGTTGTTCGCCGGGGCATTGGGAATTTGGTTCCTTGTCATGTCTTTTCGCGTGTGGCGTTGGGGAAGTTCGGAAAACAACTATGCTCACGAGAAAAAACTGTTCGGGTTCTCGATTCTGTATCTTTTCGCGCTGTTTGCATGGCTGGGCGTTGAGGCGGTATTGGCAAAGGTATTGTGATGGCTGAAGGCAAGTTTACAAACGAAACGGTCAGGATGACAGAAGACCAGAGACGAGCCCAACGTGCCCGCAACAGGGTGCTCGCTCTTGTCATTGCGGCGTTCATTCTGATCGTTTATTTTGCGACCTGGGCGAAACTGGGCGCAAATGTTCTGCAAAGATCCTTGTAGGATTTTGCCATGACAGCGACCAGCACAACAGATTCAGGACATATGGCGGCAAAGAACCGGCGCTTGGCGCTGGTTTGCCTGGGTATGTTCGTTGGAATGCTGGGTTTGGCATACGCGTCGGTGCCGCTCTACGACCTTTTCTGCCGCGTTACGGGGTATGGAGGAACCACCCAACGTGCCGAAGCAGTTGAAGGCGTCCCGATTGTGGATCGAAAGATATCGGTGCGGTTCGACGCCAACACTGCGAACGATCTTGACTGGACATTCAAACCGGAGAAACGGGATGTGGAAGTTCAGTTGGGGCAGAAGGTGTTGATCAACTACATTGCGGAAAACAACTCTGATCATCCGATTATCGGCATGGCGACGTTTAATGTAACGCCCCAGTCGACCGGGTCGTTTTTCAACAAGATCGAGTGTTTCTGTTTTACTGATACGCGCCTTGAGCCCGGCGAAAAAATGTTGATGCCCGTTCTGTTCTATGTTGATCCTGATCTGGACCTTGAAGAGAATCTCAAAACCCTTTCCGCGATTACGCTTTCCTATACGTTTTTCGAAAGCGAGACTGATGAAATTGCCGCAGGAAAATCTGCAGTTATGTCTGGCGAAAAGAACAGCGGGAATTTATAACAACAAGAGTTGTCGAACAAAAACCGGCACAGATGGAGAATGATATGGCCGACAGTCACAATGTGAACCATGATTATCATATTATCGATCCGAGCCCATGGCCGCTGATCGGCAGCATTGGTGCCTTCGTCATGGCAATCGGTGCCATTGCCTTTATGCGTTACAACGCAGGCGGTGAAGTTGTTCTGGCTGGTATCGATCTTGCGAATGCGAAATACTGGATTCTTGCGCTTGGACTTCTTGTTGTCCTGTACACCATGTATGGCTGGTGGTCGGCAACCATCAAGGAGAGCCTTGAAGGACACCATACAAAGGTTGTTTCACTTCACCTGCGCTATGGCATGATTCTCTTTATTGCTTCAGAGGTGATGTTCTTTGTTGCCTGGTTCTGGGCATTTTTTGACGCAAGCCTTTACTCCGGCGAAGCGATCCAGGAAGCAAGGGTTGCCTTTACGGGCGGTCATTGGCCACCGGAAGGCATTGAGGTATTGGACCCTTGGCACTTGCCGCTCTACAACACGATCATTTTGTTGTTGTCTGGCACCACAGTGACATGGGCTCACCACGCATTGCTTGAGGACGACCGTTCAACTTTGAAGGGCATGTTGTTTGCGACCGTCCTGCTCGGTATTATTTTCAGCTTCGTGCAGGCGTATGAGTATGGTCATGCAGCGTTTACTTTCTCTGAAAGCATATACGGTGCCACCTTCTACATGGCGACAGGCTTTCACGGTTTCCATGTGCTTGTAGGAACTATTTTCCTCATCATTTGCCTGCTGCGAGCAATGGCCGGGCAAATGACACCGGAAAAGCACTTTGGCTTCGAAGCAGCGGCCTGGTACTGGCACTTCGTCGACGTTGTGTGGCTATTCCTGTTCTGCGCTGTTTATGTATGGGGAAGTTACGGAGCATCCATTGCGCACTGAATTTGAGTGTATACGATAACGAGACGGGCGGCCTTGCAGGTCGCCTTTTTCATTTCGATGGGACGGTCATGACAGCAAAAACGCCAGGAAAAGCGCGGCACGAAATAGCTGCCCCTACTGCGATTCAAGTTGGCTTGCGAGGGTGTTGCCCGAGGTGTGGTCAGGGGCATCTTTACTCTAAAATGTTGACACCGGCAGAGTCATGCAACGCCTGTGGGTTGGATTATTCCTTTATCGATTCGGGTGATGGTCCGGCCTTCTTCGTGATCTTGATTGTCAGTTTTGTACTGATGGCTTGCGCGCTGTTTGTCCAAACGAGTTTTAACCCCCCATTGTGGGTGCATTTCCTTCTTTGGGCACCATCCATCATAGTTGGTTCACTGTGGGGGCTTAGGTTCTCCAAGGGCTTGATGATCGCGATGCAGTACCGGACAGACGCCAGCGAAGGCAGGCTCGAACGATGACTGGCATTGCCAGGAGAAATCTTGCCCTGTTGTCCTGCATGTTGGTCGGACTAATCGTTCTGTGTTGGCTTGGTACCTGGCAGGTAACGCGACTGTATTGGAAGGAGGCGTTGCTGGAGCGGATTGAAACGCGTATCGCGCAAGAGCCGGTTCCGCTCATCGAGGTGATGCAGTTCGGGTTCAATCAAGCCCAGCAAGACTACTTGCCTGTTTCTTTTGACTGCGAGTTTGATCATTCAACCGAGAGCTATTTTTTCACAACCGGCCAACGCGGTGAGCCCGGTTGGAATGTCCACACCGTTGCGAAGCTGTCAGGTGGAAAAACTGTAATCGTCAATCGCGGTTTCGTTCCTTTCGACAATAAACTGCCTGGGACCCGCGCTGAAGGCCAGGTGGCAGGTCAACAGCACCTTATCGGCCTCCTGCGGTTCCCGCTTTCCGAAAAACCGCTCGGTTCACTGGACAATAACCTAGACGCGCGCGAGTTTTACTGGCGCAGCCTGCCTGATTTTGAGCAAGCCATGCAATTGGACAACAAGCCTTTACCGGTTATCGTCGATTTGCAGAAGAATGACATTCCTGGCGGGTTGCCGATGGGAGGTACGACCCTCCTGTCATTTCCAAACAATCATCTTCAATATGCAGTCACCTGGTTCGGCCTTGCATTGACACTGCTGGGGGTAGGGGGATACTTCGTACTCTCCAGGGAAAAATCGCAAAGATGAACGAAAAATCCGATATGACCTTGCGCCTTTGCGGCCCCCGCGGGTTCTGCGCTGGCGTTGAGCGGGCGATCCAAATGGTAATACTGGCGCTAAAAAAATATGGTTCTCCCGTATATGTCAGGCACGAGATTGTTCACAACCGCTACGTTGTTGAAGGCCTTGAACAACTGGGAGCGGTGTTCGTCAAGGAACTTGATGAGATCCCGCCTACCAGCCAACCGGTGATATTTTCTGCGCACGGAGTGCCTAAATCTGTACCGGAAAATGCAGAAGCATTGAATCTGCATTACCTTGATGCGACCTGCCCTTTGGTTTCGAAGGTCCACAAGCAGGCGATCCGGCATATCCGAAATGGTCGCCATGTCCTTCTTGTTGGCCATGCCGGACACCCGGAGGTCATCGGGACGATGGGGCAGGTTCAACCGGCAGAGATGAGCTTGATTGAGGATGTTGAACAGGCCAGAAATTTCGTCCCCCCCGATCCCGACCAGCTTGGATTTGTCACCCAAACAACCCTGTCGCTTGACGACACAGACGAAATTCTCAAAACACTGCAGGCGCGGTTTCCAAAGTTGCAGGCCCCGGCGGCCGAATCGATTTGTTATGCAACCACAAACCGCCAGGAAGTTGTAAAGGAAGCCGCGGTTGGTGCAGATCATTTTCTGATTGTCGGCGCCCCGAATTCATCCAACTCAAAGCGGCTGGTCGAAGTGGCAAAAAAGGCTGGTGCAAAACGGGCGGCATTGGTGCAAAAAGCCGATGAGATAGCCTGGTCTGAATTCGAGGATGCAAAAATCGTTGGCCTGTCTGCCGGTGCATCTGCACCAGAAATACTGGTCAATGAGATCATAGAAGCATTTCGAGACCGGTTTGACTTGCGGTTGCAACTGGTTGAAACAGTCAAGGAAGACGAGGAATTCTTGGTGTCGCGTGATTTGCGGGACGTGGAACTGACCGTTGAAGACATGGCATTTTTGAACGGATAACAATGGCGGTTTATACCCGGATAGATAACGATGAGCTGGCTGATTTTCTCAAGCTTTATGAAATTGGCGAACTACATTCACTAAAAGGCATTGCTGAGGGCGTGGAGAATTCAAATTTCTTGCTAACCACCGATGCCGGCACGTATATTCTGACGCTTTATGAAAAGCGCGTGAATCCCGACGATTTACCATTTTTTACCGGATTGATGGGGCATCTGGCTAAAAACGGGATCGACTGCCCGCTTCCAATCCACACTAAGTCGGGAGATGTGCTGGGACGACTGGCAGGTCGGCCATGTGCAATTATTAGCTTTTTGAATGGAAACTCGGTAACAAAGCCCAATGCCAATCATTGCCGTCAAGTTGGCGAGGTTTTGTCCAAGATGCATCTGGCTGGCGAAGGGTTCCCGATAACCAGGGAAAATGGCTTGGGCCCCAAAGACTGGCGACCCTTGTTTGAACAGTCCAAGAAAGATGCAGATTCAGTCATGCCCGGCCTTGCGGCCATGATTGGCAACGAACTCGATTTTTTGGATGCTCAATGGCCTTGCGACCTTCCGGAAGGAATAATCCACGCGGACCTTTTCACCGACAATGTGTTTTTCTTGAAAGACAAGTTGTCCGGTGTGTTCGATTTTTACTTCGCCTGCAACGATGTGCTCGCTTACGATGTCGCCACCTGCCTGAATGCCTGGTGTTTTGAAAGCAACGGGCAGTTCAATGCAACCAAGAGCATGGGGTTGCTAAAGGGTTACAATTCGGCGCGGCCCTTGAGCGAAAAGGAAGCTTTGGCTCTGCCGGTTCTTTGCCGCGGTTCGGCGCTACGCTTCCTGTTGACGCGCCTCTATGATTGGTTGAATGTTCCCCCTGGTGCGCTGGTGGTTCCCAAGGATCCCGTTGAATACGTTGAGAAGCTCAAGTTTCATCAATCAATCCGCAATCCTGGTGAATACGGGTTGGTAGGGTTATGAAAACGGTTCACATTTGGACAGACGGGGCTTGTTCGGGCAATCCCGGCCCCGGCGGATGGGGAGTGTTGATGCGCTATGGGGAAACTGAAAAAGAGCTGTTTGGCGGCGAGGCGGAAACGACTAACAACCGCATGGAACTGACCGCTGCCATTGAAGCCCTCAACGCTCTCAAAGAGCCTTGCAAGGTAGAACTGACGACCGATTCACAATATGTGAAGGGTGGCATTACCGGATGGATCACCAATTGGAAGAAGAACGGTTGGAAAACCGCCAACAAGAAACCGGTAAAAAACGAAGATTTGTGGCAGGAACTGGATCAGGCCGTCGAACGACATGAGGTTGATTGGCACTGGATCAAGGGCCATGCCGGCCATGAAGAAAACGAACGGGCCGATGAACTGGCCCGCCGTGGAATGGCTGACTTCAAACCATAGACAAACGTGAAACCTGCCTAAAGATCTTCGAGGATTTTCTCGACGCCGCTGGTTACAGCCTGGCCGGGATTTTCTTCAATATTCAACACAGCGACCTTTGCATTGTCCACAATCATCGAAAACCGTTGCGAGCGAACGCCCATTCCCGCGATGGAAAGGTCTATATCCAATCCCACCTCTTTGACAAACTCGCCATTGCCGTCAGCAAGGAACACAATGTCAGTTCCGCCACCCGAAGCGTCCTGCCATGCTTTCATGACGTGAAGGTCGTTGACGGAAACAACAGCAACGGTGTTGACCCCCTTGGCTTTGAGTTCGTCAAGGCGGGTCACATACCCCGGCAGGTGATTGTTGTTACAGGTCGGCGTAAAAGCCCCTGGTACGCCAAAAAGAACGACTTTTTTGTCGTTGAACAATTCAGCGGTGGAAATTTCCGCCGGCCCATCTTCGGCAAAGAACTTGAATTTGGTTTCGGGCAGCTTGTCGCCAACAGATATTGTCATGATCATGTCCTGAAAAATGTTTGATTACGGGGATATATACACCTTTGCCCAGACATCAATCCTGAAATTCGAAACTGCTCCCCGATGTTGTCAATGTATAGCGCAAGGGTTGTTCCATCACGTTTGCAAGATCTGGAGCTTCTCCCACATAAAGCGAAAAAACCAGTTTGCCATTATCGCGGGAAACCAGTTTGGCCGGAGTCAGAAACCAGTCCTTGGGGCCTTCCACAAACAGTTTTGGGTCGTCCCATTGTGGGTTGTCGCTGATGGTTATTTCGAGCGCCTTGCCAGTCAGTTTCTTGTCCAATTTGTCTCCAATCTGGTTGTCAGGATCGGGAAGTCGTAGTTTCGCAAAACTAATGACGCGGCTCGCAACACCATCCGAAGCGTTCAGTGACGAGCGTGGCACCTCAAACTGGGCTTTGGCGGGAACGCAGATCGTTGAACACAGTCCAACCAGCATGTCGAGTGTTATCGGCGCGCTGGCACCGGCCTGCAAAACGCCGTTCATCAGAAAAACCGCACTTTTTTTGTAGCCGGCATAAACCGGGCCATCTCCCAACAGTTCCGGGGCTTGAAAATGGGTTTCCGTGATGTCGAGGCCAGGTGTTGCGGTAAAATCGAACACGGGCGGTATTCCGGCGCTGCCCGGATAGCGCCAATAGGTAGACCATCCTTCGTCAAGTTCAATCTCGACAGCAGCCGTAATGGCACTTGTTGCCGGATCATGGGTCAGCAGCAGCCTGGCTTTGCCGCCGCCAAGGTCTTCCCAGTCTGAAGTGGTTGCATGACCGGCAACAGCTAATAGGCTGAATATGGCCGCAGTCACAAACCTGATTCCGAATATTTTCATCATTTCCTCAATTCGTCATAGCCGCTGGCAGCACACATTTGTCATGCGGAATGAAATTTCAAGATACGAATTCTCATTTTTCAGTGATAGGAATTTTGTTGCAATTCGCATAAACTGTACACACTTCTTGAAAGTGATTTGGTTTCACCGTTATTTGTGGACGATGAATGGCAGCCTCTGATTTTACATCCCTTTGCGGCAAATTCTTGATTGCCATGCCCGGAATGGGCGATGAGCGGTTTGATAAAAGCGTCGTTTTCGTTTGTGCGCACTCTGAAGAGGGAGCAATGGGATTCATTGTTAATCAAGCGTTGGAGAGTCCGACTGTTTCGGACTTCTTCCGGCAGCTGGAGATTATCGATGAAGCTGAACTGATCCAGGTGCCCGAGCATATTCTCGGTGATACGTTGCATGTCGGTGGACCGGTTGAGCCGGGCAGGGGGTTTGTATTACATTCCGGTGAGTATGACAGCAAATCCACCCTGGAAATTGGTGCAGACGTATGCCTGACTGCCACGCTCGAGATTTTGCGGGCCATAGCAACCGGCAATGGTCCGGATAAATGCCTGATTGCATTGGGGTATGCGGGATGGTCGGCAGGACAATTGGAAGATGAGATCAGCTCGAATGGCTGGCTCTTGGCGGAAGCTGACAGCAAGATCATTTTCGGGTGCAAGAACCATCAGAAATATGAGCGGGTATTGAGCGCATTGGGAATAGATCCGGTTTTGCTTTCAAGCCAGTCAGGGCACGCCTGAGCGGCATCCTTGCTATTGCGAGGTTTTTTCTTCTTCGACCACGGCAACAACTTCTTCAATTGGCATTGGTTCACCAAACAGATAGCCCTGCGCATATTCGCAGCCCGTTGTCATCAACTCGGCCAGGTCTTCTTCAAGTTCCACTCCCTCAACAATGATGGATTGGTTCAGACTGTGCCCAAGTCCGATAATCGACTGCAACACGATCATCCGTGCACGTTCTGTCCGGTCCTGAATAAACGACTGATCAATCTTGATGGTGTCAAAGGCGAACTTCAGCAAATAGGAGAAGCTCGAATAACCGGTTCCGAAGTCATCCAGCGAAACACCAACACCAAGGTTCTTGATACGGTTCAATATCTGGCGGGAGTGTTCCGGATTTTCCATTACCAGGCTTTCAGTGACTTCGAGCCGAAGTTGTTGGGCAGGAAGCTTGCTTTGCTGAAGGGCCTGAGAGATGTCGGCGACAACATCGTTCCGAAGCAGTTCACGGCTGGAGAGATTGACACTCACAAACAGCTTCTCACCGGTGGCCTGGGTTATTTCAGCAAAATCGCTGCAAGCCACCTTGAGCACATGTTGGCCAAGTTCGTGAATGACGCCATTGCGCTCAGCCAGGGGAACGAATTCGGCCGGGCCAATTGAACCAAGGCGAGGGTGTTCCCATCGGACCAATGCTTCAAATCCGCTAATGGTTTGTTGTTTCAGGTTGACGATTGGTTGATAGAGAACGCTGATCTCGCCATTCGATACAGCCTGTTTGATATCTTCAAACAAAATGGAGCGGTCGTCTTTGCTGGTTCTGAAAGCCGGTTGGAAGGTCTCAATCAGGTCTCCGCCCTGACGTTTTGCAACAATGGATGCAAGTTCAGCATCGCGGATCATTCGCCAGGCATCGTCGCAATCGGCTGTCCAGGAAACCAGTCCGATCGATGCGGTTACGGAATAGTGTTCATCTTCCACTTCAATGGGTTCACGCACTGCATCAATAATGGCCTCTGAAAGCAAGGCGATTTTCTTTGTGTCATCTTCCGAAAGCAACATCAGCATGAACTGGACACCCGAAAGGCGCGAGAGTGCGTCACCTTTGCGAAGCATTTTTGAAAGCCTTGCAGAAATCGCCATCAACACCGCATCGCCAACATCATAACCATGCTCGCTGTTGAGCGACTGAAACTTGTCCAGATCAATATAAAACAAACAAGGCCGCAGTTCCTTGAACAGGCCGGCTGCATCAATTGCGGTCTGCAACCTGAAACCGAACACTTCCTGGTTCTCCAGACCGGTGAGGTGGTCCCGTGTCGAATCCTTGAGTATCCGTTCCTCTGCCTTTTTTTGTTCATTGATATCTGTGAGGGTGCCAACACAACGTGACAGGCTGCCATCACGGGCTACAAGAGGTCTTGCCCGCAGTTTGAACCACATATAGTCGTCTTTTTTTCCACGTAGCCGGAAGCTCTGGGATATCTTGCCCCGCTTGTGGTTTCGCATGGCACTCAGCGTAGCATCAAACCGGTCGCGGTCATTTGGATGAAGCATCTTTTGCCAAGACTTCGGGTTTTGCACCAGGCCACTTCGCTCAAGGTTGAGTAGCCCCATGACCGGCTCTCCCATCGAAATGCGATCACGATTTATTTCCCAATCCCAGATCACGTCACCAGAGCCAGCTATGGCCAAAGCGGAACGCTCGGTTTCGCTTAACAAGCCCTCGGCGAACGCACTGCCAGAAAACGCGTGTTGCATTACGGTGAAGCCGAGCAACAAAACAATCAGAACGAGCCCACCAGTAAGCGCCGGTTGAACAATGTCATTTGACAATTCACCCATCACGGCCATGAAGGCGGCAAACAACCAGGCGCTGAGCAATATCCAGGTGGGCACCAACATGATTGCCCGGTCAAAACGCTGGTACCAAAAATACGGGATTACAAACAACACAGATACAACGGTCAGGGCTACCGAGAACCGCGCCATACCTGCCGCAATATTGGGTTGAAACAGCATTACAGCACCAAGAATCAGTAGAAAAGCCAACCAAAACAGGGCGATATATCGAAACCGCTGATTCCATTTTGACAGGCTCAAATAAGTGTAAACGAAAACCAGTAGCCCGATTGCAAAGGCAATTTCTGTTCCCGCCCGCCAGAACGCATAGACCGTATCCGAGCTGCCGATGATTTTGTTCCAGAACCCGAAATCAACGCAAACATAACTCAGTACACCCCAAGCCAGTATCGCAGCTGCAGGAAAGACCGCCGTTCCGCGAACCAGAAAAAGGATGGTCAGGAACAGTGCCAGCAAACCGGAAATACCCAGTACAATACCATAATACAATGTATAGCTGTTTGTTGTCTCACGGTAGCTGTCCGGCTCCCAAAGATAGAGTTTTGGCAGGGTTTCAATCTGTTTTTCGACGACGAAGGTAATGATGGCACCCGGGTCGAGCGTGATCCTGAATACATCAGCGAAATCGTCTTCAATCCGGTCAAGTGCAAACCCGTCGCTGGGGGTGATTCCCGAAATTCTGATCGAATCCAGATCAGGCCACAACAATCCCGAACCGACCAACCTGTAATGGGGTGCCACAATCAACCTGTCGATTTGCTCGTTGCTGTTGTTGGCGAGTGCGAACACTGCCCAAAAGGATTGTCCGCCATTCTTGCGCGAACTGACATCAATCCGCCTGACGACACCGTTGGGGTCGGGTGCGGTGGAAACCCGGATGCGTCCGTCTGAACGGATGTAGTTTTCCACTGCTTGTGAAATATCGAGCGCTATATCCGAAACCGATACACTTACCGGATCTAGGGCATGGGCACGTGATGCAAAGGTAACCGCCGTCAGCATGACCGCCAGCAATACAAAAATGCGTCTGAAACTGATCAGTGACAATTTGCTAATGGCAGGCTGCATAAATGTACTCGTTTTTCCCGCTACTTATGCTGAAATTCAACTGGTTTTCCAGTGATAATCCGCGTTGTAGACCAGTTTCAACGGCCCTTGTAGTCTTCTCTTACAATGGCAAAAAGAAGATGGTCCTCTGCAACTCCGTTGATCTCAAGATAGGCTTTTGCATAGCCTTCTTGCCGAAACCCGCATTTCTGCAAAAGATGTCTAGAGCGGTCGTTGCGCGGAAGGCAGGCCGCCTCAACCCGTCGCAGGCGAAGGTCGTCGAATGCAAAACGAAGAATTTCCGGAACAACCTTCTGCATATGGCCCTTGTTGGCATGGTGGGCACCCATCCAGAATCCCACAACGCCACTGCGAGTAATTCCATATGTCACCCGCATCAGGCTGATACCGCCGATAAGTTCCTGCCGGGTTCTGTCAAAGACGAAAAACGTGTGGCCCCAACCCGTATTCCGGTGCTTTTGATAGTTTCGAAGCCTGCGTTGGAAGCCTAAGCGGGTAAGATCGTCCTCCGGCCAACGCGGCTCCCAGGGAACAAGAAACGCTTTGCTTTGCCGCCGCAATTCCACCCATTGGTCGAAATGCTCGAACCGAGGGTGCACGAGAACAAGATTTGAACCGGCAACCGGCATTCGCTTTGAAAAGAAACTTCGAACAGCCTGAAGTGGCATTTTACTCGGCAGCTATGCTGGTGCGGCCCTTCAGCATGTCCGAAATCATGTCAAGTTTCGGGAGTGCTTCAAGTGGTCCAAGTGCAGTCAGGGTAGGTTTGGAATTCTGGAAAATCCTTCCTGCCAAATCACGAATTCGCTCAACACTCAACGCATCAAGTCGTTCCATGAGCTCTTCATTCGGAATGGTTCTGCCGAAAAGCAAGACTTGCCGTGCCAGTTGACCAGCTCTTGAGGTGGGGCTTTCCATGGACATCAACAAACCAGCCCGAATTTGCGCGCGTGCACGATCCAGTTCTTCCTGATGAATATCCTGGCTGGCCCGCAGCAGTTCGTCGACAATCAATCCGGTAAGCTGCGATATATCTTCAGGCCCGGTCGCTGCGTGAACACCAAACACACCAGTATCTGAAAAACCCCAATGGAATGCCGAAACAGAATAGCAAAGGCCATGTTTTTCCCGCACTTCCTGAAACAATCGGGACGACATGCCCCCGCCAAGGATCATGGCTAGCAGCTGGGATGCATAATAATCCCTTGCGTGATAGGCCCGTCCTTCAAACCCAAGCAGAAACTGGACTTCATGATGTTCCGATTGGGTCAGACATTCCCCGCCAATATAGGACGCCCCGACGGGTTCCTCTGCGATTTCGCCTGAAAAGGAACCGAATGTCTGGCTTGCCTGCTCGACGAGTTCGTCGTGATTCACCGCCCCTGCTGCACACAATACCATATTGGGGCCACGATAATGTTTGGCAACAAACTCGCGAATCTGGTCTGGCGTAAAGCTCTGCACCATCTCCGGAGTTCCCAGAATTGGTCTGCCGATGGGTTGGCACCCGAATGCGGTCGATTGGAAGGCGTCAAAAACCAGGTCATCCGGCATGTCCTGCGATGCCCCGATCTCCTGCAGGATTACGTGTTTTTCACGCAACAACTCCTGCTCATCAAGAATGGAGTTCGCCAGGATGTCATAAAGTATATCGGTGGCATGTGAGACTTCGGGTTTGAGAACGCGCGCATAATAGGCAGTGGTTTCAATGCTGGTAGCAGCGTTTAACTCGCCGCCGACATTCTCAATCTCCGCCGCAATCTGTTTCGCGCTACGACTTGCAGTTCCCTTGAACGCCATGTGCTCCAGCAAATGGGCGATGCCGTGTTCGTGTTCAGCCTCGTCCCTTGAACCTGACTTGACCCAAACGCCCATGGCGGCGCTCTCTAGATGGGGCATATGGTCTGTAATGACCGTAAGCCCGTTGCTCAGTTTTGATATACACACACTCATCGGGCGACCTTATCGCCTTGTTACGCAATTGTCACGTTGCAAAGCAGTCCCGGTCAGGTATTTGCACGCGAGTTGGATTCGATGAATGCTTCGACCGCAGCAACATCGTTCGGCAGAACTGTAAGGCGCTCTTCGCGCTCCATAAGATTGCGCAGATGATCGGGTAGATCCGGATAAATCCCGCTTGCTTCTTCGACTGCAGCGGGAAATTTTGCAGGATGAGCGGTGCCAAGGGTTATCATGGCACCCGTTTGAACTAAAAACTGCTCTGCAACGTGAAGGCCCACAGCGGTGTGCGGGTCCGCGAGATAACCTGTTTCAGAGAGGGTGCGTCTGATCTGTTGTTTTGTTTCGTCTTCTGAACATGCCGAGGCTGCAAAATCGTCCCTGATCCTGGCCATCGCAGTATCGTCAATCATAAAGCTGCCGGACTGTGAGAGGTTTTGCATCTGGTTGCGAACCGTCTGTGGGTCCTTTCCACAGGCATCAAACAACAAGCGCTCGAAGTTTGACGAAACCTGAATGTCCATTGATGGAGAGATTGAAGGTTCGGTTTTTGCCTTTTCATAACATCCGCTGGCCAGCGTTCGTGCCAGAATGTCGTTCCGGTTGGTTGCTATGATCAGCTGGTCAACCGCAAGCCCCATCTGTTTGGCGACGTATCCGGCAAAGACATCTCCAAAATTGCCTGTAGGAACAGTGAATGAAACACTGCGTTCCGGCGCTCCAAGGCTCACTGCAGTCGTAAAGTAATATACAATCTGGGCCATAATCCTTGCCCAGTTGATGGAGTTTACCCCCGATAGTTTTAACCGGTCGCGGAATTCAAGATGATTGAACATCGCTTTGACGAGCGCCTGGCAATCGTCAAAATCGCCTTCAATAGCGAGACAATGGACATTTGCATCTGCAACCGTAGTCATCTGGCGTTGTTGGACGGGCGATACCTTTCCGTTGGGAAAAAGGATGAATATATCGGTGTTCTCCCGTCCCTTGAAAGCCTCGATGGCAGCGCTTCCCGTGTCACCGGATGTTGCGCCAACAATGGTTGCTCGGGCGCCTTTTTGCGCCAACGTGTGGTCCATCAGCCGCGACAGCAATTGCATTGCCACATCCTTGAACGCCAGCGTTGGACCGTGAAACAGCTCCATCAACCAGTGATTGTCACCAATCTGCACCAAGGGCACTACCGCCTTGTGGTTGAACGAGGCATAAGCTTCGTCCACCATCGCATCGAAATCGCTGCGGTCTATCTCCCCGTCCACAAAAGGAAATAGCACTTTCTTGGCAATCTGCGAATACGGTTTGCCCCACATCTGCGCAATTTCGGTCTTGGTTATTGTTGGCCAGTTTTCGGGAACATAAAGGCCGCCATCGCGTGCCAGGCCCGTTAACAGAACATCCTGAAAGCCCAGTACGGGCGCTTCACCGCGTGTACTAATGTACTTCATGACAGGTCCGGAAATTTACTAAGTTTGAAGTTTTGCGCAATGGCCATTTGATTGCCGTCTTCTACATCCTTATAAGGGCATCTTGCAATGAAAAAGGAACACGGGGTCTTGGAATGCGCAAAAACGCAATCTGGTTGATAGCAAACACCAAAGTTGCTTCGCGGTCGGCTGTATTGCTGATGGCGGCGGTCGTGTTCTCGGCATGTAACTCATCGGGTAACAAGAATGCGACCAGCGATGCGCTTGATTTGTCCGGTCAGCCAACCGCAACGCAGGAACAGAATGTGGCAGCGGCAGATTTGCGGGCGTTCTGCCCAAAAGCGATCGTTCGTGGCGGCACCGAAACCCTTCGCATTTATGAAACCGGAGCCAAACGAGAAAACCCTGATGCGCCCCAAACCGTAAGATTTCAGGCTACAATCACAGAGGTTGTTCGCGAGTGTAACTATGTTGGCGACATGCTCAATGTTCGCGTTGGTGTAAAGGGCCGGGTTATAAACGGCCCCACTGCCGCGACCGGTAGTGTGGAATTGCCTGTTCGAATTGCGGCGACCAACGCCAAAAAAGAAGTGCCTTACACCAACTTGAACAAGATACCCGTCACGATTCAACCGGGAGGCAACTACGCAAGCTTCAGCTTTATCGAAAACAGTATTTCAGTCTTGAAGCCCAAGAACAACGATCTGGTTATCTATGTCGGATTTGACGAGGGGCCAGTCGAGAACAAGACCCAGTAGGCGGGTTTATACTCCCTCCCACCGTGCAAATGCTTCAACAACTGCTGGAACATCAGCCAACCGGCTGACAACGGTTTCCGCGCCTGCCTCGACCAGTAAATCTGCATGACCCGCGAAACTATGGCTTGCACCGGTAAAACCAATCACCCGACAACCGGCAGCGACACCTGCGCTAACACCTGGAACCGAATCCTCAATGATCACGGTTTTCCCGGCCTCTGCGTCAAATGCTCCTACCGCCTTTTTATGCAAGTCGGGCCTGGGTTTTGACCTCGGCGGATCGAAGTCATACGCCGAAAACACATAGGGGCGAAACCGGTCGTAGAGGCCCAATCTTCCCAACACGCGCTCCAGTCGGTCCGATGGAGAGTTTGAGCAAACACATCGCGCCTGGTCCAGCAGATCAAGTACGGTGTCTGCGCCTTCTATCATCTTTGCTTCGTGGATGACTTTTTCATGTACGGCTGCTTTTGTTTCCTCGATCACGCGGTCGGGAAGCTGCATCTCCAGCTCCTCTTCCACCTTCAGTTTGACATCCGGACTCGAAAGACCGGCAGTCTTTGCGGAAAATTCAGCTACATCCATTTCAAGACCGAAGGTCTTGTAGATCTCCAACTCGGCTGCGGCGGCTACAATCTCCGAATCGATCAGCACACCATCGCAATCGAAAATGACCAGTTGAATTTCTGACATTTGTTCCTCCCCGGGGAATCGTAACTCATTCTTTACCCTATTCGACAAGAATTACCTGCACATAATCCCGTTAGTATTGAGTTGGGTATACGTATGGCTGTTCTGAAGCTGGCCGATCTTGGCCACGAAAATTCCACAAATAATTGGCAAAATTCCATAATCAAGGGAGACTGTGTCGCCGCCCTTGAAAAACTTCCTGAAAACTCAATAGACATGATTTTCGCCGACCCTCCGTACAATCTCCAGTTGGAAGGCGATTTGCATCGGCCTGACCAATCAAAGGTTGATGCAGTGGACGATGCATGGGACCAGTTTTCGACCTTTGAAGCCTATGATGCGTTTACCCGTGCCTGGCTTCTCGCTGCACGCCGTGTATTGAAACCGTCCGGTTCCATTTGGGTGATCGGCTCCTATCACAATATTTTCCGGGTAGGCACATCGCTGCAGGATCTCGGGTTTTGGATTTTGAACGATATTGTCTGGCGCAAAACGAACCCGATGCCGAATTTTCGTGGGCGCCGGTTTACCAACGCTCACGAAACCATGATTTGGGCATCGCCGTCGCAAAACGCCAAGGGCTATACGTTCAACTATGACGCAATGAAAATGGCAAATGACGAAGTTCAAATGCGTTCGGACTGGTTGTTTCCCATCTGCAATGGTGGCGAAAGGTTGAAGGATCGTTCCGGCAACAAGGTCCATCCGACGCAAAAACCCGAAGCATTGCTGCACCGCATCATCATGGCAGCGTCAAACACTGGCGATGTGATTCTGGATCCGTTTTTTGGATCGGGAACAACTGGCGCGGTTGCCAAACGCCTGGGGCGGAACTTTGTGGGAATCGAACGCGAAACCCGTTACATCAATGCGGCACTGAAGCGCATAGAAGGGGTCGAAACAGTCGAGAAACCGCAACTGCAGGTTACAACCGGCAAACGGGCAGAACCTCGCGTAGCGTTCGGCTCATTGGTTGAAAGCGGCTATCTTAAACCCGGCACTTTGCTGACAGATTCCAAAAAACGCTGGAAAGCCAAAGTACGTATCGACGGATCATTGGAAAACGCCGGAGAAACAGCTTCCATTCACCGGATGGGTGCCATGGTTCAAGGGCTTGATGCCTGCAATGGCTGGACATTCTGGCACTTCGCTGAAGGCGCAGAACTCAAACAGATTGACGAGCTTCGCAAGGCATACCGGTCCGAAGTCCTGTCGTGCGGTGCGTGAAGCACAGAAACGGCCTAGTCCAAAGCGAATTTAACGGCTTTCTGCATGACGCTGGGCAGGGCTTCGTTATCAATTGACCCGATGTTGCACCACCATCCGTCAATCGTGGGTGTGTGGTCTGTCCGCAGCTTCCAAACCTCAAGCTCCAGGTGAAAATGCGTGAAAGTGTGCCGTATGGTACCGACCGATTGCCATTCGCCACCTACTGGTGCCGCCGTTTTGCCAGTCGCGCCATTGCGGTTTGAGTTCCAGTCAGTTGTAGGAACTTGCGTCATTCCTGCCAGCAGACCAGACATCGGGCGCTTGCAAAGCCACACATTGTTTTCCTGATCAACAATCACAAAAGCCGCCCCGCGCCGCGTTGGTTTCTTTTTCTTTGGACGCTTTACAGGAAACTGCTCAACGTCTTCAGTTTCCGAAGACATGCAGATGTGACTGATCGGACAGGCATTGCAGCGCGGTCCCTTCGGTGTACACAGAATTGCTCCCAAATCCATCATGGCCTGGGCAAATTCACCGGGGCGGGTTTGGTCCAATTGCGCTGCGACCAGTTCCGCGGCGTTTTTCTTTGCATTCGGAAACGGTGTTTTTATGCGAAAAACCCTGGCAACTACACGCTCCACATTGCCATCAACCACAGGAACTGCTTCGTCAAATGCGATGGCTGCAATCGCAGAGGCAGTATAGTCGCCGATACCCGGCAACCCGATGAGTTCGCTGCGCAAGCGGGGAAAACGACCTCCCCATTGCGAAACAACCAAGTCTGCGCATTTTTTCAGGTTTCGCGCACGTGAATAATACCCTAGTCCGGCCCAGGCTTTCAAAACGTCCTCAAGGTCAGCAGCGGCAAGGTCCTCAACCGTTGGCCATGTTTCGACAAACGCCAGAAAGTAGTTCTGAACCGTGATCACCTGCGTTTGCTGCAACATGATCTCGGAAAGCCAGACCTTGTAGGGGTCTTGCCTGACACCTGCTGCGTAGTCTTTTGGGGAAACGCGCCAAGGCATTGCCCGGGCGTGAACATCATACCATGCCAACAAATCGGGACCAATGCGCACTTCTGCTTCGGATTTCTGCAATGCGATGGTATTCATGTTGCCAGTAAGGGCTTAACAGTAGCAAAAAATCAACGATGTCTGATGACACTTCACAGCGCAAATCTCGGGGAAGATCCGCAAAGGCAATGGCGCGCTCGGTAAGCGACATTTTGGGCGGTGTCCTGGAACCAATCATAGCGCGACGTACAGGTATGCGACTGGACTTGCTGCGGATCTGGCCGGAACTGGTTGGCCGGGAATTTGCAAATACCACCCGACCGGAGCAAATCAAATGGGCGCGACGTGCCCACGAAGAAGGTGCATTCGAGCCCGCCTTGTTGATTGTTGCCTGCGAACCGTCCTGCGCACTGTTCTTTCAGCACGAACAATCGGATGTCATCAAACGGGTCAACGAGTTTTTCGGCTTTGAAGCGGTCGATCGCATAAAGATTCTGCAGAAACCGGTGATGGACGCAGGAATTGAGAAGGCGCGCGGGTCTGAAAACCTTTCGCAGGAAGACCGCATTCGTCTGGAAACCATGCTGGAAGAAATTGACGACGCTGAATTGCGCAAGCGCCTTGAAGCGCTCGGTAAAGGGATAATGGGCAATGCCAAGCGGAAATGATAACACAGTTGTTATGTGAAAAGTTAAAGTGCCACACCCGATATATCTTTGCCTGAACACATTCTGGGGATAATACCGATACGATATGGCCCATTATTCGGAGAACAAGATGAACGTTTCACGTCGACAAGTATTGCCCTTGATGGCTTTGGCAGGTTCTGGATTTTTCCTGAACGCCTGCAGCTCGGAAACGGACACCGCTGACCCCTCTGGCGAGGCAACGGGAATAATGGCCCCGGGGCCGTTCGGTGAGCACATATTGGGGGATCCCAACGCCAAGGTTACGATCATCGAGTATGCGTCAATGACCTGTCCGCATTGCCGTGACTTCCACAAACAAGTGTTGCCTGTCCTGAAGGAAAAGTACATTGATACCGGCAAAGCGAAGCTTTATTTCCGGGAGTTTCCGTTTGACAAACCCGCAGCTGCCGCATTCATGCTTGCCCAGTGTTCTGATGAAGACAAGTATTTTTCGATGATAGACGTGCTGTTTGAGCAACAATCGGTTTGGGCGCGCCAAAATGTGCTTGAGGAACTGGGAAAGATTGCCAAACTTGCCGGTTTCACACAGGAAAGCTTCGAAGCCTGCTTGAAAAATCAGGAACTACTGGACAATGTGGTAGCCATTCAGAAGAAAGCGGCAGAAGAATATGGTGTTCAGGCGACGCCAACGTTTTTCATCAATGGAACGAAATACGAAGGCAACATGTCGGCAGAAGATATGTCGAAAGCCATCGACGCACTCCTTTGACGGATTGCATCGAGCAGCGCCTTGCTGCCTGCCATTGTCAAACGACTTGATAATTGGGGGAGCAGTATGAAGTTTACAAAGCTGCGCCTTCTGGGGTTCAAATCTTTCGTAGAACCCACCGAGTTCCTGATTGAGAACGGTTTGACCGGCGTTGTCGGGCCAAACGGTTGCGGCAAATCCAATCTTGTCGAAGCGCTGCGCTGGGTGATGGGGGAGAACTCCTATAAAAACATGCGTGCGTCCGGTATGGATGACGTGATTTTCTCCGGTTCAGGAAACCGTCCTGCAAGAAATACCGCCGAGGTTTCGCTGTTTCTGGACAATTCCGACCGTTCAGCACCGTCTGGGTTCAACGATACAGACGAGATTCAGGTAACACGTCGTATTGAACGTGAATCGGGCTCCGTTTACCGCATCAACGGCAAGGATGTGAGGGCAAAAGATGTGCAATTGCTCTTTGCAGATGCCTCGACAGGTGCCCGCTCTCCGTCGATGGTGGGGCAGGGGCGTATTGGTGAACTGATCTCGGCCAAACCCCAGGCGAGACGCGCCTTGCTTGAGGAAGCTGCCGGTATTTCCGGCCTGCATTCGCGCAGGAACGAAGCAGAGCAACGTCTGAGAGCCGCAGAAACCAATCTTGAGCGTCTTGACGATGTGGTCGGTCAGTTGGAGAGCCAGCTGGAAAGCCTGAAGCGTCAGGCAAGGCAAGCCAATCGCTATCGAAGTCTTTCTGCAGAAATCCGAAAAACCGAGGCGCTTGTGTTGCATGTACGCTGGCAAGCGGCGCGTCAGGCAGAATCGGAAGCTCAAAGCGAATTGTCGGAACACAAGATCAAGCTGGGCGAGAAGGCGGAAATTCAGGCCAAGCTGGCGCGTATAGAAGCGATTGCCGCTGAAAAATTGCCGACACTGCGCGAGGAAGAAGCAAAATGTGCTGCAACCGTTCAGCGCCTGCAAATAGCAAAAACACAGTTTGAAGATGAAGTTTCACGCCTTGAGTTTCGTCGCGCAGAGTTGGAAAACCGCAAAAACCAGCTTGTCTCGGATCTTGAGCGCGAACAGCAGATTCTGGGTGACAACAAGGAAACGCTTACCCGGCTCGATTCCGAACAGTCAGAACTTGAAGAGCAAAGTCAACGTGTCGTCGAATTTGAAGAACAGTCAAAACAGGCTTTGGAAAAGGCGACGGCTGAACTGGGACAGAGCGAAACAGAGTTTTCGGAACTGACAATAAAACTCGCCGACGAAAACGCTCGCCGTCAGCAACTTGCCAGGACGCTGGAAGAAACGAGGTCCCGCAAGCAACGCTTGGAGGAACAAGCGAATGCGGTTTCCGAAGAACTTGCTGCGATAGTGGGAAAGATCGAAAGCCATGAGGGGCCTGCTGCAAAGCAGCGGGAAGTTGCAGATCTGGAACTCGCGGTTTCAAACGCCGAGCAGCAACTTGAGATGGCTGAAACAGCTACCGGCGTAGCGCGTCAGACAGAACCGGAGGCCAGGAAGCCACTTGAGGCAGCCGAAGGCAAAATTCGGGAAATTGAAACAGAAGCCCGCACACTGCGGAAAATTCTCAATTCGTCAGAACAGGAGCTGTTCCCGGCTGTAGTTGAGAATGTGAAGATTGAAACGGGTTTTGAAGCTGCGTTGGGTGCCGCTTTGGGTGAAGACCTTGATGCGCCGGTCGAGAAGTCGGCAATTGTCCGCTGGGGAGAACCCGGTGACGCTTCTTCCGACCCGGCCTTGCCAAGCGGTGCCAGACCGTTGGCTGATGTGATGCAGGGCCCCGCAGAACTTGAGCGCCGGATTGCCCAGGTGGGAATCGTTCCACGTGAGGATGGTCCACGTCTTGCAAGATTGCTCAAAGCGGGACAACGCCTCGTTTCTGTTGAAGGCGACCTTTGGCGCTGGGACGGCTTTGCCGCCAGTTCCGAAGCGCCTACCGCTGCGGCCCAGAAACTCGCCCAGAAGAACCGGCTTGCAGAACTTGATCAGCTTGCCGAAACCGCGCGGGAAGAACTGCAATCCGCCCAACAGCAATATGATCAGGCAAAGGCGACGACGCAGGCTGCGATAGAAACAGAACTGGCTGCGCGCGAGGTTGCAAAGGCTAAACAACAGGCTTTGTCTGCTGCACGTCAGGCGCTTGTTGATGCTGAACGTGCGGTAGGTGAACTGGCCGCAAAACGCTCGGCGCTCGAAGAAGCAGGAAACCGGTTGTCGGTGGACTTGGAAGAAGCGGAGGCGCGCATTGTTGATACCGATGCGTCTTTGTTGGCGATGGTCGATACCGCAAACAGTGAGGCCCAGTTGGAAACCCTCCGTATGCGGGTTGCAGAAGACAGGGCAAAACTTGCCGAAGCGCGGGCCGCGACCCAGGGCCTGCTGAAGGAGGCGGAAGCACGCGCTCGCAGACTTGAAGCCATCAAGCAGGAGCGGGACAACTGGCAAAACCGTATGGCTAACGCCAACCTTCAAATATCGACACTCTTCAACCGCCGTGATGAAACCATTGCAGAGCTGAAGAAGATTGAGGATGCTCCGGAGGAATACGCTACCAAACGCCGCGAATTGATGAATCAGCTCGAAACTGCCGAGGCAAATCGCAGCACTGCCGCCAATGCACTGGCAGTAGCGGAAAATGAGCAATCTGAAGCAGACAAGCAGGCCAGGGCAGCGGTAGATGACTTGTCTTCTGCGCGCGAGATGGTCGGGCGTGCGGAGGAACGGGTCAATGCCGCCATGGACCGCAAAAACGAAGTTGAGATCCGCATTCGCGAAGAATTGGAATGCCATCCGGCAGATGCTTCGAAGCTGGCCGAAATCGAACCGGACGCGACCGTGCCGTCGATTCAGGTGATTGATGCGACACTTGAACGGCAAAAAGCCGAGCGCGAACGCTTGGGAGCGGTCAATCTGCGTGCTGAGGTGGAGCAACGGGAAGTTGATGAAAAACGTTTGGCGATCGTTACAGAGCGTGATGATCTTGTTGGCGCAATTGCAAAACTGCGTTCCGGAATTCAGAGCCTGAACAAAGAGGGCCGGGAACGGTTACTGGAGGCCTTCGAGGCAGTCAATGACGAGTTTCAGCGCCTGTTTACCCACTTGTTCGGTGGCGGAACCGCAGAATTGCAACTGGTGGAATCTGATGATCCGTTGGAGGCGGGGCTCGAGATCATGGCCCGACCGCCTGGCAAAAAACCACAAACAATGACATTGCTTTCCGGTGGAGAGCAGGCGCTGACAGCGCTGGCTCTGATTTTCGCGGTTTTCCTGACAAACCCGGCACCGATTTGCGTCCTGGACGAGGTTGATGCACCGCTCGATGATCACAATGTTGAGCGCTTCTGCAATCTGATGGATGAGATGGCCAACTCCACCCGTACAAAGTTCGTTTTGATTACACACAACCCCATTACCATGGCACGAATGGACCGCATGTTCGGCGTTACAATGGCCGAACGCGGGGTTAGCCAGTTGGTTTCTGTCAATCTCGAACAGGCCGAGAAACTTCGCGAAACCGGCTGAACAGGCGAAGGTGCGTCCCATGACTGTTGAAGCAGTTCTTTTTGACAAGGATGGGACGCTCATTGATTTTGGCGAAACCTTTGACAGCGCCACCCGCTACGTACTTGACCAGATGTTTGCCGATGATGTCGCAAATCTTGAGCGTGCCGCTGAAGTTCTGGAATTTGACCTGGCACTGAACCGCGTTTCCAAAACATCAATGATTGTTGCCGGTACAGCAACCGATATTGCGCACGCGATGGCACCTCTTGTAAACTCCACAGACATCGAACTTCTTGCAGAGAACATAGGCTTGCATTACGGAGCGGCCTGTCTGGAGAGTGTTGCTGCATTGCCTGGAACCTCGGAAACGCTCAACACCCTGCAAAACATGGGCCTGGAGCTTGGAATAGCGACAAACGACGATGAGCAGAACGCCACCGGGCAAATGGATCTGTTGGGTTTGAAGGGAAACTTCAGTTTAATTCTGGGTGCTGATTCAGGTTTTGGTGCCAAGCCGAAACCTGGAATGGTGACAGCATTTTGCAGAAAGATCGGTGCTAATCCTTCAGCGGTTGTCATGGTGGGAGACAGCGTGCATGACCTGCACGCGGGCAGTGCGGCAGGTTGCATTACTTGCGCCGTCGAAACCGGCCCGGCTGATGCATCGGAGCTTCAACCTTTTGCCGATTATGTGTTGCCAACCATCGGCGACTTGCCCGATCTGGTAAAAAATCTAATGAAGTGAGCGGGCTGACCGTGTTCCATCCAATTGGCGAACAACCCAAGAATAGGAATGGACTAGCTGGTTGGCTGCCGCGGGTGCCTCTGTTTCATCATACACGACAACTTGCAAACCGGTCTTGTCAAACAAGGCATATAACAAACTGGAAGGTTGATCCCATCGGCAGAACGCAGCAGCGCGCAGATTTGGCTCCGAAAACAAATCCGCCGGAACCTCGAGCAAAAACATCCAGCCTTTCGATTTTCCAAAGTTCTTGAGTATTTCCAGTATGTCGTCGGACGGTAGTGTCTGGATGTGCCGGTCACCGAGATGCAGAACCCTGTGTGGATTGCTTGCGTTTGCTTGCTTGAATATTTCGTGTGAATTGCGCATAAGAGGTCCCTCGGCATTGCAGCGTCAGTAAAGCGATATTCGATGGCAGGAACTGGGCAGAATAATGGCGTTTTCTTGCTCATCTGACGGGGTTTCATAGAGGTTTGAATGGCTGGGTTTATTGAAGAGCGTACTTCCAACTCGGCGCTTTGGTGTCAACGCATCGCATTTTTTCTGATTCCCTACTTTCTCATGCTTGTGCTGTTGTATCGTGCCGGGCAGTTGGATGTGGATCAGCTCTTTGTGTTGCTTGGCGGAGGCTTCTTGTTGGCGCTTACCTCATTGATTTTGGCATTCCGCGCAACTGTTGAGTTATGGGAAAAGGGCTATCGGGGAGGTTCAAAGATGATCCGGGGCCTTATCGTAACCATCATTCTGCTCATTCCTTTCGGTTACTATGCTTTCCTTGCGTTACAACTGCCCCTGATCAACGATGTTTCCACAGACGCGCTTGATCCCCCTGATTTTGCAAGTGCGATTGAGATACGGAAAACAACTACAAATGGTACAGCCAATCAGATCGTCGACTACGACAGTGACCATGTTATCCAGATTTTAACGGCGTACCCGGCGCTTCAACCCAGACGCTACCCAGCCGGGGCCGAGCGCGTTTTGGAAGCAGCCAGATACGTCGTGAAAGAAAACGAATGGCCGATCACTGGCGAGATGGGTGCGCAGGAACCACAGGAAGTCGGTGAAGAAAGCCAATTGGCTGACAATAATTCAGTCAACGATCAGGCCACTGCTGCTGACAGTATTGAGCGCCCGGAGAACATTTTTTTGGAATTCATTCAAAGAACGCCGGTATTTGGCTTTGAGAATGATGTCGTTGTTCGCATTGTAACCGAAGAACAAAGTACACTTGTTGATGTGCGCTCTGCCTCACGGTGGGGTCGGCATGACTTTGGCGCAAATGCCCAGGCAATCCAGACGTTCCTTAACTTGCTTGACGAACAATTGTTGGGAATAGCGGGGGAAGGTTAGCGCGCAGCGTACCTGCTATCCAGAGACGCCGGTCCTTCACACTCAACTTTCCCTTGCGCCACCAGATCTTCGATGTGGGCAAAAACTGAAAGCCCTGCCGCGCCGTGAAGGCGCGGATCGGTTTCCTTGTATATTACCTTGACGATATCCGGAATGGTTTGATCTCCGGCCCTGATGCGCGACAAAACTGCTGTTTCACGCATCTTGCGATGGGCTTTGAGCGCTCGTACAAATTCCGGGGCCTTCTCCAGCCTGCCGCCGTGACCTGGAAAGTAAACGGTTTCACTGCGTTCTGTCATTTTTGAAAGGGAAGCCAGGTAGTCAGACATGTTGCCGTCAGGAGGGGCGACAATGGAAGTCGCCCAGGCCATCACATGGTCGCCGGAAAAAAGCTTGTTTGTGCCATGCAGGGCGAAGCAGGCGTGGTTTATCGTATGACCGGGTGTGTGAATGGTTTCAAGCTTCCAGTCTTTACCTTCGATGATTTCGCCATCGGTCAAGACATGATCCGGATGGAAATCGCGATCAGCGGCCGCATCGAGCGAGTTGATTTCGCCAAGGTGCAGTTTTCGCGAATCCCTGTGCGGTCCTTCGGAGAAAACGGGTGCGCCGGTCGCTTGCTTCAAAGGGGCTGCAAGAGGTGAATGATCCATGTGGGTGTGAGTAACTATGATATGGCTTACGGTGCGGCCTTTTATGGCATCCATAATCAGATCATAATGTCCGTCGGCATCGGGCCCCGGATCGATCACCGCGACTGTGTCGGTACCCAGAATGTAAGTGTTGGTACCCCGAAAGGTGAATGCGCTTTCGTTTGGCGCGGTAATTCGCTGTATCCCGGGTTCAATGTCGACCACTGCCCCGTGCGCGGGATCAAATTCGATGCGGAAACTGGGAGTAGCCATGAAAACCTGTTGGGTACTTTTGAATGGTTGATCGCAGCAGTGTTACTGAATATACCTTTCTGCTACAAACAAATTTTTTGGAGGAGCTGATATGTCAGCAAGTAACGCCTTAGCTGTCCGTGCCCTGGACAACTCATCGAGCAAGCCGCTTCTAAATGCAGCGTTGGTGCTTGCTGGCATTGCCCTTATTGTAATCGCTGCAAAGATCAAAGTGCCGTTGTGGCCAAATCCCTCGCCGGTCACTTTGCAGACCCTGGTCATTTTCACCATGGCATCCGCCTATGGTAGCCGCCTGGGTGTGGCAACGATCATGGGTTACATGCTGGCCGGTGCGGCAGGTCTTCCGGTGTTCACAAACCCGGGTGCCGGCATTGCGTATTTCTTTGGGCCCACTGGCGGCTACCTTGCCGGTTTCGTTGTGATGACCTACCTGACTGGCCTAGCCGCAGACCGCGGTTGGGGCAAGAACCCTTTTAAAATGGGTGGTGCCATGTTGGCCGGTGAGACCGTTATGTTGGTAATGGGAGCGCTTTGGATGGGCTACCTGTTTGGTTCTGACAAAATTATTGCCTGGGGGGTTGGTCCGTTCATCGTTACCGATTTAATCAAGTTGGCAATTGCTGCTTGTATTATTCCGGCGGTCTTGGGGCTGTTTCGCAAGTAATCGTTTGCGATATTGAAAAATCGAAACCCGGCCAACGAGCCGGGTTTTGTTTTGGTATTGTCCAGGCGAAGCTGAGTTGCTCCAGATCACTCGACAATAATCACCTGGCCCGTCAAGGCACCTTCAACCGACTTGAGATATGCAAGCCCCACATCTGTTGATTTGACAGGTTTGTGGCCGCGAAACCATTCGCCATACCTGGGTTCAGATACGTCCAACATGCCCGGGCTGACAACATTAACACGTATTCCAGGTGGCAATTCGATCGCCGCACTTTTTACAAAACCTGCCAAGGCACCATTTGCTGTTGCTGCATTAGTTCCCATGCGAATTGGATCGCGGTCAAGCACACCGCTTGTCAACGTGAACGAACCGGCCTCAGCAATGTAATCCAATCCGGCGAGAACCAGATTTACCTGCCCCATGACCTTCTGGCGCAATCCGATCATGAAGGCATCATGTGTGTATTCCTCCAATGGTTCGAACGAGGCGTCGCCTAGGCATGATACGACCGCGTCCAGTGTGCCGATTTTCTGGTACATGTTCTGTACAGCTGAATAATCCGAAACATCCACACAATAATCGCCCCGAGTGCGACTGACAGCGATGATTTCGTGTCGCTTTCCAAGTTCTTTGACAACCACTGTGCCAATATCGCCCGTCGCTCCAATGACTGCAATTTTCATGATCGTCTTCTTTCTATTTCATCATACTGCGCAAGTTTTCGGTTCAAAATTTCCCGGCACCTGTTCAGTTCCGCCTGCTTTGCATCGAGGGTCTCTTGGTGTTTGAGCAATGCAGCCTTGCGCTGCGGAACGGTTTGATCTCCCAATTGGTATAGGGCGGCAAAGGCGCGCATATCCGTCTGTGGCATTCCCGTTGCGCGCAAGGAAGCCAATAATGTCAGCCAATCCAGATCTTTTGGTGAGAACCGGCGTTTGCCGTCTTCACCGCGTTTGATGGGAGGGCACAGCTTCAGTTTTTCGTAAAATCGAATGGTAGCTATGCTTAGCCCGGTTTGTTTTGATACTTCAGCGATTTTCATCAGTTTGACCTTTCCGACATACTTCTACCGACCTGGAGTAACTTTAGGTCAAGAAAAATCTGCGCGAGTTAATGGCTGATGTCTGAGAACGTTGCTTGGGCGCTTGCGGTTCGCAATTGCTGTGTTGTCCGGACACATGGGCCAGAGGCGCGGGAATGCCTAGCGCGCCAGTTCTTTCAACCCGCGATCAAGGCCGCCAAGTGTCATCGGGAACATGCGACCGCTCATCAGTTTGTCGATGATCTGGATCGACTGGGTGTATCGCCAGGCCTTTTTTGGTACCGGATTAAGCCAGATAGCGTCGTTCCACTGGTCGATTGCCCTTGTTAGCCACACTTGCCCCGCTTCCTCGTTCCAATGCTCCACAGAACCGCCCGGATAAACGATTTCATAGGGGCTCATGGACGCATCACCGACAAACACAACCTTGTAGTCGGGGCCGTAAGTGTTCAACACATCCCAGGTCGACATGCGTTCAGAGTAGCGTCGGGCGTTGTCTTTCCAAACCCCCTCATAGAGGCAGTTGTGGAAGTAAAAATATTCCAGGTTCTTGAGCTCCATGCGGGCAGCAGAAAACAATTCCTCCACCAGTTTCACGTGGTCGTCCATCGATCCGCCAATGTCCAGAAACAACAGAACCTTTACAGCGTTGCGGCGTTCTGGCCGGGTTTTGACATCAAGGTAGCCATTTTCTGCTGTCGAGCGAATGGTGGCATTCAAATCCAACTCGTCATCCGCCCCCTCGCGCACCCAGCGGCGAAGGCGTTTCAAAGCAACCTTGATATTGCGGGTGCCAAGCTCGACGGTATCGTCAAGGTTTTTGAACTCGCGCTTGTCCCATACCTTTACTGCCCGCCGGTGCCGGCTTTCATGCTGGCCGATACGAACCCCTTCGGGATTGTATCCATAGGCACCAAACGGAGAAGTTCCAGCAGTGCCGATCATTTTGGAACCGCCCTGGTGGCGTTTATGTTGTTCTTCCAACCGCTTTTTGAGTGTTTCCATGAGTTTTTCCCAACCGCCCATGGATTCAATTTGCTTCTTGTCTTCTTCACTCAAGTGCTTTTCTGCCAGTTTTTTGAGCCATTCCTCCGGCAGATCTACCTGTTCCATTCCTTCAGGTGTTCCTCCGACGCGCTCAACCCCCTTGAAAACCTCGGAAAAAACAAGGTCAAACCGGTCCAGATAGCGCTCATCCTTGATCAGCGCCGACCGCGACAGGTAGTAAAAGGCCTCGACATCATAGGTCACAAGGCCTTTGTCGAGTGCTTCTAGCATGGTCAGGTATTCCCGCAATGTTACAGGTACCTTGACTTCCTTGAGTTTTAGAAAGAACGGTAAAAACATGATGCGAAACTAGCGCTTTTCGGTGTTGTCGCGCAACCATGCATCAATGGTGTCTTTGTCGAATGTGCCAGATTCCAGGTTGGAGAATATGAAGTCTTTCAGATCGGATGGGGGTGAAGTGATTTGATAGCCATTGACTCCGAGGAAAGCGTAGGTGCAAGCGAGACCAACCCGCTTGTTTCCATCAACAAAGCCACGGTTCATGGTCAGGCTTTCCCACAACGAAGCAGCTTCCTCCAGAATATCGCGATAGTACCCGGACTGTGGTCGCAAAAGAGCCGCTTCGATTAAACCGGGGTCGCGTAAGCCTTCTGCGCCGCCATACTGTTCGATCTGGCGCGCGTGAATCTTCGTGACATCATCAATGTCTAGGTAGTAAGTAGCCATGTCGAACGAGCCTTACTTGGCCAAGTCTTCATAGACTTCGGTATATTCAGTGATGCTTTCTTCGTGAAACTGCTGAACCAGCGCCTTTTTCGCGGCACTTGCATCACGCGCTTCATAGTCTTCTTTGGACATCAGCACAGCGACATCTCGCCCGTTCTTGCGAATGAACACAGGCTCGGAATTTACTGATTCGAGTAGTTCACCGAATCTATTCTTTGCTTCAGTAGCAGTCACATGCTTGTTCATTTCGCACACCATCCAACCGATCGAGGTAAAAATAGCTATTTTAGCTAAAATAGCCAATATCAGGGATTTTTGCCAATGTCTTTCAGATCAAAGGGGGTGGTTTGATAGGTCTGGTTGATCCAGTTGCCAAACAACAAATGGGCATGAGAGCGCCAGCGGTTTTGCGGAGGCAGATTCGGGTTGTCTGACGGATAATAATTGTGGGGAACTTCTATCTTCGTTCCCTGACTGATGTCGCGATCATATTCCTCTGCCAGAGAAGAAGAATCATATTCAATATGATTGAATATATAGAGCCGGTTCCCCTTCTTCTCATGAAACAGGCATGGGCCGGTAATGTCTGATTCCATGAGGATTTCCAAACCATCCACTTTTCGAATGTCAGCGCTACGTACTTCGGTCCAGCGCGACACGGGGATCTGAAAATCGTCAGAAAAACCGCTCAGATAAGGAGAGGTAGGGCACAGGTTCCGGTGTCGGTAAACTCCAAATGCTTTTTGCTCCAGATTGTATTTGGGAATGCCGTGGAAGTGTCCTGCCGCCGCCATTGCGCCCCAGCAAATGAAAAAGCTGGAATGCACATGTGTTGTGGTCCAGTCCAATATATCGGTGAGTTCCTTCCAATAACCGACTTCTTCAAAGGGCAGGGTTTCAATTGGTGCGCCAGTGATAATGAACCCGTCAAATTTTCGGTCCCTGATTTCCAGCCAGGTATTGTAAAAATCGATCAGATGGTCAGCAGAAGTGTTTTTTGAGGTATGACTTTCAACGCGAACAAGCGTCAGTTCGACTTGCAATGGGGTTGCCCCGATCAGTCTGGCAATTTGCGTTTCGGTCCGGATTTTGTTGGGCATCAGATTCAGCAGCCCAATTTGTAGCGGACGGATGTCCTGACGGTTGGCGTCGGTTTCTTTCAGAATACTTACGCCTTCGGCGTCTAGCGTTTTGCGGGCAGGCAACCCGTCCGGGATGCGTATCGGCATGTCAGCTTCCTCTTTAGCGAGTTGTTTAACGTGGTTGCAATTTGGCTAAATCACCACGGATGAGGCCCAGATATAGGCCCACACAACAGGCACGTCAAATCATTTGAAACTCAAAGAATACTTCCCGGTGCCTAACGGCCCTGTTGCTTTGCCATGAAAGCCAACCGCTGCAACAAATGAACATCCTGCTCGTTTTTCAACAAGGCACCGTGCAGGCGGGGAAGGGCGTCGGTCGCACTGCCGCGCAGGTCTGCTGCATCCACGTCATCGGCGACCAGCAGACGGATCCAGTCAAGCGCCTCCGAGGTTGACGGTTTCTTTTTCAGGCCGGGCGTGTCGCGCAATTCATAAAACTGTGTCAGCGCTTCGCGAACCAGCGATTGCTTGATTCCCGGGTAATGTACATCAACGATCTGTTGCAACACCTCTGCCTCGGGAAACTTGATATAATGGAAAAAACAGCGGCGCAGAAAGGCGTCCGGCAGTTCTTTTTCATTGTTTGAGGTAATGATCACAATAGGGCGCTGCGCCGCCTTGACTGTTTCATTTGTCTCGTAGACATGAAACTCCATGCGATCAAGTTCCTGCAGCAAGTCATTGGGAAACTCGATGTCGGCCTTGTCGATTTCGTCGATCAGCAACACGACCTTTTTGTCGGCTTCAAAAGCTTCCCACAATTTTCCCTTGCGAATGTAGTTCTTTACATCATGCACCCGCTCATCGCCCAACTGGCTGTCGCGAAGGCGCGAAACCGCGTCATACTCATAAAGGCCCTGCTGGGCTTTTGTGGTTGACTTGACATGCCATTCAATCAGTTCCAGCCCAAGCGATGAAGCAACCTGTTTGGCAAGTTCGGTCTTCCCTGTGCCCGGTTCACCCTTGACCAGCAAAGGCCGCTCCAACGCAATGGCGGCGTTCACCGCAACGGTAAGGTCATCAGCGGCAACATAGGAAGAGGTACCTTCGAACTGCATTGTTTTCTCCTGTCGGCAGAACCCGCAAGGGCGGGATGAACAAGTCTGTTTAACGGCAAGAAACCGGTTCCACAAGGTGCGGCCCAAAAACCGTTACAAATTTGAAAACCAATGCTTGCAGGGTTTGGTGAGAGCGGGTATAGAAACCGCCACCGTTGGGGTGTAGCCAAGTGGTAAGGCAACGGTTTTTGGTATCGTGTACCGTAGGTTCGAATCCTACCACCCCAGCCACTCACTTTCCTTGTTTTTGTGTGGCGATGTTTGTTGGCTGAATGTCTTTTGATTTCGGGCGTTTGGCGGATCCGGCGTTTTGCAGAGACGGCTTATCTGCCGCAATTGCTGCAATTTTAGCGTATGCGTCTCTGTTTGTTGATTTGCCGGAGACAGTTTGGGTTTGCGGTGTTGGCAGCTAGGGCAGATTGTACTGAGTTTCCGACACAATATGCTGTTGGTTACAGTTTTCGCACTAGAGTGCCCGGAAGATGGTTTCTTGTTCTTGCCATGAAGTTGGCAGGGCGTTTTCTTTCAGCCACTGGGAGGTCAGATTGACGGGTTGTTTTCCTTTTACAATGCGTTTGATTTGTAAAGGCGACAGGAATGCATAACTTGCGATGTGCTGGATCCGGCGTTTTGACGTGCCTTCTGCAAGAGCGATGTCTTCGAAGGTTTTTCCCTTCTTGATCTCAAGGTAGTAATGCCGGGCCTTGGCTATGTTCGTGACAAGGGTTGCATCTGTTGAGGTCTGACTATCCGGATTGATCAGGATTTTGGTTTCCACACCGCGCTTTCTCAAAGTGAAGTTGATGCTGAAGGTTGTGACAAGGCACAGGTAAAGCAAAAGACCTCGGGCTGGGCGGGGCAAGGAGCTTAACGTTTGAGTTGGTGACAGATCGCATTGTTTCCTCCAAGTGATATTTACCGGCCCGGTTTCTCCTCAGGCGGTTGAAAGCAGAGTATTTTCACATCCTAAAACTTGCTTGCGTTGAACAAGTATTAATGCCACTATTCTCGAAACTGCTGAATTCGGGAGAACTGAAATGCAAAATGCGGTTATCGTAGACATCGTTCGATCGCCCATGGGGCGGGGAAAAACGGGCGGTGGTGGGTGTTTTGAGTCATTGCATCCAGTCGAGCTTCTGCGGCAGGTCATCACAGGAATTGTCGATCGCAATGATCTGGATCCAGAATCCGTTGCAGATGTGATTGTCGGTTGCGTCAGCCAGGGCGGTGAGCAAGCTTATTCGCCGGGCCGCATGGCATGGTTGGGAGCTGGTTACCCAGAAAGTGTTCCTTCGGTAACAATCGACCGCAAATGCGGTTCCGCACAGCAGGCGGTGCATTTTGCAGCGGCCAGCGTGATGTCGGGGATGCAAGACATCGTCTTGGCGGGCGGCATTGAATCGATGAGCCGTGTGCCCATGGGTTCGGCGCGTATGGGTAAAGACCCAATGGGCTCCTCGGCCAACGCCCGCTATGCGCCCGGTTTCACTAGCCAGGGTGTCGGGGCCGAATTAATCGCGGCGCGTTGGGGCATCTCGCGTCGCCAAATGGACGAATACGCGGCTCGGTCGCACTCCTTGGCGGCAGAACTCCGCGAGGCAGGGCACTTCAATAGCGAAATTGTGCCCATCACTGTTGATACCGAAGATGGCGGTCATACCGTAACCGACGATGAGACTATTCGTGCTGGTACCACGGCAGATGGCCTGGCTAACTTGCGGACGGCTTTCAACGACGACGTTACAAAAGAACGCTTCCCTGAGATAGAATGGAGCGTCACGGCTGGCAACTCTTCACAATTGACGGATGGTGCCGCGATGGCACTCATCATGAGTGAAGAGCGCGCAAATGCATTGAACCTGACGCCGCGCGCCAGGTTTGCCGGATTTGACGTGATGGCGGACGATCCGATCAAAATGCTGACTGCCCCAATCCCGGTGACAAAGCGGCTGTTGAAAAAGACCGGGATGAATATCAACGACATCGACCACCACGAAGTCAACGAAGCGTTTGCTTCTGTTCCTCTTGCCTGGCAGCGTGATCTGGACTCTGATCCAGAAAAACTGAACCCGGCGGGTGGTGCGATTGCTTTGGGACACCCATTGGGGGCATCCGGCGTCCGCCTAATGGCGACGATGTTGAACGCGATGGAGCGCAACAATCAGCGCTATGGCTTGCAGACGATGTGCGAAGCTGGCGGCATGGCCAATGCCACAATCATTGAACGTTACTAATTAATTAAGCAAGGTGCTGAAATGAAACTTGAAAACGCATCCACACTTGTCACCGGTGGAGCCTCGGGCCTAGGCCTTTCTTGTGTAAAAGAGCTGCTCGCCAAGGGCGCGCAGGTCACTATTGTTGACTTGGAAAGCTCGAATGGTGCTGAGATCGCAGAGCAGCTTGGCGCGGCCGTGCAATTTGTTGCTGCAGATGTCACCAATCCCGAGCAGATGCAGGCCGCTGTTGAGGCGGCCAGTGCCCGCGGTCCGCTGCGCGCGACAATTCACTGCGCAGGACACGGCGGCGCTGTGCGTATCCTGGAAAAGGATGGCTCTCCTGGGTCGCTTGAAGGTTACACTCGGGTGATCAACACAAACTTGATCGGGTCTTTTAATGTGCTGCGCCTTTCTGCAGCCGCAATGGCCAAGAATGAGCCTTTGGATGGTGATCGGGGTGCTGTTGTCATGACCGCTTCTGTTGCGGCTTTTGAAGGTCAAATTGGCCAAATCCCTTATTCATCCTCAAAAGCCGGTGTCGTGGGCATGACCATCGTTGCGGCCCGAGATTTGGCTTCGAAGAATATACGCGTCAACACCATTGCGCCGGGTATCTTTGACACGCCGCTGCTGGCACGTCTGAACGAAGAGGTGCGTCAATCTTTGGCACGTACTGTTCCGAATCCGGCCCGGCTGGGCGATCCGGGCGAATTTGCCTCGCTTGCAACCCATCTTCTCGAAAATGGTTACATGAACGGCGAAACTATCCGGATCGATGGGGCGATCCGCATGGCTCCCCGGTAACGTTTTCTCGGCTCAGTGGAGGAAAGAATATTGGAAAAACCCGACGTAGTGGTCACCGAAGAAGACGGCATTCTTGTCCTGACACTCGACCGGCCTGAAGCCCGCAACGCAGCCACCTTGGCTGCGTCGCAGATTATTGCGGACGCGCTTGATCGTTTGGACGCAACGCCAGAACTGCGCGTTGCGATTATTACCGGTGCGAACAATACTTTCTGCGCAGGCATGGATCTGAAAAAATTCCTGGACGGCGAGCGCCCAAGTATACCGGGACGTGGATTTCTAGGCTTAACCATCAAGCCTCCGAAAAAACCGATTATCGCCGCGGTTGAAGGCTATGCGCTGGCGGGCGGTTTCGAAGCAGCCTTGGCATGTGACATGATCGTAGCGGCAAAGGGCGCCAAGTTCGGTCTGCCCGAAGTTAAACGCGGTTTGGCCGCCGTGGGCGGGGGGCTGATGCGCCTGCCACGCCAAATGCCACAACGCGTTGCCATGGAACTGGCGCTTACCGGTGATATGATGGGGTCGGATCGCGCCTATGAACTTGGCCTGATCAACGAAGTGGTCGATGACGGCACTGCGCTCAAGGCCGCCAAGGCGATGGCGCGTCGGATCACAGCAAATGCACCGCTTTCGATTCTGACTGCCAAGGAAATCGTTATGGAAAGTCGGGATTGGCCAACAGGAGAGATGTTCGACCGGCAAGAGGCCTACCGAGATCCTGTTTTTAACTCGAACGACGCCAAAGAAGGTGCGCGGGCCTTTGCCGAGAAACGTTCTCCCAATTGGACGGGTACCTGACCTCTCATGTTTCGGTTTCCAAAGGTAGATTTCGACGAAGCCTGCTTAAATCTGCGCGCTGAGGTGCGCGAGTTTCTGGATCAGGAGCGGCGCGAGGGCGGTTTTACACCCTCGGCAGATTGCTGGGTTTCTGCGGCTTCGCCAGAGTTCAGTCAGAAAATGGGAGCGCGCGGCTGGTTGGGGATGACCTGGCCAAAGCAATATGGCGGCGCGGAGCGCCCCGTCCTGCACCGTTATATTGTGACAGAAGAAGTGCTGGCAGCGGGCGCACCGGTGGCAGCGCATTGGATTGCCGACCGCCAAACAGGGTCGCAAATCCTGCGCTTTGGCACCGAGCAACAAAAACGGGATATCCTGCCGCGCATTGCCAAGGGAGAGTGTTTTACCGCCATTGGCATGAGCGAGCCACAGGCGGGATCGGATCTGGCAGCGGTCAAAACCTCTGCTAAGCGAACGGCAGCGGGTTGGTGTCTGTCTGGGCGTAAGATCTGGTCGACGGGCGCCCATTTCAGCAACTACATGATCGTTCTGGCCCGCACCTCACCGACCGAGGGGCGTAACCGTCAGGTCGGTCTCTCACAGTTTCTGGTCGATCTGTCCTTGCCGGGCGTGCACATATCTGGAATCGAGGATTTGGGTGGAACTCCGCATTTCAACGAAACCGTTTTTGAGGAAGTTGCGTTACCCGAAGAAGCTCTGTTGGGGCAGGCAGGCAACGGTTGGGCGCAATGCATGGGAGAGTTGACGTTGGAGCGGTCGGGCCCCGAACGGTTTTTAACCACACTGGCCGTTCTGGACGCTGCACTTCCCACGATCGTTGCTAATATTGATGATCGACGCGCCGCCGAGCTTGGTGGGATCATCGCAAATCTGCGTGTCCTGCGTCGCATGTCTTTGGGTATCACGCAGCGGCTGCAGTCCGGTGACAACCCAGCAACCGAAGCCGCGTTGGTCAAAGAGATTGGGAATCGAGCCGAAGCGGATGTTCTTCACAGGCTCAGGTCCATTCTGTCCGGGGTAGCTACCAGCGAACTGCCCGAGGGGTTCTCACGATTGCTACGCGATGCGATCCTGACCTTACCGTCGAACACGCTGCGAGGCGGAACGACCGAAATCCTGCGTGGTATCATTGCCCGCGAGTTGGGGATGCGCTGATGGACCGTTATGATCTGGAAATGATACAAGACATGCTTGAGCGCATCTTGCAGGACGCGCCCTTGGATGTGATTGATGCCGCCGATGCGGATGACGATCAAACGCAAGCGCTGTGGGGGTCTTTGGAAGAAAACGGATACACGCGCCTTTGCTGTGCGGAGACGCAAGGCGGCGCTGAGGCCTCTCTCGCGGATGCCTTACCCTTGCTGACATTGGCGGGGCGCTTCGCACTGCCTTTGCCGCTGGGTGAAACAATCATTGCTGGGGCAGTCTTGTCTGCCGCCGGCATGGCGATGCCCGAAGGGCCGATCGGCGTGCTTACAGGGACTGGCCAACTCCCATTCGCAGGGATTTGCCGTCAGGCTGTTCGGTTGGATGCGGACAAGGTGGAATTACTTGCTATTCCAGAGGCCGCCATTACAGAGATAGCCCAGGCTGAAGATCGGCTCGGAGAGGTTGATCTGTCTCTTTGTGAGGTGCTTGACGAAGCGCGCGCGCCGACCGCGTACAATGCCACCTCCTGGCGGGCGATCGGCGCCGCCGCGCGCGCGGCATACATGGCAGGTGCCATGCAGGCCATTCTTGACCTGACGTTACACTATACGCAGGATCGGGAGCAATTCGGGCGTCCTCTTGCGAAATTCCAGGCGATTCAGCACCACTTGTCAGATATAGCTGGTGAAACGGCGGCCTGTTCGGCCGCGGTTGACCTTATGGCTGATGCGATGGCCACCGATCCGGTCTTTGGCGAAGGTTGTCAGGGCGACATTGCGGTGGCTAAGATCCGTTGCGGCGAGGCCGCCACACGGGTGGCTGCGGCCTCACATCAGGCGCACGGTGCAATGGGGTTCACCCGGGAGTACGTTCTTGGTCGCTATACCCGGCGATTGTGGCAGTGGCAGGATGAGTATGGATCAGCGTCGGAATGGGCAATCCATCTGGGACGCACAATCGCCGCTTCACCGCCCACCGGCCTCTGGCCCCACGTCTCTAGATAAAAGGACAAGACATGACCAATCCCGTGTTGCTCGAGAAATCCGAACGTGTCGCCACGATAACCCTGAATCGTGATGACACCAGAAACGCATTGTCAGAAGACGTGGTTTCTGGTTTGCTTGAAGCTCTGGCCGACATTGAAGCCGACAGCAATATCAGTTGCGCCATTGTGACCGGAGCCGGCAGAGCGTTTTCATCGGGCGGCAACCTGCAAGAGATCAGTAACATGACCGCGCGCGACGGCATGACGCCGACGCAGATCGAACGTTGGTACGCTGAAGGAATTCAAAAGATCCCCTTGGCAATGGAGGGGCTCAGCGTGCCGATGATTGCTGCGGTAAACGGCCCGGCCATCGGAGCCGGGAACGATCTGGCGACGATGTGCGACATGCGGATCGCGTCGACCCGCGCGGTCTTTGCCGAAAGCTTTCTGCGTGTCGGGATCATTCCCGGCGATGGCGGCACCTGGTTCCTGCCGCGTGTTGTTGGTTATGCGCGGGCCGCAGAGATGCTGTACACGGCAGATGGCATCTCGGCTGAGAAAGCCCTGGATTGGGGGTTGGTCAGCGATGTGGTCGAGCCCGAAGCGCTGATTGATGCGGCCCAGGCGTTGGCGGCCAAGGTCGTCGCCAATCCGCCAATGGCCGTTCGAAAAGGCAAACAGCTGATGTTGGCGGCACAACGGACCGGGCTGAAGGATAGCCTGGATATGGCCGCCGTCATGCAAGGGGTTCTGCAACAGCTGGACGATCACCAGGAAGCGATTCGCGCCATCATGGAAAAGCGCAAACCTAGTTTTTCTGGCCAATAACCGGTAGATGCACGGAGTTTGGGAGGGAGCGGACGGTGAATCTGCACCCCTATCATCATGCTAGGCGCACCCCGGACAAACCCGCCTATGTCATGGCGGGGTCGGGTGAAACAGTCACTTATCGGCTGCTCGAAGAGCGGTCGAATCAAGCAGCACATTTGTTCCGGAATCTCGAGCTAAAAAGTGGCGATCACATCGCTCTTTTGATGCACAACTCGCCACGCCTTCCGGAGATTTGTTTTGGCGCCATGCGAGCAGGGTTGATCTTTACAACGATGAGTACCCATCTAACACCGTCTGAAGCCGAGTTTATTACCTACGACAGCGGGGCCAAAGTTCTTATAGCGTCGGCCGCTCTGGCAGATGTGGCAAAATCAGTGTTCGACCAAGTCGAAAACTGTACTCACCTGTTCGTTGTCGATGAAGAAACGACGTCCGTAGACGCTTGGGAAGCGCAGGTTTGTTCTCTTCCCAAGTCGCCGATAGCGGATCAGAGCGGCGGGATCGATATGCTGTATTCGTCCGGCACCACTGGGCGCCCGAAGGGGATTAAAACCGACTACGACGGTACGTCCTTTGACGAGCCGCCTCGATTGGTCGGGCTGATGCAGGAATGCTATTGCATGGCGTCAGACTCAATCTATCTCAACACGGCACCTCTTTATCATGCAGCGCCTTTGCGTTTCAGTTTGGGCGTCATGCGTTTGGGTGGAACCGTGATTCTCATGGAGAAATACGACTCCGAAGAGACGCTTAGACTGATTGAGCAATACAAAGTGACTCATGCCCAATTTGTACCGACCATGTTCAGCCGATTGCTGCGCTTGCCTGACGCGGTGCGTGAACGCTACGATTTGTCCAGCGTGCGATGCGCCATTCATGCTGCGGCCCCATGCCCAAAGGCAGTGAAAATGGCAATGATCGATTGGTGGGGACCGGTTCTCTATGAATATTACAGTGGCAGCGAAGGCAGCGGTCACACAGTTTGTAACTGCGAGGAATGGTTGGAGAACAAGGGAACTGTCGGTCGAGCTGTTTTTGGTGAAATCAGGATTTTGGATGAAGACGGGCAAGTTCTGCCACCTGGCGAGGAAAATGCTGGCGATATCTATTTCGCCAATGCGCCGATTTTCGAATACCACAACGACCCAGAAAAGACCCAAGCCTCCCGGACCAAAGAGGGATGGTCGACGATGGGTGACGTAGGTTACGTCAACGAAAGAGGATTTTTGTTTCTGACCGATCGCAAGGCGAACATGATCGTTTCAGGGGGCGTCAACATCTATCCTCAAGAAATCGAAAACCTTTTGGCGACGCATTCAAAGGTGGCGGATGCTGCTGTTTTTGGGGTGCCCAACGAAGAGTTTGGTGAAGAGGTCAAGGCCGTTATCCAACCCGAAGCTTGGGCAGAAGCAGGGTTCGCGTTGGAACAGGAACTGATACTGTATTGCCAAGAGAATTTGAGCAAACTCAAATGCCCACGCAGCATAGACTTTAAGGAAGCGCTTCCGCGGCACAATAATGGCAAACTGATTAAGCGCTTACTACGCGATATCTACTGGGAAGGCAGCAAGAACAAGCTTGTCTGATAGCGCTTGGCTCGCAGCTCTTCCTGGAACTTGTATGGTTAGCAAATCATTTTCCTGACCATACAGGTTTTCGTTTTTCCAGAAACGCCGTCTTACCTTCGATGAAATCCGCACTGCTCCGAGGAATATTCTGAAGTTGCGCCTCAAGTGAAACCGCTTCAGAGAGAGTCAGTGTCGCGCCCCGGCGTATCGCCTCTTTCGTGTAGCGTGCTGACAGAGGTGCTTTGGAAAGAAGTATCTTGACCAGGTCCTCTGTTGTCGCTTCCAACTGATCATCGGGGACCACACGGTTCACAAGGCCATAGCCCAAGCAATCCTGTGCATATATCCGCTCACCTGTCATAATGACCTCATAGGCTTTTTTGGGTCCAAGTGCTCTTGCAAGGTGCCAGCTCGCTCCGCCGTCGGGGATTAGCCCGATTGCGGAAAACGCTTGATAGATATATGCATTTTCGCTCATCACCGCGAGGTCGCAGACCATCATCAGTGCCCCGCCGATGCCTGCAGCGGCCCCTCGCACCGAAGCGATGACCGGTTTGGGCGCGTTTTCGATGGCCATGAGAAAGGGTTTGAATTCCGCGTTGATACGGTCTTCAACCCATTGCCCTTCAGGCGGCACTTCGCGCAGGTCCGCCCCGGCGCAAAAGGAGTTACCCGCTGCATCCAGAACGATCACGTGCACCGCGGCGGACAGGGTCGCGTACCGCAGGGCGTTAAGCAGTTCCTGCCGCATGAGTTCGTTCAGTGAATTGAGCTGTTTTGGTCGATTAAGAGTGATCCGGGCGGTCCCGCTGTCTTCGCGGTAGACGATAGTTTTGAATGCTTCCATGTCCCTGCTCCTGTATGTTGGTTCGGCATTAGCCCAGCAGGGCCTTTATTTGAGCGTCTGAAAGCCCGCTTGTGCAAGTTCTTCGTCGGTGTGCTTACCCAGTTTCGGCCCACGCGAGTGAACCTTGCCGGGAGGCCTGCGGCGATTACCGCGTCCAAAAAGGCGCGAGAGGCCGGATGCTCCAACGCAGCACGGGTGACGCCAAGCTCGCCGCTGTCCGAATGATGCTCGTTGGAAAACTCACGGTTGCCTTCAGATTTGCGGCAATAGGGCAGGACATCGTCCCAAGCCCAACCGACGTTGCACGCCGGATGCCAGTCATCATAATCGGAGGCGTGGCCACGGATATAGGCCATATTGTTGATTGCTGATATTCCGCCAAGCGCCCGGCCGCGGGGGTGATAGACCTTGCGGCCCTTCATACCTGCCTCGGGTTCTGAAAGGAACTGCCAGGCCACTTTCGGATTGCCCAGAACCCGGCTGATCCCCGCTGGCACATGCAGCCAGGGATTACAATCCTCAGGCCGGCCTCCAGCAGAAGTACTTTCTTCATTGGATTGGCCAAAGTGGCGCCCGCTGAACCGGCGCCTATCACGATATAGTCAAATTCTTCGGGCGTGGTCATTTTTTTCCTGCCACTTTACGGTCGTCCAACCCAAGGTTGCGACCGATTATCTCTTTCATTATTTCCGATGATCCGGCGTAGATCCGCGAGATACGGGCGTCCTGGAACAGCCGGCATATTTCATATTCTTGCATGTAGCCGGCACCACCATGCAACTGCAGGCAGGCATCGACAGTTTCCCATTCAACCTCGGAAGTCATAAGCTTGATCTGTGCGGCCATTTCCGCCGAAAGCTCTCCAGCCAAGTGATCACGCGCGCAATGATCGACAAAGGCCCAGGTCGCGTTCAGCTTGGTCCGTAGATCGGCCATTGTGAAGCGCGAGTTCTGAAAGGTGCCAATCGGCTGACCAAAGGCTTTGCGTTCCTGGATGTAATCCATCGTGATGTCAAAGGCGCGTTCAGCGCGTGAGATGTATTTGAGCGCCCCCACCAGCCGTTCCTCGGCCAGACCGCGCATGACGTATTTGAAGCCTTGGGTCGGGTCGCCCAGAACGTTTTCTTTCGGGATGACCACATCGTCAAAGAAAAGTTCGGCCGTGTCTTGACCATGTAGTCCCATCTTTTCCAGGTTTCGGCCGCGCCGGAATCCTTTCATGTCGCGTTCCACCAGGAACAGGCCTACCTGCCCGCGTTTTTCTCTGGACGTGCGCGCTGCCACGATGATCAAATCCGACAGAATGCCGTTTGAGATATAGGTTTTTGAGCCGTTCAGAACCCAATGATCGTCCCGTTCATCGGCAAAGCTCTTCATGCCCGCAAGGTCCGAGCCTGCATCCGGTTCCGTTAACGCAATAGCGGTGATCACATCACCTGAAACCATGCCGGGTAAGAACCGAGCCTTTTGATCGTCAGTTCCGAACCGGCGCACATAGGGTCCTGCGATCCTGTTGTGCAGGTGTATGAAAAAGCCGGAATCATGTTTGGTGAATTCTTCCTGAAGCACCATATCGAAGCGAAAATCGTCGACGCCTGCGCCGCCAAATTCCTCGGGTGCCCACATGCACAGAAATCCTTGCGACCCGGCGGCGCGCCAGGTCTCGCGATCCACGCAACCCTTTTCAGCCCATTCCAAAGACTTGGGTTGAACGTTGTCTTCTACCCAACGCCGGACACCTTCGCGGAACATCTCGTGTTCTTCTTCATAGATGTGACGCCGAATCATGTGGGCTCCTCCAAATTTCATCCGTATACGGTGCGATTGTTGCAAACTTACTTGTGTAAAGCAAGTTACTGATCTAGGTTGCGACTGGTAGATTTCGGAGGAGTGACCTGGATGGTCGAATACCGCGCCCGTCAGGACGATATGAGGTTCTGTTACTACGATGTTTTTGACGGGGTCGAGCTATCCCAGATCGAGCGTTGGCAAGACGCAACGCCGGAACTGTATGATCAGATTCTGCAAGCGGCAGCCAAGCTGGCCGAAGAAGTGATGGACCCAATTCGCCTGTCTGCCCATGAACAGGGTTGCCGGTTTGAAAATGGCGAAGTCACCACACCTGATGGGTTCAAAGAAGCCTATAAAGCGTATATCGAGGGCGGCTGGCCGGGGCTGGCGGCAAAAGAAGAGTTCGGTGGGCAGGGCCTGCCGCCGTCGATGGGTCTCGCTGTTAAAGAGATGATGATTTCGTCGAACGCTGCATTTTCCACTTATCCAAATCTCAGTTCGGGCACTGTCAATGTGCTGACAAAATGGGGCACACCCGAACTTCAGAAAAAATTCCTGCCGTCGATGGTAGCCGGAAACTGGACTGGCACCATGTGTCTGACCGAGGCGCATTGCGGTTCGGATTTGGGTATGCTGCGAACGCGAGCTGAACCTTTGGGCGATGGAACCTATGCCATCACCGGTCAAAAGATATTTATAACCGGAGGTCAACATGACCTGTCGGACAATATCGTGCATATGGTTCTGGCCCGGTTGCCTGATGCCCCCGACGGAGTCAAAGGCATTAGCATGTTCGTTGTGCCGCGAAACCGTATCAACGATGACGACGGGACAGTGGGCGAGCACAACAATGTCAATTGCGGCGCCATCGAACACAAAATGGGGCAGACTGGCTCTGCGACCTGCGTGTTGAATTTTGACGGAGCCGTTGGTGAGATGATCGGTCAGCCGCATCGCGGATTGCAGACCATGTTCACCATGATGAACGGTGCGCGTGTGGGGACCGGGTTGAGTGGGCTCGCCGGGGCCGAAGGGGCCTATCAGGGTGCCTTGGCCTATGCGCAGGAACGGTTGCAAGGACGATCTGTGCGCGGTGTGGCCAATCCTGATGGTCCGGCGGATCCGATCATCGTACACCCGGATGTGCGCCGTATGCTTTTGCACATGAAATCCATCACCGAAGCCAGTCGGGCGCTGGTGACATGGATAGGTCAGCAAATTGACTTTGCTGGGGCGCATCCTGACGCGGAAAAACGTGCCGAGTGTCAGGCGTTGGTGGATCTGCTGACCCCCGTGGTGAAGGCTTTTATCACCGATACCGGTTTTGAGGCCACAACTCTGGCTCAGCAGGTGTTCGGCGGGCACGGTTATATTCGAGAGCACGGAATTGAACAGTTTGTGCGTGACACCCGGATCTACCAGATCTGGGAGGGAGCGAACGGTATTCAAGGTATGGATCTGTTGGGCCGCAAGGTGCCGATGGACGACGGCACAGCCATCAATGCCCTGCTGGCCAAGATCGATGGAATGGCCGAAATCGCCAAATGCCATGCTGAAACGCAGGATTTTGCCGAACCGCTTGAACGCGCAACTGATTTGATGCGCGCTGCATTGGTTTCCCTTAATCCACGCATACAAAAGGACCCGGCCGAAGTGGGCAGTGCGTCCAACGACTTCTTGCAGCTAACCGGGTATTCGGTTTTTGCTTATCTTTGGGTGCGCATGGCCGTCGCTTCGTTGTCCTGCGAAGATAAAGCCTTTGCCAAGGCAAAGCTGCATACTGCACGTTTCTATCTGACTCGTTTATTTCCACGTGCTGAGGCCCATGCAATTGCTATCGAAGCTGGTGCGGCAACGGTGATGGATACCGATGTTGACCTTTTCTAAATATCTGGCTGCACTGGCCTTTGATATATATGCGGGCAAGGCGATCGCGCGAAGCCTGGAACATGCTCGCCATGCCCTGCTGGATTATCTCTCTGTGACGATTGCCGGTTCGCGTGAACCTTTGGCGGCCAAGACATTGTCAGCGATACCCAACGGGGACTACAGGTGCGCGCTCATCGATCTGGGTCGTCGTGCACATCAGGCGGATGCGGCTCTGATCCATGGCGCTCTGGGCCATGTGCTCGATCTCGACGATGTAAACGCGCGTGCTTTTGGGCATCCGTCTGTCGTCATTCCCCCCGCCATTCTGGCCGAAGCGGAGCGTGATGATCCATCCGAGACTGAAGTGCTGTGGGCCATCGTCGCCGCCACCGAAGCCTGGGCAACATACCGACGAAGTTCTGTCCGAATTGGGATATGTTGAAAGCGATTTCGGCTTGCTGAGAGACGAAAGAGCTGTCTGAGCGGCGTTGTCGCCATCGATGGAAAAAGTTTGTTATTGGCCAACCTAGCTCCATTGGGTAGGCATTCAAAAACCAGGGCATCGCAGCCAGGTAGTTCAGTGGGAGAAGAGACCCGCGGAACCGGAGTAACGTTGTGCAACTCAAGCACTTGATTGCAGCACACAAGAAACTGTGGTGTGTTGTAACCTGAATGGAAGAAAATGAATATGACGCCTGCGAACAGTAACACCAACAAGCGACCGAGACGTACACAGGCCGAGCGCACTGCCACATCCGACGCCGCAATGTTCAAGGCTGCGACGAAGTTGGTTCTGGAAAAGGGCGTTGACGGTATGACCCTCAAAGAGGTGGGTGAGCTCGCCGGATACAGTCGGGGCTTGGCCAGTTACCGTTTTGGGTCCAAAGAGAACCTTGTCCAGGAATTGCTTCGACGTTTTCAGAAGGACTGGGCGGCAACAATTAACAAGGCAACAAGGGGTAAGCGTGGGCTAGACGCATACCTTTCAGGTATTCAGGCTTGGGAAGACTTCATGTTACGCGACACAGACGAATATCGCGTGGGACAATTGTTGCGATTTCAGCGAGTCCGGAGCGGAACCAACTCCGGTGATGGGATGACGACAACGCTCAAACTGCAACAGGACACTTTGACAAAGTGGTTGAAAGAGGCTCTTGAAGATGGCGATTTGCGGTCGGACGTGGATGCCAGACAGCTTGCCTTGCAGCACAGTTCCTTTATGTTCGGAACGATGTATCAATTATTGATCTTGCCCGAGAGTATCGATGTCAAGGATCATATTGCCGGCTACCTGTCACGATTCCGCGAGCAACTCATACCCGGAGAAGACCCCCAAAGGGCTTCGCAAAGCACTTGAGACATAAGGCTTCGCCTTGCTCGCCCGGGATCTCCGAATTCAGGCAGCACTGGTTTTTTCAGGTATTTCGCGAAGCTTCATAAGCTTATTGCCCAATAAGGGCCAGAAACTGTGTTCCCGACTGAATTGTTCTTGCGTACCGGAATGATCCGTACTGATCCGAGCTGATTGGCAGGCTATTGAAAGGCCTTCCGGAAATGCGCCGGAGTTTTCCTTCTGCGTCTTCGAAGGATAGTCTTCGTCTGTCGCCTTCGAACAATTTTTGCTTCAAACAAGTAACATGTGCTATGTACCTCTGATCCCCCCATTATTCAGATGGATTTGAAAGCAGAATTTTCTCACAATGATTTAGGAGAGAATTCATATGAAGAAGTTACGTTTCCGACATGCCGCATTGAATGGGTGCGGGGACGACCAACTTTTGAGCCACGTATCAAAAAAGGTGCAATCAGATTCCATTCTGTATCGGTACAATCGCTTGCATAACGAAGAAAACGCCTGTCATAGTCCGGCCGGGTGATTTCATTCCAGGGCAATGTGGCTCTCCAAGAATCGTAAACAAATTCATGGAATCACAAACCACTGAAATCACTCAACTTAATTTTCAGTTGGGCTCTAACGCAGAAGTGCTTGCTGAGGGCATCGTTGTAGCACTCTGGAAATTCCGGGCGCATGTATAAAAGAGTGCAGGAGGGGCGGCGTTCCCTCGCGGATCGATGTCCGGGTATCCATGCCTCTGCACCCTGGCTCAATATAGTCAGAACAACGTTTTTACTCAACCGCATTAGTTCAGTCTGCCTGAAGTCTTTTTGGTTTCAGGGACTTGGTTTGTGGAACCAGTCGTCTTGCGGCGAATGATGTTTCTTTCAACGGACCAAACTTGAATTGTAGAAATGCCAATCTGACATAACAGATCATCGCCGCCAGAATGATCACTTGTCAGAGCACGCCCGGACCTCTGCATAAAATCAAAACTTCCTGAAAAACTTGGTGCGGTCGAACATATCCTCTAGTTCTTCCATACGCTCGCGGGTAGTTCCCCAAATCCGTTCCTGAACATCCGCAATGATAATTTCTGTAAGCAGCATGGCGGTGACAAGAGAATCCCAAGCGGAGGGAACCGCTATCCGATTGCTGAAGACAACTTTTGCGATTGTAGCGACCGGTGATTGCCATTGATCTGTAAAAAGAATGATCTCCGCCTTCTTTTCATTTGCGAATTCGGCCAGGCGCAACGTGCTGTTTTCATAACGGCGAATGTCGAATATGACAACGACATCACCTTCCTTGATGTCCAACAAATAATGGGGCCAGGCGTTGGAGTTGGAATTGATGTGGGTAACATCTGGCCTGATTACTTGTGCGTGCAAGAAGAAATGATCGGCCAAAGTTCTGGTAATTCTGCCTCCGACCACAAATACACAACGCGCTCTGTCACCAATTAAATCGCACGCTCGTTCAAATGTTTCGGTATCAACTTCACCGAGCGTCTGGCGAATATTGTCAATCACCGCATCTGTGAAGCGATTCATGATGTGGCCGTCAGGTACGTTGTTCGCCCACACATTCCGTTTGTTGATCGGACCGGAAATTTTCTCGTTCAGTTCTTTTCGAAGCCCAGCCTGAAAATCCGGGAATCCGGAAAATCCCAGTTTCTGAACGAGCCGGGCAACCGTTGGCGTCGAAACGCCTGCGCTTGCCGCAAGAGTGGTGATCGTTCCAAGGCCGGAGGCAGGATAATTCTTCAGAATGATATCAGCCAGTTGTCGCTCAGAACGTGTAAGCTCATCGTTTCTGAATCGAAGCCGCTCTGCGATTGTGATCTCTGACAAAAACTGCCTCCCGAAGTTTCCTTACCCTTAGAGGAAAGTGTTCCAAGTTTCAAAAGAAGATATATTGACAATTGCAACTCTTTTGAAGAAAAATGTACATTATGGGTAAGGAGGCCTGTTCCGGAGTTATGGAAATGGTATCTGCAGATGGTGCTTTTGAAGCAGTTGAATTCCGTAGTCGGGATGGAGACAGTCCAATCTTGATCGTCTGTGAACATGCCTCGAATTTTATTCCTCCTGAATTTGAAGGCCTTGGGCTTTCTCAGTCCTTGCTTGAAAGCCACATTGCCTGGGACCCCGGTGCAGCGCATGTTGCAACCGAACTTTCGGAAATTCTGAATGCGCAATGTGTATTGGGGAAAGTCTCCAGGCTTGTTTATGACTGCAATCGCCCCCCTGAAGCGCATGATGCCATGCCGGCCAGGAGCGAGATTTATGATATCCCGGGCAATCTGAATCTTGGGAACGACGATCGTATTTTCAGAATTCAAAATATTTACGAGCCTTTTCAGGATTGTCTTGAAAAAGCCGCCGCCAGAAGTAGCGCCCTGATTACCATTCACAGTTTTACACCGGTCTATAACGGCATCTCCCGTGATGTTGAAATTGGGGTTTTACACGACCAGGATGCAGCCTTGGCAGAGGCGATGATGATGTCATGCCGGGAATTTACAAATCATGTGGTGAAAAGAAATGAACCATACGGACCAGAGCATGGTGTTACACATACGTTGAAAAAACACGGCCTGGAAAACGCAATCCCAAATGTCATGATTGAAATCCGAAATGATCTGATTGAAACAGAGGTTGCCTGTCAGAAAATGGCAGAAATGCTTGCCGGACTAATCTCGACCTCACTTCAGACGCTCCTCTCCACGCAACAAAAACTGGGGAAGCACGCATGAGCCTGGCTGCCAAATATGTTCATGCAGTTGATGCTGTGAATTACCGTATTGGCCGCATCATGATGTACGGGATATTCGTGATGGTGGGCATTCTGATCTGGTCTTCTGTTTCGAAAACTTTTTTCAACCCTTCACTTTGGACTCTGGAAATTGCTCAATTTGCGTTGGTGACCTACTACATAATGGGTGGTCCCTATTCCATGCAACTTGGTTCGAGCGTACGAATGGACTTGTTCTATGCGGAGTGGACGACCCATCGCAAAGCCCAAATTGACGCGCTAACGGTGTTGTTCTTGCTTTTTTACCTGGGCGTATTGTTGCATGGCGGCTTGAACTCCCTGGCCTACTCGCTTGGGCATTTCAAGGGAGATACATACGGCTTCTTCGCTAATTTGCTGTCCGGCTCTGACAGCGTTGGACGCCTTGAACGAAGTCCGACAGCTTGGCGACCGTACTTGTGGCCGGTCAAATTGATTATGTGTCTCGGTATCTTCCTGATGTTGCTTCAGGCGATTTCAGAGCTGATTAAAGACATGGCGAAAATCAGGGGAGTAGAGTTGCAATGTCCCAGGAAATGATCGCCATTTTCATGTTTGCGACGATGATGCTCATGCTCTTTACCGGTCAACGAGTATTTGGCGCTATTGGTGCAATCGGTGCGATTTTTGCGATTTCCCTGTGGGGAACAGGTGGAGCAGACATCCCGTTTTCAGCAGCCATGAAGTTGATGAAGTGGTATCCGCTGCTTACGCTGCCGATGTTTATATTCATGGGCTACATACTATCAGAATCCAAGCTGGCCGATGATCTTTACCGAATGTTTCACGTCTGGATGGGCCCGGTTAATGGCGGTCTGGCGATTGGGACCATTGGCTTGATGGTTCTTATCTCGGCAATGAATGGTTTGTCGGTGGCAGGCATGGCAATCGGAGCAACGATAGCGCTGCCGGAACTTCTGCGCCGAGGATATGACAAGATCATGGTGACCGGTGTCATTCAGGCTGGTTCATCTCTGGGGATACTGGTTCCGCCATCGGTTGTGCTCGTTCTATATGCCATGATTGCCCGCCAGCCGGTGGGACAACTCTGGCTTGCAGGAATTGTTCCCGGTTTGATGATGGCAGCAATGTTTATCCTCTACATCTATATACGATGCAAGATACAGCCACAGCTTGGTCCTGCCCTGGACGATGAAGAACGTAACGTGCCATTTTCCGAAAAACTGCGCATGTTAAGAGCCGGCCTGCTTCCGTTTATAATTTTTGCGGCGATGATGGTGCCGTTTGTGAATGGCTGGACATCCCTGGTTGAGAGCTCTGCGATTGGCGCGATGGCTGCTTTTGTTGCGGCCATAGTAAAGGGCAGGATGACCCGTTCGGTTTTTGAGGTTTCGGTTCGCCAGACGTTGGCTATTTCATGCATGTTCATGTGGATCATACTCGCTGCACTCGGATTTGGGGCGGTATTTGACGGCTTGGGCGCTGTTCGTGCGATTGACAACCTCTTTACAGAGCAGCTCGGACTTGATCCGTGGATGATCCTCATCCTGATGCAATTGTCGTTTATTCTAATGGGTACATTTCTGGATGATACTGCGATGCTGGTGATTGTTGCGCCGCTTTATGTTCCACTTGTGAAGTTGCTCGGTTTTGATCTCATTTGGTACGGTGTACTTTATACGATCACAACGCAGATCGCCTACATGACCCCCCCATTCGGGTATAACTTGTTTCTGATGCGGGCAATGGCGCCGCCACAAATCTCACTCAAAGACATATACGTATCAATAATGCCATTTGTAGGCGTGATGATACTTGCACTAATTCTCATAATGGCATTTCCGCAGATAGCACTTTGGTTGCCGGAGTATGTTTATGGGAGATGAAAATGACTTGGAAGCAATGGAGGTTTTCCAACCAAACTTAAAACGGAGTCCAACCAAGGGAGGTTATCATGACCACAAGACGTACGTTTATTAAGGGGGCAGCTGTCGCTGCTCCAGCAGCAGCTTTAGCGACACCAGCGATAGCGCAATCAACAATCAAATGGCGAATGCAGACCTATGCAGGCGCTTCACTGGCGGCGCATGTTGTTACACCTGCTGTCGAAATGTTCAACAAAATTGCAGGCGACAGAATGCAAATTGAGCTGTTTTTCGGCGATCAGCTTGTGCCTACGGGTGAACTGTTTCAAGCAATGCAAAGAGGTACCATTGACGCGGTGCAATCGGATGACGATTCAATGGCATCGCCAACGGAAGTTACCGTGTTTGGCGGTTATTTTCCGTTTGGTTCCCGTTATTCTCTCGACGTGCCGGTCTTGTTTAACCAGTACGGGCTTAATGAGATCTGGGACGAAGAATATTCCAAAGTCGGCGTGAAGCATGTTTCTGCCGGTTCGTGGGACCCATGTCACTTCGCCACGAAAGATCCGATCCGTAGTCTTGCTGACCTAAAAGGCAAGCGCGTCTTTACTTTCCCGACGGCTGGCCGCTTCCTGACACAGTTTGGTGTCGTGCCGGTTACATTGCCCTGGGAGGATATTGAAGTTGCGGTCCAAACCGGTGAACTTGATGGAATAGCCTGGTCTGGCATTACCGAAGATTACACCGTTGGCTGGGCAGATGTTACAAACTACTTCCTCACCAACAACATTTCCGGCGCTTGGGCGGGGTCATTCTTCGCAAATATGGACCGTTGGAATGAACTGCCGGAAGATTTGCAGACTCTCTTCAGGGTTTGTTGCGATCAGTCTCATTACTATCGTCAGTGGTGGTACTGGGGAGGGGAAGCAGCCTTGCGGGTCAATGGTACCAAGATGGAACTAACCTCAATACCTGATGAGGAATGGAAGCAGGTCGAAGACGCTGCCCAGGTTTTCTGGGAAGAGATCGCCGCAGAGTCTGATGTGAAACGCAGGGTCGTAGACATCTTTAAGAAATACAATGCTGATATGATTAAAGCGGGCCGACCCTATCGTTACGGATAATCAGTTGTTGACTGAAAGAGGCAGTGCAGCAGCACTGCCTCTTTTGCTGGAAAAGAAGAGAATTCATGGCGAGCACATTACCCTTTGAAAAACTGAAATCACTTGTCAGCGATGGAGAGATCGATACAATTTTGGTCTGCATTGTTGATATGCAAGGCCGTTTGATGGGCAAGCGATTTGTCGCCCAGCATTTTGTTGACAGCGCGTGGGAAGAAACCCACTGCTGTAACTACCTGCTTGCGACAGATCTGGAGATGGCAACCCCGGACGGTTATGCCTCGACCAGTTGGGAATCCGGATATGGCGACTATATCATGAAGCCGGATCTGGAAACGTTACGCCCTGTTCCCTGGCTCGAGGGCACCGCAATGGTTTTGTGTGATGTTCTTGATCATCACACCCATGAACCTGTGGCGCATTCTCCCCGGCAGGTATTGAAGCGCCAGATTCAGCGCCTGAAAGAACTTGGCTTTGAAGCAGCAATGGCAACTGAACTGGAGTTCTTTCTTTTTGAGAAGAGTCTCGAAGAGCTTCGTAAAGAAGGTTATCGGAACCTCAAGCCCATCAGTGGCTATAACGAAGACTACCACATTCTGCAAACCACCAAGGAAGAGCATGTGATGCGGCCAATCCGCAATCACCTTTTTGCGGCGGGTATTCCGGTAGAAAATTCCAAAGGAGAAGCCGAAGCCGGGCAGGAGGAATTAAACATCAAATATGATGCCCCACTGAATTGTGCTGATCATCACACCATAGCCAAACATGCGGTCAAGGAAATAGCCTGGCAAAACGGCCATTCTGCAACTTTTCTCCCAAAGTGGCATCACGAAAAAGTCGGCTCTTCTTCCCATATTCATCAGTCTCTTTGGAAGGATGGAAGTTCGGCCTTTTTCGACAAAACTGATAAACTCGGCATGTCTGACATCATGCGCCAGTATCTGGCGGGACTGCTTAAGTATGCCGCAGATACGACCATTTTTCTGGCCCCGTATGTGAATAGCTACAAGCGTTTTCAGAAAGGGACGTTCGCCCCAACCGGTATTATGTGGTCGATTGACAATCGCACAGCAAGCTTTCGCCTCTGTGGGGGCGGAACCAAAGCCATACGGGTCGAATGCCGTGTCGGGGGGTCGGATATCAATCCGTACTTGGCCATGGCTGCGCAATTGGCCGCCGGAATAGCCGGCATTGAAGAAAAGCTTGAGCTTCAAGGTCCGTTTGAGGGAGATGCCTATCAGGCTATGAAAATCAAACAGATTCCCGGCAACCTTCGGGATGCAATGGTGAAACTGAAGGAGTCCAATATGTTGCGAACCGCCTTTGGAGACGATGTGGTTGATCACTATTATCGTTGTGCTGAATGGGAACAGGAAGAGTTTGATCGCATTGTGACAGATTATGAATTAGCGCGCGGGTTTGAGAAAGCGTAATTGGAAAAAGAAGAATGACCAAAGTAATACAATGCGTTTCGCCGATTGACGGTTCAAACTTCGCTGAACGCGAAACGGTTCACTACCAAACGGGCGCTTCGGTTGTTGCCGAATTAAGAAGTGCACAAGCTGCATGGGCAGCACGTCCTCTTCAAGAACGCATTGACCTTGTTATGGCAGGAGTGGCTGCTGTCGGAAAACTCGACGTCGAAATTGTTCCTGAACTTGCAAAACAAATGGGGCGACCGGTCCGTTATGGCGGTGAATTTGGCGGATTTAATGAACGAGCAAGCCATATGGCTGAGATCGCTGATGAGGCTTTGGCTCCGATTGAAATATCTGATGATGATAACTTCAAGAGATACATTAAACGTGTGCCGCATGGCGTAGTGCTGGTCATCGCACCATGGAACTACCCTTTCATGACAGCAATAAACACAGTGGCACCTGCATTGATCGCGGGTAACACAGTGCTTTTGAAACACTCCTCCCAGACCCTGCTTGCTGGTGAACGAATGGTTGATGCCTTTCATTCGGCTGGCGTTCCAAGAGAAGTGTTTCAGAATGTTTTTCTTGATCATGATGTAACAGAAACGCTTATCGCGGAAGGTTTGTTCGATTTCATCAATTTCACCGGTTCGGTCGGGGGCGGAAAAGCGATCGAGCGGGCTGCTGCCGGAACGTTTACCGGTGTTGGCCTGGAGCTTGGCGGAAAAGACCCGGGTTATGTCCTGGAAGACGCCGATCTTGATGCGGCAGTCGACACGTTGATCGATGGTGCGATGTTTAACTCCGGCCAATGTTGTTGCGGAATTGAACGAATTTATGTCGTCCAATCCCTGTTCGATGAATTTGTAAAGAAAGCGGTCAAGATCGTAGAAGGATATAAACTCGGTAATCCTCTTGATCCTGATACCACTCTTGGGCCTATGGCTCACGTACGTTTTGCGAATGAAGTCAGGAGCCAAATCAACGAAGCGGTGGAAGCGGGTGCGGTAGCCCATATCTCAAAATTTGATGAAGATGATGGCGGCGCTTATCTCACACCCCAAATTCTCACCAATGTTAGCCATGACATGCGCGTTATGCGAGAGGAGAGTTTCGGGCCGGTTGTCGGTATCATGCCGGTCAAAGACGATGACGAGGCCATTTCGCTGATGAATGACAGCGACTTCGGGCTTACCGCTTCGTTATGGACGAGAGATATAACACGGGCAGAAAAAATTGCCGATTCCATCGAAACCGGTACCGTTTTCATGAACCGGTGTGACTATCTTGATCCGGCCCTTTGCTGGACCGGTTGCAAGGATACAGGTCGCGGCGGCGGCTTGTCTGTCATTGGTTACCATAACCTCACGCGTCCTAAATCATATCATATGAAGAAAGCCAAACAGTAATGACATTAATTGGAAACTGGTCATACCCCACCTCCATGCGTTTCGGCGCAGGTCGCATCACGGAGATTGCCGAAGCATGTCAATCGGCAGGTATCAGCAAGCCACTGCTTGTAACCGACAAAGGTTTGGCGGACATGGATATCACAAAAACCACGCTTGATCTGATCGAGCAGGCAGGTTTTGGTCGGGGAATGTTCTGCGAGGTCGATCCAAATCCGACGGACAAGAATGCCAGTGAAGGTGTTCGGGCGTTTAAAGACGGTGACTACGATGGGGTCATCGCATTTGGCGGAGGCTCCGGACTGGACCTGGCAAAAGTCATTGCTTTCATGGCGGGTCAAATCCGTTCGCTATGGGATTTTGAAGATATTGGCGATTGGTGGACACGAGCAAATCCCGACATAATTGCGCCGATCGTCGCTGTGCCGACAACCGCTGGAACCGGGTCCGAAGTTGGCCGCGCTTCAGTTATCACCAACTCACAAAGTAATGAGAAAAAGATCATCTTCCACCCGAAGATGCTTCCGTCTGTGGTGATTTGCGATCCGGAGCTGACAGTGGGAATGCCAAAATTCATCACGGCAGGGACCGGACTGGATGCATTTGCCCATTGCGTGGAAGCCTATTCCAGCCCACATTATCATCCGATGAGCCAGGGCATTGCCTTGGAAGGGATGCGGCTGGTCAAGGAATTTCTTCCCCGTGCATATGCTGATGGAACTGACATAGAAGCACGCGCAAACATGATGTCAGCTGCGGCCATGGGCGCGACAGCCTTCCAGAAAGGTTTGGGGGCAATTCACGCCCTTAGCCACCCGATCGGGGCTGTCCATCACACCCATCATGGAACAACCAACGCGGTTTGTATGCCGGCAGTTCTACAATTCAATTCCGCCGCCATACGGGAACGGTTTTCATCAGTGTCTGCATACTTGGGCATCGATGGCGGATTTGAAGGCTTTTGCGCCTATGTAGATGAACTTAATCAATCAATGTCGATACCAAAAACCCTGACTGGGCTTGGTGTTGAAAATCCCGACCTGGATGCGTTGACCGAAGCCGCGCTTCGCGATCCGAGCACCGGCGGAAATCCGGTTGAAATGACACCGGAGAACACAAGGGCATTATTTGAGGCAGTGCTGTAAGGCGGCTCTGCGTGAGACTGACATCAGCTCTGGATGAGCTTCGCCCTTTGCTTGCAACACTGCATGAACTCAGCGCAATGTGTTGACACCTGCCTGCTGCCATGTTGGGTAGTAATCTGAATGTGGTTGGTTCGTCCTTAAACGGGCCGTGAAATGTGGGGCGGATTGTGGTCGTTTCTCCCGACTGTTTTGATTTTTCTTTTTCTTCTTTGGAAAGACTGTTTTTGCGCGTTCTGCGATGGCACATTGGTTTGCAGATAAATGTGAACCAAATGGAGAATGTGTGTGATTAACAGAATGCTGATGTTTGACGAAAATCATCTCTGGTTCACGCTAGTAGGTAACTTTTTTGCTAGCTTAGGAACTTTAGTCACAGCTTGGCATGACCAAGAATTTTTTTTAATTACAATACTTATATACACTGGTATTGCTTCGTTTTTTTTCTTTAGGAGGAATTTTGTGATATTTATAAATGCTTCCTGTGTTGCTGTATTTTGCTTATTTTTTATTATTTTTCGATGGAGTCCAACATATGTATATCCCGGAGATTATATGTATCACATGATATGCATTATACTATTTTTTGTTCCCCTGATTTTGGCAATCCGTTCTCTATTCCAGATATCATATGAAACCTACAGGAGTTGGCGATGACCAATGCGATACAACGCGCAGTCGAAGATTTTGTTACAAATGGGGCTGCTTCATGGGCATCGCAACTTGCCGTCGCTTCGCAACTCCCCGGCAGGATAGATGGGCCTGCAGATGCCTATAGGCATTTGTTGATCTCATCAGAATTACATCGGGTGTTCTCAACACCTAGGGTCCAAACCCATTGAGCGGGTTGATTTGATTTAGCAAATCAGATTCAAGTCTCCAAAACAACGATTTGGAGGCATTGATGTCGCATTTGTTTTGGCTTTCTGATGAACAATGGGCTTTGATCGAGCCGCTTTTACCACGCCACAAAGGAGGTGCGCACAGGGTTGATGACCGGCGCGTGATTTCCGGCATCATCCATGTTCTGAAAGTGGGTTGTCGCTGGTGTGATTGCCCATCTGAATACGGCCCCGCAACGACAGTCTATAACCGGTTCAACCGTTGGTCTTACAAACGGTTCTGGATTGAACTCCTGGAAGTGCTTGCCAATTCTGGCGCAGTGACCAAAAGCACGGCAATTGATAGTACTTATGTGAAAGCCCACCGTTCTGCCCATGGCGGTAAAGGGGGGCGAAGAACCAGGCGATTGGCCCGTCGCGGGGCGGTCAAACCACCAAAATCCATGCCCTTACGGACGTTATAGGTAGACCGTTTGCGTTCATACTCACACGAGGCAACGAAGCGGACAGCCCGGTTGCACCTCGCCTGATAGCAGGACTGAAAGGCGCAAGTTATCTGCTTGGTGACAAAGGGTATGATGCAAATTCCCTGCGCAAACGATGCCGCGAAGCGGGCATTGTTCCCGTCATTCCCGGCAGATCAAACCGAAAACGGGAAATCCAGTATGACAAAACCCGCTACAAAGACCGTCATCTGATTGAAAATGCATTTTGCGCACTGAAAGATTTTCGCCGCATCGCAACCCGATATGACAAACTCGCCAGAAACTTCCTGTCAGCGGTAGCACTGGCAACACTCGTCGCATTCTGGTAATGATTGAGTCTGGAGCCTAGCGTTTTCGGCTGTCCTTCTCCCAAAATAATTGGACCGGATTGCGTCCCAAGGCGATAAAATTTTCATCCGCTTTTGAGCGGAGCAATTATCGGGCAATCTCTCAATCGGGATTGTGCTTCCGCCCCATTTTTCCCCATCGAGGGGGGCCGCCAGACCTCACCCGAGTTTGAAACGGTGACGGTATTCACCGGGGCTGATGTTGGAGAGTGACTTGAAAACCCGACTGAAAGCGGAGACATCATGATAGCCGACTTGCCAGCAGATCTCGTTTACCGGCAGGTTGGTCAACTCCAGCAAACCCTTGGCTTTTTCGACCCTGAGTTCCTGCACATACCGGTTCACCGATAGGCCCGTGCTGTTTGAAAACCTGCGTTGCAAGGACCGTTCGGAAAGCCGTGCCTGGCGCGCCAACTCGCTAACCGACAAGTCGGTGCCTGCATTTCCTTCCATCCAGACCTGCAATGCGCGAATTGCGTCATCCTTGTGGGTCATGTCGGGTTGAAAACTGCGATAGGTTTGTTGCTCCCGACCTGCCGGATCAATCAACATCTGGCGGCAAAGCCGCGAAACCACCCGCGGGCCAAGCCAGCGGCCGACGAGGTGAACCCCCAAATCCACCCAGGCCATCACCCCGCCTGCGCTCACAACATCATTGTCGTCCAGCAGAATGTGCTCGGGATGAAGGTTCACTTCGGGAAAAGTCGATCTGAAATCTGTTTCAAGTGCCCAATGGGTGGTTGCCGGTCGTCCATCCAGAATGCCGGCATGACCTAACCAGTAGCTGCCTGCACATGCAGAACACATGATTGCCCCCGCAAGGTGCTGACGCCGGAGCCATTTATGCAGGTCTTTATCCTGTTCGCCCCTGGCACCTGAAAGGTTCGGCGGCAAAACGATCGCGTCCAGCCCGTAAGCTTCTTCGAGTTCGGATGGTTTAAGGATTTGGTGGTTGATCTTTCGCCCGGCATTTTCTTCAACATGCCTGTTGGCAACGTCGAACATTTCGCCCAACCCATGCAATGCGGATTGCTGAACGCCCTCATAGGCAATGATTGCAACGTTTGGCGTATATGGCAAAGAGTTTGTCATATTCGCCAATTTATCCGCGAGATGATCCGCTGTAAACACAGCAGGACCACACCACCAATTTTGACATGAGGATAACGTGACACATACAGCCCTGATCTTGATCGATATTCAAAACGACTATTTCCCAAGCTTCCCGGAAAGCAAGATGGCACTGCCTGACATGGATGCGGCAACAGAACAGGCTGCAAGCCTGTTGGAAGCTGCCCGGGAACATGACGTAAAAATCATTCACGTCAAACACGTCATGGCATCAGACGCAGCACCGTTCTTTCACCCTGGAACTCCGGGTGCCGAACTCCATGACAGTGTTGCACCCAAGGCCGGTGAAAAAATAGTCGAAAAGACCAGGCCGAACAGTTTCGTCGGCACAGGTCTCGAAGAGCTTTTGCGCGAAGGAAAGATCGAACATTTGGTCATGTGTGGCGCGATGAGCCAGATGTGCGTCGACGCGACCGTTCGTGGCGGTGTTGATTTGGGTTTCAAGGTGACTTTGGCCAAGGACGCCTGTGCTGCTGCAAATGTTTCCTACGATGGAACCAACGTGCCATCCGTAATGGTTCATGCTGCCATTATGGCCCCTCTCGCCGCGAGCTATGCCGATGTTCGGAACACATCGGAGATCATCCCCGCATTGGCAGGCTGACGTTTGTTCAGACTGGCTTGAACAAACGACCGTTTTTTGAAGTGCGGCACAACAGGAAAATCACCATGCTCGCCTTGCCCGAACGCTATATTCATAACAGCCAATCAGTCGCTTGGGGCAAGATGGGGTGTGGTGATCCCTTGGTATTGATACATGGAACACCGTTCTCATCGCAGGTCTGGCGCCGGATTGCGCCGCTGCTGGCACAAAGATGGACAGTCTACTACTTTGACCTGATCGGCTACGGCCTGTCTGACAAACGTGAGGGGCAGGATGTCTCCCTTGCGGTTCAGAATGGTCTTCTGACCGCTTTGGTCAACCATTGGGGTTTGGACCGGCCGGAGATCCTGTGCCATGACTTTGGGGGCGCAACCGCCTTGCGTGCCTATTACCTGAACGATCTGCGATACAAACGGCTAACGATCTTCGATCCCGTTGCAATCGCCCCCTGGGGGTCTCCATTTGTCACTCATGTCAGACTCCATAAGGCCGCTTTTGCAGGGCTCCCGGCCTATGCTCATGACGCGCTTTTACGCGCCTATCTGCAAGGCGCTGCCTACAAACAACTATCCAGCGAAGCGCTGGAGGTTTACATGGCACCCTGGCAGGGAGAGGTGGGTCAACCAGCATTCTACCGCCAGATTGCACAAATGGACCAAAAATTTACCGACGAGATACAGAACCAATATGCGCCGCTGGAATGTCCCGTTACTTTGCTTTGGGGGGCAAAAGACGAATGGATTCCCCTGGAGCGTGGGCAAAAACTGGCCCGGATGATAACCGGTGGACAAATGACCGTAGTTCCTGACGCTGGCCATCTGGTTCAAGAAGACGCACCGGAAGCCATTGTCGCTGCAATGTTTGTGCATGACCGGTAGATGTGGAAAAGTTGGTTGTGCATTTGAAAGTTGCGATTGTCTTCTGGATTGATGTGGCAGAAGTATGAGTTTACTGCCTGGAAGAAAAACGACTGGGCTGGTGAAGATGACTTTGCTGGCTTGGAAGAAATCGCAATTGGCGAATTTCCAAAGCAGGTGTTATGAGGTTCCCGGAAGCGCAACGCTGCCGCAAATGTTCGCGGCCTTGTGGTCCCGTCAGAGCGCGTTGCCACACACCTGCACAAAGCACTGTTTGAGTGCGGCATTCACAGGCAAAACAGGCCTTTGCATTTGGAGATCAAGAAAACATGGCAGCGTTGATCCTGTTGGTCCTACCCATTTTTCTTGTGATCATCCTTGGAAAAATCATCCAACTGACAGTGGTCAGGGATGTAGAGGTTTGGACAGGCATCAACAAAATTTCATACTGGGTGCTCTTTCCGGCGTTCCTGTTTACAGAAACATCAAAACTCGACCTCAGCGATCCGAACATTCTCCGTTACTCGATATCCCTGATACTTGCCTACTTCGCGGCAATGATCCTGGCGTATTCCGTAGGGAAACTTGCTGGGCAGTCCAACCCCTCCCTGACGTCAATCATTCAGGGTGCAGGACGGCACAATACTTTCATCGGGCTTGCCGTAACCGGGCAATTGTTCGGGATCACCGGAACCTCGATTGGAACAGTGGCAACTGCAGCGCTTGTTCCACTGTCGAATGTAGTGGCCGTTGTCATGATGGGCGTGATGCTCAACAAAGAGGCTGGAAAGCGCAAACTGCTTCTCGATTTGGTGCGCAATCCAATCATTCTTTCAATCGCTGCCGGGATGGCATTCAGCCGGTTTGGGATTTCTCGGGATATTGTTGTTTTTCAATTCACTGAACTGATTGGCCGGGCAACCTTACCCACCTTGTTGTTGGTGATTGGTGCGAATTTGCGTTTCACCAGCTTCAACGCGCATTTCCAACCGCTCCTTATATCAACCATCTCGAAGATGGTGGTTTTTCCGATGGCAGCGTTTTTGGCTTGCCGGTTGTTTGCTCTGACACCTGAGATAACGGTGATAGCGGTGATTTTTGCAACCTGCCCAACATCTCCAGCCAGCTTTCCACTGGCAAGGCAAATGGGCGGTGATGCGCCGCTGATGGCAAATATCATTTCCTTGCAAACCGCAATTTCCGTCATTGCGATCCCTGTAGCAATTGCATTGGCACGAACGAACTTGTAAATCTGACTTCCGCTTCACCTGGCAATCGAAGTAAACAGGAAAGATGATCGTCGCAAAACCAGCCGGTTTGGTGCTGGAGTTGCTCAGGACGCGATAACGAGCGTCAGGCTGGCAAGTCCGATCCATGTGAGCGTAAAGCCGAGATTCCATCTCAGACACATAGTGCGATGCGGGACACCCGTCGCCGATCCCAGTATCCGCGATGCCGCGGTATAGGGGCTGAAGACAATGCAAGTGCACCACCCAAACTGTATGGCGATGAGTAGCAGTACCCCATCGACTACCGGGCTTGTGATTTGGGGAACCACCGAAGCGATCACCAGAACAGTAAGCAATGGATTTACGCCCAATTGGGCCATGGCCACAATGACCCAGAACGCTGCAATCAGGATGTGGGTCTGGGTAATTTGTGCCGCCGCAAAAAACGCCCCCCATTCTTCAGGGCGCAAGAATGGCAGGATCAAGGTTCCCAGCATTCCATAGGAAAAAAACATCGTGGCTTCAGCCTTTAGTTCTGTCAATGCGGGGGGGAACTCGTTTGTGACACGGTACCATACGCGCGAGGCAGTTGCGGTTTCCTTTTCGCCAGCACATTGGATGTAGACCCATCCGATTGATGCCAGGGGGACGACAAAAAGCAGGCTGTTCACAATCGTCATTCCGGTAAGCTGTGAAAGTGCTCCGGCAGCTGCGACAAAGGCTATGACGATCCCCAATAAACCCAAAAATGCAAGTGCGGTTTCACGAAATGCAGTCTCGGTGTCAGGGAGGTTTCGCCGAGGATAGGAGAATCTGTCGAAGACCCAACCCAGCATAATGAAGGCTACAAATATCGCCAAACCGGGCGGTATCACATCCACAAGGCTTGTTCCTGGCACAAGTGAAATCAGAACCGCGAGAAATGCAGACAGGGGAGACCATGTTGCTATCGTCGCAAAGCCCCGGATCACCGCAAGGGACATTCGTTTGCGGCGTATCATGGCAATTCTGTGCTGATCGTTGCCCGGCTCGACAGCAGTCGATGAACGCACCATGCTGCCAAGAAGTGAAAGCGCCGCAAAGTTCAACAATATTCCGAACAGATGCGCTCCGAATGACAGAACGAAATAGCGTCGGCCCGGCGGTTGGTGCACAATCAATTGTCCGCAATATCTGACATATGGCGAACTAAGGGCTACGACACGTATCAAACTGAGCGTCACAACAAACAGCGAAAGAAATGTGCCACGTTCAAGGGCACTCAACACAAGTGCCTGATCGTATTTTCCTGTCACGTGGAGTAGCACGATTAACAGGAGCGGAAGGAATAGCAGGATTCTCGGGAATAGCTGAAGCGATTGCCAAACGAGCGCGAAAAACACGAAAAGAACTACGCAAGTGGCGATTAAGATGGACGGAATTTGCACAGCCTGTGAAATTGCGGACATCATACAGGCGCCAGCCAGAACAGTGCCAGCCGTCTTGTCGCTGCGAATGGATTCAAGCAGAACGTTCATGGGTTCGGGTTATTCCGGTGAGATGTTTTGTTTCATGATTGCAAAGCACAAAAAAACCTAAGCAAACTCGATTCTCCTTGGAAGGGAAAACCCTCAAACCCCAGCACATTATTTCGCTGACGAACCATTTTTTGAAGCCAATCGAATCCGGAAAATTTTGCGAAACGATTGCTAACATTTTGAAATATAGTGATTAAAGTGCATGTTGAGGTAAATGCCTTTATGTTGTTGATGGTGTTTTAAAAAAATTGCTATATTGACTAAGTAACAAAGGTAAAATAAATAGATAAAAAAATCCAGCGGAGAGCTGAATGAGGCCGCAAGAAATACACCAACTTGACACATCGGTAACAAAACCGCCGTCTTTGCGCCGTGTGTATGGTGGTGCAACGCACGACGAAGCGATGTATTCTCCCTGGTTCGGAGAACGGTTGAAAAAACGACCGCTCACCGGCTTCGTTCCAAAGCGAGACAAGCCGGATAATCTCCACAACGGCGGGCCGGTTATCGGCAAGTTTGCAAGTTTCTACCATCGCAGCAGCATGTGCCTGTTTAAACCCAGGGGCAACTCAGCGCTATGGATCAACAAAAATCCCGGAGGGAACAATGACAGTTAAAAACGGTTCGGACCATCTGAAATCACTCGACAAGGATCGGGAAGTCTTTCTAGACGGCCAACTGATCACTCGGGTCGCCGATCATCCAGCGTTTCGCAACAGCTGCCTGTCTACGGCATCGATGTATGATTTTCAGGCAGCCCCTGAAAACCTGGAGATGATGACGTATGACATTGGCAATGGGCGTCGTGCTAACAAGGCATGGCAGCAAGCCAAATCGTACGAAGAACTGGTGGGGCGCCGCGAGGCCATTACCGCTTGGGCTGAACTCAATGGTGGATGGATGGGACGTTCGCCGGACCATCTGGCATCGGCGATTTCCGGCCAGTTGATGAATATCGATGTGTTCCGCGAACATGGCGAGCAGTACGCCAAAGCCTATCAGGGGTATTATGAATATGCCCGGGACAACGACATCTTCCTGACTTACGTTATCATCAACCCACAGGCAGACCGATCCAAGGCTTGGGGTGAACAGGATGGTGAAGACCTTACAATGCATATTGTCGATGAAGACAGCGAGGGAGTGACCGTCCGCGGGGCAAAGATGCTGGGAACCTCGGCGATCATGGCTGAGGAGATTTTTGTCGCCAACCTGCAACCCTTGCAACAGGGCGAAGAAAAGTTTGCGATCTCTTTCGCGATGCCGCTGGACGCCAAGGGCATCAAAATCATTTCGCGCAAGTCTTACGAGAAAAGCGCCGTATCCGAGTTCGACAACCCGCTGTCATACCGCTTTGATGAGAATGACGCAGTTATATACTTTGAAGACGTGAAAGTGCCGTGGGACCGGGTGTTTCTTTTCAAGGACACGTCCATGTGCATGAAGCAGTTTCATGCGACCCCCGGACATATCATGCAGAACTACCAGTCCCAGGCGCGTTGGGTTGTTAAAATGAAGTTTCTGTTGGGAGTGGCCCGGCGCGTTACCGAGACAATCGGAACCATCAACATTCCCGCTGTGCGCGAGAAGCTTGGTCGCATGGCGGCGGAAATATCTGCTGCCGAAGGAATGCTCTGGGGAATGGAGGCGAAAGGCACCATGCAGGGCGACTACTATGTCGTTGACCGGAACCTGTTGTATACTGCACAGGTTTACACACAGGACTTGTACCCGAAATTTATTAATGAAATCAGAGAGCTGGCCGGTGGCGGACTGATCATGCTGCCCAGTTCCGCACCGGATCTGGCGCATCCCGAAGTGGCAAAATACCTCGACGACATGCAGGTTTCCGCGCGCGATGGTGAAGGGGCATATGAGAGGATGAAATTCCTCAAACTTGCCTGGGATGCCGTTGGGTCCGAGTTTGCAAGCCGTCATGTCCAGTATGAAATGTTCTATGCCGGGGCGCAATTCGTGACAGCCGGACACAGTTTCCGTACCTATGATTGGGACGGGCCGGAGCAGTTGGTAACCAATTTGCTGAATGGCAATGACACCGCGTTTGCAGTCAAGAACAAAGTGGCAGCCGAGTAAGCTGTCTGACGCTGGAAACAAAAGGATAGACAAAAATGCAATTGCAAATCCGCAGAATCAACACTTATGTCGAGGAGACATTTTCCGAGGCAGGTATCGAAGCTGATGTCCCGTTGCGCAAGGTAGCGGTTGTCGCGATCATAAAAAATGAATTCGCTGGCAGGTATGTCGAAGACATTTCCCCCTATTATGAGGCGAGCCGGGAGCTTTGCACCCGAATAACCAATATGGCAAAGGATGCGCTGGCTCCATACGAAGTGCAAAGTTACGGCAAGGGTGGGGTTGTCGGGATAAACGGAGAACAGGACCATGCGGTTGCCCTGTTGACCACGGTTTATGGCAATGTAATGCGTGAGATTGTCGGTGGCGGCAAAGCTTGGGTTTCTTCGGCCACGAAACGGGCACAACCCGGCGCGACGATTGATATTCCGCTCGCATACAAGGATGCCTTGTATGTTAGGTCTCACTATGATGCGATGAGCATTACGCTTCACGACGCGCCTTTGCCCGATGAAATCGCGGTCATTTGCGTTCTGGCGAACCGTGGCCGTTTGAACGAACGTTGCGGTGGTCTTTCGCTAGGCGAAGCCAAGAAGGAAGACGGATTGGTCTGAGTCAAAGACCGGCCCGAAAGTAAGTGGAGCAGCCCCATGCGCGTTGGTGTTCGCAATTTGCAGACGATTGTATCCGGAGATCTTACCTCTCCCGTGGTCGACGGGGAGACGATTATCTGCGAAAATGGGAAGATCACCGCGATCGGGGATGTTCCCGCCAACGAGCTTGATGGTTGCGATGTCGTAATTGATGCAAATGGCGCAACAGCGATTCCTGGCCTGATCGACAGTCACGTACATATTACGTTCGGGGATTTCACGCCGCGCCAAAACACAGTTGGATATCTGACCAGTTACCTCCACGGCGGGACAACAACATCAATCACCGCTTCAGAGGTTCACGTGCCCGGGCGACCGAGCGACATACAGGGCGTCAAAGCGCTTGCTGTGGCTGCGCGCAAATGCTTTGAGACTTACAGACCGGGCGGAATGCGGGTCCATGCCGGTTCCATTATCCTTGAACCTGGTTTGCAGCTTGCCGACCTGGAAGAAATCAGCAAGGACGGGGTATGGCTCGCAAAAGCCGGATTTGGCGCGGTTTCTGCGGCGCAAGACTATGTTGCGTTGGTCAATCTCGCCAGAAAAGCGGGAATGACAACAACGCTGCACACCGGCGGAGCGTCTATTCCAGGTTCGTTTCCGATCACCGGCGAAGATTTGATGGCCATTAATCCACATGTGTCATTTCATATCAATGGCGGTCCTGTCGCGATGGACGACAAGTATTTTGAACCCGTTGCACGTGATACCCGAATTGCCATGCAGGTCTGTACCGCCGGAAATCTCCGTACAACAATCTTGTGCGCCGAAATGGCAAAGAAACATGATGCAATGGACCGGTTTCTGATCGCGACAGACACACCCACCGGTAGCGGGATCATGCCCCTTGGAATGATCTATACCATGACGCAGATCGCCTCGCTTGCCGACTTTGACATGGAAACCATGATTGCCGCTGCAACCGGCAATGTCGCCCGCACTTACGGGTTGGACAGTGGTATCCTGCAAGTTGGAAAGGCAGCGGATGTCGTTTTGATTGATGCCCCTGAAGGTGGCACCCAGCCCACTGCATTGAAGGCAATGAAGAATGGTGACCCATGCGCCATTGGCGCGGTAATATCAGATGGTGTTCCCCGCTTTGTCGGGCGCAGCCGCAATACGCCACCTACGGTCAGGCCAATTACCGTCGAACGTTCTGAAATCAGAAACCTGTTCGCCTGATCAGTTCCAAACAAGGTTCATCAGGCGCGGCGGTTTGTATTTTTCAGGTGATTGAGAAGCGAAAGAGCTTCGTCAGTGCTGTCTACCAGTTCCGGCAGGATTTCCCGCAACTGGCGGAAGGTTTTGCGCGTAAGCGGCCCGAAGTGAACGTCGTTTACTTCCGCCTGAATCGAAGACAGATCCGCAAGCCTTCGCCACCCGTCGTCGGTGATCTCAAGATCAACCCGTCGTTTGTCGCCGGAATTGCTGACTTTGCGTATCAGGTTTTCATTCTCCATTTTCTTTGTCTCGCTCGTCACAAACGACCCGCTAAGATGCAGATGATTGGAGATCTTCGAAACGCTGACAGGTCCGTGACGACCCAGATGGGCGATACTGATAAGAATTGTATATTGGGGTCCGGTGATCCCCATCAATTTGCCGTATCCATCGCGAATTGCAAGCAGTCTGACAGAAAACGCCAGCGCATCGTGTACGAACTGTCGAAACGCTTCGTCAGTTCCATCGTTTAACAATTCTCGTCGGTTAACGGTGTTGTGTCTAAGTTCTTCGCCGCTGTTCACTTAGTTACCTCGCCTGATTTCAGCATTATCTTTAACGTCATAAGCCCAAACAGCCAAGGTCTACTTTCGAAAGTTAACTAGGTTTTGCTTTGGCTTGATTTTTCCTTGAGCTGACAGCAAAAATTGCGATGAAAGTCTGAAAATTTTTGTTCCGCAAAAACTGACCAATTCCGAATGGTTGGCTCAGTTTCATCCAATACAAGAATTCTGACAGAGAATCGCCCTGCAATCCGTACGATTGCGTATCATACTGAAAAATATCAATAAAAAACACTGCCGCTAGCAGGACAGTTCGCTGTTTCGGGAGTGGGTCCAAGGTCGGAAATGAGAAAAATTTCGTTAAGTGCCGCAAAAAGGTTGACTTAAATACCTTTGTAACTTTACAAATATAATGTGGGCATATGAAGGCAGGTAGAGATGGATTTTTTCCTGAAAACGCTGGAGCGCATTGGTGATAAAATCGGGTTGATCATGCTCTCCCTGATGATGATCCACATTGTCGTCGATGTCGTGGCGAGAAATGTATTCAATGCCCCAATTGATGGCACCACCGAGATAGTCTCTGCATACTACATGGTTGGCGTTGTGTTTCTTCCCTTGGCTTATGTGACACGCAAGGAAGGGCACTTGATCGTAGAGGTATTTACCCAAAACCTCGAGCGCAAGAATATGGCAGGCTTTGATCTGTTTGCCGGGTTGCTGACGTTGATATTTCTGGTTGTTTTCTGCTGGGCCTCGACCATGAGCGCGATTGAGAACACCGGGTATCGGGAGAGTTGGGAAGCGGCGGTAACGTTCATTGAAGTCTGGCCAAGCCGTTGGTGCCTGCCGTTTGCGTCTTTCCTGTTTATCTTTGTTACATTGGCAAAAATGCGCAAAGACCTGAAGTCCCTTCTGGGGCAAAATTACGGGGAGGCGGGCTGATGTCAGATCTTGCAATTGGTTTCACCGGCGTTGGCATCGCCATCCTGCTTCTTGCTGCTCGCGTTCCGATTGCCATCTCGCTTGGGCTTACGTCAATCGCGGGGATCATGTTCCTCAAGAACTTCAAGGTGGCTTTCGGTACCTTGGAGACCATTCCGTTCAGTTTTACAGCGCATTGGAGCCTTTCAGCGATCCCGATGTTTATCCTTATGGGGGCGATAGCGCATAATTCAGGGATCAGTGGAGCGCTGTTCAATATGGCGCGCATTTGGCTCAGCTGGTTGCCAGGTGGCTTGGCCGTCGCGACGAATTTTGCCTGTGCCGGCTTTGCAGCAGCGTCAGGCTCTTCCATGGCAACGGCAGCGGCAATGGGCCGACTTGCCGTTCCCGAGATGCTGAAACGTGGATACGACAAGTCGTTGGCCACAAGTGTTGTCGCCGCTTCGGGCACCTTGGGTTCCCTGATCCCTCCCAGTATTCTTCTGGTGCTCTACGGCGTGTTCGCTGAAGTTTCGATCAGCAAGTTGTTGATTGCAGGGATCATTCCCGGCTTGCTGACGGCCTTCGTCTATGCGGCCATGTTGATCACACGTTGCAGCATGAACCCAGAGCTTGCACCTGCATCTGTGGAGGCTTTCACGCGGGAAGAGAAGATACAGTCGGCAAAGGAGGTCTGGCCAATCTTCCTTCTGATACTTGCAATCATTGGCGGCATCTATTCGGGTTTTGTCACGCCGACCGAAGCAGCGGCATTCGGCGCATTCATGGCTATCGTCATCACAATCGTCCAGGGCAAGTTCAGTTGGTCCAGCATGTTAAACGCCTTCGAAGATGCGCTCCATTCAACCTCCCGTCTTTTCTTTGTAGCGATCGGTGCGGTCCTTCTCACAATCTTTTTGACGATGAGCGGGGTTCCCTTTTTCCTGGCGGATATCATGGAAGGCTATTCGGGAAACCTGATTTGGCTGGTTCTGGCAACCTCGGTCATCTTCATCATCCTGGGCATGTTTCTGGACCCCTTGGGGTTGATGCTTATCACGCTTCCCATTTTGCTGCCGATTTATGAACGATTGGACTTGGACCTGATCTGGTTCGGTATCATCGTGGTCAAGTACCTGGAAATCGGTCTGTTGACGCCGCCGGTCGGCTTTAATGTCTACGTCATCAACTCGGTGACGGGTGACGATGTAAAACTCAACGAAATCTTCCGCGGAATCTGGTGGTTCCTCGGCTGTGAGGCTGTGGTAGTGGCGCTTCTCATCGCCTTTCCCGCACTGTCTCTTTACCTGCCAAGCCTGATGTAAGGCGGCACAAATCCATCCAATAGGAGGTTACAAATGTTCAAACAATTCCTGACTGGTCTGGCGGTCGCGGCGATGATATCGCCAGTTGCCGCGAATGCCGATGAATTCACTTATGGTAGCTGGGTCGGGCCCAAACACCTGATCAACACCATTATCCTTCCGACGCTTTTTGAAGACATCGAAAAGAACACCAACGGAGAGGTTGCGTGGAAACTGGTTTCCGGTGGCGCCCTGTTTCCGGCCCGCGAGGCTCTGGCATCGACAGGTCGCGGCATGGCTGATGCATCGGCTACGGTACCCAGCTTTGTGACCAACTCTATCCCGGTCGTCGCAACCATCAACGAGTTGCAGTACTTCGGAGACAATCCGCTGGCCATTTTGGGCGCTACCGAGGAAACCGTGCTTTTGAACTGTCCGGGCTGTCTTGAAGATTTCCGCAAGCACAATCTGGTTTATCTTGGAAGCACCGTTACTTCTGCGTTTCGCATGATGTGCACCGAGCCCTACAAGACTGTCGCTGACCTCAAAGGGGTCAAGGTCCGTTCGTCGGGCGCTACTGGTGGCTGGGCCAAGCATTTGCAAATGACACCTGTCAAGATGACATCGGGTGAGTTGGTTGAGGGTCTGCAGCGGGGCCAGATTGATTGTACGTTTGGACCGGTTGCCTGGCTCAAGAGCTTCAGCCTGTTCGACACAGTCAAGCATGTGGTTGATACCCCAATGGGAATTACGCGGGTCATGTCTTACCTTTTCATGAATCGTGACAGCTGGGACAGTGTTTCCGCTGAAAACCGTCAGGGAATTGTAAATTCGCTCGCAAGGTCAAGCTATCGGGGTATTGTTGACGGTTATGACGCCCAGGATCAGGTTGCGATTGGTCTGGCCAAGGAAGCCGGTGTCACGTTCGAAGCAGGTGGTGCCGATTTTGACACTGCCTTGGAAAGCTATCGTGCCAAAGCTTTGCCGCAGATCATCGAGCGGGCCAAGAAGCGCGGTGTTGAAAACCCTGAAGCCCTGATCGAAACCTATTTCGAACTTGAAAAGAAGTGGAGCAAAATCACCGAGGAAACCGGTGGTGAACGCGCCGCTTTCATCAAGGCACTTCAGGATGAAATCTACTCTAAAGTGGATCCGGAGAAGCTTTGATGATCCGAAGTTCGATCATTGTTATGGGGGCGAGCCGCGAAAAATTCGCGGCCGCCATTTCCTGTGGGGCCGACATGGTCATGGTCGACCTTGAGGATACCGTTGACGACAAGGAAGCAGGGCGCGAACTGGTTCGCGAATTCATTTCCAAGCGCCATGGTGACTTCAATCATTGTGTTCGCATTAACGGATTGAACACGCTGGATGGCCTGAAAGACATGATCATGATCGCTGAAAGCGATATGAAGCCAGACAGTATTTGCATTCCCCGCTTTGACACCCGTGTCGAGCTGGACATGTTTGCTGACATCATGCCGGACATGCCCGTGATCGCTATTGTTGAGCGACCACAAGCCGTGGAGAACGTTTTCGATATTGTCGAGACACGAGCCAACCTTGTTGGCATTTTCTTTGGCGGCAAAGATTATTCGATTTACGCGCGCTGTGGTCGCAGTTGGGAAGGGCTTCGTTATGCCCGTGCCCGAACAGCCAGCGCAGCATCCATTCGGGGGATCATGTTGTTCGATGAGCCGTATCGTCCTCTCGAAGACCTGGAGGGACTGCATGTGCTTTGCCAGCGCGTGCAGGAGTTGGGGTTCACCGGTAAAACCACGATTGTGCCGGAGCAAGTCCCCGTTATTAACCGTGCATTTGGAGAAGAAACGACATGACTCTTGCCACAGATATCAAACCGATCGAGGGAGCCGAGGCCTGGTTACCTGCCAAACTGGTTCCCGCTGACTACACAATCGAGCTTTCGGCGGACGAGATCGCCGAACTTGAAGCCTTCAACAGGAAAATGGATGCCGAGGGCAAAGGACTGGATGAGGTCGAAGCCGAGGATTTCGATTGTCCAAAGCTCAAGCAAACCATGAAAAAGGTTTGGGACGAACTTCAACATGGCCGTGGGTTCCTGATCATGTCCGGATTACCGGTAGACCGCTGGTCGCAGGAGGACGTTGAGCGCGCCTATTGGGGGATGGGAACAACGCTGGGAAACGGCCTTGTTCAATCTGTCATGGGCGAACGTCTTGGACATGTCCGTGATGCTACAAAAGTTGAAAACGATCCACACGCCCGTGCCTATCGAAATTCGGACAAGCTCAATCCGCATACTGACTATTGCGATATCCTGTCATTGTGCTGCATCAAGGGTGCCAAGGAAGGTGGTTTGAGCCAACTGACCAGCATGGCGTCGGTTCACAACGCCTTGCTGAAGAACCGTCCGGATGTATTGGAGCGACTTTACCAGGGTTTCCACTACCACCGCCGTGGCGAAGAAGGGCCTGGCGATGATCCTGTTACCCCATACAAAATTCCAGTTTTCTCGGACACTGACGGCAAAATCAGCTCACGTTGGATCAAGACATTCATTGAGATGGGTCAACGAGAACTGGGCGAGCCGTTGGAGGGGTTCGAGGAAGAATGTGTGGAACTGTTGTGGGACTACCAAAATGACCCGACATACATGTTTGAGTTCATGACCCAGCCCGGCCAAATCCAGTGGGTAAACAACCTCAACCATGTGCATTCCCGCACAGCATTTGTTGACCATGATGACCCTGACGAACGTCGCCACCTGCTTCGGTTGTGGCTGAACAATGATGCATTTCGACCAAAATCGAAAACCCTTGAAATCTACGAGGGTGGCGCAGGTATTGTTGCACAGAAGGGCCGCACACCGTCGTTCAACGAGAAAAAGTTGGAAAAGGCGAAGGCAGGAAACTGAACATTCGCCTTGCGCGTCGCCCGGGATTTTGATGTAGGGTTCCGGGCAGCGAAACAAACTTATACGGAACCTTAGATGTCTTATACCCCCATGCCGGGTGAATCCGGGCTCGTCGAAGAACGACAGGACAACATTGCCATACTGCGCTTCAGCAGACCGGCGAAACGCAATGCCGTGAACGATGCCACAATTTTGCATTTTGAGCGGTTCTTTGATGAACTGCCAGAAGATGTCGGTTCAGTTGTTCTGACCGCTGATGGGGAACATTTTTGCGCGGGTCTCGACCTGACTGAACATCGCAAAAGGACGGCTTCTGAAACGATGTACCATTCACGGCTTTGGCACCGTGTACTGGAAAAAATACAGTTTTCGCGTGTCCCGGTCATCAGTGCCATGAAGGGCGCAGTAATCGGGGGCGGGTTGGAAATTGCAACGTCGACGCATGTACGGGTGTCCGATGACAGTTGCTTTTTCGCTCTGCCCGAGGCGGTTCGGGGGATTTACGTAGGTGGTGGTGCCTCCGTTCGGGTTGCCAATATTATAGGGGCAGGGCGAATGGCCGAGATGATGCTGACGGGAAATGTCTTTGATGCCAAACGCGGTTTTGACCTCGGGCTGTCACATCACCTGGTGGAAGCGGGCGGTTCGGAAGCAAAGGCGCTGGAACTCGCTGAAAAGGTTGCCGGGAATGCAGGGTTGTCGAACTTTGCAATTATTCATGCTTTGCCCCGAATGTATGACATGCCGTCCGAAGGCGGGTTTCTCACCGAGTCCCTGATGGCAGGCCTCGCCCATACCAGCGAGGATGCGCAAAACCTGTTGGAAGAGTTTCTGAGCGGACGGGCACCGCGTGTTAAGAAGGATTAACCGCAAAAATGAAGCACCAAAAAAACTGAACCGGATCTAGCAATGGAAACCAACAGCGAATGTTGTACGCCTTTCGGTGATGTCTCCTGCTCGCGCGTGGACTTGGGCGAAGAGGATTTCAAAATTGTTTGCAATGTCCCGTTGCAGACCTATCGTGGCTCCATAACAGAAGCGTTGTGGCACCATGCGCAGGCAAACCCGGACAAACCGCTTTATGTTGAACTGGAGACAGATGGCAGTCAAAGCATTGCTACCTATGGCGAGGTTGCAGGCACTGCCCGCCTTATTGCCCGTTCCATGCTTGAAATGGGGGCGACTGCAGAGCGCCCGGTAGCGTTGTTGTCTGACAATTCAGCGAAAATGGCACAGCTTGTCCTTGGATGCTACGCCGCCGGGGTCCCGGTTGCACCTGTTTCATCAGCCTATTCGCTGAAATCTTCAGATCACGCAAAACTGAAATATGTTCTTGGATTGCTCAACCCTTCGATTGTCGTTTTCGATGACGTTCGTGAGCACTCAAGGGCGGTCGAAAACCTTAATTGGGAAGGCATTCAGTTGGTTTCCATGACCGCAGGGGAAAGCGGGGTATTGGGTTGGGATGAACTGCTGGCAACAGGTAGCAAGTCTGAACGGATGTTGCCGGAAATTGACCCGGATGGCGTTGCCAAAATCCTGTTCACCTCAGGGTCTACCGGAAACCCAAAGGGGGTAATAAACACCCACCGGATGATGTGCTCAAATCAGCAGGCCCTCCGTCAGATTTGGCCCGTTCTAAAAGACAAGCCATTGCAGATGGTGGATTGGTTGCCTTGGAACCACACATTTGGTGGCAACCAGAACTTCAATATGGCGATCTACCAAGGTGGAACACTGACAATCGACAAGGGCAGGCCGATGCCTGGGGCGATCCAGGGGACGGTTGAGGCAATCAAGGCAACTCGGCCATCGGTCTATTTCAACGTACCACGCGGGTTCGATGCACTTCTCGGTGAGATGAAGGATGACCCGCAATTGCAGCAGGCGTTGTTCGAGAATGTCGAGCTGATTGGGTATGCAGGCGCGGCCCTGCCCGAGCCAATTTGGACCGCGCTGAAGGAGATCGCACTTCGGGTCAAGGGACGAGAGGTGCCTATCGTTGGGCTTTGGGGCAGCACGGAAACCGGTCCGGTTGTCACCGCAGTCTACTTTGAGAACCATCATGCAGGCAATATCGGTTTGCCGCCGCCAGGTGCCGAAATCAAGTTTATCAAGGACACTGGCGGCAAATTGGAACTTCGCGCCAAAGCGCCTTCTGTGACCCCCGGTTATTGGGGACAGCCAGAGTTGACCGGCGACATGTTTGACGAAGAGGGGTTCCTGAAAATTGGCGATGCCGGCAAACTGGTTGACGCCGATGATGTCAACAGGGGCATCCTGTTCGACGGGCGGATCGGAGAGAATTTCAAGCTGTTGTCAGGCACATGGGTGAATGTTGGTGAATTGCGGGTCGACCTGATTTCAACTTGCCCGGAATTGATATCTGATGTTGTCATTGCCGGGCATAATCAAAACGACATTTCCGCGCTGATATTTCCAAAACTTGAGGCCTGTCAGGCCCGGTCGTCTGAAACAGATACAAGTTTGGTGCTGACCGATCCTCTGGTTGTCAATGCGATTCGGGACGGATTGTTGAGGCACAACAAATCGGCTGGCGGCGGTTCGCGCCGGATTGCCCGTGCGGTGTTGCTCGAAACACCACCTTCTGTCGACAGAAGCGAAATTACTGACAAAGGGTACATTAATCAAAGAGCGGTTCTGGATAACCGAGCCGCCATCGTCGACCAACTTTATGGTGGAACCGGCAATGCTCCTGTTATTGATTTGAAAGTCCAATGACCATGCTTGAAAACGTGGAAATACCGTTTCGTGGTTACTGGTCTACGCCGTTCGTGAAATGGCAGGGTGCATTTGCACATTTGCATTCAATGAAATTTGCTGCCCATGTTGCAAAGAACGAGCTTGATACGCGCGGCATCGCGCCGGACCTGTTCGATCATTCAACCCTTGGTGTGACGGTGCCTCAATGGCGCTCGTTCTGGGGTGCGCCTTGGGTCATGTCGATGATCGGGGTTGATAATGTTCCTGGCCCAACGGTGGTGCAGGCGTGCCAGACCGGACCGCGGGCGATTGCGTTTTCAGCAACCGAGGTGAATGAGGGTGTCGCGCTGACATCGTTGGTAGTCACATGCGACCGGGCCTCCAACGGCGCATTCATTACCTACGCCGGAGACGGTGGGCCGGGTGGTATTCCACAAACAGAAGCTTTTTACATTGATAATTTCTCAGATGCGCCGCATTTGCGCGAACCGGTGGTGCAAACAGCTGAAAACTGTGCAGAAAAATGGGGAATTGAAACGTCGGAACAGCATGATGTTGTTATGCGCCGATACCAGCAATATGGCGAGGCACTTGCAAACGATCGGGCGTTTCAGCGGCGTTACATGACCCTGCCATTTGGAGCGCCAGACGCCAAGCTGGCCAAGGTTATCGAAACAATCGACGGCGATGTGGGTGTGCACAACCCTTCGCGCGACGATCTCGACCGGCTCAAGCCAGCAACACCGGGAGGTACGGTTACTTTTGCCGGCCAGACACACCCTGCCGATGGCAACGCATCAATGATAGTTGCAAGTTCTGACAAGGCTCGCGAAATTTCGGCCGATTCGAACATTCGTATACGTATTCTTTCATATGCACAGGGCAGGGCAGAGCGAGGGTTCATGCCGTTTGCGCCTGTACCGGCAACCAAGACTGCCCTACAGCGGGCAGGGTTGCAGATTACAGACATTGATGCAGTAAAGTCTCACAATCCATTTGTCGTCAATGACATCGTTTTTGCCCGTGAGACTGGGTTCGACGTGATGAAAATGAACAACTATGGTTGCTCGCTGGTTTTTGGCCATCCACAAGGCCCCACCGGAACGCGTGTCATTATCGAACTGATTGAAGAACTGGTCGCGCGCGGTGGCGGTCTTGGTCTTTACAATGGATGTGCCGCCGGGGACTCCGGATTCGCGATGGTAATCGAAGTCTCGCAACGCCCGTCAAACGAGAGGACATGACAATGATATTCACGCCTTACGGTGATCCTGAACCCAGTGTTGAAAACCTGGCTCCCACGCGGTTTTTTGATTTCGAAACACCGTCTGTACAGGCATTTGTCGAACGCGTGATCGATGACGAAACCAATGAAATCAAGAAGGCCATCCGGTTGTTCTATGCAATTCGCGATGAGTTCCGTTATGACATTTTCGGCATTCGAATGACCCCGGACATCTATGTCGCGAGCGACGTCATCGCAAAGGGGTCTGCGTTCTGCATTCCCAAAGCATCCCTTTTGGTTGCGACTGCACGAGCGGCTGGAATTCCAGCCGTGATCGGCCTTAGCGATGTGATCAACCACTTTACCTCACCCAAGGTCGAACGGGCCATGGCAGGCAAAACGGTGTTTCTGCATCATGGTTACGCGGTAATGTATCTGGAAGGCAAGTGGGTCAAGGCTGTGCCGGCTTTTAACAAGGAGCTGTGTGACAAAACCGGTGTCGCACCGACAGAATTCGACGGTCGGAACCATGCCATTCTCCAGGAGTATGACTCAGATAATAATACCCGGATGGAATACCTCAAGGACCATGGCTACTGGAGCGAACTGCCGTTCAGTCGCATCGACGAGGATTTTCGGAATTACTATCCCAAGTCATTCTTTGGCGAAGCTCCGATTCCAACCGAATAGCTTCACGGTATCCCCATGGTCAACTATTCTGCCCCCGTCGAGGATATACTGTTTGCCTTAAAATTCGGGGCGGGCGTCGATCGCTTGCCCGATTGGGATAGCGAACTGTCTGCCGAAGTGGTCGAAATGATGGGCCGCTATATTGGCAACGTTCTCGCGCCATTGGACACGTTGGCCGATGATCCGGGTGCACAAATGGTTGGCGGTCGCGTGAAACTGCCTGAAGGGTTTCGTGCATTCTACGATGGATATGTTGAAGCAGGGTGGCCTTCAATCACAGCGCCAGTTGAATTTGGAGGGCAAGATTTGCCTTTCGTGTTGGGACGTGTGCAGGCAGAAATGTTGTCCAGTGCTTGTCTTGGCATTGCCACCATTCTAACGCTTCCACAAGGATGTATTAAAACCTTGCACTCGCATGGTACCGATGAACAAAAGCAGGCCTGTTTGCCCAAGTTGGTGTCCGGCGAATGGTTGTCGACCATGTGCTTGACCGAACCCGGTGCCGGATCAGATTTGGCGCGGGTTTCAACAAAGGCCGTCTCCAATGAAGATGGCACCTGGTCGCTGACTGGTAACAAGTGTTTCATCACAGCCGCAGATCACGACCTTACGGAGAATATTGTTCATCTCGTACTGGCTCGGACCGAGGGGGCCCCATCGGGCATGGGAGGCCTGTCCCTTTTTGTTTGTACGTCAGTCAATCCCGACGGAAGCCGCAACAAGGTTGCGGTCACAGCCATTGAAGAGAAAATGGGCCTGCATGGTTCTCCGACCTGCCAGGTCGCATTGGAAGGTGCCACTGCATCATTGGTTGGAAATGTCGGCGAAGGTCTCAAGAACATGTTCACCATGATGAATTCCGAACGGATGGATGTTGCACTTGGTGGGGTTGGGCTGGCAGAGACCGCACGCCAGCGCGCATGGGCTTATGTTCAGGACCGAAAGCAGGGAAGGCCGCAATCGGAACTGGGGGCGAACGACACGATTGCCGGGCACCGGGACGTTCAGCGCATGTTGTTGCGAATGTACTCGCTGGCGCTTGGATGTCGGGCTATGGTATATGATGCAGCTGTCACGCTGCAATTGGATCCGGCCAATCCGGCACTGGAATTCCTGACCCCCATGCTTAAGGTTTATTGTACGGAAGCGGCGCAAGAGGCTTCATATCTGGGTGTGCAAACGCACGGAGGTTACGGGTATTGCCGGGAAACACAGACCGAGCAGATCACGCGTGACGCGAGGATTTTGTCGATTTTTGAAGGTACGAACGGTGTGCTGTCGATGGGGGTCGCCGGACGGCTGTTGAAGATTTCTGCAACAGATTATGCATCTGCCTTCGAAACCCATGTCCTGCAACATGCCGGGGACGACAGGCTAGTTGAACACCTGTTGGGTTTGTGGCGCGATGCGACAGCCCGGGTGCGCCAGATGGATGATGTCGGGTTTGCCGCGCATAACTACGTCATGCTTAGTGGATGGGTTTGGTTCGCGGCGACCTGGCAAAGGATGGCCCAAGGCAAAAATGCCCATAGTCGACCTGACATTATTGAAGCTTGTGCTGATTTCACGCTTAACGAAGCTGTCCCTTCCGCAACCATGCTGCATGACAAAATCATTGCAAACACCACCATGCCGGAACGATCCGTTTTCTTGATCTGATTTGTTTCCGGGTTAGCTCATCGGCAGGTGCGGCGACCCTCAGTCCAAATCAAAGAACGTCCTGCAGAACTTGTGGAATTGTTGCGCAGCGGGGGACAGGTCTGCGTCTTTCAAAACGGCAAGGACAATGTTCATCGAGCCGTTGTTACCTGCATAGGTACGCGAGGTCAGTGCCTTGCCGTCATAAGTCATGGCAGAGGCCGGCTTCGTAGCCAACACTGTGTATCCCAAACCATGTCCTACCATCGAGCGCGCCATTTCCAGGGATCTTGGTCTGTATGCGATCTTGGGATCCCGGCCACAAGTGGCTTGAACATCTGCGAGGAAAGCATCGGTAGGCAGTCCCTGAAGATAGATCAATGGACGGTCTGCCAGGTCTTCCGGCCCGATGCTCTCATTTTTGGTCAATGGGTCGTTTTCGGCAAGAAGAACATACAGTTCAAGCCGGGCCATAATGTCGTAACCAATTTCTTCGGGCATCTCGTCTTCATACATCAGGCCTACTTCACATTCGCCTGACAATAACGCTTCCTGCAGGCGGCGCTGATCGCCTTCCACGACAGATATTGAAAGGTTTGCATCGGCTTTTGTAAGGCCGTGGATGATTTCTGGAACGACAAATGGTCCAAAAGAGTGGAAACATCCGATGGACAGTTTGCGATCGGCTTCTTGCCGCCCGTCACCAATGGAGTTGACTGGCTCGATTCGGTTCGCAGAACCATAAGCCCGGTTGGCATAAATCAATGGAGACCCGCGACCTGAGATGAAAATGTCCTGAACTTCACCGAAAAAAACGTAATGGGTTCCGACCTGCTCTGCGGAAACGACTTTGCAGTCGAAACCAACCAAAGGGTCGACAACCCGGGGGGCGCCCGACGACATGTTGGTCCATTCGGTGCAGTCAAACTTGTCCGTTACCTGGTCTTTGAACCGGCCTGCGAAGGTATCAGAAATATAGGCCTGATCGTCGCGCAGAACGTTTACCACGAAACAACCGTTGACCTTGATCTGTTCTGCGACAGGAGACAAATGATGAACGCAAACCAGCAGCGTTGGCTTTGGAGTGTCAGCGCTAACCGAAGACATTGCCGAGACCGTTACGCCGCCTTTCCCGGCAGGCCCGTCTGTTGTGATAATGTTTACGGTGCAAGCGGCGTGGCTCATGCCATTGATGAACGTATCGCGCAGTTCCGGGTCAGTTGGTTGGGTCGCAGGAGCATGGGCATTCATCTTTGTTCTCCGTTCACGGGGAATGAGTAATGTCATGTGCCCGTCACGAAAGCCGGATTGCACCTTCTGGCTGTTTTCTTGCGGACCTTGTTTTGCCTCGGCCTTCTATGGGCTTGCTATTAGAATAATATCTTTGTAACAAAAGTAAATAAAAAAGATAATTATAGAAAATTTGTGTAGCTTCGGTAATAATGGCGCGAAGCGGATTTCATTGTCTGTGTGGTTGTGAGGTCGTGAAAATGTTGAAGATGGAATACGGTGGATGAATGATAAAGGGTTGGATCGCCTTGATGCATCAGCCTTGATGAAACAATAGTAAACAAGTTAGCTTTGTAAGAGTGTATAAAAATCGATCGAACTGTTCGATTGTCCGAGATGGATGCACACAAGGAGAATAAAAATGAAGATTGAAATCGATGAATCCAAATGTTGTGGTGCCGGGCAATGTGTTCTGGCCGCCCCGGAAATCTTTGATCAAAGGGATGAGGATGGCGTGGTTGTGGTGCTGAATGAGAATCCGCCAGAGTCCGCACGAAAAGACATCGAGTTGGCAATCGAGCTGTGTCCGGCTGTTGTCATCTCGATCGTGGATTGATTAAAACCTGAAATCCCGGACAAGATCATGAAAGAAACTAACAGCAAGCCTGCTACCGACAACATTGTTATCGTCGGTGCAGGACAATGCGGTGTCCAAGCTGCCGATACCCTTAGAAGACGCGGCTTCTCGGGGCGCATTGTCCTGGTAAACGGCGAGGGGCACCTGCCATACCAGCGTCCGCCATTGTCCAAGCAGTATCTGGTTGGCGACATGAACATGGAGCGACTGGCATTGCGGCCGGAGGGTTTCTTTGATGAGCAGAACATTGAGTTGCTGTCAGACACGCACGCGACATCGTTGGACCGCCAAGGCCGCAAGTTGAAGCTTTCGGATGGCAGAACGCTTTCCTACGACAAATTGCTTTTGGCTACCGGTACACGGGCGCGGCAGCTTTCGGTTCCTGGATCACATCTGGATGGTGTGTATTGTCTGCGTGGGCTTGCCGACGCAGATGCAATCCGCGAAAGGCTCTCCGGGAGCGAGCGGGTCGTGGTTATCGGCGGAGGGTTTATCGGTTTGGAAATGGCTGCTGCCGCACGCAAACTGGGCAAGGAAGTGGTGGTGCTGGAAAGTGCTTCGCGACTGATGCCGAGAATCATGCCTGCGGAATTGTCAGAGTACTACGCACAATTGCACCGTGAGAACGGAGTCGATATCAGAACCGGCGTGTCCGTCACTTCCCTGAACGGAGAAAGCTCCGTGGTTAGCGTGACCTGTGACGATGTTGAGCTTGGCGCAGATATTGTGGTTGTGGGAATTGGTGTCGAGGTCAACGACGAACTGGCGGCAAATGCGGGACTTGAATGCGACAATGGAATTGTAGTCGACGAGGCATGTCGCACGAGCGATCCGAACATTTTTGCCGCCGGAGATTGTACCCGCCATTTCAACCCAATCTATAAGTGTCACCTTCGGCTTGAGTCGGTTCAAAATGCCACCGACCAGGCTCGCATCGCCGCGATGGCGATGCTGGGTGAAGACGAAACCTATAAAGCGCTGCCATGGTTCTGGACCGATCAATTCGGGGTCAAGTTGCAGATGGTAGGCTTGTCGGAGGGTTATGACCAGATGGTCGTTCGCGGTGAGTTCGGAAAAGTGCCGTTCAGTGTCTATTACCTGAAGGATGGGCGGATTTTGGCTTCCGATGTATTTAACGGTGCCAAGGAATTTATGGCGTGCCGTCGAGCCTTGCCATTGAACGAAAGGGTTGATGTGGAGAGACTGAAAGACCGCGAAGCGCCGATCCTTGAGGTTCTGGGACTTGTGTAATTACCCGGCCCGGTTTGCATCCTCCCTGCTTGGGCCATCCACTGGGGCGCGAATGTTTCGCGCCCCTTTTTTCTCTAAAGCTTGCTGTCAAAGAATGCTTGAACAGCGTCGGAAACAGTTCTGCCATCTCGCCCGGCTAGCGGCGCCGTTCTCTGAAAGAAGTGCCTGCCGCCGATCACTTCTGCAACACTGGCGTCCATGCCGGTTTGCTTGAATTTTTCAGCCATGATGCCATTCAGATGGACGACATAGTCAAAATCGTCGGAGCCGACCACCTGCAATATCGAAGGGGCGATATTTACGTCTTTACCGACGTAGTGGTCGATGTCGGGTTCTTCCAACCGTCCCGAAATGGTTAGTACCGCCTTGGCGGGTGCGCCATGTCCGAATACCGCATAAAGGGCGGATGTTCCACCAGCGGAAAACCCGCCGGCGGCAATCCGTTGCGGATCAATGCCGAATTGGGTTGCATTGTCATGGACGTATCTAATGGCCATATCGAGGTCATCGGCAGCAGCCTCAAAGCCGTCAGCCACCTGCTCGTCCGTCAGGACCGGCAGACCTTCGCGGGAACGAACACGATCAATCGCGGAACGCGACATTGCTCCCCGGTCCTGAAGAACCGGAGTGGTGCCTGGGTCGGGGTCTTCCGACATCTTTCGGTAATCCACCGAGAAACACACATACCCCAGACTTGCCAGCCAATGGCAATACTCGGCAATGGGGGTTGTGCAGTGATGTACCCCGTCGACCCATTCTTCGTGGAAATCCCGCTCTTTCGAACCGGTATGAAAAGCCCCTCCAAACGCCAACACGATGGCTGGCCTCAAAGTGCAGGAAGCGCCGTCCTCAGGGTGATAGGCGTCCATGTGCATGGCGCGCGATTGGGGTTCTTTCGACGCGTCACCGTAGTTTATGCCGGAGTGTCCATAGTTGATGTCTCGGGTGACCTTGACTTCAAACGCGGTATTCGGGGTTGCGTTCATGTCCCTCAACCCTCTGCCATGCGTTGCTGTTCGAGCGTGTCAAATGCATCCGTATCGTCGAACGCGCGCATTATCCGGTCCATCCGTTCTTGTGCCCAGTCCCTGGTGTGCGGGTGGGTGAAAACATAAAACTGGTTGTTCTCTATCGCGTGCACAATCTGACGGCCAATCCGTGACGGATCGTAACCATTGGCGATGTCGTCTGGTGCGTCGGGTATCAGGTTTGTCGTGTCCTGCCCATCAACTTCATCCTTGTAGAACCAACTGCGGTAGATATCGGTGTTTACAGCAGCAGGAGCCACCAGCGAAACGCCTATTCCCTCGTCCGCAAGTTCCTGCTCCTGGGCTTCAGATATGGCAACGGCGGCATATTTGGAAGCGGCATACGCGGTTGTCTTTCGCGCAGCATTGACCCGAAAACCGCTAAAAGAAGAAACATTGACAATATGACCACCCTCACCGGACACGCGCATATACGGCAAAAATGCATTTGAGCAGTTCATGATACCCAACACGTTAACGCCTAACAGCCAATTCCAGTCGTCTTCGGTAACTTCCTCGATTTTCTTGCTCCTGAGCGACACACCTGCATTGTTTACCAATATATCGATACGACCAAATTTTTCGCCGATTTTCTCGGCAGCCTGATCCACATGCTTTTTGTCTGCGACATCGAGATGAGCAATATCTACCTTTGTTCCCTCGTCGTTTAATGCCTTTTGCGCTGCTTCCAAAGGTTCAAGACGAAAATCCATTAAAGTGACAAGGCAGCCTGCATTAGCTAGTTCGCGGCCAACCGCCAGACCTATTCCTGCCGCGCCGCCAGTGACAACAGCCACCTTGTTTTCGAAGTTTCTCATTTCAATCGCCTATCAAACCTTGAGGTGAAACATATTCCTTGACTGTCATTTATATGAATAATAAAAGTGTTTTCAAGAAGTTTTGTAACTTAGCTAAATTTGGAGCGCAAAATGAGCGACCAGCGACCGAATGAACAAGCAGGCTGCCCCTTCCATGAAGATGTGCCATTCTGGCCAACCAAGCGGGGGTATCCGCTTGATCCACCGCCTGCTTCGCGTCATTGGCAAAAAGAAGAGCCGATCAAGAAGGTTCGTATCTGGAGCGGTCAGGAGGCATGGCTTGTTACACGATATGAAGACGTAAAGGCGTTGATGAACAACCCGAACCTGTCATCGGACGGTTCCAAGCCGGGCTTTCCGGGTCAAACGCCTGGCCAGGCAATCGGACGCAGTAAATACCGCAACATTATCTCCATGGATCCGCCGGAGCATACCAAGCAGCGGCGCATGTTGACGGCTGAATTCACCATCAAGCGCGTCAATGAGTTGAAGCCCAAGATCAAGTCGATTGCCGAAGACCTGGTCGACAAGATGATCGCGAAAGCAGAATCAGGTGAGCAGGCGGACCTTGTTACGGATTTGTGCTGGCCACTGCCAACGCTGGTTATTTGTGGTCTGTTAGGTGTGCCTTACGAAGAGCACGACTATTTCCAGGAAAGCGCGGACGTTTTGACCAGTAACCTTTCCCCGATGGATGAAGTTGAGCGGGTCACCGAAGATTTCTGCGGTCGCTACCTTCCGGAATTGGTGCAGCGCAAGGTCGATAATCCTCAGGATGACTTGCTTTCGCGGCTGGTCCAACAACAGATGATTCCGGGTCACATGACGCATCATGAAATGGTCAGTCTGTCGCGTTTGCTGCTTATTGCAGGACACGAAACGACAGCAAATACGCTCTCGGCATCTCTTTGGGCATTGCTGGCCAATCCCGAAGAAATGAAAAAGCTGACGGATGATCCAAGCCGGATCGAGCCAGCTACCGAAGAGCTGTTGCGTTATGTTGATGCCACCCAAGGCGGTCGCCGCCGGGTTGCCTTGGCCGATATTGAAATCGGCGGAGTGACCATCAGGAAAGGCGACGGAATCATCGGGTTCAACCCGTCGGCCAACCGGGACCCGGAGCGCTGGGACAATCCGGACAAGCTGGATCTGGATCGCGATGCCCGTGGTCATGTCGCGTTCGGATTTGGAATGCACCAATGCCTGGGGCAACCGATTGCCCGCGCTGAAATCCAAAGTGCGCTGGAGGCCCTGTTCAGCAGACTTCCGAACGTGCAGCTAGCGGTTCCCTTTGAAGACGTCACGTTCGATGAAGAGCGTTTCATTTTCCGTGTGGACACACTGCCGGTTACCTGGTGACCGCACACCATCAACACAACATAGGAGTGAACATGAAACAGTTTATCAAAGCAGCGGCGATCGCCCTGATCGCCGGTTCGGCAAGCGCCGGAGAAGTCAATCTTCCGAATACAGTGGTCACCACAGCCTACAGTACGGGCGGTGTCGGTTACAATCAGATGGTTGCCGTTGGTAGTGTGCTGAAAGAGAAGTATGGCGTGAACTTCCGTGTTCTGCCGGGTAAAAATGACGTCTCTCGTCTTGGGCCGTTGAAGGCGGGCAAGGCGCATTTCGCTTCAACGGGCTCAGATGCGGTTTATTCGCAGGAAGGTGTATTCACCTTCGGCAAGGAAGAATGGGGACCACAGCCGGTACGCCTGGTTTTGCTTAGCCGTCCGGGTGGTTGTTTGATGTTCACCACGGCAACCGATGTTGGCATCGAGAAAATCGAAGACGTGAAGGGCAAACGCGTGGCCTGGGTTCGCGGTTCCGCAGCCCTGCAGACTGCAACCAAAGCCTATCTTTCCTTCGCCGGTCTTACTGTTGACGATGTTGAACTTGTTGAAGTCGGCGGGTTTGCTGCTTCAATCGAGGCGATTATCGGCGGAGACGCAGATGTCGCAATCAACCAGTCCACGTCTACCTTCAATATCAAGCAGGAAGCAAGTCCACGCGGCGTGTTCCACCCCGAGATTCCGCACGACAATGAAGAAGGCTGGAAGCGGTTGAGGACGATGGTGCCGTGGTATGTGCCTGGAGTTTGCAATCATGAAGGGGCTCCCGGCATTCCGAAGGAAGGTTGGCAGGGCGTAGCGCAGGTTTTCCCTGTCCAGATCACGCGTCCCGATGTTGATGAAGAGATCGTCTATGGATTTACCAAGGCCATGATCGATAATTTCGACAGCTACAAGGATACGGTTCCGGGAATGAACGGTTGGGCGCTGGACAAGCAGATGGAAGATTTTTACCTGCCCTATCACGAAGGTTCGGTAAAATACCTCAAGGAAATTGGCTGGTGGTCAGACAAGGCTGAAGCCAACCAGAAGGCAATGCTGGCGCGGCAGGACGTGCTCCTGAAAGCTTGGGAGGACTACAAGGCATCCCCTGCAGAGGACTTCAAGGAAGGCTGGATCAAGGCCCGTGCTGACGCATTGACGGCTGCTGGAATGGATCCGGTTTTCACAGCCTGGTGAGCGCGTGAAGTCGTCTGACTGAACGTCCACTAAAAGCGGGCGGTCCCGTTCGGGGTCGCCCAAACCATCTGATCTTCATGATTTGGATGCCACGGCACCCATCTGGACCGAGGATACCCGCATGACCGAACAAGCCGCGAATGAACACCAAACCCCGGGACCGAACGATGAGGTCGATGATCTGGAGCTTGCACGCTACCGGCAACCAGGACGGTATTGGGTGGCGATCGCCTTTGGCGGGACGGTGTTTTCCATCCTGTTGGCGATAAACGAAATCTTCCGGTTGCCGTTGTTCAAATGGGTTTTGGGAAATACCCTGCTGCAAAACCAGTATCTTTATCTGATCGTGGGCGTCATGACGGCCATGATGTTCATCTTCTTGCCGGCGACAAAAAACGCGCCCCGTGACCGGGTGCCTTTATACGATATTGCGCTGATCGTCGCGGTGCTGGGCCTGACAATAATGTTTGCCTGGTTGGGAATTGTGATCCTTGAAGACGGTTGGGAATACAACGCCCCGGATTACAGCAAGTGGTATGCCCTGGTGTTCTGGTTCATCATTCTCGAGGCCGGAAGAAGAGCAGGGGGATGGGCGGTTTTTTTCATCGCGACCCTGATTTCGTTTTTCCCGGTCTATGTGCACCTGATGCCCGAAGTGATTTCCGGCGTGAACCAGTCCCTGTTTGACACGGCGGCATTCCATGTCTTTTCCGAAGAAAGCTTGCTGGGTATTCCGATCCGGGCGTACGCGCTTCTGTTCTTCGGATTCATGATTTTCGGCAATGCGCTGGTTTATACTGGTGGTGGCCGTTTCTTCCTTGATCTTGCATTTGCGGTTTTGGGTCACGTTCGTGGCGGTCCGGCAAAAGTGGCAATTTTTTCTTCCGGTTTGTTCGGCTCTATTTCAGGAGGACCCATTACCAATGTGCTGACCACAGGTGCCCTTACCATTCCTACAATGACACGGATTGGGGTTCGCCCCAAGACCGCCGGGGCAATCGAGGCTTGCGCTTCAACAGGTGGTACCATGATGCCGCCTATCATGGGAGCAACCGCGTTTGTCATGGCGGACTTTCTGGGCATGTCCTATATCAGCATAGCTGCTGCAGCGGTAATCCCGTCTCTTCTTTACTATCTCGGGCTGTTTGTTCAGATCGATGCCTACTCTGCAAATCATGGCCTTAAAGGACTGCCCCGTGAGGAGCTTCCAAAAGTTGGTCAGGTGTTCAAAGAGGGATGGTATTATCTGGCCGTATTCGCGCTTCTGATTTTTCTGCTGGTTTACATGAAGCGAGAGGCGCAAGCACCATTCCTTGCTGCGGCGTTGCTGCTGATTATCAACCAGTTCAACAAAACGCATCGTATGTCATGGGCGACCTTCAAGAAATTTGTTTACGCAACCGGAGGATTGCTCGCAGAACTTGCCGGTCTGCTTGCAGCCGTAGGAATGATCGTGGGTGCACTTCAGGCGACGGGAATGACCGGAACCCTTACCAATGACCTTGTGTTTCTGGCTGGTGGAAGCCCACTGATGTTGCTCATTATGGGTGCCGTGACGAGTTTTATCCTGGGGATCGGCATGACCGTGACGGCTGCATACATCTTCCTGGCGATCATTCTTGCACCGGCGCTCATTTCGGTGGGACTGGATCCGTTGAGCGTACACATGTTCCTGCTTTACTGGGGTATGCTCAGTTTCATTACCCCGCCGGTAGCGCTGGCTGCATTCGCCGCTGCCTCGATCTCCAAAGCCGGACCGATGGAAACCGGGCTGGAAGCGATGCGCATAGGAACGATCATCTACTTCATCCCGTTCTTTTTTGTTTTCAACCCAGCATTGCTGCTGCAGGGTTCGGTTGCAGAAATCGCCATGGTTTTCGTAACCGCACTGTTTGGCATCACACTGGTTGCCGCCGGGCTGCAAGGGTGGTTGTTCGGGTTCGGATCACTTGGAAGAGGAATGATCGCTGTGGCAGGTCGCAGCTCGTTGGTGGTTGGAGGTCTTGTCCTCGCTGCACCCGGTGGCGGCACCCTCGGGATTTCACATGGTGCGCTCGCGGCAATTGCAATTGTCCTTGCATTGCCCGGGTTTTGCATCGCTTGGTTGAATGGCCGGTCGACTTCGTCAGCGGTTGAGTAAATACCCTGACTTTCTTCACCGACCCGCTGTTTCATACATTGTTTGAAAACATGCACTGCGGAAATTCCGGGAATACTTAGCGGTGAAGGCCACCTAGCGGTGCCGCAAGCATCTCCTGCATTTCATTTTCGCTGAGCTCTTCACCGCCAGTCCGGCGCTGGAGCAGAAACCGGAAAACGCCATCGACTTGGGCATAGAGCACCTCCTGATAGTGGTGTGCTTGAGAAGGTTCAGTGGCAAACGGTCGAAGAAGGTCCTGCAGCATTCCTTCCAATTCGGTTACGACCGGCTGGAAACGCTCGTCGAACATCGCCTGGCCACGAATATCATACCACAGCCGGTGAATATCAGCGTCATTGCGTATCGTTTCCGCTAGCGCGCGTGTAAACGCGGGCACGAGGTGGTCTGTTGACGACGCACTGGTCAACACATCATTCATCTTGGCGACAAATTCCTCTTTGTAGAGGCGCACGCAATAAATCAGCAACTGCTCTTTGTCATCGAAATAATAGTGAAGCATCCCCAGAGAAAGGTCTGACTGGTCGGCAATGTCACGCAGGGTGGTTTTGGCGTAACCATAGGTCTTGAGCGCAGAAATTGCGCTCTGTGCAATTTCTCGCTTCTTGGCTTCGCGTTTCGCAGCCTTCGCAACCCGTCGGCTTGCCTTCGGATTTATGTCCTTCTGGATGTTCATTCTTGCCCCAATGCAGTTTCAGGGCATCTTTAACCCAAAAGGGCGTGCAAGAAAATACGGGGAATTTTGAACCAGCTTGGTTTGTACTGAAACTGGGTGAGCAGTTTTCCAATGTGATGCTGTTGCCGGTTCGTAATGAACCAGGGCGGCCTTGGCAGCAGCGTCAGCCCCAGCGACAGAAGGTTTCTCGGGAACGGTCGGAAAGGTGCCTCCACGACAGTACGTTCGGTGTTTTCGAGCATAAACGTGTTGTGCACTGTTCCGATCCCTGACTGCACGTCCTCCAACGTGGCCCCTGCGAAGCCTCCCCAAGGTACTGGTGCGAGAAGAAACCCAAGGCCGGTCCAAGCGTTAATGGCAATCGTTCCATAGTGGAATTCCGACAGGATTTCCTCAAACCGTTTGCGACCTATTTTTCTGATCGTTGCCGGATGGATCAAGATGTTACCGCCCAGCGTACCATACAGGTTGTCATTCGCCCATGCGATGGCGCTACGCAGAAAGGTTTCCGGATCAGGTGAAGCAAGATGTTTAACCCCAAGGGCGGGCGCAAACACCTCGTTTTGTTCCAGCCACTGTGTATCGCCGCGTTCCATATCTGCCACGCAACAGGGTGGTACGCCATCACCTCGCTGCAACGAAGTGGGGTTCTGGGCATGTTCTTCAAACTCTGCCTGTCGTGCCTCGGCTCCCGGATAATAGGCTTCGCGGTTGCCGAACTTTTTCATTACGCTTCCCAACGCATTCATGAGTGCAGTACCCTTGTCCCAACCCTCTGGCAGGATCAGGCATTGTACTGCGACGCAATTGAAACCGGAGTTGTGCAGTTTCATGGTGGCAATCTGCTCTGCCTGAAAGCGGATGTCAGCAGCAGACCAAGGCCCGGGAACTACAATTGTTGGGCACACTGCACCGAGCTCAGAGGTAACCGGGCGCGGATTTTTGGGTTTTCCGCTGGCTTTGTTGCGCTCTCCTTCTTTGCCTGTACCCCAAACAATGGCGTCATGCGTTGCGCGCGCTCCGGTGATGTGAATTTCTTCCACCAATGGATGTTCGCACAAAAACGCCCCGGCGGGACCGTCCCCGCGGTGGATCCGAAGCACATTTGCATCAATCAGCGGTTTCAGTGCTGCCTCAAGATACTCGGTGAGGTAGTCATTCACCGGGTTCATTTTTAAAAGCACGACCTGGTTTTCCAAAAATAGTTTCTGGAATGCGTCAAGGGGTGAAATGGCAGCAATATTTCCGGCACCAAGGACAAGTGCAACTTTTCCGATGCGTTTTTCGATTGGAATGTCATAGGCGGTTGCAGCGTTTTCGGCCAAATTGGTTGCATTTACCCCGCGCTGCATCCAGACATGTGCTTTGACCCCGGAGAGCAAAAGATGGTCCCAGATCGAATGCGGGACGATCTTTACGGCCGTTTGACCATTTGCAAGCTCACGGGTCGGAAGCTTCTTCAGGAAAGTCTTTCCTTCCATGTGAGAAAGCGTTTCGATCAGCCCGTTGCAGCCCGCCATGACGGCATATGGACCGCTGATCCATTCTTCTCCCAACAACGCAGACCCGTGCGGAATGCGTTTTTTGCGTGCAGCCGCGGTTGCCCAGCCTTCTGCAACCGGCATCAAGGCGTCCTTTACCGCTTGCAACAGTTCAATGCGCTCAGAAACCGGGGTTTTCGCCCACTGGTGTTTGGTGCCTTCAAGCGTGGCGAGGTCCTGTTCATAGCTATGTTGAAGATCGGGGTTGAATTCACTGACATGTTTCATTTGATTAATCCTCCCAAAGCACGTCGCTATAAATTTCACGCAGCTTCACTTTGACGACTTTGCCGGTTGCGCTGAGAGGTAGCTCGTCGACAAAAATTACTTTGTCCGGCACTTGCCAGCTTGCGATTTTACCCTCGTAACACGCAAGCAACTCTTCCTCCGTGACTTCGCCGGACTTTACCGCGATCAGGATGGGTCGTTCGGCCCATTTTTTGTGCCGTGCAGCGATTGCAGCAGCGTTGGCTATGGCTGGATGACCGATAGCGATGTTCTCCAACTCCACAGTGGAAATCCATTCACCGCCCGATTTTATGATGTCCTTGGAACGGTCACGAATGATCATGTAGCCATCGGCGTCAATAGTGGCCACATCGCCAGTGTCAAACCATCCGTCATCGGTCAGTGCACTGGAATCCATTCCAAAATATGTGTCCACAATCCAGTAACCCCGAATCTGAAGGTCGCCCTGGGTTTCGCCGTCATTGGGGAGAATTGCGCCGGATTCATCAACAATGCGCAACTCGACACCAAAGGGTGGGCGCCCCTGACCCAACCGCAATTCGGCTTGTTCTTCTGCGCTCAGCGCACCGTGCTTTTGCAGCAATTGGTTGAGCGTTCCCAAGGGGCTGGTTTCGGTCATCCCCCATGCATGGATCAACTCAACATCATATTTGTCACGAAACTCAGTGATCATGGACGGAGGTAACGCGGAGCCGCCGACAATGGTGCGGGTCAGACTTTCAGCCTTTGACCCGGTATCCTCCAGCGCCGCTAGCAGCCCCATCCAGATCGTCGGGACACCGAACGCCAGAGTTACCTGATGCCCGTCGATCAGTTTCACAAGGTTGTCCCCATCCAGACCTGGGCCGGGCAACACCAGTTTAGCCCCGACCCCTGCTGCGACGTAAGGTATTCCCCATGCATTGGCATGAAACATTGGCACTACAGGCATCACGGTGTCCTTTGCCGAGATGGCAAAACCGTCTGGCTGGTTGGCAGCAATTGAGTGCAAAAGCGTCGAACGATGGGTGTAAAGAACGCCCTTGGGTTTGCCTGTTGTTCCAGATGTGTAGCACAGTGACGAGGCCCGGGTTTCTTCGAAGGATGGCCACTCAAATTCGGGATCACCGGTTTCGAGCAATTCATCATAAAACACCAGACCGTCAACCGTCGCCGCCGCTTCCTCGTCGCGGGGGCCCATAAGCACAATGTGTTCGACTGTCTTGAAGTGTTCTTTCAGCTTGGCTGCCGCAGGCAGGAAGGTATGATCAAGGAACAAAACCTTGTCGATCGCATCGTTGACGATATAAACCAGCTGTTCGGGATGAAGCCGCGGGTTGATGGTATGGCAAACAAACCCACCTCCGGCCACGCCGAAATAAATTTCCAGATGTCGGCGGTTGTTCCAGGCAATGGTCGCACAGCGATCTTCTGCAGACAGGCCCAGCTTGGCAAGCGCTGATGCCAGTCGCCGTGCATTTGCTTCGACTTCCGCCCAGTTTGTCGTGACGACTTCGCCAGATGTTTCTATTGATATCAAGTCAGTCGCGCCATGATATCTGCCGGCATGGGCGATCAGTTCGGAGATCAGCAATGGCTGATCCATCATTTTTCCAAGCATATCCAAATTCCTATTCTGCTGCCTGAGCCATTCCGGCGTCTTGACGAATCATGTCCGCAGCCTTTTCTGCAATCATGATGGTCGGTGCGTTGGTGTTGCCGCCGATCAGGGTAGGCATGATGGATGCATCGACCACACGCAATCCCTCAAGTCCGTGAACCTTCAGGGAAGGATCAACCACTGCCATGTCGTCGGTTCCCATCTTGCAGGTACCAACCGGGTGATAGATCGTGTCCGCTCGTGCCCTGATGTGAGCCTCCCAATCTGCATCGGTTTGGGCGGTGTCAGTGCCGAACAGTTCCTTGTGGCGATACTTGGCCATTGGTTCCTGCATCAGTATTTCGCGGGTCATTCTTGCGCCCTTGATCATGGTTTCCAGATCACGTTGATCGGACAAAAACTTTGGATCAATGCCCGGATCCGCAGTCGGGTCACCCGATTGCAGGAACACCTCTCCGCGCGAATAAGGACGCAGCGCACAGACATGGCAGGAGAAACCGTAACCCAGATGCAGTTTGCGCGCATGGTCATCGACGATCGAGATCACATAATGCAACTGAATGTCAGGACGGCTCAGAGCCTTGTCGGTTTTCAGAAAAGCAGCACCTTCGGCAAAGGGTGTCGCCAACATGCCCGATCCGTTCTTGCGCCAATTCAGGATATGTTTGGTCAGATTGATCGTCCCGGCAGCTCCGATTCCAAAATTGTCGGTATCCTTTGATTTCCATGCCAGAATGAAATCCAGGTGATCCTGCAGGTTTTGGCCCACGCCAGGCAGTTCATGCACCATCTCGATACCGTGATGAGTGATGTCTTCGGGCCGCCCCACGCCCGAGAGCTGCAAGAGTTGCGGGGTACCAAAACTACCTCCGCACAAGATCACTTCGCGTTTTGCCTTGACTTGCTTGGACTGCTTGCCTTGCAAATACTTGATGCCCGTTGCGCGCTTGCCATCAAACAGGACCTTCTCCGCCCGCACCTTGGTGAGTACCGTCAGATTGGGTCGGCTTTCCATGACAGGGTGCAAATAAGCCGCCGCAGCCGAACAGCGCTCACCAGCCTTTTCCTTGCTATGGAACTGCGTTACCTGATAAAGACCAACTCCCTCGTTATCGCCTGTGTTGAAATCGCTCACTTCACGGTGTTGCAGAAGCGTTGCAGCTTCTACAAACGCCCGGCTCATGGGGCGCGGACTTTGCTGATCGCTTACCTGCAAGGGGCCACTGTCACCGTGATGTTCGTCACCGCCATGCTGGTTGTTTTCAGCACGCTTGAAATACGGTAACACATTGTCCCAATCCCAGCCTTCATTTCCCAGATCAGCCCAATCATCATAATCCGACCGGTGCCCGCGCACGTAAAGCATTGCGTTGATCGCAGACGAACCGCCCAATGCACGGCCGCGTGGCTGATAACCCTTGCGTCCGTTCAACCCGGGTTGGGGAACGGTGTTCATCGCCCAGTTGTTGATCTTTCCGTGACCGGGCAACATCGCCACCACCATCGCGGGCGCCCGTACAAGAATTCCGTCGCCTTTTCCTCCGGCCTCAAGCAGACAAACCGTGGTGCCGGGGTCTTCAGTCAAACGTGCCGCCAGGGTTGATCCTGCTGAGCCTCCGCCCATTATCACATAATCATATTCCATTGTTCAGGTCCCTCCCAAGACCATATCCGCACAACGCTCACCAATCATGATCGTCGGGGCATTTGTGTTTGCATTAACGATGCGTGGCATGATCGATGCATCTGCCACGCGCAGTCCCTCCAGACCATGCACGCGCAAAGCACCATCCACCACCGCCATGTCATCTGATCCCATCCTGCAAGTGCCGGTTGGATGGTAGATCGTTTGTACATACTCCCTTATGTACTGCGCGATGTCATCATCCGTTTGCACACTTGGTCCCGGCAGCAACTCTTCGCCACGATATGGATCGAAGGCAGGGGCTTCACAAATCTTGCGGCCTATCTTGATGCCTTCAACCATAATTTCCAGATCGCGATCATCCTGCAAGGCCGCCGGATCAATCAGCGGTTTTTCTTCCGGGTTTGCCGAAGCGAGCCGAACTTGTCCCACACTTTTGGTGCCAACGGTACCTGCGACCATTGAAAATCCGTGCCCCTCAGGGTTTCCTGCACCGTCATGAACAAAATAGCTCGGAGCGAAATGAAATTGTAATTCGGGCGCTTCGGCGTTCGGGTCAAGTTTCACAAAGCCGCCGCCTTCGCCGATATTTGAGGTCAACAGCCCCATACCGTTTTGCAGTTTTTCGAGTTGCTCCGGTGTTTCCGCTGCGGCCAGGGAAATGTCTTGGGTGCAGGAATAACATACCGGTGCCATGAAGTGATCTTGAAGGTTTTCTCCTACGCCGGGCAGGTCGTGCACCACATCAATGCCTAGCTTCCTCCAGATGCGCCCGGGGCCCAATGCCGGAAACCATCAGGATTTGCGGCGAACCGATTGCGCCTGCGCAAACAATGACTTCCCGTGAGGCACAGATCGTTTGCGTATCTGTTTCGCTACGATATTCCACGCCGTCAACTTTCTTGCCCGTGATCACCAGCCGTTGCACATGTGCACCCGAAATCACATCAAGATTGTCGCGCAGCATTGCATCATGCAGGAAAGCAGTTGAGGTGGAGGCACGAAACCCTCCACTTTGAGTCAGTTGGTAGGGGCCGAAGCCTTCTTGTTCACCGTCGTTGAAATCTTCGTTGTGTGCATAACCAACCTGTTGTGCCGCTTCTGTCATCGCGCCGGTCAACGGGTTTAGGTCGCGAGCGTCTGACACCGACAAGGGACCGTTATCGCCATGATACTCATCTGCACCACGGGAGTTCGCCTCGGACTTTTTGAAATATGGAAGAACATCTTTCCATCCCCACCCGGAAACATTGCCGACATTCCACCCTTCATAGCAGGAAGGATGCCCACGTTGGTATATCATGGCGTTGATTGAGGACGACCCGCCCCAGACGCGTCCGCGAGGTACGTAAAGCGATCGCCCACCTAAACCCTTCTGCTTTGTCGTTGTGAAATCCCAATCAAGCGATGTCTTGAATGTTGTCGGAAATGCCGCCGGAACATGGATCGATTGAGCCGTATCCGGCGCGCCCGCTTCCAACAGGGCAACCTGCAAGCCGGGTGTTTCACTAAGCCGTGCCGCCACCACGCAACCCGCAGATCCCGCACCAACGACGATATAATCGTAGGTTTTCAAGTCACTCCTCCAGTGTGCATTAGTAGCACACGAGAAAATAAAACAAAAAAACTGGACATTTGTCCATATCTATTTTTTAATCGCTTTCAATTTTTCAGAAATGAAAAAGCGTGGAGGAGGAATTGAAATGATTAAGCGCTTCGCAATGGCGGTTTTCGCCGTGGGGGTAACACTAGCAGCACCGGTTTATGCGGAGACGACACTCAAGGTGGCGTCAGTCGCTCCCAGCACATCGCCATGGGGAAAATGGCTGACCGGGGTCGCAACAGCAATTGAGGAAAAATCCGCAGGTGAGCTCAAACTTGAACTTATTCTTGATGCACAAGCCGGAGATGAGCAGACGATTCTGCGCCAGACCACACGTGGCCGCATGGATATCGCCATGGTGTCGAATGTTCCATTGACTTTGCTCGCGCCCGAGATGGCTCTGGCAGCCGCCCCATACGTATTTGACAACGTAGAACAAGGTACCTGCGTTGCACATGATCATCTGGCGGATGTGTTTGGCGCCATGATGGAGGGTGCAGGCGTTGTACCGCTGGGTTGGATGGAAGTAGGGCATTATATCATGTTTTCCAAGGAACCGGCTCATAGCCCTGCAGCCCTGGCTGGCAAGAAAATCCGTGTCGCCCCCAGTCCGACCGATGAGGCGTATGCACGCGCAATGGGTACATCGGGTGTCCCACTTGGAACTTCCGATGCAATTCCTGCCTTGCAGACCGGGAATGTCGACGCGGCCTTTTTCCCGACTGTTTTCGGCATCGCCATAGGAACGCATAAGGTTGCACCGCATGTAACGCTGACCAACCACGCGCGGTTGATTGGCACAGTATCGGTATCTGAGCGGAGCTGGAAAAAGCTTAGTTCAGAACATCAGGCGTTGCTAAAGGGTGTCTTTGCCGCCGCTGGACCGAAACTGACGGCAGGCATTCTGGGAGCGGAGAAGGCGTTGCTCGGGAAACTCAAGGATGCGGGCGTGCCGGTCTATCAGCCCACAGAAGCTGAAATGGCGGAGTGGAAAAAAGCCGCGTCAAGCGTTGCAGGTGATGTAGCGTCAGGAATGGACAACGGTCAGGCTGTACTTGACGCAATTACCGCCGCCAAGACGGCTTGCGCCAGTTAGTCGGTCGAACAGGGTCTCGCGCGGATATTGCAAAACATGTACCGGTTTTTCAGCGTGTTACGTCGGATCGAGGGGTCCATTGCGGTTGCGGCTTACACCATGACCGCAATGCTCCTTGTCGCTGATGTCATTTCGCGCGAGTTTTTTTCACAAGCCATTTGGGGTGCTCAGAAGATTGCCGTTTTCGGGGCAATAACCGCGGGCATCCTCGGGCTTTCCCTTGCTGTGGCAGACAATGCGCATCTACGTGCAAATTTTGCTGATGGCCTGTTGCCATGGCCCTGGGTGGACAGGGCAGGTGAAATTCTGTCGGCCCTGATTTTTGCAACCCTGGGCGCCTTTTCCGTGATTTTTGTTTCTGAGAGCATTGCATTTAATGACATTGCTGCCGTGATACGAGTGCCCTTGTGGCCGATTCAAGCCGTATTTCCATATGCATTCTTTTCCGCAGGACTGCGCCATCTGGCCTATGCTGCCAATCCGGCGTTAAAGTCCGCAGCAGGGCAGGAGTATTAACTCGATGGCAACCCTCGGCCTCTTGGCATTGGTTGCCTTATTGTTGGTGTTTCGCCAAAGCGTAATCCTGATTCTCTTCGCCGCTGCCGGATATTTGCATCTTGTGTGGGGCGACGGGAAACTCGTTTACCTGATCGAAGATATCTGGACGGCGATGGACAACGAAGTGTTGTTGGCCATTCCAATGTTCATTATCGCCGGTGCAATCATGGCGCGCGGGTCGATTGCCGAGCGCTTGATCGAAGTCGTGAGGGCCGCAACCGAATGGATGTCAGGCGGTCTTGGCATCGCCGCAATCGGGTCCTGTGCCATTTTCTCTGCTATCTCCGGCTCTTCACCTGCCACATTGCTTGCTGTAGGTGCCGTTATGTACCCCGCGTTGATAAAGGCCGGGTATTCGAACCTGTTCTCGCTTGGCGCAATCACTTCAGCGGGCACTCTGGGCATCATTATTCCGCCTTCGATTCCGCTGATTATTTACGGAATTATCACCGAGACCAGTATTGTTGACTTGTTTTTGGCGGGGATCATACCTGGTGCCATCCTTACCTTTGCGCTCGGTGCCTATAGTTTCTGGGTCAATCGCAACTTGCCACGCCCTGGCTTTTCGATGCGACGCTTGCTCATCGCCATTCGCAAAGGCATTTGGGCCATGTTGCTGCCGGTAATCCTGCTTGGCGGGATTTATTCAGGCTTTTTTTCTCCCACCGAGTCGGCGGCGGTCGCCGTGGCCTATGCGTTGCTGGTCGAAATGTTCATTCACCGTGAGATGGACCTTCGTGGGTATTTTGAGATAACCCGCAACACTGCCAAGATGCTGGGAACGCTCTTTCCGATTGTTGCCGTCGCGTTATCTTTGAAAACGCTGCTGGCCATTGAGGGTATCCCGCAGGAATTTGCAAGCTGGCTGCAAGCCACTTTCGTATCAAAAATAGCATTCCTTCTGGCGGTGAACGTTGCGTTGTTGCTCGTTGGCTGTCTGGTCGACGCGATTTCAGCCATCTTGCTGTTGGGGCCGATCCTGTTTGTAGCAGCGCAGAGCTATGGCATCAGCCCTGTGCATTTTGGGGTCATCATGATCATCAATCTGGAAATCGGACTGCTGACCCCGCCGATCGGGATGAATTTGCTGGTTGCCATGACAGCGTTCAAGCAGAAATTTTCTCTAATCTGCCGTTCGGTTCTGCCGTTTATTACCATGATGATTGCGATATTGATGCTGATTACTTTTGTCCCGTCTCTTTCACTCGTTTTGTTGCGCTGAACAGGAGCCTTTCAAATGTCACCAAACCCTGCCACATCTCATACATCTACCGCAAACAACGCCGTTAAGGATCTGCTGGATTTCGGCGATCGTCAGGACTTTGAAGATGCGACGCGGGGTTTTGTTGCAGCCTTTGACAAGGGTCAGATTGCAACCGACGATGGCGCGGTGTCATGGGATTTCACCGAATCCGGGTTTTTGGAAGATGATTGTCCCGATACTGCAAACCCTTCATTGTGGCGGCAATCGCAGCTAACAAAGATCTCCGGGCTGTTTACCATACACCCGCGCATTCATCAGATCCGGGGTTATGATTTGGCCAATATGACACTGGTTGAAGGCGACACCGGATGGATCGTGATTGACCCGCTGCTGTCCGTAGAAACCGCGCGCGCGGGTCTTGCCTTTGCCAATCAACATTTGGGCGCGCGACCGGTAAAGGCGCTCATTTATACTCATACACATGCCGATCATTTTGGCGGCTCACGGGGTGTTGTGACAGACACCCTGGACCTGCCGATCATCGCACCGGACGGGTTCATGGATTATGCGATTTCCGAGAATGTGCTGGCCGGTAACGCAATGAGCCGACGCGCGCAATACCAGTTCGGAACGCCGCTCGCAGCCGGGCCGCGCGGTCATGTGTCATGCGGGTTGGGTCAACGGTTGAGCCAGGGAACAATGAGCCTGGTCCCCCCGAATGACCTGATCCGGGAAACAGGGGAAACCCGCGTGATAGACGGGGTGGAAATTGAATTTCAGATGGCTCCGAATTCTGAAGCACCTGCGGAATTCATGTTCTATTTCCCACAGTTTAGTGCCTTGTGTACTTCCGAGGTGACATCGCACCACATGCATAACATTTTGACCCCACGGGGAGCTGAATGCCGCAATGCATTGCTGTGGTCCAAGCACATTGACGAAACAGTGAGATTATATGCCGACAAATCCGAGCTCCTGTTTGCTTGTCACCATTGGCCCACTTGGGGAAGTGCGGCGATTCAGGGCTTTCTGGAGCGCCAGTCAGACATGTACCGCTTCATTCATGACGAGACCCTGCGGTTGGCCAATCATGGCTACACCATGCACGAGATCGCCGAGATGGTACAATTGCCTGAACCCCTGGTAAAGGACTTCGCATGTCGCGGTTACTACGGCACCCTCAAGCACAACGTGAAAGCTGTTTACCAGTTTTACCTGGGTTGGTGGGATGGTAACCCCGCCACCTATGACCCCTTGCCACCTGCCGAAAGCGCAAAGCGTTATGTACGGGCAATGGGCGGGGCCAACAAAGTGCTGGCCGAGGGAAAGAGCGCGTTTGCCGAAGGTGATTACCGTTGGGCCGCAGAAATCACAAACAAGCTGGTCTTTGCCGACCCCGACCATGACGAAGCCAAGGCACTGCAGGCGGATATCCTTGAACAGATGGGCTATCAGTCTGAGGCCGGTACCTGGCGAAACCTGTACCTGACCGGCGCCAAAGAGCTGCGTGAAGGCAACACGGGCGAGGGCGTTGTGACAACCGCTTCGCTGGATGTTATCTCCAATATGGGTGTGTCCATGATGCTCGATCTGCTTTGTGTCAAGTTCAATCCCGACAAGGCGGGAGACATGGCCGTCAGCATTGAGTTTTTGTTTCCCGAAAGGGCCGAGGTCTGGACCCTCATGCTGCGCAACGGAATATTGACCAATGTCAGGAATCGCCGGGTAAAGGAACCAGACGTTGCACTGATTTTGACTGAGTCTTCGTTTTTTCGGCTATTGGGCAGATTGGCGACGCCAGAAGAACTTGTTGCCGAGGGCACGCTCACCATACGCGGCGCCGCGGGAAAGATGCTTGCCCTGTTCAGTACGCTGGATGATTTTGACCCCAATTTTGCAATCGTAACACCGTAAGTTTCAGTTTTGCGTGCGCCCGTCCCTGTGACGGGTCAAATGCATCCAGGGCTGAACAATCCGCCCCCGGACAGATGGAGACTGCAGGCATGGTTGAAAAACCTGCATGTTGAGCATCTTGCAAAGTCAGCGGGTTGATTATGAAAACAAAACCGACCCGGTAAAACCGGATCGGTTTTAAGCATTTTGTGAACTTAATCCTTGTTAACGGAAAGCTCGACTTTTCCAGAGTGCTACTAATGCTTGAAATAGACTAGCGCGTTGACAGCATACAATCAAGACCATAGCCTTATTATTTGAATAATACTGCGGGGGTGTATGTCATGAAATGGCGTTTGGGCATTGATCTGGGAACAAATTCGCTGGGCTGGGCGGCCTTGCGGTTGCACGATGACGGGCAGGGCTGGGTGCCGAACGGTCTTGAAGATGCCGGGGCGCGGGTTTTCTCTGATGGTCGAAACCCCAAGGACAGACAATCAAACGCAGCCAAGCGCCGTGAGCCGCGTAGCGCGCGCAAAAACCGCGACCGATACCTGCGCCGTCGTTCCCGTCTTATGCGCCAGTTGATTGAATATGGCCTGATGCCAAAGGAAGAGGCTGCACGCAAGGCGCTTGAGGGGGGAAAAGGGATTTCACAGGCGCAGAGTGATCCCTGGATTTTGCGTGCCAGGGCGCTTGAAGAACAGATTTCGCCTTGCCAACTGGGCAGAGCCATTTTTCATTTGCACCAAAGGCGGGGGTTCAAGTCAAATCGCAAGACCGATCGTGGCAACAATGAAAGCGGCAAGGTAAATGAGGCCATTACCCGGACAAAAGAAAGTTTGGCACAAGCAGGGGCCTCAACCATTGGCGAGTTGTTTGGCAAGGAGCGGCTGAAAACCTTTCTGGAAAACCGCAAAGCGAAGAAGGGCGAACGCAAACCCCAGCCATTGGCAAGGGTTCGCAAGTCAGGTTCCGGTGCCAGTTGGCAATATGATTACTATCCAACGCGCGAACTGGTTCTCGACGAGTTCGACCAGTTGTGGGCAAAGCAGCAGCAATACCATTGTGACCTTATGACCGAACAGGCCCGGACGGCCCTGCGGGACACGATCGAATGGCAACATGAACTGAAACCGCAACCGGTCGGCAAATGTACGTTGTTGCCGGATTTTGAGCGTGCGCCGAAAGCCTTGCCGTCTTCGCAGCGCGCCAGGATTTTTCAGGAGGTCAACAATCTGAGATTAATGCCAACCGGCGCGGCAAGTGTTCCCATCGATTTGAAAGAGCGGGAAATCATTGCCCAAAGTCTCCTGAAACCAACCAACAAGACTGCCAAACGCAGTTTTGATCAGCTCAGAAAGCTGAAAGGCCTGTCGATTTATGACAGTTTCAACCTTGAATCGGACAAGCGCAAGGACCTTGCAGGCGATGAAACCGCCGCCCGGTTAATGCAGAAAGACCGTTGGGGTCCTGGATGGTTTGACCTTGATCTTGCAACCCAGGACGAAATCGTTGACCGGTTGGTCAACGATGAAAATGAAGAAATCCTTGTTGACTGGTTGTGCGAAAAACACGGCCTTGAACGCGAGCAGGCCTACCGGGTTGCCGATTGCCCGTTGCCGGAAGGCTATGGCAATTTGAGCAAGCAGGCCATAGACAAGATCCTTCCGTATCTTGAGGCCGATGTAACGGTCTATTCTGATGCCGTCAGTCAGGCCGGCATGGACCACAGCCATTTTGCAACCGGGGAAGTGCATGACACTGGCTTGCCCTACTACGGATACATCCTGGAGCGCTCGGTTGCATTTGGAACTGGTGACCCGGGCGATGCGGATGAAAAACGCTACGGCAAGGTGGCAAACCCAACCGTTCATGTGGCGCTCAACCAGATTAGGGCGGTCGTGAATGACTTGATAAAGCGGTATGGCGCTCCGGAGCAGATCGTTCTGGAACTGGCGCGTGATTTGCCGTTGTCTGCCAAAGGCAAAAGCGAACTGGAGGCAACCCATCGCAAGAACAGGGAAGCAAACGAGCGACGCGCCAGGGAATTGGACGAAGTTTACGGTGGGCAGCCAAACACTTATGAAAACCGGATGCGGCTGCGCCTCTATGAAGAACTGGACGCCCTGGGAAAGCGGTGCGTGTTTACCGGCCAACAAATCGGGCCACACAACCTTTTTTCACCGGAAGTCGAGATTGAGCACATCCTTCCTTTCTCAAGAACGTTTGACGACGGCTTTGCGAACAAAACCCTGTCCATGCGGCAGGCCAACAGGGACAAGGGCAACAAATCGCCATATGAAGCCTTTGGGCCTTCTTCCAACGGATATGATTGGAGCGAGATATCCAAACGCGCAAACGAGTTTCCCGACAACAAAAAATGGCGGTTTTCGCCCGATGCCATGGAAAGGTTCGACAATGAAGAGCGCAACTTCATCGACCGCCAGTTGACGGATACACAATATGTGTCGCGCCTTGCAAAAACCTATCTTGAAGCCATTTACGGCGGCCAGGGTTACAAGGGTGGCAAAAACAATGTGTGGGTAATCACCGGCCGGTTGACGGCGGATTTACGTCACTATTGGGGGCTTAACAGCGTGTTGTTGGGAGACAATTTGCCGGAAAGCGAAGCCCAAAAGAAAAACCGGAACGATCATCGGCACCACGCAATTGATGCGATTGTCATTGGCTGCACGGATCGCTCAATGCTGCAGGAGGCGGCAAACGAGGCGAAGGAAAACGAACGTGAGTTTTCAGACCGCCTGCTGACCGGAACCCCGCCACCCTGGGAAACCTTCAGGAGTGATGTGGAAAGCACCGTGCGCAAGATTGTCGTTAGCCACAAGCCCGATCATGGAATCCAGAACGCCATGCACAACGACACCGCGTACGGTTTCGCCAACACGGATGACGAGGCTCCCGACCAAACAAGGGCAAGGACTGTTGTTACCCGAAAACCCCTGGAGAGCTTTGAAAAACCCGCCGACCTGGAAAAAATCCGCGATGATCACTTGAAAATGCGGTTCCTGGAAGCCACCCAGGGCCTGACGGGAGGCGATTTCAGGGAAGCGTTGTTTGCCGAGGCTGACCAAATGCACCCGCCTGTCAGGAAGGTGCGAATTGCGGAAACCCTCACTGTAATTCCGTTCGTCGACAAGAAGGGACAACGATACAAGGGTTACAAGGGCGATAGCAATTATTGCTATGACATATGGCTGGACGAGAAAAACAAATGGACGGGAGAAGTAATCTCGACCTATGAGGCCTACCAATTATCACGCGCAGACAAGGATTGGTGGCGAAAGCCAAAGGGAAGAAACGGGCAGGATTTGTTGATGCGCCTTCGCAAGGGAGACTACCTGCAACTGGAACATGAGGGCCGGAATGTCATCGTGCAGGTCTACAAGTTCTCCGAAGGAAAAATCAACATGGCAGAGCATATGGAAGCCAATGTTGATTCTCGCGTACGAACAAAAGAATTGAAGTCTATCCAAAAGGCTCCCGGTTCTCTTCAAAAATCGCTTGCCCGACGGGTTACGGTTAGTCCGTCGGGTGTCATCAACCTTCATTGAAGGTGAAATTGGCACGGTTTTTGCCTCACAGGTTTGTAGGACTTTGTGGGGGTTTCGATGCAGAACCGAATTGTGGAAATCGCTTCCGATGGCGCACATCTGAGTGTTGGTCGCGGCTTTTTGGTCGTCACGGTAGAGCGTGCAAAGGTTGGGCAAATTGCAATAGATGATATTGGTGCACTGGTGATCCGCGGTCATGGTGCGAGCCTTTCTGTCAACATCTGTTCCCGGCTTGCCGAAGCCAACGTGCCGATCGTTATATGCGGATCAAACCAGTCTCCAGCTTCGGTTGTATGGCCTGTATCGGGCCATTTTTCCCAAGGGATGCACATGCAGGCGCAGGCAAGCGCTAACAAACCCCTGCTGAAAAGACTGTGGGCACAATTGGTGAAGGCCAAAATTGAAGCCCAGGCCAACGTGCTGGAATTGTTCATGATGGATGATCGCGATATCCGTGCAATGGCAAGCCGTGTAAAAACCGGAGATGCTACCAACATTGAGGCGCAGGCCGCCCGCCGGTATTGGCAACGCTTGATGGGCGACGCTTTTCGCAGGGACCGCACAGACGATGGCGAAAACGCTGCACTGAATTATGGATACACGGTTTTGAGGGCAGCGGTTGCCCGGTCTGTTTTGGCCGCGGGTCTTCACCCCTCCCTTTCTGTGCATCATCAAAGCCGGGGCGATGCGTTGCGACTGGCAGACGACCTGATGGAACCGTTTCGCCCCTGGGTCGATTTGAAGGTCCGCAAACTGGTGGAAGAAGGTGAATTGGAACTGAACCAAACCGTCAAGGCAGAACTTGCATCTGTACTGCAGATGGATTTGGCCGGGCCGCAGGGCGCAAGCCCGATGCAAACCTGTATTGACCGGATGGCTCAGTCGCTGGTTCAGGTTTTCAGGGGAGAAGTTCGAAACCTGGAACTGCCCGGTGCCCCTTTGCCCCTGTCGGCGGTCAAGTGAAGCCATGGTTGGCAAATTCAAACAGCTAAGTGGATACAAGTTTATGTGGGTGATGGTGTTGTTTGATCTGCCGACTGCAACAAAAGAAGAGCGGCGTTGTTATACCCAATTCAGGGATTTTTTGTTGGATAACGGCTTTGAGATGGCGCAGTATTCGGTGTATGTTCGCCATACCAATGGCAAGGATGCGATTGAGGCAATAATCCGAAAAGTGGAAGCGGCAATGCCACCGGAAGGGAAAGTGGATATTTTGCAGTTTACCGACAAACAATACGAAAATATTGTTTGTTTGCGCGGCGACAGGCGCACTGATTCCCCGAAAAACCCGGAACAATTGGTGATGTTTTGATGAATTGCGGCAAATTTCCAACGCATGAAAAGCTGGGAATCTGCCGCAATTTCAATTGCTTGTATTGCGGTCGGTTGTAGCACTCTGGAAAAGTCGAGCCAACCGCAACTTTGGCAACAGGGTCACGGCCCGTGACATCGTTGTAGCACTCTGGAAAAGTCGAGCCAACCGCAACTATGCATCGCCGTGTTGGCCTTGCTGGCGGGTTGTAGCACTCTGGAAAAGTCGAGCCAACCGCAACCTAGCCCGGACACACGAGAGTATTTACAGCGTTGTAGCACTCTGGAAAAGTCGAGCCAACCGCAACCCTACCACTGTGCAAATCACCCGCGAAGAAGTTGTAGCACTCTGGAAAAGTCGAGCCAACCGCAACTACATCGCCTCGATCTGATTGGCATCCTCTGTTGTAGCACTCTGGAAAAGTCGAGCCAACCGCAACAGCTCCGCAATCGTGGCCAGCAATTTGGACGTTGTAGCACTCTGGAAAAGTCGAGCCAACCGCAACGCTTGCAACGATGCCAGACAAAACAGCGGAGTTGTAGCACTCTGGAAAAGTCGAGCCAACCGCAACTCAACGGCTCGCTGAAAGACGAGGCGATTGGTTGTAGCACTCTGGAAAAGTCGAGCCAACCGCAACTGACAGGCACCGGGCAACATGTTCGTGGAAGTTGTAGCACTCTGGAAAAGTCGAGCCAACCGCAACTGTTAGCGTCGTGCCAGGTAACACCACCATGTTGTAGCACTCTGGAAAAGTCGAGCCAACCGCAACCCAGCTTCACGAACCTGTTTAAGGTAATCGGTTGTAGCACTCTGGAAAAGTCGAGCCAACCGCAACCCGTGCGCAACTGAAATCCGGTTCGTCCAGGTTGTAGCACTCTGGAAAAGTCGAGCCAACCGCAACAGCCCACGCAGCGCGCGGGCTGATTTGCCGATAGTTGTAGCACTCTGGAAAAGTCGAGCCAACCGCAACCACTTTGCGGCAGTGGCCAAGACTTCGGTGGTTGTAGCACTCTGGAAAAGTCGAGCCAACCGCAACGGGTTTTCCCGGAAGTAATGCGATAGAAGGGTTGTAGCACTCTGGAAAAGTCGAGCCAACCGCAACAATCCCATGGTCAGTTTTCCTGAATGTCCAGTTGTAGCACTCTGGAAAAGTCGAGCCAACCGCAACGAGATCAAGGCCAAGGCTCGGCGACTGTATGTTGTAGCACTCTGGAAAAGTCGAGCCAACCGCAACAGTTGGCACTGTTTCCGTCACCACCTTCTTGTTGTAGCACTCTGGAAAAGTCGAGCCAACCGCAACTCGCAAGGGCGACTATGGACGCAATTACAGTTGTAGCACTCTGGAAAAGTCGAGCCAACCGCAACACCGTTTGACAGACGTTCGCGCTTGTCGCGGTTGTAGCACTCTGGAAAAGTCGAGCCAACCGCAACGGCACTGTGCGCGACAAGGTTATGGACCAAGTTGTAGCACTCTGGAAAAGTCGAGCCAACCGCAACACTGATTTTCGCACAATCCCAGCCTCAGACGTTGTAGCACTCTGGAAAAGTCGAGCCAACCGCAACGTACTCATCCAAATGGACATCGCGACCCGAGTTGTAGCACTCTGGAAAAGTCGAGCCAACCGCAACTCGCGACCAGAAACCCCGCCAACACTGGCTGTTGTAGCACTCTGGAAAAGTCGAGCCAACCGCAACACAAAACCTGATCGGGTTTACCTTCGACGGGTTGTAGCACTCTGGAAAAGTCGAGCCAACCGCAACCATCTCGGCAAGCGTTGTATCACCGAGCCGGTTGTAGCACTCTGGAAAAGTCGAGCCAACCGCAACTAGCTTGTGAAGGCAGACATGCCGATTTCTGTTGTAGCACTCTGGAAAAGTCGAGCCAACCGCAACAGCGAAGGCGGAAGCATACAGTCGGTTTTTGTTGTAGCACTCTGGAAAAGTCGAGCCAACCGCAACATTCCACAGCGTACTCCCGTTTCAGTGCACGTTGTAGCACTCTGGAAAAGTCGAGCCAACCGCAACAATCCGTCATCCAGAGCGAAGTGCTCAACCGTTGTAGCACTCTGGAAAAGTCGAGCCAACCGCAACAAATCAAAGAACCGGGTGAAACAGGCTTTGGTTGTAGCACTCTGGAAAAGTCGAGCCAACCGCAACGGCCGAACAAGCGTTCATTGGCTGAAAATTGTTGTAGCACTCTGGAAAAGTCGAGCCAACCGCAACTGCCCGGTCCCAACATCAGTGTCCCATACTAACCAAAAGAACACGCAGAAAGGCTAACTAGAACTGCTTTGGAAGCCCGGCCTGCTTCAGGGTTTCATTTGCTGTGTGCCGGGACTTTATGTTGTTGTCTACGATGAATTTGCGGCCTGTGATTGGGCTTTGCCAAACTTCATGGTCGCCCTTACCCTGTCGGAAAAATGAACAATTATTTTCTGACAGAATTTTCTTGAGTTCACGAGTGAAGCTTGGCAATTGGTTTAAACGCAGGGATTGGGAATGCGACCTGTTTGTTCAGCCATGAGATGAAAAGGAATGTCTGGCATTTCATTGCCCTGAGGGTAGCCGTTTACTTCAAGCAGATCGCACAATGCTTCAGGGATTTTTTTTGCAAGAACTTCCAAAGTCTCTGCTTCCAAGGCCAATCCGTCAATATCATTGCTGGATGCAACCCAAACACTGGCTTCGTCATCCCAAAAGGCGCGTACGATAATAGATGTATAAGTCATCTTGCGGTCTCCTGTACGAATTACGAAACAAAGGTGTTTCAGGTGAAACACCTACTATCTGACACATAATGTAATGCGGGAAAAGTGAATTTTTAGTGTCTTGGCTATTTACATTGTAGCACTCTGGAAAAGTCGAGCCAACCGCAACGACCCTAAAGCCAGCACGTCGAAAGACGGGGTTGTAGCACTCTGGAAAAGTCGAGCCAACCGCATAGCAAGAACAATTTCGTAATTGCAACTATGAGTTGTAATTTCTCAACGAATCAGAATAACTGTAGCATATTTGGGCATTTCCTTTGAAACAAGGAAGGAAAAAATTCTTTTGTTTATCAAGGGAATGTTGCGGCGAATTCATTTGCAAAGGAGCGTCCCATTGACCGGACTACGAAGCATTTTCAAGATGTTGAAAAGAATTGCCTTGGCGGTGGTTGTGTCGACCGCAGCGCTGTTGGGAAGTGGGCAAGCATGGGCGTTTGACGGAAGCGTGACATCATTCGATCAACGCCTTGCAGGAACTTGCGACGTCTCGTTCGGTGATGACGCGATGTCGAGTGCGAATACCATTGTTTGGTTTCGGGGAGTTCCAGGTTTTGTTTCCGTTGATGGCGTCTACCGTGTGCGCAGTCTTGTCAGCCCTACTGGGGATAGTAACCAAGGCGCAACACCTCTTACGGCTGCTCATATCGAAGACAACTGCGGTATTACTGGCATAACAAACTTCCAATCCAGCACAGTAGGTATGGCTGGGGGGACTGTAACAATGTCATATCTCGGTGTGACATTTGAAGGGACAGAAGCTGGCCAGCGATATGCGTATGAATATGCGCTTTCCGGGGTAACTGGAACCAGGGTGATTGCTACGCGTACCCCGCTCAATTCTGCCCCAACCGCCAACGCCGGCCCCGACCAGACGGTGACCTCGGCAACGGACCCTGTCACGCTCGACGGCACCAGCTCCTCTGACCCCGATGCGGGCCAGACCCTGACCTATGCCTAGACGCAAACCGCTGGCCCCGCCGTCACGCTCTCGGATGCCACGGCGGCCAGCCCGACGTTCACCGCCCCCACGCTGAATATTGGTGATCCTGACGCTGTGCTGACTTTCTCCCTGATGGTCACAGACAATCTTGGCGAACCAGCGGCCGCAGCCGATACGGTTACGATTACAGTGACTGCGCCTCTCGACACCACGCCCCCTTCGATCACATTGTCCAGTACAACGACAGTGTTGACCGGCACGGCACCCTTCACGGTGACTGCCACCTTCAATGAAGACGTAACGGGTTTTGATGACCCGGCGAACGACGTCACAATCACCAACGCCACCGTTACGGGCATCAGCGGTGGCCCGTCAGCCTATGCGCTTGAAGTTACCCCTACCGGGGCCGGCGATGTGGAGATCATCGTTCCGGCCGGTGCCGCACAAGATGCGGCGACCAATGGCAACTTAGCGTCCAATACACTGGTGATAAGCAGCCGGATTGTTGGGATGACCCAACAGGTCGTTGCAGAATTCATGCTCGACCGTATCAACAAGCTTGCTTCCAACCAGCCGGGTCTGACACCGTTTCTTCAAGGTCAGGGCTGTGGCAATTTCAACGCCGATGCCACACGGGGTGCCGGCTCAGTTAACGGTTGCGTCGCCAGCGGCAACATTTGGGCGGAAGTCTCCGGTGCCTGGTCGGGGCAGGATTCCTACTTTTTGGGCAGTTTCGGGGTGCATGGTTTTGTAAACGACAATCTGCTGATAGGCGCAATGATCCAGATCGATGATGCTAGGGACAGTGCCAACGACACTTCCGGCACAGGACAGATGGCGGGTCCCTACTTTGTGGCAAAGACCCCTGACCAACCCCTCTACTTCGAAGGGCGCCTGCTTTATGGTGAGACCGAAAATGAGGTCTCCCCGCTCGGCACCTATACGGACAGTTTCGAGACCGAACGCTGGCTGGCACAGCTGCGCGCTACTGGAGAACATCTTTACCAGGGCACCACACTGATGCCGCTTCTGGATTTCACTTATACCGAAGATTCCCAGCAGGCCTATACCGACCAACTCGGCAATACGATTCCCGGCCAGACCGTTAGTCTGATGCAGATCGCAACCGGTTTGAATTTCAGCACTCCGCTCACGGTGCAAACGGGTAACCTGACACTTAATGGTGGCCTTTCTGCAATCGGCTCTACCATTGAGGGTGGAGACATTGATTATGAGGGAATGCGTGGCCGCGCAGAACTTGGCTTCATGTACAACCTTTCGGCGGGCGGCACCCTGACAGCCGGAGCCTTCTACGATGGTATTGGCTCGGATTATGAAGGATATGGCGCGAGCCTGGGTTTCGAAATGAAGTTCTGACTTCACCATGCACGGACAAAGCCATCTCCCGAACCCGCACAAAGTCGGGTATGGTGGTTTTGACATTGACCAGTTTTCCATGTTCTTGCAGAAGACGAACGTAGTGTCGAAAGTGACATTTGTTCTGAATCCAGAAGAGAGTAATTTCAGGTCGCCAGATGCAACCATTTTTTCGCCGAATGCACTTTGGGTTATCTCAACGCCTGATCCCACACAATTCGGCACACCGCCGTTTTGATGCAACACTAAGGCAACGTCAGGAAGACAAATCCGGCAATATTGATATTCGAAAGCACGTGATCTCACTGCGAAACAAGTTCGTGTCTTTGGGATTCAACGATTTTGAGCTTGAAACCTATAGCCACAATTTGAAGAACTTATTTCTTGGGGCGATGTCCAATCAGAACAAAAACTGGGCCAATGGCGAGCGTTTCCTTGTTTTGGGCTGCATTTACGAAGACCCGGACATATCAGACAACGGTGCTATAAAAACCTTCAAGAGTCCCGTTTCGGATGATGACGTGATTTTAATGGAACAGTGTTTTCTTGCCACAGCAGGGAGCTGGGCGGAGTGTTTTAACACCGGAAACGTCGACTATGCATGTTTGGGTTATTTCTATGACGATATTGCCCATTATTACATGGCAGAGTTCCCCAATCGGCTAATAGAGAAACTGAACAGTCAGGAGAAATTGTCTTCAGACCAAAATTCGCGGGCTCGCAAGCTGATCCAGACCCTGGTTGAAAACAAGATATCGAAATACAATTCACAGCCAATTGAACCCATTGAGTTCAATCCGAAATTCTCAAGACGCGTTCTGGTGTGTGATCAAACCTTCCCAGACGCATCCGTTCAGTATGGCCTGGCAGGTGAGGAAAATTTCGACGCCATGCTTGAAGCGGCAATTGTCGAAAATCCCGATGCGGAGATTATTATAAAACTTCACCCTGACACCCATTGGGACAGCGCCCGCAAAACCGGCTATTTGAACAAGGTCGAGGAGCGTGAAAACCTGACCTTGCTGCGAACGCCTGTCAATCCGTTTTCACTGTTCGAAAATGTCGACAAAGTGTATGTGGTGACAAGCCATATCGGGTTCGAAGCGCTGCTGGCGGGTAAACAGGTTGTGTGCTTCGGTTCGCCATTCTATGCAGGATGGGGTTTGACGGATGACCGGCAACACGTACCCCATAGACATCGAGCCCGTTCACTCACCGAAATTTTCCATTTCACCTATATCTGGTACACGATATACAACGTTCCGGGCATTGAGGGCGTGGCTGAGGTGGAAGATGCGGTGAGGTTTATTTTGGGAAATAGGGTTATTGTTGGTTAGTATGTATCCTTGATGAAGGGTTAAAGTCACTTTCCACATGTTAATGATGCGTTGCAGGCGCTCATGATAATTAGGACATGAGTCCAACTCATATTGTTGATTTTATTTAACAAATGAGGACCAAGACGTCCGTTCACGGAGGGCTGATGGCAGCGCCAAGATCAGACAACAGACCGCCGTTGAAGGGGCACTATCGGTTATTCCTTTGAAATCAAATGCCAAAAAGCCAATTCCGCATGACAAAACCCTCTATACCATGGGGAACATCGTAGAACGGTTCTTTTGAAAAATGAAAGACATGCGCAGGCTGGCAACCCGGTTTGAAAAGACCGCAACCAATTTCCAGAACATGCTATACATATTCGCCATCAAATGCTGAATCAACTGAGTCCACACTCTAGACCACGACAAGGCAATGCCCATGAAAGAGCTTTCATTTTAATAATCATACTCTTACAGTTTGCGATAAAATTTCCACACCCACTTCCAACGCCTGTTCTATTGTCACATCCATATCCAGATAAGAATAGGTGCCGAGGCGGCCGACAAACGTGACATTTGGTTCTGCTTTAGCGCGTTCCAGGTATTTCGCCAGCATTTCTTTTTCCTTTACCAGCCTGATCGGATAATAGGGAATGTCATTTTTCGTGCACGCACGACTGTATTCGCGGAATGCGACCGTTTTTTCAAACTTGTCCGTTTCCCACGGTGCAAAATACTTGTGCTCCGAAATGCGAGTAAATGGCACGCTTTCGTCACAATAGTTCATCACCGCCGTGCCCTGAAAATCACCATCGGCATCGATCCGCTCAAAATCCAGCGTCCGATAACCCAGTTCGCCAAATTCGTAATTGAAGTATCGGTCGATCGGACCTGAATAGACCACGTGGTCAAACGGCTCGTCGATGCTTTCAAAAGAAGTATTCAACCGGACTTCAATCCCCTCGCAATCCAGGATTTTTTCAACCATGTCGGTGTAACCGTTTTGGGCATCCCCTGATAGGGGTGATTGAAATAGTTGTCGTCATAGTTGAATCGCAGGGGAAGGCGCTTCAATATGGATGCTGGCAGTTGCGAAGGTTCCACCCCCCATTGCTTGCGGGTATAGCCATAAAAGAAAGCCCGGTAGATGTCCTCGCCGACAAAACGCAAGGCCTGCTCTTCAAAGGTTTGCGGGTTCTCGATGTCCGTTCTTGCAACAGTCGCGATATGTGCTTTCGCCTCATCGGGGGAAAATGTCTTGCCGAAAAACTGGTTGATGGTGTGAAGGTTGATCGGAAGCGAGTAGATTTGGTCGCCGGAGTTTGCCTTTACCCGATTTGTGTAAGGCATCATCTCCGCAAAACGGTTTACATAATCCCAAACTTCCTTGTTGCCGGTGTGAAAGATATGCGGCCCGTATTTGTGGACCATGATCCCTGTTTCGGGATCGCGCAGTGTGTGGCAATTCCCGGCAACGTGGTTGCGTTCATCTATCACGACACATGTAATGCCTTTTTCAGCAAGAGAACGCGCGATTACCGCGCCGCTAAGGCCAGCGCCTACGACAAGTACTCGATTTTCCATGCGATTATTTCTGCGAGAATCCACAACCATTTCCGCCTTTTGCACATTGCTATGTAAGTTTGTTTGGAGCGTCAAGCAGTGATACCGGTGCACAAATCACTTTGATGGCACGACATGAAACAAACGATTGAGGTTGGAACAAACTACTGCAGTTTTGCAGTCCGATACACGGGTTTGTTTTCGGAAAAATGTTGTTAATCGCAGGATTTCTGCACCACAACAGTGGTCACTAAGCAGAAAAACTATAGCTATTGGCCTCGAATAGTCATATTTAGTTTCCGCAAACTGTTGAAATATTTGCCGATGTGGGAAACCAAATGACAGCTCAGATCTACCCGGTCCTGCTTTGCGGAGGTTCAGGAACACGGCTTTGGCCACTCTCCAGGAAATCTTATCCCAAACAGTTTGCTAAACTGCTCAATAGCGGGAGCCTGTTTCAGGCTTCGGCCCAACGATTTGATGCTGGCGGCTTTGGTGCCCCCATGGTGGTTACTGGGTCGGATTTCCGCTTCATCGTCATAGAACAATTAGCAGCCTGTGAAATTAGCGCTTCCGACATCATCATCGAACCTTCCGCCAAGAACACTGCCGCGGCCATATGTGCAGCTGCCTTGGTGCTTGATGCTCGTGAACCCGGTGCGCTCATGTTGGTTGCTCCCTCTGACCATGTAATTGCGGATGCGAACCGCTTCCGTGCGGCGGTTCATGCTGCATCGGCAACAGCAAGAGACGGCCGGTTGATAACATTCGGGATTTATCCGACACGCCCGGAGACCGGCTACGGATGGCTTGAACTACACGAAACACCAGATGCAGAATTTGCGCCTGTGCCACAAGTCTTGAAAGGGTTTGTCGAAAAACCGGGTCTGGAAACCGCGGAAAGAATGCTGAGTGATGGAAAGCATCTCTGGAATGCAGGGATTTTTCTTTTTTCGACCACCGCTATCCTTCAGGCATTTGCAGAACATGCACCGGGAGTACTTGCAGCAACACGTGCTGCAATAGGCGATGCGGAAACGGACTTGTCGTTTACCCGCCTGTCTTCCGACGCATGGGAAGATTGCCCGAGTGTATCCATCGACTATGCAATCATGGAAAAAGCCTCAAACCTGTCGGTCGTTCCGTACGGAGGGGCTTGGTCAGATCTTGGAGATTGGCATTCCGTATGGCGCGAAAGCGAACCTGACGAGGATGGCGTTGTGACCTCAGGGCCTTCGGCGGCATTTGATTGCCGTAACACACTGCTGCAGGCAACAAATGACGCGCAACAGGTAGTCGGCATTGGATTGCAGGACATTGTCACCGTTGCAATGCCCGACGCAGTGCTTGTCGCCCACAAAGACCATGCGCAGGAAGTGAAGGTTGCAGTCGAGGAACTGAAAGCAAAGGGGGTGGCCCAAGCAGAAACACTGCCGCAGGATTTCCGGCCTTGGGGGTGGTATGAAAGTCTCGTAGTTGGCCCACGTTTTCAAGTCAAGCGCATAGTGGTCCATCCCGGTGCTGCGCTGTCGTTGCAAAGCCATAATCACCGTGCCGAACACTGGGTAGTTGTGGAAGGAACGGCGAGGGTTACCATCGACAAGGAAGTAAGGCTGGTCACTGAAAACCAGTCTGTTTACGTCCCGGTCGGTTCAAAACACCGGCTTGAAAACCCGGGTGATGCGTTACTGACATTGATTGAAGTTCAGACAGGTAGCTATCTGGGCGAAGATGATATCATCCGTTACGAAGACCGTTATGCTCGCGGGCAGGGCGCCAAGGGATGATCGGCAGGCCTGTTGTGGCTTGTAATCGCCTTTCCCTAGTGGATCGCTTCTTAGTTTCGGTGCTCTTCAAGAAGCGTTTCAAGGAACAATTTGGTGGTTCTGTGCGGATCGGGGCTGCGCCGCGTCGCTGCAGAGAAGGTTGCGCGATAGTTTATCCGGTCTGGTAAAATCGCTTTCATCTCACCGTTTTGTACGAAGCCATTGGTCAGATGGTCGGGAAGAAACCCCAGATAGCGACCGGAGAGCACCAGAATTGACAGTGCTTGTTCGCTCTGAACCTTGGCAGATCGTTTCAGGCCGAGTTTTTGCCCAACATATAGATTTGGTGAGTTCACGCTGATCCCTGCATAATTTGCGTTGCGAACTTCCTCCAGACCCAGCGTTTTCTGGTCCCGTTCAAAGAATTCATGTCCTTTGCCGCAATACAAATACATGTTCTCACCATAAAGAGGCGCGTAATTGAGACTTTGTGACGGGCGATGCTGACCAACGATACCAAGATCAAACTCACCGCCAATCAGTTTTGTTTCGATGACGGTGGGTGGTTCTACCGAAAGCTCTATCTCCACATCGGGAGCAGCATGATTGAATAACCGTATGGCTCGGTCCACATGCGATTCCGGGTTGGAGGTGCATTGATCAAAAAGCGCGACCCGAATGGTGCCGACAAGATTCTGCTTGATCTCGTTTACTTCAATCCGGAAATTCGATACCGAAGCCAGCAAGCGATCTGCCGCCAACAGCACACGTTCACCTTCTTTGGTAAGCGAAAACCCGGCCGGGCCGCGATTGCACAATGTTAGACCAAGGCGGAACTCCAGATCCGCCAACTGCTTTGAAATTGTCGAGCGACCAATATTGAGTTCGGTCTCAGCCGCCGACAGACCCCCGCTTTCGACGACCGATTTGAAAATCCGCAGCAGTTTGAGGTCAGCATCTCCAATCCTTGTAACCAGTGAAGTGGCAGTCATTGAATGTTTCCATTTTATGAAACCTTGGATATCAAAGTTTATATTTTTGCAACGTATGTTGCAATGTAATTTGCCGCAGTCGGGCGACCACGGAGGGCAGGGGCGTATTGAGGGACAATCCGGCGGTTCTCACTTGTTGTGCGCTTTCCAATCAACGCTCAATTTTCACTTGATGAAGGAATATGAAATGACCAGTACATTGACCGCACAGGATCTGGCAGACACTTTTGATGCCTTCAACCGTCATGATGTTAAATCTGTGATGACGCATTTCGCCGACGATTGTGTTTTCTATACAGTCGGGGGTGATGAGCAATTCGGAAGCAAAATCAGTGGCGCCAGTGCCATCGCCGATGCTTTCTCCGCCGTTTGGCAAAACATGAAAGATGCCCATTGGGACCACCACTCCCATTTCGTTCATGGTGACCGCGCGGTTTCTGAATGGACTTTTTCAGGTACCGATTCCAGTGGTATGCGCATCGAGGCGGAAGGAGCGGATTTGTTTACCCTTCGCGACGGCAAGATCGTTGTGAAGCAGGCGTTGCGCAAATCGCGCCCTGCGTTCAAGGACCCCGCCTATGCCGAAAACAAATCCGGGCAGGATTGACAATGGCAACACAAGCAATTCCCGGCCACTGGCCGCTTTCCAGCTATGATCCCAAATACGATCCGCTGCATGATGCAGGTCCCGGTCATAATCGCGATTACGCGCCTACCTACTGGATCAGCACCGCCGGCACCCCACCACAGGATGATGGTCCCGTCACTTCGGATTTCGATGCCGATGTTGTTGTAATCGGGTCCGGATACACAGGGCTTTCAACAGCAATCCATCTTGCCAAGAACCACGGCATGGAACCGGTCGTACTGGAGGCAAACACCGTATCGTGGGGCTGTTCGACGCGAAACGGTGGCCAGGCACAGATATCATCCGGCCGGCTAAAGCGTTCGCAATGGATCAGCCGCTGGGGCGTTGAGGCAGCGAAAGCAATGCATCGTGAGGTATCAGAAGCATTTGAACTTTTCGAAGACCTGATCGGCTCCGATGACATTGACTGTGATCCTCAACCCGGCGGACACTATTACATTGCGCATCGAAACAAAGTGATGCCAAGCCTTGAAAAAGAAAGTGCGCTTCTGAACGAGGTATTCGGTTACCAGTCCCGCATAATTGGCCGAGACGAACTCCATTGTGATCACGTTCATGACCGTGAAGCGCATGGAGCATTGTGGGAACCCGATGGCACATGCATCCACGCTGCGAAGCTTGCATTCGGATATGTTAAACTGGCTCGGCGGCTTGGGGCAAAGATTCATCCTGGCAGCCCGGTGATGGGTTGGGAGTGTCGCGACGGCGTGCATTACCTCAAAACGCCAGGCGGAATAGTTCGCACAAAAGCGGTTGCGGTAGCCACTGCGGGATACACCCCGCCTGGCCTTCATCGCAAAACCCAGCACCGGCTAATGCCAATTCTTTCAAACTCGTTGGTAACACGGCCACTGACCAATGCAGAACTTGACGAATGCGGCATCAAGGTCAGGTCGCCACTTACCGATACCCGCACTTTGCGCCACTACTATCGTTTGTTGCCGGACAACCGGGTCCAGATTGGCAGCAGAAGCGCGATCCATGGTCGCGATGCAGAGAACGAAAAACACCTTGCGTTACTCAAAAAGGGTCTTTGGCGGAAATTTCCTGCACTTGAAGGAATAGAACTGGACTATTCCTGGTGGGGTTGGGTAGATGTCAGCCATGACATGATGCCTCGTATCTACCAACCTGATCCAAACGAGCGAATTTTCTATGCCATGGGGTATGGTGGCAACGGTGTTATGTATTCGGCCCAGGCCGGAAGGCGGATGGCTCAGCTAGTTGCTGGGCAAAAGGACAAGGCATTCGAGTTGCCCATTTTCACTTCTGCGCTTCCCAGCCATGGAATTCTGACACCGTTTAGAAGGATCGGTCAGCGGATAGCCTATGCAAACTATTTCCTAAGAGACGAAATCTTGTAGGATAAACCAGCGCTCAACCTGTGATTATGGAGACCACAAACATGAAAATGACCACCGAAGAAGCCTTTGTAAAAGTACTTCAGATGCACGGCATTGAACACGCGTTCGGCATCATCGGGTCGGCAATGATGCCGATCTCTGATCTGTTCCCTGCCGCAGGTATTCAGTTCTGGGACTGTGCCCACGAGGTAAATGCAGGAATGTCAGCTGATGGCTACACCCGCGCTACCGGAAAAATGTCGATGGCCATTGCCCAGAACGGGCCTGGAATTACCAATATCGTCACCCCGATCATTACGGCTTATTGGAACCACACCCCGCTTCTGCTGGTTACTCCGCAGGCTGCCAACAAGACAATCGGTCAGGGCGGTTTCCAGGAAGTGAAACAAATGGCCATGTTCGAAGATTGTGTATGCTATCAGGAAGAAGTGCGCGACCCTTCTCGCATTGCCGAGGTTCTCAACCGTGTGATTACCAAGGCTCACCGTGGTTCCGCTCCGGCCCAGATCAATGTACCGCGCGACATGTGGACCCAGGTGATCGATATCGAACTGCCTCAGATCATTGATATCGGACATCCAACCGGCGTTCCGAACGCTTTGGACAAGGCCGCAAAATTGTTGTCCGAGGCAAAATTCCCGGTCATGCTGAACGGGGCAGGCGTGGTTCTTTCAGGGGCTATTCCTGCTTCCGCCGCATTGGCTGAAAAACTTGCTGCGCCGGTTTGCTGCAACTATCAACACAACGATGCTTTCCCTGGCTCCCACCCGCTTTCATGTGGACCATTGGGATACAACGGGTCAAAGGCGGCGATGGAAATGATGGCAAAAGCCGATGTCATTCTGGCTTTGGGGACACGGCTTAATCCGTTTTCTTCTTTGCCTGCATACCAGACAGAATACTGGCCAAAAGATGCCAAAATCATTCAGGTGGATATCAATGCAGACCGGATTGGCCTGACCAAACGCGTTGAAGTCGGCATCCAGGGCGACGCGAAAGCCGTTGCGGAGCAGATTCTTGACCGGATTTCACTTGATGGGGACGACTCCGACCGGCAGGCTCGTCGCGATCTGGTTGCGCAGACCAAGTCAAGCTGGGCTCAGGAACTCTCCTCAATGGATCATGAAGAGGACACCGACGAAGGCGTTACCTGGAACGAACGCGCACGTGATCGTGACCCCAATCGTATGGCCCCCCGTGAAGCTTGGCGGGCAGTTATGGCGGCAATGCCGAAAGATGCGATTATCTCTACCGATATTGGCAATAACTGCGCCGTCGGCAATGCATATCCAATGTTTGAAAACGGACGCAGGTATCTCGCTCCCGGCCTGTTTGGCCCTTGCGGCTACGGCTTGCCATCGATTTTGGGCGCAAAAATCGGACGCCCCGACATGCCCTGCATCGGTTTTGCGGGCGATGGCGCATTCGGAATTTCCATGAACGAGTTGACGGCGTGCGGACGCGGCGAATGGCCGGCGATTACCATGGTCGTCTTCCGGAACTATCAATGGGGAGCGGAAAAAAGAAACTCGACATTGTGGTTTGATGACAATTTCGTTGGTACTGAACTCAACGAGGGTGTCGATTACGCCAAGATCGCACAGGGTTGCGGATTAAAGGGGGTACAGGTCACCAGCATGGAAGAGACCACTGAAGCCCTGCAAACCGCAATCAGTGAACAAATGGACAACAATGTAACGACTTTGATTGAAGTGGTGCTGAACCAGGAACTGGGCGAACCGTTCCGTCGTGACGCAATGAAAAAGCCGGTTGTTGTTGCAGGTATCAACAAGAGTGACATGCGTCCGCAAGAACCGTCGCTTTGATCGGGTTATTTCGCTGGGTGCCCGAAAACCGGGCACTCCGCCCTCGCTCCGGTGCCGCAGGTCAAATGCCGGTTTGTAATGTTGTGTCGAATTGGAACAACTGAATGGCTTCATGGTCTCTTACTAATGCTTCCGGTTTGGTGACGTTCATTCGCGCCAATGGACATGGCTTTCTGGTTGCAACCGTGGTGGCGGTCGCAGCCCGGTTCTTGTCAGAACATTATGGGGCGCCTGCCATGCTTATGGCGCTGCTACTGGGCATTGCGCTTCACTTTCTTGCAGAAGAAGGGCCTTGCAAAACCGGAATTGAATTTACGGCACGTACGGTTCTGCGTCTCGGCGTGGCACTTTTGGGTGCCAGGATAAGCGTTGAATTGCTTGTTGGTCTCGGTGCAGAGATGATTGCCCTCGTCATCGGCGGGGTCATTGCAACGATACTTGCAGGTCTGATTGGCGCGCGACTGGTTAAACGCGATTGGAGTTTCGGCCTGCTGACAGGCGGTTCGGTTGCAATCTGTGGCGCTTCGGCAGCGATGGCAATTTCAGCCGTCTTGCCAAAAGATGAGCATACCGAACGCAATCTGATATTCACGGTGCTGTCGGTCACGGTTCTGTCCACCATTGCAATGATTGCTTATCCCGTTGTGGTAGATGTGTTCGATCTCAGCGACGAGAGTGCTGGCGTTTTTCTCGGCGGGACAATTCATGACGTGGCACAGGTCGTTGGTGCAGGCTTCTCGGTATCAACTGAAGTTGGCGAGGCCGCAACCTTGGTCAAGCTGATCAGGGTGGCAATGCTGGCTCCGGTAGTGTTGGTAATCTCACTGTTGGTTCGCCGTTATGCTCAAGGCGCCCTGACAGGCAAGCGTCCCCCCATCCTTCCAATGTTTGTGATCGGATTTTTGGTTTTTGCCACGCTCAACTCACTTGGCATGATCCCGGCTCTTGTCGTTGAAATCATGTCGAGCCTTAGCAGATGGGCGTTGCTCATTTCGATTGCCGCCGTAGGAATGAAGACATCATTGAAGCGGATTTTGGATGTGGGTGGTCCGGCGATTGTTCTGATCATCGGCGAAACAGTATTTGTAGCAGTGCTGGTTCTGGTCGGTGTATACATGATCGGACGCTGAGAAGGGCTGCCATGGATACCCTGGAAAAACTGATAGAAAACGCAACCCGTTCGCAAAAAAAGATCGTACTTTGCGAAGGGACCGACATGCGGGTCGTCCGCGCAGCAATCAAGGCAACCGAACTTGCCATGGCGAAGATCGTTCTTGTCGGTTCCCGCGATGAAATTCTCACGCAGTTCAAACACAACGCTGCTGAACCTGCAGAAGGGGTCGAAATTCATGATCCGTCAAATTCGCACTTGCTGGACGAGTTTGCAGAAACCTATCGCGAACTTCGCAAACACAAGGGTATAACCACCGCGCAGGCGCTCGCCGAGGTCACAAAACCGGAGGTATTTGCAGCCTTGCTGGTAAAATCAGGCCATGCGGACGGGATGGTGGGCGGCGCTGCTACTGCAACGGCGCAAATCGTTCGCACCGCGCTTCAGGTCATCGGTAAAAAGCCGGGTGCCAAGCTTGTTTCCTCGTTCTTTCTGGTTCTTTTTTGCGAGCCGCATCATAGCAAACCGGGCCTTCACATATTTGCCGATTGCGGTTTGGTGGTAGACCCTGATCCGGAACAGATGGCCCAAATCGCAATCGATTCTGCGGCAAGCTTTGCATCACTATCGGATGAAGAACCACGAATAGCGATGCTGTCATTTTCGACAAGGGGAAGCGCAAGGCATGGTCATGTGTCAAAAGTCGTGAAAGCGACAAAACTTGCAAAGGAAGCCAGGCCGGACTTGATGATCGACGGAGAATTACAGTTCGATGCAGCTTTCGTGCCTGGCGTTGCCGCTGCAAAAGCAAGCGACTCGCCGCTTGCAGGAAACGCAAACATCTTTGTGTTCCCAAACCTCGACAGTGGCAACATCGGCTACAAGATTGCCCAGCGCATTGGTGGTGCTACTACCATTGGCCCGGTGCTCCAGGGCCTCGAAAAACCAGCCAATGATCTTTCCCGTGGATGCTCGGTCGAAGACATTGTGCACATGATTGCTGTCACCGTTGCGCAAGCCGACGATAACACCGAGGAAACCACGACATGAACACCCATGTGATTGATCTTTGTGAAGATACTCCCGTATCCACGTCCAAACGTCGGCTGGCAGATTTGCCGGATCGTGTTGTGAGCGGAGACCCTCATCACGAAACGGACATGCATTTCACCAGTCCCGATGGGATTTTGACTGCAGGCGTCTGGACCTCGACCCCCGGCAAGTGGCACGTTTTTCGTGACAAGGATGAATACTGCTACATTGTTTCGGGCCATTGTGCATTGATCCATGAAGACGGAACACGTCGAGAGTTCCGGCAAGGAAGTTCGTTTCTGATACCCGATGGCTTCAGCGGCTATTGGGAGGTTATCGAAACCACGACCAAACACTTTGTCATCCGCAACACCCAATGAACCGTTAGCTTGTAACCGGTGTCCCGTTATTGTTGAAATGCATAACGATCTGCATAACTGAAGATATGGGAACAAGGTTTGCATTGAGTCCTTTTCCATGCATTCATACCGGCATGTAGCAGACTTGGCACGTAGGTCTGGGAGGATTGATGCAGCAAGCTGACCATTTTCTGGAAGAATGCGACGCCTTGGCGGAAGTTATTGAAAGCCAACTCAATGGTCGGTGGGAAAGCTCGACCCAGTTCAAAAACTGGACCGTAAATGATGTGTTGGTCCATCTGTATTATTGGAACAGGATGGCCGATACGGCGCTAGTGGATCCCGGTGCTTTCAAAGTGAGCCTTACCGAGTGCCTTCAGGCGCTGGAAGCAGGCAGTTTGCGGGATGTTGAAAACAATGCAGTTGTTGAACGTGGCGAAGAATTGCTGCACCTGTGGCGGAACCACTATTCGGACATGGCAAACCGCTGGCGAGACGTCGATCCAAAACAACGGGTTCCGTGGGCAGGTCCATCGATGTCGGTGCGTTCCTCCATTTCAGCAAGACAGATGGAAACCTGGGCGCACGGGCATGAAGTGTTTGATCTGTTGGGTGAAGAACGTGTTGAAAGTGACCGGATCAAGAACATTGTCATTCTAGGGGTAAATACCTTCGGCTTTTCATATCAGGTCAGGAAACGGAAAGTTCCCGAATACATGCCAGCCCTCATGCTGACATCTCCCTCAGGCAAGAAATGGGAGTTCGGAGAAGCAAATGCAGGCAAAATTGCGGGACCGGCCGTGTCGTTTGCACAAGTTGTGACCCAAACCCGCAACTACAAGGATACCGACCTTCACGTGGAAGGCGAAACAGCCATCGACTGGATGGAAAACGCCCAGTGCTTTGCCGGTCCTCCCGAGCCGGTGCCCAGGCCCGGAAGCCGGACCATGCAATAGATGCGTGATCGCTCCTCAATTGATGTGAAAATGACAATACCTGAAAGCTTGGAGGAAATGGCGGGATGACGGACAAAGCAATATTGACTTGTGCCCTGACCGGGGTTCTTACCGATCCGGCCAGACATCCAGTGCCTGTAACCCCGGAAGAATGCGCAAAGGCTGCAAAACAAGCCTGCGACGCAGGCGCATCCATCATTCACATCCATTATCGTGACCAGGCGCCGGGGAAGGGGCATCTGCCGACCTGGGACACCACAATTGCAAAACAGATCATTGACGCCATTCGCGATGCATGTCCGGGCATCATCATCAATTCGACGACAGGTGTTGTCGGACCAGATTATGGCGGACCGCTGGAAGTGTTGAATGCGCTGAAACCGGAGATCGGTGCCTGCAATGCAGGAACATTGAATTACCTGAAGATCAAATCCTCAGGTGAGTGGGCATGGCCACCCATGGTGTTTGACAACGCGCCGGACAAGATCCAGGATTTTCTGGATGTCATGAACAAGCATGGCATTATTCCCGAATTTGAGTGTTTTGATACCGGTATCATCCGGTCGGTTGAGATGTATGTCAAAAATGGCATGACGAACAAGGCACAGTATAACCTGGTGATGGGTGTCGCCTCGGGAATGCCGGTGGATGCCCAACTTCTCGAAATTGCACTGGACTATCTGATTGCAGGTTCCCTATGGCAAACCACCCTGATAGGGCGTCAGGAAATTTGGCCGGTTCATCAGCGCAGTGCAGAATTGGGTGGTATGCTCAGAACAGGGTTGGAAGATACCTTTTATTTGCCGGATGGTGAACGGGCAGAAAGCAACGGCCCGTTGATCGAGGCCCTTGCGACCTGTGCCCTAAATGCAGGACGTGAGATTGCCTCGCCTGACGAAGCGAGAAGTATGCTCGGTATTTGAATCGGGACTGGCCCTAGCAAATCAAAATCGCTCGAAAATCGTTTACATTTGTTAGTGTCGGTCCGGTGATGATCTGGTCATCGATCTTCTGGAACAATGTATGAGAGTCGTTGTTTTGTAGCATCTGCAAAGGATCGCAACCGCAAAGTCGGGCTTTGTTCAGCGTATCTGGCCCAACAAACGCGCCTGCCACTTCACCCATGCCGTCTACACCGTCGGTATCGCAGGCCAATCCAAATACCCCCTCCGTTCCGTCCAGTGCACAGGCAAGCGCGAGACAATACTCCGCATTCGGTCCGCCTGTCCCGTCTCCATGCTTGGTCACCGTCAACTCTCCCCCTGAAAGCAAAAGCACCGGTGGTTCATTGTCGCTGCGGTTTCGTTTGGTTTCCAATGCCAATTCTGCGTGAGCTTCCGCCACGTTGCTTGCTTCCCCTTCTATTGCATCGCCAAGTACTGTCACCTCGCACCCTTGATCGCGTGCCATTCCAGCTGCAGCAGCAAGGGATTGCGATGGGGCGGCAAATACAGTGTTTGTCACGTTTGAAAAACACGCATGGGAGGGGGCGAGGACATGTGAGGCATTCCCTAGCGCATCAAGAACGTGATCGGGAACATTGATTTGCCATTCTTTCAATATGGACAAAGCGTCCTGTGGTGATGAAACATCACCAACAGTAGGGCCTGAGCCAATATCGGCTGGGTTGTCGCCAGGAACATCAGATATCATCAAGCTAAGCATGGTGGCAGGCCAGGCCTTTGCCGCCAACTGGCCACCCTTTACCTGGCTCAGGTGTTTTCTAACCGTATTGACCTGCCCGATCGGCGCACCGGAAGAAAGCAATGCATCGTTAATTGCCTGTTTGTCCTCAAGCGCCAGGCCATCCAATGGTGAAACAAGCAGCGCCGAAGCACCGCCGGAAATCAAGGCCAGCACAAAATCGTTTTCATCAAGACCGTCCAACAGCTCCAGCATTCTGGTTGTTGCGTCCAAGCCTGCCCGATCTGGTACCGGATGGGCGGCCTCAACGATCTCGACCCCTTGGCACGGGCGGGCGTACCCATAACGGGTAATCACCAGACCTTCACAGGGGCCCCAGGCGTTCTCAACCGCCTCGGCCATTCGTGCACTTGCTTTGCCTGCTCCCACTACAACCACCCTGCCTTCGGGTTTGATTGGCAGAAAATTCTCCAGACTTTCCATGGGGTCGGCCACGGCAACGGCTTCTTCAAACAGGTTGCGCAAAAACAATTTTGGCGGAAGGATTTTGGTCATTCAGGGTGTTTCGTACTGTTACTGTGAGACTGTGTTTTAGATGATGGCCTTTTCCAGGACAGCTTCGCTTTTTTCAATGCGATCATAACCCAGATCGGTGAGATCGATAGATCGATATTCGCCATAAGTGATCCACTCAGCCAAACCGCGTCCGATCGCGGGTGCCTGCTGCAAACCATGCCCTGAAAAGCCATTGGCAAAGAAAAAATTGATGACTTGCGAATGAGGTCCAACGATCGCGTTTTGATCAAATGTGTTGTAGGCATAGTGACCTGTCCAACTGTTAACCAGCTTGATTGCTTCGAACTGCGGAATCCGGTTTGCGATAATCGGCCAAACTTCATTTTCCCACAGCGAATGATCAAAACTGAAATCATCATAGGCGACTGCCGGGTCTTCATTTCCTCCAATTGCTGGTGAGCAACCGGCCATGTAGTAGCGGCCATCGGTTCTGAAATGCACACCGGACGGATCAATGGTCAAAGGAAGGTCTTGTTCAAGCGGTTGTTCTGCATCGAATACGAATGTAAACCGCTTGCGTGGTTCCACGGGAATGTCGATCCCGGCCTTACGGGCAGTAGCCGCCGCCCGTGTGCCGGAACAATTGACAACCAACCCGCAAGCTATCGTGTCACCTGTCGCAAGTTCAACGCTGTTCAGCTTGCTGCCATCTGCGTTTAACTGCAGACCCACCACTTCATTGGTGCAATACTCTGCCCTCCCTGATTTTGCCTTCTTTCGCCACCAGTCAAAGATGGTGCCGCCGTCGAAATAACCTTCATCCACGGTATTGTGATTACCTGCAACAATGTCCCGCACGTTATAGAATGGATAGGCATCAGCAATCTCTTCGGCCTTCATGTGGCGCGTATGGGCACCTGCATCAGCCTGCAATTGCCGGGCTTCGGCCAAACGTCGCGCAGACGCTGCATTGTCTGCCAGATACATGTAGCCAAAGCTTTGAAGCACGATATCGGGAGCTTCTTCGTCTCCTGCAAATCTTCGAAAGTTCTTGATGAACTCGGCCCCGAATTGTGAGATTCTGACATTGACTTCGGTGGTAAACTGCTGGCGTATGCAGGAATTGGTGTGTGAGGTAGACGCAAACTCATAGGTCGGGTCGCGCTCCACAACCAGAACCGATCCGTTGAAGTCAGGATTGTTGGTAAGCCACCAGGCAACAGACGAACCATACATGGCACCGCCGATGATCACGACATCGTAACGGCTTGCTTGCGCAGGTTCGTATCGCTTAGACATACTGATCCGTCGTAACTCGGCTGCAGTGAAGGGAACCGTTATTCACAGGTCGGTATTTTTTTCCCAGATCATGCATCATTTCAAGAACATTACTTGCTGCTTCATTTTACCATCTGCCTTCTGTCAAAATGCCCATGTGATTTCCTTTACCGGAAGCGTCGGCAACCGCATATTTGGATGGTCACCCAAACCTGTTCTCCCAGTGCCTGGCGATGTCAATGCGCCTTGCAAACCAAACGTCACTGCGCGAACTGGCATATTCCATGAAACGTCTCAGTGCTTCTGCACGTCCCGGCCTGCCAACCAACCGGCAATGCAAACCCACAGACATCATTTTGGGTGCACCGCGTTCGCCCTCGCGGTAGAGGCAGTCAAAACTGTCCTTCAAATACGCGTAGAACTGGTCACCGCTGTTAAAACCCTGTGGTGTTGCAAAACGCATATCGTTCGCGTCTAGCGTATAGGGTACGATCAATTGCCTGCCGGACTTGGTATCCAGCCAATAAGGCAAATCGTCTGCATAGCTGTCGGCAACATAGGAAAAGCTCCCGTTCCCTGCTGCCAGTTCGACGGTGTGCATTGACGTGCGTCCGGTATACCAGCCTTTTGGGGGTTCACCAGTGACTGAAGTATGCAGCGCAATGGCTTCCTCCATATGGGCTTTTTCATCTGCTCGCGAAACGTCCTTGTATTCGATCCATTTGAGGCCATGGCTGGCAATTTCCCAATCCGCTTCGTTCATTGCCGCCACTTGCTCAGGTGAACGTGCAAGGGCCGTGGCCACGCCATAAACGGTGGCCGGTATTTTCATCTCTTCAAATAACCGGTATAGGCGCCAGAAACCGGCACGCGAGCCGTATTCATAGATGGATTCCATGTTCCAGTGCCGTTGGCCTTCCCAAGCATCAGCGCCAACAATTTCAGAAAGGAACGCTTCGGACGCTCTGTCACCGTGAAGAATGTTGTTCTCACCACCTTCTTCGTAATTGATGACAAACTGCACCGCGATTTTTGCATCGCCTTTGCCGGATGGGTTGGGCCATTTCGGGTCAGGGGTCAGTTGGCCATAGCCTGACATGTCGCGCGGGTAACCGGAATAGTCTTTCACTGATCAATCCCCCGATACCAATCGCGCAGCATCTTGCGTTCTTCGGCTGTAATCCAGTTGGCGCTTGGCGGCGGCATGGCTTTTGTCACCGCTGCCTGGATATATATTTCCCGGGCGTGACGTATGATGTCGCTGTCGCTTTCGAGTACGACCCCTTTGGGTGGCCAGAGAATGCCTTCGTATCCCGGATAGGAGGCATGGCACATGGAACACCTGCCGGTTACGATATCACGAACCGGTTCGAAATCGGCTCTTGCAACAATGGTTTCAGCTCTTGTTGAAAGGGTTGCTTCTTCGGTTTCCGAATCGGAATCAAATGTCGCCGTCGACAACCACAAAATGGCGAGGAACAAAACAGCGGTCACCAGCCAGGTCCAATGCGGGTTTCCCGCGCGGGCATGATGGGTATTGAACCAGTGGCGTATTACAACGCCCATAAGAAATACAAGGCAGGCAATGATCCAGTTGTATGGGGTAGCGAAGGCCAGTGGGTTGTGGTTCGAAAGCATCAAGAAAATGACAGGCAAGGTGAGGTAGTTGTTGTGGGTGGACCGCAATTTGGCAATCTTGCCGTATTTTGCGTCGGGGGTTCGCCCAGCCTTCAGGTCTGCAACAACGATCCGTTGGTTTGGCATAATGATGAAAAACACATTCGCTGTCATGATCGTTGCAGTGAATGCGCCCAGATGAAGCATGGCAGCACGCCCGGTAAACACCTGGTTGTATCCCCACGCCATGATAGCCAGCACAATAAAAAGCAGAACCATCAACAAAGTGGGTTGTTCGCCCAAGGGGCTTTTGCAAAGCTGGTCGTAGATGATCCAACCAATGGCGAGCGAACCTGCTGAAAGCGAAATTGCCTGCCATAACGACAGGTCCATTTTGGCAGGATCGACAAGATACAATTCGCCACCGGCCCAATACAAGATAGCCAGCAGGGCGGCGCCCGATAGCCAAGTGGCATAACTCTCCCATTTGAACCAGGTCAGGTGCTCCGGCATTGCTTCGGGGGCAACCAGGTATTTTTGGATGTGGTAAAACCCGCCTCCGTGTACCTGCCACTCTTCCCCATCGGCGGGACCTGGAATCTTGCGGTTAAGGCCCAGATCGAGCGCGATGAAGTAGAAACTGGAGCCGATCCAGGCGATTGCGGTTATCACATGCAACCATCTGACACCGAATGCTGTCCATTCCCAGATGATGGCGAGGTCGGTCATTGGCGTGGTTCCTTGTTCCTTCTTGGGTAAGGGCTCGCCAAGCCATGATTACATCGCCCTTTGACCCCGTTGCGAGCCTAGCATTTGTGTCAGCAGGTTCAAGCACTTGAATGCGTGGCCGTTAATCTGAAGTGTTGTAGTAGTCCACAAGGCATTTGGACAACGGAGGGACATTAACTGCCCCGGTAGGTCGAATACCCATATGGCGATAGCAACAAGGGAACATGATAGTGATCTTCCTGCGCCATACCGAAGCGGATGGGAATTTCGTCAAGAAACAAGGGCTCATTGGCAAGGGTTGCTTTCTGAGAACTCTCCCGCAAGTAGTTCCCAACCTGAAAGACCAGCTCATAAGTTCCGGTTTCGAATTTCTCTGCAGGCAGGATTGGGCTATCGGTGCGCCCGTCATCGTTTGAAATCGTTTCTGATATTTTCTCGCGCGAGCTGCTGTTTATCCGAAAAAGCAGGATCTTTACTCCTGCGGCGGGAACACCCGTGGCTGTATCAAGAATGTGCGTGGTTAAATAACCGCTCATGTCTGTTTGCTCCTTTGACACATTTGTCACCCAACGGATACAAATGGGCAAGACCAAAAGCTTGGCGCTTGTCTGTCCGGCATTTGCACATGCGGGTTATCACCAACATAAACAAAAAAGAGCAAGACAATGAAATATTGTTGTGATTGTCTGGGGGAAGAATGGACAACAAAGAATTCGTAGAAAAATTCGGTTCGGTATTCGAACATTCACCATGGGTGGCGGAACGCGCATACGAACCCTGGACTTTGGTTCCAGACAATCCGCTTAGCTCGGACGTAGTGCATCGAACCTTGGTATCTGTTTTCCGCAATGCCTCGGAAGAGGAAAGACTTGATGTACTGAAGGCCCATCCCGATCTTGCCGGCAAACTGGCCCAGGCAAGGCGGCTGACAGAAGCATCGACTGCAGAACAGGCATCTGCCGGCCTTGATGCGCTCACCGACGAGGAACGTTCCGCATTCACAGAGCTAAATGACCGGTATGTTCATGCTTTCGGTTTCCCTTTTATTATTGCTGTTCGCGATCATACCAAGGCCAGTATTTTGAATGCTTTCCGCAGGCGCGTCGGAAACGACCGGGCTGCAGAGTTTGAGGAAGCGTGCTCGCAGGTTGAACGCATCGCTTATCACCGGTTGCGCGAATTGTTGCCAGGTACAGAGCAGTCAGCCGATGTCAGCACAATTTCAACGGGAACTTACTACCCTACAGGAGGGTTGCCGCGACAAAGCCAGTTGATGACGGACCGGGCGGTCTTCACCGAAAGCTATGCGGTTATTCCGCGCCGCGTGATGACTGATATCGTTGTGTCCTACCTGCCGCAATGGCATGGTGCGCGTGCCTGGGTGCTTGCGCGCCCGTTGAGTGGCTTTGCGGAAACCTTTTCTCAATCAATCATCGAGCTTGCGCCGGGCGGGGGATCTCAAGATCCGGAACAAGACCTTATGGCGCAAGCTGTCATTTACGTGGTGCGGGGCGAAATCGAAATCACACATTTCGGAATCACCCATAAACTTGGGGTCGGTGGCTATGCCTATCTTCCGGCAGGAAAACCCTACGCTGTAAGCAATAACAGCGATGAAGCAGCGACGTTTCACTGGATCAGGAAACAATACAAGCCGGTTGAGGGTATTGAACCTCCCGATGGGTTTTTCACGCATGAAAACAATGCGACGACACTGAGCTTTCCATATACCAACAATGCCTGGGCAACGACACGTTTTGTGGACCCCGAAGACATGCGTCACGACATGCATGTAAACATCGTTACCTTCAAGCCAGGCGGATGCATTCCGTTTGCTGAAACCCACGTGATGGAGCATGGAATTTACATCCTTGAAGGCAAGGCAGTCTATCGCCTGAACCAGGATTGGGTGGAGGTGGAAGCAGGTGATTTTCTTTGGCTGCGCGCCTTTTGTCCTCAGGGGTGTTATGCGGGCGGTCCTTCTCGTTTCCGTTATCTGTTGTACAAGGACGTAAATCGGCATCCCACGTTGAACCCCTGGAAATGGAACGCGTGATGGACGAGCAGCGCGGCGTTATTGCAAAGCCATTGACCGCGCAGGCTTTCGCCCCGTTTGGTGAGGTTATACAGGCAGGTTTGACCGATCCCATGTTGATCAATGAAGGTGCATGTAAACGCTATCACGATATGGCAGAGCTGGAAGTCGGGTCCGGGAAAACCGGGGTCAGCCTGTTCCATGCGCGAATTAGAGAAATTCCCTATCTTTTGACATTGTTGGAACGCCACCCATTGGGGTCCCAGGCGTTTATTCCAATGGAAAATGCAACATACCTGGTCACAGTTGCAGAAGATAAGGACGGGCTTCCGGGCGAACCGGTTGCCTTTTTGGCTGGAGGAGACCAAGGCGTGAATATCCGTCGCAATACATGGCATGGGGTCCTTACCCCGCTGTCTGGCAACGGACTCTTTGCCGTAATCGACCGCATCGGCGAGGAAACAAACCTCGAAGAGCACCGGCTTGAAAAACCGGTGTTTGTCAATGTCGTAAACTAGAAGAGGGAAACAGCATGGATGTTTCATCATTGGGGACTGCGGAACAACTTCGCGATCCAGATTACACGCCGGCCCTGCAACAGGCAGTGCCATTGGGAATACAACATGTATTGGCAATGTTTGTATCAAACATAACACCCGCCATCATTGTTGCAGGCGCTGCAGGGTTTGGTTTTGGTTCAGACGCCGGAGCGCAGGGCTTTCCGGACATGACATACCTGATCCAGATGTCGATGCTGTTCGCAGGGATCGCCACGCTGTTTCAAACCATCGGATTTGGACCGGTGGGAGCGCGCCTGCCGATTGTGCAGGGAACGAGTTTTGCCTTCATACCGATTATGATTCCCCTGGTCGCAGGCAAGGGCGTTGAGGCGCTTCCGGCGTTGTTTGGCGGGGTCCTGATTGGTGGCTTGTTCCATGCTTTGCTTGGGCTGTTCATCGGACGGATCAGGTTTGCCCTTCCGCCACTGGTAACCGGTCTGGTTGTTACAATGATTGGTCTTTACCTGATCAAGGTCGGAATTCAGTACGCCGCCGGTGGTGTACCAGCCATTGACAAACCTGAATACGGCAGCCTTTTGAACTGGTCAGCCGCGTTGGTTGTTATTGCCGTTACCATGGGGCTGAAGTTCTTCACCAAAGGGATGTTGTCTGTATCAGCCGTGGTGCTGGGCATTCTGGCTGGCTATGTATACGCGCTGTTGGTAGGCATGGTCAGTATTGAAGGAATTGCGACCAGTGTCGGTCGTGCCAGCTATTTTGCGCTGCCGGTTCCGTTTGCATACGGGTTTGAGTTTTCTCTGGCGGCCATCGTCGGGTTTGCGCTGATGGCATTTGTATCTGCAGTTGAAACCGTGGGGGATGTCTCGGGGATTACCAAAGGTGGTGCAGGTCGTGAAGCGACGGAAGAAGAAATCAAGGGCGCAACCTTTGCGGACGGTTTGGGTTCGGCAATTGCCGGGGTATTTGGCGGATTCCCCAATACATCGTTTAGCCAGAATGTGGGCCTGATCGCGATAACCGGCGTCATGAGTCGCCATGTAGTTACCGTCGGTGCAATTTTCCTGATCATTTGTGGCCTGATTCCAAAAGTCGGGGCGATTATCAGAACGATCCCGATTGAGGTTCTGGGTGGCGGGGTGATCATCATGTTCGGAATGGTGGTTTCAGCCGGTATCAACATGCTTTCCGATGTCAACTGGAACCGTCGCAACATGGTGATATTCGCGGTGTCATTGTCAGTTGGCTTTGGCCTGCAACTTGACCCGAAGGCAGTTCAATACGTGCCGGAGACCCTGCGCATTCTTCTGACCAGCGGGCTTCTTCCGGCGGCAGTGATTTCAATCGTGCTGAATCTTGTATTGCCGGACGAGTTGGTGTCCGATGAAAAATAATTCAGGATAGCAGCAATATCGGGGCGCCAAATTTCAGGCGCCCTGGCCTGTTTGTGGATATCAGAATTTGAAGTCAGGCAATGAGTTGAAGGCATTTCTCAGCGCATCACCCCAACCCGAGGAAATCTGGTTGAAATACTCGTCATCTGCTTCTATGCGCTGTTCAGTACCTTTGTTCAGACTGTCCTTTTCGTAGACCTGCAAATCAAACGGCAAGCCGACTGAAAGGTTTGCCTTCAGAGTGGAATCAAACGACACCAACAACAGTTTGACTGCATCCTCAAACGACATGTCCGGATCATAGGCACGCACCAGGATAGGTTTGCCGTATTTGGTCTCACCAATCTGGAAAAACGGGGTGTCGTCTGATGCTTCCAGAAAATTTCCTTCCGGGTAGATCAGAAACAGTTGTGGTTCATCGTCGCCGATCTGGCCACCCAATATGATTGTAGCGCTAAACGATGAATCTGCGTTGAACCCGCTGGTAGCGTTTGAGTTCACCACATCGCGAAGCGTTCGTCCGACTATTCCAGCCACCTGAAACATCGACGAAGCCTCCATGATAGACGGGGTGTTTTCGAGTGAGGAATCGATCTGTTCTTCCAGGAGACTGACAACCGATTGGGTCGTCGCCAGATTGCCGGCAGTCATAAGCGTTATGTGCCTGTTGCCGGGTATGGTCCAGTCAAACATTTTCCTGAAGGTGGAGACGTTGTCGACACCCGCATTGGTGCGCGTGTCGGACATGAACACGATACCTCTGTTTAACATCACACCGACGCAATAGGTCATTGGAACACTTTCGAGACGAATCTTGTTTTAATGCAAAACACTACTGTTGGATTTGAAGGCTTACAACCATCGATTCTTCGCTGGTCCCCAGTCGGATGCCCGACAAGGGAGATGCCTCCAGATAATCGAGACCGGTTGCAAGCGCTACATACCGTTCATCGGGGGAATATCCATTGGAAACATCGAACCCAACCCAGCCGAGATCGGGAACGAGAGCCTCCGCCCAGGCATGGCTTGCCTCCTGAATGGACTGTTCGGCCAACAACAGGTAGCCGCTGACATAACGCGCGGGATAGCCGAGCAGTCTGGCTGCCGTCAAAAAAATATGGGCATGGTCCTGACAAACCCCGTGGCCGTTCTCCAGCGCGGTCTCGGCGGTCGTGAGCGTGTCGGTTTTTCCCGTCTCATAGCTAACTTCGCCACGGACCAGGTCGGACAGTTCATGCAGGCGTTCGATATCTGTACCCGTTTCAACGTCGATCATCTTTGTAAGCTTGCGGCTTCGCGGTCCAGGTTTTGTTAGGTCTGTAGTACGTTTGAAGTACCATAGCGGCGTCACATCACAGTGTTTTCCTACAACGCCTGACTGGCTACTGGTCTCGATTATGCCGGACGTCGTGATTTCGATACGCTCGGCCCCTTGCTCAATTCCAATGAGGTGAACTGTATTGTTGTTGTGGTCCTGGAACGCCAATTCGCTCTGCCCTCCTGCAACTGCCAATTGCCATTCCGCGATCGTTACGCCTTTACGCACCTTCGGGGTCAGACGCGCTTGCAGAAGCGCATAGTGAACCGGCGCACTGTAGGTGTATTCAGTTGTGTGGGTGATCTCCAGTCGCATGGGTTATCCGAAAAATCTGTAGTCTTGCTCAATTTGCCTCGCAAGTGCTGCATTGCTGGCAATAAACTCCACAATAAATTCGTGGAGACCGAAGTCGAATATCTGATCGATAGTATTTTCGTTGAGACGTTGAAGCAAGGCATCGGCTGCCTCGCTACAAGGGTGAAGCTGCCCGTAAGTGTGGTGCAAGAACTCAAGATTGTTTGCAATTTTTGCAACACAGAACACAAGCGACCTTGGCATTCGCTCATCCAGCAACAGAAAGTCCACAATACCGCGCGGGTTAACATCGCCACTGTTCAACCAACGGTAGGAACGCTGGGCAGAAACTGATCGCAGGATCATTTCCCACTGTACGTTGTCCAGCTTCGAACCTACCAGCGATATCGAAGGTAACAACACATAGTATTTGACGTCGAGAATTCTGGCCGTGTTGTCTGCCCGTTCAAGAAACGTTCCGATCCTGCAGAAATTGTAGATATCATTTCGCAGCATCGTTCCGTGCATTGCGGCGCGCACCAAAGCTGCCTGCTGTCTGATTGTTCTGAGAACCTGTGTAAGTTCTCTGTCCGATACCTGACGCCTGAGCAGTTCATTCAAGGTAATCCAACCTTCGTTTGTTGCTTCCCACGTTTCGCGTGTAAGTGCGGTACGAACCATACGCGCATTGTTTCTTGCAGCGTCCATGGCCGCAATAACCGACGAATGATTGTTTTTGTCACGTAACAGAAAATCCACTACCTTTCCGGCTTCGACGCTCTCATGTTTGGCCTGAAACTCTTCCACGACGCCAGCAGTGGTGATAATCGAACGCCATTCATCTTCAGCTGAATCGGGATGGGTCAGTGCAATACGGGCACCAGCGTCAATCAATCGTGCGGTGTTCTCAATTCTCTCTAGATAGCGAAACATCCAAAACAGTCCGCCTGCAGTTTTGCCTAGCACAGTTTACCTTTCCAAAACCCAGGTGTCTTTGGTGCCGCCGCCCTGGCTTGAGTTTACTACAAGAGACCCTTTTTTCAGTGCGACACGTGTCAAACCACCAGGGGTGATGTAGATTTCGTTTGGTGAGACCAGAACAAATGGCCGCAGATCAACATGCCTTGGCGCAAGTCCCTTTCGTGTGAAAATCGGAACCGTCGAGAGCGACAGGGTTGGTTGCGCAATGTAATTGCCCGGTCTGGCTTTGAGTTTCTTTGCAAATGCAGTGATTTCACGCTTGCTGGCGGTTGGTCCGACAAGCATTCCATAGCCGCCGGAACCATGGACTTCCTTGACAACCAGTTCCGGCAGGTTTTCCAGCACATAAGCAAGGGAGTCGGGGTCTGAACAACGCCAGGTTTCGACATTTTTCAGTATTGCCCGTTCGCCGGTATAGAACTCAACGATTTCCGGCATGTACGAATAGAGGGCCTTGTCGTCCGCAATCCCCGAACCGGGAGCATTGGCAAGCGTTATTCCACCGGCGCGGTAAACATCCATTATACCAGGAACCCCGAGCATCGACTCTGGCAGAAAGTTCAACGGGTCAAGATATTCATCATCGACCCGCCGGTAGAGGACGTCAACTTGCCGATATCCCCTTGTAGTCCGCATTGCGACCCGTCCGTCTACAATTCTCAAATCATGCCCTTCGACCAGCTCCGCGGCCATCTGGTCGGCGAGGAATGAATGCTCGTAATATGCCGAATTGTGTATGCCGGGTGTGAGAACGCCAAGCACCGGTTTTCCGGAACATGACTGCGGAGCGCAGGCGGAGAGGGACCGGCGCAGGTTTTCGGGATAACCGCTTACATCGCGTACCCGGTTGGATTTGAAAAGCTCGGGAAACATGTTCAGCATCGTTTCGCGGTTTTCGAGCATGTATGAAACACCAGAAGGGGTGCGGGCATTGTCTTCCAGCACATAAAACTCGTTCGGGCCCGTGCGCACCAGATCAACTCCGACAATGTGGGTATAAACCCCGCCGGGAGGTTGCATACCGATCATTTGCGGGAGAAACGCCGAGTTATTGGCAATCACCTCCTCTGGAACTCTTCCCGCACGGATGATCTCCTGGCGATGGTAGATGTCGTGAAGGAATGCGTTGATTGCGCGAACACGCTGGCGGATTCCGTCTTCAAGCAGGCGCCATTCGGACGCGGTTATGATGCGTGGAACAATATCAAATGGAATGAGCCGTTCCGTGGCCTCTTCATCGCCGTAAACGTTAAAGGTGATTCCGGTTCGTTTAAAAACGCTTTCGGCTTCGTTCGCCTTTTTTGAAAGCGCCTTGACATCTTCGTTGGAAATCCAGTGCTGGTAAGAGGAATAGGCGTCTCTCGCTTCATCCGACAGGCCAAACATCTCGTCAAAAGTAGTGTTTTGGCTTTCCCTCATCCCGCCCCGTTTGCAGGTCGCAATACCCCAAGTGTGTCATTGTATAGCAATCGCGACCAACCAATCATGTTTTCAATCAATGACATACAAACATACAATCAGAAAAAAAACTCTGCGACAACCGCTGGGCCGACATTTGTTGCGCAGCAATTGTCTCGGGTTAGCCAAGAAAATCAAATGTCTATCACCTGTTCTTTACGTGCGAAACAATACTTCGCCTGACAGGCTTCATCGCCTGCATGTTCGCGCCGAGGTTGGCAGAACTGGCATTGGATGCTTCGCAGGGGGCACTGAAGTGACAATCCAATTCATCCAGCTGCAGGGTAAATTTTGCGCATAAGTGAACATATTGCAATTCTGATAGAATTGAATTCTATCAGAAATAACTATTCGGAAAATATATTGCTGATTACGTTTTGCATTTGGTGGAGCGTTACTCGAACCGTTTGTGCTGCGGTACTACATTTTGAATGACTCACGGAGAGTGCAACATGAACGCGTCAGATGTCGAAAAATTCAATCAGGCTATGGGCCGTCATGATCTGGCCGGGCGTCTTGCCCTGATTGCCGAACATTGCAGTTCCGCGGTTTTCACCACTAGTCTTGGCAAGGAAGACCAGTATTTGCTTTGGCAAATTGCCCGTACCTCAGCGCCGTTGCGCGTTGCCACGTTGCAAACCGGACGCTTGTTCCCTGAAACGCTGGACCTGATCGCCAAATCCAGCGAGCGTTTTGAAATCGAAATTGAGCAGTTTGAGCCTGAAGCAAATGCCGTTGCCGGGTATATTGAACGTTATGGCAACAATGGATTCTACGATAGCCTGGAAGCAAGAAAGGCTTGCTGCCATGTGCGTAAGGTCGCGCCGCTGAACAGGGTGTTGGCAAATGCTGACGGATGGGTGACGGGAATGACCAGAGCGCAATCAGATGGGCGCAGCAACATTCCGTTCGTTGAATATGACGAAGCTCACGACATGCTGAAATTCAATCCAATTGCTGATCTGTCCATTGAAACGATGGAACGTGACCTTTCTGCACATTCCGTACCCGTTAGCGCTCTACATGCGCGCGGTTATCCATCCATCGGGTGTGAGCCATGTACCCGGGCCGTCAAACCGGGAGAGCATCCGCGTGCCGGAAGGTGGTGGTGGGAACAAAACAACAGTTCGGAATGCGGGTTGCACACACATAATCTGACAACACCGGAATCTGCCTGAGGAAACGTTCATGAGCAAGCTTTCGCCACATCTCAAGGCACTTGAGAATGAATCCATTCACATCTTCCGGGAAGTTGCCGGTGAGTTTGAAAAGCCCGTGATGTTGTACTCTGTCGGGAAGGATTCCAGCGTATTGCTGCATCTTGCACGCAAGGCCTTCCATCCCGACCCTGTCCCCTTTCCACTCCTGCATATAGACACAGGTTGGAAGTTCCGTGAGATGATAGAATTTCGCGACCGTATCGCCAAAGACTACAATTTGGATCTGATTACCTACACCAATCCACGCGGTGCGAAAGAGAACATCACGCCATTCACCCAAGGGTCATCGTATTATACCGATGTCATGAAAACGGAAGCCTTGAGGCAGGCGCTGGATGCAGGAGGATATGACGCCGCATTCGGCGGCGCTCGCCGCGACGAAGAGGCCGCCCGTGCCAAGGAAAGAATATTTTCCTTTAGAACCAAAGACCACAGATGGGACCCACGCAGGCAGCGTCCTGAACTGTGGTCGGTATTTAACGGCATGGTACGGCAGGGTGAGAGTGTGCGGGTGTTTCCACTGTCCAATTGGACCGAGATTGACGTTTGGAAGTACATTCGTGCGCAGAACATACAGATCGTTCCGCTATATTTTTCCGCCAGGCGAAACTACGTCGTGCGCGGTGGTATGAACATCCTAGCAGAAGACCAACGATTAGAGCTTTTGCCGGAAGAAACCGTTCGCTCTGACCTCATAAGGTTTAGAACCCTGGGTTGCTTCCCGTTGACAGGGGCGATCAAGTCCGAAGCGGCAACGCTGGATGAGATGATCGATGAAATTGAGAATGCCAGCGTTTCTGAACGTCAGGGACGCGCCATAGATCATGACCAGTTTGGATCAATGGAGAAGAAGAAACGCGATGGGTATTTCTAGGATCGGTTTGGAAATGGAAACAAAGGCAAAACCGCTGCGGTTTATCACCTGCGGTAACGTCGATGACGGAAAGTCTACCCTGATCGGACGGCTGCTTTGGGATACCAAATCGGTCAAGCTGGATCACGCCGAAACCATTGCGGCAGATTCGGTCAGACTGGCAGACGGTGAAACGCATCCCGACTTTGCAAACCTGTTGGACGGTTTGCAAGCCGAACGCGAACAGGGCATCACCATCGATGTCGCCTATAGGTACTTTTCGTCCACCAAGCGCACGTTCATTGTTGCCGACACCCCCGGCCATGAACAATACACCAGAAACATGGTAACCGGTGCCTCCAATGCCGACCTTGCAGTACTGTTGGTGGATGCCCAATCTGGCGTCACCGAGCAGACGAGGCGCCATGCGTACATTGCCTACAGCATGGGCATCAGGCAGGTTGTGTTTGCGGTCAACAAGATGGATCTGGTCAACTACAATCACGACCGTTTTTATGTGATTGAAGGGCAGATCAGGGACATCTGCAAATGGATGCAGTTCAAAAAGACAACAATCATCCCTGTTGCTGCCGTGCATGGCTACAATGTGGTAGCTGGCGGAGCAGAGCCCCTGCGATGGTACATGGGGCCGACCCTGTTGGAAGCGTTGGAAAATGCCGAGGTAAGTGACACATCAAACCTGGGGTTTCGCATGTGCGTACAGCGCATCAGTCGTCCGCATGAGAGTTTTCGCGGATATCAGGGCACAATCCATGGTGGAAGCCTGAAAAAGGGGCAATCGGTAATTGTTCAACCGTCACAACTGACGGCAACGGTCAAATCCATTCAATCATTTGACGGAGAGATTAACGAAGCGGTAGCGGGCGATGCCGTTACGGTTGAACTGGATCGAAAAATTGATGTTGCCAGAGGTGACTATATCGTCGATGCCGGGTTGCCGCTGCAAAGTGCAAACCGGATTCTTGCAAAACTGATGATCCTGGATGATCGTGGTCTGGACCCTGCAAAGCGCTACTGGCTGAAGACCCAATCCCATAAACGCAAAGTTTCCGTAGTTCCCATGCGTCGGATGGACTTGTCTTCCGGCGAATGGATCGACAATCTGGATACATCTGTGAACTCGATCACAGAAACCGAAATCAGGTTTGATGCACCCTATTTTTTCGATGAGTATGCTTTCAGCCGCGAAACCGGCTCTTTCATTCTTGTTGATCCCGATGACTTCAGCACCGTGGCAGGTGGAACTGTTTTGAAAAAACAGGTTGAACACAACTTGGAAATTGCAGATCAGGACGCGATGGTTCATATTAGCTTGCCCGCCGATTTGGCAAGACAATTGTTGCTGACCAGCGTGGCGCAGAAAAGAATGAATGAAATTCGTCTTGAAGATGGACCCGACAGACCATTTGAACCCGGTTTCCTTAAGGCGTTGAAGGCACAGGGAATCGACGGTCTAAAGGGCCTTTAGTGGGAATACTGCATGGCCGCTTCCGCCACCCCCGGTGACAGTGTAAGGCGCTCCTTTTTGAAGGCGATTTCGTGGCGTGCAATTGGCACGCTCGACACCTTTATTCTGTCCTACATCGTTATCAGTCTCTTGCCTGACTGGATCACCCAAACCACTATTGAACACTCTGCCGACATTGCCAAGGCGGCGGGCCTTATTGCCATTTCTGAGATGGTGACCAAGCTCATATTGTTTACCTTGCATGAGCAGGCTTGGGCGCGAATAGGCTGGGGCATTCATCAGGTAGAAACCAATGTCAATGAACTGAAAACCCGCAGTGTCGTTAAAACTGCAAGCTGGCGGACCATTGCATTTGCCGATACCTGCTTTCTCGCCTGGTTCTTTACCGGTGACGTAACAACAGCGCTTTCGATCGGTGTGTTGGAGATCATAACGAAGATGTTCCTTTATTATGGTCACGAGCGGGTTTGGAACAGGTTTCGCTGAATCTTCAAATACCAGGGACCCCAATCTGTAGCGTTGGTCTTTTTTTTGCGATGGAAATCAGCCTTCGCGCATCTCGAAAAAATTGGAATAAATTTTCATTACAGCAGCGAATACAAGCAAGGCATGGCTTCAAAATGCCCGATATTGCCGGTATTTTGGAAAACAGTTCTAAAACTTTCGCAAACTGGGTTCTGCCATGCGTTATTTTCCGATTTTTGTTGATACAAAGGACAAGACAGTTGTTGTTTCAGGTGCCGGTCACGCCGCCGAAGCCAAATTGCGCCTGTTGTTGAAAACCGAAGCATCAATACAGGTATGCGGCGAAAAGCCAACGGCTGCGATCCGGCAATGGGCCCGGGACGGAAAGCTGGAATTGCATGAGCGTGAGGTGCAGTGGGAAGATGTTTCCGATGCGAAGCTGGTATATGGCGCGAATGACGATCTGGAATTGGACAGACAGGCGGTCGCGCTAGGAAAGTGGGCAGGCGCTAGCACCAACATTGTCGACAATCTCGAAGAAAGTGAATTTCTGACGCCGGCAATTGTTGACCGTGATCCGGTCACAGTCGCAATAGGCACCGAAGGTACGGCTCCGGTTCTGGCTCGTAAAATCAAGTCCATGAACGAAGAGTTTTTGTCTGCATCCATTGGAAGGCTTGCCAAAATCGCTGGTGGTCTGCGGTACAAGGTTGCGCATTTGTCGGGGACTGCCCGGCGAAGGCTGTGGTCCAATTACTATTCGGGCGAAGCTGAAACAGTGCTAGAGCAAGATGGTGAATCGAAGGTGCGTGACTTGTTCTTGAATTTGGTAGCGCGTGTGTCGGATAACACTTCTAGAATCGGTAGCGTGGTGTTTGTTGGCGCCGGTCCGGGCGACCCGGAACTCCTTACTCTAAAGGCACGCAAACATCTCGATTCCGCGGATGTCGTGCTGCACGACAAACTTGTTTCGAAAGAAATTCTGGAGTTGGCGCGCCGCGAAGCGTTGATCATTGAAACCGGAAAAAAAGGGTTTGGCGATGCCATGTCACAAGATGACATCAATCATCTGATGGTCAAATACGCCAAGGATGGACACAAGGTTGTACGTTTGAAGGGTGGCGATCCTGCGGTATTCGGCAGGCTTGCCGAAGAAATTGATGCGCTTGACCTTGCACAGATCGGTTTTGAAATTGTCCCCGGCATCACGGCAGCTTCTGCAGGTGCAGCCGCCGCAGGCGTTTCGCTTACGCGCAGGGGGCGCAACGAAAGCATCCAGATCGTTACCGGTCACGATATGAAGGGTTTTTCTGAACTTGACTGGCATTCTCTTGCGCGACCTGGCAGCGCCGCAGCGATATACATGGGGGTGAGATCGTCTTCTTTTATTGCTGGTCGGTTGTTGATGCATGGTGCCGACGCCGGTACACCGGTTACGATTGTTTCCAATGCCTCACGTGCGGATCAACAGATTGTGGAAACAACCTTGTCGCAACTGCCGGGAGTGGTTGAAGACAAGGTCAAGGCTCCAGCAATTTTGCTTCTTGGTTTGGCACGCGAAAGAGCGGTTCTTGAGCAGGATGCTCCCGTTCAGCAACTTGCAGGAGCATTGTAATGGGAACAAAGTTTCACCCGCAAATCGTCACCGCAAATGATCTTTTCGAAGGTGATGTCGTTTACTGGACGAAGGACGGAGAGTGGTCACGCCACCATTCAAAAGCGCAAGTTTCATCGTCAGGTGAACAAGCGGACGATATGTTGGCGAAAGCAAACCGGCAGCAGGACAAAGTGGTTGGCCCCTATTTGGTGAATGTCAAAGTGGACGAGGAGGGTATCCCTCATCCGGCGCATTTTCGCGAGGTTTTCCGAACCACAGGTCCCTCAAACTATTTCCATGGAAAGCAGGCTGACTGAACATGTATATCTACAGCGAATTTGATGACACATTCGTTCGCGAACGCGTCAAGCAGTTTCGAGGACAGGTACAAAAGCGCATTGACGGCGTCTTGACTGAAGATGAATTCAAACCGCTGCGTTTGATGAATGGATTATACCTGCAACTTCATGCCTATATGCTGCGTGTTGCAATTCCTTACGGAAGTCTGGATTCTGAACGTATGCGCCAACTGGCACTGATCGCAGACAAATGGGACAAGGGTTATGGCCATTTTACAACACGTCAGAACATCCAGTTCAACTGGCCCAAACTGAAAGACGTGCCAGACATGCTCGATGCACTTGCTGAGGTAAGTATGCACGCGATCCAAACTTCTGGGAATTGTATTCGCAATGTCACCGCAGACCATTTCGCAGGCGCTGCAGCAGATGAAATCGAGGACCCGCGTCCAACCGCAGAACTGATCCGCCAATGGTCCACCGACCATCCTGAGTTCCAGTTTTTGCCGCGAAAATTCAAGATTGCCATTACCGGTTCTCCAAACGACCGCGCCGTGACCCGTGCCCATGACATAGGTATTCGAATGGTCCGCAACGACGCCGGGCTCGCCGGATACGAGATCATTGTCGGTGGAGGTCTGGGCCGCACACCCATTGAAGGAAAGATAATACGCGATTTCCTGCCAAAGCAGGATTTGCTTCCATATCTGGAGGCAATTTTGCGCGTCTACAATTTGGCGGGGCGCCGTGACAATAAATACAAGGCACGCATCAAGATATTGCTTCAGGAAGGTGGAGTAGACGAGTTTCGGCGGAAAACTGAAGAAACTTTCCTGAAAATACGCGAGAACTTTGGTTTCCCTTCCGATGAGCAAGTCCAGCGCATTCAGGAATTGTTTAAACTGCCGTCCCTCAATGGCGATCGGGATTTTGATCTTGACCCTGTCTTGCACGGGAAGGCTGCGTTCAGATCGTTCTACCAGACCAATGTCAGCGAACATGTTGATTCCGCCTATGCCATTGTCACAGTATCACTGAAGCCGCTCGGCGGGACGCCGGGGGATGCTTCTTCCGACCAAATGCGCGCCATCGCCGATATAGCCGAACGTTTCTCGCACGACGAGATTCGGGTGTCGCACGAACAGAACCTGATTTTGCCGCATGTCAGAAAATCAGATCTGCTGACCGTTTATGAAGCGTTGCGAGCGGTTGGGTTGGCAACCGCCAATGCGGGTCTGGTGTCGGACATCATAGCCTGTCCCGGTATGGATTATTGTGCATTGGCGACCGCCCGCTCCATCCCGGTTGCGCAACAAATTGCTGAACGGTTTGACGGATTGAAACTTGAACACGAAATTGGCGAACTCAAAATCAAGATTTCCGGCTGCATCAACGCCTGTGGTCATCATCATGTAGGGCACATCGGCATCTTGGGTCTGGATCGTGCAGGGGTTGAAAACTACCAGATAACCCTTGGTGGCGACGGTACCGAAAAGTTTGCCCTTGGTGAACGCACAGGGCCCGGCTTCAGTGCCGACGATATTGTCCCTGCAATTGAGACCATCGTGGAGACGTATCTTGAGATGCGTGAAACCAGCGAAGAAACGTTTATCGAAACGTTCAGAAGGGTCGGTATGGAGCCGTTCAAGGCAGTTCTGTACCCACAAGTTGCTCGTTCGGCAGCCTGATTGGAGAAGAACCGATGTCTGTAATCATTAATGAAGGCGGGTTTGTGCACGATCAATGGCAGGACGCCGGTGGATCATTTTATTCGCTTGAGGAAATGCAGTCTATGGGCGGCAAGCCCGCAAATGCCAACGCCCCGGTCGGGATTGACTTGGCTCCGTCGGATGTTCCGGAAGAAATCGTTCCGCTTTTGCTCGACATTGATGCGGTTCGTATCGATTTCCCGTCATTTGCTGACGGGCGAGGGTTTTCGATCGCCAAACATCTGCGTGAGGCCGGTTTTGAAGGCCTGATAAGGGCCAGGGGGCATTTGTTGTGTGATCAGTATCCGCTTGCGATACGGTGCGGCATTAATGAAGTTGAAATTGATGCACAAATGGCTAAACGTCAGCCTGAACAATATTGGCGCGATGCCTTTAAGCGGGTTGAACGCAATTATGGTTCTCGATTGGGTGCAAACCAGGTGGAAACGTCTGCCGCTTGAGTGCAGTCCCGGCGAAAGTACAACAATGAATGAAGCAACAGGAATTACGGTGAACCAAACCGCCGAAGCAATGCACCCGGATGCGCAGATTGTAACCGCTGTTACCCATTGGACTGACAGTTTGTTTTCTTTCCGTCTCACCCGTCCGCAGAGCCTGAGATTCCGCTCTGGTGAATTTGTGATGATCGGCCTGCTTAAAGATGACGGCAAGCCTTTGTTACGCGCCTATTCCATAGCATCGCCGAGCTGGGATGACGAAATCGAATTCTATTCAATCAAGGTGCCCGATGGTCCGTTGACATCAAGGTTGCAGAAAATCCAGCCGGGAGATGCGGTTATTGTTCGCACAAAACCTACCGGTACGCTGGTGCTTGATGCATTGTTGCCAGGCAAGCGTTTGTGGCTTGTTGCGACCGGCACGGGCATTGCGCCGTTCGCTTCGATCATACGTGATCCGGATGCCTATGAACGCTTTGATGAGATTATTCTGACGCACACTTGCCGCGAAATTGCTGATCTGGAATATGGAAGACAGTTGGTGGAAGGCATGAAGGCCGACCCGCTTGTTGGCGAAATGGTTTCAGGCGGGCTCAGATATTACCCAACCACAACACAGCAAGCTTCGGAACATAACGGACGGATCACCGACCTAATGCGGTCGGGCAAAGTGTTTGACGATTTGAAGGTACCCGCATTAAGCAGCGATGACCGGGTAATGATTTGCGGTTCCATGGCGTTGAACAAGGATGTAGCGGCAATTTGCGAAGCAGCGGGCCTGGAAGAAGGCTCCGTCAGTCGGCCCGGTCGATACGTGCTTGAAAAGGCATTTGTCGGTTAGCACCCTTCGGCCCCTGTAGTGGATTTGGGCCAGTTTTTTCCGACTGAAATGTCGCATCAGTTCTGCCACACTTAAAACAGTCTGATAGGATCATGCTCAAAATCTTGGGGCGTTCTGGTCGCGAATATTTGTAGAAACAAGTCTTCAAGTCGTTATTAGACATTTGTGTCCAGATGATAAGGCGCTAGGGTCATAACGATGCCCCACAACGCCGAAACAATCGACCACAAGCAAATGCTCGCCAGCCTTTCGTCAGCTGAACGACAGGAATTGTCGAAAAAATCTGATTTGAGTGGATTGGTATTTCTTGGCAGCCATATTGCCGCGATCTCGGCCACAGCCATTTGGATACTCACCGGCGCGGTAGGCTGGCAGTTTGCGTTGGTTTTTCATGGCATACAATTGGTTTTTCTGTTTACGCTGTTGCATGAGACCGTGCATGATACCCCCTTTGAAAGCAAAAGGCTCAACCGGCTTGTGGGATGGTTGTGTGCATTGATAATTTTTCTCCCGCCAACCTGGTTCCGCTATTTTCATCTGGCACATCACCGTTACACCAATGACCCGCAAAACGATCCGGAACTGCAGGGAGGGAAAGTTCAGTCTTGGTCGAGCTATTTGTGGACGGTAACCGGATTGCCGGTTTGGTGGTTCCATGCCTCAACCATATTCAGGAATGCTGCCGGAAATGCCAAATATGCATTCCTGCCGGAAGGCGCGCGGGAGAAAATCAAACTCGAAGCCAGGGCAATGATAGCGTTCTATTTCGCTCTCTTCGTATTCGCGGTGCTGCTTGGCTGGCTTAATCTTTTGGTGATGCTCTGGCTGCTCCCATCGCTGCTGGGACAGCCCTTCTTGAGGCTCTACCTGATGGCAGAACACACCAACTGCCCTCACTCAAAGAACATGTTCGAGAACACACGAACCATTTTTACAATCCCGCCTATACGCTGGCTCGCCTGGAACATGCCATTTCACGCAGAACATCATGCCATGCCGACAGTGCCCTTTCACAAATTGCCGGAATTACATGCTGTCGTGAATGAGCATTTGCGCACTACCGAGAATGGATATACACGCTTTCATTTCAAAACCGTCCAGACATTTGGGAGAGGAAAGACAAATGACCGAACAGACCTATGATGCGATCATTGTTGGCGCGGGAATAATAGGCGCTTGCACAGCATTTGAGTTGGCGAAAAAGGGTTGGAAAACGCTCAACATCGATAAACTGCCAGAGGCTGGCTACGGCTCAACATCCGGTTCGTGCGCGATCATCAGAACCCATTATTCGACTGTCGAATCGTGCGCGCTTGCCTATGAAGGATGGTTTATCTGGAAGGATTGGGCAAACTATCTGGGTGTGGAAGATCCCGACGGAATGGTTACCTACAACAACACCGGCTGTCTGGTCATGAAGACCGAAAAGAACAACAATCTTAAAGTCGTCACGGACACCATGAGTGCAATCGGTTGCCCCTATGAAGTTGTCGACGGGAAAGATATTGCCAACTGGGTGCCCGGCATCAATACCGACAAATATGACCCCCCCAAGCGTACTGACCAAGAGGGTTTTGGAGAACCGACCGGTGGTGAATTGGGTGGTGCCGTTTTCTTCCCGTGCGCGGGTTATGTATCGGATCCGAAACACTCTGCGCACAATGTACAAAAAGCGGTTGAAGCAGTTGGCGGCAAGTTTCTGTTCAACGCGGAAATCGTGGAAATCCGTCAGGCTGGTGGCCGGGTTGTCGGCGTTACACTCAAGGACGGGTCACAAATCGATGCAAAAGTTGTGATAAACGTGGCAGGCCCGCATTCGTCGGTTATCAACAAAATGGCCGGTGTCGCAGAGGGAATGAAGATGTCCACCCGCGCCCTTCGCCATGAAGTTGCCCATGTGCCGGTTCCCGCGAGTGGCAAGATCGATTTTGGCGAAGGTGGCTACGTTATGTCCGACAGCGACATCGCCTGTTACAGCCGCTCGGAAGTGGGAGATCACATTTTGATCGGTTCTGAAGACCCCGAATGTGACCCGCGTGAATGGGTTGATGATCCTGACGATTACAACACCGAATTTACCGACCAGAACAAGACTTTGGTCATGCGCCTTGCGCAACGATTGCCCGAACTTGGCATTCCCGAACAGGCAAAGGGTGTGGTCGCGCTTTACGACGTTACCGAAGACTGGATGCCGATTTATGACAAGTCCGATTTGCCGGGGTTCTACATGGCCTGCGGTTCTTCTGGCAACCAGTACAAAAACGCGCCACTTGCAGGCAAGATGATGACCGCGCTCATAGAGGCCTGCGAAGGCGGACAGGATCATGACACAGATCCGGTAGAATTCACTTTCGAGCGGATCAACCAGACTATTTCGCTGGGAATCTTTTCCCGCAATCGTGAAATCAACCCCAATTCAAGCTTTTCCGTGATTGGTTAGGAGCCAAAGAAAATGAAAGATTCCTATCAGGCCATCGTTATTGGTGGCGGCGTTGTCGGATGTTCGGTTCTGTTTCACCTCGCCAAGGCGGGATGGAAAGATGTTCTGCTGATTGAACGTTCTGAACTTACTTCCGGTTCCTCATGGCACGCCGCAGGTGGTTTTCACACGCTTAACGGTGATCCGAACGTTGCCAAACTGCAGGACTACACCATCGGCCTTTACAAGGAGCTGGAAGAAATCTCAGGGCAACCCTGTGGTTTGCATTTGGTTGGCGGATTCATGATGGCAGACAGTCCCGAACGAATGGATTTTCTTCGTTCCCTGAATGCAAAATCCCGTTATCTGGGGATGGAAACCGAGATTGTGACACCCGCAGAAGCCAAGCGGCATTATCCGATCATGGATGAAAGCAATTTCGTGGGGGCCTTGTGGAATGCCGCAGACGGGCATCTGGACCCTTCCGGTACAACCCATGCATATGCAAAGGCTGCACGTGTGCTCGGAGCCGAAATCGAACTTCGCAATCGTGTTGTGGAATTGACACAGGACCCTGACGGAACCTGGAACGTAGTCACCGAAAAGGGGACCGTAAAGGCGGAACACATTGTTAACGCCGGCGGCCTGTGGGCGCGGGAAGTCGGGCGCATGGTGGGCCTCGAATTGCCTGTTCTGGCAATGGAACACATGTATTTACTGACCGAAGAAATGCCCGAAGTGGTTGAGTACAACGAGCAGAAGGGGCGTGAACTGGCGCATGTGATTGACTTCAAGGGCGAAATTTACACAAGGCAAGAAGGCAAGGGCATTCTGCTTGGTACATATGAGAAAGCTGCGACACCCTGGTCCCCGGTCAACACACCCTGGGATTTCGGGCACGAGTTGCTGCAACCCGATATTGACCGGATTTCGCCATCCCTGGAAGTTGGCTTCCGGCATTTTCCTGCACTGGAAAAAGCAGGTATCAAGCAAGTCATCAATGGTCCGTTCACCTTTGCTCCGGATGGTAACCCGCTGGTCGGCCCGGTCGATGGTGTTACCAATTTCTGGTGTGCATGTGGTGTCATGGCCGGATTTAGCCAGGGCGGCGGCGTCGGATTGGTACTGTCAAACTGGATGGTAAACGGCGATCCGGGCCATGACGTCTTTGGTATGGATGTCACCCGTTACGGCGAATGGGCAACGCTTCGCTATACCAATGCGAAGGTGCGCGAGAACTACTCAAAGCGTTTCTCGATACGGTTTCCAAATGAAGAGCTCCCTGCCGCCCGTCCACAACAAACAACCCCGCTATACGATACAATGAAGGACAGAAACCACGCTGTAATGGGAGACAGTTGGGGACTGGAGACACCGCTTTGGTTCGCGCCTTCTGCCGACGAAGCACACGACGTTTTGTCATTCCATCGTTCCAATGACTTTGAACATATCTCAAAAGAGGTACAGGCAACCCGTGAATCAGTCGGAGTAACCGAGATTGCGAACTTTGCGAAATACCGGATCACAGGTGCCGGTTCCGAGAGCTTCTTGTCCCGCATGATGACCAATACCATGCCGAAAACGGGTAGACTGGTTCTTACCCCCATGCTCAACGAAAATGGCAAGCTGATCGGCGATTTCACGATAGGAAAGCTCTCCGACGACGAATTCATGATGTGGGGTTCGTCAGCAGCGCAGAAATATCACATGCGTTGGTTTGAAAAACATTTGCCAAAAGACGGCTCGGTACAAATTGAGCGGCTTTGGATGGACCTTGTCGGTTTGTCAATTGCCGGACCAAACTCACGCAAGGTGTTGGAGAAACTTGTTGATCAAGATATCTCCAACGAAGCTTTCCGTTTTCTCGATATTCGCAAGATGGATGTCAACGGCGCACCCTGCATCGTCAACCGTGTGACCTTTGCAGGCGATCTTGGATACGAAATCTGGATGACCCCGACTTTTGAACGCAAAGTTTATGACGGTCTGATGCAAGCAGGCAAGGAATTCAGCATTGTTAATTTTGGTATGAGGGCACTGCTCTCGATGCGGTTGGAGAAAAACTTTCCAACCTGGTTTGCTGAATTGCGTCCGATCTATGGACCATTTGAGGCATCCATGGACCGGTTCGTCAAGCTTTCCAAGAATGACTTTATCGGGCGTCAGGCAGCTGCGAAGGAATTCGAAGACGGACCGAAATTGCGCAGGGTATCATTCGTTATTGAAGCCGATACCGCCGACATCATGGCAGATGAACCCATATGGGCCAAGGTTGGTGATCAGGACTATGGCACGATCGGCGCCCAGTCGGCCGAAGGTGCAAGCCGTTATGACGAAAATGACAATCCGGTCATTCCCGATGTTACCTGGAAGGATGGCGAATGGCGTGTCGTAGGTTGGATCACATCGGGCGGGTATGGGCACTATGTCAAGGCGTCTCTCGGCCAGGGCTATGTGCCGGCTGAATTGGCAGAACGCGATGAACCGGGACTGTTTGAGATTGAAATCCTTGGCGTTCGTTATCCCGCACGGATCAATCGCGAGCCCTTGTTCGATCCGACGGGCGAACGTATGCGCTCGTAGAACGACAGACCTGATCTACGGAAACAAGTCCGGCGGCAACGCGCCTGAGGTAATGGCGTACAAAAATGCAGATACGGTCAGCACCGAGAAAAGGGTGCTGACCATGACGCTTGCAGATGCCCGTTCTATCCACACCCCGTATTGTTCTGCAATGACATAGACGTTTGTGGCGATGGGAAGCGATGCCAGCAACACAGCGGTTTGAATCCATTTGGGATCAAAATTGCCGGCCCAACTCAGTGCGACATACATCAAAATCGGGTGAAGTATCAGTTTGATGGGTACGATGTAACCCAGCGAGTAAGGCACGCGCTTAAGGGGTCTCAATGCAAGCGTAACGCCCATTGCAAACAGGGCGCAAGGCGCTGCTGCATTGGCGAGGTAGTCGATCAGCCTTCCAATCGGCAAAGGCGGAACAAATTGTAGTGCTGCGGCGCTAATCCCTATAATCGTTGCAACGATAAACGGATGCAGCAGAATTTTTCGGCCCACATCAAGAACAAGTCTGGCGATGGACCGATCGTCTTTTCCGGCCATGGCCATCATGGCAGGCGCGAAAGCGAAATGCAGAATGTTCTCGAAACAAAAAATGATGGCCACCGGAATAGCTGCAGCTTCACCAAGTGCCAAAAGGGCTATGGGCGGCCCCATGTAACCGATGTTTCCGTAGGCCCCGGCCAACGCCTGGATGGCTGCTTCAGCGATATTTCCGTTTGCCTCGATAATGGCAATTGCAAACGTCATGGCAAGAATGCTGATGGTGACACACAACGCGACCAGAATAAAACCCCAGCTTGCCAACTGTTCAATCGGGGTCTTTGAAAGCAAGTTGAAAAAGAGTGCCGGAAGGGCGAAATAGACAATGAATGTGTTTAGCCATGCCATGGCTTCTATCGGATGCGAGAACAGTTTCGCTCCCAGAAAGCCGAGTAGGATCAAGCCGAAAAGCGGAAGTATCAGACCAAAAACCTCAATCATGGCGTAGAAATCAACCCAAACGGGAAGCCAGTCAAGCGCTTTCTGGAGCTTGCAAGTGCAGGTCCGGCAAACAAAAATTTCAGATCGCGGTAACAAAACAATTTATGGCGCTTCGGTCACTGTTTTGTCCGATGAAACTTTCTGATACTGCTTCTTTATCAGGGGTCTGTTCTTTGGCAACGGGCCATCGTCAGTTTCGGTTCCAAGCGTTGGAGAAAACTCGCAAATGAAATTTTCTGCCCTGTCAATTTTGCGGGAAGGATTGACCGGTAACGCCGGCTGGACACGGCATTGGCGCGACCCGTCTCCCAAGAAATCGTATGATGTGGTGATAATCGGCGGCGGCGGTCACGGCCTTTCAACTGCCTTCTACCTGGCGAAGGAACACGGGCTAAGCAATGTGGCAGTGATTGAGAAAGGTTGGATCGGAGGTGGAAACGTCGGCCGGAACACCACGATTGTCCGGTCCAACTACATGCTTCCGCCGAATACTCATTTCTACGAAAAGTCCATGCAGTTGTGGGAAGGTTTGGAGCAGGAACTGAACTTCAATGCCATGATGTCCCAGCGCGGGGTGGTCAACCTGTTCCACTCCGACAATCAACGCGATGCGTTTGCGCGTCGCGGAAATGCGATGCGAATGGCCGGAATTGATGCCGAGATCATGTCTCCCGAAGCATTGAAAGAACTCGTACCAATCCTTGATTTTGAAAATGCCCGCTTTCCGATTCATGGCGGGTTGATGCAGCGCCGCGGCGGAACTGCCCGCCACGATGCGGTCGCTTGGGGTTATGCCCGTGGTGCAGATCAGCGAGGTGTTGATATCATCCAGAATTGCGAGGTAACCGATATTCGTGTTGAGGGTGATCAGGTGCTTGGTGTGGAGACCTCCAAGGGGTTCATCGGGGCAAAGAAAGTGGGAATGGCTGTTGCGGGCCATACCTCGCGTGTGTGTGAGATGGCCGGAATTCGTGATCTCCCGGTCGAAAGCCATGTTCTGCAGGCATTCGTGTCAGAAGGAATCAAACCCCTGATTGATACAGTGGTGACTTTTGGCGCAGGGCATTTTTACATCAGTCAGTCAGACAAGGGTGGTTTGGTCTTCGGTGGCGACCTCGACGGTTACAATTCCTATGCCCAACGCGGCAATCTGCCGATGATGGAGCATGTCATGGCTGGCGGGATGGCGATAATGCCTGCTATCGGCCGGGTAAGGCTTTTACGGCATTGGGGCGGAATCATGGATATGAGTTTCGATGGCTCACCCTTTATCTGCAAAACGCCGATCAAGAATTTGTATCTGAACGGCGGCTGGTGCTACGGCGGTTTCAAGGCGACCCCTGCTTCTGGCTGGTGTTTCGCCCATACGATTGCGCAAGACAGGCCACACAAACTTAACGAGGCTTTCACCATCGACCGTTTCAAGGAAGGCCGGATGATTGATGAGCGCGGGGCAGGGCCGGTGCCCTGGTGGCAATAGGAGAACTGATCCATGCATCAAATAAATTGTCCCTGGTGCGGATTGCGGGACGAAGCCGAGTTTCAGTATTTTGGCGACGCGACGAAAAAACGTCCGAAGGAAACCGCATCGGAGTCCGAGTTTTTTGACTATGTCTATGCCCGTGAAAATCCCAAGGGTTGGCACATTGAGTGGTGGCATCATGTTGGCGGATGTCGCCAATGGGTAAAGGTGGTGCGTAACACAGCTACCCACGAGATATATAAAACCGGTTTTGCCCAGGACAAGCTTTCAAAACCGCGCGAAAAGAAGGGAGTCAAATAGTGACGCAGGCCTTCAGACTGGATACCGGTGGAAGTATTGACCGCAGCAAACGGTTGCAATTCACTTTTGATGGCAGGACGTTCGAGGGCTATCAGGGTGACACACTTGCATCTGCATTGCTTGCCAATGGTCAGCATTTGGTGGGCAGGTCATTCAAATATCACCGCCCGCGTGGTGTGTTGACCGCAGATAGTCATGAACCCAACGCAATCGTGGAGTTGCGAAGCAACGCTCGCCGTGAACCCAATACAAGAGCCACAATTGCCGAGTTATATGAAGGCCTTGAAGCCAGAAGCCAAAATGCATGGCCATCGCTGAAATTCGACTATCTTGCGTTCAACCAGTTTCTTGGGGCGTTTCTCGGGGCCGGTTTTTATTACAAGACCTTTATGTGGCCTGCTTCCTTCTGGGAACCGGTATACGAAAAGTTCATTCGCCGTGCCGCAGGCTTGGGGCGCGCTGCCGTTGAACCGGACCCTGACACCTACGAGCATTCCCATGCCCATTGCGATGTGCTGATTGTCGGGGCGGGTCCCGCTGGCCTTTCTGCTGCATTGGCTGCCGGCAACATGGGAGCCAAAGTCGTTTTGTTGGAAGAGCAAGCCGAGCCTGGTGGCGATTTGGCGCTTTCACATGATGAAATAGACGCCAAACCGGCAAGCACCTGGCTTCGTGAGGCCAAATCGGCCCTGAGCAAGCTTGAAAATGTATCGGTTATGACACGAACCGTCGGCTTCGGGTACTACGATGGCAATGTCGTCGCAGCGCTTGAACGGGTCAGCGACCACAAGCAAAAACCGGAAAATCACGAGCCGCGTCAACGTCTTTGGTCATTCAGGGCGAAACAGGTTGTGCTGGCGTGCGGTAGCCAGGAACGTCCGCTCGTTTTCGCGAACAATGACAAGCCGGGTATCATGTTGTCCTCAGCGGTCCGAAAGTTCGTTGACAGGTTCGCAGTATTGCCGGGAAACAACATCGCGATTTGCACCAACAATGATGATGGCTACAAGACCGCGGCGGTTTTGCGGGAAGCAGGTGTCAACAAGGTGCGATTGTACGACGCCCGCAGCGAAAAAAGCGAACTGGCCCAAGCTGCTCAGGCTGATGGCCTTGAAATTGAGTTTGGCATCATACCGGCAAAAGCAAAGGGCGGTTATCGGGTATCTTCGCTACTGCTCCAGACTGTGGATGGCGAGGCGCGTGGCAGTGTTTCCTGTGATTGTGTTGCCATGTCCGGCGGGTTTTCGGCTGACGTTCATCTGGCAAGCCAAACGGGAGTTGCACCTGTATGGAACGACGCTTTGCAGACTTTTGTCCCCGGTCCGCCAAACCGGCCAGAGCGTTCAGCAGGAGCAGGGAATGGAAAATTCTCACTGGATGAATGTCTGGCTGATGGACACAAAGCCGGGGTGGATGCCGCCAGTGCAGCAGGTTACAAGGCAGGAAAACCCGGCAAGGCATCTGCAGGATCAACCGCAGGGATGGGAGCGATTTTGCCGTTATGGCAGTGTCCGGGAAAAGGCAAGGCTTTCGTCGACTTTCAAAATGATGTCGCAGCCAGCGACGTTCGGCAGGCCGCGAGAGAAGGCTATGTTTCCGTTGAACATGCCAAACGCTACACGACGCTGGGCATGGCGACAGACCAGGGCAAAACCTCCAATGTGAACGGCTTGGCAATTCTCGCAGATGCCAGGGGAATAACCATTCCCGCAGTCGGAACGACCCGCTTCCGGCCTCCCTATTCTCCAGTGGCAATAGGAGCGTTTGCAGGCCATGCGCGCGGCAAGGTTTTCCAACCCACAAGGCGAACCGCTTTGCATAGCTGCCATGAAAGTCTCGGGGCGGTATTCGTTGAGGCGGGTCAATGGCTGCGCCCTCAATACTATCCGCAGCCGGGTGAAAGCGAGATGCAAACGATCTTTCGCGAAAGCAAACAGGTGCGCGAAACAGTCGGGATTTGTGATGTTTCGACCTTGGGCAAGATTGATGTATTTGGTCCGGACGCCTCGGAATTCCTGAACCGTCTCTATACAAACGGCTGGAAGACGCTACCTATCGGCAAGGCCCGTTATGGAATAATGCTGCGCGAGGATGGCTATGTTTTTGACGATGGAACAACGTCCCGCTTGGCCGATCAACACTACTTCATGACCACAACTACGGCAAATGCCGCACGGGTACTCGCCCACATGGAGCAAATGCAACAGACCGTATGGCCCGATCTTGATGTCCATTTCTGTTCTGCGACCGAGCAGTGGTGCGGGGTTGCAATCGCAGGCCCCAATTCACGTGCTGTCTTGCAAGCCGCATTTGGGCAATGTCTGGATGTGTCGGATGAGGCATTGCCGTTCATGGGTGTTCGCGAGTTTGACTGGAATGGCATTAAGGCTCGTGTTTTCCGTATCTCGTTTTCCGGGGAACTGGCTTACGAAGTCAACGTACCCTGGAGCTATGGTGAAACCATGTGGAACAAATTGTTCGATTCCGGCAAGCCTCATGGCATAACCCCTTACGGAACCGAAGCGCTCAATGTCATGCGAATCGAGAAAGGCCATGTAACGGGCAATGAGCTTGACGGGCGAACAACTGCCCAGGACATTGGACTTGGCGCCATGATGTCCGGCAAGAAAGAGTTCATCGGCAAACGTATGGCAAATCGTGAAGGGATGATTGATCCCGCACGGCCTTGTCTGGTTGGTATCAAGCTCACGGTACCCGGTGAAAGATTGCGGGGAGGCGCACATTTGGTTGCCTCTGCCGATGACACCAGCCTTGAGGCGAGCCTTGGATGGGTAACGTCCGTTTGCGACAGTCCGGCGATTGGATGCTGGATAGGCCTTGGGTTTCTGCAAAACGGCAAAAACCGTATGGGCGAGCAATTGTTCGCCCACTTTCCGCTTTATGATGAAACGCTTGCAGTAACGGTCGTGTCTTCACACTTTTTCGATCCGAAGGGAGAGCGATTGCATGGTTGATGTGCAACAAAAACATCCGCTCGATCAGTTCCTTGCGACCCACAATTCAACGACCTCAGGCGATGTAACGGTCGAGGTCCGTCGCGGTCATGGGATGGCGCATCTCTTCGCGTCGAAGGGTAAGATCGAAGAAATGACAGCGCTTCTTTCAATCGGCTCGACCCCCGCATTGGCGACGGCAAGCAGATCAATGACAGCGTTGCCGCTAAGCCCAGCTGAATGGTTGGCAATCAGCGCGAAGCCCGACACAAAGTCAGACTTTGCCTCGCGGTTGTCAAAAAAGATCAAGGGTGCAGGATTTGTGTCAGAACAGAGTGACGCAAGAGTGATTTTCCGTATCAGTGGCCCACGCACGATTGAACTGCTGCAAAAAGAGTGTCGCCTGGACTTGCAGTCGAAAGCGGTGGGCAAAAACTGGTGCGCATCCACCCAAATGGCACATATCGGCGTGATTTTGCATTGTATCGACGATAAACCAAGCTTCGATCTTTATGTGTATTCTGGATTCTCCGAGGATTTTGCCAACTGGATCTGGCATTCCGGGCAGCAGCTCGGCGTTGTTTTTTCGGGAAAGTAGTATAATAATTCAGATAGTTATGAACATGAACCGAATCTGAACGCCGTGTTGCGTATTGGTTCAGGCACATTCCTGCATTCTCCAGTCATCGTCACTCACCCAGCCAACCAAACGACGACCAAGGAGAATGAACATGTTGAACAGAACCATCAAATCAATCGCAGCCGCTGCAATCCTGGCAACAGGTGCTGCCCTTTCAGTCACGACATCCGCAAATGCCGGCGGAAACTTCCATTTGCAGATCGGTGGTGGGCACGGACACATTTATTTTGGCGAGCCTTACTATGACGGACCGCGTTATGCACCGCCACGTCGCCATTATGGTCACCGTCATCGTGCGTGTGGTCCAAAGCGTGCCTTGAACAAGGCTTGGCGCATGGGGCTCAACCGCCCATACGTTGCACGTGTGAACAACAAACGGATTGTGGTGCGCGGGTTTAATTATGGACACAACGCCAAAGTCGTGTTCAAGCGCGGCAGCAAAAACTGCCGGGTGTTGAAAACCCGCGGAATCTGACACCCGCAAGCAACATCGAATTGGAACCGGCCTCTTTCCCCGCTGTCTCGCACCGGTTCCTTGACCCCGCCACTTACGTAGTGGCGGGGTTCCCGTTTTACTGGTCCAATTCCCAGGTAATGTTTACGTTGACACGATAGGTGTTTTCTCCCCTCGCGACCGGTACTGATTCCGGTGCCGCGTCCATCGCCATGGCCTTGGCCCGTTGAATGCCGACAGGGCGCGGCATGTGAGAACCTTCAGCAATGTTCAGGATTTTGCCAAGCCCGATGCCAAGTTCCGATGTTATGGCTTCGGCCTTTGATCTGGCATCCTTCACCGCTGCAATTCGTGCCGTTTGCACGATCTCATCCGTATCCGCATTGGTGAATTGAATGCCGCCGCCATTGTTGACGCCCAATGTAACGGCTTGGTCTAGAATTTCACCGACTTTGTCCAATTCGCGAATGCGTACGGTAAGGTTGTTGTTCACGACATAGCCGACGATCTTCGGTGGTTTTTGTTCACTATCCAGGCTTCGCTTGGGATAATGATATCTTGGCTGAATGTTGAGGTTGGAGGTTTGCAGGTCTTTGTCCTCGACCCCAAACGCTTTCATCGCCGACAAGACTGCATTCATAGCCTGGTTGTTGGCCGTCAATGCTTCGCGTGCACTTTTCGCTTCCCGCACGACGCCAAGATTCAAGATGGCCATATCCGGTGCAACAGAAACCGTTCCGGTACCTTGAAGTGAAATTTTGGACGGCGATATGTCTTCCGCAAATGCGGTGTTTGCGGAAACCAAACCGGCAGCAAGAACCGCCGCAAAATAGTACTTGGAAAAAAATGCGCTGTTGAACATGAGTGTATCCTCTCTTGGCCGTTGTGCGTTTCAACAGAAACGGGACAACGGATTTTTCCTCTCGAATTGGCTGTGCAATCTTGCGTTTATGAATCCATGGAAACAAGAAATGCATTTGCAAGTTTCAGAACCCATCCATGTTGGCTGGTTAGACAATAATTGTCGCAGAAATCGGGCAGGCAATTTGTTCTGGCGGCAAGTGCATTCGGTACTTGAGCATGGCAGGCAAAACATATATTCAAGTCCGGCTGGGTCTGTAGCTCAATTGGTTAGAGCCAGCGGCTCATAACCGCTTGGTTGGGGGTTCAAGTCCCTCCAGACCCACCAAATGCCCGCCTTGAGTGTCAGTGTAGCCGGACACTCGCGTAGCCGGACACTCGGTTTTGGTTTTTGGACACTAGGTTTTGATACAACTTTTGTGCCTGTAGCGCGTTCAATTCCGGCTAGAATGTTGTTTGACACTGGTTGATCCGTTCGACCTGTTACCTAGCGCAAAGATGCCCAAAACCTGCAAAAATCATGTTTGGCTGGAATCAGTTCAGATTGATGTATGTTCGCATATTGGCCGCTATGACGGTACATTCAATTCTTCTAAAAGTTGGCTATAGAGAACTTATCTGCGCGCGGTCACCAAAATCAGTGAAGTGACAAATACTCCCAAAACGCCGGCAGTGCTTAGTGCAGTTGCAAGACCCAGCCACTCGCTGAATGCCCCCATCGCCAGTGCCCCAATCCCGGCAGAGCCTATGGCTGTCGTCAACCAGATACTTCCGATCCGGCCCCGTAACCGGTCATCTATAGAAAGGTTCAGCGTCGTTACGATGGAAATGGCTGTTACCGACGAGCAGAACCCAAGAATGAAAACCAGGCCAATCGAGATTTCCCAGATCGGATTGATCCCAATAGCGATAACGGTTCCCATTCCCAGAAAACAAGTGAAAAAGGCGGCATTGGGTAGCCCGGTCTCAGATTGTTGGCTGAAGACAACGCGTTGGATGCCACCCATCATCGCGCCTGCACCTGCACTTGACGCAAGGAGTGCGAGCCCTTCGGCACCGCGGTCAAATCCTCCACCCGAAATTACGGGAAGGATATCCATTACTCCGCGAGCGAGAAAACCGTAAACGGCACTTAGCAACAGTGCCTGCCGGATGATCAGGTTGTCACGCGCAAGGACCGTACCCTCAACAATTTCCGCAAAAATACTGCGCTTTGTCGCCCCACGGCCCTCACGGCGCCGCAGCTTAAGCACGGCCAGCGTCAGGAAGTTTGGAAGAAACAAAGCTGCCTGAACCGAAAGAGCACCGCCAATACCGAAAGCGCTGATCGCCAACCCTCCCAATGCAGGCCCGGTCATGCGGGCGACGTTTAGGTTGATGGAGCTGAGAGCTACGATCGAACTGAGAAAACGAAGATCAGCCAAGAGCGGCCCCATGGCCATACGCACTGAATTGAATGCCGCATTTACCGTACCTATTAGCATGGCGATCACACAAATTGACAATGGCGAAAGTAAGCCCGCTGCCCAGATTCCAAACAACGAAAAAGAAAAAGTGAAGAAAAGTAGATGAATTATACGACTTGCCCGGATCAAGTCTGTCCTGTCGGTCAGTGCGCCAAAAAAGAAACTGAAACATATCGTTGGAATGAACCCTATAAAAGCAACCACTCCAACCAAACTGGGTGAACCGCCGACCTCCCAGGTAATCCAGCCGAGAGTCATGCGTTGCATCCATATGCTGTTCAGAGTGAAGGCATTGCCTAGGAAAAACAACCTGTAGCCAGGTAAGAGCAAAGCTGTTTTGGTCATAACCCTTTGTTAGCGCGATCAGGTCTGCAGCGTCATCCGACATAATGTCGGGTCGACATGTGCAATTGGTATGCATGTCTAGCTTAGTCCCTTTGGTCATGCTCACATGACCACAGAGAAATTGATCATTCGACGAGAATCGCGAGAATTCATGGTAACCAAAGTCGAGAGGACAACAGATGGCAGGACTAACGCTCGAACTGTCTGAGCGTGTGGCCGTTGTAACAGGAGCTGCGTCAGGATTTGGTAATGCAATCTGCAGAACCCTGACACAGGCGGGTGCTGTGGTATTCGGCACCGACATGGTCATCCCAAAAGAATGTCGACCGGATCATTTTTTTCAATGCGATCTTCGGAATCATCAAGCCATTTCAGAATGGGCAGATTATGTCTGCAATCACTCGGGCAATCGCGTTGATATCATAGTAAACAATGCAGGTGGAACGCTTGGTCAGTCGTTTACTCCTGTTGAGGACGTGTCGGATGAGGCATGGAACAATGTTCTCGAGATTAATCTGAATGCGGCTTTCGCGGTTTGTCGATCTTTCGCAAAACACATCAAGTCAAACAGCTCAGGAAGTATTATAAATATTTCGTCCGGAGCGGGGCTCAAGGCATCACTGACGGGCATCCAGTCATATTGCAGTGCCAAGCATGGCTTGATCGGTTTGACACGGCAACTGGCCAGAGAGCTTGGTCCATACGGAGTGCGCGTCAATGCCATTTCTCCTGGCCTGGTGCTGAATGATGATCAGAAACTGGCCAGATGGAATAGTTACAGTGAAAGCAAACGAAACAGGGTTCTGGATTCCCTGGCTTTGAAGCGCCCGGGCAACAATGATGACGTTGCAAACCTTGTTGCCTTTCTTGCGTCGGACCTTGCGTCCTGGATCACTGGGCAAGTCGTTTCGGTTGACGGAGGTATCAGGTGACGGACATTGAACTACTCCTTCAACAAGCACAGGGTTGTGTTTCAGAAGCGCGCCTCATGGACGACACTGTTGTGCTTGCTCAATGGGAGAAGCCTGCCGGGAGCTCCGGCGAAGCGGCCGCATTCGATTATATTGAATCGCGTATGAAGGAAGCTGGATTTCTTACCGAACGCATCCTGCACGATGCTTACATCAGCCTGCCAGGAAAAGCGGAACTCGAAGCGCTCGGAAAAGGCATGAAGTGCATCACGCATTCATTTGGCAATTGCTCCCCAAAGGAAGGGTTGACAGGCGATGTTGTCTGGTGCGGGAAGGGCAGTGTGTTTGAACTTGCCAAAGCAGGTGTGCAAGGCAAAATCGCGTTGATCGAGGGGTTGGCATCTCCCTGGGTAAGTAAGCTTGCTGGCGATCATGGGGCCATTGGCCAAATTCACATATCGCCGGATGGCGAAATTCACGAGATGTGCGTTTCACCTGTCTGGGGCAATCCTTCAATTGAAGATCTCGAAGCGCTACCCAAGACTGCTATTGTAACGGTGTCTCGCAAAGAGGGGTTGGTACTTCGAAAAGCAGTTCAAGCCGGGCCGGTCTCTGCGACGATCAAGGCTGAAGTGGACACCGGTTGGCGTAGAACACCGTTGTTGGTTGCCGACCTTGTTCCAGATCATCTTTCAGATGACGCACCTTTCGTTATGTTCTCGGGACACGTCGACACTTGGCACATCGGCGCCATGGACAATGGCACCGCCAATGCCACCATGCTTGAAGTGTCACGGGCATTGGCAGCTATGAAAGGCCACATGCAGCGAGCCGTGCGGATGTGTTTCTGGTCAGGTCATTCGCAAGGCCGGTATTCAAGTTCGGCCTGGTACGCCGACAGGTATTTTGCGGAGCTTGATTCCAGATGCATCGCCCATGTGAATATTGACAGCACAGGTGGTGCTGGCGCCACGGATCTTTCGGGCGCGGGATCAGATTTGCCGCTAAGACCGCTGGCAGCGGAAGCGGTGGAGCTAGTATCTGGGCAAACAATCAAGGGACGCAAAATTGGGCGCGCCGGTGATGAAAGTTTTTGGGGAATAGGAATTCCGGCGGTTTTCGGGGCAATAAGCCACCAGGTTGCAGGTGATGGTGTTGACCAGCATGTACTGCCGTTGGGCTGGTGGTGGCACACGCCGGAAGACACGGTCGACAAGATTGATCCCAAGCTCCTGCTTCGGGATTCCAAGGTTTTTGTATACGGACTTTTGAAACTCGTACTGACCAAGATATTGCCGCTTGATTTGGCAGGGACTTTGCGGGCACTGGGCGAAGAGGTGGGAACACTCGATACGGCCGGTACCAGAGTGGATACCCATGGCATTAAAATGCTGGCTGTGAAACTTGCCAACGATCTGGAAGCCGCCATGCAGTCGCTATCGGCCGATGTGTCAAACGAACTGCTTCGTTTGCTTTCTCGCATTCTTGTTCCCCTGGAGTGCGCGCGGATGGACCGGTTTAACCATGATCCTGCATTGCCAGTTTCGCATTGGCCTGTGCTTGACCCGATACGTTCGCTTGATGCGGCTGAGCCAGGTTCGGATCTGGCCCGATTTGCCGAAGTAGGCGCTGTGCGTGCGATCAACCGCATTCGGTACGCGCTTGCAGACGTGCAAACCGCAATAACATCAGCAAGCGAAGGGAAGATTAAATGACCGAGCAGGTATTGATCTGGGGTGCAGGTGCAATTGGCGGAACGATCGGAGCTTTTTTGGCCCGCGCAGGACATGAAGTGTTGATGGTCGATGTTGCACAGGACCATGTCGATAGAATGCAAGCCAACGGCATCGAAATAGAAGGTCCGGTCGACGCGTTTGTTACGTCGGTTCGGGCGGTAACGCCTGACATGCTGAAGGGTCAGTTTGAAAAAATTCTGCTTGCGGTCAAGTCACAGGATACCCCGGAAGCACTGGAGGCATTGAAGCCACATTTGGCTGTAGAGGGTTATGTTGTATCTGTACAAAACGGGTTGAACGAAAGTTCAATTGCAAATGCGATCGGAGCAAATCGTACAATCGGGTGTTTTATCAACTTCGGCGCAGACTACGTGGAGCCTGGCAGGATCTTGTATGGCGGACGCGGTGCATTTGTGGTGGGGGAAATTGATGGGCAGATGACTGATCGGCTTCATGCGCTTCGCGACTTACTGAGCGATTTCGAACCCGATGTGCAAATTACTGATAACGTTAATGGCTATCTGTGGGCGAAGATCGCCTTTACAGCGGTTTTGATTGCCCAGACGATTTCCAATGAACCGACTGAAGAGTTTCTGGACAATCCGCGTTGGCGCCCACTTGTTTATCAGATGGTGCACGAGGTTGCAGTGGCTGCAAATGCGGAGGGCATAATGATGATGTCGTTTCAGGCTTTTGATCCCCTCGACTTTCTCACAGGTGACAAAAAGCTTATGAAAGCGGCGATTGACGGATATGCAGAGGCACGCCGGGGGTCTAAGAAACTCTACAGCGGCATCTGGAGAGATATTGTGGTACGCAAGAGACCAACCGAGATGTCGAACCACGGGGAACCTGTTATCTCGGCGGCCAGCCGGAACGGGAAGAGTGTCACCACCTACGCTCGGTCGCTTGAAATGATAGCGGAAGTTGAAGCAGGTAAGAGTGAACTCGGAGAAGATTTGGCGAACGAATTGCTGGCGGTTGCACTTTCGGCCAGTAAACGGGTGGTTTGAAGAGGTGCGTGCTGCATTCTACCGAAGTTATGGAAACGCGCGCGAAGTGTTGGAGGTCGGTACTTTGCCGAAACCTGAGCCTGGTCCGGGTGAAGTTTCGGTTCGGGTAGCATTTTCGGGAGTTAATCCGTCTGACACAAACCGGCGGCGCGGCATTCGGCAACGGCTCGAAAACACGCTGATCGTGCCGCATAACGACGGGTCTGGCATCATTGAAAGTATTGGCGAGGGCGTCGACAAGGCTCGGATTGGTGAACGCGTTTGGCTGTGGAATGGACAACGAGACGGGCGCACAATGGGCACATGTTCGCAGTATTTCACCGGACCAGAAAAATATGCCGTTCCGTTGCCGGCGATAGTGTCGCTTGAGGAGGGTGCTTGTCTCGGGGTGCCAGCTGTAACAGCCTATACTTCGCTGTTTGAAGAAGGGCCACTTGATGGGTCTGATGTACTTGTTACTGGTGCCGCAGGGGCGGTTGGACATTACGCTGCGCAAATGGCCAGACTTGCAGGTGCCGGGCAGGTATTTGGCACCGTTTCGGGTGATGCCAAGGGGGAACACGCTGCAAAAACCGGCATCGACCATGTGTTGAATTACCGACGGGACAACGTCGCCGAACACATTTTGCGCGCGACCGGAGGAAAGGGGGTTGAACGAATTTCAGAGGTCAACTTTTTTGAAAACCTTCCCACGATAGCCGAAGTGGCAGGTTCGCGTTGTGCTGTTGGTGTCTATGGCTCAGGCAGTATGACGGAAGGTTCTGTTGATATTCTGCCATTCATTTTCCGGCATGTGTCGTTACGATTCATCCAGTGTAACATCGTCCCCAAGTCACTGCGTGATGCGGGAACTCGCGATATCAACCGGTGGGCAGCCTCAGGCAGTTTGATCCATACAATAGGAAAAATCTTTGATCTGAACCAAATTGCGGAAGCCCACGAGGCCGTGGAAGGGCGCCAGGTTACCGGAAATGTTCTGGTAAAACTCTGAGGAAAAATATGACTGACAAAATGCAAACGTTCATGGTGTCAATGCGTGATGGAATTCGACTCGCGACGGATGTTTTTTTGCCGACAGGCTGTGGCCCATTGCCTGTTGTTATGGTGCGAACGCCGTATGGCAAGCATATTACCAGCCATCGTGAGGTTAGCCGCGCCAATCCGAAACCCAAGAACCGTGCTGAGGTAGCGACGGCATTTAACGCTGAAGGGTTTGCAGTTGTTTATCAGGATTGCCGCGGTCGCTATGGATCGGAAGGGGTTTTCACGAAATATGTGAACGAAGGCCGCGACGGGTACGACACCTGTCGCTGGTTGCTGGAACAAGATTGGTGTGATGGGCGCATCTGCACCATGGGTATGTCTTACGAGTCCCATGTGCAGACGGCGATGGGTGCAATGGGAGCGCCCGGGCTTGTGGCACAGGCCATCGATTCGGGGGGCTTCTCGAATGCCTGGAAAGAAGGCATTCGCAATGGCGGAGCATTTGAGCTCAAACAGGTAACGTGGGCGCACCAACAGGCAATTGTGTCACCCGAAGCTTCGGGTGATCCGGTTCTCAAAGCGGCGCTTGAGGCGGAAGACATGTGTGAATGGTTTGACCGAATGCCGTGGAAACGTGGGCATTCTCCGTTACGCCATCACCCGGACTACGAAAACTATGTCTTCGATCAGTGGGAACAAGGGGCTTTTGGCGATAACTGGAAAGATCCTGGAATGTGGGCTGAAGGATTTTATGACACCTACACACCGGTTGCAGCGATCCATATGGGGTCGTGGTTGGACGTATATCCGAAAGGCCAGATTGCGAACTACGTCGGATTGCGCGATGCGAAAAAGGGACCGCAACGACTAATTATGGGGCCTTGGACGCATGGTGACAGGTCCATAACTTCATTTGGTGAAGTCGACTTCGGCGACGATTGCACAATCGACAGTTGGGCAGGAGATTGGCTCGACACGCGTCTCGCGTTTTTCCGTTCCGTAATTCGGCACGAGCCTTTGCCGGTCGAGCCGGTTCGTGTGTTTCAAGTCGGTGGTGGATGCGGGCGCCGTACCAGCGATGGTGCCTACAGTTATGGCGGGAGATGGATTGATCTTTCCGATTGGCCCGCGCCGGAAGCTCATTTTAGATCATACTATTTGCATGGGTCGGGCAACTTGTCGTCAGAGTTGCCCACGGGTGATCAAGACTGCCTGACTTATTCTTTCGACCCGACACGTCCCGTACCCACAACCAGTCACGCATTGACCCGTGAACCGACCATCAAGGGCGGATACTGGGATCAGGTCGAGCGGGAAGATATGGTTGGACTTTCTCCGCCTTACCTTCCGCTCGCATCGCGCACCGACGTTATGGTGTTCGAAACCCAACCGTTGGAGCATGACGTGGAAGTGGTAGGGCCGGTTTCAGTTCGCCTTTGGGTATCAACGGACGGTCCTGACACTGATTTTACTGCAAAGCTTGTGGATGTCTGTCCGCCGAACGAAGACTACCCCAAGGGGTTTGCAATCGGCTTGTCAGATGGTATCCAACGATTACGTTATGTCGAAGACCGGGAAAAACCGAAACTTTATGAACCAGATGACGTCGTAGAGATTGAGATTGAGCTTATGCCTGTCGCAGTGCTGTTCGCCAAGAGGCACAAGATCCGCGTCGATGTTTCGTCCAGCAACTTTCCCAAGTTTGATGTGAATACCAATACCGGTGAGCCCGAGGGCAAGGCGTTGCGGGTCCGTACCGCTTTGAACACGATCTGGACGAATCGGGACATGCCAAGTCACATTGTTCTTCCAGTTTTGTAGACCAAGGCAGTCAACAAAACGCTTAAGGTTGCAAACGACGGGTTTTCGGACGTGCGATGCAGTACTTCTTGTGAACAGACAACCGTGCCAAAAACTCATTCCTGCATGAAGAACGCGCGGTTGATTGAACCTGTTGCCACCTTAATCTGAATACCAGATAGTTTCCAAGCCGTTAACGGTGACCCATTCAATTATGGACTTAATATGAACGAGCTGTTTTCTCCGTTTTCCCTTAGGGGCGCAACCTTCGCGAACCGTATCGCCGTGTCACCTATGGCTCAATACAAGGGCAACGAGGGAGCGGCGACCCGTTGGCATGATCAGCACCTCGGATCATTAGCGGTCTCGGGGCCGGGTCTGGTTATCATTGAAAGCACGTCTATTGAGCGCGAAGGCTGGGGTTCCAAGGTTTGTCTTGCTTTGCATTCCGATCGGCACGAGGCAGCAATTGGTCAGGTGCTTGACAACATTCGAACCTATTCAGATACGCCATTCGGCATTCAGTTCGGGCATTCCGGGCGCAAGGGCTCGGGGAAAACCCCTCTCGACGGACGTGGGCCACTTCTTCCCGAAGACGGCGGATGGACGGTTTGGGGGCCATCCGCTCTTCCTTTCTCGCCAAGTCATCCTGTGCCCCAAGCATTGGATGACAATGGGCTTGCACGAGTTCGAGAGTCATATAGGCAAGCTGGCGAGCGCGCTGCGCGCCTTGGTTTGTCGCTCGTTGAGCTGCATGGAGCGCATGGCTACTTGCTGCACACCTTCCTGTCACCGTTATCTAACCAAAGAACAGATGACTACGGCGGATCGGTTGAAAAAAGGACGGCTTTTGTGGCGGAGATTGTTTCGCTCGTTCGAAAAGAGTTATCGGACAACACGTTGCTGGGTATTCGGTTAAACTCCCATGACTATGTTGAAGGTGGAATGACATTTGAGGATACGCTCCTTACCGCAAATATTCTGAAAGAAGCAGGTCTGGACTATGTTTGCGTCTCGGCTGGCGCGATCACGTCAGAGGCGAAAATCGAACCTTCCCCTGGCTACCTTGTGCCATATGCAAGCCAGATTAAGAAACAAACTGGTCTTTCGTCTTTCGTGACCGGACTGATCTTGGAAGCTCGCCAGGCAGAGGAAATTGTCGCGGACGGCCACGCGGACATGTTGGAGATCGCGCGCGGATTCCTTGATGACCCGCGTTGGGTGTGGCACGCCGCCGAAGCGCTGGATCAACCTATTGAAATTCCAATGCAATTCTGGATGGCGAAACCTGACCGTTGGCCGGGGGCCGAGATCATACGCCGTAAAATGCAGCCAGGAAAATAGGGCGGTTTCTCACTGGTTTCGTTTCAGAACTCTGCCGTTCCAACAATAATAGGAGATTAGGAATGAAACTTTGCATATCACTGGCACTAGCCGCGGCGACCGCTACGGTGGCGTCGGCACTTAGTGCAGCTGAACTGAAAATTGGCTCGCGAGCAGAGCCATCGCTTGATCCACACTTTCAGTATCTGTCATCCAATGTCGGCTACTCAAAACACATCTATGGTGCACTGACAGCGCGCGACAACAACGCGCGAACGGTTGAAGATCTAGCCCATGCCTGGTCCGCAGTTGACCCGAAAACATGGGAATTCAAGTTGCGCGATGGCGTGAAATTTCACGATGGAACCGCCCTCACGTCAGCAGATGTCGTTTTCTCGCTCGAACGTGTGCCAAACATTGAAAATAACCCCAACCCTTATACTGGACAGTTAAAGACGATCACCGGCGTCAAAGCGGTGGACGACATGACAGTTCAAATCACAACCGACGTCATTAACCCGCAATTGCCGGCACAGATGACGCAGGTTTTTGTGGTCTCCAAGGCCGCAACGGAGGGAAAATCAACGGGTGACTTCACCAATGGTACTGCCTCCATCGGAACCGGACCCTACAAGGTAGTCAACTACAAACCTTCCCAATCGCTGGAGATGGAACGTAACCCCGATTACTTCGGCGAAGCTCCTGAATGGGAGAAGGTGACGGTCAAATTCATCACAAATGACGCCGCGCGCGTAGCTGCGTTGCTCTCAGGTGATGTAGACTTGATCGATTTTGTCTCACCCACAGATGTGCCACGCCTGCGGAAAGCTGAGGGGATCGCTGTTCATACCCGTCCCTCGGACAGGGTGATTTACTTGTCGATGGATCAACATCGTGATCAAGCCAATTTTGCCACCGATCTGGATGGTAACCCGCTCCCCGAGAACCCGTTTAAAGACATCCGTGTGCGCCAGGCCATTTCTCTGGGAATCAACCGCGATGCCATCGTGGAGCGCGTGATGGAGGGTTTTGCGACCCCCGCTAACCAAATGGTGCCACCTGGCATGTTGGGGTACAACGAAAGCCTTGCGCCGCTTTCCTACGATGTTGAAAAGGCCAAGGCGTTGTTAGCCGAGGCTGGCTTTCCCAACGGGTTTGGCCTTACGGTGCATTGTCCCAACGACCGCTATGTGAACGACGGCAAAATCTGCCTTGCCCTAGGCCAAATGTTGTCGCGCATCGGATTGAAAATGGAAGTCGTTTCAGAGCCACGATCGGTCTATTTCTCGAACTACCGTGAGTATTCACTGGCGCTGATTGGCTGGGGCAGCGCTGGCGAAGCGACTGCTTCATGGATGACGCTGCACACTCCGATGAAGGACAAGGGACTTGGTACATTCAATCACGGGCATGTTTCCATACCGGAGGTGGATGCAATCGTGGCTGAGGTTATCACAGAAACAGACGATACCAAACGCGGCAAGCTTGAAGAGGAGGTAATGAGTCTGATCCATGAGAATACTGCTGTGATTCCACTGCATTATCAGACTGTTATTGCTGCTACGCGTGATACGATCGACTACGACATCCACGTGAATGAGTATACGCTCGCGACCAACGCGCGCAGTAAATAGCAAGTAGAACGTACAACTCGTTCTGGCCTGGAGGCGTGATATGCACCTGCTCTCATTGTTGAGGTTTGCCGCAAATCGCGCCTTCCAGGCTTTGCTTCTATGCCTCGTCGCAGCCTCGCTTGTTTTTGTTTTCGTGTACGCTATTGGTGACCCGCTGGAGATCTATGAACAGCCTGATATGACACCAGAGATGGTTCGCAACCTGCGTAGGTCCCTGGGTCTCGATCAGCCACTACCTGTTCAATTTCTTCATTTTCTAGTGAGAGTGGCACAAGGTGACTGGGGTTTGTCATATGTACACGGACGCCCAGTTTTCGAAGTTATCCTGGAACGGTTTCCGGCGACTCTGGAATTGGCAACAAATGCTCTGCTAATTGCAACGTGCCTGGGTTTGCCGCTGGGGATCGCAGCTGCGCTCAGGCCAGGTTCGTTTGCAGACAACATCATTCAAATGCTGTCGTTTCTCTTATTTACCGTCCCGAGTTTCTGGGTCGGATTGCTTCTGATTGCAGTTTTTTCCATTGAATTGCAGCTTCTTCCCTCAAGCGGTCGAGGATCTACGGTGACCGTTTTTGGAGTGGAGTGGTCTTTTCTCACATTGGACGGATGGCGGCATCTTTTACTTCCTTCGGTCAATCTTTCACTGACGTTCCTGGCGATCATGATGCGCATGTCCCGCAACGGGTTTTTGCGCCAGGAGGGGCAGGAGTATGTGCGCTTTGCCAAAATGAAGGGAGTCCCCGGCGCACGGATCGTGCGCGACCATATGCTGCCGAACATGGTCATTCCGATCATTACAGTGGCGGGACTCCAGTTCGGAACCCTTTTGGCCTATGCGGTTGTGACAGAAAAAATTTTCTCCTGGCCGGGAATGGGTAAGCTTATCATAGACTCTATACTGGTGCTCGATCGACCGATCATTGCAGCATATGTCATGTTTATCGTCTTTGTGATCGTTGGCCTGAACTTCGTCATTGATATGATATGCTATGGTATTGACCCGCGTCTGCGGACACACGGGAAAGGTATTTAGCGATGCAGAACATCGTTTTCATGCTTTCTTTGATTGTAGCTGTGGGCCTAGTCGGACTTGCGCTTTTTGCCCCTTGGTTGGTGCCGCAAGACCCATATGATCTGGCCACGCTCGATTTGCTGGACGGGCGACTGCCGCCGGGATCAAAGAGCTTCTCCGGAATGCATTACCTTCTCGGAACTGATGATCTGGGTCGCGATATCTTCAGCGCAATCGCCTACGGGTTAAGAATCAGCATTACAGTCGGTGTACTTGCATCGAGCATTGCAATGGTCATCGGTTCTGTTCTTGGCATACTTGCCGCGTTTCATGGCGGCATTTTGGATCGCGTGATCATGCGCCTTGTCGATCTGCAACTCGCGTTGCCGACCATCCTTGTGGCAATTGCCTTGATCGCAGCTTTTGGCAAGGGGATCGACAAGGTAATTTTCTCGATCATTATTGTGCAATGGAGCTACTTTGCGCGCACGGCCCGCGCCGCTGCGTTGAGCGAAGTGACCAAGGATTACATCCTTGCTGCCCGCAATCTCAATATTGGGCCGATGCGTATCATTTTTGTCGAGCTTATGCCCAACATTGCCGGTCCCATCCTTATTCTACTGTCGATTGAAGTAGCCAGCGCCATCGCGCTGGAAGCGACACTTAGCTTCCTCGGTGTCGGACTACCGGTGACTGAGCCTAGTCTTGGCTTGCTCATTGCAAACGGTTACCAGTTCCTTCTGAGCGGCGAGTACTGGATCAGCATGTTGCCGGGGGTTGCGCTGTTTCTTTTGATTGTTTCACTAAACTTTGTTGGTGAAAGTTTGGGAAGGCGACAACCATGACAAACGGGAAAGCATCGCCGGTCCTTGAAGTTGACGGGTTGAGTGTCGGGTTCACCAGCCGCAAAGTTGTACCGCTCGCGGTCAAGAATTTCTCGATCTCGATCCAGCAAGGCGAGATTGTTGGAGTGGTTGGCGAAAGCGGTTCGGGCAAATCGGTGTCCGCCGCTGCAATAACGCACTTGCTGCCAGGAAATGCGCAGGTTGAAGCCGAAACAATGCGTTTGAATGGACGCGACCTGCAAACGGCATCGGACCGGGACATGCTCCGTATTCGCGGGACCGAAGTCGCAATGGTGTTTCAGGACCCGATGAACACGCTCAACCCGTTGATGAAAATCAGGCGACAGATGCGTGAAGCAATAGAGGTCCACGATGGCCTGATGGCCGAGGCGGACAAACGAATTGCTAACTTGCTCACCGCGTTGCACTTTGCGGAACCGGAACGGGTATTGGAAAGTTATCCTCATGAACTATCCGGCGGGATGCGCCAACGCATTGCGGTGGCCTGCGCACTAATCAACGAACCATCACTGTTGATCGCGGATGAGCCAACCACGGCGTTGGACGTTACGGTGGAGATGGAGGTCATTCAACTGGTTGAAGAGTTGTGTCGAAACCGGAACACAGCCGTGATGTGGATCACCCACGATCTCTCGCTGCTGGAAAAGTTTGCCGATCGGGTACTGGTTCTCTATGCGGGGGAAGTTGTAGAAACCGGTGCCGTGGAACAGGTTTTCTCCGATCCCCAACATCCCTATACCCAAGGGCTGTTGAATTCTATTCCCCGGCGGAATCCACGCGGAGCTGCCCTTCCGCAAATTCCGGGAATGCTAAATCTTGAAGCGCGGCGGACTGCGGGTTGTGCATTTGCTTCCAGATGTGTTCAGTCCAAGGATGTTTGCGCTACCAAACCTGCGACGCAACCAATCGCCAAGGGATGGGAAAGCAAATGCCACTTCTCCGCTGCACCCGGGCGAGAGGAGGCTTTAAGATGACTTCTGAGGCGATGATTTCGATAAATGGTTTGAACAAGGTTTATGGAGGAACTCGTGTGTCAGCACTTGCCGGCAAGGGGAATGCGACACGAGCGCTCGACGATGTGAGCTTTGATCTGCTGAAGACGGAGGCGCTTGGTGTAGTTGGCGAAAGCGGTTCAGGAAAATCAACGCTCGCGCGTATCGTGTGCGGGCTTGAAGACGCGACCAGCGGCACAATTCACTACAACTATGGAAGCGGCGTTCAAGGTCCCGCTGCCACGCGGATGGCTACCCAAATGGTGTTTCAGGATCCGATGTCTGCGCTCAATCCTAAACACAGGATTCGCTCCATTATTGGGTATCCCGCGCGCAAACATGGGGTTACGCTTCGCGCTGAGATTGAAGACTATCTCGACAATCTTCTTTCAACCGTCGGGCTCGACCCATCTGTCAAGGACAAGCATCCCGGCGCGCTCTCCGGAGGGCAGCGACAGCGTGTTGTTATCGCCCGTGCACTTGCTGTTAAGCCGAAGGTGTTGGTTTGCGATGAGGCAACGGCCTCTCTTGACGTTTCCATTCAAGCACAAATCCTGAATCTGATCATGGAACTCCGCCGCAAAGATGACCTGACTTTGATGTTCATTAGTCACGACCTTTCAGTTGTGAGTCATATTTGCGACCGCGTTTGTGTTATGCGGCGCGGAAATGTGATAGAAGTCGGTGACGTTGGCGATATCCTTGACAATCCAAACACGGACTACACCAGAAACCTGGTTGAGATTGCGTTCCGTGGGCGCCAAAAAAAGTACACCGAACCAGCTTGATGAACATTTCTGAGTTGCGGATTCAGGGGAAAAATCAATATGACGATAGATAGGTTTGGCGAAAATGCGGTTCAAAAAATGTGTCAAGCCGCCTTGCCGCATACCGGAAGGGTTTCCACGCCGTTTCCGGAAGCGAGCATTGTCGGTTCCCCATCAAGCTCAAGTTTGAGGGCCTGCTTCGCCAACTCTGCAAGCATGGCACTGGCCTCCATCCGTGCGATCATCTGGCCAACGCAACCATGGATACCCAGACCCAAGCTGAGATGTCCGGCGACATTTCTGTTGATGTCGAAGACATCCGGGTTGTCCCAACGATCCGGATCGCGGTTGGCTGAGGCGACATAGGCTAGTATCTTGTCGAATTTGCCAAGTTTGGCACCGTGGAAATCCATTTCTTTCATGACGGTGCGAGAAATAGCACTTGTGGTTGAACCGTAGCGAAGCCCTTCCTCAAAGGCATTGCGGGCTTTTGACGGATCTTGTCGCAACAAGGCCCATTGGTCAGGGTTTTTCAGCAAATATAGTACCGCGTTGGCAATCGTTGTGAACGTTGTGTCGGTACCAGCTGAAAGAAACGAGCGGATCAACATATTGCCCTCGTGTTCGCTGATCTCACCGGCATCGACCGCGTCGTAAATCTGATTGCCAAGGCCACCGGGCAACACCTTGTCACGACTGCAGGTGTGGCGAACCCACTCGCAGACCCACTCCGCTTCGGCTAGTTCCTCCTTTGACCAAGCGTTGTGTCTAAGCAATCCTCGGCCCTTGACGAGGTATTTTCGATAGATCAGCATGTTTTCGCGATCTTCTTCCGCTAACCCCAGCGCATCAGGAACGATCTTGAGTGCATAGGGTTTGGTCAAATCAGCGACCACATCAAAACGCTTTTTTGCCAGGGCCTTGGCGACCCTGCGTTCCGCTTCTGTTTCAGCTGCGACGCTGATTTTCCGCGCGGCTGCGGGCGACAGGATTCGGCTCAGAACACGGCGCGTGCGGGTATGATCGGGTGGATCAACCTCAAACACGACACTGGGTTCGCGCCAAGGTTTTTCGCGGTAAAAATTGGCAAACCCCGCGCCGCCAGAACTGCCGAAGCTCTCCCAGTCATTAAGGACTTCCCGACAAAGTTCATCGCGAAAAACCGCCCAAACCCCCAGTGCGCTTTGCCAAACCACGGGAGGTAAGTCACGCATTCTGGCAAAATACGCCGCGGGGTTGGTGGTGATTGCTGGGTCAAATGGGTTTTCGGAGGTATCAATGGCGCCTTTTGGCTTGGATTGAATCGTCATCAAACTTCTCCCTTAACGCGTGGTCAGATTGAAGTCTAATTCCAGGAAATGCCTTTGCAACTTCGTGTTGCTACTTTACAAATAATCAAAAGTCATCGCTGACGCGTCTGACGTACAATGCGTTCCTTGTTGTTACAACGAAGGTAAGACGAAGCTGTCAACTGTAAGACAATACTGCTCAAGCCGCTACGGTGTTTGCGACGTCTTATAAGATGCATCTGGCTGTTGCCACATCAATCCTGTCAATGCGGTTTGAGTAGTCTGCTATGTCAGCAGAAACGTGACAAAAGGAAACCTACCGGTATTCAATGGTGTGCCACGCTGTGTCAGTTCAAAATTTAACGACCCTAAAAGACAGCAAAATGGTTTCAAGCTGCCGCGTCAAACGCCTCAGACGGGTGTGTATCTGGCATGTTGTGTCATTCCCTGTAACCATTTGTCATTTAACAGCCAACTCGATCAGATAAATGAGGTTGCGGGCTGATAGAACTGTGGCGTTCACAAACGTTACATCTTGTTGGTAAGTTGCGTCGTTCTTTCTTTTTCACATGGATTGTGCATGAGATTTCGTAATCCTGTTGTGATCGCAATGAAGTGGATGCAGCCTTGACAGCACTGTAACCTTTTTCGAAGGGCACAAAGGCTTTGTGCATATCGCTCCGCGGGGTGGGACTGTGCATTTCCGAACGTGTTCTTCAACGAGCCAGGTGAACGTAGGAAGCTTGGCGAACCCAACCTGGAGATACATACAATGCTCAAATATGTTGCAATTGGTCGGCGAAAACTTTTGGCGGCCGCGCTGGCAATGACCACGTCAATAATTCCTTTGACAGTTGCTTCGGCAGAAGAAGTGCTCAAGGCTGTTCTTTCAGCGCGCTTGGGGGTTCTTGATCCGATCGCGACCACGTCTTACGCGACCAGAACTTTTGCTTACATGGTTTACGACACGCTCATCTCAATGGATGCAGAAGGGAACTTCCATCCCCAAATGCTGAAAGGTTGGGAGGTCAGCGAAGACGGGCTGACTTATGATTTTACCCTGCGCGAAGGGCTGAAATTCTCAGATGGTGCGGACGTGACGCCCGAAGACGTCGTTGCTTCAATCAATCGCTGGGGCGAGCGCGACAGCTTTGGCAAGCGCATGATAGCAAAAACCAAAGAAATCTCAGTTACCGGCGACAAAACCTTTCAGATTGCACTAAGCGAGCCATTTGGACATGTTATCGAAGCGCTTGGCAAACCTTCCAGCAACGTACCTGTCATTATGCCAGCACGAATTGCGTCGGTTACACCTGCAAAAGAGGCGGTTACCGAAATCGTTGGGTCTGGTCCCTTCGTATTCGTCTCGGAAGATTGGTCGCCAGGCGACATTGCCGTGTTTGAAAAGAGTCCGACATACGTGCCGCGTGACGAACCAACAAGTGGCTTGGCAGGTGGCAAGGCCGTCAACTTTGATCGGGTCGAGTTCGTAACAATCCCGGATTCGGCAACGCAGATTGCGGCGTTGCAAGCGGGCGAAATCGACTATATCCAGTCGACCGCGCATGATTTTGTCCCGATTCTGGAAGCCGATCCAAATGTAGATGTTCTGCACTTTGGTGGGATCGACCAGACGTTGCTTTCAGTTGTCATCAACCATCTGACTCCTCCGTTCGACAACAAGAAAGTTCGTCAGGCACTTCAGGCGTTGGCAATTACCGAACAGTATATGGCAGGCTTGGGATTGGGCGAGGCACAGTGGACGAAGGATTGCTATTCGTTCTTCATGTGTGACACAACCTATGGCAATGACGCGGGTGTGGCTGACCTTCCAGAGCGCAGTGTTGAAAATGCAAAGAAACTGCTGGCGGAATCCGGCTATAATGGCGAGTTGGTGCGAATTCTGCTTGCATCCTCTGTCAATGACATCAACCATGCAGGTCAGGTTCTTGAAGGGTTGATGAAGGAAGCAGGCTTCAACGTTGAAGTTCAGGCAGCCGACTGGCCAACTGTAGCAAAGGCGCGCTGGAGCAAGGAGCCAGTGGAAAACGGCGGTTGGAGTCTGATGCCTGTTACATGGTCAGGTTATGATATGGTGTCACCTTTCACCAATTACCGGATTGCAAACAATTGTACTGACGGCTATGCCGGCTGGGCTTGTGTCGATGAGATCACCGATCTGATTGCTGCTTTTGAAGCTGAATCAGATGTCGGCAAGCGCCAGGAAATCATGAAGCAAATTCAGACTCTGTCACATGATAACGTACAGTTCCTGGTTCTTGGCCAGTATTCGCGTTCAGAATCTTCCCGCAAGGAGATCACAGGCTGGCCCAAAACTGGATTGCCGATCTTCTGGGGCGCCAAGCGCAACTGAGTAAATAGATGAACCAACGACAATTTGGTTCCTGAAAACACTGCGGAGGCATGTTGCCTCCGCTCCTTTTTAGACGGGGACAAGACATTGAGTGATATCCGCAGATCTGCCTTGGTGATAGCTTCTGCTCAGGGGATTGGCTTGGCCACGTGCCGACGGCTTGCCAAGGATGGTTATGCCCTGTGCATGGTGGACATGAACGAAAACAAGCTTGCGGCCTCTTCCGGCGCCTTAAAGGAAGAGGGTGCAACTGTGATATTCCAGCCGGGAAACGCCCTTGAAGAAGCCGATATATCAACGGCGGTGAGCGCGGCCATGGATGCGTATGGCAGAATTGATGCCCTGGCTTGCGTGGCAGGCGGTGCCGGTGGGTACCCGATGCATCAAGTTGACGACATTCCCCCTGATCATTGGGAAAAGGTTGTAAACCTCAACCTCACCAGCGCGTATTTGGCATGTCATAACGTGGTGCCAATTATGCGGGAACAGCAATACGGACGGATTGTGTGTCTGTCTTCGACAGTTGCAAAGGGTCGATTGGGACCGGTTGGCACAATGGGTGCAAGACTGCCATATGCGACCGCGAAAGCGGGCTTGCTCGGTTTCGTGAAACAGTTGGCAAAGGATGTGGGACGGGACGGGATAACAGCGAACGCAGTCTTGCCCTGGTTGACGTTCGGCGAGCCCGGAACCAAAGTTGTCGAAGTTTTCAACAAACTGGACGACGAATACCAGAACCGCACTTTGGCGCTGTCCCCGCAAGGTAGGGCTGTTACCGCAGAAGGTGTAGCAGCAGCGATTAATTTTCTTCTCTCTGAGGAGGCCGAGTTCATCTCAGGTGTGGCGCTGCCGGTCGATGGCGCTGTTTTGAACTAACGGGAGGAGAAGAGGTGACCATTGAAGGTAGAAAACTGCTGATAACCGGTACGAGCTCTGGAATTGGGCAGGCGACGGCAGAGCTTCTTCTGGCGGAAGGTGCAGTTGTGACGGGTCTCGATCTTCGAGAGCCTGTTATTTCGAATAAAGCATTCCACCATCAAATTGTGGATGTGACAGATCACGAGGCGATTGGCGATGCGGTACATTCCGCAGTGCGTGCGATGCGTGGCCTCGATGGTGTCGTCAATGCGGCTGGCGTAAGTCTGAGAAAATCACTTGAAGATACAACCCCTGCGGATTGGGACCGGATCATGGGGATTAACCTGACCGGACCATTTAATGTTTGCAAAGCTGCCGCTCCCTATCTCAAGACCGTGGGGAAGGCAACGATTGTGAATGTGGCATCCGGCGCCGCTTTCAAACCTTCATTTCATTTTTCTGCATATTGCGCCTCAAAAGCTGGGCTGGTCATGTTCACCCGTGCCCTTGCGTTTGATCTCGGCGGCGAGGGTGTTCGGGTAAACTCGGTTTGTCCCGGGGTAGTAGACACAGCGATGATCGAACGCGCCATTTCGATCTCACCGGATCCTGAAGAAGCAGCCAAACGCTTTAATTCCTCCAGTGCGATGAGCAGAATGGCAAAGCCGGAAGAGGTGGCGCAGGTTATCGCGTTCCTTACTTCGGATCGCTCGTCTTACGTTAACGGCTCTGCTTATGGGGTTGACGGCGGCGGGGCGTTTCATTGAGAAGGGTTTCATGACTAAATCGGTGGATTTTAGCGCAATTGACCCTCACACGCGATACAAGTTGTTGGTCGGTGCCGTGGTTCCCAGGCCTATAGCGCTCGTCACATCGCTCAACAGCAATGGCATTGTAAATGCAGCACCGTTCAGCTTTTTCAATGCCATGTGCAATGACCCCCCGGCTGTTGCTGTGGGGGTAAACTATGAGACGCAAACAAGGGAAAAGGATACTGCCGCAAACATTGCATTAAGCAGGGAATTTGTGGTCAACTTGGTGGACGAGGAACTGGCCCCGGCGATGAACATTTGCGAAATCGAATTCGACTACGGGGTGAGCGAAATCGAAATGGCTGGCCTGAGTCTGGAACCGGGAGGCCGTATATCCACTCCGAGAATTGGCGAAGCACCCATCGCACTTGAGTGCCAATTGGTTGAAACAGTCTCGCTGAAGCCTGGTCGGAACATCATCATTGGCGAGGTGTTGTATATGCATTTTCGGGACGATTTGCTTGATGACCAAAGAAACTATGTTCTTGCGCAAGATGCTAGGTTGATCGCCCGGATGCACGGTGGTGGAACCTATGTACGTACAACCGACCTGTTCGAAATGCCCCGTCTGACGCCGGAAGAGAAGAATTCGAAGTATGGCGTCCGGGCCCTCGCACGTCAGGACATGGGTCCCGAGGTAAGGCGGAAGTGACTTCAACGCACAAGCTTAGGAGTTTTCAGAAGTGGGAGCCTTATGCAGGATCGGTATTCTGTGCGATAGAATGATTGGCGGTAGACGACAGCACGGAACCGCCGCCTTGCATCTGGAGGAATTTATGGCAATCCACCCGGCACCTGAAGGAGCAATTTCAAGTAGTTTCAATCCTTATACACCTGACCAGCGTTTGGACCCATTCCCAGCTTTTGCCAAAATGCGGGAGCTTGGTCCAATAATCTGGCTTGAGGAACTGGGTGCTTGGGGTGTCTTTCGTGATGAGCTCTGCCGCGAAATCTTGAATGATGCGGATCGCTTTGGCAGTGCCGGGGGTGGTGACCTTGCCAATTACTACCGCGAAAAACCTTGGCGCGAACCAAGTGTCGTGTTCGAGGTTGACCCGCCCGACCATACCCGTACCCGCCAGGTATTGAGCCGCATCCTTTCTCCGAAGGCGGTCCGCGAACTTGATGGTGTCGTGCAAAAAGAAGCCAAGGCCGCCGTTTCTGCACTGGTAGCGAAGGGTAGTTTCGATGTCGTCGAAGACTTCACGAAACCTTTTGCATTGAAGATTGTCCCGGACGCGATCGGACTCGCACCCGATGATAGGGAAAACCTGCTTACCTATAACAAATACCTGGTGAAAGGGCGAAGTTATGGCAGGCACAATCCCTGGACTGAGGAAGAATTGGAAGAAGCCGACCGCGTGGTCAAATGGGTTGAGAAAACCTGTCAACGTGACAGCGTAACCAGCGATGGATTTGGTGCGCAAATCTACCAAGCGCATGATGGTGGGCAAATCAGCGAACACGAAGCCAACATGCTTATCCGCTCTTTCCTTTCGGCAGGCACCGATACGACTTTCGGGACGATATCCAACGCGATCTATTTCCTGCTCAAAAATCCAGACCAGATGGCGTTGCTGCGTGCCAACCCTGAATTGGCGCGCGCAGCCTATGATGAAGGTACGCGCTATCGATCCACAGCTTTGCAAGTTGCTCGCAACACCCGAAGCGAGATGGATTTCCACGGTACAAAACTGGGACTGCACGACAAGATAATGGTTTACACTGGTGCGGCGAACCGTGACCCGAATCGCTGGGAGGATCCGGACGAATACAGGATTGAACGCAGTGTTGTTGGTCATTTGGGATTTGGAGCGGGAATTCATGGCTGCGTGGGGCAGATGATTGCCCGCATGGAGGGAATGCACCTGATACGTGAGTTGATTGAGCAGTCAGATTCGATCGAGCTTGGAAGCCAGCTGGTGGAGTGGACAGAACGAGGTCGTGCCGTTTCGAAACTTCCCGTAATTGTAACTCCAAAAAGCTGAAAGCACTGATTATGCCCGCGGTAGTATTTGTGCACCCCGATGGTAGACGGGAAACTGTAGAAGGCGAGAACGGTACAACCATCATGCAATTGGCAACAGGCAATTCCATCGACGGGATCATAGGAGAATGCGGAGGCGCCGCCATGTGTGCGACTTGTCACGTTTTTGTTGATCCGGATCATGTCGAACGGGTAGGCGAAGCAAATGATGTTGAAGAAGTAATGCTTGAGGTCACAGCGACCGAGCGTAAACCAACCAGTCGGCTTGGATGCCAGATCGTTTTGACCGAAGAACTGAACGGTCTTGTCCTCCACCTTCCTGAAGCACAACAGTAGAACAAGAAAACAAAACTATGACTTACACCTGCCCATTGATCGAAGTTACAGGAAAACCGTTCGACCGTGGTGTCCAGCACGGCAAAGCGGCTCGCGCTCAAATTGAACGAGGTGTAGGACACTATGTGGATCAACTGGAGATGCTCGGTTTTGGACGCGTCAAGATTCATGAAACTGCGCGAATCTATCTTCCCCGCATGGAGGAATACGACGCCAATTGTGTTGATGAAATGCGAGGCATTGCCAAGGGGGCCGAATTGGCACTTGAGGATATCGTATTTCTAAATGCCCGTACAGAAATCGTGAAACTGGGGCAGACTCCCATGCTTCGTGAACGAGCTGGCCTTGAGGGGCTTTCGGATGAGTGCACAAGCGCTCTTGCCCTTCCGGCCGCAACCCGGAACGGGACAGTAATTCAGGGGCAGAACTGGGACTGGAAACTGGAATGCGCAGAATCAACAATCGTACTGAAAATCCGTCAGGATGACGGTCCCGATATCCTGACCTTTACGGAGGCAGGCGGGCTGGCCAGGTCCGGGATGAACTCGGCAGGAATCGCAATTACATCGAATTACCTGGATTGCGAACGTGACTATAAAGAGCTTGGAATACCTTTGTTGTTGACTCGTAGAAAAATGCTTGAGGCGACGCATTTACCTCAGGTCACGCACATTGTTTATGGGACCAAGCGCTCGGGCTCGAACAATATTATGGCAAGCCATTCCGGCGGTGTTGGTTACAATCTGGAATGCGCGCCAGATGAGGTTTTTGCGATATTCGATGATGACGGTCTGATCACCCACGCCAATCATTGGAACGCACCTGCTGCAAAGGCAAAGCTGCGTGACCTTGGAATTGCAAATACACCCGATACGCTGTTGCGTGATTACAGGGTGAATCAGATTTTGAGCGCCGAACGCGGCGACATCACGCGAGAATCCTTCAAAAAAGCATTTCTGGACGACTACCAGCATCCCTATTGCGTCTGCCGACCTCCGCGCCAGTCTAACACGATGGCGATGAGTGCTACGATAGCGTCGATCATCATGGAGCCGGAGCTGGGTATCATGGAATTGTCCATTCTTCCGGCTCTGAATCCCGAATACACGAGCTATACGCTCGAAATGGAGCATACCGCAGCAGTCATGGGGAAGCAGTAACCGACCCTGCAAGATGGAGCGCGTTGCCATCGATCCAAGCGAAAGCCGATTGCCGGTGAAGGGCTTTCGCGACCAATGGGGGAACTACATGTCGTAGTCTGCGACCAAGTCTGTCACTTCAGTCCAGGTCGGGTGTAATCTGTATCTTGCGGAAGTGACTTGGGAGGGGTTCGCCCGCAGGAATACGCCAAAAATTGCTTAACAATATTCGTGAATTTGATTATATAAGAGCTTGAAGAAGAGTCATTCCTATTTGTAACGTTGTGGTACATTATCGTCGATTTGCAACGGAGCCGCTGCAGAAAACACGATAAAAGTTACTTGTAAACACCAGAATGTGTCGAACCAGAGTCAGATAGCATGACAAAAAGGACTACCCTTCCACCTCTAAACCCACTGCATGTATTTGAAGTGGCAAGTCGGCTTGAGAGCTTTACCAAGGCGGCAAAGGAATTGGGAGTTACCCAATCTGCAGTAAGTCGCCAAATTGCTACGCTTGAGGCGAGCATGAATGTCATGCTTTTCAACCGAGGCAAGGATGGAATTAAGTTGTCGGCATCGGGTGAATACTACAGGCGCGAGATAAGCCAAGCATTTGCACGCATCCAACATGCGACTGATGAGCTAAAGGAACGAAAGCAAAAGGACCCGGTTAGGTTAAGGGTTTACAGCACTTTTGCATCACGGTGGCTTATACCACGCTTGTCGAAGTTCAAGGAACTTCATCCTGATATTGACCTTCAGATGAACACCGCGACCAAACCGGTGGATTTCATGCGAGAAGGAACAGACATCGCAATCCAGTTCGGAGAAGGTAACTGGCCCGGCAGCAAGTCCAAGCTTATTTTCGACGATGTCATCGAACCGGTCTGCAGTCCGGAGTTCCTTGACAGGCACTCCGGAATGGACTGCAAGCAGTTGTTACGGGAGACCTCGCTGATACAAGCTCGGCTCCGTGCCCTGGACTGGGTCGACTGGATGTCCGCCGCAGGGATTGATTGTGATGGCCTAGACTTTATGGAGTTCCCGAGTTCGTTGCTTGCCTATCAAGCTGCCGCGTCTAGCATGGGTATCGCCATGGGACAAAAAACACTTGTGCAATCTGACGTAGATGAAGGAAGGCTGGTTTGCCTGTTCGACTATCCGGTGAAACGATCACTTGGGTATTACGCGCTCTGGCCTGAAACCTTGTCACTGAACACCAAGATGCGTGCGTTTCTGAGCTGGTTAATGAGTGAAGCCAAAAAAGACGCTGTCGCCACATCAACAGCCTAAGGTCCTTGGAGAGCATTCGTGCTTTTACATCTGCGCTTGGGCCGAAGGAAAAAGGTGCAGCAAAACAGTTTTTATTGGACCCTTGTGCTCAGGTGCCCGCTTGGAGCTAGTGGCTTTGCAGGTTGTCGAAAATGAAGTTCAAGTCTGTTTGCTTGTCCAATCGCCAAAGCTCGTGCAGCAAATTTTTCGAGTTATTTGGCGGGAGACAGGCTTGAGTAAGCTCTGTGAATTTGTCGGACAGTTGGTCATCTGAAAGCGGCAGGTCCGGATCGCCGATCCGATGCGGTTGAAACCTGTGAAGCTGACGACCATCTTTCAGCGTAATCCAGATATTTGCAGCGCGTTGTGCGGGAAAAAGTCGCTCCACATCAGGATCCAGTTCCACCGTGATTTTCTCCATCAGATCGCGGACAGAAGGATCTTGCAGACGTTTTTCCGAATAGGCGTCCAACCTGATGCTGCCGTGGACGATACCGCTTGCAACGATGAACGGAAGACTAAATTTTGCACTGCCAGGAGTATCTGCGACATAGTTTCCGGTCACGGCGACAGTCGCCGAATATCCACCAACCCGGATCGAAGCGACATCGTTTGCAGAGAATGTGTTTTCAGCCTGTAATGCCAGCACACCATCGAGAGCCGCGAAGGTGTGGCCACAGCATCCGTGATTCTTGACTGTTATGCGCAGGATGTTGAATTCTTTGGGTTTGGACAGAGCTGCATTCCAGTCAACATCTTTTGACATGGCTGCGCTGAAACCAGATGCCCCTTCGAACATGTCGGTTGCTGCGATGACGCCATTTTGAGCAAGTCCGACAGCGACGAATCCCGTGTCTGCAGCGTGACCTGCGTGAAGAGGCTTTATCTCCGAATTGCCACGAAATGCGTTCTGCAACCCCGCTGCCATTGTGGTAGCTGTGGCAAGGGAATGCATCGTTTCTTCAGGATCGAGTTCAAAAAGAAGCGCCACTGCAGCAGTGGACCCGATTGAGCCGACCGTTCCGGTGTTATGCCAAAACTTGTAGTGCTCAGGCCCCATTGCCGTTCCCACACGCGTGGACGTTTCATACCCTGCGATGACAGCGTTAATCAGGTCTCTTCCGGTCTTTTCTGATCCTGTAGCGGCAGAAAGCGCAGCGGCAATTGTCGGACTGCCCGGATGATAAATCGCAGGAGAAAAAATGTCATCGAACTCCACCACATGCGACGCCAAGCCATTGATAAGCGCACTGGTTCGCATGGGTGCCTTACGGCCACTCAAAGTCCATGCACTCCCATGCCCCAACTCATCTAGTAGACCGCGCTCCAAAGCTCGCGCAGGCTTTGAAGCCGCTCCTGGCACAGCTGCAGCAAACCAGTCGATGATGCATCGTTTCGCAGCATGGATCACATCGTCGGTCTGATTGCAAGCTCCCTGTTCAGTGACTATGTCGGCCAGTTGTGCAGCAACCGGCTTTTCGCTTCCTGATCGCGTGACCGAGCTTACGTCGATGTTCAAAACAAATCTCCTTCCACAAGCGGGCAACACTCTGCTGACACTAGAGATTTATATCAGGAATTGGGTGTTCGAAAAACGAATGCCTGGGTGTGCATTCGGCATTTGATACGTTCCCGTGGTTGAGTTTTTATGTACAGATAGAGTTGCTGCGCTTTTCAGGAAGAGCGCCTGAACAGAGGACTTTGCGGCGAGACATGCTCCAGTACGTAGTGAAGCGAATATTTGCGACAATTCCGGTCATGATGTTTGTCGCACTATTTGTTTTCGGGTTGTTGTATCTTGCGCCAGGTGATCCGGCTGAGATGATCGCAGGCGACAATGCGACACCAGAACATATAGCAGACGTACGCGAGAGTCTGGGGCTGGATCAACCAGTTTACCAAAGATTCGGTATCTGGATTGTTCGCGTGGCTCAAGGGGATCTGGGAAACTCAGTTTTCACAGGTAAATCAGTGTCCGGGCTTATTTTGCAGCGATTGGAACCAACGTTGTCACTTATGATCCTTACGCTGATTATCGCTGTTACGACTGCCATACCCATTGGTGTTCTTGCTGCCAGCCGGGCTGGTTCATGGCTCGACCGTTCGTTGATGGGTGTCGCGGTACTCGGTTTTTCCGTGCCGGTGTTTGCAACCTCCTATCTGATGGCGTATGTGTTTTCGATCAAGCTGGGGTGGTTTCCGGTGCAGGGATATGCGCCGCTGTCCGAGGGTGTTTGGCCCTGGCTTTCGCATCTATTGCTTCCGTCATTCGCTTTGGGCAGCATTTACATGGCGCTGATAGCGCGCATCACCCGTACTTCGATGCTCGAAGTGTTGCATCAGGATTACGTGCGTACTGCGCGGGCCAAAGGACAATCCAGGGCGGTTATTCTTTTTGTTCACGCGCTTAAGAACGCCTCGGTTTCAATTCTTACGGTAATTGGATTGGGTGTCGCGTTGATGATAGGCGGTGCGGTTGTGACGGAGAGCGTCTTTGCGTTGCCCGGTATCGGACGCTTAACCATCGATGCAATTCTTCAAAGGGACTATCCCGTCATTCAAGGGGTGGTCTTGTTCTTCAGCTTTGTCTACGTAATGATAAATCTTGTGGTCGATCTGGCCTACACTCTAGTCGACCCAAGGATCAGGTATTGATGGAGCAACCAGCCCCTAACCACAAACAGATTGCGACCATTCCCGCTGAAAATGGCCTTCAAGTCGCAGAAGATCTGGCACCTGTTTTTCCGGATTTCGCGCCTCAGAAGGGGCTAAGCGGCATTCTCAAGACCAACAAGTCGATAGTTTTCGGCTTTACCGTGTTCCTTTTTATGGGTGTTGTAGCCCTGATTGCGCCGCTGATTTCTCCATATGACCCGTCGGCAATCTCGCCGCTAAGGCGTCTTGCACCGATGAGCTGGAACCATCTCTTCGGGACTGATATGCTGGGCCGTGATCTGTTTTCGCGAGTTGCCTATGGCGCACGTGTCTCTTTGGTCGTAGGTATTGCGGTTGCATTCTTCTCTTCTGTCCTGGGTCTCGCAATAGGATTGGTGTCCGGATACGTTCGCTGGCTTGACGGACTTATTATGCGGACAATGGATGGGTTGATGTCCGTACCTGGTATTCTTCTGGCGATCGCCCTAATGGCGCTTTCCGGCGGTTCTATTCATAACGTGATCCTGGCAATTACAGTCGTTGAAATCCCTCGTGTTGCACGGTTGGTTAGAGGCGTGGTGTTGAGTTTGCGGGAGCAAACATACGTTGAAGCGGCAATCGCATCCGGATCGTCGTCCTTCACGGTAATCGTTCGTCACATCCTTCCCAACACGCTGGCGCCGCTGACAGTACAAGCTACTTATGTTTGCGCAGCGGCAATGCTGCTGGAATCAATATTGTCATTTATCGGCGCTGGCATTCCGCCAAGCGTCCCGTCTTGGGGCAATATCATGGCGGACGGACGCTCGCTATGGCAACTGAAACCAACAATGATCTTTATTCCTGCAGCGGCGTTGTCAATGACCATCTTGGCGATCAACCTTGTTGGCGATGGTCTTCGCGACAATCTGGATCCACGGGTCGCGAGGCGGTTCTGATGTCAGAGGTATTGAGAATCCACGACCTGCAGGTCCATTTTAAAACACCACGTGGGGTCAACCGTGCGGTTGAGGGGGTATCGCTCCACGTCGATGAAGGCGAAACACTGGCAATTGTTGGTGAAAGCGGCTCAGGTAAGTCGGTTACGTCGATGTCTGTGCTCAAGTTACTGGATCCGCATGTAGCGGGGATGCGTGGGTCGATCAAGTTTCAAGGCAGGGAGCTTACGGAGTTGGATGAAAACCAAATGCGTGAAATTCGCGGCAACGCGATAAGTATGGTTTTCCAGGAGCCAATGACTGCGCTGAACCCAGTGATGACAGTTGGCTGGCAGATCGCTGAAACACTCAAACTGCATCAAAACGTTACTGGGCGCGAAGCAACACGGAAAGCACAGGAACTGCTGGAACTTGTTGGTATTCCAGAACCCGAATCGCGCCTTTCCGAGTACCCTCATCAGCTCTCCGGCGGTATGCGGCAGCGCGTAGTGATTGCAATGGCATTGGCTTGTGAGCCGAAGCTTCTAATTGCCGATGAACCGACGACCGCGTTGGATGTGACTATTCAGGCACAAATTCTCGATTTGATGAAATCTCTCAAAGACCGTATTAGCGCTTCCATAATAATCGTTACCCACGATTTGGGGGTCGTCGCTGAAGTTGCAGATCGCGTGATCGTCATGTATGCGGGCCACAAGGTCGAAGAGGCTGACGTCAATTCACTTTTTCGAGCGCCGCATCACCCATATACCGTGGGCCTGCTCTCAGCGATGCCGAAACTGGGCACATCGAAAGAGGAAGAAAACTGGCGCCTGGCTGAAATTCCCGGCCAGGTTCCAAGCACGATCGGTGACTTGAAAGGATGCGTGTTTGCCGGCCGTTGCTACAAAGCCAACGATGACTGCCATCAACACAAACCCGCTTTGCGCGAAGACGGCAAGGACCGGATGTTTGCATGCCACTTCCCTGAGAACATGGAGCCTTGATGTGACCCAACCGGTATTGGAGGTTTATGACCTTCAGAAACAATTCGACCTTGGCAGCGGCTGGCTCAATATGGGAAAAAGGCGCGTAATCGATGCGGTATCGGGTGTGTCGTTCTCGATTTCCGCCGGGGAAACACTGGCTGTGGTTGGCGAGTCGGGCTGCGGAAAATCAACAGTTGGCCGCTGTATTCTGCGACTGGAAACTCCTAGTTCCGGCAAAGTGTTGCTTGATGGCGAGCGCATCGACAACCTGCCGAATAGTGAATTGCGCAAACTTCGCAAGAAAATCCAGGTTGTTTTCCAGGATCCCTTCAGCAGTCTGAATCCAAGGCAAAAAATTCGCGATGTGCTGAGCGAACCGCTACGGAATTTTGGAATTGTATCTGGTACGGCCGATATAAATGCGAGGGTGGCGGAGTTGCTTTTGATGGTTGGGCTCCCGGTCGATTCCGCAGACCGTTGGCCCCATGAGTTCAGCGGTGGGCAGCGACAACGTATCGGCATAGCGCGTGCACTTGCCGCCGAACCGGAACTGATCATCTGTGATGAGGCCGTCTCGGCGCTCGATGTGTCAGTCAAGGCGCAGATTGTCAATTTGTTGAAAGATCTGCAGGAAACCACCGGAGTTTCTCTGTTGTTCATCTCACATGACTTGGCAATTGTCGAAAACATCGCACACCGGATCGCAGTCATGTACTTAGGCCGGATAGTCGAGATTGCTCCGCCTCGGGAGATGTTCGCCAATCCGCGGCACCCCTACAGCCTGGCATTGATGTCTGCGGTTCCGATCCCGGATCCTGAAAACATGAAGAACAGGATCATTCTTCAAGGAGATATTCCAAGCCCCGTTTCCCCGCCTTCCGGGTGCAGGTTCAACACCCGTTGCCGCTATGCGCACGAACCCTGTTTCTCAGAAGGACCGAGACTGCAGAAACTAGGCAAAGGTCACCTGGTATCGTGTCACCTGAATACAAGGGACGATGCCGAAAACCCACTGATCAACCCGACTGTCGCGAACAGTCTGCAGGAGAAAGAAAACACATGAAGTCGCCCTGGCCTGAAGGCGCCCAGTGTCTTGTGAACATCACTATCGACTATGACGGATTATCGAACGAAACCGGAAAAAAGCTGCTGCCATTCGGACGCCATTCCCATGGGCGTTACTCTGCCAAGCGCGGCGTTCCAAGGTTTCTGGAGATCTTCCGTAAACACGATATCACCGTCACGTTTTATGTCCCTGGATATGACGCCGAGTGTTTTCCCAGTTCGGTGCTCGCGATTGCCGAGGCCGGACACGAGATTGGCTCCCACGGTTATCTTCATGAATCATTCGACCTAGGCGAAGAAGAGCCGTTCTATTTGAAAAAGACCCACAAGATACTCAGCGATCTCTTGGGAAAACCTCCGGTTGGCTGGCGCAACCCTGGTGGCGGAAAGTCCGACCAGACGCTCAGGGTGCTAAGAGAACTGGGTTACATTTATGATTCCAGCGAAAAAGGATCTGATTGGCCTTATTATCCGGTTTTGGCCGGTGAGCAACTAACCGATTTCGTGAACCTACCTGATAACGTTTCCAGCCTGGATGACGCGCCATTTTACCGGGAGAGTTTCACACCGCCATCTGAAGTTCTCGAACAATGGAAGCAGGAGTTCCTGTTGGCTTACCAGGAAGGTGGCTATTTCGATCTGATCTTGCATCCTCGCATGGGTTTTGGTTCTGGTGGACCCGCTCGTGCAAAGGTTTTGGACGACTTAATTGGTTACATTAAATCGTTCCCAAGCGTGCTGTTTCAAAGGCAGGAGGAGACTGCCCGGTGGTGCTTGCAAAACCCTGAGGCTTGGCCAGTCCGGCGCAATCCCAGAATCCAAGCTTGAGGTGCTATCATGACGACTTCCATTGAACAGGCAACCGGTGGCACCGTAGCATTGACCGTTAATGTGCATGGTACATCTGTCGAACTGCGCCAGACGACGCACGAAGGCCTTGTCGGGCGTTACAGCTCTGGAAACTATTTGGCGAATGGTGTGGACCGGCTCTTGCAGTTGTTTGCCCAAAAGGTGATCAAGGCTACGTTCTTCGTCCCGGGACTCGAGGCTGAAATGAATCCTGAACTGATCCGGGAAATTCAGTCGGAAGGTCACGAGATCGCTGCAAATGGCTATGCGCTGGAGAATCACGCAGAACTGGGCTCTGCGGAGAAGGACACGCTGAAACGCGCACGCGATGCCCTGGCCGATTGTACGGGCGTGTCACCGATCGGATGGCGCGCACCGGACGGATGGCTCTCGGAGAAGACGCTCGGCTACCTTGAAGAATTAGGTTTCAGTTATGACAGTAGTTTTCAGGACGATGATTTTCCTTATCGACTGGATGCAGACGGCGGTACCCGTTTGCTAGAAGTGCCACAAAACCCGGTATTGATCGACCAGACACTGTTTGCGGTTAAGCAACCGGACAGAAGGGTTTTCAAGAACTGGATCGAGGAGTATGACGGGTTGAAAAGCGAAAATGCCTTTGTGTGTATGACCTACCACCCAAGGCAGGATTATGGGGTTGGTCGTGCGCCAAGGATGAGGCTTCTGCACCATTTTTTGAATTATCTTGAAGGTGGTCCAAAGCCAGCAGTGTTCAGGACCTGCGCAGAAGTTGTGGAGCTGGTGAAGTGACGGTTCGCCGCTGTTTTCAGGCTGAATATGGACTTTACCCTTGTTCAACGCTTGCACGCAAAAACAACAACTTAAGACAGGCAAAAACGGGGGTTTTGTAACGATGTTAGAAGGATATCAAGAGCGGCAGGTTAAACGGCATAATTATTTGTCATCTCCACTCGACCTTTAGAACCTTCTTGTTCCCGACCTAATCGCCTACCGTTGAACAGGAAAGCCAACTGGGTAAAAAAATGGATTTCGATTTAACTGAAGAGCAACAAATTTTTTCTGACTCGATTAGCAAATTCGCGCAGAAGGAACTGGCAGATGGGGCATTGAGACGAGCGCATTCAGGCAGTTATCCTTGGGATGTAGCGCGAAAATTTGCCGAGTTTGGGTTGCTTGGCATCACCATTCCCGAAGAAAAGGGTGGCATTGGTGGGACTTTGACAGACGCAGTATTGGCCATTCAGGCTGTTGCTTCAGTGTGCCCACGTAGCGCAGATGTTGTCCAAGCTGGCAATTTTGGAGCGGTCCGAACATTTGCCGAATACGCAACTCCGGACCAACGGGCACGTTTTTTGCCAAAAATTCTTTCCGGAACGGCAGTTATGTCTGTTGGCATGACCGAGCCAGAGGCCGGCTCCGCCGTTACCGAACTGCGTACAAGTGCCACCCGGGATGGGGATCACTATATTATCAATGGCACGAAAGTTTTTGGCACCCACAGCGCTGAGGCTGATGTATTTCTGGTGTATGTACGCTACGGGCCCGGAACAGACGGGATCGGATCCGTGCTGGTTGAAAAGGGTACAAAGGGTTTTGAAGTGGGCAAGCCTTCTGCCTTCATGAATGGTGAGCATTGGTCGCAGCTGTATTTCGAAGATTGCCGTATTCCAAAGGAAAATGTTCTGCTGGGACCCGGTGGATTCAAGAAGCAAATGTCCGGCTTTAATGTTGAACGACTTGGAAATGCGGCGCGTGCGGTTGCCGTCGGGAAATTCGCGTTTGAGCTCGCCCGGGACTATGCTGCGTCCCGTAAGCAGTTTGGACGCGATCTTTGCGAATTTCAGGGCTTGCAGTGGAAGTTTGCAGATATGACACTGAAACTGGAATCAGCTCAACTCATGCTGATGCGGGCCGTCTCCAAAGCCGATAGCGGTTTACCAACTGGGCAGGATACTTCCATGGCGAAGTTGGCTTGTAATGAGGCTGGTTTTTTTGCCTCTGATGAATCCATGCAGATTCTGGGAGGTCTCGGTTTTAGTGAGGAAAGCCTCGCACAGTATTGTGTACGGCGCACACGTGGCTGGATGATTGCGGGTGGATCCATAGAAATCCTCAAAAACAGGATTGCCGAAGGTGTATTCGAACGCCGGTTCTCCCAAAGACCACCACGCGCCATGGCCGCTGAGTAGGAACCGGGAAGATGACGAGCTACCTCAAGGCGTTGACAACGCCTTCCGCCGTTGCGCTTGTAGGAGCGTCAGACAATCCCAAAAAACTTACGGCGCGACCATCGCTCTTCATGAAACTGCACGGTTTCCCAGGAAGGGTTTATCCGGTCAATTCGATACGGGACACCGTGCAAGGGCAAAAAGCCTATCCTAGCGTTGAGGCCATCCCCGAACAGATTGATCACGCGTATATTATGGTTGGAACTGAACATGTGATCGGAGCGGTCGAAGACTGTGCTAAGGCCGGTGTGAAGGTTGTGACTGTATTGGCTGACGGATTTGCCGAAGCCGGACCGGAAGGTCAGGCGCGGCAGGACAGATTGACCAAAATCGCTCACGAAGCTGGCATGTTGCTGATCGGTCCAAACTCGACTGGCGTTGTCGATACGCGCATCGGTTTTTCCTGCACCACCAATGCAGCATTTAGGGCAGATACACTGGAGAAGGGTCGGCTGGCGGTGATATCACAGAGCGGAAGCCTGATTGGGACACTTCTTTCACGTGGCCAAGCACGTGGCGTAGCATTTTCCACATTGATTTCGGTTGGTAATGAGGCCGGTTCCGGAGTTGGTGAACTGGGTACCGTCCTGTTGGATGATGACGGAATTGACGGATTTATTCTGTTCATGGAGACAATCCGAAATCCTCTTGCATTGGAAAGCTTCGCACGCAGGGCTTATGCTGCCGGCAAACCAGTTGTTGCTTATATGTTAGGTAAATCCGATGAAGGTCAGGCACTCGCAATCTCACATACTGGTGCTCTTACAGGTGGAGCCGAAGCAGCAGATGCATTTTTGAATTCTCAGGGAATTGCGGTTGTCAGTCAGTTTGATACCCTGTTCGAAGCTCCGGCAGCCTTGGCAAAGAAGGCACGCCTTGATGGTCGCCCCAGAACTGTTACCGTCCTTTCTACAACGGGCGGTGGCGGGGCCATGGTGATTGACCAGCTTAGCCTGCGTGGTGTGGAAATAGCAGCCTGCAGTCCGTCCTCCCGCAAGGTGTTGGAGACTCAAGATATTCCCTTGGGCCACGGCAAGTTGGTCGATGTAACGCTAGCCGGGACCAAGTACGAAACCATGAAAGCGGTCGTATCCCGGCTGATCGCCGACCCCGAAACAGGGACTCTGGTGGTCGCGATCGGGTCTTCAGCACAGTTTGATCCCGAACTGGCGGTGACGCCAATTGTGGATGCGGTCGCCGAAGGCGGGGAGGATGCGGCGCCGGTATTTGCTTTCCCGATCCCTCATGCCGAAGAATCGATCCGCCTGCTTGAGGCACGAGGAGTTCCTGCATTCCGGACAGTCGAAGCCTGCGCCGACACGATTTCATTGTTGGTAAATGGTGCTTCGCCCGCTCAAAAAGTTTCCGTCGAAGTGCCAGACAAGGCGCGGAAACTGATCGATCGGGCAGAAAGTGGCGTGCTTGACGAGGTAATGGCGGGAGCCGTCTTCTCAGCACTGGGTCTTGACGGCCCTCGCCAGGAGGTTCTGCCAGCTGACGTTAAGACACCAGAACCCGGTAACCTTCGTTTCCCAGTTGTGGCTAAGCTTGTCTCAGACGACCTTCCTCACAAAACGGAGATGGGAGCGATCCGCCTCGGCTTGCGGGACAAGGAGGAACTTTCGATGGCGATTGAAGGCATGAGAGACTCGATCGCAGAGAAGAAACCCGATGCCCGAATAGAGGGTGTCTTGGTTCAGGAGATGCGAAGCGGGTTGGGAGAAGCTTTGATCGGATTCACGCGCGATCCGCTGGTCGGGCCGGTCATTACCGTCGCTGCTGGCGGGGTGATGACCGAGATATATAACGATGCAGCTGTCCGTCCAGCACCTGTCTCGCTCGAGATGGCACGTGAAATGGTTGACGAGGTAAAGGCTTTTGCCCTGCTAAGAGGTTATCGCGGCAAACCCACTGGTGATGTCGAAGCTTTGGCGAAAGCCGTTGTGGCAGTCTCCTCGCTGGCCGCGATTGATGTGGTTGAAGAAGCCGAGATGAACCCAGTACTTGTCGAAGCCGAAGGCGTTGTTTTCCTCGATGCATTGATACGCAAGACCTAATTTAGGTACGGAAAATCCAGAAGGCCGTATTCAGGTGCCATTGTGTCTGAGGTTACATCAATTGTAAGGAAAGCACTAAAAACAAACAACAGAATTTGACATCGCTTTCAAGTGTACCGAATGTCCCTCGAATACATAACACCAGGACAATGTGTTTCGGTCGTTCTCTCGCCGCGGAGTGAATTCACTAAAAATACTCCGCCAGTTCTCCCTTCTGGCAACTATGCACCAACTGAAAGGCGCTTCGTTGCCTATGTTATTGTTGCCTGAAGTGCCGAAGACGGCTAGTCTGAAGGGATAGGAATTGCCATTCTGGTGGGGAGCACACGTTTGGACACCAAGGTCATATACAACATACACAACTCGGAGATTCCTCTGGTTTGCCAGTCCTGTGAAGCACGGCATGGCGGTATATGTGGGGCATTGTCACCAGAACAGCTTGTTGAGTTGAGCAAACACACCGAACGGACGGTAATTGAGAGCGCTACCGAAATCAGTACTGCAGCTAACAAGCAGCACCACTACGCAAACATCCTTTCGGGCGTGGTTAAGCTTTCAAAACTGTTGTCCGATGGTCGCCAGCAGATTGTTGGCCTGCAATTTGCCCCCGATTTTCTCGGGCGACCGTTTTCGCGCGAAGCGTCGGTGACAGCCGAAGCCGCCACGGATGTGCGCGTTTGCAGTTTTCCCAAGAAAATTTTGGAAAACTTGATCAAGGAGAGTCCCGAAATGGAGCATATGCTCCATGAGCAAAGCCTTCGGGAGCTTGATGAGGCCCGTGACTGGATGCTCACACTTGGCAGAAAAACGGCGATGGAGAAGGTTGCCAGTTTTTTGTTTCTTGTTGCCACCCACATGGACCCGGAGAACGAGTTGAGCGAAACGCACATTGAACTTGAACTTCCGCTGAAACGCGCAGAGATCGCTGATTTTCTGGGTCTGACAATTGAGACCGTGAGCCGTCAGCTAACCAATTTGCGCAAACGCGGGGTAATTGAAGATGTGACCCGCAAGTCGGTGGTAATAGCCAACATGAAACTGCTCTGGCATACCACAGGCAATGACTAGCATCCGTGTTTGCGGTTTTAAACAGCCTTTGAGTAGGTACTTGCGCCGGTATTCAGATAAGCGTCAAACCGCGAAGCAACCAAGCGCGTAAACGCCCGTTTGTTTTTGCCAACCGCCAAAACAGAGTTGGAATAGGTGCAGCAAGGCTTCAGGTCTGATTGCGCTGTTTGCAATGCCATGCTGCGGTACTGATCGACCTCTCCGAAAGTCGCGGCCAGTTCGTCAAAATCAATCCTGAAATTGCACATGAGCGATTCAATGATTGCCGCTCTTATCTGGTCATCGCGGCTCAATACGATTCCCCGGGCCGCCGTTGAGGCCTCGTTTTTCACCTGTTCTTGATATGAATGCGTTGGGACCGTGTTTTGAACTATTGAGCTGTTACAGGAACTGATTGACGATGCCCCGAAGCCTAGCAGCGTTCGACAATTATCGGTTGTGTAACCCTGAAAGTTTCGCCGCATTGTCGCTGCATTGCTTGCAACTGTAAGACTGTCGCCAGGCTTCGCAAAATGGTCGATGCCAATTTCCTCATAACCGGCCTCGACAAATATCGATCTAACAATTTGGGATTGTTCGTAGCGCCCGGCATTGTCTGGCAAAGAGGCATCTTCAATCATGTTTTGGTGTTTTTTCAGATGCGGAACATGGGCATAGCCGAATTGGGCAATTCTGTCGGGTTCCAGCGTTACGACTTTGTTGGCGGTATCGCGGATCGTCACGTTTGTTTGATAGGGCAATCCGTACAGCGCGTCGATATTGACGGACTTGATACCTTCGTGTCGCAAATCCCTTACGAGCGCTGCAGTGTCGTCGAAGCTTTGCGGACGGTTGATCGCGGCTTGAACCTGCTCATCGAAGTCCTGGACACCTATACTGGCCCGGGTGATGCCGAGCGCCAGCATCGCAGAAAGGTCACCTCCGACAATATCATTGGGGTCAATCTCAACTGCGACTTCTGTTTCCTTTGAATAGTCGAAAGCAACGTGCAGCGCTTCGTTCAGCATTTGTGCGTCTGATAGCTGCAGCATACTCGGTGATCCACCGCCGAAATGCACATGACCCAGTTTCGGCTTGAATTCGGCCCGCTCTGCAAATTGTCGGATTTCGTCAACCAGAAAGCCAACATAGTTTGATACCGGAGCGTATTTCAGGGTGTGTTTTGTGTGGCATCCGCAGAACCAGCACAGCCGGTCACAAAACGGAATGTGAAGGTATACAGAAACCGGTTCGTTCGGGGTGATACTCTGCAGCAACAGGGAGTGTGCCTGAACTGCCAGATCAGAACTGAAATGCGGCGCAGTCGGATAACTCGTGTAACGAGGTACGTTCGGCAGGTCGGAAACGTCGCTCACTCTGCCAACTCAATCTCGGGTTGGAAACTTTGCAGCAGTGGCAAAATATGATCGCTCTCGAAGGCAATATGCCGACGAAGACCTTCAAAAAAACCGCGAAGCATGTAAGAAACCTTGTCGATATTCACCTCTTCGGAGTGGGATGCAAGTTGCCTGAGCACCGTTGCGATCTCAATTGCAAAGCTCTCATCTTCCCAGTGTTCAAACTGCAATCTCTCCAGACTCCTGTTCAGCTTTTGATCCTTTCCGGAAAGGCCGGACAGCATGGGAAACAGCGACTTTTCTTCAAATTCGTGGGCCGCTTTCACAATGGGATACAATTGCCAGGCAACTGACAGGCAGCGTTGTGGCGTGATGTTGTCGGGAAGGTTGTCTGCAAGTGCTTCCAACTGATTACAGAGGTTCAACTGCGCCTCATGATGAGCTGCCAGCAGGGGAATAATCGCTAATTCCTCACCGGATTCATCTGCGTTCGAATTGTTTGACATCTTCCCTACCTGTAGGCGCTTGGTATGCGGCGAATATGTCACATGCTCCGGCCGGTTTCCTTGATCTGGATCAAAGAATGTCGGCTCATGTCGTGCAAAAGAATCCCCAGGTGGATCACGTTTCGTGAGTCCATGGGTTGAATGGATTTGGAAAAGCACATGAAGAATATTGGCGAAGTGATTTTGGTTGGTCTTGCTGCTTTCGGGGCGTTACTGGCAGCAGGGTATGCGCAGGACACACTGTTCCAGGTGCACATGATTGTGTTGTTTGCGGTGCTGCTGATCAGCACGGTGTTCCTGGTAAGGCGTGTGGAATTTGCCTCCGCTGGCGCGGCGCCGGTCAAGGAAGACCCGACCGGTTACATGGACGAGATTGTCAGGTATGGCGTGATAGCCACACTTTTTTGGGGCATCGCCGGGTTTTTGGTTGGGGTGATTATTGCGGCGCAGTTGTCGTGGCCGATTCTTAACCTTGAACCCTATCTGAACTTTGGAAGGCTGCGACCGCTTCACACTTCTGCGGTCATCTTCGCGTTTGGCGGTAACGCCCTGTTGTGTACCAGCTTCTACATTGTGCAACGCACCTGTCAGGCGCGGCTGTTTGGCGGCAAGCTGGCATGGTTTGTCTTCTGGGGATACCAATTGTTCATCGTCATGGCGGCGACCGGTTACCTGTTGGGGATCACGCAATCAAAGGAATACGCCGAACCTGAATGGTATGTTGATCTTTGGTTGACCATTGTCTGGGTGGCGTACTTGCTTGTATTTCTGGGAACGATCCTGCGCCGCAAGGAGCCGCACATCTATGTGGCGAACTGGTTCTTCCTGTCGTTCATCGTAACGGTTGCGATGCTGCATCTGGTCAACAATGCGGCGGTTCCGGTTTCATTTCTCGGAACCAAAAGTTACGTTGCTTTCTCTGGCGTCCAGGATGCCTTGACCCAGTGGTGGTACGGCCACAATGCGGTCGGGTTCTTCCTGACGGCAGGCTTCTTGGGCATGATGTATTATTTCGTGCCGAAGCAAGCGGGCAGACCGGTCTATTCCTATCGCCTGTCCATCATCCACTTTTGGGCGCTGATTTTCCTCTATATCTGGGCAGGTCCGCACCACCTTCATTATACGGCGTTGCCTGACTGGGCACAGACCTTGGGAATGGTGTTTTCAATCATGCTGTGGATGCCCTCATGGGGTGGCATGATCAACGGCCTGATGACTTTGCAAGGTGCTTGGGACAAGCTGCGCACAGACCCGGTTCTTCGGATGTTTGTAATCAGCCTGGCGTTTTATGGCATGTCTACCTTTGAAGGTCCGATGATGTCTATCAAGTCAGTGAATTCACTGTCCCACTATACTGACTGGACCATTGGTCACGTTCACTCAGGGGCTCTTGGCTGGAACGGTATGATTGTGTTTGCCTCAATCTACTATCTCGTGCCGAAGCTCTGGAACCGTGAACAATTGTATTCAATGAAGTTGGTCAACTGGCACCTGTGGCTCGCAACACTTGGCATCGTTATCTATGCCGCTGTTATGTGGGTCGCCGGGATTACGCAAGGCCTGATGTGGCGTGAGTACGACGACCAGGGTTTCCTCGTGAACTCTTTCGTCGAGACGGTAACGGCCATCCATCCTGAATATGTGATGCGCACGATTGGCGGGCTTCTCTACCTCGTTGGTGCGCTGATCATGGTCTTCAACGTCTGGCGCACCATTGCGGGGGAACCCAGGCCCGCGTCAGAAGCATCAAAACCAAACGCAGTTCCTGCTGAATAAGGAGAGCGAACGTGTCACTTTTAACTTTTCACAAAAAGCTGGAACGCAATCTGACGATCATGTTCGTGTGTTCACTGCTGGCAGTTCTGGTCGGTGGTATCGTTGAGATTGTACCGCTGTTCTACATCAAGAGCACCATCGAGAAAGTCGATGGGATGCGGCCTTACACACCGCTGGAGCTTGCGGGACGGGACATCTATATCCGCGAAGGGTGTTATGTATGTCACAGCCAGATGATCCGTCCTTTCCGGGACGAGGTCGAACGGTATGGCCACTATTCGCTCGCAGCCGAAAGCATGTATGATCATCCGTTCCAATGGGGTTCAAAGCGCACAGGTCCCGACCTTGCACGCGTTGGAGGCCGATACTCGGACGAATGGCATGTTGAGCATCTGAAGAACCCGAAAAGCGTGGTGCCGGAGTCCATCATGCCGACCTACTCTTTCCTGACGGATCGGGTGGTCGACCCAGAGGCCTTTGTCGGTCATCTGAAGACAAACCGGATTGTTGGCGTTCCCTACACCGACGAGATGATTGAAAATGCAGCTGCAGACATGATGGCGCAAGCGGATCCCGATGCAGATACAGAAGGGCTCGAAAGCCGGTACCAGAAAATCAGTATTCGTGATTTTGACGGCAATCCCGATGCGCTGACCGAGATGGATGCACTGGTTGCCTATCTACAAATGTTGGGCACTCTGGTCGATCTGGAAGCCTACAAGCAGGAAGAGAATTTGAGGTAAGACTATGGATTATACACTTCTGCGCGAATTCGCGGACAGTTGGGGGCTGGTATACCTTTTTGTTCTCTTCACCGGTGTCATTCTGTTCACATTCAGACCCGGTTCCAAATCACAAGCTGATGAAATAGCCAAAATTCCCTTCAAGGAGGATGCCCAAAATGGCGAAAAATGAAATTGATGAAACCAGTGGCATCGAAACAACGGGTCACGAATGGGATGGTATCAAGGAACTGAATAATCCGTTGCCCCGCTGGTGGCTATGGACATTCTACGCGACCATCATCTTCTCGATCGGTTACATGATTTACTTTCCGGCTTTCCCTTTGTTGGAGGGGTATACTCCTGGAATTTCAGGTCGTACCAATCGCGGTGACTTGCAGGTGGAGATGGCAACTGCAAATGCAGCCAAAGCCGAATTTGTCGAGAAGCTGGCAACAAGCGAACTTACGGCGATTAGCGGTGATGAGGCGTTGAACAGGTTTGCCACAGCTGGTGGGAAGTCTGCCTTCAAAGTCTATTGTTCCCAGTGTCACGGTTCCGGTGCCCAAGGTGGCCCAGGTTATCCGAACCTCAATGATGATGACTGGATTTGGGGCGGTGATCTGGAGGAAATCTACACCTCTATCAAGCACGGCGTTAGAAACACTGAAGACGAAGATACGCGTGATTCGGTCATGCCATCTTTCGGAGCTGATGGCATTCTTGAGGCCGAGCAAATCAGCCAGGTTTCCAACTATGTGCTTAAAATCTCAAACCAGGATCATGACGATGCGCTTGCAATGGCTGGTCAGGAAGTGTTCAACGACAATTGTACCTCTTGCCACAGCGATGACGGAACGGGTGACCGCGATTTCGGCGCTCCCAATCTGACGGACGCCATTTCGCTTTATGGCAATACAGAAGAGACGATTGCTACCCAGATTGCAAAACCAAAGCACGGCGTAATGCCCGCGTGGGGTTCGATTTTGTCTGATGAAACCATCAAGCAGTTGGCAGTCTATGTACATGGACTTGGCGGCGGCGAGGCGAGCGAAGAGTAGAGTCACCACAGCAATGAATGCGCAGTCGGAAGAAGCTGACGGAGACATCAAGCAACTTGATGTTGTAGCGGTAAACTCGAAAGCAAACCGGCCGCTTTATGAAGCGCGGAAGAAAATTCATCCCAAACGGGCTGTCGGGAACTTTCGCAACTTCAAATGGTTTGTGATGTTTGTAACCCTCGGGATTTACTACATCACTCCTTGGCTGCGCTGGGACCGGGGGGAAGGTCTTCCCGGTCAGGCCGTTCTGCTTGATCTGGCAAACCGGCGGTTTTATTTTTTCTTCATCGAGATTTGGCCGCACGAGTTTTTCTACGTCGCAGGAATGCTGGTCATGGCAGGGATTGGCTTGTTCCTCGTAACGTCAGTGCTGGGTCGTGCCTGGTGTGGGTACACCTGTCCTCAGACGGTCTGGGTCGATTTGTTCCTGGTTGTTGAACGGTTTTTCGAAGGCGACCGAAATGCACGCATCAAGCTTGACGATGCACCCTGGACCGCTTCAAAAATTTACAAGCGGGTCGCAAAGCACACGGTCTGGATATTGATCGCTGTGTCCACTGGTGGTGCTTGGATTTTTTATTTTGCAGATGCCCCCTCGCTTTTGCGTGATCTATTCACCGGTCAGGCGATCTTTGCTGCATATGCAACCGTTGCCACATTGACCGCGACGACATACATCTTGGGAGCAATCATGCGCGAGCAGGTCTGCACCTATATGTGCCCCTGGCCGCGCATCCAGGCTGCAATGCTGGACGAACATTCCCTTACTGTCACATACAATGACTGGCGCGGTGAACCCCGTTCCCGGCATGTCAAGAAGATGAAAATGCAGGGTCTGCCAACCGGCGACTGCGTGGACTGTAACGCATGTGTCGCGGTTTGCCCTGTGGGCATCGATATTCGCGACGGTCAGCAGCTTGAGTGCATTACCTGCGCACTTTGTATCGACGCGTGCGACAGCGTCATGAACAAATTGGGCATAGAGACCGGGCTGATATCTTACGCTACCCTGCATGATTATGAGGCGAATATGGCGTTGGCAGGCGCTGGCAAACATGTGCCCGAACCTAAAATTGTTCCAGAACGTATTCGGGACGCTGCAGGTAGCCTTTCTGAAAAGCTGAAGCATTTTTCTGTTTACACATTGCTTCGCACCAGAACACTCATCTATTTTGGTATCTATGCCGCAATCGGCTTGGCCCTGCTCGTTTCCCTTGTCAGTCGCGATCGTTTGGATTTGAAGGTTATCAATGACCGAAATCCGCAATTTGTTGTCCTTAGCGACGGTTCAATCCGTAATGGTTACCAGTTGAAAATCCTAAACATGGAAGGGCAGAAGAAACGCTTCCTGATTTCCATGATTGGTTTCCCCGGAGCCCATTTCGAAGAATTGGGTGAATCAGACGGGCTCAAAAACTGGACGGAGACGGAAGTCGAAGCAGACAAACTCAAATCCGTGAGATTGTTTGTTACCGTTCCCAAGGAATATGTTCGAAAGGCCAAGACTGAGTTTACGTTCGTGGTATCTGAAATCGACGGGAAAGACCGTAAGACCATCGATGCCATGTTCAGTGCACCAAAGGACAACTAAATGACCCCGGTATCTGCAAAAACTGAAACCAGACAAGAATTTCGCGGCATTCACTTTCTGTTGTGCATGATCGCGTTTTTCGGCGTTATCATCGCTGTGAACATTACAATGGCAGTCTTGGCTTCAAAAAGCTGGACAGGCTTGGTTGTCAAGAACTCTTATGTTGCGAGCCAGAACTACAATGATGAATTGGAGCAGGCAAAATCGCAACGTGAACAGGGTTTGAAATCCCACATTGCCTACGCTCAGGGAGCATTGCATTTCGAACTGCTTGATCGCAACGGCACGAAAATTTCACCACAACATGTCCAAATTGAAATAGGGCGCCCTGCATTCGAACAGTCTGATCAGGTATTCAAAATCGAGGTCAGTGATGATGGCAGTTACACGCTGAACAAGGTGCTTGAACGGGGAATATGGGTTGTAACAATTACCGCGCAAACCGAAGCCTCCCAGTACAGGCGTGATGCACGCTTTTTGGTTGGCGCTGACGGAACTGGAATCCTGCAATGAGTTGCTGTGCCGCTGCATTGACAAGTTCCGATTATATGGATGAGACAGCACGAAAGTGCGCGTCACTTGAGCAGGAACGGGTGATCTCAGAATCCGAGGACCTTGGCAACGGCAGATACAAAACCGAACTGATCGTTCCATCGATGCATTGTGTAGGGTGTATCGGGACTATCGAGCGCGAACTGGCGCGGTTTTCCTTTGTTGACCAGGTTCGTGCCAATCTTACGCTAAAAACGGTTTCGGTCTGTTGGCGGGCCGGTCGTGAGCAGTTTAGCGAACTGACGGACAAACTTCAGCAACTTGGGTTTGAAAGCCATTATGCTGACAGCAAGGCTCATCACGACGAAGCAGAGCAAACCAACAAGTCGCTGTTGCTGGCGCTTGCTGTCGCGGGATTTGCTGCAGCCAACATCATGCTTCTGTCGGTTTCGGTTTGGTCGGGCGCTGATCCCGCTACCACGCAGCTGTTTCATTTGATATCCGGAATCATAGCGGTCCCCGCAGTTGCATTTGCCGGACGACCGTTTTTCAACTCGGCAATCCGGTCGCTGTCAGTCGGCAGGCTCAACATGGATGTACCAATTTCGCTTGCCGTTTTGCTGGCATTGGGGATGAGCATATTCGAAAGCCTGTCCGGTGGTAGCGAGGCGTATTTCGACGCGAGTGTCACACTTCTGTTTTTCCTTCTTATTGGCCGGTATCTTGATGCTCTTATGCGCAAGAAGGCTCGTGGTGCAGTTGACAGACTGGCATCTTTGTCAGCGAAGTCCGGTGTTTTGGTCGATAGCGACGGAAATCCGGTTCACATTGAATTGTCGGCAATTCGCCCCGGAATGAAGCTGCGTGTATTCACGGGCGAGAGGTTTCCCGTCAACTGCTGCATAATTGAAGGAATGACCGAAATCGACCGGTCTCATGTGACAGGTGAAGCGGAACCTGTGGTCGCCGAACCGGGTTTGGAGGTCGAATCCGGCGCATTGAACCTTGGTGGACCTGTCGATGTAGAAGCGCTGTCAGATATCTCTTCTTCTTTCTTGGCCGAGATAAGAAGCATGGTTGAAGCAGCGGAAAAAGGGCGCGGAGATTTTGTGCGTATCGCAGATCGAATGGCACAGATCTATGCGCCTGCGGTACATCTGCTTGCCTTGGCCGCGTTTGTTTTCTGGATGGTAGCGAGCAATGGCGATTGGCACACTTCTCTATATATCGCAATTACGGTCCTTATCATTACTTGCCCTTGTGCGTTGGGGTTGGCCGTCCCTGTCGCACACGTCATTGGGGCTAACCGGCTATTGTCGCAAGGTGTTTTGTTGCGAGATGGCACGGCACTTGAGCGCTTGTCAGACGTTGACAGGGTTGTTTTTGACAAAACCGGCACACTAACAAACGACGGCATATCGGTTACCCGGGTAACAGAAATGCCGCAAGACGCGTTACCATTGATAAAAGGGTTGGCCTTAGCGTCTAGCCATCCGCTTTCCAAAGCCGTGAGCAAGTCTCTTGACCAAATCGGGCCAGCATCGCTGGAAAACGTGATTGAAGAAGCTGGTCGGGGGGTGCAAGCCAGTTTTGAAGGGGCAACCATCCGCTTGGGCCGGTTGTCTTGGGTTGCCGAGATTGTCGGCAAGGGCCCGCCTGAAGATGCAGATGATTGGAGTGTGACGTTTGCAATTTCCGGGCAGCAAATCTTCGGCTTCAAGACAACTGAGACGGCAAGACAGGATGCAGCTAAAGCGGTTCTTGAGCTTCAAGACAGCGGACTGCCCACAACAGTCCTGTCCGGCGACAGGCATTCATCGGTAAAACAATTGGCCGGAAAACTTGGAATCGGTTCGTTTTTTGCTGAACAAATGCCGGCAGACAAAATAGCGAAGATTGAAGAGATCAAGTCGGAGGGTCACCATCCGCTGATGGTGGGTGACGGGATCAATGACGCGCCCGCATTGACCGCTGGCCATGTTTCGATGGTTCCTGCGTCGGCATCCGATATTGGAAGACATGCGGCAGATTTCGTGTTTGTCAGACCATCGCTCTTGGCTGTGCCATTTGCTATCCGGACAGCAAAGCGTACCCGAAGAATCGTGTACCAGAATTTTGGCCTTGCGATCGCTTACAATTGCATTGCGATCCCTTTGGCGATGGCAGGTTTTGTAACCCCGCTGATCGCCGCCATCGCGATGTCAGCGTCTTCAATCATCGTGGTTGCAAACAGCTTCCGGATAAACTTCGTAGATGCACCGCAGTTGCTCAACGTGGCCGATGATGGCAAGACTGAAGGTGAGTTGCTGGGGATGGAGGAAGCGCGGACATGAACCATTTACTTGTGTTGATACCCATTGCATTGGGTTTGGGTGCAATCGGGTTGCTTGCTTTTGTCTGGAGCCTGAAGAGCGGTCAGTATGATGACCTTGATGGTGCCGCAGAGCGCATTTTGGAAGATGACTGACGCATGAGTGGATTGCGTTGTCTGGCTGATTGTTCCAGAACCTTCTATCACAACTGAAATTCTGTCGTTGCTGCATTCTGCAGCATCGTTTCCCGCTTCCCGTATCAGTTAGTGCGGGCACGAAACCGCTGCTGTACAGGAATCTTGGGATAGCAACGAATTTTAGTTGTAGTGTGAGAAAAAATTGCCAAAGTGGGAATAGTTTTATTACTCATGCATAGAAGTTACACGGATTATTCAACTTTATGAACACTGAAACCGGGCTCAAAGCAGCATCAAAAGCGGGGCATACGACATCTGTATTTTTCGAGATGCTGCGATCGTTTTGTACCTTGGGTCGCAACCTCAATTTGAGCAAAACGGTCGAAGAGCTGGGAATATCGCGACAAACAGTGCGAAGACATGTCAATGATTTGCAGGAACTGCGCGGCACGATCCTGATCAATTTCGACGATAGAAAGTACACGCTTACCGATGATGGTATGCACGCATTGGGAGAGGCGGAACGGTTGTTGGCGCGCGCGGACAACTGGATGGCAAACACTTCTGGCCTGGCAAACGGTTTGGCACATGTCTCAACTGAAATGGGCGATGGGATACCATTCCATGCGCAACGCCATCCGGTAAACAAAATCTGGACCTGTGCACCGAAACTCATTCAAGCTGGTTTTGCAGGCTGGAGCAGCTCTCGGTTTGACATTGAGGGCTCAAGCATGGAGGCAATCAAACCGTACTTGATTTCTTATCGTGAAAACCGTGGGGACTGGATCTGCACCTATGTAGGTGAAGAGTCATCCTATGCAAGTTGGCGAGGGTGGGCTTGGGCCAAAAGCGCAGTCGGTTCGATTTTTGAACGCGACCCGATCAGCACCGAGGCAGACGGGTTTATTTTGGAAGCGTACGAAAATGTCATGCGAACCGGCAGCGTCTGGTATGATCATATATCGACCAAACTGGTACGCTCGGAAGATCAGGTGCTTACGCCGGTAAATTACCAGCGGCTGGTAATGTGCTGCAGTTTGCCAAATGGCGAATTGTCCGTAGCCTCCTTGGTCGCCCGAACCAATAACATATCAATTGATGGTTTGGAGCCTGGACAAATCGAGAGGATGCCCGATGACGACATCATGGAATTTGATCCCGGCAGATGACCTCTTTCGCCGAAGCTACATCAATTTGTGCATGTCGGCCATTCGGGTGCTTCCGGCTTTTTCGATGATGCCACGGCGCAGTTTTCTCATCCCGCCAACCCAACGGTCCGTGTCACCCGCCTTGACCTGAATATAATCCCGGACTTCAGGGTGCGTGAGAACCAGAAACCTGTTCTCGACGATCGCTTCCCGAACAGCTTCAGCAACATCAGTCGGCAACAATGTATTGGCAGTGGGTTCATTGTCGGCGTCATTGTCATAACCTGTCAGGGCGGTAGCGATATATTGCGGACAAACCACATGGACTTGAATACCGTCATCACCATGTGTAATGGCCAGGGCTTCCGCGAACCCGACTGCGGCGTGCTTGGTTGTCGAGTAGGCCGCGTCACCGATCTGGTTGAGCAGGCCTGCGGCAGAGGCGACATTCACAAGGCAGCCTTCGCCACGCTCTATCATTTCTGGAAGAACCGCCCGTGCAGCATAAACGTGCGACATCAAATGAACCTCCCAATTCAATGCCCAATCCTCATTGCTTGCCGACGCCGCATGGTCAGGTTCGCCCAATGCCAGCCCTGCATTTGAGCAAATAATGTCGACTTTCCCGAACTTCTCTCGCGTAAGTTGGACCAGGGCCTTGATGTCGTCTTCTTTTCGAACATCACACGCAACCGCAACGCCACCAACCTTGGCTGCGGTTTTTTCGGCCGCCGCAAGATCGAGATCAGCCACAACCACCTCCGCACCATTGTCTTTCAGCATCTTCGCAAACGCAGCGCCGATACCACCTCCGCCACCCGTCACTACTGCGGTTTTTCCCTCTAGTTCCATTTGCTCTTCCTCACTATGGTTGGAGAGGAACTTAACCGATGCCTGATGTTTGGCAAGCACGGGTTTGGGAAATGCTGAAAAAATGTGGCTGTGAAACCTGTAAAGCGGTCGCATGAAATCACGCTCTTGCCAAGCGGTGAATTTGAAGCCTATTCTGGCTTGCCAGGGAAGTTGCATATTTGACTGATATCCGAAATACCATACGCTTTTTGCTGAATGATCAACTGATCGAGACGGATCAGGTATCTGCAAGTGATACCTTGTTGGATTATCTTCGTATCAAAAGAAAACTCTGCGGGACGAAAGAAGGTTGCGCTGAAGGCGATTGTGGTGCGTGCACGGTTCTGGTTGGTCGACTTTGCGGTTCTGAACTAGTCTATGAGACGGTGAATTCGTGCATCCGGTTTTTGCCATCGCTTGATGGCTGCCATGTCGTAACAATTGAACACCTTGCGGGCACCGATGGTTCGTTGCATCCGGTCCAGCAGGCAATGGTAGACCATCATGGCAGTCAGTGCGGGTTTTGTACGCCGGGTGTTGTAATGTCCCTGTATGCGCTGTGGATGCGCAATCCTGATCCGGTATCAGAAGATGTGGAAACGGCCCTGCAGGGGAATCTGTGTCGATGCACCGGATATGAAGCGATTGTCCGTGCTGCGCTTGCCGCTGCGGAAAACGGGAACCCCGAAGACGATCCTTTGGTAGCTGAGCGCGCGTACGTGGTTCGCAAACTGAAATCCATTTGCGATGGCGCCAGGGTCGAGCTCGGTTCCGGTAGCGATGACTTTGCCATGATCCCGTCCTCATTGGAGGATTTTGCCGAACTGCGAAAGCAGTACCCCGAATCCACGATTGTTGCAGGCTCCACCGATGTCGGTTTGTGGGTCACAAAGCACATGGCCAACATTGCTCCGACAATCTTTGTTGGGCATTTGAACGAGCTTCGGCAAATAGCGATTGAAAACGGTAGGCTTACGATTGGGGCTTGTGTTTCATATACCCAGGCGCTGCCAAGCATCCGCAAGCACATACCGCAGCTTACCGAACTGTGGAATCGCATTGGCGGAGAACAGGTGCGAAACATGGGAACCATCGGAGGAAATATTGCCAACGGTTCACCGATTGGCGACACACCGCCTGCATTGATTGCGTTGGGAGCGACCGTAACCCTGCGTTCGGGTTCAGCGAGCCGGGAGTTGCCTGTCGAAAGCTTCTTCGTCGAATACGGAAAACAGGATCGTCAACCGGGCGATTTTCTTGAAAAGATACACATCCCGCTGCCAGCATCTGGAGAGCATTTTTCTGTCTACAAAATATCGAAACGTCGTGATGAAGATATCTCTTCGGTCTGTGGTGCGTTTCGCGTGGTGCTTGATGGAGGGAAAGTCAGCGAATGTCGCATTGCATTCGGCGGAATGGCCGGTACGCCCAAGCGGGCCCGCGCAGTCGAAGCTGCATTACTTGGCAAGCCCTGGGATGAAGAAACCATCGAACAGGCAAGGCTTGAATTTGAAACAGACTTTCAACCATTGTCTGATTGGCGTGCTTCAGCTGAGTACCGCACTTTGGTGGCGAAGAACCTTTTGCGCCGTTTTTTCATTGAGAGCACACCCAGTCGCAGTTCGCCTTATCGACTCGAGCAACTAAACGCCGGAACAAGCGCATGAAGCAGGCTGCAGATCAAACTTCCGGACCACTACAGGCAGTCCATGCTGAACACCGTCATGAATCTGCCCACAAACATGTCACAGGAAGGGCAGAGTATATCGACGATATTGTCGAGCCTTCAGATCTGCTTCATGCCTATCTTGGGCTTTCTGAAATCGCACATGGAACCGTCAAGACGATGGACTTTGATGCAGTGTTGGCTTGCGCCGGTGTCGTTGGAGTTTTGACCGACCAGGATATTCCAGGTCAAAATGATGTCAGTCCAACGGGCAAACACGATGACCCGGTTTTTGCCAGCAACATAGATTTTCACGGGCAGGTTTTGTTCGCGGTCGTTGCAACCTCACGAAGCGTGGCGCGCCAAGCAGCAAAACTCGCGAAAATAACCTATGAAGCAAAAGATGTAATTACCGATGTGCTGGATGCCAGGAAGGCAGGTTATCCACTGGTGACCGAACCCTTGGAGTTAAAGCGCGGCAATGCAGCAGAGGCTCTGGTAAAATCCCGAAACCGCATTTCCGGGCAAATGCGAATGGGGGGACAGGATCATTTTTACCTGGAAGGGCATATCGCGATGGCCGTTCCCGGCGAGGATGATGATGTCTTGGTTTATTCATCGACCCAGCACCCGAGCGAGGTTCAGCACATGGTTTCCCATGTACTGGGCGTCCCTTCAAATGCGGTCACTGTCAATGTAAGGCGGATGGGTGGGGCCTTCGGCGGGAAGGAAACGCAATCCAATCTGTTTGCGAGCGTCGCTGCACTTGCCGCCAAGAAGTTCAATCGTGCAGTCAAGCTGCGTCCCGACCGCGATGACGACATGATTACAACTGGAAAACGCCACGATTTCGTTGTCGACTATGACGTGGGGTTTAATGAGACTGGGTTGATTACTGCGGTTGAAGCGGTCTATGCGGCACGCTGTGGCAATTCGGCAGACCTTTCAGGACCGGTTACTGACCGTGCCCTGTTTCATGCAGACAATTGTTACTACTTTCCTGATGTATTGCTTAGATCCGAACCGGTGAAAACCAACACCGTCTCCAATACAGCATTTCGCGGGTTTGGCGGCCCACAGGGTATGCTTGCGGGGGAACGGATCATTGAGGAAATTGCATATGAACTGGGCATTGACCCGTTGGAGGTCCGTAAACGGAACTTTTACTGCAAGGGTCGGGATGTCACGCCATATCACCAGCAGGTAACAGACAACATTGTCAGCAGGCTGGTTGAGGAGTTGGAAGTTTCAAGTGACTACCAGATTCGCCGCAAAGCGATACTGGAATACAATGCACAACGCGGTGTCTTGAGAAAAGGGATTGCACTTACCCCGGTAAAGTTTGGAATTTCGTTCACTGCGACCTGGTACAATCAGGCAGGCGCATTGGTCCATATTTACACCGATGGCTCCATCCACCTCAATCACGGCGGCACGGAGATGGGACAGGGGCTTAACACCAAGGTTGCGCAACTGCTTGCCGATGAGTTTCAGGTCGGTCTTGAACATATCAAGATCACTGCAACCAACACTGGCAAGGTTCCAAATACATCCGCAACAGCAGCCTCTTCAGGAACCGATTTGAACGGTATGGCAGCTGCTGATGCTGCCCAACAAATCAAGGCGCGGTTGATCAGTTTCGCCTGTGAGAAATACCAGGTCAAAGCTGACGAAGTGTTGTTTGAAAACAATTCGGTATTGCTTGGCGGCAGATCAGTTGCGTTTGAAGAGTTTATAGCCGCCGCCTATCTGGCAAGAGTTCAGTTGTCAGCAACGGGCTTTTACAAAACCCCTGATATTCATTGGGATCGGGAGAAAGGCCAGGGCAGGCCATTTTACTATTATTCCTATGGTGCCGCTGCCTCTGAAGTAACCATCGACACGTTGACCGGTGAGTATCAAGTTGATCGCACTGACATTTTGCATGATGTGGGAAAAAGCTTGAACCCGGCGATTGATCTGGGCCAGGTAGAAGGCGGCTTTGTCCAAGGGATGGGATGGCTTACGACGGAAGAGTTGTGGTGGGACGAACAGGGGCGCTTGCGTACTCATGCCCCCTCAACCTACAAAATTCCGTTGGCCTCTGATCGTCCCCGGATATTCAACGTTGCCATGGCTGACTGGTCGGAAAACCGCGAGATGACAATCCGCCGGTCAAAGGCCGTGGGTGAACCGCCTTTCATGTTGGCAATGTCGGTGTTTGAGGCCCTGTCAATGGCTGTGGCTTCTGAGGATGATTACAAAACATGCCCGCGATTGGATGCGCCCGCAACGCCCGAGCGGGTGTTGATGGCGCTTGAGAGTTTGCGGGGCAAATGAGCGATGCAAGCGCTTGCTGAAGATCTGGATACGTTTATCAGAGGCGGCCTGCCCTTGGCCCGCATTGATATTGTTTCGGCAAAAGGCTCGGTTCCGCGGGAACAAGGTACCTGGATGCTGGTAGCTAAAGATCGCTGTTTTTTGACAATCGGCGGTGGCCAGCTTGAATATTTGGCCATTGATGAAGCCAGGAAACTGATTGCGAGCGGTAACAATCAGCCGAAGAAAATCGGTGTGCCGCTTGGTCCCCAGATCGGGCAGTGTTGCGGTGGAAATGTTGAAGTGCTGGTTCGCCTTTGTGACGCCAAGTTACTTGATGCCAGTCGCGAGCAGATCGAGGCGGAAATCAATGCATGGCCCGATGTTTATGTCTTTGGTGCAGGCCATGTTGGGAAAGCGATTTCCAAGGCACTAACGTTGTTGCCGGTGAAAACCTTGTTGGTCGATACAAGAAAAGCCGAGCTTACTGATTTGCCGATAGGTGTTGAAGCAAGGCATGTTTCAATACCCGAGGCAGAGGTGCGGTCCGCAGAACCCGGAAGCGCGTTTGTCATACTGACGCACGATCACAGCATGGATTTTCTGATCGCCAGTGAGGCCCTTGCACGCAAGGATGCGGCATATGTTGGTATGATAGGTTCAAAGACAAAACGCGCAACATTCGGCAGCTGGTCAGAAACAGACGATAGTGCCACCAGCGATATCGAGCGCCTTGTGTGTCCGATCGGCGGAAATCAGGTCAAAGACAAACGGCCCGAAGTGATTGCAGCATTGGTTGTTGCTGAGGTTGTGACAGCATTGGATGGCTTGTCGGGTGCTTCCCGGACAGACGCGCCGAGAACCGTTGAAAACCAAGAGCACGGAAAACCCGCATCGGAGACTATCAAACCGGCAAGATCGCAAAGGAAGGTTTACTCATGAGCGTCACACTTCTGCGTGGAAGAGTACTTGATTTTGTTGCGGAGCCGAAATCGGATAACGATTTTGACAGTTATGAATACATAGAAGATGGCGCACTTGCCCTGGAGGCAGGATCCATTGTTGCCAAAGGGGAGTACTCACAAATTGCAGCAGCGCATCCCGGCGCGGCGTTGGTTGATCACAGACCAAACCTGCTTGTACCGGGTTTCATCGACACACATTTGCATTTCCCTCAGATGCAGGTCATCGGCTCGTTTGGAACAAAGCTTCTTGATTGGTTGGAGAAATATACCTTTGTCGAGGAGCAGAGATTTGCAGACCGCGAGCATTGCGAGCGGATTGCTGAATGGCTGTTTGACACCCTGTTACGGAACGGTACCACGACTGGTGTAGCTTATTGCTCGGTGCACAAGACGTCTGCCGACGCGTATTTTGAAGAAGCGGAAAAACGGGGCCTGTGCATGATCGGCGGCAAGGTTCTGATGGATCGCAACGCTCCCCCCGGATTGCGCGACACGGCGCAAAGCGGCTACGACGATACCAAGGAACTAATCGGCAGATGGCATGGCAGATCGCGTTTGCGCTATGCTATTTCTCCGCGATTTGCAATTACTTCGACGCCGGAACAGTTGCAGGCAAGTCAGGCATTGGTAGCCGAGCACCCCGAATGTTACATGCAGACCCACATCTCGGAGAACCGTGATGAAATAGCGCTTGCAAAATCGCTCTACCCCGACGCACGAGATTATCTGGATATATATGAATCTTGCGGTTTGCTTGGACCGCGTAGCTTGTTTGGTCATTGCATCCATCTGGAAGCGCGCGAACGGAAAACTATGTCCGAAAGCGGCTCTGTTGCTGTCTTTTGCCCCACTTCCAACCTTTTTTTGGGCAGCGGCCTTTTTGACATGGATGGGTTGTCAGAAGAAGGGGTACGTATTTCCGTTGCTACCGACATTGGCGGGGGAACCAGCTACTCGATGTTGAAGACCATGGATGAAGCCTACAAGGTTCTGCAACTTCGTAACCAGGTCTTGAACCCGCTAAAATCGTTTTATCTGATGACCAGGGGCAACGCGGAAGCACTTTCACTTGAAAACAAGATCGGAACGTTGGACGTGGGAAGTGATGCGGACATCGTAGTCCTCAACTCTTGTGCAACACCTGCCATGAAATTGAGAATGGAAACGCAACAAACCCTCAGCGAAGAACTGTTTGTGTTGCAGACCTTGGGCGATGACCGGGCAGTTGAACAGGTTTATGTGGCCGGTATTCCAAGCCATCCCGGTGCAGGTAACCAGCAACGGAAATAGCGTTCACGTTTGATTGCTATACAGTTCGCCAATTGTCCCACCATCCGCCGCTTTGGGATTTTACTGCATTCGAAAAACCCGGAAAGCACGTTCTCATGAAACCAATAGGTCTTTTTCGTCTTGCCGCATTGGTATTTGTTGCCGTTTCTTTCGTGGTGTTTGGCGATACTGCCGGAAAACTGCTCACAAGCAAGGGTGTTGATCCAGTGTTTGTTGCATGGTCGCGATTTGCCTTTGCAGCAATAATTCTTCTGCCGTTCAGCAGTTTGTCACCGAAGGAACTCCCCACAATGTTTGAATGGCCGGTGTTTCTGAGAACCGTATTTATTGTTTGCGGCATCTGTTGCATTTTGATGGCATTCAAAACTGAGCCGATCGCCAATGTATTTGGCGCCTTTTTCATCGGTCCAATCGTTTCATACCTTTTGGCGATGCTGTTTCTGGGAGAAAGACCGTCAACGGGTCGCAGCATATTGCTTGTGATCGGGTTTTTCGGTGTGATGCTTGTTGTTAAACCCGGTTTTGGCGCGTCTATCGGCATTGTTTTCGCGTTGCTGTCTGGCGTGTGCTATGGCTGCTATCTGGCAATGACCCGCATAGTCGCCGGAAGAATAAGACCTCGATTATTGTTGATGTCGCAATTGGTCGTCGGAGCATTGTTGCTGACACCGCTAGGCCTAAGTGCCGGGTTTCCCGAATTTGACAGTGCTACTGTTGCTTTCATTGCGATCAGTGCTTTGGGCTCGGCAACAGGCAACTATCTGTTGGTGTTGGCCAACAGAAATGCCGAAGCCAGTCTCATTGCGCCACTCGTCTACAGCCAATTGTTTGTAGCAACAATCATGGGGGGAATTGTTTTTCGGGAATGGCCAGACGTTTACGCTTTCTCCGGATTGGCATTGATAGCGTTTTCTGGTTTTGCAACACTTTGGATAGTTCAAAAACCGTTGCGGAACGTCTGAAAAACCAGGATGCAACAAACTGAACCGGCCTAACCGGACAGTTTCGCCGCGAGCCGGTTCTGCGTTTCGATGACACTCGGAAGCTCTATGCGTGTCAGATGGCCGTCGCACACGATCTGTTCGCCTTCGACAAGAAGATGCCGGACAGTGAACGGCCCACACAAAACAAGGGAGGCTACCGGGTCCCAGTTACCTGCAGCTTCTATTCCAGTGATGTCCCAGATCGCAATGTCAGCGCGTTTGCCGCGTTCAAGAGAGCCGCAATCATCGCGCCCAAGCACTGATGCCCCTCCAATCGTGGCTAGTTCCAACGCTGTTCGTGCGCTCATCGCGTTCGCGCCATGGGCGACCCGTTGCAATAGCAATGCCTGTCTTGTCTCTGCCAACATGTGACCGCAATCGTTCGATGCAGAGCCGTCAACTCCCAGCCCTACCTTAACGTCCGACTTGCGCATGGCGGTAATCGGCGCAATTCCCGAACCCAGTCGGCAGTTTGAACACGGACAATGCGCGACCCCGGTTCGGGAACGCGCGAACAGGTCAATTTCTTCATTGTCCAGTTTGACACAATGGGCGTGCCAGACATCATCTCCGGTCCATCCCAACTCTTCGGCGTACTGACCGGGTCGACAACCAAATTTCTCAAGACTGTAGGAAACATCTTCGTCGTTTTCAGCCAGATGCGTATGCAGCATGACGCCCTTATCACGGGCAAGCAATGCAGAATCTCGCATCAGTTCCCTGCTGACCGAGAAGGGAGAACAGGGGGCTAGCCCAACGCGTACCATTGCTCCGGGTGTCGGATCATGAAATGCATCAACAACGCGAATACAATCATTGAGGATGTGTTCTTCCTGCTCGACAAGTGAATCGGGCGGCAATCCCCCCTTGCTTTCGCCGATACTCATGGACCCCCGTGTTGGATGAAACCGCACGCCAATCGATCGGGCTGCCTCAATCGTATCGTCGAGTCGTGTTCCATTGGGGAAAATATACAGATGATCCGAACTCAAACTGCAGCCTGACAGAGCAAGCTCTGCCAAACCAGTCTGCGCAGATACAAACATCTCCTGCGGTCCGAATGTCTCCCAGATTGGGTACAGTGTTTTTAGCCAACCGAACAACAACGCATCTTGGCCGCCCGGCACGGCTTTTGTCAGGGATTGGTAAAGGTGATGATGGGTATTCACCAAACCGGGTGTCACCACACAGCCCTTGGCATCTATGGTTTCGTCTGACGCGCGGGCGAGGTTTTGCCCCACTTCATCGATTATTCCATCCTGAACGAATATATCTGCGTTTGTCAGTTCTTCTCGCGCAGGGTTCATTGTGACTACAACCGAGGCGTTCTTGATTAGGGTGGTTGTCATGAATGATCGACCGCAACAAAATGAAAAGGCAGGGCAATGCTTGCATGAGTTCGTCACAGAAGCAATTGATCACCGACCTTGCACCATACAAGTTGCCTGTAATGGCCGTGAACTCACGCCATCTACAATTCAGGTTTTGCTTGACGTGAAACAGTTTTTTGGAAATTGGATATGAGATGAAGAATGGCTTCAACCTGCCATGTTATTCACCAGGGAGTGTTTAAATTGCCAACAAATGTTTTTAGCGGGACGATGCCGGCACTCATGACGCCGTGCAAGCCGGACCGAACCCCGGATTATGAAGCACTGGTCCGCAAGGGACGCGAAATGATGGATGCTGGTATGTCTGCAGTCGTCTATTGTGGCTCAATGGGTGACTGGCCACTGCTTACAGACCAACAACGACAGGAAGGGGTTCAAAAACTGATTGATGCAGACATTCCCGTTGTAGTGGGAACCGGGGCAATCAATTCAAAGTCGGCTGTTTCCCATGCCTTACACGCCCAAGAGGCAGGTGCAGACGGTTTGATGGTTATACCAAGGGTATTGTCGCGCGGTTCTTCTCCGCAGGCCCAAAAAAACCATTTCAAAGCGATATTGACGGCTGCCCCGGACATTCCGGCCGTCATTTATAACAGCCCGGTTTATGGTTTCGCTGTTCGCGCCGAGTTGTTTTTTGAGCTGCGTCGTGAGCATCAAAACCTGATCGGGTTCAAGGAATTTGGCGGAAAACAAGACCTGCGTTACGCGGCTGAACACATCACCTCGTTCGACAATGAAGTAACGTTGATGGCAGGTGTGGATACCGAGGTATATCATGGTTTCGTAAATTGCGGGGCGACCGGCGCTATCACCGGGATTGGCAATGCCCTGCCCAAAGAAACCCTGTTGTTGGTTTCTCTTTGCCAGTTGGCGGCAAAGGGCAATGCACAGGCGAGACTGCGGGCACGCGAACTGGAAGAGGCGCTAGGTGTATTGGCCAGCTTTGATGAAGGCACCGATTTGGTCCTCTACTACAAGCACCTTTTGGTGTTGAACGGAGAAAAAGAATACGCATTACATTTCAACGAAACCGATGAGTTGTCTATCGCTCAGCGCAACTATTGCGAACAACAATACGCAATGTTTCGCACCTGGTTCGAAGACTGGTCAAAGCTGGGTGGCGTGATTTCACAATGCATGTGATCGACAGCCATACCGGCGGCGAACCCACAAGGGTGATACTCAACGGCGGCCCCGATCTGGGGTCGGGTTCGCTCGCCGAACGTGCAACACGGTTGTCTGACGAGAACATGCGGTTTTGCCATTCTGTCCTCGCCGAGCCAAGAGGCCAGCCAGCAATGGTTGCGGCTCTTTTGACCGAGCCAACCGACCCCTCCTGTGTTGCCGGGGCCATTTATTTTGACCGCAATGCGGTCTTGGGGATGTGCGGTCATGGCACGATCGGATTGGCCGTCACCCTTTTTCATTTGGGCAAGATCGGTATCGGCGAACACAGGATCGAAACACCGGCCGGCGTGATTGGAATTGATCTCGTAGACCCCAACACTGTTACAGTTCGAAATGTTGAAAGCCGCAGGGTCGCAAAGTCTGTAGAAGTGAGTGTGGAAGGTCTGGGAAAGGTTTACGGTGATGTTGCGTATGGCGGGAACTGGTTTTTCATCGTTGAACCATCCCCGATAGACGTTGACGCTGTAAACGTTCCGGCTTTGACCAAAGCAGCAATAACAGTTCGTGAAGCAGCCAATTCCATTGGTGTAGGAGGGGTAGATGCGGAGCCGATTGATCATGTGATTTTTCAGTCGCCCCACCACGATCCAAATGTTCACGGGAGAAACTTCGTACTGTGTCCGGACAATGCTTACGATCGTTCGCCGTGTGGAACCGGTTGTTCTGCGATCCTGGCATGTCTTGCCGCCGATGGTCGTCTGTCTTTTGGGCAGGAAATCATTCAGCAAAGCATTATCGGAAGTAGTTATCGCCTCAGTTACGAAGCCGGGTCAAAAAATGGCGTCCTTCCATCAATCACGGGCAGCGCATATGTCATTGCCGAAAGCAAGATTGTATTTGACGAAAAGGACCCGTTCCGCCATGGCATCGACTTTCCGGGATCGTAAGCCGAATGCAATTTGCTACCGTGATATGAGAAATGGCAGATAATCATGGAGCACGATGTAACCGTTATTGGTGCAGGGATTGTGGGTATGAACGTGGCTCTTGCATTGCAGGAACGGGGGTTCGGGGTTCACGTTCTTGATCGCACCGGCATTTGTGCAGAAACTTCAAGACGAAATGCAGGGGCCTTCGCTTTCAGTGAGATTTTGCCATTGGCATCTCCGGGCATAATCAAAAAAGCGCCCAAATGGTTGTTGGACCCGCTTGGACCATTGTCTGTGCCGCCAGCTTATGCGCTGCAAATCGCACCTTGGATGCTCCGGTTTTGGAGGGCCAGTTGGAAAGACCGTTATTCCGGTTCTGTTGCGGCCCAATACAATCTGATGAAGTTGTCTAAGGATGCACTTGAAGCCCAAATTGTAGATATCGGGGGCGAAAAACTGATCCAGCGTGAGGGAGAGTTGCAACTCTATGAAGGAGCGCGCGAGTTTTCCGGCACCCTGTTGATGCGCAATGAAAGAGACCGTTACAGCGTAGAGTACTCGGTTATTGAAGGAACCGAAGCGATTGCCGAAATCCAGCCCGGTTTGAGTGAGCGATTTACCCATGCCATTTTCACACCTGACTGGATGAATACGGTCGATCCCAAACGTTGGACAGAACATCTTGCAGATGTGTTTCTGGAACGCGGTGGCAGCTTCGGTAAGGCAGACGTAGTTTCGATAGCGCCTTCGGAATCCGGGGTTGTTCTCAACACAAGCGAAGGACAGGTACAAACCAAAAGAGTGGTGATCGCCGCGGGTGCATGGTCAAATGTCCTGGCAAAATCGCTGGGTGAGCGATTTCCGTTGGAAACCGAGCGCGGTTACAACACAACGCTTGCTGAAGGGGCGTTTGACCTAAAAACACAGTTGACTTTCAACACCCATGGATTTGTTGTCAGCCGGATAGATGGCAGGGTCAGGGTAGGTGGTGCCGTGGAGCTTGGTGGATTGAAACTGCCGCCAAACTACCGGCGTGCAGAGGACATGTTGCACAAGGCGGCCAAGTTCCTGCCGGGTCTGGATACGCGGAACGGTGAGCAATGGATGGGATTCAGACCCTCAATGCCCGATAGCCTGCCGGTAATCGGATGCTCAGCAAAATCGTCAAACATCTTGTATGCCTTTGGTCACGGACATCTTGGTTTGACCCAGGCAGCGGGAACTGCTCAACTGGTAGCCGATGTCGTTGCGAATGCGCGCCCGGCTATTTCGTTGGAACCATATTCGCCAAACCGGTTCCGATCGCTTTGACCGGATATGAGGGGTAACGGCCCCGGGGGAGGATGGATGAAGATCAGTGCAATCAACGTGTTTCAGATCGATCTGCCACTGAAGGAAGGTCGTTACACTTGGTCTAACGGAAATTTTGTGGAAGTCTTCGACAGTACGGTTGTCGAGATTGAAACTGATGAAGGGTTGAAAGGATACGCGGAATGCTGTCCGCTCGGTTCGGCCTATTTGCCGTCTTTTGCCCTGGGGGTAAGGGCGGGTTTGTCAGAACTTGCACCGCATCTGCTAGGCGAGAACCCGCTCAACATAGGCGCTATCAACCGGACAATGGACGCGGCCCTGCGCGGCCATCCATACGCGAAAGCACCGATTGATGTCGCGTGTTGGGATTTGTTGGGCAAGGCGACAGGCCTGCCTGTCTATGCGTTGCTGGGTGGTGCGGCGCAGGATGACGTGGTGCTCTACCGCGCCATCAGTCAGGCTCCTGCCGATGAAATGGCGCGAATTGTCGAAGGCTACGCGGCCGAGGGCTACACCCGGTTTCAGTTGAAGGTAGGTGGTGATGCCAATGACGACATTGACAGGATCAAAGCGACCCGCTCGGTGCTGAAAGCAACGCATACACTGGTTGCCGATGCTAATACGGGATGGAAGATGCACGACGCGGCAAGGGTTGTGGGTGCCATTGCCGGACTGGATGTTTATGTCGAACAACCGTGTTTGACGCTCGAAGAGTGCGCTTCGATCCGACGTCGTACGACGCTGCCTTTTGTTTTGGATGAGGTGATCGATACCCCCATTACATTGCTGCAAGCGATAGCCGGTGATGCCATGGATGTAATCAATCTCAAAATTTCAAAGGTTGGCGGACTGACCAAGGCCAGATTAATGCGGGACATGTGCATAGCCAGCGGTATTCCGATGACAATTGAAGACACTTGGGGCGGAGATATCGTGACCGCAACAATCGCTCATCTGGCCCGCTCTACCCCTTCTGAGTTTATGTTCTCAGCAACGGATTTTAATTCATATGGAACGGTTGATATCGCAAGAGGAGCGCCTGCGCGTATTGATGGCCGCATGACGGCTTCCGATGTGCCGGGGTTGGGAATCGAACCGATGTATGAAGTGCTTGGTGAACCGGTTGCACAATATTGCTGACGGGCACCGCCTCTTGGCAAATGCCAATGATCATCAAGGCGGAAAACCATCTGAACATCTTTGGGAAAGCAGGTTCGCAGACCCGAACTTCAACTTCGCCGATCAGTATGCACATTGCCGGCAGATGACGAGTCGGCCACGCAAAACATATCCCCGCGTTGTTTCACTGAACTAGCATCGACGAAATGCAAATCGGCGGGCGGTTGAATTATCTAATTCAGCGCTCGTTGGAATGCCGTGTTGGAAAAACGGTGTCAGGAGAAGCAAATGTCCGGGACAACGTCCGGTGTGGAATTTTCAAAGTCTGGTGGTGATGTTCACATGAACATTTTCCAGGGCAAAACGCTGAATTTCGAGGTGATATGGGGCGGAACCAAGCCCATTGATGTCACCGGTTATCAGGCTGTGCTGCAGGCAAAAGACTTCAAAGGCCAACTTATGCTCGAGTTGAGTTCGTTCAATGGCAAAGTATCAATCGGGGATGTTGATGGCAGGTTGGTTTTTACTTGCAGTGAAACCGATACCCGATCTGTCAACCGTGTTGGCAAATGGGAGTTGGAACTGACCGCCCCGAACGGAGATATTTATCGCGCATTGTCCGGGGTAATAACGCCGATTGAGGAGATTGTCTGATGAGTATTGAAGTCATTATCAATCCAGGTGGCGTAACAGAGACCATTATCGGGGTTCCCGGCCCGGCTGGTCCTGAAGGTCCTGCAGGATCAGGCGACGGGTCAATCGGCCCGCAAGGTTTGCAGGGCGAAGTCGGACCGGCAGGTCCACAAGGTCCGCAAGGTGAGGTAGGTCCGAAAGGCGACGCGGGCGACACCGGTCCGACAGGTCCAGCGGGCCCAAAGGGTGAAACGGGCGACCCCGGTCCCAAGGGTGATGCGGGTGACGTTGGTCCGACAGGTCCAGTGGGCCCAAAGGGTGATACGGGCGACCCCGGTCCACAGGGGCCACCCGGTGTCGATGCTAGCGCTTCCGGCGACATGTTGAGTTCTGTCTACGATCCCGCTGGCAAAGAAGGCCAGGTGCTGGTTGAAAGTGATACAATTGACGCTGCGAAGCTGGATGGCCAGGAGGGATCGTTCTATCAAAATGCCAACAACCTGAACTCCGGAACTCTCTCGCCGGAGCGTTTGCCTGCGGTAGTCCTGACCACCGGCAATCTTTCTGACCATGGAGCAGTAACCGAATACATTCTCATCGCAGACGATGCATTTGGTGAAGTAGATACACCAACAGAAGGCGGCTTTTGTTTCATAACCTTTAATGCCACCCACACCCACCCACAAGGTTCGGAGTCTTGTGTGTTTTGGTATGACGCTGGAAGCACAACCAATCTTGCGGAGTTGGAATTTGGCTATGTGGGTTCGCAAGCCACGATCACCACAACCGATACCAACGATATCAACGACGTCATAGACGGTGAGGTCAAGATAATTGTCAGGACCGGCAAGATCAAAATCGCCAATCGCCAAGGTAGCGCTGCTACCTTTAAACTGACATTCTTGTGAGGACGTTATGAAAGTAGAATTTGAAGGCCGCATGATTGAAGCGGCGGGTTTTGAAACCGAAGAAGCGGCGCTTGAGGTGCTTAATAATTCGCCCGAGCCAAGTCTTGAGCAAATCAAGCGCGGGGCGCTCTCCCGCATAAACGCGCTCCATGCACAAATCCTGAAAACCGCAACCGGCAAAAGTCACTTGAGGAACGCGACACCTGGCAACCCAAGGCGATTGCCGCACAAGCGTTGGTGGATGGAACTGCGAATGACGCACAAACCACCATGCTGGAAACAGAGGCGGCGGCGCGACATGTGACGCCCGTGGAACTGGCACAGACTGTTCTTGCCAAGTCTGCTGCCTATCACGGTTTGATTGGTTCGGCTGCTGCCTTGCGATCATCTGCCAAACAGCAGATCGAAGCGGCAGAAACCAAAGAGCAGGTAGAGGCTGTTTTGGATGCGGCCAACACTCAAGCTTCTGTGTTGATGACCGGCGGCTAGAAGCAATTTCCAGAACGCGCTTTCGGTTGTCCTGAAGCATGAAGGTGGTTGGTTTGCTTGGAATGGTGATGTTCGTGGGGCGAAGCTAGCGCTGCGAACCTATCGGCCGCTCAGTTGCAGATGGTTCAAATGACGATCCCACCCACAATTTGAAACCGGTACAGTTTCAGTAGTTAAAGATGTTACGGTTGTTTTTCCACCGCAAGTTTCTTTTCCCAATCAAGCGCGTGCTTAACAATTGTATCAAGGTTTTCGTGCCGAGGTTGCCAATCCAGCGCCGCATGAATACGGGTGGGGTCGGATATCAGCGCTGCCGGGTCACCTGCACGACGTGAAGCGTCTCTGGCATCAATGGTGGTTCCCGCGACCCGATTGACAGCCTCAATAACTTCCAACACTGAGTAGCCGCGCCCGTAGCCGCAATTGAAAATGTCGCTTGGTTTCCCGGCACGCAAATACTCAAGCGCGCTCCAATGTGCCGCAGCAAGATCCGAGACGTGAATGTAATCTCGAATGCAAGTGCCATCGGGGGTTTCATAGTCTTTGCCGAAGACTTCCAGATAGTCGCGCTGTCCGAGCGCGGCCTGGCAGGCAATCTTTATCAAATGTGTGGCGGTTGGCGTCGACTGCCCTGTTCGACCAAGCGGATCAGCCCCGGCCACATTGAAATACCTGAGGGCGGCATAACCAAGTCCATGGGCAGATGCCGTGTCCGCCAACATTCGCTCGGTCATCAGCTTGGATGCGCCGTACGGTGAAATTGGGGCTTCTTGAGCGTCTTCGCTGATTGGATTGTTCTCTGGAATGCCATATACTGCCGCAGTTGAGGAAAAGATGAAGTGTTTGACACCCGCCCCAACCGCCGATGCAATCAGGCTGAGTGAGTTGGCGACGTTGTTGTGATAGTACTTCAGGGGGTCCGCAACGGATTCAGGGACGACAATTGAGCCGGCGAAATGAACAATGGCGTCGATTCCATGGTCAGCCAAAACACCCCTGACCAAGCCGCTGTCGCCGACATTTCCCTGAATGAAAACCGCTTCGGGTGGAATTGCAGCAGGTGTTCCGCTCGAAAGGTCATCCAGTATGACGACCTGTTCGCCTTGGCCGATTAATTCCAGCGTCATGTGACTGCCGATATATCCGGCGCCACCCGTTACAAGTATGGTCATGCTGAAACTTCCACAATGCACTGATTTCGAATTGCTGCAGCCTATACAGGAAAATTGTCTGCACGCCCAGAGCGCAAATTTTTGAAATGCGACGGCTGTTCTGTTTTTTGCAAACGAATGTCACCGGGCAAAGCACTGAAGTAAAAATAAAAACAGGTAAACCGAATGCGTGTGGTTTTCAGCATTGCAAAAACGTTTCGTTTAACCGTCTCCCAATAAATGCTTCCAACAGCCGAATAATCCGTTTTCATCTACCTGAAAAACTGTAAGTTTACCTAACGTCATAATCGAAGTGTGGGTTCTGGTTTTTGTCTGAATTTCCCGCACTCGAAGTATAATTCAAAATGTGAAACAGGGAAATCATGGCAAACAAGCCGACAGAAAAATCATCACCAAAACCTGATCGCAAGCAAACAACCAAAATGGGTGCTGCACCGGTTTCCGGCCAAACCGATCGGGATGATCAGAAGGATTAGAAAAACCATGGCAATCGGCAACAGACTGTGTCTGGAGAAGAACATGCAAATCCTGAAGGGATTTTCGAAAACTGCGGTTCTGCTCTTTTGTGCGGTTGGGCTGTCAGCCCGAAGAATGATCGTTTTAGGCGATTTGGAAAAAGTCATTTGGGGGGGGCAGCGGGAGACATCCCGTTTTGGCAGAGTGTGAGCAGGGTGGAAGGTTCAGAAATGGAAGATGCGAAGAACGGTTGCCGTGGCTTTGGCTGCAGGGGTGATGTGAGATGAGGAGAGCAGCATGAGCGACTATGTATGGATTTTGAAAAAAAGTTACTTAGCAGATAGCAATCTGCTGCCGGATTATCATTTTGATTTTATCCCTTTTGATCAGGTAGATCCAGAAACCGGAGTACACCCTCAAGAGACAATGATTCGTTTGGTCTTTTCAGGTGCTCTTCTGACTGATGAGTTTATTCCTCAGAAAGCGATCACCCGCTATCGGGATTCAAAGATCAATCTGGAGCGTGATGTCATCATGATTGGCGCACATATAGCGGTTTCTGCTCGCATTCATGATCTGATCAAGGACTTTGATTATGGGCCGGGGGGGGATTTCATCCGGTTACACCTTATAGAAATGGCAAGCCTGATAAGCCTTTGGGGGAACCGTATTTTCTCATGGATTTTGCGGGCAATAAAAAAGCTGCCTTGCCGGAAATTTCGGAGCATACATTTTTTGAACCGACGCATGATTTGTGGAGCTATGTAGGTAAAGACGACAATGAGCTTGTGGTTTCCAAAGAAGCACTTGAGGGGCCAGATGTATGGGTTGATCTGGATGGACTAGATTTGTTTTTCAGCCGCCGTCTTGGTGATGCCATCAAGGCGGCAAAGCCGAAAGGCCGGATAAAGATGATTAAATGCAAGGTTCAGGAAGGATAGACACATGAGCCTTAGGTTTCAAATTCATCACATTTTCCCGATTGTGCTTTACGGTGAGTTCCGTTCTTGCTGGTGTTTTCAAATGCAAGCATAGAGATCAATGACCCTGTTGCTGGTCGATATTCAGGCAGGCTGCTAATGTGGTTCAGGATGGCAAAGGGGTTTTCCATGGCCGGTTTATTTTTGCTTTCCAACCCTCTGTTGCATTTATTTTGTACAACATGACATGGGTGCTGCCGGTCGATTAAACGCTACACATAACTGCGTGTTTCCATCACCTCGTAATGTTGGGACGTTTCGTCCCAATGCTTCAGCAGTTGTTGTGCCTCCTTTGGAACGTAACAACGCTCATAGTCCTCGCCTTGAAAATTCACGACATCCTGGAGCGAGTGAAAAGTCATTACAGTGATGAACTCGACTTCATCTGCGTGTTCACGCCGAAGCAATTCGATCCTTTCATAACCCCTGATGTTTTTTTCTTCGATTGAAGGAAACACAAATTCGTTCAGAAGGGTTTGGTACCTTTCCGCATTTTCATGGGTCGTCCAGCCGTGCCATATGCGCTTGATCATGTTGGTTTTTCTTCCTGTCTGGGATGGGTTTAGTCAAGGATTTCAAAATCTTCGGTTTTCTCGAGGCATTGCATGGCTCCAAGAAGACGCTCTGGCGGGGTGGAAGGTGATCTTGAAGACAGATCGAACCAGATACCGAAACTGCGAATTTCAGCGTAGGGTTTTCGGTCAACGCCAAGAAAGCGATTTGCCATGATGAATTTTCGCCCATCCCGGCTCGTTCCCGCGCATCTCATATCCACCAAAAACTCCTGCAGAAATCCCAGTTCTTTCCTGTAGTGAACCGTTTCCTCCAAGACAGCCGGACCGATTTCAAACTTGGAAAACTCTGAGGGTCCGAACGATTTGGAGTCGAAATAGAGGAAGCGCGTTTGCGCCGCATAATCAAGATAGGCAGTATTCCTGAGATGTCTGTTGGAATCCAAATCAGACCACGTGACTTGGTAGGCGGCTTCAAATGTCACCATGTCTTTATTCTTGTTCAATTGCTCATATCTCCCAAATCCCCTACGGCGGGCCTGTCCATCCCAGGAAAGACCCGGTGAGGCCGGGCAGTCCAGCAGGGAAGACTTTGTTACGGGCGGCCACCAGATCATCTTTCAGGGGGCGCCTTTAGTGACTTCCATAAATTAAGTTACTATTCGAGTCAAACTTTCATTTTTTAAGTGACTATGATATGATGTGCTATGCAGCAGATAGAGAGGTCGAGATGTCCCAAGCAAAGCACGAGTTTCGTTCGCGCTGTTCGATTGCCCGTAGCCTGGAAATCCTCGGCGACAAGTGGACACTTCTGCTGGTGCGCGACATGATGTGGCATGGGAAGCATACATTTCAGGAATTGCAGAACAGCGAAGAGTTTTTTCCGCCAAATCTGTTGTCACAACGTTTGAAGCGCTTGATCGCCTGGGGCCTGATCGAGAGGGAAGCCTATCAGGACAGACCGACGCGCTATCGTTACCGCCTGACAGACAAGGGGCGCGAACTGGAACCTGTTTTGCTACAAATCATGAACTGGGGCCACGTAAATCTGGGTGGTGGGCTATTTGACCCAGTAGACGGAAAAACGGTGTTCGCAGTCGAGAACTGAACGCAAGGCCGAATACTGCGGTCCATTACGGTCGCCGTTTGCAAAATACACGTAGTAATCATCTGGGTTGGCATCCAGCACGAACGCCGAATTCACATTTCGTCTTCTCAGTTGGTACCGCTCCGCGCGACGAGAGGAATATTTCGAACAACAGGTCGAGCAATGCGGGCTATAGCAGTGCAAATACCTATTTGATGCACTTGGTAATCTGTCAGTGTGATTGTCTGCTTTTCTGTCTAGTTTATGCGCGCTCTCGGGGTTTCGCATCTTGGTCAAAGTCCGCCTTCTGAGAGAACCAGCTTGGTATTGCGCTGTGCCTTGTTCTTTAACTCGTCCAAAGGCGCACCGGCGCGTGCCTGCATAATCATCGCCGCCGCCAAGTCCTGAAAGAGGGAAATCGCAGCGGCACTGTCGAAAGCCTCTGGCAAGTGCCCTGCGGCCACCTGAGCATCGAAATAAACGCTAATACGAGCATAGCTTTCCTTGGGCATTCTTTCAAAAATCTCCGCGACTTTCGGCAATCTGTCGCGGATGGGCAAAGCAACAGACATAATCAGGCATCCGCGCGGGTGGCCTTCACCTGCAACGTTTTCAGCGAAGATTGAGAAATAGTCCCGGATGCCTTGTTGAGGGGTCTTTGCTTTCATCAATGCATCGACAGAAGATTTCGATCGTGTCTGCCTATAGCGATGGATTGCCGCAACGAAGAGGTCTTCTTTTGAACCAAAGGCATTATAGAGGCTAGGCTTGGTTAGTCCTGTGCGCTGTGCCAGTGTCTCTGTGTCCGAGGCTTCGTATCCAAGCTCCCAAAAGACATCAATCAGCTTGTCGAGCACATCATCTGTGTCGAATTTTCTAGGGCGGCCGCGGCCGCGCAGATTCTTTTTATCTACCATTCAGTATAATAATCCTTGACTAAGCTGCGTCACAGGCGTTTAGCTACTGTTCAGTATAGTATGCCGGAGACTATCATGCACCACCCAAATATCTCCAAGCAGGACCGGAGCAATAGAAATGGCCGCATCAAGGATAAGTAAGTTACAACTCTGTCTCACCACGTTCGGCGTGATCATCGGGATCGTCGGGATTCTCCATGGCAGCGCCGAATTGCTGAAAGGAACAGTGCTGGTCGAGAACCGCTCCGTCGAGGCGTTGCCCGTCGGTTGGCCGAATGACGCTTTCTACACCCTAACGCGTGGAAGCCCGGTCTTTTCAATACTGACAGACATTCCGTTCTTCGCACTGGGGGTGCTGGCCATTACAGTTTCGATTGCGCTGATTGTATTGTCTCTGACCGTGATCCGCTTAGATCGCTTTGGGCTGTTGGTGTTTTTCCTCCTAAGCATAGGTGTCTTTCTTTTCGGTGCCGGTCGTGGCACCCCCGTCGCAATCAGCATGCCCGTTCTGATCGTTTGTACGATTTACCTTCTAGGGTCAAAGAAGAAGTCCCGTAGCCCAGCCAGCCAGAGCCGAATTCTTCTCTTCTTCAACACGTTCTATTGGAGCCACATCGCATCCTGGGTCTTGTTCTTTCCCGGCTTGTTCATACTGAGTTTCTATCAAGACATCCCGTTTTGGTTGTTCTTGATCGCATTTGCCAGTATGCCAATCTCGTCATTGGGCAGCGTGATTTTCGCACTGTTTTATGACAAAACAGAATTGCGATGATAGGCGGCAGCCCCTAAACTGGGCATTCACCGCATTTAGCAAACCGTCACCGCAACTCCCTCGCAAAAAACGCAAAAAATAAGGTATTGATTTTTTGAACCAATTTTGTGGTGCGGGTAGAGAGACTTGAACTCCCACGCCTTGCGGCACCAGAACCTAAATCTGGCGTGTCTACCAATTTCACCATACCCGCAACCGGTATCGAACCACTGCGGCCCGATTGGTGAACCCGCCTTATAAGGATTCATGGGTTTGAAGCCAAGCGAAAAATTCAGCAGGAATTCATCGCGTGCGACTAGTGCATTGAGCTCCGCAAAATTTGAAAAAATGACTAAAAAATAGGCAGAAAGATAAAAAATTGAGCAAACGGCTATGTTTGGTAGAAATTTTCGGTCTTCTGCAGGATTTTTGTCATTTTCGGTAAAAAAAAGTCCTTGTTGAGCGGATTTTGCAGTGGCAACACACTTGGGCGACAAATTTGAGGTCGAAAAATGAAAAAAATCGAAGCCATTATCAAACCGTTCAAACTGGACGAAGTCAAAGAAGCACTTCAGGACGTGGGGTTGCAGGGCATTACGGTGACAGAAGCCAAGGGCTTTGGCCGGCAAAAAGGCCATACCGAGTTATACCGTGGTGCAGAATATGTGGTCGATTTCCTGCCCAAGGTGAAACTGGAAATTGTCACTGACGATGACATGGTTGAAAAAGCCGTGGACGCGATTCGTGAAGCAGCCCAAACCGGGCGTATCGGCGATGGCAAGATATTCGTTTCAAATGTCGAAGAAGTAATCCGGATCCGCACCGGCGAAACCGGTTCGGACGCAATCTAGTTTTCAAAGTCAGTAAGCGTGACTTCCTACATCAATCGGTGATCAACCAGGAAAGGCAATTATAATGAGTGACGCCAGTTCAATAGTAAAAAAAATCAAGGATGAGGACATCAAGTTCCTCGATCTGCGTTTTACCGACCCGCGCGGCAAGATGCAGCACGTCACGATGGATGCAAGTGTTGTCGATGAAGACATGTTCGCCGATGGCGTCATGTTCGACGGTTCTTCCATCGCAGGCTGGAAGGCGATCAACGAATCCGACATGAACCTGTCGCTTGATACCGAATCAGCGCATATGGATCCGTTCTTTGCCCAATCCACAATGGCAATCTTCTGCGATATTCTTGATCCATCCACTGGCGAACCCTACAATCGCGACCCCCGTGGTACCGCCAAAAAAGCAGAGGCTTATGTAAAGTCTACAGGAGTTGGTGACACCGTTTATGTCGGTCCGGAAGCCGAGTTCTTTGTGTTTGACGATGTGCGTTTCTCAGCAGATCCTTACAACACCGGTTTCAAGTTGGACAGCACCGAGCTTCCTTCGAACATGGATGCCGAATACGAAGCCGGTAACATGGGGCACCGCCCGCGCACAAAAGGCGGCTACTTCCCGGTTCCACCGGTCGATTCCGGCCAGGACTATCGTGGCGAAATGCTCACGGTTATGGGTGAAATGGGTGTGAAAATCGAAAAACACCACCACGAAGTGGCTTCTGCACAGCACGAGCTTGGCATCATGTTTGATACCCTGTCAGTCAACGCTGACCGTCAACAGATTTACAAGTACGTTGTGCACCAGGTAGCTCACGCCTACGGCAAAACAGCAACCTTCATGCCCAAGCCGGTCTATGGTGACAACGGCACCGGTATGCACGTCCACCAGTCAATCTGGAAAGACGGCAAGCCAACGTTTGCAGGCGACGAATATGCAGGCCTTTCTGAGACCTGTCTGTATTACATCGGTGGCATCATCAAACACGCCAAGGCGCTGAACGCGTTCACCAACCCGTCTACAAACTCTTACAAGCGTCTTGTACCAGGCTATGAAGCGCCGGTATTGCTGGCCTATTCTTCACGCAACCGCTCTGCTTCCTGCCGTATTCCTTTCGGTTCTTCGCCGAAATCGAAGCGCGTGGAAGTTCGGTTCCCTGATCCGACTGCCAACCCCTACCTTGCATTCTCAGCAATGCTGATGGCTGGCCTTGACGGTATCAAGAACAAGATTCATCCTGGCGACCCAATGGACAAGGACCTTTACGATCTGCCTCCTAGCCAGTTGAAGCGTATCCCGACAGTATCGGGTTCCTTGCGTGAGGCGTTGGACAGTCTTCAGAAAGACTACAAATTCCTTTGCGAAGGCGATGTTTTCGACAAAGACCAGATCGACGCTTACATTGAGTTGAAAATGGAAGAGGTAATCCGCTTTGAGCACACACCTCATCCCGTCGAGTTCGATATGTACTACTCAGTATAATCTTTGACCAAATAACGACTGAAGACCCGGGGCTTCGGCTCCGGGTTGTTTGTTTGTAGTGACGGTTGGATGTCTTCGCGAACAGCTTGTGTGACTACCATCTGCCTGTGTTGTAAAAACCACCTGATCGAACCGTCGTCCGGTCTTGTGTTGCATCACTCATTACTTACAATGAACATGTGCTCTCCAGACTTTCAGATGTCGGAGAGAATTTTCTGAAATCGATTTCATATGGAAATTTTGAATGAACATCACCAATGACGCCCCGGCAAGTGAATTGGAAAAGGACCTTCCACTCAAAGACGACATCCGGATGCTTGGCCGTCTGTTGGGTGACACGGTTCGCGAACAGCAGGGCGAGGAAATTTTTGATCTCGTCGAAACCATCAGGCAGAAATCGGTTACCTATCTTCGAGACGGAAGTGACGCTGCAAAAGTGGAACTTGAGGACATACTCGAAGCACTGAATCCGCAACAAACGGTAGATGTGGTTCGCGCATTCAGCTATTTTTCCCACTTCGCGAACATCGCAGAAGACCATCATCACATTCGGCGCACCCGGTATCATGAAATCGCCAAATCGCCATTGCGCAATGGCAACATCGAACTGGCGATTGAACGCGTGCTCGCCGAAGGCAACAGCAAACAAGACATCGTTCGGTTTTTTAACGACGCAAACTTGCGGGCCGTGTTGACCGCCCACCCGACTGAAATCAGGCGGCAATCAACCATGACGCGGGAAATCGCAATGGCGGGCCTCATGTCGCGCCGGGATCGAAGGGACCTGACTGACGAAGAAGTCCAGGATATCGAGGACAAGCTGAAAAGGGCGGTACTGGTATTGTGGCAGACCAACATGATGCGGTTGAACCGGCTGGATGTCCTGGACGAGGTATCGAACGGTCTTGCCTATTATGAACACACGTTTTTCAGGGAATTGCCGAACCTGTACAACCGGATCGAAAAACTCCTCACCGACACGGAAGATGAATCGCAGCAGCCCTCGATCAAATCGTTCTTCAAAATTGGAGCCTGGATCGGCGGCGACCGTGACGGCAATCCGTTTGTCAATGCAGATGTAATGAACAACACGATCCGGTTGCAATCATCGCGGGCGATCGGGTTTTATCTGGATCAGTTGCACAAATTGGGTGGTGAACTGTCGCTATCGACACGAATTGTTGAGGTTTCTCCCGACCTCGTTGCCTTGGCGGAAAATTCTGGTGATGGTTCGATGCACCGCTCCAGCGAACCTTATCGGCAGGCGATTTCAGGCATATACAGCAGGCTTGCTGCGACGCTTATGAAAATCGACAATCAGAAATCTGCCCGCAAACCCGTTACAAAAAATGCAAAACCTTATTCAGATGCAGATGAACTTGTAGCAGATTTGGACGTTATTCGGGCGTCGCTCTGTGAAAACAATTCGAAATTCCTGACCCAGGGTCGGCTCCGCAATTTGCGGCGTGCTGTCGAGTGTTTTGGTTTTTACCTGTCCAGTCTCGATATGCGCCAGAACTCCGACGTGCATGAACGCTTGGTTGCAGAACTGTATGAAGCTGCTGAACCGGGAACGGACTATTCAAGCCTGGACGAGACAAACCGTATCGAGCTGTTAACGAGCGAATTGGTCAACGGCAGACCATTGCTGCGCCCGGACGTTGAATACTCTGAAGAAGCTGAAAAAGAACTTGGTATCTTTAAGCAGGCACGCAAACTCAAGGCAAAGTTTGGTGATGGTGTGATCAGGAACTCCATAATTTCAAACACGCAAAGCGCATCAGACCTGCTTGAACTGGCAGTCATTCTCAAACAGGTCGGATTGGTATCGCCCCAGGGGAAGACCACGATGCATCTGGTGCCGCTGTTTGAGACAATTGGCGATCTGCGCATTTGCCCGGAAATCATGGATCGCCTCCTGGCAATCCCCCAGTATCGCAAATTGGTGGATTCCATGGGAGGTGTCCAGGAGATCATGCTGGGATATTCCGACTCCAACAAGGATGGCGGATATATCACTTCGGGTTGGGAGGTTTACAAGGCAGAAATCAAGCTTGTCGAAGTTGCGAAACGACACGGGGTAAAACTTCGCCTGTTCCATGGACGTGGTGGAACTGTGGGGCGCGGCGGCGGACCAAGCTATGACGCCATTCTTGCCCAACCGGCCGGCGCGGTGAATGGCCACCTGCGACTGACAGAGCAGGGAGAAATCATTTCTTCCAAATACACCAACCCCGAGCTCGGCCGACGAAACCTGGAAACCCTGGCATCAGCAGTTCTGGAAGCATCGATGCTCGACAAAACCACACCTGAGCCGGACAGTGCGCAACTTGCGGCGATGGATGCAATCTCCCAGTTTGCGTTCGAGACATACCGCGGGCTGATTTATGAAACCCCGAATTTCGTCGACTATTTTTGGAATTCAACGGTTATCAACGAGATAGCAGGTTTGAACATCGGGTCCCGTCCGGCATCGCGCAAAGCGGTCAGGGCGGTCGAAAACCTCAGGGCAATCCCCTGGGTTTTCAGTTGGGCACAATGTCGCCTGATGGTTCCAGGCTGGTATGGTTTTGGTTCTGCCGTTGCCAAGTATCTGGAGACCACCCCGGACGGGCTTGAGACATTGAAAAACATGTATTCGAAATGGCAGTTCTTCCAAACCCAGATTTCAAACCTGGACATGGTGCTTGCAAAGACGAATCTGGCGATCGGAAGGCGTTATGCAGATTTGGTTCCTGACCAAAAACTCGCCGACGAGATATTCGGTCGCATAGAACAAGAATGGAATCTAACCGTTGAAGTGCTGTTCAAAATTACGGGTCAGAAAAAACTGCTAGAGAAAAACCCTCTCCTGGAACGGTCTATCAGAAACCGTTTTCCCTATCTGGATCCCATTCATCATTTGCAGGTCGAGTTGTTGCGAAACCGGCGTGCTGGCGAGGAAGACCCGGACGATAAAACCGTGCGCGGCATCCAGTTGACGATCAATGGTATTGCAGCGGGATTGCGTAACAGCGGGTAAACGTCTATCTGCCATTGATGGCTTCAAGACACGAACAGATCCTGTTGGGAATTGATACCGGCGGTACCTATACCGACGCCGTGATTTTCAGCCATGCACAAGGGGTCATTTCCAAAGCCAAATCGCTTACCACAAAACATGATTTGTCGGTCGGCATCAGCAAGGCAGCAGATTTGGCGATTGAAAGATACGACGGTGATCCGGCGGAGCTGGCTTTTGCATCCATTTCCACGACCCTTGCGACAAATGCGCTGGTTGAAGGCAAGGGAAACAGCGTTGCATTGATCATGATCGGTTTTGAACCTGCCGACCTGGACAAGGCCGGTCTCTCCGATGCGCTTGGCAGTGATCCGGTCCTTTTTCTTCCCGGCGGCCATGATGTCCACGGCAATGAGAAACCGCTTGATGTTGAACCGTTGGCCGGATTTGTTGAGGCAAATCGTGATTCCATCAATGCCTTTGCCATTGTGGGAATGTTCGCGGTCCGGAACGCCTCACATGAAATCACTGTCCGCGACTGTCTTGTCGATATTATCGGCTTGCCGTGCACGTGCAGCCACGAACTTTCCCTGAAACTTGGCGGCCCAAAACGCGCCCTTACAACATTGCTCAACGCCAGGCTGGTACCCATGATCCGGCACTTGATCGAGGCGACCAGGGGTTATCTGGCCACAACCGGTCTGGATATGCCGTTGATGATAGTGCGCGGCGACGGAACCATGGTTGGTGCCGATTTTGCACTTACAAGGCCAATTGAAACAATACTCTCGGGCCCTGCTGCAAGTCTTGTTGGTGTGAAACAACTTGTCGGGGCATCAAATGCGGTTGTTTCAGACATCGGGGGTACGACAACCGACATTGCCATTTTGGAAGAAGGATGGCCGCGCATTGATCCGGGCGGTGCAATTGTCGGCGGGTTCCATACCATGGTCGAAGCCGTCGCAATGCACACTTACGGATTGGGCGGTGATTCCGAAGTCTCGCTGGATGAACGTTCCGCAACCGGATTGAAGCTCGGTCCCAGAAGGCAGGTCCCCATAAGCCTTCTGGCGTTGGAGCATGACCGAATTGTTTTGGAAGAGTTGCGGCGCCAAGCGAGGCTGGAAAACATAACCCATCTCAACGGAAGATTTGCTTTTTTGTCTGCCGTTGGAGTGGCTCCTGGTATGCTCCGCACGACGGAGGCAAAGTTGCTTGAAAAGCTTGCCGACTTTCCCAAACCGCTGGACCTGCTTTTACGGGGAAACTCCGAACTTGGTACATTGAACAGTTTGGTGAAAAAGGGACTTGTGCACGTTGGAGGGTTCACGCCGTCTGATGCCTGCCATGTGCTTGATTTGCAACATAACTGGAACTTGGAAGCGGCACAGATCGCGGCTGAACTTTTTGCCAGACAAAGGAACCGTTTTGGAAACCGGATCGCTGATGGCGCGATGGCGATTTCCGCCCGCGTCAAAAACCAGCTTACCCGACAAAGCGCAGATTTCATTCTGGAGACTTGTATGCGAGAAGACGGCCTTGAACTGGGGACAGCAGAAAAAAAACTGATCGAACGGAGCCTCGACAATGAAAAGTCCTTCGCGAAACTGGATATTTCGCTCGATCGCGCGCTGATCGGGGTCGGAGCCTCTGCCAAAATCTACTATCCTGCCGTCGGAGAACGCCTCAACAGCCAGTGCCTGGTGCCCGGGGATGGCGACGTGGCAAACGCGATTGGTGCTGTTTCCGGCATGATCAGGATCAAGCGATCCTTGACATTGATTTCGGATGACGGCGGTGGATCATTTCAGCTGATGAATGCAAACCAGCCCGAGCGGTTTACTGAGGAAACTGCCGCATTCGCAAGGTCGCGCGAATTGGTTGAGGAGGAGGTAGCCGGCTTGATGAAACAAGCGGGGGCCGAGGAGACAACGTTTGAGACCACGTTTAAGACCAAGGAAGCGCAACTTGAGGGAAAACGCCACTTGTTGGAAGTCGTCTTCGTGTCTGTTGGAACGGGTATGCCAAGGATTTGTTGATCTAGATCATGGTTCTGCTCAATCATCCCCTGTATGTTCACCTGCGACCATTGGTATGCTGGTCAGTGGCGGATTTTTTTGACATCAAAAAATCAGAAGTTTAGAACTAATAAAAACTGAGGCGCGTGACGTGGATTTTGAGAGTTTTTTTCAGCAGAAGATTGATGATCTGAAGCAGGAAGGTCGGTATAGGGTTTTTGCGGACCTTGAACGTCAACGCGGAAATTTTCCAAGAGCAACGCGCTATTCCCCGTCGGGTGAAACGCGAGATGTAACCGTCTGGTGTTCCAACGACTATTTGGGAATGGGTCAGCATCCGGATGTGTTGGAAGCCATCAAGAAAACAGTTGATGAATGCGGTGCAGGGGCAGGGGGAACGCGCAATATTTCCGGCACAAACCACCATCATGTCCTGCTTGAACAGGAACTTGCCGATCTTCATGGCAAAGAGGCTGCGCTACTGTTCACCTCAGGGTACAACTCGAACTGGGCAACGCTGGGTACGCTAGGTGCCAGCATTCCTGGCTGCGTAATTTTCTCGGATTCACTGAACCATGCCTCTATGATCGAGGGCGTGCGCCATTCGCGAACAGAAAAACGTATTTGGAAACACAATGACGTTGAGGATTTGGAACGTCTGCTTTCGCAATACGGTCCTGAAGTTCCAAAAATCGTTGCCTTTGAATCCATCTACTCGATGGATGGTGACATCGCGCCGATCGATGCGATTTGCGATGTTGCAGAGAAGTATGGTGCGCTCACATACATTGATGAGGTGCACGCAGTTGGAATGTATGGTCCGCATGGCGGCGGAATCACCGAACAGGATGGCAATGCTCATCGAATTGACATCATCGAGGGAACACTTGGCAAGGCGTTTGGTGTTATGGGCGGATACATAACCGGTTCAGCCGCACTGGTTGATTTTGTTCGCAGTTATGCATCCGGTTTCATCTTTACCACGGCGTTGCCTCCCGCCATTGCAGCGGGGGCTACAGCGAGCATACGCCACCTCAAGCAAAGCCAGATGGAGCGCGCGCGGCACAAGGAGCGCGTGCGGAAAGTGCGTGATTTGCTTGACCGCGAAGGCATTCCGCATCAGCACAACCCAGGCCACATCATTCCTGTAATGGTGAAAGACCCGGTCAAGTGTAAATGGATCAGTGATCTGCTTCTGGACAATTACGGAGTATACGTTCAGCCGATCAACTATCCGACTGTGCCCAAAGGAACCGAACGGCTACGGATTACGCCATCACCGCTTCATAGCGATGCTGACATCGAACATTTGGTGGCGTCACTTTCCGATCTTTGGAGCCAGTGTGCTCTGGCACGCGCGGTAGCCTGAAACCGGCCCGGTATAGTTTCTCGTTAAACCGGAGCGTTAAACTGCTCAAAGAAAATGGGTTTTTCCTGTACGGTCGGCACTGCGCTGTGCATAGAAAAACTCAAGCAGGTTCCACAATTCCAGTTTCAACTCGTAGGACAGGTGGTCCTCTTTTCCTGCCATGAAACGGTGAAGCGAAAAGTCCGGTTCTTCAATCAGACGCAGCAGGTCGCCGGAAAGTTCAGGAAGCCGGATTCGTCGCAGTTCAAACAACTCACCGTGATACTCAGCGATCTCTTCGCGTGTATTGTGCTGGGCAATAAAATCGTTTTCCACGAGCACCATCTCTGCTGAGCCCAGCTTCCCGATAACTTCGCTTGCAGCGTCTATTGAACTGTCATCCTTGTCGAGCAGAAAATAGACCAGGATATTCACGTTTGCGTCCCGGGCGGCCGCCTCAAACTCAATATCGTTGAATATCTGAAAGAATGAGCGCAGATGGTGGGATTGTAAATCGACAATATGATTGCAATCCGGGTTTGCAAGAATACCGTCAAACACGCGCATCTGCCCCGGTGTTCTGGAGAAGTCTATTATTTCGCTGCGTTCCGGAAACTGGTTTGCGATCGCTCCGGACGGGTAACCGGTGTCATAAATCTTGAACTTTCCGGCATCATCATCCGGCAGATAGCTCGCGAGCAAACGGCAAAGCAGGGTTTTGCCGTTTCGCGAACAGTCGGAACAAAAAACATAAAGCTGCGAGGCGTTTTGGCCGTACACGGCGCGGCGGCCCTATTGGTTGCCTTCGCCCTGTGGTGCCGCAGCTTCTTTTGCAGATGCACCATCTCCGGAGCGCAGCTGCTCAGTCAAACCCTTGATCATGTCAAGATGCTCCAACTGATCGTCCAAGTCCTTGATCCATTTGCGCGCATATCCGCGCAAGACGAATGAAAAATCGGCTTCCTTGCCATCGGCGCGTCGGTTGCGAATGAAGTCGGAGAAGGTAACACCGGCAAGATCAATCAACTCGTAGGCCATTTCGTTGAGTTTTGGAATAATGATCTCATTCGCATGGGGCAGGTCAGCGAAGTACTTTTTGAAGGTTTTCTCATCCCACTCAAAGAAGTTGGTTTCGTTAATGAAGTTGCGGGCGACTACATAAGAAAGACCCTTGGTGTAATCTTTGACCTGTTCCATCTCTTCAAGCGAAGCAATGGAAGGGCCAATGACATGAACAAGGCTGAGGTTGAACGCACCTTCACGGGCAGCATCCAACACACCGATGTTTTCAAAAACTTCAAGTGCGTGTGACATCGCACCGGCTTTCAGATCGACAACTGAAACCTTGACTGCCGCGGAACCCATGGTGTCCAGCACCTTCATCTGGTCGGCAACTTCTTCCAGATTGATAATTTCGGTGATCCCCGGATAGAAACGGGCGAGGGAACCGCGAGGGTTTTCGGTATCAAATGCACGGGCTAGAATGTTCTTGCGGGCCATGTAATCCAGCAAGGCTCGTGACGTTGTGGTTTTGCCTACGCCACCTTTGTCAGCGCCCACCAAAATCAATGTCGGTTTCATCGGTCGTCCCCCGTATTGTCAATTCCTTGTTAATACACACATATCCGGTTCGGGAAAAGGCGAAATTTTTATTGTTTGCCCAAAGCCTGGCAACACGGCTTTCCAATTCTGTTACACCTGAGTTTTGGCGAGCAAAAACTTGCGAATATCACCGGCGACACGCTTGCTGTGGGTGTGCAACAGCCAGTGGTCAGCGTCGTTGTAAACCACCCTTTCCAGGCTGTCGCAATAATGTTCCAAATGTTCGTTTGATACCGGTAGGAGTGCGGTGTCCTTTTCCCCCCAGATCAAGAGGTGAGGCATGGCGATCCTGAACTTGTCTGGGTTTGCATTATAGAGCACGGCATCTGCTCGTTCATCGTCATCAACCGGAACGACCAATGGCGAAGATGAATACCAGTTCAGCATTGCAGCAAGGCGATGTTTGTCCGACCATGCATTGCGATACTTTTCACGCAAAGCGTCGGTCAACCAACTTACTGACGAGAATTTTTCGAACATGGAAAACGTTCGCGCAAATCCGTTCTCGAACATTCGGGTGGGTGCTTGTGCAGATTTGAGTACATGAATATAGGCGCTCGCCTTGGCCTGTTCTTTGTCATCAATAAGTGCATTTTGGAAGCAAACGGGATGCACCCCGTTGGCAATGACAAGTTTTTCGACCAATTCGGGTTTTCCGATAGCGAGCGCATAGGCGACGGACGCACCCCAGTCATGCCCCGCTACGTTAAACGTTTTGTTGCCGAGCATGGCCGAGGTCAAACCGATCATGTCGCCGACCAGCAGACCCGTACGATAATGTTCAATACCAGCCGGAGCGTCAGTAAGGCCGTAGCCGCGCTGGTCTGGCGCCAACACCAGAAAATCCTCACTGAGGTGCGGCATCACCGCTTCCCAGGCCATCCAGAACTCTGGAAAACCGTGCAACAGCAACAGGGCAGGGCGGTCGTCCTTTAATGGTGAGTCCAAGTAAGGCGCTCCATTGTGAACGACATGAATGCGGATGTCACCGCATTGCACGAAATCTGATCTGTAACCCTGTGGCAGGTCTGACATGTGGTTTCTCCAAACCGCCAAACTAGCCGAACCCTGTTATTTGTCCAGCCGATTGCCGGAAATTGAAACGACGTCAAGGTGGATGCCGTCACGATCGACCAGCTCTTTGGTAACACGATCATGCCAGCGGTAACCGGCGATGCCCAGACCTTTGATCGAAGACATGATATTGTCGGAGATTAACACTTGCCCTATGCCCTCCACCACTGAAAGGTAAATTCCATTTCCCGCGTCGCGGATCACATTGTTGCTGGCAATTACATTTCGCAGATAAGGCCCCCATCCGAAAAACATTCCAAAGTTTTTTACTGAATCAATGACATTCGCGCTCACAACAGTATCCGCTTCAACCGAAATCCCGATACCGTAAAACTGCTCGGGATTCTCATAAGGAATTTCGTCACCAATGTTTCGAATGATATTGCCGGTTACCGAACTGATCCTGCCTCCCTCGTTGAAATTGGCAACAGAAATGCCGATTGCACCACCATCGATCAAATTGTTTGAAATATTGGCGCCTTGGAAAGCAAATTCTGAGTAGATTCCGGTTTCTCCGGAACCAAAACATGTATTGCCGATAATCTGGACGTTGCTACAGGAATTGGCCCTGATGGCGGACAGTGCGCAGGAGGATACATGGTTGTTGGCAATCAGAACACCGTCCGCCTGATAGGTGTTGATGCCGTTACCCCATTGGCCGGTTCCACCTTTCCGGGCTTCAATTCCAATAATCCGGTTACCGCTAATGATGGTGTTGTCAGCCCCGCGTTCCCAGCGGCTTACAACTATGCCGCCATTGTCGCACTCGCGAACAACATTATTGGAGATTGCCATGGCATCATTGTTTGTTCCAAGAATACCACACTCGCCACGCGCCTTCGAAACCCTGTTGCCGGTTATCCTTCCCGAGGACCCGAATACCGCCAACCCAATGTTGTTTGCATTTGTGATTTCGCAATCTTCAATTATAACGTTTTGGGTTTGTTGAATATGAATGCAACTTTCTGCGTGCTGCGCTTGGGGTTGGTTTTTTCCGTCAAACATCAGGCCTTCAATGTGAATGTTTGCTCCACCTTCCGCCATGACGAAATGCTTGCCATTGGCATAATTGAAGGTAACCGTGCCTGGGACGGCGTGAAGGCTCGTAAAAACGGGTAAGCGAACGTCGGCAATCTGATACTGTCCGGGTTCAATGAAAACCGGTTTGCGTTCCCTGGACGCCTTTTCAAGGATGGTCTGGAGAATTTTGCCCTGGTTTGTTTCGCGATTGGGCAGAAAACCGTCAGCCCTGGCGTTGATCATTCCCTCGTTTGCCCGTGCCAAGGAGGACATCAGCGTTGCAGCGGAACCGGCCCCAAGACCAATGAGGAAATGTCTGCGTTCGATGGTCATTTTCTGCTCCCTTGCGCATTGCCATGCAGGAATCATGCCGACTCGTCACATTGCCTTTGCGTAATCCGATATAAGCACATAAATTAGCAGCAGAAGTTCAAAAACGGGGAAGCCATGCTCAAGGATGACGCAATCTACGTCGGCACCAGCCGCAAGCCTGACGACAGCACAAACAAACCGGAATATCTCAACCTGAAACTGGCAAATCGCCACGGACTGATCACCGGAGCAACTGGCACAGGTAAAACAGTTTCGTTGCAAATCCTCACCGAAGGGTTTTCCAACGCCGGTGTTCCTGTTTTTTGTGCCGACGTGAAGGGTGATTTATCGGGGCTCGCTGCAAAGGGTGAGATGAAAGACTTTCTGGCCAAGCGCGCCGAGACCATTGGCTTGGACGATTACCAGTTCCAGGAGTTTCCGGTCATTTTTTGGGATTTGTTCGGCAAGCAGGGGCATCAGGTTCGCACCACCATTTCAGAGATGGGACCGTTGCTGCTGGCGCGGTTATTGGATCTCAACGAAACACAGGAAGGGGTTTTGAACATCGCGTTCAAACTGGCCGATGATGAGGGAATGCTCTTGCTTGATCTCAAGGATTTGCGGGCGCTGCTGATCGAAATGGGCGAACGTTCCAAGGAACTGACATCCTCATACGGTTATGTATCAAAGCCCTCGATAGGAGCCATCCAGCGCCAATTGCTTGTGTTGGAGCAACAGGGTGGGGAAGGCTTTTTTGCAGAACCGGCCCTTAATATTGCTGATGTCATGCGTACAACCCGTGACGGTCGCGGTGCCGTGAGCATTCTGGCAGCCGACAAGTTGATGCAGTCACCACGGCTATATGCGACTTTCCTGCTTTGGTTGCTGTCCGAACTGTTTGAGGAATTGCCGGAGGTCGGAGATTTGGATCGACCTCGCCTTGTGTTCTTTTTTGATGAAGCGCACCTGTTGTTTGACGAAGCACCCAAAGTGTTGGTGGAAAAAGTTGAGCAGGTTGTAAAGCTGATACGCTCCAAAGGGGTTGGTGTTTATTTTGTTACGCAAAATCCAGTCGACATTCCCGACAGTGTGTTGTCGCAACTTGGTAACAGGGTTCAACATGCCTTGCGAGCTTTCACCCCTAAAGAGCAGAAAGCGGTAAAAGTCGCTGCAGAAACCTTCCGGCCTAATCCGGATTTTGATGCGAAAGACGTCATCATGAATCTGGGTGTCGGTGAAGCACTAGTGTCTACGCTAATGAAGAAGGGTGTGCCATCGGTGGTTCAGCGCACCCTGATACGTCCACCTTCATCCCGGCTTGGGCCGTTGACCGGGGCAGAGCGGGAAAAAGTGATCGCCCAAAGCCCGGTGGGAGCCCAATACGACAAAGAGCAGGATCGCGAGTCTGCCTATGAAATCCTGCAAAAGCGCGCAGCGGAGAAAGCGGAGCTGGAAGAACAAATGCGCGAACAGGAGGACCATGAGCGCGAGGAGCGTGGCCGGCCAAGACGGTCGCGTTCAGGTTTTCAGTTGCCGGATTTTGACCGCGACGACAGACCAACCAAGAAATCGCGGCGCAAGTCTTCCAGCAAACGAAGGCGCAGTACGCGCAGTCGCCAGACGGTCGCTGAAGCTGCAATGAAGTCGGCGGCGCGTTCAATTGCCACCTCCCTTGGCAGGGCGTTGGTGCGCGGCATCCTCGGTAGTTTGAAGAAGGGCTTTTGATGTTTTCCTGCTAAAGGCTGGCGATCATCAGGTACAAGGGCAAACCGACCGTAATGTTGAATGGAAACGTTACGCCCAAAGACAAGGTAAGGTAAATGCCAGCTTGCGCCTTGGGAAGCGCAATGCGCATGGCTGCCGGTACAGCGATGTAGGATGCGGAAGCAGACAATACCATCAACAGAAACTTGCTGCCCGTTTCAAGCCCGATTGCCGTGCCGCAAAGCCATGCGAGCATGGATCCGATAACCGGCATGACCAGGCCAAAACCAAACAATCCCATGCTCAACATATGGCGGTTTTTAAGCAGGCTTCGACCGGCATTGATCCCCATATCGAGCAGGAAAAGGCAAAGAATGCCTGTAAATGGCGTTACCACAAACGGAGCGATCATCTCCATTCCCTTGTCCTGGGTAACGGCACCTATAAAAAACGCCCCCAGAAGCAGAACGATGGATCCGTTTGCAAGCAGTTCCCGCATCGGCAGGCTTGCAGTCTTGTCGGCACCAGAAAACCTGTGTGCGATCAGCAGTGCAGACATGATTGCAGGCACTTCCATTGCCGCTGCAACAGCGACCAGATAACCGTCATACCCAATTCCCACCAACTCAAGAAAGCTGGAGGCAGCGACAAAGGTGACAATAGATATTGAACCGTAATGCCCGGCAACAGCCGCCGCGTTCAGGGTGTCCAGCCGCGTCGCTATGCGCAAGAGTAAAAAAGCGACAAAGGGAATAGCGAATGACAGGATAATCCCGGCACCAATTGCCAGAAACAGATCGGCGTGCAAGCCGTGCTCAGACAAGCTGTTGCCGCCTTTGAAACCAATTGCCAATAACAGGTACAGCGACATGAATTTGGCGGCACCGCCAGGTATCGACAAATCGCTGCGGACAAACGCGGCAATCAGACCAAGCATGAAAAACAGGATTGTGGGAACAAGAATATTGTTTGCAAGACTGTCAGATAATTCAGGCATTCAAGGGTCTCCAATAAGTATGAACAGCCTATTGCACATAACCGAAACATAGATAAAATACTTATTATGAAATTTTAAAATAGTTTGAAGCTATAAAATGAGACCCACATTAAGGCAGCTTGAATATGTGGTTATGGTGCAGCGATTGGGTCGGTTTGGCCTCGCAGCGGAAGCGCTCAATGTTAGCCAACCCAGCCTCTCGGCACAGATTGGGGCCATTGAGGCTGAACTTGGCATTCAATTGTTCAAGCGTGACAGGGGCGGGGTCCAGATTACAGCCAAAGGCGAGGAGTTTGTTCAAAGAGCAACACGGATATTGGGTGAGGTTGAGGACTTAAGACGGGCGGTTACAAATGAACTTCCCTTTTCCGGTAGGCTTAGACTGGGAGTTCTGCCTTCGATTGGCCCTTACCTTTTGCCAAAGGCGGTTAAACGGATTTACGCACAACAGCCCGATCTTCGCATCGCAGTACGCGAGGAAAACACTCTTGAACTTGAAGCGGGACTGAAATCCGGTCGATTCGATGCTATTGTCTCAACGCCGGAAGATCACCCCAACACCATACAGAAACGGCTGTTCAATGAAGCGTTGTGGGTGGCCGTTGCGACGGACGATCCCATCGCCGAAAAGGACCGGGTCAGTGCATCAGACCTGCCCGGTCGCAGATTGTTGACATTGGACAATGGCCACCGCCTTTCACGAATTGTATACGGACTTGCCGCTGCAACCGACAGCATTGTTTCCGATGATTATGAAGGCACAAGCTTGGACTCCATCTTGTTGATGGCAGCGACGGCAGCTGGTGTGGCTGTCATCCCCCAACTCTATGCAACCCAGCAGGGGCAGTATCGTGATGAAGTGACAATTCGGCCATTGGCGCTCCGCGATGCAAATCGGGACATCGCGCTGCTTTTCCGCTCAGATGAAGTGTTACATGACGGCCATGAATTGTTGATAGATACCCTTCGCAAGGTGAGTGAAGAACTTGGGCTTCCGACAAACTAGCACTGTTTTGCGAATGCCGTTTCTCGCCAAACCAAGGTTTCCCCAAGCCTCAATCCTTATCAACTGTTTTGCGCCCTCCCTGCCAATGCTTGGCAACCGCAGGGAAGACCCGAACGATTACATGTCCGAAGCAACAAGTATGTTTATTTCCGAAAAGCCTTTGTCGCGGGTGGGGACAAGAGCTTTGTATCTGTCTGAGGCAAACAGGTTCTTGATCGTGTCGGCTGAATCGAAATCCATAACCATGCATGTTCCGCTTGGTTTGCCATTTATTACGTTTGTAATCTTCTGTCGTTTTACCAGTTTGCCGCCAGCTTCGATCAATAACGGCATGGCCCCTTCCACATACGCTTGAAACGCATCCATGTTTTCAGAATTGGGAGTGGCAGTGACAATCAGTGTTGCGATTTCTGACATGTTCCATAACCTTTTTGCATTTTACAGAATGATCATTCTGATATAATTTTGATGAGCCAGTGTCAATGAGGTTTTTATGGGAAGAAAGAAAACGTTGGATAGGGACGAAGTGTTGTCGGAGGCCTTAAAAGTCTTCCGTGAGCATGGGTTCGCCGGAACATCAGCAGAGATGCTGGTATCACTGACCGGAATAAGCCGGCATAGCCTGTATGCTGACTTTGGCAGCATGATGGGTCTGTATGAGGCGACGCTTCAGAAGTACAATGATGACGTGATCGACCAACGCTTCGGTTTACTTGAAGGAACAGACTCGCAGCTGGCAGACCTTTTGGAGTTGTTTGACTTCTATGCCGGTGAAGGAACAAGCAATGCAAAGGGGTTAGGTTGCCTGCTGTGCAATATGGCAATTGAATTCGGGGCGAATGACCCAACCCGCCACGGCGCAATCTCGAATTACTTCAAGCGCATTTCCGGTGCAATTGAGAACACTTTGAACAATGCGAAAAATGAAGGTGAAATAGGGGCAGATATACAAACCAGAACACAGGCTGATTACCTCACAGCTTCGATTATGGGTTTGTTTGTAATGATCAGAGCGGATGTTTCGAGACAGATGATTTCAAACGTTGCAGAAGCAGCAAAGACCAGAATACTGGACTTGGCGCAAACGAACTGAGCGCTGTTTCGTTCGTGCTAAACCAACTTCTTCAAATCTTCCAGTACCTTTATCGGCGCGAGATCAAAGTATTCATCCGGTTGGCCGGTACGGTTGATCCAGTTGCATTGAAACCCGAAAGCGGCAGCTCCGGCAATGTCCCAACGGTTCGAAGATTGAAACGCCACCTCATCGGGTTGAATGCCATACTCATCTGTCACCATCGCATAGGTTGACGGATCGGTTTTGAAAACACCGATTGCGTCTACCGAAAACTCGTTATCCAGATAGTCCGACAGTCCGGCTGAACGCACAGCTGCCGACAACATGTCCGGAGAACCGTTGGACAGGATCGCTGTCTTGTGCCCGGCGTCCTTCAGTGATTTCAGAACGTGTGGAACTTCGTCGTAGCAGTCGAGCGACAAATAAGCCTCCATCAGGGTCTTTGCGCTATCCTGATTACTTCCCGGCACAGCCTTGAGCGCAAAATCCAGTGCTTCGGCCGTCAGGGTCCAGAAATCCTTGTATCGCCCCATCCCGCTGCGCGTCCAGGAATACTCAAGCTGCTTGTTTCGCCAGATTTCCGAAACGCGCCCGGGGTTCTCGCCTACAACCGATCCATGACGGGCAACGGCTGAATGGACATCAAACAGGGTTCCATAGGCATCGAACACATAAGCTTTGATCATGGGGGCCTCCAAACAGGAAAAATCAATCAAGAGTAACCATTGGCAAATCACATAGAAAGCCCTAATTGTAACAGCAGATTTTGACCTCAAAAATTGGAGATGACCAATGGCTTTTGAACTTCCCGATCTTCCCTACGCCTATGATGCGCTTGACCCCTACATGTCAGCGGAAACACTGGAGTTTCATCACGACAAACATCACATGGCCTATGTTACCAATGGCAACAATCTGCTTGACGGTTCCGGTCTTGAGGGCAAATCGTTGGAAGATGTGGTTCGCGAAAGCCACGGTTCGAATGCAGGGCTGTTTAACAATGCGGCTCAGCATTACAATCACATCCATTTTTGGAAGTGGATGAAGAAAGACGGCGGCGGCACTTCGTTGCCCGGGCCATTGCAGTCTGCAATTGATTCTGACCTGGGTGGCTACGACAAGTTCAAGGCTGACTTTATGGCAGCCGGTGCTACCCAGTTTGGCTCCGGCTGGTGCTGGATTGCGGTCAAAGACGGCAAACTGGAAATCATGAAGACCCCCAATGGCGAAAACCCGTTAATCCATGGCGCCGCACCAGTTTTGGGTTGTGATGTTTGGGAGCATTCCTATTACATTGACTATCGCAACGCCCGCCCGAAATATCTTGAAGCGTTTGTCGACAACATGATCAACTGGGATTATGTGCTCGAGCTTTATGAAGCAGCTAAGTCATAGACAAGGCAAGTTTTCTGACGAAAGGAACCCCGGCATGACCGGGGTTTTTTGTTTGCGATTGTGTACACATTGTTTATCGCCGAGTGGCTGACAATCCGTCTGAACAAACCTAATCTTTGTTAACAGAACAAGCTTTTGGACCGGATGGTGGTAACATGTACTTCGAAAAACTGACTAACACGCGAGACAGATATGGCTTGGTGGCCCAGTTGCTGCACTGGTCAGTCGCGATCCTGATACTTTTGCTGTTGCCGCTCGGTGTCATTATGGAGCAGATGCCTGCGTCCAATGATTCCGAGATCAGCAACAAGGTCTGGCTCTACAGTCTTCACAAAACCCTGGGAATGATTGTTCTTACCCTGGCTGTTTTCCGGGTTGCCTGGGCATTGGTCAACAAGCGGCCGCAATCGCTGCATCCCGAAAAGGTGTTGGAAACCCTGGCCGCTGAAACCGTACATTGGGTGCTTTATGTGTCGATCATTCTTGTGCCATTGACCGGTTACATGCATCATCTCACAAGTGTGGGGTTTGCACCCGTATGGGGGCCTTATCCAAACGAACTGCCAATGGTTCCCAAGTCGTTGGAACTGTCGGAACGAACCGGCAATGTCCATTTCGCATTAGCCGTTTTGATGGCGGTGTCGATTGGCTTGCACATTGCCGGGGCTATTAAGCACGTCGTAATTGACAGGGATGATACGTTGCGCCGTATGCTTCCCGCTACCAGCGGGAAGGGTGCCGTGAACACCACTGGCAGTCCGGTCAGCATAATGCGCCATGGTATTGCCGTTGGGATAGCCACGGTGTTGTTGGCATCAACGATTTCCCTGGCAAACTATGACTTTTCCAATTCCCAAGCCCCCGCAGATGAAATTGTTGCAGAAAGCGCAACCCACGGCAGCGAACGCTCAGAATATGCCGCTTCCCCAAATGCCTGGGTGGTAGATCACGCGCAAAGCGCGCTTGCCATTACCATCAGTCAAATGGGTGCAGATGTCCAAGGCAGCTTTTCGACCTGGTCAGCGGACATTGTATTTGATCGTGAGAAATTGTCAGAAGCCAGCGTCTCGGTTCGGATCGCCATTGAATCGTTGCAACTTGGCGCTGTAACCGAACAAGCGAAAAGTGCGGACTTTCTGGACGCTTCACAATTCCCCGAAGCGGTATTCAGCGGCAACAGCTTCGTTGAAACCGATACCGGTTATCGGGTCGAAGGGGGCTTGAAACTTCATGGGGTTGAAGTTCCTGTCAACCTGCCATTCGAATTGGAGATTGATGGTAATACTGCGACTGTCCTCGGCTCAACAACGTTAAACCGAATGAATTTTGGTGTAGGTGAGATCGGTTTTCCAGATGAGGCTTCGGTGGGGTTTGACGTTACAGTCACGGTTTCACTCACCGCAAGGCGTGCCGAATAAAAAACCCCGGCGCACGAATACGCCGGAGAATAATGCTTTGCTGTGAGTTATTCAGGACTACTCTTTCCCGGCTTCCACGGAAATCAGCAGTTTGACTTCGTCACTGACAAATGGAGCCGCAAGACCCATATCAAAATCGGTGCGCTTCACTGTGGTCGTTGCATCAAATCCTGCCCACTCTTTTTTGGACTGGGGATGCGTGCCCATCTTGTTCAGTTTCGCATCAAGTTCAACGGGTTTGGTAATTCCATTTATCGTCAGATCACCTGTAATGGTCGCGCTTTGCTCGCCCGTAACATCCACTTTCGTGCTTTTGAATGTGATTTTCGGAGCCTGTGAAGCATCAAAAAAATCGGGTCCCAGGAAGTGTTTGGTACGAGCATCCCAACCCGATATCAGTGTTGCGGTGTCTATTACCACGTCAACGGATGATTTGGACGGGTCCTCTGCATCAAGCATCAGGTCGCCGGTGAAACCGGAAAACATGCCATACGTCGTTGAAAAACCCAGATGGTTGTATTCGAATACAATCTGGGAGTGACTTGCATCGAGCACATATTTGTCTGCTGAAAAGGCGGGGCCGGAAAACAGTAAAGGCGTCATCAGGCAGGCTGCCAATAGTTTCTTCATTTCGGATATCCTTGGTTAGACTTAATGAAACGGGCGTTGCATTTCGTCAATCATGCTTCGCCAAGGTTATTAGTATAGGTTGGTGTGAAGCACTTGCGAGAAACAATTTGTTGACGGATCGTCAACAAAATTTAGGGCGGAGTGCCAAAACCTGGGCCGTAAACCCAATTCTGACAAACGATTATGCCTTTCCAACGGCTTTTAACGCGAATGCATAGGAGCGCGCAGCATCTTCAAGCGCTGCAAATCGACCTGATTTACCAAAATGCCCCGAACTCATGTTTGTTCGAAGCATCAGCACGTTGTCATCGGTTTTCAGTTCCCGCAATTTGGCAACCCATTTGGCAGGTTCCCAATAGGTCACGCGCGGGTCTGATACTCCAGCCGTAACCAGCATTGCCGGATAGGCTTTCGCTTCGACATTATCGTAGGGAGAATAGGACTTGATCCAGTTGAAGGCCTCTTTGCTCTCAATCGGATTGCCCCATTGCGACCATTCGCCGGGCGTCAGGGGAAGAGTGTCGTCAAGGATTGTGTTAAGCACATCGACAAATGGTACGTCTGCAATTGCACCGGCATACAGTTCCGGCGTCATGTTCACACAAGCCCCAACAAGCAAGCCTCCCGCAGAGCCGCCCTGAATAACAATTTTACCGCTTGAGGTGAACCCCCTGTCAGACAGCGCCATGGCCGCCCCGATGAAGTCGTGGAACGTGTTGGGTTTGTTCTTGAATTTGGCATCAAGATACCAGGCCCTGCCTTTTTCCTGCCCACCCCGAACATGGGCAATGGCGTAAACAAAGCCCCGGTCAACCAATGATAGACGGTTTGTGGAAAATCCGGCGGGCATTGAATTGCCATAGGAACCATAGCCATAGAGCAAACATGGAGCGCTGCCATCAAGCTGTGTGTCTTTGTGGTGTAGCACGGTAACAGGCACCATCTCTCCGTCGTGCGATTTGGCCTCGATTCGACGTGTGACGTAATCATTTGCATCGTGCCCCGACGGCACTTCCGTCTCTTTCAGTAACACACGTTCGCCCGTCGAAAGGTCGTAGTCGAAAATTTGGCTGGGGGTTGTTGGAGATGAATACGAGAACCGTAGCGTATTCGAATCATATTCCGGACCGGGCATTACTCCCAACGAATACGCCTCTTCATCGAAAGAAATTTCCTTTACCCCGCCGGCATCATCCATAAAACAGATTCGTGGCAGGGCATTTTCCCTTTCCATCCAGATGGTCCAGTCCTTGAAGGCATCGACTGAAAGCACCATCCGCCCATTCTTGTGCGCAAGCAGGTCGGTCCAATGATCGATGCCGGGATTATCAACAGGAGCTTTGACCAATTTGAAATCTTCTGCACCACCTGCGTTGGTCAAAATCAGAAACGCTTCGCCCTGGTGTTCAACCGAGTATTCAAGCCCTTCCTGGCGCTGCTGCACCAATACCGGTGTCGAAAACGGATCGTTGACGGGTATGTAATGGACTTCGTCCTGGTCATTCATACCAACGGCAATAAAAATATAATCGCCTGAACGGCTTCTTCCTATCCCGCAGTAGAACCGTGGATCGGGCTCTTCATAAACCAGAACATCCTCGTCTGGATCCGTTCCCATTTCATGACGAAACACCTTGCTTGGTCGGTGGTTTTGGTCGACACGCGTGTAAAACAGCACCGATGCGTTTGCCCAGGCAACCGAACCGACATCGGCAATTTCCTCCCCTGTATCTACCAAATCACCGGCGGTTCTGAATTTCAGTCGATAGTATTCCGAACCGGACGTGTCGCAGGACCATGCCAAAATCGAATGGGTCGGATCCTCGCCCACATAGCCGATTTCGAAATAGTCCTTTCCCTCAGCCTCTTTGTTGACATCCAGAAGAACTTGTTCGTCGCTCTTGTCTTTCAGCGCCCTTATGCGAACAGGGTGTTCACCACCCTCAACATATTTCCATGAATACAAGTAAGGACCGTCTTGGACAGGAACCGAACTGTCATCTTCCTTGATACGGGCGCGCATCTCCGAGATCAGCGTTGATTGCAACTCTTTGGTATCGGCCATTGCAGCTTCATAGTAGCTGTTTTCTTCGTCAAGATAGGCTGTGATGTCTGCTGGCAGAAGCTCCGGTTCGCGCATGGCCTCTTGCCAGTTTTTTGCACGAAGCCAAGCATAATTATCAATCAGCTCCGTCTCGTGATGTATGCTTTCTACAGGTAGACGCTTTGCAATCGGCGCGTTGGGTGGCGCCTGGAATTTGAATGTCATGTTAGTAAATGCTTCTGATTGGAAGAGGTGCAAAAAAGATGGTCAATCTCATTGTCTTTGGAATATATCCCATTTTCCCTTGCTGTCGACACTTGCCGACGTGATGCGTCCGTTTCAAGTCCAGGACCCTAAAATGTTTCTTGATTGTAAATAATTACAAACAGAAGGTTGCAAATATATTACGAATAGTAATGTTGGTATTTTTCATAAAACTTTTTTTTGAAACCAAACTATCTTAATATTACCAAGAAATAACATGGCCGTGATAAAATATAATCATTGACTTGACAGTAGCTCGATTAAAAACTACCAGTGAATCGATCTTTCGTTTGATTGGTCAAAGCTGATTACTGTGGAGGTCAGTTGGTCAAAACTCTCCAGAAATTTCAACAGAAGAGATATATATGAGCCAGCAACAACCCGCCGCAGAGGCCCAGACTGAAAACGACGACATCTACTTGGAACTGACCGGCGATGTGATTTCGGCCTACGTGGCAAATAATCCTGTTTCAACAACCGAATTGCCATCATTGATTAATGAGGTTTATTCTGCGTTCAGGAAAACAGACAAAAGGCAATCGCAGGAACAGGAAATACGCAGCAAGCCGGCTGTCCCTGTTAAGAAGTCTATGACAGACGACTACATTATCTGTCTGGAAGACGGCAAAAAGTTCAAATCCCTGAAGCGACACCTTCGAAGTCATTACGATATGTCACCGGAAGAGTACCGGGAAAAATGGGGTTTGCCTTTTGATTATCCCATGGTGGCCCCAAATTATGCCAAGGCACGTTCCGCGCTTGCTCGCAAAATGGGTTTGGGTAGGAAACCCGGTACGAAAATCAAGAAAAAATAAAGGCGTCAAAGGGCGGGAATGCTCATTGGTACCTAATCATTGACCAGACCGGGCGTTTGCGGCCTGCAACATCGAAATATCGAAGTTAGAGTATTTGTTGGCAGGCTACCCGGTTGGCTTTGTGAGGCAGTTCATGTTTGAATTGACCTCAAAGCAACAGGCAATACATCGAAGCGATTCAGTTTTAGCTGATTTGAAGACTGCAATCACAATATGCGGTTCAAGAACAATTGCATCGAAAAATAGCGTTAAACACCGTCGCACTTCAAATCATTCTTTCGTGTCATTTTGTTTCACGATCTTTCAGTCAATATTGTGTGGATTCTTTGTTAAACAAAATTAACACTATGTAAGTGTTATGTGCATGATATGTAATATTTATTTACCATAACAGATATTTTTGTCTTTGTTGCCTTTTCCTCGCCCATAGTTGGTTGATGTATAAGAATATATTCCTAGAGATGTGGGGGTGGATTATGCATTATCGACCAATAAAGGCGAATGGCGAGTTGCTTATTAGTTCGTGTGTTGATTGCAAGGTCTTGCATTGTGATCAAGAGATGCCATTGGATATTATCCTGGAAAGAACAATTTCCAAACAATTGGCAGCAAGATTTGTAAACCAGATGATTGCTGCAGCCTATGAGATTAGCGGGGAAAGGCTGTTAATACGCGACCGTGGTGTCGTCAAAGTCAACCGTCCACGGCAAATCTCAATGTACCTTATGAACACAGTTCTGTCATTCAAGTTCACGGAGATAGCCGAATTCTATGACAAGGACCGAACCACTGTAAGTCATGCATGTGGCGTCATAGAGGAACTGCGAGACAATCCACGGTTTGACAGGCGAATGTGCGAATTTGAAAATACCATAAATTCCGCGCTTCAACTGATCTCTGGTAGAATGACAGGACAGCATAATGCCGACATCAAGTAACGGAGCAGAAATATGGGCCGCGCAGGAGTTGCGCGTTCTGCGGCTGCTGTCAAAGGCGCAGGATCATTCCGTACCCATCCGGCACACCCAAGACAGTTTCACCTTGTTGAACGGTTCCCGCAAGCACACATTTGATCATGCGCACATCAATAAGCTGAAGCGATGCGGCTGTATTGAGCTGGGGTACGATACGGTTTCACTGACAGAGCAAGGAAGACTGACCCTATACGCGTCGCTACAAAACCGAACAGACCGGGGCTTGGCTCAGGCAGATAGCCTTGATGTTCAAGAGAAGACCATTCATGGTCAATCGCACATCGTAAACGTCAACATAGATGAGTCACCGCTCAGTCGCCTATACAGGCTTCGCAAGCGTGATGGAGCCAAATACATCAGCGATCAGGAATTTATGGCAGGTGAACGCTTCAGGGCGGATTTCCACAAGGCAAGGCTTGAGCCGCGAATTTCCGCCAATTGGAGCATGACGGCTGGTCAGGCAGGCAAAGGTGGCAAATCGGGTGCCTCGGAGATATCGGACATTGCGCTGGATGCACGAAAACGGTTTCATTCTGTCCTCGACAAGATCGGACCGGAACTGGCTGGGGTTCTGGTCGATACCTGTTGTTTTCTAAAAGGTCTGGAAGTTGTTGAGCGCGAGCGCAAATGGCCGCCGCGCTCTGCCAAGCTGATGCTGAAAACAGCATTGGGATCGCTCGCCCGGTATTATGGCATGGTTGGTCAAGCAAACCAAAGCTCAGGTTTGATAGAAAGATGGGGTGCCGAAGGGTATCGGCCAACGATATGATCAAACACTTCGCACACGGGGTCGCTATTCGCGCTGCATCGCCGCTTCAGCTTCCATTTTGATGCGTTGAACCAGCGCGCGCAATCCATTCGAGCGTTGCGGGGTTATATGCTCGGACAAATCAAGTTTTTCGAATGTTTTCGTTTCGTCGATTGACATTATCTCGCTTGCATTCTTTCCGGAGAAAATTGCCAGTGCAATCGCCACAAGTCCGCTCACGATATGCGCGTCCGATGCACCATAGTATTTGATGAAAGGATCGGGGCCTTCTGTTACCTCTGCCATAAGCCAAACTTGACTGACGCACCCTTGAACCTTGTGCCTGGTATCACGGAACTGTTCAGGGTACTCCGGTAAAAGCGTGCCGAGCTCGATCAGATACTTATAGCGGTCATCCCAGTCTTCCAGGAATTCGAAATTCTCGATTATCTCTTCAATATCCATGCCAAAACACCCGTTCAAAACAGGCTTATAATCGAAATGCTGGTCAAGTTGAACCGTCAGTTGTTGGTCCCGGGAGACAAATTCTCCACGTTCGCATTCATTCGTTCCAGAACCCTTTGTCTGGCACCGGAAACAAGTGCCCCGCCAGTCTGGCAAGCATCTGCATTACGCTCGCAGAAAGCTCCCAGATCATCGAGGACATTCTGTGCTGCGTCAATGGCCTCACTGGTCGAAACCTCGGTAATCTCGCCCGAATCCGGCAGCGTTTGTAAGGCAAATTCTTGGGGAAGGAGCAAATATGCGACAATGGCGGCAAGTATGAATTTCTGCATGAGTTACCTCTTGGTCTTGTTGTGACACAACTTGGTTACCTGCGCTTTAACTTGTTCGTGATGGTTCAACTTACAATGTTTGCCGGCATCTTCAAACTGTAACGACCTGTTTACCATGGCATCAGGAAAATGGCGGTTATAGCCGATAAATGGGCTGCTGAAGGGTCTGTGATTTTCGTTCTTAGGAATCCATTAAATACGATGTGTAACCAATCTCGGTAACTATATCGTCTGGATCATGTATTGAGTAATCCGCTAAAAAAATCTTGGAAACGTTTTAAGGCATTCGAACCAGTTGCCCATCCTGGCAGGGGTCGCCACAGCAATGCGGAGGTTTCACTTTCTGTCAGTGAACTGAAGTTGCTGGAGAGTATTCCGGGGGCCGTTTGCATATGTAATGCGGGTGCGGAAGTCATCTGGATGAACAAGGAACTTGGGGGGTTACTTGATACAAGTACCCACTTTGGTCAACTTGCCTGTTTTGGGGACTATCTGGATCCAGGAAGTTCTTCCGATTTATTGCGCACGATAATGCGGGTAGCTGCAAACGGTACTCCGGAAACCTGTAGGGCAAAGTCCCGCTCGATTGGTCCGGCAGGTGGAAAACAGCAGCTTGAGCTTCGGCTTTCTTGCTATCGTCCATCTGACTGCGGAGATGCCGCACCGTCCGTATTGATCCTCGCCACCAAGTGTGCGGGAAAAATTCATTCCGCTCAGAAAACTGACAACGCGGTAGGTGAAGGCGCATCACATTTTGATCCGATGACAAGACTTCTTGCCGAGACGAGCCATGAAATGCGCACGCCACTCAATGCGATTATCGGATTTGCTGAATTGTTGGAGGGGCAGGCGGGTCAGATGCTCGAACCTGCCAAGCAGTCTGAATATACAAAGCTGATTGCAACCACGGCACGCCAGATGTTGGAGATGGCCGACGACCTGATCGACCTTTCCAAATTACGTTCCCAAAACCGGGAAATGCGGTGCGAACAAATAGACATGCTTAGTTTGGCAGATGATGTGGTTCTGTCATTGCAACCATTGCTGCGCAAAAAAAGCATCTTGGTGAGTGTTAATGCTGATCAAAATCTGCCGACAATAAAGTCGGATGAACGGGTATTGCGCCAGATATTGGTAAACTTGGTATCAAATGCCTGCAAATTTTCTGACCCGAACAGCGATATTTTGATCCAGCTATCCAGAAGTTTCAAATCGGTAGATGTTGCAATCATAGATTATGGGAGTGGAATTGCACCGGCGAACCTTTCGCGGCTCGGCAACGAGTTTTTTCGTGAAGAAAAGGAAAGCGGGACCGACGGAAACGGGCTCGGATTGTCCATCGTTTACCGATTGCTGGAGCAGATTGATGGCAAAATCTCTGTTGAAAGCAAGCCGGGCGAAGGTTCGACATTCACGGTTAGCCTTCCCATGGCAAACGCCGCTGCAAAACCAATACCGACAAATCCAGACGGTGACATTGTTTACCTCAAACCACAATCCGCCGGTTGTGCAAGCCGAAGCGCCTGTCTTCCGATGACCGAAACAAAACAAAAGTTGGCACAATGACAATCAGACGCGCATTTTACAGTTCAATAGCTATTGTATCCAGATATCCGACCGAAACATCGGGTCTTTTGCTGTTCCTTGTTGCGTTCATTCTTGTTGCAAGCAATGCTGTATACTTTCAGCATTCCAGTCATCCTGCCCCGATATGGGGCATGTCTCAGAAAGATGATGCCGAAACCTCCATCAACAAAGTTATTGCCAGGACAGAAACTGTTTCGAGCGTGAACTCTGTTCTGTCGCAACCGGTTAGCCTGACAAACATTCCTGTTCCCACGGCACGGCCCATCAGCCGTAAATTGCCAAGCAGCCGGTCGTCTCTTGTGCGCGATGTCCAGCAGGGGCTGGCAGAGTTGGGATTCTATGAGGGAAAAGTCGATGGAATTTTCGGCACGGCTACCCGTCAGGCAATCATCAGTTTTGAAACAAGGGCACAAATGCTTCCGGACGGACTAGCCAGTTATAAACTGCTTGAGAAGATTCACGTTGCCATTGCAGTTTCGAAGCGGAACAAGGCGGAAACAAAAGTCCAACGCTCAATCCCAAACCCGGTCGGTCAACAGGAAGGGCAGCCCAATACTGCAAAAGTAGACGAAACTGCTACCTTCCTCGACAAAACGCAGACAACCGACTTCGACAAGGAAACAGTGTCGCGTATTCAAACCGGCCTGAAAAAAGTTTTTGGTGAGGCGGAAATCGAAGTTGACGGGATTTATGGAGACCAGACCAAACAGGCAATCATGCGTTTCCAACAGTTCTTCTCGATGGAAGCGACTGGTCAGATTGATCAAAAGACCATGGAAAAACTTCTCTCCACAGGTATTATCTCCGCGATCTGATACAATCTTTGATTTAGCAGGAATACTCCATGGTCCGTCTGACCAGCGCCATTTGGTTTGCTGTTTTCATGCGATGTGAAAATGAACGCGGAGCGTTTGTTACGGTCGCAAAAAAAGGCGCACAGCAGGCAGGCGCGATCTATGTGTTGCACGACCATCTGGATGGAACGAACACACTCTACGCACCGACTCCCCAAGCTTTGATTAAACCATCAGAAACCAGCGACCGTTGTTTTGAGATCGTTTTGGCGAGGGGGTCGAGGGATGATGCAACGAGCTATCTGGAAAAGCAGAAGAACTTTGATCCCGACCTTTGGATAGTTGAAACCGAGGGCGGCAAAGGTGACCCGTGTCTTGAAGTCGTGGAACTAGGGAATTAACCAGCAATTTTCAGGAATACATCGCTGTCAATCGGCTCTCGCGACTGAGCGGATGGGACCTGATGCGTGGGCTCTTTCGTAGCCGTATTGCCGTTCGCGCGGATGGCAACCCTGCGACGTTGGGATGCCTCCGATGGCTGAACTGCTTCCGGCAGATCGCGATTCGCGCCGATGGTTTTCAGATAATCACTACATTTTTGCGGTTCCAGCATTTCAAAATGCCTTGTTACTTCTCTAAAACGAACAATATCTTCGCCCAAGAGCGGATTGAGCAGCAACAAAATCTTCATGCATTGCAGTTGCCTTACTTCCAACGCCCTTAAAATTGTCGCGGTCTTGCCGGTATCGCGTTGCTCCAGAATAGTGCGGGTGGTTTCGATCGGCAATCCGGTGACTTTTTTGATTTCGAATGCAAACGCATCAAGGTTTTTGTTTCTGGCGTGGGTAAGCAAGATTTTGCCCAGACCTGCCCGTTCAAGCCTTCGCGCTTCCTGAAGTTTGCCCTGTTTCGTTTTTTGGCCAAGTCTGCCGCCCGTTCCGGCCAGTTCCATCAGGTTCTTGTTTGCATTTTCTGATTTAAGCGGATCGCCAATGATTTCGCCTGCAAATGCGACAGGGTTTTCGTCTATCATGTTGGATGTCTTGTCTGCCTCATGGGAATCAGAGATTTCGCGGACAGTTTTCGTCGAAAGGCTCAAATTCTCTTTCAGTATTGCAAACAGGGTACGGTTTTCGTCATCTATCGAAAGAATCTCCCGGATGACGGCAGGGCCAATGTTGTTGCGACATGCAATAAACTCAGCATGGGCAAAACCACATCTTTTGATGATTCCTATCAAGTCCTGGTCGTTGAGTACCGGCGAAAACAAAAGCGTCGATGACGCAATGGTTACATCGTCCATCGCATAGAACAGCGCAACAGATCTTGGAGTATAGGTTCCCCGGGCAAGCGTATTGGCAATCTCACCTCTTTCAGACGAACTTGATTTCAGGCTGAATGCATAGAACAGTTCCTTGAACTTCGCGATTTCCTCAACCGACGGTCTGTCCAGGCGGGCAAAACTCTCTGCTGCGCTGATTAGAATATTGGCACCAGCAATGTGGTCGTTGTTTTTTGATGTGGCTTCGTTCCGAAGTGGTAACATTCTGCCAATTCCCGATAATTGAGTCGCGATGCCAACAGGATTGCTTCCAATTCATTTACAAAGGATTAACCATCTTGCGTTTCAATCACGATCGATATGAATAACCTTGCGGATGGGTTTTGGAGGACGTTATGTGCGTCGTACTGAAGTTTCCGTTGGACAGAGTACCGAGTGCCAACGACTTGGCCAGGGAAAGCAATAAAGACAGTGCGCAGATCATTGTGTTTGATGGCGTGCGTTACAGTCGTGCTGAATCATTGCAACTTGACGATCACCGGGACAGAACCAAGCCTGCCAAACCATGCTGATCGCATGGTGAATACCGGGACTGATGCAGCTACATTCCTTAGCCGGTTTCAAACGGTTCGCAGCGTGCAGATGCCAAAAACCTTGTAGCCTCTTTGCCAAAACTGTCGTCGCGCAGAAGTGCTCTTAGAACAACAAACCCTGTCTCGGAATTCATCTCTACCACAATGGATTTTTCCAGTTCAGGATGCTGTAGTTTGCGCAGCCTTGCCCATTGAACCGAGTTCACCATCAACACCCTAAGCTGGTTTCTGATCGCAGTTTTGTCATTCAGGCTGTAAAGCACACGGCCACCTGCATTGTAGACGGATGCTGACCAGAAGTCTGCATACCGGTCTGCTTGCACAAGGTAGCTGTTCTCCGATAGGTCGAACCTGCAGGCGATCGAAGAAAAGAACGGGTCTTGCCCCTTGATCTCTTCGGAAAGAAACTTCTCGGGACTGTGAAACCCACCGATGGGTAGCGTTTTGCGTATCCGTTTGGCGACATCCTGCTCGCTGTAATGCGGTATCAGCAGAACAATAACAATATGCACCAGTCCGGCCAAAGTCAGGATGCAGCCGAGAAGATACACTATGCGGGCGATCACGATGAACATCCCTTCTTTTCTATCAACGGCATGGTCGGCGATATGCTGCCGGCATTGTTTGCAATCGGCGTATCGTAAATACGCATAATGAGTTTGAATTCACCGCTACCAGAAATCGGAAGCCAGTTTCCCGCAACCGGAGAATCGGTAAGTTCGATGGAAAACGAGTAGTCCGGAAACCGGACAACTTGATTGTAGAGAAGAGCTGCCTTCTGCCCTTGTTCCGAAACCAGTATCCGGTTGTTGCTGTCTGCTGCAACAAGCGTCCAAAGTCGTGAGGGCGGGTTTTTGCCAGCCAGTTCATATTTGCATTCCAGGCGCAATCGGTCCCCATTGCTGTCATGGGATGCGATGAAAGCAAGCCCTTCGGCCAAACCGATTGAAAGCGTTCCTTCAGAAGAAGATCTGGCACGCGAATAGGGGTCCGGTTGAAGTGACTCAGAATATGGTCTGGCGCTCCAGCTTCCGATTGTTATCGAACTGGCATCGCTTAGCTGTACCATGTACCCAAAAACGGACCAGGCTCCCAGCGCGATACCCATGATGCAAACAATGGAGAAGTAGATCAAATATCGCATAAGCCCAAAACCGGTAATGAAACTACCGTGCTATCAAGTCTGTTTTGTTTATACCGGCAAGTTCGTCATTAACCTTCAGTTTTTTGGCGTTGCGCATCAGTATTTCCAACTCCAGCAATTTTTGTTGGGTTTCTTTTGAAAGGAGCTTGGGTCTGACTTTGTTGGCTAACGCATTCAGCTCCGACTCTGACTGTTTGCTTCGTGCGACAGCAGCACCACCAGTGAAAGGCTTTTTGATAAACGGAATAGGTCTCAATTCAATGTTTTTGTGGGCAAAGGTCATGAATTTTTTCCACGTCATCGCAGGCAAACGCCCACCGGTGAGACGCCGTGTTGAACGGTAATTGTCATTGCCATACCAGACCGCAGTCACATAGTTGCCGGTAAATCCGACATACCAGGCATCGCGGTAAGCTTGGGTTGTTCCGGTTTTCCCTGCCGATCTAATGCCGGTCAACGCAGCCCTCTTTCCGGTTCCCCATTCAGGAATCTGTGCAAGAATTCGGTTCATGACCCCGGTCGTCCGTTCGGAAAAAACCCTGACAGTTTCCTGTTCTTGCTTTACATCGTACAGAATGTTGCCCTGCAGATCAGTGATTGTAACAATACCAAAGGGGGCAAGTTTCAAGCCCCCGCTCATAAACGTGCCATAACCGGCTGCCATCTCGAGCACTGTAACCCCGTTTGACCCCAGCACCATGGTGGGGTTGACCGTTATGTCGGATTTAATGCCCACATCGCGTACGGTTTTCATCAAACGCTTTCCGCCAAGGCCGGGAAGGCCGTCCCGTCCAACATATAGCTTTACGGGCACCGTGTTGATGGACTTTACAAGCGCTGTCGTTAGGTTGGTCCGCCCAACAAACCCTCCGGAATAATTGCGCGGACACCAACGCCGGTTTGCACCTTTCAAACAAATGCTGCTGTCAAGAACACGGGTACGTTCATCGAAATCAAATGCTTCAATGGCAGCAGCATAAACATATGGTTTGAACGAAGAGCCTGGCTGGCGTTTCGACAATGTTGCACGATTGAACTGGCTTTGTCCGTAATCCCTGCCTCCCACCATTGCCCGAACGGCACCCGTGTGATCAATCACCACCATCGCCGACTGACTGACCCCAAAGTCTTTGCCATACTGGCGCAGATTGGATTCGATTGCTTCTTCCGCGCCCTTTTGCAGGTCAAGATCGACAGTGGTCTTGAGAACAAAATTTCGACCCTTCAATTTGGGAACAAGCTTTAAGGCTTCGTTGTGTGCCCAATCCAAAAAATAGTTTGGGCCTTCCACCACTTTCTGAGGAACAACGTTGGCGGGCTCCCGTCTGGCTTTGATAACCTGTCCCTCGGTCATGAAGTCTGCCTGGACCATATTGGTCAAAACCTCGTTCGCGCGGGCGCGAGCTGCAGGAAGGTTGATGTGCGGTGCATATTTTGTAGGTGCTTTGTAGAGGCCAGCGAGCATCGCTGCCTCGGCAAGCGAAATGTCCTTGATGCTTTTTCCGAAGTAATAATCAACCGCTGCGGTAATGCCGAAATTGCCACCTCCCATATAGGCCCGGTTGATATATTCCCTGAGAATTTCCTTCTTGGTCAGATTGGCCTCCAGCCAAAGAGAAAGGAACGCCTCGTTGATCTTTCTTTCAAGCTTTCGTTCATTGTTCAAAAACAGGTTTTTTGCCAATTGTTGGGTAATCGTGCTGCCACCCTGGACGACAGAATTCGCGCGTACATTTTCCGCCAAAGCGCGGGCGAGGCCCAACAGGTCGATGCCAAAGTGCTCAAAAAACCGTCTGTCCTCGGTCGCCAATACCGCTTTAATGAAATGATCCGGCAGCTCATCCACTTCCACGTTTTCTTCTTGCCTTATTCCCCGTTGACCAATTTCCCGTCCATTCCGGTCGAGCATGGTAAAGGCGTATTCACCGCGGTTGCGCCAATCGCTCTTGGACATCTGGAACGCAGGTTGGGCAAGGGCAAACAGAACAACAAAACCCAACAAGGCGAGCGTAATTCCTTCATCAGCGACTTCCACGATCCATCGCCAGGCACCTGTCGGCTTCAATCGCCGGGATTGAAAGGAAAGCGATTCCCAATAGCTTCCAAAACCGGTGCCAACGTCATAGAGCGATGAATCGATCCATGAATCGACCGCCAGCAATCGTTGCCAGATGGTAGGCTTGTTGAGATTTCTAAATCGTTCTTTCACAGGATGACAAATAGCAAATTGTTTTTCGTACTAAAAGCACATTCGTTGCGCATGTAGATCAAATCAATCATAAAATATTGTCTCAAATCTTAAGATTACCGACATGGCGGGCGCCACAATGTCTGAACCACCGTTCTGGAAAAGAAAAACCCTAGAAGAAATGACCCCCGGCGAATGGGAGTCGCTTTGCGATGGCTGCGGCCGATGCTGCCTGAACAAACTCGAGGATTGGGACACTGGCGAGATATTCTGGACAAACATCGGATGTGAGTTGCTCGACTGCGAAAGTTGCAAATGCAAGGATTACAATAACCGCTTCGAAAAGGTGGCGGATTGCATTCAGCTTACGGCGGAGAATGTTCGGACAATTGACTGGTTGCCGCCGACCTGCGCGTACCGGCTTGTCGGCGAAGGAAAAGATCTTCATGCATGGCATCCACTCGTTTCGGGCGATGAAGCAAGCGTTCATAATGCAGGCATAAGCATCAGGGGGCGGGCGATTGAGGACGATGGCATCGATCCGGCAAGGTATGAAGAATATCTGGTAAACTGGCCCACCAAGGAACCTTAGGAAAAATTGAGTCAAATAGGAATTAATTCCTTGACACCGAAACGGTCTTGGGGTATGTTCTTTATACAGTCGGAGAGGTGCAACAAAATCGCAACTTGCTCCGGCTTTTTTGTTTCCGGTAGCGTATTGCATCGGTGCTGAACCTGAAATCATTGAAAATGGTGAAACTTTGAAAAGACGTCGCTTTGCGAAGCCAAAAGACGTGCTCGAAAGGCTGACAACCAGGCTTTGGGAGCGACTGCTGACTGAGCTTGACCGTACCGAGGAATGTGAAGAGTTCCAAAATGCAAGCCCTGAAAACAGAGTGCGTGTTCTGACAGGAATTTTCAAAGCGCTTCAGGGAGTAGAGCAAACTATGATGCGGATGGGTCGTGACAGCAAAGACAGGTCAGATGGCGGAATTAATGTGGTGGAATTCCGCAGACAGCTTGAGGAGCAAATTGCCAGGCTTGTCGAGCAGGAAGCTTCGGAAGCTGTTTCTGGAGAAGCTGAGTGATGAGCAGATTGAACGGCTGAAACGCGATTGGCCTATTTGGGCCCGGTTGAAACAGCGGCCTCCACTAAAAGACTGGCGAACCTGGCTCATCCTGGGTGGTCGGGGAGCAGGGAAAACCAGAACCGGTGCAGAATGGATAAAGGGGATTGCGACTGCCGATCTTCATTTTGCGGGCGATGCAGCCGGAAGGATTGCTCTGGTAGGTGAAACGTTTGATGATGCCCGCGATGTAATGGTTGAGGGTGAATCCGGTCTGTTGGCCATTCATGGTGATGAAGAACGCCCCACGTGGTTGCCATCGCGACGTGAACTGGCGTGGCCAAACGGGACAATTGCAAAACTGTTCTCTTCAGCAGATCCCGATGGGATACGCGGGAATCAGTTTGGAGCTGCCTGGTGCGATGAACTTGGAAAATGGAAATATCCCGATGCGACATGGAACATGTTGCAGTTTTCTCTGCGTCTTGGAACCCGACCTCGGCAGGTGGTTACAACCACGCCAAAACCGCTGAAATTGCTGAAACGGCTGCTGGAGGATTCAAACACTATTACAGTGCGATCCACAACAAGTGAAAATGCTGAAAACCTGGCGTCCGGTTTTGTGGAGTATGTGACTGGAGTTTATGGAAATACCGCAATCGGGCGACAGGAATTGGAAGGTGAAATTATTGAGGACAACGAAGGCTCTTTGTGGAACCGCAAATTGATCGATGCAACCCGCGTAAAAACCACCCCTGCGATGCGCCGCATTGTCGTTGCCGTTGATCCTCCTGCGTCTAGCAAGACATCTTCTGACAGTTGCGGAATTGTTGCTGCGGGATGCGGTGAAGATGGTGACGTTTATGTATTGAAGGACGGTACACTTGCGCAGGCTTCTCCGAACTTGTGGGCAAATCGTGTGTTGGAAATCTATCACGAGCTAAAGGCAGATTTGATCGTGGCGGAAAGTAATCAGGGTGGCGAGATGGTGGAGCAGATCTTAAGATCGCTCGATCCGACCGCTCCCATACGGTCAGTTCACGCCAGTCGCGGAAAGTGGCTGAGGGCTCAGCCGGTCGCCATGCTGTATGAACAGGGTTTCGTGCACCATTTGGGAGGGTATGACGAACTCGAAGACCAGATGTGTGCGCTTGGGCCAGACGGAACGGCAAACGGAACGTCGCCCGACCGACTGGATGCGCTTGTTTGGGCGTTGACAGAACTGAAGCTGACAAACCGGCCGGAACCACGCGTCCGGGGCGTGTAATATAAACATTGGAAAACCGAATGACTCGATTACTGGACTGGCTTGGTGCCGGTTTTGCAGGCATCCAAACCGTGGAACAAAAGAACCATTCAAGCGGTTTTTTGGCATTTCATGCAGGCACAAATGCAAGTTGGAGTTGGGGAACAGATAGTGCGATAGACAACGGTTATTGCCGCAACCCCATTGTTTACCGCTGTGTACGAATGATCAGCCAGGCAGGTGCTTCTGTGCCGTTCAAGGTTTGTGAACAACGCGTGGATTGTAGTGAGCATCCGTTCTTGGACTTGCTTGCAAGGCCCAACGAATATCATTCCGGTACAGAGCTAATGGAGCGCATTTACAGTCATCTGTTGATATCCGGCAATTCCTACGTGATGCGGGTAGGGGTCGCAAACCGGATTAGGGAGTTGCATACCCTCGATCCGACCAAACTGACGATCAGAAGAGATACAAACGGTTGGCCTGAATCATACCAATACCAAAATGATCGCGATGCAAGATCGTTTAGCTCGGGTCAGAACAGTGATCTGCTCCATCTGTGCATGTTCAATCCGCGTGATGAGTTTGAAGGAATGGCGCCACTGAACGCCGCACAACGATCACTGGACATCCATAACGCCGCAAGCGAATGGAACAAGGCATTGCTGGACAATTCGGCGCGACCCTCAGGGGCACTCGTTTATGCGGCGCCCGACGGAGCGAACCTGTCTGACGAACAGTTCCAGAGACTGAAAACTGAACTCGAACAGGGTTATGCAGGTGCGAACAGGGCGGGGCGACCTATGGTTCTCGAAGGTGGGTTGGACTGGAAAGCAATGGCCTACAGCCCAAAGGACATGGACTTCTTGGAAGCAAAAAATGGTGCAGCAAGGGAGATTGCACTGACCTTTGGTGTGCCACCAATGCTGCTCGGAATTCCTGGAGACAACACCTACTCAAACTACGTCGAGGCCAACCGGGCATTTTGGACGCAGACAGTGTTGCCGCTTGTAAACAAGGTCGCTGACGGCGTTTCCAAATGGCTTGCTCCGGTTTTCGGTGATGGGGTGGCTCTGCTTGCAGACCGTGAGCAAGTTGAAGTGCTTTCAGTGGATCAGGAAAAGCGCTGGAACCGTATTCGAGAGGCAACTTTCCTGACCACCGATGAAAAGCGGCAAATGCTCGGTTTCTCACCATTACCGGAAGGTGAAGCAATTGAGTGATCCTGCTACCGGAAACCTGGCGACCCTCAACGATGTGCCAGAACCTGTCTGGTTGTTTGCATCCAAGTTGGTCGGTGCAATTGCAGGTTCGGGCGTTTCACTTGCTTACATGCTCCCGCAGGGGAAGCGCGAGGCGGCCTTGCGCTTCGCAACCGGTATGGCTGCAGGCATGATATTCGGATCAAGCGTTGGACTGAAACTCGCAGATGAGTTGGGTGTTACCGACAGGTTGTCGGCATCCGAAGTGCGGTTGTCAGGGGCAGCACTTGCCAGTTTGTGCGCCTGGTGGGTTCTTGGGGCAATCGCACGGCTGGCAAAACGGCAGGTTCACAACATACAAAACTGAGGCCCGAATGCACGGACAATCGTTTATCGCCACGCGTGAAACCAAACGCGTGCCAACAGAACTAGAGCATGTCAGCCTGGACGGAAAGTTTTCAGGGTATGCAAGTATATTTGGAGCGGTCGATCAGAGTAATGACGCGGTCAACAAGGGAGCGTTTTCAAAGACCCTGAGGCAACGCAAACCTTCCGATATTCGTATGCTCTTTCAGCATGATCCCGATCAGCCAATCGGGGCTTGGACCCGTATTGAGGAAGACCGCTCTGGCCTGTTTGTTGAAGGCAAGATTTCACAAGGTGTCGAGAAGGGACGGGAAGTTCTGTCGTTGTTGCGCGATGGCGCATTGGACGGACTTTCAATTGGTTTCAAGACTGTGCGTGCGAAGGTCAACCCGATCAATGGGGTGCGTCAGATTCTGGAACTCGATCTTTGGGAAATCTCGGTCGTGACCTTCCCGCTGCTCGAAAACGCAAGGATTTCTGATGTCAAATCGGCTACCCGAACATTGCCAAGCCCCAGGGAATTCGAACGATGGCTTACGCGAGATGCCGGCCTTACTCGAAGCGAAGCCCGAACCGTAATTTCAAGCGGGTTTCGCAAACTACACTGCAAGCAGGACGCTGCACTGGAACAATCGCTGGCGACAAAGATCGCCATGGCGGCAACCCTATTCAAATCAAGGAAATAAACATGCAAAACCCAAACAAGCGTGCGCCGGAGGCCAAGGCTGCTACTGGCGACGCACAAAGTGTTGCGGAAAGTTTCGATGAGTTCATGAGGGCATTCGAAGCATTCAAGGAGGCGAACGATGAACGCCTGACACAGCTCGAAACACAGGTTTCGGAGGATGCGGTCACAGTAGACAAGGTCGACAGGATCAATCAGGTGCTTGATCAGCAAAAGGCGGCTATGGATCAGTTGTTGCTCAAAGGCTCCAGGCCTTCGCTTGGCTCATCCGGACAACGTCCCGTTTTCGGTTTGGAGCACAAGCAGGCATTTGAAAACTATGTGCGTCTGGGGCACGAAGACGGATTGCGAAAATTTGAACAGAAAGCGCTGTCCGTCGGCTCTGACCCGGACGGCGGTTTTCTTGTTCCGCAGGAAACCGCAACGGAGATTGGTCGCAGGGTGTCTGCAAGTTCTCCCATACGCGCCATATCATCAGTTCAAACCGTTTCCTCGTCGGTCTACAAAAAACCATTTGCCGTCACGGGACCTGCAACCGGTTGGGCTGCGGAAACCGAGCTCAGAAGTGAAACCCAATCGCCCTCTTTGTCCGAATTGCAGTTTCCGACAATGGAATTGTATGCAATGCCTGCAGCCACCTCACAGTTGCTTGATGATGCCGCGATCAATCTGGACAGCTGGATTGCAAATGAGGTCGAGCAGGTTTTCGCGGAACAGGAAAGTGCCGCGTTTATCAATGGCGATGGTGTAAACAAACCGAAAGGGTTTCTCGATCATGCCACGGTTAGCAACGAATCCTGGAGCTGGGGCAATTTGGGGTACCTGGCCACAGGGGAGGATGGGGCATTTGCCGTCAGCAATGCTTCCGACATTTTGATCGATACCATTTATTCTCTCAAAGCAGGCCATCGGCAAAATGCAAACTGGGTCATGAACCGGAAAACCCAGGCCGAAATCAGGAAACTGAAAGATTCAGACGGCAATTACCTTTGGCAGGCACCTGCTGCCGCCGGGCAATCTGCCCAGTTGCTGGGCTTCAATGTGACTGAAGCTGAAGACATGCCTGACATTGCATCCGATGCTACGGCTATTGCATTTGGCGACTTTGCCCGTGGTTACCTGGTTGTCGATCGTGCCGGAATTCGAATTCTGCGCGATCCCTACTCCGCCAAACCGTATGTCCTGTTCTACACGACCAAGCGTGTCGGTGGTGGAATTCAGGACTATGACGCAATCAAGCTGGTGAAATTCGGCACTGCGTAACGACGCCCCATCGTTGCTTTTTCCGATTGGAAAAGCAGATGCTGATGCGCGGCCCCGCTCCCTCCCGGCGGGGCCGTTTTTTTAGATGAAAGAATACCATGGCCTTCTCGCAAGTCTCTCCACCGGCAATGCATCCGGTATCACTAAGTTCTGCCAAACGGCATCTGAGGGTAGAACATCACAGTGACGATGTTGCAATTACCGGCTTGATCGGGGCTGCAACTGAATATGTCGAAACGGCGCTAAGGCAACCCCTCATTTTCCGGACGTTAAGGCAATACGTGGATGTAGTCCCGCCTGACAGATCCATAAAACTTGAGAGTTCGCCTGTATCGGCTGTTGTTGCAGTCACTGGTTATGGTCCATCGGGAGACCCTGTCAGTGTTTCTCCTGATCAATTCAGCCTGGATGTTTTTGGCGAAAGCGCAATGGTTCGGCTCGAAGCCCGGATTCCCGTGTCACACTTTGCAAACGGCCTGGAGATAGATTTCGTTGCAGGTCTTGCCGAAACAGGTTTGCAGGTTCCCGATGTAATTGCCCACGCCATTAAGACCTTGGTCGCCCACTGGTACGAATTCCGGGGGGCCGAAACAAACCCGATCGTTAACAGCGTTCCCGCCGGGATCGACCGGCTGTTGGCACCCTACAGGCGGATATCATTATGAATGCACCAAATGTAATTGATGCGGGAAGTTTCAATCGACAACTGTCGGTGGAAAACAAGATTGAAATTGCCGATGGCTGCGGTGGTTTCTCACGTCAGTTCCAAGCGATTTGCACGGTTTGGGCCAAAGTAAGCCCTGCCTCGGCCAGACGACTTGAACGCGCAGACAACGCGGTCTTGCAAATCACTCACATCGTGACGTTGAGGTTCAACAAAAACATTGAAACAGGAAGTCGCGTGGTGACCGGCAGTAGAAAATTTCTGGTTTTGTCCAAACGGGATTTGGATGAAACCCGTCGCTATATGGTCTGCGAATGTCAGGAACAATGATGCATTCCGCAATTGCCCTGCAGGCGGCAATGTATGAGTTGCTAAGGGGTTCGAGTGCGCTTGTAGATGGTCTCGGCGGTGAGTTTGTGTACGACGATGTGCCCGACAATGCTTCACCACCCTATCTCGTGTTTACTGATGCCACGCATTCAGATTGGAGCACATCGACCGAGCGTGGGACGGAGCATCGAATAACCGTCTCCATTTGGTCAGCTCAGGCTGGGCGCAAAGAGGTGTTGTGGCTTTCCGGCATTTGCCAGAAAACGCTTGCCGGAATTGGCAGTGAGATCGAAGGCCACGCGTTGGTCAATTTTAACCACGAGTTCACCGAGGTGAGCCGTGACAGGAAGAGTGACATGTTTCGTGCCAAGCTACACTTCCGTGCGGTTACGGAACCGCTAACCCAATAAAAGGATATTTGGATGGTCGCACAAAAGGGTAAAGATCTGCTGCTGAAACTCAATCCCGATGGCACCGGTTTGACAACAGTTGCCGGTTTGAGAGCAAAAAGGATTTCGCTAAACGCCGAGACAGTTGAAATCACGGATTCGGAATCTGCCGGTCGGTGGCGCGAGTTGCTGGCGGGCTCCGGGGTACGACGAGCTTCGATCTCTGGAAGCGGAATTTTCAAGGATGCTGAGAGTGACGAAGTTGTTCGCCGCGTCTTCTTTGACAACCAAATTGTGCCGTGGAGTGTGATTGTACCTGATTTCGGGGCGATTGACGGCCCGTTTCAAATTACCAGCCTGGAGTATCTTGGACAGCACGACGGCGAAGTTACCTTCGAAATGGCAATGGAATCGGCTGGCGAGATAACCTTTGTGAGTATGGCATGAACATAAATCCGGTCAGGGGCGAGATAGCTGCAAAACTTGATGGCAAACAATGGCGACTTTGTTTGACGCTTGGATCGTTGGCAACCCTGGAGCACAGACTCGGCGCAGCAAACCTGTCGGAATTGGGTGAGACGTTTGCCAATGGCAAACTGAGTTCGTCCCAGATTATTTCCGTCCTGACAGCCGGGCTAATCGGCGGGGGACATGAAGTAACGGAAGAACAGGTGGCAGCGATGACATGCGAGGAGGGCATCGGAGGGTATGTTGAGATTGCTGCCCGGTTGCTTGAAGCAGCCTTCAATGCCGCAAAAAGATGAATACAGATCTGACCGCATACCCTGGCAGATGCTCCTGAAGACGGGATTGTCATTTCCCGGCCTTACGACCGAAAGTTTCTGGAAGATGTCGGTCCGTGAATTCCTGCTTCTTTCGGAGGCACTCGGGCAAGCCCATGGCAGGGCGGGGGCACCGGACAGAACCACACTGTCTGAACTGTTGGATCGATACCCGGATTGAGGTTGGGAAGATGAAGGTTAAACCAGTTACGTCGGAAATCATCGCCGACACAAAAAATTTCAACCTGGCAATGGAGAACCTTACCAAAACCACTCAGGAGTTTGGAAAAGTGTTCGCCAGCACGATCACAAATGCGGTCAAATCCGGCAGGGGGTTTGACGACATAATCAAACAAATCGGTTTGCGCCTTGCCAACCTTGCCCTGAAGAAGGCCTTTGGTTCGTTGGACAATGTCTTGGCTGGCTTGGTTGCAGGTTTGGGTTCTGCATTTTCTTCTTCAGCCGGAAGCCGGAACGCAGGTTCAGGTGACGCCTCGCGGCACACTGTCGTTCCTTTTGCCCGCGGTGGCATTGTAACAAGCCCGACACTCTTCGGCCATGGCTCACACCTTGGTGTAATGGGCGAGGCAGGACCGGAAGCAATCCTTCCTTTAAAACGCGGAAACGATGGACAGTTGGGCGTTGCGTCAGGTGGCAGTGGTCCAACTGCAACCATTGTATTCAATGTCCAGGCAAACGATGCGGAAAGCTTCCGGCATTCCGAAGCGCAACTGACGACCATGCTCGCAAGGGCTGTTTCGCGTGGTAATCGTAACCTCTAGGAAGTCAAATGAACCCCGATCAATCATTCCATGATGTCCGGTTTCCAACTGACATTGCCCTGGGCGCATCCGGCGGGCCGGTGCGCAGAACTGAAATTGTCTCGCTTGGTTCAGGAAAAGAACAAAGAAATTCGCGCTGGAAACACTCCCGGCGGAAATACAATGTTGGTTATGGCGTAAAAACAGCCAGTGACCTTTACCGTATCGTTGAGTTCTTCGAAGAGCGCAGTGGCAGGCTCTATGGTTTCAGGTTCAAAGATCAGCTTGATCATGCTTCTGCCCCCCACGGCAACTCCATCAGCTTTGACGATCAGCAAATCGGGATAGGAAACGGTGTTGCCGAACGCTTCAGGTTGACCAAGCAATATGGCGGCGCTGAAACGGGATATGTCAGAAACGTTCTCCGGCCTGTCGAGCACACGATTGTCGTTGCGGTAAATGGTCAGCAGATTAATGCTGACGGGTTTTCCTTTGACTTCGGTACCGGGGAAATTGTGTTCAATCAGGAAACCCTGCCCCCGAACGAAGCGGTGATTACCGCAGGCTTTGAATTCGATGTGCCTGTGCGTTTCGATACCGATGAAATCGCGGTGAACATGGCCCACTTCCAAGCTGGTAATATCCCAAGCATTCCCTTGGTGGAGTTGGTCTGATGCGTGAGTTGGACAGTCGGCTTGAAGCGCACATCTTTGGCGAAGCAACAACCCTTTGCAGGTGTTGGATTATTGAATCATCAGATGGCACGAAACTGGGCTTCACCGATCATGATGAGACGATAAACCTGTTGGGTATTGCTTGCGAAGGGAGCGGGGGAATGGAGACCAGTCACATTGAGGAGCGGCTGGGGTTCGCGGTGAACTCGGCGGAGGTCTCGGGTGCGCTTACTTCGGGGCGTATTACCGGCGAGGATATTTCGGCTGGTAGGTACGACGATGCACTTGTAAGCACCTATCTTGTAAATTGGCAGGATCCCGAACAGCACTTTCTTGACCGTAAACACCTGGTTGGTCAGATCGTTCGTGAAGATAGCTACTTCCGACTTGAACTGCGTGGATTAACCGCGGTGCTCGATCAATCCGCGGGCGACCATTTTGTCTCACGGTGCCAGGCAAGTCTGGGGGATTCCAGATGCGGTGCAAGCATCGAATCCGGTATCTTCAACGGTGCAGGACAAGTCACAAAAGTCCATAACTCAACCATGTTCGACGCACTTGGACTTGGCGGGTTTGCCGGCGCCTGGTTTCGATCTGGCAAACTGGTTTGGACCGGTGGAGCCAATATCAACAAACGTGTTGAGTTGCTGGATCATATTGCCAACGCTGATACCGTGACATTGCATCTATGGCAAAATATGCCAGCACCAGTTGCGGTCGGTGACACATTCAACGTGATTGCAGGCTGCGACAAGGGGTTTCAAACCTGCAAGCTCAAGTTTGAAAACCAGTTGAACTTTCGCGGTTTCCCGCACATTCCAGGGAACAACAATGCCCTGAAAGTGGCAAACAGTAATGGTTCGCACGATGGCGGGCCAATTGTGGAATGAACAGAAAAGAAATCAGAAAATGCGTTCTGGCTGAAGCAAGAAGCTGGATCGGCACACCTTATGTCCATCAGACTTCTTGCAAAGGCTTCGGAACCGATTGCCTGGGCTTGGTACGCGGAATTTGGCGAAAACTGTATGGGCGCGAACCACAAGCAACCCCTGACTATTCCCGCGATTGGAATGAAGTCTCGGGCGAGGAGCAATTGCTGCAAGCAGCAAGACAGTGGTTCGAACCCGTAAACTTGTCGGAAGCACTTCCTGGCGATCTGTTGTTGTTTCGTTGGAAAGGTTCGGCGGTTGTTAAACACGTCGGGGTTTTGACCGACAACAACCGTTTCATTCACGCTTATGAGCGTTCTGGCGTGGTCGAAACTACGTTGGCGCATCATTGGCGAAAACGCATTGAGGCGAGCTTTGGCTTTCCCGCAGCTCCAGCATAGTGATCATTTGTAAATGGCAACGATTTTACTACAAAACATTGGCGCTGGCCTGGGTGCCGCGTTGGGCGGTTCGTTTGGAGCGGCTGCAGGAAGGGCTGTCGGCGGAATGCTCGGTAGCACGATTGACCAGTCCATTTTCGGAAAGGACAGGGTCATCAATGGGCCGCGTCTTGATGAAGCGCGGATACTGTCAGCTGAGGAAGGTGCATCAGTCCCCAGGGTTTACGGACGTCACAAGGTCGCTGGACATATAGTTTGGGCCACCCGGTTTGAGGAGCGAAGGGCCAGCCAGCAAACCGGGGGTAAAGGAAGCGGTCCGAAAGTAACGACCAACAGCTATTCCTATTATGCAAATTTTGCGGTCGGGATTTGCCATGGCCCCGTTTCCTGTTTGCGCAGGGTATGGGCGGATGGCGAAGAACTGGACCTGACCAGGATAGAATACCGTTTCTACGAAGGGACGGAAGAACAGCTTCCTGATCCTCTGATAGAGGCCAAACAGGGAGCAAACAACGCTCCGGCCTATCGCGGCCTTTGTTATATTGTGTTCGAAGGGTTGCCGCTCGAGGATTACGGCAACAGAATCCCCCAGCTTTCTTTTGAGATCGTCAACAGCATTGGCGAACTGGAGAAACAAATTAAATCAATTACCCTGATCCCCGGTTCAACTGAGCATGGGCTCGATACCGTCGCAAGAAGTTCGGGCGGCGGTGGATCAGCCTTTAGTACACACAACAAGAACACCACCATAGCCGCCACGGATTGGCAGGCTTCGTTGGATGAATTGCAGGCTGTCTGCCCCAATCTCCAGCAGGTGGCATTGGTGGTTACCTGGTTTGGCGATGATTTACGGGCTGATCATTGTAAACTTTACCCCGGTGTTACTTCGCTCAAAACACCCGACTGGCAGGTGGCTGGATATGCTCCTTCATCAGAAATTGTGGTGAGTGAAGTCGACGGAAGTCCGGCATATGGTGGAACGCCGTCAGATCAATCTGTCCTGAACGCGATCGCGGACCTGAAATCGCGCGGACTGAAAGTAATGCTCTATCCCTTTCTCATGATGGATGTTCCGCAGGACAACACCCTTCCGGGGCTTAATGGCGAGGAAAGACAACCAAGTTATCCCTGGCGTGGAGAAATTAGTTGTTATCCTGCGCCAGGAAGTGCCGACAGCGTGGACAAAACCAGTGCTGCTCGGTCACAACTGACCGGTTTTCGGGTGAACTATGAGCGGTTTATCCGCCACTATCTGGAGTTGGCATCCGAGGCAGGCGGTGTCGACGGATTTCTGTTAGGGTCCGAACTTCGCGGACTGACCCGTGTTCGTGACCACAATGGCGAGTTCCCGTTTGTCGAGGCTTTGACAGCGCTGGCGCGGGAAACAAAACAGCTGCTCGGTGCTTCTACCTTCGTTACCTATGGTGCCGATTGGTCGGAGTATTTTGGTTATCATCCGCAGGATGGTTCGGGAGATGTTCTTTTCAATCTCGATCCGTTATGGGCATCGCAAGACATTGACGCTGTCGGCATAGACAACTACATGCCGGTGTCTGATTTGCGCAACGGATTCGAACCAGCAGGCGATCAGTTTCTAAAACACAATCTGGATTACTTTTCTGCCAACATTGCATCGGGCGAGGGTTGGGATTGGTATTACTCAAACGGTGAAGATCGCAATGAAGGTGTACGAACGCCCATCACTGACGGATTGGGTGAGCCCTGGATATTCCGATACAAGGATTTGCATTCCTGGTGGGCGAACCACCATCACGAGCGCATCGATGGCCAACGCTCCGCAACCGCCACTGAATGGCAACCGGGTGCAAAGCCCATCGTTTTTACCGAGTTAGGTTGTCCTGCGGTTGACCATGGTGCAAACCAGCCAAATGTTTTTGTCGACGCCAAATCCTCACAGTCGGCTTTGCCATATTTTTCTTCCGGAACCAGGGATGACCTGATCCAGAGACGTTTCCTTGAAGCCCATTTCAAGCATTGGGGAAGCGAGACCTGGAACCCCAGGTCAAGCCAATACGACGGGCACATGGTTGACGTGTCACAAATTTTTCCTTGGGCGTGGGATGCAAGACCATTTCCCTGGTTTCCAAGAGAAACCACTATCTGGTCCGACGGAGAGAACTGGAAGCACGGGCACTGGCTCAATGGCCGGTTGGGTGGCTGTTCTGTTCAGGACCTTGCAAACAGAATTCTCGCGGATTTCGGAATTGGGCAGGTCGAGGTCAAGCTGGACGGGATGATTGATGGATATGTGCTTTCAGGGCCGGTCTCGGCGCGCGGGGCTCTTGAGCCATTGCTGGATTTGTTTGCTGCAAATTTACGCGAAGAAGAAGGTCAATTGGTAATCGATCAGTCGTCCTATAACGATCAGGCCGTGATCACAAAGGACGAAGTGGTTCAGGAGCAAAGCCGACCGATCCTGGTTTCCAACCGGACAACACAAGCAGAACTGCCAGCAGAAGCGGTTTTGTTTCATTGTTCTGTTGAAGGAGACTATGAGGAGACTGGTACAAAGTCTCGCAGACTCGATTCATCATCGAACCGGCAAATAAGCATGTCAGTTCCAGCTTGTCTGCCATCGGGAATGGCAATTGGATTGGCTGACATGAAATTGCGTGAAGCTTGGAATCGCAGTGAGGTAATTGAGTTGGGCTTGTCAACCAAGGGTCTTGCTGTTTCCCTGGGCGATATAGTTGAAATTCCGGAATATGTTGATGGCAAATGGCAGGTTGTTGAGATCGAGCACGGTGTTCACCAGCGTTTGACGTTGGAAAAAAACGATCCCTCTCTTTCACCACTTTATCAGGAACACCCAACTGCGACAGCCATCAATGCTGGCAAAAGTTATGGTGCTCCCCTTGTTCTGCTACTCGATTTGCCGGCGATCAGGGATCAGGATGTCGGCAAAAACATCTATTATTTTGCAGCGACGGCGGAGCCTTGGGCCGGTCAATACGCTGCATACGCTTCGCCTGTCGACCATGGCTTCAAACTGAGGGATGTATTTTCGACAAGAGCGACGCTTGGCGTGTTGGGCAATAACCATGATGCCCGGGCCCATCGGCCGCCTTGATCATGCAAATACCATGTTGGTCGAGACGCTTCATGGGACGTTTCAGGGCGAAGGTGACCTTGCGATGTTAAACGGGGCGGGTGCAGTTGCTGTTGAGACGGTCTCAGGTGGCTATGAGATCATTCAGTTTGCACATTCCAGATTAAACAGTAGCGGATCGTGGCAACTTTCCGGCTTGCTGCGCGGTCAACTGGGTACCGAAATCGAGATGTCGAGCGGAGCGCTTGCTGGTGCTCGCGTTGTGATGTTGGACGACGCACATTGGAATACTACCCCTTTCGGCAAGTGAAACCGAAGTCGACTTGAATTGGAGAGTTGGTCCTGCGCGAAATCCGGTCAACGAAGAGAATTATCTGGGTTTCAAGCAAGCTTACAGTGGCAGGGGCCAACAAATGTTCTCTCCGGTCCATTTGCAGCAAAAACGGCTGACGAATGCTATGGAGTTCTGTTGGGTCCGGCGTGGTCGAACAAACTCGGACAATTGGCAGAACGAAGAAATTCCGTTGGACGCTGCGCTTGAACGGTATCGGGTGACAATCCTGGATGACGCAGGTCAATCTTTAAGGTCTGTTGAACTGGCAGAAGCCCGCTTCCAGTATGAGGACGCGTTGCGTTTGGATGATCTGGGATCCCTTGAGACCAATTTCACACTATCCGTTTCCCAACTCAGCGACACATCCATGCCGGGTACAGCGGCCACACTGTCGATAACGTTTTGAATATTCACACAACACAGGAGAGCTAAATGGTTGAAGAAAAAAGCTGGTACATGTCCACGACCATCTGGGGTGCGTTAATAGCGGTCGCCGCGTCTTTTTCATCTGCAATAGGTCTGCCGCTGGATGCCGGTCTGCAACAGGAAATGGCAGAAGCTGCGGTTAAACTGGTTGGGGCACTGGGCGGAATTATTGCGATCTACGGTCGGTTGGTGGCAACTGATGTGATTTCCTGACGTGAAGCTTTTCATTCTGTTCAACCTTTTCCTCAGGTTACTCAATCGGGGACTTGAGAATTGCAACCAATGGATGAAACAGCGTGCGGAACGAGAAAGTAATGTTACAAGCGCGAAGGCAAGAGCATTTTCCAAACTTGCCCGTTCGGTTAATGCTCGTCGTCGCATCGGCAGTGTTGCCGATGCTGAGCGCCTGCAAAATGACGGGTACAAGCGCAAAGACTGAACCCCAATGGGAATGCCTGGCGTTTCAGCCTGTTCGCTGGTCTTCCCGCGATACCGTGCAAACCATTTCGCAGGTCAAACAACACAATGCGGTATGGAAGGAACTTTGTCAGGATTGAGCATTGTTCATTTTGTGTTCAGGAGGAATATGTTACCTGAATTCCCATGACTTATTCTCGTCCATTGTTGTTTGTGTTGGTATTGCTCGTTTCATTCGGGTTTGGGACATTTGCGCGTGCCGATTCCTGTTGGAACAAGGCAAATGCAATAGCAAATAGCGATCCGAATCTTACGGTGCTATCTGTGCAAAGCCAAACCGGCTCAAATGGTCAGGTTGTTTGTACGGCCCGCATTCGTGTGGCAGGAAGCAACGGCAAACCGCCCAGGATTGTAGTCAGGCAGTATTCGCCTTGAATCATCTGAGCACCGGGAGATAACCAATGCGTGTATTGATTGTCGAGGACGATACAGATCTCAACCGTCAACTGAAGGACGCGTGTACTGAAGCAGGTTATGTAGTAGATACCGCTTTCGATGGGGAAGAAGGACACTTTTTGGGCGATACTGAGCCCTATGATGCCGTAATTCTCGACATTGGTTTGCCTGAACTCGATGGTTTGACGGTTCTTGAGCAGTGGCGCCAAAACGCGCGGAACATGCCGGTGTTGATGTTGACCGCGAGAGACCGTTGGAGCGACAAGGTTTCGGGCATAGATGCTGGCGCGGATGATTATCTTGCAAAACCATTCCACATCGAGGAGGTGCTTGCGCGCCTCAGGGCATTGATCCGGCGTTCCGCAGGACACGCTTCGTCAGAATTGGTTTGTGGTGACATCGTATTGGATACCCGAACCTCAAAAATCACCTGTGCGGGAAAACCGGTAAAGCTCACCTCACACGAATTTCGTTTGCTGTCTTACATGTTGCATCATCAGGGCGAGGTGATCTCACGAACGGAACTGACTGAGCATTTGTATGATCAGGATTTTGACAAGGATTCAAACACTATTGAAGTGTTTGTTGGCAGATTGCGCAAGAAGCTCGGGGTCTCTGCAATTGAAACGGTTAGGGGACTTGGTTACAGATTGCAGGCGGAATGAATGAAGACCGTTCTTGTGCCCCATACGCTCGCGGCCCGACTGTTTGTCTACACTTCTCTTGCTGCAATTGTCGGCATCATCATCGTTGCCTTTATCATTTCACTTGAGTATCGGCGCAATGCCGAATTGCGCGTCGATGATATCCTGACCGCCAATCTGTACAACCTGATGGGCAATGTCGAATACACTGAAGATCGCGGTCTCATCGGAGCCCCAAACCTGGGTGACTCCCGCTACGCGATCCCTGGTTCAGGCTGGTACTGGCAGATAGAACACAGTAGCAAACCGAAAGTGCGGCTGACTAGCGGCTCGCTGGGCGACGGCACATTACCCAAAATCGAAGATGTCAAATTCGATTCTTCCTTTCAAAGGCTCTCCCAAAGAACAGATGCGATTGGCAACGTTATGCGCGTGGCGGAAGCTCAGGTCTTTCTGGGTGAGGCGGACGATTTGTTCAGTTTTGCGGTCACCGTCAATACCAGTGTACTCGACACGGAAATAACTGCGTTTACAGGGCGTCTTGCTATCATTCTTTCGGTTTTCGCAATGCTCATCGTGCTTGCAACATTTCTGATTTTGAGACTTGGATTGCGCCCGCTGTCCGATGCCGTGCGGCAACTGACAGAGATCCGTCTTGGGAATGCGCAGAAAATCGACGGTGATTTTCCCGAAGAAATTCGCCCGCTTATCGACGAGACCAATGCTTTGATTGTCACCAACAACAAGATTGTTGAACGTGCACGCACTCAAGTTGGTAACCTTGCCCATTCCCTCAAAACGCCTCTTAGTGTGTTGAGAAATGAGATTGGTCAGTTGCCTGAAGACAAAAAGAAATTGTTTGGCGAGCAAACCCAGTCGATCAACAATCAGGTCCAGCTTTACCTCGATCGTGCAAGAATTTCGGCCAGAAGTCAGACCTCCATTTCAAGTTCAGAGATTGTTCCCGTCATTGAAAAGCTGGGAGAAGTTGTCTCGCGCCTGAACCCGCGCATTGATGTTGATGTGGATGTGGACCTGTTGTCGGAGGTGCGGTTTAGCGGTGAAGAACCAGATTGCCAGGAGATCTTCGGAAATCTGCTGGAAAATGCAGCCAAATATGCCAGCACGTCCATACGTGTCAGGGCAGAAAATCACGATGAGACTTTTACCATCTTTGTGGAGGACGATGGAAATGGCATGACCGCTGATCAAATTCGCCAGGCGCTCAAGCGTGGTGGAAGGGCAGACGAAGGCAAATCCGGCTGGGGATTGGGACTCTCGATCGTCAGTGACATTATCGAAGAGTATTCAGGCACGTTCATGCTTTCCGGTTCAGACATGGGAGGACTGAAAGCAAGTGTCACATTGCCCTGCCAAAAAGGCTGAACTTCTCCAAATTTTGGACATTTTCCACATTCATACATCACATACAATTTAACCCGGGATAGCTTCATGCCAACTACAAATTCGACGCTAGGAAAATTCGCGGTGATTACCGCGCTGATATTTGCCGCCGGATGCGATACAACCAATCGAAATCTTGGAACGGTTTCGGGAACGGTGATTGGTGGTGTGATTGGCAACCAGTTCGGCGGCGGTTCAGGACGGACGGCAGCGACTGTTTTGGGCGCCTTGGCAGGTGGGATAATCGGCCGGGAAATTGGAACCGGGTTGGACAGGCGCAACCAGCAACATGCCGTTAATGCGGAATACAATGCGCTTGAAAACGGAAGTCCGGGCAAGCCGGTGCAGTGGCAGGGCGACAACGGCGTATATGGCGAAGTCGTTCCACAGCAGACGTATCAGGTAGGTTCGCAAAACTGCCGACGTTACACCCATACCGTCTACATTGACGGTCAACCACAGCAAGCGCGTGGTACCGCCTGCCGTAACCCCGACGGATCGTGGTCCCTTCTAAGCTAGAGCGGTTCGCGCTTTTATGGAAACGGGACAATGGGCGTGTCCGGTCGACAGGATTGCGCGTTCTAATGTTTATGCACCTGTCCAATTGGAACTGCTCTGACTCCGGCCTGACAGCTTCCTGCCGGTTTCGAACAGGCAGCGGCGATTTGCGCATTCTTGTTGTCTTTAACCGATCCATATACCCCTATATATAGCACGCATGATATTCTGGTTATTGGTCACCCTCGGCACAGCTTCGGTTGTCGGCTATGTCTGGTTCGCATCTGTCCGCCATTTCGGTACAGGTGTGACCGGTTCCCATAGTGCAACCGATCTCTACAAGGCCAGAATTGCTGAAATCGACAAAGATGTGATCGAAGGTCAGCTCGATGAAGCAGGTGCCAAGGATGCCAGATCGGAAGAAGGCAGACGTTTGCTGAGCGTTGAAGGTGCCGACGCCAAAGCGGACTCTGACCGGTCTGCTGGTTTCGCGGTTGCTGCCTTTCTTGCCCTGGTTCCGGTGATATCGATTTCAGTCTATATGTTGCTCGGAAACCCGCAAGTCTTTCATGATGGCGATGGGGATCAAGCCATTGTTGCAGATGGCAAAAATTCAATTCAGGAACTGGTCACGATCGCAGAACAACGCCTTGCGAACCATCCTGATGATGTGCAGGGTTGGAAAGTTCTTGCCCCGATCTATTCTCGCATGGGCCGCTTTGATGATGCACAGCACGCCTACCGTGAAATTATCCGGATTGAGGGGGCAAATGCACAAAACACACTGGCATTGGCGGAAACCCTGGTACGTGGTGACAACGGCACAGTTTCACCAGAAGCAAAAAACGTATTTGAAGAGGTTTTGCAGTTCGAGGCAAATAACCCGACAGCAAATTTCATGTTAGGGGTGTTTCTCCTTCAGCAGGACAGGCCTCGCGAGGCGCTCAATCGCTGGCAATCAATGGTTGAAACAGCAACGGGCAACGAAGAGTGGTTTCAGGCCGTTGAACAGCGCATAAATCAAGTGCGTGCATCGCTTGAAACGCCTGCTGAGGCAATAAAAAACCTTCCGGAACAAGACCAAAAGCAGGCCATTAGAGGCATGGTTGAGGGATTGGCCGAACGGCTCGCAGACGATCCTTCCGACAGATCGGGATGGGTCAAATTGGTGCGCTCCCTTATAGTGTTGGGTGAAACTGAAAAGGCATCATCAGCAGCAGCGCGGGCAATCGAGGTTCATGGTGCCGATGCGAATTTTGTTGAGACGATTCAAGCCGAACTGCGCAAAGCCGGACTGGGAGAATAGCAATGACACGCAAGCAAAAACGATTTGCAGGAATCGCCGCAATCGGTGCCGTAATTGCGGTGGCGGTTGCCTTGGTGGCAATTGCCTTGCAAGATGAAATTGTGTTTTTCTTCGATCCTACTGATGTCATCGTGGAAGGCAAAGCAAACCCGGGAGACAAGTTTCGTCTGGGTGGCTTGGTTGCTGAGGGGTCTGTTTCCAAGGACGAGACCATTGTTCGTTTTACAATTACTGACGGGCAGAACTCGATTGACGTGACGTTCGACGGAATTTTGCCAGATCTGTTCAGGGAGGGGCAGGGAGTGATTGCAGAGGGACAACTTGCCGCCAGCGGGGTATTCGTGGCTAGCAATGTGCTTGCAAAACACGACGAGAAGTACATTCCCAGAGAACTGGAAGACGTATTGAAAGACAAGCAGGTCTGGAAAGGCGATACTGACAATGATCGCTGAACTCGGCCTTTACGCGCTGGCACTTGCTTTGGCGCTTGCAGTGGTTCAGTCGGTGCTTCCGTTTTGGGGGGCACGGGTTGGCGATGTAACGCTCATGGCCAGCGGTCCCGCGTGTGCGATCGCATCGTTTCTTGCGGTTTCATTGTCGTTTGCCTGCCTGGTCCATGCCTATCTGGTTTCGGACTTTTCCCTGTTGAATGTTTGGCAAAACTCGCATTCCCAAAAACCGCTTCTTTACAAATTCACAGGTGTTTGGGGCAATCATGAAGGGTCGATCCTGCTTTGGGTGCTGATACTTACATTTTTCTCGGCATTGCTCGCCATCTTTTCCAAGAATCTTCCCCGGACGCTCAAGGCCAATGTTCTTGCGGTTCAGGGATGGATCACCTTTGCTTTTCTGCTGTTTGTAGTTTTTACCTCCAACCCGTTTGAGCGCTTGGAACAGGTTCCGGTCGAGGGCCGTGATCTGAACCCCGTCCTTCAGGATATCGGCCTGGCGATTCACCCGCCGCTTCTCTACATTGGCTATGTCGGGTTTTCGCTCACATTTTCATTTGCGGTTGCAGCGATGATCAGTGGGACAATCGACGTGGTTTGGGCCAGGTATGTGCGGCCCTGGGCATTGTTGGCCTGGTCTTTCCTGACTTTAGGAATCGCGATGGGTTCTTACTGGGCCTATTATGAATTGGGCTGGGGCGGCTGGTGGTTCTGGGACCCGGTGGAAAACGCATCCTTCATGCCATGGTTGGTGGGAACCGCACTTGTTCATTCAGTCATCGTCATGGAAAAACGGGACGCGCTGAAAATCTGGACCATCCTTTTGGCATTGCTGACTTTTTCGTTGTCGCTGCTTGGAACCTTTATTGTTCGTTCCGGTGTTCTTACGTCGGTCCATTCTTTCGCAGCTGACCCAACGCGCGGTGTATTCATTCTTGGTATTCTTATACTGTTTATTGGCGGCTCATTGGCGTTGTTTGCGATTCGCTCAAACGTATTGCAACCTGGCGGCTTGTTTCAGCCGGTTTCCCGTGAAGGTGCACTTGTCTTTAACAATCTGTTTCTCACCGTTGGTTGCGCAACCGTGTTGATGGGGACACTCTATCCATTGCTGCTTGAGGCCATTGACGGTTCAAAAATATCAGTCGGTCCTCCTTATTTTAACATGACTTTTGGTTCGTTGATGATTCCGGTTTTGCTTGCCGTGCCTTTCGGGCCACTGTTGTCCTGGAAACGCGGAGACCTTTTTGCAGTCTTGCAGCGATTGTATTTCGTGGCCGCTGCCTCGCTTTTTGTGATGATTGTCTCCTGGGTGTTGAGGGGGGAGGCAACCTCGGTATTCGCAGTATTGGGAATTGGATTAGCGGTCTGGGTAATGATGGGTTCAACCGTCGACTTGTTTCAACGTTCGGGATTGCCAAAATCCGGTATATCCGTCGCATTTCACCGTCTTGCCGGGCTGCCACGCACGACATGGGGAACTGCATTCGCCCATTTCGGGCTAGGTGTCTTGCTGCTTGGAATAGTCGGTGCAACGGCCTTCAGTCTTGAGGGTGCTGCCAAACTGAAACCAGGAGAGAGCTTGATCATCGGAGATTTTACGCTCACAAGCAAAGGAATAAAGCGGGTGAAGGGGCCCAACTTCATTGAGGACCGTCTTGAGGTTCAGGTCAAACGTACCGGGTCAGACGAAGGGGCTTTGGCTCCCGCCAAGCGTTTCTACACCGGACATGGTTCCGCTACAACTGAGGCATCTTTGAAGTCCTATTTGTTCTCCCAATTGTATGTATCGGTGGGAGACACGGACGCAGAAGGGGCAACAGTGCTGCGCGCATGGTGGAAATCGCAGGTGATTCTTGTCTGGATTGGACCTGTATTAATGGCTTTGGGCGGCGCACTTTCTCTCTCGGACCGCAGGTTGCGGATTGCTGCACCAACGCGCCCGAAAAGACGTACGGTTGCAGCAAATGCCTAGATTGCTAAAGAAAATTGTCATTGTTCTTGCCCTGCTACTGACCTGTGGCAACGCATTCGCCCTGAACCCCGATGAAGTGTTAAGCGATCCGGCACTTGAAAACCGTGCCAGGGGCCTTTCGGCGCAGTTGCGTTGTCTTGTATGCCAAAACCAGTCGATTGACGATTCTGACGCCCAGCTGGCCCGAGACCTGCGCCTGTTGGTACGCGAGAAACTGGTTGAAGGGCTGACCGACGAGCAGATTCTGGACTATCTGGTGGCACGCTACGGCGAATTCGTGTTGCTGAATCCGCGTTTTGAATCCCGAACGTTTCTGTTGTGGGTGGGGCCAATAATTCTCTTGTTTGCCAGTGGATTGCTGATTTTTTTTCAGTACCGGAAATCATCAAGGAACAAACACGCCGCCGCGGAACTTTCAAAGGAAGAAAAGTCGAAAATCGACTCATTGCTTTCCAAATAAACATTCGGTCTCACCTTCGTTTGTTTTTGTGAAGTAGCGTGATTGCAAGCGTTCGCGTGGATGCTCATATTGCTTGTAAAGAACAAGGAGCAGATGATGGCGCACTCGCGAAAACTTGAGTTCGAAGGCAGTCAGGGAGCGCAGCTTGCCGCCAGGCTTGACCTGCCTGCAGGCCAACCCAGAGCCTACGCCATTTTTGCCCATTGCTTCACCTGTTCGAAGGATTTACATGCATCGCGGCGGATTTCAGAGGCTCTTTCCGCATTGGGCATTGCGGTTCTGCGGTTCGATTTCACGGGTCTTGGGCGCAGCGGTGGAGATTTTGCTTCAACCAATTTTTCCTCCAACCAACATGACTTGCTTGTTGCCGCGGACTATTTGCGCGAGCATTTCAAAGCCCCTTCTCTGCTGATCGGCCATTCGCTTGGTGGAGCGGCTGTGCTATCGGTCGCCGGACAAATTCCCGAAGTTGATGCGGTGGTCACAATTGGGGCGCCTGCAATGGCAGAGCATGTTGCTCACAATTTTGGTGCGAAGCTCGATAAAATCGAACAAACAGGTGAGGCAGAAGTGAATCTGGCCGGCCGCAAGTTTTCTGTTCGAAAGCAGTTTCTCGATGACCTTAAGGCCAATGACGTTCTGTCAAAGGTCGCAATGCTGAGAAAACCACTCCTTCTGCTTCACTCCCCAATCGACAATACCGTTGGCGTGGAAAACGCCACAGAGATTTTTGTGGCTGCCAAACACCCAAAAAGTTTCATATCTTTGGACAATGCCGACCATCTTCTTACGGGACGCGAGGACGCTGAATATGTAGCATCTGTAATTGCCGCCTGGAGTGAACGTTACCTTGAACCCGGCAATTTGGAAGAAAACTCGGACATCGACGAAAGTGTCACTGTCGAAGAAACAGGTGCCGGAAAGTTCCAAAACCGCGTAACCGTGGGACCTCACACATTCCTGTCCGATGAACCGGTACAGCTTGGCGGTTTGGGCTCCGGCCCCACACCTTATGACCTTCTTGCAAGTGCACTTGGCACCTGTACTGCCATGACACTGCGTATGTATTCGGACTTCAAAAAACTTGATATTGGTCGTGTGTCGGTAAAAGTTGGCCACAAAAAAGTCCATGCGCAGGACTGTGTGGAGTGTGCCGAGGAGCTTGCAGAAAAAGGCGGCAAGATTGACGTCTTTGAGCGTCGCATCTCGGTTGAGGGCCTCGACGACAAAGAGCTTGAGGCAAAACTTCTCTCGATCGCTGACCGTTGTCCCGTCCACAGAACCCTGGAAAAGGGTGCAGCAGTCAAAACTGTATACGAAAATGGACGCTAACCTTACAAAGTTTTAATCTTGCGGCCATGAAACCGTAAGATTGCAGTCCCCATATTGGGTTTCACAGGCAACGAAACACAATCGCCAATTGATCCAATATGGGAGCACAAAACGTGACCGTTAAAAAAAATCCAACCAAGTCCAAATTCCTGCTGACCACTGCACTTGTTGCCGGTTTGGCGGGTGCTGGAATAGCCCAGACCAATCTGTTTACCGCCACGCCATCATTTGCAGAAGCGGTCAAAGTAGAGGCCCCGGCAGCCTTTTCCTTTGCTGATGTGGTAGACGCGGTTTCACCTGCTGTTGTTAGCGTGCAGGTGGAAGCGAAAATGACACCGGCCAAAGACGATGGCAGCTACTACAATCGTGGTCGCGACTTTTTCGAGCGGTTCTTCGAAGATGGAGACCGGGAATTGCGACGGTTTCGGCGTGGTGAAGGGCCTCAACGCGGGCCGCGCGGCAAACGCTTCGGTCAGGGGTCTCAAGGTTCCGGCTTCTTTGTTTCCAAAGACGGTTACATCGTCACCAACAACCATGTCGTTGAAGGTGGCAACAAGTTCACTGTCGTCACCAAGGATGGGACCAAACACGATGCCGAACTGGTTGGCACAGATCGCCGTACAGACCTTGCGGTTTTAAAGGTCAATTCGGATGATGAATTCACCTATGTTGATTTTGGTGAAACACGGCCGCGTATCGGTGAGTGGGTTGTGGCAGTCGGTAACCCGTTTGGCTTGGGAGGTACGGTAACAGCAGGTATTGTTTCGGCCCATGGCCGCGAAATCGGTGCTTCGCGTTATGATGATTTCATCCAGATCGATGCAGCGGTAAACAAAGGCAACTCCGGTGGTCCTGCTTTCAACCTCAATGGCGAAGTCATCGGGGTCAACACAGCGATTTTCTCACCATCCGGCGGCAATGTGGGAATCGCCTTTGCAATTCCCGCTGCATTGGCAGACGAGGTGGTGGCGGACCTGATTGAAAACGGTTCTGTCACCCGTGGCTGGCTTGGGGTTCAAATCCAGCCGGTAACCAAAGAACTGGCCGAATCCCTTGGGCTGACAATCGAAAACGGTGCTATTGTAACCGACGCACAGGACGGCAGCCCGGCAGCACAGGCGGGAATCAAGTCTACGGATGTGATTTCGCAAGTTGATGGCAAGCCGATCAAAGGACCGCGCGAGTTGGCTCGCGTTGTTGCCGGCTATGAACCAAATACAGAGATCAACCTCACCGTCTGGCGCGATGGCAAGTCTGAAGAGATAACCGTGAAACTCGGTGACATGAAAGAAATCGACGGGCGTCGGGGCGAGGCCTCCGAACCTGGCGACAGCCGGGAATTGCCGAGATTGGGTTTGTCGTTGCAACCGACGGACAAGGGGCTTGTGATTGTCGAGGTGGATCCCGACGGTCCTGCTGCCAAAAGGGGTTTCAGACGCGGCGACGTGATCCAGTCAATAAACGGTAAGGAGATTTCCGGACCGAAAGACCTGCGCAAGGGTATGCGCGAGGCACGCAAAATGGGCCGCAAATCGGCGTTGATCCAGGTCGAACGCAATGGCGAACGGGTGTTTGTTCCTGTTCCGGTTGCGCAAAAAGGCTAGGGCCCGAAGTAATGGAACGTTTCGCATTCCCCACGCCGCTTCCTGCGGAGCGTTCTCAAACGGTGGACCGGCTTCGTGCCGGTCCGCTCACCGTCTTTAAACCGGTTTCGTTTCGTCCTAAGGTGCTGTCATGAGGATATTACTGGTAGAAGACGACGCTGAAGCGGTAAAGTATTTGAGCAAGGCGCTCAAGGAATCGGGTCACGCCGTCACAAGTGCAAAAGATGGTGAAACCGGTTTGCATCTTGCCCGGACCGAAGAATTCGACATCATGATCCTGGATCGAATGTTGCCCAAGCTTGACGGGCTTAGCCTGTTGAAATCGGTACGCGATGAGGGCGATAACACTCCCACTCTTATTCTTTCTGCGTTGGGAGAGGTTGATGATCGGGTCGAAGGGTTGCGGTCGGGTGGTGACGACTACCTTGCCAAACCTTATGCCTACTCGGAACTGCTGGCGCGTGTAGAGGTATTGGCCAAACGCTCAGGTAGTGCAGATCAGGAAACCCTGCTGAAAATTGGTGATTTGGAACTCGACCGGTTGTCCCACAAAGTCACACGGCAGGGAAAGAAAATCCTGCTGCAGCCCCGCGAGTTCAGGTTGTTGGCCTATCTCATGCAGAACGCAGGCAAGGTCGTGACGCGAACCATGCTGCTTGAAAAGGTTTGGGATTATCATTTTGATCCCGGCACCAATGTGATTGATGTTCATATTTCAAGGTTGCGTGGCAAAATCGACAAGGATTTTGAACATCCCATGCTTCAGACAATTCGTGGCGCCGGTTACAAGTTGGAAGCGTCGGGCGAGGCCTGATGTTCAACTATCTTCGAAACATTTGGCGTATCACCGCCATTCGCCTGTCCGTCATCTACACCTTGATTTTCGGGTTGGCCGCGTTTGGTGTGGTTGCCTACATGACCGGGGGCACAATCAATGTGCTTCGCAAGGAAGTTCAGAAATCGATTGATGACGAAGTGCAGGGCCTTTCACGCATCTATGCGACTCGTGGATTGCGGGCATTGGTTCGCTCCCTTGAATTGCGATCTCGTGCCCCGGGTGCAAACCTTTACATAATTGCTACGAGCAGCGGCGACATAATAGGCGGAAATGTACCCAGCATTGATCCCCGCATCATGCGCAGAACCGGGTGGACCGGGCGACCGTTTCGGTACCAGCGTTTCGGCAGCGTTCCCGCTAGTACTGATGAAGATGATGACTGGCATGACAGGGATGGCAATCATTTTGCCATCGCCCGTGTGCTGGCAATTCCCAACGGTATGCGCGTCTTGGTTGGTCGCGATATTGGCGACACGGAAGAACTTCGCCATGTGATTGGCAGCAGCTTTATGGTAGCGCTCGGCTCCATGTTGCTGCTGGGGTTGGCAACATGGTTTTTTGTCGGCAGGCGCGCCCTGAAACGCATTGATCAGGTTTCCAAATCGTCAGTCAGGATCATGAGCGGCGACAAGCGCGAACGGTTACCAATCTCAGGGTCGCGTGACGAGTTTGACCGGTTGTCAGAGAACCTCAATCATATGCTCGACCGCATTCATAAACTTGATGACGGTTTGAAACAGATGTCTGATAACATCGCGCACGATCTCAAGACACCAATCACGCGACTGCGCAACAAGGCAGATGCGGCCCTCTCGCTCAAAGGCAAACCCAGGGAGCGTGACAAGGCACTTGAAGCGATCATCTCGGATTGCGACCAGATTGTCCGAACCTTCGATTCCCTGCTCATGATTTCCAGGGTGGAGTCCGGTTCAACCGTCGTCAAGATGAGCGATATCGACATGCTCGCCCTGGTCAACGATGTCCATGAACTCTATGAAGCCGTTGCCGAAGAGGCGGGTATTCAGTTCGAACTGTCACCCAATGATCGTGAGCGGATTACCCTTATGGGAAATCGCGAGTTGCTGTCCCAGGCAATTTCCAACCTGATTGACAATGCAATCAAATACGGAAGAGCAGCCAACAAGGCTGCCATAATCAAGCTGTCCATTGAATGCGACAGTAAATTCTGCCGGATCAGTGTATCCGACAACGGGCAGGGAATTTCTGCCAATGAGCGTGACCGCGTACGCGAGCGGTTTGTACGCCTTGACGAGAGCCGCACCCTAGAGGGCAATGGTTTGGGGTTAAGTTTGGTGGAAGCAATTGTCCAGTTGCATGGAGGCCGTTTGGATCTTGCAGACAACAAACCCGGCCTGATCGCTACCCTGGTTCTGCCAACAGGCGATGGTGCAAGAAATGTCAATTGAACCGCACATTGAGCTTCCCCTTCCAAAGGGTGTGGAAGCAGGTGACATCGACAGCGTCTTGGCGAACCAAGCCGTCTCGCGGTTCTTGTCCCACGTTTTTGCATTGTCTCCGTTTCTGTCTGATTGTGCGGCCAAAGAGCCGGATTTTCTTGTCGAATTGTTCGCGAAAGGTTTTGACGGCGCATTTGACCTGCTGGTCGAAGAAACATCACGACTGGGTGTGGTGAGTGAAACCGAAACCGGTTTGATGCGCCAATTGCGAATTGCCAAGCGGCGAATGGCATTGCTGGTTGGTTTGGCCGATTTGGGGAATTGGTGGCACGATGCAGAGGTCACCCAGGCATTGTCCAGATTTGCAGGTGCCTGCGTTTCCGCTGCGTTTGACTTTATTCTGCTTGAACAGCATCGCAGGGAAAAGCTGAGTTTGTTTGATCCTGCTTCACCACAGACGCAGTGCGGTTTGATTGTGTTGGGCATGGGAAAACTCGGTGCCGGTGAACTTAACTATTCCAGTGATATTGACCTGATACTGTTTTTCGATCCGACATCGAAGATTACCCTCAATACCGATGACCCGATCACATTGCTGAGCCGTATGGCCAAGCAGTTGATCAAAATCATGCAGGAACGAACCGCAGACGGCTATGTCTTTCGAACCGATCTGCGCTTGCGCCCTGATCCCTCATCTACGCCTTTGGTAATCGGGTTTGATGCGGCGTTGAATTACTACGAGGGCCAAGGGCAAAACTGGGAACGTTCTGCCATGATCAAGGCCTTGCCGATTGCGGGAGATTTGGAGGCAGGCACGAATTTTCTGAAGGCTTTAGCACCGTTTGTTTGGCGAAAATACCTCGATTTTGCCGCGATCAACGATGTTCATTCGATCAAGCGTCAAATTCACACCCACAAGGGACACGGTGAAATTGCCGTTTATGGCCATAACATCAAGCTTGGCAGGGGTGGTATCCGTGAGATCGAGTTTTTTGCCCAGACGCAGCAACTCATTGCAGGTGGGCGAAACATGGCGCTGCGCGAGCGCGGTACGCTTGCTGCACTGAATGCGCTGGCGAGCAATGGCTGGATCGACAATGACGCAGCAGAGGAACTGGGAAAAGCCTATTGGTTTCTAAGAGCCGTCGAACACCGGGTGCAGATGGTTCGGGACGAACAAACTCATACGCTTCCGGAAACAAAACAAGAAATGGCCGTCATTGCCGCCATGTTTGGCGAAAGCAATTTGAAACGTTTCGAGCAACAGGTTTCAGACTGTTTGCGAACGGTCGAGCGTCACTACGCAGCCTTGTTCGAGGCTGAACCGGGTTTGTCGTCGGTTGACGGAAACCTTGTATTTACCGGCGAAGATGCTGACCCTGAAACCATCCAAACCCTCGAACGTATGGGATACGAGCGGCCGGAGGACATCGTCAGCATTGTCCGGGGTTGGCACAAGGCCCGAGTTCCGGCTCTGCGCACCAATCAGGCACGGCAATTGCTGACTGAACTGGTTCCATTCCTGCTCGACACGTTCTCCAAGACCCAAAAACCCGATCAGACCGTGTTTTCCTTCGACAGCTTTGTCAACGGCCTACCCGCCGGTATTCAGCTTTTTGCAATCCTCAACACCAATCCGGAATTGTGTACACTGCTAACCCGCATTCTTGATGCAGCGCCGCGGCTTGCTGACATCGTTTCCCGAAGACCGCATGTGTTCGACGCCATGCTTGAACCGGGAGCAAACAACAATCTGTTGGAAAGCCAAACGCTCGAAACCGTCATGGCGACAGCCATGGAAAGGGCAGCCGGATTTGAGGGGAAACTGGACGCCGCCCGGCAGGTGGCAGCAGAAGTCAGGTTTCAGGTCGGAACCCGGTTTTTTAGTGGTTTTGACGATTGGCAGACAAGCGCGCGCAATTTTTCGCAACTCGCCGAAGTATCAATCGGAAAGATGCTGGAACTGGTGCGCCATGAATTCGAGCAAGTGCATGGCAGGATTGCAGGCAGCAGGATTTGTGTTCTGGCAATGGGGCGACTGGGAAGCAATGAACTTACCGCAACTTCCGATCTGGACTTGATATTCCTGTACGATGCCGTCGACCGTGGCGATGAATCTGACGGCAAAAAGCCGCTCGACGTAACATCATACTATATCCGTTTGATGAAACGGTTCATCACCGCAATGACAGCACCGACCGCACAAGGGGTCCTGTATCCGGTTGACTTCCGGCTCAGGCCATCTGGCAATGCGGGTCCGCTTGCGACATCGGCCCAGGCATTTTTCAAGTATCAGGCCAACGATGCGTGGATGTGGGAAGCACAAGCGCTGACAAGGGCACGGCCGGTTTATGGCGATGAAAGTCTTTGCACGCAAGTCGCCGACCGGATTTCCGATATATTGGATGGTGCCTCTCAAAGGTTCGACACCCGAAGCAGCATCGCAGAGATGCGGGCCCTGATCGACAAGGAAAAATGCACTGGCAATATCTGGGATCTGAAAACGGTTGCAGGCGGTTTGATTGACCTGGAATTCATCGCGCAGTGGGTTGCGATTGAATTTGCGCATCACACGCAACAACGCAATTCCACCAGACAGATACTTTCCTCCATCAGTGAAGCGGTCGTTTCTGAAGGTCAGCGACAGGAGTTGTTGTCCGCATATGATTTATACAGCGAAATCATGCAATTGGCGCGAATTTGCATCGGTCAGGACTTTGAGCGAGATGACATACCGGACGGCTTGGCAACAATGCTGTGCAAACGGTTGGACATACCCAGCCTTGATGCGCTCGAAGCATTGCTGGAGGAAACACAGACGCGAACGCGAAACACTTTCAACCAGATTTTCCATGGCCACGGCCATTGAAAAGAATGGGAGCGGCAAACCCATTAAGGAGAAACAGAAATGAAACGGACTACTAAATATGTGATTGCTGGTGGCGTTGGTTTGGCGGTAGTCGCCGGCCTTGCCTATGCGGCGACCGAAGTTAATGAGCACCGCAAAAAGGGTCGAATGTTCGCCCCGAAAGCCATGTTCAATATCATGGATGTTGATAAGGACAAGGCTCTCACTCTCGAAGAGGTGAACGCCGCGATTGATGAGCGCTTCGCCCTGGCGGACACCGACGAAGATGGTAGCATCGCAAAGTCTGATGTGGTTGCTGCAGTTGAGGCAAATGCCTCTCATAAGAAGTTGAAACGCCACTCGGGCCGGTTTGCCGATCGATTGTTTGTTGGTTCTGATCTGGACGAAGACGGAACACTGACCAAACAGGAGTTGAAGAACCGGGCAGCGAAGCTCTACGCGCTTGCCGACTGGAATGATGATGGCAAGGTCGAGTTCAAGGAAGTTCGGCGAATACGCATGGCCTTCGGTCCGCGTGGTGGGCGTCATCACAAGGGCGCAGAGCGACATGGAGACAAAAAAGCCCAAGCTTCCGAATAAACAAAAAAATACCCGGATTACATTAAGTAATCCGGGTTCCAAGTTGGCAGGGTGAAGTTGTGTCAGGCGGCTTGCCTGTTCGCGTCGGAAGTTTCAGGCCGGGCCTTGGGAAGCCGTATCGAAACAATTGTTCCACTGCCTTTTTCTGACCAAATCTTGAGCGCTCCCCCATGCAGTTCTGCAAGAGAACGCGAGATGGCAAGCCCAAGGCCTGATCCTGTGTGCGATTTTGTAAATTGGTTTTGAACCTGCTCGAAGGGGCGACCAAGCTTTTTCAGATCACCTTTCGAGATGCCTATTCCGTCATCTTCAATCGAAACGGTGAAATGGTCGTTGCGCTGCCGTGCCCTTATGTGAACGCGCCCACCGTCATTTGTGAACTTGACCGCATTCGAGAGCAGGTTAAGGAGAATTTGCTTGATGGCGCGCCTGTCCGCCTCCACTTCGAGTTTTGCAGATACACTGTCTTCGATCGTAATGTTGCGCTCATCGGCCTGACCCGAAACTATACGAATGGTTTCTTCGATCATGTCATTCAGATTGAAGGTTGTATAATCGAGTACAAAACGCCCTGCTTCAATCTTCGACATATCAAGCACATCGTTGATCATGTTCAAAAGATAGTTGCCGCTTTCGTAAATGTCGCGGGCATATTCCTTGTACTTTTCTGAACCAAGGTCGCCGAACAAACCGCTGTTCATGATCTCCGAAAAGCCGATAATTGCATTAAGCGGTGTGCGCAATTCGTGGGAGATGTTGGCCAAGAACTCGGATTTTGCCTGGTTGGCGTCTTCAGCCCGGTCCTTCTCGACCTCGTATTTTCCGGCAAGTTCCTGATAGCGCAGTTTCTGTTCTTGCAGCGTTTTGCGCGATGCCTGCAAGTCCTTGATGGTAGCGATCTGGCGTCGTTCGGATTCCATCAATCGGGTCTCGTGCATCTTGATTGAGGTGATGTCAGTCCCGACCGACACGAACCCGCCGTCCTTGGTATGACGTTCATTGATTTGCAACCAGCGTCCGTCTTCCAGTTTTGCCTCGGTAGTGCGCGTTGAATTGTCTGACTCAATGCCCCGCACCATCTGACTTGAAACCAGCGGTGTACTGGCTTGGCTCATCACATCATCATAGCGCATACCTGGATAGATGCATCCGGGGTTCAAGCGATGCAATTCCTGATATTTTGAGTTGCACATCACCAGTTGTTTCTTGTCATCCCAAAGAACAAACGCTTCCGGCAGGTTTTCGATAGCATCATGCAGCCGCATGTCTTTTTTCTTTGCTGCATATTCCTGAAGCCGCTGTTCTGTTATGTCCTCGGCGATTCCCACCAAACGCGGTTTTGGCGACCCAAGCCCCGATATTTCAACTTTCAAGCGAAGCCAGATATAGGTTCCGTTGGTACGACGCATACGGAAAATTTCCTCCACATGCGTGAGGCCGTCTTCCATTACACGGCAACCAAGATCATAAAGATCCACATCGTCGGGGTGAACAAGTTCGGAGATTTCGTCGAAGTCAATGATCACGTCGCGTGGCGGCATGTTGAGAAGCTCAAACATGGACTTGGACCAGTAGAACTGGCCGGATGTCAGGTCCCAGTCCCAAAGTCCGCAGCCACCTCGCATCAAGGCGGTATCGACGCGATCCTGAACTTCCGAATAGATGGTGTCGGCTTCACGGGCGCGTGCACTTTGCGCAAAATAGGCGTAAAGGATTACCAACAGAATGCTTGACGTGCCCACGAACAGGGTCACGTTCAGCGAAACGGTCCTGCGCCATTTGGCAAAAGTGCTCTTTTCAGATTGGGTCAGCGTGATGCGACCCAGCGGTGCTGGCAGAAGACGATAGTTGGAAATCACCGGTTTGCGTTCATCATTGACGTTGGCAGTGGATGCACTGTCTTCATAGCCAAAAGCCGGTTGGGGAACAGATTCGCTATAGACCGCCGTCAGGTCCTGGCCGACAAGGTCGCGCGAATACGGGAGTAATGCCACGATCTTTGCGTGCTCATCGGTCAGATAAATCTGACGTTCCCTGTTCAGGTATTGTGAGGGCACCGCGTCTGCCAGCAGGTTCTGCAACTGGTTGTGATAATCCGTTCCCGTTTCACTAACTTGCCGGTTGTTGAGTTTCTCATTCACCAATTCGGCAATGAAATGCATTTCCGAGTGAACGCCTTGGCGAATCTGCTGTGATTCCTGGTTTAATGAGATCCAGCGCGCGGCGGCTGCTATGATCAGGAAAACAACAATCAACACCGGTACCAATCGACGTAGAAGAGATTCAGATCTGACAAGATTTTCGTAGGCAGGATGGCTCAATTGCCGTGCATATCCGGCGACGACGGTCGCTGCCGTGTCGCCGGAAAAATGCAAAGCACGCCTGCGGCGTCGCATCGTTTGCGCCTCCGCTTGAGCCATGCAGGCCTCCTCGTGGTTTTTGGTTGGGTGCGCCGCACACCCCGAATCACCCCCACTTTGAATCAGCAGGAATCCACTTGTCCAGCCCTGTTCACAACTTTTTCTGCAAAGTCGGAAGAACTGGCTTGGAGTTTGTCAGATGTGGTCAGTCCGCAAGGGTCCGGGAAAGAATATCCGTAACATCACGCGAGAGGTTTTGTCGGCTCGCCAATTCCTGCAAGGCATTTCTTGCCGCCTTGCGTCGCCCGTTCTCCATCACCTTGTAAGACCGGAAGGCGGTCAGCATTCTTGCCGCAACCTGTGGGTTGATCGTGTCGAGTTGTTCGATTGTCTTGGCAACAAGCGCGTACCCTTTGCCAGTGGCGCTGTTGAATGCCGTCGGATTGCCCATCGCAAACACGCCCAACAACGCGCGAAGCCGGTTGGGGTTTGAAAACTTGAAGTCTGGATGCTTCATCAGTTTCTTGACGGAATTTATGGTTGCATTGCCTGGTCGAACCGCTTGCGCAGAGAACCATTTGTCCAAAACAATATGATTGTCCTTGTAGGCATCATAAAAGGTTGCAAGGACATCTTCGCGGACTGACTTTTCTGTATGATGCTGGACGATAATTGAAAATGCGTTGAACTTGTCGGTCATGTTGTCAGCATTGTTGAACAGCGACAATACTTCAGATTTTGCTTCATCGAGACCGGCACTGACACCAAGCATTAGCAGTCTCGCGTTAAGGGCGCGTCGCCCGGCACCTTCCTCGTTTGCCTGGAAAGGTTGCTTCGAAAGAAGTTCACGCTTCAGCGATGTGCTGGCACCACCCAGCTTCCTGCCGAGCGCGGCATTGTAGGCCGACACTGCTTTGTGAATGGCATCCGGGTCGACGTTCTTTCCGATCGCCTGTGCCAATTCGCCTTCATTGGGAAGGGCAATCAGGGCTGAACGATAGGCAGGTTCCAGGGCGTTGTCTGTTACCAACCCGACACAGATATCGAGGTACTTCTCGCTGACCTCAATTTTCTTGGCTGACTTGGCGGCCCTTGTTGCACGCAACAGCAAATTGGTTGCATAGGTCTGCAGGGATTGCCATCTGCTGTAACTGTCGGAATCATGTTTGGCAAGAAACGCCAACTCCGCCTCACTTTGAGGGTAATTGACTTCAACGGGTGCGGTAAACCCGCGATTAAGGCTGAAAACCGGTTTCTCCGCAATACCGTGAAATGTGACTTTGTGTCTGCGTTTTTCGAGCTTTAGAATATCCTTGTCACAGGTTGCGCCGGTTATCTTTGCCGGCGACATTTCTTCGCCGTGCTTGTCCAGCAGGCCGATCTTCTGGGGAACAAGATGTGGTAATTTTTTTGCCTGACCCGGTGTTGCCGGCAGAATCTGTTCAAATGTCACATGAAACCGGTTTCTATCACGCTCAAAGCTCGATGTGACACTCAGGACCGGCGTACCGGCTTGCGAATACCAGCGCATGAATTGCGTCAGATCAGTTTTGCCAGCCTGTTCGAAACATGCAATGAACTCTTCAACAGTGGCCGCCTCACCGTCGTGGCGCTTGAAATAAAGGTTCATGCCCTTCCTGAATTTCCTGTCGCCGAGCAATGTGGCGATCATGCGAACAAGCTCAGCCCCTTTTTCATAAACAGTGGCAGTATAGAAATTGTTGATCTCCTGATACTGCGTCGGCCTTACAGGGTGTGCCAGAGGACCGGAATCTTCGGGGAACTGGCTCTGTTTCAGGCGTTTGACATCGCTGATACGTTTGACCGGGCGCGAGCGTTGGTCGGAAGAAAACTCCTGATCCCGAAACACGGTCAACCCTTCTTTCAAACACAGTTGAAACCAGTCGCGGCAGGTTATGCGGTTACCTGTCCAGTTGTGGAAATACTCATGGGCGATGATCGCCTCAATGTTCGCAAAGTCGGCATCAGTGGCGGTGTGCTGGTCGCCGAGGACATATTTGTCGTTGAAGATGTTAAGACCCTTGTTCTCCATCGCTCCCATGTTGAAATCGGAAACCGCAACAATATTGAAAACGTCCAGATCGTACTCGCAGCCGAAAACCTGTTCGTCCCAGCGCATGGAACGTACCAGGGCGTCCATGGCGTAGGTCGCCCGTTCTTCCTTGCCCGGTTCAACATAAATGCCAAGTTTCACAGGGCGACCGGAGGCGGTTTTGAACCGCTTGTGGATTGACCCCAGATCACCGCCGACCAGCGCAAACAGATAGCTTGGTTTGGGATGGGGATCGTGCCAAATCGCGTAATGGCGACCTTTGCCAGCAGACCCTTTTTTGGCAGGATTGCCGTTCCCCAGCAAGATCGGGGCTTCTGACTTGTTGGCCTCAATACGGGTCGTGTACACCGACAGCACATCGGGCCGGTCGGGAAAAAACGTGATCCGCCGAAAACCTTCGGCCTCACATTGGGTGCAGTAATTGCCGCCAGAACGGTAAAGGCCCATCAGCTTGGTATTGGCAGTGGGGTTTATCTCCGTGATGACCTCAATTGTGAACCGTTTCTTTTTGGGCGGCCTGGCAATTGTGAGCGCAGTCTCGTTTAGCATGTACTGCGCTTTTTCAAGTTTTTTGCCATCAACGCTGACGGATATGAGCTTCAGTTCATCACCATCCAGCACAACCGGAGTGTCTGCTGTAACGTTCTTGTTTCGCTTCATCGACAGTTTTGAGGCTACGCGCGTCGCTTTGGGGTCCAATGAGATGTCCAGTTCAACATCCGTTACCCAATAGTCCGGTTCCCGATAGTCTTTCAGCCGTATTGCCGTGGCCGTATTGTTGCGCATGGGTTCTTCCGTTTCGCTGCGAATCCGTTATGATATCCAGACATAATTCAATCTCGGCACATTGCAAATCTGGTCATGACAAAAGACCCAAAACAGGTGTTGGCTTCGCTTGAACCCCATTGGCGGCGAGTCGAACAAACTTCCATTCACAGCCTCTTCGAAGAAGATGAAAAACGCTTTGAAGATTTTTCATTGTCGCTGAACGACATTCTCTTCGATTATTCGAAAACCCGGCTTGACGGACCCGCATTCAGCGCACTTGTTCAGGCAGCCAGCGACCGGGAAATTGAATCCTCGCGCGATGCCATGTTTGCCGGTGAGAAGATCAACGTTACCGAAGACAGGGCAGTGTTGCATACAGCCTTGCGCAACCAGTCTGGCACGCCTGTTTTTGTGGATGGCAAAGACGTGATGCCGGACATTCGCGAAGTGCTGCAGCGCATGAGTGCCTTCGCCACAAGCGTAAGGAACGGTCAATACCGCTTGCGGGGTGGCAATATCACCGATGTCGTCAATATCGGCATTGGCGGTTCGGACCTCGGACCCAAATTGGTTGCCAAGGCATTGAGCCCATATGCGGACGGACCCAACGTTCATTTCGTCTCCAATGTCGATGGTGCAGACATTGCAGATACTTTGCAAAACCTTGTACCCGGGACCACGCTGTTTATTGTCGCCTCAAAGACTTTTACTACCCAGGAAACCATGGCAAATGCCCACCAGGCGCTCGTGTGGGTGCGTGATGCGGTTGGCATGGAATACGGTAATCACTTTGTCGGCCTGACAACCAATCTTGAGGCTTCGCGGGAATTTGGAATTGATGACGAACGCACATTCGGGTTTTGGGATTGGGTCGGTGGGCGTTATTCGGTCTGGTCGGCAATTGGCCTGAGCGTCATGATGGCTGTCGGGCCGAAACACTTTGAGGCGTTTTTGGCTGGGGCCCACGAAGCGGACCGGCATTTCGTCAGTCAACCCCTGGCCCAAAACATACCTGTCATCATGGCAATGCTGGGAATATGGCACCGTAACGTTTGCCGATACCCGGCTCATGCTGTGTTGCCTTATGACAATCGTTTGGCCGATTTTCCGCGCTGGTTGCAACAACTGGATATGGAGTCCAACGGCAAGGGCGTAACCCGTGAGGGTGCTTCGGTTGAGATGGACACCGGACCGCTGGTGTTTGGCGAACCGGGTACGAATGGTCAACATGCCTTCTATCAACTGCTTCATCAGGGCATGACGATCGTGCCGTGCGACTTTCTGGTTGCTGCCAATGGTCATGAACCCGACCTTGGGGAGCAACATGCTTTGCTGGTCGCCAATTGCCTTGCCCAGTCCGAGGCCCTGATGCTGGGTCGCTCATTGGAAGAGGCACATGGAAATCCGCACCGCGTTTTCGACGGTAACCGGCCCAGTTGTACATTCCTCTATCGACAACTGACGCCACGAACGCTCGGAACATTGATGGCGCTTTACGAGCACAAAGTTTTTGTACAGGGCGCGTTTTGGGGCATCAATTCATTTGACCAGTGGGGTGTTGAATTGGGCAAGGAGCTGGCAAGCCGTTTTGCAGATGCCGTTGAATCGGATGAGGCCGCGCTCGTCGCAAGCGGGTCGACGCTGGGTCTGTTATCTGCATTTCATCAATTGAGACGATAGTTTAAGAAACCGGTTCGACTACATGCATTATGCGTTGGTCGCGACAGTATTTATCAAACCGTCTGGCGTTCACCTCAGGTGTCTGGCAACCTCGTTATCCGGCACGGTCATGAGACCAAATCCAATCACAAATGTTGCTTCTCGTAAATGTGAAACGCAAAATTCTTCAAAACTGTGATATAACTGATCATCCTGCTTTTTCAGGATAACTGGTTTTTTGGTTGCAATGATAATCTTCGATCGGATTGTCGGTCAACCATTCAAAGGGGTAACTGCGACCTTCGGGTTGCAAGTGCCGTCCAGTCGCCATCTGACCCACATAAGGGTGGCGTCTGGATTGGCGGCGGCAGAAACCCCTCTCCAATGTGTTATGTGTTTTGTTTCAAGGCGTTTGACCGCGACCTTCTGCAGTTCGCACGATGACCTGCTTGCGTTGGCCCTCGCGGTGAATGGTGTAGATGGACGCTGCAATAATCACAAATGCACCGGCCCAGGTCCAGATGTCCGGCAGGTTTTCGAATATAAAATACCCAAGGGCAACGGAATAAATCAGGCGAACATAATCCAGTGAGGCCATGACAGAAGCCTCTCCATAACGGTAGGCGTTAATGTTGAACGATTGGCTGTAATAGGAAGTGATCCCGACGCCAAACAGAAGCAACCATTCATTCAGGGTGGGCCAAACCCAGAAATAAATCCCGGGAACCGCAACCGCAATGCCCACACCCAGTGCCTGGTAGGTCAGTATCGACATTGTGGTTTCCGTTCGGGTTAGAATGCGAATGATTACCATCACTACCCCTGCAGCCGCAGATCCGATCAGCGCATATATGCTGTAGACTGAAAAGCCCTCAAAACCGGGTCGCAGTACAATCAGGACACCGACAAAGCCGATCGCTATGGCGGCCCAGCGCCGCCTTCCGATGACTTCGTTCAAAAAGAAAATCGCACAAATGGTCGTGAAGAATATTTTGGCGAAGCCGATGGTGGTTGCTTCGGCCAGCGGCAGGTGGATGACCGCCGAAAACCCGAAACTCATGGCGGCCAGAGCCAAAAGAATACGAAGGAATTGCAGCCCGATACGGTTGGTTTTCAGCCCACCGGGAAAATTGCGGAGAATGCTTGGTGCAACAAACAGCATCATCACCATCTGGCGTACCAGCAAAATCTGCATGATGTTCAGGCGCTCGCCGGACAGTTTGATCAGGGCCGCCATCAATCCAAAACCGGCAGCGGCAATCATCAGGAAGATGGCACCTTTCACGTTTCCGGGAAGGGAATTGAACGAATTTCGGGAGAATTGCATTTTACACTAGAATCTTTCGAGGCCGAAATTGACAGGTTTTCCGGAAAGTTACAATCTCAACAATTGAATTTGCTGGATGCCACACGGTGACACATATAACAGCTATATCCAATTCACCTCCAATCATGGAAAATCCCAATGAATGAAATCAGACACACCAAGTTCGGAATGGGCGCATCGGTATTGCGTACGGAAGACGACGCATTTGTAACCGGGTCCGGTTGCTATACCGATGACATTCAGCCACAGGGAGTGTTGCATGGTTATGTACTCCGCGCTCCTATGGCCCATGCGAGGTTTGAGATTTCCGATGTGTCTGATGCAAAGCAGATCAGCGGTGTACACGCGGTCTATACTCACGTGGATGTAGCGCATTTGAACGCAATTTCCTGCATCACGCCACTTAAACAAAGCGATGGCTCGGGAATTCCAACCAGGGACATTCCGATTTTATGCAAGGATACCGTCCGGCATTTGGGCGACGCGATAGCATTTGTCGTCGCTGACAGCGTTGCCATCGCGAAGGATGCTGCTGAACTGATTATGGTCGATTATGAGATGCTGCCTGCCGTAACCGGCACCATGGAAGCGTTGCAAGCGGGAAGCCATAAAGTCTATGAAGACAGTGACAGCAACCAGGCATTTGTCATGAAACAGGGAGACGCGCAGAAGACCGCTTCTGCCTTTGCCGATGCCGAACATGTTTCCGAAATTACGGTCATCAACAACCGACTGGTTTGCAACTACATGGAAACACGTGCCTGCCTGGCCACCTATGACGCCGGGAAACAACGCTACGAACTGACGGTTGGTTCGCAAGGCGTGTTCGGAATGAGGCGCGCGATGGCGGCAGTTTTCGAAACCGAACCGGAACAGATACGTGTCAAAACGCCGGATGTCGGCGGTGGGTTCGGAACCAAGGTGTTCCCCTATCGCGAATACCCGCTGTGCATGTTCGCGGCCGAAAAGCTTGGCAAGCCGGTTAAATGGACCTGCGAACGAACGGAGCATTTTATCAGTGATGCCCATGGTCGCGATAACGTCACAACCGCGCGAATGGCGATGGATGCTGACGGCAAGTTCCTTGGCATGGAAGTTGATTTGGTCGCAGCGATGGGGGCATATCTGCATACCTTCGGACCGCTGATTCCCTTCCTGGGAATTAGCATGACCAGCGGTGTCTACGACATTCCGGCTGTCGATATCAACGTAAGGGGCAGCTACACCAATACTGTGCCAACCGACGCCTATCGTGGTGCAGGAAGACCGGAAGCGGCTTATCTGATCGAACGGCTGGTTGACAAATGCGCCATGGACACGGGGCTTGACCCCGCTGAAATTCGTCGCCGCAACTTCATCACACCGGAACAGATGCCCTATACGACCCAAACTGGCCGGATGTACGACACAGGTGAATTTGAGGCTCATATGGACGAATGTATGCAAAAGGCGGACTGGTCTGCCTTTGCTTCCCGGCTGGAAGAGTCGAAATCGAAAGGCAGGTTGCGGGGCATTGGTATGGCGACCTACATCGAAGCGTGTGCGTTTGCCGGCTCCGAACCGGCATTTGTTGAACTGAAAACCGATGGCAACATAGAACTGCGCATTGGAACCCAATCGAACGGACAGGGTCACAAGACCGCTTATGCCCAACTGGCAGCCGACAAACTCGGCATTGATTATCAAGCCATTGATGTTCGGCAGGGCGACACAGACGAACTGCAAAATGGCGGCGGCACTGGGGGTTCGCGTTCCATACCGCTCGGCGGTGTGTCAGTAACTTACGCGAGCGAAGCGCTGGCAGAAAAAATCAGGCAGATTGCATCCCGCGAACTGGAGGCCGCTGCGGGCGATATTGTTCTTGAGGAAGGTCAAGCCAAGGTCATCGGAACTGACCGCACCGTTTCGTTTGCCAATTTGGCCGCTGCAGCGAATTCTGCCGATGAGCTGAAAGCGGACGGGGAATTCGTGCAAAATGAGGCCACCTATCCAAACGGTACCCATATATGCGAAGTGGAGATTGACCGCGATACAGGGGTAATCGAAATCGTGGGTTACACGGTGGTTGATGATTTTGGCGCCACGGTTAACCCGATGCTGTTGGAGGGACAGGTCCATGGCGGTATTGTCCAAAGCATAGGCCAATGCATCAACGAAAATGTAGTCTATGATGATCAGGGGCAATTGTTGACGGCCTCGTTCATGGACTACAGTATGCCGAGAGCTGATAACCTGCCCGGTTTTGACTTTTCCACCCGCAACGTACCTTCGACAACCAATGCGATGGGCATCAAGGGGGCTGGCGAGGCAGGCACGATTGGCGCGACCCCAGCGGTAATGAACGCGATCGTGAATGCGTTGTATAACGCACACGGCATCACGCACATTGATATGCCGGTAACCCCTGCAAGTTTGTGGGACACACTGAAAAACGCCTGACACTTGCATGATAAGCTGATTGCAAGTACAAGACCTGCATCCATGGAGGTGCCCGGCTGACCGGGCTGAGAGGCGAAGCAGCCAACTCTTTGAACCTGATCCGGATTGTACCGGCGTAGGGAATGGAAACCAGACGCCTTTTCCATTCTTTGCCGCCGGTCTTTTACAGTAGGAATGACTGCGTGTCTGAAGACAAAAACCAGTGGCTTGAAGAGGCAATTGCCGCCGTCGGCAGATTAAAGTCAGAAGGCGGCCATCTTCACAGCATTACAAATACTGTTGCGCAGAACTTTACGGCGAATGTGTTGCTCGCATGTGGTGCATCGGTGGCGATGACCACCAACGCAGCCGAGATGCCAGACTTCATTTCGCGGTCAGATGCGCTTCATGTGAATTTGGGTACGTTGGATCAGGCCAGGATGTCGGCAATCGCGGAGGGAATGGAAGTTGCAAAAACCAACTCCTGTCCCGTATTGCTTGATCCTGTCATGATCAATGCCTCTGACCTGCGCCGTCGATTTGCCCAGGAATTATTGCCGGATGCAACCATCGTCAGATGCAATGAGGTCGAAGCAAAGGGTTTGAACGATCTTGTCGGCGAAACCACTTGCAGGGTCATAACTGGCCGGGTCGACCGGATTGATTACCGGGGCAGAACGCTCTCAGTTGAAAATGGCACCACGATGTTGGGCTCTACTATCGCAACGGGGTGTGCGTTGGGTGCGCTGATTGCAATCCTTGCTTCCAAGACAACTGATCCCCTGGTGGCTTCATGCGCCGGGTTGTTGTGGTTCAACATTGCAGGCGAACGGGCAGTCGAATCCAGCACCGGTCCCGGCAGTTTTGCTGTTTCACTCATAGATCAATTGGCTGAAGTGTCGCCTGACCAAATCAGAACCTGTGCGAGGATATCATGAATCCGGTTGATATTACGCTTTACGGAATTGTTGATCCTGAACATTGTCTCGACCGTTCGCTTGGCGAGCTTGCACGCATTTCAGCAGAAAACGGTGCTACATTGATCCAGTATCGCGACAAGGTTAGCGATACCCGTGCCATGGTAGCCTGCGCGAAGGAGATTCGTTCGGCGATTGCAGGAACTGGCGTTCCCCTGATTGTCAATGACCGCGTTGATGTAGCCTTGGCAAGCGGTGCGGCAGGGGTGCATCTGGGCCAAAGCGATATGGATGTTCACGACGCAAGGAAGCTGTTGGGGACACGTGCAATCATCGGGCTTTCAATCAAGACTCCCAAGGAAGCAGACTTATGTCCGGTCGATGTCATTGATTATGCCTTTGTCGGGGGCGTGTTTCCAACCGTGTCAAAGGACAATCCCGCAGCGATTGGTTTGTCGGGGTGGCAGGATCGGGCAAAACGCATCAGGGCGAAATCCCCAAAGATGCCGGTCGGCGCAATTGCCGGTATCGATGCCTCCAACGCCAGGGAGGTCATGCGCGCTGGTTGTGATGGCGTGGCGGTCATCTCTGCGCTTTACAAACAACCGGATGTGGCGGCGGCTGCCCGGAAATTGCGCCATGCCATCGACGAGGGAAAACCATGACAACAATTGCAAATGCACTGACGATTGCAGGATCGGATTCCGGCGGGGGGGCTGGTATTCAGGCAGACCTGAAGTCTTTTTCAGCCAATGGTGTTTATGGCGCCAGCATCCTTGCCGCACTGACTGCGCAAAATACCAAAGGGGTCACGGCAATACACGACGTTCCTGTCGACTTTGTAACCGCACAAATGGATGCGGTTTTTGATGACATTGAAATACATGCCGTGAAAATCGGAATGTTGTCCTGCTGTCCGGTCATAGAAGCGGTAGTGTCAGGGTTGAAAAAACACAATGCCCAAAACATTGTGCTGGATCCGGTTATGGTTGCGACCTCCGGCGACTTGCTGTTGGACGAAGATGCCATCGAAGCGGTCCTGACAGAACTTGTTCCACTGGCGGGCCTCATTACACCAAATCTGCACGAGGCAGCCAAACTGACCAGTACAGAACTGGCTGCGACAGAAGCCGATATGGTTCAGCAGGCAGAAAAACTGCTCAAGTGCGGGGCAAAAGCAGTGCTGATCAAAGGGGGACACGGCAGTTCCGATGAGGCGGCAGACCTGTTGCTGACCGAAGGTGGAGAAAAATGGTTCCGCGCCAGGCGCATCAACAGCCCCAACATGCACGGCACAGGTTGTTCCCTTTCGTCAGCAATAGCCGCCTGGTTGGCACGCGGTGAGACGTTGGAAAGAGCCATTGGCAAGGCCAAAGTCTGGTTGACGGGCGCCATTGAACATTCGCACGAATTGAATGTTGGGCAGGGCGCAGGCCCTGTACACCATTTTTTTGAGCTTTGGAGGAATTGACATGAAACCACCGGTAAAAAACCGCCGAAAATTTCTTGGCCTGCTGGCGGCGGGAACTGCTTCTTCTGCGCTTGCAACGCCAGCCATTGCTGCCGAAACCATTGAGTGGCGCATGGTGACCTCCTGGCCCAAAAACTTGCCGGGCCCGGGTCAATCGGCACAACGTATTGCAGATGCAATCACTTTCATGTCCGACAACAGGTTAAGGGTAACACTTCACGCGGCCAACGAAATTGTTCCACCCTTCGGTGTGTTCGATGCCGTTGCTACCGGGACCGCGCAGATGGCCCATACCGCACCCTTGTTTTGGGCTTCCAAATTCGCTGCTGCGCCAGTGTTTACCGCCGCTCCTTTCGGTTTGACGCCGATTGAGCATATCACCTGGGTCAATCATGGCGGTGGACAGCAATTATGGGACGAGTTGTACAGCGCAGCCGGGGTCAAGCCGCTGATGGCCGGCAACACCGGCTACCAGATGGGCGGATGGTACACCGAACCGGTTGAAAGCGTTGAGAGCTTGAAAGGCTTGAAGATTCGGATGCCCGGATTGGGTGGAGCAGTGATGCGAAAACTGGGTGCTTTGCCGGTGTCATTGCCGCCTTCCGAAATATTCCTGAGCCTGAAAACCGGTGTAATCGATGCGACAGAGTTTCTCGGCCCCTTCAGCGATGCCGCGATGGGGTTTCAGAAGATCGCCAAGAACTATTATTCGCCTGGCTTTCACGAACCCAACGGGACCGGGGAAGCACTCATATCCCTGTCCGCACTTAATGCCTTGCCGAAAGATTTGCAGGAGATCGTGACCATTGCCTGTGCTGCCGAGAACATTCGCTCGCTTGGCGAGGCTGAATGGCGCAACGCAGCAAGCTTGAAGAAACTGGTTGATGAAGACGATGTCAAGGTGCGTGAATATCCAGCTGACATTCTGGAAGCAGCGAAGAAGGCCACGGTTGAAGTAATGTCGGAACTTTCAGAAACCGACGACATTTCAAGCCGGATTGTTCAAAGTTACAAAGCCGCCGCAACACATCTTGCTCCCTGGTCGGCGGTTTCAATCAAGGCGTTCTTGTCAACACGCGGTTAGAACGTTTCGCGTTCCGCGCGGAACAGGATATTGTCTGTATCCTGAAGTTTGTTTGTTCAGTTTTCCAAATGCTCATGCGCGTCGTCCTCTTCACTGTCGGCCATGTAGGTTTCGGAGTCAGAACGTGGATCGAGGGCGTAGGTTTCGGTGGAAATTGCGGGGGTCGCCATCGGGATAACCTGATAATCCATGACATCGTCGACGGGTGCCTGACGCCTTGTAATCCGGTATGTCATGTGCACCGCGAGCACCAAATGTGCCAGGCCGATGATCTGGAACAAGGCATTGTTCCCGAGCCATTGCATGGCGGGGCCGGTCACCGAGGGACCAATCATGTTGCCGATACCATAGAGGATCAGCAGGCTTGAAGAAATCTTGACGAAGTCTTCCGGGTCAGCATGGTCGTTGGCGTGGGCATTCACCAACCCGTAAATCGGATAAACCAAACCGCCAAGGATGATCATCAGCAAATAGAAAGTTAGTTGCGGCGCACTTCCGTCAACCTGATAAATCGAAATCAGGAAACCTGCCCCCGCACCAAGAATTGAAAGACCAACCATTACATAGCGCCGGTCGGTTATGTCTGAAAGTCTTCCCAGCGGATACTGGAACACGATAGCCCCAAGCATTACAAATGCCATCATGTTGGCGATGCTGGCCGTGGACATGCCGGTATTGTTTCCAAAAACGGGGCCGAAGCTCTGGAAACTTGACGAAAGAACACCGGCTACCAGCGATCCGACAAAGGCAGCCGGAGAATTCAGGAACATGCCTTTTAGGTCAATATCGGCCTGTGTCAAAGGAGCCGGTGAGCGCGCGCCGGAAAGGGCAATCGGCAAAACCGAGAGGCAGAACAGGATTGCACCCATCATGAACAGCTTGTCTGTACTCACATCACCTACAACAATTGAATACTGGCCTCCAAGGAAGGCAAGCTGGCTGATGATCATATAGACCGAGAACATTGCACCGCGTTGATCATCGGTAATGCTTTCATTAATCCAGCTTTCTATGATCATGTAGGCTCCGGCAAAACAAAACCCGCTCATCGCCCGCAGCAAAATCCAGGCCCAGGCTTCCACATAAAGACCGTTTAGAAGAACAATACTCCCGAGCGATGCGGCGAGCGCGCCGAAGGTTCGAACATGACCGACCCGGCGAACCAGCTTGGGCACGAGAATACATCCGAGTGTAAATCCGATTGCCCATCCGGTTCCCATGAAACCGATTTGTGAGGTGGTAAAACCATCAAGTTGACCGCGTATGGGTAACAAAACCACAAGCAAGCCGCCGCCGACGAGCAGAAAGGATGTGCTGAGAAAAAGCGACAGAACGGAAGTCAGACTTGATAGCATTTCACAAGCTCCGAATTGAAACCCAAATTCGGCTTTGTCATCAAATTCCGTTTGGCACAAATGCTATTTTTGCATGGCTCCGAAATCTGTCTGCTGCAAAGGGGTGAAAAATCAGCCTTGTGGATCGTGCAACTGCGAATGTATTTTCAGAAGGTCGGACCATACCAGTTTTTTTTGTGCCGGTTGCCGCAACAGATAGGCCGGGTGAAGTGTTGGCATGGCTTTCACACTCGAGTTTTCAGTTTCGATCTGCGCCCATTTCCCTCGCAACCGCATGATTCCTTCGCTGGTTTTGAGCAATGTCTTGGCCGAGGAGCCGCCAAGCAGCACAACCAAACCCGGATTTGCCAATTCGATGTGCCTTTCAATAAACGGTCGGCAGATTTCTGTTTCCTGGGGCGTCGGGGTTCTGTTGCCGGGGGGTCTCCATGGTATGACGTTTGTAATATAGGCACTTCTCACGATCAAGCCCGATTGACTTGAGCATCAGGTCAAGCAGTTGACCGGCCCTTCCAACGAAGGGCAGACCCTGCATATCCTCATCGCGCCCGGGCGCTTCCCCGATCAGCATGATTTTTGCGTCCGGGTTTCCGTCCGCAAACACCATGTTTTTGGCGGTGCGTTTCAGGTTGCAGCCTTCAAACTGTTCCATCGCAAGCTTGAGTGCCGTGAGATCAGCGGCTGAACCGGCAGCCTCACGGGCAGATGCGACCACCTGGGCGTCGGGTACAATGGCATTTGCCGCCCGTTGCACAGGTTGCGTGACACCTTGATCCGCCTTGGCCGAAATTCGTTTGGCCAGCTCCCCTGAAGGTTGCTTTGGAGGTGCCGCTTTCGCCGTGTCCCGCGTCTCATCAAACCGGTTTACCGGCTTGTCATCAAGGGCAAGATCGACGCCGCTGGCATGATACCATTCCAATATTTCAAGGGCGTTTTGCATGAGTGCATAGTATCCAACTTTGAAATAATGCGATAGAAATCAATCGGAAATTCACAGGCTTGCGCAAACTGATTGACCTGATCGTCGGTCAGGGGCTAGATGCAGTACGCGCAAGCAGTCGTTGCATTTATTGGTATTGGGAGAACATGATGTCAGAAGAATTGCCCGAACGTGAGAGCATGGAGTTTGATGTTGTGATTGTTGGCGCAGGCCCCGCCGGTCTGTCCGCCGCGATAAAACTCAAACAGATCAACGCCGGTCTTGAGGTTGTTGTCCTGGAAAAGGGTGCGGAAGTGGGCGCGCACATTCTTTCCGGCGCTGTTGTTGATCCGGTAGGGATCGACAAATTGTTTCCTGATTGGCGCGACGAGGAGGGGCATCCCTTCCAGGTGCCTGTCAACAAGGACAAGTTCGACTTTTTGACCGAGAAAGGCAAGATTCCCTTGCCGACCTTTGCCATGCCTCCATTGATGAGCAACCATGGCAATTTCATTGTATCGCTTGGCAATGTTTGTCGTTGGCTGGCCGAAAAGGCCGAGGGAATGGGTATCGAGATTTACCCGGGCTTCGCTGCTGCCGAACTGGTTTACAATGACGATGGTTCCGTCAAGGGCGTTGCCACCGGTGACATGGGCGTTCAACGCGATGGCACACCCGGTCCGATGTTCGAAAGAGGCATGGAATTGCACGGCAAATACGTTTTGTTCGCCGAAGGTGCGCGCGGTTCGCTTACAAAACAGCTGATCAAACAGTTTGAACTCGACAAGGATTGCAGCCCGCCAAAATTCGGGATCGGTTTCAAGGAATTGTGGGAGATCGACCCGGACAAACATCACGAGGGCATGGTTACCCACTCACTTGGCTGGCCGTTGCAGAACAATCAGGATGGCGGATCGTTTATCTATCACATCGAGAACAATCAGGTTTATGTGGGGTATGTTGTGGCGCTAGGCTACAAAAACCCCTATTTGTCGCCGTTTCAGGAGTTCCAGCGTTTCAAGACCCATCCATCGGTGGCACCATTGCTTGAAGGTGCGACGAGGGTTTCCTATGGCTCTCGCGCCATAACCCAGGGCGGTTGGCAATCCGTCCCAAAACTTTGTTTTCCGGGCGGTGCGCTGATTGGGTGTGCCGCCGGATTTGTGAATGTGCCCAGGATCAAGGGGTCCCACAACGCAATGCTTTCCGGAATACTGGCAGCAGAGCACGTTGCAGAAGCCCTGGCTGCGGAACGTCGGGGCGATGAACTGGTTTCCTACGAAGAAGCGTGGCGTTCCAGCGAAATCGGCAAAGACTTGAAGAAAGTCAGGAACGTGAAACCACTGGTCACCAAATTTGGCTCTGCTATCGGCATGGCGTTTTCGGGGGTCGACATGTGGTTGAACACCCTGATTGGATGGTCACCGTTTGGCACACTCAAACACGAAAAACCGGATTATCTTGCCACCGAGGCTGCTTCAAAGCACTCGCCGATCGAGTACCCGAAACCGGATGGCAAACTGACCTTTGACCGCTTGTCTTCGGTGTTTCTGTCAAACACCAACCATGAAGAGGATCAGCCAGTTCACCTCAAGGTGGCCGACCTTGACCAGCAAAGAGCATCTGAATTGCATGAGTTCGCTGGTCCTTCGACCCGTTACTGCCCCGCTGGTGTGTATGAATGGGTGGACAGCAACGGCGATGCCATTGAACTTGGCAAGGAAGCCGAGGCCAAAGACGCAACGTTTGTGATCAACAGCCAGAACTGTGTTCACTGCAAGACGTGTGACATCAAGGATCCGAACCAGAATATCAACTGGACAGTACCGCAAGGTGGCGAAGGGCCGGTTTACCCCAATATGTAGATGTCGGGGTGTTAGGCATCGTTACTTCGAGCGTGCCACAGATGATCTCAGTTTGTTAGTTGGAAGGTCATCACATATGGAAAGTGGTCCGAGCCAAGGCGCGGCCCACGTGCCGCTTCGAGCACGCGGATTTGTTTGCCCACAAGGGCGTTGTCAATCGGGAAGCCGATAATCGCCGCAAGCCATTCGGGTACCTGACCGAAAATCCAGCTGGGCCCAATGCCGGGAACAATTCTTAAACGACCCGCCTTGGCCAGACTTCCAACCTGGTGCGACCAGGGCGTGGCGTTGAAATCTCCGGCAAGTACGGTGTCGGGTTTCAACTTCTCGAATGTGGGCATGATCAGGCCCACCTGTCTTGCACCTGCTCTTGGCCAGGGCCAACGAAAATGCACCGACGCAAGGTCAAGGCTGGCTTCCTGATCCAAAGCGACAGCTACCGAACCATAGACCATTTTCTTGGAACAGTGCTCACTGTCCTTGATAAAGGGATACCGGGAATAGATGATCAAACCGCCTCTTATCTCACGGTCATCACAATCCAGCTTGTGCGGCCAAGTCACCTCCAAGGCCTTCAGTTTGCGTTTCCAGCGGTGGGATGCCTCGGTAATCGAAATGAAATCCGGTTCAGCCTGTCTTACCCACTCAATCAGCTCGTCCTTGTTTTGATTACTCCACAATATGTTGAAGTGCAGCAATTTGTAGACAGGTTTACCATTGACCGGGGTCTGGATTTTTGCCGCGACCGGATATCCCGTGACCGTCGAAGCAAAAGCCGAAAAGGCAACAAGATAGCAGATCAGCCCGAGCCGCCGGGAGTTGCAAGAGAACACGCTGAGTATCACGGCAACAAAACCCAGCGTTACAGCAAGATGGGCGCGGATATGAGACAATGTATCGAATGCCGGATGCAATACGCCGAGAAATCCGGCTGCGATGAGCAGGATCAGGCACCATGTGCCGAGTTTGAAAAGCTTGGTTGCCAGCGAGCGCATTGGCGCTATATGGCTGGCAATTGTGGCCAAGTCCAGCCCGCAAAATGACAGTCAAGCCAAACCGGGTCGCAGACCCGCCACAATTACCCTTGTGCGATCACCAAGCCGCTTGGGCTAAAGCTTTTTCCAATTCTGGGTTTTACAGAAAACCTTGAGCGCACAACCTTTCAGTTTCATGGTTGAACCACTCAGTTTTACGGTTCCGGTGTATTTTTTGTCATCAGCCGGATCAGTGATTGTACCGGCATAGTCACCGTTGGAACCCTTGAACTTGCCAATTTGCTTGCCGGCATGTGCGCCGGTCGTCACTTTTATGCAAAACGAACCTCCGCATTTTGCGATTGCAGCGTTCTCTCCGCTTTGGGTTTTCCAGTTTCCTATGATCGGATCGGCATAAGCAAACGAACTGCTCATGGCAGCTACGGCAACTCCGAACAGCAGGGGCAGTAGTTTCTTCATCAGTTTCCTCCGGTTTGTGATGTAAGAGAGAACAAAACAATCCCATAATGACGTAAACGTCAACGGCAAACGTTTGCCACTTACACGAGCATCCGGAACTTGCAGATTATTCGAAGCAGGAAAATTTAGTTCAAATTTGAATCGTACCTTTGTCTGTTGGTTACGGAAATCTTGAAATTCAAACCTGAATCAACCGTAAATATGTCTGTAACATATTGAAAAACAAAAGAATGGTGGATGAATCGAATCTTAACTTAATATTTGAGTCAGAAATCATTGGCGCTCCGTTAATCATTCCGTTTAAGCCGTCCTTGTCATTTTCGAGTCATGTTTGCTCCACCGGCAAACGAGATCGGGAGCAACCCGACAAGCCGAAACAACAAAACAACGCGACCCACCGAGGCGGGGTCAACCACAGGGGACGGAATGATGGCAGGAATGGCATTTAATGAGTTTGGCGATGGCCCAATTGCGGCGGCGGTTGCAACTGACGGTCTGTTTGAACTGGGTTTGGTATATGCAGTTGGCCGCGATGGCGCCAAGGACCTTGTAACCGCTCACAAGTGGTTCAACATTGCTGCGGCGCGTGGATGCCCGCGTGCCAAGGCCCGTCGTGAAGAGATTGCACACGAGATGAGCAAGGATCAAATTGCCGACGCCCAGCGCGCCGCACGCGAATGGATCACAACCCATTGAACAATGGGCAGGGCCTGGTCGCAGACGATACCAGGCACTGTTTGCCGACAACTGATTAAACCGCAACAAAGAAGTGCGGAATAACGCGCCACAAAGGCCAACAACAAGAAGAGTGCGTAAAGCACCGAAAAAAGAGTGCAGTCAATGCACCGAAGCACGAGTGAACACCAACCACTCAAAATGATGAGGGGAAACCTTCAGCACGTTAAGAAAACACGCAGACCGGATGTCGTGGGGACGGTTTCGGTCTGCGTTTTTGTTTTGGAGCCGGTTTACAGGTCGCTTTTTCCTAAGCCCCTGCCAGATCGCTGATATCGACGGTCTGATCGTTGAAACGAATTTCTTCGAACGCATACAATATGTCATGTACACCGTTGGCAAGGTTCCAAACAACCGTGCCCGGTGTTCCGTCAGCTTCCTGGAACTGCTCCCATGCATAATCCGCCCGATCAGCATCGATTATGAACGTATCGGTGTTTGCCGTGCCTTCAAGATACTGGGTATTGGCCGGATCGTCCTGAACTCGTTAGGGCCGCCCGATGCGCTAATGTCGACGGTTTGGTCGTTGAAGCGAAGACTTTCAAACGCATACAAAATATCGTGCTTGCCGGTCGCCACATCCCAAACCACAACACCTGTGGTTCCGTCAGCTTCGCTAAACGTGTTCCAAGCGTAATCATCGCGGTCGGCATCAATGATGAATGTATCTTCGAACGCGGTGCCACTCAGATATTGGGTCCGGGAGGGATCGTCCTGTACCTCAACACCTTCTCCGGGGTTTGCCGTTCCAGAAATGTCAACATTCTTGTCGTTGAAACGGATGGTTTCGAAACCGTACAAAAGGTCGGGGGTCTCGGTTGTATTGTTCCACACGACAATGCCTGGCGTGCCGTCGGCTTCTTCAAACCGGTCCCACGAATAGTCTCCGGAATTTCCGTCGATTACAAACACGTCGGTTTTGTCGGTGCCTTCGACAAACTGAATCTCTGACGGGTCATCACGAACTAAAATGCCATCGACAGGCGAGTTACCGCTTACCGTGAACGCGCTGCGTGCTGCATCGGGTCGCTTCCAGTCGAGTTCCATTACTGCGGCACCACTTTTTTCAAAGTATTGGGCGGTCAATGTATGAACGCCAGCCTCCAGATAAACCGAACCGGCTTTTTCCTGGGCCGAATGCAAACCGTCATTTGTGATGATCTGTTCGCCATTGATTGACAGGCGTGAACCATCATCCGAGTTCAGATAGAAGGTGTACAGGCCGGACACATCAACACCAAAGGTGCCGGTGTATTCAGCGGCAAAACGGTCAACAGGGCCGCCTGTGTAGAAAGAACCACCACGGACATCTTCTTGAATCTCGGTCAATTTTTCCGATGAAATTGGCGTGGCATCGAAATCGACCTGATCAAGGGAAGTTACGTTAGCGTTGAAATACTCAACCGTGATCTCGCCATCAACCACCCCGCCGCTTGCACCAGCCTCCGTATAGGGATCAATGGTCGGCTCCACACTGATGATTGGCGCGACGGACGGAGTGCCACTGTTGTCGAGCGCAAACAACATCCAGTTACCGGCACCGACAATATTGGGGTTTGCAGGAAGCGTAACCTCAACCGTGTTGGAATTCACAACGGTGAAACCAAGATCCATGCGGCCAGCTTCCATGTTCAGGGAATGGGTCACTGCTCCCGTTTTTACAAATGAGATGCGGGCCAGGTCTGCGGTATCGTCCATAGTGATGGTGAAGGTTTCACCAGGTTTCAGCGACTGCGGTGCAGTGAGAATTTCAGGGCGGTCGGCCAGCGATCCGTCGTTGTTGAACAGGTAATCGGGAGAATAGACTTGTGCGTCCATGAAGTCTTTTGTGCTTGAAAGTCCGCCTCCGCCCATGGAAAGGATGGTACCATCTGCAAGCAACATTGAAGAAGAGTGGTACAGGCGCATTACGGATTCTGAATCCACAGTTGTAACCGTGTCCTGGTAGGGGTCGTAAATCACTGATTCATAGATCGCATTGCTCTCGGACTGGGAATTTCCGGTTGTCGTACCACCGTTGATCAACAAGCGTCCGTCGGGCAGGACTGTCATGTCAGCATTGTTGCGGTCCGTGTTTCCCAGATCGGCAGCGAAGGTGAACTGGGGGGTCGCCCCGTTGATGTCCATGATCCACAAATCGCCTTTGTGGTCCATGATTGCGATTTTTCCGACATCAAACATGGTTGCAGGCGATGCCGCGTCCATCTTGAACGGCAACTCACCGATTTGCCGCAACGAACCCTTGCCGGAAGGGTCAAGTGCCATCACTTCCAGGTTCCCTGCCACATTGTTTCCGCTTTGATTGCCGCCATTGATGGCAAAATAGACCACTTCGCCGGAACTGTTGACCCAGGCATTCGGATACCACCAATTGTCCTTTACGTCCGTGTCCTTGGCGCCGTCGAGCTCACGCCAGCCTTCGCCCAAAGTGAAAATCTCTGGAGTTCCGTCTGAGCCCGAGCCCTTTCCGCCCAAGATGACTGCCTGACCGCTCGAAAGTGAAACAATTGTAGGATAAAAGCGCCCGGCATTCATGTTGTTGGCGCTGTCCTTCGTCAGCGTTTCATCTGACATGTCGAACAATTGTGCCCCTGGTTGACCTGAGCCGTTACCTCCGGCGATCAGCACCTTGTCGGTTCCGGGCAAAACAACACCTGCTCCGCAAAACATCTTTACCGCGTGGTTGGCGTTGAGAATCTCATGAGTTCCGGTCGAAGGGTCAAATATTCCGTACTTCTGGGTGTTGGAAAAAGCATCCCCCTTGCCGTCGTCACCCCAGTAAAGCACCCGGCCATCCTCAAGCATCACCTGATGGATGCCCATAATGGTCATATCAAACACATTTCCCCAATCGCCGACTGTCGCATTCATTGCTGTTTCTCCAAAATTCATTCTTTGTTACGCCGCGCGGGCAAATGTCGTGATTGCCTGCATGGAACGGTTGAAGCAAAATTCATGCCATTTGTAGCAACTGTCCAAAGTTTGCATTTCCGCTTACTTGCGCTAAACCACAACCGTTCAATCTGGATCGGAAGTTGCATTGGCATATTTCATTACAGGCGTTGCGGGTTTCATCGGGTTTCATGTTGCAAGCGTTTTGCTTGAGCGCGGTGAAACCGTTTGCGGCATCGACAATCTCAATGACTATTATTCCCCGGATTTGAAATCTGCGCGGTTGGAACGTCTCAACCAGTACAAAACGTTTGAGTTTGGTGAGGTTGATATCGCCGAATTTGGAGCGTTGTCCGCGTTTGCAAACGGAAGAAAAATTGACGTAATCATTCATCTGGCAGCTCAGGCCGGCGTCCGTTACAGCATCGAAAATCCCCATGCCTATGTGGCGTCCAATCTTGCAGGCCATGTGAACATGCTCGAAATTGCCCGCAACGCAGCAGGGCTTGAACACATGCTCTATGCTTCTTCAAGCTCGATCTACGGCGGGCGAACAGAATTGCCATTTCTGGAGTCCGATCGTGCCGATACGCCTGTATCCCTTTATGCAGCTACAAAAAAATCGAATGAATTGATGAGCCACACCTACGCACACCTGTTTGGTATTCCCCTGACCGGGTTGCGTTTCTTCACGGTCTACGGGCCGTTCGGGCGTCCAGACATGGCCTATTTTTCTTTCACCAGGAAAATTCTGGCCGGTGAGGAGATAGAGGTGTTCAATCACGGCAACATGTTGCGGGATTTTACTTACATCGATGACATCGTTGACGGCATCATACGAATTGCCACCAAGGGACCCGTTGAACGTGAGGGTGCACCCCACGGCGTCTACAACATTGGCAACAACAATCCGGAGAAGCTTGAGGATTTTTTGTCAATCCTTGAGACTGAATTGGGTGTAAAGGCAAAACGCCGAAACCTGCCGATGCAGCCGGGAGATGTTCCGGCAACTGCCGCGGACATTACGGCCATTCACCGCGACTATGGCTTTGAACCGAAGACCAGCCTGCAGGAAGGGCTTCGAAGCTTTGTTAGATGGTACAGGCAGTATTATGGTCAATAGCGGTCGACACAAAAGGGTGTTCATGCTGAAATTGAAGGTGACACAAAACCCGTCCCGCATGGCAGTGTAATGGATAGACACGACCAGCCTTCAAACCCGCGTATCCGCACAAAGACGAACCTTCTTCCAGAACCGGTCGACGACCGCTACCTTGCACTGATCAGGAAATTTGCCGAAGGACAGTTGTCCGTTGAGGCTTATCTGGACAGGTGTATCGACTGTTTCCATTCGGCGGTAATGTCTGACGAATTCAGCGAACTGCGCACAAAAGCCGCGGCCAGGGGCGGTCAGTTCGAGCTGTTACGCCGACACCTGGACAACAAGCGCTATACTGTTTTGTTTTATAATGTTGAGCAGAACGAAGTTCATGCTCCGCATAGCCATCACAATCTTGCGTCCACCCAAATCCTAGTTTCCGGAAAACTGCATTTGCGTGAATATGACCGAGCGGGACGGGACAACAAGGGACGTTTGCTCGCCAAACCCGTTTCCGATCGCCTGATGTTGCCGGGCGACACGTTCCAGGCATCGGAGTGGAAAAACAACATCCACTGGTTCCAGGCGGTTGACGGGCCGGCTTTGGTTTTCAACACCAATGCACGCGGCTTCGAAAAGCCGACATTTGAAAGTAATGGCGAACAGTTTGGGCGACGTTACATTGATCCAACGTCACCTGCGGTTGACGGTCTGATTGTTTGTGAAGAGTTTGGAGCGGAGGAGGCTGCCAAACGTTTCTCAAACAGGGCGCTGGAAAGCTTTCCGCAACAGGATTTTCAAAATGTTCACGGGGTGAGCCGTTTCTCGTTTCGATAGAAACGGGACAACGGTTGGTTACCCCGACGCTTGGGTTTTGCGTTCTTGTTGTGATGAACCGATCCGGACAAGAAGCGCTATGGGTGAGAAAACCACATTTTCAAGCAAATTGTTACGCTACCGTCGTGATATGTGCATTATGTCACTTTTAATTGACGTCAGTGTATGCAAAAAATTCCTGATGGCGGCTCGTGCAGAGGGGCGGACGGCAGTGTTGGATACCCAAGGGGTTGGACAAGTATGAGTTTGCTTGAAGTGAAGGATTTGAGTGTATCCTTCGATATTCAGGGAGGGATGGTTGAAGCGGTAAAAGGCGTCAGTTTTGATGTCCAGCCCGGTGAAGTCGTTGCTCTCGTAGGCGAGTCAGGTTCCGGCAAGTCGGTCATCGCACAATCGATTTTGCGGATTCTTCCACGCAATGCCGTTATTGACGGCGGTTCGATACTCCTGAATGACCCTGAAAACCAAGATGGCCCGGTCGATATTGCAAAGCTGGCGGCCAATGACCCCTATCTGCTTCAACTTCGCGGTGGCCGCATCTCGATGGTTTTCCAGGAACCCATGACCGCATTGTCACCGATTCACACAATTGGCAACCAGGTCGAGGAGGCTTTGTTGCTGCGCCATAAACTAAGTGGAAAAGAAGCGCGCGAACAAACCGAAGAGATTCTCAGGCTGGTCGGATTTCCTGACCCCAGTCGTGGTTATGAGATGTATTCGTTTGAACTTTCGGGCGGTCTGCGCCAGCGTGCGGTGATCGCAATTGCGTTGATCTGCAATCCGGCGATGGTGATCGCCGATGAACCAACGACCGCGCTTGATGTGACTGTCCAGGCCCAGATTCTTGGTTTGATGAAAGAACTGCAAAGCAAGTTCAAAACCTCAATCCTGTTGATCACACACGATCTTGGTGTCGTTGCCAACATGGCCGACCGGGTTGTTGTGATCTACAATGGAAAGATCATGGAAGCAGGCGATGTGGAGCCGATTTTCACGAAGCCGCAGCATCCTTATCTGAAAGCGCTGATGGCTGCGGTACCCCACTTCGACATGAAGCCGGGTGAGCGCCTTGTGTCGTTGCGGCAAATGGGGGCGGCGCAGGAAGACAACATGATTTCCCGGTTGGCCGACCGGTTCAGGTCGGACAGCACAATACCCGCCGGTGAGATTCATCTCAAGGTCGAGGGACTGCGCAAGGAGTTCACGACCAGCAAGGGTAGCTGGTTCGGAGCCGGTTCAGCGCGTAAGGTCGTGGCGGTTGATGATGTGAGTTTTGAAATAAGGCGCGGTGAATGCCTGGGTCTTGTCGGCGAAAGTGGTTGCGGAAAAACCACCGTTTCGAAGCTCATCATGCGGGCACTGGAAGCAACATCAGGGTCGGTAACGCTTAACACTGGTGACGGGATGACCGACTTGCTTGCCCTTAAGGGTGACAAACTCATGGATTTCCGCCGCAAGGTCCAGATGATATTCCAGGACCCGTTCAGTTCGCTGAACCCGCGCATGACGGTTCAAAACATTCTGCGCGAACCTCTGGTCATTCACAAGCAGGGTGATGTTCACGAACAGCAGCAGACAATTGTTGACCTGATGTCATTGGTCGGGCTCGATCCGCGATTTCTGAACCGTTATCCACATTCGTTCTCGGGCGGTCAGCGCCAACGCATCGGCATCGCCCGTGCGCTCAGTTTGAGCCCTGAACTGATGATTTGCGATGAGCCGGTGTCAGCATTGGATGTTTCGGTCCAGGCGCAAATTTTGAACTTGCTGAACGATTTGCGCACCGAATTGGGATTGACCAGCCTGTTCATCTCGCACAATCTTGCAGTGGTGAACTACGTGGCTGAACGCATTGCCGTTATGTGCCAGGGTAAACTGGTCGAACTGGCCACCAAAGAACAATTGTTCGCAAATCCGCGACATCCTTATACAAAGTCTTTGCTGGCCGCCGTACCGTTTCCCGACCTCGACCGTTTGCTGGATTTCGAGAAAGTGAAATTTTCGTCTTCTCATGGTGCAGAAGACTGGGGCGGTGCGTTTGTCGGTTCGCAATCTGGCAGGCTTATGAGCATTGAAGTAGAGAAAGGCCATTTTGTATTGGCCAATGAGAATAGCTCAAAGAGGGAGTTGAGTGCATGACAATCGGGAAATGGGAGTTGGGGAGGGCTGTTTTTGCCTCCGTCTTGGGGGCGTTGACAATTACGGGCGGATTAGCCGTTGCCGGAGAAATCCCTTCTTTGAAAGCAGACGTTGAAGCAGGAAAATTGCCACCGGTTGAGCAGCGTTTGCCTGCCAACCCGATGCAGATCGACTTTGAAGCCGAAGGAAAGCAGCTTGGCAAATATGGCGGGGAAATCCGTCTGATCATGGGCAAGGCCAAGGATATTGGCCAGATGACGGTCTATTCCTATGCGCGGCTCGTTGGCTACGGTCCCGATTTCAGGATTCACCCCGATGTTGCAGAATCATTCGAGATCAAGGACGGTCGCGAGTTTGTGTTCAAACTGCGCGAGGGCCACAAATGGTCGGATGGGCATCCACTGACTTCCGAGGATTTCCGTTACTTCTGGGAAGACATGGTGAAAAACCCTGACCTTGGACGCAAAGGGGTTCCGCAGGACATGTTGGTTGACGGAGAAGAGCCAACCTTTGAAGTGATTGACGAGCATACGTTCAAGTATTCCTGGTCAAAGCCCAACCCGGCATTTCTGCCCGCGCTCGCAGCGCCATCCCCGTTATATATCTATCGTCCCGCCCACTACATGAAACAGTTTCACACCAAGTACAGCGATCCGGCAAAGCTGGAGGCCATGGCTGCCGAAGTGAAAGCGAAAGACTGGGCAAGCCTGCATACAAGAAAGCAACGTCAGCGTCGCCCGGAAAACCCGGACCTGCCAACCCTGCAGGCGTGGTGGAACAAAACGGCCCCGCCATCAACCCGTTTTATTTTTGAACGCAATCCCTTTTACCATCGTGTTGATTCCGAAGGGAACCAGCTTCCCTATGTCGACCGCGTTGTGATGAACATCGTGTCAAAAGAGGTTATTCCTGCCAAGACAGGTACGGGCGAATCCGATCTGCAGGCGCGCTATTTGCGGTTTGACCACGTACCGTTTTTAAAACAGGGCGAAGAAGACAGCGGCAAGTTCAAGACCTATCTGTGGAGCGTGGGCAAAGGTTCGCAGGTTGCGTTGTTTCCAAACCTGAACGTTGCCGATCCACAGTGGCGCAAAATTATACGTGATGTACGGTTTCGCAGAGCCCTTTCGCTTGCCATCAACCGCGACGAAATCAACGAATCTGTATATTTCGGTTTGGCCTCTCCGAGTGCCAATACGGTGTTGCCCCAAAGCCAATTGTACAAAGAAGAGTTCCAAAATGCATGGATTGCCCATGATCCCGGTCAGGCAAATGCACTGCTTGACGAAATGGGTCTGACCGAGCGCGACGACAACGGTACGCGCCTTTTGCCGGATGGCAAACCGATGGAGATCACCATTGAGTCGGCTGGTGAAAGTACCGAAGAAACCGATGTGCTTGAACTGGTCGCAAGCCATGTGGAGCAGGTTGGCATCAAGCTTTTTGTCCGCGCCTCCCAGCGCGACATCTTCCGTCGCCGCGTCTATTCGGGCGAAGCCGTTTTGTCGGTCTTTAACGGACTTAACAACGCGCTTGCCGGACCCGAAATGAGCCCTGAGGAGCTTGCACCAACTGCTGAGCCCCAGTTGCAATGGCCCATGTGGGGCAAGCATTCGGAAACGGCTGGCAAGGCAGGTGAACCGATTGACATGCCGGAAGCTGCACAACAGCTTGAATTGTATAACAAGTGGCTGTTGTCTGAGACCGTGGATGCGAAATTTGAAATCTGGCAGCAAATGCTGGCAAACTACACAGACCAGGTCTTCAACATCGGTACAGTCAACAATTCGCGTCAGCCCGTTGTCGTGTCGGTCGATCTTAAAAACGTTCCCGAAGAAGGTGTCTATGCTTGGGAGCCGACTTCTTACTTTGGAACCTATCGGCCCGACACGTTCTGGTTCGATCGGTGATTTAGTGATTTAAGGCAGACCCGATGCTCGGTTACATCCTCAAGCGGATATTGTACATGATCCCCACGCTGGTACTCACCAGCATGTTGGTGTTTTTTCTGATTGAGTTGCCGCCTGGCGACTATTTCGAAACCTATGTCAATGAGCTGATAGCGGCCGGCGAAACCGTCGATCCGAAGCATATCGAGTTCTTGCGCCAGGAATACGGTTTTGACCGACCGGTTTGGCAGCGTTATTTCTTGTGGGCTTCGGGTATGTTAACCGGCGATTTCGGGTATTCTTTCGAATACGAACTGCCGGTAAGGGACGTGATCGGCGACCGGCTGTTGTTTACGATCATTGTCACGTTTTTCACAATCATTTTTACTTGGCTTGTTGCGTTTCCCATCGGCATCTATTCGGCAACCCATCAGTACAGCTGGGGCGATTACGGGCTGACGTTCCTTGGCCTGCTTGGACTTGCAACCCCTAACTTTCTGCTGGCTTTGATCATGATGTATCTTGCCAACCAGTGGTTTGGCACATCAATTGGCGGGCTAATTGATCCTGAATATATCGACCAGCCGCTCAGCTGGGGCAAATTTGTTTCGGTCCTTGAACATTTGTGGATACCCGTCATCGTGATTGGAACCTCGGGCACTGCGGCGATGATTCGGCGCGTCCGTGCCAACCTGTTGGACGAGTTGCGCAAACCCTATGTCACCACTGCCCGTGCCAAAGGTGTTCCCGAGTTTAGAAACCTGATGAAATACCCGTTTCGTATGTCGTTGAACTTTTTTATTGCCGACATCGGCAGCATCCTGCCGCAGGTCATATCGGGCGCGGAGATCGTCGCGATTGTGCTGTCACTGGAAACCACCGGCCCCTTGCTGATCCAGGCGTTGCAAAGCCAGGACATGTACCTTGCCGGATCATTTTTGATGCTTCTGGCTTTTCTGACCGTGATTGGTGTTTTGATTTCTGATATCGCACTTGGCTTCCTCGATCCTCGTATTCGTTTGCAGGGAGGGGTTAGCCGATGACCAAGGCATCTACCGCCAAACCAAGACATTACGTCAACGATGAGCCGTTTGATCCAAAGTCGATTGAAAACCTGACCCCCGAGCAGGAAGCCATCTATCTGGCCTCACAAATGAAGTTGATGTGGTGGAAGTTCAAGAAACACAAGCTTGCGGTTTGGTGCGGTGTTTTTCTAGCTGTCATGTATTTCATTGCGATGTTTGCCGAGTTTTTTGCGCCCTATAATCTGGAGACCCGCAATTCCAAGTACATTTACGCACCGCCCCAGGCGGTCCACTTGTTCCACAACGGAGAGTTCTTCGGCCCGTTTGTCTACGACACAAAACGAACGCTCGACCTGAACACCATGCAACGGGTTTATAAAGAGGATGAAAACAAACCCATAAAGCTGAACTTCTTTTGCTCAGGCGATGAGTATCTGTTTTGGGGCATGATCCCTGCCAGCATTCATTTGTACTGTCCCGACAACAAGCAGCCGGTATTCCTGTTGGGTGCTGACAGGCTCGGCCGCGATTTGCTGTCACGCATTGTCTATGGCTCGAGAATTTCGCTTACCATCGGGTTGATCGGCATCACCATCAGTTTCGTCCTCGGGATCGTGATCGGTGGTTTGGCGGGTTACTATGGTGGCTGGGTTGACCTGATCGTCCAGCGCCTGATTGAGGTCATCCAGTCTTTGCCAACCCTGCCGCTTTGGCTGGTACTTGCGGCAATCATGCCGGCGACCTGGTCACCCATCCTGATTTATTTCGGCATTACGATCATCTTGGGTCTTATCGACTGGACCGGCCTTGCGCGGGCGGTGCGCTCCAAACTTCTGTCACTGCGTGAAGAAGACTATGTGCTGGCAGCGCGACTGATGGGGGCAAGCCCGTCTCGCATCATTGGCCTGCATCTGGTGCCGGGTTTCATGAGCCACCTGATTGCCTCTGCAACCATCACCATTCCGACCATGATCCTTGGGGAAACCGCACTGTCGTTTCTTGGTCTGGGGCTGAGGTCGCCAACCGTCAGTTGGGGGGTTCTGCTCAATGAGGCCCAGAACATTCAGGTCGTTGCTCTGACACCCTGGTTGATCCTGCCCGTTGTGCCGGTCATTTTGGTGATCCTTGCCTTCAACTTCTTTGGTGACGGATTGCGGGATGCAGCCGACCCTCACGGTTAAGCCCTGACCATTTGAACAAATATCAAGCTGCTTGTGTTCAAGCCTCGTCAGGCAGCAATTCACAAATCGCAGCGCTGATGGTTGAGGCTGCGGCCTCCAACGAATGCACCGCTGCAACACGTTCCATTGCTGCCTTGCCCATCTGCGAACGTAAATCCGGATCGGTTGCCAAGCGAAGGAGGTTTTCGCGCATCCTGGTCACATCGCCTTCCGGTGCCAGGAGCCCGGTTTTTTCGTGGGTCACCACCAACGGAACGCCCATGCTTTCATAGGCGATGACCGGCAAACCCTGCGCCTGGGCCTCAAGATAGACCATGCCGATAGGTTCTTTCCAGCCGGGCCAGACGAAAATGTTTCCGGCCCGCATCCACCCCAGCACCTGATCGTGAGAAATCTGCCCGGTCCAAAGAACCTGATCATTTGGGAAAAACTCAAAAGCCTGCTTGATCGCCGCTTCTTGTGGCCCGCCGCCAATGACAATCAGGTTCCAGTTTTGGTGGGCGAGCCCCTTGAGCATCTCGGCGAGTATGAAAAAGTTTTGATCTTTTTTACCCTTGCGCATCATACCGGCGGTCACCAGAACCGGCGTGTCGGTGTTCCAATGCGCAGGAAGCCGGTTTGCAGACCCGCCTGATACAATGTCCAAATCCACAAATGGTGCAAGATCGCGAATTTTGTCACCAACCCCCAGTTTCTCAAGATATGCGCGGTCAGTGGGTTTGAACACCAGATGCAGATCGGCAGCAATGATCCCCGCTTGTGCCTCGTTGCGCCAGTCTCGCCATTCGTCGCCGGGGCCACCTTGTCCGGTGCGCGCCGATTCAATGGTTATGTACGGAATGCCGAAGTGTTTTGATACAGCAGGACCTATCCAGTCGGGTGCCTTGCAATAGGGATGGTACGTTAGCCATATCTCGGGGCGATCCTGTTCGGGTAATGCCTCAAACTCTTGAATGATCCTCCGGACTTCATCGATTGCTCCGTTCTTGCGTGTTTCCAGGTGCTCCGCGCCGCTGCGTTTGGAATAGCAGATATAGCGGGAGGCGAGCTTGACCTTGTGGCCACCAAGTGTCATTGCCTTGATCAGGTTGCCTGCAATGAGCCTGTCGCCCGACGGGATGGGGTGGTCAGGTGGTTTGATTGGGGCAAAAAATGCAATTTTTCTCGAAACTGTCATCTGGATAAGGTCTGTTCAGGCTATGCGTACCCCAGCCATCAATAAGTCATCTGGCCTTGTAACATGCAAGAAAATAATGATAATTCGCTCGACCCTCGGGATCATGCCGATGAGTTTGCCAAAGCCTTGATGCAGGATGAAGCGTTGGACGTCAGTCGCCTCGAACAGATTCGCATATTGATGTACAGCCACGACACGTTCGGGCTCGGCCATCTGCGTCGTTGCCGAACGATAGCCCATGCCATTGTTGAACAGTTCAAGGGTGTGAGCGTTTTGATCATCTCCGGCTCGCAGATTGCCGGTGCGTTTGATTTTCGAGCCCGGGTCGACTTTGTGAAAATCCCCTCGGTTATCAAGCTCTACAACGGTGAGTACGATTCGATTGGAGAATATATCGAGATCGACGAAATTCTGGAGATGCGAAAGCTGATCATCCAGCGAACGGCAGAAGTGTTTCAACCGGACATATTTATTGCAGACAAAGAGCCGCTTGGCCTGAAGGGTGAACTACTCCCTACGCTTGAAATGTTTCGGGAGAAGGACTGTGTCTCTGTTCTTGGCCTTCGCGATGTGATGGATTCACCCAGATTGCTCAAGAAAGAGTGGGAAAAGTCCGACGTGATCGCAAACATAGATGCTCTTTATGATCGAATTTGGGTCTATGGACCGGAGAAATTCTGGAACCCGCTCAAGGGTTTGGATCTTCCTGATACCCTTTCAGAAAAATTGAATTTTGTCGGCTTCCTGGATCGGGAAGTTACTGGCAGTGCAGAGCTTGATGGTTATAGCCTGCCGGACGATTACATTCTTGTTACCGCCGGGGGAGGTGGCGACGGCGTCAACCTGATGGAGCAAGTGTTGGCTGCGCGCGAATCCGACACATCCGCAGATTTTCCGATTGTCATGGTGTTGGGCCCGTTCATGAAGTCGGAGAGTCGGGAAAAAATCCGTATCCGCGCCTCCCACCTTGCCAATATCACGGTTGTGGATTTCGAGAGCCAGATGGAACTGCTGATGCAAAACGCAACTGCAATTGTCGGCATGTGTGGTTACAACACTTTTTGCGAAGCCATGTCGTTTGACAAGCGCGTACTGTTTGTCCCCAGAACCACGCCACGGGAAGAACAGCTAATTCGCGCAACGCGCGCCAGCGAACTGTATCTGTGCAGGATGCTTCTTCCTGAAGAGGCCGCAATTCCGTCCAAAATGGCACAGATGCTTAGAGAGCTGCCGTCGATCGCCAAACCGTCGGAGCAGCTGACGCCGAACAACATGGCGGGGTTGCAAAACATATGCATGGATGTTGCGGAACTTTCGGCCAGGTTGCGGACTACCGGCGATATTGCAAACCAGCAAGCAATGGCCTGACGCGATATGAAAAATGACATAAAGGGCAAAATTGCGTTGGTTCTTAAAGGGTATCCGCGCCTGTCGGAAACCTTTATAGCCCAAGAGATCCTGGAGCTTGAAAATGCGGGTTTCGATATCGACCTCATTTCTTTGCGTCATCCAACCGACAAACACACCCACCCCATCCACGATGAGATCAAGGCGACGAAACATTATCTGCCGGAATATCTTTACCAGGAGCCGTTCAGGACGTTTCTGGCAAAAATGCATTGCTTGAAATATCCCGGTTTCTGGAAGGCAGTTCCGATCTTTCTGAAAGACCTGCTGCGTGACCCGACTCCAAACCGTATTAGGCGCTTTGGCCAGTCTTTTGTGCTGGTGCGGGAATACATGCCGAAGGCCGACATGATCTATGCGCATTTCCTGCACACACCTTGTTCTGTAGCGCGTTATGCCTCGATCATCACCGGAAAACCGCTTGCGATTTCCGCACATGCAAAAGACATCTGGACGATCCCGGATTGGGAAAAACGCGAAAAACTCGCCGATTGCCAATGGCTTGTCACCTGTACAAAAGGGGGCGCAGACCATCTTCGTTCCTTGGCACCTGAAGGCAAGGTGCATCTGGTTTATCACGGCCTTGATCTGACGAGGTTTCCCCCACCAAAAGGAAAAGCCTCTGCCCGTGATGGCAGTACGTCAGCAAAGTCGGTTCGGTTGGTAACGGTGGGACGCGCAGTTGCAAAAAAGGGAATAGACAGCCTGCTTGATGCGCTTGCGCGACTGCCCGAAGGCCTTCATTGGCAATGGACACACATTGGGGGAGGCCCTTTGCGCGATGAACTGCGATCACAGGCCGAAACGCTTGGGATTGCCGGACGCTGTGACTTCAGGGGTGCATTGCCCCAAACCGAAGTGCTTGAGACTTACCGCAATAGTGACGTTTTTGTCTTGCCCTGTCGTATCGACGAAACCGGGGATCGCGATGGTCTTCCCAATGTGATTGTAGAAGCGCAAAGCCAGCGTTTGGCAGTGCTGTCCACCACTATTTCCGGTGTTCCTGAACTTGTAGAAAACGGAAACAACGGAATTCTGGTTGAACCGGACCAGGTGGAAGATTTGGCATCAGCCATCGAAACCCTTTCCCGTGATCCGAAACTGCGTAACAAGATGGGCAAGTATGGTGAGGACAAGGTGCGCGGCCATTTCAGTCACAAGCAGACGATTGGTGCCTTGGCGGACCTGCTGTCCGGAACCCTGGAAAAATTCCGGTGAACGAAACAGTGGTGATGTTTTACGTCCAGCATTTGCTGGGGGTCGGGCATGTTTATCGTGCCACCCGCATCGCGCGCGGTTTGGCCAAGGCCGGGTTTCAGGTACATCTTGTTTGGGGTGGGACGAAGTTACCGGATTTCGAGCTATCCGGTATGACCGTACACTTTCTGGATCCGGTAAGGGCAGGGGACGCAAGTTTTTCGGATTTGTGCCACGCTGACGGCAGGCCTTTCGGTGAAGAAGACAAAGAGCATCGCCGCAAGCAATTGCTTCGGTTGTTCAGCCAAATATCTCCTGATGTGCTGATAACCGAAGCGTTTCCCTTTGGCCGCCGCCAGATGTTGTTTGAACTTTTACCACTGCTTGAACTGGCTTCAAAATCGGGGAAACGGCCTTTGATTGCAGCCTCTATCCGCGACATTATGCAGGAAGGACGCAAGCCCTCCCGGGTCGAGGAATCCTGCAAGTTTGTTGATCAGTATTATGATCTGGTGTTCGTCCATGGTGATCCTGCACTGGTACGGATTGAAGAAACCCTGCAAGGTGCTGAACGCTTCGCAGACAAAATCCGGTATACAGGGCTGGTCACACCCGACCAAAATGAAACACAAATCGCCGCGGGCGAAAGGTGTGATGTGTTGGTTTCTGTCGGTGGCGGGGCTTTTGGGAGAATGTTGCTGGAAACATCACTCAAGGCCCATTCACTTATGCCGGAACACTTGAAGCATTGGCTTGTTACGACCGGAACTGAAATGGCCCAAACCGACTTTTCCGCTGTACGAAGTGCAACGCCTGCCGAAGTCCGGCTCGTTCGGCACCTGCCGGATTTGCAAACCGCCATGCGTGGTGCGCGGGTCTCTGTATCGCACGCAGGATATAACACTGTTGCAGACATATTGCGGTCCGGTTGCAGTTCCGTACTTTTTCCACATGTTGGTGGACGCGAGACCGAACAACTGCGGCGTGCTGAAAAAATGCACGAACTCGGTATCTCCATTTTTGTCGATCCATCGGCGTTTTCAGCAAAAACCTTGGCAAAAGCCATTGTAAATGCGGCAGATACAAAACCTGCTGTCCATCAACTCGACCTTGAAGGGGCGACCAAAACGGCAATGTTGCTGGCAAAAGAGCTTGGCAAACAGGACGGGCACCATTGCCCACCGGATTAAACTCTTTCCTGATGCCCTTGAAAAAACAGCGGCAGCTTGTAAGCATCACACGACAGTCTCAAAGCTTGGAACGCCAGTCATGTTGAAATCCGTCATCGCTACCGCCGGTCTGATCGTCCTGTGGTTACTGATGTCCGGGATCTGGGACAAACCCCTGATACTCGGTTTTGGCGTGATCTCCATTGCAGTGACGCTGATCGCACGCCGAAGGCTGCTGGATGCGGACAAGGGCGATCTGGATTACCCGATCAATCCGGTGCGACTTGTTTCATACACTGGTTGGTTGTTGAAGGAGATCGCCGTTTCGAATCTTGCGGTTACCAAACTCATTTTGTCTGGCAGGACGCCTGACAACCAAAAACTGTTGCTGACCGCTGCGACCCAGCAATCTGACATCAACAAGGTTATTTACGCAAATTCCATCACTCTGACCCCTGGCACCATCACAGTTGAAACGGAAGATGACCAGTTTCTTGTCCATGCACTGGATTTTGAAGAGAGTGACCGGCAGGGACTCGAAGAAATGGACCGCAGGGTAACCGCCATTGAGACGATCAGGTCAGCTCCATGAGCATGTTCCTGATCGCAATAGTTTTGTTGTTTGTCGCCATGATGCTGGTGCTGATCCGTGCGTTTGCAGGTCCCACGCTTTATGATCGCGTTCTGGTCGGCAACGCATTTGGCACATTTACCGTTCTGTTCATTGCGGTAATCGGTTTTTTGATGGGTCGCCCCGATTTTCTTGACATCGCCCTTTTGTATGCCCTGATCAATTTCGTAGGTACGATTGCTGTGTTGAAGTTCTTTCGGTACAGGGCAATTGGCGATACCTCACCGGCACCCAAAGGCAAGGAAGTTGAAAAGGGTAAGCTGTTGGATCGGGGGGCAAGGTTTTGACGTTACTGTTGTCGCTGGTCGGGCTCTTGGCCTGGCTGCTGATCATAGCTGGCTCGGTTTTCTGTGTTATTGGTGCATTGGGGGCATTGCGGTTTCCCGATTTCTGGTCTCGGGTCCACGCGGTGTCGGTATCCGATTCTGCCGGAATGCTATTGTTGATTGCAGGTCTGTGCCTCTATAGCGGTTTCAATCTGGTGACTGTAAAGCTGGTGCTGATCGGCATCTTTTTGCTGATCACCGGACCAACGGCAACGCACGCCGTCGCCAATGCCGCGCTGGTCTCCGGGTTCCTGCCGTCCGGCAAGCTGCGCAAGCGACTGTCACGGGACGAGAAAGAAGTTGTCGATACAATCGTTTCCGACGAATTGGTTCGCGAACGGGAAGCGGGGGGCAGATAGTGGACATCTTGATTGAACTGGTTCTGTTTGCGCTGTTGGTGGCAACGGCATTTGCAATCCTGTTGATACGTCATCTGTTTGCCGTCGTAATGTTGACCGGGATTTTCAGCCTGCTTGCCGCGTTGCTGTTTGTTGCGTTGGACGCGGTTGACGTTGCGTTTACCGAGGCAGCGGTTGGCGCTGGCATATCAACCGTGTTGATGCTTGGGACACTTGCACTCACCGAGCGCCGCGAAAAGACTCCAACCCGCATTTCACTGGTCCCGCTTTTCGTGGTGCTGGTGACGGGAGCGGTATTGATATATGGCACGCTGGACATGCCGCATTTCGGATCGGCGACCTCACCCGCCCAGACACACGTTGCCGCCGATTACCTGAAATACACACCCAAGGATACCGGGGTGCCCAACGTTGTGACGGCCATTTTGGCGAGCTACCGCGGGTACGATACGTTCGGTGAAGTGGTCGTGGTGTTCACTGCGGCGGTCGGTGTCCTGATGCTCATCGGCAACTTTGCCCGCCGTCGCATGAAAGAGGGGAACGACTGATGCGTCACCACCTCATATTGCGTGTCATTACCAAATTGCTGATTGCTCCCATGCTGCTGTTCGCATTCTATGTGCAGTTTCATGGTGACTACTCTCCAGGTGGCGGCTTCCAGGCCGGTGTTATCTTCGCTGCAGCGTTCATCTTGTATGGCGTAGTGTTTGGTCTTGCGAAGGTGCAGGCGGCCTTTCCGCCCTGGCTGGTGCAAAAACTGGCGGCTCTTGGGGTTCTCATATACGGCGGTACCGGATTGGTAAGCCTGTTCATGAGCCGCCCGTTTCTCGACTATTCGGTACTCGCTCACGATGCCAAACACGGACAGCATTACGGGATCATTGCCGTGGAACTGGGTGTAGGGCTGGCTGTGGCATCGGTGATGGTGGCAATTTACTATTCCTTCGCGGCCCGGCCACCACGAATCAGTGATGAGGATTGGTAAACCATGACGATTGGGTATTTGCTCGGGCACATGAATTATTGGTTGTTCATTGTCTTGATGATGACCGGTTTTTACATCGTGGTGTCACGCGGAAACTATGTAAAAAAGATTGTCGGTCTGAATGTGTTTCAGGTCTCGGTTTTCATGTTTTACATTTCGATCGGGAAAGTTTCGGGCGGCACCGCTCCAATCTACCCGATTGACCTGAAGATCGATCCGTCGGTCGTTTATTCCAATCCATTGCCTCATGTTCTGATTCTCACTGCAATTGTGGTTGGTGTTGCAACGACTGCACTTGGTCTTGCCCTGATCGTCAGGATTCGCGAAGAGTTCGGGACGATTGAAGAGGACGAGATCATCGAAATCAAGCGGGATCTCACAACTGAAGAAAACAAAAAATACGGCAGTGCCATGGGAGGACGGGCGTAGTGGCTTCTCCCAATGCAAGCACCTTGGCAGTGACCGCTATTGATCACCTGCCTGTCGTTGTGGTGATAGTGCCATTGCTGATGGCTCCCATTTGTCTGATTGTGGCCAGGCCGAGAATTGTCTGGTTTCTGGCAATGTTGGCGAGCCTGGTTTCGTTTGCAGCTTCCTTGCATCTGCTTATGCAAGTGATTGACGGTGGAGTAATTTCATACCATTTGGGCGGCTGGAAGCCGCCATTGGGTATTGAATACCGTATTGATGCGACCAACGCGCTGGTTTTGTTCCTGATTTCCGGCATCGGCACTCTGGTGTTGCTGTATGCGGTCGAAAGCGTGCGATCTGAAATCCGGAAGGTCAGCCATTCCCTGTTTTATTGCTGTTTCCTGCTTTGTTTTGCCGGTCTGCTGGGGGTGGTTGCTACGGGTGACGCTTTCAACATTTTCGTGTTTCTCGAGATTTCCTCGCTATCGACCTACGTGTTGATCGCCGCCGGTGCCGAGCGCGACAGAAGGGCACTGACGGCCGCCTACGACTATTTGATCATGGGAACCATCGGCGCGACCTTCTTTGTGATCGGTCTTGGTTTTCTGTACATGGCAACAGGAACGCTAAATCTTGCTGATCTTGCCGGGATCATTTCTGAAACAGGCCAAAACCGAACCCTGCAAGCCGGTTTTGCGTTCATTCTGGTCGGCATGGGGCTCAAGGCTGCGCTGTTTCCAATGCACTTGTGGCTGCCGTCAGCGTATACTTACGCACCTTCGGTTGTAACGGTTTTTCTCGCCGCAACCGCAACCAAGGCTGCAGTATATGTGTTGGTGCGCTTCATGTTGACTGTTTTTGAGCCGGGCGTCTCGTTCCACCTGCAAATTTTGAATTTCGTGGTGGTTCCCCTTGCACTGATTGCCATGTTTGCAGCGTCCATTATTGCGGTGTTTCAACAGGATCTCAAACGGTTGCTTGCCTATTCGAGTGTCGCCCAGATCGGTTACATGATACTTGGCATTGGCTTGCTCAATGTCACCGGCCTTACAGCGACCCTTACCCATGTCTTCAATCACGGGATCACCAAGGGCGCCTTGTTTATGGTGGTTGGTGCCTATGTGCTAAGGGGCGGCGGAAGCTTTGCGGCGCAACTTGCCGGGCTTGGCAGGCAGATGCCGGTCACCAGTGCGGCATTCGTAATCGCCGGTCTCAGCCTCATCGGAGTACCTGGAACCGCGGGGTTCCTGTCGAAATGGTTGCTGGTTCAGGCCGCCTTTGAAAAAGGGTGGTGGTGGATGGCGTTTCTCATCGTCGCTTCTTCCCTGCTGGCCATAATCTATATTTGGAAGTTTGTTGAAACGCTTTACTTCAAACCAGCCGCAGAAGGGACTGCCCCAGTAAAGGAAGCTCCGGTATTGATGTTGATCCCGATCTGGTTGCTTTGCATTTCCTGCATCATTGCCGGTATCGATACCGAACTGACGGTTGATGCCGCTCGTACGGCTGCGCTGAGCCTGTTGGGAGGGGCGTGATGGAACCGGTATCCCTGATCATGCTCTCCATCTTGATTCCGGTCGCCGCGAGCATCAGCAACCTGTTGCTGGGTGAGAAACGACCCGACCTGCGCGACGGCCTGACGTTTCTGGCCGCATTGGCGACCTTTGCAAGCGTTGTTGGAATTGGCCTTGCGGTCGGCAATGGCGAAACCGCCGCATGGCAACTTGTTGAGGTGCTACCCGGTCTTGGCCTTTCGTTTTCCGTTGAACCACTTGGATTGCTTTTTGCCCTGATTGCTTCGGGCCTTTGGTGTGTCACGCATGTTTATGCAATCGGTTACATGCGGGGCAACAACGAGGCTAATCATCCCACGTTCTTTGCAGCCTTCAGCTTTTCAATTGGGGCAACCATTGCCATTGCCTTTTCAGCGAACATGTTCACATTGTTTGTGTTCTATGAAGTGCTCACACTGGCGACCTACCCTTTGGTGGCGCACAAGGGAACTGACGAGGCAAAACGCGGTGCGCGAGTTTATCTCGGCATATTGATGAGCACATCCATTGCCTTCCTGTTAACAGCGGTCGTTTGGACATGGTATCTTGCCGGGACACTGGACTTCACCAGGGGTGGTATACTTGCGGGCAAAGTCGATGGTGCGCTTGCTACCGTGTTGCTGGCGCTCTACGCATTCGGCATTGGCAAGGCCGCATTGATGCCGTTTCACCGCTGGCTCCCTTCTGCGATGGTGGCCCCGACCCCGGTTTCTGCGTTGCTTCATGCTGTGGCGGTTGTGAAGGCGGGGGTGTTCACCATGCTCAAGGTGGGCGTTTATGTTTTCGGACTTGATTTTCTGTCCACTACTGGGGCTTCCCAATGGCTCATGTGGCTAGCGGCTTTCACCATCGTAACGGCATCTGTCGTGGCGATCACAAAAGACAACATGAAAGCAAGAATAGCCTATTCGACAATCAGCCAACTGGCCTACATTACGCTCGGAATGGCCTTGGCCACGTCGATGGGGGCGATAGGTGGGGGGCTTCACATTGCCATGCACGCTTTTGGCAAGATCACACTGTTCATGTGTGCCGGTGCAATCTATGTCGCCACCCAAAAAACCAACATCAGCCAGATGGATGGCCTTGGCAAAGCGATGCCAATTACCTTTGGCGCTTTCCTGGTTGGTGCCTTGTCGGTGATCGGTCTGCCACCATTGGGCGGAGCCTGGTCGAAATGGTATCTCATGTTGGGGGCCGCCGACACAGGACAGCTTGTCATGATAGCGGTGCTGATGCTCAGCAGCCTTTTGAACGTGGTTTACCTGTTGGGACCGGTGGCGCGCGCATTCTTTCTGTTGCCGACAGGGAGCGATGTCGCATCCGCAAGAGGGATTGCCGAAGCGCCTTTGTGGTGTGTTGTACCGCCTGTGTTTACTGCGACAGGGTGTGTTGTCCTGTTTTTCTTCGCTGGCGATCTGGTAGAGTTCTTGAAGCCGTTGGGGGAGTAGCATGACCAAGCGTACCGAAGATTCGACCAATTTCCCCTGGCTGGGCCAAAAACTGATGTTTGTGGACAACATGAAAAATGTCGACCGGATCGTCTACGGCCTTTACGCGGTCTGCGCAATCCTGTTTCTGGCAGACTTTCTCTACAAGAAAAAAACCTATCTGGCCGCCGAAGCGTTTCCCGGGTTTTATGCAATATACGGGTTTGTTATGTGCGCCGCATTGGTGATCTGCGCAAAGCTGATGCGGTTGGTGTTAAAGCGTGACGAGGCATACTACGCACCGCAGGACGTGGAAGCCGAAGACTATCCGGAAGCCGGGCTGGATCGGGAGCAGTACGATGCTTGAAAACCTGCCCCCTTTCCTGGTCTATGTGGTTGGCGGGCTGGGATTGCTGGCATTGCCGAACAACAATATCCGGTCTGCTGCATCGCTGTTGATACCCGTGATCGGCGCTCTGCTGATTTGGAATGCGTCGCCCGGACTTGCTCATCAGTTTTCGCTCGCTGGAATGGAACTGACCCTCACACGGGTTGACAAACTGGCCACGATGTTTGGTCTCGTCTTTTCACTCGCGGCGTTTCTGGCACTTCTTTACGCTTGGCATGTCCGCGATACAATGCAGCAATTGGCGTCGGTTCTGTACGCAGGTTCTGCCATCGGCGCGGTGTTTGCCGGCGATTTGGTTACCCTTTTTGTGTTTTGGGAAGGAACAGCCATCGCATCGGTTTTCCTGATTTGGGCCCGCAGAACCGAAGGCGCATACCACACAGGTCTCAGGTACCTCGTTATCCAAATCGCATCCGGGGTGATCCTGCTCGGCGGAGCAGCGTTATATTACTCTGAAACCGGCTCGGTTGCCTTCGGTAGAATGGAACTCGGCTCCCTCGCGACGTGGGCGATTTTCCTGGCATTCGGCATCAAATGCGCCTTCCCGTTGCTGCACAATTGGCTACAGGATGCCTATCCGGCGGCAACCGTCACCGGCACGGTGGTTCTTTCCAGCTTTACAACCAAGCTTGCGGTCTATGCTTTGGCAAGAGGGTTTCCGGGCACAGAAATGCTGGTGTATATCGGCGCGGTGATGACCCTTTTCCCTATCTTTTATGCGGTCATTGAAAACGATCTGCGTCGCGTGCTCGCTTACTCGCTCAACAACCAGTTGGGTTTCATGGTAGTAGGTGTCGGCATCGGCACCGAGCTCGCACTCAACGGAACCGCTGCCCACGCATTTGCGCACATTTTGTACAAGTCTTTGTTGTTTATGAGTGTGGGTGCAGTGTTGTTCAGAACGGGCACCGCAAAAGGTTCCGAACTTGGTGGCCTTTACAAGACCATGCCGCTGACCATGGTTTTTTGTGTGGTTGGTGCCGCTTCAATCTCCGCCTTCCCGTTGTTTTCAGGATTTATATCAAAATCGCTGATCTTGTCCGCATCTGCCCATGAACACTATAATCTGGTGTGGTTCATACTTCTGTTTGCAAGCGCTGGCGTTTTCCACCATTCCGGGATCAAGATTCCCTACTTTGCGTTCTTCGCCCATGACAGCGGGTTGCGCCCGAAGGAAGCGCCCGCCCACATGTTGCTGGCGATGGGAATAACAGCATTTTTGTGCATCGCCATCGGTGTATATCCAGCTCCCCTGTATGCGCTGTTGCCCTACGAAGTTGAGTATGTTCCCTATACAACGACCCATGTGGTAACGCAGTTGCAATTGCTGTTTTTCTCGGCCCTCGCATTTACGGTCCTGATGCGCACCGGAATCTATCCTCCGGAATTGAAGTCGGTAAACCTGGACTTCGATTGGACCTACCGGCGGTTGTTGCCAACGCTGGTAGCCAAACTTGCAAAGAGCGTTTCGGCATTTCAGGCAAAAGCAAGCCATTCGATCAATGATCTGGCTTCAACCATTATCCGCTCGCTTCACAAACACCATGGACCCGAAGGGCGAATGGCGAGAGTCTGGCCAAATGGCGTGATGGTGTTGTGGATTGCGATCATCCTTGCTGCCACCATGATTGTAAATTTCGTTTGAACCTTTAGCGTCGCAAACCAGAGCGTTTCGCGTTAGAAAAGAAACGGGAAACAGTTGTTTCCTCCCGCAAAGGATGGACGTCCTTGTGTTGATGTAACCTTGGACAGAAGAGATGCCGTAGAAGGGTTTTCTAACCGTTGGTGCCCGTTTTCGACCCTGCAGTGGTGCTTTTTTCAAACATGTCAAACAGGTCGGCAGGGGGTATGGTCAGGTTAAACTCTGCTTCCTCGCGGCTCATCCATACCAGCCAGTCTTCAAGTTCTCCGGGCTGGTCTTTCAGGTTCCAAAGGATGCTCCTTTGTTCCATATGCATGTAACCCTCACGCGCAGCAAGGCCTTTGCAACTGGTATACGGGGCTTGAAGGCCCACAAAAAAATCCGGTTCAAGTTCCGAAACCGCTCGTGCCAGCAGGTAACGCGTGATCAATGTCGCCAGGCTACCGCCGCGAAAATCTTTTCGCAGCCACAGCCCGCCATGATAAAACACGTTGCCGGTAATAGCAGCGGCCTGTTTTGAAAGTCGCCATTTTGTTTTCTTTACGTCCACGTCAAATCCGTCAGGACGGATGTCGGCAATTTGCTGTTTCAGGTAATCGCGGAAGGTCCTGTCTTGCAGGTTCAAACTTCTGATTGCCTGGGTTTGAACGATTTCGCCCTTGCGGTTTCGCCCCAACAGCCACATTCCGTTGCGTTCTGCAACGTCTGACTGCACCGGATCAAAAATCGGGTCCAAAGGCGTTTCCTTTGGACTGTCAGAGACATAAAACTTGAAAATTTCGAAGTCGCGCCCAACTTGCAAGTCAACACCAAGCAGTGAAATCAAGCGGCCACTCTCGCCGATCATTTCACTCAGCGACATTTCGTCAAAATAATGCATAACAGGTTCTCCAAAATCGCTATTGCCCACACAACGCGACAATTGGCCAATGCATGACTAACGCGCGCACACTTGGACCACCCTGCATCACTCAATTTCAAATTCCATGAGATGCTCTTGCGGCATCTTTACGAACTTGTCAGGCACTATATCGTCAATTCGTATACAATTCGTTCTCGTCACCAAACTTCCCAGAACCGGCTCTCCATCCGGCAAACGCAGTGGAACCAGCAACCTTTGAAAAGCAACCGGTCGTGAAACGTCGTCACGTTCGCTGGCATAGTGAGCATAGATATGATCGTATCGCGGGCACCCATGCGCTGAAACGCTGTCATAGGCATCAATGGTGAACTTTTCATCCTTCATGTTGTCAGGATCAGTCTCGAGCGCTTTTCCAACCGCACTCTGCGCCCAAGCCTGCCCCATCCACGTTGCAAAAGACGAATCGTTTCCGACATGTGTACAGAGCCAGCTTCCCCTGTGCTTTCTGAAAATCAGCAGATAGGGCTTTAGCGATGCAAACGCCGGGTCTTCGATACGGCTTTTTGTCGAGGTCCAAACTCGCAAACCGTGCTTCAAAATTGGTGTGCCATCATCCCATACCTCATAAAGGCTGTGTTGTTGTGAATGATAGAAGTAGTGACTGTCGGTGGCTTGAAAAGCGAACTTCTGCAAACCGCTGGAAGGCGAGAAATTTCCTTCAGCCCAGGCATGAATTGCAGCGAGCAGTTCCTTGGCCCCGGCAAGACAGTCCTGTCCGGCGGTTGTGAGTTGATATTGACGGTTCTTTGTATCGAACAGTTTTTCACCTGTAATTGCCTCAAGATCGTCAAGATGGCGTCTTATCGTTTGACGCGTAAAACCGAGCTGATCAACGGCTTTGGTGATGTTCAAAGTCTCAGCTACTGTAGTAAACGAACGTAAGTTTTCATAGAACACTGACGGAATTTTTATATTTTTCAATAGTCCCACCCCTAATGTTGCTTTCTGACCGGTATTTGAGGCGCTGTTAATCCAGCCATGAAAAACAAACTACTTTATAATTGTAATATGAATTCATTGAAACTATCTAATTTTGTTACATAGACAGTTGCTGGGGTTAAGGCCAAAGGCGTAAATTTCTTCGCCCAACAGAAAGTACACCACCCTTTGACCCTACGGAATTTCAGACATTCAACACCAATGAATGAAAAACTGCACCTTCCTGACTTTAGGGAGCCAGGTATTGGGTACATGGTGACGCAGTTGAAAAATTACTACTGCCAGTCAAGCCAATAATGTGGTTTAAGTGCAAGCAGAAAAACATCAGCGTTATCATTCAACCGGAGAATATGATGTCCCGTAAACTAAAGTCTTTGTGCTTTGCAGTTTTTGCCGCAAGTGTCATGCATTCACAGGTTTCGATCGCCCAGGAAGTTGGCGATGCTGCCAATGGCGAGAAAGTATTCAAGAAGTGTTCGAGTTGTCACAAAATTGGCGATGGCGCTGAAAATGGTGTTGGACCGATGCTTACTGGCGTGCTGGGTCGAACAGCCGGTACAGTTGAAGGTTTCAAGTATGGCAAGAGCCTGCTTGCAGCTGGCGAAGCTGGCCTTGTGTGGACCGAAGAGGAAGTTTTTGGCTATCTTCTGGATTCCAAGAAATATCTGCGTGCCAAGCTTGAAGACAAGAAAGCCAAGAGCAAGATGTCTTTCAAGCTGAAAAAGGAACAGGATCGGCTGGATGTGATTGCCTATCTGAAGACATTTTCACCTGATGCAGAGGCAGAGCAAGAGGCAGAAAGTACCGATGGTGCTGAAACCGGGGCCGCTGAAAACAGTGAAAGCAGCGGTTCAGAGGAAAGCACGACTGCCAACTGACAAGATTGTCGGTCTCTTTCATACTGGGGCTGAGCCGGAGCGCGCACTGGTTTGTTCTAATGTAGCCGGTTATGCGGAAACACAACATGTCTGAAACCGATCCGCCCTTATGATGTTTTCATTATCGGCGGCGGGATTAACGGTGCCGGTATCGCGCGCGAAGCTTCAATGCGCGGGTTCTCTGTATGTCTGGCCGACAAGGGCGATTTCGGTGGGGCAACGTCATCGGCATCAACAAAACTCATACATGGCGGCTTGCGGTACCTGGAGCATTATGAGTTTCGGCTTGTAAGGGAGGCATTGAAAGAGCGCGAACAGCTTTGGAGCATGGCGCCGCATATCATTTATCCAATGCGGTTTGTTCTTCCTTACCATCCCGGTCTTCGACCGAAATGGCTGCTTCGTCTGGGGCTGTTCATCTACGACCATCTGGGCGGTCGGGAAAAACTTCCACCTGCAACTTCGCTGGCGCTGGCGGACTGTGTTGAAGGCGAACCGCTCAACGACAAGTTCGATTCTGCGTTCGAGTTCTCCGATTGTTGGGTAATGGACAGCCGCTTGGTGATCCTCAATCTTCGTGATGCGCAAGCCTGTGGTGCAACGCTTATGCCGCGAACCGAAGTGCATGACGCCCGGTTTGAAAACGGACTTTGGCGCGTAAAGATGCAAGATCGCACGGTCTACGCAAAATCTGTCGTAAACGCGGCAGGTCCCTGGGTCGATACGGTGCTGCGCTCAGTCTTTCATCTCAATGAAGCAGACAATGTAAGGCTTGTCAGGGGCAGCCATATCGTAATCCGCAAAAAGTTTGAGCATGACAAGGCATATTTTTTCCAAAACGCGGATGAACGCATCATGTTCGCCATTCCCTATGAAAATGACTACACGTTGATTGGGACAACGGATTGCGAACAGGAGGATATTGCACAGCCCCCCAGGATCAGTGACGAGGAAACGGCATATTTGTGCAAGATGGCCTCTTCCTATTTCAAGGTGCCGGTCAAACCCTCAGACATTGTGTGGACATATAGTGGCGTTCGCCCGTTGTATGACGATGGAGCAAGCAAAGCACAGGAGGCAACGCGCGACTATGTGATCCGGGCAGAAGAGGCGCTCGGGAACGGCACGCTGTTCAACATTTTTGGTGGAAAGATTACGACGTTTCGACGGTTGGCATCCTCAATGCTTGGTCAGCTGGAAAACAGGATCGGAAAGCCGAAGGGCAGACCCAAACGCCTCGATTGCTTTGTTGGCGGAGACTTTCCGGTCACCGGGTTCGATGATCTGAAATCCCGGTTGAGCACCGAATTCCCGTTTCTTTCCAATAGTCTTGCCTACCGGTTGGCGCGCAGCTACGGAACCGAAGCCTGGCGACTTCTTGAAGGATGTCACAGCCTCACCGATATGGGCGAACATTTCGGTGCAGGGCTATATGAGAGCGAAGTTCGTTTTTTAAAGAATCATGAATGGGCAACGACGCCCGAAGATGTTCTTTACAGACGAACACGGCTTGGAATCTCTTTCACAAAAGAACAGGTAAATGCACTTGGTAACAAGATGTCTGTCCTGTAGTCCAAACTGGCCGATAGTTAATGGTTTCACATTAAAAATAACAGCAAATTAACGACTTTGCGGTAGCCTTCTTTTTGAATACAAGCTTGTGATTTTAAGGGTTTAGCGTTGTCAGATAAGCAGCAGGGTCATGTCGCTGTGCCAAACGGAAATCGCGCATTGATTGGCCCGAAAAAAGTGCTGGGATTGATATCCCGGTTCGGAAAAGTTCATCAGCTCGAAAAATACTCTGCTCAACCGGACATTGCCGGTTTGAAGGAGGATTGGCAGAAGCTTGAAAAAATTTCAGGCGAGCCGTTTTGCTACTATCAGAGTTTTGATTGGTGTAGCCGTTTTGTCGAGCATTTTGCCGGCTCGTCGGCCGCTAACCATGATCCGGTGCCGCAGATCTTTGTCTTGAGAAATCGCGACACCAATGAAGTCGTTATGATCCTGCCATTGCAGTTGCTGTCCGGGCCCTATGGTGTAAGGGAACTTGTCGGTCTGTCCAGTCCGTTGGGTCAGTACACAAATCTGCTTCATCGTCCCGGTGCGTTTGATGTCGAACTTGGCCGCTTTGTTCTCAACGCCATCACAAGGTCTGGCGTAGCGGATGCGTTGACACTGGATCACTATCCAGCGGATTGCCTTTTGGCTGACATCGTTGGGGAGCGCGGATTTGAGACGGAAGCCGAGCAACAATCTTCGATCCTTGATCTAAGCCAGTTGGAGAATTGGCAAACCTTTTATGAAACCTTCTCAAGAAACCAGAAGAAGCAACTTACCCGCAGACGCAGAAACCTTGAGGCACTGGGAACGGTGTCTTTCAGGGTTTACCCCGCCGATGACAAGAGTTTCCGCAATATTGTCGAGCAATGCCTTCAGCTGAAACGAAAATGGTTGATCGAAACCGGTCGGCGAAGGGGCGTATTGTTTGACAATCGGTGTATTGGTTTTTTCAGCAGCCTTGATCATACATTTAGCGAAGAAACGCATCACCAAGGGGCATTTGCAATGGCACTTTGTATCGATGAAAAACCGGTCGCACTGGAACTGGGTTTTGCAGCAGGAGGTGACTACTACTCCTATCTGGGAGCGATTGATCTGGATTACAGCAAATATTCTCCCGGCAAACTGCAGATCGGAGAAGCGCAAAAGTGGGCGTTGAAGGAGGGATTCCGATACTTCGATTTCCTCAATGATCCGTCCGCCTACAAAAACGAGTGGTCCAATTTGGCAGCACCCCTCAACAGCCGCTCAATCGCATTGTCATTACGTGGATACATTCATTGCTGGGTCTGGAAGAAACAACTCAAACCACGCTTCAAGAAACTGTATCGCAATTCCGGGAAAAGAAGCCGCAAGTTTGCGACAGCCTTGTACAAACTGGCTTCAAATCCCGGTGTTGGCCCGAGGGCAACTTGAGGCCTTGAACAGAGACCGGGCTTGCCCCCGAACCGTCACGTTCGCGGTTCCGGCATCTCGGTCGGACCGTCTGCTTCCACCCAACCGGAGAAGCCTTGGGTCAAATGCGCTGATTCAAAGCCCATCTTTGTAAGCGTATCAACCGTCAGTGCAGAACGCCCACCAGAAGCACAGTAGAAAACAAATTCCTTGTCCTCTCCAAAGATCGGTTTGAAATATGGACTGTCCGGGTCAACCCAAAATTCCAACATCCCCCTTGGGGCATGAAAACTTCCCGGAATAAAGCCGGAACGCTGACGCTCGCGTACGTCGCGAATATCGACAACGACCAGTTTGTCATCGCCATGCCGTTGCAGAAGCTCTGCAACATCAACTTCACGGATATTTTCCTTAGCTGCCCTGACAAGTTCCGCTACGCCGGTTTTCAGTTTCGGGTTCATTCGCAATGTCTCCCAGTTTGATAATGGGAATTCATCGTAGCATAATACAAACGCGTTCCACCATCGCCGTTTCACAGAAAACGATCGAAATGACAATGCGGGAGCGCATCACGTTTCAACAGAGCCCGAACAACGGATACTCCGTCAGAACAGGACATGCTCTAGCTGATAATGCCGTTCCTGAAGGCCAAACTGATCATGTGTGAGCGGTTGACTGCACCCATCTTTTTGGTGACCGACGCGATGTAGTTGTTAATGGTGTTTTCCGACAAGCCCAGAATGATCCCGATTTCGTAGCTCGTTTTGCCTTCTGCCGTCCAACGAATGCATTCAGTTTCACGTTTCGAAAGCAATGGTGCTTTCGAGGTTTCCTGGGCTCCCAGCGACAGCATTTTGTTCCCCACCATCTTGTATACGGCACTATCGTTTGCAATTTCTGACTGATCCGCCAGCGGTGCGCCGTCAAGCAAGCCTGTCATGCGAACATCAGTCTTCTGGCCAAGCGAAACCACGAACCCGTGCGTCCGCTCCAGATCGGCAAGATTGAGAGCCCGTGAAAACTCTGCAGTTTCCGCCTCGCTGTCAACCAGTTGTTCTGTTTTCCGAAGTCCGAACCGGCGATACCCGGTATCGCCGCCCTGAATTTCTCCAATGCCAACTTGGGCAAGGTTTTTGACCATGCCACATTGCACTGCCTGGTCGAACAGTTCATGCGGCCAGTTTGTCATGACTTTCCAATTGGTTACTGCGGTCTTGCTGTTGTCGTTCACGACAAAAACAAACCGTGGTCTGCCAGTCTCCGCCTGAAAACTGGAGAGCAAATTGTATAACTGAACTTTCGTTGCTGCTTTCTCGACTGAAGCAACAATTGAGTCGTTCCCAAAGGTCGATACTCTGTCCAACACAGACCTCTTGGTGGCCGCTACATCATCCACAAAATTCATTTGACCATATTTCTAATGCAGAAACACCCGATGTGGTTTCCCGACATCAATCCCCAACTTGATCCGCATACTAGTTCCTTGTGTTCATGTTGGGTAGAGGAAAGTCACCTTTGTGGCTCTACTTATTGCGACATGGCCATACCTGTCGTCGTTTGTTGTACCAAAGCAATTGTTTTCTCAAATAGCGAATTTTGTTAACATATTGGAAAAACAAAACAATTTCGACATCTTGAAATTATCTCGAGTCGAATTTCGACTTGTGGATTAGTTGTGTTTATCCACGGATTTAGGTACATTTCCCACAGCTGTTGTATGGACACGACAAAACTGGTGAATAAAAATCTGCGCAACAGCCTGAGGCGTTGGTGAAAAATTCCAGGGTTCCAGTGGTCGAATTCGTAGTTTCCCGCGACAGTTTGCGGCCTAAAAACTTGATCCCACGACAATGCAAAGCGCAGAGGCGGCGATCCCGGTAAACGTACCAATGGTGAAAGCCGAAAAAATGTCGGATACATTGTTGGAAGGATTGCGTTCCATGACCATAGGAACCAGTTCGCGGATTGCTGAACGCAGTTCGTCCTCTGAAAGTTGATCTATGGGCTTGCGTTTCCAGTAAAGCATGATCCACTCCAAGTTGCACTCGGAATGGAAAAAGCAATTATCGTGCCAACATCATTGAAGGAGTGAATGTTCAGCGATCACGCGAGGGGTTAACCGCCACCAAGTTCACGAACAGAACGGGCCAGCGTATCGTCTACTTTCCCGATCATGTTCGTTACGCTTTCAAACGTCCGGGATATTGTAATCAGATGAGCCAATTCGTTCATTGCATTGACGTTTGAACCTTCAAGAAACCCCTGATTGAGTTTTATATCATTGCCTGGGGCAATCGGCACCGGGGCTACATTGGTGAGGAATGCGGAATTGGTGTAACGCGCAGAAAAGTTCTCAACCGGAGAAACAAAAACCCCGATATTTCCAACCTGACGGCCATTGGCAAGGATTCTTCCGTCGCCCATGATTTCTGGCGCAGGCCCTGTCGGGTCAAGTTGGATCGGTGCGCCACCAGCATCAAGCACCGGATAGCCTTCGGTACTTTGCAACTCACCGAACTGGTTCATTGAAAACCGCCCGTCGCGGGTTAAAGCTATGCCGTCAGGGGTGTTTATCCCAAACCAGGCATCACCGTCGATTGCCACATCCAGCGGACTGTCGGTGCGTATTTGCGGGCCTTGTTCAAGTGCAGGATAAAGCTTGGCGATTTGCGGGTAATAGACATTGTCTTCCGGTGTTTTGGAGACAAGGCTTTTGAAATCAACCATCTCGGCACGGTAACCGGCGGTGTTAACATTCGCCATGTTATGGGCGATGATTTCAAGCTGCCGCTCAAGATGCCGCTGGCCGGCGACGCTGACATAAAGTGAACCTTCCATGAGTGGTGCCTTTCAGGGTTACGAGCGCGTGCTAAGCGATGCGATCGCTGTCAGCATGTTCAATCCTGCCTGTTGTCCGCTATTGGTGTTGATCAGTGGTATAACGCTCGTGCTGTTGTTACTGGCGTTTGGATTGTCCAAGTCCCAAAGAGCCAGAAACTGGCCGACAAGCTTTCCGACATATTCGGGATCAGACAGTTTTTCCACATCGAGCCTGTCTTCGATCATCTCGGCCTGACGTTCAATACTGGAGAAACTCATTTGTGTTGGCAGTCGAAACGTGGTTTGCACAAATTGCAGCATCGCCTTGTCACCAAGGATTTCGTAGGCGTCGGTCACATCAGAGGATTTTCGTTCAAAGTACATGGCAAGCCGGGCGCCAACACTTTCGTTTCCGGCACGTGTTTCGATACTCGCTTGATAGTACTTCTCAATCACCCCTTCTGTAACCTTGCTGAAAGCGGTGGTGGCGGTGTCGTAACGTTTGAAATTGAAGGTTTCGACAAATTCCTGGTATCGGGGGTCAGTAAGCTTGTTTGCGAAAGAGTCATCGTCATCAACACCGCCATCCAGTGCTTTCTTTATAAAGGCACTGGCATAGCTCATTTCCTCAAGCCCAAAAGCGGTCAATGCGATTTTCAGCATTCTGGGGTCATCAATCAGGTCTTGAGCGCTTTTTACCGAACTGATGTTTTCACGGTAGTATTCTACTTCGCGCGAAATGACCGGATTCTCCTCAACCAGCTTTCGCGCCCTTTGCGCATCAGCCGCATAAAGTCGAAATGTTGTCACTGCATCCATAGCACCGCTACCCTTTGATCCTGTTTGATTGTCGGTCGGGTTGCTTGCGTGAAGCTGATGCGCAGCGGTCCAGTTTCACGCAAGCCTGCGCCAATAGTGTGAAAACCACGCATTTGTGTGTTTCAGCATGATACCGAAACCGGGAGCCCTTCGTGACAATTGCAATTGGATTCATTTTCACCCTTGCCTGTATGCTCGGAGGCTTCATGGCGATGGGCGGAAAACTGGCCGTTCTTGTGCAGCCGTGGGAGTACGTCATTATCGGCGGCTCCGCGATTGGCACCTTTATCATTGCCAATCCCATGGCGGTGATCAAAGACACCGGCAAGGCCCTTGGCGAGGCTTTTGGCGAAAAAGTTCCCAAAGAAAAAGACTATCTGGAAATCATCGGGCTGCTGTTCAGCTTGATGCAGGAAATGAAATCCAGGACCCGCGCGGAGATCGAAGCGCATATTGATGAACCGGAAAACTCGTCGATCTTTCAAAACTTCCCCGGGGCTGCAAAAGACAAGGCCAAGATCAATTTTATCTGCGACTATGTTCGCCTGATTCTGCTTGGCAATGCCCGGCCTCACGAGATCGAGGCTTTGATGGACGAGGAAATCCACACTTTGGCCAAGGACAAACTCAAACCGTATGTTGCGGTGCAAGCGGTATCTGACGCTCTGCCTGCGCTGGGCATCGTCGCAGCGGTTCTGGGGGTGATCAAGGCGATGGGATCATTGGACAAGCCGCCCGAAATTCTTGGTGGTCTGATCGGTGCTGCCCTGGTCGGTACATTCGCAGGAATTTTCATGTCCTACGGTATGGCAGGGCCCGTCGCGACAAAAATCAAGTCGGTTCGCGAGAAACAGGCGCGCCCGTTTGTGGTAATCAAGCAATGCCTGATCGCCTATATGAACGGTGCCACCCCGCATATTGCGGTGGAACATGGGCGCAAGACGATTTCTTCAAAAGAGCGTCCGAGCATTGAATCCGTTGAAGAAGCAACCATGAACGCGCCAGCGGCCATGGCCGCAGAATAATGGGTGATCTGCAATGACGGAACAAGAAACTCCGGAATTGGACACCATGCCGACCTCCGAACCGGCGGCAGAGCCAGTGACCGGCGAACCGGAGGAGAACGAATTCCTCGTCCAGCTGAAGCAGTCCCAGTCGCAAAAGAAAATTGACCTTGTAAGCGAGATCGAAGAACGCATCGAGCTGATCGCAGAAAAGACAACAAGAAAACTGGCCCAACTGTGTCAGGAGAACATCAAGATAGCATTTCACGAGATGTCGATGTTCCAACGCCTGTCTTTCATCGACAATGGTTCGAAAGACTACAGTCTGGTGCTTGTGGAAGATGCAGAGCTTCCCGTCGTGGTATATCTGATCGACAACACGCTTTTCCGGAAGATGTTGTCTTACACGCTAACCGGTTCAGACAGATACGCCGATGATCCGCGTGACTTGAGCGCCTCGGAAAAAAAACTGTTCCTCATGTTCTCCGATCACATGGCGTCGGCCGTTTTTGAGAACATGGAAGTTATCCCGCTTAACGGAATGCCGGACAAGGCGCGTTTCCTTACACGCGAAGAAATGGCTGAAGTTTCGGAAGAAGTGGAGCTTGTCACATTTACCATGCATATGAAGATTGGCACGAGCGAGGGCTCGTTTGTAATGATGTCGCCATTGGCATTGTTTGAAAAATCAGAACCGGCGCAGTTCTCAGCCGATCGTAATGCAATCGCTGAAAAAGAAGAGTGGCGTCAGATGCTCCAGGACCGTTTGGACGATGTGTCAGTTCCGGTAACCATTGAGTTGGCATCCCGGGAATTACAGCTTTCGGAGGTTACATCGCTGCATGTGGGCCAACGGCTTGACATGCAGATCAATCCGCAAAAACTCACCGCCTATTCTTTGCATAATGAGGAGATTATGCACGGAGCCCTGGCGATACACGGAAAAACGATCAGGTTCCAGGTGGACAATGGAACGGAATAGGGTTTGAAAACATGATCTATATTCTATCGGCACTGACACTCGCTTTGTTTGGAGTAACAATTGCGACGGCATTAAAGAGCAGGGCAGGGCAACAAAAATTGGCTGAACAGATGAAGCTTGTTCTGCAATCCCAGCACGCCACGCTTGGCCAGACCCAGACAAGTGACAAAAAACTGGACTGGTTGCGTTACGAACAGCAGCAATCAAAAGATATGCAGGAGCATCATTTTGAGCAGCACAGCAAGGCGCTTGACCATCACAGAAAATCGCTTGAACACCAAAGAGTGCTGCTGGCATCGTTGAATCGCCAACTCCAGGACATTGATCAAACGTATGACGCGGCAGCGCCCGCCGGAAACAGCGTCGCTGAGCGCGTAAAAAACGGTAGCGGAAACACTTCAGCGACAACCGCGCGGGCAGGACAGGTTCAAACAAGCTTGAAGCCGCATCCTGCGTTAATCCGCAAGATTGCACAGGAACGAAAGCCGGTTTCATTGTCCCAATTGTTCAACAACGGTTTGACAGGCGAAAAACAGGAAAATGCCACGGCTGTCGAAACACAGGGGAAACAGGCTGGCGGTACAGGTTCGTTGGTAAAGCACCACGTCGCGGAAGAACTGGGTTTACGGAGAGTAGCAAATGGATGACGTTGAAAATCCTGGTGTTGGCGGTTCAAATATGAGTGCCACCGGTGCTGAGGACACTAAAAATCTTGCGAGCCAGGCGCCCAGTCTCGATATCGCGGAAATGCCGAATCCGGCAACCCCGGTTGAGAACTCTCCCGCCGCTGTTGTCGAAGGAGAAGTGATGAGCGCTGGCGATGTGCAATCCACCGTTGATGCCGGTAGTGCTCAGGCCGCGCCGACACCCAGCCTCAAATCCGGTTCAGGACAGCCGGTTTTGGCAATGAGCAAGATCCAGAGTCTGCGCGTTAAGGTTCAGGCAGTGCTGGGGACAGTGCCGCTGAAGATTTCTGAATTGGCGAGCATTGAGAAGGGTGATCTTTTGGAGCTCGACACAAATATCGGGGATCCGATTTCCATCTACGCAAACGGTGATCTTATTGCCAAGGCCGAGATTGTTGTGACACCGGACGATCCACCGCGATTTGGCCTGACGATTACCGAAGTTGTCTCGGGCGAAGCGTCAGTGGCCTGACCAGCGCGGGGAGTAGAATGGGATCGGAAAACCAGCACATGACAGATGTCCAGCTCAGTGGCCTGGAAAAGGCCGCTGCCCTTTTGCTGATCATGGGGAAAGAATCCGCCAGCAAGCTCGCCACCTATTTCAGTTCCGACGAAATCCAGAAGCTTTCGAGTACTGTGGGAAAGTTTGATTCTCTCAACCCCGATACGGTCAATTCAGTCGTTTCCGAGTTTCAGGACAATTACCTGTCGATGGGTATCCTGGCGAAACCCGACTCGATTGCTTCGATTTTCGAAGATGTTCAACAGGAAGATGGTTCTGATGATGCTTTGCCTTCTCTTGATGGTGAGACTGACAACGCTCCGGCGGAATCTGCAAAACTGGAGCAAATCAAGGAATACATTGCCAGCGAACCACCCTACATCGCAGCCTTCTTTTTAAGCACACTTGATGATGAGCGTTCCGCGAAGATTCTCGAAACACTTGATGAGGAAACCCGCAAGACCCTGTTCAAATTGCTGCTGGATCGCAAACAACCTCAACCATACTTTGAAAAACGTATGCGCTCCGAGTTGTTGCACGTCATTGTCGAACGTTCGGACAATGGCGAATCCAATGAAAAAATCGAATCCGCTGCCGGCCTGATGAACTTCCTGGCAGAAGAAACCGGGGAAGGGTTGATGAAATTCCTTCAGGCAGAAAACCCTGAAGCGGCTGAAATTCTCAAGAAGTCGGTCTTCAAGTTCTCCGATCTTGTCAAGTTGGCGAAACCTGATCGTGCGCTGGTCTTTGATCGCATCGAATCCGACGATGTAACCAGGGCTTTGGGCAACGCCAATGACGAACTCAAGGAGTGCGTGCTGGATTGCCTTTCTCAAAGAAACCGGCGAATGGTTGAGTCCGAACTTGCTCGTGGCCCCGCATCCGAAGACCTGATTCTCACGTCCCAGCGAAAGATTTCGGGGGTTGTTGTTTCCCTTTCACGAGAGGGAAAATTGTCCTTGCCTGACGCAAGCGGTTAACGGTTAGCCAGAACCATGTCAGACGATCAGGACAAGGATAGCAAAACCGAGGACCCCACAGAGAAACGCATTTCCGATGCGCTGGAGGAAGGCAATGTTCCTTTTTCCAGAGAGGTAACCTATGTGGCGTCGACATTTACCATTGCAATCGTTGCCCTTGTTTATGGTCAAACGTTTGCGGGTGACATCACGGGTACATTGCGGTCGGTATTTGCCAACAATCGCGATTGGTCGCTTGAGCGTGGTGAAAGGGTAGCGGAACTGGGATCGTTTCTGGGCCAAACCGTGGGTTATGCATTGCTGCCAATACTTGTCCCGCTACTGGTTTTCGGTTTGTTGTCCGCATTTTTGCAGAACCAACCGCGGATGGTGACCAAACGAATTCAGCCCAAATGGGAAAAAATTTCACTGCAAAAGGGCCTTAAACGAATGTTTGGCAGTCACGCCGTGAAGGAATTCGGCAAGTCGCTGTTCAAGTTTGTAGCTGCGGGCATCATCAGCCTGGTCGTCACGGTGTCCCATTCACAATGGGTGCTGTCTCACATCTTGATGGATTCAATCAATATTGGCGGAACAGTACATTCGATTTTTGTCGAAGCGGCTTTGGGAATGGTTTTGTTTCTTCTGATCCTTGGGGCGGTCGACTATGTGCTGACCAAAAGGGAATGGTTCGAAAATTTGAGAATGAGCCAGCAAGACGTCAAGGACGAGCGCAAACTGTCAGAAGGTGATCCCATGGTCAAAATGCGGAATCGCTCGATAGCGCAGGACCGGGCCCGCAAAAACATGATCTCCAACGCGGTAAATGCGACGATGGTAATCGCCAATCCGACCCACTTCTCGATTGCCTTGCGCTATGATCCCAATGTCGATACCGCCCCGTTCGTGCTTGCCAAGGGGCAGGACATAATCGCGTTGAAAATTCGCAAGGTAGCCGAAGAAAATGACATACCGATTATCGAAGACAAGCCTCTGGCAAGGTCCCTGTATAAAGTGTGTTCAGTAGACAAAGAAATACCGTTCGAATTCTATGTTCCAATTGCACGAATCGTGCGCACAATTTCTGAGAAAGAACAAAGATCATACTCATGAACCCGACCAAACAGTTGCGAATTGTCGAACAGCGCGAGCTGGTCATCGCCACGGCGTGCTCGAACCTGGCTACCGAACTGCGCTCGCTTGAACCAACGACTTATGCATTGTTTTTCAATACCGGAAACATGTCGGCAATCTATGAGGCGATAACAGAGATGATCGGTCGCCATTTTGCCCCTGGAACCATGAATTTCTCATGCACTGGCGAATGCATCGTGAACTGGGATGAACCACCGGTGATCAGTATTGATCTGGAATTCGAAAAGGGCGACATTTTCGCATTTTTCAGATTGTTTTTTGGTAGTCGCGGAACGGCAGCCAGCCTTCATCACATTTCGTTTGGGGAAAACGCCGGAGACCCGGAAACAAACACCCGTTTGCTGGAGAAGCATATGGATCAGGCCAGCATCCCCGACATGACGTGAGCCTGCCGCAAGCTTCAGGACAGCTAGACAAGGTAACCTTTGCTTAATGAATTTCCAAGCGAGGGCGCGAAATGTCAGACATGATGCTGGATCAAGTGGCGAGCACACAGGCCAAATGGCTTTCCGTGCGCCAATCCCTGATTGCCAGCAATGTGGCGAATGCAAGCGTTCCAGGTTACGTGGCCAAAGATGTCCGCCCGATGGAAGACAGCGCAAAGCTGTTCGCGAGCATGGTTGCGACCAACCCAAATCATCTGACCTCCGGTATTGGCGGCGTTGAGGGTGTTGGCGTTGCGAGTGAACGGGGTTGGGAAACCCTTCATTCCGGAACGTCTGTAAGCCTGCCCCAGGAAATGCTCAAGGCCGGTGAGGTATCAACCGCATATCAACTCAACACATCGGTGATGCGGTCGTTCCACAACATGGTCATCACAACGTTTGGAACCTGATTATGGCTGATCCCTTATCCGCAGCAATGAAAGTGGCGAGCGCCGGACTTGAAGCGCAAACACACAGAATGCGCGTGATTTCGCAGAACGTTGCAAACTCCGGTGTGACAGGTGCCGCGCCTGGCGCTGATCCGTACACACGCAAGACAATTTCCTTTTCTGAAGTAGTGGACCGTCAGGTTGGTGTTTCTTCTGTAGAGGTGTCGAAAATCGGCGTCGATTCATCTCCCTACATTCTCAAGTTTGATCCAAACCATGTTGCCGCCGATCAGGACGGCATGGTCAAGTTTTCGAACGTCAACCTGTTCATGGAAATGGCGGATATGCGCGAAAGCATTCGCAATTATCAGGCCAACATGGAAGCAGCCAAGCAGGCGCGCAACATGATTTCAATGACACTCGACATGATTGGAAAATAACGATGTCTGATCCGTTCAGTATTGCTTCGCTTGGAACTTCGCCAAAGTTCGGTGTCGGCGAATTGGATACATCCGCTGCCGCTCGCATCGGACCATCGGCAAAAGAGGTATCTGTTCCCTCCTTCGCGGATGCCTTGAAGAGTTCAGGAACCGAACTGGTCGGGGCACTTCAGAATGCCGAAGCGACTTCAATGAAGGGTATGACGGGTGATGCAAGCGCCTATGAGGTGGCATCGGCAGTGATGGAAGCCGAGAAGCAGTTGAAGATGGCGACCGCTGTGCGTGACAAGATTGTCCAGTCATTCCTGGATATCTCAAGAATGCAAATCTAGGAGACGGTTCATGACAATCAAGGCCCTTGCCATCGCAGCAACCGGAATGAACGCCCAGGAAACCAATCTGGAGGTTGTTGCCAACAACATCGCCAACATCAACACGACTGGCTTCAAGCGCGCACGCGCCGAGTTTACCGACCTGCTGTATCAAAATGTTCAATCTCAGGGCATCGCGCGGCAAGCGGGATTGGATCTGGTTCCCGAAGGCGCCAAGCTTGGTCTGGGTGTCAAGCTGGCCGCCATTCGCGATGTCCACATTCAAGGTACCCTGAACGAGACAGGCAATGACCTCGATATCGCCCTTAACGGCAGCGGATTTTTGCAACTGACCGGGCCATCTGGTGAGACTGTGTATACACGCGCAGGTGCATTGAACCTCAATCAAAACGGTCAAATCGTCAATCTGAACGGGTATCTTTTGGAACCCAACATTACTGTCCCGCAAAACTCCAAGGCGTTGACGATTTCTCAATCGGGCGAAGTTTCGGCGATACTTGAGGGGGCGACCGTTCCCACGGTGTTGGGCCAATTGACCCTTAGCAACTTTATCAACGAAGCGGGGTTGGAGCCCCTGGGTGACAACCTGTTTGCCGTAACCGATGCTTCTGGCTCCGCCATACAGGGAACCCCCGGTGACACCAACTTTGCGGTCATCGAACAAGGTTATCTTGAAGCCTCCAATGTGGAGGCCATCAAGGAAATCACGACGATGATTCAGGCCCAGCGCGCATACGAAATGAATTCGAAAGTAATCCAGGCCGCCGATGAAATGGCGAGCACAGCGACCCAGGCCCTTCGATGAATGAACTGAAAACACCAGCTTCGATTAAAAAACTTGCATGTTGTGTTCTGGCCCTCGCGGTTTGGGCGTGTAACGCTGCAGTCGCTGCGGAACGTGTGTTCATACCTGTACCGAAAAACGTGATTTACGCTGGTCAGGTTTTGAGCGATGAGTTGCTGCGAGACCGTTCTGTACCGGCAAACTACCTCAACAAGGTCAGTGTCATCGCCAATCCATTGGATGTTGTGGGAAAGATTGCGCGAACAACTCTTATGCCCGGAAGACCAATCCCGGTAAATTATGTTGTGGAGCCGAACGTTGTAGAGGTGAACCGCAAAACGCTGATGCGTTTTCAGCAAGGTGCGTTGAAGATCGTTGCAGAGGTCGCTCCGCTCAACTCTGCGCGTGTTGGTGAACCGGTTCGCGCCCGCAATATCAAGACCGGCATTGTCGTTTACGGAACCGCCAAGGCTGATGGTTCAATTTCCGCGGAGTTGCTAAGGTGATCAGACGTTTGGCATGTTTGGTATTGGGCCTGGCGATGGGTTTGGCAAATTTGACAAATGCCTGTGCCACTGTGCGCATAAAAGACATTGTGGAAATTCAGGGTGCGCGTGAAAACCAGTTGCTTGGCTATGGGCTGGTTGTGGGCCTTAACGCAACCGGTGACAGCCTTCGCAACGCACCTTTTACCGAAGCCTCGATCAAGTCGATGCTTGACCAACTCGGCATAGGCAGGACGACCGATGACTTTCGGACCAAGAACGTTGCGGCGGTCATGGTAACGGCCAAACTACCAGCATATGCAAACAAGGGCACGCGCATCGATGTTAATGTTTCCTCCTTGGGCGATGCTTCCTCCCTGCGCGGGGGAACACTGGTTTTTACGGCCCTGTATGGTGGGGACGGCCAAATCTATGCCTCTGCCCAGGGATCGCTCGTTGTCAGCGGTCTGTCGGTTGATGGTGATGCGGCAAGTGCAGATGCAAACACGCCCACCTCTGGCAGGGTTCCGAACGGCGCAGTGGTTGAACAACCGGCACCCGGAAACCTTAGCAATGAAGATTTCCTTGTCCTGCAGTTGACCAATCCGGATTTCAATACAGCGGTTTCAATCGTGGACCGCATTAACGAGTACACAAAATCAAAATACAATCGCAGGCTGGCGCGTGAAATCGACCATCGCAGCATCATTGTCGACAAACCCAAGGGCATTTCTACCGCCCGTTTTTATGCGTCTTTCTCCACCCTTACCGTTGTGCCGGACACCCCCGCCAGAATCATAGTGGACGAACGGACGGGTACAGTAATCATTGGCTCAGAGGTGCGGATATCGAAAGTTGCGATCACCCATGGCGGGCTTTCGGTCAGCGTCCAGGAGTTTCCTCAGGTTTCACAACCGCTGCCGTTCAGCGATGGTCAGACCGTGGTCACTCCTGACACCCAGATTCAGGTGACAGAGGACGAGCAGGCGATCGGTATTGTAGATGGACCGGATCTGAACCAACTCGTTCAGGGATTGAACATGATGGGCGCCAAGCCGTCAAACATCATCGCAATTCTGCAGGGCATCAAATCCGCTGGTGCGTTGCAAGCGGAACTGGTGGTGCAATGATGAAGCTTGTCCTGCCTACATTGTCCCTGTTCGTTCTGCTTTGTGTCTCAACGAGCAATACTGCCTGGTCGCAATCGGAACTGGAATCGCTCTTTACCGATGATTTGCGCACGGAGTTTCTGGCTCGAGAGAGAAGCGACATGCCAGCAGACGTTGATCCGCTGACAACCGGTGCGGTACGAAAACGCGAGGAAATCTTCAAATACTGCCTGAACATTTCCGATGCGGCCACAGAAACACGCACCGCCGTTTTGGCAAATCGTCTTTCAAGTATGGGCACCGAAGTCGATGACAAACTGAAGAAACTTGATGAAAGAATAGCAGTTCTTCGCGACTGGATGACCAGACGACAGCAGTTTCTGGATTCAGCGAATGATTCACTGATCAAGATATTTGCTTCCATGAGGCCGGATGCAGCAGCGCTTCAGTTCACTGAGATTGGTCCCGGCAAGGCCGCCGCGATTATCTCGAAACTGGAACCCAACAACGCGAGCGCAATCCTGGCGGAAATGAAGCCTGCTGATGCGGCCAAGATCACATTGGTCCTGTCCAGTGCCATGAAGGTGAAGGGGGCTGACAAATGAATACCGTAAAGCTGATTATGGTGTTTGTCGCCGGGCTGTTTTTGCAAGCGTGCAACACGTCTTTTCATGATCTGGGAATACCACCCGCTACCACACCAATAGACTATAGCGCACCCATCTCCGATGTTCTTATCCAGCCAGAACCACAGGTGATTAATGCACCCGACCGGGTTGCCATGTCTGACACCAGTCTTTGGAAGGAAAAGAGCAGTCTTCTGTTTCGTGATACGCGCGCCTTCGAAGTAGGGGACATACTTACAGTCGATATTTCCATCAATGATAGCGCCAAGCTTGACAACAGTTCGACACGCAATTCCGAAATCGACGGGTCTGTGGGTGCTGCGACAAACCTGACGTGGGGAGGAAAGAATGTGCTGCCAGATTTGGGGGCGAGCGGTAGTTTGAACGGGCAATTGGATCTCGAAAGAGAAGGCACAGTCGACCGGACTGAACGCATAAACCTGCAGATTGCAGCGGTGGTTTCCCAAGCCTCCGCCAACGGAAATCTCAGGATCATTGGCAGTCAGGAAGTCAGGGTTAATCACGAGATCCGGATATTGACGGTTGAAGGGGTCGTTAGGACGAAAGACATCCGGCCGGACAACACCATTGCCTATGAGAAGATTGCTGAAGCACGCATCACTTATGGTGGCCATAATCAGTACCGCGTGAAGAAACCACGCAGATGGCCGATTGGAAACAAGGTTGTTTCCCTTTTGGGCGAGAATGAACAGTGGCGGAACTAAAACCAAAACCCGAAAGTGCGCAGGAGGCATCTGGCAAGAAGGAGTCCATGATCGGCTTTATTGCCGGTATGCTGGTGCTGACCATCGTGGCTATCGGCGCCGGTTGGTTTCTCGGCGATTTCATTATCGACAAAAAACCTGACTCAAAAGCGCAATCTGCTGCCTTCATCAAGGTTGGTGGCGAAAAAGACAAGTCAAAAGACGCCAAGAAAGGGGCAAAGTCGGAAAAGAAAAACAAGGGCAAGGGGCATAAATCCAACATTCTTCGAATGGAGCCGATACTTGTTGCGCTGAGAAAATCCAACAATGCGTTTATGCGTCTTGAACTGGCATTGGTTTTCCACACCGATCCTTCGAAATTTGACGAGGAGCAGGTACTGCGCCTTCACAGCGACCTTGCGGCTTTTGCACGAACGATTTCACTGCGGTCAATCTCGGGACCAAGTGGATACATTCATTTCAGGGAAGATATTCTGGATCGGGCCCGTCTTGCCTCGGAAGGCATGATTGACGATGTCCTGATCCTATCAATGGTGGCAGAATGAAATATCTGTTAGGCGCGCTTTTTGTGCTGGGCATGATGAACCCGGCGCTGGCACAAAGCACCGGTATCGGCGACTTGTTGCAACAAGACCAGTCAACCTATTCCGGCCGGATCGTCCAGGGATTGATCCTGCTTACGGTTTTGTCGCTTGCCCCTGCATTGCTGATCACCACAACTTGTTTCACCCGTTTTGTGATTGCATTTTCGTTTTTGCGCAGCGGGCTTGGGTTGCAATCAACCCCTTCAAACCTGATCGTCATTTCCCTGGCGCTTTTCATGACCTACTTCGTAATGGCTCCCGTTTTTGAACAGTCCTGGAAAAACGGAATTCAGCCAATGCTTGACAATCAGATAACCGAAGAGGTCGCATTTGAGCGCACCGCCGAACCGTTCAAGAAGTTCATGCTGGTGCATATCCGCGAGAAGGACCTGGCTTTGTTTACAAGGTTCATCGCCGATGAAAACGGTGCACCGGATAATGTTGACGAACTTGCCCAGCAAGAATTGCGTGTCATTGTGCCAGCCTTCCTGCTGTCTGAAATACGCAAGGGTTTCGAAATCGGCTTCCTTATCTTGTTGCCGTTTCTTGTGATCGATTTGGTGGTTTCAACACTGACCATGTCCATGGGCATGATGATGCTGCCACCAACGGTTGTTTCCCTGCCTTTCAAAGTATTGTTCTTTATTCTTATTGATGGTTGGAATTTACTGGTGGAAGAATTGCTTAAATCGGTCGTATAGCGGTTCGGCCCTCGTTAACCCTATTTTTATTGTTTAATTGTAGCTTTCATGGCACCTAGACCTCATCAGGTCTGAATTCGCGTGAATTTGGAACCCTGCAGGCATGATGCCAGAGTGTTCTGCCGATCTATTCGGAATGTCCCGTAACTTGTAATTTATTTGGGGACTACCAATGAACAGCATCAATACAAACGCTTCGGCGATGACGGCTCTGGCCTCGCTGAACCAAACAAACAAAATGCTGAACGATACGCAGAACGCCATTTCTACCGGCTTCAGTGTTTCCGAAGCTGCCGACAATGCCGCCTACTGGTCAATCGCTACAGAAATGCGGTCTGACAACAAGGCTCTTTCAACCGTTCAAGACGCACTTGGCCTGGGTGCCGCAACCGTTGACGTTGCTTATACCGGCATCAATTCTGCCATCGACGTTGCAGACGAAATCAAAGCCAAACTGGTTGCCGCGCGTGAGCCGGGTGTGGATCGCAAGAAAATCCAGTCCGAGATCGACGAATTGCAGAACCAGCTGACTTCAATCGCCACCTCGGCATCTTTCTCCGGTGAGAACTGGTTGAGCGTCGATTCTTCCGCTACCGGTTACAACGCAACAAAGAGCGTTGTCGCTTCGTTCAACCGTGCGAATGACGGCTCGGTAAGCGTCTCTACCATTTCAATCAGCATCACCAGTTCAAAGCTTTTTGATTCGAACGACCAAAGTGGTATTCTTGACAAAAGCCGCACGGCAACTGCGGGTGCATTTTCCGTATCCGGTTTCACCATTGCTGCACTGACTGACTCTTCTGCAGACCTGACAACAATCGACCAGTATATTTCAGGGGTTGATGCTGCGGTAACCGAACTGACAACTGCCGCGACCGATCTTGGTTCTTCAAAGGCCCGCATCGACATGCAGTCAGAGTTTGTTTCCGGCCTGATGGACGCCATCAGCCGAGGTGTTGGCCAGTTGGTTGATGCAGACCTGAACGAGGAATCAACCAAGTTGCAGGCGCTTCAGACACAGCAGCAGTTGGGCATCCAGGCGCTTTCAATCGCCAACTCCAACTCTCAGAACATCCTTTCACTGTTCCGTTAAGCGAAACGGTAACGGATCGCTCCTGATCCATCCAAAGGTATTTGAAACCCTGCCAGTGGCAACGCTGGCAGGGTTTTTCTGTTCTGCAGCGTGGCAGGGCAACAATAATTGCCTTATCAGACCGTAGACTCATAAATCTGATTGAAGTCGTTTTGCTGTTCGCAAGGATTGGGGTAATTTGCACTGACACGGCGTCGTGGGCCATTGAAACCAAAATAATTCGCGCTGTCCCGCTCATGGTGGCATCACAGATTTCCGCCAACCATTTTAACCGGATTTATGAGTTTACGGCCCAGACCTCATGAATTCCGGCACCGTTAACCTATTCTTTAATCATTGCGACTAAATTGATCCTACAACGACCTCACCAGGGTAGAAGTTCGATTCAACGAACCCCTGCAGGCATGATGCCAGAGTGTTCTGCCGATTTACTCGGAATGTCCCATTTACTTGTATTTGACTCTTAGGGGACTACCAATGAACAGCATCAATACAAACGCTTCGGCGATGACGGCACTGGCCTCGCTGAACCAAACAAACAAAATGCTGAACGATACGCAGAACGCCATTTCTACCGGCTTCAGTGTTTCCGAAGCTGCCGACAATGCCGCCTACTGGTCAATCGCTACAGAAATGCGGTCTGACAACAAAGCACTTGCAACCGTTCAAGACGCGCTTGGCCTGGGTGCCGCAACCGTTGATGTTGCCTATACCGGCGTCAACTCCGCGCTTGAAGTAACCGACGAAATCAAAGCCAAACTGGTCGCCGCGCGTGAGCCGGGTGTGGATCGCAAGAAAATCCAGTCCGAGATCGACGAGTTGCAGAACCAGCTGACTTCAATCGCCACCTCGGCTTCTTTCTCCGGTGAGAACTGGTTGAGCGTCGATTCTTCCGCTACCGGTTACAACGCCTCAAAGAGCGTTGTCGCTTCGTTCAACCGTGCGGCAGATGGTTCGGTAAGCGTCTCTACCATTTCAATCAGCCTGACTTCGACCAAACTGTTTGATGCATCTACAACCGCAGGTGCCGATGGTATCATCGACGATGCACGCGCCAACTCATCAACGGCCGTCGACGAGGCAACCGCTTCAACATTTTTCCGCATTTCGACAATGGATATCTCGACACTGACAGATTCCGCGGCGGATTTGACTACTTTGGATTACTACATCTCCGGTGTTGACGATGCTGTAACCGAACTGACTACTGCAGCCACCGATCTTGGTTCTTCGAAGGCCCGCATCGACATGCAGTCAGAGTTTGTATCCGGCCTGATGGATGCCATCAGCCGCGGTGTCGGCCAGTTGGTTGATGCTGATCTGAACGAGGAATCAACCAAGTTGCAGGCGCTTCAGACACAGCAGCAGTTGGGCATTCAGGCGCTTTCAATCGCCAACTCCAACTCTCAGAACATCCTTTCACTGTTCCGTTAAGCGAAACGGTAATGGATCGCTCCTGATCCATCCAAAGGTATTGGAAACCCTGCCAGTGGCAACGCTGGCAGGGTTTTTTGCTTTCTTGGAAAGACAATGAAGGCCAGCAGAAGCGGATATCAGACCAACATAACTTTCGGGCAAGGAAACAATTGCACTTTCAGATCAGTACAACTGGTTGATAGCAGATGAATCCGAGTGAAATTTTAAACCAGGCCTATCTGGGCCTAAAGGCCCTTGATCGCCAGCGACAGATTGCACTCGCATTGGGCGTCGCAGTGACCCTTGCATTGGTGATCTTGCTCAGCTTCCAGGCAACAAAGCCCCAAACTGCAGCGTTGTACAACAATCTTTCTCGTGAAGACCTTAATAACATGAGCCGAATCCTGTCGGAGAACGGGATTGCGTTCAAGATCAACCAGGAAGACAGCTCAATCCAGGTCAAGGTCGGCACGACTTCGCAAGCCAGAATGCTGTTGGCAGAACATGGTCTGCCTTCGACAGAAAAAAGTGGCTATGAGTTGTTTGACCAGATCAACACACTTGGCCTGACCTCGTTCATGCAGGGCGTCACCAACAAGCGGGCTATTGAAGGTGAGTTGATCAGAACGATCCAGATGATTGATGGCGTGAATTCTGCCCGCGTTCATCTGGTGCTGGAAGACCGTAACGTTTTTCGCCGTTCGGCAACACAAAACTCCTCGGCATCGGTGGTGCTGAAGACCTACGGCAAACTACCCGGAAAATCCGTCAGCGCGATCCGGCACATGGTCGCGTCGGCTGTTCCCGGGCTTTCAACCGGCGATGTAACGATCATCGGCGCAGATGGTTCATTGCTGACAACCAAAGACGATATTCTCGGCGGCTCAACCAAATTGGTTGAGATGGAACGTGAGTATGCACGCGATATTGAAGAAAAGATCCTTCTTGCCCTGGGAGCGCATATCGGTGCAGACAATATGAGGGTTTCAGCGGCGATAAAGCTCAACAGCGATCAGCGTCGCATTGACGAAGTCATTTATGATCCCAATTCCAAAACCGAGCGTTCTGTACAGGTGGTCCGTGAGGCGGGTACCGCAGAAAACACCGAATCCTCAAGAGCTGTGACAATTGATCAAAACCTGCCGGAAGAAGAGTTGACTTCAGGTGGGGGGAACTCTTCTTCGGAAAATTCCGAACGTCGCGAGGAACTTACAAACTACGAAATCAACCAGAAGAAAATTTCGCTGGTCAGTGACGGCTACATGATTGAAAACCTTTCGGTAGCGGTTCTTGTCAACAGTGCCCGGATTGGCGAATTGCTTGGGACAAATGCCGACCAGACTGCGCTTGACGACAAGGTCAGGCAACTTCAGGAAATTGTCGAGGCTTCGGTTTCGATTGACAAAGATCGCGGCGACAACATCACCATACGTTTGGTTGAATTCATACCAAAGGAAGAAACGCGCGAAGAGGGCGGCAATGTGTTTGTTGAATTCCTTGCGTTGCACCTGGGTTCAATTCTCAATGGTGCGGGTATCATCGGCGCTGCGTTGTTATTCGCGCTGCTGGGGGTTCGCCCTATCCTGGCATTTCTGAACAGCCAACCTGAACCCGGTTCCCAACCGGTTGCTGCATTGCCGGGCGGCTCTGCCGAAATTCCCCGGATCGGTGAAGGGGAGTTGGAAAACAACAGTTCTGTCAGCCAGTTGCAGCAACTGCCCGGTGATGATGGCGGGTCAGGAAACATGAACCTTTCTACCGAGCCGGCATCCCCTGTCAGCACTCAACCGAAACAGAACGATACGAATGCAGGCATCGAAAAGATGGAGCAAAACCAGGAGCATATCCGGGGCCAGCTTGCACAGATGATCTCACAAAGTGAAGAGCGTACGGCTTTCGCGATCAAGCAACTGATGCGCGAAGAGGCTGCTGCCAACTAGGCCGCATCGGATAGGCAATGGAAGAAGAAAAAAAGCATCACGGCGAAATCATCATCGTAAAGCGTGGCCATGATGACCATGATGATCATCACGGCGGCGTTTGGAAAATCGCGTTTGCCGATTTCATGACCGCGATGATGGCGTTTTTTCTCGTCATGTGGCTGATCAACTCATCCAACGAAGAAACCCGCAAGGCCGTTGCGTCTTACTTCAATCCCGTCAAGCTGATGGACACAACCACCAACCCAAAGGGAATCAAGAATCCGAAATACGGGGTTGAACAGACGAACGAGGACGAGGACGAAAGTTCGACTACGGTAAATTCAACACCAAAGGCCACCTCCGCCGCTCCCGCAGCGACCCCTTTGTATGACGAGCAAGCATTGTTCGTTGACCCTTATGCCCTGTTGTCGGAAATCGAAGGCGGCATAGATCAGGATGCCAGCAACAACATGGGTGGTAACGCTGATTCAAAGGAAAAGAAGCGCAGCGGAATTGGGCTTCAAGGTGGTGCCTCATTTCAGGATCCCTTTGACCCCGCAGTTTGGAACATTCGCGAAGGCAGCAGCAAGCCCGTAGAAGAAACCCCTGATGAACCCAGCCTGCGGGAACAGGCAAGTGGCAGTCTCAATGTGGAAGAGACCGAACCGCTGCCTGAAACAGAAAACGAAGCCGCTAAAAGAGAAGCTGCACAAGACGGTGTTGAAGATGATGACAAAGGCAAGCGGGAACCCCAAAGCGTCGATGCGAAACAGGGCGAAGAGGTTTCGCCGGAACACCTCGAACTGATCGCAAAGCTTCAAGAGCAGATCGACAATCTGGAAAAACTGCTTGGCAACACACAATTGAACTTGGAAGTTGAAACTGGCAACACCGGTGTATCGGTCATCTTGTCTGACAAGAGTCAGAACGGGATGTTCGATATTGGTTCCGCCAGACCAACCAAGGCAATGGTGATCGCCATGAAAGAAGTCGGCAGGGCAATCGCCGAGCACGATGGCATGATCGAGATCAGCGGCCATACAGACGGTCGTCAATACCAATCGACAGAGTATGACAATTGGCGTCTTTCATCAGCGCGCGCGCACATGGCGTTTTACATGCTGCAGCGTGGTGGTATGAAAAAATCCAAAGTCGATCGCATTGTCGGTCAGGCAGATGTCCGGTTAAAATATCCCGAAGATCCGTTTTCCCCAGCGAACCGGCGGATCGAGGTGCTGCTGCGGGTGCAATGATGCGGTCATTTTCGCTTCTTCCCCTTCTCCTTGCAACAATGTTGGTTGGCAATGCAGTGTCCGGAGCGGGTGCAGCTGGTGGCGGGAATGATGCTCATGCAACCAAGCCCAACTCACATGGCAACAAGAAAACAGCCAAACCTGCACATTATGATAAGAGCGATTCAAAAGGCAAAACCGATCAACCTGGTTACGAGCGAGAGTATTCCCGTCTTGAACACCTCCCGGAGGGGGAAAACCAACCCTGGCGGATAATCCGCGATCTTCAGATCGCCCAAGACCGGATCGTGGCGGGGGAAAAGGATTCAGTGCGCTCTTACCAGATACTGCTTGTCAGAGCGGGCAAGTGGTTGCACCAACTTGACGAAAACGCTTGGCAGTTTGAACGAAACCTCGATTCCATTGCAATCTATCTCCTGCTGGGTGGCGATGTCGAACTTGGTTACAAAAGCCTGAAAAAAAGCAAGCTGGACGACAAAAGCAAGATACTGCTCAAGGGCGCATTGGCCTACGCCGAACGCGACAATTATTCCGCCTATCAGTTGCTCACCAAGGTCAACCATATGCGGCTGCCTCCATCCATCGCAGGTCAGGTGGCAATAGCCAAATCGATGTTGTTCTCGTCGACAGACCTGGGCAAATCCTATGACTTGTTGCAGGATGCCCGACTGCTATCCCCCGGAACATTGGTCGAGGAAGCTGCAATCAGACGCGCTATTCGCGTTGCTGTCGAACTCGACAAGTTCGAGGAAATCAAACATCTGCAACGGGTTTATCTCAACCAGTTTTCTGATTCCTGGTACTTTCCGGATTTCCTTCGCAACATCAGTCATGGCTTGCTGTCGATACCGGAAGAAAATCGGGACGAAATAGTTCCGGAACTAAAACACCTCATGGGACGCATCGGAACACAGAGGCAATTGCAACTGTCTGAATACATTGCCCGAAAGGCCGTTGTTAACGGCCTTTTTGATGTTGCAAGATGGGCCTCAAAGACCGGGTTGGAACTGGTTGAGCCCGGAAGCAAGCTCGCCACAAGGCTTGCGTTGTACAATGCGGCGTCGGATGTTGCAGATGAACATCGCGTTTCAGAAATTGTCAGTTTGACGGACACAATGGAAAAACGGCATTTGAGCGAAGCTGATCTCAAGATATTTGAGGCAATCAGGATAGTCAGCAAGGGCATCATGCGAGAGCCCAGGGAAGAGGCATTGGCGATGTTGAAACGTCTCAAGGCCGATACACGGAACTATGACGATATTGTTTCGCAAGACAGCGGTGAAGACAAATATGCGCTCACGGATGAAGAACGCGAGATCTATCACAAGGAGTTGCCACAGACCGCGCGCCTGAAAAAGCTGACCTACAAGTTCGAACAGATCATGCAAGGGAGAGTGCAATGAATTTGCAGAACGCTCAAGCAGTAGATGTTGTAACCAAAAACACGGACGCAGGCAGAGCGCCCAATGTGGCTGCCAACAGAAACGCAAAAGGCGGGGCTGACCAGGAAGGGTTCCCCGGCGTGATGAGAAAACTCCGTGATGATGCGGCGAGCGAGCGTGCAATGTCTCCGGACGCCAATGAGACGGGATTGGTGGCGCGGAACACTGTTGCCGCAGATTCTGCTGACTATCCGCCTGCCGGTGATGCGGATGATTTGGTAAATGCGGATGTTGCAAACAACAATCCAGGGAATGCTCATGGCGTTGGTGCGGCGCCCGTTCATGGTCAGCCTTCAATCGGCCCGGAATCTACTGCAGATGGCTTGCCGGATGTTTTTGCAGACACCTCAATTGGTGTTGAGGCTGTCGACCAAGGCGGGGAGGAAATAGTTCCTGTCGCTGTGCCGCAGCCTGTATTGACGCCTGCTCTTGAACAAGGCGTACAACCCGAAGCTGATTTTGCAGAAGAGAAAACGCGTTTGCTTGAAGCTTTTCGGAACGCTGCGAAACTGTCGAGCCACAGGCCCGGTTCTGAATGGGGTGGCCCGCACGCCCAATCCCCGATTGGGAACGTCATGGAAGCACCCGTGGCCGCTATTCAGAAATTTCAGAGCACGCTTTCAAACGCTCCGTTGCTTTCCAGGCTTCTTGGCAATGAAATGTCTGGCGGAACACCGTCAGCTGCGAAACTTGAACCCGCTGTCAATGCAGCAACAACGATCATAGAAAATCTCCACAATGTCAGCGCACAAGCACGCGGTCGTCTCCAAGCAGGCGGGGAACTTCCGGCTGAACAAGTCCATCCGAAGGAGGGTTGGTTAGCAGCTTCGCCAGCCGGGGCGTCGGCATCGACTGCCGGTGCAGCACTTGATGACATAGATGCGCAATTGCAATCTGTCACCGTAACGCAAAAATCTGGCCAGACCGGTTCCCAGGTCTCATTCTTGCCGACTGTGAACTTTCACGCGATTGCCACCGCAATTTCGTCCCAGCAGGCTCGTGCGGATGGCGTAGGGGCAGCTTCTACAGGGCGCGCAACCGAGGTTGGAACGAACCAACAAACCTTTGCACAATCCACACAGCGCATGGCAATCCAACTGGTTCCCAAATCGCTGGGCATCATTGAAATCGCCTTGCAGCGCACCGATGCCGGTGTGAGTGTGTTGATACAGGCCCAAACAGTTGACGCGGAAAAACTGTTGAATTCAGACCGCCATGCGCTGCAGGAAGTAATGCGCAATGCGGGTATCTTGGTCGACGAAATCAAGGTTGCAACAAATCCCGGTCTCACCGAGCAATTTGACAACAATCGCAACGCGCAACAATCGCAAGTCGGCTTCGCAAACGACGCAGATGCCCAACAGGACGCCGGTGACTTGCCACAACACAGCGCCGATGCAGAGTCCGAAAACCAGGGTTCCAAAAACGCTGATCCGGGTTTGTTGGGCCCCGTCAATGATGTTCGCGACGGCCTGTATCTCTGACAAAAACCAGCCATTTGTCTGAACGCATCGGATGGTGACATGAAGATGGCATTTGTCCGGTCTACCGGATATTGGTAGCCGCCCTGTCTGTGGGACACAATTTTCCGAACCAGGGCCATGGTGTTTGTGATGCGCGGCTGAGGTGCGTCAGATGTGGAAAAATCGAAACATCAAGCTTTGAATCGAAAAATTGATCGATTGTTGACAAAAATTCGCTGATTCTGTGCGTAAATGCGATAGTCAATGTATTATAATAGATCAAATATAACCTAATATAAATTATCTATTGGTCGCAGACTCGCGTCAAAATATTCATCGAGAGGTGTTTACAAACATTGATTCGCGAGGGACCTATGATCGTTTTCTTGGAAAACAGGCAGTTGGTCGTCGATGGATACAAAGGGCGTTTCAAAGATGCGGGTGAAACGCTTGTCCGTCTGACTTCCACTGACTTGATCAGTTGGCTCTTGTCGAGTCCGCAGCAGGAATTGAGCACGATTGAGGCGGTCTTGATAGGGGAATGTAACAATGTGGATACGGTACTGTCCACTATTGGTAAGAAGTTGAATGTGCCAGTAATCGCATTGCTGGATTGTCGTTCATTGGAGCAAACGCTCAAATTTTACAGGGCAGGGGTAGATGATGTGGTGGCCAAACCGGTCCACTATGAAGAGCTCCTTGTAAGGTTGGCGACCATCAAGAAACGGTTTACGACTAATAACGTTGCTGAAAGCTCCAGCAGAATCCAGATATTCTTCGATGGGCGTGATCCTTACATCGATGGTTCTCCGGTTGAGTTACCGCGCAGGGAGCGCCGGATTCTTGAGTATCTGGCTTCCATCGCGGGAAGGCGCGCAACCAAGGCCCAGATTTTTGGTGCCATCTATGGTGTGTTTGACGACCAGATCGAGGAAAGCGTGGTTGAAAGCCATATCAGCAAATTGCGCAAGAAACTGCGTGGATTTCTGGGAAGTGATCCGATTGATTCAAAGCGGTATCTTGGATATCGCCTGGACCCCAGCGTGGTCGAAACTGTAAAGGCCAATAGTCAGACGCTGGTAGCCTGACAAGCTTCAAACTGTCGAAAACAGAACCCGGGCCCTGGCTCGGGTTTTTTTGTGGAAGCCGCGTCCGTTAAGCCTTTGTTAACTATAGCGAACAGCTTCACACAAGTTTGCGCCCCGACAATGGTCCAAAGCACCTATAGATTCGAAGGAGCGTACTGATGAGCTTGTACGGAATGATGCGGACCAGTGTTTCGGGAATGAATGCCCAAGCCAGCAGATTGGGATCTGTTTCCGACAACGTCGCCAATTCAGCGACAATTGGCTACAAACAAAGCTCGGTAGAGTTCCGGACCCAGGTTCTGGACGTTGAAAGCAGCCGGTATCAGTCAGGAAGTGTGCGAACAGATACACAGTATGACATTTCCCGGCAGGGTCCGATTGCGGGGACCGATTCAAATACCGATTTGGCAATTGACGGCGATGGCTTCTTCGTTGTTCAGGGAACTAGTGAAGAGTATTTTCTCACTCGTGCGGGGTCGTTTATCGTAGATAACGAAGGTAATCTGGTAAACTCTCAAGGCCATGTGCTATCCGGTTACGGGCTCAACGGAAGCACAACACTTCCGGTTGCAAACGGATTCGGTGGCCTGGAGCCGATCAATATTGGGCAGCTGGAACTGGTTGCCCAGGCAACCGATGAGGCTACGCTGGTCCCAAACTTGCCGGATGCGGCATCGCCGATTGCAGCAGGCTCTCTTCCTTCCGATAATGTCGCGACGTCGACATCGACCGGCAAAACGTCGTTGCTGATGTATGATTCACTCGGCAACGAGAAGGTCGTGGACATTTACTACGCCAAGACCGCCGACGATACATGGGAGGCAACGGCATTTGACGCGACAACGTCAACAAACGGAAGTTTCCCCTACAGTTCCGGACCATTGACATCCCAGACGATTACTTTTGATCCCACGACCGGGTATGTCGTCGGGGGCGGTAGTACCTCAATGAACATCACCATGCCCGGTGGCATATCTGCCACGCTCGACATGACAGGGATTTCCCAGTTGGGTACCGACTATCAGGTGATTACGGCTGAAGCCAATGGCAGTTCACCCGGTGCGGTTGAAAACGTTGAGATCAACAGCAACGGCACGGTCTACGCGATTTACAAAAACGGCTACACCATTCCCGTTTTCCAGATCGCGCTGGCAACAGTGCCTAGCACAGACAATCTCAAACCGGTGACCGGCACAGCATTCACCGTGACCGTCGACTCCGGCGATGTGTTGGTCGGTACACCTGAACAAAACGGCAATGGCTCCGTTATCTCAGGTGCCTTGGAGGAGTCTAACGTTGACCTCTCCAACGAGCTTACATTGATGATCCAGTCACAACGCAGCTACACCGCGAATTCGCGGGTGTTCCAGACCGGGTCGGAACTAATGGATGTACTGATAAATATCTAGGGATACTGAAAAACAGGAAGCAGATTAAGCATGACGCTTAGCAACGCACTCAGATCAGCCACCAGCTCACTTGCGAGCCATTCGCAACAGTTGGCCAACCTTTCGAGAAATATCTCGGGCGTTGGTGATCCGACCTATGTGCGTCGTGATGCACAGGTCTACACCGATCAGTGGAGCATCACGCGGATTGAAATAAGTCGCCATGTAAACCAATCGGTCCATTCAGCCATGCTGGGTTCCCAATCCGATGCGGCAAAGGCGGCGGCGCTCGCGTCAGGAATTGACAGCATCGCCTCCTTGCAGGATTCCGGCAGTTTTGCATTTTCACCTGCAAGCCTTCTTGCGCAACTCAAGGAAGCGGTGGAGTTTTCCGCTGCCTCACCGTCCGATCCTTCGGCGATGGCCTCGCTTGTGGAAAGCGCTCGCAGCATCAGCACGGCAATCAATGCCTCTTATCAGGCGGTTCTTGACAAAAAGGAAGAAGCTGACAGGGCAATCAACGAAAGTGTCGAGAATATCAACTCACTATTGTCACGGATCAAGGATCTCAACGATACCATTGTTGTGGCTGCGAAAGGGGGCAAGGACGATCTCGATTCCATGGATGTGCGCGATCAGCTCGTGTCAAAACTGTCGGAGGAAATCGGCATCAAGGTGCTTCCGGACCACGATAACGGAATCATGATCACTGCTTCGAACGGTGCCATGTTGTTTGATACCCAACCGCGCGATGTCGTTTTCGCACCGATCGGTTCTTACGGTCCAAACACAGTTGGCAATGAATTGCGCGTTGACGGGGTGACCGTCAGCGGACCCAATGCCATGCTGAAAATCAACAATGGCAGGGTTGCCGGCAATCTGGAACTGCGGGATGATTTCCTGAACAACCAGCAAAACCAGCTTGACGAAATCGCCCGTGGTTTGGTCGAGATGTTTGCAGAAACAGACCAAACGGCGGGGGGCAAACCGGCACTTGCCGGATTGTTTACATGGTCCGGCGGACCGGCGGTTCCCGCTTCTGCAACCCTGGAAAAAGGAATTGCCTGGACCTTGAGCGTCAACCCGCTGGTTGATCTTCAGCAAGGCGGCAACCCGGCGTTGCTGCGTGATGGTGCCATAAACGGTGATGGAGACTATACCTACAATACGACCGGTGGGCCGGGCTTTTCCGACCGGCTGTTGCAACTCTCCGATGCATTTGAAAAGCCGATGAGTTTTGATGCATTGATTGGCTTGCCTGCCAGCGCGTCGATGAGCGAATACGCGGCCTATGCGCTTGATGATCTCAACTCAAAAAGGGCAGGGGCGCTTGCCAACAACGATTATCGCAGCGAACTGGCCAACCAGATGCAGACCGCATTTGCCAATGAGACCGGGGTAAACCTCGATTACGAACTTTCCAGACTGCTTGAAGTTGAGCGTACCTATCAGGCATCGGCCCGTGTGGTCAAAGCGGTCGATGACTTGCTGCTAGAACTGCTTGGAGCGTTGCAATGAGCATCTATAGCTATGGTATAAGCACAGCGGGATTGCATGGTGCCTTGCGCCATATCACCTTGGGCAAACAATCTGAAATCAACGATACCCAAACCGAACTGACCACCGGAAGGCATGTTGACTTGGGGCGTGAACTGGGAATCTTTTCTTCCTCGGTCATTTCACTTGAGAAACAGATCGGGTTCATCGACCAGACGACAGACACAAACGGTTTGCTGGGCAACCGTTTGAAAGTGATGCAAAACAGCATGTCTGCCATGGTCGATTCCGCACAAGACTTCATTACCCAAACGTCTGCGGAAATGTCCAGTTCGGTTGATGCACGATTGTTGAAGAGCATGGCGGAAACAACGCTTGGTTCGCTGCATTCCCTTTTGAATGTGACGTTCAAGGGCGATCACGTTTTCTCAGGCATCAACACGGATTCAAAATCGGTCATCGACTATACCGGCGCCGACGGGGTTGCTGCAAAATCGGCGGTGCAGGGCGCATTTGTTTCAACCTTCGGGTTTGCCCCCGGAGACGCTGCAGCAGCGAACATAACGCCGACAGAACTGGAAAACTTTATTGAGGGGGCATTTGCCGATCTCTTTGACGATGCAAACTGGGAAGGAACATGGTCAGGCGCGTCCGATCGCGGGATGCGTTCAAAAATTGCAAGCATGGAGGTGGTTGAAACAACAACGACCGCGCATGATGTCGCGTTCAGGGAGTTGGTTTCCGCTGCCGTGATGACTGCCGAGTTTGCAGATGCCGGTTTTGCTGACGTTACGATGGACAAGCTTGCCGAGCTGGCGACCCTCAAAGCAGGCAAAAGCGTCTCTTCATTGGGTGATCAGCAGGGCCTCGTTGGTGTGCTGGAAGAGCGGGTTTCCAATGCCAATGATGCGATGGTTTTCCAGAAAAATGTTCTGCAAAACCAGTTGTCGAACATTACCGACGTGGATGCCTACGAGGCGGCAATCCAGTTAAGTCAGCTTACCACAAGCTTGGAGGCGTCATATTCGGCTACTGCGCGAATCCAGAACCTCTCGCTGTTGAATTTTGTCTAGCAATTAATTTCGGGAATTGAGTGACCATGTTTTTTCAGGCTTATCAGGAAGTCGCACAGGACGACCAGGCAAATGCCAGGGCAAGCGAGCACGAAATAATCGGTCAATCGATCGAAGCCATGAAAGCGAGCGACCTTAATCCGAAAAATTTGCTGGAACGCGTTCAAACCATTCATTTCGTTCGCGAGATTTGGACCTATTTTCTGCGCGATCTGGCGACACCGGAAAACGATATGGGTGATGAGCTGAAGGCTTCGTTGATCTCAATCGGCATCTTTGTTCTGAAACACCTTGAAAGGATGCGCGGCGAACAAGACGTCAGGTTTGAGCCGCTGATAGAAATTTCACAAACAATACGGAAGGGGCTGGAATAGTGGGTAATATACGTCTTTATCTGAAGGCCAACGAAAAAATTTTCCTGAATGGAGCAGTCCTTCAGGTCGATCGTAAAGTGGCGTTTGAACTGCTTAATGATGCAACCTTTTTGCTTGAAAACCATGTCATGCAGAAAGAAGACGCCAATACGCCAATCAAACAGCTCTATTTTGTTGTCCAATTGATGATGATCCACCCTAACGACAAGGAACAGGCAACCCTGTTGTTTGAACAGATGATCCGCAACCTTTCTGCGACATTGCAAACCAAGGCACTGGTTGAGGGCGTGGAGCAGGTCAAGGAAGAAGTGGAGAACGGCAAGGAGTTCAGCGCACTGAAAATCATTCGCGGCCTGTTCCCGATTGAAGAAGAAGTGTTGTCGGCAACAAGTGACCCGGAACACGAACTTGAGAAAATCTCGGAAGCGGTTTCGAAATTCGAAGAACTACAAGCAACAGGATCATAACCATGACCGACGCCGTCAATTCAGTAAGCCCGGTTACCACTGCCAGCGCAGCCGCTCCGACAACGAGCCTGGATGACAAAACCGTGGATTATGATGCCTTCCTGAAACTGCTCGTTGCCCAGCTTGAAAACCAGGATCCGACTGAGCCGACAGACAACGCCCAGCTTATGGCGCAACTTGCTTCGTTTTCGAGTGTGGAACAGCAGGTCCAGACCAACAAGAAACTGGACCAGTTGCTGCTTTCCAACGCCCTTGGCGATGCATCCAATCTGATTGGCAAGGAAATCTCGACTTCGCAAGGGGTAGAGCTTGGAACAGTTTCTGCGGTTGTGCTGACAGACGATGGCATTCGCGCGGAAACCGCAAACGGTCAGAGCTACTCATTGTCGTCGGGCATTCGCATTACAGACGAGCCTTCAGGTCAGGGGGCAGGATCATGAACGAAGTTGATGCCATGGAGTTGATACAGTTTTCCTTTCAGGTTCTGTTGAAGGTCTCTGCGCCCATCGTAATCACCGCCATGTTGGTGGGAACCCTGATTGCCCTGTTTCAGGCACTCACGCAAATTCAGGAAGTGACGCTCACCTTCATTCCCAAGATTGTCGCGGTGCTGTTCGTTGCGGCGATTGCTGCACCCTACATGGCTTCGCAGTTTGATCTCTTGGCGCGGCTGACATTTTCAAAAATATCAGGTGGGTTCTAGAAACAAATTTCAACTTCAATGCGAATGATTCAGCATGACCACTACAACCGCTAGTCCGGGATTTTCACTGGAACAGAATTCGAGCCGCGATGTCATTTTCGCGATCGGCATTCTTGTTATTCTTGCCCTTCTGTTTCTGCCGCTTCCCACCGTTTTCATCGACTTCGGGCTGGCGCTCTCGATCGCTTTCTCAGTACTTATCCTGATGGTCGTGTTGTGGATACAAAAGCCCCTGGATTTTTCTTCATTCCCTACAATCCTCCTGATTGTCACAATGTTGCGCTTGTCGTTGAACATATCAACGACCCGGCTGATCCTTTCCGATGGTGACAAAGGGGAATCGGCGGCCGGATCGATCATCGAAGGTTTCGCCAGCTTTGTTATGAGCGGCGATTTCGTGATTGGTGTCATCGTTTTCGTCATCTTGGTTACGGTGAACTTTGTGGTGATCACCAAAGGTGCGACCCGTATCGCCGAGGTTGGTGCCCGCTTTACCCTGGACGCCATACCGGGCAAGCAAATGGCCATCGACGCCGACCTTTCTGCAGGTTTGATCGACGAACGCGAGGCCCAGGCAAGACGCCGTGAACTGGAAGAGGAAAGTTCGTTCTTCGGTTCCATGGACGGTGCTTCAAAATTTGTACGCGGCGATGCCATCGCGGGTTTGATCATTACCGCCGTCAACGTGCTCGGTGGCATTGTCATCGGCGTTTGGCGTCATGGCATGGAAGTGGGCGAAGCGGCAGACGTATTTATTAAATTGTCAGTTGGCGATGGTCTTGTTTCTCAAATTCCCGCGCTTGTCGTTTCTCTTGCTGCCGGCCTTCTGGTTTCAAAAGGAGGAACACGCGGTTCTGCCAACAATGCAGTGTTGGGCCAATTGGCCAACTATCCCAAGGCGCTTTACATGGCCGCTGGCCTGTTGTTGGTGTTCGCCCTGGCACCGGGCCTTCCGTTCCTTCCCTTTGCAATCCTTGCCATCGGCTGTGCAGCCACCGGTACATTGATCAACCGTTCGCGTGTTGAAGACAAAGAAAAGCAGGCGGTTGAAAAGCAGCAGGCAGAGTTGAAGGAACTCGAAGAGAAGAAAGAGTCCGTTCAGAATTCACTCGAGATTCCGGAAATCGAACTTACCCTTGGCGGTCAGTTGCACGGAGAGCTGTTGGGCGACAGCAAGGATTTGGCCTTTAGAATATCGAGAATGCGCAAGAAGTTCGCAAAGTCCTATGGCTTTGTGATTCCAGAAATCAAGGTAAGTACTGACGCGTTTATTGGTCCCAAGCAGTACCAGATTAGCGTTATGGGCAATCCGGTTGCCAAGGGGGAGATCTCGTTAACCGATGTGGTTGTCATTGCCGACCGGCCCGCCCCCGGGAACATCCCGGTTGAAGAGTTTAACGAGCCGGCCTTCAATACCAAAGCGTGGAAGATTCCCGATGTTTACGCCGAGGAACTGAAGCAGCAGAAATATCACGTCATTGAACCGCAGTCTTTGGTATTGACGCACCTTAGCGAAGTGCTGAAAAACAATCTCGCACAACTGTTCAGCTACAAGGACATGCGGCGCCTGCTTGATGGGCTCGACAAGGAATACCACAAGCTTATCGATGAAATCTGCCCCGGTCATCTTTCGTTCTCGGGTCTACAGGCTGTCTTCAAACTGTTGCTAGCTGAAAGGGTGTCGGTCAGAAATGTCGGTCAATTGCTTGAAGCGATTGCAGAAGTTGCGCCTTTTGTAAAACGCGGAGAACAGATTGTTGCCCATGTCAGAACACGCATCGGGCAACAGATTTGCAGCGAGTTGGTAATTGAGGGCCAGTTGAAATTGCTGCGGCTCGGCGACAGCTGGGAAGCGGCGTTTTCGGAAGCACTCAAGAAGGACCAGCGCGGCGAAATTATCGATTTCAAGATGACATCAGATGAGCTTGAACGGTTTGGCGAAAACGCGTCGAAGAAAATCAAGGAACTGCTCGCCAACCGTGAGGTCTTCGCCGTGACAACATCGCCGGAGATCCGTGGTTATGTGAAAATGATCGTCGAACGCATCTTCCCGACTTTACCCGTGATCTCAACGTTGGAAATTGCGCGCGGCGTGGATGTCAAGATCGTCGGCGCGATAGCGGAATGATGGCGGCGCTGTTTTCCCTGGAGGAATTCGTGCTTGTGTTCTTTCGCACCGCTGCGTGCGTCATGATATTGCCCGGTCTGTCCATGAGCCAGTTGCCTATGCGGGTGAGGCTGTTTGCGGCAGCGGCAATCACGCTTGCTGTACAGGCCTTGGTTGACAGTCCGTCCGGAATGGCAAGCAACGTCGGGCCGAGCGAATTGTTTTTGCTGATTTTCCATGAAATGGTGATTGGCGTTGCACTGGCATTGCCGCTGCGTCTTTTGTTCTCGGCCTTGACGTTTCTCGGTGAAATCATCGTCCAGTTCATGGGGCTGAATGCGATACCGGGAACTCCGATTGGTGAGGATCAGGCGATGACCGTCATGTCGTCGCTGTTCAACATCACCGCAGTGGTGATATTGCTTTCAACGGGAATGCTGGAAGGATTTGTGATCGCGCTTGCCATGTCTTACGAGACATTGCCAATTGGTGCGCTCTTGCAAATGGGCGAAGTGTTGCAAATGCTTGCCGGTCAATTGGATGAGTTCTTTTCAATCATGCTGCGCCTTGGTTCACCACTCATCATCTACGCAATCCTGTTAAACCTGCTTGCCGGGCTTGTTAACAAGCTGACCCCTTCAATTCCGATCTACTTCGTTTCGACGCCGTTTCTGATCTGCGGCGGGTTGGTGATCCTTGTTTGGACCGCCGACGACATGATGTTCCTGTTTAATGTAGAAGTCGGGAAAATCATTGACGCGCTTTGACAGCAGTCGGGCAAGATTGAGACAAGATGCAGGCCTTATGGTTTCACATAACCAATGTCCAAGAGGAAGATATGGAAGCGATCAGCGCAATCGGTATCAGCAACAGTGTCGCCAAACCGACCGCAGCAGAACTGCAACAGCAAAAGGCAATGAAAGAGCTTTCTACTGTGGTAACGAACCAGCTTTTTGGCGAAGTGCTCAAGGATCAGATGACAACCGGGCTTGGCGATGGTGTGCAAGCAGACTTTTATGGCTCGATGCTTGTGAATGCGGTGTCGGAGCAATTGGCAGAAACCGACGCGCTCGGCTTGGCAGGATTTCTGGAGAAGGGATTGCCTGAATGAACATGCAAACCGCTCCGCAGTTTCAGCAACCGTCTGCGGTAACCATGACGCGTGACCAGATTTTAAAGTTCAATGAAACATTGCAAGCAACTCTCAAGAGCCTGATTGCAGTGGTCTCGCGTGAAATAGAAATGCTCGACGCCGGCAGGCAGGAACTGCTGCAGGAGTTCGCTGCAAAGAAGATGCATCTGTTAAACCAGTTGGAAGCCTTGTCCAGGATTTCCAACAGTCAGGCAATGAGCCAGGAAAACCGGTCTGAAATCACCCGGCTCAAGAACACGCTGACAGTTAACATGAAAAAACTGGAGCTGCGGATCAAAGCCATTCGCGAACTCACCCAGACCATTGAGGACGCAGTGCGCGAAGAAGAAAGCGACGGCACCTACAGCGCCGGTCATCCGCTATACGAGTACTGAAGTCATGCTGAAACAGATCATCACCGGAATATGGTTGGTTGCCGTGATTTCTGGCACCACCCTGTTTGCTTCGGGCAAACTGTTTCCTGCAGGCGATGGCAAAGGAAAACATGAAAAGCTGGCACACATTGACCTTGAACCCATCAGCGTCGCGTTGATCCGCTCCGGGTCGGTCAAGGGATACCTGATTGTTGAGCCCGCGATGACCTACGTGGCGAAGGGTAAAAAAAACACGCAGCCGCTCGATTTGTTGTTGCAGGATGCCGTTGTCGGAACGCTATACAGCAATGAGGAAATCGATACGGACCGGCTTGAGAAATTTGATCTGGACAAGTTTCGCATTGAGTTGCGCGAAAAGCTAAACGCAAAGTTGCAAGCGCCGACCGTCAGGGAAGTTCTGATAAAACGGATCGATTACCTGACGATTGAGGAAATACGAGACAAGAAGCTTCGCCAGGGTTAACCCACAACTATTGTAGCGTAACAACGGCGAACGCCATGTTCGCATTGAACATGGCGTTTTCTGGAGCCCTGGAACACGGGCCAGAATCTGCATCAAAGCTTGGAAAAGCAGGAAATAATGGTGCTTTGCTGCGAATTCTGATGTCAACAAATCCGGTTCGGGAACGTCGTTTGCTGGAAAGTCAATTCCGATTGGCGCAGCCAAAGCATCATGCAAGGTGAAAATACACCGGCTTGGCGCAAAACTATCGTCCAATTCCTAACAATCTTTGAAAAATTCCAAGGTAATGGAATTTTGCAAGCTTCCCACAAGTGGATTTTGTGATCGTAGTCAGATGAAACAGGCATTCATTATCGCGTCATTTCTTGTACCCACTGTTTTTTCCGGGTTTTCCGGTGGCCCTGATCACGCATGGGCTGGACAACGCTGCTCACTGAACCTTTTTCAAGCGCGCGGTCCCGGGGCGTGTGAGGAGAAAAACGGTTCGGGGCAAGGGCTGTTCTCCATGTATGCAAAATCGCCACCTTCGCGAAACCCTGCTCGTCAGGTGGGGGCAACCCGGTCGCCGGCAGCTGCGCCCGTTTCGCTCGTTCCATCCGCGCTACCTTCGGTCAGCGAAGCTGGCGCAAATGTACAGATGCTTTCAACGAACAGCGAGCTTTCCCACAAGGGACCAAACGCCAACGCCAAAATGCGTGGGGTGTGTGATGGCTCGGGTACCGCCAGACTCTTGCTGGAATTTCCCGGTTACCCGTTGTTTGTCGGTAATGACCATATACAGCTTGCGGTGTTGGGGAATGCCGGCAGGGGGGTTTCGCTTGTTTCGGGAATGGGTGAAAATTTCAACCAACTGGCGATCCATGGCAGTCAGGCATTATCTGGTTTGTCAGCGATTGCCGCAAAGCGCAACAACTCAAAACTTGTTTTCAAGTTGAAAGACCAGGATGGCCTTAACCTGAAGGCAGATTTTGACGCAGCCGAATTCCGGCAGAAAATGGAATACATCCTTTCACGCTGCACACGCACGTGAAATGGAATCTCATTCCGGTTCGGTGATTGTCAGCGTAATGGAATCCAGTCCCTCGACACTCCCATGAATTTTGTCGCCCGGTTTGACTGCGCCCACACCTGCCGGTGTTCCGGTCAGGACAATGTCTCCGGGCTCAAGATGGTATAGTCCGGACAAATGCGAAATGATTTCGTCAACAGACCAGATCAATTCGGCCAGCGTTGCATCCTGTTTGGTTTCGCCATTGACTTGCAAGGAAATTCTCTGGTCTGCAACAGGGCCAAATTCTTCGGCTTTCGTCAAAGTGCCAAGGATTGCCGAATTCTCAAAATCCTTTGCCACGTCCCAGGGCAGTTGTTTGTTTTTCATGATGGTCTGTAAATCACGGCGGGTCATGTCAAGGGCACACCCGTAGGCGTAAACATGCGTTGATGCTTTTTCCGGCGAAACCTTGAAAGCAGGTTTGCCTATTGCGAGCATCATTTCCATTTCATAGTGGTAGTCGCGCGTCCCGGGCGGATAGGGTATTTCAGAGCCGCTTGGGGAGTAGGCTGTCCATGATTTGGTGAAGTAGATCGGGGCTTCCCTGTCCACTACCGAACCCATTTCCGCGACATGGGCCGCATAGTTCTTTCCGACACAAAAGATCCGGTTTACGGGATATCGTTTTTCTTCACTCAGCACCGGCAAAGATACCGGCTTTGCCGGCGGGAACAAGAGTTCGGTCATTTGAGCCCCTTGATTGATGGTTTTGGAGAGCTTGCGGCCTGGCGTTTGAAAATGCAAGACCTGCGAATGGCCTGTAATGCCTTGCTAAGGTTTGTACGTCGCGCGATCGGTCAAATGGCGCGGCAAGAAACGGTTTGAGTGAATTCGCGATGGATACCGGTGCAAGTTCGAGGATCGTTCGCGCTGTCAGCGGCAGACACGTGCCCTGGTTTGTTCTGCGTATGGGGGAGGCTGAGGTTCGCAACGTTCAGGCAAGGTAGCAGCCCTAAATTTACCGGGCCTGCAGCAGCGCGGATCAATGATGAAATATATCCGATATTTTGTGTCACTTATTGGCAAAGTCCTTCAACTGGGCCTACGCCAGCAACTTGCATTGCTCCTTGCAGCCAGTGTTTCGGGTGGCGCAGTTTTGCTGCTGCTTTTGAACTACGGCACATCTTCGCGCCAACCCCTTTACACCAACATGTCTCGCGAAGACGTGGGTTCGATCAGCCGAATACTTTCCGAGAAGGGCTATGACTACGATTCCGGCGCAGGGTTCATAGCGGTTGCACCTGCAAACCTGCATCGTGCAAGGCTCCTGTTGGCCATGCGCGGATTGCCTTCCGGGCAGGAAAACGGGTTGCCCGTATTCGATGGGCAAACGGCGTTTGGCTTGGGCACTTTGGTTGGCGAGGCAGATGCAAGAAGGATCGCCAAGGGAGAGATTGAACGCAATTTGAATGCCATTCCGCAGGTCAGGTCCTCGCGCGTGCACATTTCGCTTAGTCGAAAAAAATCCAACGACAATGATGTAGTACTTCCTCCTTCGGCCTCGGTAATACTGAAATATGACGGTCGGTTGGACTTGCTCACGGTCAATGGCATTCGCAACCTTGTAGCTGCGTCAGTCCCCGGTCTTGCCAGTGAGGAAGTAACACTGGTGGGCGCAAATGGCGTGTTGATATCGAAGAAGAACGCTTTCACGCCGGTTTCGTCAAAACTTGCAGAACTGGAACGCGAGTTTTCCGCAGATGCAGAACAGAAGATTTCTGCGGCGCTTGGCGCTTATCTTGGGTACGACAATCTGAGGATATCGGTATCGGCAAAGCTGAATCAGGATGAGCAGGAAATTGACGAGGTCAGGTTTGATCCCAATTCCAAGGTCGAGCGTTCCGTACAGGTTGTACGAGAAGCCGGCAAGATCAGCAATTCCGCCACCAGCCAAACAATCAGTATCGATGAGAACCTTCCCGAAGAACCTTCAGAAGCCGCTGGTGGCAATACTTCCACTGAGGACAAGGAGCGCCGGGAGGAACTTACCAATTACGAAATCGACCAGAAGAAAATCCAGGTACTGAGCAAGGGGTACCGGGTTGAAAAAGTATCTGCGGCAGTGGTGGTCAATGATGCGCGGATCCGGCAGCTGATTGGTGCGAATGCCGATGAGTTCGAAATAGATGAAAAGCTTGCCGAGATTTTGGATGTGGTCAAAGTCGCCCTGAACTTTAACGAAGAACGCGGTGATGTCATTAACATCAGCGCTATGGAGTTTTATCCCAATGGCGACCGGGTTGAGCTTGAAGGCGGTCGTGGTTTGGGCGATGTATTTTCCATGCATTTCGGAAACCTGGTCAATTCCATATCCCTTGTTTTGGGAACCGCGATCTTTACGGTTCTGGCAATCGGGCCGATTACCAACTATCTGAACAAGCAGTCCCAGGCGCGTGCGGCAGTCCCGTTTGATGTTGAGCAGGACGGAGCAATTGCGCCAGCAACGCCCCAAGCATTGTCAGGGACTGGCGCAAGCGGTTTCGACCCGGTTCGCGGGAATGGTGAGATGCGAGGTTCCAACGCCAGTCCGCTGGTTTCGGCGATGGAGGCAATGCAGGGCGAAGAAGAACGGGCGCGGGGCGTTTTGGAGCAACTGGTTTCGAGCGACGAGCAGCGGGCATTTGCCGTGATACGCAGTTGGCTTGAGCCGGGAAAAACAGGGCGCATCTAGGCGGTTGGCACTACTTTTCAGTCTGGCCTGTGGCATTTGACAACAGTTCGATGCACTCCATGAAGGTGGTGTACTTGCGCCCGAGAGTGTTTTCTATTTCGTTTTGATACGCCTTTGCCAGGGGCAGCAGTTCAGACATAAGTTGCGTACCTTTTCCCGAGAGAGATAACTTTATCAACCGACGGTCATCCGGATTGACGCATTTTTCAATGTACCCGGATTGCTCCAGTTTGGTTGCAGCCCGGCTGACTTTGGATTTTTCCATTGCAACGCGGTTTTCGATTTCCCGCACCGATACGTTGCCACCGGCATAGGCCAGATGCAGCAGCACGCGCCACTGCGGGATGGATATCCCGAACTTCTCACGATATTCCCTTGCCAATCCTTCGCTCATGATCTGGGCAACGACCGTGATGCGATAGGGAACAAAATCCATCAGTTCAAACACGGGCAGCGGTGTAATTTGAGTTTTCGACATTCGGTATTTGTGCAAAAAATTCGTTGCAAATGCAATAAGTTTCTTGACATCGTTGCGTATGCAATGAAATATGATGAATGCATGACGACAAATGGAGGGTTTCATGGCAAAGCATGATTTGCCTGATGGCATGATCAGGGCGGTTTCCACGACCGGTACTGTCGAAAACTACATGCCGGGATTTGCAAATGATTTTGAGACAGAGGCTCTTCCCGGTGCGCTGCCTCAGGGAATGAACAGCCCGCAACGATGCGAGTACGGTCTGTATGGCGAGCAATTGTCTGGCACGGCTTTCACCGTTCACCCGCCCGAACGGACATGGACATATCGCATTCGCCCGTCAGTAAAACACTCCAAGCGCTACACGAAAATCGACCTTCCTTATTGGAGATCAGCGCCGACCATAGACCCCGACGTCATCAGCCTTGGGCAATATCGTTGGGATCCTGTCGCAAATGCCGGATCGGGTCTCAACTGGTTGACCGGTATGCGAACCATGACCACCGCTGGCGATGTAAACACCCAGGTCGGCATGGCATCCCACATTTATTTGGTCACCGAAAGCATGGTGGATGAGTATTTCTATTCTGCAGACAGTGAACTCCTTGTAGTGCCGCAAGAAGGCAAGTTGCGATTTGCCACAGAGCTTGGCATCATTGATCTGGAACCCAAAGAAATTGCTATCATTCCGCGTGGCCTTTTGTATCGGGTGGAGGTGCTTGAAGGACCGTGCAGGGGGTTTGTCTGCGAAAACTACGGGCAGAAATTTGAACTGCCGGCGCGCGGTCCCATTGGTGCCAACGCAATGGCGAACCCGCGTGATTTCAAGGCGCCGGTTGCTGCTTTCGAAGACCGTGAAGTGACATCAAAAATCACAATCAAGTGGTGCGGGCAGTTTCATGAAACCATCGTCGACCAGTCTCCGCTCGACGTGGTTGCCTGGCACGGCAACTATGCCCCGTACAAATACGATCTGCGCACCTATTGTCCGGTTGGTGCAATCCTGTTTGATCACCCCGATCCGTCAATCTTTACGGTGCTTACCGCTCCCTCCGGCAGTCCCGGTACGGCGAATATTGATTTTGTACTCTTTCGTGAACGCTGGATGGTGGCCGAGAACACATTCCGTCCACCGTGGTATCACAAGAACATCATGTCTGAGTTGATGGGCAACATTTATGGCGAATACGATGCCAAGCCCCAGGGGTTTGTTCCTGGCGGCATGTCCCTGCACAACATGATGCTGCCGCATGGCCCGGACAAGGAAGCATTTGAAAAAGCCTCCAACTCCAATCTTGGTCCCGACAAGCTGGACAACACCATGTCTTTCATGTTTGAAACGCGTTTCCCTCAGCACCTGACCGAGTTTGCTGCGAAGGAAGCTCCGCTTCAGGATGACTACATTGATTGCTGGGACGACATCGAAAAGAAATTCGATGGAACACCGGGGATGAAGTAAAATGAGTTATGATACCTGGATATTATATTCCGGAACGGTGTTGCTCATGATGTGCACACCAGGGCCGAGCCATTTGTTGATGCTTTCCAATTCGGCCGTCAACGGATTGAAACGGGGCATTTTTACTGCATTTGGTGATTTGACCGCCAATCTGCTGCAAATGCTGGCGGCGGGTTTTGGGCTTGCTGCCGTATTGGCAACGTCAGCTGTGGCGCTGGGTATAATCAAGTGGCTTGGTGTAGCTTATCTGGTCTTCCTTGGCGCGCGAGCAATACTGCGGGCTGGCCATAAGGCACCTGAAGAAAGCCAACCTGCCGACCGCAAAATGTTGTGGATGCAGGGGTTTTTGACCTCAGCCGCGAACCCCAAGGCCGTGATCTTTTTTGCGGCGCTGTTCCCCCTGTTTCTTGAGCCCGATCTGCCGTTCTGGCCACAACTTGCAATTCTGTCAGCAACATATCTTGTAATTGATGGCTTGTTTCTCGTTTCTTATGGCGCAGGCGCAAGTTGGCTGGCAGCGAAACTTCAAGGTGCAGCCCGGGTTTGGCTGGACCGTGCGGGTGGCATGTTTATGATTGTTGCTGCAGTGCTTCTGGGGCTGAAGTCTCTGCGCTCGGCAACATAAAGCACTACCCGAAAATACAGGATTAGAAGAGTTAAAGGACAAGAAATGCCGCTGATTAGTTCCTGGGTTGCTTCAGCCAATGATGCCGCTCATCCGTTTCCACTCAACAATTTGCCGTATGGTGTGTTCGATGATGGCAAGGGAGCGCGCATGGGCGTTGCCATTGGCGACATGATCGCAGATGTGGCCAAACTGGATCACGGCTTGTCGCCGGAATTGTTTGAAAAGCCTTCATGGAATGCCGTCATGGCCGCCGGACCGGCTGTTTGGGATCAGTTGCGCGCCCGGCTTACAGAATTGCTTTCGGATGAAAGCCACAGGGACAGTGTGGAACCAAACCTGGTTGCCCAGTCTGATGCAACGCTGCTGATGCCATTTGAAGTCACCGAGTATACAGATTTTTATGCAAGCAAGAACCATGCGTTCAACGTCGGCCTGATGTTTAGGGGCCCGGAAAATGCCTTGCCACCCAACTGGCTGTCGATCCCGATTGGCTATAACGGGCGGGCGTCATCGGTTGTGGTTTCCGGAACGCCCGTTGTCAGGCCAAATGGCCAACTCAAGGCACCAGATGCCGAATTGCCCCATTTCGCAGCGTGCCGCCGTTTCGATTTCGAACTGGAGATGGGCGCGATCGTCGGGACCCCAAGCCAGGGAATGGTTTCGGTACAAGAAGCTGATGACATGATCTTCGGCTATGTGCTGCTCAACGATTGGTCGGCGCGCGATGTGCAGGCATGGGAGTATCAGCCCTTGGGGCCGTTCCAGGCCAAGGCAATGGCGACCACGATTTCTCCCTGGATTGTCACCAAAGCAGCCCTGGCGGGTTTCAGGGTGGCGGCATCCGAACACGAGCGCCCGCTGTTGGACTATCTGCGCGAGCCGGGACCGATGCTTTATGACATTGACCTGGAAGTCGCGCTGGCACCTGAAGGCGAAGAAGAAACGGTCATCACCCGAACCAATTACACCGAGATGTACTATTCATCTGCACAGCAACTGGCACATCACACCACATCCGGTTGCCCGATGAGAACCGGCGATTTGTTGGGTTCTGGCACGATTTCGGGACCGGACAAGCCAAGCCGCGGTTCAATGCTGGAATTGTCATGGGGTGGCAAGGAACCCATGACTCTCGATGGCGGAACACAGCGCAGCTTCCTTGAAGACGGTGACACGTTGGTGTTGCGCGGGGCCGCAAAAGGTGAGGGGTTCACCATAGGTTTCGGTGATTGTTCAGGCAAAGTGCTGCCTGCACCCAAGCTTTAGTTTCAGGAGAAAAGACATGGCAAAGGCATTCGCTTCACAAGGTGACATGGAAGAAAAGACCATCAGCTTTACGCAGATTGGAGACGGGCTTTATGCATTTACCGCCGAGGGCGATCCGAACACGGGGGTGATCATCGGCGATGACAGTGTCATGATTGTCGAGGCGCAAGCTACCCCAAGGCTGGCCCGCAAGGTAATTGAGTGCGTCCGGTCTGTGACTGACAAGCCGATCTCCCATGTCGTGCTGACCCATTACCACGCGGTTCGGGTTTTGGGTGCCAGCGCCTTTGGTGCGCCGCAGATTGTCATGTCCGAGAAAGCCCGATCAATGGTGGTCGAACGTGGTCAGGAGGACTGGGACAGCGAATTTGCCCGTTTCCCGAGATTGTTTCAGGGACATGAGGAGATTCCCGGACTGACCTGGCCGACCACCACCTTCAATGGTCGCATGACCGTATACCTTGGCAATCGGCGCGTTGATATCATGCAGGTGGGACGCGCCCACACAGCGGGCGACTCAGTGATTTACGTTCCTGATCAAAACGTGATGTTTACCGGCGATATCGTTGAGTATCACTCAGCTTGCTATTGCGGTGACGGACATTTTCACGATTGGTCGGGCACCATTGAGAACATTCGTCATTTTGACCTGGATGCAATCGCGCCGGGCAGGGGCGATGCCTTGGTCGGCAAGGACATGGTAAATGCGGCGCTGGATTCCACGACTGATTTTGTCCGTTCGACTTATCGACCTGCTGCGAAAATTGCGCTCAAGGGAGGTTCGCTCAAGGACGCCTGGGACGCGGTGCGGGCCGAATGCGATCCAAAATTTTCTGACTATGCAATTTATGAGCATTGTTTGCCGTTCAATGTCGCACGCGCCTATGACGAGGCACGCGACATCGATACGCCGCGCATCTGGACAGCAGAACGCGACGCCCGGATGTGGGAAGATTTGCAAGGTTAGGAACCAGGCACGGAGGAGACACATGGCTTACGACTACAAACCCTTTCCTTTTGTCGCTCCACCGGGGTTGACGGCAGCTGAACCACAGCATCCGGTGGTGATTGTCGGTGCTGGACCGATTGGCCTTGCCGCAGCACTCGAACTTGCCAACTACAACATTGCTTCGGTTGTAGTCGACGACAACAACGTCGTTTCGGTTGGAAGTCGTGCGATTTGCTGGTCAAAACGGTCGCTTGAAATTCTTGACCGCATCGGTGTCGGCGAAAAATGTGCGGAAAAAGGTGTGACATGGAAAGTGGGTCGGACGTTTCACGGCGCAAGGGAAGTATTCAATTTTGATCTGCTGCCTGAAAGCGGCCACAAAATGCCGGCTTTCGTCAACTTGCAACAATACTACATCGAGGAATACCTGGCAGCAAAGTGCCTGGAGCATCCGATGATTGACGTGCGCTTCAAGAACAAGGTGGTTTCGGTCTCGCAGTCAGATGAGGTCGCCACCCTTGGTATCGACACGCCAGAGGGCAGTTACGAGTTGAGTGCCGACTATGTTCTGGCCTGTGATGGTGCAAAGTCGCCCGTGCGGAACATGATGGGGCTCGATTTTGTGGGTGAATTGTTCGAGGAACGTTTCCTGATTGCCGATATCGAGATGCAGGGGGACTTTCCGTCGGAACGGTGGTTCTGGTTTGAACCGGAATTTCACTACGGGCAATCGGCCTTGTTGCACAAGCAACCCGATAACATCTACCGGATAGACTTGCAGCTTGGCTGGGATGCTGACCCGGACAAGGAAAACACACCCGAAGTGATCATTCCGCGTATCGAGAAAGTTGTCGGCCATTCAGACTTCCGCCTGGATTGGCATTCGATCTACACTTTCCAGTGTCGACGGCTTGAAAAATTTGTTCATGACCGAGTGATCTTTCTTGGCGATAGCGCCCATATTGTCTCGCCCTTTGGCGCACGTGGTGGCAATGGCGGATTGCAGGATGTCGATGCCTTGTGCTGGCGTTTGGCTGCGGTGCTGGAAGGTTCATCGCCTTCATCGCTATTGCAACGCTACAATGACGAACGGATCCACGGTGCCGACGAGAACCTCTTGAATTCTTCGCGCACCACCCGCTTCATGTCACCTTCCGAAGGTGCCGAGCGGTGGTTCCGTGATGCGGTGCTGGCGCTTTCGGAGAAGGCGGATTTTGCAAGGCCAATGGCAAATTCCGGGCGGCTGTCAGTTCCGTGCCGTTATCAAATCGACGCACCCGACAATGAAAAAATGCCAGAGTTTTCATCACCGGGAAGCGTCGCTCCCGATGCTCCGCTGGGAAATGACTGGCTGTTGGACCAACTGGGAATGCAGCACAAACTTGTCTGTATCAATTCGAAACCACCGGACGGTTACAAGGGTGTCGCCATTGAGCTGGAGGAGACCCCTGAACTGCGTTCCCGGTACCTTGGCGACAGCAAACAGGCGACTTATCTTGTGCGCCCCGACCAAATCGTTGCCGCCAGGTGGGAAACGGTGGATGCTGAGCGGGTTGATGCTCAGATCAATGCAATTTGGAAAGGCGAGGCATGATGCTGAACACCGAAATGACATTGACCAATCATGACGCAACCTATCAGGAATTGATGGCGGCCCACAAAGGGTTGAGCGCCGAACAAAGCGCGTCGTTAAACGCCCGGTTGATCCTGATCCTGGCCAATCAGATTGGCGACGAGAAAACCATCAGTCAGGCCATAAAACTGGCAATGGAAACGGCAACGCCGTCAAACTGAAACGTCAGGTTTACGGTTTGAAACCAATCATTGTGCGATGGTAATTCGTAGTATTGGACATTTGTGTCTAGACAAGCCTGTTCGAAAGCGTTTAGTCTTTGACCCGGAGCAATTTCGGGAGGGCAGTCATGAAGACTCAATATCGCGCTGTGATTATCGGGGGTGGGGTGGTCGGCGCCTCGGTTCTCTACCATTTGGCAAAATTCGGCTGGAAAGACGTTTGCCTGCTTGAACGCGATGTGCTGACGGCAGGGTCATCCTGGCACGCTGCAGGTGGCATTCATGCCCTCAACGCCGATCCGAACATGGCGGCGCTCCAAGCCTACACTATTGACTTGCTTTCCGAAATTGAAGCGGAAAGCGGTCAGGACATAGGGCTTCACATGACCGGTGGCTTGACAATGGCCGGAACGCCGGACCGTTGGGAATGGCTGCAATCGGCTTACCGGGTTTTTCAGTCAATCGGGATCGAGGATTGTGAGCTTGTCACTCCCGAAGAAGCACAAAAACGGTGTCCGATCATGTCGACAGACGGCTTGCTCGGCGGAATGTGGGCAGACCGTGAAGGCTATATTGATACCACAGGCACCGTACACGCCTATGCCCGCGCCGCCAAAAAACACGGCGCTGAATATTTTGAACACACCAAAGTGGAACGTCTGGAACAGACCGCACAGGGATGGAAAGTAGTTACCGACAAGGGTGAGATTGAATGTGAGCATGTTGTCAATGCTGCGGGCCTTTGGGCGAAACAGGTAGGCCGTATGGCAGGTATTGAACTGCCGGTTTCGCCGCTAAAACACCATTACCTGATCTCTGACAGCATTCCGCAATTGGAAGAACTCGATTTTGAAGTCCCCATGACCGTCGATCTTGAGGGCTTTACTTATCTTCGTCAGGACCAGAAGGGCGTTTTGCTTGGTATTTATGAGGTGAACCACGAACATTGGGCGATGGATGGTGCTCCCTGGGATTACGGCATGGAACTGTTTCAGGAACAGACCGACCGGATTGAACATGAATTGACTTGCGGTTTCGAACGCTACCCGGTCCTTCAGGATGTTGGCGTCAAAACGTGGGTCAATGGTGCCTTTACCTTCTCGCCGGACGGCAATCCCTTGGTTGGCCCGGTCAAGGGCAAACCAGGTTACTGGTGCGCCTGTGCGGTTATGGCAGGGTTCCTGCAGGGTGGTGGCGTCGGCAAAAGCCTGGCCGAATGGATGATCGAGGGCGAACCAGAGGCGGATGCCTGGTCCATGGATGTTGCACGCTATGGAGAATTTGCTGAAAACAAGCAGTATATCAAGGAAACTACCGGCCAGTTCTACTCCCGCCGGTTTGTCATGACCTATCCAAACGAGCAACTGCCAGCTGGACGCCCGTTGAAGATGGCACCTGCCCATGGCGACATGACCGCTGCCGGTTGCCGCTGGGGGGTTAGTTGGGATTTGGAAGTGCCGCTTTACTTCGCCCCCGATGAGGGCTTTGTTGAAACCCCTACACTCAAGCGTTCCAACGCCTTCCCGATTGTCGCCGAAGAATGCCGCAACGTGCGTGAGAATGTGGGCATGGTCGATATCACCGGTTTCTCGCGTTATGAGATTACCGGACCAAATGCCGAAGCCTGGCTCGACAAGATGATGGCATCGAAACTGCCCGGACCGGGCAGGGCAAGACTTGCCCCGATGCTTGGCAAAGACGGACGACTGAAAGGTGACCTTACAGTTTTGAACTGGGGCGACGGCAAGTGGTGGATCATGGGGTCGTACTATCTGCGTGCCTGGCATATGCGCTGGTTTGATGACCATTTGGAAAAGGGTGTCACCATTCGCGATTTGGGTGAGCAAATGGCAGGCTTTGCCCTGACCGGCCCCAACTCTTTGAAAGTGATTGAGAAACTCTGCCATCAGGACATCGCCGACATGCGGTTCATGGGATGCGGTGAATTTGATGTTGGCCTGATTCGCGCCCATGTCGCGAGAATGTCGGTTGCAGGTGAACGCGGTTATGAGATCAATTGCCGGATGGGCGATCACATCAAGTTGCGCAACATGTTGCTGGAGGCGGGATCCGAGTTTGGTTTGAAAGAGTATGGCTTCAACGCAATGCTTTCGCTTCGGCTTGAAAAATCATTCGGTATCTGGTCGGCGGAATTCACCCAGGGCTACACCCCCGGCATGACAGGAATGGATCGCTGGATTGACTGGGACAAACCGGACTTCGTCGGAAAGGCGGCGGCAATGGCCGAGCGCGATGGAAACGGGCCTGCCCAACTGTTGGTCACGCTTGAAGTTGAAGAGGGTGATTCCGACGCCAGCGGTTATGAACCCGTCTGGTCGGGTTCCGAAAAGATTGGATTTGTCACTTCCGGCGGGTATGGCCATACCATCGGCAAATCGCTGGCAATGGCTTTGGTCAATCGCGAACACACCGAGCCGGGGACCGATCTTTCGGTTCACATCGTCGGTGTTGAGCGCAAGGCAAGAGTAATAGAAGCCTCGCCCTATGATCCGCCAGGAAAGGCAATGCGCGGCTGATGGTTGAACGGGAGACATCAAGAGCCAGATCAGGTCGCCGACGTCGTACGGCCGGTGGTGCCGGTGACGCGAAGACGCGAAAGACCGATTACCACAATTTGCGCAATCCTTTTCCGCAGATGAAAGTGTTTTCTGATGACCGTATAGAGGCAATACATCAGTCTGCCCTGCGTGCGTTGGAAGAACTCGGCATGAAAGTGCTGCTGCCGGAAGCCCGTGCGTTCTTCAAGTCGGGTGGAGCAAAGGTCGACGAAGAAGCCCAGATGGTTTTCATCGGGCGGGACATGGTTGAAGCGGCAATCGCCAGCGCCCCGAAAACCATTCACGGGAAGGCGGGTAGCCGAAACAAGGATGTTTTGTTGGAACTGGGTTCCATGGTGTTCCAGCCAGGTGCGGGGGCACCTCATGCCACCGACCTTGAGCGTGGTCGCCGTCCGGGCACAGGAACCGATTTTCGAGAACTCATCCAGCTGACCAATCATTTCGATGTGTTGCAGATGTTGCCGCCTTTGATTGAGCCACAGGACGTTGCAACAAATGTGCGCCACTACTTTACCATGGAAGCGCAACTGACACTGAGCGACAAGTTTCCCTTTGTCTTTTCGCGCGGTACACCACAGGTTGAAGACAGTCTGGAGATGTTGCGTGATTTTCGCGGAAAATCGGATGCCGAATTTGCAGCAAACCCCCATTGCTATACAATCGTGAACACCAATTCACCCCGCGTACTCGACATACCCATGGCGCAGGGGCTGATCGACTTTGCCAGGCATCGGCAGATGACAATTGTCACCCCGTTTACGCTGATGGGTGCAATGGCACCAATCACGGTGGCAGGGGCCATCATGCTGTCTCATGCCGAGGCACTTGCAGCGATTACACTGACCCAGTTGGTGAACCCTGGCGCTCCCGTCTGTTATGGTACCTTTACCTCCAATGTGGACATGAAATCAGGGGCACCCGCGTTTGGAACACCTGAACACTTTCGTGCGTCGCTCGCCGCAGGCCAGTTGGCAAACCTCGTCGGATTACCCTGGCGTTGCGCCGCCGGGTCAGCTGCCAATGTTGCTGATGTGCAGGGGGCGAACGAAAACCAGTTCGGGCTTTGGGGCTGCCTGTTGGCCGGAACAACCGTTATCATTCACTCGGCAGGTTGGCTTGAAGGTGGACTTACGGTCTCATATGAAAAGCTGATTACTGACATTGAAGTCTTGCAAATGGTTGCCGAACTTTGTGTTGAGGCCAAGGCGGACGATGCTGAAATCGGTTTCGATGCCCTGATGGAAGTTGCACCTCAAGGCCATTTCTTCTCCGCTTCCCATACCATGGAACGCTATCAGACTGAATTTTACGAACCGCTTGTTGCCGATTGGTCGAATTTCGGAAGCTGGACTGAAAAGGGTGAAAAGACCGCCACGCAACGCGCGACCGGTATCTGGAAATCAATCTTGGCACAGGATAAAAGACCCGATATTGATGACAAGCGCCTTGGCGACATGATCGCATACATTGAGAAGCGAACCGGCGAAGGCGGTGCACAACCGGTGAGTTGATCAAAATGACGGGTAACAAATGGCAAAACGTGTTGTACCCCTGCTGACACGCAACAACCCCGAAAGGGAACCGCTGGTCGGGCATGTCAAGGTAACGCAAGAAGACTGGCTGAATGTGGCGCGGGACATTTTGGTGTTTGACGGGGTTTCCGAAGTCAAGGTTCTGGCAATCGCCGAGCGGCTGGAAGTTTCCCGGTCCAGTTTCTACTGGTACTTCAAAAACCGCAAGCAACTGTTTGAACTGCTGTTGCGCGACTGGGAAATGCGCAACACGGTCAAGATTATTGAACATTGCCAGATGCAAGCCGAGACCATTACCGCGGCGGTGCTGAACTTCTTTCGATGTTTCGTCGCAGCAGGGATGTTTGACCACGGGCTGGATTTTGCGATCCGTGAGTGGTCGCGACGCGACGGCGAGGTAAGACAGTTGGTGGACATTGCCGATCGCGAACGACTGAACGCAACAAGGGATATGTTCCTGCGGTTCGGCTACAGCGAAGACGAAGCGGGCATCCGCGCGAAAATCCTATATTTCCAGCAATTGGGCTATCACGCGCTTGACGTCAAAGAGACCATCGAAGAGCGTTTCGCACAGTTGGAGGGGTATCTTTATGGTTTTACCGGTAAGCGACCGAAAAAGGGTGAATGCGATGCGTTTCACAATTACATCCTGCAGACAGGCTATGTATAACATCCTTCAGCACAGAACTTAACGAGGGTGCAATATGGTTCATGGCGGAAAACTACTGGTCGATTCGCTGATTGCACTTGGTGCGAAAACAGGGTTTGGCGTTCCCGGCGAAAGCTACCTTGCGGTTCTTGATGCGCTTCACGACACAAAGGGACAGCTCGACTTTGTGTTATGTCGCAATGAGGGCGGTGCCTCGTTCATGGCCGCTGCCCATGGAAAACTGACGGGTCAGCCGGGAATTTGTTTTGTAACCCGTGGCCCCGGTGCGACCAATGCGTCCATCGGCGTTCATACCGCTCATCAGGACAGTGCGCCGATGCTGCTGTTTGTCGGTCAGGTCGGGGTGAAAATGAAAGGACGAGAAGCCTTTCAGGAGGTCGATTACCGTGCCGTCTTCGGAACACTTGCCAAATGGGCGGTTGAGATTGATCAGGTTGAGCGGATTCCCGAAATCTTGTCCCGTGCCTGGAAAACCGCTGTGACCGGCAGGCCCGGACCCGTGGTGATTGCACTTCCGGAAGACATGCTTACCAGCCTGACCGATACCCCCCCATTGCGACGCGCACCCCAAATAGCTGCTCCAGCGCCGTCGGAAGCGGCATTGTCACGGCTTTCAGACATGTTTGGCAAGGCCGATAAACCATTGCTGCTGTTGGGTGGTAGCAATTGGAATGATGAGGGGCGAAGTGCGCTTCAGGAGTTCGCTGAGGCCTCTGGCATCCCAACAATATGTGCCTTCAGGTTTCAGGACCAGTTTGACAATTTTTCGCGCGTTTTTTGCGGGGAGGCGGGCGTTGGGATGCATCCATATGTCAAGGAAATGATCAAGCAGACCGACTTGCTGCTGGCGGTCAATGTGCGTTTCGGGGAAATGTCCACTGACGGCTATACATTGCTTGAGGTTCCCGTGCCGAAACAAAAGCTGGTGCATGTGCACACTTCGTCTGGTGAGATTGGCAAGATTTACCAGCCTGATCTGGGAATTGTTTCCGATCCGAACGAATTTGCCAAGGCGTTAAGTCCTGTATCGGGCAATTGGGCAGATTGGCTGAATATCCAGAAAACTGCCTATGAAGACAGTTTCAACGCACCTGCACAGCCCTCGCCCGTGGACATGGTGGAAGTGTGCAAGGCTTTGCGCAGCCGGTTGCCGGACGATGTAATCGTGACGAATGGTGCTGGCAACTTTGCCGTTTGGCCAAACAAGTTTATCAAATACGGCCCCAACGCCAGAATGCTTGGTCCCCAGTCTGGCGCCATGGGCTATGGTTTGCCGGCAGCCATCGCTGCCAAACATGCCTTTCCCGAAAGGACGGTGCTTTGTTTTGCAGGCGATGGCGATTTTCAGATGAATTGTCAGGAACTTGCAACAGCCAAACAACATAATGCCTGTCCGGTTGTGTTGATCGTAAACAATGGCGTTTACGGAACCATTCGGGCCCATCAGGAAAACCACTATCCGGGTCGGGTTTCGGGAACGACCATGGAAAGCCCTGATTTTGCCGCGCTGGCAAGGTCATACGGGTTGCATGGCGAGAGAGTGGAACGCACCGGAGACTTCGAGGCGGCATTTGACCGGGCGCTTGCATCCACAACAGGAGCAGTGCTCGATCTGAATGTGGCTGCAGAGGCAATCACACCTCGCAAAACGCTCAGTCAGATTAGGGTCGATGCACAGAACCGCGCTGCTGGCTGACGTCAGATCAGAACAAGCAAATGGCACCAGGCGAGGGGACCTGTCCTTCTCCCGGGTAGCCCGGGCGATAATGGTGCAATGGTTTGTGGTCGTTGTCATTTTTCGGTCAGTTGAGTATGTGTTCTTACATACATGCGGTAACGTGGGTGCCGCTGAAAGCGTGAATGTTCTACAAGGGTGATTTACAGCATGGCAGATCAATATGATGTTCTGGTAATCGGTTCCGGTCCGGGGGGGTATGTGACAGCGATCCGCTCGGCACAATTGGGCCTTAAAACGGCTATTGTTGAGCGCGAACACCTTGGCGGCATTTGCCTTAATTGGGGATGTCTGCCTACCAAGGCGCTTCTTCGTTCGGCGGAAATCTATCACTACATGCAGCACGCAGGCGCATACGGTTTGTCAGCTGACAAGACCGGATTTGATGCAAGCGCATTGGTGAAGCGTTCGCGCGATATTTCCGGTCAGTTGAACCGGGGCATTGCCATGCTGATGAAAAAGAACAAAATCGACGTCATCTGGGGCGAGGCAAAGATTGTCAAGGCGGGCGAAGTGGTTGTATCGAAGCCGCTTAAACCTGCAGTCGAGCCACAGAACCCCGTGCCAAAAAACACACTTGGTGAGGGTACCTATCAGGCCAAACACATTGTTGTGGCAACCGGTGCGCGCCCGCGTGTTATTCCGGGAATTGAACCGGACGGCGACAAAATCTGGACTTACTTTGAAGCCTTGGTGCCAAAGGATATTCCCAAATCGATTGTAATCATGGGTTCAGGTGCCATCGGCATTGAGTTTGCATCCTTCTACAACACGATGGGCAGCCAGGTAACGGTTGTCGAGTTGATGGACAGGGTTGTTCCGGTCGAGGACGAGGAAATTTCGAAGCTGGCCCAAAAACGCTTTGAAAAAGCAGGCATCAAGATTCTGACGGGAGCAAAGGTAGCCAAGGTAGAAAAAACAGCACAGGGCATCAAAGCTCATGTTGAACTTGCCGACAAGACGACGCAGCTTCTTGAAGCCGAGAAGCTGATTTCGGCGGTTGGTGTCGTAGGGAACATCGAAAATCTGGGCCTTGAATCTCTTGGCGTGGCAACAGATCGCGGTTGTGTGGTTGTCGATGCTTTCGGCAAATCATCGGTGCCCGGCATCTATGCAATTGGCGATGTGGCAGGTCCACCCATGCTTGCTCACAAGGCAGAGCATGAAGGGGTGATCTGTGTCGAGGCAATCGCCGGTAAAAAACCCCATGCGATGGACAAGTCAAAAATTCCCGGTTGTACTTATTGCCATCCGCAAATTGCTTCAGTCGGACTGACCGAAGCCAAGGCCATTGAAGAAGGGTACAAGGTCAAGGTCGGTCGTTTTCCGTTTATCGGCAATGGCAAGGCCATCGCCTTGGGTGAGCCTGATGGATTGGTCAAAACGGTGTTTGACGAAAAAACCGGTCAGCTGCTGGGCGCACACATGATCGGCGCGGAAGTCACCGAACTGATACAGGGCTATGTCGTGGCCATGAACCTTGAAACAACCGAGCAGGAACTCATGCATACAATCTTCCCGCATCCGACGCTTTCAGAAATGATGCACGAAAGCGTACTCGATGCCTATGGCCGGGTTGTTCATATGTAAGGAGCCAACGCCTGGCCTACAAAAGGCCGAGTTTTTTGACTTCGGCATGGGTTTGGTCAAGGGTTTTTGATGCCTTTTCAATCAGTTCATCGGCATCTTGCCGTGTCATGACCAATGGCGGAGCAATAATCATGCGATCTCCTACTGCACGCATGATCAAACCATTGTCCAGGCAATGACCTCGTGCGATCATCCCGACGGATGCAGCTTCGGGGAAAAAGCTGCCGGGGTTCTTTTCAGGTGCAAGTTGCAGGGAACCAATCATGCCGGTGTACTGCGCATATCCAACGATTGGGTGATCCGCCAATGCCAGCCATTTTTCGCCAAGGTAGGGGCCGATCTCCTTTGCGGCATTCTCGATTATCTTTTCGTCGCGGAACAGTGTCAGGTTAGCAATCGCAGCCGCGCAAGCAGCAGGGTGAGCCGAATACGTATACCCGTGTCTGAACTCGTCGCCGTGATCAATCAATGTTTGCGAAACTTCGTCTGAAATGGCGACAGCGCCCAATGGCTGGTAGCCGGACGTCAAGCCTTTTGCCATGGTCATGAAATCCGGATCAGAACCGAAAGTCTGGCAGCCGAACCACTCGCCGGTCCGCCCGAATCCGCAAATGACCTCATCTGATATAAGCAGGATTCCGCGCTCTTTGATCCCTTTGGAGAGGATTGGCCAATAGGTGAGCGGCGGGAGAATTGCCCCGCCAGCCCCCATGATTGGTTCACCAATGAAAGCGGCAACTTTTTCCGAACCGATTTTGTCGATGAATTCGAGAGTCTCCCGGGCTACCTTCTCGCCAAATTCGTCCTCCGAAAGATCTCCGCCATATGACCACCAATCGGGACAGGGGGCGTGATGAATGTTGGTGACAGGTACGCCGCATTGTTTGTGCATTCCGGTAAACCCACCCAATTGGGCGGCTGCAACCGTGGAGCCGTGATAGGCATTTTTTCTGGAGACAAACTGGTTGCGTTCAGGTTTCCCTTTGAGTTCCCAGTAATAGGCCGCAATCTTCAAAATCGTGTCGTTCGCTTCGGAGCCGGAGCTTGTATAAAAGAAACGGTTGAACTGGGGCGGCGTCAGTTCCGAAAGCAGGGCAGAAAGTTCGACAACGGGGGTATGCGTCGTCTGGAAGAAGGTGTTGTAGTATGGCAATTGCTCAAGCTGACGCGTGATTGCTTCGACGATCTCGTTGCGGCCGTATCCGATTGCGGTGCACCAAAGGCCGGACATGCCGTCCAAAATCCGGTTACCATCGCTGTCGGAAAGATGAACACCATCGGCAGACACGATCACACGGGAACCAGCTTCGTTAAGTTCGCGCGTATTGGTGAACGGGTGGATGTGATGGGCAGCATCTTGTGCCTGGATTTGTGCGGTGCTGTTTAAGATGTTCATTCTTTGCTCACGTTGTTACTGTTTGCGTCGGATTTGGCCGAACACTAGCAGTTTGTATCGCAGTTTCCGACCTAATTTTGTCGCGCGAGCAAGATTACCGGCACCATGCCGATGGTGACAATAAGGATACACGCCGCAGCGCCTTCTTCTACCCGCCCCTGGGAAGCAAAATCATAAACATGGGTAGCAAGCGTGTTCGTTCCGAAAGGTCGCAGGAGAATGGTAGCCGAAAGCTCCTTGACAACATCAACAAACACCAGAAGGCCGGCACTGGTAACCGCCGGCAGCATTAATGGCAAGACAATCTGCCTTAACACCCCAAGGCGATTGCGACCGAGCGTCTTCGCAGCCATGTCCAGATTTGTGGATATCTTCTCCATTCCGTTCTCAATATTGCCCTCTGCCATCGCCATGAACCGAACCACATAGGCGAACACCAGCGCTGCACCGGAACCTGTCAGCAGAAGACCCGTTGATATGCCCAGATATTGCCGCATCAACCCGTCAAAGAAATTGTCGAACGCCGCCAGCGGGATAAACACTCCCAATGCAATGATCGTTCCCGGAACAGCATACCCAATTGTACAAAGCCGGACGATCAAGCGGTTGGCATTTGTCGGTTTGACCCTCATCAGATAGCTGATCAACATGCCACCCATCACCGCAAGGCACGCAGCAACCATACCCAACCCGAGCGTGGTATAAAGAGATGAGATCAAAGTGTCTGCCCGCCATTGCGCCGGATCGGCAATCACAGCGTCAATCAGCATGAACATGGGAATTCCGAACCCTGTCACAATCGGCATTGCAACCATCAACATGACAAGCACGGCCTTGTAACCGGTGACCTTGGGCAATTCGCGAAACCCTTCGGTAGGAGTGCCGGATAGCCGTTTTTCGGTATAATGGCGCGAACCGCGCAAATGGTGCTCCAGCCAGATCAGGGCAAACACCAGCACCAGAAGAAACAGCGCAATCTGGACAGCGCCCGGCAAGTCATTCTGATTCAACCAGACAGAAAAAACTGAAAATGTCAGGGTATGGGTTCCAAGGTATTCCACAGCACCGATGTCATTGATTGTTTCCATCAGTGCCAATGTTACCCCCAGAAAGATCGCCGGTCGCGCAAGCGGAAGGGTGATCGTCCAGAACAGTCTCGAAGCCGATGCCCCCAACATTCTCGCCGAGTCCGTGAGATGGTTTCCCTGTATCAAGAACAATGTGCGTACTGAAAGATAGACATAAGGGTACAGCACAAGGGAAAAAACAAACACGGTTCCCCAAAGCGACCGGATATCCGGAAACCAGTACTCGCGAGCGCTTTGATAACCGCCGACAATTCGCACAGCCTCCTGTACCGGGCCGGTATATGAGAAGAACTCCACAAAGGTGTAACCGGAAATGTAGGTCGGGACCGCCAGCGGCAACATAAGCGCCCAACTGAACATCTTGCGCAATGGAAACTCGAAATAGGTAACCAGCCAAGCGGTTAGGGTGCCGATGAGGGCGGTCAACAAACCAACCCCGATCATGACGCCGAGCGTGGTTGCACCGGCGCTTGGCAGGACAGTTCGCGCTATGTGAATGAAGCTTTGCGGGTCGCCGGACAGGGCCAGAACCACAAGCGTCGCGATTGGCAGCAGAATAAAACACGCCAATACAAAAACGCCAGGTACAAGGTACCCGGCGCCATGTTGTGTATCAAGGACCTTTGTAAAGATCAGAAAGCTCCGTTAGCTGGATGGCCCGTCATCATAGCCAACTTTGTCCACCAGTTGAGACGCCTTTTTACGCAATTTGGCGATTTCATCAAGTGAAAGCGTGTCCGGCTTGATCTTGCCGAACCCGGCTACAGTTTCTGAGGGCTTTGTGCCTTCCTTGAGCGGGTATTCGTAAACGACTTCTGCATACAGTTCCTGTGCCGTTCCGCTTGAAAGAAATTCCATCAGCTTTACTGCTGCATCTTTGTGCGGTGCGTGCTTTGCCAAAGCCATGCCGGAAAGGTTGACGTGTGTTCCCCGGTCTTCGGTGTTCGGAAACAGCACTTTCATGGCGTTGAACCATTCCTTTTGTTCGGGCTTCTTCTCGTTGTTCTTCATAAGCCCGACATAATAGGTGTTGCCGATCCCCAAATCGCACTCACCCGAAAAGATGCCCTTGGCTTGAGCCCGGTCATTTCCGTCCGGCTTGCGTGCCAGATTGTTCTTCAACCCGGTCAGCCATTGTTCGGTAAATTCTTCGCCCTTGTTGGCAATCATAGAGGCGAACAGGGCAACGTTGTAGGCGTGTTGGCCGGAGCGGGTGCAGATCTTGCCCTTCCATTTCGGGTCAGCCAGCTCTTCATAGGTAATGGTATCTTGTGAGACACGTTCCTTCGATGCGTAAACCACTCTGCCACGCGTGGTAAGGCCAAACCATTTACCTTCCGGATCGCGATAGTTTTCAGGAATGTTGCCGTTAATCGTCTCATTTTCAAACGATTGGGTAAGCCCTTCATTTGCCAATCCCGAAAGGCGACCGATATCCACCGTCAAAATGACATCAGCCGGAGAGTTTTCACCTTCGGCCTTGAGTTTCTCTACCATCCCCTTTTTCAGAAACTGAACTTCGGTCTTGATACCCGTTTCCTTTGTAAATTCAGCGAGCAGGGGGGCAATCAAGTCCGGCTGGCGATAGGAATAAATGTTCACGGTTTCGTCGGCAACTGCAGGAACGCTAATGGCCGCGATGGTCGCTGCTCCAACAATGTTTCTGATCAGGGTCATGCAAATCTCCAAAATGCAGGTTGAGTTTCCTCTAGATCAAACAATTTTGTCTGCAAGTCAATAAATATGACAAAAAAAGTCTACATTAGAATTTTTCTAAACAGCACTATTTGACACCAGTTTAAATTTGACTAAAAAAGTTAAGTAATAATTTGAAATCCGCACATTCAGGAAATGTCATGCAAACCATTGAATCCGAAAGCCAAATCGATCATCGAGCGGACAGGCTCATTCTTGAAGGGTATAGGCGTTGGTGCACATGGCATGTTACGAAAGATATCTCCCAGTGGGAAATTGCCCGTGACCGGTTTGTGGAATTTTTCGGTTACAGTGAGGGGCTTTATGTCATTGCACTTCTGACAGAGTTTACCGGAAAAGTTTGCGCGTGCGCGCGACGTCCGCTAAATCGTCGGCCGATCGAATGCAATGCCGTTTGTAAGCATGAAGTGCTCATTTTGGGGCTGGTTTCCGGCATCCAGCACGACGACGAAACAGCAGTTACCCTGTGTTTGGACGCGTTGGTCGATAAGGCAAGGTTTGAAGAAGTGTATTACTCGGCACAGGTTCTGGCAACCATCCTTCAATCTCTTGGCTGTACGTTATTGCCGATACCCGCCGAAACTGTCCGTCATTTACTTGCTGAGAAGTTTTCTTCTGGCGCAATGCAATAGATAATTCCGACCATTTTTTTAGGAAGCGCAAACAGCGCCTCCGCCTACCTTGTAACTGTTCTAAAAGATAGCGCTTGACTCATTTATAGTAGAGTTCTTAAGTCATATTCTCGACAGGAATTTTGTGCGCGTATGATCGTTTGCAGTTGCAACATACTCATGGAAGATGAGATCAGGAAGGTAATCACCGGGTTGCTTTCTGACGATCCGTGGCAATTGATCGTACCGGTTCAGGTTTATCACGAAATGGGGAAGCGCGGTAAATGTTGCGGATGCTTTCCGCGCCTTGTCGATATGATTGTTGAGACCACGCACCAGTTTCACATTGATATGCAGAGCGAGGAAGAAAAAGTTGTCCAGTTTATCTCGCGCCTGAAAGAAAAGCATGAACAGTGTGAGACCGCCCGCGCATTGGCGCGCCCTCGTGGTTCGCATATACGGGCTGCCTAGAGGCTTCTCTGCAGGCCTCCGGTCCTTTTTTGTCATCGCATGATAATCGTCTTCTTCTTTGGAAATATCGGTTTTGGGTTGACTAAGCTGGACCGGCGTATATCGTGAATACAAATTAGAATAATTCTAAACTATACCAATCCTGTCAGCAAAACGGAGGTTCAAATGAAGGGTGACGCAAAAGTTATTGAACGGCTTAACGAGGCACTGTTTCTGGAACTTGGTGCAATCAACCAGTACTGGTTGCACTATCGGTTGCTGGAAGATTGGGGTTACGGGCTTCTTGCAAAAAAGGAACGCGAGGAATCTCTTGAGGAAATGGTACACGCTGACAAGCTCGTGGAGCGCATCATTTTCCTGGAAGGGCACCCAAATCTGCAATCTGTCGCACCGTTGAAGATCGGACGGAATGTCAAGGAAGTGCTTCAGTCCGACTTGGAGGGGGAGTACACCGCGCGCGAATCCTACAAGACCTCTCGCGAAATCTGCCAGGATTGCGGGGACTATGTCTCAATGCGTATTTTTGAGGAGCTGTTGTCCGACGAGGAAGGTCATATTGATTTTCTCGAAACCCAATTGGAACTTCTCGAAACCATCGGGGAAGAGAAGTTTGGTCAGCTTAACGCAGAACCTGCAAACGAAGCTGGTGACTGAACCAACCAAACACCGGTCAACCGATGATCCGACCCATTTCTTCGGTTGACTGCTTCCATTGTAGATGAATCTGGAAATCCACGCAGATCAGGCCGACGCATCCTGCAGAGAATCAATTCCAAGGATTTTGTCGATGCGGAAACGGTTCACCGCCAGGTCTTGAATGGTGTATTTGTCCAGCACCATAAAGAATGCGCCCAGCGCCTCACGTAATGCGGAATTGAGTTCGCAGGAATCGACCAGAGGACAGTCAGCACCTTCCTCACGAAAACATTCAGCCATTTCAAAGTTGTCTTCCGTTACCCTGACAACTTCGGAAAGCTTGATCTCATTGGCGGGTTTCATAAGCCTTATTCCGCCGTTTCGGCCTCTGGTGGACAAAACAAAGCCATTCTTGGTCAGCAATTGCAGAATCTTGAACAAGAATACGCGGGACAACCCATAAGCTTCTGCAATCTCGGCAATTTGACTTAGCCGACCTTCGTTTGCAGCGCAGTACATCAGTATTCGAATCGCATAATTCGTCTGTTTGGTAAGGCGCATTCCAAGTCCAATCCCATAAAGTTGACTCTATATATCACATAGGGGCTGGATTGATACAGTCAATAAATGGGAGCTTGGCCGACAACCCAGGGTCTTGACCCTAAGCGGTTGCAACCATTGGCTTGCGCATCCAAAGCACCAAAAACAGGGCGAGTATGGCGACCCATTCAAGCGCTGCAATGCCATAAAAGACAACGGCAGGCACAACATTCCACTCGCTGATCTGCCCAATTGTGATGATTGAAAGGATTGGCAACACGAGGAAGCTTATCCAGTTCAGCAAGCGTGAATTTGAACGAAATACGCCATACCCAACTAGGAGAAGCACAATTGCAGCTCCGAAATGTAGAACCGGTGTTTCGGAAAAACCGGAAATCCCCAAGGCCCCCAAATGGCCGATCCCGGCGAGGATCATGCACAATGATGCAATTTTCGACAACATGGTTTTGTTCTCCTAACTATTGGGCAGTTTTGCTTGCCACCCGGATTTAATTTCAAGGCAGGACCACATCATGATCCAACCGCGCAACGACTTCGCAAAGGTCTATTCGTCATTGCGCTGAGAAAACGCGCGCAGGGCCCAAGGTCTGATCAAAAGACCTGACCTTCCTGCACGAACAAGCGGACAGGAATGCCAGGGCTATTGAGTCGCAAACCACGCTTTCCCTGTCCACACAGTGTTACGCAAAATCAATGTGCCTGTTCATCGGCAATTCCCTGATACGCTTGCCAGTTGCGGCAAATATCGCGTTGGCCAGGGCAGGGGCCGCAGGGGGTACGGGTGGTTCACCAATCCCGCGAATTTGGTCCTGGTTCTCAAGACCCTTCACAATGATCTCGGGGCATTGGCTAATCCGCATACCTTCATGGTCATAGTAGTTTTCCTGCTCTGCCATGCCGTCCGAATAGGTGATCTCACAATTCATTGCATGACCAAGGCCGAAAATAACGCCACCCTGAACAAGGTTCTCAAAGTTCACGGGATCGAGAACCTTGCCGACATCACACGCAACCCAAACCTTGTCGATCTTGATGCCATCTGATGTATCCGACACTTCGACAACTTCTGCCACCGGAACACCAAAACTTTCGACAAAGGCGATGCCGCGTCCTTTTCCGGTAGCCAGTTCACCGCCCCAGGAAGACATTTCCGCCACGGTTTCCAGAACCGTACGTGATACCGGGTCAGACATCAGCCGAATGCGCTCGGCAACCGGATCAGCGCCCGCCTCATGGATCAGTTCATCAAGGAAGCAATCGAAATGGAAACCCGAACCCGGAGAGCCGACCGCACGCCACGATGAAACAGGCGCAAGTTCAGGGACCCGGTAGGCCCTCAACCTGAAGTTTTCCATTTTGTATGGGTTGTTCCATGCGCCAGCGGGAATTTGAGAATCCGGTCCACCACCAGGAAGTTGCGCGCGGGACATTTGTGAAGCAACCACCGAGGGGGCAGCAACCTGAAAGTCCATCGTGACGACTTTGCCGTCTTCGACCTTGCCTCGCCCGCGTCCTATAGAAATATGGCGGGGAAAATCATGGGCAAAGTCTTCTTCGCGACGGTAAACCAGTTTCACAGGGGTGCCGCGCAACTGGTTTGCAATCTCGGCTGCCTGCTTGATGTGCTCAAACTCAAGCCTGTGCCCGAAGCTGCCGCCAATAAACTGGTTATGCAACACAACCTGTTCCGGTGAATGCCCGGTGATCTGCGACACGAGTACCTGGATTTGGCGCTGAATTTGGTGACCGGTCCAAACTTCCACGCCTTCGTCGGTCACACGCACAATTGCGTTGAGGGGTTCAAGCGGCGCATGTGCAACATAGGGAGAACGGTATTCCGCTTCAAATATGTCGCCTTCTGCCGTCGAAGCCTCGGCGTCACCTTCGTTGCGCCATACCGAATCCAGACGTTCTTCCGTGAAGGATGCTTCTACCGCTTTCCAGTGATCTTCCTGTTCTGCAGGGTAGGGTGCTTCAGCCCAGTCATACTCCACTTCCTCAAGTGCCTGGAATGCCCGCCAGCTGTTGTCCGCTATCACCGCAATCCCGTTTGTGATTTCGACAATCTGTTTGACACCTCGCATTTTTTTTGCCGCACTGGCATCGTAGCTGGTAAGTGGCGCACCCTGACGCGGGTTTACCTTGATGGCTGCATGGACCATTCCATCGACCGACACGTCAATACCGTAGGGAAGCGTGCCAGTCGATTTGCCTATGATGTCAAGGCGCTGCATTTCTTTGCCGAGCAGTCGCCATTCCGTCTCTGGCCGCAACTCCGTTACATGCACCGGATCAAGCCCGGAAGCGATGTCTGCCAGTTCGGTATATTTTAGTTCTGAACCGTCCGGCAACTGGACAGCGCCGTTGGCTGTCTTGAGTTGTTCGACAGCAATCCCGGATTTGATTGAAGCGGCCTTTTTTAGCGTTTCGCGCGCAACTGCTCCGGCACGGCGCAACTTGTCGAAACTGTCAGGAACGGTTGAAGATCCGCCGGTGATTTGCAGACCTGCAATCTTGACGATGCCGCCGATCACGGTTCTCGCGGACTCCGCTGCAATGCTGCGGTCCGTTGCCATGAACGGTGCCCCCTCAAGACCAAGCGCTGTGTTCCAGTAAGCCGCACTGGGTTTGCCGAAATCGGTTTCGAACTGGCCAAACTCCACATCAAGTTCTTCGGCAAGCAGGGCTGCCTGCACCGAAACCACACCCTGTCCCTTGTCACTGTGCGGTGTAATCAAGGTAATTTTGTCCGAATCAATCCTGATCCAGGGGTTGAAAATGGCCTCGCCCTCACCCGCATCAGCAAGCAACGGGTTATCTGCATCCTGCTTGGAAAGGAACGTTCCAAAGGCTACACCGCCACCGACTGCCACCGAGCCGATCAAGAAGGCCCTGCGTCCGATTGTTGTCAATCTTCCCATTTTACGACTCCCTGATGTTTTTGGCTGCAGTTTTTACAGCGGCGCGAATGCGCGAGTAGGTGCCACACCGGCAGAGGTTGCCATTCATCGCCTCGTCGATTTCCTCATCGCTCGGATTGCTGTTCGTGTTCAAAAACGAGGCAGCCTGCATGATCTGCCCTGACTGGCAGTAACCACATTGCGCTACCTGATGCTCAGCCCAGGCAGCCTGAACCGCGTGCATGGCATCTGGCGTTCCAAGCCCCTGGATGGTCGTAACCTCTCCGTCCAAATCACCTGCAGCAAGTTGGCACGAGCGGACCGCTACGCCGTCAACATGCACTGTGCAAGCACCACACTGGGCAACACCGCATCCATACTTAACCCCTGTATGTCCAAGTTCGTCCCGCAGGACCCACAATAGTGGCATGTCATCTTCAACATCCACTTCGTGTACCTTGCCATCAACTGTCAGTTTCATCGACGGGTCTCCTTATCTGGCGTCGTCCGGCAACACTGTTTGCCTAACGTAAGAAAAGGAACATTTGACAAAAATTCAAAATTTGTCAAGTTGTATAAATTAGGACGAGCTTGGTTTGGTTTTAAGGGTTTGTAACCATTGGTGAAGTTGTCATTGCTCGACGAATGCCTTGATCCGCGAGATCGCCCGCTCGATATTTTCTTCCGAATTGGCGTAGGAAATTCGAAGGTGTCCTTCACCCATTTCCCCAAAATCCGGACCACCAACGGTCGCAACTCCTGAGCTTTCCAACAGGGCGGATGCAAGTTCCTTTGATTTCCAGCCCGTTTCTGCGATGTTGGGAAACGCGTAGAATGCCCCTTTAGGGATGACACAGCCAACCCCTTGGATTTCAGACATCTTTTCGACCACCAGTTTTCGGCGCCGGTCAAAGGCTTCAAGCATTGTGGTGACCTCGTCCTGGGGGCCGTCGATTGCGGCTATTCCGGCCATCTGGTTTGCTGCACTGACGCATGACCATGAATTGACCGCAAGTTTGCGGACCTTGTCATACAGCGCGTCAGGCCAAACTGACCATCCCATTCGCCAACCCGTCATGGCCCAGGTCTTGGACCAGCCATTCAGCACGATTAACCGGTCACGAATATGAGGGTACTTCAGCAGTGAATGATGTTGTTCGCCATCATAGGTCATTACCTCGTAAATCTCATCGGACATGACCGCCACGTCGGGCCAGGCTTCAAGCCCGGCCACCAACTGGTCGATTTCCACCTTTGGAGTGACGCCACCGCAAGGGTTTGCAGGAGAGTTTATGATCACGAGTGAAGTTTTGTCGTTCACAAGAGAAAGCGCTTCGTGCGCAGAAAAAGCGAATCCGTTCTCTTCACGGACAGGGATTGGAACAGGTTTCGCGCCGGTAAACTCAATCATCGAACGGTAGATCGGAAACCCCGGATCTGGGTACATGATTTCAACACCGGGTTTTCCGAACATCAGGATCGCAGCAAACATGGTCACTTTTCCGCCGGGTACAATCATGATGTTTTCAGGCGATACGGTTTCACCGGTGGTCGTGGCGATGCGTCTGCTAACGGCCTCGCGGCAGGCGATTGTTCCTGTCGCTGGCGTATAGCCGTGATGCCCATCACGCAAAGCTTTGATGGCAGCTTCTACAATATGTTCAGGGGTTGGAAAATCAGGTTGCCCGATCCCCAGGTTGATAACGTCCATGCCGGATTGGCCAATTCGGTGGCGCGCGCCAGAACCGTAAAGGCGTTTTCTTCGCCCATGTCATCAAAGTTTCTTATTGTTTTTAACATTGCAAGATATCCCAAAAGCTGATTCACTGATGACGCTTCGCGACACTATAGATCATGATCCGGAAGGCTTGAACACCATGCGTGACCTAACCGATTGGAAAGGGTGTGAAAGACCCCATCGCAAAGTATTCGAGGGTCGCTACGTTCGACTTGAGCCGCTTGATGCAAAAAAACATGGTGACGGGCTTTTTGAAGCCTCAACGACAGGCGCCGCCGCTGACCGTTTTCGCTGGTTGATCGAAGGACCTCCGGCAAGCCGGGAAGCCTTTCAACCTTGGCTCGAAAAAGCCGAAAAAAGCGAAGACCCAATGTACTTTGCGGTTATTGAACTGTCTTCGGGCAAGGTTGGTGGCCGCCAGACCATGATGCGCATGATGCCGGAGCATGGAGTAGCTGAGATCGGCCATATCCACTGGGGACCCTTGCTGCAACGCACCCCGGCGAGCACAGAGGCATTTTACCTGTTCGCGAGCCATTTGTTTGATGAGCTTGGCTACCGCAGGTTTGAATGGAAATGCAACAATCGCAACGAGCCTTCAAAAGACGCTGCTCTGCGTTATGGTATGACTGCCGAAGGTGTTCACCGCCAATTGATGGTGATCAAGGGCGAGAACCGGGATACCGCCTGGTTTTCGTTGCTGGATTATGAATGGCCCAAAGTGGGTGAAGCCATGCGCCTTTGGCTTGATCCATCAAACTTCGATGGCGATGGCAAGCAAATTCGTCGTCTTGAGGAAGTCCGGAGATCGCTTTGACACCGGACCGCAGTTTCGAGGCGATGACGCAAGCGCAAATCGCTGCATCAGACACATCGCATTGGATCGCAGTGCTGCCTTTGGGCGCGCACGAACAACATGGCCCCCATCTTGCTTTCGAAACCGATACCATCATCGCGCAGGGAATTGCGCACAGGCTTGGCAAATCGGTATCGGAAGAAGTTCCGCTTACCATTTTGCCGACAGAACCGGTTGGTTATTCGATCGAACACATGGATTACGATGGAAGCCGGACCTTGTCTTATGACGAGGCCATTGCACGTTGGGTTGGCATAGGCGAAAAACTTTCTGGCCAGGGCATTCGGAAACTGCTTCTGCTCAATGCCCATGGCGGAAACTCGCCGCTGATGACCATTGTCGCAACCGAACTGCGCGTGCGCTGCAACATGTTGTGCGTTGCAACCAGTTGGACCCGGTTCATTGAGGCAGGAGAAATTGTCGCGAGCGATGAAAAAGCATTTGGAATTCATGGCGGCGACATTGAGACATCTGTCATGCTTGCCCTTGCGCCGGAAAAAGTGGACATGACCAAGGCCGATAATTTCAAGTCGCTGCAAGCTGACCTAGCGGAGGACATGAACCATCTGCGGGCCTATGGTCCACATTCCTTTGGCTGGAAAATGCAGGACCTGAACATTCTTGGAGTTACGGGCAATGCTGCAGTCGCATCGCGCGAGAAGGGTGAAAGGTTGCTCGATATTGCCGTTCGGGGGTTGACCGGTCTGGTGGGCGATATACATCAATTCGATATGTCGATTTTCGACCGTCAGGGTAATTCAGGGAAGTTGCCCGGCAGGGACATTTTGGGGATGGAGGAATAGTCGCGTGGATACCCTGACAAGGATGCAGGCGTTTGTCGACATTGTCGATGCCGGTGGGTTTTCGGCCGCCGCCCGCAAGGTTGGCCGTTCCAAGGCGCTAATGTCGAAATATGTACGCGAGCTTGAAGACGAGTTGGGCATATTGTTGCTCAATCGCACGACGCGGCAGTTTTCGCTAACAGAATCGGGGCAGGTGTTTCACACATCCGCGATGGAAATACTGCAAAAGGTCAACGATCTGCATGATACCGTCCGTGAAGCTGGCAGTGGTCACAAGGGACGCCTCAAGGTTTCCGCACCCCGGTCGCTGACAGATTTGGAAATTGGCTTGCCGATTGTTGAATTCGCCGCCGAATTTCCCGACATCACCCTCGATATTGATCTCGATGATGCGCTTGTCGACATGGTTGAAGACGGTTTTGATGTTGCGATCCGTGTTTCCAGGCTGACCGATTCATCGCTGATTGCCAAGAAACTGGCAGATTTTCGCGTCATCGTGTGTGCCTCGCCGGAGTTTATCGACAAGTACGGTGTTCCCAAAACGCCCCAGGACATAGGCGATGTTCCTTGCATTGTAGACACAAACATCAAGCGAAGGGCCAACTGGCTTTTTGTAAACGAAGAAGGCGAAGAGTATTCGGTTCCCGTAAGAGGGGCGATTGAAGTCAACAGTCCCGAAGTTGCTCGTCGCGCGGCGCTTGCCGGTCTGGGGCTGACAATGGCACCGGAGTTTTCGGTTGAAAAAGAACTTCGCAGCGGAGCGCTTGTCAGCCTGCTGGATGAGCATGTCGTCACAGGTGGTGGCATTTACGCCGTTTATCCCCACCGGCGGCACGTTCCTGGAAAGGTTCGGGCCTTCGTTGATTTTTTGACCGAATGGTTCAAGAAAAAACAAAGGGGAGATAGAAACAACTGAGTTTGTTTACCCTTTGCCCAGATTTCGCCGCAACAATGGGATCAATACAATTGGTCGATTCGGGACAGGTCGCGTGAAAACGTTGTTGAAAATCATCTTGCTTGCGGTTTGCGCATGGTTGCCTGCAGTGGCGGTGAACAGCCATCCGCATGTTTTTGTTGATGCCACCATTGATATTATTCGCGATGAACAGGGTAACTTCACGCAATTGCGTCAGGTCTGGGTATTCGACGAAATTTTCTCGACCACGCTTGTGTACGATTTTGACGAGGATGGCGACGGCAAACTGGGCAAAGAGGAAATCAAGATCATCAATGATACGGTGAAGGCGTCGATCGCTGATTATGATTTCTATACCGCCATACGCGTGAATGGTAAGCCTTATTCATTTTATGAACCAAGCGAGTTCTTTACCTATTACGATGATGAGAACCGTCTCGTCATGGTCGTAACCATAGAACCGGAAAAACCTTATGACTTTTCCTCTGGTCCTCTTAGGTTTTCAGCAAGCGATACCTCATTCTATGTCGCCTTCGCATTCGAAAGCGATAGCGTTAAGGTTGAGGGCGGAAAAGGCACTTGCAAGACGTCTGTTGAACATCCCGATTTTGACAAGCTTTACGCGGAGAATTCCCTTAGTCTTACCGAAGCGTTTTTTGAAGATCCTTCTAATACCGCCAGCTTTGGCGACGAGTTTTATTCTTGGGCTGAAATTACATGTCAATAACCTGTCGAACGGTCACATTTGGTGTGATGACCATCTTTGCATCGGCTGTCCTGTTTGGACCTGAATTGGGATATGCCCAAGGCTCGCTTGGGGTGGGGCGTGGCGAACAACCGCTGCCGACTGGCGGTCTTTTTGAGGGCTTTTTCGCTTGGGTACGTTCCCAGCAAGGGGCATTCAACCTGGCGATCAACAAATACCTGGTTGGCATCCGCAATGGTGAAAGCGCCATGTGGGGCCTGATTTGGTTGTCCTTTCTTTATGGTGTTTTCCACGCCGTTGGGCCGGGTCATGGCAAGGTCGTGATCACTTCTTACATGGTGGCGAACGAAGTTCAGGTTAAGCGCGGTGTTTTCATGTCGTTTGCTTCTGCAATCGCACAAGCGCTTACTGCAATAGTCGTTATTTCCGCCTTTCTGGTATTGCTGAGGGGAACCGGTATCAAACACGACATGCTGGCGCACACGCTCGAGCTTGCCAGTTATGTCGGGGTAATGTTTCTTGGCCTTTGGCTGCTGTGGCGAAAACTCTTCGGATCGGGCAGGGCGGGCCACCACCATCATCACGACCACAGCCACGATCACCATCACCATGATCATCATCACCATCATGAGCACAACCACGATCATCATCACGATGGCCATTCCCATGCTCACCATCACCACGGCAGCAACAATATGGTTTGCGATGATTGCGGCCATTCCCATGCTCCCGACCCGGCGCTACTCAAAGGCCAGTTTGGTATGCGCGAAGTGTGGACCGCTATCCTCGCAGTTGGCCTGCGACCCTGTACGGGAGCATTGCTGGTGTTGATCTTCTGCTTTGCAAATGCACTTTATGTGGCGGGCATAATCGCAACCCTCGCCATGGCGATCGGCACTGCAATCACCGTTTCCACCATGGCAACAATGGCCGTTTTCGCCAAGAACGCGGCATTGAAGCTTTCCGGCGTCCAGGATCAGACAGCAGCCCTTTATCGCGGCATCGAAATCGCCGGTGCGTCTGCCATTTTGTTGATCGGCCTTGCCCTTTTCACAGCATCGGTTACCGGTTGATCGAACTTAAACTCTGCGCAAGTCAGTTCGTGCACCAAACCGACAGGGTAAAGCTTTCCTGTCACATTGCTTTGTCGGGACGATACGCTAAGTATGTCCAGGCTTGCAATGATCGGTAAACGTTTATGTCTGGGAAGAAAACAATGCGCAGTCCGGTAGGGCCTTTGCCTGACGGGCATCCGAAAGTCAGCATCGGAAAAGTGGGCGTCCTGCTGGTAAACCTTGGAACGCCCGACGGCCACGACAGAAAGAGCATGTACCGCTATTTGCGGGAATTTCTGACCGACCGGCGCGTTATCGAATGGCCAAGGCTGCTTTGGTATCCGATATTGTTCGGTATTGTACTCAATCGCCGACCTGCCAAGGTCGGTGAGGCATACAAATCGATCTGGAACAACGAACTGGATGAATCGCCCCTGCGAACCTTCACCCGCTCGCAGGCAGACAAGCTTGGCGAGACTTTGGCCGGGCATGAACACGTGGTTGTCGACTGGGCGATGCGTTATGGGAACCCGTCGATCCGTAGCAGGATCGAGGCACTGCAGGCGCAGGGTTGCGACCGGCTGGTGGTTTTTCCGCTCTACCCGCAATACTCGGCCGCAACAACTGCAACGGTCAATGATGAAGTGTTTCGCTGTCTCATGGACATGCGATGGCAACCTGCGCTAAGGATTGTGCCGCCCTATCACGATGAACCTGTTTACATTGACGCGCTGGCAGCTTCGATAAAAACGGCAATGAAAGAGCAGAAAGCAAAACCTGAAAAAATCATCGCCTCCTATCACGGGATTCCGCAAAGCTATTTTGAAAAGGGGGACCCCTATCACTGTCAGTGTTTGAAAACCACGCGGCTGTTGCGCGAAAAACTGAAGTTGGATGACGACTATCTGGTCTCGACGTTTCAGTCGCGGTTTGGCCCAGAAGAATGGTTGCAGCCCTACACAGACAAAACCATCGGGAGCTTGGCAGAAGAGGGCATAAGGTCAGTAGCAGTTCTAAATCCGGGGTTTGTTGCTGATTGTCTTGAAACGCTTGAGGAAATTGCTTGCGAGGGCGCAGAAATGTTCCACGAACACGGCGGTGAAACCTTTACCCATATTCCTTGCCTTAACGACAGTCAGGAAGGCATGAAAGTGATCAACGAACTGGTCAAACGAGAGTTGTCAGGCTGGCTTTGATCAAGTGACGTTAAGTCATGTCGGCAATGCTGGAAACGGTTTAGCAATTGTAATACCGACACAAAATCCCCATATAATGATCAATATGTTGATTCCAATTGATGGTTTGTTTTTTGTGGAGGTTATATGATTTACGGGTTTGAGATAACGCTCGCCGTTCTGGCACTTCTTGTTATTCTGATAATTTTTGCTGGCATCAAGCAGGTGCCGCAAGGTTACAATTATACCGTTGAGCGATTTGGCCGCTTTACCCGCACCCTGAAACCCGGTTTGAACCTGATCATCCCCTTTATCGACCAGATTGGCGCGCGCCTTAACATGATGGAGCAGGTTCTTGACGTTCCAACGCAGGAAGTGATCACCAAGGACAACGCTACCATCAGCGCCGATGGCGTGACTTTTTTCCAGGTTCAGGATGCGCCACGAGCGGCTTACGAGGTTCGCGATCTGGAACGTGCTTTGCTCAACCTGACCATGACCAATATCCGTACGGTTATGGGGTCGATGGACCTTGATGAACTGCTTGCCAAGCGTGATGAAATCAATGATCGCCTGCTGCGGGTTGTTGACGAGGCTGCTGCACCATGGGGCATCAAGATTACGAGAATTGAAATCAAGGACATCAATCCGCCGGCCGATCTGGTTGACGCCATGGCTCGCCAGATGAAGGCGGAGCGCGATAAACGCGCCAATATCCTTGAAGCAGAAGGTTTCAGACAGGCGGAGATATTGAAAGCGGAAGGCGAAAAGCAGTCGCAAATATTGCAGGCTGAAGGTGAGCGAGAAGCAGCATTCCGTGATGCGGAGGCGCGCGAACGGCTGGCTCAAGCCGAAGCAGAGGCAACGCGAATGGTGTCTGAAGCCATTGCAAAGGGCAACACGACGGCGATCAACTACTTTGTGGCGCAAAGATATACCGAGGCGTTGGGCCAGATTGCCTCTGCCAACAACCAAAAGGTGATCATGCTGCCATTGGAGGCATCGTCGCTTATCGGGTCATTGGGAGGTATCGGCGAAATCGCAAAAGATGTTTTTGGCGGCGATGACGACAAACCATCGGGTCGCAATTCGGTTCCTAAGGCCGGAAGCTGAGGGAGGGGTCAATGCTGATGGAATTCATCGATCTGCTGGGCCCTTGGAACTGGGCGATTTTCGGACTGGTTTTGCTTGCCCTGGAAGTTATGCTTCCCAGCACGTTCTTGTTGTGGCCGGGACTGGCGGCGCTGGTGGTTGGCGCCGTTACATTGCTACTGGGTACAGACAATCCGGTCTGGCCCTGGCAGCTGCAGTTGATCGTTTTTCTGTTTCTGTCTTTGCTGATCGCCTATTTTGGCAACAAATACGTCAAGCAAAAGAACATCGAGGCCAGCGAAGCTGATGGTTTGAACGAACGAGGCAGCCAGCTGGTTGGCAAGACTGGTGTCATTTCCGATCCGATTGTAAACGGGCAGGGACGAATGAAAATTGGTGATACAACCTGGCGCGTTTCAGGTCCCGATGCAAAACAGGGCCAAAGCATGAAGGTGGTAGATTATGACAGCGGAACTCTGGTCGTAGAAAAGCCCTGACATCGGCTTTACAAGTTTTGCCCGCTACCCGTACGGTTCAGGCAATGATCACCTATGCTGCACCAATGCGCAGCAAATCGTGAAGGTGAATAATTCCCTTCGGCTCACCATCCCCTGGTTCCATTACCACAAGCGCATTGATGTTTTTTGTCTCAAGTACCGACATTGCCGATCCGATCAAGGCATCGGGGGCGACAGTTTTCGGTCGGTTGGTCATCAGCTCTGAAACCGAAACCTGTTGCAAGTCACGATTAAGGTTTCTGGCAAGGTCGCCATCGGTGAAAATTCCCGCTAGCGTGCCATCATCATGTATAACAACAACACAGCCATAACCCTTGCTTGAAAGCACACCCATTGCTTCCGGCATCAGCGTATCGGGGCTGACCAACGGCATTTCATCCCCAACATGCATGATATCCGACACCCTTGACAGACTCGCACCCAGCGACCCGCCTGGATGAAATACGCCGAAATCCTGTGCGGAGAACCCCTTGCTTTCCAACAACGCCACCGCCAGGGCGTCACCGATGGCCATTTGCATTATGGTCGAGGTTGTCGGAGCAAGGCCGTTCGGACAGGCTTCGGCAGCTTTTGGCAACTCCAGACAAATGGTTGATTCCTTGCCAAGCGCCGATTGGGCGTTTCGGGTGATGGACACAAGTGGAATTGCAAACCTTCGGGAGTAATCCAATACCCCTTTCAATTCCCGCGTTTCACCGGACCAGGAAATGGCAATAATCGCGTCATTGCGTTTGATCATTCCCAGATCGCCATGATTGGCCTCAGAAGGATGAACAAAAAATGCAGGTGTACCTGTTGATGCCAGGGTCGCAGCCAGTTTGCCGCCCACATGTCCACTCTTGCCGACACCCGTTACAATAACCCTTCCGTCAACTTCACGCAGTTTTTGGCACGCATCATCCATTGCATCGCCCAACGGGCCTGCCAGAGCGTCGATCAGTGTCTGCAATCCCTCGCTCTCAGTGCGAAGCGTTCGAAGTACAGATTTGGTATTGTCAGAATGGTTCATTGTGGCGCTGTTCTACCCCTGCAAGCATGGTTTGGAAACCTTTCATTAACCGCATTTGTTTACGATTTGGAAAGAATTTGTGGATGCCCAAACAATAGTTTCGACCCGTGAAAATGTCCAAAACCTGCAACATCCTTTATCTGGTGTGTCTTTGTTTGTCGACAACGGGCCTGTCAGGAATCAGCCCTGCCAATTCCCAGGAACTTGATGACGAAACACTTACGGTTGGCGAACAAACGGGGTCGCCACAACAGGATCGCATCCGGTTGCCGGACACAAACCACGGCATAGCAAGCTTTCCCCAACAAAGACCGAACATCGCTGCCCTTCCTTCGCAGACAGGCAACCCGGCGCGCGTGGAGAACGATCCGTTTTCCGGGCCCGGGTTTCGCATCGGTACGCTTCGGGGCGCAATTGAACTGGAAGAACAGATCGGGCACTCGACCAACGTATCAAATGTTCCCAGAGGGGAGGCGGGCTTCTTTTCGCGCACCAGCGCGTCGCTTTCATTGACATCGGACTGGCAGCGTCACCAATTGCAGGTTATTGCCGATGGCAGTTCGCGCAATCCGTTCGATACAGACCAACAGGATTCGCTGGAAGCAAACGCGACGCTCGCCCTGAGAATGGATCTGCGAGATGGTATTACACTGACCCCTCAGCTTGCATATTCAGTTGCTTCCCAGTCTTTCTCATCTGTTGCCAGTACCACAGGTGTGTCGGAACAACCGCTGATCCACACCGGCGTTGGTAGCCTGACGCTTGAACGGGACATCGGTATGTTTGCGACAACCCTGCGCGGCGAAATCACCACAGACCGGTATGAAGACGCACAATTCGGCAACGGAACAACAATAGACAATGGCGATCTTGACAACATCGAGTACGGGATAACAGGTCGCCTTGGTTACAACCTGTCAGAAGCGGTCGTTCCGTTTGTAGAAGGCCGGTTGGCCTGGCGGGAATTCGATCGCGAAACAGACCGTATCGGCGTCAACCGAAATGCACAGATTACCGAATTGGGACTGGGTGTGGAACTTGACTACTCCGAAAAGCTCAACGGTGAAATCTCGATTGGCTACGTAACAGAGAGCTTTGAAGAGGCAGGTTTGGAGGACTTGAGCGGCCTGACGTTCGCCAGCTCGTTAAATTGGTCACCGCAACGCGAAACAACGGCCTCTTTTGATCTGACAACAAGAACCAACCCCTCATTTGCAGGAGGAAGCAGCGGCTCGATTTTGTACAATGGCAGACTATCAGTGGCGCGGAATCTTACCGAACGATTGACTGCGACCGGGTTTGCGGGACTTGAATTTGAAACAGGGGACCAGGGATCGACCACTGCAGAACTGGGATTTGGTGCGCAATACCGACTTAGCCGCGCATTATCCGTCACCGCTGATCTTGAATACACCGATTTTGATTCCAAACTGGCCGATTCCGATTTTACCGACCTAAGTGCATTGCTTGGATTAAAATGGCAACGTTGAGCGGCAGTTATCAAAGGCTCCCGCACAAGCGCTTCAGGCAATCGTATCCTTGAGTTTTTCCCGGATAACTGCCGCAATATCCGGATCATCCATTGCAAAAGCCATATTGGCTTCAATGAACCCCGCTTTTGAACCGCAATCAAAGGTTTTTCCTTCAAAAACCCAGCCGTAAAACGGTTGCTGTTCTGCAAGCGTCAGCATTGCGTCGGTAAGTTGAATTTCGTTACCCGCACCGGGGCCCTGGGTTTCCAGAATATCGAAAATTTCCGGCTGCAAGATGTAGCGACCATTGATGAACAGGTTTGAAGGTGCCGTGCCGGGCGCCGGTTTTTCCACCATTCCCGTGATCTCAAAACCGCTGCCGATCGTTTCTCCCTTTTCGATAACCCCATATTTGTGGGTTTCTTCCCAGGCCACTTCTTCGGTCGCGATAATATTTCCTCCCGATGTCCCATAAAGATCTATCAGACCCGAAAGGCAGCCCTTTTCGTCTTTCATCACCATGTCAGGCAGCAGCAGGGCAAACGGTTCGTCGCCTATCAACTCGCGTGCGCACCATACAGCATGACCAAGACCAAGCGGTGCTTGTTGTCTTGTAAAACTTGTGCGTCCGGCCTCAGGCTGGTATCGCGCCAACACTTCCAGCGCCTCGGTTTTGTTGCGTTTTACCAGCGTGTCTTCGAGCTCATATGCCAGATCAAAATGATCCTCAATCACTGCCTTGTTCCGGCCGGTCACAAAAACAAAGTGTTCAATGCCTGCCGCTTTTGCTTCATCTACCGCATATTGAATGACGGGTTTGTCCAAAATTGTGAGCATTTCCTTGGGGACGGCTTTTGTAGCCGGCAGAAACCGCGTACCCAACCCCGCGACAGGAAAAACGGCTTTTCTTACTGGTTTGTTTGCAGGCATCTAATACTCCCGAATTGTCGTTGGTTTTACTGACCTGGATGCTGGTCCTTAATAAACATTTATCGCGATTGATACAAATGCTGCATCCTGATTAGCCGTATTCCAACACATGTTGTCTAGACTGCCCCGGTATCAATTTTTAAAGGTAAAATTTGACATGGCAGTAATGATTACTGGCGGCGCAGGGTATATCGGTTCTCACATGGTGTGGGAACTATTGGATCACAACGAAGATGTTGTAGTTGTTGACAATTTATCAACCGGGTTTGAATGGGCGTTGCCTGAGAACGTGCCATTCGTAAATGCCGATGTCGGCGATCGCGAGGCCATGGAGCAAGTCATGGCGGATCACAATGTAGATGTGATCGTGCATTTTGCAGGCTCGGTCATAGTTCCTGAATCGGTCGAAAACCCACTGGGCTATTATCAGAACAACACAAGCAACACACGCAATCTGCTTGAAGCAGCAGTCAATGCAGGTGTCGGGAAGTTCATTTTTTCTTCCACTGCTGCTGTTTACGGCGAGCCAATGACCGAAGGGCCAATTTCTGAGAACGCCATCCTCAATCCAATATCGCCCTATGGAACATCAAAGCTCATGAGTGAGTTGATGATCCGCGATGCCGCGAAGGCTCACGGTCTTTCATACGTGATCCTGCGCTATTTCAACGTTGCCGGGTGTGATTTGCAGGGACGCACCGGCCAATCTACAGAAGGTTCAACCCATCTCATAAAGGTGGCCAGCGAAGTTTCTACCGGAAAACGTCCTTCGATGAAAATACTCGGAACTGACTATGACACGCCCGATGGCACAGCGGTAAGGGACTTCATCCATGTCAATGATTTGGTAAACGCCCATTATGTCGGCGTGAAATTTCTGCGCAATGGCGGTCTCAGTTTTACGGCAAATTGCGGTTACAGCAAAGGTTACTCGGTGCGCGATGTCATTGCTGCAGTAGAACGGGCCTCCGGACGCAAGCTAAAGGTTGTGGAAGCTGAACGGCGTGCAGGCGACATCCCTTCATTGACGGCAAACGCACACCGGTTGATGAGCCGTTTGGATTGGGCCCCGCGGTATGACAATCTGGACCTGATTGTCTCGAGCGCCCTGGCGTGGGAAAGACAGCTCTCCGAACTAAAGGATATCGCCTGATTTTTTTGCCGGAAACCTGAAGATGGTGACTGCTGCCAATTTTTTGCCAGCAAGTTGGTTTACTTTGGCTCAACTACTTGCGGTGTAAATCATTTGAAATGATTCGCCATGCATGACGGGAGCCTGAAAATCCATGAAAACCATCTTCGGAGTTACCGGAGCCGTAATCGGTTCAACTGTTGCCTTGTTTATGGCAACTGCACCAGCCAACGCTGATGCCGGATTCAGAAACTGGATCAAGGGGTTTTACCCGGTCGCAGCAAAACAGGGGATAACGGCCAAGACTTATAATGCAGTCTTTGCGGGTGTCTCCAGTCCGAACCCTGACGTTATCAAGTCAGCAAACTATCAGCCTGAATTCAAGTCAAAGATCTGGGATTACATGGATAACCGGATCACGGATTCGGCCCTGGAAAAAGGGCTGGAAATGAAGGCAAAGTACGCCAACTGGTTGAACCTGATTGAACAAAAATATGGCGTCAACCAACATATTCTGCTTGCCATCTGGTCAATGGAAACATCATATGGTGCCGCCCTCACCCGCGAGGGGGCACTACGCAATGTCCCGCGATCCTTGGCGACGTTGGCATATCTTGACAAACGGCGCGCCAAGTTCGCACGCAGTCAGTTGATCGCCGCCATGAAGATTGTACAGGCCGGTGATGTCAGTGCCGAGGGGTTACAAGGTTCCTGGGCGGGAGCAATGGGCCACACACAGTTTATCCCTACCAGCTACTTGGCCTGGGCACAGGACATTGACGGGGACGGCCATCGCAACGTATGGGGGTCGGTGCCGGACGCGCTTGCATCGGCTGCCAATCTACTGAAGAAAAACGGTTGGAGAACAGGCAAGACCTGGGGCTACGAAGTCGTTCTGCCCCACAACATGAACCTCTCCAAACACAATGGAAAAACTCGGACGCTGTCGCAATGGTCTCAACTGGGCATCAGACGCGCCTCAGGCAGCGCATTTCCCAGACCCGCTGACCGTGCAGAGCTAAAGGTGTTGGCAGGGAAAAACGGACCGGCATTTTTGATGCTGCGAAACTTTTTTGTACTCAAGAGCTACAATAACGCTGACAAATACGCATTGGCCGTTGGCCATCTTGCAGATCAACTGAGGGGGTTTGGACCCTTGGCGGTGGATTGGCCCAGGGGATACAAGCGCCTCGACGAAGCGGAGCGAAAGGAGATGCAGACATTTTTAAAGCGCTTCGGTTACTACGACGGAGAAATTGACGGCAAGGTGGGTCCAGGCTCCAGAAAGGCGATCCGAAACTATCAACAGGCCCGGGGAGTAGCCGTCGATGGGTATGCATCAAAACGGTTGCTGTCTCTGTTGCGCAGTGGTTGACCAACCAACTGCGTTAACGATGACACAATACTGATTTGACCCCCAGGGCATACTGTGGTTCTTACTTTCCGCAGGAAGGGTTTAACGTACGATGTTACGCAAATTGACTTTGTCACTGATTTTGGTCTTGGGGGTGTCGGTGGCCATGCCCGACATACCGATTGTTTCTTCGGTTGTAGGTGTGCAAGATGCCGAAGCGCAAACGAAGCGAAAGCGGAAAAGCCTTTTTGATCTGTTCAAGTCCAGACGCAAGAAAAAGGGCAAGCGCCTTCGTCGTGCCAAAGTCTTCACCGATCGTGACGAATTGCAACAGCATCGAGAGAGCACAAGCAAGCGCAAACGTAAGGTGAAACAAAAAACAGCGAAGCGCCGCGTCGTTAAAAAACCTGTTGCCCCAAAAATCGTGAAGGCGGAAGATGCCGGTAAAATCCTTGTCATCGGTGACTTCATGGCTGGTGCATTGGCAAAAGGACTAACCAGTCGACTTTCTGAAAACGCGTATTCTGTTGTCGTGAACAAAACCGTGCCGAGTTCCGGCATCGTTCGCGAAGACCAGCGAAACTGGGCAGAGGCATTGCCTGAACTGGTTGCAGAGTACAAACCCGTTGCCGTAATTGTGTTGCTTGGCATGAACGACAGGCAACAGTTCCGCATCGATTCAGACCGGTTGGAAAAACTGGGCACAGAATGGGTGGCTCTGTACAACAGCCGTGTTGAAACGCTGGCCAATGCCATTCGCGACAGCAATGTTCCCGGTGTTTGGGTTGGTCTGCCGCCCGTAAGCACGACTTCCGTGAGCGCAGACTATCTGATCTTCAACGAGATTTTCCGCACCAAGGCAAACTCGGCAGGTATCACCTATGTGGATGTATGGGATGGTTTCACCAACGCGGAAGGCAAATTTGTAAGTGCCGGCCCGGATGTGAACGGTCAGATTGCAAGGCTAAGAGGCAAAAAGGGGATGTCGATGACCAGATCCGGGCGCGAAAAGCTTGCTTTTTTTGCCGGGTCGGTTTTGCGCCAGCGCGGCATTATTCAAGATGCCACGAATGCCATATACGCATCGCTTGGTATCAATAATTCGCGCGGGGTTCGGGCAAACGTTCCAAACTACGATCCCGTCTCCACTGGCAAAACGGTCGTGATTTCATTGGGTGCGCCCGAAGCGGATGGTGGCGATGTGCTGGAAGGAACTGACGGGTTTCTTGAAGACAAGAACTTGGAAAAAAGCAACAACTACAAGCTGGTTACCGACGGTCTTGCTCTCAAACCACAAGCCGGACGCATTGATGCAAACTGGGGAAAGGTGAACGCACCTGCCAAACCGGACGAGAAAAACAAGGACGGACAGGCTACCAGTACAGGAGAAGCGGCCAAGCCGGTCAGCGCCGGTGGCTGAATTTCTTGTGACCGTTTACTGTCTTGCACTTTGCCTTCCGTTGCATCCTCGCGGCATCGCACGACACGCTATCTGGGCAGTGCGCTCTCTCCCATAAGGTCAATGTCGATGGCCCGCGCTGCCTGGCGTCCTTCCCTGATCGCCCAAACGACAAGGGACTGGCCACGACGGCAATCACCTGCCGCATAAAGTTTTTCAACTGAAGTGCGGTAATTCTGTTCATCGGCATCAATCGAAACATCGCCTCTTCGACTGGTCTTCAGTTCCGGTTTCAGATCTTTGACAAACGTATCCAGAACCGGGCTGCCAAAACCAATGGCGATAAAGGCCAGGTCAGCCTTCAAAATGAACTCGGTTCCGGGAACAGGTTCGCGCTTTTCATCAACACGAATGCATTTAACCCCCGACAGTTTTCCGTTTCTTCCTACAAACTCAAGCGTCGCTGCCATGAATTCGCGTTTTGCACCTTCGGCCTGCGATGATGACGTGCGCATCTTGGTTGCCCAGTAGGGCCAGACCAACATCTTGTCTTCGCGCACTGGCGGTTCCGGACGGATGTCAAGTTGGGTGACATTCACGGCACCTTGTCTGAAGGAGGTTCCGATGCAGTCTGAGGCTGTATCACCGCCACCCACCACGACAATGTTTTTCCCGGCAGCCCAGATTTCATCATCAACCCATCCGGCACTCTGGATCGTTTCACCGCCCACGCGGCGGTTTTGTTGAACCAGAAAGGGCATGGCATCGTAGACACCTGCCAGGTCTGCACCGGGAATCCCTGCCGAACGGGGAACCTCGGCACCTGCCGCAATAAGAACGGCGTCATGCTCTTCCATCAACTTGCTCGACGAAACATCAGAACCAATGTTCTGACCGCAATGAAAAACCACTCCTTCGGCTTGCATCTGTTCGATCCGGCGATCAATCAACTGTTTTTCCATCTTGAAATCCGGAATCCCGTAACGCAGCAATCCGCCGGGTTTGCTTTCGCGCTCATAGACATGTACCGCGTGGCCGACCCGTGCCAATTGCTGTGCCGCGGCCATTCCGGCAGGCCCGGACCCAACAATACCAATCTTTTTCCCGGTTTTTTGCGAAGATTTTTGCGGGCGGATCATGCCCAGCTCATAAGCGCGGTCTGCAATTGCCTGTTCGACAGTCTTGATCGCAACCGGTTCGTCCTCAAGGTTAAGCGTACACGCTTCTTCACAAGGAGCCGGGCATATCCGTCCGGTAAATTCCGGGAAGTTGTTGGTTGAATGCAGGTTGTCGATCGCCTGTTCCCAATCCTTGTTGTAGATCAGGTCATTCCAGTCGGGTATCTGGTTGTGAACCGGACAACCAGTATCGCCATGGCAATAGGGAATGCCGCAATCCATGCAACGGGCTGCCTGTTTTGCCACTTCCTCGTCAGACATCGGAATGGTGAACTCGCCAAAATGGCGCACGCGATCCGAAGCGGGGCGGTATTTGGGGACTTGGCGATCAATCTCCAGAAATCCGGTAACTTTACCCATAGTTCTATCCTTACTCGGCAGCAATTTTGCCCATGCGGCGTTCTTCCATTTCGCGCAGGGCACGTTTGTATTCAAGCGGCATGACTTTGACGAATTGCGTACGATAGTCTTCCCAGTGATCCAGAACTTTTTGACCACGGGAAGAGCCAGTGTAATGCACATGGTTGGTGATCAGCTGGTGCAGACGTTCTTCATCGTGTCGGCTCATGTCGGATGTTATGTCAACACGCCCCTTGTGCATCAGATCGCCGCCGTGGTGGTGCAGTTTTTCAAGCAATTCGTCTTCTTCAGGAACCGGTTCCAGATTCACCATCGCCATGTTGCAGCGTGCCTCAAAATTACCGGAACCATCAAGCACATAGGCAACTCCGCCTGACATGCCGGCAGCAAAGTTCCTGCCTGTTCCGCCGAGCACCACGACCACCCCGCCGGTCATGTACTCGCAGCCGTGGTCGCCAACGCCTTCGACAACTGCAATCGCCCCGGAATTGCGGACCGCAAACCGCTCGCCTGCAACGCCCCGAAAATAACATTCGCCATTGATCGCGCCATAAAGCACGGTATTGCCCACGATGATCGAGTTCTCGGCAACAAGCGGGGATTCTTCGGCTGGCCGGATCACAATTCGTCCGCCGGAAAGCCCTTTGCCGACATAGTCGTTTCCATCGCCCTGGAGGTCAAACGATATGCCTTTGGCCAAGAACGCACCGAAGCTTTGCCCTGCGGTGCCTTTCAACGAAACGGCAATGGTGTCGTCTTCCAACCCGTCATGACCGTATTTTTCAACGAGTTTGCCCGAGAGCATCGTACCGGCTGAGCGGTCGACATTTGAAATCGGCATTTCAATGCGCACCTGTTCACCGGTCTCAAGTGCCGGTTGTGCAGCCTCAATCAATTTGCGGTCAAGAATGTCATGGATCGGATGGTTTTGAAGCTCGGTATGAAAAATCGCGTTTTTCTCTGCTTCGGGTTTGTAGAAAATCGAGGAAAAATCGAGACCCTTGCCCTTCCAGTGATCCAGCATGTCTGATTTGTCGAGCAACTCACTTTGTCCGATAAGGTCGTCCAGTTTCGTGTAGCCCATATCGGCCATGATCTGGCGGGCTTCTTCGGCAACGAAAAAGAAGTAGTTGACGACATGTTCGGGTGTTCCCCTGAAACGCTTTCTGAGCACCGGGTCTTGCGTCGCGACGCCGACTGGACACGTATTGAGATGGCATTTGCGCATCATGATGCAACCGGCGGCAATCAATGGCGCGGTAGAGAACCCGAATTCATCTGCACCAAGCAGCGCCCCGATTATCATGTCGCGGCCCGTTTTGAGGCCACCATCAACCTGCAGGCGAATGCGTGAGCGAAGTTTGTTGAGCACCAGAGTCTGCTGGGTTTCTGCAAGTCCCAACTCCCAAGGCGAACCGGTGTGCTTTAGCGAGGTGAGGGGCGATGCTCCCGTGCCGCCATCATAACCTGAAACGGTGATGTGATCAGCTCTTGCCTTGGCAACGCCGGCAGCAACGGTTCCAACGCCAACTTCGGCCACCAATTTGACCGAAATATCAGCACGTTCGTTTACGTTCTTAAGATCGTAAATAAGCTGGGCAAGGTCCTCGATTGAATAGATGTCGTGGTGTGGCGGAGGTGAGATCAGCCCAACACCGGGTGTGGAATGGCGGGTTTTTGCAATAACCGCATCAACTTTGTGTCCGGGCAATTGCCCGCCTTCCCCAGGCTTGGCGCCTTGGGCAACCTTGATTTGTATCATGTCGGAATTGACCAGGTATTCCGCTGTTACCCCGAACCGTCCCGATGCGACCTGTTTGATGGCAGACCGTTCCGGGTTTGGAGAACCGTCAGGCAATGGATAGAAACGGTCCGGCTCTTCGCCACCTTCGCCTGTATTCGATTTGCCACCAATCTGGTTCATGGCGATGGCAAGCGTTGTGTGAGCTTCCCGCGATATGGAACCGAACGACATGGCACCGGTCGAAAACCGCTTGACGATTTCAGCAGCCGGTTCAACGTCGTCGATACTGACCGGTTTGCGTCCGGTTTCCTCGGCCGTTTTGATACGGAACAGCCCGCGTATGGTGGAAAAATCCTTCGATGCCCGGTTGCAATCTGCTGCATACGCTTCGTACCGTTCGGCAGAGTTGCTGCGTACTGCATGTTGAAGATGGGCGATGTTGTCAGGGGTCCATGCGTGTCGCTCACCACGCATACGGTAGGCATACTCGCCGCCGATATCGAGGGAGTTTCGCAGCACCTGATCGTGTCCAAAAGCCAGCTTGTGGCGCTCAAGGGTTTCGCGTGCAATGTCGATCAGCTCAACACCTTCGATCATCGTTGCAGTGCCGGTGAAGTACTCGCGGACGAAATCTGACGACAGGCCCACTGCATCAAATATCTGCGCACCACAATAGGACTGATAGGTGGATATGCCCATTTTAGACATAACCTTCAAAATGCCTTTGTCGATGGCCTTGATGTAGCGGGCAACAATTTCCTGTGTGTCCACTTCGTCAGGAAACTCGCCATTTGCGTGCATCTTGGCGAGCGTTTCGAACGCCAGATACGGGTTTATCGCCTCTGCGCCATACCCGGCAAGCACTGCAAAATGGTGCACTTCGCGCGGTTCGCCCGATTCAAGAACCAATCCCACTGAAGTGCGCAAACCCTTGCGGATCAGGTGATGGTGCACCGCTGCAGTTGCTAGCAGTGCCGGAATCGCAATTCTGGCGGCATCAATTTGCCGGTCGGAAAGTACGATAATATTGTGCCCCTGATTGACCGCTTGTTCTGAGCGCTGGCACAGTTGATCGAGTGCCGTTTGCATTCCTTCGGCGCCTTTCGCGGCATTGTAGGTAATGTCGAGTGTTTTGGTATGAAATTGGTTGTCGGCGATGTCGCCAATTTCGCGGATCTTTTCCAAATCGTGATTGGTCAGGATTGGTTGGCGCACTTCCAGGCGCTTGTGTTTGGAAAGACCTTCCAGGTCAAACAGGTTTGGCCTCGGCCCGATCAACGACACCAAGCTCATGACCGATTCTTCACGGATCGGATCAATGGGAGGGTTTGTTACCTGTGCAAACAACTGTTTGAAATAGGTGTATAGCAATTTGGGTTTGTTGGAGAGCGCCGAAATTGGCGTGTCGGTCCCCATCGAACCGATGGCTTCCTGGCCGGTCGTGGCCATGGGGGCCATCAGCAGTTTCAATTCTTCCTGCGTGTAGCCGAACGCCTGTTGCATGTCGAGCAGGGTGGCTTCACTTCTGCGGGACTGGACGGTTGGAAGCTGCAGTTCTTCCAGTACAATCCGAGTGTCATCAAGCCATTCGCGATAGGGATTTTGGGTTGCGAGTTCCTTCTTGATCTCCGCATCCGAAATGATGCCGCCTTTTTCAAAATCTATCAGCAGCATCTTGCCTGGTTGCAAACGCCATTTCTGGACAATGTCTTCTTCCCTGATTGGCAGGACACCGGACTCAGAGGACATGACAATGCGATCATCCTTCGTCACCAGATACCGCGCCGGTCTCAAACCGTTCCGGTCGAGCGTCGCGCCAATCTGACGCCCGTCAGTAAAGGCAACTGCTGCCGGGCCATCCCATGGCTCCATCATCGCGGCATGATACTGGTAGAATGACTTGCGCTCTTCATCCATCAGGGGGTTGTCGGACCAGGCCTCGGGAATGAGCATCATGACTGCATGAGCGAGTGAATACCCACCTGTTGTCAAGAATTCCAGCGCATTGTCAAAACACGCTGTATCGGATTGCCCCTCATAGGAGATGGGCCAAAGGCGGTTGATGTCGTCGCCAAAGAGCGGTGATGAGACTGACGCCTGACGCGCGGCCATCCAGTTTACATTGCCCCGCAATGTATTGATTTCACCATTGTGGGCCACCATGCGATAAGGATGTGACAGCTTCCAGGACGGGAACGTGTTGGTCGAGAACCGCTGATGCACGAGCGCCAGCGCCGATTTAAACCGCTCGTCCTGTAGATCTGCATAATAGGGGCCCAGCTGATCGGCCAGGAACATGCCTTTATAGACGATGGTTCGGGAAGAAAACGACACAATGTAAAAGCCGCTTTCGCGCGCCGTTGTGTTCTCGAAGATGCTGTTGGAAATGACTTTGCGCACCAAATACAGTTTGCGCTCAAGTTCATCACCGGAAAGTTCGCCTTTGGCGTCGGTTACAAAATACTGCGCGTGAAAGGGTTCGGTCGCAGCAATTTCCGGGTCTTGTGACAGGTGTGAATTGTCGACTTTCAGCACCCGCTCTCCCAGCAGTGCTATTCCTTCGGTTTCCAAAACAGATTTTGCAATGGAAACAACATCTTCGCGCAGTTGCTGATCGGTCGGAAGAAACACTTGCGCGACCCCATACTTGCCGACCTCCGGAAGCTCGAACCCTTCCTCGGCGCAAACTTCGACAAAAAACTCATGAGGAATCTGCACCAGCATCCCGGCACCATCGCCCATCAACGGGTCAGCACCAACAGCTCCCCGGTGTTCAAGATTGCACAGAATTTGCAGTCCGTCCTTGACAATCGAGTGGCTTTTCTCGCCTGTCAGGTTGGCAACAAATCCAACCCCGCAGGCGTCTTTCTCGTGGCGCGGGTCATACAGCCCCTGTTTAACCGGCATTGCACCGGAGATGGCAGTATCGTCATTTTGGAATTTGCGGCGATCCGTCATTTTTTGCTCATGTGCCTCTGTCAATCGGGTTCCTGATTATGAAATCCGGTATTCAGTCGTGTTTTTTCTGGTTAGGATTTGCTGCAATTTGTGCCATCAGCGCACCAAATTCACAAGAGACTGAATTGTCCCAGCCCTGTTTGCAACCCCACGCTATCGCGAAAAGGACAATATTACTGACCTTTATCGAAGCGAACATGCCAAACTTTCAGGGCAAGAGCAAGCGCAAATAGCAAACCGGCGTTGCTGTGCGGGCCGGGTAAACTGCTTGACGGTGGTCAACAGTTTGCTCCAAGGTTGAATTCTTTTGTTTCAATTTCAGTTTGTTGGCTCCCAGGCACTGTGATCCTGGAGCCGATACTCTTAAGCTTTGAAGGTGGTAATCATGTTTTTCGCAAGCGACAATTGGGCAGGGGCCGCTCCCCGGGTTTCCCAAGGATTGGCGAAGCACGCCGACGGTTTTGAAGGTGCCTATGGTGCGGGCGATTTGGACCGGACAGTTGAACAGATGTTTGCCGATGTTTTCGAAACACAATGCGCGGTTTTTGTCGTTGGCACGGGAACGGCTGCGAACTCGCTGGCAGCTGCGGTCGTCGGCTGTCCGGGCGGGGTCGTGTTCAGCCAGGCCGACGGGCATGTCATTGTTAGCGAAGGCGGCGCGCCTGAAGCTTTCACGAGCGGGGGTCGATTGATACCGGTTCCCGGTGATGACGGTTACATTGACCCGGAGGCCTTGCGCGAAACAATCGGCCATTATCCACCTACGTTCAACCATCTCGGTCGTGGCACAATGGTGACATTGTCCCAAACAACCGAGGCCGGAACGGTCTATTCGCTTGAGCAGATTGACAAGATTGTTTCGGTTGCAAAACAGGCCGGTCTGGCGGTGCATATGGACGGTGCGCGGTTTGCAAACGCTTTGGTTGCCCTTGGATGCAGCCCCGCCGAGATGACTTGGAAACGAGGGGTCGACATGGTCTCATTCGGTGCGACAAAGAACGGGTGCTGGTGCGCAGACGCTCTTCTGGTTTTCAATCCAGAACGGTTTGGCGGCGTTGACAACATCATGTTCCAGCGCAAACGCATGGGCCATCTGTTCTCCAAAACACGCTTTGTCTCGGCCCAGTTCGAGGCATATTTTGAAGATGATCTCTGGTTGCAATTGGCCGGGCATTCCAATGCAATGGGCAAGCGGCTTGCCGGGGCAGTCGAACAGTCCGGTCGTGCGCGTTTGGCCTGGCCCGTTCATTCAAACCAGGTGTTTATGATAACGGAAAAAAGCCATGGCGATTCAATGCTTGATCAGGGTGCCCAATTCTATCCGTTTCCAACGACTGCAGACTTGCAAGACAAGATCAAGACAGGGGAACAGCTTTACCGGATGGTGACCAGTTTTGCCACGATTGAAGCCGAAATCGACCAGTTCGCTGAACTGCTTGCCCGTTGAACCTGAAAATACAACGAGGGCGCACCTTTGGTACGCCCTCCACAGCAACAAACGTTGAAGGTGTCGGTTACTTCTTTTTGCTCTCAATCTGTTTGTTGTCAGACTGGATAGCAATTTTGCGCGGTTTCATGGCTTCTGGCACTTCGCGTACCAGGTCAATGTGCAGAAGACCGTTCTCAAGCGACGCGTCACGCACTTCAACAAAATCGGCAAGTTGAAAACGACGCTCAAAAGCCCTTGCTGCAATGCCGCGAAACAGGACTTCATTTTTGTCTTCGTCGTCCTGACGTTCAGCCGAAACGGTCAGCATGTTTTGCTTTGCTTCAATTGAGATGTCTTGCTCGGAAAAACCCGCCACTGCCATTGTTATGCGATAAGCATCTTCGCCGGTACGCTCGATGTTGTAGGGCGGATAAGCTTGGGCTTGGCCATTGTCCGGCTGGGTAACGTTGTCCAGCAACGAAAACAGGCGGTCGAAACCAACGGTTGAACGGTAAAGGGGTGAATAATCAATCGTACGCATATTTTGTCCTCCTTATTAGCGACATTTGCGTATACAGGGCTTTCATGCGCCCAGCTGTTACCTTTCCGCGATGGGCAAAGGTTTGTTTCAGGACCCGTCTGGCGTCCTGAACAATAATTGGGTATTGGAGAAAACGAATTCAAGATGCTGAACGGAGTGATTGGCTTTGGTCCTGGTATTTCCAGAATATAATTCAATAGACGAGCCGGAAGCCTGCGGTCATGTCACCACCCCCGATGGATTGAAAATCAGGTATGCGCGTTGGAAGTCTGCCTCTGCCCCGATCAAGGGAACCATTCTGGTGTTGCAGGGGCGGGCGGAATACATCGAAAAATACTATGAAACCATTGAACAACTGCGTTCGGAAGGGTTTGAGGTCGTTGCGTTCGATTGGCGCGGGCAGGGTGGTTCTGATCGCCTGCTGGAAGACCCCCGGCGCGGTTATGTCGATACCTTTGATGACTATGTCGCCGATCTGGAAAGCGTAATCGACGAAGTATTGCTTCCCGATTGTCGCGCACCCTACTATTTGCTGGCGCATTCGACAGGGGGGCTGGTGGCACTGACCGCAGCCATCAAAATCCGCAACAAGATCCGGCGCATGGTTCTGTGCTCGCCCTTTTTGGGCATCAACAGCCGCGGTTTACCGGATTCCTGGGTATACTTTGCAACCGGTGCAATGACTGCGCTGGGACTGGGAGAATCCTTTGTCGGCCGCGGTGGTACTCCAATCGAAAACATTCCCTACGCCAAGAACCTTGTTACTTCCGACACTGCTCGGTTTATGCGAAACCGCCAGTTTGTGGAAGAACATCGATCCCTTTCGATTGGCGGACCGACGGCAAACTGGGTATTTGCAGCCGGCAAGGCGATTGAACAGGTATTTGATCCGGATTTTTACAGCAGGATTTCGATACCGGCACTGTTTGTCATCGCCGGTTCGGATCAGGTTGTTGATCCCGCTGCTGCCGAACAACTCGCGCTTAGAATCCGCACAGCATCAAGTCTGACCATTAGCGGCGCAAAGCATGAGCTGTTTCAGGAACAAAACCGTTACCGCGAGCAAGCCCTGGCTGCGTTCAATGCCTTTGTACCCGGTACCGACGAGGAAAAATAATCGGTTCACAGGAGTTTGGTTCGGGCTTGTCGTCAACCAGGGCGTGCATCGACATTCAGCAATGTGTTCGCGTCTTTGTGTTCTTTGCGTAAGTAGCGCCAAAAACGAAACCGGTATTGCCCCAGATGCTTTGGCCAAGAAACCAACTAACCTGCCAAAACTGAAAGCGCAGCAGCGTGCAGCGTCTCATTGGCAGCAGCCAACACCTGACCGCCGGGCGGATTTCGATTGCCCTCCCAATCTGTCACAATGCCACCCGCGTCTTCGATAATCGGGACCAGTGCCGCTATGTCATAAAGTTGGAGGCCTGATTCTGCCACCAAATCAACATGACCCGCCGCTACCAGACAATAGGCGTAGCAATCGGCCCCGTATCGGCCCAATTTCGCCGCACGCTCCAACCGGTTGTAGCGCGCCAATTCACGCTCATCAAACAACGCTGGGGTTGTCGTCATCAGGATCGCGTCATCCAGTTCGGTGGTTGAGGAAGTTGATATCTGGCTGGTGCTTCCGTTGCGGGAATAATATGATTTCTCGCCATCACTGAAAAACCGTTCGTTGGTGAAGGGTTGTTCCATGACACCGGCAACAGGAACGCCATTTTTCATCAGGCCAACCAGCGTTCCCCATAGCGGAATGCCGCTGACAAATGCCCGAGTGCCGTCTACCGGATCGATTACCCATTGGTAGTCGCTCCCCTTGTTGGTTGCTCCATATTCTTCACCCAGGATGTCATCGTCAGGGCGATGCAACTCCAAACAGGCACGGATTGCCTTCTCCGCTTCCCGGTCAGCAGCGGTAACCGGGTCGAAATGTTCCTCGCCCTTGTTATCGATTTGGGTTTGTTGCCTGAAACGTGGAAGGGTTTGTTCTGAAGCAAGTGTGCAAAGTTGATCAAACAGTTGCGGCAGGTTTTCAAGGGTCATCTTTTGTTTGCTGCCTGCTTATTCTGCTGCCAGTTTGTTGCCGATGTCGAGGTCGCGCCAATCGGAGTTGATCATGGCATCAAAAAAATTCGTCAGGTCTGAGGCCAACAAAGAAAAGTGGTCCGACTTCTTCAAACTGGCCTCGTTCATGTAGATACCGCGATTGATTTCGATCTGAAGGGCATGTAGCCCCAAATCCGGCTTGCCGTAGTGCTCGGTAATAAACCCTCCGGCATATGGGCGATTGACCTCAACACGATAACCCATCGTTTCAAGGATTGAACGCGCATTATAAACCAATTGTGGTGAACAACTGTTTCCAAAGCGGTCACCCAGAATGAGGTCAGGCCGTTGTCGTAGCGACAGACCGGTGCTTGTGGATGGCATTGAGTGGCAATCAATCAGTACGGCGAAACCAAATCTGGTTTGCGTGTCGATCAACAGGCGCCTGAGGGCGTTGTGATAGGGTTTGTACAGCCTGTCGATCCGGGTGAGCGCGTCGCGAAGTGAAATCTTGTTCTTGTAGATGGGTTGGTTCTCTGCGACAATTCTTGCAATTGTGCCGAGCCCGCTGGTTACGCGGTGCGATTGCGTGTTGGCGAACTCCGGAAGGGTTTCGTCAAACATCACCGGGTCCAGTTCAAACGGTTCGCGGTTCACATCCAGGTAAGCACGCGGAAAATTGGCAGCCAGCACCGGCAGCCCCAGCGTTTTCCCGCCTCCGATCAACGTGTCCATGTGGAAATCTTCAGAACTGCGGATCGAATGGGCGGTCAGGCGCGAACTGTCCAAAAAACTCTCCGGATAACAGCGACCGCTATGCGGTGAATTCAAGAACAAAAGGTGCCGACTGCACATCGGGTACGTAGAGTTCATATGCCGGGGTCTTGTCGTTCGGTTTGTTGATATGCATGGCCAGTTCGATCATGTCGTTGAACGTTGAATCTAAACAGCTTTGCCACAATGTCCACCCAAGCTTGAGTTGCTAGCCAAAATTTTGCTACTTTTCATATGATATTTACCGGTCTGGTGTGTTATGCCGCCAACCGGACGCTGGAAAGAAAAAACAATGACAAAAATCCTGCTCGCAGAAGACGACAACGACATGCGGCGTTTTCTTGAGAACGCTTTGGCCAAGGCTGGCTATGATGTAATCGCATTCGATAACGGTGCCAGTGCCTATGACCGTTTGCGCGAAGAACCCTTCAACCTGCTGTTGACCGATATTGTCATGCCGGAGATGGACGGGATTGAACTTGCACGCAGGGCAACCGAAATCGATCCGGACATGAAAGTCATGTTTATCACGGGGTTTGCAGCGGTAGCCCTGAACCCCGATTCCAAGGCACCCAAAGACGCCAAGGTTCTGTCAAAGCCGTTTCATTTGCGTGATCTTGTAAATGAAGTCGAGAAGATGTTGGCAGCCGCTTGACGCCCTGTGCGCTTTGTGGTGTATGCACCAAACCAAATCATGACCGACACATCATGAATGGGCGATTAGCTCAGCGGGAGAGCACTACATTGACATTGTAGGGGTCACTGGTTCAATCCCAGTATCGCCCACCATTCATTCCTGATGAACCATGGAGACCGGATGCAACGGCAGATGGGTCAGTTTGTGCCGGTTAACGCTTTTTGCGGGTCAGGCTCAACGTGCGTTTCAAAACATCGTTGTGGAATTTGGCCTGTTTTTCTACAGTTGTGTGCTTGATCCCCGGCACCCTGGAAACATTGATGTTCTTGATCGTTCCCTTGAAACCGGGACCCTTTCGGATAACGTTACTCTTGCTGTCATTTGGCAGATAATAATTGATCGCCCGCCGGACATTTGATGAGGCAATCAGCCTTTGGGTTCCGTCAAACGCCACGGCGTATTGAACCTTGATGCCCCGGTCACCCAGATACTTGGCCATTCGAAACGTCGCATTGGCACCCAGCGAATGGCCCATGATGATGATAGGGTGGGAAACCTTGCCGTATTTGTTCCGAAGATGGATATTATAGGCAAGTTCCTCCCAGGCCGCGTGGTTGAAAACCCTGGCGTCCAGTCCGGAACGAACCATTTTGGCACCGAGCGTGTCCATGCCACGCGAGAAAACGTTCGCCAGACCGCGCAGCAGATATATTTCGCCAGTGCGGGTAACCTTGGCGCGCACATTGATGTTGATCTCGCTGGGACGGCGCTCAATACCGGCTATCGCGGCTGTACGTGTGCCAATCGTCTGCTTTGCGGCTATCGGCGCCGGGTCCAGGACTGGCTTTGCAAATGAGGGCACTGCAGCAGTCGTGGATGCGACAACCGCTGCAAGAAACAGGGTTCTGATGGTTTTTTCTGGAATGCGTATCATGGCAGTCAGGTCTGATGGGAAATTGTTCTGTATTCGTGTTTTGTGTTATTCGCCGGATAATATCAAGGCATTTGCGACAGAAATATGGTGGTCCACAACGTCAACGGATTTCCAGGGTTCCAGACGGAGACAGTTGCCTTTTCGTTCAATAAATCCAGGGAATGATTCGTTTGGTTCGCGCCGAGTAGGTTTCATACGCTTCGCCGAATTCCTGTCTCATCATCGCTTCTTCCTGGCCGACCCGCAGAAAGAACAGCGTACCAAAACCGATCAGGCCCGAAAAACCGGCAACCCAATTGGGCAACAGGAACGCAGCCCCCAATGCCCAAACCCAAAAGGCGGAATACATCGGGTGGCGAACCGATTCGTATATGCCGGTCGTTACAAGTTTGTGGTCTTCGCGCAGATCAAGGCTGTGTGACCACATGGCACCAAGCGTTTTGTGTGTCAGCCGGAAAAGATAGAGCGAAGCCAAAAGGGTTGCCGAACCGAGAACAAACAAATAGGGGCTTGGTGCGTAGTCGAACCGGTCGAACCAATCGGTGAACACCCAGACCGCAGGAATATAGCCAAGCCCGAGTGAGGAAATGACCATTGAAAACCGTTCGGTAACGGATCGCGAGGTTGCAGATTTTTCGACCTTTCGCGACTTGCGGTTGGGCCGCCAGCGAATTACCCCCCACGCGACAATAAAGATCACCCAAACGATTTTTGCAGCCATTTCAAGGTCAATGTTCATCGTGGAAGTCTCTTAATCAACCAATTCGCTATGAATTGTAAGTTTGGCATCGCGTGCGAGTTCATCGGCAAAAAAGGGACCGAAAACACGCATTTGGAAATCATGATGCACGCGCTTGTCGCAATAAAGGATATATTGGCGGTGAGCAAGATACATCGACTTCATCATTTTGCGATGCCGTTGCTTTGAAAGCGCATGTTTGAAATTGACACGATGTACCAAAACCTCGGCTTGTTGGTCATTGATACCCATCGGTACAAAAGGATCTGATTTGTAAAACGAGATAAAGTCCGTCTTGGTCTGGATTTCGTGCCAGGTCAGGTTTGCAACACCGAGCACGCTTTCCACCGATTGCCTCAGGAACTGCGCCTGCGCGACAAGGGCGATTTTCATCAGGCTTGAACCGAGCGCCAGAAACGTAACCCGCTTGCCGGAAAGCAGGTCAGGATGTTTTTCAAGCGCCCGGGCAAGTGCTTCCACCGCCCAAACCGACCCGAAACTGTGCCCGACAATTACAATCTCTTCAAACTTGCTGGCGTTGATCTCTTCAACGATGTGTTCGGAAAAACGGGTAAATCGCTCTTCAATGTCAGAGTTTTTTTGCAGGGCGAGATCACGGGCAAACGCCCAGTCATTGATGGACAGGTTCACATATAACCGGTCTCCGGGAAACTTGATCAGCACCAGCACCGCGACAAGGGTCACAGGAAGCGCCATCAGCCAGTTAATGCCAACCGCAAGAAGGACACCCAGGGAGATCGCTAAGCAGACAAGCAAGTAGAGAAGCGGATAGATTGTGAAACCGAAATAGCGTCCGCTTACGCCAAGGTATTTGGCGACGGTGCCGTCCAGGAAAAATGCCATGTAGCTTGGAAAATGCCTGAACAATCCTTTGGGATAGGGCACCGCTTCATAGCGTTCTATGATGTCTGACCAGGAAAACTGCACATAACGTGTCCTGGTGGTCCAGCCACTCCCGTTGGCAACAAAACCGGCGACCGTTTTGTGTTCCTGCGGCGCATCATCAAGCGCATCACGGTCAACTTCAAAACCCCAAAGTGCAGCGGTTTTCCCGGCACCTGCGGTCAGGCGCTCTATCTGATGGACAGCAGTCGTTGCCTCAAACCCGGGAAAATTTAAAACCAGCCTGTTATGTTGCACGATTGCGACGCCTGCGGGACCGAGAATTGCGTAGATGCATATGAACTATCAGAACGGCATATCTTTGTCAGGCACTGCGGATCGCAGAAACCATGTATTTCCACACATAGTCGGAGAATGAACGCCAGCACTCAATCCGGAAGGTGTCGCTGTCCGTGCGCCAAAGCACAATTTCGGCCTTTCCGATCATGGTGCGTGCACAAGCCCCGACAGGAAACGCCTGTAACGAAAGATCACGCGGGCAACCACTGTTCAATGCAAGCGTTGCCTTGTGTCCTGTCACAGTCATACCGGTGTTGCGGTGATCGACCGCGACAATGGAATACAAGCCTTTCGCCTTGTTGCCTTTTGCCTCAAGTCCGGTGCCATAGGGCGCAGTTACGAACCATTCGTCCGGTCCGATCCACAGGGCAGCAATCTCTCCGGCCACCGCAGAAGTGCCAGGTTTTTTCGGCAATACCACGCCAAGCGCTTTGCCCAGCGCGGCAACGGCTTTTGCATCAGATCGTACAATCAGCTTTTCGCAGGCGGGAAGCGGGCTCAACAAAACTGAATTGTCGCCATGCATTCGTTCCGCCAACGGTTCTTTGCGAATTGCCTCAGCCATTTATCCTGCCTCCTTCGGGATCAAGGAATACCGGAGAACAGACCTGCGCCTTGATAACTTCATCGGGCATCGGAATGAAGACCGTTTCGCCGGTTCGCTTGTGCCCGTCCTTGACAAGTGCCAAGGCAATGGAATTCCCCAGGCATTCGGACCAATAGGATGATGTGACATGGCCAATCATGGGAACCGGAACAGGGTGGGACGGATTGTCAACAATCTGTGCACCTTCTTCCAACACTATTTTAGGGTCTATTGTTTTAAGGCCAACCAGTTCCTTGCGGCCATCTGCCACCAGGTCGGGGCGTTTCAGTCCGCCAATTCCAACAAAATCGGATTTCTTTCTGCTGACCGCCCATCCGACACCGGCATCGTTTGGCGTTACGGTGCCATCGGTGTCCTGACCAACAATGATATACCCCTTCTCGGCACGCATGACATGCATGGCTTCGGTACCGTAAGGCACCATTCCCATTGCTGAACCGCGGTCCCATACAGCTTCCCACACTGCTGCTCCGTAATCGGCGGGAACGTTGATTTCATAGCCAAGTTCGCCGGTGAAGGATACTCTCATAAGCCGGGTCGGTACCCCGCAAATGGTTCCTTCCCTGACAGACATATGCGGCATTGATGCGTTTGACAGATCAATATCTGCAACCAAAGGTTCGATGATTTCTCTTGCCTTGGGTCCCTGTACGGCAATAACCGCCCACTGTTCCGAGGTTGACGTCAACCATACATTCCAGTCCGGGAACTCAGTTTGAAGGTAGTCTTCCATCATGTTCAAAACGCGCGGCGCACCACCGGTGGTGGTGGTAACATGGAAACGGTCTTGTGCCATTCGTGCCACGACGCCGTCATCATAGATGTAACCGTCTTCGCGGCACATGATGCCGTAGCGACAGCGCCCCACACCAAGCTTGTCCCAGGCATTGGTATACATCAGATTCATGAACTTCACTGCGTCGGGACCGACAACTTCGATCTTGCCGAGCGTTGAGGCATCAAAAATGCCTGCCACGTCACGCGTAATTTTGCATTCGCGGTTGACCGCGTCTTGCATGTCTTCGCCCGATCGGGGGAAATACCAGGCCCGTTTCCAATTGCCGACATCTTCGAATGCAGCCCCCTGATTTGCGGCCCAGTCATACATTGGTGTGCGCCGGGTGACGTCGAACAGTTCACCCTTGTTGTGTTCAACGAGCGTTCCAAACGTCACCGGGGTGTAGGGTGAACGGAAGGTTGTAAGGCCAACCTCGGGAACCGGTTTGTCCAACGCTTCGGCAGCGATTGCAAGACCGTGCATGTTTGACATTTTGCCTTGGTCCGAGGCCATGCCCGTCGTGGTATAGCGTTTGACATGCTCAATGGAATGGAAACCTTCGCGCACTGCAAGGCGGACATCCTTGGCAGTTACATCATTCTGAAAATCGACAAACGCCTTGGTGAAATCATCCGGGCCTGCACTTTTCGCAGAGCCGATTTTGTTGCCTTCCATCGAACCTGCTCCGGTAACTTTCGGAATCTTGGGTGCTCTGCCTCCTACACGCGCCCTTGGCTGCCGCAACTGCCTCAGCCAGCGCATCTTCCATGTTGTAGGTTCCGTTGCACGCTCCGATAGAGATGCAGTCCTCGGTATAAATGTCCGGCAGGAATACACCGCGCTCTTCGTCAAACCGCACACGCCCCCGTGATTGCGAGAACAAGTGAACAGACGGCGTCCAGCCAGACGACATCAACAGGCAGTCAACCGGAACGGTCTGGCTGTTCGCCCCTGAATTTGAAACCACGGTTATGCTGCTCACCCGCAACCTGCCTGTGGTTTTAACAACCGCACTGTCGGTTTTTACTGAAATGCCAAGCTCACTTGCCCTGGTCGTCAGTTCCTGATCAACATTTGGGCGTTGGTCCACAATCATGGGAACGTTGATACCCGCTTCGCGGAGATCAAATGCAACATGCCAGGCTGAATCGCACGCCGTATAGACTGCAACGTTTGCGCCCACCGAAACCCCGTATTGATTGAGGTAATGGCCGGCAGCGGATGCCATCATGATGCCCGGACGGTCATTGTCTGCAAACACCATGTGGCGCTCAATGGCACCAGTGGCAAGAATGACCTTGTCCGCTCGAACCTGCCACAGCCTTTCACGGGGCTGGTCCGGGTGCGGATCGCAAAGGTGGTCGGTTACCCGTTCAGCCAGGGTGACCATGTTGTGATTGTAGTAGCCAAACGCGGTGGTACGGCCAAGAATTGTTACGTTTTCCTTGCTTTGCAACTCGGCGACAATTCCGTCGACCCATTCGGCCCCAGTCATCTTGCCGAACTTTGCAGAACCGGTAGCGCGGAGGGTTCCGCCCATCTCGGCATTCTCGTCAACCAGTATGACACGCTTGCCGGAAGAAGCCGCCGCCTTGGCAGCCATCAAACCGGCTGCACCACCACCGATAATGAGCAACTCACAATGGGCGAACCGGTTTGCGTAGTGGTCGGGGTCCGGTTCGGTCGGTGCAACACCAAGGCCTGCCGCGTGCCGGATGATCGGCTCATAAAGCTTGTCCCAGGCTTTGCGTGGCCACATGAATGTCTTGTAGTAAAATCCTGCAGGAAAAAACCGTCCGAACGCATCGTTGACAACGCCGATGTCGAACTCCAGGGACGGAAAACGGTTCTGGCTGGTGACAACCATGCCGTCAAACACTTCCTGGCATGTGGCTCGTACATTGGGTTGGAACCTCGCCTTGTCGCGCGCAATGCCCATCAGCGCATTTGGTTCTTCCGGACCCGAACCGAGAATGCCGCGCGGACGATGGTATTTGAATGAACGGCCTGCCAGGTGAATGCCATGTGCCAGCAAAGCCGATGCGAGTGTTTCGCCCTCAAGCGCAACGAGCGGCTTTCCGTCGAAGGTAAAACGCACCGTCTTGGCAGGAGACAACTTGCCTTTTCCGGCAATCCGGTTGGTTCCGGTGTTTTCTGATGCTCCGCTCACTTTTGCCGCTCCCCGTGTTTCCAAATTGCATCATTGGCCGGGGTGGTCTTGGCCGGCGGCAGTACCGCTTCCAATTCGGCTTTGGTGAGTTTTGGCATGGGCTCGCCTGCCTTGTAGGTCTTGATGAATCTTGTCGGAAACCGAATGGCGAACGACATTGAAAAACCGGCCGCAGCCATGAACATGCCGCCAGCGCTCAAACACGATGCCTTTGGGGTTTTCACGGATAAAAAAGAACTTCTCAAAATCCGCGTCCGAAATATCGGCAAGATTGTCAGGCCTCACGATATGGGCCTCGCCTTCGCAATGAAACTCAATCTCCGGCAATTCCTGTTCGCAGTAGGGGCAATAGATCTTAAGCATGGTGTTCTTTCTAATGCGCAACAGCGGCTGCGGCAGCTTCGTCGATCAGGCGGCCATTGCGAAACCGTTCCAGCGTAAAGCCAGCATTGATTTTGTGCGGTTCGTCTTTAGCGATGGTGTGGGCAAACACATTGCCCGATCCCGGCGTTGCCTTGAAACCGCCCGTACCCCAGCCACAATTGACGTAAAGCCCTTTGACAGGGGTTTTCGCCAATATTGGCGAACGGTCAGGGGTCACATCAACAATGCCGCCCCATGAGCGCAGCATTTTCATGCGGCTGAACATGGGGAACATCTCGCAAATCGCTTCAAGCGTATGCGTGGCGATGTGCAATCCGCCGGTTTGCGAATACGAGATATACTGGTCGGTTCCTGCGCCAATAACCAGTTCACCCTTGTCTGACTGCGAGATGTAGGCATGAACGGAATTCGACATCACAACACAGGGGAAAACCGGCTTGATGGGTTCCGAGACCAGCGCTTGTAGCGGATAGCTTTCAAGCGGCATCCGAACGCCCGCCATTTCCATTAATACCGATGTGTGCCCCGCCGCGACCACGCCGACCTTTTTGGCGTTGATTGTGCCGCGCGAGGTCTCTACGCCGGTAACCGCGCCGGATGCATCGCGATTGATCCCGGTAACTTCGCATTGCTGGATAATGTGCACGCCCATCGCTGCCGCTTTGCGGGCATAGCCCCAGGCAACCGCATCGTGCCTGGCCACCCCGCCACGGCGTTGCAACGCGCCGCCGACAACCGGATAACGGGCACTTTTTGAAATGTTGAGGGGAGGGCAGAATGCCTTGCAGGCTTCGGGGTCCAGCCATTCATTGTCGACCCCGTTCAACCGGTTGGCATGAATATGGCGCTGGGAAACCTGTACGTCATGGACATTGTGCGCCAGCATCAAAACACCGCGCTGCGAGAACATGACGTTGTAGTTGAGTTCCTGGCTGAGGCCTTCCCACAAATTTACCGCGTGATTGTAGATGCCGGCAGATTCGTCATAAAGATAATTCGAGCGGATAATCGTGGTATTGCGGCCCGTATTGCCGCCGCCAAGCCAGCCCTTTTCCAGAACGGCGACGTTGGTGATGCCGTGTTCGGAGGCCAGATAGTATGCGGTGGCCAGCCCGTGACCGCCAGCGCCGATCACAATCACATCGTAGCTTGAGCGGGGTTCAGGGCTTTGCCATTGCTTTTGCCACCCCTTGTGGGAGCGAAACGCTTCGCGAGCGACCGCAAAAGCCGAAAATCTGCGCATGTAACTGTCCCTTGTCCGGTTCTTGACTGGCCAATTCAACCACAACCAGCTTTAAATTGCGACACGCCAGATGGACGTGAGCATTGCGACGGGCAAAATGTCGTTTGCGACAGGCGAGGGGGTGGTACTGGAGATGCCGGGGTGTGGAATACAAGTGCGTTGGGCGGGTATGATACGTGGTAGATGTTGACATGATTAGATGCGAAGTACAAAGTATTCGTGAAAGCATACGCTGGAAATTTTCATGAAAACCCCAAGCAAACTAATTCTCTTGACTTTGTTGTTTGCAATGACAAGTGGTCAATACGCATTGTCTCAAGAGTTAACTGGCCCTCAGAAAAACGCTTTCAGATCAGCAAACAACTATTTGAGCTTTGCTGGCTTTTCGCGACGTGGACTCATTAATCAATTGTCTTCTCCAGCCGGTGACCAATACGATGTTGATGACGCCACCGCGGCAGTCGATAGCCTATCTGTTGATTGGAAAGAACAGGCAATCCGATCTGCAAAAAACTATCTGAGCATTTCAGGATTTTCACGACGTCGGCTCATTGAACAACTTTCCTCTCCAGCGGGCGATCAATTCGATGTTGACGACGCTACCGAGGCAATCGATAGCCTGTCTGTTGACTGGAACGAGCAGGCTGTCCGGTCGGCAAAAAATTATCTGAGCTTCTCGGGTTTTTCATGCAAAGCGTTGATTGAACAGCTATCTTCGGACGCAGGAGATGGATACAGCAATGAACAAGCAACCTATGGAGCCCAACAAGCTGGGGCTTGTTAACGGTCCATATCGGTCATTCGGGGTTATGGAATAATTTAGTGACGATTTTACTGAATACGGAAACTCAAACAACTTATCGAGTGAACGCCTGAAATGCGAACTATTGAGACATTTGAGTTGTGTCGCTCAGTGAACTTCGTAAACTGAAATACTAGGTTCAGGATATCGTAATTCACTGGACAACCGAAGGTTGAAGCGGACGCTTTTTCTGGACAATTGAATTGCGAAATCTGAAACTGATAAAACCTAATGACTAGTTTTTGAAATTGCCCTGAGTCAAATAGTAACCCAATCAATGTAAAAAATTATGGCTTCTTCAATATGAATTTATCACCTGACCAAAAGAATGAAATCAAGGAAGTTTCTGAATGGCGGCAAGATATTCATGCCCACCCAGAACTTCTTTATGAGGTGCATAGGACAGCTTCTTTTGTTACGGAGAAGCTCACGCAATTTGGTTGTGATGAGATAGTGACAGGAATTGGGAAAACGGGTGTTGTTGGCATTATCCATGGTAAATCACAGTCGAGTGGTCGCGTTATTGGTTTGCGTGCTGACATGGATGCACTGCCAATGCAGGAAGAAACTGGTCTGCCATACCAATCAAAAACACCAGGTATAATGCATGCATGTGGGCATGATGGCCATACAGCAATGCTACTTGGAGCCGCCAGAAGACTAGCAAAAGCTAGAAACTTTAATGGTAGTGCTGCACTCATTTTTCAACCAGCCGAAGAAGGTGGTGGTGGTGGCAAAGCAATGTGTGATGACAACTTAATGTCACGTTTTGGAATCCAAGAAGTGTATGCCATGCATACTGAACCAGGCCTTCCAATCGGTCAGTTTGCTACTAATTCGGGTCCTGTTGGAGCTTCTGTAGACGGGTTTCGTATAGCTGTTAATGGGAAAGGGGCTCACGGAGCTTCCCCTCATGTCAGTGTAGACCCACTAGTAGTTGGCGCAAATATTCTTCTCGCACTTCAAACAGTGGTTGCCAGAAATGTTCATCCTATGGAAAGTGCTGTTTTGACAATTGGTGCGTTAAATGGGGGTAATGCGGGAAACACAATACCAAGTTCGGCTGAACTAAGGGGAACCACTCGTTCATTCAATCCTGAAGTGCGTGACCTGTTGGAAGAACGAATAAAATCAATTGCCGAGAATGTTGCAAAGGCATATGGAGCAACAACAACTGTTGGATACAGACGAATGTATCCGCCTACTGTCAATCATGAACGTGAAACAGAATTTGCAGTTCAAGCTGCTATGAAAATCACCGATGATGACAAAGTAAACCCAAATTTGGAACCTCTCATGGGGTCAGAAGACTTCGCTTTCATGCTGGAAGAACGCCCAGGAAATATTACATTAATTGGGAATGGAGACTCTGCAGGAGTGCACGATTCTAAATACAATTTTGATGATGCAGCGTTACCTTATGGTATTGCGTACTTCGTGGAATTGATTGAGGCGGGAATGCCTTTTCAAAGTTAAACACGTTTGACATTCGTCTGATTCGTGACTCACAAGTTTATCGCTGAATGCTTCTGAATCTAAATGTCGTGGATTGACCATAACTGCTAAACGAATGTTGTAACTTTGGGCTCATAGCTGTTGTCTGTAACATCACCGAGTAGAAGATACCAAAGTCCGCTTTTGGAAATCTGGCATGTGAGTGAGCAATTAGTGAGATTAACCACTTCCCCCCCACCCCCCACAATTTGACATTTCACCCGTTTGCCCTTATCACCCCGTCATCAAATGCGCGTTGGCTGCCAGGCTGGCGCGTAAATTTTATTGGAAGAGGCTCACTCAAGAAGGTCTCGTAACCCCTGAAATCAGTCAAATCTGGAAACAGCAACATGAAAATCAGAAATTCTCTCAAATCTCTCAAGGGCCGTCACCGTGCCAACCGCGTGGTGCGTCGCCGTGGCCGCGTTTACGTGATCAACAAGCAAAACCCGCGTTTCAAGGCCCGCCAGGGCTAACACGCATTGAGGGTTTTGATGTCGAAGTGGCCGCGCAAGCGGCCATTTTCATTTGTTCGCCCGAATGAAGCGCACACAAGTGTGAAGCCAAATTGCTTTGACGTTTCAGATTTTGGCATTACATTTTCTCCATGAGACGTTTGCTTGATCATCTGGTTGTCGTCGCCGCCTCGATTACGGTTTGGGCCAATCTGGCGTTTGCTCAGGAGATTGACCCTGACGCAGAAAAACCGGCCCCCATTAAACCGCCTGAAAACAATTCCGTTGTTGAAACCGGCGATGCGCTCGACATCCTGTTTGAAAAACTCTCCCAGGACGCCAATCCCGCCAGCGCCAAAGCGACCGCAGGAATGATCTGGCGGCGCTGGACCGATTCAGGCTCCGACAACATCAATCTGTTGATGCAATGGACATCTTCCGCACTCGAAACCAGCGATTATCCGCAGGCGCTGGATTTGCTGACCAACGTCACTGTTCTGGCACCGGACTATGCAGAAGGCTGGAACCGGCGTGCGCTGGTTTATTTCCAATTGGGTGAACTGGGAAAATCAATCTCCGATATCCAGACCGTGCTTACCCTTGAGCCGCGCCACTTTGGTGCCCTGTCGGGGCTTGCGGTGATTTTGCAGCGCGTGGGCCGAGAAAAAGACGCGCTTGAAACCTGGTACAAGGTATTGGCGGTGTATCCTGCCAACCAGCAGGCGCAAAAATCGGTCATTGATCTGGAAGAAGAACTGGCCGGCCGGCAAATCTGAAACGCCGGGAATTCAGATTCCCGACTGCCCATCACTGGCAACAAATGCAATTCGCAGCATGTTTGTGGCGCCGGGGGTTCCCAACGGCACGCCTGCGGTGATGATCACCCGGTCACCGGGTTTGGCAAACTTTTCTTCCGCAGCAATCCGGCAGGCCCGGTCAACCATGTCGTCGAGGTCCGAAGCATCGTCGGTGATAACCCCGTGCAAACCCCACACAATTGAAAGCCTGCGCGCGGTTTCGACGACGGGCGACAACGAGATGATCGGCACATTTGGCCGCTCGCGCGCCGCGCGCAATCCGGTTGCGCCCGATTTGGTGTAACAGACCATCGCCGCAAGATTCAGCGTTTCGGCAATCTGGCGTCCCGCTGCAGTGATTGCGTCGGCCCCTGTTGGTTCAGGAAGGGTGCGCAGGTGTTCTGGCTTGGCGTCGTTTTGGCTGTCTTTTTCAGTCTTGCTGGCGATCTTGTCCATCATGGCAACTGCAAGTGCCGGATAGTCTCCAACCGCAGACTCTGCTGAAAGCATGATTGCATCGGCACCATCATAAACCGCCGTGGCAACGTCGGAAACCTCGGCGCGCGTGGGGGTAGGCGACGAAATCATGGATTCCAGCATTTGCGTTGCAACGACCACCGGTTTGCCGGAAATCCTGCAGGCACGGGTAATCTGTTTCTGCAAGGCAGGCATACGTTCAATCGGCATTTCAACGCCAAGGTCTCCCCTTGCCACCATAACTGCATCTGAAAGCTCAATGATTGCATCGAGTTTCGCAATGGCCTGGGGTTTTTCAATTTTTGACAAAACCCCGGCACGTCCCTTGGTAATCTTGCGAACCTCTGCAACATCCTCCGGGCGTTGAACAAACGACACAGCAATCCAGTCAACCTTCACCTCAAGTGCGGCATCCAGATCGGCATAATCCTTTGGTGTAAGCGAGCCGACGCCCAGTTCTGTATCGGGCAGGCTTACCCCTTTCCTGCTCGACAGTTTGGAACCTGAAACCACCTCCAAACGGGCCGACGTCGGGTTTTCCGCGATCACTTTCAGCTCTACCTTGCCGTCATCGACCAAGACACGGTGCCCGACTTCCAGGGCCGAGAGAATCTCAGGGTGGGGCAAATGTACCCGTTCCTGATCGCCCGGCGTGGTATCAAGGTCGAACGTGATCTGGTCACCTGCCGCGATGGTTACATCGTCCCCGTCAAATTCACCAAGACGAAGCTTGGGACCCTGCAAATCCGCGAGAATGCCAATAGGGCGTCCGTGCTTGGTTTCGACGGAGCGGATGGTGCTGACCAGTTCGTTCAGCACGTCATGACTGGAATGACTCATGTTGATGCGGAATACATCTGCGCCTGCCAGGTAAAGTTCTTCGATGGTTTCGCTGGTGCTGCTGGCAGGGCCGAGTGTCGCAAGAATCTTGGTACGGCGTGAACGGTGCATCGGATTGAATCAGATCAAGGAGAAGAACGGGATTGCTCGGTCAATCTTACCAACCAATTGGCCTGGTTTCCAGTATCAATCTCGAAAAAACCACTTCTCATGTATCCACGCTTGAAGCAGTCTTTAACCCCGTCAATCTTGAACTCCATATCGTCGGTGCAAAGGAAAATGTCGCCACGCCATTGGCCACCTTGCGAGGAATCCTCGGCATAGATGTAATAAAACCTTGAATTGAGAGTGCCTTCAATCACGGCATTGCACGAATTTCCCTGTACCTGAAACCAACCCTCTGAGACCCATTCACCATCATTGCGGTAACCAATGGCAACCCCGACCAGGCTGGATGTATCGTTGCAAATCCGCAAATCCGCCCTGGCAGGATTGGAAGACGCTGCAAAAACAATGGCGAAACCCGCGCATGTGAGCGCGAGTTTGAGCATGTTCAAAACCTTGTGTATTGGCATTTGCCTTGCACCCGTGATTCGGCTTTTGACTCAATATGTTGCCCACGTGCGAATCCATGTCAACCAAGCTTGCATGTCATAAAATTGTGGTCAAAAGTCGCCGCTCTTTTGCATTGCCGGAATTGCAAATAATCTTGGGGTAAGTCTGGAAAACCACTTTTCCGTGCACAAATAAGTCGGGTATGTCCATATTCTAACATCAGGAGCAAACCATGGATGATGCAACTCGTACCGAACTGGAAGCGGCGGCGTTTCGCAGGCTGGTGGGGCATTTGCGTGAACGCACGGATGTTCAGAACATCGACTTGATGAATTTGGCCGGTTTTTGCCGTAACTGCCTTTCGAACTGGTATCAGGAAGCTGCTCAATCGCACGACATTGAATTGGACAACCCCCAGGCGCGGGAAATTGTCTATGGAATGCCTTACGACGAGTGGAAGAAAAAATATCAGACCGAAGCGACTGAAGAGCAGAAAGGCCAAATTTGCCGAATCGAACAAACACTAGGGCGACGCCCTTCACAGAGCAAGGCTCGCGGCGGCGGGCGAGGAGAGTTGGATGTCAGCAGATTCCATGGTAGCGCGCGATCAACTTCGTTCAATTGTTGAACGAATTGAACGTCTCGAAGAAGAAAAGAAAAACATCGCCGACGACATTCGTGAGGTCTATGCTGAAGCAAAGGGAAACGGCTTCGACACCAAGGTGTTACGGCAGGTAGTGCGATTGAGAAAACAGGATTTGTCAGAGCGCCAGGAACAGGATGCCGTGCGTGATCTGTATCTTCAGGCGTTGGGCATGTTGCCGGATTTTGACGAGGCGGGCACTTCTCAATAACCTTTGGACCCGTTCGTCCGAAAGGTCAGCCGTGCCCTTGCCGGTCTACGGCCTAGTTAAACTTGTCGAAGTTCAACAACTGAACCGCGTTTCCTGAAAAACTGAGGCGAATGTTGGTGTTTGGTTGTCTGGTGAATCCTTGCGAAAGAACCGCAACCGGCTTCTCGCGGATAATGTTTTGGCCATAAGCGGGTGCACGGATTTGATCCAGCTTTGTCAGCGGCTGTGCCGATGCCAAAGAGGTGCGACCCAGCACATCGCTGTCAATCACAGTTGATTTAAGATCGATGAGCGATTTCGGTGCAGATTGTGAAGTCGCAGCCCGTCTTTGTGCGTCAAGTGCAGCCAACTCAGCCTGATCCTGTTTGACGCGTTCGGGGCTGAGTTTTGGCAATCCGCCTGACCGCGACAAGACATAATCGGGATCTATCGGTTCCAGCGCCTGCGCTTCCTCGATCAGTGTCGCAACACTGACGGTTTCACGCCTTGGGCTTGTGACCGGAGCGGTGATGTCGCCGCTCGCAAGGGTGTTTGGCTCGATCGGTTCAAGCGCGGTCGCCACTTCCACACGTTGGGGGTTGGTCGTAGGATGTCCGGTTTGACCGGTGCTCAGTGCTCCCGGTTCGACAGGTTTGGGGAATGCAAATGCAAGCCGTTGTTCCGTTGCCTGCCTCAAGCGCACCGGCCCCGTTGAAGGAAATGCCGGTAGCCCGGTTGTGTTGGCCCCAGGTTCGATCGGCGAGGGCGCCACTTCTGCAATTTGAATTGCAGCAGGCTGTTCAGGACGATTTGGGCTGGTGACCGGAACTCCCGTCATGCCGCTGGCCAGAGTTCCAGGTTCCAACGGTTCCGGCTGCGCAGCCGCCACCACGACTGGTTCTGCAACCCGGTCAGGGCTTGCAAGCGGAACGCCGGGCAATCCGTTTGAGCGGGTTCCCGGCTCAATGGGTTCTGGTTCAGCGATTGCTACTTCAACCGGTCTTTCCGGGCTCGTCAATGGCACGGCTGTCAAACCTGCAGAACTGGTTCCCGGCTCGATGGGTTGAAGCGGTTCGGCAGCAGCAATCTCTACTGTTTGATCGGGCCGCTGGGGACTGGTGACCGGAAATGCCGTATCACCGGTTGCTTCAACGCCTGGTTCGAGCGGTCGGGTTTCGGTTTCAGCTGCGGCAATCTCCACCAATTCTGGTCTGTTGGGACTGGTAGCAGGAACAGCCAGCTCGTTTCTCTGCAACGTTCCCGGCTCGATCGGAGCGAAAGCAACTTGCGTATCGGCTTGGGTTTCGGGGGCGCTTTCGGTCAGACCGGCGCGAGCGGGCGCAGTTTCATCTTGCCCAAGATCGCCCGCCAACTGTTGACGTACAGATTGCTGATATGCGGCACGCAAATCAATGTAGTCATCACCAAGTCGAGCGGGAGCGCTTGCAATCACGACAGGTGCAGCCTGTTCAGGCTCGCTCGCAACGGGTTCAGGTGTAATTGCAGCCGGACGCCTTGCCGGAATTGCCGGGCTGCCGTCTCTGGTGGTCAGCCCGACCTCAGGTTCCAGCAATGCAATTTCGGTTTCCTGTAGCGGTTCTTCGCTAGCAGTGGGTTCTGGCCGCTTGGCCGCGACCGGTATGGCCACACTTGGTAATTCCGGCTCAACAATTTCAGCATTCGCGACTTCAAGCGGCTCTTCCTGCAGCGCAGTTTCAGGGCTTTCGGTTCCATCGTTTGGTTCCGATGCTTGTTCCAAAGTTGCCACGTCTGTTTCAGTCGCTTCGTCCTCTGGGCGCGCAACTTCTATGGCAGGATCGGGTTGATTGGGTTCCGGAACAGCCGGTTCCTGATCAGCCTGTGCCAGAAGCAGTTTTCGACGTGATCGTGTTGGAACCGGCGTAACAGATGTTGGTAGCGCCGCCATTTGGGATGCTACGGATTCAACAATCGGCCCCTGGGTCAGTACGGCTTGTCCGGTGGAAGTTACATTTGCTTGCGGTCTGGGAGTGGCGACGGGAGGCGCAGTAGTGCGCACAGGGCGCGGAGCGGTCGCTGCTGCAACCGAGGCGCCTTCGTCATCATCACCCCCACGCCCCAATACCCGGGCAAAGAAACCCGGCTTTTTCTCGATCTCTTCTGCTTTTGCAACAACAATTTTCCCGCGTCCCGAGACTTTGCGCTCATACTCGGCCTTGGCCTGGTTGTAGCGCTTTAGCGGTTTGCCGTCGGTAGGAACGTGGAGCGTATTGCCCTTTGGAAACACTTTAACTAGTTCTTTGCGGCTCATACGCGGCCAATGGCGCACTCTTCCTGTATCCATGTGCACAAATGGTGAGCCGGAGCGCGGATAATAGCCAACGCCACCCAGCCCTTTTCGCAACCCGATGTTGCGCAGGGTTTGAAGCTTTACACCGGGAATGAAAAAATCGAGCGCTTTGCCAAGTGTGTGCTGGCTTTTTTTGGCAACACCGCGACCGCGCTTTCTAAGCAAGGAATTGGTTGCAGGTGAACGGTAACCCGAGACGACATGAATGTAGTTTTTCGAACCTGTTTCCCGATAAACCTCCCAGATCAGTTCCAACAGGCGTGGATCCATTTTGGTTGGTTCGTTGCGCCGCCAATCCCTGAGAAAATGGTTGATTTTCTTCAAGCCGGAGTCAATGAACTTGCCATTGCGTTTAAAGGCAATTTCGTCCTTTTCGCCAGTGTGCAGAAAGTAGAGTTTCAGCTTCTTGGTTTCAGCCTGGGCAACGCTGGCAAAAAGCAGGCACAGCAATGCCAATCCCATCTTGCGAACGAGACGTTTTCGCCACAACCCTTCTACCGCCGGGAACAGCTTGTATGAATATCCTGAAACGCCCAATCTTGTTTCGCCGGTAAATTTCCTGTCTGTTGCCGCTTCTGTTATGGTTAACAGACCTTAACAAATCTTATAAGAATTACGACAGCAGCCGATAATACTTCGAAATGCGGTAATAAATTGGCGTATTTCCGGAAATTTGGTCGGGTGTAGTCGGGTGTAGAAGACCCAGACTGTTAGGATTCAAACTCTGAGGGTTCTTCGTCCAAACCGTATTGGCGCATTTTCCTATAGAGTGTGGAACGCCCGATCCCCAATTTGCGGGCAATCGTGGACATGCGCCAGTCATATTTTTCCAATGCATAGGCGATCATCTGACGCTCTGTGGCTTCCAGTGAGATCACATCACCAAGGTCATCAACAAACCGGTCGGTATTTTCTTCCAGTTCCGGTGCAAGCGATGCCGGAATTGCCAGATCCACGTCATCACCGGTTTCAGCAATTTGCGGGAACTCATCCACACCCAACTCGTCACCATCGCACAACACAATCGCACGGAATATTGAGTTTTCCAGCTGTCTTATGTTGCCCGGCCAGTGATATGAACAGAGTTTCTTCAGGGCCTTCTTGCCGATACCGCGAATGTTGTTGCGGCCTTCCTCGGCAGCAATTCTGACAACAAAGTGCCGGGCCAGTTCGGGAATGTCCTCAGTGCGTTCTCGCAGCGGTGGAATTTTCAGGTTCAAAACGTTGAGACGATAGTACAAATCCTCTCTGAACTTGCCTTCGCGAACTTCCTGCATCAGGTCGCGATTGGTTGCCGAGATAATGCGGATATCGACTTTGACGGGCTTCTTTGCGCCAATCGGATCCACTTCACCTTCCTGGATTGCGCGAAGCAGTTTCACCTGCATATCCAACGGCAACTCGCCGACTTCATCAAGAAACAATGTTCCGCCATCAGCTTCGCGGAACTTTCCCAGATGTTTCTCGCTGGCCCCGGTAAATGACCCTTTTTCGTGACCAAACAATATGCTTTCGACCAGGTTCTCAGGCAAGGCACCGCAGTTTACGGTCACAAGCTTGTTTACCGGGCGAGTGCTCATACCCTGAATGGCCCGGGCGATCATTTCCTTGCCGACGCCTGATTCACCCTCAATCAGAACTGGAATGCTGGACGCTGCGGCCTTTTTGGCGATGGTTTTTACCTCGTCCATGTTGGGGCTGGCGGAAATGACCTCCTTGACGGTCAGTTCACCGGCATTGGTGCGCTTCATGCGTTTGATTTCCCCTTGCAACGCGCCGAGTTTCAATGCGTTTTGCAAGGATACTTTCAGGCGTTCGGGGGCTGCCGGTTTGACTACAAAATCTACGGCACCCGCACGCATGGCATTAACAGCCGTTTCCACGCTGCCTTGCGCAGTTTGAACGATGGCGGGAATGCCCATACCTTTGGTGTTCATGGCTTCCAGAACTTCTATTCCATCCATTTCGGGCATGACCAAGTCGAGCAAAATGGCCTTGATACGCGCAGCCTTGGGCCCACTGAGTATGTCTAGCGCAGTTTCGCCGCTATCAGCCATTACCGGCTCATACCCCAGTTTCTTGAGATTTGCTTGCAAAAGACGACGTTGTACCGGATCGTCGTCCACCACCAAAATCAATCCCGCCATATTGTTCCCGTCTGGTCTTGAAACCGTTTCATTTCGGGACAAATTTACCATCCAGTATTAAAGAACGCTTTAAGCGCCAAGGTTAACAAATTGACATTTGGTTGTGACCTTGTGCACTGACTGGCATCGCGATCTTTCCATCCAGGGCAGTCAATAGTATGTCTGCAAAACCAGTATTTCCGAGGTAGATGATCATGGTTCAATCAAATTTCGAAAAAGGGCAAAATGGAGCAGGCGATAACCCGTTTGTGGACTTGCCGGAATGGCGATTGGAGGATTTGTATTGCGGACCTGACAGTAGCGAACTGGAGAACGATATAAAATGGTGTCTGGACCGCGCAGCACAATTTGAAACCAGCCATGCGGGGCAACTCGCGCAGGTACTTCGCAAAAACCCCCGGGATTTGGCGCTCATAATTGCCGCATATGAAGAGATCGAAGAGCGCATGGGCAAGGTTATGTCCTACGCTGGATTGCTTTATGCAAAGGACAACACAAATTCTGTGCATGTTAAACTGTATGGGGATGCGCAGGAAAAACTCACCAATGCCGGGTCGCATCTGCTGTTTTTTACCCTTGAACTCAACCAGTTGAACGGAACCTCGCTGGAAAAGGGATACCAGCAAGACGCAAGTCTTGCCTACTATCGCCCGTGGCTCACCGAGTTGCGCAAAGAAAAGCCCTATCAACTGGATGAAAAGCTGGAGCTTCTGTTCCATGAAAAATCGATAACAGGGCGTGCGGCCTGGAACCGCTTGTTTGATGAGACCATGGCGTCGCTGGAATTTGAAGTTGGAGGCGAGAAGCTGTCAGTGGAGCCGGCCCTCAACTTGCTTCAGGACCGCGACAGGGCAAAACGCGAGGAAGCCGCCAGGGAAATCTCGCGCGTTTTGAACGACAATATCTCGACCTTCACCCTGATTACCAACACACTTGCAAAGGATCACGAGATTTCCAACCGCTGGCGTGGGTTTGACGATGTGGCAGATCCAAGACACCTTGCGAACAGCGTTGAAAGGGAGGTTGTCGAAGCCCTGGTGAACTCGGTAAAAAACGCTTTTCCGGCGCTTTCGCACCGTTATTACAAGATGAAGGCACGTTGGCTTGGCCTCGATATCATGGAACAATGGGATCGCAACGCACCGCTGCCTTTTGAAGATGAACGGGTCATCGGGTGGTCGCAGGCCAAGGATACTGTTCTTGAGGCCTATCGCGGGTTCGCACCGGAAATGGCACAGATTGCAGAACGCTTTTTTGACGGCAACTGGATTGATGCTCCCGTAAAAAAAGGCAAGTCGCCGGGAGCATTCGCACACCCGACAGTGCCTTCAGCTCATCCTTATGTTTTGGTCAATTACCTCGGAAAGCCACGCGATGTAATGACCCTCGCCCACGAACTGGGACATGGTGTCCATCAGGTGCTTGCCGGAGGGCAGGGTGTCTTGATGGCACAAACACCGCTCACGCTCGCTGAAACGGCCAGCGTGTTTGGTGAAATGCTGACTTTCCGTTCCCTGCTGGAAAAGACTGACAACGTTGCCTCCCGCAAGGCACTGCTCGCCCAGAAGGTCGAAGATATGCTGAACACGGTTGTGCGGCAAATCGCATTTTACATTTTTGAACGAAAGATCCATCTGGCACGCCTTGAAGGGGAACTAACGCCCGAACAGATTGGCGGCTTCTGGTTTGAGGTACAAAAAGACAGCCTTGGTCCGGCGTTCAGGTTTGATGATAGTTACAGCCCCTATTGGGCCTATATTTCACATTTCATTCGCTCGCCATTTTATGTCTATGCCTATGCGTTCGGAGATTGCCTCGTAAATTCCCTGTATGCGGTTTACGAAAATGCCGAACCGGATTTCCGGCAGAAATACTTCGACTTGCTCAGGGCCGGTGGCAGCAAGCATCACAGCGAATTACTCAAGCCGTTTGGACTGGATGCCGCCGATCCCGGTTTCTGGGACAAGGGGTTGGCTGTTATCAGCGCCATGATTGATGAACTTGAAGCGCTGGATGGCCAAACTTGACGAACCAATTGGTCTGTCGATAATGTCCCGCCAGTTTGGAGCAAACAGCAGGAAACTTCCCATGCGCTCATTGACGCTGATTTTATTGTTGATTTCAACGCTTGCTTTCGCTGCCTGCCAGCAAAAAAAGGAACCTGGCCCTCCTGTGTTGAACGGTAAATGGGCATCAACGGACGGTGTGTATACCGCGACGTTTTTCAACGGATCGTTTCAGGCCGCCGCAAACGATACCGGAAACCTGATTTCCAAAGGCACCTATCTTGCTTTGGGTTCTGACCAGATTCAGATCCGGTGGACAAGCGAGCTTACCGGAAACGAGAATCAGGCCAACTGTGCCCGTTCGTCACCCAATGTACTGGATTGTACGGATCTTGCAGGGTCGCGTTTCGGTCTCAGGCGTACGCAGTAATAAACGCTTGAAAGGCAGTGCCAGACATCAAGTCACAGTTGCAAAAACCGCAAAAGACGAATAAATCGGAACCAGCGTAAATTCCCTCCGGAGATGACCATGGCAAAGAAAGCAAAATCCACCCCGAAAAAGCCTGCGAACGCGATGGATTATCCCGAGCATGAAAAAACCTATGACCTGTTTATCCGGATGTCGGTTTGGGGAACGGTCGCTTGCGTTGCGTTGATGATTGCAATGGCATTCGGGTTCTTTGGCGGTGGTGGCGCGATCGGCGGAACCTTGTTGTTTGTCATCCTGTGCGTCGCAAGCTATTTCGCACTTAAATAAGCCCTGTCCGTCACACGACACAATCATTTATTTGGGCCGTTTTTCGGATTAGACTTGTTTCTGCTTTCAACATTTGTTGTATAGCCAGAGCCATTCGTGTTTTGTTGGAAACAGCAAGCCATGAATGAATGTGTCGAATTGTCATGATGTTGTTCGTCTGGGTTCAGCAGAACGATCAGACGGTCTCATCGGGGCGACTGCTCACGGAAAGGCATCAGGGAAGAAATGAAGCTTTATATTCCTCGCGAATCCCAGGGTTCTGAAAGCCGCGTGGCGGCGTCCATCGAGACCGTCAAGAAACTGGTTTCGTCGGGCTTTGTTGTGTCTGTGGAAAAAGGCGCTGGTGAAGCTTCTGGAATTGAGGATGCTGCCTTTAAGGAGGCTGGTGCAAAATTGGGCACCGCGAAATCTGCAGGTGAAGCCGATGTGGTTCTCAAGGTGAACCGTCCAACTGCTGCCGAAGCAAAAAAATACAAAAAGGGCGCGCTTGTTCTTGCAACGATGGACCCGTATGGCAACGAAAGCGCCATCGCTGACCTTGCAAAAGCCGGTGTTTGCGCGTTTGCAATGGAGTTCATGCCACGCATCACCCGCGCACAGGTAATGGATGTGTTGTCCTCACAAGCCAACCTTGCCGGTTATCAGGCCATCATTGAAGGGGCTGCCGCCTATAATCGCGCCTTGCCGATGATGATGACTGCAGCCGGAACTGTGCCCGCTGCGAAAGTGTTTGTCATGGGTGCCGGTGTGGCCGGTCTGCAGGCTATTGCCACCGCCCGGCGTTTGGGAGCAATTGTTACGGCGACGGATGTTCGCCCAGCAGCCAAGGAACAGGTTGAATCGCTTGGTGCAAAATTTGTTGCCGTCGAGGACGAAGAATTCAAGCAGGCGGAGACCGCAGGCGGCTATGCAAAGGAAATGTCAAAAGAGTATCAGGCCAAGCAAGCCGAATTGGTCGCGTCACATATTTCCAAACAGGACATAGTCGTTACCACTGCGCTTATTCCAGGGCGTCCGGCACCAAAGCTGGTTTCCAAGCAAATGGTCGCATCCATGAGCCCCGGATCGGTTCTGGTTGACCTCGCAGTGGAGCGGGGCGGAAATGTTGAAGGTGCGCAAGCAGACAAGATTGTAGATGCAAAAGGCGTCAAGATTGTCGGTTATACCAACCTTGCAGGCCGGATTCCTGCTTCAGCGTCAGCGCTTTATGCAAAGAATCTGGTCGCGTTTCTGGAAACTATGGTCGACAAGGAAAATGGCAAGCTTTCGGTGGATTGGGAAGATGAACTGGTTCAGGCAACGCTGCTCACCAAAGATGGGAATGTGGTTCATCCGAATTTTGCGAAGTAATCATTGTTTCGGGAGCCGATGCCTTTGAAACTTGGGAACGGGCCAGGTAAACACGAAAAAAGTGACATTTGAGGTTGCGATGAGTGAAAACAACGAAACTACCAACTCGACTGCCGAGCAATTGCTCGAGCAAATGCAGGAACTTGTGAATCAGGCACAAGACGCTGCTGCAGCTGCAAACAGCGCCGCCAACAAGGCTGCAAGGGGGGCACAAGAGGCTCTCGATGCAGCGGTCGGCACCTCGAATGAAAACACCACCGTGATTGAAAAGGTCGAGGGCGCCGCCCAGACGGTCATTGAGAAAACCGGTGAAGCGGCACAAGCTCTGGTCAACCAGGCGGAAGCCGGTTCACATGCTGCCGGAACGGCAGTTGCTGCCACGACAGGCGGTGCCATTGATCCTTTTGTGTTTCAGTTTGCGATATTCGTAATGGCAATTTTCGTGGGCTACTATGTTGTCTGGTCTGTTACCCCGGCACTGCACACGCCACTCATGGCGGTGACGAATGCGATTTCATCGGTCATTGTCGTTGGAGCCCTTTTGGCGGTTGGCATTCAAATTGCCGGTGCTGCTGCGACGACCTTTGGTTTCATTGCGCTTGTCTTGGCGGCGGTGAACATATTTGGCGGTTTTCTGGTGACCCAGCGAATGCTGGCCATGTACAAGAAAAAAGAACGCTAGGGGATCTGGGAAATGGAAAACTTTACCGCGCTTCTTTATCTGGTCTCGGGTGTCATGTTCATCATGGCGCTGCGTGGGCTGTCGCATCCCGAAACGTCGCGTCAAGGCAATTATTACGGCATGACCGGGATGGCAATTGCCATACTGACAACCCTGTTTTTGGCAGCACCGACCTTCGGTGGCTGGTTTCTGATTTTGCTTGGCCTGTCCATTGGCGGCGGCGTTGGAGCGGTTATTGCCCAACGCATTCCCATGACTGCAATGCCGCAGCTGGTAGCCGCTTTTCACTCTTTGGTTGGCCTTGCCGCTGTGCTCGTTGCGGCTGCTGCCCTTTACGCGCCTGAAGCTTTCGGAATCTGGAAAGGCGACCACATCAAAACCGCCAGCCTTGTAGAAATGGCGTTGGGTGTTGCCATTGGTGCGATCACGTTTACAGGCTCGATCATCGCATTTGCCAAGCTTGACGGTCGCATGTCCGGCGCACCGATCATGTTGCCGGCCCGTCATGTAATCAATATCGCGCTTGGTGTTTTGCTGATTGTGCTGACCATCATGTTCGTGCGGACCGAAAGCACATTCCTGTTCTGGCTCATTACGTTGTTGTCATTCCTGCTGGGCGTGCTCTTGATCATACCCATCGGCGGCGCAGACATGCCGGTTGTGGTGTCCATGCTGAACTCCTATTCGGGTTGGGCCGCTGCAGGAATTGGTTTCACCCTCGGAAATCTGGCATTGATTATTACCGGCGCGCTTGTGGGGTCTTCTGGTGCCATCCTTTCCTACATTATGTGCAAGGGTATGAACCGGTCGTTTTTCTCGGTCATTCTCGGTGGCTTTGGCGGCGAGACGTCCGCAGCAGCAGGTGCTGATGATGGTATTGACCGTACCGTCAAGCAGGGGTCCGCTGCAGATGCGGCGTTCCTGATGAAGAATTCCGGCAAAGTCATCATTGTACCCGGTTACGGAATGGCGGTGGCACAGGCCCAGCATTCCCTGCGCGAACTCGCAGATGTGTTGAAACAGGAAGGTGTTGAGGTCAAATACGCCATTCACCCTGTGGCAGGGCGTATGCCAGGCCACATGAATGTACTGCTTGCCGAAGCCAACGTTCCTTATGACGAAGTCTTTGAACTTGAAGACATCAACAGCGAGTTTGCCCAGGCCGATGTCGTTTATGTGATCGGCGCGAATGACGTTACAAATCCGGCTGCTCGTGACGACCCATCTTCGCCGATTTACGGAATGCCCATACTCGATGTGGACAAAGCGCAAACCTGCCTGTTTGTGAAGCGTTCGCTGGGGTCAGGGTATGCTGGCATCGATAACACCCTGTTCTACAAGGATGGAACCATGATGCTGCTGGGTGACGCCAAAAAAATGACAGAGGACATTCTCAAGTCATTTGACTAGGCCGTGCTTGCGCCAATCCCGTTATAACAGCAGTACAAACAACAAAACGGTACAAGGAAAAGCCGGAAATGTGAGGTGCCCCCTTCGGGGGGTGACACCGGAACTGGAAGTCATTTTGCTGTCCTTGCGGTTTCATGCGTCTACGGCCTGGAATATGTTGTGCGAAGCCGCAACGAGCCGCGAAACCACGCGAAATATGCAAGTTGCGTTTCTTTTTTGCAGTTTTTGAAGCAGCAATTTGGCTATTTGCCTTGCCAATGAGGGTTTCCCGACTTATGTAAGCGGCATCGATATTAGCCGGACGACTTGGCGGACTGCCCCATCATTGGTGGATGCACAAATCAGGACTTTCAAATAGATCGAAAATCAGGGGTGCAAACTAGTGTGCTCAAAATGTGCCATTCATTCATGAAAGGGAATATGTAATGAAAAGCGGAACAGTAAAATTTTATAACGCCCAAAAGGGTTTTGGTTTCATTCAGCCGGAAGAAGGCGGCAACGACGTTTTTGTTCATGCAACTGCGCTTGAACGTTGCGGCATCAGCGGTTTGAGCGACGGGCAGGCTGTCAAATTCGACACCGACGTCGACAAGCGTAGCGGCAAAACGGCCGTCAGCGTAATCGAACTTGCCTAAGCGGTAACAAGACAAGAATTGAGTATTGGAAGGCGGGGTTTGACCCGCCTTTTTTGTTGCCGGATTGAAGGTCCGCCGTGAAATAGTGCTTTGCCAACAGGAGCGCTTGTGTTTTGCTTGGCAAACCCGCTGATACATTCGGAGAAACTCGATGGCTACCATTACGCAATTTGGTCAACATCCAAACATTGAGCATTGGCCCGCACGCGTCGATCTGGCAGCCTCGTTCCGGTGGACTGCCCGGCTGAATATGCATGAAGCGGTCGCAAATCATTTTTCGCTTGCTGTCAATGACGATGGTACCCGGTTTCTGATGAACCCCGACAAGATGCACTTTTCGCGCATCCGTGCATCAGACCTGTTGCTGATCGATGCCAATGATCCAGAAACACTGAACCGGCCCGGCGCTCCGGACCCGACCGCCTGGGGACTTCACGGATCGGTACACAGGATGTGTCCGCACCATCGGTGTTTGATGCATGTTCACTCCATTCACTCGACTGTGCTGGCATCCTTGGCAGACAGCGGTTTGCCGCCGATTGATCAGAATTCCGCCATGTTTTTCAACCGGTATGTGATCGACGATGGTTATGGAGGTCTGGCGTTCGAAGAAGAAGGCGAACGCTGCGCCAAAATGCTGGGCGATCCCAAGAAGAAAGTCATGATCATGGGAAATCACGGTGTGATGGTCATGGGGGACACACCGGCCGATACGTTCAATCGGCTTTTCTACTTTGAGCGGGCGGCAGAAACTTACATTCGTGCACTACAGACCGGCAAACCCTTGCGCATTTTGTCAGATGAGGTTGCCGAGAAAACCGCAAGAGAACTTGAGGCTTATCCTGAACAAGGTGACGCGTTTATGCGCGAGATGAAACTCATTTTGGATGAGGAAGGTTCGAGCTACGCCACTTGATAAGGCGCATGGATGCAATTGCAACGTCGTTTCACGACAGCGCTAATATGTCAGGGCCAAACACTATCGTGGCTGCAAATGCGCAATCTGATAACAGCTTCAAAGCAATGCGGCAGCAATGCCTGCCATCTGTTTCGTTCCTGGTCTCCTACAGGATATGCAATTGACCGGATTGCTTTTCTTGACGTTTGCCGCTGGGTCTATCCCTGTTTTCGCAAATATTTGAAGCTGCCGGTACCGTGCGCAATTATGGTGCCTTTGTCGTCTGTAACAGTTCCTTCGGCGAAGTATATGCTTTTCCCGCCTCCAACGCGCCGCCCTTCGGCAATCAGGACGCTGCCCTTTGCCGGGGCAACAAAGTTCACATTCAAATTCAGTGTTACTGCGAACAACCTTTCCCCGCTGAGCCGGTCAAGGCTTCCTGAAACGCCTAATGCCACGTCCAGAAGGGTGGCGTAAATTCCGCCGTGCGGTATGCCAATGGGGTTCATGTGCTCGTCAACAAGTTCAAGTCTAACCCTTCCCAAGTCCTGTTCGATGTGGGAAATTTCATATCCAAGCAGATTTTGGAATGGCGCAGAAAATCGGCCGGAGGAATCTTTTGTCGGTTCTTTGATCATATTCGGTTTGCTTGTGTTGGGCTGTCCGGGTGCCGGAGGGATGTTACTGTTCGGAACCTGCAATCACTGCTTTGCGCATTCTTCGCAGCAGGTCAGGATCAGCGGACTGAATTCGGCTCCAGTTGGGAATGAAGGGAGTTTCCATCGGATTTTCAAGAAACTTGTTTCCCGCTTCAACAATATTTGCTGCAAACAGTTCAACCGCTTCTTCCTCGCGATGACGATCAGTGTTCAAACCGTTCATGATTGCATCATTGTGGTACATCTCTATCAGGTCAAGCGCGATGCGATAGTAGGTTGCCTTGATCGTTCGGAACGTTTCCTGGTTGAACACCACGCCGTCGGTGGCCAGCTTGCGAAACAGCGCCTTGGCGATGTCGACGGACATGCGCGCCAGGCCCTTGGAGATGTCATCCTTTGAAAGGTCCTGGTGCTTGTGGTCATAAGCGTCGGAAATGTCGACCTGACAAACGGACCTTGCCGACAGATTGCGCCAAACCTCTGAAAGAACTCCGATTTCAAGGCCCCAGTCAGAAGGAATTCTGATGTCCGGCAGGATGCTGGTTCGCATGGCAAACTCACCCGCGAGCGGATAACGAAATCCCTGCAAATATTCGATGTAATCCTGATGTCCGCAGGTTTTTTGAATTGCCATCAAAAGCGGCGTGACCAGCAAGCGGCAAACGCGGCCATTCAACGTGCCTCCGGCTATGCGTGGATAATACCCCTTGCAGAACTGGTAAGGAAAAGCCGGATTTGTCACGGGATACAACAAACGTGCCAACATTTCGCGGGAGTAGGTGACGATATCGCAATCATGCAAGGCAACAACATCGGAGTTTTGCGATGCAAGTGCGTATCCGATGCAATACCAGACATTTCGACCCTTGCCGGGTTCCCGCGGCGCTAGACCTGCTTCTGCCAACTGGTTGTGAATGGCTTTTAGGTCAGGTCCATCATTCCACAGGATGTCGTGTTTTTGTGGGAGCCTTGAAAAATACTCCTTCGCATAGGCGAACTGCTCGGGACTGGCGCGATCAAGACCAATGATAATGTGATTGACATAATCGGCCCCGGCGAGGTCATCAAGAATGCCAGACAATGCAGGCCCTTCCAGTTCAGAAAACAGCGATGGCAAAATCAGGGTTATCTTTCGAGACTGCGAATAGGCACGAAGCTGGTTTTCAATCTCTTCAACTGGAACCCTGGTCAGGTTGTGGAGCGTCGCGACACTGCCGTTTTGATGAAAATCTGCCATGCGTCCTCAAACATCCTCCAATGGTCTGAACGGATCTTACCCTTGGTTCCGTTCCATGTTCTTTAAAACATCTATTACCGCCCGATTCCACCCCGAAGGGCCTGCAAGCTTTGTGCGAATGATCCTGCCATCGGCTTCCCCATCCAGTTCAGGAATGGGGACACCGTGCGGATTGGCAACGATCACACCAATGTCAGAAGCCAGCAGCATGTTGATATCATTATGGGAATCGCCAAGCGCGATGGTCAGTGCCGCGCCGTTGGTGTTTGCATGTCGTGTACAAATTTCTCGCAACCGGTCCGCTTTGTTGCCACCAAAAGACAATGAAACAAAGCGGCCACCCTGTTGAACAACGATACCTTGCTCATCCAGAACAGTACGAAATTTCTCGAAATCCCGCTGGTTGCCGAGCCACTGACCCGGCTCTGAATACTGTCTTGCCTTGGCCAGTTTGGCATCCGCTAACGACAGGCTGGTCAAGTCTGCAATTTCTTCGGCGCTTAGTTGGGAAAACCCCTTGAACTGGTCTTTCAAGCGCTTGTCAATTTTGGACAAGGTGTCAAGCAATGACTGGTAATTGCCTTTTGCTTGGGCAGCGGTTTGGCCAGCTTCAAGAACTCCTGCTCCGTTCTCCACAATTGCCGCGCAATGGGCAAACCCCAATTGTTCACGAAGCGGAGCGATCTCGGAAGCAGTTTTACTGGATGCCAGAATAAGCGGGATTGAATGGTTTCGGAGAAGCTCAAGGGCTTCAGACGCCGCATCGTACGCGTAGGTTTCGTGATCCAGAAGCGTTCCGTCCAAATCGGTAAACACCAAAACGGGTCGTTTGTCGTGTGTCATAATGGTTGATTGGTTATCCAGCGGCACTGGTAAGGTGCAAAAGCAATGTCGGTCTGGTTATCCTCCACGGTTTCTTCAGCAATAAGATCGTGCCAGTGTTCGCCGCCAATCAGGTTAAGCGAAAGGCGGGGCACTGAAACAGCCTGGTTTGAAAGGTTGTGAATCGCAAAAACGCTTTGTGAGCGGTCCATGCTTTGCCGCCAAAACCCGAACAATGACTCGCCCAGTTGCAGGGTGAATTGTGTCGCATTGGGGTGAAACGCAGGTTGTCTGGAACGCTTGGCGAGAAGCGACTTCATGGCGGCCAGTACGATCGAGTGGTGTGAGGCAGGATCGTCCAGCAGGGCCAGCAGTTCTGGGTACTGCCATCGGTGTCTGTTGATGGCCCGGTTGTGCCCGGTTTTTTCAACCCCCTCGTGATCATTGTGTGTGCCAAGCAATGAGTGAATATAGATGCCGGGCACACCCTCAAGACCGAATGCTATGACTTGACTGCACAAAAATCGCTCCATTTGCCAGTCATCGCGACCGGCACTCGTTCCTTCCAGGGCGTCATATAGAGCGACATTGATTTCATAGGGATGTTGCTTGCCGTCATTGCCTTCGCGCATACTTACCAGGCCACCGAAGCCTGTCACGGTTTCAATCATTTGATCGATTTCCTCCGGGCTAAGCAAACCCTCTGCCGGTCGCAGGCCAATGCCGTCATGTGATGCTGTGAAATTGAAATAGAAACAGCCAACCTGGGCCGGCGGCATCGACATCTGCCAGGCATTGAGGTGTTTTGAGGTTCCGTTCAACAATGCATGTACCAGCAACGGAGGCAAAGAAAAATTGTATACCGCATGTGCTTCATTGCGATTTCCAAAGTAACTCAGGTTTTCGGCGTTCGGAACATTGGTTTCGGTAATAATAAGGACATCGGCTGCATTGAAATCGCACATCAGCCGGATAAACCGCACAACATCGTGGGTTTGTTTCAGGTGAATGCAGTTTGTTCCAACCTGTTTCCATAAAAACGCCACCGCATCGAGCCGAATGGTGCGGACGCCGTGATCAATGTGGGCGCGTAAAATTCTGAGGAATTCGAACAGAACTTCCGGGTTCCTGAAATCAAAATCGACTTGATCGTGACTGAAGGTGCACCATACATGTTTGGTTCCGGTTGAGGTGCTGACCTCACGCAATAAATCATGCGCGCGAGGTCGAACGACAATCGACAAATCGTCTTCCGGCGAAGCTTCCAGAAAAAAACTGTCATATGGCTTGTGACCTTGCAGATAGTCCGAAAACATACGGCTCTGGCTGGAACAATGGTTGATTACAATATCAGACATCAGACGGAAATTGTCTGATATCCTTTCAATGTCTTCCCAATCGCCTAGCGTGCTGTTGACTTTGTAATAGTCTGTAATCGCAAACCCGTCGTCGGAAGTGTACGGGAAGTAGGGTAAAATGTGGACGCCGCTGGTACTTCCTTTCAAAAATCGTGTCAAAAAGTCATTCAGCAAGTCAAGCGGCTTGTGTTCGCCATCTATAAAACTGTTGCCATAGGTGATCAGGTAGCTGTCGGATTCATCCCACAACGGTTCGGTAATCGGTCGTGGTGCTTTGAGCGGATTGTGTTGACCCGGCCAGAACGCGTCGATTGCCGACCTTGCAAGACGTTCCGCATCGTGCCCGGGATAGATGGATCCAAGGAGCGATTTCGCCGAACTGTGCAACGCATCTGTAATACCGGGTTTTTCAGCCTGTTGTTGTTTCTTGTTTTGTTTGACCGACATGCTGCTGTTTTGAAAGTCCGTTTTTGGTTGCCAATATTTGTAATGTGCCATTTTCGCTGTTGAGGCATCGGGTTTCAAGTGTCCAGTCTGTCGCTATCATTGCGACGTGGCGTTGCAAAAAATGCAACACGAACCTTTGCAGTGCATCGTCAAGAATCTGTGCAAATGCAAGGAGTAGACGGGAACAAGCGCAATCTGTCATCTTCCAAACATGCCTGAAACGCGCTACCGTATGGTAACCTTGGTCGCAATTGCCGACCGATATTATGCACTTGGAGTGAAGTCTTGCCATTCAGAACGTTTGTTTCCGTGTTAGCCGCGGTGCTGATTGTGTTTTGTGTACCAAATCTTGCAGGGGCTCAGGTGCCGCTACCCAAGGGAGAAGCGGTTACCAACGATTTCAAGCCGTTGATCGACGAAGCAAAGGAAAACGGCCTGAATGTCATCATCATAGGTCCGGGTTCGGAAGAAAAACCTGAAACAGTTGAGGAAGAACAATCGTTTACTGAAAGGCTGCTGACCGTACGCCAAGAAGTAAGACGGATCGTGTCCAATGCTCCCCAGGCTTTTGCCGAGATGTATGAGACATTGAAAGATGCCAGCCCCGATGGCACCTGGTGGTGGCTTGTTATCGCACTGGCGACAGCCGCCGGTGGTCTTGCTGTAGCAGCGTTTGTAACATGGCGTTTCAGACTGCTGATTCAGGAACATTTCGGAAAGCTGTACAATCCGGAGCCTCAGTCGCGCCTTGAGAAAATAAGCTTTCTCATGTTCCGCGCAGGGGTGATCCTGTTCAACTGTTTTATCATGCTGATCAGTGCAATGTTGGTTGCCCTGATATTTGACCAGGGGCATGACCCCACCCGCGCAACGGTTCTGGTCATTGTCGTGTGCTGGGTATCCTACTGGATTTTCAGGGCGGTAATCTTGTTCAACATCATCGCCCACGATTTGCCCAATCACCGCATGATCAATCTGGATGATGAAGCTGCCAAAAAACTTCAGTTTGAATCCCGAAACTCAATAGTTGCCGTGATCATAGCGTTGGGGGTCTGCTCCTGGATGGACCTTCTGGGGATGGACCGTGGCATACACAAATTGTTCCTGATTGGGGCGATGCTTCTTGCGACAATCATATTTGTGGGGTTGACGATTCGCCACGCCAAATCGCTGCAGAACATTGTCATGGGTGCAGGGGTGCCAGAGTTGAAGCCTGCATGGCGGCGAATGCTGGCCTACTTAACTCCGACGCTACTGACCATATATCTGGTCGTTGCATGGGTAATCAGTTCCATGCGCACCATCATGGAGTTGCCAAGTGCCCTGCTTCTGATTGCTGCGCCGTCGATTGCGTTTTTTGTCGGGATTGGTGCCTATGGGTTGGTTCTTATCGTGATCGACCGTTTCTATATCGCCCGCAAGAAACGATACGAAACACGGGCCGAAATTGAGCGGGCGCGCATAGAAAAACAACGCGAGGCAGAGGAGAAAGCCCGTCTCGAAGCCATGACGACAGACGAGGATGAAGACGAGCAGATGATCATCAGCAAGATGATGGCAGATCACAAGCTGGAGGAAATGCCTGCCTTCAAGCCGATTTTCAAACCCTTGCTTGAAAGCGCCGCCGGAATTTTTATTGTCATAGTTGCGGTCGGGTTCGTATTGGGGGCTTGGGACATCAACCTGGGCGAACAGGGAAACCCGATCACCGCATTCATGGATACGCTGGCCCTGTTGTTCATTGGCTGGTTCGCCTACCGGGTGGTTGCGATTTACATCGACAGCAAGCTTGAGGAAGAAGGACCGGAAGAAGAGGCTGATAGCGAGGGTGAAGGCGGGCAGGGCGCAACGCGTGTCCAGACCCTCCTTCCGCTCGTTCGCAACGTGTTGATCGCAACGATTGCCATCATCGTTGGCATGATCGTCCTTTCCAGCATGGGGGTCGATATTGCCCCGCTGTTTGCTGGTGCAGGTGTGATTGGTCTGGCAGTGGGTTTTGGTGCCCAAACGCTTATTCGTGATATTTTTTCCGGCGGGTTTTTCCTGTTCGACGATGCGTTCCGAAAAGGCGAGTATATCGAACTCGACAATATTCGTGGAACGGTAGAAAAAATATCACTCAGATCGTTCCAACTGCGTCATCACAATGGTCCGTTGCACACGGTTCCCTTTGGTGAAATCAAGCAGCTTACCAACTATTCGCGCGATTGGGTTATCATGAAGCTGCCGCTGCGCGTTACCTATGACACCGATGTGGAACGGGTTCGCAAGCTGGTAAAAAAACTCGGACAGGAATTGCTTGAACATCCTGATGTCGGCAAAACATTCCTTCAACCCCTTAAATCACAGGGGGTCTATCGCATGGAAGATTCTGCGATGCTCATTCGGGTCAAGTTCATGACACGGCCCGGCGAACAATGGGTCACGCGCAAGGTGGTTTACGCCGCAATTCGCGAACTGTTCGAGCGTGAGGGCATCAAGTTTGCACACAAGGAAGTCACAGTCCGGTTGGCAGACGAACCTGTCGCGTCACTGACAGAAGATCAGAAGAAAGTTGTCTCTGGTGCAGCCCGTGAAGCGATCGACGCAGACATTGAAATCGAAGCCATCGGTGCGGATGGTGGCGATGACCGCTAATCGTCGAACTGCAACTGCATTGAATTTTCAATGCATTGTTTGATTGATAGGGACTAAACACCTGGCAACAAAGCGCATTCGGGCATGAACGGGATGACAGTTCGGGTTCCTGCGGCGCGGCGCGAAACGTGTTAGGAAACCGGCGGTGAACAAACCAGATAGTGGGCCGCAATTTTCACTTTGCCTCCCGTAAAGTCGGAACCGTTTGCCGAAAGGCGAATGGCTGTATCGGCATAAAATGCTGTCGGCCCGATAACACCTGCGTTGCTACTGGCGCTGTTCACGCCCAGCAAACCACCAAACTTGTTGCTCTCATTCGCAATACCGCAATTGTAGGATGTTGCTCCCGTGATCTGTTCCGTTGTACGGGTCGAAACGCCAAACACAATAGCCCGGTCAGGGAGGGTTATGGTGCTGTCGACATGAGGACCGGAAAGCGTGAGTTCCTCGGTTGCAAGTTCGAAGCGCGTCTGCGCTCCGTTGTCGGCGTTGTTTAATACAACCGATTGACCTGCCAGACCGTTCGGTGCCTGAAGGGTCCAGTCAGCACCGTTGTAAGTACAATGACTGTCTTCATCAGCAATCCAGGCAGACCAACCCGCTTGGGGGGCATAGAACATCCAGGCACCATCCTGATAGGCGGCAATTTCTTGCTCATGTCCCGCCCAGGCGCCTTCCGCTGTGCCTGCCACGATGTATCGATCCGCTTCTTGCGGATTGATCGGGGGTACAGACAGGTGACGATCCAAAACCGACAGGTGAACGATTGCATCGAGCGCCCGAATTGCCTCGTTGTGTGTTACGTGTTTTTGCGCTTGCGCAGGCAGGATATACGGCAGTCGCAGAAGTGTACTCTCACTCATGAGACATTTCCTTGCTAGTTGCTGTTCTAAAGCAATGCACCATACGTTCTGCGTGTTGAGCGAGGATAACTATTTTTTGGCAATTCCAAGCTTTCCGTGCAAGCTTATGCGCCGTGACTGAACCGGTTTTTGGTTCAAGTCAGCCATTAACCAGCGTTTTCCAGGCATCATATTGGGAAAGAAATACCCTGCCGTTCAAACCGTCAATCAGGTGTGACCGTTCAAGCCGGTCCATGACCGGTCCTTTTACTTCCGAAAAATGAACTCCCTACGTTCATACTTGTGAGCCTTTGATTAATGGCTTCAAGGCTTTCAAGTGCAGAGTAATCGACGTCATTTACCGCAGAGAACATCAAAATTACGTGTTTGATCTCGCATCCTTCCGTCACGCGATCCTGAATCAAATCCTCCAGAAAACGGGCATTTACGAAGTAAAGGCTTTCATCAACCCGCAGCGTGATGACCTCCCGATGGGTTTCAACGTCATGACGAAGAATGTTCCTGAAGTGCTGGGTGCCGGGCACCAACCCCACTTCGGCAACATGCGGCCGCGATGTCTTGTACAGGTGAAGCAAAACTGAAATCAACACGCCGGACGCGACACCGATTTCCACACCCGTAATTAGCGTAAGCAGGATAGTGGTGGCGACCGCGACAAAATCGGCTTTCGAGAACTTCCAGGTTTTTCTGAGGATCGAAAGGTCTACCAGGCTGAGCACGGCCACAATGATGGTGGCGGCGAGGGTGGCTGTTGGCAAATAGTATACAAGCGGGGTAAATGCCACTGCTGCAATTGCAAGGCCAATGGCTGTAAATGCCCCTGCTGCGGGCGTTGCCGCACCAGCATCGAAATTTACAACAGATCTTGCGAACCCACCAGTAACGGGATAACCGCCGGTGAAGGCAGCCCCCAGATTGGCCGCTCCAAGGCCAATCAATTCCTGGTCAGGGTCGATGCGCTGGCGCTTTTTCGCAGCAAGGGTTTGCGCGACAGAAACCGATTCCACAAACCCGATGATCGAGATCAGTATCGCCGGAACAATCAGCGCCCGAACCAAATCAAGTGTCAATGGCGGCATGGTAAAAGGTGGAAGGCTTTGCGGGACTTCGCCAACGGTTTTTACCCCGACAGCTTCCAGATCAAAACCGTAGACGCTTGCGGTCGTTGCAATCACGGCAAATACCGGCCCGGCTTTGGTCAGAATACCCGCAAGCAATGGCGGTATACCGAATCTGTTCAAAAACCGTTTCATGCCGCCACGCACCCAAAACAGGAAAATTGCGGATGAGACCCCGACAAGGGCCGTAATCAAATTGGCGTCGTCCAGGTGCGAAACAAGCGAACCCGCCATTTGTGGAAGCGTGTGACCATGAGCGTCGATCCCCAAAATGTGCTTGAACTGGCTTGTAGCGATCAAAATGCCTGAGGCGGTTATGAAGCCGGCGATCACGGGATGACTGAGAAAGTTTGCCAGAAATCCCAACCGGAAAACGCCGAGAACAACAAGAAAACCGCCGGACAGGAAAGCCAATGTAAGCGCTGCTGCTGCATATCCGGCCGTACCTTGTTCGGCAACCTGACCGATGGCTGATGCTGTTAGAAGGGAAACAACCGCGACCGGGCCAACGGCAAGCGCGCTGCTCGTGCCAAAAACACAGTACAAGATGATGGGAACGATAGACGCATAAATTCCCGCCTCCGGCGGAAGTCCGGCCAGCATTGCGTAGGCCAATGACTGGGGAATCAGCATGATCGTCACGATTGTCGCAGCAATCAGATCATCTGAAAACAATGCCCTGTTGTACGTTTTGCCCCAGCGCAGTATCGGCAGGTACCTTGTAATGGCGTTCATCGCGTATTTCCTTGGCGCAGGCCGAACCAGTCGGGGTGGCAGCTGCCTGACCATACTTTTGGCCAGTCATGTAACCAGGCTTTGGTAAAATTGATTGACGTTGGTCGGAAAAAAGCGGCTTGCACTAGCCGTCGGCTTTCGTCGCGACACTCAGCCTCTCTGGTTTGGCAAGCCATTCCTTGCCCTTGAGCATCGCCTTCCAGTAAATGGGAGGCAACATGGTTTCCTTCAAAAACCAGGCAGCACGGGTCGGTTTGGTGCCATCAATCAGAAACTTTGGAAAGCTGGGCTTTAACACCCCGCCATAACCGAACTCAGCCAGAACAATTTTTCCCCGTTCCACAGTCAGTGGGCAAGACCCGTAACCGTCATAGGCAGCGGTCGGTGATGTGCCCGCGATATCCGCGATAACGTTCTCGGCAACGGTCGGCGCTTGTTTGCGTGCTGCCGCAGCGGTTTTGGCATTGGGCGCATTCATGACATCACCCAGCGACCAGATGTTTTCGTAGGTCTTGTGGCGCAGCGTTGCGTGATCCACATCAACCCAACCGGCATCATCAGCAAGAGGCGAAACCCTGATGAAATCCGGCGCTGTTTGCGGCGGGCAGACATGGATCATGTCAAAATCTGTTGTGATTGTCCTTGGTTTGCTGTCGGGTTCTGCCACAGCGAAGGTTGCCTTCTTGGAAGAACCGTCAATGGAAACAAGATTGTGGAAGTAGTTCAGCTGCGCATGGTATTTTTTTACATATTCCATGAGGGCGGGAACATAGTCTTTCACGCCAAACAGGACCCCGCCAGCATTCATGAATTGAATGTCGATGTTCTTCAGAACGCCGCGGCGGAACCACGCATCACCGGAAAGATACATGGCTTTCTGTGGTGCACCCGCGCATTTGATCGGCATTGGCGGCTGGGTGAAAACGGCGCGCCCTTCTTTCATCCCTTCAACCAACTGCCAGGTATACGGGGCAAGGTCGTAGCGATAGTTTGATGTAACGCCGTTGCGCCCAAGGGTCTCTTCCAAACCCTCGACTGCATTCCAGTCCAGCTTCAGGCCGGGCGACACGATTAGTCGTGTGTATTTTACGACACGACATCCATCGAGGATAATGGCGTTGTTCTTTGGCTCAAAGGCTGCAACGGCGGATTTGATCCATGTTACGCCGCGTGGAATGAGCGAACCCATGGTTTTGGCGGTTTGGCTCGCTTCAAAGATGCCACCGCCAACCATAGTCCATCCGGGTTGGTAATAGTGGATATCGGCGGGGTCAATAATTGCGATTGAAAGGTCGGATGCACGTGACCGCAGGCTGGCTGCAACAGACACACCGCCAGCTCCGGCTCCCACAATCACAACGTCAAAACTGGCATCGCCGGTTTCGGTCGGTGTTTTGCCGCCATTGGCAATTCGCCGCGCCACACCGTTCATGTCGTAGCCGACAGCTTTGGTAGCTTCCAGAATGTCAGACATGGGGCGCTTGTTGGATTCATGAAACGACCAGAGCGTTGCCGAGCGCGTTCCCGTTCGGCAATAGGCGAGCACCGGGCGTGGAAGTTCACCCAACGCATCCGTAAAGCTACTGACATCCCCGTCGGAAACCATTCCGCTTTGAACCGGTACATATCGCACTGCGATCTTGGCCTTTTTTGCCGCCTTTTCGATTTCCTCGAAGCTTGGTTGATCTGCCCCTTCGCCATCGGGCCGGTTACAGATGATGGCCCGAAACCCCGCATCCTTTATTGCCTTGATGTCGGAAGGCAAGATTTGCGGGCTAACGCTGAACTTTGGTGTGATTTCCCTGATATCCATGGTGATGTCTCCCCCCGTGTTACATCAAAATCCGTTGACTGGAACTTTCAGCATTGGATTTCCGTCCTTGTCGGTGGGAATCTCCCCCGCGCGCATGTTGACCTGCAAGGAGGGGATGATCAGGGTAGGCATGTCGAGCTGCGCATCGCGCTTGGTCCTGAACCCGATAAACTCTTCCTTGGTCTTGCCGTCGCCAACGTGAATGTTCTTGGCTTTTTCCTCAGCGACAGTTGTTTCCCACGCTATATCGCGACCGTTCGGCCCGTAGTCGTGACACATGAAAAGACGCATGTCGTCAGGAAATGCGAGAACCTTTTGTATGGAATCATACAGCACACCGGCATCGCCACCGGGAAAATCGGCCCGAGCCGAACCACCATCCGGCATGAACAACGTGTCACCAACAAAACTTGCATCCCCCATTACATGAACCATACATGCCGGAGTATGACCGGGTGTATACATGGCAAAACACTGCATCTCGCCGACCGTGTAAGTGTCACCATCCTGGAACAGGGCGTCGAATTGACTGCCGTCGCGCTGGAACTCCGTTCCTTCGTTGAAGAATTTTCCAAACACATCCTGCACGACCGTGATGTTCGATCCAACGCCAATTTTCCCACCCAGCTTTTCCTGAATGTAAGGCGCAGCACTAAGATGATCGGCATGGACATGCGTTTCTATGATCCATTCCAGTTTCAGCCCCTGTTCTTCGATTTGCCTGATCATGTTGTCGGCGTGTTCGAATGTGATACGGCCTGCCGCATAATCGATGTCCATCACGCTGTCGACGATGGCGCAGGAATGTGAGGCGGGATCCTTGACGATGTAGCTGATGGTATTGGTTGCCTCGTCAAAGAAGGCCTGAACTTGTGGTTTGACGTTCATGTCTACTGGATAACCCGTCATTTTTTTCTCCTCTTGTGTTTCGTTTGGTTTGTCCCGATCAGGCAGTGGCCCGCTCACGCGCCAGACCCGCTTGCAGGCGGCGCAAAACAAAGCCAATGATTACCGATGCAATAAAAAGGACCACTTCCCAGCGCCCTGTCCCAAGTGCCGGAATTGCTGCGCCCGGGCAAAACCCGGAAATGCCCCAACCAATGCCGAACAATGCCGAACCACCAATCAGTTTTAGATCCACAAGGTTAGACGCAGGAATATGATAACGTTCGTCAAGCAATGGTGTCTTGCGAAGCCAAGCCAGCCGGTAGCCAACGAACGTAACAACAAGGGCACCGCCCATGACAAAAATCAGGCTTGGGTCCCAGGTGCCGACGACATCAAAAAAATTGATGACTTTGGCCGGGTCCATCATTCCCGAGAAGGCAATTCCTGTCCCGAACACCAAGCCGGTAATAAGTGCGAATATGGCTTTCATGATTTAACCTGCGAATACGTGACGGATCAAAAAAACAGTGATTGCGCCGGTTGCCATGAAGGTGGGAACCGCCACAATCGAACGAACTGACAGTCTTGACAGCCCGCAAATGCCATGGCCAGAAGTGCATCCAGACCCCAAGCTCGCACCAAAACCGCCTATGATGCCGCCGACCATGATCAGCATCGGGCTAACAGGCACGTTGACTTCCGGCATTGTGCCGGTTGCAAGAAAAATCATCGCGGGTGCCAAAACCATCCCCAGAACCAAGGCGGCACGCCAGAGAAAGTCATCCTTGTTGCCGGCAAAAATCAATCCGGTCATGATACCTGTTGCCCCAAGGATGCGCCCCAGTCCAAGCATCAGCATGACAGCGCCAAGCCCTATGACAAGCCCCCCGCCGAACGAGGAAAAGGGTGTAAATGCAGTTTCCATCTCAATTCGCCTTGCAAGTGCTGATTCCCAAACGGGAATAGAGGGGGCAATAGCTGAAAGCCGCGGTTAGTAGCATGACAATTCCAGCTGCTGCTGCCCCGTATTTCATGGTCGCGCTGTCAAATACCTGCATTCCCGCCAGGAAAGCGAGATACAACAACACCAGTCCGATCACAGCACGTACAAGCCGGTCTATGGTTCCAACATTTGGTTTCATGAAAATCTCCAGTCTTCAGGATCGCAGGCATGATAACAAATGCCGCGACCGGTTCAGTGACATTGTCACTCAAGGCTGGAGCAACGTCAGATTTCTTTGCTGCCGTCGGAATGGCGCTCAAGCGCAGCCCTGTTTTTCAGGGCAATGCGACCGCGCGACTGTTCAATCAATCCGCGTTTCTGGAAATCCTGCAGAACGCGCGACACCACTTCGCGCGCCGTGCCAAGTTCTGTTGCAAGCTCCTGGTGGGTTATATCGAACGCATCGGATCGACCCGCCAGCAACAACAACCGTTCGGCCAGGCGCACGTCAATTCTTCCGAATGCTACATCATCGACTACCCGAAACAGATCGATCAGCCGGCGCGAGAACGCAGAAAACACAAACTTGCGAAACGCCTCTTCTTCACCCACCAATCTGTCAAATGCCGGTTTGGGAAGGATCACGACGATAATATCCGTTTCTGCAATTCCTTCGGCATTATAGGCTTCTTCTGCGAACATGCAGGCGTTAGTCAGCACACAGCTTTCGCCTGCGTCCACGCGGTACAACACAATCTCGCGACCTTTTTCCGAAGTTTGCGATACCCTGATTTGCCCTTCATACAAAAACAACAGGCTGTCGGGAACATTCATCGGACCGAATACCTCGGTACCTGCCGACATGTGCACAATTCGCGCTTCGTCGACAAGCCGGTCGCGAACCTCGCGCGGAAGGGCGCGGGTGCCAACAAACTGCTCTGTCCAGTCTTCGATTGTCATTCGCATATTGCTCCACAGTAACACAGGTAAAATGTCAGCCAATTAGAAGGTCAAAGATCGCCCTGTGGCAACAAGTCATTTTGCAATAGCCGACTTCACTCTTCGGGCGGAAACCCTGTCTCTTTGTGCCAGCCTTCTGAAACCCAGCTTCGGCTCACTGTCGCGATTTCGCTTAGCGTTGCCCGTAATTCCGCTCCCCGATCTGTCAAACTATAGGTAACTTCCGGCGGAACGGTGGGTTTGTAATGCCTGTAAATCAAACCGGCTGCCTCAAGCGCTTTCAGGCGTTCGGTCATCACTTTCTGGGAAACCCCCGGAATCAGTTTCAACAGGGCATTGAACCGCTGTGGCCCCTTGTCCTGCAAGCGCCAAAGAATATAGAGGGTCCACCGACCGGAAAGCAATTGAAGAACCTGTTCGACCGCACATCTGCTCGTTTTGTAGGGTTTCTCAAGCTGCTGTTCCATGCCTTCATCTTTCATCGCTGAACCTCATTTGAAAATAATGCAAAAAAATCCAATAGTTACCAATTGGTACCTACTTTCTTTTTGTAATTAAAGAACATAGCATTCTTCGACCAAGAACACAAAAGGATGTTTTATCATGACGAAAATCGAAATTGTTTATTCCTCCGGCTATGGGCATACAGAAAAACAAGCCCAGGCGATTGCGCAAGGCATTGGCGATGCGGCACGGCTATGGAAAATTTCAGATGATGGCCAGATTACCGACGAAGCATGGAGTGCTTTGGATAGCGCTGATGCGATTCTGTTCGGAAGTCCCACCTATATGGGTGCTCCAACATGGCAGTTCAAAAAATTCGCAGATGCCACATCAAAGCAATGGATGGAATCGACCTGGTCCGGCAAGCTGATGGGTGGTTTTACCAACTCGGCCTCCACGAATGGCGACAAGGGAATGACCATGTTGTATTTTGCTACTCTGGCGGCCCAACATGGAGGACTTTGGGTAAGTTTGGCCCAAATGCCGGCCAACACTCTGTCAAGCACCAAAGACGATATCAATTGGGGCGGAGGCTCGCTTGGCCCATTGGCAACGTCGGCTTCAGACAGTACTCCTGAACAGGGACCAACCAAAGGTGATCTCGAAAGCGCCAATGTATACGGTAAACGGGTACTGGACCTGACTGCAGCCAGAGCTGCTTGATTTCCAACCAGCGACTGCGATCCCTTGCGCTTGCAACGGCTCTTGGTTGGTAGCTGATTGATCTGCTCCTGGAACCTTGGCAACGCAATGTGAGAGACGTCTTTACGCAGTCTACGCAAAAGCAAACGCGCGGCGGTTAATTGTCAATGGCAAAGCCGCCGCACAACCCCGCATAAGGCAAACAATGGTTTTGCTGTTTCTATCGAAGCGCGAAACGGCCTAGTCTTGAACCGGCTGCCAGGTTTCAAAGTGTTTTCGTAACGCGGCGTTAAACTCGACGGGTCTTTGAGCGTTGACCGCATGGCCGCCTTGCAAAGGAACGACTTCCAATTCGGGAAGTTCAGATACTGCAAAGTCGACAGCTTGCTGAAAACTTTTTTCAAAAACACCGTTTAGCAACAGGGTCGGTACCTTTGTGTTGCGAAATTCCTCGCGCACCGACAAATCGGGTCGCGTTGTCATTACACTGCGGGAAATATCCTGGGCGTTCAGTAGGTCGGCATCCGACATAAGGGCATCTTTCACTGCATCCGGAAGGTGTTTGGCATGGACCGGGTGAACAGGCAGTTCAACCAGGGGTTTGCCATCTGCAAGGGCTTTGCGTAGCTGTTCACCGCGAGGATTCATGCTTGTGTCGGAATGCTTGGCCAAAGCAGAGTTTGAATTGCAAAAAGCCTGCGCCCATATCACATCCGGTCGCTCAAGCGCGTAGCGCAAGGTTAGCCCGGCGCCAAAGCTTTGGCCAAGAATGTACCACTTTTCTGCGCCAATTGCCGTCCGAATTTGTTCAAATTCTTCGATATATCCGTTTGGATGCAACATGTTCGGGTCGTTTGGCATTGGTGACCGACCATGCCCCCACAACTCAACGGTAACGGGCGTGCAAAATTCGCGAAGCCCGTCAAGATTTGCCAGCCATTGTGCCCTGCTCGACATAAAGCCGTGCAATAGCATTAACGGGGGGCCATTGCCCTCATGTATGTCATAGTGCAAATGCATTGCGAATTTTCTGTCTAGCCTGATGATACGAATTTAGCTTCCGGCCGGTTTCAGTTCAATCTCTTGCCGCCGGGAAAAGACCAAATACCGGAGTGCCATTGAAATTTAGGGGCGACTCTCAACTATTTGCAGGTCCGCCAACTATGCCCGGGAGGCAAGAAACAAAACTTCAAAAACGATCGGTCAACGGTGGGAGCCGCGTGTTTCTTGAAGTGCGCTGACCTTCCGGTGACACAGGCAGGGCCTACCCATCCAATCTATGCCTCCAATGCAGCGAGGCCACACGCAACAATACACTGTGGAAGTAAAACCGCCTTGTATTCTGCACCAGACATGGGGGTTGCTCCATTCGTTGCTGTCTTTGCTGCTTCGGCCAGGGATGCTTCATCCGCACTTTGACCTACCAACGCTTGTTCGACCTCGGTCAGGCGAACAGGAACCTGGCTGACCCCTCCCACGGCAATGCTTGCAGAGGTGATACGTCCGGCCTTGACGGACAAGCGTACCAAAACTTCACACAGGGCCCACTCAGCCATGGAACGGGCAGCAGCCCTGAAGTATGCAGATTTTTCACCCTTTACAGGAGCTGGTAATTTTATTTCCGTAATCAACTCACCCTCGTTGAGCAGGTGATCGCGAGTGCCGTTTTCGCCTGTCCCGTAAAGATCGCCGACAGGGATTTCGTTCTTGCCGTCAATGACGATGGTTGCATCATACGCCAGCAACGCCATGCCAAGGGTCGAGGGGTGAGGGTGATTGCAACCGCCTTGATCGAATAGCACGCCATTTTCGTTTGTTGCGTTTCTACCGGCACAAACATCATCGCCTTTCTTCAAACACTTAAGATGGGGATGGCGGAAATACATGCATCGCGTGGCCTGCGTGAGGCAACCACCAACGGTCGCCTGATTGCGAATTTGCGGATTTGCCAAATCCCCTGCTGACTGACCCAGTCCCGCATAATTGGCACGAATTTTTTCGTCTTCCGCCAATTGGGATACCGTTGTGCCGGCACTGATCACGCAGGATTTCGCGCTGTGCTTGATGCCGGACTTTACCTCGCCGAACCGATCAACCAGGTCACCATGCAGCACCCGGTTGCGTTTGCGATCCATTACATCTGTTCCGCCAGTGAAAAATGTGCTGGTCATGCCCTGTCTCCTGTTCCCAATGCCTTAAGTACGTCTGCGGGTCTTATCGGCAGCTTTGTAGGTCGCCAGCCCGTGGCGTGATGAATGGCACTGGCAATTGCAGCGGCAACCGGGACCATCGAGGCTTCTCCGATACCAACCCCCCCGGTTTTTGTATGATCAAACGAGCCATCGTCGATGAACTCGACTTCCACCTCGGGCATATCCGCAATGGTAGGGATACGGCAATTGTCAAAATTCAGCGTAAGAATATGGCCGGTTTCAGGATCCAGTTGGCGGTCTTCAAACAACGCATAACCGATCCCCATGTTCACGGCACCAGCGATCTGGTTTCGCGCAGTTTCCTCAACAAAGACGCGACCGCAGTTAACCTTGCACCATACTTTGGAGACCCGTATCCGACCGGTTTTCGTATCGACCTCGACTTCTGCGGTCATCCCGACACAGACGTTGTTTTTGCCTGCGTGCAGGCCAAAACCATCTCCGTCAATCCAGCCTTCGGGTTTCGGGTATTCCTTGTCATAACCACGCTTGACCACGTGGTTGTACTCGGCGCTCACTCCGCCGAAAAACTGGTCCCAAGGCATTACGCCGAGCGAATGGCGAACACCGTCCGGACTGTAGTCCGGGTCTTTCAATCCCTGTGCTTTTGCCGCCTTGTCCAGTGCTCCACGGGTTGCGTCACGTGTTGGCGCGAACACGGACGCAGTGACCGCCGACCCGCCCGATTTTGGTGAACGGAAAGCCGTTGAAGAGCCAAACTCGAACAGAATTCGCGGATCGGAGCGTTTCCAACCGGTCACATCGCCAACAGCAACCGCCATTACACCTCGTGTTCCCTGACCTTGATCCTGGGTGCCGGTTACAATCGTGATGCCTTGTGAAGATACCTTGACCTGAACTGAGATGGTTGTGTTGTAAAGGTTCAACCAATGCCCCGTGGCAAAGCCAATTCCCTTCTTGGCCGGTGCGTTGGATGCCCCGATATTTGTGGCCCTGTTCTGCCACTCCGGAATGGCTTGGGCTGCCCGGTGCACCGAGTGGTCGGCGGGGTTCGACGCCCAGTCATCGCGCAGTTCTATCGGGTCGATGCCCCGCTCTTCAGCAATTCGGTCAATAATGGTCGACATGAAGAACTGCGCGGTGATCCCCCCAGGACCACGAAATTCCTTGGCTTTGGGATGGTGTGTAACAACATCATGGGTAAATGCCGAAACAGGCATGTCCTTGGACTGATACATCATGGCCATGGCAAGGCCGGTTATACTGTCCACACAATGGCCGGAGTAATCCCAGCTTTCACCGACCATTGCCTTGAACGCGTTGTTCTCATCAACCAGAATGTTGATCTCCGCATCAACCCCTTGACGATACCCGCCTGTTTCAATGGTTTCGTGCCGATGAAAGATCAGCGCGACAGGCTGGTTTGCTTCTTTTGCCAAATCCATGGTGATTGAGGCTTCTTGCATGTAATTGGCTTTGGAACCGAATGCCCCGCCGACATACTCGGCACTGACATGCAGGTTTTCCTTTTTCATTTTGCGCTTCTTGGCAACTTGTTCTTTCCAGACATTCGCTCCCTGTCCGGAAATTTCCATGTAACAGTCGTCGCCCTCCCAGCGGGCTATAAAGCCATGGGGTTCCAACGCCGTGTGGGCAGTGGAACCTGCTGAAAATGTTCCAGTATAAAGTTGCGGATCGCCGTTGGCCTTGGCCTTCTTTACTAAGCTGCGAGCCTTGGATCCTTTCTTGTTCAGGACATTCAGGAGGTTCGTGCGCGAGTTGCCGGTCCATCTTCCCGGAAAGCCGGGGGCTCCGACCGCGCTTTCTTTGGCAAATTTTCTGAAGGACATGTCGGCTGTCGCATTGGTGGCGTTTCGCGATGCCTGCGTGTCGAGGACCGCTTCGAGAGGATTGTAGCTGACCTCGATCAGCGCAGCTGCGGCCTCGGCCTGTTCCTTGCTGGCTGCTGCAACCGCTGCAATTGGTGTGCCGACATGGCGGACCCGGTTTTCCGGATCGTCCAAACATTCGATTGCAGCACAAACACCGGCAGCAGATTTGGCGGCCGACAAATCGACGTTTGTTACTTCGGCGTATGGATGTATTGAGCGGACGATGGCGGCGTGCTGCATTCCGTCAAATTTGCGGTCATTGGTGTACTGCGCTTCTCCTGTTACACGCACAATTGCGTCAATTCGGGGCGGATCAATATCATCCGGCCCCAAATTGTCATATGTTCCAATGCAGGCCTCCGTGACCGCTGTATAAATGTTGTCGTAAGCGCCACAGCGGCAGATGTTTCCCGAAAGTGCCCCTGCGATGTCTTCGCGATCGGGCCTGTTGGTACCGTTCTCCGCGCGCCAATCGTCGTAAAACTTGATCGCTGAATTGATAAACCCGGAAGTGCAATAACCGCATTGAAGCCCGTCATGTTGCATGAAGGCCAATTGTACAGGATGCAGATTGTCCCGGTCGTGCGCTTCAATTGTTTGTACAGATTTGCCTTTCAGATGGCTGGCAGGCAGCAAACACGCACACACATTGTCTCCGTCGACCAATATGGTGCAAGCTCCGCACGCGCCGCTTCCGCAGCCCAATTTTGTTCCCGTAAGGTCCAACTCGTCGCGCAATATTTCAAGCGCGGTGTCTGCATTATCCGCTTTTACTTCCGTTTGAGATCCATTGAGATCAAATTTCATGCCAATTGCTCCTCCCAAAGCCGCCCCCTAAGGACCGTGCAGCCAAATCAATGGCAGCACGCCTTATGAAGCCAATTTTTTGAAGCGACATAAAGTGGATTGGTAAAATAGATGGTCAATATCGCATTTGTGATGGTTTTTCCTTGGCAATGGACGGCTTCATCTTCGAAATCCGACCGATGCAACACATAAGTAGCTTGGGTCAGATTGAGGCTTGGCCCAGAAGAAACATCATGAATGTGATTTAAGAAATCGCAAATGCGAAAATGCTGGATGGAAGCAACTCATTTATGAAACTATCGGGCCATATTTTTACAAGAACGCATCTAGAGAATGCAGTTAAATATGGGATGAATTTCGATCTGCTTTCGATAATGCAAATGGGTCAGGCGAAAAGGACAACATCGCTCCGTTCCCGGAATTTGTAGATCCAGCCGATTCGGAGAGTCAAAGGAAACAGGACATTTGGCGCTGCTTTTTTTGTGCCAACCATACATCAGTTGAGAGCACTTCGGATAAGGCTGAGTTGTCCGTTTGCTCAAATTGCTAGCGGGAGGAACGATTATGCTAGACACACAAAATCCAGAAACATTGTTGAACCATATCGACGGGGAAAGCGTTGCCCCGGTGGATGAAGGCTTCATGGAACTGCATTCCGCGCTGGATGGTAGCGTGCGAGGACGGGTCAGCTTGTCACAAGCAGCAGACATTGATGCTGCGGTAAAAGCCTCGGCAGCAGCACAGCCCGATTGGGCTGCACTGAAACCGGTTGCGCGTGGGCGCATCCTGGCTTCAATGGCACGCTATATCCGCGAAAACATTGATGACTATGCTGCCATTGAACAACGCGAAACCGGCAAACCCGCTTGGCAGTGCCCGATTGAATGCGGCATCGCAGCCGATTATCTGGAAATGTATGCGGGCCTGTGTACCATTGATCATGGCCAGGTTGTTGATCTTGGCGATGGCTATCATGCCTATACGCGGCGCGAGCCATTCGGGGTAATTGCGTCTATCACTCCCTGGAATTCTCCGCTCTCACAGTTTGCACGTACGATTGCGACGGGGCTGTGCATTGGTAACGGGGTGGTTGGAAAACCCTCAGAGTTCACCTCCGGCACTGCACTGAAGCTGGTAAAGGACGCCGAGGAGCATTGCGGCCTACCCAAAGGGCTGGTCAACATTGTTGTTGGAGACGGACCGAGCGCCGGTGCCGCGTTGGTGCAGCATCCTGGTGTGGGAAAGGTCGCATTTACCGGATCAGTGCGCGCCGGACGTGAAATTTCGCGGATGGCCGCCGAACGCGTAATTCCTGTAACCATGGAACTGGGCGGAAAATCTCCCAACATTATTTTTGAAGATGCCGATCTGGAACAGGCCATACCTGGCGCGTTGCAGGCATTTGCCATCAATGCTGGCCAGGTCTGTTTTGCAGGTACGCGCTTGCTGGTCCATGAAAGCATGGTCGACGTGATCGCTGGTGGCCTTGCCAAAGGGGTCGGTACTGTAAAAGTTGGCCCAGAACCTGATGCAATGATGGGCGCAATCACTACGCGCGCGCAATATGACCGCGTTCTGGGTGTTCTTGAAAGGGCGGAAGCATCTGGCGCAGAACTGGTCTGTGGTGGGCGAGACGCTATCAAGGAAGAATGGGGCGAAGGCTGGTATCTTCCTTTGACAATTTTCAAGAATGTGACCAACGATATGGAAATTGCCCGGGAAGAAATATTTGGCCCGGTGCTGTCGATCATTTCGTTTAAGGACGAAGATGATGCGATCGCAATCGCAAATGATACCGACTATGGCCTTGGTGCCGGAATCTGGACCAAGGACCTAAGCCGCGCGCACCGTGTCATCCGCAAGATCAAGGCAGGCGTTGTAATGGTGAACGAATACTCCAACACTGACGTGGAACTGCCGTTTGGCGGTTACAAAATGTCGGGTCACGGCCGGGAAAAGGGCGTGGAAGCATTGCACCATTACAGCCAGGTCAAAACGGTTCGGATCAAATTGTAAGCCCCACAGGCTTGGGCAAAGTTCCCGGCACGTTTCAGATTGTGTGCATGTCGGTTCGTTCCCCTGGACATCTGCGTTGTTATCAACGCTGAAAACTAAGACTGACGGAAAGGTTTCCCGCTTTTCCGTCAGCGCTCATCCCAATTGCTTCGGTGTCTGCTTGGCAATGTAGTTGTCGTTTTGGTGCGCCCAGTTAGACTGGGACGGCGCATCCACTTCGGGCGAAAGCGCGTTTCATCAAATTCCAACCCATCGCATGGCGTTCCTGTTGTTCTCTGACAAACCGGCCAGAAAAAACTGCACCAGCACTAAAATCCATTTACCTGCATACCAGACCGTTTCGCGTAGCGATGGAAACGTTACAAATTCTGTCTCTTCGCGATAGGTTCGCACATCCTTTTGCGATGGGTCCGTCAACATAAGAACTGCTTTTGCGGTATTGTTCGCCTTCTTGGCGTGATCTGAAGTTCGAAGAAACAAGCCTTTGTCACGACAAAGCCGGATCGTCTGTTATCTCAACAGGAACAGAGACAGGGTGGGAACAAAGGTAATTACAATCAGCGCCAGCAGCATGATGCCAACGAACGGCAATGCACCGCGTACGATGATCGAAAATTTTTCTTTGAATGCGGTCAATGCGACGATCAGATTCAGGCCCACTGGCGGTGTCAGCAGTCCGATTTCGAGGTTGACCACCATGATGATCCCAAAATGAACGGGATCTATGCCAAGGCGCTGCGCAGGAACCAACAACAGGGGCGACAGCACCAAAATTGCAGAAACAGCATCCAGAAAACACCCGATCAACAGCAATAGGATATTCACTGCAATCAGGAAGGCCAATTTGGATGAGAAAGTTTCGACCACCCAATCAGCGAGTGCTGCCTGTACGCCCATTAGTGTTAGCACACCCTGTAACGAGATAATGACAGCAATCAGGATCACCAAAGTGCCAAGCAGGTTGGTTGTTTCGACAACGACACCAAACAATTGTTTGACAGACAGTTCCCGATGCACAAACAGCTCAATAAAGAACGCATAGGCTACCGCGACAGCCGCTGATTCAGTAGGTGAAAAGTAACCGGAGTAAATTCCACCCATCAGGATTACGGGTAACAACAACGCCCAAATGCCGCGCCGCATCGCCTCCAGAAACTCGGTCAGATCGAAGTGTTCGCGCGGCAGGTGCCGGTTTACATACACCGAGTAAGTTGCCAATACAGCGGTCAGAAACAGACCTGGAATAATCCCGGCGATAAACAGGTCGATAATCGACATCTCGTTAACAATGCCAAATATGATCAACGGGATTGAAGGGGGGATGATAATGCCCAATGTTCCGGCGGAAGTCAGGGCACCAAGCGAGAACTCTTTCGAATAGCCTTGCTGCAAGAGTGCCGGATATAGGACCGATCCGATTGCCAGCATTGTAACAGCCGATGAACCGGCAATAGCTGCAAAGATCGCACACGATATAATGGTGGCTACCGCAAGCCCGCCGGTCAGGGATTTGGTGATCGAGCGCACTACATCAATCAGCCTTTGCGCGATTGCCCCGCGTGCCATAATGGACCCGGCCAGCAAGAACATTGGAATTGACAATAATACCGGATTGTCGAGTGCGTTCCACATGTCCTCGATGACATAGGTTGGATCACCGCCCGCCCAAACAAGTTGTACGTAAATTGCGCAGCATACCAGAACCACGGGTAGGGTCTGGCGCAAGAATATCAGGGTAAGCGCCAGGGCAATCAATCCAATCCAGGTCATAATCGCGCACCCTTAACCGTGAAGTTCGACTGGAGCGGGCCGGGAATCCGGATCGCAGAAAAAGATGAGGTGTTTTAATGCCGTCGCTCCAAAGGCATAAATCACAACAAGCTGAAACGGCCAAAGGGGGATCAACAAGGTATTGACCTTGTCGTTATACGAATAGGTGCCCTGGATGAAGGTTACTGCTGCAAAGGCAATTCCCAACAATATGAATACAGAAACAAGATCGCTTAGTCGCCAAAAATCTCTTTCATTGCGTTCGGCTACAAGCCCGTCCAAGGCATTTATTCGCAAATGTGCGCCTGCACTGGTAACCAGCGCAAAGCCCATATATCCGGCAACGACCGAACCAAGGATGGCCGCTTCCTTCGTTCCAGTCAAAGCGCTCCCAAATACTTCTCTGGCGACAACCTCTGCAAAAACCATGAGAAATGCTCCCAAATAAGCCACTACAGATATCACCGCCTCGAAACTTGTAAGGTACTTCAAAATCACTTGGCTATGGCTTTTGATCTGAGTGCCAATCAGCGCTAAAGGAATCGCGGCAAGTAAAAACAGAAAGATCGATACCTGACCGAGAAGTGCCCCAAGGTCCTGTATGTTCGGTATGCCCTTGCGCAACCAACCCAAAGTGCGGGTAAGGACAGTCCAAAGGCCCACGCAAACCACGATGGCAACAATCAAAAGCAGATGCCCTGCTTGCAACAGGGCAGCACCAATATTGCGGGTTCTACCAGTCTTTAACTGCATTTGGTTGGAAGCGGTCATCAGGTGTAATTGCAAGAAAGCGGTTGCCGCATAAACGTGCGCAACCGCTTTCGATCATGCAGGATCAGCTTATTTCGAGCATTCCGCAGCTGCCGCTGCCAATGCTGCATAATCTTCTGCAGCTGTTCCGCCCATGTCGGCCAGAAATTCCTCACGGCTTTCTTCAACCCGTTTTTTCAATTCTGCCACGACTTCATCGCTTAACGTGTCGTACTTAAGGCCACCTTCAACAGCTTTGTTGATAAGGTGGGCTTCTATGCCTTCCACTGTTTTGCGGAACGGTGGGAAAAACTCATCGGCTAATTCTTGAACCAGCGCTTGCTGTTCGGGTGTCCAACTTTCCCATGTGGCCTTGGAAAAACCGGTCACGCCGGCACTGGAAGATGCCTTTGGGTTAATGGCATAACCTGTCAGTTGTGGTACACCGATCAATATAGAGTAGATAGCCGAGGCCATGGCAGCATTCACTTGGCCGGTTTTCAGGCCAGGTACGATTTCTGTCGCCTGCAGGGTAGTTGGGTTCGCACCGGCAACCTTAAGCAGTCGTTCATAGGTTGGTGTGGATGGAACTGAGAATTTCATGCCTTCCATGTCAGCCAAAGTCTTGATCGGCTTTTTGGACCAGAAATGCTCTGCGCCGATGTCCAGGCGGCCAACGATCACATAACCGGCTTCCAAGAAGCGTTCGCCGAAAATTTTTTCAAAGTGATTGTCTTCAACGCAATGGCGCACTTCATCGGTTTCAAAAATAAACGGCTCCAGCATCAGGGACACTTCGGGAAGCACAGTGGTCAGCGCGTTAATCGAAACACCGGCACCGTCCATGCGGCCACGTTGGGTTTGCCTAAGAGTAGCCGTTTGGTCCCCCAAAGCGCCTGAAAAGAAAATCTTGATGTCGATCTCCCCACCAGACTTTTCCTTTACTGCGTCAGCCCAGGCCTGCATGACCTTGCCATAGGGTGAGCCTTCAGGCGCAACCGTCGCAAGTTTGTATTCTTTGGCTGAGACGGTAGACGCGAAAGTCATTGCAAGGCCTGCGATCAGCCCGGTAAACAGATTACGTTTGTTCATTGGTTTCCTCCCTAAAAAGTCAATTCACACGTAATAAACAAACTGGCATCAAGTTGCGGAGTTAACCAGATCATTTGCACTGTAGATAAAATTCATCGCCTATGTGATAGTTGAAAGGCTTGCTCGCTTCGGTTGGATGCATCTTAGCGTTTTAGCAGCGCCATTATGTTGCGTGGAATGAGTTTTAGCGCAAAAGCCACTTGGTCCTTTGCTTCTCCAAACAAAGCGTTCAGCATTGCAGTGGTGTTTTCGTCATATGGTGGAAGCAGGTAGTCAAATCCTGGTGCCTTGCGCACATTCACAATCGCGCGATGATTGGAGAACTCGCGGAAACCGTCTACGCCATGATGTCGTCCCATGCCTGATTCACCAATTCCACCAAAGCCCAGTTCGGGCTGGACATGAGCTGCAGCAGCATTGACGGACACACCACCTGATCGGGTGTTGTCGATGACATTTGATACAAATTCATCATCCTCAGAAAAGATGTAAACTCCCAAAGGCGATGCATGGGAGTTGATGTAGTCCAATGCTTCCTGAGTTGATCCATAGGGTACGATTGGCAAAACCGGCCCAAAAATTTCGCGCTTCATCATATCCACGCCCTCCGGTGGATCGACCACAAGCGAAAACGGCATGTTGCGCGCCCATTTGGGATCGGGGTCCCCAAAGGAAAGGATATTTGCGCCTGCGTCTTCTGCTTGTTTTAGTACTTCGCGCTGCGCTTTCAGATGCCTGTCAGACACAATTGCACAGGATTCCTGGGCAGCGTTGTTCTGCATGAGATTGGCATTGATGTCTGCTTTTAGCAACTCAACCAGTGATGCCATTTGTGCCCGGGGGACCAGCACATAATCCGCATTGACGCACACCTGTCCGCGTTTTATCGCTTTCAAACCCATAATGCGACGGGCAGCTTCTGCATCAATTCGGGTTGCGTCCAGTATGACCGGGCTTTTACCTCCAAGCTCAAGCGTTACCGGTACCAGGTTTTGTGCGCAACTGGTCATCACGGAGCGCGCGATGCGAGAATTTCCCGTGTAAACCAGATGATCCCAGGGCAGGGTAGAGAAATACTCAGCCAGCTTTACGCCACCGATTGCTGTCGTCACAATCTCGGGATCAAAATACTCTTCAATCATCTTCTGCAACAACAACGCCGAATTTGGTGTTACTTCAGAAGGTTTGATGATCACCCGGTTCCCTGCCGCCAACGCATCAATTGTTGGCCCACACGAAATGTCAAAAGGAAAATTCCACGCTGACATATTGGCAACAACGCCTTTTGGTTCCAATCGCATACAAGCAGTTGAAGCGCCAAAAAGCGGGCTCAGTTTCCTTTTCTCCGGTTTCATCCAGCGCTTGATGTTCTTGATTGCATATTCCGCGCGACCAATCATTACCCCACTGTCAAACAAGTCTGCTGAGGCTTTGGGATTGTTGCCATAATCTGCTGTCAGTGCCTCCTGAACTTCAACGCGGTATTTCTTGAACATGTCGATGAACAATGAAACGCGTTCAATGCGGGTGTCTGCGTCAGGATACTGGTCTTTCAAGAAGGCAGCTTTTTGGCGGGCAAATGCTTCGTCGAGAGCATCTATCGCTTTGGTCGTTTCCGCTTTGGAATCGGGAAATTTAACAACCGATTTCATATCGAATTGACTTTGTTCAGCCAGTTTATTCATGTGTGTTCTCCTTTGCAGATCTGTCTGCCTGTGCACTCGTACTCATTTTGTTTTCGGCTCACCCATTCCCGTTTGCGAGGCGCTTTTCATGGGGCCAATAGCCTACAACCCCAAAAAGCATTACCAAACAGCGTGCCGGTCTTGCCGTCGAACCTGTGACACTGCTTGCCGATCCGTTCATGTCCATTCAACTTCATTTGCCAGACAGAACAATTTCTGCCTGTTTCATGAAACTCCTCACCAAGACCCTCATCAACTGCAATGAACCAGGCCGGTCTGTTGAACTTCACCCTGGTTGCAGCCGCTGTTCACGAGGTTTGTTCTGACATCAGGCGTTTTCCTCAAGAATGAAGTCAGCACACCGTTCCCCGATCATAATGGTTGGAGCGTTGGTGTTTCCCGATATAATTTGTGGCATAACGCTGGCGTCAGCTACTCGAAGTGCCGACAACCCACGTACGCGCAATTGCGGATCCAGTACCGAACTCTTGTCTCCCCCCATGGCGCATGTGCCAACCGGGTGCCAGACAGTGTCTGAGGTGCGACGCACGTAACCCTCGAGTTCTCCATCATCTTCAATTTCCGGGCCAGGCGACAATTCGCCCGTTACGATGGTCTTGAGAGGACCGACCTTTGCGACTTCCCGCATCAGGTTTATTCCGCGTTTGAGTGTTTCAACGTCCTCTTGCTCCGCCAGGTAGTTGGGGTCAATGGAACCGCGGTCATTGGGGTTGGTGGAGGTAATCTGAATTGATCCGCGAGATTTCGGTTGCAACATGATCATTGAACACGTGATACCGATCGGGGTCTTGGGAACCTCTACGGTCGAGTCATCATTGATGGTGAAATAGATCGGCAGCATCGAAAGTTGAATGTCGCAATGATCCATCCCCGATTCCGTTTTGAAATAGCCCATGACATCCGCAGCAGGCATGGTAAAAAGCCCCTTGCGGTGAATAAACCACTTGAGCAACTGAAATATCATATACGGCACATTACCGAATTGCGGGTTCAACGAGTATTTCTTGTCGTCAACTTTCAGCTTGAGGTGGCTAAACGCATGATCGTGAAGATTTTGCCCAACATTGGGGCTTTCGTGAACCACGTCAATGCCAAGTCGTTGCAGATGTTCCGGTTCCCCGATCCCTGATCGCTGCAAAATCGCAGGGCTAGAAAAGGCACCGCCGGACAAGATGATCTCCTTGCGTGCGCGAATTTCTTCTCCCGATTCCAGTAAAACACCGACCGCTCGCTTGTCTTCGAAGATGACTTTGTCGACAACAGCCTCGGTGCGCACAGACAGGTTTGGGCGTTCGAGATTTCCAGTGATGAAACTACGTGCCGTACTCCACCGTTCGCCATTGCGTGTAGACTGCTGAACAAATCCGATGCCTTCATGGTCACCGGAATTGGTATCCGTATTAATGGGAAGGCCAAATGCGGCACAGCTGTCCATTACCGCCTTGGAGATAGGTTGAATTGCCCTGCGGACCGATAGCTTTAACGGACCTGCCCGACCATGGGCTGCTTCCGGCAGTTCCGGGCAGTCTTCGGATTTCTTGAAATATGGCAGACAGTCGTCCCAGGTCCAGCCATCACAGCCATATTCTTTGGCCCATCGATCATAGTCAGACCGGTCTCCGCGTACATACATCATGCCGTTCAATGATGAGGACCCGCCCATCATCTTTCCGGACATGACGTTGATAGAGCGACCTGCAAAAGCCTGGGTGGGAACCGTATTGTTGACCCAGGCAAGTTTTTTGTCTCCCATCAACTCACGAAGGCCCATGGGGATCTTGACCCACATGTTCTTGTCTTCCGGTCCTGCTTCCAAAAGCAAAACAGAATTTTGCGATTTCTCTGACAACCGGCTCGCTACAACACATCCTGCAGAACCGCCACCCACCACGATGTAGTCAAACATACCCTACCTCCCAAAGGTTAGATTCACTCCAGATATTCCTTGTTATGTTCCCCCAAATACGGCCCCCGACTTACCACTTTGCCCGGTGTCTCGGTCATTTTTATCGGCACGCCTGCTATCTGAAGCGGGGTTGAACTGCCAGGCTGTTCAACCTCGACAATCATCTCTCGTGCCGCAAAATGCGGATCCTGTGCGATATCGTCAATGCCCATGACAGGACCGAACGGGACTATCCCGCCCAGAAGATCCTGTAATTCCATTTTGGTGTATTTGCAGGTTTCAGCTTCTAACAGCTGGATAAGCTCATTCTTGTTTACCCCGCGTTGCCTGTGTTTTTCAAAGCGTGGATCGTTCGCCAGTTCCCGAACGCCCAATGCGTCGACCATTTTTTGAAACAGTGCATCAACAGGTGCGCCCAGCGTCACATAGCCGTCCTTTGCACGGAATATGCCAAACGGTGACAAGAATGGGTGGTGATTGCCTTCGGGTCCCGGCACTTTTCCATCAATCGAGTATTGATAGACCGCACGTTCGCAGGTCGCCATTACCGCATCAACCATCGACACATCAACCATCTGGCCCTTGCCCGTCCGTTGCGAATACATAATCGCCGAAACAACCCCAAAGGCCATCATCATGCCCGGGATGATATCCCCATAACCCGGGCCAACCTTGGTTGGCGTTTCCTTGTCCGGTCCAGTGATTGCAATCATCCCGCCCATTGCCTGGGCAACGATGTCAAATGCTGGCCAGATCGAATAGGGGCTTTCGCCGGTAACTTTGTTTCCAAAGCCATTAAGCGAGGCATATACGATGCGCGGGTTGCGCGCGTGAAGGACGTCCCAGCCAAGGCCCAGGCGGTCCATGACACCGGTACGGAAATTCTCACAAATCGCATCAGCGCTTTCGACTAGTTTTAACAATGCCTCCCGACCTTCATCGGTCTTCAAGTCAAGCGTGATAGACTTCTTGTTGCGATTGACTGACTGAAAATAGCCGCCATGGGTCTTTTCAAGGTCATCTTCGCGATGTGGCCCGCCGTTTCTGGTCATGTCACCGGTCGGCGCTTCGACCTTGATCACTTCTGCTCCGTGATCTGCCAGCATCATGGTGCCAAAAGGCCCGGCCAGCATCTGGGTCAGATCCAGCACGCGAATACCTTGAAGTGCGCCAAAACCAGTCATTTCGCAGACCAGTGGCTTCGGCGCTTGATTAGCGCGGTGCGGTCCACTTCGCACACGATTTTGTCGTTTTGGTTCACACCCCAATGACGGAAAGTGATGAAACCGGCGTCTTCCTGGTCGCTGTCCTTCTTTTCAAGCACGCGCGAATAGGCGTAAAGCGTATCGCCGTGAAACACGGGATGTTTCAACGAAATATTGTCCAAGCCTACTTCGCGGATCGCGTTTTGTATTGTGTCCTGGCTGGCAAGCCCCAAGACAAGCGAAAAATTGACGCCGCCGTAAGACAGGATCTGCTTGAAAGGGGTGTCCGCCATAAAGTGGCTGTTAAAATGCCCTTGTGCCGTATTCATTACCATGTTTGTAATGGCAACGTTTTCCAGTGCGGTCAGGTCTTTCCCGCGAATATGACGGATGGTTTGGCCAACTTCGAAATCTTCAAAGAAATTGTCGCCTGAAGTCAAAGCGCTGATGCGTCCAAGATCGCTCATGGTCTATGCCTCCACCAGCTCAGGGTTGCGCAGGCGAACGAGGTTGGATCGCTTGAATTCGATCACACATGTGTCGTTCTCATCGAAGCCCTTTGTCGACCAGGTGACAATGCCGTTTTTCGGATTAGATTTTGATTGGCGCTTGGATGTCGTTTCAGATTGCGCGGTCAGGGTTGTTCCAGGATACACATCCTGCAAAAAAGTCAAATCAAAAACGCCTACAAATGGCCCTCCGATTTCGGAAAGATCTTCAACAGACAGGCCCAAAACAGTATTGAACACCAGCAAGGGGTTGACAACAATGTCCCGGTGTCCGTGCGCTTTCGCGAAAGCCCGGTTGGTATAAAGCGAGTTGTAACTCAAGGTAAGCGTTGAAAACTGAATGGTATCAGCTTCAGTCAGCGTGCGCCCCAAGTGATGTTTGAATACCTGACCTTCATGGAAGTCTTCGTACAGATTGCCCCGTTCCCGCAGAACTGCAGTTTCCTTCAGCTCCTCAATCGTCATGTCCATGTAAAATGTACTCCAAAATCCGGGCTAGTCTGCCAGTTGGAGTGCTGTATTGGAAGACTTCATCTCAAGAGAGATGCCTTTCATCACATTTATGATTTTATGGTGATTCCCAGTAGAGAGTCTATGGCATCGGCATCTTCCAACCCGTCCAGTGCGTCAACCAATTCTTCTGCTGCTTCGTCGCCCAGCAGGCTGCGAGCCTTTGCAAACAGTCTGTGCCATTGTTGGTCTGTATCAGCAGGCAGTTCAGCAGCGTCGAAATGTTGCGAATGCTGTGTTCCATCGCTTGTGGTGACATGCACGCGCGCCGCGATTCTCAGCGCCGCATTTTCAGGCGGCGTGTTCAAGGTTACCCTGTCGCGGGCGGTTACCAATTGCGGGTCCGTAGCAAACGCATCCGTATAGCGGTCAATGCCGGACGTATCATCACCACGTAACGCGGCACAGACCAGGTGCCGGATCGCGAACTTTGATTCCAGACCGGTTTTTGGTTCCTGAATATCACAGACGGTTAATGCAGTCTTGATGACGTCAACAGACACCGCCTGAATGTCCTCCAAGCCGATTTTTGCATCGCGGCGGATCATGCCTGCCGCCTCGATTGCGGAATGGGTCATGAAACATGCGCCGTGATATTTGAAGGCGTTTTGGGCAATGCCCCATCTTTCCATGCTGCCGGCTACAAAGGGCTTGGGTTCAAAACTGTCGGACAATACGGTGCCAAATCCCTGCGCGCATTCGATGCCTTCCGGGTTTGAGATCAGTCCCGCATGTGCCAAACGTGCGGCTATCACGCCGTTCATGGCCGCTTTCCCAACTTGAAAGCTTTTCGCATCTGAACCAAACATTGACTTCAGGCCGGCCGCTTGGGTTGCAGCGAATCCCAGGGCATGGGCTGTTTGGTCAGCAGTTAATCCAAACAAACGCGCCGCCGCTGCTGCTGCCCCTATTGTTCCCATGGTGGCTGTAGCGTGAAATCCCCGTTCGTAGTGGTAGGGCGACATGGCCTGCCCCAAATGAATTTCGATTTCCTGACCGATGATCATGGCTGTAATGATATCGCGGCCCGAACTGCCCAGCTCCTGCCCCAAAGCAAGGACTGCTGGCGCAACTGGCGCGGTCGCGTGGCCATTCAGTGCCACGCATCCATCATCATAATCCAATACATGTCCCGAAGTTCCGTTAATCAGGGCTGCGTCTTCGGCCCTGCGTAGTCCGGGTTGACCAATCAGGTTGCATTTTCCGGTGTCTGAATACACATTTGCCAGAACCCGGCTAATCTTCTCACGTGCTCCAGCAATGGTAACCGCAAGCCAATCCAGAAGAACATGCCGTGCCCAGATACGAGCCTCGGGGACATTGCCATCAAAGCTGACGATCCAATCAGCCATCTGATGCGTAACGGGAGCGGTTTGATGTACTTGCGTATGTTGGTTCATGGCTGGCCTCCAATGGAAAATGAGGCACAAAACATGCAACAGGGCAAGACGGTGTCGGCGAAACATCCCTTATGTGATGGAAGGCAGAGAGCTGCGTAGCTTGGAGAACGCCGTTTGGCGTTCAAAACTGTTAGAGGTTTTAATCGAATTACCTTGTGAGCAACACGACCTTAATAGCCGCGTTCTTCCAGCTTGGCCATTTCAACGGCATATTCATCGGTTGCAGCCTTAAGTGATTCGACAAAAAAATCGGCATTTTGTTTTATGGTGTCCGTCAAGCCGCCAATACCAAGGGAAAAGCGCCGGGAGTTGCGCGTCATGGGCATAAGAACACCTATAACGCCTGCGCCCTTAAGCATCAGGTTTTGACTGAAATAATAGCCATTCTCGCTGGCAAAATGCACTCTTTCGAGTATGTCTTTCAATGGCTCTTGCGGTTCGTTCGGGTTTTCAAGGTAGTAACGCCTGACCACACGCCCGATGTCTGCATCGTTCATATGGCTAATCAACATGATTCCCAACGCGGATCGGTGCAAAGGCCTTTGCGTGCCATCGCGCAAGCGCATTGGAAACTCGCTATCAGCGACAACGAAGTGAATATATTGCATCATGATCCCGTTTCGCGCGCCCAACATCGCAGACATGGAAGTTATATCTGACAAGCGTCGCATAACGCCTTGAATGGTCTCGACGCTTTCGCGGTACCCCAATGCCCAATGGCCCAGAAAAGCCAGCTGTGGCGCGGGCGTATAGCTTCGGTTTTGCGGGTTAAACGACATGTATCCCGAGTCATACAAGGTTTTCATCAAGGCTGAGACACTCGATTGCGGATATCCCAGGCTGTCCACAATATCGATAACCCGAAGTGGTTTGCGCTGTGCTTCGAAAAGTTCAAGGATTGAAATCACCCGGCTCGCCGACTTAACACCACTCATGCATTCTCCTTTTGGAAAGTTTGTTGACTATCAGCATATTTGTTACGAGATCCAGAGAGCGTATCGCAGTGAACGGCGAACTTTACAACAGCCGAGTGATCTTCCGGGCGACATTCTGCTGATCACCAATTGCTGAAAACCCGATCGGACACCAGAACCTTCGCACAATCACTTTCATGACCGTGAATGTAGTTGCAACCGGGTCGTCGTTTGCAGATGGATTGCACCCTCTTTGGCAATGGCTAAGCGCCCAGATTTCTGACCATCTCCGCTCGGGCTTGATCATATTCAGCGATCAGTTGGTCACATATTTCAACTGCAGATTGAACACGTTTCACCATTCCCACACCGTGACCGGCAGATTTGATCTTTGAATAACGCGCGTGCGCCGCCTTGTTTTCCACGCGCTTGCCTGGGGCATAAGCACCAATTTCGTCCGGGTTCAAGCCTTCGGCAATCATTGTCGGTTTAAGCCAGTTTGCAGGCGCACCGTCCAAAGCGGCAGAGAAAAACACATCCTTTGACGTGCATTGTATCATCATTTCATTTGTATAATCGTCCGACAGACTCTCTTCTGTGGCAATAAACCGTGTTCCCATATACGCAAGGCTTGCACCCATCGTCTGGGCGGCGAGAATGTCCTGGCCGGTAGACAACGCGCCGGACAATATGATCGGCTTGTCCGTGACTTCACGCACTTCATTCAGCAGGGCAAATGGGTTGATCGTGCCGCAATGTCCGCCCGCGCCACCGCAAACTGCTATCAGTGCATCAGCCCCTGCTTCAACTGCTTTTTCAGCGTGGCGGGCCGAAGCGATGTCGTGAAAGGCCACGCCTCCGTAGTCATGAATTTTCGCAAACACTTCATCAGGCGCTCCTTTGGATGTCAGGACTACAGGCACCTTGTGCTTGATGCAAAGCTCCAGATCGCCTGGATAACGCTGGTTTGTAGGATGAACGACCAGATTTACAGCCCATGGAGCGGGGTTGTTGATTTTTTCCAACCCCTGTTCCATTTCCGTAAGCCAGTCAGCGAATTGCTCGGGCGTGCGCGTCGAATGGGCAGGAAAGCTGCCCATTACACCACGCGAACAGGCAGCCAGTGTCAATGCAGGATTTGAGATCAGGAACATTGGTGCCACGATCAACGGGATACGCAAACTGTTGTTGAAAGACAGATCCAGTGTCATTGTGATGGTTCCTCCAGACTGAATTCCGAGTTGTGCTGGCCCACAACCGGGGCGTCGGCATAGATCGCAAGTGGCGCACCAATCAACTGGAATGGAAACCCTTTGACCATTCCGGTTGAGATGCCTTTTGCAAAGGCTTGGCCTGAGCGAATAATCGGGTCCTGGACCATCTGGCTGCCTTTAACCGCTGCTGCAGCACCAAAGCCTGCTTCCAGAAAGAGTGAGATGGCAGCGTCACTGTCATGCCCTTCGGCCCAGGATTGAAGACCTGCGTCCAAGCCCGCAATTTTGCTCTGATCGGCGCCGGGCGGCATGGTAAATGCAACATGCACTCCGTCTGCACAGGTGACGATCTGGTCAATGTTTCGGTCAGATATGGCAGCGCGGACCTGCTCCGGAGCTTCGCTGTTACCGGAAGAAACGCGCTCAATCACATCACCAATCTGGTATAGTGCGCAGTCGCGTTGGGAAATATCAATGTGCCGTCCAAGTCCGGTGCGCTGAACTTCTGCGACAGCGGCGGTAATTACAGCAGCGCCATAAACACAAATAATTTGATCGGGATAATTCAGTTCACGTCCTGAAATGTAAGGCAGGCCGCGTATGTCCCGCGTCAAGGTGGAATAGCCCGAGCTTGCCTCCAGTGTCGAGCCAAACGTACTGGCACTTGTTCCGGGACCGGAAATACCCTGGCCGGACACCGACACAGAAAGGATCGCCGGATTTGCGTTGCGTAGCGTATCGAAATCCAGCCCCAGTCGTTCCATAACACCGCGCCTGAAGTTTTCCAAAACAATGTCAGCGGTTCCCACCAAATTCAGAAAGTCAGCCTTGCCTTCATCGGTCTTCAGGTCGATTGCCAAGCCCTTCTTGTTGCGGTTGTTGAACCGGAACAGAGGGCTGTCGTCGCTACCTGCCCATTGCCGAAACGGATCCGGATAGGTTGCGCTTTCGATCTTCAGCACGGTTGCACCCAGATCGGCAAGAACAGCGCCAACACCCGCACCGGCGGTGATTATGCCAAGGTCAAGAACAGTAATGCCACTTAAAGGTTTGTCTCCGGTTTCCGGCTTTTCCCCGGGTGACGCATCGGCCTTGGGAGAATGGGCGACAAGACGTTCGGCGGGGAGGGGTGTGACACTATCCCCCACAGGTTCGAATGTACCACGATGCGCAAAAAGCGCGTCATCCAGAATATCGTTTATCGTCAAAACGGGCGCGCCGGGAATGGCGTATTCTTCAAAGCTCTTGCGAATCTCTTCCTTGCTCCGCTGGGCTGCCCAGTTTCTGATAATCGGCATATACCCATCGCGGTTTTCTTCGCGCAGCTTGTGAGAGCCAAATTCCGGGGCATTCAAGGCAGGGTCGCCAATCATCTTTACCATGGATTGCCAGTCGCGCTCGGTGTAAAGGCACGATGTATGTCCGTCAGCACATTCCAGGATTGGCCATTCAGCCATGGTGCCACGCCGTGTAAGCTCTTGGCCCATTTTGCCCGCAGCGCCGGCTTTCCAATTGACCCAGCCCAGAAGTGCCAAGCCATTCACGACCGCACTTTCGCGTCTGCCAAACCGGGCAAGCCTGCAGCAGACCGCGCAAAGCGCCCCGAAAGCGCCGTAACCGATGGTGTGAGCGGCGTAGTTGGCTGCAGGAACCAGCGGCGCTTCGTCCGGGTGGCCGTTTAGGTCGGCAAGGCCAGAGGCCGCAAACAGAGTGGTTTCACTGTGCCAGGAAGCAAGCTCGACAAATACGGTTGCATCATCAGCACTTGCTGATTGAGAGGTCCCGTCCACACATGCCCGCAAAACGATTCGCATGTCTGCTTGTGTGACCCAGTCTGCGGGATTGTCGCTGACAGTGGTTTCCTGACAATCGTAGATGGCGTAATCGGGGACATCAGCGCTGCCCTGAACAAACAGGGCCGCGCCGCGTCGATTGGCGATTTTGGCTGCAAACCGCACCGCACGGCGTGCCGCCACTGATGCATCTTCATCATAAACCTGAAGTATCTCAAGTTTCGCCAGATCGGAGGGGTAGTCAATTGCTGTGTTACTCATGCCCCCATTTCGTCGCGTTCGGCATCTGTAGGCAAGACTGTATCTCATATGAGCAATAATTCACCACATATGTGATCCTGCAGGCGTTAGTCTTATGATAACTCATCATACATCAACATGATGAATTTTGCTGTGACAAAGGGCGATTTATGAACGTAACAGAGGCGGTACAGAAACGCCGAACGGTAAGGCAGTTTTTGCCTGATCCGGTTCCCGAGCCGGTTATTCGTGAAATAGTGGATATTGCCCGTCAGGCGCCTTCCAATTCGAATACCCAGCCTTGGCATATTTCGGTTGTTTCAGGCGCCGCACGTGATCGCTTGCAGCAAAACATCATGACGAAGCTTCAGGAAGGCATGGAACCGCATCCATATTGGCCGCCGGGCGGTGTGGGGCTTGAGGGAGCTTACAAGGAACGACAATACGCCTGTGCCTGGGAGTACTACGGAACCATGGGTGTCGCACGAGACGACAAGGAAGGTCGCCAGAATTTGCTGTTGCGCAACTGGGAATTTTTTGATGCCCCTCATGCGCTGTTTCTGTCAATGCCAAACACAATGCACCGTGCCAATGCGGTGGATATTGGCATTGTGTTGCAAACCCTGATGTTACTGATGACCGAACGCGGGATCGGCTGCATCGCGCAAGGGGCGCTTGCCACATTCCCGGACCCGGTTCGCGAGATTGCGAAAATACCTGAAAACAACGCAATTCTGTGTGGCGTGAGCTTTGGCTACGTCGATCCCGATGCCTTGATTAACACTGTAAAAATGCCGCGCGAACCGCTTGATGTGGTTGCGTCTTTTGTGAGCTGAAAAATGAACGATACATATGACTATATAATTGTGGGTGCCGGCAGTGCCGGTTGCGTTTTGGCCAATCGCCTGTCCGAGGATAGCGGCGCGACGGTTCTGTTGCTGGAGGCCGGGCCACCTGACAAAAGCATGTGGTTTTCCATTCCTGCTGGACTGTCGAGACTTCTGCCACCGTCAGAAATAAACTGGGGTTATTTCACCGAGCCGGAACCGCACCTGAACGGTCGGAAAATATACTGGCCAAGGGGCAAAACACTGGGCGGCACGTCCTCGATTAACGGGATGGTGTACACGCGCGGGCATATGCAGGACTACAACGACTGGGCACAATTGGGGAATACCGGTTGGTCTTATAATGACATATTGCCGTACTTCAAAAAATCCGAGGCCAACAGCCGCCTCAAAAACAACGAGCATTCCAACACCGGATTGATGTCTGTGCAGGATCAGAGGATCGAGGATCCGGGTGCCGATGCATTGATGGCATCGGCTGAGGCTTGCGGAACACCGATTGTTGACGATGTCAACAATGGTACGCAACACGGTATTACCCGAACCCAATATACAACACGCGGCAAGCGCCGTGCGTCGACATCGACCGAATTTTTGAGACCGGCAGAAAACCGTGCAAACCTGACCATTGAATGCAATGCCCATGTGCAACATGTGGACATTAACGACGAAAAACAAGCAACCGGCTTGTCCTATTTGCAAGAGGGGGTCGTGCGAAAGGCAACGGCCAGGCGCGAGGTGATTTTGGCTGGCGGTGTTATCAACTCACCGCAGTTGCTGATGCTTTCAGGTATCGGACCGGCGCAGCATTTGCAGTATATGGGAATCCATGTTCATCACGATCTTGCCGGGGTCGGGCAAAACCTTCAGGACCACGCCTATTGTTACTTCAACGTTAAGACACAGCCGCAGATCAGCTGGAACCACCGTCTTCAAATGCCGCGCGCAGCGTTTGAATTGCTGAACTATCTGATAACCGGGCGTGGCGTCATGAATACGACCGCTGCGACGGTTACCGGCTATCCGATTTGCGTCGATGGGGTAGGGCGACCGGACATTCAGGTTAGCTATCGACCGTTTTCCATCGGTGCCAAGCCGGACGGAACGCTGGCGGTACATGATTTCCCGGCTGTGAACGCCTCGGCATCCTTGTTGCGTCCACAGGCTTCTGGAAAAATTGAATTGGCATCAAGTGATCCGATGGATGCACCGAAGATATTTGCCAATTATTTTGATAACGAAGCAGACATAATCACGATGCGTGAAGGTTTGCGTTGGATCAGGCGCGTGTTCCAGACCAAACCTTTCGCCGATTTTGTGACGGAAGAGTTTGAGCCGGGGCCGGACTGCAAAAGCGATGACGAGTTTGAGACATACATCCGCGAGACCAGTCAAACTGTCTACCACCCGACATCCAGCTGTTCCATGGGTGTCAATGAAAAAGCCGTTGTCGACCCGCAATTGCGTGTACATGGAATTTCCGGCTTGCGGGTCATAGATGCAAGTGTGATGCCGAACATGATCAGCTCGAACACCAATGCTGCCACCATCATGATTGCAGAGAAGGGCGCTGACATGATCAAGGAAGCGTGGGAATAGGGAATAACAGATTTCCCCGAAACGGCTTGCGTTTGAATTCTTCCGAAAGTGTTCTGCGTTCTATTGTACCCATTGATACCTCCTGTTGTTTGCAAAACTGACAGAAAGTCCCTCTACTTTTGAAGGGTAAGTGCAGTCATAGCGGGCATGAACTTCGGCATATCGGGTAAGTGCTATGTTGGGAACGTCCGTATGAAGGGATTCCTTGAACTCGCTCAATCCTCTTGAGAGGTTACGAAGGCTGGAAGGTATCACGCGTCGATATATGAATTTACCGTTTCGCGAACAGAGATATTTTATTTTTGACCCGTCTATGATGGCTTTTTCATGGTACATTTTGCGCCATAATTTGTATCAATAAGATACGATAACCCAAAAAACCTTTAAAAACAAATGCTTGATGATGGGAAATGGCGGAGACGAAGGGATTCGAACCCTCGAAACGCGGTTAACGTTTACTCCCTTAGCAGGGGAGCGCCTTCGACCACTCGGCCACGTCTCCACCGACGTGGATAGGATGGATGCCTGCACAAGACAAGGTTTTTTTGCGATGGCAATTCATGTTTTTGGGGAGTAGCAACAAACGATTGCATGAAAACACCGAACCAATAAAACGGCGCCCTGCCGCACCCGTGCTGGCCATAACCGGTCATCGTGCCAGTGTATATTTTTCCGGCGAACCCTTGCATGTTGCAAAATGCACCCACCCTGGCATCTGATACAGGTTTGCCGCGGTGAAAAAACGCTTGATCTTTCAGACCGTCTTGGGCTTTAAACCCACCTTAACTTCAACCCGGTTTCGGGGGTTGGCAGCAGGTCGTCATAGGCTGCCAATTGATGAATGCGTTGATCGGTGTGGCGTCATCAGGGAGCAGGTTCCTATGAATAGCTGGAGAGACTGGATATTGCCTGGCGTCATCGTTGTGGCGCTTCTCTCAGCGTTGTCAACTTACCTCAGGATGGGGGAAATCGAGAGCAGCCTGACAAGCAATACGAGCCAGATGTTGGCCGAGGAGTTTCCCTGGGCGAGCATCGCAACTGATGGACGTGATGTAACCATAAGCGGAAGTTCGCCTTCTAATGCTGCCATGTTGAAAGCCCTCAGGACAGCCGAGCAGGTCTACGGCGTGCGCGTTGCAAAAGATGGTGCGGCCCTTCCTGACTTCGCTTCGCCCTACACGTTAACAGCAACAAAACGCGAAGGACGGATCGAACTGTCTGGAAATGTACTGAATTCGGGAATGCGTGCGCGTGTTATAGACACCGCGAGCGGAGCCTATCCCGAATGGCAAATCGAAGATGGCTTGGTCGAAGCACGCGGCGAACCTGACGGATTTGAGGCCTTTGCCGGTTTCGGGTTTGAACAGCTGGACCTGATGGAAGAAGGACGGTTTGAACTGCAGGACAAGCTTCTGTCGTTGTCAGGTGTTGCAGCATCCCACATGGATTATGACACAATGTTCGCAAACTTGTCCGGGGATCTGCCGGACGGTCTTGAGATTGGAGCATTCGATATCACTCCACCGCGTGCTTCACCCTATGCTTGGAGGGCCGACCTTCAAGGCGGGCGTCTTGTCGTTGAAGGTTTTGCGCCGGACCCGGCAACGCGCCAGGCGATGATTGACGCCTTCAATGCAACTTTGCCTGGGGTTCGTGTAGACAACAAACTGCAGATTGCCGCTGGTGCGCCGGAAGGCTTCAAATCTGCGACCGACTTTGCAACATCACTGTTTGGAAATCTTTCTGTCGGTTCCGTTGAACTGGTTGCCAATGAGGTTTCTATAGCAGGCACCGCACGCGACAAGGCTGCCTTTGCAGATGCCCGTTTGCTCATGGAAACGCTGCCTGAAGGATATGTACTTGCGACCAATGCCATAAAGCCGATGGTTGTTCAGAACTTCGTTTGGGGCCTTTCGAAAACCGAGCAAGGAATAATCATTGATGGGGTCGCTTCAGACCAGGCAGAGGCGGATGCAAATTTGGCAATGGTGCGGGAAGCCACAGGCGTTGCTGTTGTGACCGACCGGCAAAGTTTAGGCTCCGGCGAACCGGCGAATTTTCAAAAAGCCAGGGAGTTTGCCGCAGATTTAATGAAACTGCTTGAAGGCGGGACTGCCCGTGTTGAGGGGAGCAAGATAACCCTGTCGGGACAAGCCGTTGACGCCGACGCACTTGGCTTGCTTGAACGTGCCATGAACCTGCGCGTGCCCGAAGGCTTTGCGGGGGTTCTCAACGTTTCGGTCCCGGATACCGTTGTTATCAAGGGCAAGGAAGTCAAGCTTGACAACGTACCAACGACAGAAGGGCCGACATCGACAGAAGAGCCGGAACTGACTGAAGAGCAGTTGTGCGAGAACGATATGAAAGAAGCAGTCAATGGACGGAAGATTCAGTTTGAAATCGGCAAGGCTATCATCAAGGCTGCATCGCGGCCTGTTCTGGATTCTGTGTTTGCCGCCATGGAAAACAGCTGCGAGCGTTTCCCTATCCAGATTGGTGGTCACACTGACTCCGATGGAAACGAAGCTTATAATCAGAGGCTTAGTGAGAAACGTGCGACAGCTGTTGCGCGTTACTTGCTTGCCAAAGGCTTGAAACCGGAAAGGCTGTCCGCAATCGGGTTTGGTGAAACTTCTCCGATCGCAAACAATAATACCCGGGACGGCAAAGCCGCCAACCGTCGTATAGAGTTCAAGGTCATCAACTAGGGAAACCATAATGCTGTATCTTGTTGAACAATTGTTCTGGTTTTTGTTGGTTGCCTTTTTGGTGGGAATTGTCGTGGGTTGGATGACCGGCAAACCCGCTGCCCCGGAAGGGAGCAAAAATACATGACAATGTTTGTTGTCCAGACCGCAATCTTGCTGGCAATTGCTTTCATTCTTGGATGCCTGATCGGGCACCTGTTAAGAATGGTGATTGCATCCAACACCAAAACACAGGCACCCGATGAGGCGGTAACCTATGCACCTGCAGCGATTTCAACACCAAATTCGGAAGCATCCGCAACCGCAAAACCTGTAACCGAAAAACAAGATACTGCCGCTGTCACATCCGGATCTGCCGATGATACAGCAGCAGCGACAGCCGTGTCTGGTGGCGGTGTTGTCAAGTCGAAGGTGCCGACGAAAACCGCCAAGTCGACAACCTCAAGATCAAGGGCAACGTCCAAACCGGTTTCGCGGTCGCGATCCACAGGCAAAACCGGTGCTGACACTTCGAAGGCATCGAAGGCTGCCGGCAAATCCGGCGGCGAAACCACCACAGGAAAGACCAAAGCCGAACCGGCGACGAAAACACCTGCCAAGACTGTAGCGGCAACGACGGGTGGTTCTGGCAACACGCCACAGAAAGACGATTTGAAACGCATTCTCGGGGTAGGGCCGAAACTGGAAGCGCGCATGAACGCGCTAGGCATTGTGTCTTATTCCCAAATAGCCGCCTGGACCAAAAAGCAACAACGCGAATATGGCGAACAGCTTTCCTTTTCGGGACGCATTGAGCGAGACGGGTGGGTCAGCCAGGCCAAACGGCTTTCCAAGGAAAAGGAAGCTAGCCATACCAAACAGGTGAACGGTGGGAAAAAATAAAACCCCAGAACGTGCATCTGGAATTTGCCCGTTTCCTCAGCGCCGACCAATAACGAGGTCTTTGGCCAACTCCAGACGGGGACCGATGATTCTGGCCTTGTAGACCTGATAGCTTTCCATGACCCGCTGCACGTAATTGCGGGTCTCGGTATACGGAATTTTTTCGACCCAATCGATTACGTGTTCAAGGGATTTTCCGCGAGGGTCACCAAAGCGCCCGACCCATTCATCAACCCGTGCCGGACCGGCATTGTAGGCTGCAATAGCCATAATATAGGAGCCGCCAAAACGCTCGAGCTGTTCGTCAAGATACGCCGTTCCGAGAGTGACATTATAGGCGGCATCCTGTGTCAGTCCCTTGAAAGAGTATTGCTGACCGGTTTTTCTGGCCATCAACTTTGCGGTATCGGGTAACAATTGCATCATGCCACGGGCATTTGCCGGCGAAACAGCCGCCTTGTTGAATGCGCTTTCCCTGCGCGACACTGCGTAAGCCAGTGCCTTGTCGTTGGACAATAACCGGTTCGTTGCCGGAATTGCCCCCAGTGGCCAGTTAAGCGTATCGACCTTCAAGCCGCGCTTGTGGGCAATCATGCCGACTTGAAGCGCAAGGTTGTGATTGCCCTGTTTTTCTGCGCGCGCTGCAAGCAGGGCCAATTCACCTGATGAACTCAGGGTTCTTGCAAGATGGCGATAAAACCGTCCTGCCCAGGATTTGTGTCCGAGTTGTTCCAGCCGGACCAGGGCTCTTACCTGTTCACGTTTGGCGAAATTGCTGCGATCTGTTGCTCCAGCTCTCGTCCGCGCAACGGGAAGCCGCGTTTTCTTGAGCGCCAGAAGGGCCAATTGCCCATAGTAGGTTCCCGAATACTTTGCGGCTTGCTTGAAATGGCTCCGGGCTTTGCTTCCCCTGGACGCACGGCCCATCCAATAGTGGCCCCGAGATATGCTGGTGGGAATGGTTGCCAATGAAACCAGTTTCAGAAAGTGTTTCTGCGCCAACCGCTTTTGTTTCAGATATCGCAGGGCATACCAGCCAGCGTGAAACTCCTTGTCCACTTGGGCGGCAGACGAGCCACCAACCGTTCGGTCGACCAGGTCATAAGCGGATCGCGGATCACCCTGTTCCAGCAGAATTCTGGAAACAATGCGTCGCTCTACCCACCACTCGTCCGGATCGACAAGCGTTTTGGGGTCAGAAGGCGCTCTCAACAGCAGCGCATGTGCTTCGTCAAATCGTTCTTTGCGTCGGGCGTTTTCGATCCGTGCAAACAGAAAACCCGCATCTGCTTTCGAGGATGCAGCAACAGACTGCAGCCTTGCATCGGCCTTGCCGTCCTGCCGAATGGCTGAGGCCCGCGCCTTTGCAAGCGAAGATTGTTCGGCGAGCGATGCCATCGCCAGTCCGGCCTTCGCACGGTCCTGGTAGAACAGCTTATGCATCCGGCGGCGATGGTCATCGCGCGTCAAAACGTTGCCAAACTGCTCTAGCAAACGTTTTTCGGACGTGTTGGTGAGTTTTTCATTGTGCCAGAACGGTACGATGACTGATCGCGCCTTTTGTTTCTGGCCTGAATGGTAATACGCTTCGGCGAGGGCGCTGGCGGCGGTCAACGTTTTGGGGGAAGTGCCAGAGAATCGCGACAGCAGTGCACCGGGTGCAGGGTTCTCGCGGACAATTGCCCTTTCCAGATTGTTTGCCATCTGTTTTTGGCTCGGCCAGTTTGCCAGATCGCGCGAAATCTTCTGTACTTCGGAGGAGGGAACTGCCAAATCTCCCGAGATCGCCAATACCCACGCCAGCACCTTGCGGTCCAGCGAACCCGGGACCATTCCGGCACGCATCGCAAGCGCCTCTGCGACCCTGCCTTCCTCAAGGGCTGTGATTGCTGCATCCAACGTACCGGATTTTGGTGAAACGCTAGCGGAGGCCTGGGCAATTTGCCGGGTTTTGTTTGCGCTCAATAAATCATTGATGTCTGCAGGAGCCCGCGCGTTGACCGCCTCGGGTCGCGGTTTGGGGACCGGAATGTTAGCGGGCAGCGGACCCTCACTGGCCAGTGCCACAGTAACAGGTACTGCAAGCGACATTGCAACGAAAACAGCTGCAAGGCTTACAATGCGTTCTGTCTGGGGACGTTTCATGGTCAAGAAGATATGCTGTCGTGTTTGCCGGTCAAGATTTTGTTGGCCTGGATGGGGTATGAAGATGGTCAAATTAGGACAAATCAAGCGGCACGGAAACCATAAGAATCGATTGTTCGAATCATAAGCGTTCTTTGCTTGCGGCAAATGCCATCCAGATATAAGTTCCGCCCGGTCAGATTGAGTTTTCGGAGCAAGCCATGTTTAAAGGATCCATGCCAGCACTTGTAACGCCATTCGATGCTTCGGGTGCGTTTGACGAGAAGGCTTTTGTGAACCTGCTGGAATGGCAGTTGGAAGAGGGTACACACGGTTTTGTTCCTGCTGGCACAACCGGTGAATCCCCGACGCTTTCCCATGATGAACACAAGCATGTTGTTGAAGTATGTGTAAGCACCGCAAAAGGCAGGGTGCCTGTAATTGCCGGTGCAGGTTCCAACAATACACACGAGGCAATTGATTTTGCCGTTCATGCCGAGAAAACCGGTGCGGACGCGGTTCTGGTTGTCGCGCCCTACTATAACAAACCCAATCAGCGAGGGTTGAAGGCACATTTTGCAGCGATCGCAGATGCGATCTCTATTCCGGTTATCATGTACAATATTCCCGGTCGCTCGATCGTCGATATTTCGATCGAAACGATGGCGGAATTGTTCAACGAAAAGAAAAACATAATCGGAGTAAAGGATTCGACTGCCGATTTGGGTCGTGTCAGTATGCAACGCCATGTAATCGGATCAGATTTCGTCCAGCTTTCCGGCGAAGACATGACCGCGCTGGCCTTGAACGCTCATGGCGGACAGGGTTGTATTTCGGTGACGGCAAATATTGCGCCGCGTTTGTGTTCGATGTTTCAGGATGCTTGTCTTGCCGGTGACTATGGCAAGGCGCTTGAACTGCAAGATCGTCTCGCGCCGCTTCACAAGGCATTGTTTGTCGAGCCAAATCCCGGCGGTGCGAAATACGCGCTTTCCCTGCTTGGCAAGATCGAAAACGTTCAACGTTTGCCGTTGGTTCCGATTACTGAAGAGACCGAAGCGGTGGTTCGTGATGCCATGACCCATGCCGGTTTGCTTAACTGAGTGATGCGAGACGGTTGAATGGCGCCAAAGAAGAAGGAATCTTCCAACAATCGTCTTATCGCCGACAACCGCAAGGCGCGTCACGATTATGAGTATCTTGAAACCTTTGAAGCCGGCATTCAACTGACAGGCACCGAGGTCAAGGCACTTCGGGCTTCAAAGGCAAATATTGCAGAAAGCTATGCGACCGAGGAAGACGGCGAGATATGGCTCATCAACAGCTACATCCCGGAATACCTTGAGGGCAACCGAAACAACCATAATCCCCGCAGGCGGAGAAAACTGCTGCTTCACAAGCGCGAGATGGCAAAGCTCATCGGCGGCGTCCAGCGGGAAGGCCAAACCATCGTTCCGGACAAACTCTATTTCAACGATCGCGGCCTCGCGAAATTGCGGATCGCATTGGCGAAGGGCCGAAAAGTGCACGACAAACGCCAGGTCGCCAAAAAGCGGGACTGGGACAGAGAAAAAGCCCGGATCATGCGCGAGAAGGGTTGAGAACAGGGACAAACCATGCACCCAAACACGATCTTCCGGCGTGAAACAAATGAACGGAACGTGGAATTCGTCCGTTCGCGTTCATTTGGAACATTGGCAATCAATTCAGACGACGGACCTTTGACAAGCCATGTTCCATTTTGCCTGTCTGAAGACGCCAGGTCTGCCGAGTTGCATCTGGTACGCTCAAACCCGATTGCACGCATGTTGAAGACCCCGGCAAAGGCAGTGATTTGTGTGACGGGTGGAGATGGATACATCTCGCCGGATTGGTACAAAATCGATGATCAGGTGCCTACCTGGAACTATGTGGCGGTCCGTTTGCGCGGCAGCCTTTCGCTGCTGCCCCAAGAAGAACTGCACGGTCTGCTTACGCGGCTTTCTGCAACCTTTGAGGAACGGCTGCGCCCCAAAAAACCCTGGACCAGCGACAAGATGGACCAGCAGGCCTACACGAAAATGTTGCGCCAGATCGTTCCGCTGAAACTGGATATTGAAGCTGTTGAAGGCACATGGAAACTGTCGCAAAACAAACCCGATGATGTCAGGCTTCGCGCCGCAGACGGTTTGAAGGACGCTGGCATCGGCGTTGAAACAGACGAGCTTGCGGCACTCATGAGAGCTATTGGGTCCTAAATGGCATCCGCAACCCGCCGGAATACAGCCTCAAACATCTCGTCTGTCAGTCTGCCCGTATTGGTATTGTAACGCGAACAATGATAGCTGGATATCAGTGTTTTTCCGTCAATTTGGTATTCTGCGTCATGACCGAAAGGAAATGCCGCTACCCTGAGCCCCAGCGCCCGCAGGGTCGAATCGTGAGAAATTTTTCCTAGGGTGACCATGCATTTGAGATTTTCAAATCGCGCAATGGTGTTGGTCAGGAACGGTCTGCACTGGTTGATCTCGTGACCGACAGGTTTGTTTTCGGGTGGCACACAACGTACCGCATTGGTAATGGCGCAGTTTACCAACATCATGCCATCACTGCTTTCAGCCGCATAATCACCTTGTGCCATGCCGTACTTCCGCAGCGTTGCATATAGCAGATCGCCGGCATAGTCGCCTGTGAACGGGCGTGCTGTGCGATTGGCACCGCGCAAACCCGGTGCCAGTCCGATGATCAGAACCTCCACCGCCGCCTCGCCGCCACCAGCCACCCAGGTATCGACCGGTGCGTTGTGCCAATCAGGAAACCTGGCACGGTTGTCATGTCTGAATGCTTCAAGCCGTGGGCACAGTTCGCAATCGCGGCCCGGGTCTGTAACCGGTTGGGTCATTCCATGTCGTCGTCATATTCGTTTTCGTCATGACTATGATAACCCGGTGTCTCCGAAGGATCACGCCCAATCTGGGTTTTCAGGTCAACCAGCTCAATAAAATTGTCAGATTGTCTGCGCAAATCGTCGGCTATCATGGGCGGATTGGTGGCAACAGAGGACACAACACTTACCTTTCGTCCCTTGCGTTGAAGGGCTTCTACCAGCGAACGAAAATCGCCGTCGCCGGAAAACAGCACAAAATGGTCTACGGTTCCCGACAGTTCCATGGCGTCGATTGCCAGCTCCATGTCCATGTTGCCTTTCACCTTGCGTCGGCCTGCTGCATCTACAAATTCTTTGGTGGGCTTGGTCACGACCCGGTAGCCATTGTAGTCCAGCCAATCAATCAATGGCCTGATGGATGAATATTCCTGATCTTCAACAAGCGCTGTGTAATAATATGCACGCAACAAATAACCCTGAGATTTGAAATACTTCAACATGCGCCGGTAATCGATATCGAAGCCGAGGGTTTTGGAGGCGGCGTACAGGTTCGCGCCATCGATAAACAGGGCAATCTTCTCTCGCTGATCAAACATAACTTCCTCAAATATAACAACACACAAACTCAGCCAATGGCATTTGCCTATTGATCTGGGACTGTGGCGCGGCAATTCAATGTCGTTTGCACTACTTGACGATAGTGTTATCCGGCAGGTTGTGAAAGATGGGCGGCCAGAAGTACGAAATACCTTGAAATTGCCGCGATTTCGGTTTATTTGCTTGCCACTTCCAAACAACAAGGATTGAGACATGGCCCGCGTCACTGTTGAAGACTGCGTCGACAAGGTTCCTAACCGTTTTGAACTGGTTCTGCTGGCGAGCCATCGCTCACGTCAGATTTCCAGCGGTCAGGATATTACTGTCCATCGTGATAACGACAAAAACCCTGTGGTCGCGCTTCGCGAGATCGCCGATCAAACCCTTTCACCGGCAGATCTTGAAGAAGACCTGATTCATTCTCTGCAGAAACAGGTTGAGGTCGATGAACCGGAAGGCGATTTCGACGCGATGGATGACATGAACGATATCCCGGGCGCGGTTGAAGCTCCGACATTGTCAGATGTGCCCGATGTGCCGCAGCAGGCGGATGTTACCTTTGACAGTCTGTCAGAAGAAGAGCTGCTCGCCGGTATCGAGGGTCTGGTTCCGCCGGAAAAATCAGACGACTATTGATTTTTCAGCGATAAAAAATGTGAGATTTTTTTGATCCGGCGGTTTAATTGGGCTGCCGGATCAATCATATTCAGGATATGAAATTATTGCCTGACAAACGCCCATGATGCGCCAATATGAACTCGTCGAGCGGGTGGAAAAATACATCGACAATCCCGACGAAGCCTTGCTTAACAAGGCTTATGTATATGCGATGCGCAAGCACGGTGAGCAAAAACGTGCAACTGGCGATCCGTATTTTTCCCATCCACTTGAAGTTGCTGCCATCCTGACAGATTTGCACCTTGATGAAGAAACCGTCGCGGTCGGCCTGTTGCACGACACAATTGAGGATACCGACGCAACACGGCGCGAGATTGACGGGCTTTTTGGCGAAAAAATCGGCGCCCTGGTTGAGGGACTGACCAAGCTCAAGCGTCTCGATCTTGTTTCAAAAAAGGCAAAACAGGCTGAGAACCTGCGTCGTTTCCTGCTTGCGACGGCAGATGATATTCGTGTTCTACTGGTCAAGTTGGCCGACCGGTTGCACAACATGCGAACGCTTGGGGTCATGCGGGCAGACAAAGCCAAACGCATTGCCACTGAAACGATGGAAATCTATGCCCCGCTGGCAGGTCGCATGGGAATGCAGGATTTGCGCGATGAACTTGAACAGCTTTCTTTCCGCTACATCAATCCTGAAGCATATGAGACCGTAATTGGCCATCTTGAAGAACTGGCGAAAGAAAGCAAAAGCCTGACATCGGAGATTTCCCGTTCCCTGGAAAAACTGATGAGCGAGAACGACATCAAGGGCCGCGTATCAAGCCGTCAGAAAAAACCCTATTCGGTGTTCCGGAAGATGGAATCCAAATCCTTGAGTTTTGAGCAATTGTCAGACATTTACGGTTTTCGCCTGATCGTGGATTCTGTGGAAGACTGTTATCGCGCCCTTGGCCTTGTACATACCCACTGGCCAATGGTGCCGGGGCGTTTCAAGGATTTCATTTCGGTACCCAAGCAAAACGAATACCAATCGCTGCATACCACTGTTGTTGGTCCGTCACGCCAACGCGTTGAACTTCAAATTCGCACCGAACACATGCACCAGATCGCCGAATACGGCATTGCCGCCCACACCGATTACAAAGATGGCAATGGCGTCGATTTTGCGAATTCTGCAGCGTATTCGTCGCTGCGCAAAACCATCTCGCAACTTGCTGAAGCAGACAATCCCGAAGAGTTTCTGGAGCACACAAAACTTGAACTGTTCCTTGATCAGGTGTTCTGTTTTACGCCAAAAGGACAAATCATCGCCCTGCCAAAGGGGGCGACCCCGATTGACTTTGCTTATGCTGTCCATACTGACATCGGCAACAGTTGCGTTGGCTGCAAACTGAACGGCAAAGTCATGCCGGTGGTCACGCAACTGCACAATGGCGACGAAGTCGAGATCATTCGGTCTGATTCACAATCGCCACCTGCCGCCTGGCAATCGGTCGTTGTTACGGGCAAGGCGAGGTCGTGCATTCGCCGGGCCTGCCGCAATGCGGCTCACCGCCAGTTTTCAGCGATCGGGACCAGAACACTTGAGAAGGTGTTTGACAGGCATGGCCACATCTACAACCCCGGCGAAGTTGAGGTCGCGTTGCCAAGACTGGCGCGAAACAGTCTTGATGACCTGTTGTCACATGTTGGGCGCGGAGAGATTGACCCGCTGGATGTTTTGGCAGCAGTTGACCGCGAATGGGTCCGCCCTGAGGCATTGACCAATGACGGTATGGGTAGCGATGTTTCTACCGACCACATGGCTTTGCAGAGTCATGAAGGTCTGGCCGAATTGCCGATACTCGGCTCGCATCTCGATTTGCCGCTGACATTGGCGAAAGAGGGAGGGGCGCTTCCCGGAGAAAAAATTGTCGGCATTCTTGAGCCGGAAGTCGGGATAGTGGTCTACCCGGCCGACGCCAAAGCTGTGATGGCATTCAAGGCGGACCCCGGCCGACTTGTCGATTTGACCTGGGACATGGGCAAGGCGCGCGAAAGAAGGTTTTCCGCACGGTTCGCTATCAGCGCACGCCATACCCCCGGCACACTGGCTATGGTGGCAACCGTAATCGCCGCGCATGATGGCAACATTACCAATTTCAGTATCAGTGTTCCTGCAGAAGACTTTGCAGAGATGGTGTTTGATGTTGAAGTATGGAATGTGGGCCATCTGGAGCGTATTTTGAAAGAACTCGCATCGAAACCCTCAACAGCCAAGGTACAGCGTGTGTTGGGTTAGCAACAAGACAGGGAAAATCGACCGATGAACACAGAACAGGTTTTGCAGGTATTCAAACAGTGTGGCGCAATGCTCGAAGGTCATTTTATCCTGACGTCAGGACTGCGAAGCCCTGTATTCTTGCAAAAGGCCAGGGTGTTTATGCATTCAGACCAAACTGAAGTACTGTGCAAGGCGCTTGCGGAGAAAGTGCGTGAGCATTGCACGGGCGGTTTGGACTATGTCGTTGGACCGGCTGTTGGAGGGATCATTCCTGCCTATGAAACATCTCGCCATCTTGGGGTGCCAAACATATGGGTGGAACGCGAAGACGGCGTTTTCAAGTTGCGTCGCTTTGAAATCGAAAAAGGTGCAAGGGTGGTGATCATTGAAGACATTGTCACAACCGGGCTTTCAATCCGCGAAACAGTTGAATCGCTTGAAAACCTGGGCGCCGAGGTCTTGGCTGCTGCTTGTCTGGTTGACCGTTCAGCGGGGAAAGCGCAAGTTGGTGTGCCGCTCATAGCCCTTGCCGAGTATGAAGTTCCTGCGTACAAACCCGACGAAATTCCGCCCGAATTGGCAGCTATTGCTCCAGTCAAACCCGGCAGCCGCAGTCTTTAGGCACTGGCAGCGGAGGTTTGGCTGCGTTGTTCCCTGACGTGCAGGATTTTAATTCTTTGCAGCACAGTTCAGTTAATATGTTGAGAGCAAAACCGAACTTGTGTATCGGATATTCAGGTGTGGCACGCCATAACAGGCAGGTCGCGCTCAAACGAAACTTAACCAGGCCTTGTTGATGCTGTTTGGTCGTCGAAACCCTGCCAGTTGGAAAGAAACACTGCGTGTTTGGCTCTGGCCACGCAGGAGTTGGACACGCTCCACGAAGTATTTCACGAAACGCGTTTTGCGATTGACGGCTTCGACCCATGCGGTTTCAGCAGGCATAGCAGCGGGGGTTTTTGCGTCCTTCACACCGTTTTTGGGAATGCATGTGGTGATTGCGTGCTTTGTGGCCTATTTTATCGCCGGCAACTTTATCGCCGCAGCCATGGGTACGTTTTTTGGCAATCCACTGACCTTTCCGTTCATATGGGCCGCTACCTATAATGTTGGCAGTTTTGTCCTGCATGGTGAGATGAGGGGAGACAACAGCGCACTTTCCAGCCTGTTACATACCGACTTTTGGTCTGTCGGCGTTTACGGGATCATTGAAGTTGTGCTTGGCATCTGGGAACCTGTGATCAAACCCATGGCAATCGGCGCGGTCCCCTGTGGCGTGGTATTTGCCATATTGTCGTATGTTTTGACGCGATGGGCCGTTGTCATTTACCGAAACACAAGACAGGCGAGGCGCGCAGCCGCGAAGACGGAAAAACCGTGAAGCACAACAATAATTTGCTGACAGTCCCTTACGTAGTAAGATGCACGTGGACTGGAGTATTCGCATGATCATTGGCCTTGGCAGCGATCTGGTAGACATCAGACGAATTGAAAAATCGATCTCCCGTTTTGGCGACAGGTTTACCTGCCGCATTTTTACCGAAGTTGAGCAACACAAATCAGACAAAAGGCGAAATCGTGCCGCATCCTATGCCAAGCGTTTCGCCGCAAAAGAGGCTTGCAGCAAGGCGTTGGGGACAGGCATTTCCCACGGCGTCTTCTGGCGTGATATGGGTGTAGTTAATGACCGTACGGGCAAGCCTTCGATGAAGCTGACAAATGCGGCGGCGAAAAGACTTGCACAAATTACGCCTAATGGATACCAACCGCATATTCATCTGACCATCACAGATGACTATCCGCTTGCGCAGGCTTTCGTGATCATTGAAGCCAGCAAGGTTGAATGAGCAACCGAAAGGGATTTGAAACTTGGCAGTAGAAAAAGTCGAAAACAATGGCAACGGGGTTGTATTTGAAACGGTTTCGGTCATCGTGCAGGCGTTGTTGCTGGCGGTGGTTTTGCGCACCTTGCTGTTTCAGCCCTTCAGCATCCCCTCCGGTTCAATGATTCCGAGTCTCCTGGTAGGCGATTATCTGTTTGTTTCAAAATACAGCTATGGCTATTCCAAACACTCATTGCCGTACTCGCCGGACCTGTTTGACGGTCGCATTTTCGGATCAGAACCGGAGCGCGGTGACATTGCGGTATTCAAATACCCGCCCAATCCCGAAATTGACTACATCAAGCGCGTCATCGGTCTGCCGGGCGACAAAATCCAGATGAAAAACGGGGTGTTGTTTATCAACGGCACCGCTGTAAAGAAAGAAACTACGGGCGAAACCTATACCGATGACACAACAGGTCAGGGACCGTTTCCGGTTTTCAAGGAAACCCTTCCAAACGGTGTGAGTTACAAAACGCTCGATATCACATCAAACGGCAATGGCGACAATACGCGCGTGTATGAAGTTCCTCCGGGTCATTATTTTATGATGGGTGACAATCGCGACAATTCTGCCGACAGCCGTTCGCGCGCAGGTTTCGTGCCTCATGAAAACCTGGTCGGTAAAGCGCAGGTCATTTTCTTCTCGGTGAAAGACAACAGCCACCCACTTGCTTTCTGGAAGTGGCCGGAAGATGTGCGAGTAAACCGCCTGTTCAACGGTATCAAATGAACAGGGTCAGCAATGCCGCCAAGGGTTATCCGCAGCTAAAGGAACTAGAGGCGCGAATTGGCCACAGCTTTGACGATCAGACATTGCTCGAATGCGCGTTGACACATGCCAGTGCAAGACAACACACATTGAGCGTTGGCGATTACGAGCGACTGGAGTTTCTCGGCGACCGCGTGCTTGGCCTTTGCATGGCAGATTTCCTTTACCGCAAGTTTCCCGACGTTGCAGAAGGCGATTTGAATGTACGTTTCAGTGCCCTTGTAAACGGAAGGGTGCTCGCGGAAATATCGGACAATATCAGGTTACACGATTTCGTGCGAACCGGAAGCGACATGCAGAAGATAACCGGCAAACGTATGCAAAGTGTCAGAGCCGATGTGTTGGAAGCGGTGATTGCCTCGATCTATCTGGACGGTGGTCTGCCGGCAGCCCAGCGCTTCATTGAGAAATTTTGGAACTCGAAGCTGGATGACGTTGCGTCGGTGCGGCGAGACTCAAAAACCGAGTTGCAGGAATGGGCCCACGGTCAAGGGTATTCAGCACCACGCTATGTTGTGATTGATCGGGCCGGCCCCGATCATGATCCCGAATTTACGGTTTGTGTCCGCGTTGAAGGGCAACCCGAAAAACAGGCAAATGGCCGGTCCAAACGCAAGGCCGAACAACTGGCCGCCGAAAAACTGCTGGTGGAACTGGGCGTTTGGTCAGGAGACGAATGAATGTCTGACGAACTGCTGCCTTCTACTGAAGCCAGATGCGGATTTGTGGCGCTGGTGGGTGCTCCCAATGCCGGAAAATCGACGTTGATGAACCAGTTGGTCGGGTCAAAAATATCCATCGTTACGCACAAGGTTCAAACAACGCGCTCAATTGTGCGCGGCATTGCCATGCATAACCAGGCGCAAATAGTCTTTGTCGACACCCCTGGCATCTTCAACCCGCGCAGACGGTTGGATGAAGCAATGGTTTCGACCGCTTGGGGAAGCGCCCGTGATGCCGACATCTGTGTGTTACTGGTCGATGCTGAACGCGGTGTGACCGAGGACATCGAAAAAATTATTGAAACGCTTGGTTCAGTAAGTGTGCCGGTGGTGTTGTTGATCAACAAGATCGACACAATCAAGCGTGACAGTCTTTTGTCCTTGTCGCAAAAATTGAATGACCTTGCTGCATTTGAAGCAACGTTCATGGTCTCAGCGCTAAATGGCGACGGTTGCGCCCAATTCATGGACTATGTTGCGGATCAATTGCCAACGGGTCCTTACATGTACCCGCAAGACCAGTTGTCTGATTTGCCGATGAGGATGCTCGCATCGGAGATCACCCGCGAAAAAATCTACTTGCGACTGCATCAGGAAATTCCCTATGCCGCCCATGTTGAAACGGAAAGCTGGGAAGAGATGAAGGATGGTTCGGCGAAGGTAAATCAAGTCATTTACGTTCAGCGCCAGAGCCAGAAAAAAATCGTGATCGGGAAAGGTGGATCAACGATCAAGGCGATATCCACCGCAGCCCGCAAAGAAATCTCTGAAGCTGCCGAGCAAACTGTTCATCTGTTTTTGTTTGTCAAGGTTCGCGAGAATTGGGGCGATGATCCCGATCGCTACCTGCAAATGGGACTTGAATTTCCCGTTGGCCAATGACCAAACTGTTCCATGGAATGGCAAGACCAAGGTTTGATTCTGGGCGTGCGAAAGCATGGCGAAACCAGCACGATTGTTGAGTTGATGACTGAGCAACATGGCCGCCATCTGGGGTTGGTGCGTGGTGGCCGTTCAAAGCGGATGCGACCGGTCCTGCAACCGGGAAATTCGGTTATCGCCAATTGGCACGCACGCCTTGAAACGCATCTTGGAACTTATTCGCTTGAACCGGAGAGGCTACGGGCTGCCGATTTGATGGCCAGTCAATCCGCGATATACGCAATTTTGACGTTATCGGCCCATCTTCGATTGTTGCCGGAGCGGGAACCACATGTCGGCCTTTTTCGGGCAGCCAGCGTATTGGTAGAGAACCTCGAACACCCCGACGTCGCGGCGAGCCTTCTTGTGCGCTTCGAACTGGCAATTCTTGAAGAGCTTGGGTTTGGTCTTGATCTTGGGCGGTGCGCTTCAACCGGCACCACTGCAGGTTTGACCTATGTTTCGCCCAAATCCGGTCGTGCGGTGAGTTATGAAGCTGGTGCGCCATGGCGCGACAAAATGCTGAAACTGCCGAAATTTCTCAACCAGTACGAAGTTGAATGGGGCAGGGTGCCGGAAATTGCAGAACTGATACGTGGATTTACGCTTTGCAGCTTTTTCTTTGAACGCCATATATATCAACCAAGGGCGATCAGACCGCCTGACGAACGGGCCGGTTTTATCAAACTGCTCAAAAACATGGAGGGAAGCCCCGATGGGTTCAACCAATGAATTTGAAACAATTGATCCTGAGCAATTAGCCACTACCTCGGGGTTGGAATTGGCCAGAAAAATCATTTCAGGTGACTTGCCTGGACCACCCATGGGAAAGACGTTGCACTTCCGTATGGCGGAAGCTGAAGAAGGACGTATCGTTTTCAAGGGCACACCGGCTGCCAGACACTACAACCCGATGGGGACCGTACATGGCGGTTGGGCATCGACGATTCTGGATTCGGCGCTGAGCTGCTGTGTCTGGACCATGCTGCCTGCAGGCAAAATGTTTACGACAGCCGAGTTCAAGGTCAATCTGGTAAGGCCGATTTTCGATACACTTGGAGAGCTGGTTTGCGAGGGAAAGGTGATTCACATGGGCCGGACATTGGCAACCAGCGAAGCGACCCTGAAAACGTCAGAAGGAAAACTGCTTGCCCATGGTACGGAAACCTGCGCGATTTTCGATTCCAAAATCTGATGGCCGCCGTGCTGCTTAACACCGTGCCCTAGGATGTTTGTGTTCTCTCGACAGGTTTTTCCTGAATTGGCCAGTGCACAATTGCCGCGAATATGCCCAGCGCTACCCCGAGCCACCATACAACGTCATAACTGCCGGTTGTGTCGCGAAGATAACCGCCATAATAAACCCCGAGGAACGAACCGATTTGGTGTGTCAGGAATACAATGCCTCCGAGCATTCCCAGATAGCGGGTTCCGAACATGACCGCTACCAATGCATTGGTAGGCGCAACGGTTGAAAGCCACAGAATGCCCATTACGATTGAAAAAATGATGATCGAAGCCGGACTTTGTGGCAACAGCAGAAAGGCGGAGATGGCAAATGAGCGGGCAATATAGATGAAGGACAAAAGATAGGGTTTTGAATACCTTTGGCCAAGAACACCCGAAGCCAGCGAGCCGAGAATATTGAACAACCCGATCAGCGCGATAGCCCAACCTGCCACCGAGAACCCGCCATATGATGTGTCGAGACCAAGATCGGCGATGTATTTGGGAAAGTGCACCGTGATAAAGGCGACCTGAAATCCGCACACAAAAAAGCCGGTGACCAGCAGCAGATATGACTTGTGGGAGAGGGCTTCCCTGAGCGCATCTGAAATCGTCTGGTTCATGTTGGGAACCGTATTGGTTGTGCTGTTGGCATTGCCGCGCAACGGAACCGCCAGAATCGGGATAACAAGCATGATTGCAGACATGATCAGCAATGAACTCGACCAGCCGTAGTTCTCGATCAACTTTACCGAAAGTGGTGAGAACAGGAACATGCCGGCAGACCCGGCTGCGGTTCCCAGGCCAAAAACGTAAGAGCGGCTCTCTTCAGGAACATTTCGTGCAAAGACTGACAGGATGATGCCGAATGAACCTGCCGAAACACCAAGGCCCACAAGAACCCCACCGCCGATATGCAGCCAGATCGGTGCATCCGCAGTTGCCATGAGAGCCAGACCCAAAGCATGGATCAGTCCGCCAGCGGCCAGGCTTTTATAGGCACCAAACCGGTCGGCCAGTGTGCCGAAGACAGGTTGGCCGATGCCCCAGGCGAGATTTTGGATGGCCATCGCCAAGCCGAATGTGGCGCTGCTCCAACCGGTCGTATCAAGAATTGGCTGTTGGAAAAAGCCCATCGCGGACCGCGGCCCGAAGGCCAGCAGGGAAATCAGACATCCGCAAAAAATGATCAGTTTTGCCTTTGGCGAAAATGCTTGTCCACTCATCTCAACACCCCTCCTGCGGGAGATGGAGGCTCACAGAAAGCACTTCGACAAGCAACAACGGAATTTGCATGTCTGGTATGTGTCCATTGCATGACGTTACCGACTGATTGCAATGTCCAATCCCAGATCAAGCGTCGGTGCGGCCATGGTGATCTTGGAAGTTGAGATGTAGTCCACACCGGTTTCGGCGATTTCCACGATGGTATCAATGTTCACATTTCCCGACGCTTCAAGCTTTACCTTGCCGCCATTGTTTGACTGGTTGATGGCAACTGCTTCAGCCAATTGTTCGGGTTTCATGTTGTCGAGCAAAACCACATCGGGAGCTGCCCCAAGCGCTTCGCGAAACTGCTCGAGCGTGTCAACCTCGATTTCCACCTTCACCAGATGACCACAGAAAGCCCTTGCCCGTTCCACCGCGAGCGCCACACCACCGGCGACAGCGATGTGGTTGTCCTTTATCAGGACTGCATCATCAAGGCCGAAGCGGTGATTTGAACCGCCTCCGCACCTGACTGCATATTTGTCAAACGCGCGAAGACCGGGAATTGTTTTGCGTGTGCAGCAAACCTTGGCGTTGGTATGCGATATTTTTTTCGCAAAATGAGAGGTATAGGTTGCGATCCCGCTCATGCGCATCAGGAAATTGAGCGCAACGCGCTCTGCTGCCAGAACCGCCCGTGCGTTTCCCTTTATCGTTGCCACAACGTCACCGGAACTCAGGTCCGAGCAATCCGGTTTTTCGACCGCGAACTCGACCGATCCGTCAATACAGGCGAAAGCGGTTTGTGCACAGTCAATCCCCGATAGAATGCCATTTTCCCTGCTATTGATTGAACACGAAGCAATGGCTTCTGCCGGAATTGTAGCATTGCTGGTAATGTCGCCAGCTACGCCCAAATCTTCAACCAGTGCACGCTTTATCGCGTCTTCCCGGATCAATGGCGAGAGGTAAGGGGGCAATGCGTTCATCTGTTTTCCAGCACTTCAGAAATTTTGTGATCTGCTTCCGCAAGGGTCAAGTAGGTACGGTGTGCAAACTCACCGGACTGTTCCGTAAAATCCGACCGACGATGGCCTCCACGACTTTCTTCGCGCAAAAGGGCACCCAAGGCAATGAGCTTTGCCGTTGCAAGGCAGTTTGCGAAACGGGTCAGGCGGTTGTCGGTATCAAGTTCAACGATCTCCGCCAGAGCTTGTTTTAAACCCTTGCTATTGCGGCTCACACCAACCCGTTGCGACAGGATTGTGCGTAGCTTTGCAAATTTGTCGGGGTCCGTATCAACGGTTTCCAGTGCCGGTGAAACCTCTTCAATGGGACTGGTTGAAGCAACCGGATAATGCTCCAACAAATTGGCAGCAATCCTGCCCGCAAAAACAACCGCTTCCAGAAGAGAATTGGAAGCCAGCCGATTTGCCCCGTGCGCACCGGTTGAACTGGATTCTCCGCAGGCATACAACCCATCGAGTGACGTTCGTCCATCTGCGTCAGTCAGTATGCCACCCATATGGTAGTGAGCGGCAGGGGTGACCGGGATAAGGTCTTTGGAGGGGTCAATGCCGGCTTCGCGACAATAACCAAAGACTGTCGGAAATTCACTCGCCATGTCATGAACAGCTTCGCGCGCATCAAGCCAGGCACCACGACCGCCTTCCAGTTCGTCGAAAATTGCCTTGGCCACAACATCGCGCGGCGCAAGTTCTGCAAGAGGGTGAACCTTGGTCATGAAACGTTCGCCTGCATCATTTACGAGCAGGCAACCCTCACCCCTGAGCGCTTCTGTTGCCAAAGGGGCAGGGTCCTTGCCGACGTTGAAAGCGGTGGGATGGAACTGCACGAACTCGGCATCGGCGATAATGGCTCCGGCTCGCGCCGCTATGCCTATCCCGCCGCCCCGTGCCTGGGAGGGGTTGGTTGTAACTTTAAACAAATGGCCCGAGCCGCCGGTTGCCATGACAATTGCATTGGCTTTCAGAAACAAACGATGAGGTGATGCTCCGGTTTCCGGTCGCGCATAGATTCCGACTGTTTTCTTGCCATCCATGGCAAGTTCTTCTGCAATGAAATTTTCCATAACGCGAATGCTGGGTGTATTTCTTGCAGCAGCAACGAGGGCTTCCATGATGGCTCTGCCAGCGCGATCGCCCTGAACCCCCACAACCCTGCTCTCGGAGTGGGCCGCTTCACGCGATGCGGTGAGTTTGCCTTGCAGGTCCCGGTCAAACGGAACGCCATACTCAAGCAGATCATGGATCCGGTCGCTGGCCTCGCCTGCCATTAAACGTGCGATTCCCTCGTCCACAAGTCCGGCCCCGGCAAGAATGGTATCCTCGACATGCTTCTCGACCGTGTCGCCAGGCATGATCGCTGCAGCAATTCCCGCTTGCGCCCAGGACGAAGAAGCCCCTTTTCCAATCGGCGCCGCAGACAACACCGTCACCGGTCGCGGCGCAAGTTTCAACGCACAGAATAGACCTGCCAATCCCCCTCCAATAATGATGACATCATCAACCTGTGTGTTTGCAGGGGTGGGGAATAGGTCTTCTTGTTTACTCATGCTTCAGGAAAGTTCCGCCCAATTGGTATTCATGTTTACCATGCGCTCTACTGCATGGCGGGCTTTTTCAGCCATCGCAGAATCTATCAGCACTTCTTCGCGCATGTAAACAAGGCTTTCAAGAATATTGGGCAGGGTAATGCGTTTCATGTGTGGACACAAATTACACGGTTTGATGAACTCGACGCCGTTTGCTTCCTTCTCAATGTTTGATGCCATCGAGCATTCGGTTACCAGCAATACTTTGGCACCAGGTTTGCGGCTCTTGGCATAGTCGATCATTCCCGCGGTAGAACCGGTGAAATCTGCAACCGCTGTCACGCTTGTGGGGCATTCGGGATGCGCGACGATCTGGATTGCGGGATCAGCTTCCTTGTAAGCAAGCAGTTCATCGGCGGTAAATCGTTCATGAACCTCGCAATGGCCTTTCCAAGTCAGGATTTTCTTGCTGGTCTGTTTGGCAACGTTTTGAGCCAGATACTCATCGGGAATCAACAGTACGGTATCGGATTCAAAACTCTCCACGATTTTTGCGGCGTTTGAAGAAGTACAACAGATGTCACTTTGTGCCTTCACATCGGCAGAGGTGTTGACATAGGTGACGATGGGAACCCCCGGGTTGGCCTCGCGAAGAAGGCGTACATCCTCGCCGGTAATCGATTCAGCAAGCGAGCAACCGGCCTTCATGTCCGGGATAAGAACCGTTTTTTCCGGACTGAGCAGCTTTGAGGTTTCCGCCATGAAATGCACGCCGCACTGAATGATGATTTCAGCATCAACCTTCTCGGCTTCCATTGCCAGTTGCAGTGAATCACCGGCAAAGTCGGCAACGCAATGATAGATTTCCGGTGTTTGATAATTGTGGGCCAGTACAACCGCGTTGCGCTCTTTCTTGAGGCGGTTGATCGCATGGACATAAGGTGCATGGATCGGCCACTCGATTTCCGGAATATGGTGCTTGACCCTTTCATACAGTGGCGCAGTCTCGCGTGCGACTTCCCGGGTGTACTCCAGTTCCGGCATATCGATGATACCGAAACGTGCGGCCGCGGCATTATCCTGGGGTGCTTCATTCGGGTTTGCGGGTTCAATCATCGATTCCATCATACCAACCTCCGGCTTCTTTTTATGCTCATTATGAGCATAAGGGGAGTAAAATTTTACGCGCCGAAGCGCGACACCAATAATATATGACCCAGATGACACAAATTCAAGTGCTTCAACCCATCGCTGATCCGGCAAAAGGCGAAGCGTGGTCAACCGCCAACCTTGAGGCCGGGTGCCGGTCGCTCTTGCAGTATTTCGCGTCTGAAACGGTAAAGCGCTGCCGGTCTGCCCCCGGTTGAATGCTGGCTTGCCCCGGTCGGTTCAACCAGTTTGGCATGTTCCACCAATCGGCGAAAATTCTGTTTGTGAACACCGCGACCGAAAATGGCTTCAACGGTCGATTGCAGGTCGGTAAGCGTGAAATTGTCTTGCATTAACTCAAAAATGACCGGGCGGTATTTCAGTTTTCCACGCAATCGCGCAATTGCTGTCGCCAAGATACGGCGATGGTCATGTGCCATTGAGCTACCCAATGTTTGGTCGATGGTTGTTTTTGCAATCCGGCCATCAGCAACCGCTTCATTGACGAGCCCCGCTGAATAGATCAATTCGTAGCGCTCCAGTATCTGTTCTTCCACCCAGTCAGTTTCGTCAATTCCAAACGCCAGTTTCACCCGCGAAAGTGGTTCGAGGCCACGGACTTTGTGGTTCTTGCTGGCCGGCTGACGCGTCCATTCGAGCAAAGCGGGTACAATGATGTTGTCAATCAGCTCTGGCTTGCCATCACGCCAATCCTCCCAGGGAAAAAAATCATACCAGCTTGCCCATTCACCGGGCGAAGGAATTGCTTCAGGTAATAAGCGTGACAACGCAAGATAGCCCACCGATACAACATGCGGCGCATCATCGCCTTCAACCGGCATTCTACCCCTGTCTCCGAAAGTGTATAATTGCTCGACATATCCCGGACGGATACCGGTTTGTGCCTCGACCAGATTTCGCAGTCCCGCTTCCATCGTGCGATGGCGGTGTGGGTCGAAACGCCCATAGGGCAGGGAATGCCTGTCTGCCCCCTGCACCAGAAGGATAGAAGGCTGCCCGTCAACGATCGCGACCACGGCAGCATTAAGCCCGATCTCGAATTGCAGCTTGTTAGGCATTTCGTTCCCTTGCTTTCTCGATTTGTTCAAAAGCGTCCAGGAACTCTGCCTGGGAAACAGATGCCGATTGTGGCCGGATATCGATCTGCTCAAGATGGATTCCCTTCGGCCTGCCAAAGAGTTTCATTGCTTCTGCTTCTTCAAACCCGGCCAGCTCGGTGGCTTCAAAAAAGGCGCACATTGTGTCGGCTTTCTTGATCGCCGCATGGAGCCTGGCAGGTGTAACTGCTGCAAGGCCGTAGCGTCTGTGAACCGCTTCCTGGAGCCGTTCCTCGACCAGCTTGTACTCATTGTCCAAAATCGCCTTGAAAGGAGAGATCATGTCACCGATCACATACTCAGGCCCGTCGTGTAAAAGCGCGGTCAATTGTTCATCGGGCGTACAGTTTGGATTCTGGATACGGAAAATTCGCCAAACCTGAACACTGTGTTGCGCAACGCTGAAAGCATGATCGCCGACAGTTTGGCCGTTCCATCTTGCAACCCGTGCCAGACCATGGGCAATGTCTTCAATCTCGACATCAAGCGGCGAAGGCTCCAGAAGGTCAAGGCGTCGCCCGGACAACATGCGCTGCCAGGCCCGGGCATCTTTTGCGCGCACTGCCATTTTCACATGTTCTCCGGAAAGGAATAAGCCACCCAATCGGGAAGCGAGACGGACAATGCAACGCCGTCAGTCTCAATTTGTGAGGAGTTTGCAATCCGGTCCAGTCGAACCAGCGCCAATCCCTTGTTGCCGATGCGACTTCCTATAACCCCGGCGGGTTTTCCGTCGGCCAAGACGTCTGTTGCCTGCGGCGGGATGCCGGTTTCAGCACTCACCTTGACAAACCGCTTTCTGACCGCGCCCCGATGCTGCATCCGGGAGACGACTTCCTGGCCTACATAACACCCCTTTTGAAAGTCGACCCCGTCAAACTGGTCCATCAGGGTTTCATGCGGATAGGCGTTGCCGAGCTCGAAGTCTTCCAGGCTCTGCGGTATGCCAAGTTCAATGCGCTGGGCGGAATAACTGGCCTGTTCGGCATGCAGCATATGTTCACCATAGACCCGGAAACCCAGTTCCGGGTGACGGGGATCGCGGTACCAGTTTTCACCCGAAGGCTCTTCAACATCCCAGACAGCCATAACGGCTACCGGTTCGGGGTCGTTAATAACCGCATCAGCACGCAATTTGTAAAATGCCAGTCGCTTGGCGAACTCGAAGGCAACAGAACTGTCGACGTCAATGACATAAGCATCGCCTTGCCTGAATAGGAAAAAGTCGAAAAGGATTTTCCCCTGTGGGGAAAGCAAGGCACCAAAACGCAACATGCCGTCATCCATTGCCATTACCTTGCAGGTGACAAGGTTTTCCAGAAGGTGCTCGGAATCTGTTCCTGACACCTTGACCAGGCTTCTGTTTTTTAGAACATCAAACTTCAACTCAGTCTCCTGCAACAAAAAACCGCCAACGCCCGTTGGGTGTTATACCGACACGGTAAAATATGTAAGCTCCGAACTCGTTCATGTCCTGATAGTCGCCATAGGTCACAATCGTAAACAACTCCACACGTTGTTGTGGCGTCAACTTGTCCAGCGGAATGGCAAAGAAGTAGGGCCAAACAAAAATCTCGTTCTCGGTTCCCTTGTCCATATGCACAAAACCTGCGTTCAATACTTCACGCAGGATCGCCAACAGTTCATGGCCGTGTTCATCACCGGATTCGGTTTTCAAAAATTCGATCGGGTCGCCATCGAAACCTCCGAGCGACAGCATAGTCGCACTGTCGCCAACACCGATCAGGCGTCGCAGGGATTCAATGTCAGCGGCATCCGCCGCTTCCAGAATCAATTCGCGCATACGCCGGACGGGGAAGGGAAGGGCAGAAAGATCGCGTTGAATCTCGGGCGTATCAGCAGCGTCAGATTGCGATGACCTAGTATCATTGCTTTCAGCATATGCCGGAACAACCGCAAGCGCACCGCAAAACAATGCAAACAAAACAACGACTGTGTTTGAAATCCGTTTCAACATGATAGACTCGCACATGACGTAACACTTGGTGCGCCTGCGCAATCAGACCAGGCCATTAATTCATTAAACTGATTGAAATGGCAGTACAAATGACAAAAAGATGCAAGGAAAATCCAGAAAAGCGGGGCAACACCCCAGTTGAGGGATTAGACGCGGCAGATTGAAGTCATATTTCTGTCCACATGGATTGGGGTAATTTGCCATGACACTGCGTCGCAAACCCTTGAAAACCGGAAGATCTGCTCCGCGATTGCTGCTGTTGTCACTACAAATTTCCTCCAACCATTTTAACCGGATTTATGGGTTTGCGGTCTGGACGCTCGTGAGGAATTATTGAAGGACGTAGTTTTCCGGCGGATAACCCAACCTGTCCATTTCCTGCAAACGGGCGATCATAAGGCGTGCCTGTTCATCGCCGCATTCGCTGGCAATCTTGCTTACAGCCCTTTCGGCAAACACCTGGCCAATCAGTTCAATGTCGACCTGTTCGGCACGCAATTCGGTCCAAACCTCATCAAAATACTCGCCCGCAACGGCTCGCATCTGGTTGCGAATAAGGGCAGACATATTGCCGGACCGCTTTGCGACATTGCTCATTTTGGGTTCCTCAACATTGAAGGCCCCGAAACCTAACCGTCTTTTGAATAGTTTTAAAGTCGGTGAGGGCGCATTTTTATGGCATTGGTTAACGCCCGTATCGCGTTCCGATAAGGCCTGCCAGTCTTGCTCCTTCGAACATGTAGCGGTCGTTGGCTTCAACCGCAGCAGGGGTGCAATCGCGATAACTGCTTTGAAAACCCCTGAACCCCCTGTTGAAGTGTGCAATAAGTTCGGCACGCCGCTCAGGTGTCGGTTCTTCCTTCTGCAGCAAGTCTTCCATCTGCTTGCGCCAGAGCTGGCCTTCATTGGCACCACACAGTTCCCTGATATAGTGCAGCGCCCCCAGGATTTCGGACAAACGCAACATCTCTTCGTTGTATGCGGGTGGCAATACCTTTCCCTGACCGCTATCCGGCCCGGCTGTTTGCGTACCGTTTCCCGATTGCGCCCATACCGTGACAACGGGATGCCATCCAATCAGGACAGCAACCACAAGTGCAGACAATTTGGTGCGAAAAAGCTTGATGGGCATGATGTGCATATACTGCTGTTTGGGCGCAAAAGGCAATTTTCAATTTTGCTTTTCTGCCTCATTGGGTGCGGCCGTTTTTCGTGGCGACGTTTTGGGTACCACGACTTTCAGTTTGGGAGCTACAGAAGTCTCTGCGGCAGGTTCGGAACTTTCAACTGGTGATGCGTCCGGGTCCTGCTGTTCTGCTTTTACCTCTTCCGCATCGTCTTCAACCTTTTCTTCCACTGTTTCGGCAATCGCTTCCTCAAGCTGTTCGGTTTCTTCGCTGGAAGCAGATTCTGTGGGCTTGGCCTCCTTCGGTTTAACGTCCTTTGCACTCGGCGCTTCTTGCGCTTCCAATGCTTCCGGCGTGCCGCCGAGTTTGCCATCCCTGGTGAAGATTGGTGCGTCGCGATGAAATGCATGGACTACGAATGCAAATGTCAGGTCGTAATGCAGGTCATCACCGCTTTTTGAATCAGTAACAATGACGTTCCCAATCTCGCGGCCTGCGGAAATTTTGGGTGTATCGAGTGCAGATGCAAGGCCTTCTTTCCAGGTCAATACAATCTTGCCGGAAACAATCTTGCCGTCCTCCCGAAGCTTTTCGAGCGTCACAACGAAGGGTGCCTCGCCCTTGCGGGGAACCGCCACGACGTAAGTCATCGGCTTGATTTCTTTGGGCAATTCACCATCGAACAAAAACGGTTTTGCAAGTGTGTCATATCCCACATAGGGATTTTCACCGTATTTGCGCAAACCCGGTTCGCGGGGAACAAGAACCTTGCCCTTTGGAAAACGCTTCTTGTAGCTGGAAAACGACTCAAGCCTTGATGGCAAGATATTCAGTCTTGTGCCGGTAAGCTTGCCGACAATCGCTTCGCCGGTAAACTGTTGCCACCAACTTTCGGTACGGCGGTCATACATCACCATGTCGGAATTGCGCAATCGTCCGGTGGTGCCAAACATCATCCTCTTGCCTTCCACCTCGCCGTCAAACACGATCGCCGAATTGCAAAGCGGGCAGTAAGTCACAACAACCGGTTTGTCGCCGACCACATCATTGACGATCTCATGCCACATGAGAACCGAAAGCGGATAAGCACGCACGTCTTTTCCGATTTTCAGACTGATCACCGGCTCATTGTCAGCGATGTTCTCCACATCACTCACATCGACGAATTTCGGGTTTGATATGGACGGAATGCCGTCTTTCGGCGGGCCTCCGGAAAAAATCTCTTCCAGCGGTATGGAGTGTTTGGAAAAATCGGTGAGCCAGTTCTCCCAGTCCTTTGGAGCTGGTTGTGCCAATGTAAGATGGCTGCCCATCAACAGCGCCAACACAATTGTAACAGTTCTCAACATATCGAAACCGCCCCAGTCTCACTTTTCATTGTTCAGTTTATCAGTCTTGTGTGCAAAAGCACCCGTTTGCGTGGTCAAAAACTCGTGTAGCCCCGGGGTGGTATCCATCACAGCGATTTCATCCAACCCGAACCAGGCACAATCCGAAGCGTCATCCCCGGCTTTCAATTGTCCTTTATATCCGGTTCCACAATAGGTAGTGAGAACAAAGTGATGTCGCAGGCCCGGGTCGTCATCTGAAATGTAATCGCGGGTTGCCAGATGCATTAACGCATTGACTTCAAGTCCGGTTTCTTCTGCAAGTTCGCGTCTGGCACACGCTTCAAGCGTTTCGCCGAAATTCTGAGAACCACCGGGAAGCGACCAATGGCCTTCAAATGGAGGTTTTGAACGTTTCACCAGCAGTATCTTTCCACATTGATACAAGATCACACTGCATCCGGTAATCGGCCTTTCCACAATCCGCTCCTTCGTTGCTTGACCCGGTTTGTTTAAACCGATTTGTTAAGCAGTTGAATCGATTTGTCAGCTACATGAATCGCGACATCATCCGTTTGCCACAACTTGTTGAACAGATTCGGAAATTACATGTGCGGAAGATATTCCCTGAACGACCGGCCACAGGATTTTGTGATCCGTTTTGGATTGTCAGAGCCTGTTGACTTTCCGCCACGCTACAACATTGCCCCTACCCAACCCATTCTTGTCGTTGGGGCAGGCGAGACAGGAAACCGGGTATCCTGGCTGGTGCGGTGGGGGCTCATTCCCCACTGGGTCAAGGACCCCGACGGGTTTACGTTGATCATCAACGCACGTTCAGAAACCGCAACAACCAAAGCATCTTTTCGAACAGCAATGCGCCACAGGAGAGTGTTGATCCCGGCATCGGGGTTTTATGAATGGCACCGACCCGCCAACAAAAAACAGGCCAAGCAGGCCTATTGGATCAAACCGACCGGGGACAGCCCAATCGCATTCGCCGGGCTGGTGGAAACATGGATGGGCCAGGACGGCACCGAGATCGACAGCGGATGTATCCTGACCACCGTGTCAAACAAACAGATCGGAAATATCCATCACCGGATGCCGGTAGTCATTCGTCCGCAGGACTACGACCGGTGGCTGGATTGCAAAACGCAAGAACCCCGCGATGTCGAGCACCTGTTGCAACCTGTCGAGGACGGGTTCTTTGAGGCAATTGCAGTCAGCGATGCGGTCAACAAGGTCGCGAATCGTGGTCCGGAAATTCAAAACCCGCATACCGGTGACACCGATGGCGGTCAGCAAGACACCCAAATGCCGCCTGGCAACACCCAAATGGATTTGTTTTGATGTTTGTTCCGTTTCTAACCGGCTTTGCGCTTGGAGCATCGCTGATCATAGCCATCGGAGCGCAAAACGCATTCATCCTGCGCCAGGGCCTGCTGGGCCAGCACGTATTTATCCTGTGCCTGATTTGCGCAATGTCGGATGCACTGTTGATTCTCGCCGGAGTCGCCGGATTGGGTACGCTGATTGAAGGGTCGCCCGGACTGCTGAATTTTATCCGTCTGGGTGGCGCAGCGTTTCTGTTTGCCTACGCTTTCCTGGCCTTTCACAGAGTGTTGAAACCGCAAAGCATGGAAGTGCATCGCGAGCAGAAAGGTTCACTTGGTGCAGCGATTTCTACCTGTTTGGCTTTCACCTTTCTCAATCCGCATGTTTATCTGGATACGGTTGTTCTGCTCGGCTCCCTGTCAGCGCAGTATCAAGGCGAGGCCCGTATTTTCTATGCAGCTGGCGCAATGGTCTCGTCCTTCGCATGGTTTTTCGCTCTTGGGTATGGCGCCAGTCTCCTGGTTCCCTTTTTTCAGAACCCGCGCAGTTGGCAAATTCTAGACGGGGCGATCGCCCTGGTAATGGCTTCAATCGGACTTTCGCTACTGCTTGCGTTTCTGGCTTGACCTGCACACTTCAAAGCGCGATAAGGGCAACATGAACACGACCCATGTAACGCCTTGTAAGGCACTCTGCATTACTATTTGCACTATTGGCTAGCCATTCGCTGGTCCGGTCGTTCTTTTTTCACAATACAGCAAATGAACGTTCCGGCCAGGAACCGGAAACTGTATTGAAAAGAACGCGTGATGACCGAATTGAAAGTTTACAACACCCTTACCCGGCAAAAAGAGGTTTTCGAGCCTGAAAACCCCCAGAATGTGCGCATGTATGTGTGTGGTCCGACCGTTTATGATTTTGCCCATATTGGCAATGCCCGCCCGGTGATTGTGTTTGATGTATTGTTCCGGCTTCTTCGCCATCAATATGGTGAGCAGCATGTTACGTATGTGCGCAATATCACTGATGTGGATGACAAGATAAATGCTCGGGCATTGCGCGATTTTCCGGAAATGCCGCTGAACGAAGCCATCCGGAAGGTAACCGAGAAAACCGCCAACCAGTACCATTGTGATGTAAAGGCGCTCGGTTGCCTTGAACCGACCCATGAGCCTCGGGCGACCGAACACATTGAAGGAATGGCCGATATGATCGGGACGTTGCTGGATCGCGGCCACGCCTATGTTGCCAAGGGCGATCAAGGCAGGGAAGTCTTGTTTCGGGTTGACTCCATGGAAGACTACGGCGAACTTTCAAACCGCCTGGGCAAACTTGACGAACAGGTTGAAGGTGCTCGCATAGCCATTGAAGCTCACAAGGAAAATCCGTCAGATTTTGTGCTCTGGAAAGAATCCGGCCCAAACGAACCGGGTTGGGATGCCATGTTCAATGGCGAAACCATTCACGGCCGACCCGGCTGGCACATCGAATGCTCGGTCATGTCGAAACATCATCTCGGCGAAACCTTCGACATTCACGGGGGAGGTCTGGACCTGATTTTCCCGCATCACGAAAACGAAATCGCACAATCACGGTGTGCCCACGGTTCCAAGACCATGGCGCGCTACTGGATGCATAATGGTTACCTGCAGGTCGAGGGCAAGAAGATGTCGAAATCCCTCGGCAATTTCGTGACAATTCATGACTTGATGCACACAGACAAATTTGGCGGCCGAAAATGGCCAGGTGAAGTGTTGCGACTGGCCATGCTGATGACCCATTACCGTGAACCGATTGATTTCAGTGTGAAACGCCTGGAAGAGGCGGAGAATATCATCACAAAGCTTGCAAGACGCTGCAAAGCGGATGACCAGGGCGAAGCATTGGCCATTGTAGAGCCGTTGTTGGACGATCTGAATTCCTCCGATGCTATAGCGCGTCTTGGGCAGTTGTCAGGCAAACCCCTGCACGACGCATTGGCGATGCTCGGTATTGCGTTTTCTGCTGTAGAGACCGCAATTGACGAAACCGCGATCAATGCGCTGATCGTGGAACGTTTGAAGCATTTCGCTGAAAAGAACTTCCCCGAAGCCGACCGCATTCGTGATGAATTGTCGGCACAGGGCATCCAGTTGAATGACGCCAAGGATGCACAAACCGGCGAGCGTATAACCACATGGGAGGTGAAACGATGAGTGGGACAACAGCTATTACTGGAGGCTGCCAGTGCGGTGCAGTGCGATATGCTGCGGATGGGTTGGGCCGTGCAAGCATTTGCCACTGCCGCATGTGCCAAAAGGCGTTCGGTTCATTTTTCGGCCCACTGGTAACGACAACCGGTTTTGCATGGACACGTGGTAAACCTGACTGGTATCAAAGTTCAAACAAGGTTCGGCGCGGCTTTTGTTCAAAATGCGGAACACCGTTGACCTATGACTATGGAGGGCCGATGGAGGTTTCAATCGGCTCGTTGGACAATCCGGAATTGGCTGAGCCGGTATTGGAAGTAAATCCTGCCGACAAGCTTTCTTGTTTCGACCAATTGCACAAGCTGCCGGGGCGAACAGGGGAGGCACAGGAAAAAGCCGACAAGTTTAACGCGAGCATTACGAATTTTCAGCATCCTGACCACGATACCGAGAACTGGCCGCAGGAAGCATCATGATTGATCACACAGGCATATCCGTTTCAGATTTCGATTCAGCCAAAGCCTTTTACGACAAAGCCCTTGCCCCGATTGGTGCGTCCCTTATGGCCATGGTGCCGGTTGAGTATACCAACGGCGTAAAAGTGGGTGGTTATGGTGTCGACCGTCCGGTTTTCTGGCTGACCGAGGGTGAAAAACAAACACCGCCAATCCATATTGCGTTCACGGCAAGTTCGCGCGTGATGGTTGACGCATTCTATGCCGCCGCCATGTTGGCAGGTGGGCAGGACAACGGAGCGCCGGGGCTCAGGCCCCAATACCATGAACACTACTACGGTGCTTTTGTGCTCGACCCCGATGGTCACAACATAGAGGTAGTGTGCCATGCGCAGGAGTAAATCATGAGCAAGGAACGTATCTACCTTTTCGACACCACGCTTCGCGATGGGCAGCAAACACCTGGCATTGATTTTTCCGTCGCCGACAAGATTGCGATTGCCAACATGCTCGACGATCTTGGTATGGATTATATTGAAGGTGGGTATCCCGGGGCCAATCCGACCGATACGGAGTTTTTTTCAAGGAAGCGAACAAATCAGGCGCGGTTTGTCGGGTTTGGCATGACCAAACGCCCGGATGTGTCAGTCTCCAACGATCCGGGTTTGAGTGCATTGGAACAAGCAGCAACCGACGCAACATGCTTTGTCGGCAAAAGCTGGGATTTCCATGTCGACGTCGCGCTCGGGATCACCAATGAAGAAAACCTGGAGTGCATCGCCGAATCCGTAAAAAGCGTATGTGATGCGGGGCGCGAAGCAATGCTCGACTGTGAGCACTTTTTCGATGGCTTCAAAGCCAATCCCGACTATGCGCTGCAATGCGCGAAAACGGCTTATGACAGTGGCGCGCGCTGGGTGGTGCTTTGCGATACCAATGGCGGTACTCAGCCCCATGAAATCGAAGCGATAATAAGCAAGGTGGTCGAACATATTCCAGGCGACCATCTTGGAATACACGCCCATGATGATACCGGTCAGGCGGTCGCCAATTCGCTAGCTGCCGTCCGTGCCGGAGTGCGCCAGGTTCAGGGAACGCTTAACGGCATCGGTGAACGCTGTGGAAACGCCAATATCATCACGATCATTGCTAATCTGGCATTGAAACAGGCGTATAATGAGCGTTTCGAAATTGCTGTTCGTGATGAAAAACTGGGCGAGTTGACCCGCTTGTCGCAGAAATTTGATGCATTGCTGAACCGTGTTTCAGATACCCAGGCGGCTTATGTAGGATCGTCTGCATTTGCCACAAAGGCAGGTATTCATGCCTCGGCCATTCTGAAAAACCCTGAAACCTATGAGCACGTGAAGCCGGAAACAGTGGGTAACGCTCGCCGTGTCATGGTGTCGGATCAGGGTGGAAAATCCAACTTTCTGGAAACACTGAACCGCCGCGGCATTGATGTTGCGAAAGACAATCCAAAACTTGATGCACTCATTGCCATTGTCAAGGAACGCGAAGCAATGGGCTATTCCTACGAAGCTGCTGAGGCCAGTTTTGAACTGCTTGCGCGACGTCAGTTGGGCACGGTTCCCCGGTATTTCAAGGTTGATTCGTTCCGGTGTCAGGTGGAAAGAAGGCACAATGCTATTGGAGAGTTGGTAACGGTTTCCGAGGCAGTGGTAAAACTTACCATCGACGACCAGCAGGTGATATCGGTTGCGGAAGGACATGGCCCGGTCAATGCGCTTGATCATGCCCTGCGCAAGGATTTGGGGCGCTATCAGGAACAGATATCGGATTTGGAACTGGTCGATTATCGCGTAAGAATTCTCAATGGCGGGACCGAGGCGATCACGCGCGTGCTGATCGATTCCTCAGATGGAACCGGTGCGCGCTGGACAACAGTCGGGGTTTCGGAAAACATTATCGATGCATCGTTTCAGGCGCTGACCGATTCGATCAACTACAAACTGATGAGATCGGTTTCCGAATGAGTGCAGAACAGACAGCGCGTGCCGGATTTTGGTATGCGCTTTGCGCCTATACGCTTTGGGGGCTGATGCCGTTTTTCTGGAAACTGCTGGGTCATGTCGATCCGGTAGAGGTGCTTGCCCACCGGGCGGTTTGGTCGGTGCCGGTAGCGGCCTTGGCCGTTTGGTGGATTGGTCGAACAAACCAGATCATCTCAACGATCAAAAGCCCAAAACGCGTTGGCACGCTGGTGCTTTGCTCTGTTCTGATTTCTGTCAATTGGGGCGTATTCATCTGGGCGATTGCAGTTGAACGGGTCTTGGAGACAGCGCTGGCCTATTACATCAATCCCTTGGTGACCGTTGCTTTGGGTTTCCTTTTTTTGGGTGACCGGTTCGACCGGTTGCAACTCGCCGCAATTGCCCTTGCTGCAATTGCGGTGTTGATGCTCACAATTGTGGGCGGCGCATTTCCCTGGCTGGCCCTGCTGCTGGCTTTCACATTTGGCATATATGGATACTTGCGCAAGACGGTTGATGTAGGGCCCAATCAGGGGTTCTTGATCGAAACCCTTGCAATGTTCCCGCCGGCCCTGATCTACCTTGTCTGGCTATCTGCTAGCCAGGAAATGGAGTTTGGCAGCTCGATGAATGGATCGGTTTTGTTGATGCTGGCAGGGCCTGCGACCGCTGTTCCGTTGATCCTGTATGCAAACGGTGCAAAGCGTTTGCGACTGGCTACCATCGGCTTGATGCAATACATGGTGCCGACCATGTTTTTTCTTCAGGCGGTGTTGATTTTTGGCGAGCCGCTCAAGCTCGTAAATCTGGTTGCCTTTGGCCTGATCTGGTTGGCATTGGCACTTTATACGTATTCATTGTTGCGCAGGGAAAAAGCAACCACCTTCGAACACTCGAAGGTGGTTGAAACGGATTTGCAATAAGGAAGGTGCATCTCCAAGAGAAATGTCAACCGATCTCCGACCATGTTGTTGGTAAACAAGAATCAACAGACATTTGTGCAGACATTAGAAGAATGTATTATGGCGGCGAATAGGTGAGAAATGACCTATCTCTGGTCAGACGATGCCGTGTTCATGCGAGCATGTCCAGCACACGTTCCGGTTCAGTAATGACAATCGGTTTGAACTTGTTGGCAGAATGGATGAACCCGTGTTCTCTCATGTGATCAAACAACTCCATGAGCGGGTTCCAAAATCCGTCAATGTTCAGCAAGCCGATGGGCTTTTCATGTCGGCCGATTTGTGCCCATGTGAGTATTTCCACAACTTCTTCAAGTGTACCGATGCCGCCGGGCAGCGCCAGAAAGGCATCGACTTTGTCGAACATTAACTGCTTGCGTTCATGCATAGAGGCTGTGACGATCAATTCGGAACAATATTTTCCGGCTTCATTGTTTGCTTCACGTTGCTGTAGAAATTCAGGAATGATTCCAATGACTTCTCCGCCGTGCTCTGAAGCAGATTGTGAACATGCACCCATGATGCCGTTCACACCGCCACCAAATACAAGGGTAACATTGGCATTTGCCAGGGTTTTACCGATTTGTTTTGCTGCTTCTACAAACCTTGGATTGTTGCCGGGTTGCGATCCGCAATACACACAGATTGATCGTATGGTGCTCATATTTGGTTTCCGAACTTGCGACGAACAGGCCGCGACTGATATTAGACGCTGTAACAGAAAAATTCGCAGCAGGGCTGCAACCGAACATCGTTTGCGGGGGAAAGCAATATGAAAAACATTGGGCTAACACCAATTCTGTCTGTCGCGGCAGCTATCGTTGTGGTGTTCGGGGGCTTTTTCCTTTGGCAATACAACAATCCCGGTGCAGATCCCTCCACCGCAATTGTAGGCGATCAGAAAGCCGGTGCCGAAAAAACGGATTCGACGGAAGCTGCGGGTTCCAATGGTGGGGAAAACGCGGATGCGAACCAAGACGGACAGGCTGACGCGATTGCCGAAGCAAAGTCCGGTGAGGCCGGGCAGGATGAAACCACCCAAGTTGCAGAACCGGGTGAGGCGGGAGACGCTCCCCTGATCACATTGCTAAGGGTTGAACCCGACGGCAGCACGATTGTCGCCGGAAGCGGTCCTGCGAACACTGTAGTGCGCCTGTTTAATGGCGGCGAGAAGATTGCTGAAACCACATCGGAATCCGGTGGTGACTTTGCATTTGTGCTCGATCAACCTCTGTCGCCCGGAAATCACGAAATTGCGGTTGCTGCTGCCATGGAAGATGGCACTACAGTACCCTCCGCAGGTCTTGGGCTGGTGCAGGTGCCTGATCCTGAAAAGGGCGGTGAACTTACGGTTCTGCTCTCAAAGCCGGGTGAGGCGACCCAGATACTGAGCAAGACGCAGATTGAACCCGGTGTAGCTTCTGGACAGGAAGCCACCGAGGTTGCACAGGCCGATGATGAAAATGCGGATAAAGTGGAACAAGCCGATGCCGCAAGTACAGACGCAGGGCAGCAAGGGGCTGCCGCGAGCGACACCTCAGGACAATCAGACAGCGCTTCGGCGGTTGCAAAAGTCGAATTGCAGGCGGCTGACATTGAAGACGGCAAGATTTTTGTTGCCGGGACCGGAGAACCAGGCAGCACTGTGACCTTGTTTATGGGTAACGTATTTCTCGGGCAGGTCGCGGTTACCGAAAACGGTTCATTCCTTCTTGAGGCGCAACAAGAGGTTCCGGCAGGCACCCACAAGATCCGGGCCGATGCGCTCAACAGCGAAACCTGGGAACTTATGGGTTCCACCGAAGTCTCGTTGGTGCATGAGCCGGAAGCGGCCACGGCAAGTTCAGCCGAAAGCACTGCGCAAACCAGTGAAACAGCATCCTCCGACGATCCGGCTGCCAGTGAAAGTGGACAAACACAGGAAAGCGCCGCTGCAACGACTGACGGCAACGAAACGAAATCTGAAGTCAAGGAAGTGGTTGCCGGAACCTCGGTAATCATTCGCAAGGGCGATAGTCTTTGGCGCGTGGCTCGCCGAAATTATGGTCGCGGTATCCGGTATACAACGATTTTTGAGGCAAACAGGGACCAGATCAAGAACCCGCAGCTGATTTATCCTGGCCAGGTGCTGACGGTTCCAAATGGCGGGCAATCGCAATAACTGCATTCTCTGTAGATTGTGAAATCGCTATTTGTTCTTGTTGGTCAGCGAAACGCGCCTATCTAATAAACTCGGCCAACCGCCACATCTGTTTGAATCGGGGACCATATGACAGACCTGCCTGTAGGCGAAAACAGTGGAACACCGGCGTTCAAAAAACCGGTAGTCAGCGCTCAGTCGGGAAACTTGTGGCAGACTTTCCTGAACTTGTGGCCCTATATGTGGCCGTCAGATCGTCCCGACCTTAAGCGCCGCATTCTTTATGCAACGTTTTTCATGGTCATGGCGAAAGTGGTCACGGTCTTCCTGCCCTATGCATACAAGTTGGCGACTGATGCGCTTGCCGGCGACCTGACCGGCAGCACAATGGCAGATGTGTGGTTGCCGGTTCTGTTGATGACGCCGGTTGCGTTGGTGTTGCTTTACAACATTGGACGGGTTCTGATGATGGCCCTCAACCAGTTGCGCGATGCAATCTTCGCGAGTGTTGGCCAACATGCTGTCCGGCAACTGTCTACGATCGTCTTCGCCCACTTGCATTCCCTTAGTCTGCGTTATCATTTGCAGCGCCGCACCGGCGGGTTGTCGCGGGCAATTGAGAGGGGAACGAAGGGCATAGAATCGATTGTCCGTTTCACGATCCTCAATGGCATTCCAACAGTGTTGGAGTTTGCGTTGATGGCGATAGTCATATGGATATGGTTTGACTTTACCTACGTGATAGTCGTCGTTGTGATGGTCGTCGCCTACACCTGGTTTACTGTCCGGGCCACAAATTGGCGCATCGATATCCGCCGGGACATGAACAAGAATGACACCGAAGCAAACTCCAAGGCGGTTGATTCCCTGTTGAACTTCGAAACCGTCAAGTACTTTGGCAATGAAAGGCTGGAGGCGGGTCGTTTTGGTCAGTCGATGGCAAGATACGAAGCCGCAGCCGTCAAGGTTTGGACATCGCTTGCCTGGCTCAATATGGGGCAGGCCGTTATCATGGGCATTGGCATGGCGATCTGTATGGTCATGTCTGCCAACGCAGTTGCAGCCGGTGAGCAGACCCTTGGTGATTTTGTGATGATTAACGCCTTGCTGATCCAGTTGTACATGCCGCTCAACTTCATAGGCTTCATCTATCGGGAAATACGCCAGGGTTTCGCTGATCTGGAAGAGATGTTCTCATTGATGGTGGTGGAACAGGAAATAAGGGACAAGCCCGACGCCAAGCCGATCGAAATTGGCAAAGGAGAGATCGAGTTCCGCAATGTCGGGTTTCACTATGATGAGGAACGAAAAATCCTGCATGATGTTTCGTTCAATGTTCCCGCAGGCAAGACCGTTGCAATTGTCGGACCGTCCGGTGCAGGCAAGTCAACCATCTCAAGGCTGATGTTCCGCTTCTATGATGTGACCACTGGTGCCATCCTGATTGATGGTCAGGATTTGCGAGATGTTCAGCAAACTTCGTTGCGCGCCCAAATTGGCATGGTTCCGCAGGATACGGTTCTGTTCAACGAAACCATTGCCTACAACATTCGGTACGGCAGGCCCGGTGCCGACGATGTAGAAATCGAACGGGCTGCAGAAATGGCCCAGGTGGGCGATTTTATCCGTACCTTGCCGGACGGATTCAAAACCGAGGTCGGCGAACGCGGCCTTAAACTCTCCGGTGGCGAGAAACAAAGGGTCGCAATTGCAAGAACCTTGCTAAAGGCTCCGCCTATCCTGATTTTGGATGAAGCAACCTCCGCCCTGGACACCCAGACAGAACGGGAAATCCAGACCGCACTTGACGAAGTTTCACGCGACAGGACCACCATTGTTATTGCGCACCGCCTTTCCACAGTCGTTTCAGCAGACGAAATTCTGGTGCTTCAGGCAGGAAACATCATCGAGCGTGGCAAACATCTTGAGCTACTGGAGCATAACGGCCTTTATGCGGAAATGTGGAACCGTCAACGCGAAGCTACGGAAGCAGAAGACAAACTGCGAGAGGCACGCGAGAAAGACACGTTGGGAATTTTGCGCTGATTATGGGGTTGTCGCCTTTGAACCGGTAGCAATCATCTGATAAAGAGGCCCACAAATGCCCGCTGCACCAAAGCAGCCAAGCAAATCCGGATTATGGAACAATGACGCTAATCAGCACCATCAGGAACGCAATTCCACCCATCCATCATGAGGGTTATCCGTTCATCGCCGCGTTTTTTGTGGTGGCAATCATCGCAGGCTGGCTATGGTCGCCGCTGTTTTATCTGGGCCTGGGATTGACGCTTTGGTGTGCGTTGTTTTTTCGCGATCCTGAACGGATTACACCCATTTCGAAAGACTTGGTGGTCAGTCCGGCCGATGGGAAAATTTCATTCATTGGCCACGTCGTGCCGCCCAGGGAACTGGATTTGGGTGACGAGGAGATGCTGCGCATTTCGGTTTTCATGAATGTTTTCAACTGCCACATCAATCGCGCACCCGTTGAAGGAAAGATCGAGGATATTGTCTACAAGCATGGAAGCTTCCTGAATGCGGAACTGGACAAGGCTTCCGAACAAAACGAACGCAATGCGTTGGTAATCAGCTCCGCGAAGGGCAAGATTGCAGTGGTACAAATTGCCGGGTTGGTTGCAAGACGCATTGCCTGTTGGGCGCAGGAAGGCGAGGGGATTTCTGCAGGAGAGCGTTTTGGCCTCATACGGTTCGGTTCACGGCTCGATGTTTACATGCCAAGTGCGGCAAAAGCCCAGGTCGACATTGGCCAGACCACCATTGGTGGAGAAACGGTTCTGGCAAAGTTCGGCGCGAAATCGGTTACGCCGTTGACACGGAAAAGTTGATGGAACCACCTTTCCCTCCGTTTGATCCCGAAGGGGACGCAGATGTCAATGATGCGAATGCGAACGGAAAGGTTCGCCTAAGAGACATTCCGGTAAAAATCATTATACCCAATGTCATTACATTGTTGGCGATCAGCGCGGGACTTTCATCCATAAGGTTTGCCATTGAACAACGGGTCGAACTTGCCGTATTTGCCATTCTGATTGCCGGTATTCTGGATGCCATGGATGGCAGGGTTGCACGTAGTTTGAACGCTACAAGTCGGTTTGGCGAACAGATGGACAGCCTTGCGGATTTTGTGAACTTTGGAGTGGCGCCAGCGTTACTGGTTTATTTCACCATTTTGCAGGGAGCGACCCCCTTTGGCTGGATAACAGCTTTGGTGTTCGCAAGCTGTGCATGTTTGAGGCTCGCGCGTTTCAATGTCATGCTCGATACGAACCATGGTACCGATTGGCATAAAAAATATTTCTTGGGTGTTCCTGCGCCGGCAGGCGCATTGATCGTGATGTTGCCGGTTTATATCGAGCTTCACGGTTATGAACTTTTCCAATGGCAGGCCGCTATCGCGACTGCCTATGTACTGTTGTGTGCGTTTCTGCTTGTTTCAAACCTGCCGACATTTTCAGGCAAGCGCCTTGGCCCGAGCATTCGGCGTGACCTTGTTCTGCCGCTCATGATAGCGGCGGTGTTCCTGGCTGCATTTCTGGTGACCTACCCCTGGCAATGCCTTGCGGTCATCGCTGTAGTGTATCTTGCAAGCCTGCCATTCTCACATGTTCAGGCGGCGCGAGAACAGGCAACCCAAGCCACCTCTGCTGACAATAGCGACGTTTAGTGCAATCCCGCTTTTGATGAATTCATCAGCACAAGAAATCCCGGAAATACCGAGAAGAAACAACCGTTCCCCGTTTCAATGAAAACGCGAAACGGCCAAGACTACTCTGCCGCATCAACCATGTCTGGCGGGGGCTGGTTAAACGGTTTTTCAACGGGAACGCGGCGTTTCTTCGGGATCGGTTTCATGCGCGCTTTTTTCGGCTTTTCTGTTCCAACCGCGGCATTTGCGCCAGTGGAGCGCAGTTCCTTTATGTTGGCAGGCAGCGACAACATTACCGGTATCAAAACAAGCGTCAGGAGGGTGGAAAACGCAAGGCCGGATATGATTGCCGTTGAAAGCTGTATCCACCAGATTGACGTAATCGAGCCAACGGAAATCACCTGATTTATGAAATCGAAGTTGGTGGAAAACGCCATCGGCACCAATCCCATGATGGTGGTAATGGTCGTCAGCATGATTGGACGCAACCGTTGCCCGGAAGTTTTCAGAACCGCTTCCTTGACCGGCACGCCTTCACTGCGCAAACGGTTATAGGTGTCAATCAGGACGATCGCATTGTTCACCACAATCCCCGCAAGGGCCACCACACCGGTGCCGGTCATGATGATGGAGAATTTCTGTCCAGTAAGCATCATGCCAATCAAGACGCCCACAATCGCAAGGATGACAGTCGAAAGCGTAAGAACCGTTTGGTAGAATGAGTTGAACTGGGTCACCAGAATAATGAACATCAGGAACAGGGCTCCCATGGCAGCATTCATAAGAAAAGCTCCCGATTCCCTTTGTTCTTCGTCAGCACCACGGAACTTGAAGTAGACGTTTTCGGGCCATGTTTGCGCATCCAACCATTGCTGCACTTCGGCGATCTTGTCGTCCGGGGTAAGTCCGTTGGCCTTTGCTTCCTCGGTCAGGTTTGCCTTTACATCCATCGCGTAGATGCCGTCACGGCGGACAATGGAACCAATTTTCGGCTTTGCATCCATCTCTACAAAATTGGTAATGGGAACCAAACCATTCTGTGTTCTGAGTTTGAAATCCTCCAAACGTTCGAGCGAGCGTTCTTCCTTTGGCAAACGCACGCGAATGTCGATCTGGTCATCGGAATCGTCGGGGTTGGATGTGCCAATCAAAGCCCCGTTTGTAACCATCTGGATCATGGCGCCGACTGCGGGAATAGACGCATTGTATCGGCCTGCCTCTTCGCGGTCGACGGTCAGTTTCCAATCGATACCCGGCAATGGCCTGCCGTCTTCATGGTCTTGAACCCCTTCCAGTGTATCAAACTTGCCGCGTATTTTGGCGACCGCAGCGACCATGGTGTCATAATCCGTCGATTTGACCTCAAGACGAACGTCCTTGCCTGTGGGCGGTCCACCTTCCAGCTTCCTGACCTCGACCTTGATGCCGCCGAGATTGGCAGTGCGTTCACGGATCTCTGCGAAAATGTCAACGGCCTTGCGACGTTCGGAGAAGTCTGCCAGTTCGATTGTAAACGAGGCGATATTATCGGGCGGAACATCCTGGGGTGCAGATGGGTCTATACCACCGCCGCTACCCCCGCCGGATGCCGTCGCAGTCATGACGACATTTTCGATGCCTTTGACTTTTAGAACTTCACGTTCGACGCGCACGCCAATATCGCGAATTTCGCGCCCTGACAAATTTCCCCTGGCAGATACATAAACCAGAGCAATGTCAGGCTCTTCCTCGACAAAAAATTCCACACCGTTGTTGAAATTGGCAAACGCTACAAAGGTTCCGGCTGCTACGGCAACTGCCGTAACCATCACCAGGGCATTACCCAGCAACGATCCGGATGCAGCGTTAAGGAACCTCAGATAAACGCCCATGAAACCGCCAACACGGTTGACGTCAAGTTCTTCGGAGGCTGACAATTGTTTGGCATGGTCAGTGCTTCGGTCTGCGCTGTCCGGTTCAACCTGCTTGTCGGGGCCGATGATTTTCCAGGTTGCATATCCAGCCAAAGCCGCAAGCGCCAGACCGACAAGTGGTCCAAGCGGTGAACCCCCCATCATGACATTACCAACAAGGAAGCAGAGTGTTGATACAAGTCCCGTTTTGAATACACGGTTGTAGCGAATGGCAAGGGCTCCGATGCTTGAAAAAACCACCCCGGTGGTGGGAAGGAAAATCAAAGCCGTCAGCAACGAAGCCGAAAGCACGATGATCACCATGATCGGCAAATAGCTCATAAACTCTCCGGGGACACCCGGCCAAAGCAATAGAGGAAGGAAGGCAGCCAAAGTCGTAGCTGTCGACGATACGACGGGCCAGAACATCAGATTGGCGGCGCGCGGGTATGCCTGTTCCGGGGGCATCCCCTCGCCAATTTTGCGGTCCGCGTACTCGGTCACAACGATCGCACCGTCAACCAGCATTCCGACGCAAAGCACAAGGCCGAACATGACCATCATGTTGACTGTCATGCCCACGGCAGACAGGATCAGGAAGCCAATCATGAATGATGTCGGAATGGCAATGCCCACCAACATCCCCGATTTGAGTCCCAGTGCGGCCACGACAATTATCATGACCAGGGCGATCGCTGTCAGGATTGAGGATTGTAGCGAACCCAGTACTTCAAAGATAAAGCTCGATTGGTCGACCATGTAAGTGACCTTCACGGTCTCGGGCCAGTCTTTTGTGAAGCGGTCAACGATGTCGCGGACCTGGGTGTTGTTTTCAATGATGTTGGTTCCGATTCGCTTCACCACACTCAGCGACATGGCAGGATTGCCATTGACACGTGTGTAGCTCGATGCGTCCTTGAAGTTCCTGCGTATCTCCGCAACTTCCCCAAGCGTCACAACCGCTTCGCCGTTTTGCTTGATGGGGATGGAATAAACGTCCGACACGTTTTCAACCAGACCGGGCACTTCAAGGTTAAACCGGGCATTGCCGTCGTCAATAAATCCGGCCGGAACCAGCTGGTTGTAGCTAGAGATCGCTGTCAGCAGTTCATTTTGGGTGATGTCGTAGGATTCAAGCCGGTTGAGATCCAGAAGTACCTCAATTTGCTCTTCACGTGTCCCGCTCAAAGTTGCCTCGCGAACAGACGATATGGACTCGATTTCATCCTGCAACTGCTTCGCCATCCGGTAGAGCGTGTGTTCCGGAACACTGCCAGACAACGTGACAACAATGGTCGGCGCAAGGGCCATATTGGTAGGAAAAACCGCCGGTTCCTCTGCTTCAGCTGGCAGTTCTGCCTTTGCCTGGTCCACCTTGTCGCGAATGTCTGCCAACACCTTGTCTTTGTCAGTATCGATGTTGAATTCCAGAACAATCCCTGCGTGGCTTTGCGAAGCAATGGCAGTGAGTTCCTTGAGCCCCTCAATGCCCCGCAATTCGGTTTCCATGGGCCGCACAAGCAACCGCTCGGCATCTTTCGGCGAAACCCCCTGTTGGGTGACCGACACATAATACACTGGCACGTCAATGTCGGGATTGGCCTCCTTGGGGATGTTGATGTAGGTGAGGATGCCGGCTGCAACCAAGACAATCATCATGGTCAACACGGTTTTGGGGCGGTTCAGAATGGTAGACAGTGCGCCGGTCATGATTTGGCCTCGGTAGTGTTTGCTGGCGTTGGTATTGGTTCCACGACTTCCCCTGCCGTCACATATTCCTGACCGAGTGTAATGATGCGATCACCATTCTCCAGTCCCATCACCCACAAGCCGTCATTGCTCTGGGCCAGAATCTCAATGTGTTTGAATTCGACTGTGTCGCTCCGGTTTACGACCTTCACCCCAACAGCTCCGCCGTCGCCCAGAGTGACCCAAGATGGCGATATCTTGAATGCCTCGGTAGCGGGCATGATAATTTCCGCTGTCGCTGACATGCCGTCGCGAATGGATGAACCATCCGTGTTCAACCTGATTTCGGTTGTGAACGTTCGGGTATTGGCGTCAGCAGACGGAGAAATGTAACTCACCACACCTTCTATGGTCGTACCACTTACCAACATGACTTTTGCGTTCATGCCCGGTTGGGCAAAGACAACGGCCCGTTCGGAGATTTGTCCCTGGAAATACATCGGATCTGCATCCAGCAGTGTAATACAGGCCGACCCCGCCGAAAGCATGTCGCCGACACTGGCAATGGGATCCTGCACCACACCAGTGGCATTGGCGGTAACTTCCACGCGCGAAAGCTCTATTTCCGCCTGCTTTAGCTGAGCCCGTGCAGAATCAAGCACGGACTTGGTTTGCCGTACCTTGGTATCGCTGGAAAAACCCTTCTTGTTTAACCCAAGTGCCGAATTGTAATCGGCCTCTGCGGTGGCCAGGGCAGCCTTGGCGCTTTCCAGCGTCGCTTGTCGGGCACCACTATCGAGTACACAAACCACATCGCCTGCGTTTACCCGGTCACCACGGTTGACCAGACGCTTCTCCAAAATACCGTTTGTTTCGGCGCGGATCGGCACAATCGCGTCGGCTTTTGTGCGTCCGCGTATCGATACGGTTTGTTCGCGCTCAACAGCGTTGATTTCCACAATGTTGACCTTGAAAATCTCGCTCTGTTCGTTGTCCTTGCGTTCAGCAATCGATACCGCTTCGGCATCGCCTTTGCTCTGTCCACCGACAATCACATCACCAGCAGCCATCCATAAACCCAACGCAACGCAAACTATCAAAGCGATAACGACAGAGCTGTTAATTCGTTTTTTCATGTTCCAAACCCTTGGCTGGCTTGCTGGTGTTTCATCTACTCAGCCGCCTGTTTCGACGGCGCTTCATCCCTGGCAATTTCAATCAGTTGCTCGCGGTTATTTTTCAGAAAATCAATGGCGGCTGTTTTCAGGTGGATGCCAAAATCGGCGATCCATTTGGTGCCGGTAACCTGGCCCGATTCACCTGCCATGCATTCTTCGGGAACATCCAAAATGGCTTGAAGGTCTGCTTCGACTGACGATAGGTGATTGTCGAGAGCCTGCGCTATCACGCGTTTGCTGGTAAGTTCGGCACACATGGCAACCAACAAGAATTCCGACCTGAATTTGTCAGGCAAAACCGGTTGAGCAAGTGTGTCAAGAAATTCCGCCCGACCGGCTTCGGTAATAGAGTATACCTTCTTGTCGGGTTTGCCGGTTTGTGCTTCGGTTTTGGCGGTCACAAGTCCGCGGGCCTCAAGTCGGGTGAGAGCCGGATAAATGGAGCCGAAGCTGACATCAACAAAATAGCTGAAGGCTCCGTCTGTTGATTGCTTCTTGATCTCATATCCGGTCGCATCCCCGAAATTCAGGATTGCCAGTATCAGGGTTTGCGTGTTCATGCTTGCTTGGTACCGTTCTTGTTCGCCGGATTCGCTTTCGACAATATATGTCGATCCGATATATATCATTCAAGTATAATGGCGAAAAAATGTCTGCAAGAAAGTAACCGCAGTCTTGTCCTGGTTCTGAACCGACAAAACTACGGCTTTTGTAATGACAGGTAATCAAAAACTCTGCCGGTTTCCCTTTGGTCAGACTGGACCAACGGCAAAAGGGATTTGGCAACATCGCTTGGGTGTGACAGCGTTTCCTTGTTTTCACCAGGCATCGCTTCGGCTCGCAATGCAGTCCTTACAGGCCCGGGATTAAGAAGGTTGATGCGCAAGCTCGTGTTGAGGTTTTCAGCCGCCCATGTTTGCACGAGGGTTTTTAATGCAGCCTGCGAACTTTGATATACAGCCCAAAACGGTTTGGGAACATCTTGCATATCCGAGATCATGAACACCGCTCTACCGGCCTCTGACTGTCTCAACAGGGGAGACATGGAACGCATCAGCCGCCAATTGGCGGCTACATTCAGTTTGAAAACCTTGTCGAAGGTTTTAACGTCAATGTGTTCAACGGGGGAAAGTCCTCCGAGTATTCCGGCGTTTCCAACAAGAATATCCAGTTTCCCCCAACGCTCATATACACTGGCGCCAAGTCGGTCTATCCCGTCCAAATCTGTCAGATCATGTGGAACCAAGGTCGCTTGCCCACCATCGTTCCGGATGTCGTCGTCGAGCTCTTCAAGTCCGCCAACCGTGCGGGCGGTCGCAATTACGTGCGCACCTTCACTGGCCAGCTCCAAGGCGCAGTGGTACCCAATGCCCCGTGAAGCGCCGGTCACAAGGGCGAGTTTTCCGTCAAGTGCGCCCAATATCTAGCCCTTGGCTTCAGAAAGCAATGTGACATTTGATATGTTGTCACGATCATCATAATCGGTTCGTGATGTCGGATAGTCGCCCGAAAAACAGGCATCGCAAAATTGGGGGGCTTGTTTGTCGCGATGGGTTTTGCCTGCTGCACGGTAAAGGCCGTCAAGCGATATGAACCCCAGGGAATCGACTCCGATGTATTCTTTCATGGTTTCGAGATCCATGCGCGAGGCAAGCAGTTTGTGGCTTTCAGGAGTATCGACGCCGTAGAAGCAGGAATCGACGGTAGGGGGGCTTGCAATGCGCATGTGAACGGTTGTTGCGCCTGCTTCCCGCACCATTTGCACGATCTTCTGGGAAGTGGTTCCCCGTACGATGGAATCATCCACCAAAACCACTTTCTTGCCTTCAATCAGTTTTTTGTTGGGGTTGTGTTTGAGTTTAACCCCCATGTGCCGAATGGAATCGGTGGGCTGAATGAAAGTGCGTCCTACATAGTGGTTCCGTATGATCCCCAGTTCGAACGGTATGTTGGAACCGTGAGCGTAGCCAATGGCGGCAGGAACGCCTGAATCGGGCACGGGAATGACAATGTCTGCTTCTGCCGGTTCCTCTTTTGCCAGCTCAACCCCGATCTGGCGTCTGACATCATATACGTTCTGCCCTTCAATGGTGGAATCGGGACGGGCGAAATAAACATACTCAAAAATGCAGAAACGCTTTTCCTGCGGTTCAAACGGGAAGAGGCTGCGAATGCCCTTGTCGGTGATGATTACCATCTCACCCGGTTCAATGTCGCGAACATAGGTAGCGCCAATAATGTCAAGAGCACAGGTTTCAGAGGCAAGCACATACGCCCCCTCAAGATCGCCAAGAACAAGCGGCCTGATCCCATGGGCATCACGGCAACCGATGAGCTTCTTGTTGGTAAGACCCACCAGCGAAAATGCACCCTCAAGGCGCTTGATGGAGCTTTGTAGCCTGTCCTCGAACATCGGGTTTTTTGCCATCGCGATCATGTGCAAAATTACCTCGGTGTCTGAGGTGGATTGAAAAATTGCCCCTTCACGCTGCAACTCGGCCCGAAGGGTAAGCGCATTGGTCATGTTTCCGTTGTGGGCAACAGCAAACCCGCCACCGGAGAATTCTGCAAAGAACGGCTGAACATTTCGCAATTCGTCGCCACCAGTGGTTGAATAGCGTGTGTGCCCGATTGCCCGGTGACCGGGCAGGCGGTCAATCACGCTTTGCTTGGTAAATGTGTCACCAATCAAGCCCATGTGTTTTTCTGAATGGAACTGGGTGCCGTTGAAGGAGACAATGCCAGCCGCCTCCTGTCCACGATGCTGCAGTGAATGCAAGCCCAGCGTCGTAAGCGTAGCAGCATCCTTGTGATTAAAAATTCCAAAAACGCCGCATTCCTCGCGGAGTTTGTCGTCATCAAGGAAAGACATTGATTATCTCTCGTCTGTCGCACTCAGGCGTTTTCGCCATCGTTGCTTTCTTCAGCACCGAACTGCTTCATGATGAACCCGATAGGGTCCTCCGGCAAAGCATTTACCATGCTTTCCCCAATAGATTCCAGCATCGGCTTGGATTTCGCGTTGGCCACCCAGCCTGGCTGGTTGTCCGGGAAGAAGTTAACATAAAACATCAGCAACACCATTACCACCAGCAGGCCGCGTACGGCACCGAAAATGAAACCAAGCGTGCGATCGAGCGGGCCGATTTTGCTGTCGACAATAAAATCGGCAATTTTCAGGGTGATCAGGCTCACAACAACAAGGGCAATGAGAAACACCACGGCGCCGCCAACAACCATTGGAACCAACTCGTTGCTTGTGATTGACACTGTATAGGGCGCGGCATAACTGGCGGCGATATCCTTGAATATCCAGGCGGCAAAGAGCGCCACAACCCATGACCCGATGGAAAGTACTTCACGCGAAAACCCGCGAACCATCGCCAAAACACCGGACAGGAGCATCAGGGCAACAAGAATGATATCAAGAAGTTCAATCGGCATATAGCTTCCTCAAGGTCCGATTTTGCGACTGCTTTAGCGCTTTTCCCTGACGATTTCTAGTGCCGAAATGCAACAGCGTGCCATGTGATCAACCGGTTTTTTGTTGTGAAGCGATTTCTGCGGCCAATTGGGTCAGTTCTCCAATCGCCGACACGCACAACGTTCCGGCATGTACCTTGGACTTGTCATCAATCGCTGCAAACACTTTCCCAAACCCCAGCTTGCCTGCTTCCTTCATCCGCTGATCGGCATGGGCTACCGCACGTGTGCTGCCGGAAAGACTGACTTCACCAAAATAAACGGCATCTGCCGGCAGCGGCACATTGCAAAGTGACGAAACAAGCGCAGCTGCAACAGCCATATCTGCTGCGGGCTCCATGATCCGGTAACCGCCTGCCACGTTCAGATAAACGTCATGGTCACCCAGCCGGATCCCGCAATGGGCCTCCAGCACTGCCAACACCATGGAAAGTCTGGAATTGTCCCAACCAACAACGGCCCTGCGCGGCGTTCCGAGCGTTGACTGGACCACCAGGGCCTGAATTTCCACCAACACCGGTCTGGTTCCCTCCATCCCGGCAAAGACAGCAGCCCCCGGCGAGGCTTCATTGCGTTCACCCAAAAACAGTTCTGAAGGGTTAAGCACTTCGCGCAACCCCTTGCCAGACATCTCAAAAACACCAATCTCGTCGGTTGGGCCGAAACGGTTTTTCACGGTTCTGAGTATTCGGAAATGGTGTCCGCCTTCGCCTTCAAAATACAACACACCATCGACCATGTGTTCGACCACACGCGGTCCGGCGATTTGGCCTTCTTTCGTCACATGACCAACCAGTACCACGCAAGTGCCGTTTTTCTTGGCATAGCGGATCATGGCTTGAGCAGCAGAACGAACCTGCGTCACCGTACCGGGCGCGGAATCGGCAAGCTCCGTCCAAAGCGTTTGAATGGAATCAATGATCAGCAGAGCAGGGGGTTCATCACCTTCCAGCGTCGCCAGAATGTTTTCCACACTCGTTTCAGCGGCAAGACCCACATTCGCTTCGATGGCATCAAGGCGTTGCGCACGCATCCTGATCTGGGCGACCGCTTCCTCGCCGGAAACATAAACCACCTTGTGGCCTTGTTTTGCAAGCGCAGCAGAGGCCTGCATCAGCAGGGTGGACTTCCCGATACCCGGATCACCGCCCACCAGCAGTGCAGAACCCTTTACAAACCCACCGCCCGTGACGCGGTCAAGTTCGGCAATGCCCGAAGCAATGCGCGGTGCCTGTTCGCTTTCCCCGGCCAGCGACACAAGTTGCACCGGCGTTCCCTTGCGCATTTGCTTGCCCGGATTTGCGCCGATGCCTGATGACGGATTTTCCTCAACCAGCGAATTCCACTCGCCACAGGCATCGCATTTTCCCGACCAGCGCGGAAAACTTGAGCCACAGGATTGGCATATAAATTGGGATTTTGTCTTGGCCATGGAATCATAAATTATGCAAATGTTCTTATTATGTTCTTAACGCGTTTTGCCGTGTGCAATCAAGTGCATTGAGAAGTTGAACGGGTTAAATGTATTCCCTCAAGTATCGCCCGCCCAAATCGGTCAGCAGTTCGTAGCCAATCGTACCACAGGCGCGGGCTGCATCGTCCAGGGCAATGTTGTGACCAAACAATTCAATCCACCTTGCCTTTTCCAACACTTCTCCTGGCACGTCGGTCACATCAAATGCAGTCAGGTCCATCGAAACCCGTCCGGCTATTGGCACTTTGTGGCCGTCAAGCCATCCGGACCCTCCGGATTGATTGGCATTCCGCAGTGCTACACCGCTGCCCGAATTGGCGCGGTGGAACCCATCTGCATAACCGGCAGAACAAATCGCCAGTTTGGAATCGCGGAGCAATTCAAGCGTTGCACCGTATCCCACGGTCTCGCCCTTCCTGCTTTCGCGGATTTGCAGAATACGGGCTTGGGACGTCACAACCGGTTTCATCGGGTTTGGAAGATCGTTGAGCGCCTCGCCGCCATAAAGGGCAATACCTGGTCGGGTAAGGTCATGGTGAGCCTCGGGCATGGACAGGATTGCGGCGCTGTTTGCAAGGGACTTTTCCAACTTCGGAAACAATTCGCAAAGCCGGTCGAAACGCTCCTTTTGCTGTTGGTTCAGCGTATGCTCGGGTTCGTCGGCACAGGCGAAATGTGACATCAGGGTCGTCGCCCCGGATGCATCCAGCATCAATGTATTCCTCGCCAGTATTTCAGCTTCTTCAAGCGAAAGCCCAAGACGGTTCATGCCCGTATCAACATGGATCGCTGAGGGTTCCCCGCCCGACATGGTTTTCCAAAGAGTGATTTGTTCGAATGACGAAAGCACGGGCGTAAGCTTGTATTGCAACGCGGTCTGCACCGTATCGGAAAAAATTCCGTTCAATACAAAAACCCGTGCATTGCCTGCTACTTGCCTGACGCGAATCGCTTCCTCGACCATTGCGGTGAAAAAAGTCTGGCAACCGGCGTCTGAAAGAACCGGAACAGCCTTTTCGATGCCAATGCCATAGGCATCCGCCTTGACCACAGCCGCTGTTTCCGCATCGGGAGAGCGCCGTGAAAGCAGGGACCAATTCTCTGCAAGTGCAGTCAGGTCAATGGTAAGTCGCGGGGCGGTTGTCATGGTGCGCAACTACAAACACGGAAGCCCCACAAACGCAACCGGATATCATTCCATGCGGTCCGGCAGATGGTCCTCTTCGGCAATGTCGGTAAACCGGGTAAATTCTGCCTGGAAGCCGAGTCTTGCCGTTCCGGTCGGTCCGTGACGTTGCTTGGCGACAATCACTTCTGCCTTGCCTCTTGCGTTGCGGTATTTTTCATCCCATTTAACCCAAGCTTCTGAACCTGCCTCCGGTTCGGCGCTTTGCAGATAGTACTCTTCCCGGTAGACAAACAACACGACGTCGGCATCCTGCTCGATCGAGCCGGATTCGCGCAAATCCGACAATTGCGGGCGTTTGTCGTCCCGGCTTTCCACCTGGCGGGAAAGCTGGGAAAGGGCTATGATTGGGACGTTGAGTTCTTTTGCAAGTGCCTTGAGGCCGGTGGTGATCTCTGTCACTTCCTGAACCCGGTTGCCAGAATTCTTCGCCGAACCCTGCATCAACTGGATGTAGTCCACAATCAGGACGTCAAGACCCTTTTGACGTTTGAGGCGCCGTGCACGGGCTGCAAGCTGTGCAATCGAGATGCCGCCGGTTTCGTCGATATAAAGCGGAACTTTCGACATGACGTTCACATAGGTTGTCAGTTTGTCGAAATCGGCTTCGGTAATTTCGCCACGCCGGATTTTCGAGGACGAAACCTCTGCCTGCTCGGAAATGATACGTGTGGCAAGCTGTTCCGCCGACATCTCTAGCGAGAAGAAGCCAACCACCCCGCCATCAAGCGCAGAGGGGTCGCCGTCTGAATCCACGTCGTTTACATAGCTGGACGCGATGTTGTAGGCGATATTGGTCGCAAGCGACGTTTTACCCATTGCCGGGCGTCCGGCAAGCACAATCAGGTCCGATGGTTGCAAGCCACCCATCCTGCTGTCGAGTGCATGGATATTGGTGGCAATGCCCGACAAGCCGCCATCCCGTTGATAGGCTGCTGCTGCCATGTCGAGCGCGACGTTCATCGCGTCCTTGAAACTGTTGAAACCAGCTTCACTACCGCCTTTCTCGGCCAGTTCAAACAGACGCCGTTCGGCATCTTCAATCTGGTCGGCGGGTGGATGGTCGACAGGAGCGTCATAGGCGATGTTGACCATGTCTTCGCCAATGCCGATCAAGTTGCGCCGGGTTGCCAGGTCAAAGATTGCCTTGCCGTAATCCTGGGCATTGATAATGGTGGTGGCCTCTGCCGCAAGCCGCGCAAGATACTGTCCGATGTTCATATCGCCGATTTTGTCTTCGGCAGGCAGGAAGGTTTTGATGGTTACCGGGTTGGCGGTTTTCGCCGCCTTGATCATGTCTCCGGCGATTTTGAATATCTCGGCATGGAGCGCTTCAAAAAAATGCTCCGGACGCAGGAAATCTGAAACGCGATAATATGCATCATTGTTGACCAGCATTGCTCCCAACAAGGCTTGCTCCACCTCGATATTATGGGGTGGCGAGCGAAAGCTCGCCTCTTCCTGGCCAATTCTGGGTACCGCGTCTGTCATCCAATTCCCCGTTGTTTACCGCCTAGGCCGAGTTTTTAATCGTTTGCCCGGGTACGTGTAAACTCGCCAATCGGCGTGGTTGGCAAAATCAACAGTTATACATGGTTGTGAAGAAATTTTGCCGACCCGGACACTTTGTCCATTGACATAACTAACCGATTCGCGCCGCCAGAATGTGGCAACAAAAAAGGCGCTCTTTGAGAGCGCCTTTCATAATGGTTTGCGTCCAAAACCTATTTGGTTTCTTCTGTTTCCTGTTCTTCAACAGCATCAGCGGCGGGTTCGCTGTCTTCCCCGGTGGTTTCACCGTCGCCCAATTCTACGTCATCAGGGTTTTCAAAAACTTCTGTCAGGTCAACATCGTCCGCATCAAAATCAACGGCCTGGTGTTCGAATTGTTCATCATCGCGAACGGTCAGGTCTTCACCGGCTGCCTGTCTTTCGGCTTCGTCTTCAGAGCGTGCCACATTGACAGATATGTTGGCAACAACCTCAGGGTGCAGGATGATTTGCAACTCATGCAAGCCGATTACCTTGATCGGGGCGGTCAGGCTCACCTGGTTACGTCCTACCTTGAAACCTTCGGTGTCAAGGGTAGTCGCGATATCGCGGGTTGAAACCGAGCCATACAGCTGTCCGGTCTGACCGGCAGAACGAATGATAACATATGCATTGCCATCAAGGTTTTCCTTGATCTGTTCAGCTTCGGTTTTGCGCTCTGCATTGCGGGCTTCCAGATCAGCGCGGTCTGCTTCGAACTTGGCCTTGTTGGCGTCGTTGGCACGCAGGGCTTTGCCCTGAGGCAACAGAAAATTGCGTGCATAGCCGGGTTTGACATTAACCACATCTCCCAGTTGGCCCAGCCTGGCGATGCGTTCAAGAAGAATCACTTCCATGGTTTTTTCCTTTTATTGTTTGCCCGGTCCGGGCGGATTTGAAGTTGTCGTTTGATTGAAGCTTCTAACCACCCCGCCAATGGCAAACAGGTACAATGGCAGGGTAATGAGAAAAATGGTGAGATAAACAATCGAAAGAACAAGAAATGCTGCAGGATTGTTGCGCAATCGAAGGTGAAGTCCGGCAAGGCCGACGAGCGAGAATGCTGTCAAAAACGCTCCGGCGAATACTGCTGAAACAAAACGGGCATTGCCGTCAAAAATCATGGTTCCAAGCAGTGCTGCCGCAAGAACAAGGACAGAAGCCAGTGGCATGTTTGCATGGATCGCGAGGTCATCTTTCGGGCGTGGCAGGAGGTCTGCCGAGCGGCAAATGTGGCTGGCAAGAAACAGGTTGAACACATGGGTCACCAGCCAAAGACTTGCGAACCCGAAGGGCAGCAGGTTGATAATCTGTGATGCGAAGGCCTGCAATTCTGCTTCCGAGAGATTCAACTGGCTGTAACTTTGGGCAAGCAGCTTCTGCAGGTCCGTCTGCATCTGCGACATGAGATCGGCGCTTTGCATACTCAAAAACAATGCAATGGTAATAATGCCAATGGAGAGTGCAATCGCCAGGTTGAAGAGCAACCATGAGAGTGGATACCATTCCATGGTGCCGCCCTCTTGTTGCTGGGCAAGGTTTGCCTGATGCCCGATGATGCCCGCTGGCAAGGTGCTGGCCAGCGTTGCAAACAAAGCGCCTTCGGGCGACAACAACAGCGCGGTTGCGACAAATGCAATGGCAACAGATGCAATGGCTGCCTGCGTTCCTCCGGCAAGTGCCGCACAATAGATCGGAAGAGCTGCAAGCAGAGCAAACGGAATGCCGCCAACGCCCAGTACCTGGCCGACATAACTCATCACTGCGCAAGCAATGCCGCCCGAAACCGCAATCATCAGTGCTTTTTGGTTCATCGTTTCGCTGTCCTGTCATCTGGGCCAGGCCCGACAGTTAGGGATAATCCCAACTTGGTTTCAATTGTCTGCCCGCTCCAGGGGCGCGTCAGGAGCGCAGGAAACTGCGCTCTCCAAGCCTGTTTTAGCCGATCACGTAAGGCAGCAAGCCAAGAAAACGGGCGCGCTTGATGGCTTGTGCCAGCTCGCGTTGTTTCTTTTGACTGACCGCGGTAATGCGGGAAGGGACAATCTTGCCGCGCTCGGAAATGTAGCGCTGCAGAAGCTTGACATCCTTGTAATCAATCTTGGGTGCATTAGGCCCGGTAAACGGGCAGGACTTGCGGCGACGATTGAATGGACGACGCCCACCTGATGTAGATGCAATAGCCATGTCCGCTTACTCCTTTTTTGCTTCTTCGCGAGGCGCACGGTCGCCACGTGGCGGGCGATCGCCCCTGTCACCGCGACCGCGGTCGTCCCGGTCGTTCTTTTTCATCATCGCAGAAGGCTCTTCATCATGTTCTTCAACGCGAATGGTCATGTAACGCAGAATGTCTTCATGAATGCGCATCTGACGCTCCATCTCGGCAACAGCAGCAGCCGGTGCGTCGACGTTCATGTGAATGTAATGACATTTGCGGTTCTTCTGGATGCGATAGGCGGAAGATTTCAAACCCCAGTTCTCAACCTTTCCGACCTTGCCGCCGTTTTCTTCCAACACGCCCTTGAACTGTTCGGCAAGCGCTTCGGCTTGTTGCCCGGAAATGTCCTGGCGTGCCAGAAATGTGTGTTCGTATAGTGCCATGAAAAATGACCCTTTCCTGTTTCAACTGTTCAGATCGCTTGCGCAAAGCCTGCACGCCGCCTTTTTCTGTGTTCACAGGAAAGGCATTTGTGAGCGGTCGAGAGCGGAGACACGGATGGTCGGGAACCTGTTTCCCTCGTGAAGCATCACCAAAGTTTAGCCACACGCCAACGTTCAGCCACCAGCAATTGATCCTGAATGAAGGGCTTCTACCCAAATGACCATTGTAATGCAAGCGGTTTCTTGGAAAGTGGCACTGTTGTTTGCGCACGCACTCGCACCAGATGCAATCTTGTGTCTGCGTTCGTCCACTGGCAGGTAATTACCACTTCTGCCATCCGGCACATTCTCCAGAAGAGTATTGGCACTTCACAAACATTCATAAGAATTAGTTCCGGTTCTGTTTGGCAATCCAGCAGTGAATCTTGTATTCAATTCAACTGACCGTAAAACCCGAACGCGAGGTTGAGCAATTGCCAGGGTACAATTCGATGATTTTCAGATCACTGACACCATTTGTGTTGATGGTGTTTGCCACCTTTACAGGGGCTTTTCTCGCCGGTCCGGCCAACGCATTTGAAATCAAACCTTACAAGGAACGCCTGTTCAAATATCGCAAACCGCTTGCCGTTGAAGACAATGGTGCCTTTCTGAGGCTTCCCTATGACCCATTAAAGGATATCAACAAACGCGATATCGAACCGGTGCGCCGGGTGCACGGCAAATATGTTTCTTCGGGTGTAAAACGCCACCAGATCGATACATCGGTAAACCACAATGGCAGAACGGTCACGCATTTTGCGGTCGGGGCATTGGGCGGAAACGCCAACATGACCGTGGTATTCTTGCATGGAAAAGACGGTAGCCGTCATCTTGGATTCCGCGATGAAATATTCGGCGGCAATTTCAATCGCATCAAAAACCTGATGTATCGGAACGGCGGCATCTATCTTAGCGCTGACTTCACCGATTATGAGGAAAATGGTCGCAAGGATATTGAGGCGCTGGCAGATTATTACAGGGCCAGAACCAACGGCAAGTTTGTCGTTGCTTGTGGTTCCATGGGGAGCTTCCTTTGCTGGCGGTTGATGAAGAACCCGTCTTCGGCGAAGCTGGTTGATGCTTACGTGATCATGGGAGGGTTTCCGGACCCGCAATTTCTGGAGCGCGGAAAATTTGTCATGCCGGCAGGAAAACCACCCATCTATTTTGCCCACGGCAGCATAGATCACGTATATGACTGGAAAAACGTCTACCGCTATTACAAGCAACTCAAGGCAGCCGATCCTTCCTATCCCGTCAAGATGGCACTGTTCGACGGAGGCAAGCACGGAACCCCGGTTCGCATGATCGACTGGCGGCAGGCATTGAACTGGATTGCAAAACAGTAGAAATTTGTCCTTTACAGGGGGTTTTGGCGCGAATGTCTTGACTTTGGCGCATTGACAACGCCAAAAAGCGCAAATTTTTTTTACCAGACCAGCACAAACGGCTGCGCATAGTTGCAACAGTTTGTCGAACAGGATGATTTTAGCGGAGAGAAATGATGAGTTTGGCGTTGACGTTTCCCGGGCAGGGCAGTCAGGCAGTTGGTATGGGGGCCAGCCTGATAGAAGCTTCATCTGCGGCAAAAGCCGTATTTGAAGAGGTCGATGAGGCGCTGGGTGAGGGGCTTTCCAAAATCATTCTCGAAGGGCCCGACGAAACCCTTACCCTGACCGCAAATGCACAGCCGGCCCTGATGGCGGTATCAATTGCTGCGCTGAGGGCGATGGAAGAAAAAGGTTTTTCGATTGCTCAGAAGGCATCTTTCGTCGCCGGCCACTCGCTCGGAGAATACTCGGCGCTTTGTGCGGCCGGAACGTTTTCGCTGTCCGACACCGCCCGTTTGCTACGCATTCGCGGCAACGCTATGCAGGCCGCTGTTCCGGTAGGCGAAGGTGCCATGGCTGCAATTATCGGACTTGAACACGACGAAGTTGAAGCGATCACCAGCGCTTGTGCCAATGGCGGAGTCTGTCAGATCGCCAACGACAATGGCGGCGGTCAGCTTGTTATTTCCGGCAGCAAGGCGCAGGTTGAAAAAGCCGCGGAACTGGCATCCGAAAAAGGCGCCAGGCGGGCAATGTTGCTGCCTGTTTCCGCTCCCTTCCATTCCAGTCTTATGGAACCGGCTGCCGAAGCAATGAAAGAAGCGCTTGGCAATGTCGAGATGAATGACCCGGTTGTGCCGTTGGTGGCAAATGTTGTTGCCGCACCAATCACGGAGGCTGCAGAAATCCGTCAGCGCCTCGTTGAACAGGTTACCGGCCAGGTAAGATGGCGCGAAACCATCGACTGGATGGGATCCAACGGGGTTACGCAGCTTGCTGAAATCGGCTCCGGCAAGGTGTTGAGCGGTTTGGCAAGGCGCATCAATCGCGACTTGTCCAGCGTCAATGTCGGAACACATGATGACATCGAAAAAGCGCTCGAAGCACTGTGATCCGATACATCAGTAGAGAAATGCAAAAACTCGCGATCTGGAGACCAAGACATGTTTGATTTGACCGGCAAGAAAGCCTTGATTACCGGCGCATCCGGCGGCATTGGCGAAGCCATTGCACGCCAGTTCCATGCTCAGGGAGCAACAGTTGGCCTGCACGGAACCCGGCAGGAGAAACTGGAAGCGCTTGCCAATGAGTTGGGGGAACGGACGGTTGTATTGCCTGCCAATCTGTCCGATCTTGATGAGGCATCGGGCCTTGGCAAAGCGGCTGAAGAAAAACTAGAGGGCGTCGATGTTCTGGTAAACAACGCAGGAATAACGCGCGATGGGTTGTTTGCCCGCATGTCCAATGACGACTGGGATGACGTGATGCGCGTCAATTTAACGTCGGTGTTTCGCCTGACAAAGGAAATCGCATATCCGATGATGCGCCGCAAGGGTGGAAGGATTATCAACATCACCTCTATTGTAGGTGTGACGGGAAATCCCGGACAGGCAAACTACTGTGCATCAAAAGCTGGAATGATCGGTTTTTCAAAGTCGCTGGCCCAGGAAATAGCCTCGCGCGGCGTTACGGTAAACTGCATCGCACCCGGGTTTATTGCCTCTGCCATGACCGAGAAGCTCAATGACAAGCAAAAAGAAGCCATCATGGGCGCGATTCCAATGAAAAAAATGGGTCTGGGCAATGATATTGCTTCGGCTGCAGTGTATCTGGCAAGCAATGAGGCGGGCTATGTTACCGGCCAGACCCTGCATGTGAATGGCGGAATGGCAATGATCTGACGACTTGACCAACTGTACGTTGGACAAGTTCAAATTGTTCCTAAATGCCCTAGAAGTTTGTTATAAAGTGTGTTACCCGACCGCCTGAATTGGTGTTTAGGCCGAAGGTTCCGCCAACGTATTTTTCCTAACCCCGGAGTTCTCCGGTTTAACAGTTGAGGCTGATCATGAGTGATATTGCAGAGCGCATTAAGAAGATTGTAGTCGAGCATCTGGACGTGGAAGCTGACAAAGTGGTTGAAAGCGCAAGCTTTATCGACGACTTGGGTGCTGACTCGCTCGACAATGTAGAACTTGTCATGGCGTTCGAAGAAGAGTTTGATGTTGAAATTCCTGATGATGCCGCAGAAACCATCCAGACAGTGGGTGACGCTGTGAAGTTTGTGGAAGGTGCCAAAGCCTGACCTTTTGCAAGGCAGTTCGAGCGGTGGGCGGCCCTTGGCCGCCTTTGCTGTATTTGAGGGACGTTACCGAGGAATTTGTTCAGACGGGGGAGTGTTGAATGCGACGCGTTGTTGTAACCGGTACAGGGCTGGTCTCACCGCTTGGTTGTGGCGCCGAAATTTCGTGGAAACGAATATTGGAAGGCAAAAATGCGGCTGCGAAAATTGAAAATTTTCAGGTCGATGACATTGCTGCGCAGATTGCCTGCCAAATTCCGCTTGGCGACGGAAAGGATGGCACATTCAATCCTGACGACTGGATGGAACCAAAAGAACAACGCAAGGTTGACCCGTTTATCATCTATGCAATGGCCGCATCCGACATGGCGCTTGCTGATGCTGGTTGGCACCCGGTCGATGATGAGGACTGCTATCGCACCGGCGTCCTGATCGGTTCGGGTATTGGTGGCTTGCAGGGTATCGAACAAACGTCGCTTCTGCTTGCCGACCGTGGGCCCCGCCGCGTCAGCCCGTTTTTCATTCCAGGACGGCTGATCAATCTGGCATCAGGCCAGGTTTCAATCAAGCACGGCCTTAAAGGCCCCAATCACTCGGTTGTCACCGCCTGCTCGACCGGTGCACATGCGATTGGAGATGCAGCCAGGCTGATTATGTTGGGCGACGCCGATGTCATGGTGGCAGGCGGTGCTGAATCTCCGGTTTGCCGTATCGCCATGGCCGGTTTTGCGGCTTGCAAGGCACTGTCGACAAGCTACAACGATGATCCGCAACGCGCGTCGCGACCTTATGACAGTGAACGCGACGGGTTTGTCATGGGGGAAGGGGCCGGCTCGGTTGTGCTGGAAGAATATGAGCACGCAAAGGCCCGGGGTGCGAAAATATACGCTGAAGTGGTTGGTTATGGCTTGTCTGGCGATGCCTATCACATTACCGCGCCTGCAGAAGATGGCGACGGCGCGTTTCGCTGTATGACCGCAGCATTGAAAAATGCGAAAATGGAGGCGTCAGACATTGACTACATTAACGCACATGGCACCTCGACCATGGCAGATACGATTGAACTTGGGGCTGCCGAAAGACTGTTGGGAGATGCCGCAGCGAACGCTTCCATGTCATCAACCAAATCCGCCATTGGACATTTGTTGGGAGCGGCTGGAGCTGCCGAGGCGATTTTTTCACTGTTGGCCATTCGTGACAATGTGGCTCCGCCAACGCTGAATCTTGAGAACCCGGAGCGCGAAACGCCAATTGATCTGGTTCCGCTCACCGCAAAAGAACGCAAGATAGATGTCGCCCTTTCCAATTCCTTTGGGTTCGGTGGCACCAACGCTTCGTTGATATTCAGGCGGGTTTAAACTGGGAGATTTCTCCTGATTTGCGTTTCATGTCAGGCAGAATCGCCCTAAAGTGGTGCAAATAGCTGGGGGGTCCCGATAAAGCCACATTGCTGTAAAATGGTCAGTGGAATTCGGGTGTAGTACGAGAAAGTGAAATGAGTACCAAACAGGTTAATTTCAACTTGACCGGTGACGGCGGGAAACCAGCTGCCGCGCGCTCGGTCCGCTCGCCATCCGATCTGCTGAAACCCAAAGATGTACCCAAGCCCCCAAAACGGAAGCGCGGTATACGTGCAAACCTTGTGGTGCTTTTCAATTTCATGATGACGTGCCTGGTGTTGGCGACCCTTGCCATTTGCGCGGCTGGGCTGATCGGCAAATACTGGTTTGAGAAGACAGGACCCTTGAAAACTTCCCAAACGATCATGATCGAAGAAGGCAATTCGGTTGCTCAAATCGCGCGCAAACTCAAGGCTGGCGGTGTTATTGACAATGACATGATCTTCCGTCTTTGGGTGCGGGCGCACAACGCCCAGGCATCTCTGAAAGCCGGTGAATACCTGTTCACCCCGCAAATGAGTATGTTCGATGTGATGAACACCATTCGTTCGGGGAAAGGGGTTCTTTACAAGGTCTCTCTTCCTGAAGGGTTGACCGTCTATCAGGTTTTTGAACGTCTGCGGAACGACGAAACCCTTGTCGGTGAATTGCCCGAAATCTTGCCGCCCGAAGGGTCCCTGATGCCCGATACCTATCCGTTCACCCGCGGTGTTTCCCGTCAGCAAATTCTTGACCGCATGGCAAAGGCGCAGACTGAATTTGTGCAGGAGGTTTGGCAGCGGCGCACCTCGGATTTGCCGATCAACAGCATTGAAGAGTTGGTCACGCTTGCGTCGATTGTGGAAAAGGAAACCGGGTTGGATTCCGAGCGGCCACAGGTGGCGTCGGTCTTCGTCAACCGGTTGCGCGCGGGCATGAAACTGCAATCCGATCCGACCATTATTTATGGCATTTTCGGAGGTGCCGGAAAACCGAAGGACCGACCGATTTACCGTTCGGATATTGATACACCAACCCCTTACAACACCTATACCATCCCAGCTCTTCCGCCAGGACCGATCGCCAATCCTGGAAGGGCAGCGCTTGAGGCGGTGGCAAATCCTTCGCGCACGGACTATTTCTTTTTTGTCGCCAACGGAACGGGCGGACACGCATTTGCCAAAACGCTCGATGAGCACAATGACAATGTGCAACGCTGGCGGGCAATCGAGGCACAACGCCAAAAAGATGCGCAGGCGGCCTCTGTCTCCGGGGAGCAGTAGAACAGCGTGTCTGTTTGCTGTGCTTTCCGAGGAATTGCGCAAGCACAAACGGGGACTGAATGTCACTTAACAGCATGACGGGGTTTGCCCGTAGTGAAGGGGCTTTTGCCGGAACCACCTGGTGCTGGGAAATCAGGTCGGTTAACGGCAAGGGGCTCGATCTTCGACTGCGCCTGCCAAACGGCTATGAAGCACTCGATATACCGGCGCGGAACAGTCTTTCGAAGTCATTTTCGAGGGGCAATTTTCAAGTATCATTGCAAATCGCAAAAACCGGTGGTGGTCTGTTGCCAAAGGTGGACCATGAATTGGCAATCGCATATTTTGAACACGCCAAAACGCTTGCCGGCAAAACGGGTGGCCCCTTACCCACACCCGCTGAACTGCTTAACATGCGCGGCGTGGTGGAGTTGGAGGAAGACACCTTGGGTGACGACGAAGTTGCGGACCTCCACAAATCAATCCTTGGTTCACTGGAAACGGCAATCGATCAGCTTAAACAGGCGCGTGGCAAGGAAGGTGCGTCGGTCGGTGAGGTTCTTCGGACGCAACTCGACAGATTGCGTGACTTGCACGCGAACATCAGCAACAGCAATGAGCGTCATCCCGACACCATTCTCCAGTCCTTGACTGAACTGGTGGCGAAATTGATGGATAATCATGGGCTGGATACCCAGCGTTTGCATCAGGAAGCGGTCATGCTTGCGGCAAAAGCAGATATTCAGGAAGAGTTGGATCGCCTCAACGTCCACATCCTCTCCGCAAATGAGTTGCTGGAAGAGGGAGGGCCGGTTGGTCGCAAACTCGATTTTTTCGCGCAGGAGTTCAACCGGGAATGCAACACGATTTGCAGCAAGTCCAATTCTGCGACTGTAACCGGTTTGGGACTGGACATGAAGCTGGTGATAGACCAGTTTCGCGAACAAGTGCAAAACATGGAGTGATTCACGGGTCATGGACGTCAGCGAGATAGAGCGGCGGGGACTGATGCTGGTCCTGTCTTCGCCTTCAGGAACAGGCAAATCGACCATTGCCCGTAACCTGCTTGAGCGTAACAAGCGATTGAAGCTTTCCGTTTCTGTGACAACCAGAGAGCGCCGTGGCAGCGAGATCGATGGTGTTCACTACCATTTTGTCACTGATCGCGAGTTTATGCGTTTGAAGGAAACCGATGCACTTCTCGAATGGGCCGAAGTGCACGGCAACTTTTATGGAACGCCCCGCGATGCGGCAGAGAAGGCGCTTTCAGCCGGTTACGACATGTTGTTTGACATCGATTATCAAGGAGGTCAGCAGCTTATGGAGAAAGCGCGTGGCGACGTCGTTTCAGTGTTTCTTCTGCCTCCGTCAATGACCGAGTTGCATGGGCGACTGGTTCGTCGGGCAGAAGACAAACCCGAAGTGATCGAGCAGCGTCTAAAGAATGCTGCCGAGGAGATTCTCCATTGGCGCGAATATGATTACATCGTGGTCAACGAGGATCTCGACAAGGCGTTTGGCGAGGTTCAGTCGGTGCTGGTTGCAGAACGGCTGCGTCGCGATCGTCGACCCGGATTGTTTGATTTCGAGCAATTCTTGTTGGGATAAATGGTGCCGAGTGTTGCATAGGAATCGATATCAATTCGGTGACGACGTGAACTCTCGCTTGCAATCCAACCAAGGCTCGCTTCTATTGGCAGCTTGTTCCAATGAACATTACCGGAATCTGACCTTGACGTTACTGCCAGCTGTCCTTGGCCATATCGTCAACCTCGCGAGCGCTTACCCATTCGCCTTCTTCTCCCGACACAAGATGCTCTTTTTTCCAGAATGGTGCGTTGGTTTTAAGGTAATCCATAACATAGCTGGCGCCATCAAATGCATCTTGCCGGTGGGAGGCTGCCGAGATTACCAAGACAATGTTATCGCCGGGAACAATCTTTCCAAACCGGTGAATAACCGTCAGCCCGACAAGTCCAAAGCGGTCAATCGCTGACACGCAAATCCGGTAAATTTCGGCCTCTGCCATTCCCGGATAATGTTCCAGCTCAAGCTCAGAAAGCCTTTTGCCTTCATCGCGGCACAAACCCGTGAAGGTAACCAGCGCACCGATGTCTTGGTTGTTCGCGGTTATCCTTGCCGTTTCCTCGGCGACGTCGAAGTCTTCACTTTGAACGCTGACAACCGGTGCGACCATTTTGTTTATCCACCTGTCATCGGAGGGAACAGGGCGATCTCGGAAACCCCTTCAAGCGTCGCTGATCGATCCTGCACGTGTTGCTTGTCGAGCGCGACTTGAATGATGTCTGTGTCTTCGAACACATGTTCAAATCGCTCATCGCGCGAACGCAGCCATTCGAGAAGTTTGGAAACATCGTTTACCGCGACCGGTAACTCAACCGTTTCCTCATTGATCCCCAGACGTTCGCGCAGCCAGGCAAAATAAAGCAGTTTCATTACACGCCTATTCGATGATGTGTTTCAGTCCGGCCCTGAAATAGTCATAGCCGGTATAAATCGTAATGAGTGCGGCTACCCAAAGCAACATCAGCCCGGTTTGGGTCGTGTATGGAAAGATTTTGTCGCCGGCAGGTCCCGCAAGCAGAAACACCAGCGCAATCATCTGCACCGCGGTTTTCCATTTGGCGATCCATGTTACGGGCACCGAAACCTGAAGTTCGGCAAGGTATTCACGCAAACCCGACACCAATATTTCTCGGCACAGTATGATGATTGCTGCCCAGATCGACCAGCCTGCTATGGTTTTGTCGGTATCAACAGCGAGCAGCAGCAAACAGGTCGAAACCAGAAGCTTGTCGGCAATGGGATCAAGCATCTTTCCGATGTTGGAAGTCTGTTTCCAGATACGCGCGAGATAGCCGTCCAGAAAATCGGTAATGCTGGCCAGGATAAACAGGGCGACAGCCGACCAGCGGGCCAGATCCGACGATTGCAGCTTGCCTTCCATAAAAAAACACAAGGTGATCAGGGGCACAGCCAGAATACGGGCATAGGTCAGCAGGTTCGGGATGCTGATCAGGAGAGAAATCGGGTCTTTGCGTTTTGCAGCCATGATTTCCAAAGAACGCATATTTTGCACAAGTTCAATCAAAAACTGTGCGACATACCGATCGTGTGCTCAATGAAAGTGATCGTATATCGCCTGGGCCATGTGATCGGATATGCCTTCTACCTCTTTCAGGTCGGAAACTGCAGCCCCGGCAACCGCCTTTGATGTGCCAAAGTGATGAAGCAACGCCCGCTTGCGACCAGATCCGATGCCGGGCACTTCGTCGAGGGGGTTTTTTACCATTTCCTTCTTTCGGCGGGCCCGATGTGAACCAATGGCAAAACGATGCGCTTCATCGCGCAAGCGCTGCACAAAATACAAAACAGGATCGCGCTCCGGCAACATAAAGGACTGTTTGCCCTTGATGAAAAACTTCTCGCGTCCGGCATCGCGGTCCGGCCCCTTGGCAATGCCGACCATCGCAACGGCGTCCGCCAAACCAAGTTCGTTCATCACTTCATAGACCGCATTCAGCTGGCCAAGGCCTCCGTCAATCAACAGCAGGTCGGGCCATACACCGATTTCTCCGTCCAGAACCTCCTGTTCATCGGGAAGCCCGTGTTCCTTGACCAGCCGTGAAAACCGGCGCGTCATGACCTCTCGCATCATTCCATAGTCGTCACCCGGAACAAGGTCTTCGTTCTTGATGTTGAATTTCCGGTACTGGTTCTTGGCAAAGCCTTCCGGTCCTGAAACGATCATGGCTCCTACCGCATTGGTGCCCATGATGTGGGAGTTGTCGTAGACTTCAATGCGGTTGGGTTTCGTTTCCAACCCAAAGGCTTGGGCAACCCCGTTCATCAACGCTGTTTGGGTTGACGTTTCAGCCAGTCTGCGTTCAAGCGCCTCGCGCGTGTTTTGGGAAACATGGTCAACCAGTTCGCGTTTTTCGCCGCGCTTGGGCACTGCAAACTCCACCTTGTGGCCCGTGCGTGCACCAAAGGCTTCACCGAGCAACGCCAGTTCGCCTGTATCGTGGGAAAGCAAGACCAGGCGTGGACAAGGCCGGTCATCATAAAACTGGCTTATGAAAGCACCAAGCACTTCCTGTGGTTCGAAGCTTTTGTCCGCTCTTGGGAAATAGGCGCGGTTGCCCCAGTTCTGGCCAGTCCTGAAAAAGAAAACCTGAATGCAGGTCATTCCACCCTGTTGTTGCACGGCAAACACGTCGGCCTCGGTGACAGTTTGGGGATTTATGCCCTGATGGCCCTGAATCTGCGAAAGAGCTGACAGGCGGTCGCGATAGACTGCCGCACGCTCGAAATCCAGTTCGTCGGATGCGGCCTGCATTTGCAGCGACAACTCGCTCTGCATCTGAGAACTTTTGCCCCGCAAAAAGTCTTTGGCATCCTTCACCAGTGCTGCATAATTGTCTTCGGATATTTCGCCTGTACACGGTGCTGAGCAACGTTTGATCTGATGTAACAGGCATGGCCGGGTTCGGCTGTCGAAAACGGAGTCGCTGCACGTCCTGACCAAAAATGCTTTCTGCATCGCATTCAGCGTCCGGTTTACCGAACCGGCTGATGCAAACGGACCGTAGTAGCTGCGTTTCTTGTGACGCGCCCCGCGGTGTTTGAAAATGCCAGGGGAGGGGTGGTCATCGGTGATAACAATGTAGGGAAAGCTCTTGTCATCACGCAGCAATACATTGAATTTTGGCCGCAAGCGTTTGATCAGGTTCGCTTCAAGCAGAAGCGCTTCCATTTCAGTATGCGTGGTGACAAACTCCATATTCGCAGTCTCACGGATCATTCGCGAAATACCGCTGGAATGTCCAATTCCCTTGGCATACGAAGTGACCCGTTTTTTCAGCGATTTGGCCTTGCCGACATAAAGAACATCGCCGTTTGCATCGAACATGCGATAAACACCCGGAGAGTTTGGCAGGCGTTTGACCCATTCAGAAATCAGGGCGGCGCCTCGTAACTCGCTGGTCAAGCCGTGCGCGTCGTTCCACTCAATGTTGGCCGCTTCGCCGGTTGTTGCTCCCAGTTTTATTTTTTTGACCGGATTTTGTGAAGAATCTGAATTCATGGCGTCATGATGCAAAAGAAACATCCGGTTTTCGAGCAGAAAATTGGGTGGCGATCAATGCTGCTGCCAGTTTATTGCAAAACGGCCGAAATCAAATAAACGCACTGCCGATATAAGCCAGATAACCCAGCGACATCAAAGTGCCTCCCAACCGGGAGATTCTTTTGGTGTAGTATCCGATCACCGCCATCAAAAGTGCCGCCCCAAACATGATCCACATGTCATAAGAAACAATCGTTCCCCCAACCGGTACGGCCGCGACAACGGTTGTCACCCCCATTATGGCAGCAATGTTGAAGATGTTTGATCCGACCACATTGCCAATCGCGACCATCGAGTTGCCACGCAACACCGCCATGAGTGTTGCCGCAAGTTCCGGCAGGGAGGTACCAATGGCCACGATGGTCAAACCGATTACTTCGTCTGAAACACCCATGTATTGGGCAATCTGCTTGGCGTTTTCAACCGCAAGCCATGAGCCCAAAGGTAAAAGCAGGATACCGGCTATCAACAGGCCTGTCGCAGTCCGGATATCAGAGGGAACATCATGGACTTCGTCCTTGTAGCTTTCCAGACCGTTGTTTCGCGATTGTCTGGCGGCTCTTGCCTGGTCCCAGAGAAAGGCAATGAGAATGGTCAGTAGAAGCAGACCCTCAAGAAGGCCAAGTCTTCCCATGGAAAGAAGGACCATGAAAACAATGGTAGTCCCGATCATTACAAGAATGTTGCGTCCGACGCCTTTTTCCTCTGCACAGGTCGGTTTGATCATCGCCGGCAAGCCGAGCACAAGTAACACATTTGCTATGTTGGAGCCGACAACGTTACCAATGGCCAGCCCTCCAGCCCCGTCGAGCGCTGCATTCAGGGAAATGAACAGCTCGGGCGCCGAGGTTCCGAGCGAGACAATGGTCAAGCCGATAATAAGCGGCGGAATTTCCAGTTTTTCGGCAATTGCGACCGCGCCTCGAATCAACAAGTCGCCTCCACACAACAGGATCGCCAGGCCAACAATCAACAAAATGAATTCAAGCATTGAGGAATTTCAGTCGGTCGTTAAACGCCCTAAGGATATAGGAAATTAGTTGTGGGTTTTGAAGCCTTTGCAGGAACTTTCTTGGTTAACCATTAATAGCGTTGGCAAGTCTTGTGAAACCCTCAATATCGAGCTCTTCGGCCCGCAGTGTCGGGTCAATGCCACAGTTCATCAACAGCTTTTCACCACCATGGGATTTCAAGCTTGAACGAAGCATTTTCCGGCGTTGGCCAAAGGCAATGCGGGTGACGGTTTCCAGTTTTCCAACGTTGCAAACCAAGGGGTTCTTCCGTGGTTCAATATGCACAATTGAGGACGTTACTTTTGGCGGCGGAACAAAAGCCTGTGGGGGGACATCAAAAGCCCTGGAACAATGCGCGCGCCAACCACACAGTACAGCAAGCCGACCATAGTTTTTTTCACCTGGCTTTGCGCAGATACGTTCAGCGACTTCCTTCTGGAACATCAATGTCAGGGAATCGAAAAATGGCGGCCATTCGGTTGAACTCATCCATCCCACCAGCAATGGCGTTGCAATGTTGTATGGCAGGTTGGCAACGATTTTTGCTTCTTTTCCCAAAAGCGTGGTGAAGTCTGTTTTCAGGGCGTCGCCTTCTATCACCACCAGCCTGCCGGGATAATGGTCTGAAATTTGCGCCAGAGCTGCCAGACAGCGCGGATCGCGTTCGATTGCAATCACTCTTTCAGCACCGTTTGCAAGCAATGCCCTGGTCAATCCACCCGGCCCGGGTCCAACTTCAATCACGTCATGGCCTGAAAGGTTGCCAGCGGTTCGCGCGATCTTGCCCGTCAGGTTCAAATCAAGCAGGAAGTTTTGCCCAAGTGACTTCTTTGCCGCCAAGCCATGCGCCTCAATCACCTCACGCAATGGGTGGCAGGCCATCATCAGCCAACATTGTGCCGTGCCATTTCCGCAGCCATGTTCAACGCGGAAACAAAACTGGCGGGGTTTGCCTTCCCGCTTCCGGCAATGGCGTAGGCAGTTCCGTGATCCGGAGAGGTGCGGATAAACGGAAGTCCCAATGTAACATTTGCCGCGTCATCAAACCCAATGGTTTTGGCGGGGATCAACGCCTGGTCGTGATACATACAAAGTGCCACATCAAATGTTGCCCGTGCGGGTGCATGAAACATGGTGTCCGCAGGCAAGGGGCCTTCCACGTTCAATCCCTCCTGACGCAACTGCTCTACCGCCGGAATGATGATGTCGATTTCTTCCCGGCCCAATGCTCCCGCTTCCCCCGCATGGGGATTAAGTCCTGCGACCGCAAGTCTTGGATTGGATATGCCAAAGCGTGTCCGCAGGTCCCGTTCCGCGATCCTGGCGGTGGATACAATCAACTCAGGTGTGAGTTCCCCAAAAACGTTGGAAAGCGGAATGTGGACGGTCACAGGTATGGTGCGCAGCTGCGGGCCAGCCAGCATCATCACCGGTTGATAGGTGTTTCCGTGACGTTTTTCTGCCAGATGACCCAGAAACTCCGTATGGCCCGGGAATGAAAAACCGGCTTCATATAGCACCGCTTTGTTGATCGGACAGGTGACCAGGGCAGATGCCTTGCCCTCCGAAACATCGTCAACAGCACGTTCTATCGCTTCAATCGTTACGGCAGCATCTGAGGGGTGCGGAACTCCCGCCGCGCCATTGCAGGGTTTGTCCAGTTCACGGATGACAAGCGCATCGGTGGAACCGGAATCTTCCGTATTGCCCGAAAATGATACATCAATTCCCAGCCCCAAAGCCCGCTCAGAAAACACATTTTTGCAACCGATCACATAAAAGTCCGGCACCGTTCTGGCGGCGCGGTCGGCCCAGGCAGCCAATATGATATCGGGCCCGATCCCGGAAGGATCTCCCATGCTGACAGCGACCGGTTTTGGAGGGTTTGTCATGATCGATTATTGATAAATGATGGTTGCATTGGCCTTGAGTTCGTCAAGATATTTCTTGGATAGCTCCTTGCCTTTTTCATCAAAGTTTTCAAACTCTTGCGACTGGGTAACAACTTGGGTAGCGCGGTCATCGGAAACTTGTTTGGTCGAACAGACCGCTAGCATTTCAACGCCTTTGTCGGTCACCAGCGGGTTGGTAACCCCATTTGCATCGGTGGATTTAATCCCCTCCAACCAAGGCCCCGGCAATTGAGGTTCAAGCACTCTGGAACGCGTGATTACGCTGACATCCTTGTATTGCTTGGCCATCGAAAGCGCACCGTTACAGTTCGTGAAACTTGCACGAAATCGTTTGGCCTCGGCTGTACGTTCATTCAATCGGGCCTTGGATCGCTTGTTTCGCGGGACAACAAAGACAATTTGCTTGAAACCGTATTCATTTACAACCGGCCGGGCATTGCCGCTTTGGCGATTCCTTTTTATCGCTTCGCTTTCCGAAAGGTTTTGGGTTTCAAACTGGAACCGTTTTTGTACGGTCCTGCGCCAACTCATTTGCCCCCGGATAAACCCTTTGAAGTGATTGGCTCCAACCCCGAAACGTTCGAGTTGTTTGGCCATGTTGGCTGAGTTTGTGCGGTTGCCGCGGGCAAAGTTTGCAAATGCCTGATTGATTTCGTTGTCACTTGCCAATGTGCGTTGCCGTTTTGCTTCCTGTAGCTTGAGGGCTTGCTCAATCATGTCGCTTTCTGCGAGTTTGGTCCGGTTGCCCTTCACACGCTGCAACTCCAGCAGTTTCTTGCGCCGCCGCAGATCAAGATTGGTGATCGGACTCTTGTTCACCAGGATTTTTATGTAGACACCACGGTTTTGGATGTCGCCCTGTTTTCGAACGACCTTGGCAGCGCCCAAGGCGCTGTTCTCGGGAGATTGCGTAGCAGCATCCGCCTGCTTTTCTGCCTCATTGGCAACCGCTTGCTGTTTGGACTTTGTTTCTTCGGCCTTCTTGTCGACTGCAGAAGTTGGGGTTTGGCATCCCACAGCAAGCACGCTGGCCATTAGCAACGCAATGCCTGGCAGACAGGTTACAACATTTTTCCGCATCCGCCCTCCTTGTCATATGGCAGCACATGGTTGAGCAAAACTACTGTCGAAATTTGTCTCAATTGTGCCTTAACGGTTTGTTTTAGCTGCAATTTGACAAATTGCTAGCTCTCATCTTCTTCAAAACTGACAGAACGGTTAAATCCGCCAATTGTCCGCAGTCCAAGCGAGAAGTTGATCTTGTGCTCATCCGTCCCGGATGAAAACTTTGGGTTTTCGTGCGAGTAAGCCACGGAAAATGAAAAACAACTGTCGTCATAAGCAATACCGGCTGCATTTCGCACAAAGCTGTTTTCCACCACATCATAGGCGCTGGAACCAAATGCGCGCCAGTTTTCATCCAGCTTGACACTTCCCGAAACGGAAACTTCATGACGGTCGCGCTCAAAGCGATAATTTGGCTGTGCTTGCGTAAAGGCATAAGACGCCGCAACCGAGTAGTCCTGCTGAATGACCCGGCCCGTAACTTCAGCGCGTCTTACGGAAAAGTCCTGCTCATCCAGTCGGAACCCCGTTCCCAGCGCGAACCCGTCGCCCGTATCCAGTTGAAGTGAGGCAACAAAATCCGAACGATCGGTTTCAAGCCCGGACTCTTCGCCCGTATTGGTCAGGTCATCGGTGTTGGCAAAGGAATTTTTGCCAGCAAGGTGGAACGACTGGCCTGCCATAATGTTGATGCTTGAGCCATTTTCAAATGTGCTTGAAAAACGGAAACCGAGATTGGCTCGCGTTCCGCCCTCAACCCGGTCATAACCCGAGAATTTGTTTCGCGAGAACAAATTGCTGGTGTCGAACACCAGGCTCTGCGCATCTTCGTTGGCAATTTCGCCAATGTGGGTTTCGTTGGAGCGAGCTATAATTTGGGCAATCGGTTCAAAAATGTGCGTTGTGGTTCCGTCATACGCGATCAGGGGCAGGCGCACTTCGAATTCCGCAGCAGGCATGTAGCGATAGATTGAACGGTTGTTGGTCAATGGATTGCCGAATGAAGCCAGGTCATCATGGTTCTGTTGGATCGCATCGCCCTGAACACTTAGCGCCGTCGTTGCGACAAAACCACCGTCGGTAATGGTTGAACCCTTCCATTCCAACAGGGCGCTCGCCCGGGTAGAAGTTCCAGGCAGTCCGGCAAACCGCTCGTTCGCTGCAATGGAGGCTGCTGTTCCGTCAAAATTGGCAACATCCGGCGCATCGCGCTGAATGCTCGTTACATTGACATCAAGACTGAGCTGACCATTCTCAAACGCTTCGCCCGAAACCGCATTATAGTCCATTACAGGAAGCACCAATGCCTGCTGCTCGGTGGCGTGCTGGTTGCCGGTAAATGCCGTAGGAAACTTTGCAAAATTCAGAGCATCCCGCTCATTGCTCTGGACCAGAAAGTCTTGCGCCGCGACTTTGAAGTAGTTTTTCTCGCCAAGCCCCGTGAGATAAACCTCGTTTGTAACGTCCCGCTGGTCGTAATTTTTCAGGTTGTAGCTTCGGGCAAAATTCTCATCGCTTTGAAACAGCGCGTTCCAGCCAAAATCCCATCGCGGGTTGATCTCAAACCGCCCGCTTGTAATCAGCGCGTGCCGCTCATCCTTTGTAGCGTCGACAGTCCCAGCGGAAAACGCTTCTTTCTCCTGCTGATCTATGCCGGCATAATGAATGCTGTACTCACCATTTGCCAAGCGTTGACGCCATTCGGCTTCACCCAAAAAACCTTGCCTGGTGTAATATGTACCCCAGGCGGTCACATCGTAATCGGGTGCGAGATTGAAAAAATAACCCTGGCGATAACCGAACCCGAGCAAGTTGCTGTTGCTCATGGTTGGCAGCAGCAAGCCCGACTTTCGTTTTATCGATGGGTCTGCATGGGAAAAATATGGAAGTTTGAGAAACGGCTTTCCGAATATCTCAAACGTTGCATCTTCATATTCAACGGTCTTGGTGTCGCCGTCCACAACAACTTTCTTGGCACGAATTTGCCAGAAGGGCGGTTTGGTAGGGTCTTCCTTGCACTGCTCACAAGCGGTGTAAACGCCGTTATTGAACTGGGTTAGCGTCCCGTCCTTGCGGGAGGCGCTTTCTGCTGCAATCCGTGTGTTGTCGGCTGTCTGCACATTCAGGGCAGAAACAAATCCGTCGCTGAAATCGTCAGTCACATCTATTTCATGCGCAAAAATCTTGTTGCCACCGGGTTCGATAATCTCGACATTGCCAAATGCAGTGACCCGACCACTTTGTTGATTGTATTCAACCCGGTCCGCGACCAGCGTGGTCCTTCCGTAGGCAATCTGAACATTACCCGTCGCGATTACCAATTCGCGGTTGGAGTCAAATTCCAGATTGTCGGATTCCAGCAATAATTGTTCATCAGCACTTGGTTGGTTGGTTTCACCGAAAATGTTTTCCGAGATGACCTGTGCATTCACAGAATTGGTATGGACGAGGCCAAGCGCCAGCGGTGAAACCAGCGCAACAATTGCAGCCGTTATCAACGGTTGCCTTGCAAACCGGCCTTTAGCCTTCAACAATATCCTGGAATATCCTGCATCAGGAAAGGTCAAATCTATCCGTCCTCCTGATGCAACAACGCGCTCATACCAAACAAAATCGCAACCAAACACGGAGCCCACGCGGCGACTGCCGGCGGCACCACCCCGTTGCTCCCCAATGAAGTAACCAGACTCGTCAGCGTATAAAGCACGAAGCCAGACATTATGCCACCAAAAATCATGCGTCCGGTTTGCCCAAAACGTACGAATCGCAGGGAAACCGACGCAGCCACCAATACCATAGCCAAAAGAAACAGCGGCAATGCGGTCAAACTGTGGTAATGAACAAGAAATGGCAATCCGTTTGTGCCAGATTTTTCAACGCGTTCAGCAACTTCGCGCAATTTCCAGAATGAGATCTGGTCAGGTGCACTGTTGATGCCAAGCAACTCGTCCTGTGTTAACGATGTTGGCATTTTCTCGGTTTCGGATGTCGTTTTGGTGCCGTCCACTCCCATGCTGCTTATGCCGGTCAGTTGCCAATAGTCGCCACGATGTACCATGTTGCGCACTTCGCGCAACTTCACAAAGCCGAAATCTTTGGAGAAGCTTATCAACTTGACGTTGTCCATCACCCGGCCATTGTCTCTGGCGAGCTCTGCATTCAGTATTGTATACCCGCCACCGGGGTCTTCCTGCTTGATCCACAGACCACGCTCTGTGGCCTGATCCTCGGTTTTCCGGGTGTCGATGATTGATGCGATCATTTTTTCGGAGGTTTTGGAAGCGGATATGGCAACGGGATTGTAGAACATTGACACCAGAACCCCGACGATTGCTGCCACCAAGCCGATGGGGAGCAGGAATTGCCAGGCAGACACGCCTGCGGCTCTGGAAACCACAAGCTCCAGTTTGTTGTTCAACTGCGTAAGCGTCATCATTGCTGCAAACAGGCAGGCAAACGGGAAGGCTTTTTCGATAAACAGGGGCGCACGCAAGGCCGCGATGGCCAACACTGTTCCCAGTGGCACATCCTGTTCGGCGGGCACCCTGCGAAGCTGCTCGATAAAATCAACCGCGATGATCAAAAAGGCCAGACCCAGGATCATTGAGAGCAGAATGCCCAAAAACCGCATCGCTATGTATTGACTAAGGGTTGTGCCGATCATGTCCGAACTCCCGCCAGTCTGCGCCTGAAAAGCCGGTACCGTTCAAGCAGCAATTCATATTGGTGGGTGAGTTGGGCAGAGAACAGGTCAAACAGTTTTTGAACAGACGCAGGCAGTTTTGCCGTTCGATTGCTGACAACGAAAAACAGACCAGCGACAATGCAAACCGATGGAACAGCATACACCAGCCAGGCAAGGTCAGCGTTGGTTTTAAGGCCGGAAACAAACGAGAACCCGAAACCACGGGCAATTGCGAGAATGCAGAATCCGATGAAAATTGATGTCGAGTGTCCCTGGCGGCTGGATCGCGCCTGACCTGCAATTGCAAGAATTACCAAGACATTCGCAAATGGCCAGAGCATCTCTGAAAACCGTTCATGGATTTGTTGGGAATAGCGGTTTGGATTGTTCTTGTATTCCTGGTCATTGGGATCGGGCGCAAGAAGTTGCCAGGTCGGGCGTTCCTTGATTCGCAGTCTTCCGATTTCAGTGGTCCCGGCGAACGTAGACAAATCAAAAGAATAAGACTCGTACTTAATGATTGTAGTCGTGTTGTCTTCTTTGTTGGTCTGCAGGATTTCGCCATCTTTCAGATTGAGGAACGATCCTAGCTGATTGCGAATAACAATGCCCTCCTTGGCAGAGAACAGCAGGGCCGTGTCTTTTTCCCGGTCATCTGAAATGACAATGCCTGACAACAGGCCTGCCGCTCCCTTTTTCGCGACATGAAAGGTCAAGCCTTCTTCAATCGTTGTAAACCTGCCTTCGCGCAAAACTACAGAAACAAGGTCTGCCCGCATTTCCGTGACCAGCCTTTTTACATGCTGCAAGCTGTACGGTGAAATGACATGCGCCACCAGACCCGTAAAAAGACTGGTAACAAGCGCAAGAATCAACAGGGGCTTGCCAATCGCCCACCCCGACGCGCCACTGGCTGAAATCACAACCAGTTCACTGTTGGTATTGAGCGTATTGAGCGTGTGAATGGTCGCAAGCAACAAAGCGATAGGGGCTATGGCAAGCGCCAGATTGGGCACCACAAGGAATGTGATGGAAAGGTAAGTTGTCAGCGTTTGGCTGTTTTGGGTAATGATATCCACTTCGCGCAACGCCTGCACAAGCCATATGACACCCACCAGCGCCGCCACGATCATCAGTGTGGCGAACCCGGCTTTTTTGAAAATGTATCTTTGAAGCAGGTTCATCAAGGTTGTGGTCTGTCGACGGATATGCCGACATCGGCCTTTGCGCTGGAAGTTGCTTGGTGACAGTTGGTATTGGTTGCCAAGGGCTTAACAATAATGGGTGAGATTGGCTAAAAATTGACCAATAAACAACGTTAACAATTGCTTGACCCCGGCGGCGGGGCGGTCATTGGGGTTGCAGTGTCGCATAACTGAAACATGTGGGCAAACTTTGACGAACGGGCTGAATTGCAACCTGCTCCCTCGACACGGGTACAAAAACACCTATTTTCTGTTATCTGCTTGTGCATATAGACATTTCACCGACCTCTAAGGACAAATTTTAATGGCACTACTTCCCGCAATTTCGTTTGCCAAAAACGCGCTACCCAAATCCGGAACCCTGATCGTATTAATTGCCAAGGATGCAGGCCTTCCCCCGCTTGTTGGCGAAATACCTTCGGCAGCGCAACTTGCGCGGGCCATGGAAACGGAAAAGTTTAGCGGCAAGAAACAGGAAACGCTGAAACTGGTCGGTGTCGAAACGGGCCCCGACCGCATCGTGCTTGTTGGGGTTGGGGAGATCGACAGCCTTACCGAGGCCGATCTGCTGAAGATCGGCGGGGTTGTCTTTGCCAGCGTCGGCAAGGGGCAGAACGCTCACATCGTTTCGCAGTCAGCAGATGAAGACCATGGTTTGAAACCCGAACAGCTGGCGATGATTGCCGCTGGTGCAAAGCTTCGTGCCTACCATTTTGACAATTATCTCACCAAGGGCAGAGAGGCCGACAAAAAGGCTGAAAAGGCTATCAAAATGGTGTTTGGCACCTCAGCGCTGGCAGCGACAAAGAAGGAATTTACCAGGCTCGACGGCGTGACCGATGGCGTGTTGCTTGCCCGTCAACTGGTAAATGAACCTGCAAACGTGCTTGGGCCGGTGGAATTTGCAAAGGAAGCAAAGAAGCTGGAAAAACTGGGAGTCGAAGTTGAGATCCTCACCGAAGCCGACATGAAGAAGCTGAAAATGAATGCGCTGCTTGGCGTAGGGCAGGGGGCGGAGCGCCCTTCCCGCATGGCAGTCATGAAATGGAACGGTGGCAAGAAATCCGACAAGCCGCTCGCCTTTGTCGGCAAGGGCGTTGTCTTTGACACGGGCGGGATTTCGATCAAACCCTCTGGCGGCATGGAAGACATGAAAGGGGATATGGGTGGAGCGGCTGCGGTAACGGGCCTGATGTATGCTCTTGCTGCGCGCAAGGCCAAGGCCAATGTCATCGGCATAATTGGCCTGGTTGAAAACATGCCCGATGGCAAGGCGCAGAGGCCGGGCGACATTGTTACCTCAATGTCGGGCCAAACCATCGAGATCATCAATACCGATGCCGAGGGACGTCTGGTGCTTGCCGACGCGCTTTGGTACTGCCAGCAGAAGTACAAGCCGCAGTTCATGATCAATCTGGCGACCCTCACAGGTGCCATATTGGTGGCTTTGGGCAAGGAATATGCAGGCATTTTTTCCAACGATGATGAGCTGGCCGACAAACTGTACGAGGCAGGCAGGATCACCGACGAAAAAGTTTGGCGTCTTCCGGTCGGCGAAGCCTATGACAAAATGATCGACACAAAAAACGCCGACATGAAAAACACTGGCGGACGCTATGCCGGGTCGATCACCGCCGCACAGTTTCTGCAGCGTTTCGTAAATGACGTGCCGTGGATTCACATTGATGTGGCAGGCACTGCAATGGCTTCTCCTGGCAGCGAATACAACCGCTCCTGGGGGTCCGGTTTTGGGGTCAGGCTTCTGGACCGGTTGGTCTCGGAGTATTACGAATAATATCCCGACATGACAGACATCTTGTTTTACCACCTGACCGAAAGCACGCTTGACAAGGCGCTGCCCGGTTTGGTGGAAAAATCCCTTGCACGGGAATGGAATGTGGTCGTGCAGGCAGGCTCACAGGCGCGGGTCGATGCCTTGGACACCCTTTTGTGGTCCTTTCGTGACGACAGTTTCGTGCCGCACGGTTCAACCCGCGATGGTACCGAAGCCAAGCAACCGGTATGGCTCACGGCAGAGCGCGACAACCCCAATGCCGCGCAGGTCCGCTTTCTGGTTGACGGAGCCGACATGGATGAGATCAGTGATTACGAGCGCATTGTCTACATGTTTGACGGACACGACAACGCCTCGCTCGAACACGCCAGGGGGCGATGGAAATTCCACAAGGAACAGAATGTGGGTGACCAAACCTACTGGCAGCAAAACGACCGTGGTGGTTGGGAAAAGAAGGCGTGAGTTCACTTGATCGGCGCCTGCCCGTCATTGCTGCACACCAAACCGTCGACAAAATCCGGTTTTTGCGTGTTTTTCATTGCGTTCAGTTTGATTGGAGCAAATCGGTCAGTATGACGTAACAAACGGGTAGCACACTGCGGTTGCCATACCCGCGATCATGGCCCAGATCGTGCTGCGTGATAACCCCGCAACCGCAATGGCAAGAAAAGTTGCGATCATGGTCTTTACGTCCGCTGTAGCCAGAATTGAGGCTACCATCGCCGCTATTACCGAGGCGGCAAGGCCCTCAAGAAACCGCTCAATCCTTGGAGTCGGGGTAAGCCATGACATCAGGTAAGCTCCGCCTGCTCGCGTGCCGAACGTAACCAGAGCAAGGATTGCGAGTGTCAGGAAATAGGAACCGTTACTCGCCATAGGACAACGCAGAGATGCAGCCGCCAACAACAGCGGCGAGAATTATGTTCCAACCCAATGGTAGAAACGAATAGCTGGCAACTGCGATTGCCATGGCAACTGATACAGGTAGCATCAGATGCGCAGAGCCACGTACAATGTTCGTTGCCGTGGCGGCGAAGAAGCACGGCATTATCACACTAAACCCGTAAACTTCCGTGTTTCCGACGATGCCGCTTCCAAGAGAGCCCAATGCGGTGCTGGTGACCCAAGTCAGCCAAAGCAAAACCCCACCTCCCAATAGCGGCCCGATTTCCCGTTCTCCTGTTTGCAGCATTGATTGTGAGACGGCGAAATTGGGATCGCTGAGAAAAAAGAGTGTCGTGAAGCGCTTGCCTTTCGGAAGCTGATTAATCCAGCGGGACAGGGCGGCGCTCATGATGATATGGCGCCCGCCAAGCGCGAGTGTGACAAACGCAAGGGAAAGGAATGCCACAGGTTCAGTGAGAAAGTCCAGGGCGGCAAACTGGGCCGTCGCCGTGAAAACGAAAGCGCTCATCAAGATGGCCTGATAGGGTTCCAACCCATGCTCGGTCGCAGCAACCCCAAAGGCAATTCCATATGAAAACACAAATATGCAAATCGGAATCAGTTGTTTCATGCCATGTAGTATTCCCGCCCTTGTGAGCGTTACATCTGGCATGGAGCGGTTGCTTGAATTTGTAACCATAACAAAGGTTAGAATTGGCTTGACTTGTCTGTCAACCCCTATAGGGGTTAGAACAACACATGAGTTACTCTCAAGGACATCCGGTCAGGTTGCTAGGCGGGCGATTGGTTCTCGATTTCGTCAACACTGCCGATTGGTCTTCTGACAACCGGATTGTGCATGAAAAACTCAACAGCCTTTCGGATCTGGATGTGTGGATGGATGCCAGGCAGATGAAAGCGTGCGTCACCAGCGGGCTTTCCGAGCTTCTCGGCTTCCGCAGCAAACTTCGCGAGCTGATGCAAGGCACAGGCGACTGGGAGGTTCTAAACACTGTTAAAGATCTTCAGTTCAAGCGTTCAGCAGAAACATTGCCATCGTTTGAAGGGCTTCTGGCATCGTCTGCAATTTCAATACTTGTGGATCCTGGTGAGTTGAACAGGATCAAAAAATGCCCTGGAGAGAATTGCGGTTGGCTGTTCATTGATGAAACCAAAAACAGCAGACGCATCTGGTGTTCGATGGAAACCTGTGGCAACCGTGCTAAAGCCTCGCGGCATTACGCAAAGCGCAAGCAGAATACGGTTTCGAAACTTGCCGATAAAAGGTAAGCAGGGTCCCGAACCCGGTCGTCTGCTGTCCGGCCTGCCTAACCAACTGGCTCTGCAAGGCACATATGGGTGATTTTGCGCAGAAAGAACGGTTGTAATTCAATGAATGCGTCGACCATGGTAATCCTCCATCGTTCTGTAATCTGGCAGTTTGCCAGTTGGTTTTTTTGGATCGGATTTATGAGCATAAGACTTGTGCCACAGGACAAATTTGGCAAATGGTCAGCCACAAGTGTGCGTCTTGAGGACTGCACGAAAGAAATCTTGACTCCTGACAGCTCACCGCTAAATAAAGTTGTAACGTTATAACATTTCCAACAGCGATGGAGTTCTGAGGTGCATCAGCAATCAGTGGGGTCGGAGCAGTCAGGCCAACCAGACAACCGTCTGCCCGTAACGGTTCTTTCCGGTTTTTTGGGAGCAGGCAAGACAACGCTCCTCAATCACGTGCTCAACAATCGCGAGGGGCGTCGCGTCGCGGTGATTGTCAACGACATGAGCGAAGTGAACATCGACGCTGATTTGGTGCGCGATGGCGGGGCGGACTTATCGCGCACCGACGAGAAGCTTGTTGAAATGACCAATGGTTGCATCTGTTGTACCCTGCGGGATGATTTGCTGGTGGAAGTGCGCCGACTGAGCGAAGAGAAGAAGTTTGACTACTTGCTGATCGAAGGCACCGGTATTGCCGAGCCTCTGCCGGTCGCCAGTACGTTTTCGTTTCGTGATGAGGAAGGGCAAAGCCTTTCCGACACCTCACGGCTCGACACCATGGTAACAGTTGTAGATGCAATTAATCTCCTGCGTGACTATTCCTCAGAGGATTTCCTCCGCGATTTTGGCGAAACTGCAGGCGAGGGTGACAATCGCACCCTGGTTGATTTGCATGTGGAACAGATTGAATTTGCAGACGTCATCATCATCAACAAAAAGTCCGACGTGTCTGCTGAACAGCTTTCCAATGTGCGGTCGGTTGTCCGAGCGCTGAACGCCGATGCCAAAATCATAGAGGCCGATTTCGGAAAGGTCGGATTGGACGAGATTCTTGATACCGGTTTGTACAGCGAGGAAAAATCGCAGGAGCATCCGCTATGGGTCAAAGAACTGTATCACTTTGAAGACCACATTCCTGAAACCGAGGAATATGGTATCTCCAGCTTTGTTTACAGGGCGCGTCGGCCATTTGATCCCGTTCGCTTGCAAGAATTCATCAAGGCCACCTGGCCGGGACTGGTCCGGGCAAAAGGACATTTCTGGCTGGCGACACGTCCCGACTATGTTGGTGACTTCTCCCTTGCAGGGGCAGTGGCACGCACCTCGTTGATGGGACGTTGGTGGGCGGCGGTACCACAGTCACGCTGGCCCGATCACCCGGAATGGAAAAGCATGATCGAGAGCAACTGGTCCGACACCTGGGGCGACCGGCGGCAGGAATTGGTGTTCATTGGCATTGGAATGAACGAAGCTGCAATTCGCCAGGCTTTGGACGACTGCCTTGTCGATGATACCGATACCTTTGTGCCGGAAAAGTATCGCAACATGCCGGACCCGTTTCCTGTCTGGGAGGGATAAGGTCGCCGAAGTTTGCTGGTTAACGGGACAAGTATTGGATGAACAGCCTCATACACTGACACCGAACAACCAGCCGACACTTGCCGTTATGGCCATCGCAAAAACGCCCCATCCTACCACCCTCAGCGTGGCAGGCATCAGTGGCGCCGCACCCGCCCTTGCGCCAAGTGCCCCCAGAGCAGCCAGTGCAATGACCGTCACAACCAGAACGGTTGAAATGATTGCCCTATCGGGAGCAAGGTATGCCGCAATCAATGGAAAAGCGGCTGCCGCGCTGAATGTTGCACCTGATGCCAGTGCCGCTTGCAGAGGATTTGCTGCGTGAACCTCTGACAATCCCAGTTCTTCGCGAATGTGGGTCCCCAGCGCATCCCGTTCGGTCAGTTCACTTGCGACAGCCTCGGCGGTTGCTTTGCTGAGACCGCGTTCTCGATAAATCGCAACCAGTTCGGCAAGCTCGGCCTCGGGAGCCTCCGCCAGTGCCCGTTTCTCGCGTTCTATATCGGCCCGTTCGATGTCCGATTGGGAGGATACAGACACATACTCGCCTGCCGCCATCGACATGGCCCCGGCGGCAAGTCCGGCCCCTCCGGCGATAACCACTGCCCTGGGGTCCGGATCTGCCGCAGCCACCCCAATAATCAGCGAAGACACAGACACGATTCCGTCATTGGCCCCCAGCACAGCCGCACGAAGCCAACCGCTGCGTGTAACATAATGCGGATCATCAGGATGCGCGCTTACCGCGGACATGGCACCTAGTCTGCCTTCGGTTGCTGGATCGTGTTTATATATGCCAGGATGCTTCTGACCTGCTCAATCGAGGCATCAAATGTCGGCATGTCGGGATGGCCGGTATCAATGCCTTCCGCGAAAGCTTCTTCCAGCGCGTCAACCTGATAGCGGGTGGACAGGTTGCGAAACGGTACCGCGCCGGGATGACTGCTTTCATCGTCCAGACCGATTGCATGGCACCTTGAACAGTTCTCGGTCACCAGTCGTTCACCATGGGCAACCGGTTGCACCCAGTTGATCCAGACAAGAATATCACGAACCTGGTCGGCTGTGATCTCGAATTGCGGCATCTTGCGGTGTTTGCCCCATTCCTTGTTCATCAGTTCCCACCCGATCAGCGGAATGTTTCGCTTCGCCGCCAAGGTCCGGAAGGCAGGGGCATCGGGATTGAGGCTGTCACCCGTCAAACCGATCGCATGGCACCGTGAGCAGTTTAGTTTGGCAAGGCCTTCACCATGCACAATGGCGTCCACCTCTTCCTGGCTTTGGGCAAAGGCAGACCCTGTAAACGCGATACATGCAAGAATGAAAAATGTTAGTCGTTTCATGCGATCCTCTCCTGTTTCAAATTGTACGGTCCGATGTGTGGTCCACTATTAGGTTCTTTATGGCAAGTCGCAAGCCGCTGTCGAGGTCACTGGAAACCATTCCACCACCTGCGATGTTTGCTGCTTCGGCATGTAACCACACGGCTGCACTTGCACACTCCAATGCTTGCATGTCCTGTGCTGCGAGGCCAGCAACAATTCCGGTCAACACGTCGCCGCTACCGGCGGTCGCCAGCCAGGGCGGGGCATGGTTGCAAACCGAAACGGCGCCTTGCACGGTTGCAACGACGGTTTCCGCCCCTTTCAATACCATTGTGGCACCGCTATGGCTTGCGGCCATCTTCGCGCATTCGATCTTCGACAGGTGCGGCTCTGCGAACGGGAACAACCGGTTGAACTCACCTTCATGCGGGGTCATGAAAACCGGAATGCCTGCTGATTTAATGGCGTCAAACAAAACATCGGGCTGCCCCTGAAACGCTGTTAATGCCCCTGCATCGAGCACGGTTGTGCGACCGGCTTGCAGCACTGCCAACACCATCGCCCGCGTATGTTCATTGGGCTCAAGGCCCGGACCCAAAGCAACACAATTGAACCGCTTGTCCCCCAGAAGATCAACAATTTGGTCGGGGGTGTCGGCCAGTTTGAGCATCACGGAAGTCAGATGGCCAGCATTGATGGCAAGCGCATCTGTGGGACTGGCAAGCGTAACAAGACCGCTGCCACAGCGAAGCGCAGCTTGCGCGGCAAGTCGACTTGCCCCGGTTGCGTGCGCAGGGCCGGAAACAACCAGCGTGTGCCCCCTGTCATATTTGTGAATGTTGCCTGCAGGAAACGGATAGTGTTTCGACCACAGATCGGCAGTGTTCAACGTCGCAACGTTTCCGGTTGCATCAAGAACCTGTTCGCCGATTCCGATCTGTTTCAGTTCGACTGTTCCGCAGGTCTGCCTGCCGGGTGCAAGCACGTGCCCCGGTTTAAGGCGGAAAAAAGTGGTGGTGACATTAGCCTTTACCGCACAGCCGCGAACGTGGCCTGTTCTTCCGTCGATCCCGCTGGGAAGATCAACTGCCAAAACCGGCTTGCCGCTGCTGTTGATGGTTTCAATCAGTGTTGAAAGCCTCCCTTCAACATCGCGGTCAAGCCCGGCACCCAATAGGGCGTCAACAATCACGTCAAACTGCGAAAGGTCAGGAAGGTCGGCAAGCAGCAGTTTTCTGTCGAGTTTGGCCAGTGCCAGTTCAGCGTCGCCGACAATGCGGGTAATGTCGCCGTGAACATGGACGCGCGCATCAATGCCACTGTCGACCAGCCGCCGCGCCAGAACAAACCCGTCGCCGCCATTATTGCCGGTTCCGCAGACAACAAGAACCGTTTTTGCTTCGGCGAAATTTGCCGAGAAGCTTTCATGCAGTCCCGCCCCGGCATTCTCCATCAGTTCGATACCGGGGCAACCGGCTTCGATGGCAAGCTTGTCCGCCATCGCCATTTGATCGGGGGTCAACAATTCATGCATGAGCGGGCAGGGGCCTCTTCCTCCAGTCAAACCGCGGGCGAAACGAACGGGCAGGGGGACCGCTTCTTTGCCGTCGAGCAAAGGGCAGGCAGCAAAGAAGCAGGATGTTGCACCCTTCCAACAGACCCAGCATAGCAGCACAGTTGGAGACAAGGCGTTGATCGAAATCAAGGAATTGGCAGGTTGTTGGGGGAGGGGGATTTGCACAGTTTGCGATGGCTATGAGTGCATTTTACTGGCAATCGACGCGGCAAATATGTCAGATAGACATAACTGTGGGGTTGAATCGCTTTGAGTGAAATACTTGTAAATGGCTTCCTTGCCGAGCTGGATCGTTAGATGACAGCAGATTTGGTCAAAGAATATTTCTTAAAAGTGCAGGATGTTTATGCGACCGGGGTTGCCACCGAGCATTCGTATCGTCCTGCGCTCGAATGGCTGTTTGACCGCATTCAAACCGACATTACGGCTGTAAACGAACCAAGGGGTGTAAGGGTCGGTCGACCGGATTTTGTGTTTCAACGCGGCGTCGATCAAATCACTGTGGGCCATTGCGAGGCCAAGGACATTGCGCTTGATATCAGTCCCAAGGCAATGGACAAGGGCAACAAGGCCCAGCATTCACGCTATGTCAAAGGCCTTCCCAATCTGATCTACACGAATTGTCTGGATTTCCATTTTTACAAGAATGGGGAGCTGGTTCGCGAAATCTCAATCGCGGATTACCTGATGGGCTTGCAACCGAAGCCCGAGCAGTTCGACGTGCTATGGAACCAGCTTCGCGACTTTGCTGATGAGAAGCTGCAAACCATTACCAGTGCGGAGGCGCTGGCCAAGATGATGGCGGGCAAAGCCGCGATCATCAAGGATGTGCTGTTTAATACACTGCGGGAAGACGAAGACCTTTCAACCGAGTTGGCCGGCCAATACAAAGCCTTTCAGGACCAGTTGATCCATGATCTTGAGCCAGAGGAATTTGCTGACATTTATGCTGAGACCATCGCTTATGGCATGTTCGCGGCCAGGTTGCACGACGAAACGCTTGAGAGTTTCACGCGCGAAGAAGCGCTGAACCTGCTGCCCAAATCGAACCCGTTTCTTCGCAAACTGTTTGAATATGTCGCTGGCCCGAGCTTGCATGATGGTTTGCGCCGCACAGTGGATGAGCTTGCCGAAATCTTTCAGGCAACGGACCTGCAAAAATTGTTCGAGAATTTCGGCAATTTTACCCAGCGCAAAGACCCGTTCATCCATTTCTACGAAACCTTTCTGGCTGAATACAATCCCAATAAGCGCAAGGCCCGCGGGGTCTGGTACACACCCGAGCCGGTCGTCAATTTTATCGTTCGCGCTGTCGATGGTATTCTGAAAACCGAATTTGGTTTGAGCCAGGGCATTGCCGACACATCGAAAATCACGGTGGACTGGGACACAGGCACGACCGACAAGAAAGGCGATCCTGTAACGACACCCAAAGAACTGCACCGTGTTCAAATTCTGGACCCGGCAGCAGGCACCGGCACATTTCTCGCCGAGGTTATCCGTCAGATCGGCGAACGCATCCAAGGTATCGCTCCCGGCAACTGGTCAAACTACGTCGAGAATGAACTGCTCCCGCGCCTTCACGGGTTCGAATTGCTGATGGCCTCCTATGCCATGTGCCATATGAAGCTGGACATGATGCTGACCAAAATGGGTTACAAACCTTCGGGCAATCCGCCCCGACTGGGCGTCTATCTTACGAATTCACTGGAAGAGGGCGAACGCGCCAACCAGACCCTTCCGTTTGCACACTGGCTTAGTCAGGAAGCGCGCGAGGCCAATACCGTCAAAAACGATGTGCCTGTGATGTGCATCATCGGAAACCCGCCTTATTCCGGCGAAAGTGCCAACAAGGGCGACTGGATCATGGGCCTGATGGACGCCTACAAAAAAGAGCCGGGCGGCGAGGAAAAACTCAAGGAGCGCAATCCCAAATGGATCAATGATGACTATGTGAAGTTCATTCGCTTTGCCGAACATCTGATTGAAAAGAACGGCGAGGGTGTGCTTGGCTTCATCACCAATCATGGCTATCTCGACAACCCGACTTTTCGTGGTATGCGCTGGCACTTGTTGAAGACATTTGACAAGATTTGGGTGTTGGACCTGCACGGCAATGCCAAGAAGAAGGAAGTGACGCCAGATGGCGCGCCCGACAAGAATGTCTTTGATATCCAACAGGGCGTGGCGCTGATTGTTGCAATGAAAAAGCAGCATGACGCCAAGCTTGAAAAGCCATTGGCCTCTTGTGGCATGGCGATTTGTGGGGCAGCCGCAAGGAGAAATATGAATCGCTGAATGGAGGGACGTCAGAGCGACTGTCCGTTGCGGAGCTGCCGAACAAGGCACCGCAATACCCATTTGTTCAGCGCGATTTTGACTAGAGGAAATTATCAGAAGGGCTTTGGTGTTCAGGTGTTGATGCCCGTCAATTCTGTGGGCATTGTCACCGCTCGCGATGCCCTCACCATTGATATGGACAAAGATGCGCTCTGGAAGGTGTACAGACTTTTGGACTTAGACGCAGAAACGCTGCGAGAAATATGCGCTTGGCAAAGATGTCCGCGATTGGCGCGTCCAATGGGCGAAGGACGACGTGACTGCAAACTACACACAAGATCATCTTGTCAAAATTGCCTATCGACCGTTTGACGAATCGTTGGACCTAATACACCAGAAATTCACGTGGATTTCATTGTTATCCGCGGATGAAACGATGCGTCATTTGGTAGGGCACACTAAATTTGTCACTACTCGCTCCTAGTGGTCTTCGTGATGCAGAATTTCATCATTCAATTGCGATTGATCGCGCCTCCGAAGTCATCTATCTATCTGGAACAACTGCTTCAAACGCTCGAAATTTTCCCCTCTACCTCTACCCGGAAGAATCCGATCTGGATCAATCCATCCGCGTTAATATGGAACCCGCGTTCCGTCGCCGGATCGAAGCCGCCGCGATGGGCGTTGAAGAAGACGCAATCTCCGGCGACGTGCCGATTGAACTCAACGCCCAGGGCGAACCGGTAATTGAACCCCGCTTTGGCAACGATGGACGTCCCAATGAAGTGGCGATCTTCGATTACATTTATGGCGTTCTGCACTGCCCGGATTATCGCGAAACCTACAAGGAATTTCTCAAGATCGATTTCCCGCGTATTCCCTGGCCGCCATCGCCGGAGGTGTTCCGCGATGTACAGGAAAAGGGAACGCAATTGCGCCAATTGCACCTGATGGAAGACGCCGCGATTGGCGAAACGCCATACCCTTTCACCGGCGAAGGTGACAGCGTGGTTGGAAAAATTGCCTATGAAAATGGCGCGGTGTTTATCAATGACATGCAATGTTTCGAGAACGTACCGAGATAGCCTGGAACTTTTATATCGGCGGTTACCAGCCGCCCAGAAATGGCTGAAAGATCGCAAAGGGCGCGAACTCTCATTTGATGACATTCTGCATTACCAAAAGATCATCAAAATCCTGGTCGAGACCGACCGCATCATGAAGACAATCAAAATGCCGCTTTAGTGCGCTGCAAACGCCTGAATCACTGGATCACAAGGGGTGGGAACAATGAACGGAACGGAAAGAACATTTGTCATTGAACAGGAGGGTTTTCCCGATCTGCCGCAACTCATGTTGGCAACCATTCAAGCATTAAGGGTACTGGGAGGATCGGCGTCCATACACGAGCTTGATGAGATGATTATTGAACGTGAGGGAGTTACGGAAGAAGAACAAGCATTCACAATGCCGAATGATTCACGTCCAAAGTTGAAGTATTATCTGGCTTGGTCAAGAACATATCTAAAACGTGGAAACGCTCTTGAAAATTCCAGCCGAGGGGTGTGGGCAATAACGGACTTGGGTGAAAAAATTAACTCGCGAGATAAAACCGCATTAATCCACAAGCAGGTAAACGAAGAGGAACGCGAAAGAAGTAGATTTAAAGCGATTGGAGGCAAAAGAAGAAAGGGAACAATCCCTTCCAAATGCTTCCGAAACAGGAGACGAGATTAGCCCGGATGAACAGTATGATGATTGGAAGGATGAACTGCTTGATACATTAAAAGCGATGGACCCATCAGCCTTTGAACGCCTTGCGCAGCGACTGCTGCGTGAGGCAGGGTTTGTTAAGGTTGAAGTACGTGGGAAGGTTGCTGATGGCGGTATAGACGGTCTGGGTGTGCTGAGAGTGAACCTGGTTTCTTTTCAAGTCTATTTCCAGTGCAAACGGTATAAGGGCAGCGTCGGGTCAAAAGAAATCAGGGATTTCCGGGGGGCATTGCAAGGGCGTGCTGACAAGGGGCTTTTTATCACGACAGGTACATTCACAAGTCAGGCATCTGAAGAAGCAACCAGAGATGGTGCGATCGCTATTGACCTGATCGATGGTGATCGGCTGTGTGAACTTCTTAAGCAGTATGAGCTTGGCGTTAGAATTATCATGATCGAAAAAACAGACATCAACACAGGTTGGTTTGAAGGAATCTGATCTTGCCGGAGCCAGCTTGATCACCCGCGCTCCAATTCCTCGCCCAGTTCCAGCCATTCGCTTTCCACCTGTTCCATCAGCTTGTCAGCCTCGGCCCGTTGCTTGGCGAATTTGGTTGCCTTCTCCGGATGGTTTTCAAATATGCCCGGGGTGGCCAGCGATTTGTCCAGCTTGGCGATGGCCTCGGTCAGCTTTTCCATCTGGCGTTCCTTTTCGGCCATTTTTGTTCGCAGCGGAGCCAGCTCCCTGCGCCGGTCGGCGGCGTGTTTGCGCGCTGCCTGTCTGGCGTTCCCGTTTGAATCAGGTTTTGATGAAACTGCGCCATCCTTTTGTAACAAAAGCTTTTTATAGGCGTCCAGATCTTCATCAAATGGTTGAACCTTGCCTTCCCCGACCAACCACAACCGGTCCATGGTAGCGTCAATCAGATGCCGGTCATGGCTGATCAAAATCACCGCACCCTTAAAGCCGTTGATCGCGTGCACCAGCGCCTCGCGCGCGCCCACATCAAGGTGGTTGGTCGGTTCGTCGAGGATCAGCAGGTCCGGCCCGTCAAAGGCGCACAGGCCCAGCAACAGCCGCGCCTTCTCTCCACCCGACAGGTTTTTGCAACTGGTTTCCATGCGTTCCTGACCAAGGCCGAATTGTGCCACCTTGGAGCGGATTTTGGCTTCTCCTTCACGCGGCATCAGCGCCCGCACATGGTCAATGGGCGTTTGTTCAGGCACCAGATCGTCCATCTGGTGTTGGGCAAACATGGCAACCTTGATTTTAGGTGCCTTGACCACGGTGCCGTCGACGAAGTCCAGCCGGTCCGAGAGCAGCTTGGCAAAAGTGGATTTGCCATTGCCATTGGCTCCCAGTAGCGCGATGCGGTCATCTGCGTCAATGTTGAGGGACAGGGAACGCAAAATGGGTGTTTCGGGTGAATAACCGCCGCTCACCTTTTCCAGCTTGATCATGGGCGAGGCTGACAGGCGTTCAGGGTCGGGAAAGCGGATAGGCATTGTGCCGCTTTCTTCCAGCATGGCGGGCAGGTTCAGCTTGGCAATCGCTTTCAGCTTGCTTTGTGCCTGTTTTGCCTTCGAGGCCTTGTAGCGAAAACGGTCGACAAAGGCCTGCATGTGGGCGGCCTGAGCTTCTACTTTCGCACGGGCCTTTTCGGCCAGTTCCCGCGCTTCGGCCCGCTGTCGTTCAAAGCTGTCATACGAACCGCGGTAAAAGGTGAGGGTGCGGTTGTCCATGTGCACAATCGCATTCACCGCCGTGTTCAACAGATCGCGATCGTGAGAAATCATCAGCACGGTTCCAGGATAATTGGCGATGTAGTTCTCCAGCCAGATCGTGCCTTCAAGGTCCAGATAGTTGGTCGGCTCATCGAGCAGCAACAGATCCGGCCGAGAAAACAGCACGGCTGCCAGCGCAACCCGCATTCGCCATCCACCTGAAAACGAGGAGGCGGGGCGTTGCTGCGCGGCTTCATTAAACCCCAGGCCAGCCAAAATGGTTGCCGCCCTTGCTTCGGCGGAATGGGCGTCAATGTCCGCCAACCGGGTCTGGATGTCGGCAATTGCATTTGCGTCGGTCTCGGTCTCGGCGCGAACCAAAAGATCATTGCGTTCCACATCGGCGGCCAGCACGATGTTGATCAGGCTTTCCCCGGTGCCCGGTGCTTCCTGGGCCACCTGGCCGATGCGCCACCCCTTTGCGATGGCAATCTCGCCTGTCTCGCTTTGGTGATTGCCGGTTATGGTCTTGAACAGGGTGGTCTTGCCGCAGCCATTGCGCCCTACCAGCCCGGCACGGCTGCCCTTTGGCAGGTCCAGTGAAGCATTTTCGAGCAGGGGTCTGCCGGCAATATGGATGGTCAAATCGGTTAATCGCAACATGTCATCGTTCTTGCGCTTTGGCGGGTTAAAATCAACACTTGATGGGGCACAGTTCAACAAGTATAAGCCGGTCAAACCTCCCTCAATTTTCAACCAGGAATAGAATGATGGCGACTGAACGCACCTTCTCAATGATCAAACCTGATGCAACCAAGCGCAACCTTACCGGAAAAATCACTGCCAAGCTTGAAGAAGCTGGCCTGCGGGTGGTGGCGTCCAAGCGCGTATGGATGAGCCTGAAACAGGCCGAAGCCTTTTATGCCGTCCACAAAGAGCGTCCGTTCTTTGGAGAACTGACAGAGTTTATGTCGTCAGGCCCCACCATAGTTCAGGTCTTGGAAGGTGAAAATGCCATTGCCAAAAACCGTGAAGTGATGGGCGCGACCAATCCTGCTGACGCTGACGCCGGAACCATTCGCGCCGAATTTGCAGAGTCCATCGGCGAAAATTCCGTTCACGGTTCCGATGCACCCGAAACGGCAGCCGAAGAAATTGCCTTCTGGTTCGGTGGCAACGAGATTGTTGGATAAAGCCGCAATAAGGCTTGAAAACTAAAACGGCCGGGCAGTTCGCCCGGCCGTTTTGTTTTGTTTTGTTAATGGTGATGGTGGAAATCAGTCGTTGTCCATTTCCATCAGCAGTTTTTCTGTTTTGGCGTCTTCAACCTTGTTAATGAAGCGGTTTGCCTCCTGCTCATCACGCAAAACCTTGGTCACTGTAATAGATGTGTGGACCAACATGATTGCAGACATTGCATAGAAGCCCTTGGCAGAAAAGCTGGCTTCCAGGAAGTAGATACCACCCGCCATCATGCACGCAGCGATGCCGAATGTGATAATGGAGAACATTTTCCATGCTTGGGAATCATTGGGCCTGTAGTTCAAGTTTGACATTGTTTGTTTCCTTCTATTGCAATTCCGATTTTTCTGATGTTTGGAATTAGTTGATATCTGGTATTATTTACTTGTTGATTTCGGTTTCTTGCCGGCTTTGTTGGAAAGCCGTGCAAGGATGTCTTCTGCAGATGAGGTGACTGGTTTGCCGCAACCATTGCGCGCCAACTTCTCCACAAGGTTTGCCGGTTCTGTTTCGACTGACAGTTCATCCATCGCATCGGCGGCTGCTTGCTGCTCCATTTGGCGGGTGCGTAACCGGTCGAGAGTCTCTTGTGCGTCCTGCAATGCTGAAAGGCCCGAGTTCGGATTTTTTTGTCGCAGTTTTTGCGTCTTGTCGGTAGCTGATGCAATCCGCGTTCCGCGTTTCAATTCTCTCAACTGTTGTTCAGATTTCGAAAGGATGGCTTTAAGACGCGAAATCTCTTCACTGAAACGGGTCTGGGCTTCGCCAGATGCGGCAATTTCAGCTTCCAGAACAGCCATTGCTTCAGCGCCTTCCTTGGCCAGTTCCGGTTTTTTCTGATCAAGCGCCGCCATTGTGCGCTCTTCCAGATCACGATGGCGGTTCTTGAGCGAGTCCAGGTGCTTGCGCTCCTGTTCCAATTGCGCGGAGGCAACCGCCACGGCTTTGCGTGAAGCGTTAACCGCCTCCACACAGTCCCTGATCTGTTGCCGCAATATGACCATTGCATTTGTGTCAGTGATGGTTTCTGCCACGTCGTGGGTATGCCCTCTGAACATGGTTACAAACGATTTGAACATTTCTCTTTCTCCTGTTATGAACATTGTTCACAAATGCAATATAGCGAAAAATGAACATTGTTCAAGAAAATAATGAACGTTGTTCAGATTTTATGTTCAGCATCGTTAACGAATGGTTGGAGGTGGAACATGTCCAGCAAAAAAGAGCAATTAAAGCAACGGCTTATTGAATCAGCCGAAAGGTTGATTGAAGAGCAGGGGGTTAGAAAACTAAGCGCCAGAGAGGTAACAAAGGCAGCAAAATGTGCGCTTGGGAGCCTTTATACCGTATTTTCCGATCTTGATGAGCTTATCATTCACGTTAACAGCAAAACGCTGGCAAGGTTGGCAGAATACATTCAAGGCAATGTGCATGGAATTGATGAACCGGTCGCCCTGTTAAAGGAACAGGCGTCCAGCTATGTTGCATTTGCAAACGCCAACAGGTCCCTGTGGCTTGCCCTTTTTGAATACGCCGAGATGACCATGGCCGATGTGCCTCAATGGCACCAACAGGAACAAAGCATGTTGGTGAGTTTTATCAAGGAACCGGTAATGCAGTTGAGTCCCCATCTTGATGAACAGGAAGCCATGACACGCGCAAGGACGATGTTTGCCGCTGTTCACGGCATTGTTTCATTTAGCCAGCAGAAGCGCTTTATTGGATTGACCAACGAGGAATTGGAACCCGAATTAATGCGGTTCATTGATCAAATGGTTTTGGGATTGCAGTAAATTGTGGGCATTGTGGTGAACCATGCTGCGAGGTCACCAAACCATGATAATCAACTTCTGCGTGCATCGGCAATATGATTGAATGAATGCGCGGTGTGCTTGTTAGCGAGGTTGAGACCGATGATGATCTCCGATCAGAATATCCTTTTCATATTGTTTGCAGGCGTGTTTGCCATGCTTCTGTGGGGACGTTGGCGTTATGATCTGATTGCCTTTTGCGCCTTGTTGCTTGCCGTAATCCTCGGGGCAGTGGAAACAAAGGAAGCTTTCTCCGGGTTCGGACATCCGGCAACAATCATCGTGGCACTGGTTCTGATCGTATCCCGTGGCTTGCAAAACTCGGGGGTGATCGACATCATCACGCGGCAAGTCATTGATACGGGAAGGGGGATCGGTGCCCACATTTCCATAATGGCTTCAACCGGGGCTGTGCTTTCTGCATTCATGAACAATGTTGCTGCATTGGCGCTTCTGATGCCCGTCGACATGCAGGCGGCGCAAAAAGTTGGCAGAAGTGTACGCGCGACGCTAATGCCGCTTTCTTTTGCAACGATCCTGGGTGGTTTGATTACGCTGATCGGCACTCCGCCAAACATCATCATCGCCCAATATCGTGAAACTGCATCTGGAGCACCCTTTCAGATGTTCGACTTTGCTCCGGTTGGTCTTGTTTGTGCGGTTGTCGGGATTTTGTTCGTTGCATTCGTTGGATGGCGTCTTGTGCCAGGCAGTTCGGAAAAACAGTCCGGGCACAAAAACATGATGGATCTGGAGGAGTACATCGCCGAGCTTGTTATTCCCAAAGGGTCAAAAGCGATCGGGATGCTGGTCCATGAACTCTACGATGAAGGCAATGAACATGATCTGGTAATTCTCGGTGTCGTGCGCAACAACCGCCGCCTGAAAGGCTTCAGCGCGCAATTGGAACTGCGCGAAAGAGACATGTTGGTAGTAGAGGCAACCGCAGAGGACATCGATCGTTTCCGCGGCGTTTTTTCCCTGGAATATTTTGGCGAGAAAACCACGAACGAAAAGGCAATTGGCGATCTGCAATTGGCAGAAGTTTTGGTGACGCAGGAAAGTCGACTAGCAGGAACTGCGGCCGTAGAACTTCGTTTGCGCGCCCGCAGGGGAGTTGCCCTGTTGGGAATCTCGCGCCGGGGCAGGCGGTTCTCGAAGCGGGTCCGTCATGAGAAAATCCGCACCGGCGATGTCTTGTTGTTGCTCGGACCTGTTGCAAATGTTGAAGAAACGGTTTCCTGGTTGAACGCCATGCCTTTGGCCGAACGTGGCTTGCAGGTCACCCATCACCGTCGTGCTTGGACCGCCGCCGCGATCTTTGCAGGTGCCATCGGCCTTGCCAGCTTTGGCTTTATTTATCTGGCAATTGCGCTTGCTGCTGTGGTTGCGCTCTATGTCATGATTGGCATTGTGCAAATACGCAACGTTTATGACTATGTCGAATGGCCTGTGATTGTATTGCTTGGATCAATGATTCCGCTCGGTTCGGCACTTGAAAAATCCGGTGGTACCGAACTCATCGCCAGGCAGATTGTTACCATAACCTCAGGATACGAACCCTGGATCGTGCTCACCATTCTCATGGTGGTTGTCATGACGCTTTCCGATGTGCTCAACAACACTGCGACTGCTGTGATTGGCGCACCCATTGCTGTTGATATTGCAAACAAGCTGGGAGTAAACAGCGATCCGTTCCTGATGGCAGTTGCGATTGCTGCATCCTGCGCTTTCCTTACACCCATCGGACACAAGAACAACACGCTGATCATGGGTCCGGGTGGGTATAATTTTGGCGACTACTGGCGCATGGGTTTGCCGCTGGAAATCATTGTCATTGCCGCAGCGGTGCCATCGATTATTTACTTCTGGCCGTTGTGAACCGGCACTTGAAGTATTGCTTCAACTTGCCGAATCACGTTCTCAGGTAAGCGCGCCAGATGTTTGTAAGGACTCGATTTTTTCCGCATCAAAACCAAGCTCCAACAACAACTCTTTTGTCGCCCCGCCCGGTGCATCCGGTTTGTTGACCGGACCGGTCTGGCTTCTGGAAAACCTTGGTGCTTGCGACGATTGTAGCGGGCTATCCTTGGAAGCGAACATTTCACGCGCCACATTGTGCGGGTGTTCTGCCGCTTCGTCCATGGTCAGGATTGGTGCAACACAAGCGTCTGTACCTTCAAAGATTTCAATCCATTGATCGCGGGTTTTTGAGGCGAACACCTTGGCGTACAGTGCCTGCCGTTCTGGCCATTTTTCAACATCCATCTGAGAGGTGTTGTGCTCTTGCGGAAGTTCGGCAAGTTCGGTCAGCAAGGCATGAAACTGCGGCTCCAATGACCCGACTGACATGAATTTCCCGTCACTGGTTTTGTACGTGGTGTAAAACGGAGCCCCACCATCGAGCCAGTTTGTTTCGCGCCTATCCGTCCATTGACCCCTGGCTTTCATGGTATGCACGAGTCCCATCATTGCAGTGACACCATCAACCATGGCCGCGTCAATCACCTGACCTTTGCCCGAACTTTGGCGTTCATAAAGGGCAGACATGATGCCCAACAGCAAGAACATTGTTCCGCCGCCAAAGTCTGCCACAAAATTGAGCGGGACCGGCGGCGCTTCGCCATGTTTGCCCATTGCCGCGAGGCCACCGGTCAATGAAAGATAATTGATATCGTGCCCGGCGGCATGTGCCAGCGGCCCTTCCTGTCCCCAACCGGTCATGCGTCCGTAAACCAGATGATCATCAAGGTCATCCGGCCCAAGCCCGAGTTTTTCCATGACGCCGGGGCGAAACCCCTCGATGAGCACATCTGCTGCATTAATCATCTGCTTCGCAATCGCAACACCGTCGGGGTGTTTCAGGTTCAACGCAATGGATTTCTTGCCGCGCCGATTGATATCGGTTTCATCTGCCTTGCCCGATTTGCGGTCGATGACCGTCACACAAGCCCCCAGATCGGCCAGCAACTGGCCTGCCAACGGGCAGGGGCCAATCCCTGTTATCTCAACCACCTTAAGTCCAGCTAGCGGTCCAGCCATTTATATTACTCCCCTTGTATTAATTACGTTTTCGGTCATCCAGCCCTAGTCCTCTACCGATGATTTCTTTCATGATTTCGGACGAACCCGCATAGATGCGAGAGATGCGCGCATCTGCATAAAGACGGGAAATCTCGTATTCCTGCATGTAGCCTGCACCGCCATGCAATTGCAGGCACTCATCCACTACCTCGCCCTGCATCTCGGAAGTGAACAGCTTCAACTGTGCAACACTCTCCGACGACAGGGCACGTTCATTGTGTTCCAGCACGCAATGATCGACATAGGCCCAGCAGACATCCAGCTTGGTTCGCAATTCCGCCATCTTGAAGCGACTGTTCTGGAAGGTGCCAATCGCTTTTCCAAACGCCCTGCGTTCGGTGATGTACTCCATGGTGATTTCGAATGCGCGTTCAGCGGCAGCTGTATTGCCAACGCCTCCAGTCAACCGTTCCTCCGCCAAATTCGTCATCATCATCTTGAAACCGGCGCTGGGGTCGCCAAGTACGTTTTCTTTTGGCACTTTGACGTTGTCAAAAAAGAATTCGGACGTGTCCTGTGAGTGGAGTCCGAGTTTCTTCAACGGCGTACCTTTTGTAAAACCTTCAAAATCCGCTTCCACCAGAAACAGTCCCGTTGCCCGCGGGTCGTCCGGATCTGTTTTTGCGGCAACCACAACAAGTCCTGCAAGTTGACCGTTGGAGATATAGGTTTTCTGACCGTTCAGTTCCCAGTGATCACCCTTGTCAACGGCATTGGTCTTGATGCCTGCAAGGTCCGACCCCGCGCCAGGTTCCGTCATCGCGATTGCCAGAATGGTTTCGCCACTGACGACGCCGGGCATGTACCGGTCCTGTTGTTCCTCAGTGCCAAAGTTTTTCAGATAAGGTGTCACAATCCGGTTGTGCAAGGGAACGAAAAAGCCGCTGTCCACAGCGGCCAGTTCTTCACACAGCACCTGGTCAAAACGAAAATCCGCAAGTCCCGCACCACCGTGTTTTTCGTCGGCAATCAGGGCCAGCAATCCGGTGTCACCGGCTGACCGCCAAACTTCCCTTGCAACCATTCCCGATTGCTGAAACTCTTCGATGCGCGGTTTCAGTTCGGCAGCCGCCCATTTGCGTACCGAGTCGCGAAACATATCGTGTTCCTGTTCAAAAATTCTGCGCTTTAACATGGGCTACTCCGGAAAATGGCAAACATCTGTCTATCTAACTGAACACGCGGCATAACGGATTACGCAAGAATGCCCTGCATTACCATCTCAACTACCTGATCAAAAGACTGTGCATTCAACTCGTCATCAATTTCAGCTACTCCAAAAGTGTGCTCAAGGGTAAAGTTCTGAGTGTAAAGAAACGAGACAGCACCAGAACTGGAAAAATAAAAAAGCATGGGGTCGATAGGGCGGAAAACCCCAAGCGCCACTCCCTCGTCAATAATCTTGCGCTGGGTATCGGCGATCGGTTTTATCATTCCTTCAGCGATGCGTTTTTTGTTTTCATCATTTGTGTCGCGCATCAGGGCGTTGTGAAGCCTCTGGATAAATGGCAGTTTTGCATAAGTCTTCATCAAGCCGCGCAGGTGCAGCCGCATCTTGTCCTCCGGGCCAAGGTCATCGCGTGCCAGCAGTTTTTCGAGCTCGGGAAGCCAGTCTTCCGAGTTATGATTAAGAACGGCAAACATCAAACCTTCCTTGTTGCCAAAATGGTACTTGACGAGCGCCGAATTCAGTCCCGAGCGGGCGGCCAGTTCACTAAAGGTAAGATTGACTGAATTGCGTTCGCGAAGCACAGACGAAGCCGCCTCAATAAGCAGCGCCTTGGAACGGTTTCCCTTGCTTTCATTGCCAACCTTGGCGGGCTGTGCCATCAATTCTGCCCTCGAACAAACGAGGTCTCCTCCAACAGAACTTCGCCAACTAATGCAGCACCGGAAAGGAAATTGCAAAACAATTTTTCATCAATCGATTAATTAAACTTGTGCACCCGCAGAATTTGATTTATCGATCAAGGGAGGTAGTTGTTCGGATTGGTGCGCAAAACGGTTGTCATTATGGCCCGTTTCCTGGAGGGTTCGGTCGCACACACTCTTTTCAAATACCTGCATAGTGTGATGAGCTTGCTTGCCGTTATTGACAGGGCATTGGTAGGTTCACGGGCCATGACCTGAACCTTCAGGTCGTTGGTTGGGAGGAGAAAATTTGGATATCTTGCAATTGCTCATTGGAGGCATTGCCAACGGTTGTATCTATGGCCTGGTAGCGCTTGGCTTTGTCTTGATCTACAAAGCCACTGAAGCGGTGAATTTTGCCCAGGGCGACATGATGATGCTCGGCGCATTCATTACCCTTGCATTGGTAAATGAAGACTGGTTAGGCCTCAACTTCATGATCGGTGTCATCATTGCAATCGCGATCATGGCGCTTCTCAGCTACCTGCTTGAGGTCCTGGTAATCCGCAAACTGTTTGGCCAGCCCCAGTTTGCAGTTGTCATATTGACCATTGCCATCGGTTTCACCATTCGATTCATCGCCGGTTTTATCTGGGGCCATGAACCTCAGTCGCTCGAAACGCCGTTTGTGGGCCAGAAATTCGAACTTGGCGGACTGGTGCTGGGCATGGACGAAGTATCGGTGATCGTGGTGACTGTGGTGCTGACCCTTTCATTGTGGCTGTTTTTTGCACGCACCAAGCTTGGCGTTGCCATGCAGGCAGCTTCCCAGAACCAGCTGGCAGCCTATTATATGGGTATTCCGGTAAAACGTATTTCGTCGCTTATCTGGGCGGTTGCCGGAATCACCGCGACCGTTGCCGGGGTGCTGTTTGCATCGAAAGGTGCCATCGACCCTTCCAGCGGTTTGTTGGGAATCAAGGCATTTGCAGCGGCGGTGATCGGTGGGTTTGGATCTCTTCCCGGCGCCCTGGCAGGGGGCATGATCATCGGCATCGCAGAACCTTTGGCGCAGTATTACGGTGCGCCCGGTTACGCCCAGATTGCACCATACGCAATCATGTTGCTGGTGCTTGTTCTGCGCCCCAACGGCCTGTTTGCCCAGTTCCAGGAGAAGAAGGTCTAATCATGCGCATAATTTTCAAGACCGACTACAATCAGGACATCGGCCTGTTCAAGGACAGAAGAGATGCTGTGTTGTACCTGATTTTGACCCTGGCGGCGATTTCCGTTCCATTGTGGCTAAGCGAATATTTGGTGGGTGAATTCACATATGTTCTGATCTATGTGCTTGCCGGGCTCGGACTTATGATTTTGGCGGGACACACCGGACAACCGAGCCTGGGTCATGGTGCTTTTTTGGCGTGCGGGGCTTATATGCAGGTAATCTTGCTGGAGGCAGGCGTGCCGTTTTTGCTGGCCTTGCCGCTTGCCGGAGTTTTTTCCGGTGTCGTCGGTGCCATCGTTGCGATTCCGGCAGTAAAGATGTCGGGAATATATTTGGCAATTGCCACCATGGCATTCGGGATCATGACCGAAGACATCATCATCTTGCTGGAGCATTGGACCGGTGGTGTCGAAGGGGTCTTTACCCCGGCAATTGTGATCTTCGGCCTTGAGATTGATCGGTATGCAACGCCTGGATATTTTTATTGGCTTTGTCTTGCAGTCGTGATTTTGGTGACGCTTGCCTACAAAAACATCCTGCGCTCGCCGACCGGACGGGCATTCACCGCGATACGCGATTCCGAGATTTCAGCCCGCGCGATGGGTGTGAACCTTGCTGCAACCAAGACACTGGCATTTGGAATATCCTGTTTCTTTACCGGTCTGGCTGGCGCTTTGCTCGCCCATTTCCTGCAGGTCTTCAACTATGAAGCGTTCCTGATCCTTATTTCAATCCAGCTGTTGCTGATGGTTGTGATAGGCGGGTTGGGGTCGATTCACGGGGCCTATTTTGGTGCGATAGTGATTGGCATTCTGCCAGTACTGATTTCAGTGCTGCGCGAGGAGTTCGCCTCGTTGTTCGGTATTGGAAACACTGTGGTTCCCGGAATGGAAACCGCCATTTTCGCCGCCATCCTGATCGGCTTTATCATGATTGAACCGCTCGGCATCTACGGCCGTTGGTTGAAAATACGCACCTGGTTCGAACTGTTTCCACTGGCACGCAAGGACATGTTCCGCCAGCACAAATCCTATCTAAAAACGGAGCGGATCAAATGAGCCTGCTTTCAGTCCGGGACCTGTCAATTTCGTTCGGTGGCTTGAAGGCGGTCGACAATGTCTCATTCGATGTCGAGCCTGGCGAGGTGTTCACAATTGTCGGTCCTAACGGTGCAGGCAAGTCGACCATCTTCAACCTGATCAGCCGTTTTTATGATCCTACCAGCGGTTCGATAGAATTTGAGGGAAAAAACATCACCAAGCTGGTTCCCGAACAAATTGCACCGCTCGGCATTGCGCGGACATTTCAGAACATTGAACTGTTTGAACATTCAACCGTTTTGCACAACCTGCTTGTCGGCAGGCATTCAAGGCGCAAAACCCACTGGTTGGAGGACATGTTCTTCTTTCCTCGCGTTCGTCGTGAGGAACTTGAAAACCGTGAAAAGGCCGAGGAGGTCATCGACTTTCTGGATTTGCAACCCTACCGCGACAAGATGATTGCGGGCCTGCCCTACGGTGTTCGGAAGATTGTCGAAATTGCCAGGGGTTTGGCTTCCGGGCCGCGTTTGTTGTTGCTCGACGAGCCTGCTTCTGGATTGTCTGTCGAGGAGACGCAGGATGTCGCCTACTGGATTGAAGACATGCAGAAAGACATGGGATTGACGATTTTGATGGTTGAGCATGACATGAGCCTTGTCAGCCAGGTTTCGGACCGGGTGCTGGCGATTGCTGATGGCCGTCCGTTGGCGCTGGGAACGGCTGCCGAAGTACAAGCCCATCCCGATGTCAAGGCAGCGTATCTGGGCGTGGAGGAGGCTGCGTAATGGCAACACCCTTGCTCGAGATGAAAAATGTTGAGACCTATTACGGTCCGATCATGGCGATCCGTGGTGTGTCGCTTGAGGTGCCGGAGGGCAAAATCGTCACCATTCTTGGTGCAAATGGCGCAGGCAAGACCACCTTGCTGAAAACACTCTCCGGCGTGATGGACCCGGAAAAAGGGCAAATCCGGCTCAATGGTCGAGAAATCCAGGGTTCCGACCCGGACAAGATTGTACGGGCCGGAATTGCGCACGTGCCGGAGGGCAGGGAGGTTTTTCCATTTCTGACGGTTGAGGAAAACCTGCACATGGGTGCGTACACCCGTACTGACCGGTCGAACATCGCCGGTGACATTGACATGGTGTTTGACTATTTCCCCATTCTTCGGGAGCGCCGGAACCAACAGGCAGGCACCATGTCTGGTGGTCAGCAGCAAATGCTGGCAATCGGGCGCGGTTTGATGACCAATCCAAAAGTCATGCTTCTGGACGAACCAAGCCTTGGTCTTTCGCCTTTGCTGGTGAAAGAAATCTTCACAATCATCAAGCGCCTAAATGAAGAGCAGTCTGTGACCATCGTACTGGTGGAGCAGAACGCCAATGTTGCCCTGCACACCGCCCATTATGGCTATGTGCTTGAAATCGGGCGCATTGTAATGGCTGGTGAAGCGGACCGGTTGATGGCTTCCGAAGACATCCAGGAGTTTTATCTTGGGGTGCAAAACGAAACACAGCGCGGCCAGAAGCGTTGGAAACGCAAGAAGACGTGGAGGTAAATGATGCTCGACAAACCTTCGTCCACCAATGAAATCACCTTTGAGGGGCACGCAACGGTTGCCAGTCTTTTTGCGGCCAGATGCAAGGAATTGGGCGATCGGGTTGCCCATCGTGAGAAAGATTTCGGCATATGGAAATCACACAGTTGGACCGATTATTGGAACAACGCCAAATGGATTGGTCTTGGACTTCGAAAACTTGGGCTTAAACGCGGAGAGGTTATATCGGTCCTTTCCGAAGACCGTCTGGAATGGCTCTATGTAGACATGGGAACCATGTGTGTTGGCGGTGTCGTCAGTGGGGTCTACACAACCGATTCCGCAAAACAATTGAGTTATCTTGTCAACGACTCTGATTCACGTTTCCTGTTCGTGGAAAACGATGAACAACTGGACAAGTGGCTGGAAACCCGCAAGGAAATGAAAGGCCTGAAGAAGGTAATCGTTTTTGACCGGGACGGATTGCGCGAGTTCAGCGACAAGAACGTCATTTTCCTGGACGAACTGATTGAGATCGGCAAGGCCGAAGCGGAAAAGAAACCGGAGTTCTTTGAAAAGGAGATCGCAAAAGCGGACGCAGAAGACATATTGCTGTTGATCTATACCTCAGGCACGACAGGGCCACCGAAGGGAGCGATGGTTTGCCATCGCAACATATTGTTCCACATGCGTGTGCTTAGAGAAGTGCTAAGAACCGAAGAGGGCGATGAACAGGTTTGTTTCCTGCCACTGTGTCACGTCTACGAGCGAATTGTTTCGGTCCATTCCCAGCTGTCAGCGAAGGTGGTTGTGAACTTTACAGAAAGCCCGGAAACAGTGTTTGAAAACCTCCAGGAAGTCAGCCCGCATACCTTTGCTTCGGTGCCGCGGGTATGGGAGAAAATTTATTCGCGCATCCAGATCATGCGCTCCGAGGCAACGTTGATAGGGCGATGGGCATATGATTGTGCTGTCAGGGCCGGACTTGCAAAGGTTGATTATGAGGAAAAAGGCAAACCCGTACCGTTCTGGGTAGGTCTGCGGTACCGGGTTTGGGATTTTCTGGTGCTTCGCAACCTGCGCCGAATGGTGGGAATGGATCGTATGCGCCGTGCAGGAACCGGTGCCGCACCGGTTTCACCGGAGTTGTTGCGTTGGTATGCAGCTGTGGGCATTCCGCTGTTGGAAGGCTACGGAGCGACCGAGACCAGCGGTATCGCCACAATCAACAATCACGATGACAACAGTTATGGCACGGTAGGAAAGGCCCTTGAGGGAACGCAGATCAAGATTGATGAAAGTGGTGAAATCCTGATCAAGGGGCCGCATATTTTCATGGGCTACTTGAACATGCCGGAAAAAACCGCCGAAACAATCCGTGACGGCTGGCTTTATACCGGCGATGTCGGTCGTTTGGGAAACGATGGTCGTTTGACAATCACCGGAAGGATCAAGGACATCATCATTACTGCCGGCGGCAAGAACATCACACCCGCAGAGATTGAAAGCCAGTTGAAGTTCTCGCCCTACATTTCCGACGCCGTGATCATCGGTGACAAGCGAAAATACCTGACCAGCCTCATCATGATTGACCAGGAAAACGTCGAGAAGTTTGCCCAGGACCACGCGGTTCCGTTTTCAGACTTCGCCTCACTTTGTTCCGCTCAAGAGGTTCAAGACCTGATCAAGCATGAAATTGACAACGTAAACAAGGACTTTGCCCGCGTCGAACAAGTGAAGGATTATCGCTTGATTGACATTTTGCTGACGGCAGAAGACGATGAACTTACACCAACCATGAAGTTGAAGCGCAGCTTTGTGGAGAACAAACACAAGGCGCTCATCGATTCCATGTATGCATAGAATTTACCCACGGAGGAGAATTATGAAGAAACTACTGACCACATTAGCAGCGACGTTGCTTGCAACGGGAGCTGCAGTCGCCGAACAACAAGGTGTCACCGATACCGAGATTGTTTTGGGCAGCCACAACGACATGTCCGGCCCGTTTGCTGCATTTGGTGCACCGTCAATGCAAGCGGCCCAGATGTATTTTGACGAAGTCAATGAAGCCGGTGGTGTTCATGGCCGCAAGATCAAGCTGATTGTCGAGGACCATGGTTATCAGGTTCCCAAGGCGGTTCAGGCAGCCAACAAGTTGATCAACCGCGACAAGATTTTCGCAATGTTCATGGCATTGGGAACACCGCACAATCTGGCCGCATTGAAAATTCAGGAGCGCAAGCGCATTCCGAACTTCCTGCCGTTGACCGCCTCAAAACAGATGCTCAACGACCCGATCGAACTCAAATTCGTATCGTTTTCATCCTATTATGACGGCATTCGCGCCGGGGTGAAATACATGAAGGACAATGAAGGTTCGACCACGGTTTGCCCGATGTATATTCCTTCCGACTTTGGCAAGGAAATCGCCGCTGGCGCCAAGGATGAAGCAGAAGCCCTTGGCCTGAAACTGGGTGGTGAAACAACTCACAAACCGGACGAGACCGATTATGTGGGTTCTCTTACCAAGCTAAAGGATGCAGGATGTGACCTGATCCCGATAGCGCTTTCTGTTCGTGGCGTCATCACGGCAGTGGCGACCGCCAAAAAAATCGGCTGGACGGATGTCAAGTTTCTCGGTTCTTCCGCCGCCTTCCATACCGCGATTGCAAAGGTTCCGGGTGGCGTGACGGATGGTTTATTCGCTGCTGCTGGTTGGCAGGATTTGGAAGCGCGCGCTGGTGACCCTGAGGTGGGTGCGTGGATCAAGTCTTACACCGAGGCGACCGGTGAAAAATTCCCGGGAACCGGTGCCCTGTTGGGCCGTTCTGCCGCTGAAACCATGGTAAAGGCGCTCGAAGCTGCAGGCAAGGACCTGACCACCGACAGCTTTATCGCAGCGATGGAGGGTCTGAAGTTTGAAGACAAGATTGCAGGTAGTGAAGTTGACTACGGCAAGAACCACCTTGGAACAAACAACATCTATATCTCACAGATCCAGGAAGGTTCCTGGAAAGTGGTTGGTGAGGTCATCGCGGATTCTGGTTCCTAAACCGGTTCGATAACAAAAAGTTAGAAGAGGCCGGGGCAGTTTTGCCCCGGTTTTTTATTGTGCGCACAAGGTGTCAATGACTTTCGGGTACAGCTTGTGTTCTTCGATCAATACCCGGGCAGCAAGGGTTTCGGGCGTATCGGTGTCCAGCACTGGAACACTTGCCTGTTCGATTATCCTTCCGCCATCCATCTCCGAGTTTACGTAATGAATGGTGCAGCCATGTATTTCGTCACCTGCTGCAATTGCACGGGCATGGGTGTCGAGCCCCTTGTATTTTGGCAACAGGCTTGGATGAATGTTGATCAGTTTGCCATCGTACCGACGGGTGAAGTCGGCAGACAGCAGTCGCATATAACCGGCCAGACAGATCAAATCGATTTCGGCACAGTCGATCGCCTCGCAAAACGCCTGTTCATGATTGGCCTTGTCGGAATAGTTGCTTCTTGCAAATGCGAGCGCTTCGATGCCAGCAGCGTTCGCCGTTTCAAGCCCTGCGGCATCCGGATTGTCGGACAGAACCAAAACAATCTCGGCCGGAAATTCAGGATTCTGTGTCGCCGCAAGTATGGCTTCCATGTTGGAGCCACGCCCGGAAATCATAACTGCCAGACGTTTGCGGTTTTCGTTTACCAAGAAAGTGATCCCAAAAAGCGGACAGTGCGCTTGTCGTCTTCAACAAGGCGACCCAGGGGCAATACTTCTTCACCGTGACTTTTCAAAACCGTCTCGACTTCTTTGACTTCCGCTTCCTCAACGACCACAACCATTCCCACGCCGCAGTTAAAGGTGCGAAGCATCTCTGCCTCGGCAACACCGCCGGTTCTTGACAGCCAGCCAAATATGGCCGGTGGGGTCAGGGATGCCAAATCGATTTCAGCACCAATTCCTTCCGGTAGCACACGCGGAATGTTTTCTGTAAAGCCGCCGCCCGTGATATGCGCCAAAGCCTTTACAGCACCGGTTTTTCTGATTGTATCGAGCACAGGTTTCACATAGATTTTTGTCGGTTCCAGAAGCGCGTCCGCCAGGGTGATGTCTGCAAACGGGGCTTTCGCTTTCCAGTCCAATCCCTCCAGTTCAACGATTTTGCGCACAAGGGAAAACCCGTTGGAATGTAGTCCTGATGAAGTCAGGCCCAGCACAACATCTCCGGCTGCGATGGTGTTGGCTGGCAATATTTCGCCACGTTCTACAGCTCCCACTGCAAAACCGGCCAAATCGTAATCCTTGCCACTGTACATTCCCGGCATTTCGGCGGTTTCACCGCCAATCAGGGCCGCACCGGCCTGCCTGCAACCTTCGGCGATACCGCAGATAATCTGGGTTGCTTCCCCGACATCCAGCTTGCCAGTGGCAAGGTAATCGAGAAAGAACAGGGGTTCGGCCCCTTGCACCACCAGATCGTTTACGCACATCGCCACAAGGTCAATACCGACAGTGTCGTGTTTGCCAGCTTCGATTGCGATGCGCAGCTTCGTGCCGACCCCGTCATTGGCCGCAACCAGGACAGGGTCATCAAACTCTGTCGCAGCCAAATCAAACAAACCGCCAAAGCCGCCCAAATCTGGCGACGATCCGGCTCTTGCGGTCGCCTTAACTGCTGGTTTGATGGCTTCCACCAGAGCGTTGCCCGCGTCTATATCAACCCCTGAATCAGAATAGCTGAGACTGTTATTGCCCAATTCGTGACTGGTCCCCATTTATGCTTCCATGAGCTTTTGATTGAAGAAAGTTCCAAAATTTGCGAATGACCTAACACGTTTGAATGAACCGGGAAAAGCGCCATGAACCAGAATCTGGGCATAAACCTTCGCTGGCAGGTTTTTTTCTGGCTTTGCGCTTTTCTTGCATTCCTGCTTTTCGTGTGGATGTTTTCGGCTATTTTGCTTCCCTTCATCGCGGGCATGGCGTTGGCTTATATGCTTGATCCGGTAGCTGACTGGTTCGAAAAGCATGGAATTGCCCGGCTGGGGGCAACAATCATTATCCTCACGGTTTTTGTGCTGCTGTTCTTCGTGTTCCTGATATTACTGGTTCCAATCCTTGCCAATCAGGTTGGCGCATTTCTCGAGCGTTTGCCTGATTTGGTTACCCGCCTGCAGGCGTTGGTGGCTTCTTCAGAAGCAACCTGGTTGCGAAACCTGTTGGGGGTGGACGGCTCTTCAATCAAGGAACATGTCAATACCCTGATGAGTAGCGGTGCAGGCTGGATTGCTACTGTGATCGAACAATTATGGGCTTCGGGCAAATCGATTGTAAATGTTCTTTCCCTGATGGTGGTAACGCCCATTGTTGCGTTTTACCTGCTTTATGATTGGGACCATATCGTTGAGCGTATCGACCAATGGTTGCCGCGGGACCATCGCGATACAATTCACACGCTTGCCGGTGAAATTGACGGCGCGGTTGCCGGATTTGTGCGAGGGCAGGGAACCGTCTGTCTGGTTCTGGGTGTTTTTTACGCCGTTTGCCTTACCGTTATCGGGGTCAATTTCGGGTTGTTGATTGGTTTGTTCGCGGGGCTGATCTCGTTTATTCCGTTTGTCGGGTCGATTGTGGGTTTTCTGCTTTCCCTTGGCGTGGCGCTGGTTCAGTTCTGGCCCGAATACATTCCCGTCGTTCTTGCCGGGGTTACCTTCATGGTTGGACAATTCATCGAGGGGAATTTTCTGCAGCCACAACTTGTTGGACGCGAAGTGGGCCTGCATCCGGTATGGTTGATGTTTGCGCTTTTTGCATTCGGATCCATGTTCGGTTTTACCGGCATGTTGATCGCGGTGCCAACTGCCGCTGCCATTGGCGTAATTGCAAGGTTTTGCCTGCAGAAATATCTTGAAAGCGATATGTATCTGGGAACAGCAGCAGCAACAAAGTCAACTGACCAAGCTGCGAAAAGCCGCCAACCGACCAGGAAAAAATAGGAAAAAAGAATTCGAAAAAGGTAATGAGTAAAACGGGTTCACAAGCACAAATTCCATTCGAACTGCCGGTGGCTGAACAGCAACGCCGTGAGGACATTGTTGTATCTGCCTCCAACGCACTTGCCGTATCAATGATCGATGCCTGGCCGCAATGGCCCGGCCATTTGACGGTTCTTGCCGGACCCGTCGGCTCGGGAAAATCGCACATTGCCAAAGTATGGGCAACGACGGCGCAGGCGTTGATTTTGTCTGCACAACAACTCCAGTTTCTGGACGATGAGTTCATGGAAAAACTCTCGCAAGGAACCAGTCTGCTGATCGAAGACCTCGCCGAAAAGGGGATCGATGAAACCAAGCTTTTCCACCTACTCAACATCACACGCGAAAGCGGAGCTTATTGCCTGATTACGTCGCGAAGCTGGCCCAAACAATGGCCGTTAACGCTCAACGATTTGCGCTCAAGGGTTCAGTCCGCCCAACTGGTGGAATTGTACGAACCTGACGACATGCTGTTGAAACAGGTTGTTGCAAAACTGTTTACCGACCGCCAATTGCAGGTAAATGCCTCGGTTATTGAATATTGTGTCCTGAGAATGGAGCGGTCGCTTGGATCTGCGGTTCGCCTGGTAAAAATGATGGATGAAATCGCCCTGTCACAGAAATCAACCATAACAAAGAATACCGCATCTGTGGCGCTGGAAAAACTTGGCATGGCTTGATAGTCTTGACCGCAGGACAGATTAAACTTTGACGGGACGATGAACGAGCATCCAAATCAGTTGCTGACCGGCATATTGTCAGATCACAGTACGGGTGATGACGGTGGGGTGTTTGAGGACCCCGCCCGGTTTGAAAACCGGGAACTGTCCTGGCTGGAGTTCAACCGCCGCGTCCTTGAGGAAGTGCGCAACAAAAACAATCCTTTGCTCGAACGTGTCAGGTTCCTGTCGATTTCGGCCAGCAATCTGGACGAGTTCTTCATGGTCCGTGTAGCCGGGCTCATGGGGCAGGTCACGCGCGGCATCTCGCGCAGGTCCATTGACGGGCTGACGGCAGGTGAACAGTTGGACAAGATCCAGCATGTTGTTCGCGACCTCCAGCATGATCAGCAGCAATATTGGGTTGATCTCCAGCAGGAGCTGGAAGCGCACGGTATTTTGATCGTTTCGCCAAATGAGCTTCTCGAACGTGAATTCGAATGGTTGAAACAGCACTTCGAATGTGAACTCTTCCCGGTTTTGATTCCATTGTCGTTGGATTTGGCGCATCCGTTCCCGTTCATATCCAATTTGGGACATGCATTGGCGTTGGAACTTGAACGAACCGAAGACGGTCACACAATGACCGCCTTTATCAGAATTCCCAACGCCTTGAAAAGGTTTGTCCGTATTCCTGGTACGGACGGAAAGTCCGAAAAATTTGTGTTGCTGGAAGATGCAATCCATAGCTTCATCACCATGCTGTATCCCGGTTACAAGATACTGTCGCACGGGAATTTCCGCGTCATCCGTGACAGCGACCTGGAGCTTGAGGAAGAGGCGGAAGACTTGGTTTTGACCTTTGAGACGGCGCTCAAGAAACGGCGCCGTGGTGAAGTCATCCGCCTGGAAACCGATAGCCGAATGCCTGACAGCATACGAGAGTTTGTGTTGACCGAGATCAGTGCCGACAATCTGCGAACGGTGATGGCAGGCGATTTCCTGGCCCTTACCAGCCTTTCTGAAATCGTCGATATTGATCGTCCCGAACTGAAATACCCGGTTCATTCTCCCAGGTTTCCCGAGCGCATTCGCGATCACAACGGCGATTGCTTTCGCGGCCATCAGGCAAAAAGACATACTGGTTCACCACCCTTACGAATCATTTGACGTGGTCGTGCAGTTCTTGCGCCAGGCCGCATCTGATCCGGACGTGCTGGCGATCAAGCAGACGCTTTACCGCACTTCCAAAAACTCACCGATTATTGCGGCCCTGATTGACGCGGCAGAAGCGGGAAAATCAGTTGTAGCTGTTGTCGAATTGAAGGCGCGGTTTGATGAAGAGGCGAACCTGAAATGGGCACGTGACCTTGAGCGGGCAGGTGTTCAGGTGGTTTTTGGCTTCATGGGATGGAAAACCCATTCCAAACTCAGCCATGTTGTAAGGCGCGAAGAAGGCGAAATACGGAACTACGTTCACATCGGAACCGGAAATTATCACCCGATCACAGCGAAAATTTACACTGATCTTTCGTATTTTACCTGTGATGCCGATATTGCACTGGACGTGGCGAAGGTTTTCAACTTTACCACCGGCTACGCCGAACCGGTAAAGCTGCAGACGCTTGTCATTTCCCCAACAGATTTGCGCGACACCATGCTGGCCAATATCGACGCTGAGATTGAACATGTCCGTAATGGCAAGCCAGGGCAAATCTGGGCGAAAATGAACTCGTTGGTTGATCCTCAGATGATTGACGCTTTTTATCGCGCGAGCCAGGCGGGTGTCGAAGTAAACCTTGTGGTTCGCGGAATTTGTTGCCTTCGACCAAAAGTCCTGGGGATGTCGGAGAACATTACCGTGAAGTCCGTGATCGGCAGGTTTCTTGAACACAGTCGAATCATCTGCTTTGGCAACGGAAAGGGAATGCCGTCAGCCGATGCAATCGTATACATGGGGTCCGCGGACCTTATGCCGCGCAACCTTGACCGTCGTGTGGAAACAATGGTGCGGATTGAGCACAAGACAGCGAAACAGCAGGTGCTGGATCAGATCATGGTCGCCAATCTGAAAGACAATGATCTGAGTTGGGAAATTCTTCCCGACGGAACTTCTCGTAGGATAACTGCCAACAATGATGGCGAATCATTCAATTGTCAGACATATTTCATGACTAATCCCAGCCTGTCTGGAAGAGGGGAAGCGCTCAAAACCGATGCTCCAAAGCGGATATTCGATAGCAGGCCTTTTGAAAGCCCGCGAGACGGGTGAAGCGCGCGGTCGTCTTGGCGAACGCAAACCCGTCGCCATCATCGATATAGGCTCCAACTCCGTAAGACAGGTTGTTTATGAAGGGCTGACGCGCTCACCCTCCATATTGTTCAACGAAAAAGTCTTGTGCGGCCTTGGAAAAGGTGTGGCGATCAATGGAAGACTTGGCAAGGAAGCGAGCGAACGAGCACTCAAGGCAATCGCGCGGTTTGCAAGCCTGGCCAGGCAGTTGCGCGTAGCAGAATCCTTTGTGCTTGCTACTGCAGCGGTCCGTGAAGCCGCTAATGGCGACAAGTTTATTGCCAAAGTCGAGGAAATTTGCGGTCAGAAAGCGCAGGTGTTGAGCGGCAGGCAGGAAGCGCTTTACGCAGCCCTGGGAGTTAGGTCCGGTTTCTTCAATCCCGAAGGAATTGTGGGTGATTTGGGCGGTGGTTCGACCGAACTGATTGAAATCAATGGTGATATTGAAAACGGAACCACCACACCGCTTGGTGCGCTGCGATTGCAACAATTGGCAAACGATGATCCGGCAAAGGCGCGAAAAATCGCCCGCAGGATCATCACGCAAACCGATGTCAAATGGCCGGGCAAAGCAAGGCAGTTCTATGCAATCGGCGGCACCTGGCGCGCCATTGCCCATCTGTATATTCTCGAAACGGGTTATCCGCTGCGGATTGTGCACGGCCTTTCTGTCGATGCACAAGAGTATGCCAAGTTCTGTCAAAGACTGCTGAAGCGCCCGAACGATTTTTCTGACAGCATGGAACAGATCAACCGGAACCGGCGAGCGCTGGTACCCTTTGGTGCAGCGGTGATGTGCGAGATCATCGATCATCTGGAACCCAAGCGCGTCACGACTTCAGTTACCGGATTGCGCGAGGGTTTTCTTTATTCCCGGCTTGAGGAAAAAGAAAAACAGCGTGACGCATTGCTTGAGGCAACGGCAGAATTGTCGGTGCTGAGGGCCCGTTCCCCACTTCACAGCCGTGAATTGATCGAATGGACCGATGCGGCGTTCGAAGTGTTGAAACTCAAGGAAAGCATTCATCAGCGCCGTTGGCGTCATGCGGCTTGCAACCTTGCCGATATTGTGTGGCGTTCGGCGTCGGACCATCGCGCCGCCCAGATCCTGGGTATTATTCACAACGCCGGGTTCACATCGATCAGCCATGAGGGCAGGGCGTTTTTGTCGATGGTGTCATATCACCGTTACGCCGGACTTGGCGCGAGCAAAATTGGCCCGGACGAAGTTTCATTGGTAACGCCGCAGTCGCTGACCCTTGCCAGGGTATTGGCTGCAATCTTCAGGGTTTTATACCTTTTTTCTGCCGCACAAGACGGTCTGTTGCCGCGCATAAAGTTAAAACGAAACAAATCCGGTTCATTGTTGCTCGAACTGCCAGACGACGTGATGGACATGGCAGGAGAGAAACCCGGATTGCGGCTTGAAGCATTTGGCCGTGAAATCGGCGAACCGATACAATTGGTGGTTGGCGAATAGGGAGTGCCAGGGGTTAAACCACCGGATTTACGAACCTGCGGCCTCGTTCATCGGGACAATTTTGATCTGCCGGTTGCTGTAGGCAAGCGCTATTTTGCCATTCTTCAGATCAAGTGCAGTCTGGCCAAAGAACCGGCGACGCCAGCCTTTGAGCGCCGGAACGTCCGCGTCATCGTCTGCCGCGATTTTTTCAAGATCATCAACCGTGGCAATAACTTTGGCGGCAACGCCTTGTTTTTCAGAAATCAGTTTGAGCAGTACTTTTAGCATTTCCGTTGCCGCGCCATTACCTTCCGGCGTGCGTTTGCGTTTGGGCATCACAGGCAGCTCGGCGTCGGGAATTGCCTTGGCTTGTGCTATTGCGGCAATCAGGCTTTCGCCATAGCGGGACTTGTCGAACCCCCGGTTCAGCGAGCGCAAACCACCCAACTTTGAAACTGAATCGGGCGCGCGCGCCGCGATGTCGTAAATTGCATCGTCCTTGATAACGCGACCGCGCGGCACATTGTTCTGTCTGGCCTGAACTTCGCGCCACTCGGCAACCTTTTGCATGATCGCCAATTCTCGCGGTTTGCGTACGCGAAGTTTCAAACGCTGCCAGGCATCTTCCGGCGCCATGTTATAAGTTTCTTCTGATGTCAAAACGTCCATCTCTTCGCTTACCCAACCGGCGCGTCCCTGCTCAACCAGATTGGCATGTACCGACAGGTAGACGTCGCGAAGGTGGGTGACATCTGCAAGTGCATATTTTAGCTGTTTTTCGGTAAGCGGGCGTTTGGACCAGTCTGTGAATCTGGAAGACTTGTCTATCTGGGCGCCGGTGATGCGATACACCAATTGGTCATATGAAATGGAATCGCCATAGCCGCAAACCATTGCAGCAACCTGGGTGTCGAAAACCGGATGGGGTATGAGACCCGCCAGATTGTAAATGATCTCGATGTCCTGCCGTGCCGCATGAAATACCTTGATCACGCTTTCGTTTGCCATCAGTTCAAAAAACGGGGCAAGATCGATACCAACTGCCTGCACATCGATTATCCAGGCATCTTCCGGCGAAGCCATCTGGACCAGACAAAGCTGTGGCCAAAACGTTGTTTCGCGCAGAAATTCTGTATCAACCGTACAATAGGCAAACCGCGCTGCTTGCTCACATATTTTGGCAAGGGATTGTGTATCAGAAACGATATTCATCGCGTCCGTTTAGCAAAAACTTTTGCCATTGTCTTCCTTCAAAACCCTGTATCGGCAATTTCCGGACGACTGCATGACTTGACAAACGTACGCTGTCGTAGTTTCTCGCCGCTGACTGGTTATTCGTGATTTGCGTTTGATCGCGCACGGCAATTTCTTGGAAAACATGATGACTTCAACTTTGAGCGAACGATACCGCACACACACATGCGAAGGCTTGCGGGCAAGCGATGTGGGCTCCACTATACGCCTTTCCGGCTGGGTACACCGCGTACGGGACCACGGCGGTGTATTGTTTATCGATCTGCGTGACCATTACGGCGTGACACAAGTCGTTGCCGATCCTGATTCGCCGGCATTCAACACCGCCGAACAGGTGCGCGGTGAGTGGGTCATTTCGATTTCCGGCAATGTAAAGGCCCGCGATCCTGATGCGGTTAACCTGAAACTGCCAACCGGCGAAGTGGAAGTTTTTGCACGTGACATAGAAATTCTTTCCAAGGCCGCCGAACTACCGCTTCCCGTGTTTGATGAACCGGACTACCCGGAAGACATACGCCTTCGCTATCGTTTCCTGGATTTGCGCCGGGAAACCCTGCACAAGAACATCATGCTGCGTACGCAGATCATTGCCGCCATGCGCAGCCGCATGAACGAAGCCGGTTTTAATGAGTTCTCAACCCCCATTCTTACGGCCTCATCCCCGGAGGGCGCCCGCGATTTTCTGGTGCCAAGCCGACTGCATCACGGTCAGTTTTATGCATTGCCGCAGGCACCACAACAATACAAGCAGCTGATCATGATGTCGGGTTTCGACACCTATTTCCAAATAGCGCCGTGCTTCCGTGACGAAGACCCGCGTGCCGACCGTTTGCCTGGAGAGTTTTACCAGCTTGACCTTGAAATGAGCTTTGTCGAGCAGGATGACATTTTGGGCAAAATGGAGCCGGTATTGCGCGGAGTGTTTGAGGACTTTGCAGAGGGCAAACCGGTCACACAAGAGTTTCGCCGCATCCCCTATGACGAAGCCATGCGCAAATATGGCTCCGACAAACCGGACCTGCGCAACCCGATTGAAATGCAGGATGTCTCCGAACATTTTCGAGGGTCGGGGTTCAAGGTATTTGCCGGTATCCTCGATGCTGACGAGAAGCATCAGGTCTGGGCAATTCCTGTTAAGGGGGCAGGCAGCCGCAAAGCCTGTGACCGGATGAACGCCTGGGCGCAGCAAAATGGCCAACCCGGGATGGGGTACATCTTCTGGCGTGAACTGGAAGGTAAATTCGACGCAGCGGGACCGATCGCCAAAAACATTGGTGAGGAACGTACCGAAGCCTTGCGCGAACAACTCGGACTTGAGCTGGGTGATGCGGTATTCTTCGCCGCAGGTGACCCGGCAAAGTTTGCCACCTTTGCAGGTGATGCACGCAACAAGGCCGCCCAGGACAATGGCCTGATTGATGAAGAGCGGTTTGAATTGTGCTGGATTGTCGATTTTCCATTCTACGAATGGGACGAAGAAAACAAGAAGGTCGAATTTTCGCACAATCCGTTCTCGATGCCGCAAGGGGGCATGGACGCATTGCAAAACCAGGACCCGCTGACCATCAAGGCATTTCAGTATGATCTGGTTTGCAACGGTTTTGAGATCGCCTCTGGCGGCATTCGCAACCATTTGCCGGAAACCATGGTCAAGGCGTTTGAGATTGCCGGACTGGATCAGGCGACGGTTGAAGAACGTTTTGGCGGGCTTTACCGTGCGTTCCAATATGGCGCGCCGCCGCATGGCGGCATGGCAGCCGGGGTTGACCGCATCGTGATGTTGTTGTGCGGGGCGAAGAACCTGCGTGAGATTACCATGTTCCCGATGAACCAGCAGGCGGTTGACCTGTTGATGGGTGCCCCGGGTGACGTGGACGCCACACAACTTACCGAACTTACCGATCTTGGTCTTTTTATCGCCTTATGCCAAAGCGGGAGAAGCCTGACTGAATTGATTATCGCCTCTACTCGATCGACGGTGATGCTTCATTGGTCGTGTGTCTGCCGAGATTTGGGGCGGTCCGCAAGCAGTCAACGGGCCGTTTTTGGTCTTGCCGTTCACAGTTGAAACTGATCGCGATGGTATTCTAGCCATTCGCTACGCGATTTTTTCTCCGGCATCTCGACATAACCTCCGACATCACAGCGATCTAACCCTTGATATTCTCTGCTGAATTTGGGCAAAAAATTCCTCTGCAAGGGAGAGATGGTTACAGATTATGCCGAAGTTAAAGTGGCTTCGATTTTGAGATTAATATGGCATTCAACGGCTTGCAGAATTTTTCGGTCATTCCGGCAGGCCGCAGCACAACGCTTTCGACGAAATCGAACTGGCCGCATCCCGGCTTCGATGGCCGTTTCCTGCCTGAAAGCAGAAATATCACGGATGCAGGGTTTGAGGCACAATGGACCATTCCGAACTGCCAGGGGTATCGATTCCGTGTCGGTTTCTTCCAACCTGGTACCCAAATGCGGGTAAACTTCATAGAACCGTTGAAGTTTTACCAGATCCTGCCCGTTCACTAAAGTATTCGATTGCTGTGCTTTCGCTGGTTTTTTTGACTGTGTTCGTGCTTGAAATGACCGGAAAAACAAACATTCACTGGATCCAGTTTGGTTGGCCTTGCATGTGTAATTTTTTATGTGTTGCTTCTTGCACTGGCGGAACAGGTTGGCTTTGGTCTTGCATATGCAATCTCGGCGATAGCGACTACTTGTTTGATTGCCTGGTATGTCGGTGAAGCGCTGCAATCAGGCAAACGGGCGTGGCTTGTCGCGATCATGTTGGCAATCGTTTACTGATTTTGTATCAAACGGTATGCTCTGCTGGCAGGTTCGTTGATTGCGTTCGCGTCCATCGCTGTAACCATGTATACGACGCGGTTGATTGGTCGGGCGCGAAAAACGCCGGTTAGCACCCGGTTTGTTTGGGAAACAGCCATTTACCGGACCAGTGATGCTTCATTGGTCCGGTTTCTCCGGTAAATTCTTCGGCACACAGGGCTGAATTTGGAAAAAATTCCTCTGCAAGGGAGAGATGGTTACAGATTATGCCGAAGTTAGTTTTACTGCGAATTTTGATGTTTGCTGTGTTGATCGGGTTGGGGGGCGTGTTGCCTGCCAGCGCTCAAACCGGTCCGGTTGCCCCCACAGGCCCAGTTGTTTCAAAAGCCATTTCCATAGGCGGGGGCCTGAAGGTGGATATTTTTGCCCCCGGATCGACCAGGCCAAAAGGCCTCTTCAAGGTGAGGAAAAAAGCGCCGGTCATATTGTGGGTTCATGGCGGCGGGTGGCACAAGGGTACCCGGGAAAAAATATACAATCTCGACCGCTTTGCGACCGAACGGGGATGGATACTCGTCTCGATGGATTACCGAAAGGTGCCCAGAACCAATATTGACGGGCAGGTGTCCGATGTGGTGCGGGCAATTCGTTGGGTGCGCAGCAAAATTGCCAAATATGGTGGCGATTCCAGCCGTATCGCGATAATGGGCCATTCTGCCGGTTCGCACCTCGTTTCCATGGTGGCTTGCAAACGGCTCGGTGGCAAAATCAGGGCTGTGGTTGCCAACGATGTTCAGGCCTATGACATGGTTGCCTATGCCGGTATGCGCGGTGGTTTGCCGTGGGTCTATGCAAATGCGTTTGGCAACAATCCGAGCGATTGGGTCCGCTGGTCGCCGGTCACCTATCTGCGCAAGGGTCAAAAAGGCGGTATTCCACCCGTGCTGATCATGTATTCCGGCTCTGATTATGAGCGCCGCAAGGTTCTGGCAAACGGCTTTGCGGGCGAACTTCGTTCCAAGGGAGCACGCGTCGCGTTGTTCGATGGCCAGCGATATACCCATGGATCAATCGCCAGGGGAATTGGAACCAGCGCACAGGTGACCGCAGCAGTGGAACGTTTCCTGAAAAGGGCTTTCAGATAGTCGCACAGACGGTTCCGGAATCTGTTATGGGTAACGCCAGCATTGTTCATCAAGGGAACTCGCCATGGAATTTGTTTTCGCAATACTGGTCATCGGGGTCATTGGATACCTGATCTATGCCTATAACGGGTTGGTGCGCGCGCGCCAGACCAGTTGGGAAGCCTGGAGTGGTATCGATGTGCAGCTCAAGCGGCGTTCCAACCTGATTCCAAACCTTGTTGAAACCGTTAAAGGCTATGCCAAGCACGAGAAAGACACGCTCACCGAAGTCATTGAAATGCGCAACAAGGCCCAGTCTGTGGCATCTGATGATGTTGCCGGTCGCGCGCAAGCCGAGGGTTTGCTTGGTTCTGCGTTGGGAAAGCTGTTTGCCCTTGCCGAAGCCTATCCGGACCTTAAGGCCAACGACAATTTTCGCGATTTGCAAACATCCCTGGAAGAGGTCGAAAATGAAATCCAGATGTCACGACGGTATTACAACGGCGCAGCAAAACAGTTGAACGTGATGGTGGAAAGTTTCCCCTCCAATCTCGTTGCAAACTGGTTCGGGTTTTTTCAGGCGGATTATTATGAGGTTGAAAACGCTGCAGACCGGGCAGTACCCAAGGTGGATTTTGGGAGCTAACATCATGTCGGGTATGACGCGGCACCTGTCGGCCCTGATGCTGCTGGTTTTCGCGCTGGCCCTGCAATCCGCAACCCTTGCCGTTGCCGATGAGGAGATACTGGAATTCTTTTCTGACATTGAAGTGGCAACGGATGGCACGTTCAGTGTAACCGAAACCATTCGTGTTCGTGCAGAGGGTCGTCAAATCAAGCGCGGCATCTATCGTGATTTTCCCCTGACTTTCAAAGACGCCGATGGGAAAAGTCGTCAGGTTGGTTTTGAACTGGTTTCGGTTCTGCGCGATGGCAGGGCGGAAAACCACCGCACAGAGAAGTCTTTCAGAAACATTCGAATCTATGTCGGGCGAAAAGAGCATTTTTTGCCGCGCGGTGTTTACACATACACCCTAAAGTACCGTACGGACCGGCAGGTCCGGTATTTTGAAGACCATGACGAAATATACTGGAATGCCACCGGCAATTTTTGGTCATTTCCCATTCTCAAGGCAACCGCAACACTTGGGCTGCCAAGCGCAGTTCAGGCGCTGGAGACTGCGGCATTCGTGGGAGTGCAGGGATCAACGCAGCGTGCTGTTCGCATTGCTGAAAAGCAAAATGGCCGGGTTATCCAATACGTTGCAACCAGGCCGCTGGGCGCAAAAGAAGGCATGACCATACTGGCGAAACTGCCGAAAGGGGCGATTGCAACTCCGACTGCCGAACAGCGATCTGTGTGGTTCTGGAAAGACAATGCCAAGCTGCTCATATCGTCATTGGTGCTTCTGGTGGTTGTCGGTTATTACGCAATTGCATGGTGGCTTGTCGGACGCGATCCACCAAGAGGGCCAATTGTTGCCAGGTGGAAGGCGCCCGAGGGCATATCGCCCGCCCTGGCGAATTACATTCATCAAAAGGGTTTGAACGGCAAGGGCTTTGACGCAATCTCGGCGGCAGTATTGAATTTGTCGGTCAAGGGTCTGGTTGAGTTGGCAAAACCGACGCAGAGCCTGGAGATCAAACGCACCGGCAGGGCAAGAGTTGGCACAATGCCTGTGGGCGAAGAAGCCATCCTCACCCGTCTCGAAATTTCACCGGGAAAGACTATTACAGTCAATGATGCGCATTCCTCAACCATCGAAAAACTACAGTCAGGTTTTGCTGCTGCCATGGAGCACGAACACCGCGGCAAGTACTTCAAGGAAAACATCGCTTACATGATCCCCGGGGCGCTTTTGTCTGTCTTTGGACTGGTCGCAATCTTTGTGTTTGGCAATTTGTCCGAGGAAATCGTTGGTTTGCTGTTCGCCGGCGGCTTCATGACGTTCATCATTTCAAACTTGGTCATGCGCGTTTCAAAATCATTGTTCTCTGTCGGGAAGCTTCACAAGAAGATCGCAACCCTCATCGGTGTCGGGTTTTTCACGTTCGTTGCACTCAGCGGATTTTTCACCGTGCTGACGTCAGTGTTTTCTGTCCTTACGAGTGATACATGGCTGCTCACAACCGTTGTTGGCCTGGTCGTTCTCAACGTGTTGTTTTACTTTCTGCTGGGTGCACCGACACCGCTTGGCGGCAAACGCATGGACGAAATTGAGGGCCTGCGCGACTATCTGCAACTTGCAGAAAAAGACCGGTTGAACCTTAAGGAAGCGCCGGATTTTTCTACCCATCATTATGAGGAGTTGCTGCCCTATGCTGTCGCGCTCGGGGTCGAAAAACCCTGGTCACAGGCGTTCGAAAGCTGGCTGGCCGCAGCCATTGCGGCAGGTGCTGTCGCGGCTACCTATTCTCCGGGCTGGTATCATGGCCGCGATTTTTCCGGTGACAGCCTGTCTGATACCATGGGGGACTTTACCGATTCCATGCAGTCAGGTTTTGCCGATGCCATGCCTGCGCCGGAACCGTCTTCATCGTCGTCAGGGTTCTCAGGCGGGGGCGGTTTTTCCGGCGGCGGAGGCGGCGGTGGCGGTGGCGGCGGCTGGTAAGCGTCAAGCAAAGCAGAAGTTTGGCGAACAGGTCACCAAGAACAGCTTCATTGGCCTTTCAGACAGCAAATCGTTCCCGACGCCTCAGATGTTTCACGATTTTTTGTTAGAAAAGGCGCAACGGCCATTCGTCAACCGATTGCGGGATATGAGGCACCAATATGAAGGGCAGGTGTGCGGATTCTACTGACAAGCAGGCTGTTTAACGCTACACAGATTCCATGCGTACTAATCTCGTTTTCAGACCAATTGATCCGCGCTCGAACCAACTTGAAAAGCTTGCGTGGAGGCGCGCGAACAGGGATATGCTTTTGTTGATCGTTTGTAGACGAGGCCAACTCTGGGAAGAACAATTTCCAGCGCGATGGGGAATGCTTTTTTGGTGCGTTCGTTAACGGTTCGCTCGTAGGATGTGGTGGCATCAACCAAGATCCTTACGTAAATCAGAAGGTTGGGCGCGTTCGGCACGTGTATCTACTGGAAGCTTACAGAAGGCAGGGGATCGCGACAGAATTCATATCCTTCTTGAGTTTGGTAGAACTGCATATAGCACGATTAGACTTCGCACTCCGATGAGCGTGCGGCCAAGTTCTATAATACTATAGGTTTTAAGCGCATAGATCAGCAAATAGCCATCGCACCGCATTTTTTAATGGGATCAACGCACACCCTCGTCATCCCGGCCACTGCAGTTCCCCCGAATGGATCCCGGTTTGCATGGCAACCGGGATGACGGCACTGAGTTTTGTTTCATCAAACTGCTTGGCCGCCTGCCAGACCCGGTTTCAAACGCATAAAAAATCTCAAGGGTTACTGTCTTGCCATAATGCCCGACCCCTCAAATGGTTCGTTGGTTGATGTGAAAAGTGTGCAATGGCTATACGCCAAACGATTGCGGGATACGGAGTACAGGCTCCGGTCTTTCTTCGCCCTCCTCGTGCAATGTCCAATTGTTCAGTCTTCTGTGAGATGATGGCTGTCGTCCGAAGTGAGATCTAACCCGTATGCAGTCCTCATTTGCTCAATAAAACTTCGTGTTTCTTCGCCAAATGGAGACCTGCCTTCAAAGCTGTGCAGGACAATACCTTCGATCAGGTCGCCCATTCCCATCTCATGCTTTGCAGCAATCGCTTTCAGAACCTGAAGCGTGCGCTTTTCGATCCTGACTCCCGTCTGAACACGTTCGATCTTCTTTTTTTGCCTTGCCATGCCGGAAATAGTCCTTGCTTTCTTGGGTAGTAACTTGGTACCATGGTAACAACAAGTAAGCAACAGGCAGATGATGTGGCAACAAACACAAATAGCAATAAGCGCCGTTCGGACGTTCCTGAAAATGTACAAGGTGTTCTATGGGCTTTGCTCGCGACGGGACTGTATGCGGTAGTTGCCGCAATGGCCAAAGTTGCAGTCACCGAATATCACGTTCTGCAAATTCTGTTCTTCCGACAGATCGTCGTGTTCCTGTCGTCACTCCCATCCATTGCCAAAGGTTTTCCAGGCAGCCTCAAAACCAAGCATCCTGGCGTGCATACGGTGCGACTGCTCGGAGCTTTCGTGGCACTCTCAACAAGCATTTGGGCTGTTGCGGTGTTGCCGCTGACAACTGCAATAACCTTGGCATTTGCGAACGTGTTCTTTGTCGCTTTGCTGGCTATTTGGTTCCTGGACGAACAAGTGGGGTTTCATCGCATTGGTGCCGTGATTGTTGGGTTTATCGGTGTGGTCGTCGTCATGCGCCCAGGGGTTGATGGGCTCATTGAGCTATACGCCTTAATTCCGCTTGTAGGAGCGCTAGGTGCAGCCTTTGCCGTGATATCTGTCCGCTATCTGTCCCGGACCGAATCCACGGCTACCCTGTTGGTTTATCAGTCCGTGTTTGTTGGAGTGCTTGCAGCAATTCCCTTGGTCTGGCTTTGGAAAACACCGGACTTGGCAGGACTGGTATTCCTGCTGGCTATGGGGGTACTCGCAACAGCAGGGCAATGGGTTGGTGTCAAGGCGCTTCGTCATGGTGAGGCCAGTGTGGTTGGCAATATCCAGTACTCACAGCTCATCTATGCTGCGATCTTGGGCTATGTACTCTTTGATGAAATTCCAGATGGCTACACGCTCATCGGTGCAGCAATCATCATTGCCTCAGCTCTCTTTATGGTCCATCGCGAAGCCTTGAAGAAACAAAAAGACCAAACCTGATTAATAGCATCAATCGGCAATGCCGAATGTAAGTTTACCTACGGAAATCTGGTGGATCAGGTAACCTTGGCCTCAAAACACTCATCTGTCTCATCGGTGCTGCAAGCAGGAATCGAACCTGCGACCTGCGGTTTACGACACCGTTGTCCGGCCCCTGAACTATAGCGACATTCTTTAATGCGATCCAACCACACCCTCGTCATCCCGGCCCCTGAACTATAGCGACATTCTTTAATGCGATCCAACCACACCCTCGTCATCCCGGCCCCTGAACTATAGCGACATTCTTTAATGCGATCCAACCACACCCCCGTCATCCCGGCCCCTGAACTATCACCGCATTCTTTAATGCGATCCAACCGCATCCTCGTCATCCCGGCCACTGCAGTGAGCCGGGATCCAGCGCACCGCCAACCAGGCACAGTCACTTGAATAATCCCGAATGGATTCCGGTTTGCATGGCAACCGGGATGACGGCACGCGCTTTTCCCCACGCAATCATCGACCCCTTGCTGATCGGAAGAATGAGCCCAAACCAATTGTTTCATCACCACCATCCAACAGCACTCAATTTTCCCCATCCTCGCTCTTTGCACCACTTGCCCCGAATCGCTCGTTTCGCTAACCCTTGGGCATGGGAAAAGACCTGATTCCGCCCGGCTCCGACGATGGCAATGACATTGAGCCGGTTGATCTGAAATCCGCACTGGAGGAACGTTACCTCGCCTATGCACTGTCCACCATCATGGGCCGTGCGCTTCCTGATGTGCGCGATGGTTTGAAGCCTGTCCACCGGCGTATTCTCCATGCCATGCGAATATTGCGCCTTGATCCCAATACCGGCTTCAAAAAATGCGCCCGTATTGTTGGCGACGTAATCGGTAAGTTTCATCCGCATGGCGACCAGGCGGTTTATGATGCCCTGGTGCGATTGGCGCAGGATTTTGCCCAGCGTTATCCGCTGATTGACGGGCAGGGAAACTTCGGAAACATTGACGGCGACAATGCGGCTGCCTACCGCTACACCGAAGCGCGCATGACCGAGGTCGCAACCCTGTTGCTTGAAGGTATCGACGAAGACGCCGTTGATTTTCGACTGACCTATAATGAGGAAGACAAGGAACCTGTGGTTTTGCCAGGGGCCTTTCCAAACCTCCTTGCCAACGGATCATCAGGCATCGCGGTTGGCATGGCGACGAACATTCCCCCGCACAACGCTGCAGAACTGTGCGATGCGGCCATTCATTTGATCAAGTTTCCCAATGCCGGGATTGAGAAGCTGGTCAGTTTTGTCAAAGGTCCTGACCTGCCGACCGGCGGGCTGATCGTTGATGAACCTGCTGACATCCTTGAAGCCTACAAAACGGGCAAGGGCGGCTTTAGGGTGCGCGCGCGCTGGGAAAAGGAAGAATCCGGGCGTGGCAACTACCAGATCATTGTAACCGAGATTCCCTATCAGGTTCAAAAGTCGCGGCTGATCGAGAAAGTAGCCGAACTGTTATTCAATCGCAAACTGCCGCTGCTTGGTGATATTCGCGACGAATCCGCCGAAGATGTCCGGATTGTTCTTGAGCCAAAATCGCGTGCAGTAGATCCTGAAATCTTGATGGAATCCTTGTTCAAACTGACCGAGTTTGAAAGCCGCATTTCCCTCAACATGAATGTGCTATCAGGCGGCAAGGTGCCGAAAGTGCTTTCGTTGAAGGAAGTGCTGCGTGAATGGCTTGATCATCGCCGGGAAGTTTTATTGCGTCGCTCAAGGCACCGGCTTGCGCAGATCGACAGAAGGCTGGAAATTCTGGACGGCCTGCTGATCGCGTATCTCAATATCGACGAAGTGATCCGCATCATCCGCCATGAGGATGAGCCGAAGAAAAAGCTGATTGCCCGGTTTGACCTTACCGATTTGCAAGCTGAATCAATTCTCAACATGCGATTACGTTCGCTTGCGAAACTCGAAGAGATCGAAATCCGCAGGGAACACAGCGGACTATCCGAGGAAAAAGCCCAGATAGAGGGTTTGCTTGGTTCGGAGGAAAAACAATGGGCGGTGTTGCAGCATGACATTGGCGAAGTGAAAAAGAAATTTGGATCGAACACCGAACTTGGCCGCCGAAGGACGGATTTTGGAACAGCGCCCGAACATGATTTGGAAGCGGTCCAGCAGGCCATGATCGAGAAAGAACCGGTCACCGTCGTCCTGTCTGAAAAAGGTTGGATACGCGCCATGAAAGGGCATCTTGGTGATTTTGAAAGCCTGAGCTTCAAGGAGGACGACCGACTTCTGACAGCATTCCACGCGGAAACGACAGACAAGGTGGTATTGTTCAACACCGGCGGGAAATTCTTTACCTTGGGTGCGGACAAACTACCGGGCGGAAGGGGTCATGGAGAACCGTTGCGGGTGATGCTCGATATGGACAACGATACGGATATTATCGCTGCCTTCAAACATGACCCGGAGCGAAAACTGCTGGTCGCATCAAAAATCGGAAATGGTTTCGTGGTTGCAGAAAGCGATGTCATCGCCAATACGCGTAAGGGCAAACAGGTGCTCAATGTAAAAATGCCTGACGAAGCGGCGGTTTGTATTCCTGCTGATGGTGACCATATCGCAGTTGTCGGAGACAATCGGAAACTGCTGGTATTCCCGTTGGACCAAATTCCGGTTATGGGTCGTGGCAAAGGCGTCAGGCTGCAGCGATACAAAGACCCAAGCACCGAAAACGGAGTGCGGGACATTCGCATCTTCAGCAAGGAAGACGGCCTGACATGGGAGGATTCTGCAGGCCGGATTCATACAAGACCGCTGGACGAATTGCCGGAATATGTGGGAGAGCGGGCGCAGGCCGGCAGGGTCGCTCCCAGGGGGTTTCCCAAAAACGGAAAATTTTCCAGTTAGTCTTCCATTATAGACTTGTTTACCTTCCGTTAATTATGTACTCGCTTGCCAGCAAAGTTTTGGCAGTTGGGGTGTATCGTGAGTACGCAGACAAAATTGGAAGAATCGTCGGTGGAAACGTTTTCGACCGACACGAGCATTGAAGATGCCCGTTGGTTGCTGGGAACTGTCCTGGCATTGGGGCTAATTGTATTGAGCGCCGGTATAACCGCCTCAATGCTTGGCGCCTGATTTTGCGCTGGCAGTTCTTGCTCTGGCAATTGAGCTGCGCAATTGTATGACACTGTGAATGGTTATGGCGCTCAGGATGATTGCGCCTCCTGTCAGCACGTGCGCATTTGGAATCTCGGCAAAAATCAACCACACCCATATTGGTGCAAGAACTGTTTCGAGCAAAAAGAACATGGCAACCTGAGGTGCGGGAATGTAACGCGGGGCAAGCGACAGGGCAAATGCTGCCATCGGTGCCATGACAATGCCGTTGAGAAACAACCAGAATGGCGCTTCGGGATCGCTGGAATACATTAGGGCGAAGGGCAGGGCAAAGGTGCCTGTAGCTATTCCGCCAAGACCTGCAGAAAGCGACAGGTCTTTGCCAGATTTTCTGGCCCGGACAAGGCCCAAACCAAGCACCGTCGCGGTAGCAAGTGCAACCAGGTCGCCTGTCGCGTTGTCTGTCGAAATGCCGTGACCGACGATGATGGCAACCCCGATCATGGTCACGAACATGGCAAGCCAGGTGATCAGCATTGGTTTTTCGCCGATTATCAACCATGCAAGCAGGGCCGCAATCAGCGGATTGAACGCCAGGATAAACACCAGATTTGCAGGTTCCGTCAAAAACACGGAAACCGTAAACAAAAATCCGCTCAATCCGTAAAGCAGGCCAACTGTAACAAAATCCTTGTCTTTCAAAGGGTTTTGAGGGGTTTGTGTAAGATGTCGGGCAAACAGAAATATGCAGCCCAAGACGACGGCCATCCCGTAGCCGCGCACAATGAGAAACAGCCACGGATCGCTTCCCGCTAACAAAATAACCGGAATATCCAGTGAAATCACCAAGCCTCCCAGGAGCGCCAGCGCAACTCCCAGTCTTGGGTTATATGCCAGTTTCAATGATCACCTGCCCACACCTCCAAGTACGGTCGCAGACAATTAATGTGGATTGCCTACGATGGCAAGCAGCGTTCTCAATTAAGACGATGCCCGCACGCACTAACGCTCCGAAGGTTGAGACGTTGATGCCATGAAAGTGAGGCCGTCATGACGTTGGCAGGCAGGGGTTGCGGGGTATGTGGATTGGTTTGGCTAGCCCATGTCGCTTTGGTCCAACCGTTCCCAACCGGCCATGGTAAGGCGTTCCTGGGGGGTGAACCGGCTCTTGTAGGACATTTTTTGCGAACCCTCGACCCAGTATCCCAGATAAACATAGGGCAGACCCATTTTTCTGGCACGATTGATATGGTCAAGGATCATGAACGTACCAAGGCTTTTGTAGTTACTTTCCGTGTCGAAAAAACTGTAGACCATCGACAGGCCGTTTGACAGGACATCGGTAAGCGCCACGGCAATCAGCGGACCCTCGCCGCGTGATGTGATCGTGGTATTTTTAATCCGCTGACGATACTCGATCAAATTGGTGTTGACGTGGCTGTCCTCCACCATCATCGCATAGTCCAGCGATGTCATGTCGGCCATTCCGCCAACAATATGGCGCGCATCCAGATACCTTCGAAACAGCGAAAACTGTTCAATGCTTGGTGAGGGTGGAATCTCAACCCCAAGAAGATCGGAATTTGCGCTTAAAATCCGTTTTTGAGACCTTGAGGGAACAAAATCGTCAACGAGAACTCTTACAGAAACACACGCCTTGCAACCTTCACAGGCCGGGCGATAAGCAATGTTCTGCGAGCGCCTGAACCCCCCCTGGCTGAGCATATCGTTGATCTGCACCGCCCGTTCGCCGACGAGGTGGGTGAACACTTTTCGCTCCTCCCTTCCTTCCAGATAAGGGCACGGGCTGGGGGCAGTTAGGTAAAACTGCGGCGTATCGAGAGAATGTTTTGTCAACTGTCAGAATCCGGCTTGTTTGAAAGCCTAACCGGTTTTATGAAAAAATCCACTGTCACCGGTGCTTTTGCACACTGTCGATTGGTAATGCGTGCGATCAGGGCGATATAGGTTGTCAGGGATTGTTTTCAAGTGTTTGGCGACAGACCTGTTCCTTTCTTGTACAAATGAGGTGTGTCGTCGTGCGAAGACAACTTGGAAAATCTGCGTGACTGGAATATTACTTTGTACAAGTTGGGTAGGAATTGAATATGTTTGGGGCAATCGGGCTTGGAAAATTTTGGCAGGGCTTGCTGTTTATTACATGCATGGCAGCCTCAATGCTTGTGGCAGCAGGGTCGGCGCAGGCGATTCTGATCGGTTCCATGGACCGTTCTGCGACTAATGTAAAACTTTGCCTCGATTCAGATTGTCCACTGGTCGACAACCACCCGTTCCACCCCGGGCGTCGCATTGTGGTGTATGAAACCAAGGGAAAGTGGGCGCGCGTTTCCCGCTATATTGACCGTGACCAGGCCGGTGTAAATTATCCCGGTTTCTTCTTGCCTGAAAAAGTTGCCATGTGGATGCCGGTTACAGAATTGCCTGCTACATTGGCCGAACAAGTGCTGGGAATGCCAGCGGATGAATACCAGAAGCTTGAGGAAGCCAAAGCCAAGCGTCGAAAGTTCAGTTTTGTTCCACGCAGGCCTGGCTTGCCAAAAACCGATCCCCGTGGGCCAGAAAACATATTTGAAGTTGCCGCAGCATCACAAAAACCAGGGCAAAGCGGTGAAACCGCCAACGGTGACCCTTCGAAATCCGCGGTCGTTCCGCATAAAAACCCGGACAGCGACATACCATTGGCCGATGCTGAGGAAGTAGCAGTTGTTGAAAGCGATAAAGCAGACAGTGAGCGCAACGCAAAAATTGAAAAACTGAAGCAGGAAATCGCACGTGCGAACGCTGCTGCAAAAACCGAAGGTTCCGACGAAAGCGGCATCGAAGAAGCCGAGATTGTTGAAGTCGTGGAAGTCGAGGACGTTCCGGACAAGCGGGATTCTGGCCTTGAACCGATTGAGCCGCAGACAATTGCCACGTCAGCAGTCTCCAAAATACCCAAAATGTCTCCCAAGACATCAGCGCGTTTGGCCTCTGTTCAAGCTGATGAGGTTGCAACAGCTACCCCCGCAGCGGCTCCGGAACCCAAGATTCCGTCAACATTGACCAGAAGGTTGAAAGACAAAAGGCTTCGGGCATTGCCATCAAAACCTGGCGGCAATCTTGATTTGAAATCGGTGATAGCGCTGCGCTTTCATGCCCTTGCCATGCTGGAGAACGGTGAATGTTCCTCTATTGAAACCGGGGGACCAAGTCTCGCGCTGAAGGGTTGGGTATACATCAAGTGCGGTGGCGATCCGTTCCTTCACCAGTATGAGGTGGAGTAGGCAACAGTTTGGCCGTCGCTATAGCCGTTCTGCAACATAAGGTGCAAAATAGGTCAATACCGCGTCAGCACCCGCACGCTTGAAGCACATCAGGCTTTCCATGATCACCCGCTCTTCGTCCAGATAGCCAGCCTTCGCTGCGGCCATAATCATGGAGTATTCGCCTGATACCTGATAGGCGAAGGTAGGCACCTGAAATGTGTCCTTAAGGCGTCTGACAACATCCAGATAGGGCATTCCGGGCTTGACCATGATCATGTCGGCCCCTTCTTTCAGATCAAGCTCTGCCTCCCTGACCGCCTCTTCCAGATTTGCCGGGTCCATAAAATAAGTGCGTTTGTCGCCCTTGAGCATTTGTTCAGTACCGACAGCCTCGCGATAGGGGCCATAGAAACCGGAAGCATATTTCGCAGTATAAGCGAGCGTTCCGGTGTCGCTAAACCCGGCATCATTCAAGGCATCGCGAATGGCGCCCATGCGCCCGTCCATCATTTCGGAGGCTGACACAACGTCGGCACCTGCCTGGGCCTGCAATACCGCCGCTTGAGAGATGATGTCTACCGTTTCGTCGTTTTGAACAATGCCATCGCGCAAAACGCCATCATGTCCATGGTCAGTAAACAAATCCAGTGCGACATCGGTAATCACGCCTATTCCCGGCGCGGCGTCCTTAATGGCGCGTGTTGCCTGGTTAAGCAAATTATCTGGGTTCAACACTTCATCGCCTGTCTGGTTGCGCTTCTCCGCAGCGATGTTGGCAAAGGTGGCTATTGCAGGAATACCCAATTCTTCTGCACGTTTGGCCTGCTCGCCGATTTTATCGACGGAATACCGGTTCACACCCGGCAGTTTGTTCAATGGTTCGCAAACTCCCGTGCCTTCGCAAAGAAACACAGGCCAAATCAGGTCATCCCTTGATAGGTGGGATTCGCGCACCAGACGCCGTGTCCATTCGAATTTGCGGTTACGGCGCATCCGAATATTGCCCGTTATCTCATCAACTGATCTGTGCATGGAACCGGCGTCCTGTTTTCCTTTGCCCCTGACGGGACAATCTTGTAGGTCATTTCTCCAGCAATATCGAGCCAATATTTATTTGTCGAGCAATGCATGTCAGAAGAATCAAATGCTGTTGAAGCAACGCGCACGCCAGAAAGGGTAGGTGGCCTCATGGGTATCTACCGAATGGTTCTGAAACTGATAGGAGCCAGTTTTCTGGCGTTCGCCATCTGGCACTGGTACCAGATCATAGGATTTGCTGATGAAGATATCCGTTTTGATACCATGCCCAACCAATGGCGTATGGCCAGTGTTGCATTGGCGATCATTCAGCCGGTGGTGGCCATTGGTCTTTGGGCTGCGTTTCCATGGGGCGTTGCCGTATGGATCATCGCTGCCCTTATAGAAGTTGTGATGTACGGCTACTTCGTCAACCTGTTCGGGCAAAACCAGTCGGTAATTGCATTTCACTGCGCGTGTGCGCTAATACTTGCAGCTTTTCAAATTGCTATTCGCTATCGCGCGAGAAACGAAAAGGGTATGCATCCCTTCAACAAGGATTAGGGTTTGGGCAATTGGTCTCAGAATCAGGCCTGTATCCGGGCGGCAGTCTGTTCCTGCGACTGGCTATCAAGCCATTTGCGAATTTTTTCTTCAAGAAGTTTTGGAGACACAGGCTTTGACAGATAATCATCCATTCCCGCTTCAATGCATTTGTCCCTGTCGCCGGTTATGGCGTGGGCGGTTACACCGATGATGGGCGTGTGGCGGTCAACGGTTTCTTCTATTTGCCTGATTTCCCTGGTTGCCTCCAACCCGTTGAGAACCGGCATGGAAACATCCATGCAAATTACTTTCGGATTCATCCGCAGATAGGCGTCGACAGCCAACCTCCCATTCTCGACAATTTGGAAATTCAGATCCATTGTCTCTAGAATCTGTGTGAAGACCACACGGTTTACTTCGTTGTCTTCCGCAACCAGAATATCCAATTGCTCGGGTTCGGCAATTTCGGAGGCCAACGTGTCGTCGAAAACGGCCATTGTTTCCTGAGGTGTCGCGTCATCGTGCAAAGCCGGGTCTGGCGAAGCCTGGTCCTGCTGTTCTTCCGGTTCCGGAACGCTCAACTCAGTAACACTGTCTGTCTGGTCTGTCTCAACGGGTGAAAGAGCACCGATAGTACGTGCCATTTCAATGCCGGGACTGTCCTGCGTGTTGTTTGACCGGTTTTCCTGAATAGCACGGCATACGATTTCAAACAGCAAGCTTGAGCGGGCGGGTTTAACGAGATGCCCCTGGATGTCGAGTTCGGAGAAATGTTTTCCGTCATCCATCTGGTCAACTGAAGTCAGCATAACAATAGGTGTTTTCGCCAGGGCGGAATGGTTTCTGACCTGTTTGGCCAAATCAACGCCGGAAATGTTCGGCATCTGATAGTCCAGTACCAGACAGTCGATCGCGATCTGCCGTTCTGCCATGACTTCAAGAATCGCCATCGCTTCTTCACCCGAGGCGGCTGCTGCGGAATCGAAACCCCAGTTTTCCATGTTTTCAAGCAGGATCTTCCTGTTGACTGCATTGTCATCAACAACAAACACACGTGCGCCCGATATTTCTTCTGCCGCGACAGGCTTGGATTTTCTTTTACCGTCAATCGGCAGGGTAATGTCAAACCAGAATTTTGAGCCAAGTCCCTCGGTCGATTCCACGTTGATCCGCCCACCCATCAGATGAACGAGCGATGAGGCAATGGCAAGCCCCAGCCCGGTGCCCTCGTGTTTTCTTGTTGCAGATTCATCAACCTGGCTGAACTTCTCAAAAATTTTCTTGAGCTTGTCTTCCCGGATACCGATGCCGGTGTCTTCTATCGTAATGCAAATTGCAGCCTTGTTTTCCTTGATGTCACAATTGGCCTCAATCAGGATGTGCCCGGTTTCCGTGAATTTTACCGAGTTTCCGACAAGGTTGGTGACAATCTGGCGAATTCGGCCCACATCGCCAATCAGGTTTGCAGGCATGTCCGGCGAAACCCGAACAACAAGTTCGAGGTCTTTTTCCTTGATTTTTGTTGATACCAATGCCGCAACGTCTTCAATCGCTTCCTCAAGATTAAAGGGTGCAGGATCCAGTTCCATCTGGCCTGCATCAATCTTTGAGAAATCCAAGATGTCATTGATGATGGTCAACAATGCGCTTCCCGACTTCACGATAATCTCGGCAAACGTTCGCTGCTTGTCATTCAGATCGGTTTTCATCAGCAGTTCAGCCATGCCCATCACCCCATTCATGGGGGTGCGGATTTCGTGACTCATGTTTGCCAGAAATTCTGATTTTGCCCTGTCTGCCAGGCTGGCCATTTGGCGTTGTTCTTCTGCAATTCGCGTTTTCTCGGCAACATTAGCCAACATGCGGCGAATGAACAGGTCGATCGGCAGGAAAACCAACAGGCCGATCAGGGCCAGACAAACGATTGTGATCAGCAGGAACTGCTGCAGCATGGCGCTCTTGCTCTGAAAGTTCCTGCGCTGGCTTTGCTCAATCTTCGATACGATATGGCGGGTACTGACCTGTGTCTGGTTTTCGAACACCGAGGTGATTTCCCGGCAATACCAATAAAGTTCGCTTTGGCTTTTGACTTTCACCATTCGCCCGGAATTGCCGAGTGTTTCAAAATGCCGGAGCGGTTTGTCCCCGGCCATGAAACGTGAAGAGGCCTTGATGTCCTCAGCCAGTTCGGGCGGCAGTTTGTTCCATTCAGCTTTCAGGGCAGCAACTTCGCTACGGGTTTTTTCGCGCAGACTGTTCAAAACATTCACATGGGTGGACATTTTGCTGTTGCTGGCGAATTCCACCTCGCTTTTGTTTCGCGCGTCCAACTCGTTGGAAATCTTCAACGCCTTGATCTGAAATGCCTCGGCTGCGTAGTTGGTCTTGTTCAACTGCTGCCAGAAATCCTGAATGCCGCTGACTTTCTTGTCGTTGGTTTCCTGTTCGAAGTAAAATTTAAGACAGATTACGGCTATGATCACCAGTGCCGCGATATAACAGGCCCTGACTACCCATACCACGCCGTTGAATCTATCGGATATGTTGCTGGTTTTTTCCATAATTTCCCAAGGGAACTCCCGCCCACTACAGCCACATTACGTTTTTTATGGTTAACAAGTTCTAAACACGTATAGGTCAGAACTGACCAAAAGCCTTGGAAAGCAAGGGCTTGAGAGTGACGTGGCGGAAAGGGCGGTCTTTTGGTAACGCCTGATTAAGTTTGTTTTTTAATTCGAATTTTAAACGATTGCCGTAGAAACTGTCATCAGAGCGGAAAGCAATAATTCCGCCACAATAAACAAGTGAGGCATAATCATGAACAACGCACCTGAAATGGTGGGTGAAGCAATTACCCCGACCTATGAAGGGGATGTTAAAACCCTGTATCTGGAAGCACTTTCTCTGGTGGAAAGGTTGCATCGCAAATTGCTGGATGTAATCAAGGATGAGTTCGACCGAAACAATCGTAGCGATGTAAATCCTGTACAGGCGCTGTTGCTGTACCATATTGGCAACATGGAATTGACTGCCGGTGAGTTGCGTTCGCGTGGCTTTTATCTGGGGTCAAACGTTTCATATAACCTGAAAAAACTGGTTGATCAGGGATTCATCAATCACGAGAAGTCCCGAATTGACCGTCGTTCGGTCAGGGTAAGTCTGACCGAAGCCGGTTTGCAGATCGCGGAGATGGTCGACGCGCTTTACGAACGTCACGTTGAAACCATCGAACAGGTCGGCGGCATGAGCGGCGAAGAGTTTGAGGTAATGAACAAGTCACTTAAGCGTCTGGATCGTTTCTGGACTGACCAGATTTTGTACAGGCTTTAAAAATCGCGCCCAATCCGCGATAACGTAAGTGTTATTGAAACCCGCTGTCATGGCGGGTTTTTTTGTTTTGCCTACAAATCACCATATTGTAACTTCAAGTACCTAATACTACGATTTGTTCCGCTAGGGAACGAATTTGGGTTTTTCCATTTTGTTAACCTTGTTTACGATAGGGTTTACGCATACATGCATCGTGAAGACACCGCTTTGGCGGTTTCCGGGAAGAATACTTGGCAATGATGAAGCGCAGAAAATTTTTGTCTGGACTTGCCTCGGCTGCAACTGCCGGTTTGGCGACCCCGGCCTTGGCAGAAAACCCGATTGCGGACATTATCAAGTCTTCAAAACGGGACCGCTGGGCAGACCAGTTTGATGCCCGCAAAGGTGATGCAAAACTTTCTTCGACCAATGTTCCGATTTTTTCGCCGCAAACCCCGGTGTTTATTGAGCGGGCAATTGGCGAGTATCGCGGAATTGTTCAGGCGGGCGGCTGGCCGGTTGTCCCGGCCAACCAGTCATTGCGCCTTGGCGATCAGCACAGGAATGTGCGTGCCCTTCGCCATCGTCTGATTGTTTCAAAAGACCTGGACCGGAGCGCTGGTGGTTCCGATATTTTCGACACCTGGGTTGATGGTGCGGTTCGCCGTTTCCAGGCCCGTCACGGGCTGCCGCCAGATGGCGTCATGGGCAGGTTCACATTTGCGGCAATGAACATCCCGGCGAACATTCGCCTCGGGCAATTGGAAACCAATTTGGTCCGCTTGCGTTCGATGTCGGGTTTCCTCGGTGACCGTTACGTGATGGTCAACATTCCAGCCGCGCAGATTGAAGCGGTTCGGCACGGCAAGGTTGAATCCCGCCACACCGCCATTGTCGGCAAGGTTGACCGCCAATCCCCAATCATTGCGTCCAAGATTTTTGAGCTTAACCTCAATCCTTATTGGACCTCTCCGGTGTCAATCGTGAAAAAAGACCTGATTCCGTTGATGCAGAAAGATCCAACCTATCTGACACGCAACAAGATCCGGATTTTCAATCGAAAAACAGAAATGGAAATCCCTCCGCAGAATGTTGACTGGAACTCCGACGAAGCGGTCAATTACATGTTCCGCCAAGACCCAGGCAAAATCAACGCCATGGGGTCGGTGAAGATCAATTTCCCAAATCCCCATGCGGTTTACATGCATGACACGCCCCAACAGAGCGTTTTTTCAAAGCTGCTGCGCTTTGAATCTTCCGGATGTGTACGGGTTCAGAATGTCCGCGACCTGATTTCCTGGCTTGCGAGCGAGACCCCCGGTTGGGACAGACGCCAGATTGAACGTGTGATTGAATCCGGCGAGCGTATCGATGTCAAGCTGCAGGAACCGGTGCCGGTTTACTGGAATTATATTACGGCATGGTCCACCAAAAACGGTGTCGTTCAGTTCCGCGATGATATTTACAATCGCGATGGGGCGGAAATTCTCGCATCCAGCAACTGGAACAAAACCTGAGCCTTTTGTGACGGGAACATGTTCGTTTGCAACAGGGCATAAATGTTCTGTTGACGCGCATAAACTATCCTAGCATATAGTGGCGTTTTTGTACCCCTTGTCACCCAGTGTGAACCAACATTGCAGGATGTGCACATGAGCCAGAACACCCTAGACACTTTCTTCAATTCACCGCTTAGCGAAACCGACCCCGAAGTGTTCGGTGCCATTACCAGTGAACTGGGCCGTCAACGTCACGAAATTGAGCTGATAGCATCCGAGAACATTGTTTCCAGGGCTGTTTTGGAAGCCCAAGGGTCGGTAATGACAAACAAATACGCCGAAGGGTATCCGGGAAAACGATACTATGGCGGTTGCGAGTTTGTCGATGTTGCGGAAAATTTGGCAATTGATCGTGCAAAGAAACTGTTCGGATGTGAATTTGTAAATGTTCAGCCAAACTCCGGAAGCCAGATGAACCAGGCGGCGTTTCTTGGCCTGTTGCAGCCTGGAGACACTTTCATGGGTCTGGATTTGAACTCGGGCGGGCATCTGACACACGGCTCGCCGGTAAACATGTCTGGCAAGTGGTTTAACGTGGTTCCTTACGGTGTCCGTGAAGACGATCATCTTATTGACATGGATCAGGTCGCAAAGCTCGCAGAAGAAAACAAGCCGCGTATGATCATTGCAGGTGGTACAGCGTATTCACAGGAATGGGACTGGGCGGCATTCAGGAAAATAGCTGATGACGTTGGTGCTTACCTGTTGGTAGACATGTCACACATTGCTGGCCTTGTGGCCGCTGGTGTTCACGGTTCACCGGTTCCCCATGCCCACGTCGTGACAACAACGACACACAAGTCCCTGCGCGGCCCCCGTGGCGGCATGGTAATGAGCAACGATGAGACAATTGCAAAGAAAATCAACTCTGCTGTGTTTCCCGGTTTGCAGGGTGGTCCGCTCATGCATGTGATTGCGGCAAAGGCGGTGGCTTTTGGCGAAGCGCTTACACCCCAGTTCAAGCAATATGCCCTTCAGGTTAAAGAGAACGCAAACGCCCTTGCGCTCAGCCTGCAAAACAACGGTTTGGATATCGTCTCAGGCGGTACGGCAAACCATTCCATGCTCGTTGATCTGCGGCCGAAGAAAGCCACCGGCAAGCGTGCAGAAGCGGCCCTTGGGCGTTCCAACATCACAACCAACAAGAATGGCATTCCGTTCGACCCTGAAAAGCCGTTTGTGACGTCGGGCATTCGGCTTGGTTCACCTGCTGCAACTTCTCGCGGTTTTGGCATCGAAGAATTTACGGAAATCGGCAATCTCATCTCCGAGGTGATGGATGGATTGATGGTCGCCAATGATGATGACGCCAACAGTGCTGTTGAAGAAGCCGTGCGCACAAAAGTCGTGGAAATGACCAACAAGTTTCCAATGTATTCCTACATGTGAACTGGTCTAGCCACAGAGCAGATGTTAAAAGCCATTCATTGATCCATGAAAGGCTTTTTTCTTGCGTTGCCCTTACTGTGCCAATCCCGATTCCCAGGTTAAGGACTCGCGTCCAAGCGACGATGGAAGTTCCATTCGGCGACGGCGCGTCTGCAGCGCGTGTGGTGGCCGTTTCACAACGTTCGAACGGGTTCAACTGCGCGAACTCATTGTTGAAAAGAAGTCCGGCAAGAAAGTGCTGTTCGATCGCGACAAACTGACGAAATCCATCGATACTGCGACACGCAAACGTGACATCGATCCCGAGCGGATCGAGAAAATGATTTCCGGCATAGTGCGTCAACTCGAAAGCATGGGCGAAGCCAATATCAAGTCCGAAGAAATCGGCAAGCTCGTCATGGAAGGGTTGAAACAGATTGACGAAGTTGCATATGTACGCTTTGCATCCGTTTATCAGGACTTTCAGGAAGCGCGCGATTTTGAGCAGTTTCTGAGCAAGATTGAAGACGATGCGGGTTAGGCGGCCAGACGCGACAATTGTGTAATGCCTGGCTTGTTTGAGTTCAGGTAATTTGATGCCCAGCGACACCAGTTCCAGATTATCTAAAGCCGACAAGCGTTTCCTGAGGGCCGCTTCCAGAATGTCACGCCGACATGAAGGAATGACGGGAACAAACCCGTCGGTCGGATGCATCATTGTGTCGGACATCGGTTTTGGCCCGGTCATTGTCGGAACCGGTGTCACCGCGCTGTCCGGTCGACCCCATGCAGAACGGATCGCGCTTGATGAAGCGGGGGATCTGGCACACTCGGCAACGGCTTATGTAACGCTTGAACCGTGTTCTCATCGTGGAAAAACAACGCCTTGCGTCGATGCGCTCATTGCCGCAGGCATCAAACGGGTTGTTTCCGGAATGGTCGATCCAGATCACCGGGTTGACGGCTCCGGTCACAAAAACCTGCGTGCCGCCGACGTTGCTGTGGCAATATCGGATTACGATGAATACATCCATCGCCCACTTGATCCCTATCTTTGTGCCCGCAAAGAACAGCGACCCTATGTAACATTGAAGCTTGCCATGACCGAAGAGGGCGTGATGGGCCATCGCACAAAAGGCAACTTCAAAATCACCTGCAGCGAAGCGAACCGGCAAACCCATTTGATGCGGTCTCGGCACGACGCCATATTGGTGGGCATGGGGACTGTTCGCGCTGACGATCCGATGCTGAATTGCCGGTTGCCGGGCCTGTCCGGGCGGTCTCCGGTCCGGGTTGTGATCTCATCATCCCCGTTTCCGACAGAAACCTTCAGGGTTTTTGAAGCCGCCGCTGAAATTCCCACCTTGTGGACCGGTACGCCCCCAGATCAGGCTTTGGACAATCCCGATGTGCTGAACGTTCCTGTTTCCGGTTCGAAAGTTGACCTTGGGCAATGCCTTGATCAGTTGTACGCAAGAGATCTGCAATCGGTTATGGTGGAGGGAGGCAGTGGCATCGCAACATCATTCCTTGAAGCAAATCTGGTCGATGAAATTGTCATTCACCTTGGTCGCCCAACCGAAATGAAAGCACAAGACAGGGAATTGGTCATGTCCCCGATAACGCCATCAAACTTGCCAAACGGTTTCGTGCTGTGCGAGGAGCGGGTTTTTGGAACAGACCGCGCGCTGCGATACAAAAGGAGTTGAGGGAAATGTTTACAGGGCTGGTATCGGACATTGGCGAGGTGTTGCACGTTTCCCAACTCGACAAGGGAAAGAAGCTTCGCATTAGAAGTGGGTATGATACGGCATCAATCGATATCGGCGCATCAATCTGCCACAATGGTGTTTGCCTGACGGTTGTTGAAAAGGCGGACAACTGGTTTGAAGTGGAAGCCTGGGAAGAGGCGCTGCGGTTGTCAAACCTGACTGGTTTGCAAGTTGGAGACAAAGTCAATCTCGAACGCTCGCTGAAAATTGGTGATGAACTTGGCGGGCATCTGGTATTCGGACATGTCGATGGTATGGCTCCCATACTTGACATCAAACCGGAAGGGGAAGCTTCACGCTTTGTTTTCGAAGCGCCGGAAGCAGTCGCGAAATTCATTGCCGAAAAATGTTCGGTCACGCTGGACGGGACCTCTTTGACTGTAAACCGGGTCGATGGACTTGTGTTTGACGTGTTGTTGATCAAGCACACACTGGAAGTTACCTGTTGGGGTTCGCGCAAAACAGGAGACAAGGTGAATGTGGAAGCAGACCAAATGGCCAGATACGCAGAACGCCTTACCCGGTTCCGTTAAGTTGACGACCTGCAGAAGGGCGGATATTGTGGATTTGTTTTCCCCCTTCGCCAAACATTAACCAAAATCCTGCATATTCTATAGTACCAACAAGTTGAGAGTGGGTAGGTCATGAATTTTGTCAGAGCAATAGGGGGTATTGCCGTTCTCTTGGCGCTTGCAGGATGCGTTTCCGGCGAAGGCCCGGGAGATGTGGTGCCCGTTCTGGCAACGCCAAATCCGCAACCTTCACCCCAAATACCACCCCGTCAAAGTTATGCGCTCGATGTAAACCGGACGCCAACCCCGCATAGTTCGTATCAGGCGGGCCCCGCCAGCCATTCTGTTACACTCGCCCCGCAACCGGTTTATGTTCAGCGGGAAAGTAAGACCTATCTGATCAACGGGCTGGCGAGCAATGTGGGTGCAATTGGCTATGGTTTTGCAAACCTGCAGAAAAAAATACCGGGTTCTGTGTTGCATAGCTATGCATCACCGCTTGAGAGTTCGACCATTATCCGTTCGCAGGTCATCAAAGAACTGAAGGCAGCCTACCGAACCAACCCGGACCTGGACATCAATCTGGTTGGCATTAGCTATGGTGCCAATATCGTAACCCAGATTGCTGCCACGCTTGGCCGTTCGAAAATCCCTGTAAACTATCTGGCGACGCTTGAAGGGCCTGCGATGTCGAGGATCGGGCCAAACGTCCGTGTCGCGGACAACTTCAAATGTACGCACCTTACCTGTTTCCGAACCAGTTCGAAGTTGAGCCGGAACAACCGGACCACCCGCTTCCAGAGTTTTGCGATTTCCGCGTCGCACATCGCATTGGCAAATCATCCCAGGGTGCACAATCGCATCATCTCGCAACTTGCCTCTCACGCGCCGCAGCCACAAATTTTCGCGCAGTAGTTTTTCTCGCTTGAGTTATCTGTCCAGAAGTGGTTTGTCTCCATTTCATTGAAAGGACAGGCCATGACAACGCCTCCACATTTGCTGATCATCGACGCGCCTTACTACGCGCAATTGTCTGCCGAACTGATGAAAGGCGTAGAAGCCGAACTTTCAAAGGCAGGGGCCAGCAACGACTATGTTGCAGTGCCTGGCGTGCTAGAAATTCCCGCCGTAGTGGCAATGGCCCAGGCAAGTGACAAACACTATGACGGCTATGTTGTGATCGGTTGCGTTATCCGTGGAGAGACGACCCATTACGACATAGTATCGAATGAATCCGCCAGGGCTTTGATGAACCTTGCCGTCGAGCAGAAGCTTGCGCTCGGCAACGGCATCCAGACCGTTGAAAACGCTGATCAGGCTTGGGCCCGTGCCAAAGTCGATGAGAAAAACAAGGGCGGCGGAGCGGCCAGGGCAGCCCTTGAGATGATTGAACTTAAGAAGAGTTTTTCCTGACCGTGGCCAAACCGCAACGCGATACAAAGGCCAATAAGCGAGGCGCAGCACGACTTGCAGCCGTGCAGGCACTTTACCAGATGGAAATATCCGGCGGGTCAATTACCGAGATCGTGTCGGAATACGAAACCGTACGCATAGGCAAGGAAGTTGACGGAGAAACCTACCTTGAAGCCGATCTTTCCTGGTTCAGGGGACTGGTTGGCGGGGTTGTTTCCGAACAAACCAAGCTTGATCCGCTGATCCATGCGAACCTGCCGACCGATTGGCCGCTGTCACGCATCGATTCACTGTTGCGTTCGCTGTTGCGCTGTGGAGCCTTTGAATTAAAGCATCGCAAGGACCTGCCTGTCGGGGTGGTCATTGACGAGTATCTTGAAGTCGCCAAGGCGTTCTTTGAAAATCCGGAACCTGGACTTGTGAATGCAGTGCTGGATGCAATTGGTCGCGAAGCAAGAAACGAGGCCCATAGCGATGAAACGGCCGGGTGAATTTGAACTGATAGCGAAGTATTTTGCCCCATTGTCGGGCAACTCCGGTTTCGGGCTGATGGACGATGCGGCTCTTGTCGATATTTCTGGTCGGGACAAGCTGGTCATTACACAAGACGCCATTGCACAATCTGTACATTTTTTCCCCGATGATCCTGCGGAACTGATCGCCAAAAAAGCGGTCAGGGTCAATTTGTCTGATCTGGCTGCCAAGGGCGCAGCGGGCAGGTGGGTCTCGTTATCGCTGGGTCTGGGAACAGACTGGTCGGAGGATTGGGTTTCACAATTCGCCCGTGGCCTTGCCGAGGATTGCGAGCAATACGGTTTGGAGCTTACGGGCGGTGACACCTTCAAGACCGGCAGCGGGATCGTAGTGTCGATCACCATGATTGGTGAACTGGTCGGTCCAAACTATGTTTCGCGACTTTCCGCTGAACCCGGTGACCAGATTTACGTCTCGGGAACAATTGGTGACGGTGCCCTTGGCCTGTTGACCCGATCAGGCGAGCTGGTTCTTCAACAGGAAAAGCATACGCAATTCCTGACGCAGCGCTATCTGTTGCCTCAGCCTCGCGTCAAGGCGTCGGCCGCCATTAATCGGTTCGCAAACGCATCCATGGATATTTCGGACGGATTGGTGGGGGACCTTGAGAAGCTTTGCAACGCATCGGGCCTTGGGGCCGAGTTGCAGGCTGATGCCATACCGTTGTCACCAGCGGCGCGCGCGGCGATTGGTGAACGTAGCGGTTTTCTTGAAACCGTTATGACGGGTGGTGACGATTATGAAATCCTGGCATGTGTTTCCAGCGAAGTTGCAAACGAATTTGTGCAAGCAATGAACAGTTCAGGCGTTTCGGTGACCCGGATTGGTGTTACAAAAGCTGGAAAAGCGATTTCGGTGTTTGACTCCAATGGCAAGGTCATGGACTTTCAGCGTTCCGGTTTCGACCATTCAGGAGGGTAACTTGCCAGGTCAGACAACACTGTCGCAGGCAGACGTGGAAGAAAACCGCATCGCGCGGCGCAACCTCTTGCTGTATTTCAACTGCCAGGCATTCGGAGCCGCCGCGGCACCGATCAATATTGCGCTCGGTGGCCTCGTGGGAAGTTACCTGCTGGGACCTGACAAATCTCTTGCAACTGTTCCGGTAACAAGTTTCAACATTGGTGTTGCGCTAGGTGCAGTTGTTGCGAACACCGTGATGAAACAACTTGGCCGCAAGCGTGGATTCATGATCGGCACGATTATCGGCATGATCGGGATGCTGTTGTGTGGTTTCTCACTGGTGGCAGAAAGTTTCTGGTTTTTTGCAGCGTCAACCGGGGTAAACGGTATTGCAGGCGGATTTACCCAGCAATACCGGTTTGCCGCTGCTGACCGAGGCACGCCTGCGTTCAAGCCCAGGGCGATTTCAACCATCATGTTTGCAGGCGTCGTTGCAGCGGTTGTAGGGCCGCAACTGGTTCTGTTTACGAGCGATCTTGTTCCAGGTGTCATGTTTGCAGGTCCGTTTTTCGCCGCGACCGGTCTTTTTGCCGTTAGCCTGTTCGCATTGACGTTTCTGCGGGAGTCAGAGCTGCAAAAACCGCTTCCCGTGGTGTCTGAAACCAAGGCAGCCAGAACGTATTGGCAGATTGCCAGCAAACCGGAGTTTTTTATTGCGGTTCTGTGTGGAACATCAAGTTACGCGCTCATGTCGTTTGTCATGACCGGTGCGCCACTTGCCATGGTACATCATGGCCATAGTCAGGATCACGCCACGCTGGGTATTCAATGGCATGTCATGGCAATGTTCGCGCCAAGCCTGTTTACCGGTTACCTGATTTCGCTGTACGGCAAAAAAACCATCGTCGCCAGTGGTTTGGTCATTCTGATTGGTTGCGCGATCGTTGCCCTTGCAGGGCTTGAGCTGATGCATTTCTGGCTGTCTTTGATCCTACTGGGAGTGGGTTGGAACTTCGGTTTTATCGGGGCAACTGCAATGGTGACCGAAACTTATGAGCCGCATGAGAAGAACAAAGCGCAAGGCCTCAACGATTTTGTAGTGTTTGGATCTGTGGCGTTTTCTTCATTGATGGCAGGCATCAGCTTTAATGCCTTTGGTTGGGAATTCCTGAACCTGGTCATTTTCCCGGTCACGCTGGTTTGTCTGGTCGGATTGCTGTGGTTGAAACGCAAAGAGATCAAATCAGCGCGCGCTTCCGCACAGCAATAAACCGCGATTCGTTGGTTTTTGCACAAGAAAATCTTGACCTTTCGGACGTTGCGGCTAGTGTCCGGCGCGGAGGACCGGATGGTAGCATTTGGTCTTGGAACTTACAGGGATAACAAGAGGAGCAGCGTGGGGCTTTGCCAAGAATGCTGTTCTAAACAGATACAAGGAAGTTTGATATGGATCCTCTAATTCTGGCGATCATCGCCGGACTTCTGTCCATCGCCTATGGCGTGTGGGCATCTATGTCGGTGATGAATGCAGATGCGGGAACAGAACGCATGCAGGAAATCGCTGGTTATGTTCAGGAAGGCGCACAAGCATACCTGACACGCCAGTACATGACGATCTCCATCGTCGGCGTCATCGTCTTTATCGGCGTTGGCTTGCTGTTGGGATGGCTGGTCGCGATCGGGTTTCTGATTGGGGCGATTTTGTCAGGTGCAGCAGGCTTTATCGGAATGCTGGTTTCGGTTCGTGCCAATGTTCGCACAGCGCAAGCCGCAAGCCAAAGCCTGGGTGCAGGACTTGATATTGCGTTCAAGTCTGGTGCCATTACGGGTTTGCTGGTTGCGGGCCTCGCATTGCTTGGGGTTGCGGTATACTACTACTACCTGACCAACATTGCCGGTTTCGCCAACACAGACCGCACAGTTATCGATTCGCTCGTGGCGCTTGGTTTTGGCGCATCCCTGATTTCGATTTTCGCCCGTCTCGGCGGCGGCATCTTTACCAAGGGTGCCGATGTTGGCGGTGACCTGGTTGGCAAGGTCGAAGCCGGTATTCCTGAGGACGATCCACGCAACCCTGCTACCATCGCTGACAATGTTGGCGACAATGTCGGCGATTGCGCAGGCATGGCAGCCGATTTGTTTGAGACCTATGCAGTGACAATCGTTGCAACCATGGTTCTTGCTTCAATCTTCTTTACAGGTGAGGCGGCAACAACGTTGATGGCCTTCCCGCTGTTGATTGGTGCAAGCTGCGTTGTGACCTCGATTATCGGCACGTTCTTTGTGCGTCTTGGTTCAAACAACTCAATCATGGGTGCGCTTTACAAAGGCTTTGTTGCAACCGCGGTACTGTCTGCAATTGCTTTGTGGGCAATCGTTCAGTTCTGGTTGGGCCTGGATGCCAGTTTCACCGTTGGAGAAACCACGTTCCTGGGCCGTCACCTGATGTATTGCGGCTTCATTGGCCTGATCATCACCGGCCTGATCATCTGGATCACTGAATACTATACTGGTGTTGAGTATCGCCCGGTGCGTTCGATCTCGCAGGCATCTGTCACAGGTCATGGTACAAATGTGATCCAGGGGCTTGCTGTCTCTCTTGAGGCAACAGCAATTCCTGCAATCATCATCATTGCCGGCATCATTGCCACCTACACGCTTGCCGGACTGTTCGGAATTGCGATTGCCGTTACCACCATGCTTGCCCTTGCCGGTGTGGTTGTTGCGCTCGATGCTTTCGGTCCTGTAACCGACAATGCTGGTGGCATTGCTGAGATGGCCGAATTGCCTGCCGAGGTGCGTTCAACGACCGATGCGCTGGATGCAGTCGGAAACACAACAAAAGCAGTTACCAAGGGTTATGCAATTGGCTCTGCCGGATTGGGTGCACTTGTTCTGTTCGCAGCCTACACCGAAGACCTGAAGTTCTTTGCAAGCAAGGCAGCGCCGGGTTCCTTCTTTGAAGGCGTGTCGGTCGACTTCTCGCTTTCCAATCCATTCGTAGTGGTTGGCCTGCTGTTCGGCGGACTGTTGCCTTACCTTTTCGGTGGCATCTCCATGACAGCCGTTGGCCGTGCGGGTGGTGCAGTTGTTGAAGAGGTTCGCCGTCAGTTCAAGGAAAAACCTGGCATCATGAAAGGCGAAGAAATTCCGGACTACGGACGCGCAGTTGACATGTTGACCCGCGCTGCGATCAAGGAAATGATCATTCCCTCCATGTTGCCGGTTCTTTCCCCAATCGTATGTTTCTATGCGATCCTCTGGATTACGGGTGACAAGTCCCAGGCCTTTGCTGCCCTTGGTGCCATGTTGCTCGGTGTGATTGTAACCGGTTTCTACGTTGCAGTCTCAATGACCGCTGGCGGTGGTGCCTGGGACAACGCTAAGAAATCCTTTGAGGACGGTTTCGTTGACAAGGATGGAGTGACCCATGAAAAAGGTAGCGAGGCCCACAAGGCATCGGTTACCGGCGACACGGTTGGCGATCCTTACAAGGATACGGCCGGTCCTGCGGTTAATCCGATGATCAAGATCACGAACATTGTGGCATTGCTGCTATTGGCGGTGCTGGCGCACTAAGCCGGCAGGCCGTTTCAAAAACAAACCCCGCAGTTTTTGCTGCGGGGTTTTTTTTGGCCAATCAACTGAACCGCTTCGCGCCCGCTACGCAAGTAACGACAAACACGGTTACCAGCATCATCGAGGCATCTACCGGTTCGTGAAGAAGCAGGCCAGCGAGCATCAGTCCAAAGAACGGTTGCAAGAGTTGAAGCTGGCCAACCCCGGCAATGCCTCCAATTGCCAGACCGCGATACCAGAATATGAAGCCGACCATCATGCTGAAAATTGAAACATACGCAAGACCGGCCCATTGTGCGAAGGTTACTCCAGACCAGTTGGAAGGCAGGGTGATTGCCGCCAGCGCGGCCATTGCAGGCAGCGATAAAATCAGGGCCCATGAAATGACCTGCCAGCCACCAAGTCTGCGTGAAAGAAGCGCGCCCTCTGCATATCCAAGCCCGCAAACAATTATCGCTGCAACCATGTAAAGGTCACCCAAAAGGGAGCCTTCGGAGCCTTGAAGCAATGCAAAACCGGCGACAAGCGCACTGCCCAGACACGAAAAGATCCAGAAAGCCGCACGCGGGCGTTCATCTCCGCGAATCACTCCGAAGATTGCCGTCATCAGCGGCAAGAGTCCGATAAAGACAATTGAACGTGCCGAGGTAATGTGTTGCAGCGCAAAGGCGGTAAAAAGTGGAAATCCGACGACTACCCCGAAAGCCACAATCATCAGAGATTTAAAGTCGCAACCGGCAGGTCGGGGCTGGCGCAAAAATGCGAGTAGGGTTACACCAAGCAAAGCTGCAATCACGGCTCTGGCACAGGTAAGAAACAACGGATCAAATCCACCGATGGCAACCCGGGTTGCCGGAAGCGAGGCGCTGAAGATGATGACGCCCACAAGACCATTCCCCCAGCCAGCGACAGATGATTGCATGTATCGTCCCCTTTGTTCTGCAACTCTCATGGCGATAGCAATTTCGGGCTGGCGGGAAAAGCGACAAAGAAGTACAATTCTATCAATCTGTACTGGTATGATAAGCAATACAGTCGAGGTTTAGGTTGAGAGAAGCAAAGCGCATCGAAGAGGCGATGAGAGTCGTTACGGACCGGATTTCCCGGCGGGTATTGCGGCCCGGCGATCGATTGCCGTCTATTCGCAAGTTCGCTTCAACACTTAAGATGTCGCCCTCAACCGTGGTTGAAGCTTATGCGCGACTGTCGGCGGAAGGAAAGATCAAAGCGCGACCCGGCTCGGGTTATTATGTATCGAAGACCATCGCCCCGCTTGTTCTTGCAGACGCGGGTCTGCCTGTTGAAAGGGAGATTGACCCTTTGTGGGTTTCCCGCACGTCGCTGGGTGCGGCGGAGAGCTTTCTCAAACCGGGCTGCGGCTGGATGCCAACCGATTGGATGCCGAACGACATTGTCGCAAAGGCGCTGCGCTCTGTCGCCCGAAGCGATCCGAATATCTTGTCCGACTATTCCGATGCTAGAGGGTCGTTCGCGCTTCGGCATCTGCTTTCGCAAAGGTTTTCTGATGAAGGGTTAACGATTTATCCCGACAATATTATGCTTTCCGTCTCCGGCACGCAGGCGATCGATCTTGTCTGCAGGTTCATGCTTCAACCCGGTGATACAGTTCTGATAGACGACCCCTGTTACTTCAACTTTCAGGCCTTGCTGCGCGTTCATCAGGTAAAGGTTGTGGGTGTGCCATACAACCCCGAAGGGCCGGATGTTATTGCTTTTTCCAAAGCACTGGTTGAACACATGCCCCGCCTCTACATCACGAATTCGGGTCTGCACAATCCAACCGGCGCAACGATTTCTCCGCAAGTCGCCCATCGGATTCTGTCTCTGTCAGCGCAGCACGATCTGACGATTGTTGAAGATGAAATTTTTGCGCCGTTGGAACCGGAGTCGTCGCCGCGCCTTGCGACACTGGACGGGTTGGAACGTGTAGTCCGTATCGGCAGTTTCTCCAAGGCCGTGTCGGCATCGGTTCGTTGCGGCTATGTTGCTGCCAAATCCGAGTGGATTGAGTGCTTGATCGATCTTCAGGTTGCGACGAATTTTGGGGGGGCTGGGTCTTATGCCGCCGAAACAATCCGTAGCGTCCTGCTGGACAGCGCATTTCGCCGTCATCTTGATGCGCTTAGGTTGCGGCTGGAACGCGAAAGAGAGGAAGTTGTCCAAAAACTGACGACCATAGGCATCAAACCCTGGGTTATGCCGAGAGGCGGATTTTATCTTTGGTGCAGGTTGCCAGCAGGATGCAGTGCCACGGAACTCACCAAACTGTCTTTGAAAGAAGGCATTGTCTTGGCCCCGGGGAATGTATTTAGCCCGTCACGGACAATGGATGCATTCATGCGCTTTAACGTAAGCCAGATGCAAGACCCCAAGATCTTTGACCGCCTTTCCGTTCTGATAAACCAAGCCTGAGCGCAAATACAAAAATCCAGCAGGAAAATGCGGGTTTTTTTGTTCGATAATCTGCCCGAACGGGAACAGGGCACCAAAAGCAGGTTGAAACAGGTCTAAAAGCCTGGCGGTGCGCCTGTACCACCACCCAACGCTCTTTGGGCTCCGGATTTGCCACTTGAACCGCGCAGCAGCTGGCCCAAAAACGAAACATCTGCACCACCGGTTGGCGTGGTCCTTGAAACGAAATCGAAAACCTTGCCGTCCTGAAGACCATAATTGGCGACACGGCTTACGGTCTGTTCTTCGTCGAAATAAACTGCCAGCACTTTTTGGTCTACAAGCTTGGGTTTTTCAAAACGGTAGGTTTTGACCCGCTGCTGGGAAATGTAGTAAAACACATCATTACCGAACTGACCGCGACTGGAAGGCGATCCCAACGCAAGCAACACCTGTTCCTGACTTGAACCAGTCGGGACAAGATCAAGTTGATCCTGCGTTATCACAGGTCCATGATTAAAAACTTTTTCCTGCACGCAACCACTGGATAGCCCGGCGATCACCAGCGTCGCTGCGGAGACCTTTACCAGTTTTTTGATAGAGTTTCCCAAACGTTTACCCCGAAACAGTCAATCTGAGATTTTCAGCGTCAATATAGCAGGACAAGGAGAATTACAACTCATTGTCCACAAACGTGATTAATGGCATAAGCGGCCGTGACATTGTAGAAAATGAAACGATCATGATCCTCTCGCTGTTTCGTACCGCCGACCGCTCGCCCATACCTAACCAGATTTATGGCATCCTTGTGGCGGCGGCACGCGATCCGGCCCTCTACATTGAAGGTGGTATCGATGACAGCACCATGGGTCGTTTCGATATGCTGTCGCTTCACATCTTTTTGTTTGTGCGCCGATTGCGCGGTAGTGAGGCAAAGGGCGCCGACGAGATCGGGCAGGATGTGTTTGATCTTTATGTCGACGGGGTGGAAATCGCATTGCGTGAACTGGGGATCGGCGACACATCGGTACCCAAACGCAAGAAAAAGATGATCCATAGTTTCTTTGGATTGGCGGACGATCTTGAAGGTCCATTGGATGACAATGATTCCGCTGCACTGGAAACGGCAGTTGTGCGCCGGTTTTATGCAGGCAGGAACAAGCAAGAAGCGGCTTTGCTTTGCGACTATATTGGCAATAATGCCGCGATTTTGGAGGCAACGCCCCTTGGCGAGCTGTTGGGAGGAAATTTCTGCTTGGCAAAGATATCACAGTTGGCAGAAGGTGACTGAGCAAATGAACAGTGTCAGTGTTGCCGCTCTTTCCCGTTCCGGCGAGAACATAAAATTCGAAGCCGACAAGGAAAGGCTGGCCGCCCTTGCGCTTGAATGCGGTGTAACCTCTTTTGAGAAGTTTTCGGCGTTTGTGAAAGCAACACGGTTCAAGAAAGGTGGGGCAAAACTTGTCGGGTCGCTGTCTGCATGTGTTACCCAACCGTGTGTGATTACCAATGAGCCGGTTGCGCAACACATTGAACTTGATGTAGAGCGACGCTTTTTGCCATCGGCCGAGATTGAAAGAAACGAACAGCTTTTTGAGGCGGGCGAATTGATTCTGGAGCCTGACGCAGACCTGCCTGACGAAATTGACAACGGGCAGATTGACCTTTGGCAGGTGCTGGTGGAAGAACTGTGCCTTGCAATTGACATGTACCCCCGCAAACAGGGAGCAGAACTGCCTGAAGGACTTGCTGCAAAGCAAGACCCGGACGACGCGCAGGAATCGGCTGGAAACCATCCTTTCTCGTCATTGAACACGTTGATAGACAAAAAAAAGTCCTGATCTTGCGTGTGTTTCCTATAATGTTGTGTGACGCAAAAACCGAACGACAAGCGATATGCCAGACAGTTTCTTGATATCATTGGACGCCATGGGCGGCGATAACGGACCGGCAACGGTATTGGCGGGGGCCGACATTGCCTTGCTGCGCAAGCCGTATCTGCGTTTCGAGCTGTTTGGTGATGAAGCAGCAATCATGGCGGAATTGAAAAACTATCCCGCGCTGCAAGCGGCCAGCCAAATTCGCCATTGCGAAGTGACCATCGGAATGGATGAAAAGCCGAGCAAGGCCTTGCGGCGCGGAAGAAAAGACTCTGGAATGTGGCGGTCCATTGATGCTGTCAAAACCGGTGAGGCGAGGGTGTGCGTCTCTGCCGGCAATACCGGTGCCCTGATGGCCATGGCAAAGTTCTGCTTGCGCACCCAGCCGGGAATTTCGCGCCCTGCGATGGCGGCCATCTGGCCAACCTTGCGCGGTGAAAGCATAGTGCTTGATGTCGGGGCGAATGTGGGCTTTGCCGCAGATCAGCTCATTGAGTTTGCCGTAATGGGCGCTGCCATGGCCCGTGCTGTTTTCGATTTCGACAAACCCACGGTGGGTTTGCTAAATGTGGGTGCCGAGGAGGTCAAGGGTGTTGAAGAGGTGCGCGAGGCAGGTGCACTGCTACGCGCCGCAAAACTGGGCACGATGGATTATCACGGGTTTGTCGAGGGCGATGATTTGGGTAAGGGCACGGTCGATGTGGTTGTCACGGAAGGGTTTGCCGGCAATATTGCGCTGAAAACCGCTGAGGGAACTGCCAAGCAGATCAGCGAATACCTGAAGGCTGCCATGAGCCGTTCCTGGTTGTCGCGCATTGGTTATTTCTTCGCATCCCAGGCATTTGAACAGTTGCGTGACAAGATGGATCCGAGAAAGGTCAACGGCGCGGTGCTGTTGGGACTAAATGGAATTGTGGTCAAAAGTCATGGCGGAACAGACGGGGAAGGTTTCGCCGCCGCAATCGAGCTGGGCCATGACATGGCGGCAAACGGCCTGATGGAAAAAATCGACAAAGACTTGCAAGACTTTGATGAAATTCGCGTCGAGCTTGATAATATAGATTCGTAGTTGGAGTTCAGACACGAAATGATCAGATCAGTGTTGATCGGTTGCGGCAGTTATTTGCCGGAACGGGCGATGAAGAACGCGGAATTCGAAACATTCCTCGATACTTCCGATGAATGGATCGCCCAAAGAACAGGAATCAGGCAACGGCACATAGCTGCCAAGGGCGAGACGACGGCAGATCTGGCGGAACATGCCGCTCGCGCAGCCATGGAAGATGCCGGGGTCACCATTGACGATATTGATCTTATTATTTTGGCCACCTCAACCCCGGACAACACATTTCCGGCCACCGCAGTTGAAGTGCAACACCGTCTTGGCATGAAACACGGCGCGGCCTTTGATACGCAGGCTGTTTGTTCCGGATTTGTTTTTGCACTGACAACCGCCGACCAATATATCCGTTCGGGCCAGGCAAAAAGAATACTGGTAATTGGTGCCGAGACATTTTCACGCATTCTCGATTGGGAAGACAGGACAACCTGTGTGCTTTTTGGAGATGGAGCGGGGGCCGTGGTAGTGGAAGCCCAAACGGGAGAAGGTACCAACAAAGACCGTGGTATCTTGACATGTCACTTGCGATCTGACGGATCGCACAAAGACAAGCTCTACGTCGATGGAGGTCCTTCGAGCACACAAACCGTTGGGTATTTGCGCATGGAAGGCAACCAGGTCTTTCGCCATGCGGTTGGCATGATTACCGATGTGATTGTTGCCGCTTATGAAGCGACCGGACTTTCATCCGATGATCTTGATTGGTTTGTGCCTCACCAGGCAAACAAGCGCATTATTGATGCCTCCGCCAAAAAACTTGGTATTCCTCCCGATAAAGTTGTCGTGACCGTCGACAAACACGGCAACACCTCGGCAGCCTCCATTCCGCTTGCCTTTGACACTGCCCTTAAGGATGGCCGTATAAAGAAGGGCGATTTGATCATGTTCGAAGCCATGGGTGGCGGGTTTACCTGGGGGTCGGTGTTGGTGCGTCTTTAGGATTGAGCTACCCTGATCCGAGCTACCGGCACCCAAACAAATTCCAGAAATCGCTTGTTGCTCCAGATAATTTGACCTAACATGCTGGTATCTTGACCAATTTATAATTGTATGCGGGCCGGGTTTGTTGCTTTTTTGGCAATTCGGTGAGTGGAAATGACACAAAGAACAGTTACCAGAACCGATCTTAGTGAAGCGGTATACAAGGAACTTGGCCTTTCGCGGGTGGAATCCGCTGAATTGGTGGAGACTGTCCTTGAAATCATTAGTGATAGGATTGTTGCCGGGGAATCGGTTAAACTCTCTTCATTCGGTTCGTTTCTGGTGCGCAGCAAGAACGAGCGCATCGGAAGGAATCCGAAGACCGGAGAAGAAGTGCCCATCACGCCGCGGCGTGTGATGGTGTTCAAACCGTCAAATATTTTGAAGCAGGCGGTCATTGACGGACACAAGAACAATACCTGACAAACAGGTGCAATTTCACTCCGGTTTCAGCAATGGGCGAAATCGGAGGTAAGCCTTGTCAAAAAACCCTGACGCAATGAGAACCATCAGCGAGGTGGCAGAAGAACTCGAACTGCCGCAACATGTGCTGCGATTTTGGGAAACCCGTTTCAGCCAGATCAAACCCATGAAACACCGTGGCGGGCGTCGCTATTATCGTACGGAAGACGTCGATCTGATTCGCGGAATCAAATCGTTGCTTTATGATGAGGGCTACACCATTCGCGGTGTTCAGCGCCTGTTGAAGGACCAGGGCAACAAGTTTGCGGTCAATGCCGGGCACGGGGCAGTTCCCGCCGGGGTGCTGGTTGAGGGGGATGACACCCCTGACGTGCATGTCGATGTGCCGGTGGTAGCGCAGCTTTCGGTAGAAAACGCGCCAAGAGGCAAGGGCCTGTTGGGACGACTTACCGGAGCGGGTGGGGACGCTGAGGCCGGAGAGTTCGATGGCGATGCCATCAAACAACTGCAATCGGCCTTGCAGGATTTGCTCGAGTGCAAACGTTTGCTGGATCAGACCCGCGAAAGCTGATTTCGTTTGATTTATCGCACGGGCTGAATATAGTCAGCCGAAGTCGGAGCGTGGCGCAGCCTGGTAGCGCACTTGCATGGGGTGCAAGGGGTCGGAGGTTCGAATCCTCTCGCTCCGACCAGTATCGAACATCCGTTGGTTTAAGAAGAGTGCTTGCTGCTTTCGGCCCGCACCCGCCGCCAATCCCATTCCAGAATGATGCATCCCCACAACAGGCCCAGGGTCAGGTAAACGTGGCGCCAGTGGTCAATGTCTATCACCCAACCGACAAACAAATGTCCCAACATGGCAACATAGGCGATCTGGAAATAGGGTTGCCATGGCCTTGGTAAAAACAGGTTCTTGAAGCCAACGATCATCGGCGTGAATACGAGCGTGATCCAGGAAAGAAAACCGATCCAGCCATAGGTTAGCAACGCGCGCAGATAGACATTGTGCTCGTCCTCGCCATACTGAACGCCAAATTGCAATGTTCCAATTCCCAGAGGTTTGCTGAGCGCAAGTTCAAAGCCGATCAGGTGGCGGGCAAACCGCCCCAGCCGGTGTCCGTCATATTCCTGCACCAGTTTGGCTCGCTGCTGTATGATGTCCCAAACAGCATCAACCTGAAGTGCTGCAATCACTGCCAGCACAACCCCAACCAGCCCGAAAACCCCAAGCAGGATCAGTTTGGCCCGTTGGACGTTCGAACCGGAAGTCATGAGCAACAGAATGTAGAACATACCCGCTGTCGCCACCATCAAACCCCAACCGGCGCGCGAACCGGCCAGCAACAGGCCCAGCAACAAGATAGCAAGCATTGCGCCGCGAACCGGCAGCATGGCGACAGAACGGGTCATGACGCCGTAGACCAGATAAAGGATTGGGATGCAAAGAAACGGGGCAAACACATTGGGGTCGGCAAAAGCCCCCATGGCCCGGTCATAGCGTGTGAACATTTCCAGGCCGGGCACTCCAAAATATCCCGCAATGCCAAGGACGCTCGTGCAAACCGCAGCGACCACGTAGGCCCGCATGATCAGGCGTATCCGGCCCATGTCCTGTTTGATCACGATGGCGAAGAAAACCGAAGTCAATCCCAGAAACAGGGTGATCAGGTTGTAGATCACTGCGTCTGTAAACTGTTCGATCAGGCTTGCTGAGATGATACCGCCCAAAGTCAGGGTAAAAACCGGAATCAGCAACGGAACAACCTGGTTGGGGATACGAAGCCCCAGCAGAAAAAATACCCCAATCAGGCCCGCAAGAAACACTTCATAAGGTGCAGGTTCGAAAATCACAAACCCGCCGGAGAACACCGCCAGTGCCAGACAGGCATTGGCGACCCGGTCCAGGCGAATGCCGGTGTTTTGCGATGCCTCGTAATATAGTGGTGCCGATACGCTCATCCCGTTTCCTAGTAAGCGTTTTCGGTGTTCAGGATGCGCAGGGGAGTGATCAGCAAAATATAAATGTCGAGCCAGATTGACCAGTTCTCAATGTAGTGGAGATCAGCTTCCACCCGCCCTTTGAGTTTCTCTTCGCTGTCTATTTCACCACGCCAACCGGTGACCTGGGCCCAGCCCGTGATGCCCGGCTTTACCTTGTGGCGAGCAATGTATTCGTAGACGGTTTCACCCCACAATTTATTATTGGTTTGGGCATTGGGAACGTGTGGCCGTGGGCCGACAAGCGACAAATCACCGGTCAATACGTTGAAGAGCTGTGGCAGTTCGTCAATGGATGTCTTTCGGATAAACCGTCCGACGCGTGTCACCCTGTTGTCGCCTCTTTTCACAGCAGTTTTGCAATCAAAATCACTTTGTTCGGTGAAAAGCGATCTGAATTTGTAAATCTTGATCTGCTGATTGTTGAACCCCTCACGCATCTGTTTGAAGAGTATCGGACCTTTGCTGTCCAGTTTTACCGCAATCGCTGCAATGATCATGATCGGGCTCAGGACGATGATCGCCAGGCTCGCGACCACGACATCAAATATTCGTTTTACTACCGAGTTCCAATTTGCAATTGGCTTGTTGAACACGTCCATCATGGTAACCGGACTGTTCAGGGAAAAAGCCGCTTGCCTGAAAGAAACATCACCGCGATGCAGCCACAACCGGATGTCAACAGGCAGTACCCAAAGCTGGCGCAACATCCTCAACAGGCGTTTTTCCGCGACCAGCGGCAGGGTCACAATCATCATGTCGATTGGCGCTTTGCGGGCAAAAGTGATCAGTTCGGAAATGGTTCCCAATCGCGGATAACCGGCAACAATTGCAGGTGACCGGTCGCCTTTTCTGTCATCAAAAATGCCGACAATTCTCAGGTCGGAATTGGGGGTGGCCTGGAGCGAATAGATGAGTTCGGCTGCTTTTTCTCCACCGCCTACAATGACCACCCGCCGGTCAAGTCGACCGTCTTTGGTAAGGCGCACGATGTAACGGGAAACGAAAAACCGGATAAACAGCAGCGCCAGCACGGAAGTTTGAAACCACACTGCAATCCATGAAATGGCCTCACTACCTGGCAGCGCAGCATAAACCAGGCCAAGGCCAATTACGACACTTGTCAGGATAAGTCCCAAGATCATGCGCGTAAGCGATTGCGAAATATCACGCATTGAAGAAATCGAGTATCCACCGACACCCTGGATGAAACCCACAGTCAAAATCGCTGAAAAACAGATACACGCAGTCAACACGGCTGCCGGCAGAGGCTGTTCTGCCAGAAGGGACGAAAAATAACCGGTCAGCATCAAGACGGCCAAATCGGCCAGTTTGACAATTCCGGATAGTACAACGCGTGAAACCGGTTTTTTTGTAAAGTGTGTTGCCGCCTCGTTTGCCAAATCGTTCAGGCATTCGTCCTTTGCAGGCGCAACCTGTTGTGAAATAACGGCTTTTCTGAGATTCTCCGCAGAAATCTCGGTGTTTGGTTTCAGGCTGATGTCAGACACGTGTTTTTCCTCAGTAACTTGAGGAAAGTATACGCAATAGTCGTACCGTTTTTTAAAACACGGAGGGTTTTGGGAAGGCAGATTTAAACTATCCCTAACAAAAGGTTAACCCCGCCGGTCCGGGTTTTCATGACCCCATATACGTTGCCATGACGGCGTCTGCCATGGCCTTCACCGAAAAGCGTTCTTGAATACCCTGTGCAAGCGCTTTGGCCTGTGCCTGCCGGGCGCGGTTGTTGTGCATCTCCAGCATCGCATTGCAAAGCAAATCCGCCCGGTCCGGCTTAACCAGCCGGTCGCGTTCATCTGCGAATATTTCGTAGATGCTGCCGACATCCGTGCAAACAATCGGCTTTTGAGCTGCGATTGCTTCCAGCACAAGGTACGGCAGTGATTCTGCACGGGAGGGAACAACCACGATTTTCGCCTTGGCAAATGCTTCACGGGCCGGCATGGCCGGATGCACTTCGACAAACTCATCCAAGCCGTCCGTTCTGATTTTCGCAATGTAACCGGCTTTGTCCGGACCATCCCCCACGAACACCGCTTTCAGGTTTTTGCCGGATTTTTCCGCGCGAGCCTGAAGGCTTCAAGAAACAGGTCCGGGCCCTTGAGATCACGCATCATGCCGATGAACAGGAAGTCGGCAGCGTTGCGCTTGGTTTTCACAGGTTCGAACTCATGCTCGCCAAGCCCGTTGTGGATGATGGTTTCCCCGCATCGCGGTTTGCCCACTTTCTGGTGATAGGCATCACGTTCATAGCGCGAGACGAATATCAGACTGTTGGTAAATGGTTCAAGAAAACGCTCAGCAGCGAAAAAGACCTTGCCCTGGAGCGATGAGGCCGAGTAGTGCATTGCACCGCCATGAGGGCAATAGAAACTCCTGGTAGACGAACGGGAAACCAGTCGTGGGGCAAGTCGACCAAAGACGCCACCTTTGGCGCTATGCGAATGCACAATATCGGGTCTGGTTGCGTGGATGATTTGCCTTGTTTTCCATAGGCTTGTCAGGTCACGCAATGCGATCGACCTTGCCATGGGCAGGCGATGCAGACCCAGTGCCAACCCGGGTTCGATTTCCCTGAACAACGCGTCCTCATAGTCACCGCCGGTCAGGCTGTCGCAGATCAGGCCAACTTGGTGACCGGCGGCCTGTTGTTCGGCAAGCAAGTCCCGAACATGGCGAAAAATTCCGCCGACCGGTGATCTGAAACAGTGGATGATCTTCATGACCTGAGCCGCCAGTTTGACAGTGTGAAGTTTCCGGAACGAACGGCCTGGATACTGGACCTAGAATAACCGCTCGCGCACATAGATGGTATCACCGGGAAGTATCGGATCGCTTAACGGAACGCGCCCGGTCATGATTTTTCCGTTCACGGATCGTGTGATGTCCGCGTCCTGTTGTTCGGCACGCGCCGAAAAACCGCCGGCAATTGCGATGGCATTTTGGACGGTCATGCCCGGAACATAAACATATTGTCCCGAAAGCCCGACTTCACCCATGACAAAGAACGGACGATATTGGGCGACTTCCACGGTTACATCCGGGTTTCTGAGAAAACCGGAAGCGAGTCTTGAAGCGATGGCGTGTTTGACCTGGGTGGTTGTTTTGCCACGGGCTGCAACCGAGTTGATCAACGGAATGGACAAATATCCGGCCTTGTCGATTTCATAGGTGTTGGTCAAATCCTGCTCGCCAAACACCGTGACCCGCAACCGGTCACCTGAATCAAGTGTATAGGGTTTGCCAATGACCTTGTGAAACGCAGGATCTACGGGTTTGTAGGTCGCACAAGAGGCAACCGCTACCATCATTGGCAGCAGTATCAAGCGGGCAAGTAATTTGCACACTGAATGACACATATAAAATCCGAACTCTGAAGCACTGGTTTAAGATTACAGTCCTGAAACTGCCGTCAACATGGTTAACAGCGCGTTAAACCGCATGAACAATCAGGCGTTGCACCGGTTGGTTTTTTTGGCAAACTCCTGGCGGGTTTAACCCATTGGTTACCATCTTCTTTCATATTCCATTTAGTTTTTGTGGCCTTGAATATTCGGGCGGGTGATTGGAGTTTGTATTTATGTCGGGTGCCGATGCATTGACGCGCGAGGACGATATTGATGTGGGCGGCATTTTTGTAGCTCTGCGCAGAAAGTGGTGGTTGATTGCACTGCTTTCAGTCCTAACCGGCGCCGTTTTGCTTGTCACACTTTCAATGGTCTCTCCGCGTTACAAGTCCAGCGCAAGAATTCTCATACGTGACGGCGATAACGCGTTTACGCGTTCTACCCGTGACCAGACTGTTTTGCAGGCCGGCGGAAGATTCGATCAGGCTGCGATCAGAAGTTTTGTGGAAGTTATCGGCTCAGACAAGATTGCACTTCGTGTCATTGACGAACTTGACCTGACTGAAAAGGCGGAATTCAGTGACAAGCCCGGTTTGATGGACCTGGTTTCGGCAATGCTTAATTTCGGGGCAGGGGACGACTATGCGATTGCCGGGCCGAAAGACATTGCCTTGAAAAAGTACAAGGAACGATTGAAGGTCTACGCCTTGCTGCAGACAAGGGTGATTGTGATCGAGTTCTGGTCGCATGATGCCAAGCTTGCCCAGAGCATTGTCAAAAGACTGTCCGAATCCTACATCGAAGAACAGCGCGATCGTGGCATGGAATCCAGCGAGGAAGCGTCCATTTTTCTTGACCCCAGGGTTGAGGAACTGGAAGCAAATATCGTTCGTACCGAGCAGGCAGTGGCCGAGTTCAGGGCTTCATCAGATATTTTGCTTTCAAACAATAACAACTCATTGTTGGCGACGGAGCAATTGTCACAAGCCTCGTCGGAGCTCTCGCGCGTCCGTACAGAACGCTCTTCTGCCGAAGCGAAGGTAAATACGATCAAATCAGCCCTTGGCAACGGGTCGTCGCTTGAAATTGTTCCCGATGTCATTCAGTCCTCCCTGATACAGCGCCTTCGCGAACGCGAGGTCGAAATCAAGGCTCAGATATCGGACCTGTCGACCAGCCTCCTTCCAAACCATCCGCGCATGAAGGCGTTGCAGTCGCAACTGGCAGACTTTCAAAACCAGATTCGCAGGGCCGCAAACAACATCGTCAGGAGCCTGGAAGGCAATGTTGAACAAGCACGCGAAACTGAACTTGGCCTGGAGCAGAGGATTATAAAACTCAAGGCTGAAGCCGCGCGGGTCGACGAAAAACTTGTTGAGTTGCGGGCGCTTGAACGCGAAGCCGAAGCGGCAAAAGTGCTGCTTGCTGATTACAAGAACAGGTCGCTTGAGGCCAAAACCAGATCGGGTTTGGCTGAAGTTGATGCCGAGATCATTTCGCCTGCAAACCTGTCGATCAAGCCGTTTTTTCCGCAGATCATGCCGATCACCATTGTCGGTATGTTGGGTGCTGCGGTCCTGACTTCATTGGGAATAATCACTGCATCGCTTCTTTCTGCGGTTGGCGGTGTCCAGCGCAGGGAAGCGATGCCCCGTATTCCCGAGCCGAACCAAAGGGACAATGAGGTGGTTTCTGAGTATGACAACCGTGTTTCACCTGAAATTGCCGCAGAGCCTGGATATCGAACTGAAGAAGGACCCGCTTCGAAGTTAGACGAGATGCCGGAAAGAAAGTTCAGCGACGACATTCCTGTTGGACATACTGGCGGTGATTATCGTTCCTATGATGCTTCGCAGGGCGGAAACGGGTTCGCCAAGTTCGAACAGCAATATGTTAGCGAGTTGCTGGACGGTCACCCAAAACTGAACATGGAACAAGCGATATCAGCAATTCAACAAACCGGCGGAGGCCACATTGCAGTGTTGACCCCTGGCAGGGGCGATGGCTCGCTGGCAAGCCTGGAGTTGGCCCGCGCATTACATCTGACTGGGCTGGAAACTGTTTTGGTTGATCTGAGTGCCGACGGCATCTGTTCACGCAAGGCCCTTGGTGACGGTAATCTTCCAGGGTTTTTTGATCTGATTTGTGGTGAAGCACAGGCAGGTGAAGTGATTTTTCTGGACCGGCAATCCGGCGCAAGCGTGGTTCCGGCGGGTATGATGGCCATCGGCGCTCCGCCTGTGAGAAGGGACCTCGTGCAGTCTGTCATTACTGCCATGGAAGAAACATTTGACGTCTGCATTTTTGAATGCGGCGGTGCCGAGGCCGACGAAGTTTCGCTGGTGGCAAACGACAATTCGGTCCTTTTTGTTAACACGGCATTCAGCAACGCAACGATAATTGATGGCGTTTTTGCCGATTTGCAGGAATATGGCTATCTGGATGCGGTACTGTTACACGATAACGGACCAAACTCCATGAACCCGAAATATGCGGCATAAACATCCAGATCTGTGGTACTTGCGGTGATTCTTAAGTGGTTACTTAACCTGTTTTACTATGGCGTCATTGCCAGGCTGTTGTCCCCGTTCCTGCGCGGGCAGGGCTCTATTGTCATGCTTCATCATGTAAGGGAAAATTCGCCCGCCCGGTTTTCGCCAAACGATCACCTTTCAGTTTCGCCGCGATTCCTGGAAAAACTTTTTGAAAACGCCTCGAAGAGTTATGATTTTGTTTCGTTGGATGAAGTTGTGGGAAGACTCTCACAAAAGGGGAACTCGGCGACCCGTCCGTTCATCAGCGTGACACTCGATGACGGATACATCGACAACATTGAAAACGCTTTGCCGATATTTCGAAAGTATGGTGTGCCTTTCACCGTATTTGTTGCCCCTGCACTGGTAGAAGGCGAGGCGACCCTTTGGTGGGAAGATATTGAGCATTGTCTTGCCCGTACCGACAGTTTTTACCTGGAGCTAAATTGCCTCAGCAAGCAGTTTGAAACTGCCACGCCAAGTCAAAAGAGTAATGCTTACAGATGGTTGACCAATTTCCTTTTCTATGACGTCACCGAAGAACAACAACGCAACGTTGTCAGCGAGCTTTGCAACACGGTGGGTTTTGATCCGGTTGCACATGTCAAAAAATCGATCGCAAACTGGGAACAAATAAGGGAATTGTCAAAAGAACCGCTTTGTACCATCGGTGCGCATACACTTGGTCACGTCATGCTTTCCAAGCTTAGCGATGAAGATGCGATGAACGAGATGCTCGCAAGCAAGCAAATCATTGAAACCGAGATCGGCAAGCCAGTGAACCACTTCGCTTACCCTTACGGCTTCGAAAAGGCGGCAGGGCGACGCGAGTTTGAGTTCGCGCAGGAATGCGGTTTTTCCACTGCGGTCACAACCCGCCATGGCGTGATCTATACCGATCACAAGAACCATATCACCGCTTTACCGAGAATCTCGCTGAACGGGCGTTTCCAAAGCTGGCGCGAGACAAGCGTTCTGCTTTCGGGAATGCCGACGTTTCTGAAAAATCAGGGCAAGCGCGTGAACGTCAGCTAGGTGTTTGGTTCCCGATTGCATCGAATATTTGGCATGAAACGCCGTCAAACTGACCAGGCGCACCGCATCCGGTCCAAAGCAACTGGGGCTTACTGAATCGGACCCTTTTTAGCGTTGGTTCTTCCCCGGTTTGGTCATCCAGGTGATGATAAACATGGCCGGCACTACCCAGAACAGGCCCGTAAGCAAAAAATACAACAAATGTATCCAACCACTTGCGTCAGCAAGTTTGGCCGCTGCAATGGTCGTAGCAACAAGGGCATAAACAAATGCAATGACAACAATCAGGATCGAACCGATCAGTTTTTTTAATCGAACAGGCATGTTCTTGCTTGTATTGCATGTTGGCGCGGCCTGAAACTGGTTTAGCAGCGACTGCTTGTCACGCTTGGCAGTGTTGAGCACAAAGCCGTTCAGTGCCATTTGAGTGGCCAATGAAGGAAAGCTGGGAAGTCATGACGGCTGCAGTGCAAAGCGAACAAACCATTCAACGGAACCGAACATGGGTGCGCGTTTGGCTGTATGCCATCAGTTTTCTGGTGTTTTGCATGGTCATTGTCGGCGGGGCAACCCGCCTGACCGATTCCGGATTGTCGATCACTGAATGGCAACCGCTGTTAGGGGCAATACCGCCGCTCTCCCAAGCCGATTGGCTGGAAGCGCTGGAAAAATACAGGCAAATTCCCGAGTATCAGCAGATCAACAAGGGCATGAGCCTTGAGGCGTTCAAGTTTATTTACTGGTGGGAATGGGCACACCGGTTTTTGGGCCGCTTCATCGGGCTGGTTTTCCTCTTGCCACTAATCGTGTTTTGGGCAAGAGGCATGATCGAAACTCCGATGAAACCACGGTTGCTGTTTCTGTTCTTTCTGGGTGGTCTGCAGGGATTTGTTGGATGGTGGATGGTCAGTTCGGGACTGGTTGACCGGGTCGACGTTAGCCAATACCGTCTTGCAACGCACCTGACCATCGCTTTCGCCATACTGGCACTTGCGATCTGGTTTGCGCGTGGCCTCACCCCCCATAAAGCCGCGCCATTCGAACCATATGCCAAAACCTTGGCGGTTGTTGCCGCATTTGTCTTGATGTTGCAGATTTTCCTTGGTGCTTTGGTGGCGGGCCTTGATGCGGGTTTCGCATTCAACGATTGGCCAACCATGGATGGGGCAATCATTCCCTCCGACATGTGGATCAAGTCGCCGTTTTGGATCAATATTTTTGAAACGCCTAAAACTGCGCAATTTGTGCATCGTTTCATTGCCTATGTCACACTTGCGTTAGCTCTTTTTCAGGCACTTTGGACGCTTAACTCCCACAGCGATTGGATCCATAAACGTCGAGCCTTGCTGTTGTTCTTGTTGGTGTTGGCTCAGGCAGCGATCGGTGTCGCTACCCTTGTATTGCAAGTGCCGATTTTCTGGGGTTTGGCCCATCAGGCAGGCGCTGCCGTAGTTCTTGGTTATGCTGTGATGCACTGGCGTGGGTTTGTCGGTGCTTATCCGCTTCCAGCGGCGGTTAACCGAGCATCAAGTTAAGGTTTTGAACCGCAGCGCCGGACGCACCTTTGCCCAGATTGTCGAGTTGTGCAACCAGATTGACATGACCAAACTCATCGGACCCGAGTACCCAAAGTTTCATGTCATCGCGGTCGGCATAATCTTCCGGTTTGATCAGTACTGCAGACGCGCATTCATCAATGCTGGCGAGTTTCACAAATTCGCAACCCTCGTAATGCGAAGCAAGGCATTCCCGTATACCGCTAACGCTTGCACTATTCAGAGTTGAAAGATGCAAGGGAATGGAAACCAACATGCCTTGCGGAAAACGCCCCACACTCGGAACGAATAGGGGGCGGGTCGACAGGCCAGAGCGAACAATGATTTCCGGCACGTGCTTGTGTTCCAGCCCCAGGCCATAAATATGAAAAGAGGTGTCGATGTGACCGGGATGGTCCTTGTCTTCCATCTGGGCAATCAATTGTTTGCCGCCACCTGTGTAGCCGGAAACTGCATTGATGGTTACCGCAGCATCGTTTGGCACTATACCTGCGTCTATCATCGGTTTTAACAACGCAACGGCACCGGTCGAAAAACAGCCCGGATTGCTGACCCTGGCAGCGTTTTTGATAATTGAAGGCTGATCGGGTGAAAGCTCTGCAAATCCGAACACCCAATCGTCGGCGGTTCTGTGTGCGGTGGAAGTGTCAATCAGTCTGCAACCGAAATTGTTGCTTTCCACCATGGAAACCGCCTCACGGGCACCATCATCGGGCAGACACAAAATTGCGATGTCGCATTGCGCAAGCATGTCTTTGCGCTTGTCGGCGTTCCTGCGGTCTTCATGGGAAAGGGAAAGCAACTCGATATCGCTGCGCTTGCCGAGCCGCTCACGGATTTGCAAGCCCGTAGTGCCGTGTTCTCCGTCAATGAATACTTTAGCGTTCATGATTTTTCGCTTTTATCTCAGATACTTGTGCAAAAAAGAAGAATCTGATTCAGAACTTTAACTTGTTGAATCAGTTTCTTAACTTCAAAGCCCTGCTTTCTTTTCCGCCCGTAGTCCAACCATATAAGCGGCAACCGCTGATGCTGCAATGGCTGTTATCTCGGCATGGTCATAGGCGGGTGCAACTTCCACCACGTCGGAACCGACAATGTTGACAGTGCCCAGTCGCCGCAGGATCGAAAGCATCTTGGCGGAGTTTGGGCCGCCCGCGACAGGTGTTCCTGTCCCTGGTGCATAAGCCGGGTCGAGACAATCTATGTCAAACGTCAGATAGGCCGGGCTGGCACCCACCCGTTCCTTGATTTGTTTGGCCAACCCTTCCGCAGAGGTTTCCTCCACTTCATCGCCATACACGATCTCTATGCCATAGTCTTCCGGAGCATGGGTGCGGATGCCGATCTGGATCGATTTTTCGGGATCTATAATACCGTCCCTTACCGCCCTTGCCACAAACGTTCCGTGGCAGATTTCTTCCATTCCGTCATCCCCTTCATTGGGGCTCCATGTGTCCTGATGCGCATCAAACTGAATCAGTGCGAGCGGACCATGGCGTTCGGCATGGGCACGCAACAGTGGCCAGGTAACGTAGTGATCGCCTCCTAGCGAAAGAAGGTAGGCCCCGGAATCCAAAATCTCGGCGGCATGGCGTTCGATTGTTTCCGGGTTTTCCCAGACCCGGTTTGTGCTGACAGGGCAATCTCCATAATCGGCAACCGCCAGGGTTTCGAAAAAATCCATATGAAAAGGATATTGCGGATCAGCGTCAAGAACGCACGATGCGCGGCGTATGGCCTCTGGCCCGAACCTTGCTCCGGGGCGGTTTGTGACCGAAGTGTCTAGCGGAATACCCCATACGACCATGTCCGCACCCGCAATATCTTTGGTATATTTGCGCCGCATAAAGGATTTGACCCCTGAAAAGGTCGCATCGTGACCGGTGCCCAACAGCGATTGTGCGGTTATTGCATGATCAAGTTTGTTGCCGGATGCCATGGTGTTGATCTCTCTGATGGTGGGGCCTGTGATTTTGCTTGCAAAACATTCAAATTGCGTATCAATTTTCATCATCGAATACAATGTGCCCCGTTTCGGGAGCAGCCGTTGGCAAACTTGCAGGACATCGGAATATGCACAAACCACCTGAAAAAGCCGTTTCATTCACTCAGATGAAAGACGGAACGCGAGAGGATTACCTGCTGCTGCACGAATTGGAAAAGCCCCATCATGCCATGACGGCTGATCGCATTTTGCGTGAGCTGCGCAGGCAGGAAGAAGACACATTGACCGGTTACAAGATATCGCGTCTTGACCATGCACTGCAATCGGCTACGCGTGCGCAAGAGGATGGTGCCGAAACCGATTGGGTCGTCGCTGCATTGCTGCACGATATTGGCGACGGTTTGGCGCCGCAAAACCACGACCGGTTTGCAGCAGAGATCATCCGCCCGTTTGTGCGTGAGGAAGTCGCTTGGGTAGTTGAACACCACGGGTTGTTCCAGATGGTGTACTATGCCCACCATTATGGTTGGGACCCTGAGGAACGGCAGAAATACAAAGACCATCCATACTACGATACCTGCGCGCGGTTTTGCGAACGGTGGGACCAGTCGTCCTTTGATCCGGATTATCCCACCAAACCCCTTGAGCACTTTGAACCGCTGGTGCGTGAAGTGTTTTCGCGCAAAGCCTATGACCCTGCCATTTTGCAGGAAGGTGTCAGTAACGGTCTTTTACCTGTATGAAGTAAACGGTTGTTTCGTTAATTGATTGTTGTAATGAGCGAATAAACAACTATTTGCATAACGCATGTAACAAAAGGGAGCGATCACATGGGTATGATGGACACGTTGGCGAAAATGGCAATTCAAATGGCTGTTGAAAAGGGCGTTTCCAGCGTTCTCAAAGGCGGACAGAGTGGTGGTGTTCTTGGACAGGGAGCTGGTTCGTCCGGGCAAGGCGGCCTTGGGGACATTCTTGGACAGGTGCTTGGCGGTGCCGCGGGGGGAGCTTCGCAAGCCGGATCTGCCGGAGGCCTTGGCGGATTGCTTGAACAACTTGGTGGCGCAGTCGGTGGTCAAAGCGGCTCGTCTGGCGGCTTGGGTGATTTGCTTGGCCAGCTTGCCGGCGGACAAACCCGTGGAGGCGGTCAACTCGGTGACTTGTTTGGTGAGTTTCTCGGGTCTGCGGCGCCTTCTGCTGCCGATGCCGGCGATAATGCCGGTTCATTCAGCGATATCTTCAACAAGGCCCTGGCTGGTGAGGATGTTTCGCAGTTGCAGGCAACGCGTGAGCAGGAAGCTGCGGCGGCACTGATGCTGAAAGCCATGATCCAGGCAGCAAAGTCGGATGGTAATATTGATGAAGGTGAACAGCAGAAACTGTTGGAGAACCTTGGCGAGGTATCGGCTGAAGAACGTGCATTCGTGAGCAAGGAAATGGCTGCGGCAATTGATGTTGACGGCCTTGTCAATGAGGTGCCGCGCGGAATGGAACAACAGGTCTACCTGATGTCGCTGATGACCATTGATCTCGACAATAACAAGGAAGCGCAATACCTTCACCAACTCGCCACCGGTCTTGAGTTGGAGCAACCGGTCGTGAATGCAATCCACGAACAGTTGGGCGTTCCGAAACTGTATCAGTAGGTTCCGTCGCCGGTCATGGAATTAATATTGTCTGGCCCGTCGTTCCGCGTCGGGCCAGTTCTTTATGGGCCTTGCCAACCTTTTTCAGCGGAAAGGTCTGGTTGATCTGAATTTTCACATGGCCATCCGTGATCATCTTGAACAACTGCCGTGCGCGCCTGGCAAGTTCCTGTTTGGTGTCGATATAGTGAAACAGTGTCGGCCGGATCGCACACAATGAACCGTTCGCGGCAAGATCGCCAAGATTGAACCCGTCAATTGGTCCTGAAGATTGGCCGAAGCTGACAAATGTCCCAAATTTGCCAAGGACTTGTAGTGAACCGGGATAGGTGTCTTTGCCCACTGAATCATAAACAGCGGCAACACCCTGTTTCTTGGTGATCCGCATGGTGCGCGCTACAAAATCGCTCTTTTTGTAGTCAATCACATGGGTGTAACCTGCCTCGCGCGCCAGCCTGACTTTTTGCGGGCCTCCCGCCGTACCGATCGTCGTCACCCCTTTTGCGGCAAGCCATTGGCCAGCAATCAGGCCGACCCCACCCGCTGCCGCGTGGAACAGGACTACATCGTCCTTTTTGGGACGATAGCAGTCATTGATAAGGTACTGTGCAGTCAAACCCTTGAGCATGGCAGCAGCTGCCACTTCGTCGGAGATACCGCGGGGGACTTTGACTACCTTGTCCGCTTCAATAATGCGGTGTGTGCAATATGCACCGCCGGGAACGGTGTAGGCAATCCGGTCACCCAATCTGAATCCCACCGTTCCTGCCCCCATGCCTTCGACAACTCCGGCAGCCTCTGAGCCAAGTGTCGCGGGGTATCCGCCGGGAGCGGGATACAGGCCGGAACGCTGGTAAATGTCGATGAAATTCAGGCCGATTGCCGTATGTCGGACAACAAGTTGCCCTTTCTTGGGACGGCCGACGATGCTTGCCTCTTTTTTGAATACACCAGTGCCACCGACTTTGGCGGCAATCATTGAATAACCCATGTGTCCCCCAGCCAATCTTCATGATTGGTTCTGCACATTAACGAAAATGGAACCCCTGTTTCAAGCCTGTGTTGCAATTTCAACCGACGCGGCATTAGACTTAAGTTGTAAGTTTCACGGCAAATTTGCGTTTTCCGGATGTGTTTGCGCTTGAATTGCAAGCAAAGCTGTGGTCGTTTCGTGGCAAGGAGAGCGAACAATGGCAGCAACAAGCAACAGGCGCATTTGGACCTGGTTCGATGGTGAATGGCATGAGGGAAATATTCCCATCATGGGGTCTGCCGATCACGGCACATGGCTGGGCACCATGGTGTTTGACGGGGCACGTGCATTTAACAATGTAATGCCGGACCTGGACCTGCACAGCGCCCGGGTAAACAACTCCGCCAGGGCCATGGGAATGGACCCGGTTATGTCTGACGGCGAGATTGTTGAGCTGTCGAAGGAGGGGGTGGAAAAGTTCGGACCCGGTGCAGAGCTTTATATTCGTCCGATGTGTTGGTCGACGGAATCCGGTGCCATGACCGTTGATCCGCTTCCCGGTTCGACCCGCTTTGCCCTTTGCCTTGAAGAAAGGGCCCTGCCGCCATTTGCCGGAACAACGCTTACAACGACGCAGTTTATCCGGCCCAGTCTCGCCAGTGCCGTGGTGAATGCCAAGGCAGCCTGCTTATATCCCAACAATGCTCGCATGTTGAAAGAAGCGCAGGATAAAGGCTTTGCAAACGCCATCTCTTGCGACCAGCTCGGCAATGTTGCCGAGACGGCGACTTCAAACATTTTCATGGTCCGGGATGGACAGTATTTCACGCCTGTGGCGAATGGCACCTTCCTGGCGGGTATCACCAGGGCCAGGGTCATGAAACTGTTGCGTGACGCAGGAGAGACCGTCCATGAGGTCACACTGACACTGGATGATTTTCGCAATGCAGATGAAATCTTCCTGACCGGCAATTACTCCAAGGTAACCCCCGCCATCCAGTTTGAAGAACGGCATTTCGAGATTGGCCCGAAAACCACCCAGGCACGCAACATGTACATGGATTGGGCCGGGGCTTGAGCCAAAAAACGCGCTCGATTTCCCTGCTTGTGCTGTCTCAGATTTTTGCGCTCAGCCTTTGGTTTGTCTCAGCTGCAATTCTTCCCGACATGCTCTCGGAGTATCCGATTTCTGCAACCGCGCAGGCGCTGTTATCAAGTGCCGTTCCGGCAGGTTTTGTAGTTGGTGCCGTCATTTCTGCACTTGCGGGAATTTCAGACCGTTTTGACCCGAGGCGTGTCTTTGCAGTCTGCGCATTTATGGCATCTGTATCGGGGTTCGCTTTGCTATTGTTCGAACCCGGCTCAGTTCAATCGGTTTCGATGCGGTTTGTGACCGGCATGATGTTGGCCGGTGTTTATCCGGTAGGAATGAAAATTGCCGTTGGCTGGGGCAAGGATGATCGCGGGTTTTTGGTTGGAATGCTGGTTGGTGCGCTTACTTTTGGTTCCGCATCACCACATTTGGTTGCCTGGATGGGCGGTGCCGACTGGAGGTTGAGCATCACGGCGGTTTCTGTTCTGACAACGCTTTCCAGCCTGTTGATCTTGTTCTCTGCAATCGGTCCGTATCATTCTGTTGCGCCGCATTTCAAGCCTTCGGCAATCGGTGAGGCCTGGACCAACAGGCGCGTTCGGTATGCGTATCTGGGCTATTTCGGGCACATGTGGGAACTTTATGCGATGTGGAGTTGGATCGGGATAGCTACCCTTGCTTCTTACAAGATGAGCATGGCCGAAACAGATGCGATTACCCTTTCCAAGTTGACAGCGTTTCTGGCGATAGGTCTGGGCGGTGTCGCCTGCGTTGTAGGCGGCTGGTTTGCGGATCGCATTGGTAAAGCCGAAATTGCGATGATCGCCATGGCCGCAAGCGGAATGGCCGCAATCGCAACGGCGCTCAGCTTTGGCGGACCAGCATGGATCACACTTGTGCTGGCAATAATATGGGGAATTGCGGTTGTGCCGGACAGCCCTCAGTTTTCAGCGCTTGTGGCAGACGCTTCACCCCAGGAAATCGCCGGCTCGTTGATGACCCTTCAAACGGCGATCGGTTTTGCGTTGACCATTCTTACCGTCCAACTCACGCCGCTTGTCGCCGACGCGACGAGCTGGCCGGTTACCATCTCCATCATGGCGTTGGGGCCAGCATTCGGGCTTTATTTCATGCAAAAACTGCGACGCCTCGACCTCGTTGCTAACCCCTGATTGCCTTTGCAAGACGCGGAATGGTTCGCTGATAGTTGGTGGCACGGTTCCATTGCATGATAATCCGGTAGTTCGCAGTCCCTTCACCATAATCCTGCCCGCGCCTCCAGCCCTTCACGGCAAACCATTTGGCCGTTGACCCGATCACGTCGGGAGCCGATTTGAATACATCCACACCACCGCCGTCAAAGTCCACGGCCCCTTCAAGGAACCGGCGCGACAGAAACTGGGTTTGGCCAATTTCACCTGCCCAGGCGCCCTTGCGTTTAGACAAATCGATCAAACCCCGGTCGATAATGGTCAGAGCAGCTATAAACTCGGGGAAAAAGAGTGACTTGGAGCGACGGCAATCATAGGCGAGGGTTGCGGTTGATTGCAGGATATTCTTGTTACCCGAAAAGTGCCCGAAGGCTGTCTCCAGGCCCCAGATGGCAAGTACCAGTTCTGCTGGCACTCCGTATTTTTGTTCTGCCCGGTCGAAATATTTTTTGTATTGCTTCCATTTCTTGCGCGCAATCGGGGCAACCCCTTTCGAACGCCTTTGGTAGAATTGTTCAAACGTTCCCTTGAAACTCTTCTTGTTACCGCGGTCGAGGCGTATCACCGACGTGTCATAGGCCACCTTGTCAAGTTTGGCCAAAGTCGATTTTTTGAACTTTCCCTGATACGTTTTTTTGACTGCAGCTTTCCATTCGTTGAACCGCTTGCCGTCATTGGAGCAAAACAGCTCTGCCTGAGCAGGGACCGCGAGCAAAAACAATGCTGAGATACCAAAAACCAGTTTCCTTGATACAGTCTTGTACGGTTTTTTCACGATAGCCTCCAAAAGATAGCGCGCAACCGGAATCAGTTCGCCATGCTTTACTATGCATTGCAGCCAAACTTGCAGCAAGTGTGACGAACAACAGCGCATTGACCAAAAAGATCGATTTTCTTGATCTGGCGCAAGGATATTTGTTGCATCAGCGTAGATACTCAAACCATTAACAACGACAGGAGGATTCCGAATGTACAAGAAGATACTTGTTCCAGTGGATTTGGCCCATACCGAACGGGCACCTGAAATGATTGCAGCAGCAAAACAACTGGCTGACGAAAGTTCGGAGTTTATTGTTGCTAATATCGTGCAGTATTTGCCAACCATGGCTGATATGGCAATTCCGGCAGACTATTTTGAATCGGCAAACAACGAGGCACGCAAGGTGTTGGATTCGATTGTTGCAGAACAGGGCATTGATGCAAAAGTCGAGGTCAGAATGGGGCATCCTGCCAGCGACATTCTGTCCATAGCAGAAGACGAGAAAGTTGATCTGGTCATCATCGCGTCCCACAAGCCCGGTTTTCAGGATTACTTGCTCGGTTCCACTGCCGCGCGGGTGGTTCGCCATGCGCAATGCCCTGTGCTGGTGATGCGATAAGACAAGGTCGAAATTCTGGTTCGTCGCCGCACAACAACCACCCCGTTACGGGGGATTGATTGGTTTGGGTGGGTCGGCTGTCGTACTCGATAATCTGACAGGCCGTTACCCGGACCACAACTTTATGGTTTGTGTGGAGGATGGAGTTTGAAGCCGGATGGCCTAGTTGCTGCAGATTGCTTTCCAAACATCATGGGCGGCGTGGCTAGTCACGTGCTTGCCGATAAATGCGACCATCTCCATGTCCATCGAAAGCGATGGTTCGTCGATGACCGTGATGTCCTTGCGACCGGTTGCGACCGATTGCGGCAACCATCCAACCCCCATGCCGCTCGCGACGCAATTGCAAACGACATCAGACATTTCCGTCAGGACGACATTTGGTCCGCTGATGTCGAACGGTGCCTGCTCAATAATTGAATCCACGAGCTCTGCGAAGTACCGGTTGGGAGCATAACGGATCAACGGAACCTGTTCCCACTCCCGTTTTCGGTTCAGCTTTTTGGCCAGTTCCGAGTTAGTGCCCACGATCGGCACAAACCGGTCTTCTTGAACAACGTGGGATTGAATGTCTTTCAGATCAAGCAACACCGGCAATCGAACTGAACGGTGGCAACACAGGATTTCGGCATGGCCGGTAAGCAGATCCGCCACTGCCTCGCCAATGTCACCGATCCGGGTCAACGCATAGATGGGAAGACCGGACGACCATTGTGACCAGAGTTTCGGAAAACTGCTGATGGCCACATTCTGGGACATGGCAATGGTAACGGGACGGCGCGATTCCGTTGCGCGTGCGGAGAGCTTGCCTCTTCCAACCGTCAGGCGTTGCAGGATTTCCCTTGCTTCCTGTTCAAACAGCCTGCCATCGTGTGTCAGGTAGACGCCCGATCCGGCCCTTTCCACCAATATTGTTCCAAGCCAACTCTCAAGTGATTTGATGCGTCTGCTGAAGGCGGCTTGCGAAATGCTGCGCCTTTCTGCAGCTCGGGTGAAATTCCGGATCTCAGCAAGGGCAAGAAAATCCTGTAACCAGTTAAAATTCATTTCGGCAACTCTGTTACATGCAAAATTTGCATAACTATGAAGGGTATCGAACCATAATTTTTGTAAAAAAGTCAAATTTCTTCGATGGACAATGCAAATATTGCATTGGAAAACCAAATAAATCCGTCTCATACTTACTTAGAGGAATGGCGGTGGTGCACATGCAAATGTGCCATTGTCCAACCTCCAATATCAGATTGATCTAGAGGGTTCAGAGCCTTGACAGGAGGATATATTGAAACAACTCATTAAAACAATTGCTGCTACCGCGCTCGCGTCGATGGCATTCGGAAGCGTTCAAGCTGCCGATCAGCAGTTTATCTCAATCGGAACCGGTGGTGTCACCGGTGTTTACTACCCGACAGGCGGAGCGATTTGCCGTCTGGTAAACAAAAACCGCAAAGACCACGGCATTCGTTGTTCTGTGGAATCGACCGGCGGTTCAGTTTACAACATCAACACCGTTCGCGCTGGCGAGCTGGAATTCGGTGTGGCTCAGTCAGACTGGCAGTTCCATGCCTATAACGGTACCTCAAAGTTTGAAGAGCAGGGCAAGTTCGAAGATCTGCGGGCAGTGTTTTCCGTTCATCCCGAGCCGTTCACCCTGATTGTCCGCAAAGGTTCAGGCATTGACGGTTTTGAGGCCCTGAAAGGCAAGAAGGTAAACGTAGGTAACCCGGGTTCCGGTCAGCGCGCTACCACGGAAGTTGTCATGGGTGCCTTTGGCATGACCATGGACGATTTCGCACTGGCTTCTGAACTGAAAGGTTCGGAAATGGCGCAGGCCGTTTGCGATGGCAAGATTGACGCGATGATCTATACCATCGGTCACCCGGCCGCAGCGATCAAGGAAGCAGCTACCACCTGTGATGTGGAACTGGTTTCTGTTACCGGCGAGCCAATCGACAAGTTGATAGCCGACAATCCTTATTACCGTACGGCCACTGTTCCGGCCGGCATGTACAAGGGTACCGATGCGGATACCACTACCTTCGGTGTGGGCGCGACTTTCGTCACTTCTGCCAAAGTTTCCGACGACGTTGTTTACACGGTTGTAAAGGCCGTCTTCGACAATTTCGACGACTTCAAGAAACTGCATCCTGCATTTGCAGATCTTAAAGAAGAGCAGATGATTGCCGACGGCCTTTCTGCGCCGGTTCATCCAGGTGCTGAAAAATACTATAAAGAACGCGGCTGGATGTAATCTGACGCTATCGGTCCGGGGCACTTGTCCCGGACTTTTTGCTTTGGGAGGTAGGAAGAATTGGCAAAAGAAAAAACAGCCGAAGAGCACGTCGATGTCGATCTGTTGGTGGCCGAGAGCGAAAGCGGCTCACGTAACGCGGCGGGACTGGCCGGTAAAACCATACTGGCAATCGCATTCATCTGGGCATTGTTCCAGATCTATATTGCATCAAGCATTCCGTTTTTCCTGACCCAAACAATTGGGGTGAATGTTGTTTTCAACAACCAGGAAGCGCGGCAGGTTCATCTGGCTTTCGGACTTGTCTTGGCTATGCTCGCCTATCCATTGTTCAAATCCAGTTCACGCACCAGCGTTCCATTCTATGACTGGATTTTGGCGGCGCTTGGGGCTGCTGCCTGTCTCTATCTGTTGTTTTTCAAGGAAGAAATATCCGGCCGGGCCGGTCTTCCCACAACTGCCGATTTGGTGATGTCATCAATCGGCATGTTGGCTGTCGGCATTGCCGTATATCGTTCGCTTGGCTTGCCGCTGGTTATTGTTGCAGGCTTTTTTGTCGCCTATGTTTTCTTTGGTCACATGAGTTTTCTGCCCGACGCGATGCAGTGGAAGGGCGCTTCGTTCGGCAAGGCCATGTGGCATTTCTGGATGCAAACCGAAGGCGTCTTTGGCGTTGCGCTTGGCGTTTCCGCTTCCATGATTTTCCTGTTCGTTCTTTTCGGTTCCCTGTTGGAAAAAGCCGGAGCGGGGAATTATTTCATCAAGGTCGCGTTTGCCCTGCTTGGCCATTTGCGCGGTGGGCCTGCCAAGGCGGCGGTTTTGGCGTCAGCAATGTCAGGCCTCTATTCAGGGTCGTCAATCGCCAACGTTGTGACTACCGGTACTTTTACCATTCCGCTCATGAAGCGTACCGGCTTCAAACCGGAAAAAGCGGGGGCAGTCGAAGTTGCCTCCTCTACCAACGGGCAGCTGACACCGCCTGTCATGGGAGCGGCAGCGTTTCTGATTTCCGAGTTTACCGGGGTATCCTATCCCGAACTCATCAAACACGCGTTTCTTCCGGCAATCATTTCTTACATTGCACTGGTATATATTGTGCACCTGGAAGCGCTGAAACTTGGGCTTAAAGGTCTTGAACGACCAACCCCGCTTGGTACATTTGCAAGCAGGCTCTCCGGCGTTCTGCTCGGCTTTATCGGCATGGCAGTCTTGGCAGGCATTGTTTATTACGGCCTTGGCTGGATCAAGACAGCTTTCCCAGGAATGGGTTTCTGGTCAGCAGTTCTGCTGTTTTTGATAGCTTACGCTTATCTGATTTCGCGCGCCGCAAAACGCCCTGATCTTGAGGTGGATGATCCCGAGGCACCGATGGAAGTGCTGCCACGGCCGGGCGAAGTTGCCATAACAGGCCTGCATTTTCTGTTGCCGATTGTCATTCTTATCTGGTGTATCCTGATCGAGCGATTGTCACCAACCCTGTCTGCCTATTGGGCAACCATAGCGATGATCTTCATTGTCTTTACCCAGAAACCGATCAAGAATTTCCTGCGGAAAGAAAACAGTATTGGTGAAGGTTTCAAAGCCGGTTGGCAGGACTTTTTCGATGGCATGATCGCAGGATCACGCAACATGATCGGCATTGCCGTTGCCACCGGGGCTGCGGGGATCATTGTCGGCACCGTGTCATTGACAGGGTTTCATCAGGTGATTGGCGAACTGGTTGAGTACCTCTCCGGGGGAAGTCTCATTGTAATGCTGCTTTTGGTTGCGGTTATGAGCCTGATCCTGGGCATGGGCCTGCCGACCACTGCCAACTATCTTGTTGTGTCTGCATTGATGGCGCCGGTAATCGTGTCGGTCGGTGCATCATCAGGCCTGATCGTTCCTCTGGTGGCAGTGCACTTGTTTGTGTTCTATTTCGGTATCCTGGCTGATGATACGCCGCCAGTTGGCCTTGCAGCTTTTGCTGCTGCCGCCATTTCCGGCGGGGATCCGATCAAGACCGGTGTTCAGGGCTTTGCCTATGACATCAGAACCGCCTTGCTGCCATTCCTGTTTATCTTCAACACCGAATTGTTGCTGATCGATGTTTCAGCGACCAAGGCGGTCATGATCTTCATTGTTGCGGTTATTGCCATGATGCTGTTCGCAGCTGCGACGCAGGGCTATTTCCTGGCAAAAAGCCGCTTCTGGGAATCGCTGATTCTTTTGGTCGTGGCCTTTACGCTCTTCCGGCCCGGTTTTTGGCTCGACTACATTCAGCCACCCTATCAAAACCTTGCCGGAGTTGAGGTAATTGATACTGCAACCAACATTGAGGACGGAGAACCGCTTCGACTTGTGGTAAGCGGTCCGGATTTTGACAACGCCGAAGCAACACTGAGCCGGACAATTCTGGTGCAACTGGAAGCGGGGGCCGATGGTGCCGCGCGTCTTGAAGCCGCTGGTCTGTTGGTAAAGGTGGAAGATGACAAAGCATTACTTGAAGAGCCGTTTGCCGGAACGCCGTTTTTCGCAGAACTGGAATCGTTTGACTTCTACGGCGACCAACCCGTTGTGATTTCGAACGTGCAGATGGAAGCGGAACGAATGCCGAAGGAAATATTCTATCTGCCGGCGTTTTTGCTGTTGCTGATTGTCGTTCTGTTTCAGCGGCGGCGACAAACGGTTCCAGCGTTCTGATCGGGAGGGATAGACGATGTATGAAAAGATACTTGTTCCCATTGACTTGGGCGATCTGGTAGGGGCTGAAAAAGCACTGAAAAATGCGGCGGCGATGCCCTTGGCAGAAGGGGGAGAACTGCATGTCATCACAGTGGTGCCGACCTATGGAATGTCCATTGTGGGCTCTTACTTTGACGGTAGCTTTGAGGACGAGGCGACACAAAGAGCGCAGCAGGCTCTGTCGGAGTTTTTGAACCAGGACGGGACCGGAAAACTGGTGACCAAAGGCCATGTTGCTCACGGTTCGATCTATGAGGAAATCATTGGTGCTGCCGACAAACTGAAGTGTGACCTGATTGTAATGACGGGACACCGGCCTGAGATGAAAGACTATCTGCTTGGTCCAAACGCAGCGCGGGTTGTGCGCCATGCCAATCAGTCTGTCATGGTGGTCAGGGATTAGCCACTGTGACAGGACACGTTTTTGCACGTTCAAGCACAGCAGCGCCTCTGCCTGTAGCAGTTCGGGGCGACGGCGTTTACATCGTCGACCAGCATGGAAAGCGCTATCTTGACGGTTCGGGCGGGGCGGCAGTTTCGTGTCTTGGCCATTCCAACGAACGGGTGCGCGATGCAATCAAGCGCCAGGTAGATGATATCGCGTTTGCCCATACGGGCTTTTTCACTACCGATTCAACAGAAAGATTGGCGGAACGACTGGTGTCGCTTGCCCCTGGAAGCATTGACCGGGCTTATTTTGTGTCGGGAGGCTCGGAAGCCGTTGAATCGGCCATCAAGCTGGCCCGGCAGTATTTTCTTGAGATTGGGGAGCCCGATCGCAGACACATCATCGCGCGAAGGCAAAGCTATCACGGAAACACACTGGGAGCGCTGTCTGCCGGAGGCAATTTTGCCAGACGGAACCTGTTTGGCCCATTGCTGGTAGAAACCCACCACATCAGCCCCTGCTATGCATACCGGGGGAAACGCGAAAGCGAGACGGATTTTGAATTTGGTCAGCGCGTGGCAAATGAGTTGGACGAGAAGATCGTCGAGCTCGGCGCTAGCAATGTCATGGCCTTTTTCGCCGAACCTGTTGTTGGTGCGACCGCCGGGGCTGTTCCTGCTGTCGAGGGTTATTTCAAACGCATTCGCGAGATCTGCGACCAACATGGCGTTCTGCTAATTCTTGACGAGGTGATGTGTGGCATGGGTCGTACCGGTACCCTGTTTGCATGTGAGCAAGACGGCGTTGCGCCCGACATTGTTACCATCGCCAAGGGGTTGGGTGCAGGATATCAGCCGGTTGGTGCCATGTTGTGCTCAGGTGCTATTCATGATGCAATTGTTACCGGTTCCGGAAGCTTTCAACATGGCCATACCTATAATGGTCATGCGACTGCAACTGCAGCTGCACTCGCGGTTTTGGATGAAATTACCGATCACGATCTGGTAAGCCGCGTCAGTGCAATGGGCAATGTATTGTCCGATGCCCTTCATGCAGAGTTTGCCCAGCATCCGAACATTGGCGACATCAGGGGCAGGGGGTTGTTCATGGCAATGGAGTTCGTGGAAGACCGTGACAGCAAGGCACCATTTCCGGCAAGTCTGAGTATTGCGGCCAGATTGAAATCGGAAGCGATGAAGAACGGTTTGATCTGCTATCCCGGTTCCGGGACGATTGACGGAGCGACCGGAGATCACGTGCTCATTGCGCCGCCATTTGTAATTAATGAGGTGCAGATATCCGAACTGGTGGAAAAATTGTCCGCTTCGTTGAAGACAGTGTTTTCAGCGTGACCTGATGCAGCCATTGCCTCGCATCATGGTTGCGCCGAATGGTGCACGATTGAAGAAAACCGATCATCCTGCAATACCGGTCACAATTCCGGAGATCGTTGAGACCGCACAAGCCTGTCTGGCAGCAGGTGCGGGCGGCATTCATGCGCACATTCGCAATGAACACGGTGAGCATGTATTGGATGCCGGGATATACCGGGAGCTTCTTGGTGAACTGGTCCGCACAGTTCCCGCCATGTATCACCAGATTACGACCGAGGCGGTGGGACGTTATTCGCCGGCGCAGCAGATTGCTCTGGTCCGGGACCTCAAGCCGAAGGCCGTTTCAATAGCGCTGCGCGAGTTCTCGGCGGACTATGACGATCAGCAACTGGCAGATTTTTACGCTGAATGCGTTGCGCAAAATGTGGACGTGCAGCACATCTTGTATGCTGCAGATGAACTGGATTGCTTGGTGCGCGTCATGAATCTTGCCGGCTTGTCTTTGCCCGATACAAAAGTTCTGTTTGTGCTTGGCCGATACACGAAAGACCAACAATCCGGAATGGATGATCTCACACCGTTTCTTCAACGCTTACACGCCATGGGCCATGAAATGGATTGGGCGGTATGTGCGTTCGGGATCAACGAAACGGGTATCCTGCGAAACGTGCTTGAAAACGGTGGCAAGGCCAGGATCGGTTTTGAAAACAATTTGCTGAACGATGACGGTTTGATTGCGTCCAGCAACCAAGAGCGGGTGGCGCAATTATTGGCACCACCCAACGTTTGACAAGCCAAGAGCGGCAAGGCCTCAATGGTTCGGGTTTACAAACTCACCCAACCTTGCGGTGGTTTTTTCCCAGGATGAACGGTGCCGCATTTCTTGCAGGTTCTGTCTTCGACACTGCTGTAGAATGCATCAAACAATGGCGGTAGGTCTTTGACAATATCCGAGACCTTGACCTCAACCCTGTTTACCTTTGTTCCGCAGTTGAAACAAAACCATTCAAATCCGTCTTTGTCCTCTTCCCTGCGCGTACCCTCTACCACCAGACCAACTGAGCCTGGAACCGGGCGCTGTGGTGAGTGACGCACGTGGGGAGGCAACATGAAGACTTCCCCTTCCTTGATCGTGATGTCGTAGATCTCGCCGTCTTCGGCGATCTTCAACATCATGTCGCCCTTCAACTGATAGAAAAACTCCTCGACCGGGTCATCGTGAAAATCCACGCGCACATTCGGGCCGCCGACAATCATCACCACCATGTCGGTTCGCTCATCGAACAGTTGTTTGTTACTGACCGGCGGTTTCAACTGGTCCTTGTTACGTTCAATCCAGTCGCTGAAATTGAAGGACTTGAGTTTTGGGTGCGCGGTCATGCTGTGTCTCACTGTCATGGCTGGTGGTTACAACTGAAATATGATCGGTATTTGCTATTTCATTCAAATGATTTTAATTGAATTCGATATCTGAAATGGGAATAGCCAATGAACGAGCAAAACCGTCATGTCAAGATTGTCGAGCGAGTTTCCACCCGGTTGAAACTGAAACAATTAAGGCTGCTTGTTGCGATATCGGAGCATTCCAGCATCCTGCACGCCGCCGCGGAGATTTGCATCTCGCAACCTGCCGCAACAAAACTGTTGAAAGATCTTGAGACCGATTTCAATGTCCAGCTGTTTGATCGCACGAACCGGGGGGTGGTTCCAACTGAATTTGGCGAAGCACTAGTTCGCCACGGCAAATTGATACTCGCACAACTCTCACATGCTGCACAGGAGCTTGATGATCTCAACGAGGGGAGAGGCGGAAGGGTGGTGGTCGGGACATTGTTGACGGCGTCCGCGCAGTTACTGCCGCGTGTAATACGCAACCTCCACGATCAACGACCGAATGTCAGTATTGTGGTACGCGATGGCACCAATGATTTCCTTATGCCGCTGCTTCAGTCGGGCGAACTCGACATGGTGGTCGGGCGACTGGCCGAATACCGCTATCGCGAGGAAATCGTGCAGGAGATTCTTTACAACGAGGAAGTCGTCATTGTCTGTCGCCAGGCGCACCCGATTGCCAAGCGCAAAGGCATGACTCTTGATGCGCTTGCCGATTGTGAGTGGGTGCTGCCGCCCACCCAAACCACTTTGCGCAGACAGATTGAGAAAGTATTCTTCGACCGAGGGCTTTCCCCGCCCAACAATCCGGTCGAATGCGTGTCTTTCCTGACCAATCGTGCATTGTTGCTCGACACAGACATGATTGGTGTTTTTCCGTTGCATGTTGTCCAACGCGAAATTGCGGGCGGGGAGCTGGCGATTGTGGATTGCAGACTGAACATTACTGACAGCCCGGTCGGCGTCTCGTACCGTGAGGAAGCTGCCTTGTCTCCGGCCGCTTCAGCATTTCTTGCAGAGCTGCGCATGGTGGCCGCAGGCATGACCATCTCGTAACCTGGGCAATGCGTTCAGATTCCGATGCGTTTAATGCGCTGCTTTAGTTCGCCGACGATGCTCATGGCGGCAAGGGCAGATGATTTCGGGTTTCCCGGCAGCGGATTGCCTTCCAGACGAACGCTAAGGTTGCCGAATGTACCCGTGGCATCAAGTTCGTGGATATTTTTGTTTACCGACGGGTCGGCTATCAGCCTTACTTTTACATGATCAAGACCGATACTTGCCAATGCAATGGTTGCTGCGACATTTGCATTCTTCGGATAGGTTCTTGCCGCCTCTCTTGCCGAACCTGCAAAATGCTCGAACGGCTCAGTGAGATTTGAAAGGTCGCACTTGTTTTCGGCAGGTGAACCAACCCAACCCGCCGGCGGTTTGCGCCCGGTATAAACCACCGAAACGATCTCACCGGCACTTGCGGAGGTGAGGGCGTCGATTCCCCCAACTGCGCCAGACAGAAAACGTATTGCCGAATCGCCTGCTTTTGCGCTCGCCTCAAGTTCTTCCGCAAGGTCAGTGTCAGCCAATGCACCTGTGGATATTGAGATTACGTCGATGCCGTTTCGTAGCGCCGTCGGTGCGTGTCCGGAAAGCCCCGAATGCCCGGCGCAATCGACAAGAAGATCGGGTTTGGGGTCCAGCAAACCGACTGATGTAAACACCGGAAAACGCCTTGCAGCAAATTCGGTTGCCTTTGAAAGAGACGCTTCGCGACAGACCAGTGCGGCAATGTTGACCCCGTATATGGGCAATACGTGATCCACCACATAGCTTGCAATTGCGCCGTGCCCTACCAGTGCTATGTTCAACGGTTGTACCATAAGTACCCTTGCCAGCCTCTGAAATGCAATATTGCACGGAACAAGGCGCTTAGCTATTGATTATGTTGATATCAAAATCGCATTTTTCGAATTGTGATTTTTACCCGGCTCCCCGATTTTGGCGACAGGTTTCTGCAAATGGGAATGCTTTCATGAACTACAGTAAAAATGAAGCGAAAGACCATGCCCGCGAACACATGCAAGGCATTTGGGCGGCCGCACTCAATCCCTTTAATGAAGACCGCTCACTAAACGAGCCGGGTCTGCGCCGGAACATTCGTCACTGGATTGACGATCTTGAGATTCAAGGCCTTTTCATTGCCGGAAAGCAGGGTGAATTCTTCTCCATGTCCGTCGAAGAGCGCAAGCTGAACATGTCAATCGCTGCAGATGAGTGTGCAAGCAAGGCCGGAACGATCATGTCGATTTCCGATCAGAACGTTGATACGGTTCTCGAACTTGGCCTTCATGCACAGGATTGCGGTGCGGACTATGTTGTCGTCCATGCCCCGGTGTTGAGTTTTTGCCATGATCGCGACGAGGTCCTTTATAACTATTATGCGTATCTTTGCGACAGGCTGGACATTGGAATCGCCATGTGGAGCCATCCGGACAGCGGTTATCTCATGGAACCGGAAACCTGTGCCAGGATCGCTGAACTGCCAAATATCATGGCGATCAAATACTCCGTTCCCCGCGAAATGTATGTGCGGTTGACCCATATGGTGGGGGACAAAATCCATGTATCAACCTCGCTTGAGGACGATTGGTTCAGAAACATTCACGAACTTGGTTGGAAGCTTTATCTCTGTTCATCGCCGCCTTATCAAATTCAGACCAAGAATGACAAGCGAATGCATGAGTACACACAATTGGCGTTTGCTGGAAAATTCGACGAAGCCAGGAAGATTCGCGACAGCCTTGACCCGGTACGTGAAGCGATCCGTTCTACAAAGCCTGCCGGAAAACCAACAGCCCATGGCAAATATTGGCAGGAGTTGCTCGGTCAGGTAGGCGGTTTTGTGCGCCATCCCATGCTGGAACTGACAGCAGAAGAGAAAGCTGCCACAAAACGGGCGTTTGAAACCTGCGGACTTAAGCTCTAGGGCCTCTGGGCCCGTCAAACCACTTTCATGCTGTGCGACACGTTTTTGACTATGGTGTAGTGATGAAGGCCTTCCTCTCCGCCCTCACGACCATAGCCGCTTGATTTAACGCCACCGAACGGGGTTTCAGGAAGCGACGCCTCAAGGGTATTGATCGACAAATTACCAGCCTCAATGCCATTGATCAGCTTGTCGACATTGGCAGCGGAATGGGTGAAACCGTAAGCGGCAAGGCCATAGGGAACGCTGTTGGCTTTTGCGATGCCTTCTTCAATGTCTGATATCGGGTTAAGGACTGCAATGGGACCAAACGGTTCTTCTCTCATGACCAACGCATCATCGGGAACGTGGGTAAGTATGGTAGGCTGGAAATAATATCCATTTCTATCCATGCGCGCACCACCAAGCACCAGTTTGGCACCGCGTTTCACCGCATCATCGACCATGAGCTGCAATGCCTCCAGCCGACCGGCATGTGCCACCGGTCCCATCTGCACCCCATCTGCCATTGGGTCGCCAATCGCGATGGTTTTTGTGTGAGCCAGAAATGAATCCACGAAAGGCTGATAGAGACTGTTGTGAATAAAAAAACGGGTAGGGGAAGTGCATACTTGGCCCGAATTGCGAAACTTTCGGATCGCCGACGAAACACCGGTTTCTGTCGGATCAACATCATCACAAACGATAACAGGTGCATGTCCCCCCAACTCCATCAACACAGGCGTCATGTGTTCGGCCGCCAGTTTTGTCAAATGCCGACCCACATTGGTTGAGCCTGTAAATGCAACAAGCCGCGTTTCTTCCCTTGCAATAAGATAATCCGAAATCTCTGACGGTCGCCCGAACACAACATTCAAAACACCTTCCGGAAGGCCTGCGTCTTCAAAGGCACGGGCAATATGGACAGCACCGGCAGGGGTTTCCTCTGCCGGCTTCAAGATCACCGAACATCCTGACGCCAACGCTCCGGCGATTTTCCGTGCCGGTTGGCTCATTGGAAAATTCCAGGGTGAGAAAGCTGCAACAATTCCGATGGGTTCGCGAATGACTGAGTACCGGATACCGGGCGCGCTTGGAATAATACGACCATAAAGCCGTTGGGCTTCTCCCGCATCCCATTCAAAGAACTCGCATCCCCGAATGACCTCGAGCCGTGCCTGTTTGATGGGCTTGCCCAACTCAAGGGAGATTGAGTTGGCAATTTCTTCCTGCCGTTCGCGCATCAATTGCGCTGCTTTGCGAATAATGTCACTGCGCACTACCGGCGGTGTCTTGCGCCAAATCTCAAATCCCTGCCGGGCAGCCGTCAGAGCGGCATCCAGTTCTTGCTTTTGGGCTACGGGCAGCAGCCCTAACTGCTCTTCAGTGGCCGGATTGGTGATTGGCAGTGTCTCGTTGGACCCCTGCCATTTCCCCCCGATAAAGAACTTTATTTTTGGATATGAACCCATTGCCTACCTTGGCCATCATTTAAGTTGAGGTTGCCACTTTAATCAACCAATGTGCTGCTGCTCAAATAAATTGAATGAAGCCTGTTATCATGAAACAGAATAGCCGAAACCTTCTGTCGGTTTGTTGATTTCGATCAAATCAGATGCAACCAAATTGGTATATCCTGAAGGGATGGTCAGGAGAATTTTGGGGGAAAAACGAGACAAGGAGGAAAAAACATGACCGACCTAAATGACATTCCAGTTGAAACGGGTACCCCTGACAACAAATCCTGTTCATCAAAGCGCAAGAACGCCATCAAAACAAAGGCAGGTTCCGACGAAAGTTCCACTCACCGCCTGAACAGGTTGCGCCACGACAAAGAGGCGATCAGAAGGGTTTTCGAGACAGGGGAGTACCCGTACAAGAAAAAGATTGCCCGTGCGAGCTATGAACGGCAAAAGGCGGAGTTGCAAGTTGAGTTGCTGAAGGTCCAGGAATGGGTCAAGGAAACCAAACAAAAGATAGTGTTGATATTTGAAGGTAGGGATGCGGCAGGCAAAGGCGGAACAATCAAACGTTTTACCGAGCATCTTAATCCAAGGGGTGCGCGCGTTGTGGCATTGGAAAAACCTTCGGAGAAGGAAAGACACCAGTGGTTTTTCCAGCGATACATTGAACATTTCCCAACAGGTGGAGAGATCGTTCTTTATGATCGGTCATGGTACAACCGGGCAGGTGTAGAGCGGGTAATGGGCTTCTGTTCGGCCAGCGATTATCTGGAATTCATGCGTGAGGCCCCCGAAATTGAACGCATGATGGTGCGCAACGACATACGCCTCTACAAATATTGGTTCTCGGTTACCCAAAAAGAGCAAATGAAACGCTTCAAGGCCAGGGAATCCGAGCCGTTGAAAAAGTGGAAGCTGTCGGCAATTGACCGTGAGTCCCTCGATAAATGGGACGACTATACCGAGGCAAAGGAGGCGATGTTTTTCTACACAGACACCGCCGATGCGCCGTGGACCATCATTAAGTCTGATGACAAGAAACGGGCGCGCCTGAATTGCATGAGGCACTTTCTGGCTTCGCTTCCCTATCCTGAAAAGGACCACCGTGTTGTTGGACAGCCCGACCCGTTGATCGTTGGTTCAAGTGGGCACGTGATCGGCAACAGCAGTCACATCCTTGGCGCGAGTCTGCATCCCGATCATCGAAGGACCTGATCAAACGCTGTTCGGTGGCTTATCGCAAGCTGTCCAGCCATTCTGTAAACGCGCACGCGGGGGCGTGGGGTTCATCCTTGACGGCAAGATAGGTAACCCTCGCGTACCGATGGCGAACCCGTTTGTGATGCGTTGAGACATCAACGGCGCTATCGACAAAAACCCCGGAGCAAGGTCCGGGGTTTTCTGCATCCATATCTTTGGGATGTTATCTGATCATTGGCAGTTGGCGAGTGAATGGCCGGTTTGTGGACAAAGTGTGCATTCGCTGCGGCTGCGCCAATGGCAGCTCTACTCAAATCAACATGCAAGCCGTACCTACTGGTCACAACCAGTTTCACTCAAGCGGCGGAGGTCGCATGCGCACGGGGCTCGATTTGACGACTGCTGTTTGCGTGGATGCGTGTGTTGAGAAGCCTTCCAGCAATCCGTCCAGTTCTGAAATATCCTTTAGGAGCATTCGAGCGACGAACGCATCCTCGCCAGTGACCTTATCACACTGAACGATGCGATCTGATGTGATGATCTTTTCAGCGAGCAAATGAACCTTTCCAGGAAAGGGTTTGAAACGCACAATCGCTTCTAAGGTATAGCCAAGTGCTTTCGGTGACAGCTCGATACCAAAACCTGTGATGACGCCCGTTTCTTTGAGCCGTTTGATACGATCTCGGACGGTCGGAGCGGACACCTGGGTCAGTGATGCAAGCTCGCGCCAGCTTAGCCTCGCGTTGCTGCTCAGTTCCTGAAGGAGCGAGCGGTCCAGTTGATCAAGGGAAGTTTCCATAATGCAGGTGTTTCGGTGAATAGCTTTCGATATGAATTGATTATTTCGGATTTGCTTGTGATAAGCAAAGTATTTCCACCACATAATCGTCTAAAGTCTGCCTTGGCGCATCATAGTGGACGCGCCGGAACGGAGTTTGGGATATGGCATGGGCGATATGGCTTTCATACGCAACGATATCAGCGGCCAACATCGCGACACCAGGGCCTGCTAACCTCAACACGCTCAGACGGGCATTGCAGCTTGGGTTCGTGCCAGTGCTTCCGACGATCTTTGGTAATGCACTGGGTCTCGCCGTTGGTGGCTTCCTATGTGCGGGTGGGGTTGCCACGTTCGTTGTGACATCGGAAATTCTGTGGGTGATGTTTCGTTGGCTCGGGGTCGCATATTTAGGTGGGCTTGGTCTGAAGCTGATGATCAAGTGTGAACCCATAGCTCTGGGAAAGGGTGTTGTTCAATTTGTGCCACCACGGCTTCTTTTTAGTGAGGCATTTCTACTAGCTGTGACAAACCCCAAAGCGTTGTTGTTCTTTCTTGCACTTTTCCCGCAAGTCTTGGATCCGACCCGGTCGCTTTGGCCTCAATCGACCATGCTGGTTTTGACCTACTGCGGGCTGTCCGTTCTCTCACTCAGTACATATGCGCTCTTGGCTGACAAGGTCCGGGAACGTTTTCTGACACAGACACGTTACGACGCATATCGCATTTGTTCAGGCCTCGTATTGCTTGGGTTTGCGGTCATGCTGGCGGCCCAAGGAAATTGAGTGAAGCCATATTGGTTGCACCATAAACTCATAATTTTGAAGGGTTTTTGGCCTGATTGCCTTTGGCCGGAATTAACAAACAGGAGCCACGCATGACCCTTCTCCTCCTAAAAATCATCATTTCGGCACTCAGTGTCCTCATCTTGGGGGTCATCGCAGATCGAGGAAACTCCAGACTCGCAGGTATCCTCACAGGTTTTCCAATCGGGACGGCAATCGTTGTCTCATTCATCGCTGTCGAGAACGGGCCGGTTCTGGCGTCGCAGGCCTCGCTCTATTCCTTGGCGGCGCTATCGATAAATCCGATCTTCGCCTGCGCCTATTTTGTAATTGGTACACGGTTATCCGGAGACTTCAGATTCAAGACCAACTTAGCGCTTGCCTTGATCGTATATTTTGTTGTCGCGGCAGGTGTTGCAACTATCCCGTGGACCCTTCCCATGGCGATCCTGTTTTTGCTCGCCACGACCAGCGTCATAAATTTACAGCTCAGGGCTATTCCTGCGCGTGCCAGAAGCAAATCCGTAAAAATTACTCCGGGCGTTATATTGGTACGAATGCTCTTGGCGTCTTTAGTCGTCATTGCTGTGACCGAGATGGTCGATCTCGTCGGCCCAAAATGGGCCGGAGTGTTTTCGCCGTTTCCTGTGACGCTGGTCCCTCTGCTTGTCATTCTGCATTCAAACCATGGTCGGGCAGCGGCATTTGAATTGATTAAGGGGTTCGGTATCTCGTTTCTCTCAACCGGTATCTACTTGGCTTGTGTCACAAAGCTGTTCCCCGACCTGGGCGTGGTTTATGCTACATTGGTTGGGTTTGGTTGTGCTGGTATTTATCTCGGCGGGTTAGAATGCGTTAGAATGTTGATTGGTCACTTAAAAGTCAGAAAACGAACTACGCAGTAAGCAAGAACAACAAAGAGCGATCTTTGGAAATTGATGTCCCACATGGTGACATGTCATAGCCAAGAGTTTGAGCCTTTCTCAAATTTCTCCAATCGAACACCTAAAACGGGTTGCGAGGGCGATTGCGGACGTTCACCCAAGTTGCAGCATTCGGCACTTTGGACTCGTAAGAGACATTCGAGGCACTGACCATCGCTGCCTCGGTGAAATCTCCAAATTCCAACATGCCAGCCGCACGTGACAACAAAAAACCCCGGAACAAGGTCCGGGGTTTTGGTCTTGTTTGAAAATTCCAGCTTAACGCTTTGAGAACTGGAATGAACGACGGGCTTTTGCCCTGCCGTATTTTTTCCGTTCGACCACACGCGAGTCGCGGGTAAGGAAACCGCCTTTTTTCAGAACGCCGCGAAGCTCAGGCTCATAATTGGTCAAAGCCTTCGAAATACCGTGACGCACAGCACCAGCCTGACCTGAAAGGCCACCACCTGTAACTGTGGCGATCACATCGTACTGGCCGTCGCGACCAGCGGCCACCAATGGTTGTTGCAGAACCATCTGCAATACCGGACGGGCAAAATAGGTTGCCAGTTCGCGTTTGTTGACCGTTATCTTGCCGGAACCGGGCTTGACCCAGACACGCGCAACCGCGTCTTTACGCTTGCCGGTTGCATAAGCGCGACCCTGATCATCAAGTTTCTGTTCATATACGGGTGCGGCGTTTTCGGTAACCGCTTCAACAGGTGCAGCACCTTCGACAGCACCACCCAGCTCTTCGAGGGAATTGAGGTCAGCCATTATTGTGCAATCCTTTTGTTTTTCGCATTCATGGAAGCGACATCCAGCACTTCCGGAGACTGTGCTTCATGCGGATGCTCGGATCCGGCATAAACACGCAAGTTTTTCATCTGGCGCCGGGAGAGGGGCCCACCTGGCATCATGCGTTCAACTGCTTTTTGTACAACGCGCTCGGGAAAACGACCTTCCAGAATAGCACGGGCAGTACGTTCCTTGATGCCGCCGGGATATCCGGTGTGCCAGTAGTATTTCTTGTCGGTATATTTTTTGCCGGTCAGGCGAACCTTTCCTGCGTTGATGACAATCACGTTGTCACCATCATCGACATGTGGGGTAAAAGTGGTCTTGTGTTTGCCGCGCAAACGGTTTGCCACCACGACTGCCAGACGGCCAAGAACCACGTCCTCGGCGTCAATGATCAGCCATTTCTTCTCAACCTCTGCAGGTTTCTGCGAGAAAGTTTTCATTTGGCATCTGCCTTTTTGACTAGCGATTGAAGATTTCAAAAACCAAAAGGCCCCGGAGGGCCTTGATTGGATTGGGTTATAGAGAAAGATAAATTCAGCGTCAAGCAGTTTATTTGTAAATCGTTCAGAAAAACACAGTAAAAACAACGCTCTAAAAATGTGGTAATTGAATACCGTTAAATGCGATGCCTTGTTTCAGAGTTTCATTTGATCGAGTATTTTAATTGTCGCCATATTGGTTTTAAAGTTTCGACGGTATGGGAGGTTAGAGGTTAAACGATGTTTACAGAACTCAGGGCGAAGAAAATTGCGAAGTATCGTTACAAGTGGCGGCTCACAGATACGCTGCGGTTCGCATTGACGAATGACGGTAACACGATCCTCTGCGAAGTTCCGAAGCATACCGTAACCGACGGTTATTCGATCCCCAGAGTTTTCTGGTGGTTTCTCGCTCCCGATTGCATGGATCTTAGACCAGCAATTTTGCATGATGAAATGTGTCGGCAACAGTGGTGGGACAGCAAGGTTGTACACGCAATTTTTTGGGAAAATGTTGAGCAGCTGGCAGAACCCAAATGGAAACGGTGGTTGGTCGGTTATTCGGTCTGGCTGTTTGGGCCGAGTTTTTAGACATGCTACCCCATACTCCCGCCATAATGTAGGTGCATGTTCCCGCGTTGTCTGGGGCAACGCCAGACGGATGTAAGTTTCGCCGTTCCGCTAAGATGGCCAACCTTTGTCTCGCTGACACGACACAGTGTAACCTGCAGGCAAGGATTGTGTGCCATTATTGGCGAAACAGCGACGCGCAAAAGGTTCGCATGACAAACCGGTTTGAAAGACAGCATTTGACGCGCCATTTGGCGGTCGTGTTGTTGTGCGCGCCTTTGGCCTGCGGATGTGTATCCAATACGTTGAGTGTCCAGAACACACAGCCACAACCGGTTGCCCTCAATCATGATCCCGCACAGCGCCAACAGGCGATCAACGAAATTCGGCAGAAGGCAAACCAACCGGGCAGCGGACAGTTGACTGACGCCTACTTCACTCAAAACGGCTCAACGACCACCCTGTCACCGGAGCAAAGGGCTGCCAGAATTCGCGAACTTGAGATCGATGCGGCCCAAAACAATGCGACTGCCAGTGACGCCGAACTCGCCGCAAAACAGCAGTCAATCCGCGAACTGCAATCCCAGGCCCGTTCGCATTATAACAAAGCCATCAAGCGGATTGAAAACTAGACGCACGACCGAAACAGGACCGAAATGTCTGAAAATAGGCGTTGATCCCGACAATCTGTCTCTTGCAACCTGCCTGCAAAAATTGCACAAGGTAGCCAACTTCGTAGCCTGGCATGAGCTCCCGTCAGGCCTTGTTCCTGTATGGTTGAGTGAATGAAAAACCGCCCCTTGAAACTTGGAATCGCAGGTCTTGGAACCGTCGGTACATCGCTGGTGAAGGTATTGGTCGACAGTCGGGAACTTTTGGCAGACCGGTGTAACCGGGAAATCGATGTGGTTGCGGTCAATGCGCGCAGCAGGGACAAGGATCGCGGCATTGATATTTCTGGCTTTGAATGGTTTTCAGATCCCGTATCATTGGCGGAACAGGCAGACATCGATGTGCTGGTTGAATTGATTGGCGGCGAAGACGGTCCCGCGCTTGAAGCATCGCGGGCAGCCCTTGCAGCAGGGCGCCATGTGGTGACAGCCAACAAGGCCATGCTCGCAAGGCACGGTGTAGAGTTGGCGAGCCTGGCCGAGCAAAATGGCGTGTTGCTGAATTTTGAGGCTGCGGTAGCCGGCGGCATTCCGATCATCAAAACCATTCGCGAAACCCTGACTGCCAACAAGATCAGCCGGGTCTACGGCATTATGAACGGCACCTGCAACTACATGCTCACCCGCATGGAGAAGGAAGGCATATCCTATGCCGATTGTCTGGCAGACGCCCAGCGGCTCGGCTATGCGGAAGCCGACCCGACCTTTGACGTTGAAGGGTACGATACTGCCCACAAGCTTGCCATCCTCACTTCATTGGCGTTTGGCAACCAAATCGAGCCTGATGACATGTACGTGGAGGGCATCTCGTCGATCACCAACGAGGACATTGCTGCGGCAACCGACCTTGGCTATCGCATCAAACTGTTGGGTGTGGCGACAAAAACGGAAACGGGCATCGAACAGCGGGTTCATCCAACCATGGTGCCTGTAGATTCAGCAATTGCCCAGATTTCCGACGTTACCAACGCTGTTGCGATTGACGCGGATGTTGTTGGCGCGTTGGTTATGTCCGGCCCCGGAGCTGGTGGCATGGCAACTGCCTCTGCGGTGGCCGGTGACATAGCCGACATTGCCAAATGCATCGATGGGGTTCAGCAGGTTCCGGCACTGGGGCGACCTGCCGACAAGCTCGAACCTTATGTTCGTGCGCGTATGCGTTCACATGAAGGCGGCTATTTTATTCGTATGCACGTGAAGGATGAACCGGGAGTATTTGCAAAAATTGCCACGGTGATGACAACACATGGCATTTCGCTGGAATCGATTGTTCAGCGTGGAAACGGGGTGGATGAAAAGTCGATTATCCTGATAACGCACGAAACCACAGAAGTGGGTGTGCGCGAGGCGCTGGCCGAAATCGGCAAGGATGATTTTGTCATCGCCAAACCCCAGATGATCAGAATTGAAAAGTAAGGGTATTCATCATGACAACGGCAGGTTCGCAGGTATTGGATCGAATATTGACGCTCGAACTGGTTCGCGTGACCGAACGCGCGGCAGTCGCAGCCGCAAGATTGCGTGGGCAGGGTGATGAAAAGGCTGCTGATCAAGTTGCCGTCGATGCCATGCGCTCGGAGCTAAACCGGTTGCCGATCGAAGGTATCGTGAGGATTGGTGAGGGCGAACGCGATGAGGCGCCCATGCTGTACATCGGTGAAGAAGTGGGGACCAAAGACGGCGCTAAAGTGGATATTGCGCTTGATCCACTGGAAGGAACGACCATTTGCGCCAAAAACCAGCCCAATTCCCTGGCGGTTATTGCGCTGGCAGAAGGTGGCAGCCTTTTGAATGCCCCTGACGTTTATATGGACAAGATTGCCATTGGTCCGGGTTTCGAGAAGGGGTTGATTGCGCTGGATGCGTCTCCGCAGGACAATCTGAAGGCACTTGCAGAAGCCAAGGGTTGCGAAACCAAAGACCTGACAGCCTGCATTCTGGACCGTCCGCGACATGCCAGGCTGATTGAGGATGTGCGCTCGGTTGGAACGGCCATTCGCTTGATTGGTGACGGTGATGTGGCAGGTGTCATTCACACAACCGATCCTGTCGAAACCGGGGTGGACATTTATATTGGTATCGGCGGGGCACCCGAAGGTGTTTTGGCGGCTGCCGCATTGCGCTGTATTGGCGGCCAGATGCAGGGGCGTTTGGTTTTGGACACGCCGGAAAAAGTGGAGCGCGCGCGCAAAATGGGCATCGAAGACCCGAACAAGGTTTTCGACATGGAAGAGATGGCAAGGGGCGATGTGTTGTTCGCCGCAACCGGGGTGACGGACGGAAACATGCTGGATGGCGTAAAGTTTGACAATGGCGACATCTATACCCACACCGTGGTGATGCGTTCATCTTCGGGAACCGTCCGCGAAATCAAGGCCCGCCATCAGGATACGAGCAAGTTTGGTTAGTCTTGACTCTGTAAAACCTCCCGATCATTGTGGGATTGTACAGTTTGTGGGGGTGGAAATGGAAAAGATAAACAAAGTAGTAAGGGTGAGCTTTTCAGGCGGACTTCTGGGATTGATATTTGGAAGTGCACGGGGAAAAGTGGAAAGTGCAGTTCAGAAACACAATTCAGAAGGGTGGAATGTTGCGGAAATTATTCCTGACAATCCGAATTTGTTTTTGTTGATCGTCAGATTGCTCTTGCTGATATTGACTTTGGGGTTATGGACAATCTCGACTGGTTATCTTTTTATCATGGAAAAACCTAGATAGGGTTGAGTACCTATTGATACGCAATCATATTTCTTAAACGTCAAATCCTCTCTGTCCAGCCAATCCTGGGTTCACAGGATTGACGAAGCCCGTCGCAACACGGCGCTTGCTATTTCCCAGAACCTTGATGTTCCCGAAATTCTGGGTCGGGTTCTGGCAGGCCGCAATGTAACAATTGACGATGCAAAGGCATATCTCAATCCGACCATCCGCGAATTGATGCCCGATCCATCGGTATTGACCGATATGGAGCCAGCAACAGCGCGCATTGCAAAGGCCATCCGCGATGCCGAACAAATAGCCATCTTTGGCGATTATGATGTTGATGGCGCATGTTCGGCCGCGCTTCTTGCCAATTTTTTGCGCGCCCACGGCCTTGATCCGGTCATTCACATCCCCGACCGGATATTTGAAGGTTATGGACCAAACATTGCCGCCATTCGCCAACTGCATGAAAACGGAGCTAGCCTGATCGTAACAGTCGATTGCGGCGCGACCAGTTTTGAAGCCTTGCAAGAGGCTGCTGACATGGGTGTTGATGTGCTCGTCCTTGATCATCATCAAATGGGTGTGGAGCGGCCTTCATGTGTCGCCCTGGTCAATCCCAACCGTCAGGACGACCTTTCGGGACTTGGCCATCTGTGCGCAGCGGGTGTCGTTTTCATGACGTTGGTTTCTGTTGCCCGCAAGCTGCGCGAAGTAGGTGTACAGTCCAGTGGCAATCTTCTGGATTGGCTTGATCTGGTGGCCCTGGCGACCGTCTGCGATGTTGTTCCATTAAAAGGGCTCAACCGGGCATTCGTGAGCACGGGCTTGCAAGTCATGGGAAAGCTGCAAAACACGGGGCTCAGGGCTTTGATCCGTCAATGCCGTCTCGACGGGCCGCCAAGACCGTATCATTTGGGGTTTGTACTCGGGCCGCGCATCAATGCGGGCGGCAGAATTGGCGATGCGGCGCTGGGTGCCAGGCTGTTGACGACGGGCGATGAACTGGAAGCACAAGACATTGCCACCACGCTCAACGACCTCAATGCCGAGCGCCAGAAGGCGGAAAAGCAAATGCTGGAAGAAGCAATTGCCGAAGCCGACAAGGAACACACAGGTGCCCAGCCACCAAGTGTTGTCGTAACGGTCAATGATCGCTGGCATCCGGGAATAGTCGGGCTGTTGGCTTCGCGACTGAAAGACCGTTTCCGGAAACCTGCATTTGCCATTGCTTTTGACCGGCATGGTACAGGTTCCGGCTCGGGTCGTTCCATTAGCGGTGTTGATCTGGGAAAGGCGGTGCGTGAAGCGGTTGAACAGGGAATTCTGGAAAAGGGCGGCGGCCACGCAATGGCAGCAGGACTGACAGTGCAAAAAAACCGGCTTGGTGACCTGCGCGGGTTTTTGGAAACGCGCTTGTCGGAGGCTGTGGAAATTGAAGGCAAAAACCGGGTATTGAAAGTCGATGGTGCCATCACATCTCGCGGTGCCACCCTTGATCTAGTCGACCAGTTGGAGCGCGCAGGCCCTTACGGACAAGGAAATCCGCAACCTCTTTTGGTATTCCCGTCTCACACAATACGGTACGCCAAAATTGTCGGAACAGATCACGTGTCGTTTACAGCTGTTTCCGGTGACGGGTCGCAGATGCGGGCAATCGCGTTTCGCTGCGCCAATACGGACCTTGGTCGCAACCTGCTGGATGCGAACGGCAGGCAGTTGCATCTGGCAGGAACACTTGGTGCCGATATGTGGCAGGGGACACGGCGTGTTCAGTTGCGTGTCAGCGATGCGGCGCTTCCTGCCTGAGGTGATATGCCGGCGATCCCGGAACCGAGTATTTCGCGCTTCAGCTTGTTCAATATAGTGGTGCGAAAATCCTCAAACCCGTTGGCGGTCATCAAGAATGCGCCGCTCCCGCCGATCACCTGATTGGTGTAGTGTTGCACCAGGTCGATTTCGGCAAGCTGGCCAAGATCATAATCATCGTTAAAGATAATCAAGCCATTGATCGTTATTCCGCTTGCAATGGCACGATCACGTTGCCTTGCCGGTGATATGTTGCTGCTGCCATCGCCGGAGATATCGATTACTTTGCGGTAGCCCTCGAACCCGTTGTTCTCAATGCTTGCGATTGAATGGGAGATGACGCTGCCAATGTCTGTCATGCCGTGCAGGCTGCGTGGGGCACCGGCGATTTTTTCCGCAAATCCCAACGATGACGTGCGGTCCGTCAATAACGTCCAGTCAGCAATAGTTTTCTGGCGATTGGTTCCGGCCCACTCAATCAGGGTTACGGCAATACCGGCAGTTCCCAAACCTTCGATAATGCCAACTAGTTCGGGATGAACAAAGGCTTTTGCAAAGCCGTCCCGTTGCAGCATGAATTCTCGCGTGTCAACGCTGGTTGAGGTATCGACTGCCAAAACCAGTTCCAGTGCCACCTGCCTTTCATTGGCAAACGCGAGTTGACCACAAACGGTCAACAGCATCAGCATGGACAGCAGGGTACGAAACATCTGCAAAACATGGCGCATCTGAGTAAAAAGAAAAGCTTTGACAGGACTGCAGTTTGAAACCCGGTTCCTAGATCCAGTCAAAATCGAACTTGTCTGTCATGCCGAGATCCCGCACTCTCTGGATCAGTTTATCGGTCGGCTCCGCCAATTCCGGCCATTTGTCCTCATGGGTTTCAACGAAAACCTTGGCCGTGTTCTGCAGCGCTTCCTTGTCAAGCAAATGGTTGATAAGGTCAATCTCGAAACCTTCCACATCAATCTTCAACAGATCAACAGGCTTGTCCAAGGAAAGCAGGTATTCGGCAAAATCAATCTCGCGGATTTCAACAAACAATTCGGACGACACATTGGGTTTGTCATGCATCAGCGAACTCGACTTCGAGTAGTCTTTTGATTTCTCGCTGGTTTTTTTGTGCAGGAAAAGCTTTGTTTTGCGGTTTTGTGTACCCGCTGCCTCGTTCAGGAAAGTGATGTTCGACAAGCCTGCCAGATCAGTGGTCATTTTTTCATAGGCTTCAGGGTGCGGCTCAAATGCATGAACCTCACATCCGTTCTCGATCAGGTATTTTGACACCTGGCCGCGATTGGCACCAAGATCAATCGCGACACTGCCGGGAGCCAGCGTTGTGACATATTCCTTGAATTGACGCGGCAAACCCCATTCGAATTTCTTGTCTATGAATGAAGGGAAAGTGTGCTGTAGTATTTTTTCGAATATGGGTTCCAAGGAAAAGCTCTACTGATTGACAATTCAGGGAATAACGGAATTCCATAACACCGTTCATGCCGGCCTGGCCAGAAGTTTGGCAACAGTTTGCTGTTGGCAGGTTTTTCCGCCATCTGCTGATCGTTGATAGTGGACAGTTACCCGTGGCACTCCCTAGGGGAATCGAACCCCTCTTTCCAGGTTGAAAACCTGGCGTCCTAACCGATAGACGAAGGGAGCGCATTCGGTGTGAGCGGGGTTATAAAAGCGTCCTGACAAACCTTCAAGTGATATTTTGCCCAACACATTACTTTTTTATGTGTTCCAAGGGTGTCAGGCTTTCTTCTTGCGGCGTTTTGACGACCTGCGGCAAGGATGGTTCCAGTCACGCACCTTGCCAGTATCAATATGCACCGAACGGGTCCGGCAATACGTACCCACACCACCGCGACCGGGAATGGTTCGCAAGTATTTCGCAAGGTCCCACTTCGAAACGCCTTCAACCTGTATATCGACCGCCCTGCAGAATATGTGCATGGAGTTTTTGGCACCACCGGCGCGGCGGTTTCGCTTGGGACTGCGATAACCCGAGGTGATAATGGGTTTTTTGCCATAATGGCGCTCAACCACCGCCAGCAAATGCAGGATGTCCGGCTTCAGGCAGGCAACCTGTACCTTGTCATGCTGGAGACGAAGCCCGTTTGGTGTCAGGCGTCCAAGCCCTCCCAATGCGGCAACTTGTGTCGGTTTGCCAGTAATGGGATTGTTTTCCTCAATCCCGAAAATTTCGGAGTTGGATTTGACACCCGGCAGAGAATTTGACGGTCGCCGCCCTCCCGGGTTCTGTTGGTTGGCCGCTGCCGACAGTGCTGCCGTTCTTGGTGCGCTTTCACCGTCTGTTGCAATCAAGCGGTTGTTCTTGCGGTTGTTACCAAAAAGGCGCGACAGGAAACTCTGTTTCCTTGCTGGCTGGGTTTGATGCGTTGGCGATGCTGCAGTAGGCGCCGCTGGTCGCGGTGTCGGGGAAGGTTGCTGTTCGGCCGTCGCCGAAAGGGTACCAGCGTTTTCGCTTCCAACTTGCTGCACAGCGGCCACAGCAACAGGCTGCGTGTTTGCGGTTTGGGTGGTCGGCCGTCGGTTCGCTGGCGTCGGAACAGAGTTGAAAGCCGGTTTTGCAACGGTGGCGGTGTCAGATGGAGAAGGAAATTGTGAGGCAAGCTGACTGCTGTCTGCCGCATCCGGAATCATGACATCAGAACCGGTTGCGGGAACTGGTAACCCTTCGGTCGGTGCCAACGAGAGCACCTGGTCGCTTGCTTGCGCGTTTTCAGCATCAAGTGATGAGGGTCCAATCGCAGCATATTGCGGCAGCGGGGTTGGTGTGTTGGTTCCCGACGTGCCCGAAACACAGGCAGAGCCCAGCATAACAGTTCCCGCTATGGCGAGAAACTTCTGCATCGTGCCGTAAACCAACGTCAAGCTGTGTCCCCAAACAAATAAAACATGCCCGTTATCATATTGCCCGATGCTTCCCCGAAGCTTGCTAACATAACGCCAAGGCGTTGTAATCAGGGCAAGATGCCTGTCACACACTTTTTGAATTGTGATTCAAGTAGGGCTGAATTACGGCCTAATAATGACGTCGGGCTGCGTGTCCGACGTCTCGCGGCAAGGTTCTTGTTCGACCGTTAGAGTGACTTACCACTCTCCGGTGTTTTCCATGCTTTTCCAGGGTTCGGCCGGTTCCAGCGCATCCCCTTTTTGCAACAACTCTATTGAAATGTTGTCGGGCGAGCGGATGAACGCCATGTAGCCGTCACGGGGAGGGCGGTTGATCGTCACGCCATCTTTCATCAGCTGTTCGCAAGTGTCATGGATGTTATCGACAGCAAACGCCAGATGGCCGAAATTGCGTCCCCCGTTATAACTTTCCGGGTCCCAGTTATACGTCAGTTCCAGCACCGGAGCGCGTTCGGTCGAGCCTTTATCCCTGGTGTTTCCCAAATCGTCTTTGGCAGACAAAAACACCAGCGTAAAGCGACCTGCATCGTTTTCGTATCTGTGAACTTCTTCCATTCCAAGCTTGTTGCAGTAAAATTCAAGCGATTCTTCCAAATTGGTCACTCTGACCATGGTGTGCAAATATTTCATGTTAAAACTCCCGGTAACGGCCTGTTTTGCTTGGCGCGATCAAACAGACTTTTGCACAGAATGAAAAGATATTTTTGGAAAAAACCAATTGATTGCGCAAATTCAAAAAAGCGGGTGCTACTATTTTGAGAGAATCAGTTAGATATGACTATTACGTTGCGGTAATTTCGAGGCATGAGAGATGTCGGGGGAAAAAATAATCAGAAATGACGGTACCCTAGCTGAGTCCGGGATCAGTTCCGGTTCAGGTTCCACCGATGTTGTCGAGGTGGCAGGTTCCATCAAATGGTTTGATGTTTCCAAAGGGTTTGGATTTGTTGTTCCTGATGATGGTTCGGAAGACATTCTGTTGCACGTTACGTGCCTGCGCCGCGACGGGTTTCAAACCGCTCAGGAAGGTGCGCGCATCGTTTGCGAGGTTGTCCGGCGCGAGCGTGGGCTTCAAGCATTGCGTGTATTGTCGATGGACGAAAGTTCCGCGGTGCATCCTGCCCAGAAAGAGGGTGGAAAGACCCATTTCGACGTAAGGGCTGAAAGCGATATTGAGCGCGTCATGGTCAAATGGTTCAACCGGACCAAGGGCTATGGGTTTGTTATTCGGGGCAATGAAGACATTTTCGTCCATATGGAAACCCTGCGCCGTTTCGGGCTGACCGAACTGCGGCCCGGGCACTATGTACGCGTAAGGTTCGGTCGTGGGCCAAAAGGCCTGATGGCGGCGGAAATTTATCCCGATACAGAAAGCCCCGAGCGCAAAAACTAGGCCGTTGCTCAAAGATTGACACCCCTGACAAGGACGCAAATAGCACGGGTGATTTGTGCTTTCACCTGCTGATTTTGCCCCTTGTTGATCCAGATTACCATTTTCAGTTCATTCACCATAGACGCTGGAACGTGGCACTTGTTGCTAATCGAATGATTGATGGCGGGGCAGGTAGCAAGACCGCGCTCGGCAATTTGGAATAACGGTTAACTATCGTTGGCGAATTACGTGTACGCAAAAATCGCCTGTTGTTAGTATGGTGCTTGGTGTGTTGGAAAATTGTTGGCCGTCTGCAATAAATTCGTCAGCAGGAACATGGGTTGTGCGATTGTTGGCTTTAAGAGGTTTGCGGTGGGACAGAATGATCAAATTGCGAAAGCGTGTTTCAAGCCGTTAAAAACAGGTGTTTCTGTTTTACCCCAACAGCATCGGGTCGATATCTTGACACAATTGGATGCGGTTGCAGACATCGTTCCCGATTGGCAGGAATTGGCCGATACCGACCCCAGCCGTCATAGCAGGTTTCTTGCACCGCACTGGGTAATGTCCTGGCTCGGTTCCGACGAACCGGTTTTTGCTGCGGTATGGGAAGATGGTGTGCTGAATGCGCTGATGCCAATGGCAAAAACCGGCACCGCTTTCGGGACAGTGAATGTGTTACAACTGGCGACGGACGAATCTTCAACCTATGGCGTGCCGCTTCTGGCGCGCAACAATCACGAAAAATACCTGTCAGTCATCGTGGAAAAGATCCGCGAGGAAAAAACGGCGGACATCCTCAAATTCGGCAGGGTTTACGGCGACATTTCCGTTCTTGCCGACTGTTTTGTTCAAACACCTAGCGAAGCAGGCTATGCGTCTGCTCTGGATCTTGAAAAGGACCTTGAAAACGTTGGGAAACGGCGCTCAGTTTACCTGCGCACAAAGAAGGAAACCCGACAGAAGCTCAAAAAACTCGGAGCGGCGGACCGCCTGGAGTTTGCTGTTGTGACAGCTAAATCCGAAACCGCCCGCAAGCTTGTAAATATGGGGCTGAAGTGGAAGCAAATCCGCCTAAAACGGCTTGGCAGGATCGGGCAAAACGTCAGTTCCCCCCAATATCAGCAAAAACTGAAACAGGTTTGTTCGGGCGAACCCGTGAAAGAAGCGGAAAGCTTGCTGTTCTATCTACTGTTGAATGACAAACCTGTCGCCACGTCGCTTCACTTGCGCGACGAAGAAGCATTGTATTCCCACTTCTCAGCTTTTGAACCGGATTGCGGTTACTTTTCTCCCGGAACCGTGCTTTTCGGGCACGTCTTGGACTGGATGCAGGTAAATAACGTCATGCGTTATGACTTCATGGGTTACCCCGAGGTCTACAAGGCACGGTTTTCCAACGAAACCGTCGCATTGAACGATTACACGCTTGCCCTTACGGGTAAGGGACGATTGGTCAGCGCGTTCATGCGAATGCCTTTCAAGGCTGCAATCAAGTCAGTGTTCTACGCATTGCCGTTGCCGTTCAGACGGCTGGTTGTCGCAATGGTTTAGGTCCAAGACCTGAGAACCGTTCGCAGGTATCCCAATATCCCTGAATTTTTGTTGATGTAAACAAGGGGTCTTACAGTCAACATGTTTTGCTGTAAGACATCTCCCATGATCCGAGCTTCTTTCATGTTTCTGGTAAGCGTACCGATAGTTTTGCTGTTGGTCTTTCCGCAAATCCCTGCCACCGCTTTTGCCCAATCAGAGGCACAACAATTACTGCCGTTTGAAGCGCTTGCGATAGAAACCCGGGCAGGCAGGTTTCGTTTTACGGTCGAAATCGCCGACACGGCAGCTGAGCGGCAGACCGGATTGATGAATCGAAAGACCATGGCACTCACTCATGGCATGTTGTTTGATTTCGAACGCACGCGGGTGATTGAGATGTGGATGAAAAACACATTCATTCCCCTTGATATGGTTTTCATTGACCCGGATGGCCAGGTTGTGCGGGTTGAACACAACACAACGCCGCATTCCTTGCGCATTATTTCTTCTGTGCGCCCAGCCAGCCATGTTTTGGAACTGAACGCAGGAATTGCCAAGCAGATTGGGCTGAAGGCGGGAGACAGCGTCGACCACCGCCTTTTTACCAAGTAAACCATCAAACCGGAAAATTGACCGGCAAGTGCGATTTCCTGCTTGAAGCTTTATCGCGCTCGGTGTAGGGAAATGAACTGTTCGATATTGGCGGAGCATGGCGCAGTCTGGTAGCGCATCTGGTTTGGGACCAGAGGGTCGCAGGTTCGAATCCTGCTGCTCCGACCATCTTAACCCTTGAAAACAATAGCAAAATTCTGATCTGCGAATTTGCGGCGTCAGGATTTGGGACGGAATTGGGACGGAAAATGTTCATTCTTTGCCCCATGTTTGTCCATTTCGAATCTTCCGAACTGACCCTTCTGACACATCAAATTGCTCTGCGATCGCGACATTGGTTGCGCCCGATTCAATCAGTTTGAACACCAGGAAAAATCAATCAGGTTTCCGTCCCGACCAAGCGCTGGGACAGCAAGACTTCTGTGTTCTGCAGTTGTTCTGGTTGAAAATGCGGGAAAAACCGCTAAGAATTGGGGTTGTAGCTGAGTGGTCGCTCCTTGGGACCAGAGGGTCGCAGGTTCGAATCCTGCTGCTCCGACCATCTTCAACTTCGAACGGGATACGGTTGGCACTTCATGTTGGCGAAAATTTTCAAACCGGCGAAAACTGCTATGCAATCGGGCAAGGCAAAAACTGATCGTTGGATTTTGAGGTTTGAAGCCGAGCAGGCCAGAAAAATCGACCCTCTGATGGGCTATACCTCATCATCTGATATGCGCTCCCAGATCGAACTGGAATTCGACACGCTCGAAGCTGCCGAGGCATATGCGCAGAAAAATGGTATCGCCTACAAGGTTCAAATGCCGCAAAAAGCAAAACGGCGCAAAATGGCCTATGCCGACAATTTTGCCCACAACCGGTCATTACCCTGGACGCATTAGGCTGGTTCGCAAGCTTGTCGCCAATGCCGCGCCATCGGTTCCCTTTATGCCATCATCTGCATGTTTGAGGCGGTCATAATCGTGTGTCGCCTGTTTTTACCACCAGCAGACATTGTGCGCAGGAAAGTGGCAGATAAAGGTCGCGTTTCCCAACATTTGTCTGGACACCTTGGTCAAGGCCATCTAGTCTCGATTGGTCGACAGGGGTGCCTTAACGGCTGAGATTTTACCCTTTGAACCTGACCCAGTTAAGACTGGCGTAGGAAGTCGCTGAACCGGCACACTTTGCCGTTCTTCTCCTTCTCTCGTCATCTTGCGATTTCATGTTTGTGTTGCCGGGCTTTGCAGCTGCGGCCATCAAAAGGAAAGTAAGAATGAAAAAAACACTATTGGCGCTAGCCTTTGCACTGCTAACACTTCCCGCCTACTCCCAGGAAAAACTCTCAATCATGCTCGATTGGTTCGTCAATCCCGATCATGGCCCGATCATCGTTGCCCAGCAGAAGGGGTATTTTGCCGATGTCGGGCTTGATGTGGAGATCATTGCACCGGCAGATCCGACCGATCCGCCGAAGCTGGCCGCAGCAGGGCAGGTGGACCTGGCGGTCAGTTACCAGCCGCAACTTTACTTGCAGCACGATGCCGGTCTTCCGCTAAAGCGCGTTGGCACGCTTGTAAACAATCCCTTGTACTGTGTGATGGTGGACGCCGATGGGCCGATCAAGAGCCTGGCGGATTTAAAGGGCAAAACGGTCGGCTTTTCGATTGCCGGAATTGAAGAGGCATTAATGCACACCATGCTTCGCCACAATGGCGTTGATCCTGAATCGGTCGAACAGATTAACGTGAACTTCTCGCTTACCCCGTCCCTTGTTGCCGGAAAGGTCGATGCGGTCTCGGGTGCATTTCGCAATTTCGAGTTGCACCAGATGACAGGCGTAGACAAAAAAGGAACCTGTTTCCTTCCTGAAGAACATGGCGTGCCTGCCTATGATGAGTTGATCTACGTGGCTAACACGGCTCTGGACGGCGATGGCCGGATAACAAGGTTTCTCGAAGCGACCGCCAAGGCGGCAAAAGAGATCAAGGCAGACCCGCAGGCCGGTTGGGAAACGTTCAAGGGATATGCTTCCGAACTTGATGACCGGCTGAACGCCCTGGCATGGGGTGATACGGTGCCACATTTCGAAACCGAACCGTCAACCCTCAATGAGGAGCGCTACAGCAGTTTCGGTGAATTCATGAAATCGACGGGTTTGATTGGCGAAGCACCGCCTGTCGCTGACATTGCAAGGTAGCCTTGACCGTTGGCCGTTTGCAACCTGTCGGGCAGTATTTCAGTTGGGGGACAGCTTCTCCTGGAGAAATTGTCCCTCGAATTCAATCCGGGTTGGACTTGTCTGTTGGGCCCGTCCGGCTCGGGTAAATCGACCCTTCTGCGATTGATGGGCGGGTTGAACACGGCTGCTCGGTTGGAAGGGAGTTGCAGTGCACCTGAGCTTGTTGGATGGATGCCGCAAGAGGATTTGCTGCAACCGCGCTTTTCGGTACTGGAGAATGTAAGGCTGGTCAGTCGTCTTGCAGGGGCGGTGATCGACGAGACAACTGCCTCAAAATTGCTTGCCTCGGTTGGTCTGAAAGACAAGGAGAATGTCAAACCAAACACCTTGTCGGGCGGACAGCGGCAACGGGTGGCGCTCGCCCGTGCTTTGTCGGAAGATGCCCCGCTGATGTTGCTCGACGAACCGTTTTCTGCGCTTGATCCGCTTACACGCATTGCCATGCAGGACTTGGCTATCAAGGCCCTGCAAGGCAAAACGGTCATCATGGTCACCCATGATCCGGCGGAGGCTCTGCGCCTTGCCGGGCGCATATTGATGGTTTCAGACAAAAAAGTGATTGAAATACCGGCGCTCAGCGGACCGTTTCCAAAGTCCGTGGGTGATGAATCCGTCGCCATTGCGGCAGCCGGGCTGATGGCAGAACTGGTCGGTCGGTGATGTATCGCGTTCTGCCATTCATTGTTCCGCTGGCTTTGTGGCAATTGGCGACCTGGCTTGTGTGGCTGCCACCATTCGTGTTGCCGCCGCCTCTTTCGGTTTTGCAAACGCTGTACAGTGAATTCCAACTGTTATGGGAAAACATGCTCGTGACGCTTGCGGAGACACTGGCCGGCATAGCCATTGGCGTCGTGTTGGGTGTGTGTGCGGCTGTATCCATGACTCTGTCTGTATCGACGTTGAAATTGCTAAAGCCAAGCCTGGTGGCATCACAGGCAATTCCGGTTTTTGTTTTGGCACCTGTTTTTACGATCTGGATGGGGTATGGCCCCGAACCCAAAGTCGCCATGACGGTGTTGCTGGTTTTTTTCCCGGTTACCTCCAGCCTGTTGGACGGTTTGCTTGGCACGCCCCGGTCAACACTTGATCTGGCCCGCATCAAGCGCGCGGGAAAATGGCGGGAACTCATCTGGTTGAGGTTCCCAAACGCGTTGCCGCATCTGGGTGCGGGCCTGAGGATCGCCGTTACTTATGCCCCAACCGGTGCGGTGATCGGCGAGTGGATCGGGGCATCAAAAGGACTTGGATACCTGATGCTGATGGCAAATGCGCGTATGCGCATCGAGTTGATGTTTGCAGCGTTGATCTGGATTGTGGCGATGACCGTCGTTTTAAATCTCCTGACCAATCATCTGTTGAAAAAATTCGACATGTAACCGACGCAAACCAGCCCTTGCCAGAATCAACCATTTGCCTGTAGATAGCGCTGTTCAAACAGCGACCGGTCCCGTAGCTCAGCTGGATAGAGCAGGTGACTTCTAATCATCAGGTCGGGGGTTCGAATCCTCCCGGGATCGCCAATATTGCAACATTGATTCAGTAAACTGGTCAGTTAGTGATGAAATCGCAAAGTGCAGCCTGTATGTCTGCACCCATGGGCCATTGAATATCAACACAACAGTAGGCCACTTAAGGTTCTGTATTCAGCCCCTCCGGGCTATGTTTGGTACCAAAACCGTGTTTTGACGGTAGTCCTGTCGGCCTGTAGAATTCAGATTCGGAACGACAGATTTGGAACCCAGGGGAACAGCCAACTCGTGCAAAAGAGACAGGAGCTTATTGCAGCGATTTACGCATCCACACTCAACCAACCCGATGTGTTTGACTACATCGTCAAGCTTGACGATCTCCTGTTTGGTGTTGATGGTGATGCAGCAGGGAAGCCTGGTCAGACCGACAAGGAACTGGTTGAGCACATCAAGCTTACCGCAAAAATCCAGTCAGAGATCGGTCGCAAGTCGCCGCATGAAAGCAAGACCTACCAAACCGTGATTGATGCCGTTCCCAATCCCTGCTTTGTCTTCGAGCGGGATGGAAAACAACTTGCAGCAAACAAGCAGGGTCAGGCAAAAGCGCATCTGGTCGGCAGACCCATCGACCAGTTCCTAAATGACACGTTTGTGCTCAAGGAGATTAGGGCCTATCTGAAAAGTTCCAAAAACCATGAGATGCTTGCGCTGCCTTTGTTTGACGAAGAGGCGGGTGAACACACCACAATGCTCGTCAAGAAGATGTTGGGCATTGATCCAAGTTCAGAACAGGACGGTCAATTTCTGGTTTCGATGGTGGATTTTGGATTTGACGAAACCGCATCCGAAACGTTCAAGTCGGCCTATGGGCTTACTGATGCCGAGCTGCAAGTTGCCATATTGCTTGCAAAAGGAGTTAAGGCCAGGGACATTGCCGGTCTAAGATCCGTTTCGGATCAAACCGTAAGAAGCCAGATCAAATCTATCAAGGTGAAAACCTTTACTGCAGACATTCCGGCCCTTGTGCGTTTGCTGTGCGGTTTTTCTGCTGGCATATTGGTTCCCAACAGCCTGTTGGTTTCCCCCTCTGCTTCAACAAGCAAGTTGGTCGATGATCTGCGCCATGTCGTTCTGAAAGACGGTCGCAAGCTGTATTACGTCGAGCAGGGGGCTGCAGCCGGTTTCCCGGTACTGCACATGCACAACGCAGGCTATGGATCAGAATTGCCAAGAACAGCCATTGAGGCGGCACGAGACATTGGTTTGAGAATCATTGCTCCCTATCGCGCGGGTTGTGGGGATTCTACAAAGTTCAATTCAAAAAACACCGAGCATTATCTTGATCAATGTGCTGATGATCAGGCTGACTTGCTGGGCAAACTGAAACTGGATACTGCAATTGTCGCAGGAATGGGTATCGGTTCTTCCCATGCCATGCGCTTTGCAAAACGCCACCCTGAAAGGGTGGTTAAACTGATCGGTGTCGCAAAGCCGCCTGTCTGGAAAGACGCATGGGCGCTACAAATGCCGCGCGCGCAGCGGTTCACCGTGAGGATAGCGCGACACTTTCCGCAGTTGATGCCAATCGTCGGTACGGTATTTGCTTCGTTTTATGACCGCGATCTTTCAGGCAACATGATGCGTAACGGACTTAGGGATAGTCCCGTCGATCTGGAATCACTCGACAATCCTGAAATTCTCAACCTGTTCAGCAACAGTACCAATTATGTGCTTAAACAGGATGCTGCGGCTTTTGTGAAAGATGTTTTTGTCAGCATTACGGATATGACTGCCGATGCGCTTTCCTGCCAGCACAAGTTTCACATATTGCATGGGCAAATGGACGGAGTAATCCCGATTTCCCAGTCTGAAAAGTTCATACAGGCAGTACCCGGTTCGCGCCTGCAAGTGTTGCCGGATGCCGGCCATCACATCTATTACACCCATTGGCAAGCGTATCTGGACGTGCTTGCGCGATATGCGTTCGATGTCGAAAAGGCACAAAAGCCCACATAGTGTTGATGAGTTTGTTTGGAAAATGGCCTACCGTCAGGCAGTCTTTGTGCCTGTAACTCCAACGCTTGTTCTGAGTTAAACCATTTTTTCCCTGAAAAAACTTACCTAACGTCATACCCAAAAGTGGGGATGATTTCGCATTCCTAACAAAGCCTTAATGCTGCGGGGTTTCCCGATTGATCGTGCATGAGCGGTGAAAAAGTTTTGCGTACTCACCACTCCTGCACTTGTGTTGGTATCAGTATCGAGTTGAGTACAATGTTGCGTTTAGCGTTTGGTGGCTTGCTGCCACATTTGGTTGTTGGTTGCAGACTGTTGGCTGTTGCGTTGATCGGCTTGAGTTTGCAGGGGTTCGCCGAGTCAAACCAAGCCCAGGCAGGAACGGTAAATTGTCCGGACATCAACCTTTCCAATGCTCACCCAAATATTCACGAACATGTCGTGAACTCGAGTACCCAATCATGCAGCACAGCAACAGGAACATCGTCTGTTCCGGGTGCATCGCGCCCAACCGATGGTTGGTATGCCTATCACTATTTCTTCAGTCCTAGCGGCGGTTACCCAGAAACCCGTGTTGAATTTTACGAAGGTGGTACCGGTCTGGCGGTAGCCAACGACAAGGTTGCCTGTCAATCCGGAAGTTGTACCTACACCTCAACCGCGACAAGTTCAGCAGGGTTACAAACCTACACATTTACACAAGATCACGATGCAAGGACCGTGACTGCCATTTCCGCGAGTGTCTCAAACACCGGTACCCTTGGTTCATCCGAAGGGTGTGTTGCACTTAACGCAAACTCCTCAAGAACCTTCAACAACGGGCTCCACCCCATTACAGGCGGTGCAGTTCAATATGAGACGGGTGACAGCATCACCATCACACCCACTTCAGGAAGCGTCACCAGTCTGGAAATTCAACTTTCAACCGGAAACCCTCAAGCGACTTCGACCGGTGGCGGTTCGGTGACGTACAACATCACAAGCGATCTGAACAACCAGCTTTATCTGAACGCAAACGCTTCCGGATCGTTCAATGCCAACGTGGTGTGTAATGGAACTCCGGCACCTCCGAAGCAGGACCAGACAATCACTTTCACAGACCCTGCCGACCGGCAGTTCGTGGCAAATGGAAGCGTAAGCCTTTCAGCCACGGGCGGTGGCTCCGGCAATGCCATCACGTTTGCTTCAACCACTACCGATGTGTGTACAGTTTCAGGTTCGACAGCGACCATCGTAAAGGCTGGCACCTGTTCGATTACCGCTTCACAGGAAGGTAACGCCAACTACAACGCCGCGCCGGATGTTTCCCAGAGCTTCGTTATCAGCAAAGCGACTCCCACATTCTCGTTTTCCGCGCCATCCGCACAGAGTTTTTCCAGCGGCGGGCTGGTCGATTTATCGGCAGGAACATCATCGGATTCAACCGGAACAATAACCTACACATCTCAAACCACCGGAGTCTGTTCCGTTTCAGGGACCAATGCTGAAATGCTCACGGCAGGAACCTGCACCATTCAGGCTTCCCAGGAAGCCGATGACAATTACCTGGCACCATCGCCCGTTACCGATAGTTTCGCGATCAACAAACTATCCAACACCATCACATTCGCGACCATTGCGGACATGAGCTATGGTGATTTCTTCTCAGGTCCGCGTGAGGGGCAGAACGAGTTCTCACTAACAGCGACTGGAAATTCAGCAATTGGTCTTGGCGTGACTTCCGATGCCGGTACACCGACCTTTTCAACGACCGGCCCCTGTTCGATTGAAGACTCCAATGCAGGCCACCCCAATGGCGTCCATAAAAACGTTGTTGTTTCCGGCGTCGGCATCTGTGAGGTGACCGCCGCACATGCCGGGGATGGCGATTATGAAGCAGCATCTCCGATCAGCCGGTCGTTCAATATTTCCAAGGGCAGTCAGACGATTCAGGTCCACGCCTTCACAAACCTCACCCAGACCTACGCAGCTAACGGAACGTTCAAGGTGACCGCGATTTCGATCACGGGTGGTTTTTCCAGCTACACGCAAATCGGCTCGAGTTCCGGGCTGCTTCTTGATTATGTTTCCACGACCACGGACATCTGCACAGTGGGCACCAGTCAGTTGGAACCCTATTACACAGGTACAGATTATCAACGCAATTCGGTTGCCACTGTAACCATGCTGAAACCCGGCACCTGTTCGTTGACGGCCAGTCAGGCAGGTGATGCCAACTACAATGAAGCCAGCAATCTGAATATCGATTTCACAATTAACGGACCATCAGTCAATGCCAATCAGGACGTTTCCAGTTCCACCGTTCCGGTTGGCGATGCAGTTGCTGCATTTACGCCGGTTTCCGGGAGCGGTGGGTATGGCACGCTGACCTTTGCGGTGAACCCGTCATTGCCGGATGGCCTCAGTTTCAATACGAGCAATGGCGAGATTACCGGGACGCCGACAACCACCACCGCAAATGCAACCTATACGGTGAGTGTGAATGACGAAGCCTCGCAGAGCGCATCCGAAACCTTTGCACTCGAAGTGTCGATCGGAACCGCAGGTGAAATATCGTTTACACCGCCAGCCACGCAAACTTACACTCCCAGCGGTTCGGTTGACATCAGCGCCAGCGCCACGAGGTCAACGAGCGACGTGACTTTTGCATCGGACACGGGATCGGTTTGTACGGTTTCAAATCCCGTTCCCAACGGAGCAACCATTGATTTCGTTACCGCAGGTACTTGCACGATCACTGCATCGCAGGCGAGCGACGGGAACTATGCCGCACCACCGACAGTGACGCAAAGCTTTACCATCAATCCTGCCGATCAATCGACCCTGACCGCAAGGCTTCACCGACCAGCATCAAGTTTGGTGAAACGTCAATTGTTTCCGTTTCCGGCGGGTCAGGGACGGGTGCCATTTCCTATGGCGTGCCATCCGGAAACGGTGTTTGCACCCTCTCAGGCAATACCGTCACGGCCACCGGAGTTGGGACCTGTTCGGTCACTGCCACGAAAGCCGGTGACACCAACTACAATGAAACGACTGCCATGGTTGATATTTCAGTTGGTGAAGCGGACCAGTCGCTTGCCTTTACAGCACCTGCCGACCAAACCTATGCGCCGGGTGGTTCAGTGGCGCTGACCTCAACGCCGGGCGCATCAGGCGAACCGGTTACCTATGCATCGAACGATACCAGCGTATGTACCGTCTCCGGCTCGACTGCCAGCTTTGTTTCTGCAGGCACCTGTTCGATTACCGCGTCCCAGGCAGGCAACGCCAATTACAATGCCGCTGCTGATGTCACCGATACATTCGGCATCGGCAAAACCGCACAGGCGATGTTAACTGCTACGGCATCACCGACCAGCATCAAGTTTGGGGAGACGTCAATTGTTTCCGTTTCCGGCGGGTCAGGGACGGGTGCCATTTCCTATGGCGTGCCATCCGGAAACGGTGTTTGCACCCTTTCAGGCAATACCGTCACTGCCACCGGAGTAGGGACCTGTTCGGTCACTGCCACCAAGGCCGGTGACACCAACTACAATGAAACGACTGCCATGGTTGATATTTCAGTTGGTGAAGCGGACCAGTCGCTTGCCTTTACAGCACCTGCCGACCAAACCTACGCGCCGGGTGGATCGGTCGGACTGACCTCGACACCGGGAGCATCGGGCGAACCGGTTACCTATGCATCGAACGATACCAGCGTATGTACCGTCTCCGGCTCGACTGCCAGCTTTGTTTCTGCAGGCACCTGTTCGATTACAGCGTCCCAGGCAGGCAACGCCAATTACAATGCCGCTGCTGATGTCACCGACACATTCGGCATCGGCAAAGCGGGCCAGACCATCACCGCGTCTGCATCGCCGACAAGTATTACCATCGCAGATACATCAACACTATCCTCCACTTCCGGTTCAGGAAGCGGTGCGATAACCTATGCAATTACTTCAGGTTCCAGCTTTTGTTCCCTTTCAGGCACAACGGTCACGGGCCTGAGCACCGGCACCTGTACCATCACGGCCACCAAAGCGGCAGACACGTCCTATGAACAGGCGACTTCAACCGTCGATATCGCCGTTGGAAAGGTGACATCTGCCACTACCTTGTCGGTGTCGAATACATCGCCTGCACAGGGTGAAACCGTCACCTACACAGCGACGGTCACCTCGACGTCCAGCCCAACAGGCAGTGTTTCATTTGCCGAAGGGGCCAACACACTGTGCTCAAATGTACCCCTGACGTCGGGGGTTGCGACCTGCGACCATGCGTTTGCCAATTCGGGCGCACACAGCGTGGTAGCCGCGTATGGTGGTGATGCGTCGAACGAGCCGTCCAAATCGGCTGCAACCGGCATTTCAGTTGACGAAACAGTAAATGAAACCCAACAGGAAATCTCCAGTTTTATTCAAAACCGGACCACGCACATCCTCAACAACCAGCCGAGCCTGATTGGCCAGGTTACCGGTCAGGCGATCAGCGGGGGTGGGCCCTTGGGCTATCTCGCCATCAATGGCAATGAAGGGTCGCAGAACGTGTTCTTTTCCACCTCGCGGTCCAAAATACTGGCGGCAAGGGACGGCAATAACTCGCTCCGCGAACAGCTGATCTCCAGAACCGCCCAGCAAAGAATTGATGCAGCCTTTGGAGAACCGGTCAGCAACGCCCCGTCGTCCCTTTCCTCATCGGCTGCATCAAGCCAACGGAAAGACTATGGCGTTGATGGCCAGTTGCTCGGGTTTGCCCCGGTCGAGGACGGAAAACTGATTGTGGCCGAAGAAGAAAGCACCACCCTGGGGTTTGCCGGAGAAGCTGATGCTGATCTGGCCGGTTCGCGCGCAGGCACCTGGGACATCTGGACCGAGATTTACGGTTCACGTTCCAATGTTGAAACATCCTCCTCATCCCTGTGGGTTGGTTTTGTCGGGCTGCATTATTTTGTCGACGACAGGAATGTCATTGGCCTGATTGGCCAATTTGACTGGTCTGATGAAACGAACTCGGCCACCAGCTCGAAAGCCGATGGTGCCGGATGGATGGTCGGACCCTACATTGCCGGCCAGTTCAAGAACCAGAACCTGTTCTACGAAGCTTCGATCCGCTACGGCCAGTCGGACAACACCATTTCGCCGGTCGGCACTTATGAGGATGATTTTGACACCACGCGCTGGATGGCTTCAGCCAAACTGTCGGGTGCCTTCAAGCATGATGACATCACCATTCGCCCGGAAATTGGTTTCACCTGGTACGAGGAAACGCAGCAGAGCTACACGGATTCGCTGTCAAACGTGATCCCCGAAAGCACGGTGACATTCGGCGAATTGCGCTTTGGGCCGACTTTCAGTCGCACAACGACACTTGATGACGGCACAACATTCGTGCCAACCCTTGGCATAAATGGGGTCTACAATTTCGACCTCAGCGACAATGATGCATCGCAAGGCACGACCGCAGGCACCGAAGAATTGCGCGCCCGCATCTCGGCAGGTTTTGCGGCCACGAACCCGGATAACGGCGTTACCCTGACGACCGAGGTCTTCTATGACGGCCTTGGCGTCGACGATTACGAAACCTATGGCGGACGCGCCAGACTGACCATTCCGTTGGATTAAGGTCGGCATTTCCCAGCCGGATCATACATTCCAAGAAGTGTATTAAGTGTTCAGCGTGGGCAACTGCCAATTGAGGTAGGCGTCACGCCGTTCGCCAGGAACCGTGCTGTCGCTCAGGACTGTATTTTTCCAAGCTTGTACTTCAAAACAGACAATCTCCAACCATGCAAATCCAACCCCGTCAGTCGGCTTCCTGTGCAATCGCATAAAGGCTGGCGTAATGGCTGTTCTTTTTGCGCAACTCGCCATGGGTTCCGTGTTCAACAATGCGCCCTTCATCGATGAAATAGATACAGTTTGCATCCCTGATGGTTGAAAGGCGATGCGCAACTACAATTGTTGTGCGACCGGTCATCAGCGTTTCGAGTGCCTTTTGAACCTTTTTTTCTGACTTGTTGTCCAATGCCGAGGTAGCTTCATCCAAAAGCAGGATTTTGGCGTTGCGCAAGAAAGCGCGTGCAATTGATATGCGCTGCCGTTGCCCGCCCGAAAGATTGCTCCCCATCTCGCCAACCATGGTGTCATACCCCTCGGGCTGCTCGAGAATGAATTCATGGGCGTTGGCAAGTGTGGAAGCTTCAAACACTTCTTCGTCGGTCGCATCGGGGCGGCCCAGGCGAATATTTTCCAGAATGCTGCCTTCGAACAGGATGGGTTGCTGCGACACATAGGCGATCTGCTGGCGCAGGCTCTTGATCTTGACATCGTTAATGTCCTGGCCGTCGACCAGAATTTTTCCGCCATCAACATCAAAAAACCGTTGTATCAACGCGATCACCGTCGACTTGCCGCCACCCGATGGCCCGACAAGAGCCGTTGTCTTTTGGGCTTCAGCAACAAACGAAAGGTTTGTGAGTACCGGTTCGGTTGAAGTCGCATACGAAAAATCAACGTTCTCGAACCGGATTTCACCACTGTCCAGTTGCAAATCGCTGGCAGTGTCGCGATCTCGTTGTGTCGCAGGCGTATCCAGCAGATCAAACAACATGCGCGCATTGGTGATTGCCTGTTCAAATGCCACCCTGAAACTGCCCAGTTTTCTGGCAGGTTCATAGGCTAGCATGGCTGCCGTCAGGAAGGAGATCAGTGCGCCAATGTCGTGCTGCAGCTCTATGACCCGGTAACCGCCAAACGCGATTACGCCACCAATGGCCAGACCTGCCAATACTTCAGTCGGCGGTTTGGTTTTTGCGTTCAGCCTTATGATCTTGTTGTTCTGCACTTCCGCTTTTTTGGTCAAATCATCAATGCGTGCGGTCATGACGTCTTCCATTGTGAAAGACTTGAGAATGTCCATTCCCTGCGAACTTTCGATCATGGATGTAGAGACTTTTGCGCCCAGATTGACCTGGTCAACTGCCAGTTGTTTCATGCGTTTGACATAGCGCGACAAAACATAGGCGAGAACCGGAAGGACCGTTACGGTTATGATCGACATGTAGGGGTCTTGAATGATCATGACCGTCACCAAAGCAACCAGTGTAAGCAGGTCCTTGATGAAAACAGTGAAGAACTGGTTCATGATCGCTTGCACACCGCTGATATTGGCATTCAGCTTGGTGACAACGAACGAGGAACGGTTGTTTTTTTGATAGCTCACGCCCAGCTCGAGCAGTTTTGCAAAAACCCGTCTTTGGTATCTGGCGATGATGTTGTTGCCGATCCTGCCCAATACATAGATATAGCCATAGGTTGCAAAACCCCTGGTGGCGAACGCAAGAAACATGGCAGTTGCAATCAGGTATGCACTGCTAATGCTTTGTTTGACGAAAACATCGTTGACCACATCGCGGATGATATAGGCAGGCAATGCGGTTGCCGCCGCAACACTTATCATCAGCAGGGCAGCGAAAAGATACTGGAATTTGTAGCGGGAAAAGTTTTCAGAGAATATTCTTCTGACCACGATCCACGAGTTTGCATCCATCTGGTTTGTTGTTCCAGTTTTTGTCAAAGACAGTTCCAATCGGTTTTATTGGTTTGAGGCAGAACAGTTTTCTGGCGGTGTAAACATTTTTGGGAGTACAAAACAATTACCATTTTCAAACCTGCCGGAAGAAGTTGCGCAAGATCAGACCGTGTTTACTTGCTCCCCATACTACGGGGAAGGGGCTGATCATTGCATATGACCGGTTCATCTATCACTTAAGGTTCTGATAGCAAAGACACAAGCGTGTTCTTCCTTGCATGTTCAGGTGTTTGATCCCAGATTTTGATGGTGCAATGTTTTCCAATGAATGAAAAGAAAGACTGTCTGATGATGCCCATGGAAGCAACTTGGATATGAAACGCGGATTTTGGCTGTTTGTAGGGTTTTTGTCCCTCTTTCTTGGAATTGTTGGTGTCGTACTTCCTGTATTGCCCACTACGCCGTTTGTCATTTTAGCCGCATTTGCATTTGGCCGCAGTGTTCCACGGTTGCGTATCTGGCTTGAAGAAAGCCGTACCTTTGGTCCCATGATTGCGAACTGGCAAGAACATGGAGCCATTGCAACCCGCTATAAAATCACGGCGATCATGATGATGGCGGGGGCACTTGCGGTGAGCTTGCTTGTTGGTGCTTCGACCCTGATATTGAGTGTGCAGTTACTGTGCATGATTGCAGCCGGGATGTTTATCCTGACGCGACCAAACGCTTGAAGCGCTTTTCGGCTCTTCGCGATTTCGTGCCCGGACAACCGGTCCGGGACGCCGAATTGCCAGTACCTAGAGCGGAAGCGGACTTACACCAATCACAGCTTGATGCAGCAATAATACCACCAAAAACAATAGCAGCCCGGCAATCGTTCTGAGCGCAAAGGGCCAAACATTCTTGCGGTTGATCGAAAAGCCGTGGTTTCCGGTTTGCGCAACAAGTTCGTGCCACCGGTTTCCCATTTCCCCTTGCTTGCGGCGGTCGATCAGCATGGTTCCAACAACCGCAAACGCGGCAAATGTAGCGAAAACCAGAATGTGCGCAAGATTCCCATTGGGAAATACATGTCCGAGTGACCACAGCAAAAGGACAACCAAAAGCGGATGCCGTGTCCATTTCAGGATACCGGATTGACCGGGATCGAATTGCTCGTTGTTGGTTCCACCGAACGAAAACGGATTGGGTCTTCCGATTGTCAGGCCAAACAATACCGATGCAATCGCCATAAGGCCAATCGTTATCCATGATTGCCAGGGGTTCCAAGGCCAGAGCTCGAGGTAGGGCGCGCGGCCCGCTGCAACGATAATCCATGCAACAGCGAATACCGAAAGGCCTGAATAGAGTGCCACGAAGCCGGACTTGCCAATGTATCTGCGCAAGGTGTCTTTAACCGACGGACGTACTGGTAACGAATGGCTGACGAAGAAAAACAAGAAAGCCAATGTCAGTTCCAACCAGGACATGGTTCATCACCCCGACGCGATTTATACTGCTCTCCTGTTAGCATGGCGACGCTTCATTGCACTACCGGTCCAATTGTCACTATGATGGCCGTAAGTTTTCCCGGGTTGGCATCACGATGCATGTGAAAAAACTCATCTCAGGTCTCATGGCATTTTGCATGATCGATGTATCTGCATTCGCATTGGAGCAAGCGGTTCCATTGGGAGATGTGCTGTCGGCCTTGTCGGGTTACATGGAAACCAATTACTTCAGGGCCATACTTGTTCAGGGCAAAGAAGATGCAGACCTTTTTCTACTCGCAAAAGCTGACAACGGCTTGAAGGTCGTGGTGCATTCGCGAAGTTTCGCGTTAACCGGAATTGGCGGCTCCGATGCCTATTTGCGCTTGTCGCAGAAGGGTGCACTTGAAGTCGTATCATTAAACGAGGCGATCGGCAGGCATCGCTGGAAGCAAACGGTCACAGTGGTTTTTCGGGAGCAACAATTTTTGGTGGCAGGCTACACCTACCGCTATTACGACACCATCGCGCTGGACGAAAACGCAGAGGTGAAAACCGGAATTTGCGATGTAAACCTGCTGACCGGCAGGGGGACAAAAAATGGCAAACCGATTCTCACCTCCATGAAGCCGGTACCGGCGGCACAGTGGAATTCCGGGATGCGTCCACCGGAATGCGCTGACAATTGAAATACCCGTTCGCGGTTTTGAGCAATTTCCCGCAAATCGGCAATGCGTGTCGTTTTGCGATGTTGCACGGGTCGCAATAGGCAATTGTGTCCAATTCCTTTCTGTCGCAACTTGGCCCCTGGCAGATCACCCAGGGAGGATCGTTGTTGGCAATGGAAGCAGAAACGCAATCAGGTGCAAAGGGAGGCCGCCGCCGTGGTGGTGGCCGCGCCGGTAACAAACGAACCAAAGGCCCTTTGATCAACCAGATCCCCTGGTCCGTCCCCTATAACAGCGACGACCCGATAGAACCGTTGCCGCCGGAGGGTGTCGAAGCGGTGCACGACACAGCAATGCGTGTGCTCGAGGAGATTGGGGTGGAATTTCTCAACGAGGAAGCCGTTGAGATTTTGGGCAACGCAGGTTGCGATATTTCACAAAAAACCCCCGATGGTGCCGTTGTGAAAATGGATCGCACACTGGTCATGGAAAAAATCGCGCTTGCCCCGTCGCAATTCACCATCACACCACGCAATCCGGACCGTGAAATCACGATTGGCGGCAAGCACATCGTTTTCGGCAACATTTCTTCCCCGCCGAATTTTTCGTCTCTTGACGAGGGTCGCCAAACCGGTACGCGAAAAGCATTTCAGGATTTTGTGAAGCTCACACAGTATTTCAACTGCCTTCATTTTTGCGGCGGCTATCCGGTCGAACCAATGGATATCCATCCTTCCGTTCGGCATCTGGATTGCCTGCACGACAAACTGCTTCTTACCGACAAGGTGGTGCACGCCTATTCTCTCGGCACAGAGCGGGTGGAAGATGTCATGGAAATGGTTCGCATTGCTGGCGGGCTGACCCATGAACAGTTTGATGCAAAGCCGCGCATGTATACCAACATCAACTCGACGTCGCCTCTTAAACATGATTGGCCAATGCTTGACGGCATGATGCGGCTCGCACGTCGCGGGCAACCGACCATCATTACCCCTTTTACCCTTGCTGGGGCAATGTCGCCCATTACCCTGGCCGGTACGGTTGCCCAATCACTGGCCGAGTCGCTTTGTGCAGTGGTGTTGGTGCAGATCATCAATCCGGGATGTCCGGTCGCAATCGGAACATTTTCCTCCAATGTGGACATGAAGACCGGTGCGCCTGCCTTCGGAACACCCGACTATATGCGAACCACTCAGATGACAGGTCAAATGGCGCGGTTCTATGACCTTCCTCTGCGTTCATCAAACACTTGCGTGTCCAACGCGCCTGACAATCAGGCAACCTGGGAAAGTGCCCATTCGCTGTTTGCAGCAGTAACTTCGGGTACAAACATGGTCTACCACGCAGCCGGCTGGATGGAAGGGGGCCTGTGTGCATCTTTTGAAAAGTTCATTATTGATTGCGAGCAATTGCAGCAGATGATTGCCTATATGGCGCCGGTGAAATGGGATGCGGGCGAACTTGCCCTGGATGCGATCGCCGAGGTTGGTCAGGGTGGCCATTTCTTTGGCATTGACCACACACAGGAACGTTATGAAACCGCTTTTTATGCGCCGTTTCTGTCAGATTGGTCCAACTACGAAAACTGGCGCGACCGGGGTGGCGCCTGGGCAGTAGACCGCGCCAACGCCCTCTACAAGCAGATTCTTGATCAATTCACCCCGCCGCCGATGGATGAGGCAATTGCAGAAGAGCTTGCAGCGTTTGTAGCCCGGCGCAAGGAGGAAGGCGGCGCTCCTACAGATTTCTGATACCGGTATTATCTGCCGCATTCTTAACTGAACGGCTCAGCTTGCCGTCAGCCTTTTTCAGCAAATACCTGATACACAGATCTGTCAGCAGAAATGACGTCGTAGATGCACAAACGCTTTTTAAGGCTGTTCGGCATCTCGTTCACGGTTTCTTTCAGGGACAGAAAAATATCGGGAGCCTTGTCCAGATTGGCCGTCGATGTCACCAAAGGTAACGCTGGTTTTGGAATTGAATGGCTCAAAGGCCGGATTTTCGAAACGAGGGCGGGGTCAAAGCTACGTGCCAGCTCGAGTGAAACCGCATCGATTGCCGCGAGGTCTGCTTCGCCACGCGCGACCAGTGCCACAGAGTCGCGGTGCGAACCACTTGTTATGATTCGCTCCAGTGGTGGTTCGTCGACGAAGTCGCGATCCAACTCGCGCAAAACCCGAAAACCTGATTGTGAATCAAACCCGTTAACGGCAATAGTTGAATCAGATTGCAAGATTTCACCCGGGGTCCGTACCTCATCGGGTTGGCCCACAAAAACCGAGTAATAGGTACCCGCAGGGGCGTCCGGCAATCCGTGGTCGAAGCGTGCGATGGCGTGAACATCGTCAGCCAACAGGTTCACATATGGCCAGCCACAGGTTTGTCCAATCAGCAGGAGAGGGTCTTGCCACATCAAAAACGGGTCATCGCATCGTGACAGTTTGGCGGGCGCGGAAATGCCCTGGTGGTCAAGCCTGTTCGCCAGCAAATTCCAGAATGTGTCCCAGTCTTCCGACACCTCCGGCCAGTCATACATGGGAAATGTTGCGATCCCGCGGCGCACGCCTGCCTACCTGTCGCGTTCGAGAAACGGATGGGCGACCGGTTCTTTTACCCTGAAAAAGTAACGACGGAAAATTTCCGTGTAGGACTGGTACACATAGGCATCTTTCGCGGAAAGGTACTGCTCTTCGGTCTGCTTGAATGCCGCAGGAAGGCGGTACCACGGTATGCCGGGAAAATCGTGGTGAAGCATGTGGAAATTGTTGAACAAAAACAAAAATGCGATCGGGCATTTCTGGCGAATGATAACGGTACGCTGCCGATGGTCTGGTGCCGCCTGATGTTCAAGAAAGGTGCGCACATACAATGCCGAGTGGCCAAAATAGGCAGCACACACCCACTGCCAAAGGGGAACTTGCGAAACCGCAGACAGGAAGGAAACCATGATTGCGCACAATGCAAGGTGCTTGCCCCAGACAAGCAGCATGTATTGTCGCGACGACGGGTCAACAAACACTTGCCGGATTTCACCGAAGTAGAATCGGGCAAGGCCGATAATTGGCCCAATGAGCATTCTGCCAAACAAGGTGTTGTTGAAATTCAAAACCGCCCTGGTAAACGGGCGACGCGAAAGCCACATTTTGCGGTACAGATACCAGCTTTCCGGGTCATCAAACGGATCGGTAAGTTGACCGGTCTCGTGATGTTGCATGTGCGTGTCGCGAAACCGTTCATAGGGGATGGTCCATGCAATCGGAAACAGGATTAGCAGGCTGTTTAGCCATTGGTATCGCGTGGGGTGTCCATGCACCACCTCATGGGTAATCGACATGAACAGGGTAATGTTCAACCCGGCAACGATGATCCAAGCAACCGATGGAATGGTTCCGCCAAGCAACAATAGCGCCAAGCACAACGAATAGCTGACAAAAATCAGTAACAGGGTGGGGAGTTCAATATTTTTAACGGGTATCGCCGCAATCGCAGGCAAATCGGAGGTGGTAGTCGGCATTGGCACTTGATACCGCAAATAATTGCGGCACGAAATGCCCAAAAACGACCAACGTAAAAAAATGTTACATGTCCGCACGCGGAATTAGCTGCGTATTCCCAGTTTTCTGAGTGTGCTGATGGTCAAGCCACCGGTCGGCAGTCCGTTATCCTTCTGAAACTTCAGAATGGCAGCTTTTGTTGCGGGGCCGAAATTGCCAGTCGCTTCTGAACCACCAAGCCCATATCCTGCGTTCAACAACCGTTCCTGGATATCGCGCACAACTTCCGGCGTGGTGTTGGTCTCGCAAAGAATTTCCCGCCATTGCACCCTTTCGGCAGCCACAAGTTGACGTTTGTCGACCATCTTGGTTTCAGCCGGCACCTTTACTTCTTCATACCTTGCAGGAGAGATCAGTTCCTTGACGGTTATGGTTTCATACTTGGCGGGAACAACTTTGCGTTCTGTTCGTGGCGGTTCCACCATAACCCTGCGTTCGCGGATCTCATACTTCGCAGGAACGGTTTCCTCTGTCACCTTTGCCGGCGATTTCAAAACCGTCTTTTCTACCGAAGAATATTCCGCCGGAACTTCTACACGACACATGATCTCGCCGGTTGCGTCATCAATTTTTGTAAACGGCCCGTGGCCCTTCTTCCATTCAATCCGTGCAGGCGAAACAAGAAATTTTTCAGTAACCGTCTCATAGACAGCTTCTGCAACCTTTTTGATTTTTTTCTCGGGCTCGACAAGAATCTTGATCTTCTTGACCTGGAATTTTGCAGGGATCACGACCAATTCGAAGCTTTCTTCTGCCACCAGGACACGTTTCTTTACATCCTTGTATTCAGCTGCCGTTTCCTTGATCTGAACGGTTTCCGGTTTGACAACAACCGGGGCTGGTGCGGTTTGATAGGTTGCGGGTATCAATACTTTCGCGAAGCACTGGCCGGGTTTGGCCCCTTCGGGAAGAGCGGTTTCAGCGACTGCAACACCACCACCTGAAACCATGATTGTCGTTACTAGTAATAATTGGGAAAACCGGTTCAACATTGACACATTACCCCCATGAACTTTTATTCACCGAACTTGTAACAGACGGCGAATTAACCAAACCTGACGCAAATTAACACAAATTTAACTTACCGTGAACACACGCCGCAGAGCATGGTTAATTTTTGCCGCGTTGCTTAATCATCATTCGTCCTACACCTGGATTCAGACCGGGATATATTGTGTTTTGTCAGAAACGCGGCAACTATTGTGCTATGCGCAGGGGGTTGGGTATGGCGTTGTGATCCCTCCATCAAAACAAGGGCAGCTAAAGTCCTGCCGCTGCAAATGCCTGTTCGATATCCTGCTTCAGGTCAGCCGGGTCTTCCAGGCCAACTTGCAGACGAACCAGAACACCATCCGTCGGTCCTTTGGCGATTGTGCGATCAGAAAGGTTGACGATGACAGCAAGACTTTCATACCCGCCCCAGGAATATCCCCGGCCGATCAGGTCAAGGGCATCGAGAAACCGCGCAGCCTGATCAATGTCATTGGTATTGAGCACGAACCCGAACAAACCACTGGGTCCTTCGAAGTCCCGCTTGAAGAGTTCATGTTGCGGATGCGAGGGCAGTGCGGGGTGCAACACTCTTTTGCAAGCGGTATGGGTTTCAAGCCATAACGCCATCTCCAGGGCATTTTTCGCGTGCCGCTCAAGCCGGACGTTCATCGAACGAAAACCGCGGATCACAAGACTGCAGTCATCGCCGTTCGCGCAAACTCCCAAATACTCCTTTGTCTTGTAGAGTTCTTCCCAACACTTTTCATTTGCGGAAACCGATCCAAGAACCAGGTCCGAATGTCCGCCTGGATATTTGGTGAGGGCGTGGATTGATATATCCACCCCGTAGTCAAGGCATTTGAACAACACCGGTGTCGCCCAGGTGTTGTCCATCATGACCACAGCGCCATGTGCGTGTGCAACCTGAGAGATTGCCGGAATATCCTGGATTTCGAAGGTGTTGGATGCCGGAGACTCGGTAAAAACCACACTCGTGTTATCGCGCATCAACTCAGCTATGCCGGAACCGATCAGGGGATCATAATACTCCACTTCCACCCCAAATCCGGTCAAAACATTGTCGCAGAATATGCGCGTAGGCATGTAAACCGAATCGGTGACCAGAACATGGTCGCCTGCCTTGGCGAAGGCAATCAACGGAACCGTCACAGCCGCCAGGCCCGATGGAACCAAAATTGTCCCGGCCGACCCTTCCAGTTCGTCAATGATCTCTGCAAGAGCATCAGTGGTTGGCGTTGAGCGCGTGCCGTAAGTGTATTTTTGATTGCGCGTAACCATGGTTTCGTAGTCGGGAAACAAAACCGTCGAAGCGTGAACCACCGGAGGATTTACAAATCCGTGGAATTCGTCGGGATGATTGCCGGTATGCGTCAACTTGGTGTCGAGGCGGCGGTCATTCGCCAGCTTCGGTTCGTGGTTTTTCTCGCTCATTGTTCCCGCCTACTTTCCGATTGTGTCGTTGTCATGAAATACCTTTTAGCCGCTGATCTGTTGTTTTCAAACACAAATTGGAAAGTTGTTGACGGGTTCACTTTTGTTGCAATTTACAGTCGGCTGCGACGGGATATCCTGCACATTTCGTGCTTCATGGGCTTGACGTTCGTGTCAGAAAGCGATTGAAATAGCAGCAGGGTTCTGGGAGGAGCTTTTCGATACTTTGAACAAGCAATGCGGGCACAGAACCTTGAACATGTGGCCGTGATCGCGGTCGCATATAAAAATGGGTAACAGAAAAAGGCTGTTTCTATGAACAAAAAACTTCTATCCGCCGTACTCGGCGTCGCAGCAGTTGCTGCAACTTCTGCATCGGCTGCAACGCTTGATGATGTAAAGGCAAAGGGCTTTATCCAGTGTGGAGTGAGCCAGGGCCTTCCGGGTTTCTCAAACCCCGATTCAGATGGCAATTGGTCCGGTCTTGATGTGGACCTTTGCAAGGGCGTTGCCGCTGCAGTGTTCGGTGATGCATCGAAAGTGAAGTATACGCCACTGTCTGCCAAGGAGCGTTTCACGGCTCTGCAATCTGGCGAAGTGGATATTCTTTCACGCAACACCACATGGACCGCTACCCGCGATACCTCACTTGGTTTGAACTTCGCAGGCGTCAACTATTACGACGGCCAGGGGTTCATGGTTCGCAAGGAACTCAACGTGAAATCTGCGCTGGAACTGTCTGGTGCTTCAGTGTGTACCAACACCGGTACCACAACCGAGTTGAACGTTGGTGACTATTTCCGCGCAAACAAAATGGAATACGAACTGGTTGCTTTCGAAAAGGCAGACGAAGTTGTTGCTGCCTACGATGCAGGTCGTTGTGACGTATACACGACTGACCAATCAGCTCTTTATGCCCAGCGTTTGAAGCTTTCAAATGCGGCAGATCACGTTGTTCTGCCGGAAATCATTTCCAAAGAACCGCTTGGACCGGTTGTTCGCCAGGGCGATGACCAGTGGTTCAACGTTGTCAAATGGTCTCACATTTGCATGGTGAACGCTGAGGAACTGGGTGTAACTTCTGCCAATGCTGAAGAAATGAAGGGTTCGGAAAATCCTTCAATTCTGCGTCTTCTTGGTGCTGAGGGCGAGTATGGCGCTGCCATGGGGCTCGACAATGCCTGGTGTGCAAACATCGTTTCATCTGTCGGTAACTACGGCGAAGCGTTTGAGCGCAATGTTGGCCCAGATACACCGCTGGCGATTTCACGCGGTCTGAACGCGCTGTGGACACAGGGCGGCCTGCAATACGGACCTCCTGTTCGCTAACAAAAAACCGGGGCCGGTCATGAAAATGACCGGCCCTTGCTACATAGTCCCGAAACGTCACGGCAATTATAATGACAATCGAAGTTGACGATACCAAATGGGCTGGCGGCTCCAAGGGGAGCGAAGACAAGACAGCTTTCTTCAACGACCCCAAAGTTCGCAGCATTGCAATTCAGATCACACTTGTCGCGATCATGGCCTATCTGGTCTACTCGCTGATCTTCAACACCGGTCAGAACCTTGCGGCCCAGGGTCGAAATTTCAGTTTCGGGTTTCTGGACAACCCGGCAGGTTTCCCAATTTCCCAATCGCTTTTGGGTTATGAAGTCGGTGTTTCTTCCTATTTGGACGTTTACTTTATCGGATTGCTGAACACCCTGCTGGTCGCAATCATCGGGATCATGTTAGCGACCATCCTCGGTTTCGTGATCGGCGTAGCCAGGCTGTCGCCAAACTGGATCGTTTCACGCGCTGCCTATTGGTATGTCGAGGTCATGCGCAACATCCCGTTGCTGCTGTGGTTGTTCATCTTCTATTTTGGTGTGTTGCGCCTTTTGCCCCAACCTCGCGAGGCGCTTGGTAACGAGTATATCGGGTTTCTCAGCAACCGTGGCGGCCAATTGCCCAAACCGGTAGCAGGTGACCTTTTGTGGTTAAGCATTGTCGGTTTTGTCATCGCCATTGTTGGCAGCATATTCCTTGTCAATTGGGCCAGACAACGTCAGGCGGATACCGGCAAGCAGTTTCCGGTTTTCTGGACATGCCTGGGTATGATTATTGGTCTGCCCTTGCTGGTTTTCCTGATTACCGGTTTGCCACTTTCATTTGACTTGCCGAAAATGGGCGGTTTCAAGCCAACCGGTGGCATGACCATCATCCCCGAGTTTATTGCCATACTGATAGCGTTGGTGATCTACACCTCATCCTTTATCGCCGAAGTGGTGCGGGCAGGCATTCTGGCCGTCAACAAGGGACAAACAGAAGCGGCACACGCACTGGGGCTTAGGCAGGGACCGACCCTCAATCTGGTGATTGTTCCCCAAGCCTTGAGAGTGATCATTCCTCCACTGACCAACCAATACCTAAACCTGACAAAAAACTCGTCGCTGGCTGTGGCAATTGCCTATCCGGATTTGGTTTCCGTATTTATGGGTACGGCATTGAATCAGTCGGGCAGGGAGGTCGAAATCGTTCTTATGTCGATGCTGACCTACCTTACCGTCTCGTTGCTGACCTCAACTGCAATGAACTGGTACAATAACAAAATGGCATTGGTGGAACGATGAGCAAGACAGCAAGTCACGAAGTAGCCTTTGTACGTCAGGAGATGGACGAGGCGTTGCCGCCACCTACCAGCGAACGTGGCGTTGTGCACTGGATCAGGAAGAACCTGTTTTCTTCACCGCTAAACGCCATTCTCACGGTACTCGCAGTGTTCCTGATTTACATTCTCGTTAAGCCGATTTTGGATTTCGCACTGTTTCAGGCGGTATGGACCGGTGAATCCCGAGAAGCCTGCGCAACCACAGTTCAGGGCGGTGTGCTTGAGGACGGATGGTTCGGTGCCTGCTGGCCCTATATTGGCGCCTATTCAAAACTGTTTGTCTATGGACGTTATCCTGTAGAAGAATTGTGGCGGGTCAACCTGGTTTACGTCACGTTCTTTGTGGGCGTTGCCGGACTTGCCATCCCGCAAGTCCCGTTCAAACGCGAGTTTATCATCTTCATGTTGGGAATTTTCCCGGTTGCAGCCTTTATCTTGCTGACCGGCGGGCATGTTCACATGGACGGGTTTCTGCTTCCGCAATTTGTCATGGCACCGTCATTCGCAAAATTCATCGTCGATTTTGCAATTCTGACCGGGATTTTCTGCGGAATTTCCGCACTCATATCTCGTGGAACCGACAGTCCGGTTTGGCATGGTATTCGCAATGTGCTGATTGTTATGGGCGTTGTGTTTTTGGTTTTGTTGCTTTTTGCTGCCGATTTCGGGCTTGTTCATGTAGAGACAGAATATTGGGGTGGCTTGCTGGTAACCCTGGTTATAGCCGTCACCGGCATTGTGGCCTCTCTGCCAATCGGTATTTTGCTGGCGTTGGGTCGCAGATCACAAATGTCTGCCGTGCGCCTGGTGAGCATTATCTTCATTGAATTCTGGCGTGGTGTTCCGCTGATCAGTGTTCTGTTCATGTCATCAGTCATGTTGCCGTTATTCCTGCCCTCAGGTGTTGAGTTTGACAAATTGCTTCGCGCGCTGATTGGTGTAGCCCTGTTTGCCTCTGCCTATATGGCTGAAGTCATCCGTGGCGGCATTCAGGCACTTCCCAAGGGCCAGTACGAAGGCGCCATGGCGCTTGGTCTCAATTACTGGCAGATGATGCGCATGATCATCCTGCCGCAAGCCCTGAAACTGGTCATACCGGGGATCGTCAATACATTTATCGGCCTGTTCAAGGATACCACCCTGGTGTTGATCATCGGCTTGTTCGACTTCCTCGGACAGATCCAGAACTCATATTCCGACCCCACCTGGGGAACCCCCGTTCAGTCTCTCACAGGATATCTGTTTGCGGCGCTGACCTATTGGCTGTTCTGTTTCGGAATGAGCCGGTATTCGATCTACATGGAAAACAAATTACACACTGGACACAGGTAGGTAAGCAATGGCTGCAGCAGCTACACCCAAGAAAACAACAACACGCAAGACCGCTGCCAAAAAACCGGCAGCCCGAAAATCTGCCGCCAAGAAACCGGCAGCCGCCAAGCAGGCTCCGTCCAAAATGACGGTTTCTGAAACCGATGTGGCCATTGAGCTGAACAATGTGAACAAATGGTACGGCACGTTTCATGTTCTCAAAAACATCGATCTGAGAGTTATGCGGGGCGAGCGTATTGTTGTGGCCGGGCCGTCGGGTTCAGGCAAATCAACCATGATCCGCTGCATCAACCGGTTGGAGGAACACCAAAAGGGCCAAATCGTTGTCGACGGGATCGAATTGACCAACGATTTGAAGAAAATCGATGAAGTGCGCCGGGAAGTGGGCATGGTGTTTCAGCACTTCAACCTGTTTCCGCACCTGACAATCCTTGAAAATTGTACCCTTGCGCCGATCTGGGTACGTCAGACCCCCAAGAAAGAAGCTGAAGACATTGCCATGCACTTTCTTGAAAAGGTCAAGATTCCTGAACAGGCCAACAAATACCCCGGCCAGTTGTCAGGTGGTCAGCAGCAACGTGTGGCGATTGCCCGCTCCCTGTGCATGAACCCGCGGATCATGTTGTTTGATGAGCCCACCTCCGCGCTCGATCCGGAGATGATCAAGGAAGTGCTTGAAACCATGGTGAGCTTGGCTGAAGAGGGCATGACCATGATTTGTGTGACACACGAAATGGGTTTTGCCCGTCAGGTTGCAAACCGTGTGATCTTTATGGATGCAGGCCAGATTGTGGAACAAAACGATCCGGTCAACTTCTTTGACAATCCCCAGCATGAGCGCACAAAATTGTTCCTGAGCCAGATTCTGCACTAACCGGTTTCAGGTTTTTTGGAATGATTTGACTTGAGTTGAAAGGGCCGCCGGGCGTTTGGGGACAAACAAACAGGCGATGTCCAGCCAGTTCACATCAGCGCTGAACAAGCGATTTGCATTTCCTGATTACCGGACTGCCGATTGGACCAACACTGAAACAATGCCCTTAAGGACGGAACCTACGCCCGCCAACCGTATATCCAGCGCTGGCGAAGCGAGATCAGGCTTCCCGGTGTCAGGAACATGACAATGTTCCGCAGGGTCGCCGTCATGCCCGACATGTGGTAGATGTCACCATTGTTTCGCGAAAATGCCAACATACGGTTCAATCGCCTTTTACGGGCTTTCTGGTAGTTCGCAAAGGCCTCTTCCACCGTGTCTGCTTCTTCAAGTGACTTGCCGATAACCGCTGCATCCTCAATCGCCATTGCCCCCCCTTGTGCTGCAAAGGGCAGCATCGGGTGGGCCGCATCGCCAAGCAGCGCAACGACTTCCCGTGAGAGGGTCGAGACCGAATTCACTGCATACAGCGGCCATCCTGTCCATCGAATATCTGCCGAAAGCAGGTCGAGCAACTTTTCGTTTGCCCCCGCGAAGCGCTTGATCAACTGGTCTTTCGCTATCTTGTGACCGCTTTTGCCTTCAGGCTTTTTCTCATGGGTGATCGCAACAATGTTCAGATACCGTCCGTTCTCGACTGGATAACACACAACATGGCTGTTTTTATCGAGCCACAAGGTGGTTCTTTCGAGCAGCGATTTGTCTTCCAAATCCTGCTGGCCGAGCAAGCCCCTCCATGCCACCTTGCCGGTAAATGCCGGTGCAGGCAGTTCCAAGTGCCGGGTTCTGATCGTTGACCAGATGCCGTCTGCAGCAAGAAGTCCTGCCGCGTGAATTTCTTTGCACGTGCCGGTTTTGCCGTCTTTTACCATGACGGTGACACCACGTTGATGCACGGCGAACTCCACGACTTCGGTAAGTACCCTTGTGTCGATCAACGGGTTTTTCTGGCATTGGCTCAGCAACAGTGAATGCAACGAGCTTCGCTTGATAACATGGTATCTGGAAACGAAACTGTTGAACATGCCGCTGTTGAGCCGCAGTTTTCCAAGCAGAATGTTCGACTTGAGTGTTCTTACGGAAATGTCACGGGGTTCATCGGAAATCACGCCAATTGTAGCGTCCAGCCCCATGTCGCGGAACACCGACATGGCATTGGGCGACAACTGTATGCCAGCGCCGGTTGTTTCGAATCCCTCGCGCTTTTCGATCAGATGGACAGAATATCCTCGATTTGCAAGTTGCAACGCCACCGTCATGCCGGCAATCCCGGCACCGCTTACAACAAATGGTCGATCAGTTGGTACTGGCACGTCCGTTTACGCCGCCGCGTCCTTGTACACACAACCGGCGGGCTCTGTTTCATCTGCCTTGAGGTTTTCGGAGTAGCGATAAACCGTAGAGCAATAGGGGCACACGATTTCCCCGTCTCGACCCATATCCAAAAAAACATGCGGGTGATCGAAGGGCGCACTGGCGCCACAACACATAAATTCCCTTACACCGATCTTGATTGTCTCGACGCCAAGGTCATTTTGAAAATGCAAAATTTGTTGTTCTGCCATTGCACAATCCCCAACCGGTAGTAATGCTTGTAAGAAACTGTTCTAGAACAACGGCGCTATGTTGCAAGCCGAAATTGCAGGAAGGGTGTTTGCCAAATGCAAACCATGAACGTCAACGGTACGGAAATTGCGTTTCTGGATGAAGGAACAGGAGAGCCGATTGTGTTGGTTCACGGTTTTGCTTCCAACATGCTGGTCAACTGGGTTTCTCCCGGTTGGGTGTCGTTTTTGACAGGGAGCGGTTACAGGGTAATTGCCCTCGACAATCGCGGGCACGGCAACAGTCAGAAATTCTACGACCCGCAAGAATATGATTGGGAACACATGGCTGGCGATGTTCAGGGGCTGGTAGACGCCCTGGGCATGGATCGCCCGCACGTGATGGGGTATTCCATGGGGGCAAGGATTGCCGCCACACTCGCTTCCGCCAATGGCGGGTCATTCGGCAAAATCGTGTTGGCCGGCAACGGCTACAACATGGTTGATGGCGATTTTCCCTGGAAACAGGTCAGCGAAGATCTGGCAGCACCTTCTCCAGATGCTGTCAGATCACGCACCGGAAGGGAGTTTCGACTGTTTGCCGAAAGTACCAAAAGTGACCTGAATGCACTGGCGGCCTGCGTGAGGGGACGAACCATGAACATGCCGGAAGAAGCTTTCAGGGAAATCCGCAACCCGGTTTTGGTGATAGCGGGGGAGGTGGATGATCTGGCCAAGCAACCGGAAAGAATCGCCGGGCTTGTTGCTGATGGCCGATACGAAGAGATTCCACGCCGAAATCACATGAACGCTGTTGGTGACAAGGTGTACAAACAAAAAGTGCTCGATTTTCTGTCCAGTTAAATCAAACCGTAAACGATGACAGTCAGTTTACGATTGTTTACCCATTTCGAACTTGTTCTCACATCAGGTGAAATTATATGCTGACAAATCAGCAATCAAAGGAAACGCCATGTCTGATTCACCGGTTACCAAGCAAAAACCTGTTCTTGTTGACCCGGTGTGGCGCGCAGTACGCGAAGAGGCCGAACAGGTGGTTTCTGACGAACCCTTGATGTCATCATTCATCTATAACTCGGTCCTCAACCTCGATTCACTGGAAGAAGCTGTCATTCACCGTATCTGCGAACGTCTGCACAATCGTGAAGTAACTGCTGATGTGATACGCAAGAGCTTCGAAGCGATGTTGGAAGACACAAATGAGTGGTCGGAACTGCTCAGGATTGATTTGGCTGCGGTTTACGATCGCGACCCTGCCTGCAACCGCTTGATCGAGCCAATTCTGTATTTCAAGGGCTTTCAGGCCATCCAAACCCATCGTCTTGCCCATTGGAACTGGAACAAGGGTAACCGTGATACGGCCTATTATCTGCAAAGTCGTTCTTCGCAGGTATTTCAAACCGACATCAATCCCGCCGCGAAGTTTGGCAAGGGCGTGTTTTTCGACCATGCAACCGGCATTGTGGTGGGCGAAACAGCCGTTATCGGTGATGATGTTTCGGTATTGCATGGTGTTACACTTGGCGGAACCGGCAAAGAACATGGCGACAGACACCCTAAAATCGGATGCGGTGTCTTGATCGGGGCAGGGGCCACGATCCTGGGCAACATTGAGGTAGGAAAGTGTTCGCGCGTTGCTGCCGGCTCAATGGTTGTCAAACCGGTTGCCGAGAATGTTACGGTCGCTGGTGTTCCCGCGCGGGTGGTTGGTTTTGCAGGATGCGCAGAACCTTCAAGAAGCATGAACCAGATCATTGCCGAAGACAAAAGCTGACGCGCACGTTTCGCACCAACTGAATATTGCTTTACACCGACGCCCTGCTCATGGCAAAACCGCGCAAATCTATTTAACGGAGCGGCACGTGACCAATGAAGAAATCCAGAAGCTTGATGCCTATTTCAAGCAGACTTTCGGAAACCCAGAGCTTTCAGTAAGGGCGCGCCCCAAAAAAAACGACTCATGTGAAGTCTACAAGGGCGAAGAGTTTCTTGGGGTCCTTTATCTTGATGAAGACGAGGGCGAACGGTCTTTCAATTTTTCGATGGCCATTCTTGACATCGATCTGGACATGTAGCTGCTGTTTGGCTTGGGCTATGGCAGCGCGAGGGCTTACTTCAGGCGTTTCCCCAACGCCCTGACCTTGTCATCCAACTCGGCCCAAACGGGCAACAGTTTCTTGTCGAAGCGATAGGTCATCATCAGGTCTTTCGCCAGATGAATGTCGCGCATACAGGTTGCACGGATCGAGTTTTTTCCTTCACGCGTGCAACGGGCGACAAAGGGATAAGGATTACCGGGATCAAAGTACAGGTCTTCATGGGCAAAACCCGCCGAAGAGGTGAGGGGTTGCTGAACCAGTCCCGACGGGGTCAGTATCGCGACCCCTTCAAAGAAACGCGAATAGATGGGGCGCAACCGCCCGGACATGTCGTACGCCATGGTTCTTGGTTCAACAGTCAGGAAAACCAAATCCGATACATCGTGCGGATTTTCAAAAATTGTTTTCGTTTGCTCCTGATAACCTTGCATATCCGGCCAGTTGACAAACAAATCCAGTTTTGTGGCTGTGTGCGGGACGTGTTGACTGCGGTGACGGATCATGTTTGCGGGAACCGAAAGAACGGTGTTTGCGATGACAATCTCGACGGGTTCCGTTGAACGCGAGAACCGATCGCCGTTCAGGCCAGAAACCCAATAAGCTGCCGCAAGCGCAAGCATGAGTATTGGCAACACAAACCAAAACAACAGTTTCAGTCCTGCTGAGAAGAACCTCGTACCACCAACGCCATTCGCGCCGCGTTTTCCTTGCGGAAAACCGTGCGTGTTCCTGTGCATGGTTGGGATCGTGGCAGCTGGCATGAAATTTGCTTGACCATTGATTTGGTAAATCAATTCTTAATTTCGTCAAGCTTGGTAAAAATATGGTTAACTTTGTCGCTATTGCCCAGATATCGCTGTTTCCGGTTTTGGGGTTTGTTTTTGCTGCAGTGCTAAGTCACGCGGTGTCTATTCTTTACGGCGACAAGAACCTTTACCATTATCGCTTTGAAAACCGTTTTGCCGTTTTGACAAGCTTCTGCATTGCCATGTTTGCCGGGCCTTATCTTACCACCCGACATGCGCTTGACCGGTTTGGCGATGGCTCTGTTGGCTTTGGAAAACTTGCCGCCATGGTGTTGATCGTGGGAAGTTGGAGTTTTTGCGCTGGAATAATGGTTGCCCAATGGCTTATGGTAATGGGAGTTCTCAACCTGCAATAAACCATAAACACCATGCCGCTATATCAACTCGACGATGATCGCCCTTCCTTGCCAAAAGGTTTTCACTGGATCGCGCCTTCGGCGGTGTTGATCGGGAAAATCATCGTCGAAGAGGATGCAAGCGTCTGGTACGGAAGCGTTTTGCGCGGTGACAATGAACCCATTACGGTCGGCCGCGGCAGCAATGTTCAGGAAAACAGTGTGCTGCATACGGACATGGGTTTCCCCTTGACCATCGGGGAAGGCTGTACGATTGGCCACAAGGCAATGCTGCACGGATGCACGATTGGCAACAACTCGCTGATCGGCATGGGCGCGACGATTCTGAACGGTGCGAAAATTGGCAACAATTGTCTTGTGGGTGCCTGTGCTCTTGTACCTGAGGGCAAGGAAATTCCGGACAATTCGCTTGTGATGGGAATGCCGGGCAAGATCGTGCGCGAACTCGATCAAGCTGCAATTAACAATCTGAAACTCTCTGCCGCTCACTACATTGAAAACGCCAAACGGTTTTCAAAAGGGGTTTCGCCGATTGTATAAAGAAAAAGGACCGGTTCACGAAGCGTGAACCGGTCCAGGTTGACCTAGTCTGTGGGGACGGGGGTAGGTGGGGATCGACCAGGCCAAATCCAAGTAATACCAACCCAATTTTCTCGATGTCTACCTGCTCCGTGTCCAGCGTAACAGGCTAATGTAACACCAAGGTTTATGTCTAACTTCTTGAATCCTCTATGTCAGTCCAGTGACCCGAGTGACTGACGGCTTGACGTTTCAGGAAGGTGTACGGTGTGTCATTCCACTGACGAATGTTACCGTCCAGATTGTCCAGGACATAATCTGCGCGGTCCGTACGAACGGTTAAAACAGCGTGTCCTTCGCCATTTGGCTGGCGAACAACCGTAATCAACAGGCTTGACGCCGGCCAACCGCGCTGCATCAGCATGTGGCGTTTCATCAACGCATAGTCTTCGCAGTCGCCAAAGGTTTTTGGATACGCCCACAATTCCTCCTGGTTGTAACCTTCAGCATCGGTTACAGGACGAATAGTGTTGTTGGAAAAGGCATTGATCTCCACCAGTTCCTGCCAGCGTTTTCTGGTCAGTTTTGGTGCGGAATTGTCTCTTGATTTGATGCGACAGTCAGAGGAATACCGTTTACAGTATTCATAGTGACCTATCGGTTGCGATGTGCGTTTTCCCACCTTCATGTGGGCGGTGCCTACCGCGAACGCTGGTGTGCTTGCTGTTATCACTACAGCTACGGCACAACAGGCTGATATGAACTGTTTAAGTTTCATGGTTTCTATCCCCGTTAACAGAGGACAGATTGCCACAAACAATTTTACATCAAGTCAAACCGCGAAGTACAAATTAAGTAAAACATAAATAGAAATAAAATAAAAAATGAATAAAAGTGTATATATCAAATTAACGCAAAATTAATCAAGAAAAACGCAGAGAATGAGTGTTGGGCAGCGCCGCCGCAAAGTGACGTGCGGTTGGAAGACGGAACGTGCTCTTTGGTTGGAAGCAAGTGGGTGTCATTGTTACTGGATTATTTAGATGCGAATTAGCGCTATACTGCAATCATGATTCCATCTCTCCTTAAACTGATCACCATCCTTGCTCTTTGGTTCGCAGGGCTCGGTGCCGCGATGCAATTCGCAAAAATGGCAGTGCCATTTTCGCTTTTACAACAGGCATATCCTGATGCGGGAAGTGAATTGGGTTGGTTGCTGTCTATACCCAGCCTGATAGGGTGCTGTCTTGGCATTGTTGTTGGCGGGTTGCTCGGGCAGCTCGGAGAACGAAAGACACTGTTTGCAGGCCTTTTGATCGGTGCCGCAGTATCCTTGTTTCAGGCGCAAATTCCGGGCTTTTCTGCCATGTTGGCAAGCAGGTTGATCGAAGGGATATCGCATCTTGTAATTGTAGTGGCAGCACCAACGCTGATTGCCCAGATTGCCCCTGTGCATCTGCTCGGGGTTTCAATGGCACTGTGGAGCACGTTTTTTGGTGTCGCATTTGCATTTGTTGCGTGGGTAGGCATTCCATTTATTGCAAATGACAGACTTGATATGCTGTTTTCCTGGCACGGTTGGTACATGCTGCTCATGGCTGCAATCATTATTGTTCTTGTACCCGGTAACCGGCAACGCAATGTGGTGCCGAACAGCAATCGAACAAACCTGCTGTTACTCCACGCCAAAACCTACTCATCTCCCAATATCGCAACACCGGGAGTAGGTTGGCTTTTTTATACCCTGACCTTTGTTTCTATTCTGGCGTTGCTACCGGCATTGTTGGAGAGCAGCGACACGCAATGGATTGGCGGATTTTTGCCCTTGCTGAGTATCGCTGTGTCTTTGCTTTTTGTGCCCGTGCTAGGCCGAAAGATAGCAAGCTTTCAAATTGTGATCCTGGGGTTTGCCCTGGCGACATCATTCATATTGCTGCATTTGGCGTTGGCGATTGGCTTGATGCTGCCAATCGCGCTGTTTGCAGTCTTTGGGCTGTTGCAAGGGGGAAGTTTCGGATCGGTTCCGGAGCTCAATCTCGATGCTACTGACAGGGCTCTTGCCTATGGTTTCATTGCCCAAACCGGAAATTTCGGAAACCTGTTCGGCACGCCAGTCTTGTTGTATGTCCTGAATAGCGCAGGAGTAGAATTTACCTACTTTGTCATCGCAGCGCTTTATGCTGCCGCGATTGTATTTCTGTTACTGTTGTCGAAGTTTAGGTCTGCGGCCTAAAGCAAAACTCAACGCTCAGTTGCGATAAAGTCTTTCAGCGTGTCCTTGTTTTGGAGAATTGCAAATTCCAGCGCAATGCCTTCGGAGAAGTGACGAACGACCCGCCCGCGCATATTTCCCAACCAGATCAAGGTTCCGATCGCCGGGCGAACATCCAATTCGATCGCAGCGCCCGACATCGACAAGTCAACAATGCGGGCACGATAGGTGCGGCCATCTTCAAGCTTGATATGCGCCATGCGCGTGGTCGGAACAATCCGCTCGTGACGCCGGTCTTCCGGCAGATTCAATTCGTGACGGTTCGCAATCCACGTAATTTTCGAGGCGAGTTTGTCGCGCTTGATCGCTGTGGCAACGATGCTGATTACAAAACCACCATTAAAGGTGCGAAGGATTTGCCCCTCAAGGCGTCCCACGTGGTCGATATAGGCTATAACAGTCTCGCCGACATCGCCAACCTGCGGGCCGATTATGACGGCGCTTCCCGGTGACATGTGTTTGATTTGACAAGGAAATTCTTGACGGTCGGCCAACATGTAACGGCCAAATAGCGTTACATCCACGCTCTGAAACTGGCGTTCTGTTTCGGTGATGTCGTCAAAATAGACGGAATTCTGGGCTGCAGCGGTCATCGTTTGAATAATTCAAAACTTGTTGGAATCCATTGACCACAGTATTTAGTCAGAAAGTTAAGGAATGGTATCCAAGCCCGTATTCGAACAAAAGAAAATTGTTCACTGCCGCACGGTCATGCAAACCCGCAACCGTTTATGGGCGCTGAAATGGCCGGAACTGCCAAACAGTGCGCACCTACTCGCTGCGCCCACCATCGATCACCGTCAAGTGCCGGACTCTTTTCTCGTTCCGGTGCGGTGTGCGTACAGCGTTTTCGCCGACATGGTTTGGTGCCAGAGTCGCGGTATCTTGTTCGGTATTGAATGGTTCTTCACCTGGAATGATCTCGACCGTATTTCTAAGGACGTTGATCTTGACGGGCTGGACCCCCAACCAGTCAGACTGGTATGTGCAGGTCGCAAGGCCGAGAATACGCGCGCGGCTTGAGTTTTGGTTCGACAATGGGAGCAGCAGGAACTGGCTATCGGTCGTTCCGCCGCTTTGGTTTGCTGAAACCGAATGAAGCAGGTGCGGCCTGTGTTCATCATAAACGCTGCGAAGGGTGCTTTGAACACTAAAATTGTCCTGCTCATCCCACAGCGTCATGAAGCCAAGGCCTTTCAGTTCCCGACCATAAGCATTGCAAAGGCGTGTTCCGGAAAGACGAAAACTCACAGAACTGAAGAAACTGTCGACCTCGAGAATAAATGTATCTCCAAGAAGTTCGCGAATGTCGTTTGGCTCAATTTCACTGCGTTCCGGTGCCGGGCGGGTGCCTCGTATTGAGTTCCAATATTTATATAAAGCCCTGGATTTCCGATTCATCACAATTCCTACCCCAATGTGTTTTTGCCCCGCGCCACTGCGAAATCGCAGAGCGGTTGCAGGGAAGGGGAGCAAGAATTGTGCCAGCTTTTGTCATTCAGCATCTTTGGGAAACTTTTTTGAGGCGGACAGAAAAGTGTGAACAAAAATTAACCTTAACAACCGGTAAATGTTGAAGCCGCAGGCAATCTGTGAGAGAACACGAGCACTCCAAAGTGATCAACGAGCATCACTAACTTTTACTGGTAGAGATCATTTTTCATGATCCGGGGATCGACCAGAAGCCTGAGGTAACCCCTCAGGTTTTTTTTTGGAAAAATGGTGGCAAATGCAACAGCGGCCTGACAAACCCGAACAACCCTACCAACCGGTCTTTAATGTGCCCGGCGCGGTAACCGCATTGCTTGCGATTATGTTTGCGGTGCACTTGTTGCGCTTGTATGCGCTGGGGGAGGATGCAAATCGTGCGTTGATACTGCAATTCGCGTTTATCCCGGTGTTCTTCACTCCAGAGGCATTTGAGGCCGGCTATGGCTGGTCACGGATTTTTACCCCGGTCACTCATGCGTTTTTACACGCGAACTGGATGCATCTGCTGTTCAACAGCTTCTGGTTGCTGGCGTTTGGTGGCGTATGTGCCAAGAGACTTGGAAACCAACGTTTTATGGTTTTGTTTGTAACGGGCGTTGTGGTTGGTGCGCTGTTTCAGTTCCTGGTAACTGACACTTCCCGGTTGATAATGATCGGTGCTTCGGCAGGGGTGTCTGCCTGTTTCGGAGCCGCTAGCCGGTTCGCGCTTTCGATCAGTGGTGATCAACGACGCAAGCTGCTAAGCTTTACCGAGGTCTGGAGCGATCGCACTGCCCTTGGTTTTATTGCGGTCTGGTTGGTCGCAAACCTTCTTTTCGGCAGTAACATTCTTGGCAGTCTGTTTCCGGGCTCAGGCGGAGTGTTCGGCGAAACGGCTGGACAGATCGCCTGGCAGGCACATGTGGGGGGCTTTGTTGCCGGAATTTTGATGATCGGTTGGATTGATCCGCGCAACGCAAATCAGGCTTAGCCTTCCAGTGCATTTCTCAGGCCACTGGCCTCCAGCGCCGAAATTTTTGTCGCAGTAACCATGTACCCGATGGCAATGGCCTCTTCGGCCTTGTGAAAGTCCGCAAGGCCAATATTGTCCAAATCCGGTCGAATGGTGAAGTCCGGCGGATCGCCAGCCAATCGGGAACGGACAATTTTTTCCTGTATGATGTTGAACGCTTCCATCATCACACCTGTTACGCCGAGCCGGTTTTCTCTCGCGGCTTTCCTGCCATCCTTGGAACCCAGGAACGGCAACCAGGATGTTGGTTCCGGTGTATAGTGCTTGCCTTCGTCATCGGGCATCTCTTCCTGAAGTGAAGGAGAACGGATCACCGCTGAGCGCCCGAAAGATGCCCCGCCCAAATTCACTGCGATTACCACTTTTTGTTCATAGGCACGGCAAGCAGACACCGGAACCGGGTTCACCAAAGCACCATCGACCATGTCCCTGCCCAAGTGAACGATCGGCTCAAACACCCCGGGAAGCGCATAGGAGGCCCTGATTGCTTTGGCCATATTTCCGGTTTCGAGCCAGATTTCATTGCCGCTATGGATGTCGGTCGCTATTGCAACAAATCGCCGGTCCAGATCCTCAATATTCATGTCGCCAATGGCATTTTGAAGTCTTTCTGCCAGCTTGTCTCCGGCAATCAGGCCTGAACTTCCAATGGAAAAGTCCATAAACCGCAGAATGGTTCTGCGTGAAACAGACCTGGCGAATTCTTCCAGTTCATCAAGTTTTCCAGCAAGATAACAGCCTCCGACCAGGGCTCCGATAGAGGTGCCGGCAATCATGCTGACCGGTACGCCTGCATCATCCAGCGCACGCATGACACCAATGTGCGCCCAGCCACGCGCGGCACCGCCACCCAATGCAACGCCAACGCCTTTGATACGTTTCTTTTTGGTTACGGGTTTTGCATCAGGGGTGCTGTCTGGCCCATCGCCATTATTTGCGTTTGCACGCGAAACCGGCAATTCGACTACGGTTTGATCTGTCGTTGCCGATGGTTTTTTTTCAGCATCGTTGTTCAATGTTCCACCCGTGGTCCATATTTTGTAAACCATATGACATGATATCCGACAATTCGTAACAAAACCCTTTATCCGGGCAAAAGTGTCTCAAAACCAATTACCGATAACAACTGATTGTCCAAAACAGCCGGGCCGCGCATCGAAATCACCGTCGGGCGGGCTATTGGCAAGACAATATCAAAATACGCTGATGGATCGATGAGTAAGCTGTTCTTCGTTGTCATCACGGTTCACGGTTCTGTAGAAACAGCTTCTTGCACCAGTGTGACACGCGCCACTGCCTTCCAGCGTTACCTTTAGAACAAGCGCATCCTGATCACAGTCCACGAGTATTTCCCGAACATCCAGCGTATTGCCCGAAGTCTCACCTTTCATCCACAAAGACTGACGCGACCGGCTCCAAAACCATGCTTTACCGGTTTCAAGGGTTTTGTCGATGGCTTCCTGGTTCATGTGTGCGAGCATGAGGATGTCGCCATTGTCGACATCCTGGACAACACCGGTCACCAATCCGTTCGCATCGAAACGTGGCGCAAACTGCGTTCCGGCTTCCAGCTCATGTTTATCAATTGACTGTGTACACATGGATGCAGGCTATAATGGATTGCAAGCAGGATTGCTACACTTGGTTTCGGTTATTTCGAACCCACACGTAGCATCGAGAAAAACGAGTTCTGCGTGACAATATCATCATTGAATGCGCCGCGAAACACAGTTGTAAGTGTTGTTGCACCGCGTTTCTTGATGCCGCGCATGGCCATGCACATATGTTCAGCCTCAATCACAACCGCAACGCCGCGTGGCCGGAACGCTTCGTCAATGGCGTCGGCGATCTGCGCGGTCATGCTTTCCTGGGTCTGCAAACGCCGGGCATAAATCTCTACCGTGCGAGCGATTTTTGACAAGCCCAATACGCGCCCGTCGGGAAGATAGGCAACATGTGCCTTGCCGATGATTGGAACGATATGATGTTCACAATGCGAGTAGAACTCAATGTCCTTGACCAACACCATGTCGTCGTAACCGGCAACTTCCTCAAACGTGCGGCCAAGCACTTCCTCAGCGTTCAAATCATAGCCGTTGAACAATTCTTCATACGCCTTGACCATGCGCTTGGGGGTGTCACGCAGTCCCTCGCGCTCAATGTCTTCGCCGATCCAGCGCATTAATACACGCACCGCATCTTCTGCTTCCTTGCGGGAAGGGCGTTGGTCTTTGGGAAGGATTTTTCTCGCCTCTGCCTTTTTGAGGCTCTCTACCATAGCGTCCATACTTATCTCCGTGGGCATCGATTCAACTCTGCGCCAATAGTCTTTTCGGGACCAGTCGCCGCCGTTGTTACCAATGCTGCACCCTGGAGCATGTGTATAGGCTTTGGCCGGGTTCCGGGGCTTTCATGGCTTTTTCGCCAATCCGGCACGGTGACCTGACATATCCGATATAATCCGATTTTTGGTTTAGGCAATAGTTTCTTTGATCAATTTCATCACAAGCGTGTCGACGAAATGTGAACACTGAACTATATAGGTCGGGTTGCAAGAGCCTACTGTGGCTGACCAAAATTGTCTTGGAAATCGTGTCATGCTTGACAATGTCTACAACTCGAAAATCATTGAATATGCCGGAAACATTGAGCGTATCGGTGTTCTGGAAGACTATGATGCAACCTCCAAAGCGCACTCAAAACTCTGCGGTTCCACAGTAGAGGTGTTCCTGAAAATGGATGGCGATGTTGTTCAGGATTTTTCACACAAGGTCAAAGCCTGCGCGTTGGGACAGGCTTCGTCATCAATCATGGCACGGGTAATTGTTGGCTGCAGTTCCGGGGAATTGCGCACCCTCAGGCAAAAAGCCTATGCCATGCTCAAAGAAAACGGCCCCCCACCGGATGGCAAGTTCGGGGAATTCAGGTTTCTGGAGCCGGTTCGCGATTACCCCGCTCGTCATGCATCTACGCTGCTGACTTTTGATGCCGTAGTGGATTGCCTTGACCAGATTGAAAGCGCTTCCAGCGCGGCTGCTGCGCAATGAGCAGGTCGTTTGCCCATTCACGAAATTGGCAGGGAGAATGGAAAAAGACACCGGGCAGGGTGCTTGGTGTGGGGTTGATCAGACTGTATCAGCTGACGCTTTCGGGTTTCATTGGCAACAGCTGTCGCCATCAACCTACCTGTTCCGAATATGGTTACGAAGCGATTGCAAGATACGGACTGCTGAAAGGCGGATGGTTGACTGCAAAAAGGGTTGCCAAATGTAATCCGTGGGGTACGAGCGGATATGACCCGGTTCCGGGGTCCAAAGCATGTTGTGACGAAAACGAAGCGAGGTAAGTCAGGCTTGCGATTTGACAGGTGTTTGCATTTTTTTCGGAAGCTTGACCACCGTAAGCACAAGCCCAAGAATCACAAGTGCAGCGGCGATGAGCCGTATCATCCCGAATTGCTCTCCCAGGAACAACGCCGAAAAGCCCATTCCAAAAATCGGGACCAGCAACGAAAATGGTGCTACTGAGCCTGCGCCATATTGGGCAATCAACCATCCCCAGATTGCAAAACCAACGACAGTGACAATCAAGGCAATATAAACAACCGCACCAACGCCTTTCCAGTCCATCTGGTTAAAGGCAATCAAGGCGCTTTCCGGTCCTTCAAAAATGAGAGATAAAACAAGCAACGGGATTGGTGGAACAAGGCTCACCCAGACCATCAAATGCACCATGTTCACCTGTCCGGCCTGTTTCATCAGCAAGTTGGAAAATGCCCACGCCAATGCGGCAAGCAGGACAAGAGACAGGCCCAAGTACGTCACACTTGCATCGACCGTCGTGGAAACCAGCGCGACGCCACAAAAGGCGACAATCATTCCGGCAATTTGCATCGGGCGGGGGCGTTCACCCAGTATCAGCGCGGCGAGAATAACGGTGAAGAAGGCTTGGACCTGCAAGACCAGCGACGCCAGGCCTGCAGACAGGCCCACATCCATGCCGATAAACAGCAAGCTGAACTTGATGACGCCCAACACCATACCAATGGCAACGATTATTCGCCAGCTCACCTTTGGGCGCGGCATGAAAAACACCAGTGGTATTGCGGCCAGTGTGAAACGCAATGCAGAAAAGAGCAGCGGTGAAAATGAGTCGATTCCAACCTTGATCACAACAAAATTGAAGCCCCAAGAGGCGGCAACCAGAATGGCAATCAGGATATGAGCGGGTTTCATTGCGGGACTTTGTGAAAAATGGGAAAGCAACGGTAGAATCCGGCAACCGGTTTTGCAACGAAAAATACAAATCATGTTCGCGCTTGACCCAACCCCAAAAGCGATGCAATCGATAGCTGAACAGCGGCTGAAGTGTGGAAACCGGCCACCCAAACTGAAGCGAAGCAGTAAGTTGTACCATGAAAAGCAATAGGCCACTTGAGGTCGCCGTATCCAGGGGAGCATTTGTCGAAAGCACACACATTGTTGATGCAATTGTGGTGGATGCCGATGGTTCGGCTGTCGAGTGCTGGGGAATAGGCGAGCGTGAGATATTTCCGCGTTCCTCTGTAAAAGCCTTGCAGGCCCTGTTGTTGATCGAAAGTGGGGCTGCCGACGCCTTCGAGTTTGAAGCAAAGCATCTGGCATTGGCTTGTGCGTCTCACCATGCCACCGCGGCTCATGTCGAGGAAGTCGGCACGATGCTGTCAAAGGCTTGCATGGACCCGACCTGTCTGGAATGCGGACCGATGTTGCCAAACCAGCCGAAGGATCAGGCCATTCTTGTAAAAAACAACGTCGAACCCGGCGCCATACACAATACATGTTCGGGCAAACATGCCGGGTTTTTGGCAACCGCCAAGCATCTGGGAATGGTTCCGGCAGGCTATGTGGGCATTGACCACCCGTTGCAACGAGAAATTGCCCGGACCATGGAAGCAACGACAGGCTCCAGCCACACTTCGGATAATTGTGGCATTGATGGCTGTTCCATCCCCACCTATCGGGTAAGCATGAAAAATCTGGCTAGCGCCTATGCCCGTTTTGGTGTGGGAGAAGATTTGTCCCCCATCCGCTCCAAGGCGATGGTGCGATTGCGTGATGCTTGCATGGACCATCCCGAAATGGTTGCAGGACCAACCGGCGGATGCACCCGGATCATGAATGCGTTGCAAAACCGTGCCTTTGTCAAGTTCGGCGCAGAGGGGGTTTACACCTGCGCATTGCCGGAGTTGGGCTATGGCATTGTTCTGAAAGTGCGTGACGGCAATATCCGCGCCGCGGAAGTGGCTATTGCCGGTATCATCGAACGTTTCCTTGATTTGTCGGAAAGCGAAGCAAAAGGTTTGGCGGCTGTATCAAACCCGACCGTCAGGAATGCAAACGGCACCGAAGTAGGGAAAATCTGCGCAAAATTTCCGTGAAAGCCAGCCTTTTGCCAAACCTGCTTGCTCATTTGACCCAAATCACCTAAATCACCCATCGTACATAATGCTCAACCACCCGCATTCGTTGGCGGGACTGGAGAAAGGACTGGCCCAAGATGGCAAACATTTCCCTTACATTTCCTGATGGCAATTCCCGCGAGTTCGAGGCGGGCGTTACGGGGTTTGACGTAGCAGACTCCATTGCCAAATCCCTTGCAAAAAAATCTGTCGCCTATGCGCTTGATGGTGAATTGCGCGATCTGACCGACCCGATTGAAGCCGATGGTGCGATCGAACTGGTAACGCGCACGGATGAACGCGCTCTGGAACTGATCCGCCACGACTGCGCTCATGTGCTTGCCGAAGCGGTGCAAGAGTTGTGGCCGGGAACACAGGTCACCATCGGCCCTGTCATCGAGAATGGTTTCTATTACGATTTTGCCCGAAACGAGCCTTTCACACCCGACGACCTGCCTGTCATTGAAAAGAAGATGCGCGAAATCATCGCCCGGAATGACAAGTTTACCAAAGAGGAATGGTCGCGGGACAAAGCCAAACAGTATTTCACAGACCAGGGCGAAAGCTACAAGGTGGAACTGGTTGATGCGATCCCCGAAGGGGAGAGCCTGAAGGTTTACAGACAGGGCGAATGGCTTGACCTTTGCCGTGGGCCGCATATGCGCTCGACTGGCGACATTGGGGGTGCCTTCAAACTGATGAGTGTTGCGGGCGCCTATTGGCGTGGCGATGCATCGAATGCCATGCTGACGCGCATCTACGGAACCGCCTTTGCCGATGAAAAGCAGCTCAAGCAATATTTGTTCATGCGCGAAGAGGCTGAAAAACGCGACCACCGCAAGCTTGGCCGCGAGATGGACCTTTTTCACTTCCAGGAAGAAGGACCGGGCACCGTTTTCTGGCATCCAAAGGGCTGGAAACTCTTTCAGAATCTGACCGATTACATGCGGCGACGCATTGGCATAGACGGCTATGAGGAAATCAATACACCCATGATCCTCGACAAGTCTTTGTGGGAGACTTCCGGTCATTGGGGCTGGTACAAGGAAAACATGTTTGGCGTGCAGACTGCCGATGCGATGGTTGACGCCGAAAACAGCGAACTTGATCGTCGGGTCTATGCGCTTAAGCCGATGAACTGCCCGGGTCATGTTGAAATCTTCAAGCACGGGTTAAAAAGCTACCGCGATCTTCCGATGCGGTTTGCCGAATTCGGTTTGGTGCACCGCTACGAGCCGTCCGGGGCTTTGCACGGGCTTTTGCGGGTTCGCGCGTTCACGCAAGATGACGCGCATGTTTTTTGTACCGAGGAGCAGCTTGAAAGCGAGATCCTCAAAATCAACGATCTCATGATGTCTGTATATGAAGATTTTGGCTTCGACAAAGTCGAGGTAAAACTTGCGACGCGACCCGAAAAGCGTGTCGGAACTGACGCTGCCTGGGATCATGCTGAAGAAATCTTGCGCCGGGCGTTGGACAAGATGGCGGCAGAAGACCCACGCATTTCTGTCGGCATTCATGAAGGCGAGGGTACGTTTTATGGTCCGAAGTTCGAATACACACTGCGTGATGCCATCGGGCGTGACTGGCAACTGGGAACCACGCAGGTCGACTTTAACCTGCCGGAACGTTTTGGCGCTTTCTATATCGGGCAAGATGGTGAGAAGAAGCAGCCGGTCATGATCCACCGGGCCGTGTGTGGTTCGCTGGAAAGGTTTCTCGGTATTTTGATCGAAAGCTTCGCAGGCCATTTCCCCTTGTGGTTTGCTCCCCAGCAAGTCGTGGTTACCACGATTACGTCAGAGGCTGATTCCTATGCAGAACAGGTAGCCGAGGAACTCCGGATAGCGGGGCTTCGGGCCCGCGCAGATGTTCGCAACGAGAAAATCAACTACAAGGTGCGTGAACATTCTCTTGCCAAAGTTCCGGTAATAATGGTGTGCGGAATGCGTGAGGCGCAAGAAGGCAGCGTGAACATTCGCCGGCTTGGTTCGAAAGACCAGACGTCGATGCTCCTTGACGAAGCAATTGCCTCGCTTGTTGATGAAGCGACACCGCCGGATGTGAAGCGGAAACAGGAGGGATGACATGGTATCAAGATTGCGACTGATAAGCGGTCTTGTGCTTTTTTTGTTTGTCCTTTCTCATTTCTACACACACATTTTGGGACTGGTGTCGCTCGGCACAATGAACGGCGGCCTTTTCCATACGGTCGTTTATTGGCGAACCCCGGTCGGAAGCATCCTTATTGTCGCAGCAACCTTTTTGCATGTCGTTTTGACAGGTTACGGGTTGTTGTTGAAGCGCAGTTTCAAGCTGTCACGAACCGACTGGGTTCAGATTGTAACCGGCCTGCTGATTCCGCTCATTCTGGCAGCTCATGTCATATCCACGCGCGGTGGCTATGAAGTCTTTGGTCTGGAAGAGGGGTACAAGTTCCAGCTGTACGTGCACTGGGTGGCGGCACCGGTATATGGGGTCCTCACCACGTCGGCAATTTTTGTGGTTTGGATACACGCCTGTATTGGATGGCATAACTGGTTGAAATACAACCAAACCTACAATGCCATAAAGCTTTACCTGCTTGGGCTGGCGGTTCTGATCCCGACACTGGCCTTTGCCGGGGTCGTCACCAATGGTTTTCGTGTAACCCGTCTCGCACGAAACGAAAAATGGGTGGCCGGGGTTACCAAGAAAGTGGCTGAGGCGGGACAGCCTTTCCAGGATTTCGTACTCGCTGGTGAGCAAACGGTCCGTTACGGGGTGTTAGGATTCATCATTCTGGTTGTCCTTGTCTACCTGGCAAGAAAACTGCTGTCGCGCATTTCAGGCAAGAACAGCATTTCTTACACCACCCTGCATTCCGATATCGCCCGTAACCTGAAACCCCTGCGTGGTGCAACGCTGTTGGATACGCTCCGCGAGGCGGGTATCCAACACGCGTCAGTGTGTGGCGGACGTGGGCGCTGTTCGACGTGTAGGGTTCTGGTCAGCCGAGGCGCCGACGGTTTGGCCGAGCCAAATGGTACAGAAACAAAGGTATTAAGCCGTTTGAAAGCCGGTTCAAATGTTCGTCTTGCCTGTCAAACGGTTCCGAATGGCCCATTGTCTGTGACCGCGTTGCTGGATCCCAAAACCGCCGGCTCCCGTCCAACGGGTGACACGCGCCACGACAATGGTGAGGAACAGGAAATCGCGATTCTGTTTGCCGACATCCGTTCCTTTACCAAGCTGTCAGAGGGACAATTGCCCTACGATACAGCCTTCATGTTGAACCGGTACTTCGCGGCAATGGGGCAGGCTATTGAAGGCGCGGGTGGCCATTTGGACAAGTTTATCGGCGATGGTGTCATGGCGTTGTTTGGCATTGATGCATCGCCCAAAGTTGCTTGCGAGTCCGCATTGGCGGCGGCAGCTGCCATGTCTGAGAGGTTGGAACAGCTTAACAAGATGTTGGTTAATGACGTTGGTGAAGAAATCCGCATTGGGATCGGCATCCATTTTGGCACCGCGATTGTCGGCAACATGGGTTATGGCCGCGCGACGGGCCTTACAGCCATCGGAGACGCCGTCAACACTGCCAGCCGCATAGAGGGTTTGACAAAGGATCATGGCGTACAGCTTATCGTTTCTCATGATGTGGCCAAGCACGCGACACTTGACTTCTCGCGATTTGAAACCCACCAGACCGCAATCCGTGGCAGGGTCGAGCCGCTGGAAATTTACACCATCAAGAGCGGTTTGGATTTGCGGCAGACCGAACCGGAAACAGCCTAACCCTTTGCGATCCTGTCTGCCTTGTTCACCAGCATTTGTGCCTGGCGAATATTTGCAGCGTCGATCATGCGGCCTTCGAATGTAACGGCCCCTTTGCCTTCTTTCGCCGCTTCATCAAGCGCCACCAGAATGCGCCTTGCGCGATCAACTTCCTGCGCGTCCGGCCCCATAATGGTGTTGGCAAGTTCAATCTGGGAAGGGTGGATTGCCCATTTTCCTTCGCAGCCAAGGGCTGCGGCCCGGCGCGCAGAAGCCTGGTATCCTTCGGGGTCCTTGAAATTCCCAAATGCGCTGTCCACCGGACGTAACCCGTTTGCACGCGCTGCAACCACCAGGCTGGCAAGAGGATGATGCATGTGATCGCCAAGAAACGTCGCACGGTTGTTTTCCGCGTCCGCGTCGCCAATGATAACGTAGTCAGGATTTGTGCCCCCGATATGGGTCGTGCGCGCGTGAATTGATGCAGCATAGTCTCCAGCACCAAAATGCAGAGATTCAAGTCGCGGACTTGCTTTTGCGATTTCATCGATATTTTGCATTCCCAATGCCGTTTCAATCAGCGCTTCGATGCCAATTTTATTCTTGAACCCCATGGCGGTTTCAATTTGCGTCAGCAACATGTCCACTGCATACAAATCACTTGCTTTTCCCACTTTCGGAACCATCACAAGATCAAGTTTGTCTCCGCAGGCCTCAACGACATCGACAAGGTCGCGATACATGTAATGCGTATCAAGGCCATTGATGCGGAAGGAAACAGATTTTGAACCCCAATCAATGCTGTTAACAGCGTCAATGACATTGCGGCGTGCATCTGCCTTGTCGTTAGGTGCAACCGCGTCCTCAAGATCCAAAAATATTATGTCAGCACTGCTTTGAGCCGCCTTGGCAATCATCCGCTCCTGAACGGCAGGAACCGCCAGTTCGCTTCGGTTCAGCCTGAAAGGGCGGTTGGGTATGCTGGTAAAGCTCATTCGTTCAACTCAATTGGGTAAAAGGATTTCAATTTCCCTGTCAAACCCTGAATTGACAACGAAATCCGTACTGTAGGATGCATCGCTATGACGGGCAATGGCGGTGTAGTTGCCTTCCGAAAGCACCATTTTCGGAAATGTCGAGTTGCTTTCAGCAACCACCGCTCCGCTTTCAGCCAATATGGTCCAGGCGGTATCGGCAATCGCATCGCCGCCGGTTTCTCTTGAAAGGCGAAACGTCAGCAAAGCGGCGCGATGCTGGAAACTTGCTTCCGTCAACTCGCCGGGCCGCACCCGCAATTCGGCTCTGGCCGAAGCGTTCAGTTTCCCATAGTGCGAAACAACGTGATAGGTCCCTTCGGGGATTGCCACGATTTCACCCGCCCTGACGCCTGACACAACCTGGTTGCGATTGCCGCTGGCCGCCACCTCGTTTTCATATACATCAAACCGCAGGAAATCGGGTGATATAGCGATGTTCTCCGAAGCCGTGGCATTGAGTTTGATTCCCCCGGCGTTGAGGATGAAGGTTTCAAGCTGGTCGTCTTCAGAAAAATCAATCTTCTTGACCATGCCCGAAAGGCCGTAAGCGGCATGAACGAAATATTCCCCCTTTGTCAAAGAGATGGTTTGGGTACCACCGATTTCGTGGCGTAATTCCTCAAGCGAGTTGTCAGTCTCGGTCTTGAACCGGAATATGCGCCAATTCACCCCGTTGGTAAGGGCAGGGCTGTCAAGGCTTAAGCGTGCCTGCAACGTAAGGCGGTCGACTTGTTGGGCGACCGCATTGCCAGACATTGCGATTGTTACCAAAAGCGCAAACAACGACGGTAAACTGAGAAAAATTTGGGACATGGGCATTGGCCGGTTTGTTACCGAATTTGCAGAGTTCTTTAAATCAGACGGGTTGCTTGAACAAGCATGGGCCCCTATTTCTTCATTCGAATCATACAGGAAATGCAATGTTTTTTAAGCCCGAAAACCGAGATCTCGAAAAGCTTCCCCACGACCCGGTCAAGGCGATTGTGGCACCAAGGCCAATCGGCTGGATTTCAACCGTGTCCACACAAGGCGTGGCCAACCTGTCACCCTATAGTTTTTTCAATGCGGTTGGCGGCAATCCTCCGTTGGTGATGTTTTCCTCTGAAGGGGTAAAGGACAGTGCTCGCAATGCAATTGAAACGGGTGAGTTCGTTTACAACCATGTCAGCGAACGGCTGGATGAGGTGATGAATGCCACCAGTATGCCGTGTCCTGCCGATGTGGATGAATTTGAAGCACTTGGAGTTGAAAAAGCTGATTGCAAAACGGTTTCCGCTCCACGCGTTGCGATGGCTCACGCAGCTTTGGAATGCAAGGTTACATCGGTAAAAGAGCTTGAAGACCTGTCAGGGGAAAAAACCGGGGCGGTCATGGTGATCGGGCAGGTGACCGGAATTCATGTGGACCCGGCAGTGATCCGAGATGGCAGGTTTGATGTTACCCTTGCAAAGCCCGTGACCCGTCTGGGGTACTTCGATTTTGCGCGCCTTGGTGAGGTGTATGAGAGGCTGCGTCCAATGTGGAACGGGGAACGTCACAACCCCTGACAGTTTGGAAACAGAACCCTCCGGTTGTTACCAAAACGTTACCTTTCATAGTGAACGGATCATTAATCCTTTTGCGCTAAAAATCACTCCTTAGTGGCGTAATGAGATCGCCAGCAGGAGTACCAATGGTAATTGAGTTGTTCTTGGAGTGGATATCAGGCGCGCCTTTGTCCAAGCGTGTCGATGCCGCATTTGCTTTGGTTGAGGGACTGCAGCGCTCCGATTTGTCGCTTGAAGAGCGTGAAGACCTGATTTCGGCGATGACCGCCTTGTCAGAAGATGTCTCGCCCGACGTTCGTCTCGCCTTGGCGCAAGCACTTGGCGCGGCCAGGTTCGCCCCAAGGCATGTCGCCCTGGCATTGGCAAATGACGCCGAGCAGATTGCTGCCGAAGTGCTGTCCCAATCGAGCGTATTGCATGATGTTGAGTTGATCGACTTGTTGCAGGTAACTGCGCAGTCGGGTCGGGTTGCAATCGCAGGCAGGCCGTGGGTTTCGGAGAAGCTTTCCGCCGCAATCGCGCAACATGGTTGCAACGAAACCGTATACGAACTGCTGAACAATCCTGGCGCACAGATCCTTCCCGAAACGTTGCACCAGATTGCAAGAAAATTCGGGTCCCATGGTCCAATTCGCAGCAGCCTGTCTGAACGCAAGGATTTGGGAGCCCATACACGGTTGCTTCTGGTCGAGAAACTTGGGTCGGCACTTGGTGAATTCGTCACTTGCCGGAACTGGCTTTCGCAAAAACGGTCCCAACAAGTTGTTTCAGAGGCTTGCGAACGTGCATCCATCCTGTTTGCAGCAGGAACGAGTGATGATGAATTGCACACAATTGTGCGTGACAAAATTGTGAACGATGAGTTGACTCTTTCCTACCTGCTTCGTGCGACCTGCATGGGTAACATCGCGCTGTTTGCGCGTGCGCTCTCTGAGCTTTCGGGCTTGGAAATCGGACGCGTGGAGGCTGCGCTAAACGCCGGCAACAAGACAGCGTTCAAGGCAGTGTATGATCGTGCCATCCTGCCGGAAGAGGCGTTCGGGCTGTTCACCGAGGCCATTTACGCATGGCGCAAGGCGCTGACCCGCAACGATCGCGCTGCGAATGAACGCCTTTCCGTTGAAGTAATCAATGAAGTGATCAGTTCCTATGCGCGCAATACAGAGCATGTCGAAGACGAATTGCTTTCCATGCTTCGTCGCTGGGCAGCAGATGCCAGCCGTCATTTTGCCCTGTCGAAAGTTGAGCGGGCGAACCAGGCAATCAAACAGGTCGAGGCGGCGCAAATGCAAAACCTTGGCATAAACGAAGAACTGGACATGGATGACCTTGTAAGCCAGATGACCGAAGAGTTGGCCGCCGAACTTGCGCTGGATGCGCAATTGCTGGCGCGCGAAGTTGTTGAGCCGACAGAGGCAAGCAACGACAATTCTGCCGCACCGGCTGTACAAGAAACAAGTCTGGAGATGGCGCTGCTTGGCGAGATTGCAGATGAACTGGGCAAATCGCCCGCAAGGACGAAAGCGCAAGGGCTTAAGGCTGCATAGGGGCAAGCGGGTGCTACTGCATAAACTGCTCTGCCAGAATCCGGTCGTCCCATGAATGTTCGGGATCAAACAGGATTATGCCATACTGGCTGTCATCCAGAACGACCCGAACTTCACGAACCGACTTGAACTCCGTATGGTCTGCAACCGCATTTACCGGGCGTTTTTCGGGGTCGTTCACGCCAATAACAATTTCAACCGAGTTGGGAATAAGCGCGCCGCGCCATCTCCTGGGTCTGAACGGGCTGACCGGTGTCAGCGCAAGCAAGGGTGCCTGCAGCGGCAAAATCGGGCCGTTTGCCGAAAGATTGTAAGCGGTTGACCCGGCGGGTGTTGCAATCATGACACCATCACACACCAGCTCCTGAATTCTCATTTTTCCATCTGTCTGAATGGACAGGGATGCAGCTTGATAGGACTGTCGAAGCAACGAAACCTCGTTGATGGCAAGCGCCGTGTGTTTGGCGTTATCCTCATCGGTCACAGTCATGATCAAGGGGCGAATTTTGCTGCGCAGGGCATTTGAAATGCGTTGTTTAAGATTGGAGGGTTTGTATTCATTCATCAGGAAGCCCACAGTTCCCTTGTTCATGCCGTAAATAGGCTTGCCTGAATTCATGAACTCGTGTTGGGTTTGCAGCATGAAGCCGTCGCCGCCCAAGGCAACGATCACATCGGCTTCTTCAACCGAATGGCTTCCGTAAATCTCGACAAGTTTGTGCATTGCAGCATCAGCCTGCTCGGTGCCGTTTGAAAGAAATGTCAATTTTTCAATCACACCTGTGTCCTTCAAATTGGTGCTGGTTCGCAACTCGCTAATTATCATGCGCGATTGCAGCGCGGAAGGGGTTAAAACGCCGTGACGTAAAGGAAATGTTTACCCTGATTTAGCATTCTGAAATCCGATTCGAACCTGTTCCAGTGAGTGTTTTCTTCATGATCCGACCATCAAGCGAGATTCAGTATCCACCAAATGAAGCACTTTGCATGAAGGCAAAAATGATTGCCCGCATGGAAAGCCTTTCGGCCGGCTCTGATTCCATCGTCGAGATTTTGGCCCAGCGACTGGGAACCATGAAACGGAACGATTTGGTTGAAATGCAACGGTTTAACGCCGAGCAGCGCAAATTGCTCGAGAACATGAAACGCATTATCAATAGCTGACGTCGGTTTCTCGCAACTGATACCCGCGTCATTTCCCAAGCGATGCAGAAGAAAAAATCGTGCAGATTTTGCGCGGTGCTTTGTTATTTCCCGACGGCGACACCCTCGCGCCTCGGATCGGCACCGCCTTCAAGGCCCCCGGATGTGATCTCGATGCCATGCAGCCCGGAGTTCAAGTCACGAGATTGCACGTCGTAGCCGAGATTTGAAAGCGCAGGTCCGAGTTTTTCGGCAACCGTACCGCTTTCCAGATCATATGTGCCGAAACGGTTCACAAGATGCGGCAGTTCAATCGCTGTCTGTACATCCATGTCCCAATCAATCCAGCCAATCAGGGTTTTTGCCACATAGGGAATGATGCGACTTCCACCCGGCGATCCTATTGCCAATACAGGCTTGTTGTCTTTCATCACAATGGTTGGCGCCATGGAAGAACGTGGACGTTTGCCCGGCTCAATGCGGTTTGCAACAGGCCTGCCGTCTTTTTCGGGAACGAAGGAAAAATCGGTCAGTTCATTGTTGAGAAGAAAGCCGCCGACCATCAGGCGGGAACCAAATGCATTTTCAATGGTCGTGGTCATGGAGACCACATTGCCTTGCTCGTCGACAATCGAGAAGTGACTGGTAGAAGGAAGTTCGATCGAATTGTCAGGGGCCACAAGCCAAGTGTGTTTGAAGGGCGGATTGCCGGGGGTAACGGAACCGTTGTCAATGGCCTTGGCACCCCGCAGCAGCTGGGAGCGTTTTGACAGGTAATCGCGGTTCAATAGTCCTTTCGGCATGTTCACAAAATCGCTGTCTGCCATGTACATTCCCCGGTCGGCAAAGGCCAGACGGCTTGCATCACCAATAATCCGCCAACTTTCCGCGCTGCCGGGACCGAGTTTCGCCAATTCGAACGGTTCAACAAGTCCCAAAATCTGTCCGATTGTCAGGGCGCCAGAAGAGGGCGGTCCCATGCCGCATACGTCATATCCACGGTAATTGTAACAGACCGGTTCACGCTCGATGATCTTGTAGTCGGCCAAATCTGCAAGTGAAAGCAAGCCGGGATTGCCGTCTGCCGTTTGAATCGTTTTCACAATTTTTTCCGCCAAGTCACCGGAATAAAAGGCATTTGCCCCATCCGCCGCAAGCAGTTTGAGTGTTTCGGCATATTGTGTGTTGACAATTCTTGTGCCCACATAAAGCGGCACGGCTTCTTCGGTGAGAAAGTAGTCTCGCGTTACAGGATTATTGTAAAGGCTCTCTGCTGAGAAAGAAATCAGTGCGTTGAGGCGCGGTGAAACCTCAAAACCGTTTGTTGCGAGTTTCAAAGCAGGCTCAAACAGTTTCGCCCAATCCATCTTGCCGTGTTTCGCGTGAACCTCGTGCAACAGTTTGACCGTTCCGGGCGTGCCAACCGAACGTCCTCCGATCACGGCATCAAAAAAACGCATGGGTTGACCGTTTCCGTCCAGAAACAGCTCAGGGGTTGCCGCCTTTGGTGCGGTTTCTCGTCCGTCAAAAGTCGTCAATCGGCCCGCTTCGGCGTCGAAATAAACCAGAAACGCCCCCCCGCCAAGACCTGAAGACTGCGGCTCCACCAGCCCAAGCACCAGCTGGATGGCGACCATCGCATCAATGGCGTTGCCGCCGTTTTCAATGACCCAGTTTCCGGCCGCGCTGGCATGTGGATTGGCACTGCTGATCATGTAACGCGCAGATGTCACCAGTTTTTTTTGCGTCAAACCGCTCGCCATCTCCGGCGCGACCGAATCGGCAACATCCTGGGAAACTGCCGTATTGGTGAACCCAAACACAAGAAGCAGTGCTAACTGGGCAATTCTGACAAGTAGTTTCATCATTTTTTGCTCCGATATGATGAGTTTCTTCCCGGTCCAGTGCGGATTGACCCGATCTATGTGTTTACACGCATTTGGTTATTGACATCAAACCGTCTTATTCCGCCAGTAGCGAATTGAGAAAGGGGCATAATTTTGCTATGAGCGAAACATTCGACTCAGTAGCGTTTATCACATCATTAAACTGCCCAGAGAAAACTGTCATGACATCATCAGCGGATCAGAAAAGCGAACCATATCTTTCCACGCGTGATGTCTTGGGTATTCCGCCCCATGCCAAGGTCAGTCCAATGCTGCTTTATGCGGTGGAAAAAATTGTCGGGATCGACCAACTGAACCGTGCATTTGCCGAGTTTGGTCCACCTTGGCCAAATGCCAACAAGATGGTGGATTTGATGTTCGACAAGATGAACATCAAATGGCGGATCGAAAATCCGGAGGTGCTGGAAAATCTGGATGACGGCCCCAAGGTTTTCGTTGCAAACCACCCCTATGGATTGCCGGATGCATTTGCACTGTTTCAGCTATTGACCCGGTATCGCCCGGATATCAGGATCTTTGCCAACAAGCTGCTTGAAGCGACCGAACTGAACGACGAGCGGATGCTCTATGTTGATCCTTTCCGCACCGTTGAGGGAAGGGCGCAAAATCGGCTCTCAGTCGCAGCCGCTATGACCCACATGCGAAATGGTGGTGATTTGGCCCTTTTCCCCGGGCGCATTTGTTCACACCTCAAAACGACCGACTGGACAATTTCCGACTCAAACTGGACCGACCAGATCAAGAAATACGTTGAGGCCGGGGGAGGGCACATGGTGCCACTATATATTTCAGGCCGAAACTCCTGGTCTTTCAACCTGTCCGGGTTAATTCATCCGCGCATTCGCACCTACATGCTGCTTCGTGAGTTCCTGCGTGGCGGCCACGATTTTACGTTCACGGTAGGCACGCCGGTATCGGCTGATCAATTGCGCAAGGTTTCAAGGTCCATGTCTGTGGGCAATTTTTCACGCAGCCTTGTCTATGCGCTCAAAACCGGCAGCCCAAAAATCCACGATCTTCCACAACTGATTGAACCGGAGCTGCGCAACGAGCGCGAAATGGCAGAAGTTTCCCGCAAGGCGGTCGCAATTTCAGGTCGTCCGGTGAAAAAATTGTTGGACCAGGAAGAAGTTCTTGTCGAGCATAATGGCTATACAATTTTCAACATTGGTCCTGGAATCTCTGATGATTTGATCAAAGTGATATGTGAGGTTCGCTTCCAGGCCTATCAGGCCGAGACGACTGTTACCGACCCGATGGAGTTGAAAGACAATTATGATGCCTTCTACAGCCATCTGGTATTGTGGGACAACGCAAAGCAGATGGTTGCAGGCGTCTATCGCTATACCGTTCCGAACCCCACCAATCAGCAGGTCACGGCTGACAATTTGGTTACAAAGAGCATTTTTGATCTTAAGCCGGAATTTGAAAAACTGTTGCCCAATGCCATGGAGTTGGGACGTGCCGCAGTGTTGCCCGAGTACCAGAAGTCGTTTTCGTCGCTGATGCTGCTATGGAGAGGATTTCTTGAAATTCCCAAGCGTGACAAGAACATCAAATACCTGTTTGGCCCGGTTACCATGGGACGTCGTTTCAACCCGGTTTCGCGGGAACTTGTCAGACGCTACATCATGCGAAACTTCGGTGAAACGTCCATGCTTGGGCTGGTGTCTGCCAAGCGTGAACTGAAATTTGACATTCCCCGTGAGGTGGAAATCGAAAAACTCGAAGATGGCTGCGGCTCTTTTGCGCAACTGGGCAACATTGTTCATGGGGTGGAAGGTGGCGAGCGGTGTTTGCCGGTCTTGTTCCGTCACTATGCCAATTGCGGTTGCAAATTTATCGGTTTTGGTGAGTGGCGCGAGCTGGATGGCGCGACAACGGGCCTGACACTTCTGGATTTGAGAAACGGCAGCAAAAGTTTCATGCAACGGTTTTTTGGCAAGGAAGGCGCAGAAGCCTTCATGGCAGGGCGGTGATGCTGAATATCCGTGACGGCCTGGAATATTATTTTTTGCAGTAACAGGCTTGCCAATCGCGTCCGCAAGCTATAAATATCCAAACAACAACGGTGTGCAAGATGGAGTAATCTGTTTGGCACGCTGTTTTTGTTGATGTGCAAACGGTTGTATTGTTTGCCGACAACTTCACAAAAACTCGATTGGCGCTAGCCGGAGCTACAGGCAGACCCCTATGGCGGTTAAAACAAATCCGTTCACCTTTTTTCAGCAAGTGCGCACAGAGGCTTCAAAGGTCACTTGGCCCTCGCGCAATGAAACCTTGATCAGCACGATCATGGTTCTGGTAATGGTTTTGTTGGCGGGACTGTTTTTCTTCTCTGTGGATCAGCTGTTGAGCTGGTTTGTTGGCTTCCTGTTGAGTTTGGGTGGCTGACACCTGCTTAACGCACGAGGACGAATTGAATGGCGCATCGGTGGTATATTGTTCACGCTTACTCGAATTTCGAGAAGAAGGTGGCGGAATCCATTGAAGAGAAGGTCAAGCAGAAGGGGCTGGAACATCTTTTCGAGGCAATCATGGTGCCGACCGAAAAAGTTGTCGAAGTTCGCCGCGGACGCAAGGTTGATTCAGAGCGCAAGTTCTTTCCGGGTTACGTGCTGGTAAAAATGGAAATGACCGATGAGGCATTTCACCTGATCAAGGATACGCCAAAGGTAACGGGCTTTTTGGGGGCTGATAACAAACCCAAACCCATTACCAACGCTGAGGCGGATCGTATTCTCAATCAGGTGCAGGAGGGCGTTGAGCGTCCCAAGCCGTCTGTCATGTTTGAAATTGGCGAGAACATTCGTGTTTCCGAAGGTCCGTTTGCTTCGTTTAACGGAATTGTACAGGAAGTTGACGAGGAACGTGCTCGCCTGAAAGTGGAAGTTTCGATTTTTGGCCGGGCCACTCCGGTCGATCTGGAATACGGGCAGGTTGAAAAACTCTAGCCCGTTGTTGTTTGCGGGAGGAATGGTTGATCTGGCCGGTCAGTCAAACCGCACCGCAATCCCTGATAACCGCTGCTGTGGCAGCAAAAGAAGGAAGTAACCATGGCCAAGAAAATTGAAGGTTACCTGAAGCTTCAGGTTCCTGCAGGCAATGCTTCTCCGTCGCCGCCAATTGGTCCGGCGCTCGGTCAGCGTGGTCTGAATATCATGGAGTTTTGCAAGGCGTTCAACGCCAAGACGCAGGAGATGGAGAAAGATTCTCCGGTTCCCGTCGAAATAACGATCTATGTGGACAAATCGTTCACATTTGAGATGAAGCAGCCGCCGATGTCTTATTTCATCAAGCAGGCGCTGAAACTCAAGTCTGGTTCGCAAAACCCTGGTCGCGAAAGCGCCGGTGTCCTGACACAGGATCAGGTGCGCGATATTGCGGAAAAGAAAATGTCGGACCTGAACGCCATTGATGTCGAAGGTGCGATGCGAATTGTCGAAGGTTCTGCCCGTTCGATGGGCATTCAGGTGGAGGGCTGACCATGGTTGGAAAACGTACCAAAAGCGCCCGTGAGGGAATTGATCGCGACAAGCTCTATACACTTTCCGAAGCTGTTGGTTTCGTCAAGGAGCGCGCGACCGCCAAATTCGATGAAACCATTGAAGTTGCGATGAATCTTGGTGTTGATCCGCGGCACGCAGACCAAATGGTTCGCGGGGTGGTCAATCTGCCAAACGGAACGGGCCGTAAGGTCCGTGTTGCGGTGTTTGCAAAAGATGCCAAGGCCGAGGAGGCCAAGGCAGCTGGCGCAGACATTGTCGGTGCTGAGGATTTGATGGAGACCATCAACAAAGGCGAGATCAATTTTGACCGCTGTATTGCTACGCCAGACATGATGCCGCTCGTCGGTCGTCTCGGCAAGGTTTTGGGGCCGCGTAACCTGATGCCCAACCCCAAAACCGGAACCGTGACCCCGGACGTTACAGCTGCGGTAAACGCTGCAAAAGGCGGTGCTGTTGATTTCCGCGTTGAGAAGGCCGGCATTATCCATGCAGGCGTTGGCAAGGCATCTTTTGATGGCGCCAAGCTTGAGGAAAACATCCGTGCGTTTGCCGATGCGGTCCAGAAAGCAAAACCGTCCGGTGCAAAAGGCACCTTTGTAAAACGTATTGCAATTTCTTCCACCATGGGTCCGGGCGTGAAAATCGATCCCGCATCGCTAGTGGAGGCTTAAAGAATTCCTGGGCCCATTTCGGGCCCTGGATGCGCTTCGGACAATTTGTCCGAAGCACCCTGTCCGAGACTGCAGGAGACCGGTTGGTCTTAATTCTTCCTGCAATAGATGGGAGTTGGAACGAAATATTGCAGTAACGGTGTGTTACCGCAGATTTCAGTTCAAGCTCGTTTGCCATGCCGAATGAAGTTCGCTTCATGTTTCGGCCTGGGACAGGACTTAACCGTCGGTTTGGGCAAGTTCTGTTGCTCCGTTCCGGCAAACGTGAACCGGAAGACCTGTATGGGTTTTCCAATTGGAGAGAGACTGTGGAAAGAGCGGAAAAACGTGAGTTTGTAGCTTCCATGAACGAAACGCTTTCGGGCGCGGGCGCTGTGGTTGTTGCACACTATTCCGGTATCACCGTCGCAGAGATGAGCGAGTTTCGTTCAAAAATGCGTGAAGCCGGTGGCACTGTCAAAGTCGCGAAAAACCGCCTTGTAAAACTCGCTCTTGAAGGTACCGAAGCTGAACACATCAAGGATTTGTTCCAGGGGCAAACACTGATTTGCTACTCAGACGATCCTGTGACAGCGCCAAAAGTGGCCGTTGATTACGCCAAGCAAAACGAGAAACTCGTAATTGTTGGTGGTGCAATGGGTCCAACCAACCTCGACCAGGATGGTGTGAAAGCACTTGCCAGTATGCCATCCCTGGACGAACTGCGCGGCAAACTTGTCGGGTTGCTTCAAGCACCTGCCGGCAAGATTGCACAAGTGGTCAACGCACCTGCAGGTCAGCTTGCGCGTGTGTTTGGGGCATATGGTGCCAAAGACGAGGCTGCATAACGGTTATCGCATTCTCAATTTTTGAACTGAAACCAAAAGGAACTTTAAAATGGCTGATCTAGAAAAGATCGTTGAAGACCTTTCAAACCTGACTGTTCTGGAAGCTGCAGAGCTTTCAAAACTGCTCGAAGACAAATGGGGCGTTTCTGCCGCTGCACCTGTTGCAGTTGCTGCAATGCCTGGCGCTGCTGGCGGTGATGCTGGTGCGGCTGCTGAAGAGAAAGACGAGTTTGACGTCATTCTGACTGAGGCAGGTGCTTCAAAAATCAACGTCATCAAGGAGGTGCGTGGCATCACAGGTCTTGGCCTGAAAGAAGCCAAGGATCTTGTTGAAGGTGCGCCCAAGCCTGTCAAGGAAGGTGCAGCGAAAGCTGAAGCCGAAGAAATCAAGGAAAAACTTGAAGCTGCTGGCGCGAAGGTCGAGCTCAAGTAATCCAGTTTGCGACCCGGTTTTTAGCGGGTTGCAATCCAAGAAAATAGGCCTCGGATTCGTCCGGGGTCTGCGTGTATCGGCAAACCGGCAGCATGGGTTTGGATACAGTAGAGCGCGAGTAGGGCAAAGTCCGGACCAAATGCCCATGGTCCACCAACGCAATGACAGTCCTTGGCCGGGCTGGATGAAGAAACCCGGAGGGGGCGGTTTCAAAATCCATTCACGGCGAGTTGCTGCCGCTTAAGACATAAGGTGCGAGAATGGCTCAAAACCATGTATTCAATGGTCGTAAACGGGTAAGAAAATTTTTCGGTAACATTACCGAAGTGGCTGAAATGCCGAACCTGATTGAGGTTCAAAAACAATCATATGATCAATTCCTGATGGTTGATGAACCGGAAGGTGGCCGCATTGATGACGAGGGTCTTCAAGCGGTGTTTACCTCTGTTTTTCCAATCAAGGATTTTTCCGGTGCTTCGCAACTCGAATTCGTTCGTTACGATTTTGATCCACCGAAATATGATGTCGAGGAATGTCGGCAGCGTGATATGACTTATGCAGCGCCGCTCAAGGTGACCCTGCGGTTGATCGTGTTTGATATTGACGAAGATACCGGCGCAAAATCTGTCAAGGACATCAAGGAACAGGAAGTGTACATGGGCGACATGCCGCTCATGACCAACAACGGTACCTTTATTGTAAACGGCACAGAGCGCGTGATTGTTTCCCAGATGCACCGGTCGCCGGGCGTTTTCTTCGATCACGACAAAGGCAAATCTCATTCATCCGGCAAATTGCTGTTTGCCGCACGCGTGATCCCTTATCGCGGATCGTGGCTCGATATTGAGTTTGACGCCAAGGATATTGTTTATGCTCGCATCGACCGCCGGCGCAAGCTTCCTGCAACATCTCTGTTGATGGCACTTGGTTATGATCAGGAAGAAATTCTTGATACCTTTTATGAGTCATCCAACGTCACCCGCGATGGTGATGGCTGGAAAGTCCCGTTCAATGGCGACTCAATGAAGGGGACCAAGGCCGAAACTGATTTGGTTGATGCCGACAGCGGCGAAGTTGTTGTGGAGATGGGCAAGAAAATCACCGCCCGCACCATTCGCCAGTTGACCGATGCCGGTCTGAAGAACCTGCGTATCACCAATGAGCAATTGATGGGCCGCTACGTTTCCGAGGACATCGTCAACACCAAAACCGGTGAGATTTACCTGGAAGCAGGTGATGAAATTGACGAAAAATCGCTGGAAGTTCTCGATGAGGCAAAGGTCAAGACCTTCCCGGTTCTTAACATCGACTATGTCAATGTGGGTGGCTATATCCGCAACACACTTGCAGTCGACAAAAATGAGTCTCGCCAGGACGCATTGTTTGACATTTACCGGGTGATGCGCCCGGGCGAACCGCCCACCATGGAAACGGCTGAGGCCATGTTCCAGTCATTGTTCTTTGATTCCGAACGTTACGATCTTTCCGCAGTCGGTCGGGTGAAAATGAACATTCGTCTTGATCTGGATGTGGAAGACACTGTGCGTGTGCTGCGCCGCGAAGACATTCTTGAAGTCGTCAAAACCCTTGTGGATTTGCGCGATGGCAAGGGCGAAATCGATGACATCGACAACCTCGGCAACCGGCGGGTGCGTTCGGTTGGTGAGTTGATGGAAAACCAGTACCGCATCGGTCTGCTTCGCATGGAACGGGCAATCAAGGAGCGCATGTCTTCGATCGAGGTTGATACCGTGATGCCGCAAGACCTGATCAATGCCAAGCCTGCTGCTGCAGCGGTTCGCGAGTTCTTTGGGTCTTCGCAATTGTCACAGTTCATGGATCAGACGAACCCGCTTTCCGAGATCACCCACAAGCGCCGCCTTTCTGCTCTTGGACCGGGTGGTTTGACCCGTGAACGTGCAGGCTTTGAGGTGCGCGACGTTCACCCGACGCATTATGGTCGTATCTGTCCGATTGAAACACCGGAAGGTCCGAACATTGGCTTGATCAACTCGCTGGCGACTTTTGCACGCGTCAACAAGTACGGTTTTATCGAAAGCCCGTATCGCAAGGTTGTTGATTCCAAGGTCACTGACGAAGTCGTATACCTGTCTGCGATGGAAGAAGCCCGCTATAACGTGGCCCAAGCCAACGCGAATTTGGAAGACGGCAACAAGTTTGCCAACGAGTTCGTTACCTGCCGCAAGGCAGGCGAGGTGATGATGGTGCCTCGCGAGAACGTTGAGTTGATGGACGTTTCTCCAAAGCAGTTGGTTTCTGTAGCTTCGTCCCTGATTCCATTCCTTGAAAACGACGATGCGAACCGCGCGTTGATGGGGTCCAACATGATGCGTCAGGCAGTACCGCTGGTTCGTGCCGAAGCGCCTTACGTGGGCACCGGAATGGAATCGGTTGTGGCGCGTGACTCCGGCGCTGCGATCGGCTCGCGACGTACCGGTATTGTGGACCAGGTGGATGCAACACGTATCGTGATCCGCGCAACCGAGGATCTTGATCCCGGAAGGCCGGGTGTTGACATTTATCGTCTGCAGAAGTTCCAGCGTTCCAACCAGTCTACCTGCATCAACCAGCGACCGCTGGTGCGTGTTGGTGACCGGATTTCCAAGGGTGATATCATTGCCGATGGTCCTTCGACCGATTTGGGCGATTTGGCACTCGGTCGCAATGTGCTTGTCGCATTCATGCCCTGGAACGGCTACAACTACGAAGATTCCATTCTTCTGTCAGAGCGCATCGTGCGCGACGATGTCTTCACCTCGATCCATATCGAGGAATACGAAGTCATGGCGCGTGACACAAAGCTTGGGCCCGAAGAAATCACCCGTGATATTCCCAATGTTTCGGAAGAGGCACTGAAAAACCTCGATGAAGCCGGCATTACCTATATTGGTGCCGAAGTTGGGCCTGGCGACATCTTGGTCGGCAAAATCACACCAAAGGGTGAAAGCCCGATGACACCGGAAGAGAAGCTGCTCCGGGCGATTTTCGGCGAGAAGGCCTCAGATGTTCGTGATACGTCTTTGCGTATGCCACCTGGCGATTTCGGAACGGTTGTGGAAGTCCGCGTTTTCAATCGCCACGGCATTGAAAAAGACGAACGTGCCCAGTCAATTGAGCGTGAAGAGATCGAATCCCTGTCAAAAGACCGCGATGACGAACAGTCCATTTTGGACCGTAACGTTTATGGTCGCCTTTCAGAAATGCTGATTGGCAAGGAAGCGGTTGCCGGCCCGAAAGGGTTCAAAAAAGGCGCGAAAGTGACCGACGAGTTGCTCGACGAGTACCCACGGTCGCATTGGTGGCAATTCGCGCTTGGCGATGAGAAAAAACAGGCTGAACTTGAAGCGCTCCAGGCCCAGTACGACGACAGTAAGTCTCAACTGGAACAACGCTTTATGGACAAGGTTGAGAAACTGCAGCGTGGCGATGAGCTGATGCCCGGGGTCATGAAAATGGTCAAGGTCTTCGTTGCCGTCAAGCGCAAGCTGCAACCTGGCGACAAGATGGCCGGCCGTCACGGCAACAAGGGTGTGGTTTCCCGCATCATGCCGGTCGAGGACATGCCGTTCCTGGAAGATGGTACCCATGCCGACATCGTGTTGAACCCATTGGGTGTTCCATCGCGCATGAACGTTGGTCAGATTCTCGAAACCCATTTGGGTTGGGCCTGCGCGGGCATGGGTCGCAAGATTGGCGATTTGCTGGAAGCCTACAAGCAAGGCGGCGACATCAAACCGCTGCGCGGCGAGTTGGAGACTGTATTTGGCGACAATGATCGCAATGAGCCGGTCAAAAACTACGATGAAGAGTCAGTGGTCCGTCTCGGCGAACAATTGACCCGTGGCGTTTCCATTGCGACGCCGGTATTCGATGGTGCCCATGAAGGGGACATTGTCGATATGCTGGAGCAGGCGGGATTGCACTCATCCGGCCAGTCCACCGTCTATGATGGCAGGACCGGCGAGGCGTTCGACCGTCCGGTGACAATGGGCTATATCTATATGCTCAAATTGCACCATCTGGTCGACGACAAGATCCACGCCCGTTCGATCGGTCCATATTCACTGGTCACCCAGCAGCCACTTGGCGGCAAGGCCCAGTTTGGTGGACAGCGTTTCGGTGAAATGGAGGTCTGGGCGCTGGAAGCCTATGGCGCTGCCTATACCTTGCAGGAAATGCTGACGGTCAAATCGGACGACGTTGCCGGTCGTACCAAAGTCTATGAAGCGATTGTCCGTGGTGACGATACGTTCGAAGCCGGTATCCCCGAAAGTTTCAACGTTCTTGTCAAGGAAATGCGTTCGCTTGGTCTTAATGTTGACCTTGAGAACACCAAGCTTCCGGTCGACGAGGAGATCGAAGACGATAGCGGAGACGACCTTCTGCCTGACGCAGCAGAATAAATCATTCAGGGCAGGGCGCCTTCAACGCGCCCTGCTGAAGTTGTAAAAAGCGAACTGAATTCTAGGTCTTTTTGTTAGTACGCCGTAAAGAGACCGCAAAGGGGCAAGCCCCAAAGGAAATGAGACCATGAACCACGACGTCATGAACCTCTTTAACAATCCGGCTGCATCGCAAAACTTCGATGCAATCAGGATTTCAATCGCCTCGCCGGAAAAAATTCTTTCCTGGTCTTATGGTGAGATCAAGAAGCCGGAAACCATCAACTACCGTACATTCAAACCGGAACGTGACGGCCTGTTCTGCGCCCGCATCTTTGGCCCTGTGAAAGACTATGAATGTCTTTGCGGCAAGTACAAGCGCATGAAGTACAAGGGCATTATCTGTGAAAAGTGCGGTGTTGAAGTTACGCTTTCACGGGTGCGTCGCGAACGCATGGGCCACATTGAGCTTGCTGCGCCGGTTGCCCACATCTGGTTCCTGAAATCCCTGCCGTCGCGCATCGGACTGTTGCTCGATATGACATTGAAGGATTTGGAGCGTGTTCTTTACTTCGAAAACTTCGTTGTGACCGAGCCCGGTCTGACACCATTGCAGGAATACCAGCTTCTGACTGAAGAAGAATACATGAATGCCTGTGACGAATATGGCGATGACAGTTTTACTGCCATGATCGGTGCGGAAGCCATTCATGAAGTTCTCGCTTCCATGGACCTTGAAAAAATCGCTGGCGATTTGCGGGTCGAGTTGGCGGAAACCTCTTCTGAACTGAAAATCAAGAAAATCACAAAGCGCCTGAAAGTGGTTGAGGCGTTTATCGAGTCAGGCAACCGTCCCGAGTGGATGATCATGAAGATCATTCCGGTCATTCCGCCGGATTTGCGTCCGTTGGTGCCGTTGGATGGTGGTCGTTTTGCCACTTCTGACCTGAACGACCTTTATCGCCGTGTGATCAACCGTAACAACCGACTGCGTCGCTTGGTGGAACTCAAGGCTCCCGACATCATCATTCGCAACGAAAAGCGGATGCTGCAGGAATCTGTCGATGCACTTTTCGACAATGGCCGTCGTGGCCGTACCATTACCGGTGCCAACAAACGTCCTTTGAAATCGCTCTCCGACATGCTGAAAGGCAAGCAGGGCCGTTTCCGCCAGAACTTGCTCGGCAAGCGCGTGGACTATTCCGGTCGTTCGGTGATCGTGACCGGTCCGGAGCTTCTGCTTCACCAATGCGGACTGCCCAAGAAAATGGCACTTGAGCTGTTCAAACCGTTTATTTACGCACGCCTTGACGCAAAGGGGTATTCATCCACCGTCAAACAGGCGAAAAAACTGGTTGAAAAAGAACGCCCTGAAGTCTGGGACATTCTCGACGAAGTGATCCGTGAACATCCGGTTCTGTTGAACCGGGCGCCAACGCTTCACCGCCTGGGTATTCAGGCGTTTGAACCTGTCCTGATCGAAGGCAAGGCCATTCAGCTTCATCCGTTGGTCTGTTCTGCCTTCAACGCCGACTTCGATGGCGACCAGATGGCGGTGCACGTACCGCTTTCGCTGGAATCGCAGCTTGAAGCACGTGTTCTGATGATGTCTACCAACAACATCCTGCACCCGGCCAACGGTCAGCCAATCATTGTGCCGTCACAAGATATGGTACTTGGGCTTTATTATCTCTCGATCGTCGCCGAGAACGAGCCGGGTGAGGGGATGGCTTTCGCCGACATGGGTGAAATCCAGCACGCGCTTGATACAGGCGTTGTTACACTTCACACCAAGATTCGCGGCCGTTTCAAAACGGTTGACGAAGAAGGGAACGCTGTCTCAAAGATTCACGAAACCACACCCGGTCGCATGATCCTTGGCGAGTTGCTTCCGCGTAACCACAAAATCGGCTTCGATATTGTGAACCGCGAAATGACCAAGAAGAACATCTCCAAGATGATCGATACGGTTTATCGTCACTCCGGTCAGAAAGAGACGGTCATTTTCTGTGACCGCATCATGACCCTTGGTTTCCGCCATGCCTGCCGCGCAGGAATTTCCTTCGGTAAGGACGACATGGTTATTCCTGAAACCAAGGCAAATCTGGTAACCGATACCCAGGCCCTGACTAAGGAATATGAACAACAGTACAATGATGGCCTGATTACACAGGGCGAGAAGTACAACAAGGTCGTTGATGCCTGGGCGAAGTGTGGTGACAAGGTTGCCGACGAAATGATGGATCGCATTCGTGCGGTGAAGTTCGACGACGACACGAAGCGTCAGGAACCCATGAACTCGATTTACATGATGAGCCACTCCGGTGCGCGTGGTTCTCCGACCCAGATGAAGCAGCTGGCCGGAATGCGCGGGTTGATGGCCAAACCGTCAGGGGAAATCATCGAAAGCCCGATCATTTCGAACTTCAAGGAAGGTCTGACCGTGTTGGAATACTTCAACTCCACGCACGGTGCCCGTAAGGGGCTGGCGGACACGGCGCTGAAAACTGCCAACTCCGGCTACCTGACCCGCCGCCTGGTGGACGTTGCGCAGGATTGCATCATTACAATGGAAGATTGTGGTACGACCGAAGGTTTGACCATGCAAGCCGTCGTGGACGCCGGTCAGGAAGTCGCTTCCCTTGGAATGCGTATTCTGGGCCGAACGACAGCCGAAGAGATTGTGCATCCTGAAACCGGTGAGACTGTTCTGCCGATCAACCATCTGATCAGTGAGGAAGACCTGCCGAAGGTTGATGAAGCTGGCGTCAAGACGGTGAAAATCCGTTCCGCTTTGACTTGTGAAGCACAAACCGGTGTTTGTGCGGCATGTTATGGCCGTGACCTGGCACGTGGTACGCCGGTGAACATGGGCGAGGCGGTCGGGGTGATTGCTGCCCAGTCGATTGGTGAACCCGGCACGCAGCTGACCATGCGCACATTCCACATTGGCGGTACTGCACAGGTGGTCGATTCCTCGTTCCTTGAGGCTTCTTACGAAGGTATCGTGAAGATCAAGAACGCAAACATGTCGAAGGATTCAGAAGGCAACATGATTGTCATGGGTCGTAACATGTCTGTTGTGATTGAGGATGAGAAAGGTGTCGAGCGCGCTTCGCATCGTGTCAATTACGGTTCACGCCTGCTGGTTGCAGAAGGTGACAACATCAAGCAAAGCCAGCGTATGGCGGAATGGGATCCCTATACACGCCCAATGCTGACCGAGGTTGATGGAACGGTTGAGTTTGAAGACCTGGTCGATGGACTTTCGGTTCAGGAGAACGCCGATGAATCAACCGGCATCACCAAGCGTGTTGTCGTTGACTGGCGTGCCAACCCGCGTGGCGCAGATCTCAAGCCAGCAATCGTTATCAAGGACAAGAACGGCGAGATTGCCAAGCTCAAGCGCGGCGGCGACGCCCGTATCCAGCTTTCTGTGGATGCGGTCTTGTCTGTGGAACCGGGTGCAACCGTCAGGGCCGGTGATGTGCTTGCCCGTATTCCAACAGAAAGCGCTAAAACCAAGGATATCACCGGTGGTCTTCCACGGGTGGCGGAATTGTTTGAAGCGCGTCGTCCGAAGGACCATGCCGTTATCGCAACCATAGACGGTACCATCCGTTACGGTCGCGACTACAAAAACAAGCGTCGGATTTCGATCGAACCAAACGACTCAACGCTGGAGCCGGCAGAATATCTGATCCCGAAAGGCAAGCCGTTCCATTTGCAGGACGGTGACCCGATTGAAAAGGGTGACTATATTCTCGACGGCAATCCCGCTCCACACGACATTCTTGCAATTCGCGGGGTTGAGGCGCTGGCCAGCTATCTGGTCAACGAGATTCAGGACGTTTACCGCCTGCAAGGTGTTGTGATCAACGACAAGCACATCGAGGTGATTGTTCGCCAGATGCTGCAGAAGGTTGAGATCACGGAACCCGGCGACACCGGTCTGATTGTTGGCGAACAAATGGACCGTATTGAGATGGAAATTCTCAATGAGCGCATGGAAGAAGAGGGCAAGAAGCCTGCCGAAGGTGATCCGGTGCTGCTGGGTATCACCAAGGCGAGCCTGCAAACCCGCTCGTTCATCTCCGCTGCTTCCTTCCAGGAAACAACGCGTGTTCTTACCGAGGCGTCAGTTGCCGGAAAATCCGACACGCTGGTAGGTCTGAAAGAGAACGTGATTGTGGGTCGCCTGATCCCGGCAGGTACCGGTGGCGTGATGTCCCGCATTCGCCGCCTTGCCAATCAGCGCGATGACATGATCGTCGAGGAAAAGCAGAAGATGGCAGATGCCGAAGCACTGCTTACTGACATGAGCGAAGGCGAAGCTGCAGAGTAAGCTGCGCCGTTAGCGAGAAGAAAAGAGAAGGCCGCTCATTTGAGCGGCCTTTTTGTTTGGCGTTGATGTCCTAGCGGTCTGATGCCGGCAAGGCGCAGCCCAAGTGCGCAATAAATGCAACCGACCACTTTTCCTTGCCACTTCAATACTGCTGGATTGCGCCGAAGAAGGTATCCAAGCTTCCCTGCACCCAATGCAAAGACCACGGTGCTGACCAGCCCCAGCAGAACAAAAATGAACCCGAATATGCTTAACTGAAGCGTCGCAAAGCCGTTTGCGGGGTTCACGAACTGCGGTAGGAACGCCAGAAAAAACAATGCAGTTTTCGGGTTCAATATTTCTGAGAAGAAACCCTGGCTAAAGGCTTTGCTAATGGTCACGGTTGGTTGCGCCGCCGCAATGCCGCCAGGCACTTTTTCAAATACCGCCTTTATGCCAAGGTAAATCAGATAGGCGGCTCCGGCATATTTGATTAACGAGAATAGCGCCGATGTTGCAATAACAGCCGATATGCCAATGACTGCCATCGCGGTATGGAACATGTCTCCAGCGGCGATTCCAACTCCGGTAGCGATACCTGCTCTCGGACCCGAGCTTGTCGCTCTTGCAATCGTAAGCAGTGTTGCAGGCCCAGGAATAAACACAAAGCCGACCACGATGGCGACATACGTAACAAGAACACTTGGGTAAATCATTTTCAATAACCTAAATTTTTTCCAATTTGGTGTCGCGCAGGCAGTTGCGAACGAACACAGCAGCCCAGATCCCATTTGTCTGACCTGGTTCACGCCATCATTGACCGGGGCAGGGGCGCAGTCAAACGGATTTTCCCCGTTTATGCAGGCGTTGGCACAACCGTGCTCACATATGCTGCTGCGCAGGCACGATGTTAACCCCGTTTCTTAAGCTTTCTTGTTTGATCCCGTGTTATGCGGTAAAACATTGGCAGGGGTATTGATTGTAAACGCGTAACGTCAGGAACTGACAATGCCTTTTTCTTCCAATCCCGATCGCCGGACAATCCTGGCAGGCGGTTTTTCGCTTTTGGGTTCAAGTATGGTGTCCGCGTGTTCAAGCACCAACCCCGACACCCGAACATTCGCCGTTCATAGCACACAACAAGCCGAACCTGCACAATTCAATTATGCGGCCATATACGGACCACGGTTTGATAACGAGATAGAGCTGCCGGCCTTTGATACGGCAAAGATGAATGACCGCTTCTTGCGTCAGTGGGTGCGCTACTCGCGCAACTACAAGCCCGGCACCGTCGTTGTGGACAATACCGGTCCCTATTTGTATCTGGTTCATCCGGGAAAACGCGCATTGCGTTACGGTACTGCTGTGGGCAGGGAGGGGTATGCCTGGCATGGTGATGCGGTGATGCGATGGAAACAGAAATGGCCCACCTGGACGCCTCCCAGGGAGATGATCGAGCGTTCGCCAAAACTTGCGGAGTATGAGGACGGAATGCCGGCAGGTGTCGAAAACCCGCTGGGTGCAAGGGCGATGTACCTTTACAAGGATGGCAAGGATACCTTGTTCAGAATTCATGGCACCAATCGTCCGTATTCAATTGGAAAACGGGCTTCGAGCGGGTGTTTTCGCATGATCAACCATGACGTGATTGATCTTTATGAACGTGTAACCCCCGGAGCGCAGGTTGTGGTGCTTCCGGCTGACGATACGCAGGAACTGAACTCCGTTTAGCTTGTTGACATGCCAGGAGGTTGCTCGTGGCAATTTTTGGCCAAATAAAGCGCCAAAAGGGGTTGACGGCGCGAATCCTTGGCCTTATACCCCACCGAAACAAGTCGATGTGAGCATCGATGGTTTCGTGCATCTGCCGAACAATTGCTCAAACAAGACTTTGCTACAAACCCAGATTTAAGGCATGACCGCTTCGGTCCTCTGTTTTTCAAAGGTTCGCCACCAAGATTGCTTGGATTGGTTGGGCCTTTAACGCATGAGAAGCATCTCGGCAAACTGCACGGTGCTTCTGAACGAAACGTTTTGACCCTTCGGGTCTGCAGTAAGAAGGTGAAGATTGTATGCCTACAATCAACCAGTTGGTTCGTAACCCGCGCAAGCCTCAGGTAAAGCGCAGCAAGGTTCCTGCAATGGAAGCTTGTCCCCAGAAACGCGGCGTGTGTACCCGCGTTTACACAACAACTCCCAAGAAGCCCAACTCGGCGCTTCGCAAGGTTGCAAAAATCCGCCTTACCAACGGGTTTGAGGTGATTGGTTACATTCCCGGTGAGGGGCACAATCTTCAGGAGCACTCAGTGGTCATGATCCGCGGCGGACGCGTAAAAGACCTTCCTGGTGTTCGTTATCATATTATCCGCGGTGTCCTTGATACTCAGGGCGTTAAAGACCGCAAGCAGCGTCGTTCGAAATACGGCGCCAAGCGTCCTAAGTAAGGGGTTGTTTGAATGTCTCGTCGTCACCGCGCTGAAAAACGTGAAGTAAACCCGGATCCGAAATTTGGTGATGTGGTTCTGTCCAAGTTCATGAATTCGATCATGCTGGACGGTAAAAAATCTGTAGCAGAGCGTATTGTCTATGGCGCTCTTGATGAGGTTGAGGAGAAGGCGAAGGCCAATCCGGTTGAAACCTTCCATTCGGCTTTGGAAAATGTTGCGCCCGCAGTTGAGGTGCGTTCCCGTCGTGTGGGTGGTGCCACTTATCAGGTTCCTGTCGAGGTACGCACGGAGCGCCGTCAGGCGCTTGCGATTCGCTGGGTGATTGCTGCTGCACGAAATCGTAACGAGACCACCATGGTTCAGCGTCTGTCGGGCGAGATCATGGATGCGGCAAACAACCGTGGTGCTGCGGTCAAGAAACGTGAAGACACGCACAAGATGGCGGAGGCCAACAAGGCTTTCTCCCATTACCGCTGGTAAGTGATTTTTTGGAGTAGTTTGAGTTAGCAGTTCCTCCCGACGCTAAATCTTAACGCAAAGGCTAAAGGCAATGTCCCGCGAATACGCAATCGAAGACTATCGCAATTTCGGCATCATGGCTCACATTGATGCTGGAAAAACCACAACGACAGAGCGCATTCTTTATTACACCGGCAAGAGCCACAAGATCGGCGAAGTGCATGACGGTGCTGCCACCATGGACTGGATGGAGCAGGAGCAGGAGCGCGGCATCACCATTACGTCTGCTGCTACAACGACTTTCTGGGAGGGTCGTGACGGTTCCAAGAAACGTTTCAACATTATTGATACCCCCGGACACGTGGATTTTACCATTGAGGTGGAGCGTTCATTGCGCGTGCTTGACGGGGCCATTGCGCTTCTCGATGCAAATGCGGGTGTTGAGCCCCAGACCGAAACCGTTTGGCGTCAGGCCGACAAGTACAACGTGCCTCGCATGATCTTTGTCAACAAAATGGACAAGCTTGGTGCTGACTTCTACCGCTCGGTTGAGATGGTGAAGGAGCGTCTTGGTGGCACACCGCTTGTTCTTCAGTTGCCGATTGGTGCTGAAAGTGAATTTGCAGGTGTTGTTGACCTGATCGAAATGAAGGCGCTGATCTGGAACGGCGAAGAGCTTGGTGCGACTTGGGAAGTTACAGACATTCCTGAAGACCTTGCCGAGCGTGCCGCTGAATTCCGCGAGCAGCTTGTAGAGGCGGCTGTTGAGAACGATGAGGCAGCCATGGAGGCCTATCTGGAAGGCAATGAGCCTTCCGGCGATGAGCTTCGTGCGTTGATCCGTACCGGAACGATTACAGGAACCTATTTCCCGGTAATGTGTGGTTCCGCGTTCAAGAACAAAGGGGTTCAGCCCTTGCTTGATGCGGTTGTCGACTTCCTTCCTTCGCCTGTGGACATTCCTGCGATCAAGGGCATTGATGTGAAGACCGAGGAAGAGGTCGAGCGCAAAGCGTCAGACGATGAGCCGCTCGGCATTCTGGCGTTCAAAATCATGAACGACCCCTTCGTTGGTTCGCTGACCTTCTGTCGTATCTATTCAGGCAAGCTTGAAAAAGGTTCCAGTGTTCTCAACACGGTGAAAGACAAGCGTGAGCGCGTTGGCCGCATGTTGCTGATGCATTCCCGCGATACCGAGGATTTGGAAGTGGCATATGCCGGTGATATCGTTGCGATTGCTGGTCTGAAAGAATCCACTACGGGTGACACGCTGTGTGATCCGCTTAAACCCGTAATTCTTGAGCGCATGGAGTTTCCTGATCCGGTCATTCAGATTGCGATCGAGCCCAAGACCAAGGGTGACCAGGAAAAAATGGGTATTGCCCTTAACCGCCTGGCCGCAGAGGATCCTTCTTTTCAGGTCAAGTCGGATGAAGAATCCGGCCAGACCATTATTGCCGGCATGGGTGAGTTGCACCTCGACATTCTTGTTGATCGCATGAAGCGTGAATTCAAGGTTGAGGCGAATGTTGGCGAACCTCAGGTTGCGTTCCGCGAAACCATCACCAAGGTCCACGAAGCTGACTATACCCACAAGAAACAGTCTGGTGGTTCCGGCCAGTTTGCCCGCGTTAAAATCCTGTTTGAACCAAACCCGGACTCTGAAGAGTTTGAGTTCGAAAGCAAGATTGTTGGTGGTAACGTTCCCAAGGAATACATCCCCGGTGTTGAAAAGGGGATCAACAGCGTTCTTTCTTCCGGTCCGCTTGCTGGCTTCCCGATGCTTGGTGTCAAGGCAACGTTGATGGACGGTGCGTATCACGATGTTGACTCTTCTGTTTTGGCCTTTGAGATCGCCGCGCGTGCATGTTTCCGTGAGAACGCAAACCAGCTCGGTGCGCAATTGCTTGAGCCAATCATGGCGGTTGAAGTAGTGACCCCGGAAGAATATCTGGGTGACATCATCGGCAACCTGAACTCACGCCGTGGCATGATTCAGGGGCAGGAGGTGCGTGGCATCGCAACTGTTGTAACCGCTCACGTACCACTGATGAACATGTTCAAATATGTCGACAATCTGCGTTCGATGTCACAGGGCCGCGCCCAGTACACCATGCAGTTTGATCATTACGCTCCGGTTCCGAACGCTGTCGCGAAGGAAATTCAGGAAAAGTATACCGGCTAAAGAATAACAGATTAACCAGATGCAGGTGCCGGGCACCTGCCAACGGATGGAGAATCCAAATGGCAAAAGAGAAGTTTGAGCGCAATAAGCCTCACTGTAACATTGGCACGATTGGTCACGTTGACCACGGCAAGACGACGTTGACTGCTGCGATCACCAAGTATTTTGGTGACTTCAAGGCCTATGACCAGATTGACGGTGCGCCGGAAGAGCGCGCGCGTGGTATTACCATTTCGACGGCTCACGTTGAGTATGAGACAGAGAACCGCCACTATGCGCATGTGGATTGCCCAGGCCACGCCGACTATGTGAAGAACATGATCACCGGTGCTGCGCAGATGGACGGTGCGATTTTGGTTTGTTCGGCTGCCGATGGCCCGATGCCCCAGACCCGCGAGCACATTCTTTTGGCCCGTCAGGTTGGTGTTCCTGCGATCGTTGTGTTCCTCAACAAGGTTGACCAGGTTGACGATGAAGAGCTGCTTGAGCTGGTTGAGATGGAAGTACGCGAACTTCTGGACACCTATGAGTTTCCTGGCGACGACACTCCGATCATCAAGGGTTCTGCGCTTGCTGCGATGGAAGGCCGTGACCCCGAGATCGGCGAGAACGCGATCCGCGAGTTGATGGAGAATGTTGATTCCTACATTCCCCAGCCTGACCGTCCGGTTGACCAGCCTTTCCTGATGCCGATTGAGGATGTTTTCTCGATTTCCGGTCGTGGTACGGTTGTTACGGGCCGTGTCGAGCGTGGCGTGATCAATGTGGGTGACGAGATTGAGATCATCGGCATCAAGGACACCCAGAAGACGACTTGTACGGGTGTTGAGATGTTCCGCAAGCTGCTGGACAGCGGTGAGGCCGGCGACAACATTGGTGCCCTGATCCGTGGTATTGACCGCGACCAGGTTGAGCGTGGTCAGGTTCTGGCGAAGCCCGGTTCTGTAACCCCGCACACCAAGTTCAAGGCGGAAGCTTATATTCTGACCAAGGACGAAGGTGGCCGTCACACGCCGTTCTTCACCAATTACCGTCCCCAGTTTTACTTCCGTACGACTGACGTGACCGGCGTTTGCCAATTGCCTGCGGGCACCGAGATGGTGATGCCTGGCGACAATGTGGAGATGGAAGTCGAGCTGATCGTGCCGATTGCGATGGAAGAGCGTCTGCGCTTTGCGATCCGTGAAGGTGGCCGTACCGTCGGCGCCGGCATCGTATCGGCCATTATTGAGTAACGAAACATGAATACCGGGGTGAGGGCGATATCGTCTTCACCCCTGGCTTTTTGAGGAAACTGAAACATGAACGGACAAAACATCCGCATTCGCCTCAAGGCGTTTGATCACCGTATTCTGGATGCTTCCACCAAGGAGATTGTCTCCACGGCAAAGCGAACAGGAGCGCAGGTGAAAGGACCCGTGCCGCTTCCGACTCGTATTGAGCGTTATACGGTCAACCGTTCGCCGCATGTGAACAAGAAAAGCCGCGAGCAGTTCGAAATGCGTACGCACAAACGTCTGCTGGATATTGTTGATCCGACACCGCAAACCGTTGATGCCTTGATGAAGCTTGATTTGTCAGCTGGCGTGGACGTCGAGATCAAACTGTAAAAACAGGACAGGGAACTCTGGGCACTGCCTACTTCCCAAACAAGGAACACCAAGATGCGTTCAGGATTGATTGCACAAAAAATGGGAATGACGCGGGTCTACAGCGACTCAGGCGAGCAGGTCCCTGTAACAGTTCTGAAGGTTGATAACCTTCAGGTTGTTGCACAGCGCACCGAAGAACGGAACGGCTATTCGGCTGTTCAACTGGGTGCGGGTTTGGCAAAAGTCAAAAACACCACAAAGCCGATGCGCGGGCATTTTGCCGTTGCGAAGGTTGAGCCAAAACGCAAGCTGGCCGAATTCCGGGTTTCGCCGGAAAACATGCTTGACGTGGGAGTTGAGCTGTCTGCCGAGCATTTTGTTCCAGGCCAAAAGGTTGATGTGACGGGTGTTTCCATCGGTAAGGGATTTGCCGGAGCCATGAAGCGTCACAACTTTGGTGGCCTGCGTGCTTCACACGGTGTTTCCATTTCCCACCGCTCACATGGTTCAACCGGTCAGTGTCAGGACCCCGGCAAGGTGTTCAAGGGCAAGAAGATGGCCGGTCACATGGGGTCTACCCGTGTTACCACCCAGAACCTTGAAGTGGTTCGTACCGACGCCGAACGTGGCCTTGTGTTGATCAAGGGGGCTGTTCCCGGTTCAAAAGGGTCATGGATCACCATCCGCGACTCTGTGAAGAAAACCCTTCCTGACAACGTGCCGATGCCTGCCGGTTTGAAGGCCGGTGCATCACCTGCGCAGGAAGCCCCAGCGGCAGAAGCTCCGGCTGAAACAAGTGAAGGAGCCGAATAATGGATATCAAAGTCACCACACTTGATGGCAAGGCTTCGGGTAAAGTTTCCGTTTCGGACGCTGTGTTTGGTCTGGAGCCGCGCGAAGACCTTTTGCATCGCATGGTTCGCTATCAGTTGGCCAAACGTCGTGCCGGTACGCATGATGTTAAGAACCGGTCTGAGATTTCCCGTACCTCGCGGAAGATGTACAAGCAGAAGGGGACCGGCAACGCCCGTCACTCGACTGCCAAGGCGCCGCAATTTCGTGGCGGCGGTCGTGCATTTGGTCCCACACCGCGTGATCATGGCCACAACCTTCCCAAAAAGGTTCGTGCATTGGCGCTGAAACACGCCCTGTCTGCAAAACAGGCTGCCGACAATATCGTCGTCATCGACGATTTGGCTGTCAAGGAGGCCAAGACTTCTGCGCTTCGGGCACAACTTTCAAAGCTTGGCCTTGAGAATGCACTGTTTATTGGTGGTGCGGAACTCGACAAGAATTTCTCCCTGGCAGCACGCAACGCTCCGCACGTCGATGTTTTGCCGGTTCAGGGTATCAATGTTTATGACATTCTGCGTCGCGAGAAGCTGGTGCTTTCAAAGTCTGCCGTAGAAGCACTTGAGGAGCGGTTCAAATGAGTGACGCGAGACATTACGACGTAATCCTGGCACCGGTCATTACCGAAAAATCAACCATGGCTTCCGAGTTGAACCAGGTGGTTTTCAAGGTTGCCGGCAATGCCACCAAACCTGAAATCAAGAATGCGGTCGAAGGCCTTTTCAATGTCAAGGTCAAGGCGGTGAATACGTTGGTCCGCAAGGGCAAGGTGAAACGTTTCCGAGGCGTTCTGGGCAAACAAAGTGATTTCAAAAAAGCGGTTGTGACCCTTGCTGAAGGCGACACAATTGATGTGACGACAGGGCTGTAAGGAAAAAGACCATGGCACTGAAGAAGTTTAATCCCCGCACCCCAGGTCAGCGTCAACTTGTAATTGTTGACCGTTCTGATCTGTGGAAAGGCAAACCGGTCAAGACCTTGACCGAAGGTCTTTCCAAAAGTGGCGGTCGTAACAATGCTGGACGCATGACTGCGCGCCATCGTGGTGGCGGGCACAAGCGCAGCTATCGCGTGATCGATTTCAAGCGCAACAAGTTCGATGTTTCAGCGACTGTTGAGCGCATTGAATATGACCCGAACCGTACCGCTTTTATTGCCTTGCTGAAATATGATGATGGCGAATTGTCATACATTATTGCGCCACAACGCCTGGCAGCCGGCGACAAGGTGATTGCGGCACAAAGCGCAGACGTCAAGCCCGGCAACGCCATGCCGATGAAAGCCATTCCGGTTGGAACGATCATCCACAATGTGGAGATGAAACCGGGCAAGGGCGCGCAGATCGCACGTTCAGCCGGTTCTTATGTTCAGCTCGTTGGTCGTGACGGCCCATACGCGATCCTGCGCCTCAATTCTGGCGAACAGCGTTTGATCCACGGCGATTGCATGGCAACCATTGGTGCGGTTTCCAATCCGGACAATGCCAACACCAACAAGGGTAAGGCCGGTCGTAACCGCTGGCTCGGTCGTCGCCCGCACGTACGTGGCGTTGCCATGAACCCGGTTGATCACCCACACGGTGGTGGTGAGGGTCGTACATCCGGTGGCCGTCATCCGGTGACCCCGTGGGGCAAACCGACCAAAGGCAAGCGTACGCGCGCCAAAAACAAGACATCCGATAAACTCATCATGCGCTCACGTCATCAGCGCAAGAAGCGATAGGGAAGCAGACACGTGGCTCGTTCAATTTGGAAAGGACCTTTTGTTGACGGCAATCTTTTGAAGAAAGCCGAGAAGGTCCGCGAAAGTGGCAGAAACGAAGTGATCAAGACCTGGAGCAGGCGTTCAACCATCCTGCCCCAGTTCGTGGGACTGACCTTCGGTGTCTATAACGGTCAAAAGCATATTCCGGTGTTGGTATCGGAAGACATGGTTGGCCACAAACTTGGCGAATTCTCTCCAAGCCGCACCTATTACGGTCACGGCGCGGACAAGAAGGCGAAGAGGAAGTAACAATGGGCAAGCAGAAACGCGAACGCGTACTGGCCGACAATGAAGCGCGTGCGGTTACCCGCACCATTCGTACCAGCCCGCAAAAGCTGAACGATGTTGCGCGCATGATCCGCGGCAAAAAGGCTGAAAAGGCACTGGCCGATTTGGAGTTTTCGCAGCGTCGTATTGCCGGAACAGTGAAGAAAACACTTGAATCAGCGATTGCCAATGCCGAAAACAACCACGATCTGGATGTTGACAGCCTGGTGGTTGCAGAAGCCTATGTGGGGAAGTCAATCACCATGAAACGCTTCCGTGTACGTGGCCGTGGTCGCACAAGCCGTATCTTGAAGCCGTTTTCACACCTGACCATCGTGGTTCGTGAAGTAGAAGAGGAGACCGCGTAATGGGTCAGAAGATTAATCCGATCGGTCTTCGTCTGGGCATCAACCGCACGTGGGATTCACGCTGGTTTGCCACCAAGGGCGAATATGGCAATCTTATTCATGAAGATTTCAAAATCCGCTCATACCTGGAAAAAGAACTGTCAGCAGCATCAATCTCGAAGATCGTGATTGAGCGACCGCACAAGAAATGCCGGGTTACCATTCATTCGGCGCGTCCGGGCATCATCATCGGCAAGAAAGGCGCGGACATTGAAAAACTGCGCCGCAAACTTGGCACGATGACCGAGTCAGAAGTGCACATCAACATTAATGAAGTGCGCAAACCCGAGATTGACGCTACCATCGTGGCGCAGGGAATTGCCCAACAGCTGGAACGTCGCGTGGCGTTTCGCCGTGCAATGAAGCGTGCGGTTCAGTCTGCCATGCGTCTTGGTGCCCTGGGTATCCGGATAAACTGTTCAGGCCGTCTTGGCGGTGCTGAGATCGCCCGCATGGAATGGTACCGCGAAGGTCGTGTGCCGCTACATACACTGCGTGCCGACATCGACTACGGGGTTGCTTCGGCCTCGACTGCGTACGGTATCTGCGGCATCAAGGTTTGGATCTACAAGGGCGATATTTTTGAACACGACCCATACGCTTCCGAGCGTCGTGGCAATGAAGCCCAGGAGCAGGGTGGCGGCCAGAACCGCGGACCACGCTCGTAAGGTTATAAACAAGAACGGGATCAATAAAAATGTTGCAGCCAAAGCGCACAAAATTCCGCAAGCAGCACAAGGGCCGGATCCACGGCAATGCAAAGGGCGGAACCATGCTCAATTTCGGCTCCTACGGCATTAAGGCCATGGAACCGGAGCGGGTAACTGCCCGCCAGATTGAGGCAGCACGTCGTGCCATTACCCGCCACATGAAACGGGCAGGCCGGGTCTGGATACGGGTGTTCCCGGATGTGCCGGTTTCCTCCAAACCTACCGAGGTACGGATGGGTAAGGGTAAAGGCTCGCCAGATTATTGGGCGTGCCGCGTCAAACCTGGCCGGGTGATGTTTGAGATTGATGGTGTTTCGGAAGAGGTTGCGCGCGAGGCACTGCGCCTTGGTGGACGCAAACTTCCGATCAAGACACGTTTTGTTCAGCGTATTGCTGAGTAACAACAGGAAAGGTTGAGCCAATGAAGGCCAGCGATTTGAGACTGAAAACAGCCGACGAGCTTACCGACGAGCTCGTCAGCCTGAAAAAAGAACAGTTCAACCTGCGTTTTCAGCGGGCAACTGGTCAAATTGAAAACACGGCTCGTATGCGCCAGGTCCGCCGCGACATTGCTCGTATTCAAACCGTGGCAAGTGAAATGAAATCTGCAGAAGCCAAGGCGTGATCGCCTTAAAGAAGGATAACAGAAAATGCCAAAACGCGTTTTGCAGGGAACTGTTGTAAGTGACAAAAACGACAAGACCGTCGTTGTGAAGGTTGAGCGCCGCTTCATCCATCCGCTTTTCAAGAAAACAGTTCGCCGTTCGAAAAATTACAAGGCCCACGATGAGGGCAATGTGAAGAAGGTTGGAGACCAGGTGTTTATCGAGGAATGCCGTCCGGTTTCCAAGGACAAACGCTGGGTCGTCGTAGAGGGCCAAGCTTAACCATTGGCAGGCGCCGGGCCCGAAGGTTCCGGTTATTAGAAAAAAGAAGGTAGCCAGTCATGATTCAGATGCAAACAAATCTCGATGTTGCCGACAATTCCGGTGCGCGTCGTGTTATGTGCATCAAGGTACTGGGCGGTTCCAAACGGAAATACGCTTCAGTTGGTGACATTATTGTGGTTTCTGTGAAGGAAGCCATCCCCCGCGGCCGTGTAAAAAAAGGCCAGGTCATGAAAGCGGTTGTCGTGCGCACTGCCAAAGACATCAAGCGTGCTGACGGTTCTGTCATTCGCTTTGATGGCAATGCGGCTGTGTTGGTCGACAACAAAAGCGAGCCGGTAGGCACACGTATCTTCGGCCCTGTTCCACGCGAATTGCGTGCCAAACGCCACATGAAGATCATCTCGCTGGCGCCGGAAGTGTTGTAGGAGACCGTCATGAACAAGTTGAAAAAAGGCGACAACGTTATCGTGTTGACGGGTAAGGACAAGGGCCGCACAGGTCAAATTGTCGAATTGCAGCCCAAAGAAGGCAAGGCAATCGTGCAGGGTGTAAACCTTGTGCAGCGTCACCAGCGCCAGACCCAGGCACAAGAGGGCGGCATCGTTTCAAAAGAAGCAGCCGTTCAGCTTTCCAACCTTGCGATGATCGACCCGAAAGACGGCAAGGCAACGCGTGTTGGTATCAAGACAATGGACGACGGACGCAAGGTCCGTTTTGCAAAACGTTCCGGAGAAGTGATCGATGGCTGAAGCAACCTATCAACCTCGTTTGCGGGCGCTCTATAACGACGCGATCCGTGGCAAGATGGTCGAGAAATTTGGCTACGCCAATACAATGGAAGTGCCAAAGGTCGACAAGATTGTGATCAACATGGGAGTTGGCGAATCTACAGCCGATTCCAAAAAAGCCGGTATTGCGGCTGAAGACCTGACCTTGATTGCAGGTCAAAAGGCCGTAATTACCCGTGCACGCAAATCTGTTGCGACCTTCAAGGTCCGTGAAGGTATGCCGCTTGGCGCGAAAGTGACCCTTCGTGGTCCGCGCATGTACGACTTTATCGACCGTTTGGTCACAATTGCGCTGCCGCGTGTGCGTGACTTTCGCGGTTTGAACCCGAAAAGCTTTGATGGTCGCGGAAATTTTGCCATGGGCATCAAGGAACACATTGTGTTCCCGGAAATCAACTACGACAAGGTAGACCAGATCTGGGGCATGGACGTCATTGTTTGTACGACCGCCAAGACGGATGATGAAGCACGGGCTTTGCTGACCGAATTCAACTTCCCGTTCCGGCAGTAACGGCAAGCATGAAACGAAAGGAATGGCCAAATGGCTAAGGTAAGTGCATATACCAAAAACAAGCGCCGCGAAAAGCTTGTCAAGAAATACGAAAAGAAGCGGGCAGAGCTGAAAGCGATCACGCGCAATCGTGAGCTTCCCATGGAAGAGCGTTTCAAGGCTCAACTCAAGCTGAATGAGTTGCCGCGCAATGGTGCGAAAACCCGTGTCCGGAACCGCTGTGAAGTGTCTGGCCGTCCACGCGGTTATTACCGTAAACTGAAAATGTCTCGTATCGCCCTGCGCGAACTTGGCAATTATGGCCGTATTCCCGGCCTTGTTAAATCAAGCTGGTAAGGGGGATTATTCATGTCTGGCACTACTGATCCTTTGGGCGATCTGCTTACACGTATCCGCAACGGCTTGATGCGCAACAAGTCAAAGGTTTCCAGCCCTGCCTCAAAGCTGCGTGCAAATGTGTGCGAAGTGTTGAAAACGGAAGGGTATATTCGTGACTATTCAACTGTCGAATTTGCCGACGGCAAGTCCGAGATCGAGATCGAACTGAAATATTACGAAGGTTCTCCGGTAATTCGCGAAATTGCTCGCGTGTCACGGCCTGGCCTGCGCGTGTATTCTTCGGTAAAGAACATTCCAAACGTGGCCAACGGCCTTGGCATCAACATTCTTTCCACGCCAAAAGGCGTGATGGCGGACCATCAGGCACGCGAAGAGAATGTCGGTGGCGAGATCCTGTGTCGCGTCTTTTAACGGTAGGTGAAGAACGATGTCACGTATTGGTAAAAAACCGGTCGCAATTCCTGAAGGCGTAACAGCTTCGGTTGATGGTCAGACCGTTACTGCAAAGGGCCCCAAGGGTGAGTTGCAGTTTGTTGTAAACAAGGAAGTCCTTGTGAAAATGGAAGATGGCGCCATCCAGGTTGATCCACGCGATCAGTCAAAGGATGCCCGTTCGAAGTGGGGCATGTCGCGCACCATGATCGACAACATCATGACAGGTGTCAAAGACGGCTTTGAAAAGAAGCTGGAAATCAATGGTGTTGGTTATCGTGCGGCAATGCAGGGCAAAAACGTGCAATTGTCTTTGGGTTTCTCCCATGAAGTGATTCACGAAGTTCCTGAAGGCATTACCGTTGCCTGCCCAAAACCAACAGAAATTGTTGTTACCGGTATCGACAAACAAAAAGTTGGTCAGGTTGCAGCTGAACTGCGCAACTATCGTCCACCAGAACCCTACAAGGGCAAGGGCGTGAAGTACGCAGAAGAAACGATCTTCCGCAAGGAAGGCAAGAAGAAGTAAGGCGAACACGTTATGGGAACAAAGCTTACAACAGCTCAGCGCCGTACCAATCGTGTACGTCGCCAACTCAAAAAGGTTGCAAACGGTCGTCCCCGTTTGAGCATCTACCGTTCTTCCGAGAATATTTACGCTCAAGTAATCGACGATCTGAAAGGCCATACGCTGGCGTCCGCGTCCACCCTTGAAAAAGATTTCAAGGGCGACAAGGGGTCAAACGTTGCCGCCGCAACCCAGATCGGCAAATTGATTGCGGAACGCGCAACCAAAGCCGGCGTTAAAGAAGTCATATTCGACCGTGGTGGTTACATCTATCATGGCCGGGTCAAGGCATTGGCTGAAGCTGCCCGCGAAGGCGGTCTTCAGTTCTAAAAACTGAGTGCTACCGGAAAAGAACAAGGAAACAGGATAATGGCACAGGAAAGAAACAATCGCGGGCGTAACCGTGACCGTGACGATGAGCGCGATAGCGAATTCGTTGACAAGCTGGTACACATCAACCGGGTTGCAAAGGTGGTCAAGGGTGGTCGCCGTTTCGGTTTTGCCGCTCTGGTGGTTGTTGGCGACCAGAAGGGCCGTGTCGGATTTGGACATGGCAAGGCCCGTGAGGTTCCGGAAGCAATTCGCAAGGCGACCGAATCTGCCAAGCGCAGCATGATCTTTGTGCCGTTGCGTTCAGGCCGTACGCTTCACCACGATGTCAAGGGACGTCACGGTGCCGGCAAGGTGCTTCTGCGCTCAGCCCCTCCAGGTACCGGTATCATCGCCGGTGGTCCCATGCGTGCAGTCTTTGAAACCCTTGGTGTGCAAGACGTGGTTGCCAAATCGCTTGGTTCATCCAACGCCTACAACATGGTTCGCGCCACATTTGACGCGCTCAAAAACCAAATGCACCCCAAAGACATCGCTTCCCAGCGTGGAATCAAATATTCAACGCTTCAGGAACGCCGTCGTGATCTTATCGGCGCAGATGAGTAAGAGGCAGAACAATGGCTGACAAAAAAACCATTACCATCGAGCAGACCGGCAGCCCGTTGCGCCGTCCGTCGGACCAGCGTGCCACGCTGATCGGTCTTGGCCTTAACAAAATGCACCGCAAGTCAACGCTTGAGGACACACCGGCAGTTCGCGGCATGATCCGCAAAGTACGCCACATGGTCCGCATCGTTGAAGAAAACGCTTGAACGGTGAGGAGTTGAACCAATGAAACTCAATGCAATTACAGACAATGCAGGCGCCTCCAAAACCGGTCGTCGTGTCGGTCGCGGAATCGGCTCGAGCAAGGGCAAAACCTGCGGGCGTGGTGTAAAGGGACAGAAGTCACGTTCTGGTGTGGCCATCAACGGGTTTGAGGGTGGTCAGAACCCGCTTTACCGTCGTTTGCCAAAACGTGGTTTTTCGAATGTGAAATTCGCAAAGAACCTGAACATTGTTTCCCTTGGGCGAATTCAGCAGGCCGTTGATGCCAAGAAGCTCGATGCAAAAGCTGCTGTAACTGTTGCAAGCCTGGTTGATGCCGGTGTTGTGCGGCGTGCCAAGGATGGTGTACGTATCCTTTCCGACGGCGAACTGTCCGCGAAAATCTCGTTTGAGGTTGCAGGCGCATCGCGTGCAGCTGTCGAGAAAATCGAAAAGGCTGGTGGTTCCGTGACCATCCTTGCGCCGAAACCGGAAGAAGGCACAGACAAAGACGCAAAATAAATAGCGCAAATGAAATCGGTTTTGGCCTCGCAATTGGCGGCCAGAACCACTATCTTCCAACGGTCGCGGTAAACGGGAGAAGCCCATGGCGTCAGCTGCAGAACAATTAGCCCAGAACCTTAGTTTTTCGACGTTTTCAAAGGCCGAAGAGCTGAAAAAGAGGATTTGGTTTACTCTGGGTGCCCTGATTGTTTACCGCCTTGGCACCTATATCCCGCTACCTGGCATCAATTTCGAAGCTTATGCCCAGGCGTTTGAGACCCAATCCCAGGGGGCAATCGGCCTGTTGAATGTCTTTAATGGCGGTGCCGTTGAACGACTGGCAATTTTTGCACTGGGGATCATGCCCTACATTTCAGCCTCCATCATCATGCAGTTGATGACGTCGGTTGTGCCTTCGCTCGAAGCGCTCAAGAAAGAGGGGGAACAGGGCCGTAAAACCATAAACCAATATACGCGGTATGGAACCGTGTTGCTTGGAACCTTGCAGGCATATGGCATCGCGGTTGGACTGGAAGGAAGTCAGGGAATCGTTGCAGATCCGGGTTGGTTCTTCCGTGCTTCAACCGTGTTGACCCTTGTGGGCGGCACCATGTTCCTGATGTGGCTGGGTGAGCAGGTCACGGCACGGGGCATTGGTAACGGTATTTCACTGATCATCTTTGCAGGCATTGTTGCTGCCATGCCTTCCGCCATTGCCCAGTTGCTGGAGCAGGGGCGTCAGGGCATCGTTTCAACCCCAACCATGATCCTCGTGCTGATTGTTGCGATTGCGTTGATTGTGCTGATTGTGTTTGTCGAGCGTGCTCAAAGACGCCTGCTGGTGCAGTATCCAAAACGGCAAATGGGCAACCGCATGGTTGACAGCCAGTCGTCACACCTGCCGTTGAAGTTGAATACGGCCGGGGTTATTCCTGCGATTTTCGCATCATCCCTGTTGCTGTTGCCGTTGACAGCCACAGGTTTTTCCGGGACTCAGGACTTGCCCGATTGGCTGACCGCCGCGATTAGTACACTTGGCCGCGGTCAACCGTTATATTTGATAGTATATGGCAGCCTGATCGCGTTTTTCGCGTTCTTCTACACAGCGATTGTGTTCAATCCGGTTGAAACCGCCGATAATCTGAAGCAGCAGGGTGGGTTTATTCCCGGCATTCGTCCCGGAGAGAAAACCGCACAGCATATCGACTATGTGCTGACTCGAATTACCGTCGTTGGTGCGGTATACCTCGTATTCGTTTGCCTGATACCGGAAGTGTTCATGAGCAATGCAGGCATATCCGCGTTCCTTGGCGGCACATCCTTGTTGATCATGGTTAGCGTGACACTCGATACAGTAGCCCAGGTGCAAGGGCATTTGTTTGCCCAGCAATATGAGGGCCTGTTGAAAAAACAAAATTTGCGAGGCGGCAAAAGGCGGGGGAGTAGACGTCGATGAAACTGATTCTGTTGGGGCCTCCGGGGGCAGGCAAAGGGACACAAGCGCAATTCATTGTTGAAAAATTTGGCATCCCGCAACTTTCAACCGGCGACATGCTGCGCGCAGCGGTTGCTGATCAAACCGAGATTGGCCTTCGTGCAAAAGCGGTGATGGAAGCAGGTGACCTTGTTTCGGATGAAATTGTCAACGGGATCGTTTCCGACCGCATCAGTGCCAATGATTGCAAGTCGGGATTTATTCTGGACGGGTATCCGCGCACACTGGCCCAGGCAGACGCAATCGAAGCTACAATGGCATCCATGGATCTTGAACTGGATTGCGTGGTGGAATTGGTTGTCGACGACAAGGCGCTGGTAAATCGCATTATCAAGCGTGCAGAAGAAGCCGCCGCAGCCGGCCAGCCGGTTCGCAAGGACGATAATGCCGAAGTTTTTGATGAACGTTTGCGCGCTTACTACAAGGAGACCGCGCCGCTGATCGGCTACTATCATGCCAAGGGCAAGTTAAAGCGTGTTGACGGAATGAAGAGCATCAGCGAAGTCACTTCGTTGATAGACGCGGTTCTGACGTCCCTGTAACGGTAGCGAAGCAGTCGTGTCTGGTTCGTCAACTACGGAACAGCCGGTCATTGAAATCAATAAAATTACCGGACTTTGGCTTTGTGAAGCAAAACCCTCAAATCAACGTGATTTCCGGTAAATTGATGCTTGACGGATGAAGGTGAAAGCCTTAATAGGCATCGATACCACTGGTTTTGGTCGGCGTGAAAATCTGTAATGCAGGGATTTTCTAAGCTGGCCTTTACTGTATTGGTGCAAGCAATTGCAGAACAGAACGCTGCAGGGGCCGGCCTCCACCGGACGCAGCCAAACAAACGAACATGGAGAAACAAGATGGCTCGTATAGCCGGTGTTAACATACCAACGAACAAGCGCGTCGTAATTGCGCTTCAATACATTCACGGGATCGGCCCAAAGGTCGCTGGTGAAATCGTAACCAAGACAAACATTGAAGAATCCCGCCGGGTTCATGAACTGAGCGATGCAGAAGTGCTGCAGATTCGCGAAGTGATTGACCGTGATTACATGGTTGAAGGTGATCTGCGCCGTGAAACTTCAATGAACATCAAACGTCTTATGGATCTGGGTTGCTATCGCGGCCTTCGTCATCGCCGTGGTCTTCCTGTTCGCGGTCAGCGTACAAGTACCAATGCGCGGACCCGCAAAGGACCTGCCAAGGCGATTGCCGGTAAGAAGAAGTAAGGAATTAGGGCCGGTTAGCGGCCGAATGTGGAATTTGGCCTGACCAAACAGGCCAAGGTGGAGCCGCTGGAATTACGGCGGTGCAGAGATCATAAAGAAAGGTCATTCAATGGCAAAAGAAGCTGGTCGCGTTCGCCGTCGTGAACGCAAAAACATTACGTCAGGCATGGCGCATGTAAATTCAACCTTTAACAATACGATGGTTACCATCACCGATGCGCAGGGTAATGCGATTTCCTGGTCATCCGCTGGTGCCCAGGGGTTTAAAGGTTCTCGTAAATCAACACCCTATGCCGCTCAGGTTGCTGCTGAAGACGCCGCCAAAAAAGCCATGGAGCACGGCATGAAAACCCTTGAGGTGGAAGTGCGTGGCCCCGGTTCCGGTCGCGAGTCCGCACTTCGGGCGCTGCAGGCTGCCGGGTTTACAATTACCTCCATTCGGGACGTTACCTCCATTCCCCACAATGGTTGCCGCCCCAAAAAACGCCGCCGCGTTTAACATCAGGTTCAGCTTGCATTAAATCCCTGAATGCGGGCTTCTTTTTGGAATTTGCCACGAAGGGATGGTGGCAACAACCAAGGAAACATTTTGATGATACACAAGAATTGGCAAGAACTGATCAAACCCAACAAACTGGACGTGAAAACAGTTTCTGATACCAAATCAGTGATTACCGCCGAGCCGCTTGAGCGTGGGTTTGGCCTGACACTTGGAAACGGTTTGCGCCGTGTGCTTCTTTCTTCACTGCAGGGTGCTGCCGTAACCGCCGTGCAGATTGACGGGGTTCTGCATGAATTCTCCTCAATTGCCGGAGTGCGCGAAGATGTGACAGACATTGTGCTGAACATCAAGGAAATCGCAATCCGCATGGAAGGCGAGGGTCCCAAGCGCATGGTCATCCGCAAGGAAGGCCCTGCTGTTGTGACCGCTGCTGACATTCAGACCGTTGGCGATGTGGAAATCCTGAACCCTGAACACCAGATTTGTACGCTGGATGAGGGAGCGGAAATTCGCATGGAACTGACCGTTAACACCGGCAAGGGGTATGTTGCTGCCGACCGGAACCGTGCGGAAGACGCGCCAATTGGCCTTATTCCCGTCGACAGTCTTTATTCACCGGTTCGCAAAGTCTCCTACAAAATCGACAAGACCCGCGAAGGTCAGGTTCTTGACTATGACAAGCTGACACTGACAGTGGAAACTGACGGTTCGGTATCTGCCGACGATGCCGTTGCCTTTGCAGCGCGCATTTTGCAAGACCAGCTATCAATTTTCGTGAACTTTGAGGAGCCAAAGCGCGAAGAAGTGCAGGAAGAAGTTGCCGAGCTGGCATTCAATCCTGCATTACTGAAAAAGGTTGACGAGCTGGAGCTTTCGGTGCGTTCAGCAAACTGCCTGAAAAACGACAACATCGTATATATTGGCGATTTGATCCAAAAAACAGAAGCGGAAATGCTGCGCACGCCGAACTTTGGCCGCAAGTCGCTGAACGAAATCAAGGAAGTATTGGCCGGGATGGGGCTGCATCTTGGAATGGAAATTCCTGCATGGCCACCGGAAAACATCGAAGAACTCGCAAAGCGTTACGAAGACCAATACTAGGATTTGAACTCAACGGACCGGAAATGACCGGGCCACAACCCCGGGCGGCCTTAAGAGCCAGGCCGTCCATAGCATGAAGAAGGGAAGCTAAAATGCGTCACCGCAAACAGGGCCGTAAACTCAATCGCACGGCAAGCCACCGTAAAGCCATGTTCGCAAACATGTCTGCATCACTGATTGAGCACGAGCAAATTGTAACAACCTTGCCAAAGGCCAAAGAACTACGCGCCGTTGTCGACAAGCTGATTACCCTCGGCAAACGCGGCGATTTGCATTCCCGCCGTCAGGCCATTTCAAGAATTCGCAATGTCGAGCAGGTCAAAAAACTGTTTGACGTTCTCGGTCCCCGCTACAAGGAACGCAATGGTGGTTACACCCGTGTTTTGAAAGCCGGTTTCCGTTATGGCGACAACGCGCCAATGGCCGTCATCGAACTGGTGGATCGCGACGTTGACGCCAAAGGCGCAGGAGACCGCGCACGCACGGAAGCCATGGAGGCAGATGCTGTCGAAGCACCTGCTACCGAGGAAAAAGAGCAGGCATAGCTCACCTTCCGTTGTTTCAGGAAAGCAAACCCGGCCAACGCGCCGGGTTTTTTGTTGCAGCAACGCTTTCAATTATCTGGCCGTTGGATAAACATCTGCAATTTCAACAATATAGCAGTCAAATCTGAATCAAACTCTCACCTTTGAGCGGCTAGACGAATACGGTTTCCAAACCGCCAAATCCGTTAAACCGGGTGGCCGTCGCGGTTGAGTAGGCTCCCATGTTCAGGAAATCGATCCGGTCGCCTTCCGATGGTTCATGATCCAGGTGCAGGGTGAATGGCAACACGTCCGCCGGGTCGCAAGTCGGTCCATAAACCTTCCAGTCTCTTTGCTGCAAAGCTGCATCTTGCCTTGGAAAATGTATGTACTGAGGACGTAACTCGCTGAACAGATAGGGTTCCATCAATCCCCCGTAGATTCCGTCATTCAGGAACAGCTCTCGCCGGTCTGTCCGTACGGCTTTGATCGCGACTTGCAAGGTTCCGCTCTTTGCCACCATTGCGCGACCAGGTTCGCATTCAAGCATCGGGGCGGTGCCCGCAAAACGGGAACTGTGCGCCGCTGCAATGCGGTCAAAAAACGTTTCCAGCGTTGAAGACGTAAGTCCCAAATATTCAGCAGGGAAGCCCCCACCTACATTGAGAAAATCCAACTCTACTTGGCATTGCCGCGAAATATTTGCTGCGATTGCAATGTGACGTTCATAGGGTTCAGGTCCAAGGGTCTGAGAACCGGGATGAAACGTAAGGCCGACACGAAACCCGGCTTGCGCCGCCGTTTTGAGCATAGTTCCCGCTTCATTCCTGCCGACACCGAACTTCGACTGAAACGCCTGAACTGCACCCGTTGGTACATTGTCGCGAAAACGGATTGCGATTTCAGTATCTTGCCTGTTTGGCACCAATTGCGTGATGTGCTGCAATTCATTGGGATGATCGACAGCAAAGCGCCTGCAACCAAATCGCTCTATGGCAATTCGGGTTTCTTCCTTCGAACGGGCAGGGTTGTGATAGTGGAGACGCGCGGAGGGCTGTTGGTTCTTTACCGACGCCATCTCGCCAAGTGATGCAACGTCAAACGTGGTTAGTCCGCTTTGTCCAAGCAAGCGTATTATGCCGGGGTGGTCATTGGCTTTGACCGCGTAGCTGGTATGCCCGGGAAAACCAGACATAAATCGCCTGGCCTGTTGTTGAAGCATTCTGCAGGATATTCGCAATCTTGGCGATCCAGCGAGACAAGCGGCATCATGTTGACCAATACTCCCATCAAGAACCTGATGCAGTGCCATTGCTCGTTCTCCTCCATGATTTGCAACAATGCGGAAGTGTCTCTTGAATATGAAAGAAACGACAGTTACAAAACTGCACAGAGTAACGAAATATCCGTCATATCAACGGAAAAATCGGCGAAACTACGAAAACAATGGATCGACTGGACAAGGACATTATCGGCCTGCTTCAAATAAATGCGCGCGAATCGGTTGCTTCGCTCGGCCGCAAGCTCGGTATTTCGCGTTCAACGGTTCAGGACCGGATTAACCGGCTTGAAAACACTGGTGCGATACGCGGTTATTCCCTTGATCTCGATTCAAGGGCTCAGAAAGATAAAATTCGTGCCTTCGTTGCAATATCCTTTTCGCCCCAAAACACTGCCCTGATTGTGGCGGAGCTTAAAACGTTTGCCGAGGTCAAGGCTGTTCATACGCTCAGCGGCAGGTATGACCTGATGGTAGAGATTTCTACTGCCGACACTTCCGAGATGGACACAATTCTTGACAAACTTGGGAACATGTCTGGAATTTTGCGTACGGAAACCTCAATTGTACTAAATACAAGGTTTAAAAGATAAAGGACCTCGCAATGCGATCATGGTTTTTCGGCTGCCTTTGCCTGACATTGATGACGAATTTGGCCGTTGCCCCTGTTGCAGCTGAAACATCAGAACAGGTGCTGGAGCAGGCGATTGAAAAAGTGCTCCAAGAGCGCGACGCAATGGCGAAACGCGTTCCGCAGGATCAAGCTCAGATACAGCTTTCCTTTGCACCTTTGGTCAAGCAAGTGTCGGATTCTGTAGTCAATGTTTATGCCGAACGACGCGTGGTTCGGCGCTCGCCATTTGCCGGTGATCCCTTCTTCGAAAGATTCTTTGGCAGCCCCCGGCAGGGAAGGCCGCGCAACCAGAATTCACTTGGATCGGGCGTAATCGTATCTTCCAATGGCGTAGTGATTACAAACCATCATGTAATCAAGGGTGCCGATCAGGTGAAAATCGCCTTGGCAGATGGCCGCGAGTTTGCCGCCGATATCATTTTGAAAGACGAGGCGTCAGATTTGGCGGTGCTCAAGGTGCAGGGCGATGCAGTGTTCCAACCTGTCACGATCGGTGATGCGGAAGAGTCGGAGGTTGGTGATCTTGTGCTGGCCATCGGCAACCCGTTTGGTGTGGGGCAAACGGTCACCAGTGGCATTATTTCGGCGTTGGCGCGCTCGACCAGCGGGGTCAGCGATTTCGGGTTCTTCATTCAAACGGATGCGGCTATCAATCCGGGAAATTCCGGTGGTGCACTGATCAACATGAAGGGAGAGTTGATCGGCATCAACACTGCGATCTATTCGCGCTCGGGCGGATCAAACGGTATCGGTTTTGCCATTCCCTCAAACATGGTTCGTGTTGCAATCAGTTCGTCTGAAACCGGCGACACCCTCTCACGTCCATGGATCGGTATCAGCTTTCAGGGGGTATCGGCAGAAATCGCCGAGAGTCTGGGCATGGCCCGGCCCGAAGGTGCACTGGTCGCAGGTTTGGTTGATGGTGGCCCTGCAAAGGATGCAGGTATTGAGATCGGCGACGTGGTATTGGCTGTCAATGGTAACGAAATCCCCCACATCAATGCCCTGGATTACCGCTTGACCACTGTCGGCATCGGAAACGTCGCTCGTTTTACAATTCTGCGGCGCGGCAAGGTATTGGAACGTGACATCAAGCTCATGGTTGCGCCCGAAACCGTTCCGGCAAACGAAACCCAATTGCCGGACCTTTCGATTTTTGGTGGCGCTGTGATAGGCAATCTTTCACCTGCATTGGCGCAGCGCGCCCGGATTCCGGCAGAACTGACCGGCGTTGCGGTTCTGCGGGTCACAAGAGGGTCTCCCGCCGCAGCCAATCGTTTGCAACGCGGCGATATCATTCGCAGTGTCAATGATGTGCCGATTTCCCGTGTCAAGGATGTCCTGCGGGTGATTGGTCAACTTGGTCGCAACTGGGCGGTAGTGATCGAACGCCGCGGACGTGAAATTGTGCTCGAACGCAATGGCAATTTCTTTCGCCAATATCCAAGATAGGAAAGGGTTTGAGCGATCTGTTCGACAAAGCTGTGCACGATGCCGCCAATGCGCCCTTGGCAGATCGTCTCAGGCCATCGAAACTGGATGAAGTTGTCGGACAGGAGCACCTGACCGGTCCGGCAGGGACACTGACCCGCATGGTCGAAACCGGGACACTTGGAAACCTTGTTTTTTGGGGACCGCCGGGAACCGGAAAGACAACCGTCGCGCGTTTGCTTGCAGGAACAGGAAACTATGAGTTTATTCAGGTTTCTGCAATTTTTTCAGGTGTTTCAGACTTGAAAAAGGTGTTTGAAACCGCGCGCATGTACCGCGCATCCGGCAAAAACACGCTGTTGTTTGTTGATGAAATTCATCGCTTCAACAAGGCTCAGTTGGACAGTTTTCTACCTGTCATGGAAGACGGCACCATCGTTCTGGTGGGCGCGACAACCGAAAACCCGTCTTTCGAGTTAAACGCTGCGCTGCTTTCACGCGCCAGTGTACTGACCTTCAAGTCACATACTGCTGAAAGCTTGTCCCGCTTGCTGGATCGGGCGCAAGAGGCACTAGATAAACCACTACCGCTGGACGATGAAGCACGCGCCTCCCTGATCCGCATGGCCGATGGCGACGGGCGCGCAGTGATTTCGCTTGCCGAAGAGGTTTGGCGGCTGGCAGGTGAGGGCGAAACCCTTGATGCGAAAAGCCTGCAACAGGTTCTGCAACGCCGCGCTCCGATCTATGACAAGGGTGCGGATGGCCATTACAATCTGGTCAGTGCACTGCACAAATCCGTTCGGGGTTCGGATCCGGATGCTGCCATGTATTACCTTGCGAGAATGATGGATGCCGGCGAAGATCGCCGTTTCATCGGGCGCAGGCTGGTTGTGATGGCAAGTGAGGATATCGGCAATGCCGACCCCCAAGCCCTGCCGCTGACCATGGCAGCGGTACAGGCGTTTGATTTTCTGGGCGAGGGGGAAGGTGACCGGGCACTTGCCCATGCCTGTATTTACCTGGCGACCGCACCAAAATCCAACGCCATTGATGTCGCCTTGAAGAAAGCGAAAGCGTCAGCAAAATCAAACGGTTCGCTGTTGCCGCCCAAACACATTCTGAATGCGCCTACAAAACTGATGAAAAGCGAAGGCTATGGCGATGGTTATTTGTACGACCATGACCAACCCGACGGATTTTCAGGCCAGGATTATTTTCCGGAAGCCATGGACCGGGAAACCTATTATAGTCCGGTTGAACGCGGGTTCGAGCGGGACATTCGCAAACGCCTGGAATATTGGGACAGGCTAAGACGGGAACGGGGTTCAAAATGAGTCACATGCTTTTGGCAGCACTGGGGGGCGCAATTGGCGCGGTTCTGCGCCAGCAATCCGGCTCGCTTGCCTTGCGGCTGCTGGGGCCGGGATTTCCCTGGGGAACGCTGTTTGTAAACGTTTTCGGTTCGCTGGTAATGGGACTGTTCATTGCCTGGCTGGTCAAGCGGGGCGGTTCCAACGAATTACGAATTTTCTTTGCCACCGGCCTTCTGGGTGGGTTCACAACCTTTTCGGCCTTCTCTTTGGATGTCGCCAACATTATTGACCGTGGTGAGATGGGGGTTGCAATGGCCTATGTGCTGGCCAGCGTTGCTCTGTCGATTTTTGCGATTTTTACCGGTCTTTGGATCGGCAGGGTAATGGTGTAAGCAAGCAGCCATGACTTCAGTACAAACCAAAACTGTTGATGCCGATGAGGCCGGAATGCGGCTTGACCGCTGGTTCAAGCTGCATTTTCCGGGGTTGGCCTTTGGCCAGCTGCAAAAACTGCTCAGATCAGGGCAAATCCGGATTGATGGCGGTCGCGCGAAGTCGGACACCAGGATTGCAACGGGTCAGGTTGTTCGCTTGCCACCACAGCTCACCAACATGCAAACAAGCCGTCCGATGACAGCAAATACCATTCGCGATCGCGGTGACCTTGATGTCCTGAGGTCAATACTGCTCTACGAGGACAAAAAGGTGCTCGTTTTCAACAAACCGGCCGGACTGGCAGTGCAGGGCGGCTCAGGTGTTAACCGGCATATGGATTCCATGCTTGAATCCATGCGCAGCCAAAAGGGCGAGAAACCCCGTTTGGTGCACCGGATTGACCGGGACACATCCGGCATTCTGGTTGTCGCCAAAACCCGGGGTGCGGCAGCGGAGTTGACCAAGTCTTTTCGCCATCGTGACACTGAGAAAACCTATTGGGCGATATGTAAAGGGGTGCCGCGCAAGCGTGAGGGGCAGATTTCCACCTGGCTGCTGAAAGAACGCACTCCCGATGGTGACAAGATGCGCGTTGCCAAACATGGTGAACCTGACGCCGATCATGCTGTTTCAAAGTATCGGGTGATCGATCAGGCCGGGCAGAACCTTTCATGGATCGAATTGCAGCCGGTGACTGGAAGAACGCACCAGTTGAGAGTGCACACCATGCATCTGGGTCATCCGATTATCGGCGATCCGAAATATTTTGATATTGAGAACTGGGAATTTCCCGGCGGCATTCAAAAGAAGCTGCATCTCCATGCCCGGCGCATAAAGGTTCCTCACCCCGACGGTGGCATGGTGGATGTAAAGGCGCCATTGCCGCCCCATATGATACAGACATTCAACCTGCTTGCCCTGGATGAATCAGATGGTGAGGAAGCTGAGGCAGGCCTTTGAAAAGACTCGCAAGTTTTGGAACCATTGAATGAAAGAGTTTCTTGAAGATGCAGAAGGCGCTGCTGAACGCGGCGAAATCGGTCCCGGTAAAGCCAATCGTGAACGCGACAGGCAAACATTTCCGAAACGGTTCTATGAGTCTGTGACAATTGAACAAACAGATCAGTTGTTTGAGATCAGGCTTGACGGGAAACCTGTAAAGACACCCGGCAGGGTGACCGTGGCGTTGCCGACATTACGTGCGGCAGAGCTGGTAAAGACTGAATGGGAGGCTGTGGCAGAGGAAATCAACCCATTGCATATGCCGACCACCCGTCTTGCAAATACTGCGGTCGACGGGGTCGCGCAGGAAATGCAGGCGGTGATGGAAGACATCACCCGCTATGCAGGATCAGATTTGCTTTGCTATCGGGCGGATGCACCCGAAGGGTTGGTGGAGAGGCAACGCTTCCTTTGGGACCCGATTCTGGATTGGGCGGAAACAACGCTTGGACAACCCTTTGAGCTGGTTGAGGGCATCATGCACACGGCTCAACCCAAGGCCACCATTGCTGCCTTTTCACAGCTCCTCGGGCAGCATCAGGAAGCGTTCAAATTGACAGCGCTGCATACCCTTACATCGATTTCGGGTTCTGCCATTATTGCACTCGCTCTTGCACAAGGGCATCTTACCGCTGAACAGGCATGGGAGGCGGCAAATGTCGATGAAGACTGGAACATCAGCCTGTGGGGGGAAGACTATGAAGCGGCGGAACGGCGCAAGCACAAGAGGATTGATTTCGAGGCTGCCCATCGGCTGTTTGTGGCAGTAGCGTGAGATGATCCGCATAAACCGCAGCGATTTTGTCAACATATTGGTTTCTACCATGGTGGGCATGGTGGTGGGTGCCGGTTATGCCAGACTGGTCTATCTGTCGGGACCGGAAGCGCAGGGAAACATCTGGATAGGTGCGGGAATTGGCGGCATGATCGCGCTGCTGATATCTTCCTTTGAGGTGTTTATAGTGGGCAAACCGCGGTCCCCGTTCCGGAAATTACCGTTCTGGGTGACTGTGCCTCTTCGCAGCGGCATCCATCTGGCGACCATCTATGTGTCCATAAAATTTGTCCAGCTCATCTACAACGAGGTGACAGGAAGCAATCTGGAGTTGCTTGGTTCCGGGTCAGATACGACCACAGACCTTTTGTTTTCTGCCATCGTGGTCTTTCTGATCATATTCTACATGCAGATGCGCCTGTTTATCGGCGGCCGTAACCTGAACAACCTGATGATTGGTCGCTACAACCAGCCCCATTTGGAAGAACGCATCTTCATGATTATGGATGTTGTCGGTTCCACCCGCATGGCCCAATCCATTGGGGATGAGGCTTTTCACCGGTACTTGAACGAGGTTTTCGATCTGGCCGACGACCCGATCCACAAATTTGGAGGTGAAGTCCATTCCTATGTAGGCGACGCCATATTTGCAGTTTGGCGCGTCAATCGAAAATCTGCACGCAATGGTCGCCCGCTATTGGCTGTAAAACACATACATGCGGCGGTTGAACGCCATGCCGACCGTATAGAAACCAAATACGGGATTCGCCCGCAGGTTCGTATCGCCATCCACCGTGGCCCGGTCATCATCGGTGAAACCGGGTATCGCAAGCGCCAGATCACATATCTGGGCAATACAGTAAACCTTGCTTCCAGAATAGAGGACTTGACGAAAACCGGAATTGGAACCTACCTTGCCAGCCGGACTTTTTTGGAGGGAATCGATGTGCCGGACGGGTTGGCAGTAGTCGAACTTGGCGAGTTTGAGCTAAAGGGCTCACAGACACCGATCGCTCTTGGTGCGATCCGGGTCGCCTGACGTGACTCTGGCAGTGGAAACCCGTTCCGACAATGTTGGGCGTGGCATGGCCATCATGATCCTGGCAATGATGCTGGTTCCGTTTATGGATGCCATTGCGAAATCCCTTGCCACAATCTATTCCGTCAGCCCAGGCACGGTAACCTTTGCCCGGTTCCTGATTCAGGCTGTGGTGCTCGGCATGGTGGTGTGGGTTGCCATCAGGCTCGGCAAGATGCGTTGGCACTTTTCCTGGGTCAACATTGTGCGCGGGGTGTTGATGGGCGCTACAGCGCTAATGTTCTTCATTGCGATCAAATACATGCCGCTGGCAGATGCAATCGCCATCGTTTTCATAGAACCGTTTATTGTCATGCTCATGTCAGCGTTTTTTCTTGGCGAGAAGGTGGGTTGGCGACGTGTGGTGGCCGCGATAATCGGATTTGGAGGAGCCATCATGATCATACGCCCCAGCTATGAACTGTTTGGTGCGGTTTCGTTGTTACCGGCCGCTTCCGCGTTGCTGTACTCGTGTTACATCATTCTCACCCGCGTTTCCGGCAGTCGCGACAACCCGGTCCTGATGCAGTTCTTTGCCGGGGTAGGTGGTGCGGTGATATGTGGCTTTGGTTTGGTATATGGCGCAGCGACGGGCAGCGAAAACCTGATGTTGACCTTGCCGGAACTGCCGGTTGCATGGTCGTTGCTGTTGGCAATTGGTCTGATCGCAGTGGTTTCCCACCTGCTGATCGTTATCGCATTTTCCATGGCACCTGCGTCAGTACTGGCCCCATTCCAATATCTGGAAATTATCATGGCGACGATTTTTGGGCTCTGGTTGTTCGGGGACTTCCCGGACCTGGTCAAGTGGCTTGGCGTGTTCATCATTGTCGGTTCGGGCATATACATTTTCTTGCGGGAACGAAAACTGCAACACGGTTGATTGTTCAAACCGTTGCCCCGAAAAGTTTTTCAAACTCTTTGCGCAATACGCTGTCGAGTTCGTTCATGGACACCGGTATTCCCAAATCAACGAGGCTGGTTACACCATGGTCTTTGACCCCGCAGGGGACAATTGCCTCATAGTGGCTGAGTTCGGGCTCCAGGTTGATTGAGATGCCGTGATACGTAACCCATTTGCGAACCCGAATGCCTATGGCGGCAATTTTGTCCTCATGCACCGAACCGTCGGGCAGGGGTGGTTTTTCTGGTCGGGCTACCCACACGCCGACCCTGTCATGGCGTCGCTCGCCGGTTATATTGAATTGCGCGAGTGTGTTGATCACCCATTGTTCAAGCGTTGCCACATAGCGGCGGATGTCTTGTCCGCGTTGCGACAAATCCATCATGCAATAACAGATACGTTGGCCCGGACCGTGATAGGTGTATTCGCCGCCGCGACCCGTTTGGAAGACAGGTAATGCCTCGGCATCAAGCAAATCCGCGTCGTTGGCGCTCGTACCGGCGGTGAACAGGGAAGGGTGCTCAACCAGCCAGACCTGCTCGCCTGCTTCATTTTCCGCCACCGCCGCCGCTCTTGCTTCCATTGCACAAATCGCCTCGTCATAGGGAACGAGCGTGTCGGAAATGTGCCAATGAACCGGATGTGCGTCAGGCCGCAACATACGGGTTTGCAAATCATCGCGAAGGGGCGGTTTTGATTTCATGGCTTTTTGTGCACCATGGACAGGTCAGGTGCAAGCGCTTCGAAATTCATGCGGCAAATGCCGCAAAACACTTGTAAGCGTGGCGCTGATTTGGTAATTCCACGCGACCGGTTCGTCCGGTTCCTATTCTCCTGCGACCGTGGCGGAATTGGTAGACGCGCAGCGTTGAGGTCGCTGTGGGGTAACACCCGTGGAAGTTCGAGTCTTCTCGGTCGCACCAGCATTGCTCGTTATTTGTCAACAACAGTTGATAGAAAGCAGTTTCCCGGGTTTCCACACATCAGTGTTTACGACAGTAAACGCGAAACTGTATCCAGCAGGCAGAGTCGTACTTGCCAGTTATGAACACTAAAGCGAATCAGGCAGTGCAATCATCTTTGCCTGAGACAGTAAATCTGACCTTCCATACCTGAATTATCCGCCTGTGAACAAGTATCGGGTCCAATAGATGTATGTGATTTTGTATTCGCCACCCCAATTTACTGCGCCATGGGAGCGGATTGATCAGTTTAAATGATTGAAAAGGAAGAGGAAAAAATAAATGCAACCAAAACGGAACTTCAACTGAAATATAATATTGACGTTACGTAATGCTTTCGGTAGCTTCCGCGAAATTGGGGGTATGAGATGTAGTTTATGCGATAGCAGATAGCATTAAGGCAGTGGCGGTAATGTTTGTGTGTGGGCACAATTTGCGCAGGTTCCCCTTCCCGAGTTTCAAGGGAACAGTCAAACAATTTTCGTATGCGGTGGTTGCGCTGTTCATATGCTGTCCTGCATTCGCGCAGCAAGACGCTTCCAAACCAGTCGAAACAGAAACGTCCGGTGAATCCGAACTCAAAATCGTTTCCCAACAGTTTTCAGACTGGACCTATCAATGCCTGGTTCAGGCCGAGGCACTGCAAACCGAACAGGAAACACAGAAGCCCAGGTGTGAAATTTCGCAATCTGTCCGCAGTGAATTTCAGGGAGGTTCTGTCGAAATCATCAACCTGTCCGTCTCAAAAGCAAATGACAAAGCCGGCAAAGTCAAATGGGCGCTGGTTGTATATGTTCCGATTGGTTTGAATATTCACCTGCCATCTGATTTCGGTTTGATTGTCGGCAAGAAGAAACCGTTTCTTACCCGTTTCAGAAACTGCGATGTCCAGGGGTGCAATGTGGTTGTACCCGCCGACAACTCTCTGCTGAAACAGTTTAGACGGGCACACGATGGCGCCGCCAGGTTTAGGCGGTTGGATGGTCAGGTGGTCGAGGTCAAGTTTTCACTGGCTGGCTTTACAAAAGCGCTTAACGCGCTTGGTTCAGGTGATCTTCCGCTGTCACAAGGCAAGGAAGACACACAATGAAGCCGAAGTTCTTTTTTCGAAAATCGGTATGCACTGCCGTTTCCTGTCTCGGTCTGTATTGCGTTGGATCGGGTTGGTCACAACTGGCATTGGCGCAGACTGCTGCTGATAGCGCGGCCAGGCAAGCTGAACAGATTCAGCGGGACAGGGCGGCAGATGAGTTTCAGAAGAAGGTCGAACGCAATCGCCTCAATAATCAGCCTCCTGGTGGCGATAGTGTGCCTGCTCCGCAACACGATATCGCAGCGCCCAATGAAGCCTGTATCCATGTCAAAACAATTTCGGTAGCAGGAATCTCATTGCTGCAAACTCGCGCCGTTAACTCGGTAATCGCCGGGTTCGAGAAAAGATGCCTTGGTCTTGCCGATCTTAACAATATCCTCAAGGAGCTGACTTTCCTTTACGTGGATAAAGGATACATCACCTCTCGGGCATTCCTGCCTGAGCAGGATTTGTCAGATGGTTCGCTCGAAATAGTGGTTGTGGAAGGTGTTCTTGAATCAATTGTTCTGGATGGAGAGCCTGATACTCACAATGGCCAGGTCAAGACCGCTTTTCCAGATCTGGTCGGAAAACCTGTCAATCTGCGAGACATTGAGCAGGGACTGGATCAACTCAACCGTTTGCGTTCAAACGATGCCAAGATCGAACTGGAAGCGGGAACCGAACCAGGTTCATCGGCATTGCAGGTAGCCAGAAACAAATCCAAGAACTGGTATGCGTCTGTCGGATTCAATAACCTTGGTTCCTCATCTACCGGGATATATCAGTCTCGGATTGATGCGGGATTTGAAGATGTTATGGGGCTCAATGATCAGTGGACCTTCAGTTACCAGAGGTCGATGGACAATCACCCCTTGTATTTTGCCAATGTTCCTGGTGGTGAAACGTTTACAGGTAGTTTTTCAATTCCCTACGGTTATTGGACATTTGCGCTGGATGGCTTGTGGAGCGAGTACAATTCGCAAATCGCAGGGCCGATTTCCAGTATCGATACCGCAGGGCTATCCCGGTCCTTTGGAGCGAGTCTGTCAAGAGTTCTGCATCGCGATCAGGTTTCCATTACATCGTTGTCAGGCAACATCAAATGGAAACGGAATGAGAATTTCATTCTGGGCACCCGTATAGATGTTGCCAGTCGTGATCTTGCTATCGGATCTCTGGAGCTTGTGCATTCCAGGCAGTTTTTCGGTGGTCAGCTTGTAGCCTCCGCAAGCTACAATCAGGGATTGGACATATGGGGTGTGTTTGATGACGATTCTGCCCCAGCCGGTTCACCAAAGGGACAGTTCAAAAGCGTCAACGGTTCAATCACCTACTTGAAGCCTCTGCAGATCGGAGATCTGTCAGCGACCTATAACGGCCAACTCACCGGGCAATATTCACCTGATCTTTTGTTTGGTTCAGAGCAGGTTGCTTATGGCGGATATTCAACGGTTCGCGGGTTACGGGAGTCTGTAGTATTCGGCAACAATGGAGTACTGGCGCGCAATGAATTTGCCCTAAAGTTGCCAAATCCAGACAACCCTCAGTTTACGGAGGCATTTGGTTCTTTAGAGGCCTATGCAGCCGTCGATTTTGGCCAGGTTTTCGCTGAAGAAAGTCTCGGCATTGAAGGTGGCAATCTCGCAGGAGCGACTATTGGATTGCGTAGCCGCGGTGGGAAATTTGTTTTCGACATTTCTTGGTCAGATGTCATTTCAGCGACCGATAATATTGAAACCGAGATCGGTTCATCGGGAATGTTTAATGCAACCGCAAGTATTGCGTTTTGAAGCTTGGATCCATGCGTTCGACAACACGTGGCAAGCATTGTGAGAAGCCAAGAGGTTTATCTAAGATGAAATACCGCAAAATGAATATCTCATATTCTGCTCGTATGTTTGGAAATTTGGCCAGGCAATCGCTTGTATATTTGTTGAGTTTTTTGATCGGCTTCCAGCCATTGATGCTGCAGGCGGCAGAAATCTCTGCGGCACAGAATGCCGCACAGGCAAGCCAACCGGAAATTGGAGCGGCTGGTAACGGTGTGCCGCTGGTTAATATTGTGACCCCCAACGCATCGGGTCTTTCTCACAACAAATATGACCAGTTCAATGTCGGTCGGGACGGGGTGATATTGAACAACTCCAATCAGAGCGTGCAACGTTCTCAGTTGGGAGGTTTGGTTACGGGCAATACCAATTTGAGGACTTCGGGCCCGGCTTCGGTAATCCTGAACGAAGTGATCAGTTCGAACCGTTCGCTTCTGGAAGGGGCCCTTGAAGTGCATGGTGGCCGTGCGGACGTCATCATTGCCAATCCAAATGGCATCACCTGCGACGGTTGCAGTTTTTTCAACACCACACGGACCACTTTGACGACGGGCACCCCGGAGCTGGATTCAAACGGGGCGGTGCAAAACCTTCTGGTTGAAAAAGGTGATATCAGAATTGGCCTCAACGGTGCCAAGCTTGATAGCGTCAACGCCTTTGAATTGGTTTCGCGAAAAATAAGCATTGGTGGGCCGGTGAAGGTGTCTGGCGACCTAAATCTGGTGGCGGGCAGAAACAGCTATGCCTACCGATCGGGGTTGATCACTCCTCTTGGTTCAGATGGTAACGAACCGGGCGTTGCGATCGATTCTTCATTGCTTGGAGGCATGTATGCCGGTCGTATCAAGGTGGTTTCGACTGATCGTGGCGCTGGCGTCAACACCCAGGGACAAATGGCGGCAAATGCCCATGGCATGACCATGACGGCAGACGGGAAGCTGGTCCTTGGAAAAGTTCGTGCCAGAAAGACCATTCGGGTAAAGTCAAATAGCAAATCCGTCCAGGTCCAGCGAACCTTGTTCTCTGACGAGGCAATCATTCTGGAAGGTAACAGTTCGGTAGACCTGGATGACAATGCGCTGGTTTCCTCAGCTGGCGATGTTGCCCTGAAAGGTGACACGGTTTCATTGGGCAACGCCGCCCTCGTGGCAAGCGGCGCAACGGAAGATGGTGTTCAAAACAAGACCGGGAATTTGACCGTTGATGCAGGTCATTTGAATGCTGGTAATGGTCAGCTTGCTGCTGGAAGCATTCTGACTGTCAATGCAAATACCATAAATCTCGACCGCGCTTCAGACGACGGTTCGGATGTATTGCGCTCATTGGGTGATATTTCGATAAATTCGCAGAATGTATCGGCACAAAATACCCAAATTACTGCATTGGGAGACCTGGACCTGAACTCTGCCTCTTCGCTTGTTCTGTCAGGCGGAACCTATTCATCATCGCAAAACCTTGTTGTTGAAGGTGGAGACATTGCAACCAACGCAAACTTGAATGCACGAGGTTCGGTTGCATTGCGCAGTACTGTAGGCGGCATTGTAAACTCAGGGAAAATCGCAGGCGACAATGGAACCGAAATCACCGCAGCTACGACCGTAAGGAATGAAGGTGAGCTTTTTTCTGAACATGCGGTCAACATAAATTCGTCTGGTGGCGTGATCAACGCCGAGACGGGCCAAATCGCTGGCGCTGAGGGTGTGACACTAAACGTCGCCTCGCTCGACAATTCCGGTGGAATTGCAGCTCAGGGGTCGCAACTTGTCGTAAACACAGGCGGCGATCTGGATAACACCGGCGAATTCACCGGTTCCAGTGCAACCTTGAATGTCGACGGATCGCTTTCCAACAGCGGCAAGATCGATGTCACCAATGCTTTGACAGTCAACGGGCTAAACAACACTCACAGCGCTAGATTGAACAACAATTCGGGCGGCTCCATCGTCAGTGGTTCCGGCAATTATTCAGTCGCCATGTTCAATAACGATGCCGAACTTAAAACCAGTACCGGTGCGCTCAATGTTGATGTCACGGGCAATCTTGTCAATACGGGAACGATAGAAGCAAAGACAAATGGCACCATAGCCCTTGACGGTGACCTAACCAATTCCGGTTCGCTTGTCAGCGAAAAAGCATTGGTGATCTCAGGCCGTTCCGGTGGTCGGATGGGCATATTGTCCAACTCGCAAGATACTGCACTGATCAATGGTGCGGAGGGGTTGACCATCCAGGCCGCAGAAATCTCAACCGCAGGGGAAATCGGCTCGGTTGCCGGTGACATGCTTGCAGAGCTTTCAGGCAATCTGACCAACACCGGCGTGCTCTATTCAGGAAATTCGTCGGTTTACAAACTTGACGGGAATCTCACCAATACAGGTGCGGATATTCTGGCAGAAGCCGACCTGACGATCGGCGGTCTGAGCAAGCGACCGCGCCGCTTCGATAACGAATTCATCGGCAAACATTGAAGCGGTTTCCGGCGACCTGAAACTGGCGGCAGATGCGATCAGCAACGAACGAACAGAGCTGATTGTTGGCACCAACTCATCAACCCAAACATCAACATCCGGAAACGTTGTCACAACTGTTGTGACAACGCGTGAAACGTTGGAGCAGAGTTCTGCAGCTTCGAAACTGTTGGCAGGCGGCAATATCGTTGTTGATACCGATACGCTCGACAACAATTACAGCCAGATTGCAGCGAATGGCGACATCACCCTATCTGCAGCCAACGTGACCAACTCCGGTCGTGACCTGATTGAAACTGTAGAAACGACAGCGGTTACCCATCATTCGCAAAGATATTGTGCCAGACGCATACTTGGAGTTTGTGTCAAACGAAAGACCCGCCGCTGGACCACCTCTGAATACGACACAACGTCTTCCACCTATGATGCGGCATATGCGTCCATCGAGGCGGGTGGCACACTTGATGCCAATGTCAGCGGGTATCTTGAAAACGAAGCGGTGCGCGCAAGTGCTGGGCAGATCGGTATTTCCTCCGGCAGCCGCGCGCTTGACCTGGTGGGCGTCAACAATAATGGCGGCTCCGCGGACCGGTTTGACCTTGGTGCAAAGGATGCGGATCTGGACGCAATCCTGGACCGCTCAGCGTTGTTCGAAGAGGCGCAAGATCCCTAATTCACCCTTCCTTGTAGAAACCCGTTCGAAGTTCATCGATGCAAGTTTGTATTTCGGTTCTGAGCACTTCCTCAGTCAGGTCGGTGGATATGCTCCCGATGACAACATCCGTCGTTTTGGTGATGCTTACATCGAAACACGGTTGATCCTCGACCAGGTCTATGAACAGACCGGCCGGAGGTTTGTGGGCGATGCAACCGATGCCCGTTCAATGCTGGAAAAACTGTATGAAAATGCGCTTGATGTAAAACAAACCCACAATTTGCAGGTGGGAGTGGCCCTGACACCCGGTCAGATTGGCCAGCTCACACAAGACATTACTTGGCTGGAAGAGCGTGTAGTACACGGTCAGCGGGTGTTGGTGCCACGTGTTTATTTGGGGTCTGCCACACGCGACAACATCAACTTTGCAAGTGGGCAAATCAGGGCCGGTCAGGCAAATGTGCAAGTGGCCGCGCTGGTAAACTCCGGTGATATTACAGGCGATAACGGTTTGACCATCGCCGCAAGCGAAGGCGTGTTCAATCAGGGTGGCGGTTTGTTCGCCGATGCGGACATCACGATTGAAGGTGGCAAGACGTTCTCGAACAATTCCGGAACCCTCTCCGGCGACAATGTAACAGTCCGGGCCGGTGATATCCTCAATGACACCGCCATTACCCGCGACCAACGCGATAACGGGTTTACCGATCGAAATCAGCAAATTGCACGCATTGAAGCGAATGGCGACTTGGTGTTGGAGGCGCAAGGAACCATTGCATCGGCAGGCGGCCAAACCAGTTCCGGCGGCTCAACGACTTTGCTCGCAGGCGTGGCAGTTGAGATTTCTGCGCTCCAACTTGAACGTCTTGCCAATACCGCCATGAAGGGTGGATACCATCGGCAAACCTCGGTCACGCATCAACTGGCTGTCATTAACGCCGGTTCGCGGCTCGACGTTATTTCTGGCGGCGATACCACGCTCAGGGGTGTCAACACCAAGTCAGGCGGCGACACAAACCTTGTTGCAACAGGTGATGTCAACATTACCGGCGTTCAGGACCAGCAATCCTCGGACCTGAAACTGGACATCAAGAGCGGTGGCCTTCTTGGAACCGAGACCAACATCCGCAGGCAATCGACTTCAATCAAAACCAGGGGGTCCGGCGCTGAGGCGGGCGGTGCCCTGAACATAACTTCAAAACAGGAAAATGTTACCGTTCAGGCCTCAAAACTGGCCAGCGGAGAAGAAACAACCCTTTCCGCCGAGCAGGGACAGGTGGCGCTTCTTACAAACACCGACACCGAATTTGAACGCGACGAATTGCGCGAAGAAGACATCTTCTGGTGGAATGAACACGACAAGGGCGAGCTTTCCGACACCATCAAACATGTTGAGATCGAAGCGGGCGGCGGGCTGAAAATCAATGCCGGAAACGGCATTGTTGCTGAGTATCACAAGACTGGTGACCTGAATGCTTCCATAGACCAGCTTGCCAAGTCCCCCGGCCTTGAATGGATCGGGCAACTCAGGAACGACCCGCGCGTGGACTGGGTTGAGGTGCAGGCGCGCTTCGACAATTGGGATTACGAGAACCAGGGCCTGACCGAAGCGGGCGCCGCATTCGTTTCGCTGGTTGTCGGGGCTGTTAGTGGCGGTGCGCTTTCGGGTCTGTCAGCAACCTTAGCCCAAGGGCTGGGATTTGCAGGAAACGCGGCAATGCAGGCCGCCATTCAGGCCGGCCTGGAAACCCTGGTCAAACAGGCAACCATCGCGATGATCAACAATCAGGGCGATTTGGGCGCCACGCTTGAAAGCCTTGGTTCTTCCGCCTCATTGCGTGCGCTGGCAACCGCCATGGTCGCGGCGGGTCTGACCAGCCATATCAGCGACGTTGCCGGGATTGGTGAAGACCTTGCCAAAACCGCCCCCCTTGCGGACCGGGTTTCCCAGGACATCCAGCGTGGCCTGATCCGCGCCACGGTCAATGCAGGCGTTTCTACAGCCATCCAGGGCGGGGAACTGGGTGAAAACCTCATCTCGGCCCTGCGCATGGAAGCTGCCTCGGTCATTGGCGAGAACGTTGCGCAGGAAATCGGGCAAGCGGTTGATGACGGGAACCTCAACACCGCCGGGCAGTTGATTGCCCATGCGGCGTTGGGCTGTGCGGTTGGCGCTGTGGCGTCGGGAGACTGCGGTTCCGGTGCCGCCGGTGGTGTCATTGGTGAAACCGTCGGCCTGGTTACCAAGGCCCGATTGGCAGACTGGCTCGAAGAAAGAGTCGAAGACGCCCGTTCTGGCGAAGTTACCACAGAACAGCTTTTGCAGGAGCTGAATGAATATCAGGACGCAGGTGTAGACGTTGCAAGACTGGTCAGTGGCTTTGCAGTTGCTGTGGCCGGAGGCGATGTTGACGCAGCCGCGCTAACCGGTGGCAATGCTGCGGAAAACAACGCACTTTGTGCAGGCATTTGCATTGGAATTATTGCTGCAATTGCTGGTTACGTTACCTATCTTGGCGATGGCGACCCATTAGACGGTCTTGCAGTTTTTGGTTCGGGAGATCATCCTCTCAGTCACGCCATGGCGGCAGCGGTAAGCACGACAGTGGAATGGTCTGCATCCAAATATCCTGATGAAACGGAGGCGTTTCTTGGTATTCTTGAAGTGGCTGGAGATGCTATTGATGCAAAAATCGAATATCTTGATGATGCGACCGGAAACAAAGTCTCGCAGCACTGGAACGAAATTCCCGAGTACACCCGCAACCAGATCAAGGGCGGTGTGGGGATCATCTCCATCTTTGTTCCGGGAGGTTCCGTCAAGGCGCTCAAACAACTGAAAGCGGCAAAGGCCGGAAAGGGTAAAAAATATGATACAGATTGGGGATTTCCATGCCCAAGTTGTTTTGTTGCTGGCACACCGATTAAGATTGAAGGCGGTTACGCTAACATTGAAGATGTGAAGGTTGGTGATTTCGTTCTTGCCAAGGATGTGGTGACGGGCAGGATTGAGCCTAAGCGGGTCAGTCAAGTTCATATTCGTCCAACTGTGGACATGAACAGCTTCTTTGCATTGACCGTATCCAATGGTTTGAAAAGCGAGGTTCTACGTGTAACTGGAGAGCATCCGTTCTGGGTCAAAGACGAAAAGCAGTGGGTGGAAGTCAACGATCTAAAAGTGGGCGACACACTCATTGATCATGACGGAAAAGCAATTGAGCTGATCGCCAAAGAGACTATTCCTGAATTTGAACAGACGTATAACCTGACGGTTGAAGGCTTCCATACTTACTTCGCAGGTAAACTTGAAACCCTAGTGCACAATTGTGGGCCGAAAGGACCAAAAAGTTCTGATTTTTCAGAATGGCGCAAGAAACAAACTTATGAAGATGCCCCTTATCATACATCTGGAAATTCCACCAAAAATCCAAAGCCAAGTAATCCAGACATAGCCTTTGACAATTCATATTCTATTGGCAATAATACCACTCGGAGAATTGGAGTAGACAAAAATTCTGGTGAGTTTGTTGTATTTGATCAAAGCGGAGCTGTCTCTACCAAATGGCATGGCCATTCGCGGTCTTGGGGTGAATTGAATCAGCAAATGCAAAACGCGCTTCGTAAGTCTGGTGTTGTTACAAACAAAGGCAAGATTCGATGAAAGCGAGCGAAATTACAGGGGTAGCGTTGTATTCAAACAATCCTACTGAGGTTATCGAAACAATCAATGAACACATGGATACAAAGGATCAGGATGTTTTTGCGGCCTGTGCCCGTGGAGTAGGTCATTTAGCGAGGCGGTTTAATGTCGATGTGACCTCCTTACATAAAAAAATAGAACTTAGGGCAAACAACTTTAAATGTTCTAGATTTGTTTTGGGTGCGATAGAAGATATGAATGCTGACATTGATCAGTTCAGTTCCTAACCCACATTTAGTATCTCTTCTATGTAGCGCGTCTGACATTGCCTTGATTTAACTACATTTTCTTTTGTATTAGCGCTCGCGGTTGAACTGAAGCGCGATCATCTCGTTCATGTGGTGTAAGCCGAGGAAGAGGGGAACCTCAACACCGCCGGGCAGCTGATTGCCCATGCGGCTTTGGGCTGTGCGGTTGGCGCTGTGGCGTCGGGAGACTGCGGTTCCGGTGCCGCCGGTGGTGTAACCGGCGAAATTGTTGGCGTGATTTACCTGCAAAACAGGTTGAAGTCTGGCCAGTTTACTTTCGATGACCTTGACCGGCTTCAGAAGAACACAGGGCAGGTGGGCCGGTTGTCCGGGGCACTTGTTGCCGCACTTGCGGGGCGCGATGTGAATGCCGGGGCGCTTGCCGGTGGCAATGCGGCTGAGAACAATGCGGCAGGCAAGCTTGCGGTTACCGCAGTTAAACTGAGCGCGCGGCTTCTCAAAAAGGCGTTGAAAAACGGCAAGCTGACGGCCAGGGACATCAAGGAAGCCGGGCTTGACGAACTGGTTGGGTTCGCAGATGATCTGGCAACGCTTGCAAACCCGGATTCGACGCTGGTTGACCGTGCACTTGCGGTTCTGAGCCTTACAGTCGGGTTGGGCAAGGATGAAATTGACGCCATCTCCGGCGGCATCAAACACATTGCAGGAAAGGGTAAAAAACACGCGCCAAATAGAGCAGTAAAGGTCGATGTTGCTGATGCAAAGAAGGGAACACCTGGATACGAAGCTTTAAATAATCCAAAACCAAATACGACAACAGAACTTAGCAATGGCACTACATTCAAAACCAATAGCGGCGGTTATGTAGAAGAGATTTCATTCAAGCCTTCCTTAAGTAAGGGAACGCGTGATAGCCGCCAAACTGCGGTTGGTAAAGAAGGTTTGAATGGTGATGTGGGTGGACATATTCAGGCATGCCGACTTGGTGGAACATGTGATCGTTTCAATCTTTTCCCCCAGAATTCAAACTTCAACAGTAGTTCCTACAGAAGATGGGAAAATGAAATTACCAGTGCCCTTCAAAATGGTAATGATGTTGGAAATGTAACAGTTAGATTCGGCAGATCTAATCCCAATAGTGCACGACCAGATTCGGTTGATATTGAGTATTCAATCAATGGTGTGCCTGAAACGCGAAGCTTCTTAAATCAAGCAGGAGGTGGGCAGTGAATCCAATCGAAAAACAGCGTCAGTTGATTGATCAGCTATATCATTTGGTTCATGAGAGTGCTGAGAGTGGTTACGAGACTGCAAGTTGCCGGTTCGAATATTTTGTTTCAAAGGATGATGGTAGCAGTTCTGTTGGTGCAAGGTTTTCCTATGAAATTAATGGCGAAACTAAGAATGCAGTATTGGCGTATCCTGGGAGAAATATCCTAAATGCCGTGATCCCAGAATTGCATGCTGAAATGAAAGCACACACTGGTGGTGATTGGGAAACATTCACATTAGCAATTGAACGTGATGGAATGGTGCGGACCAAGTTTGATTATCCTGAAGATCCACCAGTTTCCTAACCTACATTTAGTATCTCTTCTATGTAGCTCGTTTGCCATGGCCTTGATTTAACAGCATTTTCTTTTGTTTGAACGCTCGCGGTTGAACTGAATGTACTGAAAGGGTATTCACCTGACACATGCCGCTCTTATTAGCGGGTTATGCGGCTTGTTTTTGTGTCTGGTTTTTAGGTTTTGTTTTCTCCTTTTTGTCGGGTGATTTTGGTTCCGGTTTTGGCATTCCGTCTTTGAAAGCCTGAAGTGGCGTTCTGCCATTCATGTTGCGGCCCTGGTGGGGTCGCTTGGTGTTATAATGGACCAGATATTCATCGAGCACCACCTGCATTTCCTCGACGCTTTCAAACCATGTTCTGCGCCCCTCGACACGGAAGTGTTCATCCAGAAGCGTGCGGTGCAGCCGTTCGACAATGCCGTTGGATTGTGGTCGCTTGACCTTGGTTGTTCTGTGTTCGATCTCTTCCAGTTGCAGGAAGAGTTCATAAGGATGCTTGTCCGGCTTGCCACAGAACTCTCTGCCGTTATCGCTGAGGACCACGTCAATCCTTGCACCTGCCTCTTCGAAGGTCGGCAGCACATCATGGTTCATGACATGAACAGCCGTGATGGGAAGCTTGGAGGTGTAGAGCCGCCCCCACGCATAACGCGAGTGGCAATCAATGACGCTTTGAAGATAAATCTTGCCAACCCCCTTCAGCGTGCCAACAAAGAACGTGTCTACCGCCACCAGAGAGCCTGTATAGGGCGCTTCTATGTGTCTTTCGCGGAACTCGGGTGAGAAGCGTTCCAGCAGACGGATTTGTTCGTCAGAGAGTTCCATCTTGCGTTGGGCCGTTGCTTTCTCCAACCGCAGAAGGCGTTCATGCTTGGTGAGAAGATCGTGGCGTTGCCAGACACCGCGAACACCGCCCGATGAAACGGCAATGCCTTGAAGGCGCAGTTCCTGTTCTACCCGCAAGGCACCATGACAAGGGTGCGCAAGGGCATGGTCAAGCACGGCCTCCTCGATCTCTTCGCTGACCCGGTTGGGATGAGGGCCCTTCGCACCAGGCAACCGATCAATCAGGCCATCGGCACCGTAGGTCTGGAAGTTGCGCCGGATCTCGTAGAATTGTTGTCTCGAATAGCCCATGATTTTGCAGGCTTTGGAAACGTTGTCCAAATCTTTTGCCAAATCCAGCAAAGAGAGCTTGCGACGTGCTATTCTGTCGTTCGTGGTCATGTTGTTCTCCGTTTGGTTAGTGAATGTTGTGGTAAACTTCATCTAACCCGCCAAAGGAGCGGCATGGCCATACCAAATATGGCAAACTGTCAGGTAAATACTATCTCAGCACAAACTGAAGCGCGATTATCTCGTTCATGTTGTGTAAGCCGAGGAAGACGGGAACCTCAACACCGCCGGGCAGCTGATTGCCCATGCGGCATTGGGCTGTGCGGTTACCGCAGTCAAACTGAGCGCGCGGCTTCTCAAAAAGGCGTTGAAAAACGGCAAGCTGACGGCCAGGGACATCAAGGAAGCCGGGCTTGACGAACTGGTTGGGTTCGCAGATGATCTGGCAACGCTTGCAAACCCGGATTCGACGCTGGTTGACCGTGCCCTTGCGGTTCTGAGCCTTACAGTCGGGTTGGGCAAGGATGAAATTGACGCCATCTCCGGCGGCATCAAACACATTGCAGGAAAGGGTAAAAAACACGCTAAAAGGGGGGAAGTAGGAAAATATTTAAGTGACAATTGGCACAAGGGTACCTTTCCGAATAAGACGCAGTCTCTCGCGTACCACTTAAAGAAACATGGAAAGGGCCGAACAGCATCCCAATTCACAAAGGATGCTCAAGATTTCTTTGCAAAGAATAAGCAATTGGGCCAACCAACAACCCTCAAAGATGGGACACCAGGTATTAAAATCCAAACCAAGACCAAAGTGAATGGGAAAACTGTACGTGTTGGAGGTTACTGGACTACCTCTGGTAAACTTGTGACATATTGGGACTAAATTTCTATGGATAGATTAAGTCACAAACTTAAGTTGCACGCTAAATTAGAGTTTCCAGACTTTCCGAAGAATGATGATTTTGCAGATTGGGTTGCAGAATTGGCCGAAACTGATGGGTATTATGTGGGTCTGGCTCAATCCGAGTTGGCCAACTGTAAGGGTATCAACATCGAATTTTCGCATATGACGAATTTAAAGCATACTCTATGTCAATTCAGCTCAATCGAAGAAGACAAGGAGATCTATTTTCAGTGTCAAACTTATCTTCGATCAATGGAAGAGTTTGTTGAGCAAATGAGACTTTCATGTCAATAATACCCCACCTAGGTGTGAGTTCTAATTAGGTTGTTCATTCGTTTTGATCCGGCCTCCGATTCATTCGGCGTTGTTTCAAGTGGTGGAACGATTAGGAAATTTTCCGGGTGCACCAAACAGAGTGAACAACTTGCTCAAAGACCCGAATTTTGTGAAGGGTATTGAAAAAGCCTTCAAATATTTGGGTGATTGACATGTTGCGTTTTAACTCGAAAATGAAACACGTATTGGAAGAAACTACAGTCAGGTCGTATGAAAATAAACGACTGCGCCAGATTTCTGAAAGAGGGTTTTGCCAGAAAGCTGAGTGCTTTTTTCTAGAGGAGCTCTATCAACCACACTTTGATCAGCACACTGTATCTCAGTTTCACGATGAAACCGGATTTGAGGCTTTCGTAAACTCGATTCACCTTCGAGACCATTGCAATGGTGAATTCTTGGGCATAGGTTTGGGGTTCATAGCCCAAACTTTTCAAGGGTTTGAAGCGGGCGCTTTTAATAGAAGATTGAAGGCCTCATTTTCTTTGTCAAACGATGATGCGGTTGCTAAATTTTATATTGCTAGAGAGGGGCAGGAATACCTAAGTGACGACTTGGAGGGATATGACACTGCAGTTTTGGAGATGGATAGAAACGGCTTAGTTGAGCTAAGTTTAAATCAAGCCTGACATAAATAGTTTTTTCTTTTATCCTGCTCGTTTGTCAGCGCCCTGATTTAACTGCATTTTCTTTTGTATTAGCGCTCGCGGTTGAACTGAAACGCGAGCATCTCGTTCATGTGGTGTAAGCCGAGGAAGAGGGAACCTCAACACCGCCGGGCAGCTGATTGCCCATGCGGCTTTGGGCTGTGCGGTTACCGCAGTTAAACTGAGCGCGCGACTTCTCAAAAAGGCGTTGAAAAACGGCAAGCTGACGGCCAGGGACATCAAGGAAGCCGGGCTTGACGAACTGGTTGGGTTCGCAGATGATCTGGCGACGCTTGCAAACCCGGATTCGACGCTGGTTGACCGTGCCCTTGCGGTTCTGAGCCTTACAGTCGGGTTGGGCAAGGATGAAATTGACGCCATCTCCGGCGGCATCAAACACATTGCAGGAAAGGGTAAAAAACACGCTCCAAATAACGTACTCGACATACCAGGTCGAGTGCAAAGCCGAGTAAACGTAGCAAATGGAACGACACGTTTCACACCTTTGAACGACGCAGGCAATCCGGTTCAAGCTGGATGGGGTCACGTTACAAGCCGCCATTTTGGTGGCAACAATAACCAGAGCCAGTTCACTCTTTCACAAACAGAAGTGAGAGGAATTTTGCAGTCAGATAGGGTTGTGTCCGCACCCGTTTCTGAGATCAAGATGATCAATGGAACCCCGACTTATGTGCGTACCGTTGATGTTGGAAGACCTATTGGAACAACCCGTCAATCGCATAGTGGAGGGGCTACTTCTAATCTGTATGTCCAAACTGACAGTGCAGGTAATCTGATTACCGCATTTCCCGTTCCTTAGGAGGTAACATGGATATACGGTTAAACTCACGTCGAGATCAGTTTGCATATTTTTGGGGATTTGTTTCGAGAGGACGAAAGCACCAGTTCAGCGAAGCGGTCAAGTTACATATTAGAATGGGATATCCCGATATAAGGCCCGAAGACGCATTTGAAGTCTGCCCTTTCAATGATGGTTTTGAGCAGATCACAAGGAGTTACCACATTTTTGAAAACGGTAAGCAAGCTGATTTGCCTTTGAACCTTCAACGTTTGATAGGCGAGTTTGTATTCTTGGTCTCGGATTTTATCCCTGACTCCTGTGGGGATGGACGGGCGTTTTACGCTAGATCGGCTTCGGGTCAAATTTGCATGGAATGTGACCGTTGTAATCAAATGTTTGATCTTGATGGAAATCCGATCAAAATTGAAAAGCGTCGACTGATGACAAAAGCTGACTTTTTGGAGTTATGCCCGCCAAACACTGAGTCCGATTGGGCTTATCATTCTAAACTGCGCAACCTAACCCACATTTAGTATCTCTTCTATGTAGCGCGTCTGACATTGCCTTGATTTAACTACATTTTCTTTTGTATTAGCGCTCGCGGTTGAACTGAAGCGCGATCATCTCGTTCATGTGGTGTAGGACGAGGATGACGGGAACCTCAACACCGCCGGGCAGCTGATTGCCCATGCGGCTTTGGGCTGTGCGGTTGGCGCTGTGGCGTCGGGAGACTGCGGTTCCGGTGCCGCCGGTGGTGTAACCGGCGAGATTGTTGGCGTGATTTACCTGCAAAACAGGTTGAAGTCTGGCCAGTTTACTTCCGATGACCTTGACCGGCTTCAGAAGAACACAGGGCAGGTGGGCCGGTTGTCCGGGGCACTTGTTGCCGCACTTGCGGGGCGCGATGTGAACGCCGGTGCGCTTGCCGGTGGCAATAGGTGAGAGACCACCTCATCATCAGGTGAGGGCGTGAAGTTTGCCAGACCTGCGCTCATCGCTCTACGTATATTGTCTCAAGGCGCTAAACGAAGTTTCGGACTGCGAACCGCACCGCTTGTGCCTTATGTACTGATCTTCCCAAACAGAACACCGGCGATTTTGCGCTGTTGGATTTCTTCAGCCCCTTCAGTGATGCGATAGCGGCGATGGTGACGATAGATATGCTCGAAAGGCTTGTGCCGGGAATATCCAATCCCGCCGTGAATTTGCATCGCTCTGTCGGCGGCGTCACAGACCAGTCGGTTGGCCCAATAGTTGCACATTGACACCTTGTGCGTGAGCTCCTTGGCCACCTGCTGTTTCGGCATCTGGTCCATGGCCCATGCGGTTTGATATATAAGCAATCGCAGCATCTCGATTTGGGTGGTAAGTTCGACAATCGGGAACTGAACAGACTGATTGAGCCAAAGCGGTTTGCCGAACGGCGCGCGTTCTTTTGCAAATTCTATTGTCTCCTTGACACAATACTGTGCGGCGCCAAGCGAACTGGCGGCCTGGCGTATACGATTTTCGTGCACAAAGTGCTGGACCGCCGCAAGCCCCCAATCCAGTGGACCAAGCACCATATCATCGGGCACGAACACGTCCGTGAAAGAGCATCTTGGGTGGTCTGTCGGCATGTTGAACGTCCAAAGGTATTCGCCGATTTCAAACCCGGCAGATTTCGTGTCGACAATAAAGCAGCCAAGGCCTTTGGCATCTCCGGCCTCGCCGCAATGGCGCGCAATCGTCATCACGTGCGACGCGACATGAAGGCCGGTTGTCCACATTTTTTCGCCATTGATGCGCCATCCGTCTACACCATCGTGCGTATGCCGAACCGCGGTTGTGTCCATATGGGTCGCGTCTGACCCGTGTGCCTCTTCCGTAAGTCCGAACGCCCAGAACAGTTTCTGCTCGATCATACCTTCCATGAATTTCTCTTTTTGGGCAGGCGTACCAAAATCGCGCATCATGAGCGCTTGAACGTGGTTGCCGACGATGGAATGTTCATTCTGCAAATCATTGTGCAGGCCCAACCCCTTTTGGGCTAGGTGGTCACGAATGACCGCCATGCCCAGATGTGTTCCGTCCTGGCCGCCAAACTCTTTGGGAAGCTGATAGCGAAAATGGCCAGCCTCGTCAGCGCGTTTCTTGACCTGTGCCAGCAAGTCTTCCCAGTCCTTGCGCGGAAGGCCGTGATTGTCCCAATCGGTGCGTGCATGTTCTCTGCGGTGATCAAAGAAGCGGATATTGTCATCGCGTTGCTCAATCGGCTTGATTTCTGTTTCGATGAAATCGTCAAGCACACCGAGATAGTCTTGAATATCCTGTGGTATTTCAAACATGTTACGAGCTTCTCCATCGGTCTGTTGCGACTTGAATTGCCGCGTATTTCGGCTGGTGCATGGCCAAACGTTCAAGGCAGGACAACCGCAGGTGATCCAATATCTTGTCTTGCGTCCAGTCCACCGTTCCGGCCATCAGGTGTTCACACAATTGCGCATCTGACAGATTAATTGAGTGCAGCCGGTCTGCTTGGCGCCGCGCATATTTCGGCTCAAGATCCAAAATGCGTATCGCAATCGACAAGCTGTTTGCGGCAATGCGCGCATGGAACTTTGCGGCGCCTGCGCTTGCCGGAACAACATCATGTGCGAGGTATTCAACAGCGGCCTCAATCAGTTCAGTCGCGCGCACATCTCCAGACGCGTTCGGATTGGCATCGGTTGGAAAGTCAAGGACGGTTGCGCGATCGACGCTTTCCAACTCTTCCAGCATCAACAGCAGATCGATCTCGACCTCTGATATTCGCGTGCCGACCAGAATGCGTTCCAGACTGCGGTCATCGCCACGTCTCCACCAATGGGCCATTTGAATGGTCTTTGCACCCCAGTCGAGCGATGAATAAACCCGGTACCATTGCAGCAATTTGTGGTCGATCTTCCGCCCACCTGCTGCTTCATAGGCGCTCACCAATTCCTCGGTTGTGCCAATCCCACCGGCGGTTTTTTCATATTTTCCAAATCTCCATGACGGTGTACTGAACCAGGCTAGGTCCTCTTCGGGCGCTCCCGTGTGTACCAGTTCCCAGTCGAGCACCGCGCTAAGGCCGTGTTCAGACACGAGCAGATTGCCCATTCGAAAATCACCATGGACCAAACAGGGGTCTTTGAGGTCTGGCGGAAGATTGGACCGGAGCCAATGCAAAGCCAGAGCAATGACCGGGCTGGTGTATCCCACTTGCTGGAACATGCTTTCAACAGCCGACAGAAGCCGTTTCGGGGATTTTGCGTCCAGCCAGTCGTCTTCGACCTTAATCTGGTGAATTTTGACCGCCTCCGACGCGAGTTCAGTCAGCAGACCGTGCAGCGCGGTTGCGTATTTTCTGTCTCGAAACAGGGTGATCGGCAGCGACTCACCCTCTACGCGGTTCATCACATAGCCCGGACCAAGGCCATCGCCGGTCTCAAGTATGCCAATCATTCCAGGCGACATTACCCCCGCTGCATGGGCGCGCTCAAGAATTTGCGCCTCAGTCGCCATCGAAAGGGTTTCTTCGACGCGTTCCGGCGCCGTTCCACCGCGATACCTGCGCAGAACCAGGCCAAGATCGCCTGAGTCAAACGCCCAAAGCTCCATGTTGGCACCGCCCGTCAGAAGACGCAGATTTGAAACAGGCGCGAATCCTTGCCGTCGGCAAAATGCACCTAGTCCCGTTGCAACCTTGCCTGAACATGCCTCGCTCATTTGCACAAAGACCCTTCGAATGTTCCACTTCCGTGACCTGTCTGGGGGGGCGACCTGAAAATCCTAGAGCAGAGCGGCTTGCGGGTCCATCAGAACGGTGATTTCTGCGCGAACCTGCCGTGTCCAAAGAGTTTCGAACAACACGATCTGAGGCAGGAAACCAAATGAAAGAAGCCGACTGTTTCGTCCAGAGTGCCAACCGACCACTTGCGGGGTTGTCTCGGTTGATGGCAGACTTTTGATACTTCCATGATTTACGCAGAAAGTAATGCGGTCAGTTTTGCGATGTCACAGTAAAACAATCTGGAAACACGGGAGAGGGTCGTTTGAAAGATGGCCAAACCACTGATTGTGATGGTGGCGGCAAATGTTGGTGCGGGCACCGGGACTTGAACCCGGACAGCCATACGGCCGAGGGATTTTAAGTCCCTTGCGTCTACCTATTCCGCCATGCCCGCACGTTGCTCTTGGTTAGGCCAGCAGTCGCGAACAATCAAGTTGCAATTGATGTCATCTTCCAATTGGTTGTATGATGGTTTCATAGCCAGCCAAAGCTTCCGTGCGCGTCTGCTTGTGATCGACAACTGGTTGCGGATAGGTGGTACCCAACACCACATTACTCTGCCAGTTTTGCAAGGCTGTGGTGCAACCACCATTTGCTTGCTCCGCCCAACGGCCTGTCGGTCGTGTACAGAATGTATACGGGCAACGCCTTGTCGTGGTTCGTCGCAAAGGCCGGGGCAGGGTTGTCGGACAGCCGCAATTCGTTTCTGAACCAATGGATTGTGGGAAAAGTTCCAACACTCTTAGACAATTTTGTCGGTTGTTTGAGCCTGGTGCACCGGTCGAAGGTTTAAACCCGTCTTTCGGTCACCGTTCGAAGGAATGAAAATTTCCGAGCAGATCACGCAACCCTTACACTATCCACTGGTTTTGCGTAGTCGGTCGATGTTGATCCAGAAGGGTGGAAATTGTTTGCAAATTTCAGCGCCTGATCAGCGGGCATGGCGCGTGAGAAATAATAACCCTGGGCCATGTCCACGCTGTAATTGTCACACAACAGGTCCTTCTGTTCCTCGGTTTCAATGCCTTCCACGACCACTTTGAGTTCCAGCGCCTTGCCGAGCACAGAAATGCCCTTAAGCAGGGTTCGCGAACGTTCGCTTACGGTAATGTCGTCGATAAACGACTTGTCGATCTTCATTTTGTCGAGCGGCAATTTGTGCAGGTAGCTGAGGCTGGAATAACCGGTTCCAAAATCATCCAGCGAGATACGTACACCCAGATCGCTGAGCTGTTCAAGCACGACAATCGCGTGGTCCATATCGTTCAAAACTGCGGTTTCGGTAATTTCAATTTCAAGGCGCGAAGGGTCCAGCCCGGTTTTTGCCAGCGCGCCGCGTACCAGGTTGGTGATTGAACCGACCTGGAACTGCACCGCCGAGACGTTCACGGCAACCCCGACTTCCTTCGGCCACCGCGTGCATTGGCGACAGGCTTCCATCAGGGTCCATGCGCCGATTTCCTCAATCAACCCAAGGTCTTCGGCAAGTGGAATGAAGAATGCCGGCGATATGTTCTTGCCATCAAGTTGCCATCGGGTAAGGGCTTCAAAAACAGCCACCCTTCCGGAGTCAAGATTCACGATCGGCTGAAAATGTAGCGACAATTCCTTGTTCTTGACCGCAAAGTCGAGCGCATGTTCCATTGCCAAACGTTCGTGCAGCGTGTCCTCAAGGTCAGCAGAGAAAAACCGATAGCAGTTCTTGCCGTTATTCTTGGCGGCATAAAGCGCAAGGTCAGCCAGTTTAAGCAACCTGTCAACGGTACGACCATCTTCTGGGTACCTCGCAATACCCACGCTCGCACCAAATCGCATTTCGTGCTTCTGATGGGTGATCGGTCGCGTGATCGTGTCGAGTACTTTCTGTGATAGTTGCCCCAATTCTTCTTCGGGCAGGGCGGCCTGCAGCATAATGACAAACTCGTCACCACCATAACGGCCTATCAAGGTTCCGCGCGGCAGCAAATCCCTAACACGCTGTGCGACCGTGGTCAGTATGTGGTCACCTGCCTCGTGCCCCAGCGTGTCATTAATCCGCTTGAACTCGTCCAGATCGAAGAAGATCAATGATGCACCGTCGCAGTTTGCGGCATTTTCCATCGCCGCCTTTGCCTGCTGAAGAAAGAAACTGCGATTATACAGCCCCGTCAGTTCATCATACTTCGCCAACTGGTTGATCCGGGTTTGATACTGGATGCGCTCCGAGACGTCTTCAATCACAACCACACACCCACCTTCGTCGCGCAGCATGATCGAAAGCTCGACGAACTTGTTCTTGTCGATTTCAAATACCTTGTCTGCAATTCGCGACCGGAAGCGGTTTTGGATGGCGTTCTCAAGCAGTTTGACACGGTTGACACTGGGGCGTTTCATCTCAACAATTCGCGCGACCTCGTTCAATGTCCGCGAATAGCAGTTGATAGAAGGCTCAAGATTGAGAATTTTCCGTGCAGTTCGATTGATGATTTTGACCTTCATTTCTTCATCGAACATCAGCAGTCCGTGTGACATGCTTTCCAACGCTTCGTTCAGTTGGGCGCCAAATTCTTCTTTCTCACGTGATTGCAGTCGAATTCCCTGGAACAGTTCATTCAACCGGACAGACAAATCCCTGACACTGGTAAGCATGGGAATGAAAAAACTGCACAGGATCATGGCACGGATATCGCCGTAACTGAAAGCCCCTGCAACCGTTGGCAATCCGATGGCAAACAGTTGAAATGTAAGAATGCGTTGATCGGTAAAGGTACGCATTGCGATGCTCAAGACATTGCCCATAACGGTGGCAATGCACAACAGGTGCATGAAGAGGTTGTCCGTCAAAGTAAAACACATAAAGCACCACGCGCCCATCAGCAGCGAAAAGCCGATGGTCAGCAGGTTGTTTTTGCGTTGCCATTCGCGCCAGTCTGCATTGGGTTGATTATTCAGTCGGTTCCACAAACCTGCATTCTGGGCATCACCAATCATAAAGGCGATCATGGCAAAGCTGAGCATCAAAAACGCATATTCATCGGTGATGAAAAACGCGATGAGCGCAGCCGTCGACGTGCTGATTTTGCCAAAGAAAAACGCCGAATGGTCAGAACCGACGGGATTTTTGTGTTCTGAAACTATTTCGGGTTTGTTCATTGTGCAAGGGATGAAAATTTCTGCTAATATCCGCATCAAAAATAACGGAGTAATGGTTGCAATAAGGTTTACGACAGCAGTGAAACCCTGTTTCCGGGATGCCGTTCCAGCTTGCCGGCAATATCAAGTTCGAGCAGCACAAATTGTAAAACGCCCGGTTCCAGACCCGAAAAATGCAGCACTTCATCAATTGCTACCGGCGCATGGCCTACCAGTTCTATAACCGAATTGCGCGCTGCATCATCAGGAGTTTGAGGCGAACCTTCGTGCCTGGGCATGTCATCGTGCCATTGAATTTCCTCGTTGTCCCGTTCGTGAGCATGGTAATGCTGCTGACCGGGATCAATCGGTCTTAGCGCCTCCAATGCATCTTCCGGTGATGTGACAAGCGTGGCACCCTCTCTGATCAAACCATTTGGTCCTTCACTTCGCGGGTCGAGCGGCGACCCGGGAATGGCGAGAACATGCCTTCCCAGTTCATTTGCCATGCGGGCAGTAATCAGCGAACCGGATCTGCGGGCAGCTTCCACAACAAGCGTTGCCGAAGACAATCCGGCGATGATCCGGTTTCTTTTGGGAAAATCCTGTGCTCTGGGTTGCCATTGTACGGGTTGTTCGCTGATCCATGCGCCACCGCTGGCAATGATGTTTCGGGCTAGTTTTTCGTTTTCTTCCGGCACAATGCACTCCAGGCCGCCCGCGAAAACAGCAATTGTGCCGGTCTCGACGGAAGCCCGGTGCGCTGCTGCATCTATGCCACGTGCCAAACCTGAAACGATGACATAGCCGTGCTCGGCAAACCCGCGCGCGAACCTTTCAGCAAGCTTTTGTCCTGCGATGGAAGCGTTCCTGGAACCGACAATTGAAAGGCCGGGTTTGTTAAATACCTCCAGATCGCCAAGGCAACTAATAACAGGAGGGCAGTGATCGGTTTCCCGCAACAGATTGGGGAAACCAGCTTCCCCGATCGTCAGAATTTTGGCACCCAATTGCTGAAGTCGGTAGAACTCCTGTTCGGCTTTTTCGATCGGACATATTTCGATCCTGGCAGCGGCGCCTCCGCGTTTTGCAAGGTCGGGAAGCGCGTCCAAAGCTGTAGCGGCACTGCCGAAATGCGAAATCAGGTCCCTGAAAGTTACAGGTCCAACGTTTTGGCTGCGGTACAACCTCAACCAGTTGATTTTCTGTTCATCCGTAAGGGAAAAATGCTTCCTGTCTGAAAGCGAATTTTGTGACACCGACCCCACCCATGTCTGACCCACACGCTCACAGCTTAGCCCATCGGCTATTTTTTGCCAATCTTTCCTTCATTTCCGGCACGCAGTCTTCCAATGTTCTCGCGATGACGCCACCACAACAGGGCTGACAGCAGGGCAAACAATTCTGCCAACTGCACGTTGCTGACCCAGTCAACAAGCAAAGTTCCCCCAAAATACAAGGCGAGCGGCACAACAAGGCTTGCTGCCAGTGCCGCCAGAGACGAATAGCGCGACAAAAATGCAGTAACCAGCCAGACAAGTGCAAACACGATGGCGGCCAATCCGGAGAATGCAACCAAAATGCCCAAATACGTTGCGACGCCCTTGCCACCTTTAAAACTGAGCCAAACAGGAAAACAATGCCCAAGGAACGCACCAAACCCTGCAACGATCGCAGTGTCAGGCCCGAATTGCCCAGCAATCAAAACTGCCAGCGTCCCTTTCAACGCGTCCAGTAACAAGGTAGCTGCCGCCAAGACCTTGTTTCCGGTGCGTAAGACATTGGTGGCTCCAATATTGCCCGAACCAATGCCGCGAATATCACCCATACCGGCCAATCGTGTCAGCACCAGACCAAACGGCACGGATCCCAACAGGTAACCCATGGCAAGTGCCGCCGTCAGGTAGGGCAGGGCATGGCTCCAGCTGATCGGGTCAGGCATCGCTCATTCCTCGCGTTTGAAGACCGGTTTGCCACTGACGAAGGTCTGCATGACCATGCCGGAGAAACGCTCTCCTTCAAAAGGGGTGTTTTTTGAAATGGAGACAATGTTCTCCTCCCTGACAACCCAGGGTGCATCCAGATCAGCAATGAAGAAATCCGCCTTGTCGCCGGGCTTGAGCGAGCCGCCGGGAAGTCCGAATATTTCGGCCGGTTTGCAGGACAGTGCTTCGATCAGGCGTGGAAGGGGGACCTGATCGTTGTGATAAAGGCGAAGGGCCGCAGAAAACAGCGTTTCAAGGCCAATGGCACCGTCAGCGGCCTCTGCAAATGGATGGCGTTTTTCATCCACATCCTGGGGGTCATGGCTGGAAACAATGATATCGATTGTACCATTCGCAAGTGCCTCAATCATCGCCATGCGCTCTTCTTCACTGCGCAAGGGAGGTTGAAGACGCAAATAGGTGCGATAGCGGCCAATATCATTCTCGTTCAGTGTAAGGTTGTTGATCGACACGCCGCAAGTGACATCGTGTCCAAGCTGCTTGCTCGCAGCGATTGCGTCAGCTGATGTCGCGGTAGAGATTTTTGCGGCATGGTAGCTGGTTCCGGTAAGGGCTGCCAACCTCAGGTCGCGTTCCAGGGGAATGATCTCTGCCTCGGCAGGGATTCCCGGAAGCCCCAAATGAGTGGCAAAAAGGCCCTCATTCATCACACCATTGGCCGAAAGGTCGCGGTCACTGGTTTCGTTGGCCATCACCAACCCGAAATCCTTTGCGTAAGTCATGGCACGTCTCAGGATAAGGTTGTTTTCCATTGAGCGTTTGCCTTCGGTCAACATGACCGCTCCGGCTTTCTGCAACAGACCAAACTCGGTAAGTTCCTTGCCTTCAAATCCCTTGGTGATGGATACAGCCGGATAAACCCGCACAACCGATTGGGCGCGTGCCGCCCTGGCAATGAAATCAACCAGCGCGACATCGTCGATTACCGGATCGGTTTCTGGCATCATGATGAAACTTGTAACGCCTCCGGCCGCTGCTGCCTTGCTGGCAGATGCAATGGTCTCGCGGTGTTCGCCACCCGGTTCGCCCAGATAAACACGCGCGTCGACCAGCCCGGGGAACAGGTGCCTTCCTTTCGCATCAATTGTTTCTGCGCCATCATCTGCCACGAGTTCCTTGCCTATGGCTTCAAACCGGCCATCCCTGACAAGCAGGTCGGAGACTTCATCAATTCCCTGAGAGGGATCAAGAATATGGGCGTTGCGGATGAGAAGGGAGGAAGAAGTCATTGATTGCTTCTCCATTCCATCAGGGTTTCGATTACCGCCATGCGCACGGCAACACCCATTTCAACTTGTGTTTCGATAACACTTTGAGGCCCGTCGGCAATTTCCGAGGCGATTTCCACTCCGCGGTTCATGGGACCCGGGTGCATGACCAGTGCATCAGGTTTTGCAAACTTGAGTTTTTCGGCATCCAGACCGTAGAAATGAAAATACTCGCGCACCGATGGTATCAGCGCTCCTGCCATGCGTTCCCGCTGAAGGCGCAGCATCATTACAACATCAGCGTCATTCAAACCATCGGCCATGGTGCGAAACACTTCCACGCCCAATTGTTCTATGTTTGCCGGGACAAGGGTTGACGGACCCACCACTCGAACCCGCGCACCAAGGGCATTGAGCAGGATAATGTTTGACCGGGCCACGCGACTGTGCAGCACATCACCGCAAATGGCCACAACAAGCCCGGCGATTGAATTTTTGCTGCGCATTATTGTGAGCGCATCCAGCAGGGCTTGTGTGGGATGTTCATGCGCCCCGTCGCCAGCATTGATTACAGAGCAATCAACCTTGTTGGCCAACAATTCGACAGCACCTGCTGATTGATGACGCACCACAAGAAGATCAGGTTTCATGGCATTCAGTGTCATTGCCGTGTCGATCAGCGTTTCACCTTTTTTCACCGAGGAGGATGCAACCGACATGTTCATGACATCGGCGCCAAGACGCTTTCCGGCAAGTTCGAAAGATGACTGGGTTCGCGTGGACGCTTCGAAGAACAGGTTGATCTGTGTTCGCCCGCGCAACACGCTTTTCTTTTTTTCGATTTGCCGGGAAACCGAAATGGCTTCATTCGCCCGGTCCAGCAAATAGATGATCTCTTGTGGCGAAAGCCCGGCAATACCCAACAAATGGCGTTGGCCAAAAGCCATTTGGATAGTTTGATTTGAACTGGTCATCAAAAAACATGCTATAGGCCGCATTGGCTGTCGGCGCAAGCATATGGTCAGTGTGCACAGTATAAACCGCGAAATTTATCTGGATTGTGGTCGAAAACATCGTACATTGCGGCCTCAAAACGCGGTGGAGGACGACAATGCAAGACGCAAACCAGTCTCCTGTTTTCTCAGGCTACAACCCTTATTCAAATGACGCCGTATTGAAAGCAGCGACTGCTTCTATGGCGCAGTCCGTCAAAGACCGTTTCATGGCACATGGCAAATGGGCATGTCATCCCGATGTGCTGAAACTGGGACGCTTGGCAAACGAGAACCCGCCAACGCTGTATACCCATGATGCAAATGGTGAGCGTCTTGATGAGACAGAGTTTCACCCTTCGTGGCACGCCTTGATGAGAAAAGCTGCTGAAGCCGGGTTACACAACTCTTCGTGGACTGGCCTTGAAGATGAAAACGGCAATCGGCATCTGGCCCGGGCAGCACGCTTTATGATGACCTATGCAGTGGAAGCGGGTCATTCGTGCCCCATTACCATGACCAATGCTTCAATCGCAGTCCTTGCTGAGAACGATGATGTCTTTTCCGGCATGAAAGACAAGCTGTTTTCGCTGCATCATGACTTTTCCGAGCGACCGATCGCCCAAAAACAGGGAATTACCATTGGAATGGGAATGACAGAGCGTCAGGGGGGATCTGATGTTCGTGCAAACACCACACGGGCGCACAAATCGAACGAGAACCATTGGGTAATCAATGGTGAGAAATGGTTCATGTCTGCGCCTTCCTGCGACGGTTTCTTGGTGCTCGCTCAAATGGAGGAAGGGCTTGGGTGCTTCTTCCTGCCGCGCCATCTCGACGACGGCACCAAAAACGGCCTCGAGTTTCAGCGTCTTAAAAACAAAATGGGGAATCGCTCAAATGCTTCCTCAGAAGTAGTGTTCAACTCCGCATTGGGAAAATTGATTGGCGAACCGGGCCGCGGAATTCAAACCATCATGCCGATGGTTTCCATGACCCGGTTGGATTGTGCAGTCGGATCGGCGGGATTGATGCGCGTTTCGCTGGCAGAGGCCGTACAGCATTGCCGCTACCGCTCAACCTTTGGTGACAAGCTGATTGACCAGCCAATTATGCAAAGAGTGCTGGCCGACATGGCACTTGACGTCGCCGGTGCAACGGCATTGGCCATGCGCCTGGCGGGGTCCTTTGACCGACAGTCTGCAAATCCGGCCGAAGCTGCTTTTGCCAGACTGATGACACCTGTCACAAAATACTGGGTCTGCAAATCTGCTCCGCCTTTGGTGTATGAAGCAATGGAGAGCCTGGGTGGAAACGGTTACGTTGAAACCGGGAACCTTGCCCGTCATTACCGCGAGGCACCCCTCAACGCCATATGGGAGGGGGCAGGCAACATCATGTGCCTTGATGTGCTGCGCGTTCTCAACAAGGAACCCGACACGCTTGAACATGTCTTGCAAACGCTTCAACAGGATTTGAATCACGACAATGCACCGGCGATTATCGAGGTGATCCGTTCGGCGGCAGGCATTTGCGCCGAAGCGCCAGGCAATGCGCGACTGCTGGTCGAGCAACTGGCCTACACTGCCGCCGCTGCCGAGTTGTTCCGGTTGGGTGAGGGGGATGTTGCCCAGGCCTTTATGGACAGCCGCCTCGGCGGTTTGTGGCGCAGCAGTTACGGCATGTTGGACAACCGCCATGACCCCAGAGCTTTGCTGCAGCACCTGTATCCTGAAAACAATTGAGCACGGCTGTTAACCTTAACAAATGGTTTACGTTGAGCCAGGGCCACATATTGTGCATGGTGCACGCATCACTGGTGGGTAGTTATGCGCGTAATATTGATACTTTGGTTTATACCGTTGTTTCTGTTCTGGGGTTGGTACGCGCTGAGTGTCAACGACATCCACATGGGTGTTTTGTTCCTGACCCGTCAGTTCCACGATCATCTTTTTGATATTTACGCCGCAATTTTGCATATGCCGCGCGAGGATGTCCCGCTTGCGATAGCAGGGGTATTTGCATTTGACTCGGTGTTGGTGTTGGGACTGGCTGCGCTTCGTTGGTACAAAAAATGGCTTCCCGCACACATGTCAGCTGCAGTGGATGAGCGTATCGGTGTTATCAGGGAGTGGTTGTCGGGTCTTTGTTCGTCACTAATGCCATGGCGCGAACAAAGCGAACCTCAGGCCGTTACCATTGCTGACCTGAGCGATGAGCGCATCGCCCGGTATCTGGAATCTTATCCAAGGCAGCCTGCAGAATAATCGCGGCAGCAACGGCGTCAATTTTTTCACCGCGTTTTTGGCGCGACATGTTTGCCTCAAGCATTGCCTGGTCTGCTGCGAAGCTGGACAGTCGTTCATCCTGAAAGAACACAGGTATCTGGCTGTGACGTTTGAAATTGCTGACAAAGGCGCGGGTCGACTGGGCACGTTTTCCCTGTGTGCCATCCATATTGTAGGGTAACCCAAGAACAATCGCGAAAACGTTTTCACGTTTAATCTCTTCCAATAGCGCCTCGACATCCCTGGTAAATTTCGTGCGGACCAAAGTGCGTCTGGCGGTCGCGACCGTCAAATTGACGTCTGAAAAAGCAATGCCAATCGTTTTGGTGCCCAGATCAAGGCCCATCAGTTTTTGATTCGGTTCTTTTTGCCCTGAAAGCTCTTCAAGTGATGGCAATTGCTGATTCATTGCTTTTCATAACATGAGAGAAGTTTATGCTGTAGACTGGTTATGGTTCAAATGGAGAAAATAGATGAAACTGACATGGTATGGTCATTCGGCATTCAGGGTGGAACTGGGCGACAACAAAATCCTGATTGATCCGTTTCTGGAAGGCGGTCCCTGGTGGAAGGGTGGCTGGCAAGAACCAGCAGAAAGTTGTACCCACGTATTGCTAACCCACGGACACAATGACCACGTTGGCAACACGCTCGAAATCTGCAAACAAACAGGTGCGATGCTGGTCGCCAATTTCGAGATTTGCATGTACATGGTTTCACAAGGGGTTTCCCAAGACAGGATCAATCCGGGCAATCCAGGCGGCACGGTACAGTGCGGCGGGTTCACAACGTCTTTTGTCAGGGCGGATCATTCGTCGTCTTACGGAACTGAAACCGCACCAAACGTATACATGGGAGCAGCCTGCGGCCTGGTTATCAAGGCTGAGGGGGAGAAAACACTCTATCACATGGGCGACACAGACATTTTCAGCGACATGGCGTTGATAAACGAATTGCACAAGCCCGCAGTTGGGATTGTTCCGATCGGAGACCGGTTCACAATGGGCGCAGCGTCTGCAGCGCTGGCATGTCAGCGGTATTTTGATTTTGAATCGGTAGTGCCTTGTCACTATGGGTCATTCCCGATTATCGACCAGACTGCGGACGAATTTGTCAGCGCAATGGCAGGCGGTGGCGGAAACGTCCTTGTCGGTTCGCCCGGGCAAACCGTGGAACTTTGATGCATTGGTGTTTTGCAGTTGAATCCTCTTTGTGTCGGGTTTATAGGCTAACGGATTGTTTTTCCCTTCAGGATTGTAGTGATGTCAGTTGATCTGGAAACCGTAAAACGTGTCGCAAAACTTGCCCGTATCGCAATTGACGACGAACGCGCAAAGGTAATGCAAGCCGAACTCAATGGCATACTTGGTTTTGTCGAACAGCTTGACGAAGTGGATGTGGAAGGCGTTGAACCCATGACTTCCGTCGTCGAGATGGAGATGAAAAAACGCAAGGATGAAGTGACGGCAGGCGATCAGGCCGCTCTGGTGACCGAAAACGCCCCGGCCAGCGAAGACAATTTCTTCATGGTGCCTAAGGTGATCGAGTAATGAAGCTTGGATGCACCGTTTTATTGGTCCCCGCTACGCCGTTTTATGGCTCACCTGCAATGGCAAATGATGTGCCTGAAAAGCGCGGCTGCGCATGGGTCTCAAATTCCTGCATATATTGCCGGTAGGATGCGACCATGAATTCCGATGATGTGATCTCCATTTCTAAAGAAACGCCATTACAGGACGATGTACGTGGCATGGTCAGGGAACTGAACAATTACATGATTCCGCTGACACCGCGTGAGTACCAGTTCCAGATGACGGCGGAACAGATGGCTGAGCCGAATGTCAGTTTGTTTGTTGCACGTGACGAGGCCGAGTGCGCCGTCGGCATGGGTGCGCTAAAAGTTGAAAGTGATGGGCTTGGTGAAGTCAAGCGCATGTATACCTTTCCAGAAGTTCGGGGCAAACGTCTTGGTTCATTGCTGTTGAAACGCATTGAAGAACTTGCCACGGAGAAGGGACTGTCCGTTTTGAAACTGGAAACCGGAGAGGCTCCGGGTTTCGAAGCCGCATGGCGACTGTACGAACGCAACGGGTATTCCCTATGCGATGCATTTCTAGACTATCCGGATTCCGGGTATTCGCGATTTTATGAAAAGAAACTGAAAGCATGAGTGAACTGACAAGCCTGACGATACACGAAACACGCGACAAGCTGAACGCGGGAGACATTACTTCCGTCGAGCTTACGCAGGCGTATTTACAAGCCATCGAAGCCGCGAACGATACGTTCAATGCCTATGTCACCGTGACCGGCGAACAGGCGATGGCAATGGCAAAGGCCTCCGATGAGCGCCGAGCGCAGGGGCAAACGGGAAATCTGGAAGGCATTCCGCTCGGCATCAAGGACTTGTTTGCAACCAAAGGGGTTCATACACAGGCCTGTTCTCATATTCTTGATGGTTTCAAACCACCTTACGAATCCACCATTACCCAGAATTTATGGAATGATGGCGCCGTGATGCTTGGCAAGCTCAACATGGATGAGTTTGCAATGGGATCGTCCAATGAAACCTCTTATTATGGACCCGTGGTCAATCCCTGGCGCAAGGAGGGGTCGAACATGAGCCTGGTCCCTGGGGGGTCTTCCGGCGGATCAGCGGCGGCGGTAGCTGCAATGCTGTGTGCAGGTGCAACGGCAACCGACACAGGCGGCTCGATCCGCCAGCCAGCCGCCTTTACCGGAACGGTCGGGATCAAGCCAACTTACGGTCGTTGCTCGCGCTGGGGCGTGGTTGCCTTTGCCTCCTCGCTTGATCAGGCAGGACCGATTTCCCGCGATCTGCGAGATGCGGCGATCATGCTCAAATCCATGGCCAGCATCGATGAAAAAGACACCACATCGACAGATATACCAGTACCTGACTATGAAAGCGCCATCGGCAAATCGCTCAAAGGCATGAAAATCGGTATTCCCAGGGAATACCGTGTCGATGACATGCCGCAGGAAATTGAAACGCTCTGGCAGCAGGGCATTGAATGGTACAGGGCCGCCGGTGCTGAAATCGTCGACATTTCCCTGCCGCACACCAAATATGCATTGCCAGCCTACTACATTGTTGCTCCGGCGGAAGCTTCGTCAAATTTGGCACGGTATGACGGGGTGCGCTATGGTTTGCGAGAAAACGGCGACGACATTGTCGACATGTATGAACAAACAAGGCGTGAAGGGTTTGGCCCGGAGGTTCGCCGGCGCATCCTGATTGGCACCTATGTGCTTTCTTCGGGTTATTATGACGCCTACTACCTGCGGGCCCAGAAAATCCGCACCCTGATCAAGAAGGACTTTGAAGACGTGTTTGCCAAGGGCATTGATGCGATCCTGACGCCTGCAACGCCTTCTTCTGCGTTTGGCATCGGTGACGAAGACATGGCGTCCGATCCGGTGAAGATGTACTTAAATGACATCTTCACCGTGACAGTGAACATGGCCGGATTGCCGGGCATTTCGGTTCCCGCTGGCCTCGACAATACCGGTCTGCCACTTGGACTGCAACTGATTGGCAAACCGTTCGAAGAAGAAACTCTGTTCCAGGCCTCGCACGTAATCGAGGAAGCGGCGGGAAGGTTTGTACCGAACAAATGGTGGTAGACATGACCCGGATAGACACACATACCCCGGATCGCTTAACCGACACGTTTCTTTGGTGAAACTTCACCTTGCCTGCGTTCCAAACGGTCGCCAGTGTGTTGGTGTGTACAAGGCGTCGTCCGAGGTTGAAAATTGTGGCGATGGGGTCCGGGCGAAACCGCGGCTGGCCAGAGCCTTGAAAACAATGTATTTTCTGCCATTGTCACGGCAAGGGATCAGTAAACCGGAATGCTGGCGGATACAGCTTGCAACACAATTTGTTGTGCTCGATTTATAAGGGGAAGGCGTATGCGGATACTAAAGTGGTTTGGGATTTCAGTTGCAGGCCTCATCATCGTCGGAGCAGGAATTGCTTATGTTAACTGGGATAACCTGGTTCGACTCAATAATGTGAACACGCTCTTTGATGAAGAAAACATTGTCCGCAATTTTTCGGGCATGAAGGACATTTTCTTTTACAAGGACATAGCTTCAAGCGGGAAAGTGGTGGCTTGGGAGATTTCATCCAGGAAGCTGCCCGAAAAATTCAAGGCAGGTCCGTCAAATCGCAGCTTGGAAGACTGGCTTGAGCAAACAAACACCACTTCACTGTTGGTCGTACAAAACGGAAAGATCGCCCACGAAGAATATTACCGGGGAACAACGGTTGAGGACTTGCGTATTTCATGGTCGGTTGCCAAATCGTTTCTGTCAGCCGCTTTCGGCGTCGCGGTGGAAGATGGCTTGATAGATATTGACAAACCGGTCAGCGAGTATGTTCCCGAGTTTTCCGCTTCCGCGTACAAAGGGGCAACAGTCCGCAACGTTCTGAACATGGCAAGCGGCATTAAGTTCAACGAAGATTACTTGGACTTCTGGTCTGATATTAACAAAATGGGGCGGGTGCTTGCATTGAGCGGATCAATGGATGAGTTTGCCTTGAGTATGGAAAGGCAAGAGCGGGAACCGGGAATTGCCAGGCAATATGTATCAATTGATACCCATGTTTTGGCAATGGTGCTTCGCTCAGCAACCGGCAAATCATTGGTTGACCTTATATCGGAGAAAATCGTCAACCCACTTGGGTTTGAGAAACAGCCATATTACCTGACGGACAGCGAAGGGGATGCTTTTGCGCTTGGCGGGCTAAACATCACAACCCGAGATTACGCCAGGTTTGGCCAAATGTACCTGAACAATGGGAAATGGCAGGGTAAACAAGTGATTCCCGCTGGCTGGGTTCTGCGAAGCACCATAAAATCGGCCCCTGCAACTGCGGACCCCGATGATTTTGACTACGGATATCAATGGTGGATCCCTGCGGGTTCAGCAAGCCACGGAGGTGACTATATGGCACGCGGAATCTATGGGCAGTACATTTATATCAACCCGAAAAACGGCACTGTAATTGTCAAAACTGCTGCGAACCGAAAATTCCGGGAAGTCATGTCCGACGGTATGCCGACGCCTTCCGTGGACATTGCAATGTTCAGAGCGGTATCAGATTCGCTCGCAAGCCAATGAAAGGCAGTGCAGACATTTTCATTGCAGTCTCGTACAATTTATTTAATGAATTTCGTCGCATACAATTTGTTGGATGATCATGACTGAAATAATCGACACACGTACCCCTGACCCGAAACGCTTCATTCCTGGTGCCACCGATGACTGGGAAATGGTAATTGGTCTGGAAGTCCATGCCCAGGTTACTTCCAAATCAAAGCTGTTTTCCGGGGCTTCGACTGAATTTGGCGCAGAACCGAATGCCAATGTGGCGCTGGTGGATGCGGCCATGCCCGGAATGCTCCCGGTAATCAACGAAGAATGCATTGCGCAAGCGATCCGCACCGGACTTGGCCTGAATGCGCAGATAAACCTGCGTTCGGTGTTTGACCGCAAAAACTATTTCTATCCTGATCTGCCACAAGGTTACCAGATTTCGCAGTTCAAGGACCCGATTGTGGGCGAGGGGACCGTGAACGTTTCTGTAGGCCCGGACAAGCAAGGCAACTTTGAAGACATCGAGATCGGAATTGAACGGCTACATCTGGAACAGGATGCAGGAAAGTCGATGCATGACCAGCATCCGTCCATGAGTTTCGTGGATCTCAACCGGACCGGCGTGGCGCTGATGGAGATCGTTTCAAAGCCCGATATACGCTCTTCCGATGAAGCCAAGGCATACCTCACCAAACTGCGTACAATCCTGCGCTATCTGGGCACCTGCGATGGCAATATGGACGAAGGGTCCATGCGCGCTGATGTGAACGTATCTGTCCGTAAACCGGGTGGAGATTTCGGAACACGCTGCGAAATCAAGAACGTCAACTCGATCCGGTTTGTGGGCCAGGCGATTGAATATGAAGCGCGGCGCCAGATTGCCATTCTGGAAGATGGCGGCGAGATTGATCAGGAAACGCGCCTTTTTGATCCCAACAAGGGAGAGACCCGCTCTATGCGCTCCAAGGAAGACGCGCATGATTATCGCTACTTCCCCGATCCGGACTTGTTGCCGCTGGAGTTCAGTCAGGAGTTTGTAGACTCATTGAAATCGGACCTTCCCGAATTGCCGGATGCCAAGCGCTCGCGCCTGATCAATGAAGCTGGCCTTTCGGCTTATGATGCATCCATTTTGGTGGCCGAAAAAGAAATCGCTGATTTCTTTGAGAAAGTTGCCGAAGGGCGTGATGGAAAAACGGCAGCGAACTGGGTCATTAACAATTTGTTGGGTAAGCTGAACGAAGACAATCTTGAAATTGAGGAAAGCCCGGTCAACCCAGACCAGATTGGCGGGATCATCGATCTGATCAAGGAAGGCACCATTTCGGGCCAGATCGCCAAAGACGTTTTCGAGATCGTCTGGGAAGAGGGCGGCGATCCTGCAAAAATTGTCGAAGATCGAGGCATGAAGCAGGTCACCGATATGGGTGCGATTGAAACGGCGGTGGACGAAGTGATTGCTGCCAATCCCGAACAGGTTGAAAAAGCGAAACAAAACCCGAAACTTGCTGGCTGGTTTGTTGGTCAGGTCATGAAGGCAACGGGTGGCAAGGCGAATCCGCAAGCGGTTCAGCAACTCGTCAAAGACAAGCTTGGTCTGGAGTAGTTGGCGATGTTTTTCGTTCGTACCGCTTCCAGACAGGATGTGCCGCGTGTCAGGGAAATCCTTGCGGATACCTGGCGTGCGACATACTCGGAGTTTTATGGTGCCGACAAGGTTGAGGAAATTATTGACGATTGGCACTCGATTGACCGATTGACAGAGAAGCTGGATCGACCCAATTCAGAATTTCTTGTGGCTGATAATGGTGAGATTGTTGGCGGAATGGCGTTTGCGGTTCAGACCGACAAGGTGATCAAACTGCACCAGCTTTATGTTCACCCAAACTATCAAGGCGGAAAAACCGGCCTTCATTTGATGATAGAGATCGAAAACTCGTTCATGGACGCCGAAGCGATTGAGCTTGAAGTGGAAGAGAAGAACACCAGGGCGATTGGGTTCTATGAAAAATACGGCTTTTCCGTAAATGGCAGAACCGAGAATTGCGGCGCCGAACAATCCGGCATCCCGGCCTTGACGATGCGCAAGACCATACAATACGCAGAAGACTGAAAGTGTTTGTCGCTGCAAATAAGGGCACCCGTTGAGTGCCCTTGTTTCTTGTTGATAAGAATTGGCTACAGGATCTCGGATTTTCCGAGGTTCTGGGCAATCAGGTAATAAACAACCGCGCGGTACTTGTTCCGGTTTGAGCGGCCATAAGTCTCGATGGCAGCATCAATGGAAGCTTTTGCCTTGGCTTCGTCTTTCACACCAAGCTTGTTGGCAATAAAACCATCAACGATCGTTTGGATTTCGCTGTCGTCCGAACCTGCGACGGTCGAACCGTCTTCGTCATATATGCTTGGCCCACAAGCTATTGTGACACTGGTCAAAAAGTCCATGTCCGCGTCAACACCGCACTTTTCTTTCAGTTCCGACGCATACATTTCGATCAGTTCATCTCTTTTTCCCATTTGTTCCTCCTGGGTAAGCGCAAAAATCCATAAAAGCTCCTGTCCGTCGCATAACAGAATGAAGCAATTGTGACGAATACGAAACACTATGTAGTCATTTTATCCTGCTATTTCATCGTTTTGTCAAAGAAATTACAAAAGGTCAGTTTGAGGTGCTCGGAAACTTGGAACCGACATCTGATTGACAAATGAATGACGTCAATATCACCTAACAACTACAGAATCGATTGGGAGATCAGGTAACCATGTCAAGTTTAGCGAAAAACGAGCCGAGTTTCAGGGAAAGCGTCAACATGTTGTTTGATCGCGCGGTGTCTTACATGGACTTGTCTCCCGGCGTGGTGGAAAAGATCAAGGTTGCCAATTCAACCTACACTGTTCGTTTTGGTGTGAAACTGAGAGGCGATATTCATACATTTACCGGCTATCGTTCGGTTCATTCGGAACACGCTGAGCCGGTCAAGGGCGGTATTCGTTTCGCCATGAATGTTGATCAGGACGAAGTGGAGGCGCTTGCGGCGCTGATGACCTACAAATGTGCGATCGTTGAAGTGCCCTTTGGCGGTTCCAAGGGCGGTTTGCGGATCAACCCCAGAGAATGGGAGCCGGACGAGATGGAACGCATCACACGCCGGTTTGCTTTCGAACTGATCAAGCGGGATTTGATCAACCCCTCGCAAAACGTTCCGGCACCTGACATGGGAACCGGTGAGCGCGAAATGGCCTGGATTGCAGACCAGTATCATCGAATGCACACAACCGACATTGACGCACGCGCCTGTGTTACCGGCAAACCGTTAAATGTGGGTGGTATCCGGGGCAGGGTAGAAGCGACGGGGCGCGGTGTTCAATATGCAATCCATGATTTTTTCCGCTACCCTGAAGATCTGAAGGTGGCAGGGTTGTCTGAGGGGCTTGCCGGCAAAAGGGTGATTGTCCAGGGCCTTGGCAATGTGGGATATCACGCTGTAAAATTCCTCCAGGAAGAGGATGACTGCAAAATCATCGGTATCGTCGAATATAACGGCTCGCTGTATGACCCCAACGGCATCAATGTCGAGGCGGCGCGCAAGCTGATGCAAAACGAGGGAAACCTGAAAAACTATCCTGCCGGGACGTTCATTGAACCCGATGGTCGCAATCTGTTGGAAGAAGAATGCGATATTCTGATTCCGGCGGCCGTTGAAGGCGTGATCAATCTTGATAATGCCGAGCGTATCAAGGCACCGCTTATCGTCGAGGCTGCCAACGGTCCTGTTACAGCCGGTGCCGACGCAATTCTGCGAAACAGGGGGACAGTAATCATTCCCGACATGTACGCAAATGCAGGAGGTGTGACGGTTTCCTATTTTGAATGGGTGAAAAACCTGTCTCACATCCGTTTTGGACGTATGCAACGTCGAAGCGAGGAAGCGCGCCATCGCTTGTTGATTGATGAACTCGAAAATGTGGTTGGCAAACAGTTATCGCAGGAATTCAAGGCGCGCTATGTGGCCGGTGCTGACGAATTGCAGCTTGTTCGGTCCGGTTTGGATGACACGATGCGCGGTGCTTATTCCAACATGCGCGAATTGTGGCACAAGAAACGCAAAGACGACAATTCGTTCGATTTGCGCACTGCAGCCTACATAATTTCGATCCAGCGAGTGGCCGACAGCTACAAGTCACTGGGCTTGTAGTCGGCGGGTAGCGCAGATGTGCCAACAGTGTGTGGCGGGTTGTTTGAACGCCTGCTATGGACTTCCTGTAGCGGGCAGTGCATACAGTTTTCAGCGCTTTGAAAACAGGCTTACGAGATGAAACTGATCAAACAGTTCTTTACCTGGTGGAATGGTTCAACCTGGAATACCCGCTTTCACATCTTTTTGACATCAAAACGGGTTGGCGAAGACGAATTCGGCAATGTTTATTACCTCAGCCGGAAAGGGAAGCGTTACGTGCAATACGCAGATTTAGCGGATGCGAGCGCCATTCCTTCCGGTTGGCATGGTTGGATGCATTATCGCACCGATGTTTCGCCAGCCGATGAAAAATATGAACCAAGAAATTGGCAGAAACCACATTTGCCGAATCAAACCGGCACTGCCAATGCGTATTTTCCAAAGGGTTCGCTACGCAATCCTGAAGAACGACCCAAAGTTACCGGGGATTACGAAGCTTGGACGCCTTAACCCTACGTAATTGCCTTTTATCGGTCGGTTTTGCGTGCTAACTGTTTTCTCCCGATTCAGCGGACACTAAATCATGCGGCAAGTGATTTCACGGCTCTTTTTTTTGGTTTCGGTTGCCTTGGCAGTCACGATTCAAGCTGCGCTTGCCCAGCAGTTGGAAGAATCTACGCAAATCAACAATCGTGTGGCGGTGTTTTCGGGGATCGACAAGATAACCGGGCGTATTATTACCTTTGATGTTTATATCGACGAAACCGTGCAGTTTGGCGCGTTGCAGGTAACGCCGCGTGCCTGTTATTCACGTCCAATCACCGAAGCACCGAAAACCACGAGTTTTCTTGAAGTGGATGAGATTACACTGGATCGCAAAATCCGACGGATTTTTACCGGCTGGATGTTTGCCGACAGTCCTGGACTAAACGCGATCGAGCATCCCGTCTACGATATCTGGTTGAAGGATTGCAAAATGGACTCGGACGTCGCACCGCCGAGTTGAGTGTCGAAACGCGCATTGCTCTGCAACGCTTCCTCAAGTAGCACCTGATACCGTTCCTTTGGGGTCTCAATAACCCCAAATCGCGCCAGATGGTCGGTTTGAAACTGGGTATCCAATAACAAAAAACCATTTGTTTTCAATAAATAAACAAGGTAAATTAAAGCAAATTTTGAGGTATTGGTTCGGCGGGAAAACATGCTCTCGCCAAAAAAAGCCCGTCCCAGTCGAACACCGTACAACCCGCCGACAAGTTCATCGCCATCCCATATTTCAAAACTGTTGGCGTGTCCCATGGAGTGCAATTCGCCATAAAGTTTCTTGATACGGTCATTGATCCAGGTCGATTTCCGATCATTGGTCTGCTGCGCGCAAGCTTCCACTACCGCGTCGAAATTACTGTCAAGGCGAAACTCGTAAGGATGTTTCCTGAATGCCTTTGCCAGACTGCGCGGAATGTGAAAGTTTTCAAGTGGCAGGACGCCGCGCATTTCAGGTTCAACCCAAAACAGGCCAGGATCATCAGCCGACTCAGACATTGGAAAAATTCCGCAGGCATAGGCTTTCAGCAGTACCTGTGGCGACAGTTCAAACAGGACGTCATCAATTCCGGACATGCGACTATTATTATCCAGGTCAGCTCTTTTCAGCCAGGAATTTTTCGAGCCAGTGAATGTCGTATTCACCAGCGACCATGTCCTGGTTTTCGACCAGCTCACTGAACAGCGGTATTGTTGTTTCAATGCCGTCTACAACAAACTCGTCAAGGGCACGGCGAAGCCGTTTAAGACATTCGTTGCGGGATTGGGCGTGCACAATCAGCTTGCCGATCAAGCTGTCATAATAAGGTGGGATGGAATACCCCTGATAAACACCGGAATCGACCCGAACCCCAAGACCGCCCGGAGGATGATAGTATTCAATGCGCCCCGGTGACGGTGTAAAGGTAAGCGGGTGTTCGGCATTGATTCGGCATTCAATTGCGTGCCCGAACTTGATCACATCTTCCTGTTTGAACGACAGACCTGCGCCTGAGGCAATGTTGAGTTGTTCGTTGACCAGATCGATACGGGTGATCATTTCGGTTATCGGATGCTCCACCTGAAGGCGGGTATTCATCTCAATGAAGTAAAATTCACCGTCTTCATACAAAAACTCGATGGTACCGGCGCCTGAATAGCCCATGTCGCTGATGGCTTTTGAACAGATTTCGCCAATTTTCTTGCGCTGTTCATCATCCAGGGCAGGCGACACCGCTTCTTCCCATACTTTCTGGTGGCGGCGTTGAAGTGAACAATCGCGCTCCCAAAGGTGAATGCCTCCGCCTTTCCCGTCACCAAGAATCTGGATTTCGATGTGTCGCGGTTTGCCAAGGTATTTTTCTATGTAAACAGCATCATCGCCAAAGGCTGCTCCGGCCTCGGTTCGCGCTGTCAACAGGGCTTCGACGACGTCGTGTTCATTATTGGCTACCTTCATGCCGCGACCGCCGCCGCCTGACGCTGCCTTGATGATGACCGGATAACCGATCTCTGCGGCAATCCTTTTGGCTTCAACGGGATCCTTTACCTCGCCGTCGGAACCGGGAACGACAGGAATGCCAAGTCTTTTTGCAGTCGCTTTAGCGGCAATCTTGTCACCCATAACACGGATATGCTCTGCCGAAGGACCAATGAAAGTCAGGTTGTGCGCTTCCAGAATCTCCGCGAATTTTGCATTCTCCGACAGGAAACCGTAGCCCGGATGGATCGCATCAGCGCCGGTGATCTCGCAGGCAGCAAGAATTTCGTGAATGTTGAGATAACTGTCCCGCGATGCCGGTGGTCCAATACAAACGCTTTCATCGGCAAGGCGTACATGCATTGCATCAGCATCTGCCGTTGAGTGAACAGCAACGGTTTGAATGTCCAGTTCTTTACAGGCGCGCAAGACACGTAATGCAATCTCACCGCGGTTGGCAATCAATACCTTGTTGAACATTGGATGTTCCTACTCGATCAACAAAAGCGGTTCGCCGAATTCAACCGGTTGTGCATCCTCAACCAGGACAGCCTTAACCACGCCGGACTGAGGGGCGGGAATCTGGTTCATGGTCTTCATAGCTTCGACAATCAAGACAGTATCCCCGGCTTTGACGCTGTCACCGATGCTCACAAAGGGTGGTTCGCCCGGTGCAGGGGAAAGATAGGCGGTACCAACCATTGGCGAGGTTACATTGCCTGCCTGTTTGCCCGATGAAGCGGGGGAAGGCGCTTCCGGAGCAGGTGCCGTAGCCACGGGGGCAGGTACAGCTGCAGCGACTGGCGCAGATACTGCAACTGGTGCAGAAGACAGTTGCCGGGTAAGGCGAATGCGCAGATCGCCCTTTTCAACTTCGATTTCAGAAAGGTCGGTTTCGTTGATCAGTTCCGCCAGGTCCTTGATAAGTTCCTGGTCAATATCATGTTTGTCTTTTGCCATACTGAGAAATCTTGCCTTAAACTCGCTTTGCCGTGGGCATCTTGTTTGAACCGTTGGCGTAGCATTATGGCAAACAGGTTGCAAATGCCAATCACCCCGGGATCAAGCTGCAGGGCTTATACACAGGGTTTGCACCCATTGAAAGGGTCAAAACCTAATCGTTCGGTGCTATTGGGTGGCAGTTTTGCCTGCAATTTCGCTCAAACGGTCATATCCCACAGCGCCGAAAACGACTTCGTCACCAATCACATATGACGGCGTCCCGGTAATTCCCAAGGGATCTGCGATTTGGTAAACATTGCCGATTGCTTCAACAATGTCCGGCTTCTCCATTTCGAGGCGAAGTTGCGCTTCGTCAACGCCAAACTCCTTCGCGACCGCAATCGCCCGTTCTCCATTCTTGACACCTTCCAATCCCAGCAGTTTCAAATGAAACTCGCCGTACTTCCCGGGAAGCAGTCTGGAAAACGCCAAACTCACGCGTGAAGCCTCTATGGACTGTTCTCCGAGCACCGGAAACTCCCGCAGAACAAAACGTACATCCTTGTTGTCCCGAAGCAGATCCTGCATGTCAGCCATGGCGCGCTGGCAGAAGTGACAGTTGTAATCAAAAAACTCCACAATGGTGACCGGAGCGTCTGCGTCACCGAATTCAATCTGGTGTTCGGAATTGACCAAAAGGTCGTGGTTATTGGCAATGAAATCTTTCTGCCTTGCGTCGGCCTCCTGTTTTTGCTTCTGTTCAAGCGCAATTTGCATCTCCGCCAGCAGTTGGGGGTTCGCCAGCAGGTATTCGCGGATGATGGTTTCGATTTCACTTCGGTTTTCCACGGTCTGCGCCTGTGTGGTGGCGGGACCTGAAAAGCCTGCCGCAAAAAGCAGACATATACAAAGCCAGATGGACTTGCTTAAAGGTTTGTTTGTGACCATTTTTCGTTCCTGTCTGCTCGTCTATGGCAAGCCTGTGGTTTGGTTAGAAGGTAAGAATGTCCTGAAGGCGCAGCCATTGTGGTGAGCCTTTCTTGATTCCGGGCATGGCGCGGGTTGCAAATTGCTTGGCAGCCTTGATATTCCCTTGCAGATAGCGCTCTTCTGCGCTTGCAGCAAGCGCAAGTACTTGGTCTCCGCGTGCGGCATATGCACGTGCGAGGTATCCAAAACCCGCAGACGAATATTTGTCGCGCCCAATCCCTTCCTTCAAGGTCCTGATTGCCGGATCAAGGTTTTCGCGTTTGCCGGTCTCCAGCAGGGCGTGACCGAGCTGGATGCGCAGAATTCCGGTATTGCGTTTGTCCAACGAGATTGCATTCCGGAAGGATTTCACCGCCAAACCCGCCTTGCCTGAGCGCAGGTAAATCTCACCCATCATCTCATGGACGTAAGGGTTTTTTGGGTTTTGTTTCACCAGTTTTTGCATGATCCGGATGCCTTGTTGGGGCGAACCTTGCAAAAAATGTGAAATCGCAAGCCCGTAATTGGCTGCCGGGCCATTCAGTTTTTTGCGAAAAACACTTCTTACCAACCCGGCGCCACCCGAATAGGCGGCAATTTTTGCGCGGGCAAAGTCATGGCGGACTTGCAAAGCGGGATTGTCCAGTTTGTTGAAAAAGGGGCTTTTGCGGGCCACCGTGTTCAGCAACTGGATGCGCTCGCGTGGCAGAGGGTGGCTCAGGGAATAGGGATCAACACGACCCGAACTGAAAAGCGGGTTCTGGCCCAATCGCTTGAATGTGGTGAGCATTCCGCGCGAAGATTGTTTGGTTTTGTCAAGCAGCGTAACGGCAGTGCGGTCGGCGGCGATTTCTTCACCGCGTTGATAGGCAAGCAGGCTGTTTCGTTGGGCACTTCCGGCCCCAAGTGCGATTGCCGCACCGCCTTCGGTGCTGCCGGCAGCTATCGCTCCCGCGCCTGCCAGGGCCCCGAGAATGCTCAATACCTTGGCTTTCTCAAGCCGGTCCCGCAGCCGCGTCAGGTGATCGCCAACAATATGACCGGTTTCGTGCGCAAAAACGCCAATCACCTCGTTTGGGGTTTCCGATTGCAGGATGGTGCCGGTGTTGATGAACATTCGCGAACCGGTAACGAACGCGTTGAATTCGTTGCGGTTTAGCAGAAACACTTCCACCGAGCGCTTGCCGAGGCCTGCGGCACGAAAAATAGGCTTTGTATAGTCCGTAATAAGCGCCTCGATCTCTGCATCACGCACAAGTGGCAGGCCCCCACGGCGGCCTTGGGCTTCAGCAACCGAAATGGTCGAGGCGACCAACATCATGGCGAGTGACAGATGTATCAGGCTGCGCATTGCAACGGCAATGAACCGTAAAAAACTGGGGCCGGGAAAAAACAATGCTTTCGTCATGATGCCTGCAAGGTTCTTGTTAAATTGACGCTGTGGGAGCAAAATTGCCGAATAATTGTGGTTTTACAAGGTCAATTGATTCACAGTTTCGGCATTGCCATCATTTGCGCAAACCCGCATAACGTAGATTGGGCAAGTCGAATGATGATTCCCGCTGCAATACAAGTGGTGAAAAAGCGGGGTTACGGAGCTTTTTTTGAGAATTTCCGGATTTGGATTTGGGTTGGAGAGACTTGGCCTGGCCGCACTGCGTATGCCCCGGGTTTTTGCGTTGTTTGTGGTCGTACTGACCTTGGTATCCGTTTTTTTTGTAACCCGCATCGAGTTCAGGGGGTCGATAACCGGTGTGTTGCCCCACACGGGTGAACAGTTTTTGAACTATCAGGAACAGAAAAAACAGTTCAGGAATTTTTCTCGCGATGTTGCGGTTATCTTGCGTTCGCCGCGATTGTTGACCCCCGATGGCATGAGCGATCTGGCCGACCTGCAGCTTGATCTTGCAATTGAAGAGGGGGTCGTCTCAGCGGTGTCAGTGCTTTCACTGCCTGCGTTCAATGACGAAACCGGCCAGTTTGAGAGTTTTTTTCCAGCAGACATGTCAGAACTGGAAAACCTGCCGCAGAAACTTGATCAGGTATTTGAGCAGTACCCGCAGGCGAGAAGTCTGCTCTCTGAACAGGTCAATGCTGCCATTTTGCTCGTCGCCCTCGATTTGCCGGCTGATGACGATAACGATCGGACGGTATTTGAAATCTACCGCGGTCTGGTTGCATCTGTCGAAGAACTGGCACCGGAAGACTTCGAGGTACATTATTCCGGCCTTACCCCCATCAGTCTTACAATTTTGGAAACCCTGAAAAACGATCAGGCAATCCTGACGGTTTTGTGCCTGGTGATTGGAGCCATTGTCGCGGCACTTCTGTTTGGCAATTTTTTTGCAGGTATTTTTTGCTCGGTGCCGGCGCTGCTTGCAGCGTTTTGGGGGCTTGGTTTTTTGGGGGCGGCAAATGTTCCTGTAACCTACATGACAACGGTGCTTCCGACCATTGCCCTGGTGCTCGCCTATGCCGACGGGATTATCCTGTACCATTCATGGCTGTCAAAAAACCGCAAGGGGGGTGAGGTAATTGCCAATCTTGAGGCTGCCGTGCGCGATGTTGGACCTGCCGCCGCTCTCACGTCGCTGACTACCGCATTGGCGCTTGGCAGTTTTGCACTCAGCAGTTCCGAAGCATTGCAGGAGTTCGCCTGGCTTGGACTGGTGCTCGTATCACTGGCCTATGTTGCCGTTATTGTTACCATCCCGGTAACCGGGGTGCTGTTGGCGAAAGCCGGGTTCCAATTCAAGGGAAGGTCGGCATTGCCTGGCAGGCGGGTCGGACTTTGGTTTACCAACCTGTATGAAAACTACACGATTGCAATCATAGCTGTGTCGTTGGGGGCAACATTTGTTTTGCTGGCGTGCCACAACTTGTTGGCTCCTGACTACAAGGTGACCGAATTGTTGCCTCGGTCGAGCGATTCTCGCGTGGCAGAAGAAATGTCGAACACCTTTTTCGGAGGTCGTTCGCTGGTGTTTGTAACCATCCCTGCACAAGGGGCGGACGGGATAGCCGATCCGGTCAACCAACAGCGATTGATCGAGGTGGATAAACGGCTGAGCGAAGCTTATGGCGTCGAAAAGGTATACTCAATCGCTGCGCTGTTTTCGGATTACGATGATGCGAACCGCAAAAAGATCGTCAACTCGTTGGCACAAGCCCCGGAATTTACCCGTCAAGGCTACATATCGCGATCAGGGGAAAGGCTGTTGATTTCGTTGCGCTTGCCCTCCAGTCAATCGATCCGGGAAACGCGAGACATGCTTGTTGATATTGAACAGCAGTTTGCCGGACTGGACTATGTCGACCAGATCAAGGTGACAGGGTTTCCGGTGTTGCTTGCAACCGAGTTTTATGACCTGATCAATCTGCTTCGAAACAATCTGTTGCTGGCTGCGTTGTTTGGCGTGATTCTGATCGGAATTGTCACACGGTCATTTTTCTTTGCCCTTGCTGCGCTGATCCCGAACTTTCTGCCGATATTGTTCGTTGAGGGAGTATTGTATGCCACTTCCGGTACAATTGGCATAACTGACGTGATTGCGCTGACCATCGGGCTTGGGATAGCCATCGACAACACGATTCACATCATCAACGCCTATCGGCTGCAAGCCCCTGATGTTTCAGATGAAACGGAACGGCTGAGATTGGCGGTCGCTGAAATCTCTCCGGCCCTTGCTGCCAGTTGCATTGTCATCTGTGCAGGGGTTGCCGTTGGTATCGTCAGTGCACTACCGATTATCGTCAAGGTATCGGTATTGATTGTTGCAACCATCAGTGTTGCCCTGATTTCGAATCTGTTAACACTGCCTGCCTATATTTTGACACTATCTCGTGTCCAACCACCATCAGACTGAATCAGACAGGAATTTTTCAAGTGTTTTCGAAAACGGTTTTGACCGCCAGCATCGTTCTGGCAAGTGTATCTTCTGTGTTTGCCCAGGACGACGCATCTAGGTTTCTAGCCAAGATGGAAGGCGAATTTCGGGGCAAAGGCACAACCCATGTTGCGCTTACGAAATCCGAGGAGCGGGTGAATTGCAAGCTCAAGAACAGTTTTGACCAAACCAGTGGCGAACTCCAGATCAGTGGGCGTTGTGCCACCGCACAGGGTCATGCGAAGGTCAAAGGGGCGTTGATGGTTTCCAACGGCCAGATTGCTGGCTCTTTTCTTTCACCGCAAATCGGCAAGTCTGTCACCGACTCAAACGGCAGGTTTGAAAACGGTGAACTGGTGCTTCGTCTTGAAATGACCGACAATTTGACCGGCAAAAAGTCGCAATATATGCAGATCATTCGCGATGTTGAGGGAGCGGCGTTTGAAACCACGCTTGGCAAGTTTGATTCCGCACAAGGCGGATATGTGCAGCAAGGTCACATAAAGTTTGCAAAACGTGAAGGTTGAGCGGCAACGCTGACTGGTTATAATCCCCGGTAAAAGGGGAGGCGCCAGTGACCAATTTCGTAAATCCAGACCGTGAACGCTTTGGCCGTTTCCGCTCCATTGAGCGGGCGGGACCGGTTCATATGTTAAACCTTGTGAAACTCAATGAAACCGCACGATATGAAGACGGAACGCTGGTAAGCGGTACTGAGGCCTATGCCGCCTATGGCCGTGAAAGCGGCCCTATATTCAAACGGGTCGGTGGCAGGATTTTCTGGTCCGGAAAGTTTGAGCTTACGCTGATCGGACCGCAAGAGGAGCAATGGGACATTTGCTTCATTGCAGAGTACCCGACCGCAGATGCTTTTGTGGAGATGGTGAAGGACCCTGATTACCAGATTGCGACCCGGCACCGTACCGCAGCGGTAAAGACCTCCCGTTTGGTGCGCTTGGAACCGCGGACCGGCAAGGATGTCTTCGGTTAAATCCAGGTTACCGGTTTAAAGCACCTTCAACCACGCATCGGGATCAAGGCGCTTGGTTCGCAACGCGTTTACACGATGGCTGGTATCACGGTAGCCGATCGCAAGGCCGCAAAACAGCATGAGTTCTGGTGGCACTTGGCAAAAATCGCTCACTGTGCGCGGATAACTCATCCAGCATTCCTGGGCGCAGGTGTCGATACCTTTTTCTTGAAACAATAACATTGCGGTTTGCAGGAACATGCCCAAGTCTGACCATTGTGGCGGCCCCATAACCCGGTCAACAAAACAAAATGCCGCCGCCGGTGCGCCAAAAAACTGGTAGTTGTTTGCAAACCATTGCAATCGTTTTTCCCGTTCTTCACGCGCGATACCAAGGAGACCATACATGTCTTCGCCGACTTCAAAACGCGCGGTTCTGTAAGGTTCTTTCAACTTGTCCGGGTAAACCTGGTATTCGGGAACGTCACCATCGGGATGGGGTTCACCGTCAAGACGCCGGCGCATCAATGCGCGAAACGCGTCAAGTTTTTCGCCGTTCAGAAGCACGATATGCCAGGGTTGAACATTTCCTCCAGACGGTGCGCGCGCGGCCTTTGAAAACACATCTACCAGTGTTCTTGTGTCGACCGGCCTGTCGGAATAGGCACGTATTGAACTGCGCCGCTCGACGGCTTCCGAAACATCCATTTGCAAACTCGCTGGCTTTTCTTGTCGACCTGCATCATGCCATAGACCTTCTGCAAATCAACGCGAAAAACGTCTAAACGGCCTGGAGCGTCGCCTCAAGGTTGGGGCGTAAGTGCTCATGTTGTGTCGGCAGTTTCAACGTTTGGCCAAGGCTTTCAACCGGTTCATCACGATCAAACCCCGGTTCGTTGGTGGCGACCTCAAACAAAATGCCGTCGGGTGTGCGAAAGTAAATCGCCAAAAAATAGTCCCTGTCAATAACCGGCGTAACCGCGTAACCGGCATCCGTCAGCGCTTTGCGAACCTCCAACTGGGAAGTGCGGTCTGCAACAGCAAATGCAATGTGATGGACCGAACCGCCGCCTTGCTGCGAGGCGGGTGCGCCGGGTTGCTCTTCGATATCCAGCAAATGCGCACCATTGCCGTTTTCAATCATCATGCGCGTGATATTTCCCCGCCGGTCCACCAGCTGATAGTTCATGTATTGCAACAACTCTTTGGTTGCATCTGCCGAACCAACCCGCAGACGGGTTGAATGAAACCCGCGAACAGCGGACTGATCGGATGCATCGCCTGTTACCCAGGGCGCACGTGTGTCCCCGTCAACTTCGACAAGTGCGAACGCATCCCCATCGGGGCCCTCAAAATCCAGCCGTTTTTCACCGAAGGCGTCAGTTGGGGTTTCATGTTTTACATCCGCTGCTGAAAAACGCGCCTGCCAGAATGGCAACGAACCATGCGGTACCGAAAACGCTACCGTTCCAGCTTCACCCGCTCCCTTGTTGCCAGGCTTGATATGGGGAAACGGAAAATAGGTCATTACGGTGCCGGGTGTGCCGACTTCATTGCCATAATAAAGATGATAAACATCGGGACTGTCGAAATTGACCGTTTTCTTTACGCGCCGCAAACCCAATGTACCTGTAAAAAAAGCATTGTTGACCGCAGCATCACTGGCCAATGAGGTAATGTGGTGCAGCCCCTCGATCTGTTTCAGCATGGTTTTCTCCAAGAGAGTGTTTCCAACCATATATGCAGGTTTGGATGGCGCGCCATATGTGGGTAGCTGAACACAATGTTCACCGACACAGCAATAGGGAATAAGTGTTTGCAAGGTCACCTTTTTTGCTTGTTTCTGCTGGAACGCAAGCCTAGTCTCCCGTCACAACGGGACGGTAGTCATGCTTGGCATTGCCATACTTGCGATTGGTTATATTTTCAGCCAGTTCTTCAGGTCGTTTTTGGCCGTTTTGGACCAAACGCTTGCCCTCAGCCTGGGAATGGATGAGACGCAACTGGCCTATGCATCAGGTGCCTGGTTTCTGGCTTTTGCCCTGTCACAATTTCCCGTTGGTTATTGTCTCGACAATTACGGCCCCAGGCGCACGGCAGGGGTGGTTTTCATGGTGTTTTGTGGCGCTGGCGCTGCACTGTTTGCCGCTGCTTGGGCGCCATGGGTGATCATTGTTTCAATGGCACTTGTGGGGGTCGGGTGTTCACCAGCCCTGATGGCACCAATGTACATATTCGTTAGAAACTTTAGTCCTGAAAGGTTTGCGGTACTGGTGTCGTTGTTCATTGGCGTCGGTTTGCTCGGCAACATCGCCAGTTCCGCGCCGCTTGCCGCAGCCGTTGAATGGTTCGGATGGCGCGAAACCGCGGTTGCGCTTGCAGTTTTGTGCGTAGGTATAGGTTTGGCAATGCTTGTCGTCGTAAAAGACCCGGAAAAACTCAATACGCGACTGGACGGGCAGGGTGGGTTTCTTCAGGTGCTCAGGATCAGGAAGTTGTGGCCCATCTTCCCAATGATTTTTGCAGGATATGTTGTAACGGCGGGCTTGCGTGGTTCCTGGGTGGGGCCGATCCATACCGAACTTTACAATTACAGTACGCTTGAAACCGGCGGAGCGGTATTTGTCCTGTCGGTTATGCTGGTTATTGGGACTTTGTTGTATGGTCCCATGGACCGATTGCTGCGTTCGCGCAAAATTGTCGTCGTCGGTGGCAACATTGGGGTGGCGTCTCTTTGTGCTTTTCTTTGGTACACAATCCCGTCCGAACCCTTGGTTATGACGGCCATCATTTCCTTGATCGGAATGCTTGGTGCCAGCTACGCGGTGCAAATGGCGCACGGTAATTCGTTTATTCCGGCCCAATTGGCAGGAAGAGGCGTGACCATGCTCAATTTCTGTTCGATTGGCGGGGCAGGGATTTGTCAATGGCTGTCAGGCCCCGTGATCCAAGCCTTTTCCATTGGCGACGACGCAATATCAAAATACCAGGTGCTTTTCGGTTTCTATGCGGTAATCACAATCGTGGCGCTGGCGATGTACATGTTTTCAACCGACGCCAAACCTCAAACGGTCCAAGCATCGGCCTGATGCCGCCCGGCCGAGACCCAAACCCTAAAAGCCGGTTTCTCCCAACCACTCTATTGCTGTATTCGCAACAAGCTGGTTATTACCCGGATCAAGTATGTCGCCGGCAATCACGTGCCTGGAAGGTGATTTAGAATCAACGGCAACCGCCTTGCTTTGCCCACCCCACTGGCTTTGTGCCGCGGTTACGTAAGAAGGCTCTATGACCATGTCTTCCGGCGAGTAAATGAACAGGGCAGGTACCTCGATGGTAGATTTGTCAATAGCCTCAACTGTTTTGAGAAGGCTCATCATCGGAAAAATTGCCTCGATGGGGTAGGAGTGCGTCCACCATTTCGCCTGCGCTTCGTTGGCAGGTTCCCAGGATCTTTCTCTGCCCGCCAGCATAGGCATCCAAACTTCAGCCCAGGGCAAATTGGCCATGTCGGTTGAAAGGCCCTGTACGGCAAAATTTGGTGAAACAAAAACCAGGGCTGAAATTTTCTCAGCGAATTCAGGCTTCGAAGCTGCCCAGGTCGCCAGCGTTGCGCCGGTAGAGGTGCCGATTACAATGGTTTTTTCGCCAAGGCGATGACCGATCTCAATTGCTTCCGCCGTGTCGGTTACCCAATCCGACAGCTTTGCTTTGGCAAAGTCTTCGCCTGTTTGCCCGTGTCCGGCCAGGCGCGCATAGTAGAGATTTGCACCCAGTTGACTGGCGATCATGTCAGGTACGGGGCGTATCTCTTCCTTGGTGGCTGAAAATCCGTGCAGATAAACAATTGACACTGGGGTCTTGGCTTTCGATTGCGGGTCCTGCCAAACAATCTCTTTTTCAGCGCCCTTGGTAATATTGTCGACTTGTTTCTCCGCCGCCGCAAGATACCCGTCAATGTCGTCACCGATGTCGTCCGGTGAAAAGCTTACACTGGTTGTTGCATCGGGTCGCGGCCCCAGAAAAAATCCGACCACTAGCAATATCAACACAATCGATACAAATTTGAGTATGGTCAATGTGATACACTCCTCGTTGAAGGTCGGAGTGTAGGTAATTGCCAAATGCAGTCAATCCCAGCGCGTGATTTCCACTGTTTCGGTAGCAACCGGTTCAAACCCGAGCTTTTGGTACAGCGAAAGCGCTGCGGGATGGTCCAGCGTGTTGGTTTGAAGAACCACTTTCCCCGGTTTGTGTGACCACGCAGCATTGATCGCAGCAGACATGAACCACTTGCCCAGACCAAGGCCACGATAACCAGCCGAAAGGCCGAAATACAAAAGCTCTACTTCCTCAGGCATTCCGGCAAGGTCCAGTTCAAAAAAACCCGCCGGGCAGCCGTCGGCGTAAAGGATGCGGATATCTGTCGCGTCGTTGTTTATGGCAGATTGCAACGTTTCAGGGGCCATGTGCCTGCGGTCTTCCCAGTGGCAGTCCTTGCCGACCAATTCATAAAGAAACGCATAGAATTCAGGCGGAATGTTCCCGGCTTTCATGACCGCAAGCGTTGGTCGGCTTGGTACCGGCACGCTGCGCAGTTTGGGAGTATTCATCTGAAGATGGGTAACCCGCGCTTCAATCTTGTTTCCCGGTTCCCCCATTGGCATCTGAGTTGCTGTCCTGTCATTGGCCTGTTTCAATCTCCGGGCCGTCAGGCATTCCCCATTCGGCCCAGGAACCATCATATAACCTTACATTCTGATAGCCTGTCTCGTCGAGGGCAAGGGCAATAATCGCGGCGGTGATCCCGGAACCGCAAGACGTGATCAATCGGCTTTGCGCATCTATTCCAAGGTTGGAAAAAAGCTTTGCCAGCTCTGCTTGAGGCTTGAGTTTCCCTGCCTCAACAAGCGAAGAAACCGGGACTGATTTTGATGCGGGTATGTGACCGCCACGAAGACCCGGCCTTGGCTCAGGAGCCTCACCTGTAAACCGCTCAAGGGGCCGTGCATCAAGTACCGTGGCCTCGTGGCTCTCAAGATTTTTGATGAGATCCGCCATGTCCGCGACGCAGTATGCGTTGAAGTCAGCATTGAACCGCGCAGCGCTCAAGGGTATTGGAACGCCGGTTTCAGTGGGCAAACCCTTGGCTTTCCAGGCATCCATGCCGCCTTCAAGAATTTTGACGTTTCGCGCACCCATGGCACGGAATGTCCACCAGGCCCGTGCTGCGGAAAACAATCCCGGGCCATCATACACGATAATTAGGTTGTCATCTGCGATACCCAGTGAGCCAACGGCCTCGGAGAAAACTTCCTGCGATGGCAACATGTGCGGCAGGTCGCTGGACGTGTCTGCGATCGCATCAATATCAAAAAAAACGGCACCGGGAATGCGTACCTGCTGATACTCTTCCAAACCATTGCGGTTATGCGCAGGAAGGTACACAGACGCATCGACAAAGCGTACGCCATCCTGGCCAATATGAGAAATGGCATTCGCCTGTGATATTAGGTGCTTCCACGTCATGGATTACTCCGGTTTCCGGTTATTGGGCGGCCTTGCCGAAACGAATTCGAAAACGCCTGTTTTCCTTGCCCTTCTTTTCGATTTTTCCAATGTGAATGTCGCCCAGTTCGCCGGTTTCGGTCACATGCGTCCCACCACAAGGCTGGCTGTCAATGCACGCGTCTTCACCGATGCAGACCAAACGGATTTTGCCAAGGCCCTTCGGCGGCCTGACATTCTTTGAACGAACAATCGAGGGGTCTTTGTCCAGTTCTTCTTCGGTTATCCATCGGGTGAACACGCGATGATTGGCGTTGACCAGTTCCATCAGTTTTGCGGTCACTTCGTCCTTGGAAACGCTTGCCTCGGACAGATCGAAGTCAACCCGGCTGCCGTCAACGTTTACAGCCGCCCCGGTAATCGGGTAGGGGCATACGACACTCAGCAGATGACAGGCGGTGTGCATTTGCATCAGTTTGTAACGGCGTTCCCAATCGATATGGCTGATCAGTTTCTCCCCAACCACAGGTAAGGATGCCCCTTCTGAGGGAACCAGGATGATGTCCTTTTTGGAGGCACCGGTTACGGTTGCCGCGATATTTATGAATGAACCGTCTTCGCGTTCAAGTCTGCCCGTGTCGCCCGGTTGGCCACCGCTGGTTGCATAAAAGTTCGTTTGGTCCACCACGATCCCGCCACGGTCATTGACTTCGACTACCGTGCATTCGCAGACACTAAGATAGGCATCATCAATGAAAATCGGGGTTGTTTGGTGGGTCAAGTCGGTTATGCCTCTTCAAACGGAATCTCTATCTCTCGGTCATCTTCGAGCCATGCGGGAACCGGAAGGTTTTTGGAATGCAAGAACTGCGGGTTGAACATCTTGGATTGATAACGGTTTCCATAGTCGCAAAGAACCGTCACAATCGTGTGGCCGGGGCCCATTTCCTTTGCAAGACGAATGGCTCCCGCCACATTGACGCCTGTAGAACTGCCCATGAACAAGCCCTCATGTTCAAGCAGATCATAGGCAATCGGCAATGCCTCTTCATCGGTTACCTGAAATGCATGATCTGGTGAAAACCCTTCCAAATTGGCGGTAATGCGCCCCTGACCAATGCCCTCGGTGATGGAGCTGCCCTCGGATTTCAGTTCGCCATTGGTGTAATACTCATAGAGTGCCGCACCCATCGGGTCAGCCAGCGCGGTTTGAATTTCGCTGTTGTGCTCTTTCAACCCCATTGAGACGCCCGCAAGCGTTCCGCCGCTGCCGACAGCACTGACAAAGCCGTCAATTTTTCCCTCTGTCTGGTTCCAGATTTCCTGTGCGGTGGTTCTGATGTGTCCATCGCGATTGGCGACGTTGTCGAACTGGTTGGCCCATACAGCGCCATTTGGTTCAGACGTAGCCAGTTGTTCGGCCAATCGTCCGGAAACCTTGATGTAATTGTTCGGGTTCCGGTAAGGCGCAGCAGGTACTTGCAGAAGCTTCGCACCGAGCATGGTCAGCGTGTCTTTTTTCTCCTGGGTCTGCGTTTCCGGGATGATGATTACCGTTTTATAGCCAAGAGCATTCGCAACCACGGTCAGGCCGATACCCGTGTTGCCTGCAGTCCCTTCAACGATCGTTCCGCCCGGTTCCAATTGACCATTGGCAATGGCGTCTTCGATAATGAATTTGCCTGCCCGGTCTTTTACCGATTGGCCTGGGTTGAGAAACTCTGCCTTGCCAAGAATTTCACAGCCGGTGATCTCTGATGCCTTTTTCAGGCGGATCAGGGGAGTGTTACCGATTGTGTCTATCGTGTCTTTTTTGATGTTCATTTCAGTTCCAATACGCTTGTTGGTTTGAAAGTAGACAATGGCGGGAACTGCTTCAAGGGACCGAAGTTTAACGTTGGCGAGAAATGTGTGCAGAGTGTTGTAAGGTTTTGCGAATTCGTGAAATGAAATTCCAGCATGGGTCAGCAGCAAACGTTACAACCAAACCGCAAGGCGGCGCGGATTAAAGCCGCAAATCACAAAACCCGGCGCAATAATGAGGATACAGCCTAATTTTTGGAATGGCTGTAAAACACCTGACGTACGTCAATTGCCTCGGTTTTGAAACCGGCTTCGCAGTAATGAAGGTAAAACTCCCACATGCGCTTGAAGCGCGTGTCGAATCCCATATCCCTGATCTTGTTCCATTGCTTTTGGAACCGAATTCGCCATTCTTCGAGCGTTCGCGCGTAGTCCTGGGGAAAAATGCGCTCATTCATCAACTGCAGGCCCTGTTCGGTTGTCGCCTTCGCAAGTGCTTTGGGTGACGGCAGCATCCCGCCAGGAAAGATGTATCTTTGGATGAAATCAGGTCGCTTGCGATAGGTTTCAAAATCATGGTCCCGAATTGTGATGATCTGCAAACCGGCGGTTCCCCCGGGTTTGAGGCATTCCTTTACCTTGCTGAAATAGGTCGGCCAGTATTTTTCTCCGACCGCTTCAAACATTTCGATTGAAGCGACATGGTCATAAGTTCCGTTTTCATCCCGATAGTCCTGGAACTTGAATTCGACCTTGTCTTCAAGGTTTGCGCGGCGTATCCGTTCACGGGCGAACTTGAGTTGCTCTTTGGATATCGTCAAACCGGTTACCTTGGCACCGATCTCTGTTGCTACGAACTCTGCAAAACCACCCCAACCGCAGCCGATTTCCAGAACATGGCTGTCTTTGTCGATGCCCATGCGCGTTGCAAGCGACCTGTACTTGTCGTCCTGCGCACGTTGCAGCGAGTTCGCACCGTCGGCATAGATCGCCGATGAATAGGTCATGCTTGGATCAAGCCAGAGTTTGTAAAAATCGTTACCCAGGTCGTAGTGGGCTGCGATGTTGCGCTTGGAACCGCTCTTTGTGTTTTCGTTGAGCCAGTGACGGATTTTCTCAATCATTCCAAGGACCATGCCACGACCGGCGACATCATCATAAATATGCTCGTTGACCAAAAACAGTTCCAGGGTTTCGGTGACATTCGGACTGCTCCAGTCGCCATCCATGAAGCTTTCAGCAACACCGATCGTGCCACCAAACGCAGCTTTTCTGGGCAAATCCCAATTGTTGAGCACAATGTTGGCAACCGGTCCCTTCTTACCTGAATCGTAGACAAGCATGGTGTTGTCCGGCAGGGTCACATTCGCCACTCCTTGCTCAAGCCGGTCGAGCAGCCCCAAAACCTTGCGGCTGAAGAACGGTAGCTTGCGACTGACCTTGATCGCAGCATCTGTCCCGGATCGCACGACATGAGCCGTTTCAGACGTTGGTTTTCTGCTTTTCGTTTTCATCTCGACCTCCCATCGGTCCGTCGCGATAACACGACGATGCACTGCCTCTGTTCGCGGTTTGCGATGGCGAAGGTCACTGGTATATGGGCAATCCCTTTATCCACAGTCTCAGTAGTTCAAAGCGAATGGCAAATGCAACCTTCCAACCAAGCCCAAACGTTTGCATTATTCCAAGCGAAAGCGTTTTGTTTGTCAATGGTTTGTAGTGACCAATGAGCGATTCAACCTAATCCGGACTGGATTCGTGGTGCAGGAAAATGTGACTCTTTAGTGAATTGCAGGGTGGAATGACCCGAAAATGATGTTGACATTTCACGTCGAGTAACGACCAAACGCGGGGCCACTGCGGGTTCGAAGATGCCTTGGTGTGTTCGGGTATTCACTCCAACAACCTACAGGCAGTAGCGTACCCCTTCTCGGGCCACGGCATTAAGTGAATTCTCCCGCCGGATCATTTTTTCCAGCTTGTCGAGTTCTACATCACCCCTGAATGGCATGTGGTGAAAGGCGAGAAATTGCTTGGCCTTGGAGAGTTTTTGCAGCCTCAAACCCACTTCGAATGTCGAATGGCCAAATGAGACGAATTGGGGATATTCTTCATCTGTCAGGCTGCAATCATACATAAAGGCGTCAACACCATCGATAAGACGCAGTATGTTTTCGTCGTCCCTGTCTTCGAAATGTTCGGTGTCGGTAATGCAGGCAAATGAACTTCCGTGATAGTCAACCCGGTAACCGGTAGCACCGCCCGGGTGATTCAGCGGGCAGGTTGAAATCTTGATCTGGTTGCCAATCATGAAACCTTCATTGGTGCCAAGGTCGAAATGGTTGATCTTTGCGGTTAGTACCTCAGGCCCAACCGGAAAATACGGGCGCCGCATCAATCCGCAGATTGTTTCTTCGACGCCAGAGGTGTTGTCCAAAGCCCCGCAATATACGTTTACCTCGGCCTCAGGGTTGGAAAAAGGCGCAAAAAACGGAATGCCTTCAACATGATCGTAATGGGCATGGGTCAACAACAGGTGAATGTTTCGTGTAACATTCTCCGAGGCCAGCATACTGCCAAGTTCGCGAATACCGGTTCCTGCATCAAAAATTATGGTATGTTCGCCGCAGGTGAGGGCGGTGCAGTTGGTATTGCCACCCGCTTTGGCAAATTGCGGCCCGGGCGCTGGAATGGTTCCTCTGGTGCCCCAGAAACAGACATCAATGTCTGAACCCCGGTCTTTTTTCAGCATTGCAGCCTACTTTCTGGTTACATTCGAAAACATGTAAGTATGAGTGCAGTGTCGATCAACCTTTTGTGCCGGACAATTCACGCCTCGCATCGGTCAACTCGGTCGTTGTCTTGGACAGTCGGGAAGCAAGTTCGCGCATGACCTCGATGCTCAGTTCTGGAACCTGCGATACCAGACCCAGAAAGTGTTCTTTCTTGATCTTTAGTGTTGTCAATTCCCCGTTTGCACGCACGGTTGCAGTACGGGGAACATCGCACAAAATGGCAATTTCACCTATAAACTCGTTGATGCCAAGTTGTGCAACGACGACTTCCCCGCCCGGCGTTTCAATGACAATGTCCGCCAACCCGTCAACCACAACATAGGCGGCGTCGCCGTTTTCGCCCTGTTTGAAGATGTTTTGTTCATGGCTGTATACCTTGCGCTCTGAAGCGAAAGCCAGAAGCTTTAGCTTTCCCGGGTCTATGGCAGCAAACAAAGGAATTTTTCGAAGCATTTCCACTTCTTCAGATAGTGTGGCCATAATCGTTCCCTCTCGTACTTTCCGGCTGTCTAGGCAGTCAGTTCTGAGAAATGTTGGTTGTTGACTGATACCGTTTCATAGGTGTCGTCGGTGACAAGTGTTCCATCGGTGAAAATGATAACGCGATCAAAGAGCTCGGCGTTGCTGGCGTCCATAGGTGACCAGATTACGCCAAAATTGCTGTCTTCATCGGTTTTGGAGTAGTTCAGCACAAGTTCGATAAGGTTTCTTTGATCGCCAGCCGACAGTGAATTGAGCGCCTGATTGGCAATCACGATGTCCGGGCGCTTGAGTAACGCACGCGCAAGATGAAGCTTCTGGCGTTGGATGTCCGTCAGGCGTTTTCCGCCGGAACCGATGTTGAATTCGAGGCCGATGCGGAAAATATCATCAATCAGCTCCATTTCCTGGAGCAGGTCATTGATCGCAGCAGACACCCGCTCATACCCCTCGGCAACCGACGCCGATACACGGCCAAGCAGCACATTGTCTTGAATGGATGAGTTGAAGTTGTAAGACTCCGGTTCATAAAACGCCACGGGATTGTCTTCCCATGTGTCAAGTTCTATCCGGATGGCTTGTCTTGCTTTCAGGATGCGGTCCTTGAGATCATCTGTGAGCAAACCAAGACGGTTTTTCTCTTCAATGTACGAAAAGGGCAGGCGCATGATCATTACGCGGTCGGTTTCCTTGATGTCCTGCATTGGCAAATCGGCGATGCGCGTCAATACAGCCCGGTATTCCGGCAATTCGTCCGCTTCCATATAGGTCAACTGATCGAAGAACGGGTTGTCAGGATCAAGGTCTCCAAAAAGCTCAAGCGTTGTTTCTGTGATCTCCTTGCCCATTTCGTAGAGTTCACCTTCCAGCCCCTGTGCCTGCAGCACCCGGCGGAACATCTCGTTTTGTGGCAATTTGTCAGATCCAAATTGCGGATCGTCAGCGGTTCCGAACAAGAGGTTTTCGCCGATGGACGCCTGGCTGTTGTACAATTCTGGGTCAAACGGCTCCACAAACTCGGTGAAACCCAACTCTGCGAGCTTGGAACGGAACCTGTCGCGCGCCTCGACAATCTTTTTTGGAAGCTCGGGAAATTTTTCGGTATCCAAAATGCCCCGTAAGCCGAAATTTCGAATGTCTTCCTCAAGTCCGATATCACTCAGGATTTTCCAGATGCGTTCCAGCAACTCGTGTTGATTGGCAACACCTGCACGCTCATAGTCCAGCCAGTCGGCCTCATAATCCAACTCACTGTTTGATGCGCGCCGCGTTTCAGCCAAAAAAGTAGCGTAGTCATGGCTTTCGCTGTCACTGCGTTCCTTTTCACGCATGGGGCGCGACTTCAGGACGTATAGCAGCGTATTCATGATCGAATTCTGCGGAAAGAAGGTGGTCCCATCAATATAGGCGATGCGCCGACCCTTGAAATATTCCGGCTGTTCTTCAATGGGCATACCATCCAGCATCGCTCTGCCGGAAGTGGCTGGCTGCACGCCGGCAAGCACTTCCAGGAAGTTGGTCGCCCCGCCGCCAAAATTCCCGACAACCGCAACGCGCTCATTCGGTCCTATGGTTGCCGAGGCAGATTCTATCAGTTTTGATCCGGTTTCATCGGTAACACCCAACCGGCTGACCTCAAAACCTTGCTCGATGTGGGCAATGGGACCATCCGGCACAGTTTGCGTTTCCGGTGCTTGCAACACATCACCGGTAAACTGCTCGACGATTTGGCCATACCGGGTTTCAACAGTCAGCCGCTTCTGATCGTGGTCGATCAACCCTCGCACGGGAGCAGGCAAGTCTTTGTAGGCAACAATAACGCCCAATAACTGGCCAAGGTCCAGATTGCCACGAATAACCAGATAACCGCCTGCCAGATAAAAGCAGAAGGAAAGAAACTGAATGAGGAAGTTGTTGATGAATTTGACGCTGAACTTGCGTTGAAAAATTTCGAAACGGATGAAAAACAGTCTGCCAAGAATGTTCGATACTTCTGCGCGTTCATGGTTGGTGGTGTCATTGGTATGGGCATCTTGTATCCCTTCAACAATTTCGCCAAGACGACCGGCAAGCATACGTGCCTTGATCTGCCGTTGCTTGTTGAGAACAATCAGCCTGCGGCGCAATATCGGAATCAACCAAGCCTGAAAAGCAATCACGAACATGGTTGCAAGGCCAAGCCAGACATTCTGCAAGAATATGAAAAGCAGAGCGACAGCGGCCTGTCCGCCCAGAAACAGCGGCTGGGAAAATGCGTCACCAATGAACTCTCCCATCGGTTCCACTTCATCCTTGATCATGGAAGCAATTTCGGCGGGTTTTGTCCTGCGAAACCGGGCCATGGGATAGCGTAGTACCCGGTCGAACAGTTCAAATCGCAAGCGTCGCAAAATACGCTCGCCCATGCGGCCCTTGTAGGTGTTTATGTACAGCTTGAATTGGCCATTGGCCACGACCAGCAGCAAAAACGCAACCGAAAGCGCAATCAGAAACCCTACGCGTTCAAGTTCAAAGCCTGAAAAAAGAGTTATCGGTTCTCCAAACACCGACTCGGAAAACGGCAGGTCGAACGACATGAAGTTTTGCGTGTCGCCGGGGTTTTCAAACCCGTCGCCCTGAATGGGGCTGTTAACGAGACGCTTTGGTAGCTCCAGGCTCATGAAATAGGTGGGCATCGATGCAAGGATGACCACAACCATCCAAAGCTGGTCAGACCGCGAATGCTGCCAAATGTATCTGAGAAGCTTTTTTTCCATTCCCCTGTACCGGCTTACCCTCGAATTGCCTCGCCACCTGGCTGAAATCTAGTGGCTATTTCAATACCAATATGGGAGCCATCGCAAGGCGAAAGTTCAGCTGGAGCCGTTGGCGTGTTTATTCGATTGAAATTTTCGCATGAATGCACATCTACCCAGAAGGTAATTTGCTAGGAAACAATATGTCAAGAAACGCGATGATCACTCCGATATCGGATTGGTTGGTCGAGAGCTCGTTGATCGACAGTGATGTGGTCCAATTGTTCGGTGACCTTTGTAACAGAATGGCTGCGGTCGGAATTCCGATTGCAAGGGCAAGGCTGGTTTGGCCAACATTGCACCCACTGTTTCAGGCGGAGACGGTCAGTTGGGACCGCGGCGTAGAGGCCAGCCTTGAACAGTTTGAACACCAGGACAAACAGTCTGACGCATGGGTGTTGAGCCCGTTGGCCTATCTGGTCGAAAACAGGTTGGATACCATACGGCGCGAACTGGACGGTCCGAATGAATTGCTGGATTTCCCAATTCTCAAGGAACTCAAGGAACAGGGTTATACAGATTACCTGTTGCTTGGCACCAGGCTGGAAGGCAAGGGGCTGAGCAAGGGCAAGGAAGGCGGCTCAAATGGTGTTATGGTAACCTGGAGCAGCGACAAGCCTGGCGGTTTTTCCGAAGAAGACCTTTGGTCCTTGCAGAAAATCCAGAAGCGATTGGCGGTTGCCTGTAAAACCATCATCCAGTCCCGTGTGTCCAACAATATTACCGAGACTTATCTGGGCGCGCGTGCCGGTACAAATGTCATGGATGGCCAAATTCGCCGCGGCGACGGACAGACAATCGATGCGGTTGTGTGGTACTCTGACCTTCGCAATTCGACCTCTCTTGCCGAGAGTATGAAACCGGACGATTATTTTTCCCTGTTGAACACATTTTTCATGTCAACGGCACAACCTGTTGATGACCACGGTGGCGAGATTCTCGATTTCATCGGTGATGCGGTGTTGGGAATATTCCCGTTTGACGGCGAGGCGGGCAAGTGCAAGGCAGCCAGTTCTGCGAACTACGCCATTGAAACTGCATTGAAAACCGCCGAGGAAAGCAACCTGCGCCGTCTGGACGAAGGGGTCGAGCAATTCAAGTACGGAATTGGGCTCAATGTCGGCGAAGTAATGTTCGGCAACATTGGCATTCCCTCAAGGCTGGCGTTTTCGGTGATCGGTCCAACGGTCAATCAGGCCGCCCGGATCGAAAACATGACAAAACTGCTTCAGCAGCCGGTGCTTGCAGATTCAGGCTTTGCAAACCTTTCGAGCGAGAACTGGAAGTCAATGGGCGAGCACAAACTTGACGGTGTGCTCGAACCACTTGAGTTGTTTGCTTACGCAAGTTGATCCAGGGTGCTGCCCCTGGATCAGTGTGTCTTAATGCTCAAAGCATTCGGCAAAAGAATCTGCAAGATTGTTGATCAACTGGAAGTACTGATCAGGGCCTGTTTCCAGATCCGCACCCAAAGGGTCGGACTTGGCAAGCTTGATATCTGTTCCTTCTGCAATCGATTCAGCCATTTTGGTGCTGAATTGCGGTTCTGTATAGATGCAGGCAACCTTGTTGTTCTTAACCGCTTCACGCAGCTCGCTCAGGTGTTTTGCACCCGGCGCTGACGCAGGCGACAGATTGACAACCCCTGCAACCTGAAAACCGAACTGGTCTTCGAAGTAGTGGTAAGCGTCGTGAAATACCAAGAAAGGACGCGCATGGTCTGCGTGAAGCTTGGCAGGGATTTCCTTGGTCAGTGTTTCCAGTTTGGCGACGGTCTCATCCGCATTCTTGGCAAACACTTCAGCACTTTCAGGAAAGACTTCTGAGAGGTTCTTTTCGATTGAGCGTGTTATGGCGATGGCGTTGTTCGTGCTTAGCCAGATGTGCGGATCGGTTCCGTCATGGTGATGATGATGGCCTTCGTGGTCATCATGGCCTGCGTGATCATGCTCATCTTCATCATGCTTGGCGTGATCGTGCTCGTCTTCATCATGCTTGCCGTGGTCGTGATCATCTTTGTGTTCATGCGCCTCGTCATGTTTGTGGTCGTCGTCGCCTGCATCCGCCTTGTGATCGTGGTCATCCTTGTGGGCATGGTCCTTGTCATGGTCGTGGTCTTTGTCGCCGTCGTGATCATGACCTTCTTCATGAGCATGGTCGTCCTTGTGGTCGTCATGTCCTTCATCATGGTCATGATCGCCTGGAACCAGGTCCTCGTGCTTGCGGAAATCCAGCAATTTGATCCCGTCAGCCTTTACCAACTCCACAACCCGGGCCTTCTCGCCGATGGTTTCAATCGGTTTGGCCAGCGGCGTCTCCAGTTCATCGCCAACCCAGAAGATGATTTTGGCATTCTGCAGTTCTTTTGCTTGTGATGGCTTCAGCGACATGGTGTGGGGGGACATGGTTTTGTCGATGAGCAAACCAGGTTCGCCGACACCCTTCATCACTGACGATACCAGTGAATGGATCGGTTGAATGGTAGCAACCACTTCGCTTTCCGCAAAAACGGGTGTAACAGAAAGCGAAAGTGCACAGGCCAAAGCAGATGTCAGGGTTTTCAGTCGCATGGATGCTTCTCCGATGAATTGTCTATAAGTCAGGTGCAAAAACAGCATTCAACTAACTTGTGTTATGTTATAACATATGCCTTATCATCCGTTGCAGCCAAATGAAAAGAGAAAAAATGCAGAACCCGAACCCGCTACTGGCACAACTGGATAATGCTGGCGTCAGGCGCTCGGGCAGGTGGCTGGTTCGCGGCATTACAATGTCAGTCTCACGGGGTGAGATTGTAACCCTCATCGGGCCAAACGGATCAGGAAAATCGACCACCGCCAAACTTGCGCTCGGCGTATTGGAATGTGACGAGGGGAAGGCAACGCTCAACCGCAATACGATTATTTCCTACGTACCACAAAAACTTGATCTCGATTGGTCGCTTCCTTTGACAGTAAAACGGTTTTTGAGGCTCGGCGCGATTGGTGATGAAGGCGATCTTGATTGGGCCATTGAGACGACAGGGGTAAGTCATCTGCTTGATGTGCAGTTGAGTGCGGTGTCAGGCGGTGAGTTCCAAAGGGTACAGATTGCCCGGGCGATAGCGCGCAAACCGGATCTGTTGGTGCTTGACGAACCCACCCAGGGCGTTGATTTCATAGGTCAGGGGGATTTGTACGGTTTGGTCAAGCGCGTGCGGGACGAGCTTGATTGTGGGGTTTTGTTGGTGTCTCATGATTTGCATATTGTGATGGCGGCGACCGATCGAGTGTATTGCCTTAACGGCCATGTCTGTTGCTCCGGTCCGCCAAAAACAGTGGCGGATTCCCGTGAGTTCAAGGAATTGTTTGGGGATGCGCTTAATCCTGCGTTGGCAGTTTACGAGCACCAGCATGACCATGAGCATCTGCCGGATGGCAGTGTGAAACAGGCCCAAGATCACACTTCAGACTACACAAGAATTCATGACAAGCCTCGCCAAGGAAATAAAGAGTCGGTAAACGCGAACGAGAATTCACATGCTTGATGACTTTTTTATCCGCGCATTGCTCGCAGGTGTGATGATTGCAATTGTTGCAGGGCCATTGGGGTGTTTTGTGGTTTGGCGCCGCATGGCCTATTTCGGAGATACCCTTGCTCATGCAGCCTTGCTGGGTGTGGCCATTAACATCATGTCGGACCTTCCGATCGGTGTTTCGGTTTTCGCAGTAAGTTTGTTTACCGCGATTGCACTAATCTATTTGCAAGCGAGAACACCCTTGTCGGCAGATTCGCTTCTTGGCTTGCTTTCGCATTCCTTGCTTGCTGTTGGCCTTGTCGCCATTTCAGTGTCTGCAACAAAACAGATTGATGTCATGTCATTGTTGTTGGGAGACATCTTGTCGGTGTCTCGAACCGACTTGCTGGTTGTATCGGTGGTCGGAATTTCGATTCTGGGCATCGTCATGTTATATTGGAACAGGTTTTTTGCATTGACCGTCAACGCGGAACTGTTTCAGGCCGAGCAAGGCAATCGCAGGTATTTTGAACTCGTTCTTGTGGTTCTTCTTGCGTGCCTGATTGCCATGGCCCTGAAAGTGATCGGAGTTTTGTTGATCACATCCCTGTTGATTATTCCTGCCGCAAGTGCCCGAAGACTGTCATCTGGGCCGGAACAAATGGCGCTAATTGCAATTGCAATTGGTGTGATTAGCGTTGTGTCGGGGTTACACGGGTCGGCCCGTTGGGATACGCCGTCCGGGCCCAGTATCGTTGTCGCGGCGGCAATGTTTTTCGTGTTGTCTCTGATCGTGTCCAGATTGTTTACTGCAAGAAAGGTCTGAAATGGTTTCCAAGAAGAATGCTTCACTGACCCGAAATCAGGCATTGGTGCTGGGTGTTCTTAACGATGCACCGGCTCCCCTTAGCGCCTATGCCATTCTGGACAGTTTGCGTTGCGAAGGGTTTCGCGCTCCTTTGCAGGTATACCGGGCAATCGAAAAACTGCAGAAACTCAGCCTTGTACATCGTCTTGAAAGCCTGAATGCGTTTGTGGCTTGCAAGGACCCTGGCTGCAAGCGCCATCGGGTCACAGCATTTGCAATCTGCAGCTCATGCGACAAGGTTGAAGAAATTTTTGATCAAAAACTGACAGAAATGCTGGAATCAATTTCCAGAAAACAGGGGTTCGAACTGGAGTCCTCTGTCGTTGAACTGAGCGGAAAATGCGCAAGCTGCCAAGTTTGAGAAAAACCAATCCAGTCGGTGATTAAAGGCAGCCGCGATAAACAACAAAAGGTATCTTAAAAAAGGTGATGGCGCCGTTGTGTATGGTCAGTCCACAACAGCGCCATCTCGGTCGTCCTGAAAAATGCCTGAATGGATGGGGGTGTCAGACATTCTGTAACCAAGACGACGCGATTTTTGGGCACCTGTTGGACTGCAAGCATCTCGTATTTGCTTTGGGCTAGGCAAATGTAGCACCAGCAACAAAACAGAGTGACCAAAACTTACGTTACGTAAGGCGACTCCATAACGGCTCGAAATAGCATTGTAAAGTGAAAAATTTAGGTGCGCCAATTAAAAAACAGCGGCGTTTGGGCGCACTTTTGTTTGATTCGGTGCAGAATTCTGCACCTTTCGCAGTCATTTGAGGCGATTGTAAGATTCATATACACCGGAAATTCCAGCGGATGAATGCCGCGAAATATCTGTCTTAATCTTGTTACATGAATCTTGGTAATGGACCAACTGGAGCTGATTTCATGACAATTCAAGCCGATCAAATGTTGGAATACACATCGAACAGAAGCCATTGGATGGCCCTGTTGGCAAAAGCCGACTTCAAGTTTCTGGAAGAGGCGTGGAACATTTATGATCAAAAACCGTCGTTTGAGTATCTAAGGAAGCCTGAAACGGGTCTGGTTATGGTTCGCGGGAGAATGGGTGGCAAGGGTCGCCCGTTCAACCTTGGCGAGGCAACGGTGACAAGGTGTTCTGTCAAGACTGAGACCGGACACAGCGGACATGCCTATCTGATGGGCCGAAATCATCGACATGCTGAAATCGCCGCGCAAGTGGATGCCATGATGCAGGATTCCCGCCACAAGGAAAGCGTCGGGCAGACAATTCTCAAACCATTGTATTCCAGGCGCATGGAGGCACTGAAACAGAGCCGCTCAAAAACTGCGGCGACGAAGGTGGATTTTTTTACCATGGTACGCGGGGAGGATGACTGAGATGGCGTTTTCGTCAGGTTATGAATCCCGCGCAGTGGAAGCGTCGCATGATTTCCGGGTGTTGATGAACGCTCTTTCACGCCCGGGGACACGCCAACCCGTGCCGCATAATACCGAGAAAGTTGAAGGACTGAATGCAGGCAGTGTGGTTGCCGCGCTTACTCTGTGCGATCATGAAACCACAGTGTTTCTGGAGGAAAGTGATGCGAACGACAAGGTTCACGATTTCCTGACTTTCCGGTGCGGTTGTACGATTATTACGGATGTTGCAGATGCGGACTTTCTGTTTTTTGCCTCGTTTCCACCGCCAAGCGTTTTGGACACGCTCAAAACCGGTAGTTCGCAGTACCCGGACCGTTCGGCTACAGCAATAATCCAGGTTGATACGATTGAACAAACCGGTTCGCTTAATTTTCAGGGTCCTGGCATTCTTGACCGGCATCTACTGGGTATCTCTGCAATCGGATCAGATTTTATTGACTGGTGGGCGGGCAATAACCAGCGCTTCCCTCTGGGTATCGATGCATTCCTGACGACAGATGATGCAATTGTCGGTTTGCCCAGAACTGTCAAAATCGGGGAGTGCTAGCCATGTATGTCGCGGTCAAGGGTGGCGAAAAAGCCATTGAAAACGCTCACAACCTGCTTGCCGAAAAGCGTCGCGGAGATACAGATGTCCCGGCTCTGACACTTGAGCAGATATGCGAACAACTGACCCTGTCAGTAGATCGGGTTATGACCGAGGGCTCGCTCTATGATCGCAGGCTGGCTGCACTTGCCATCAAGCAGGCGCGGGGAGACTTGATTGAAGCGATTTTTCTGGTGCGTGCCAGCCGAACGACATTGTCCAGGTTTGGCTATTCCGAACCCTTGGAAACAGGTCACATGGAAGTGTCCCGCCGTGTTTCTGCCACCTACAAGGACTTGCCAGGCGGACAAATTCTCGGACCGACCTTTGACTACAGCCATCGCCTGATTGATCCGGAACTGGAGGGAGAGGTGTCGCCTGTTCCGGTTGCTTCGGTGACACCTGGTGAAGAAGAAACACCCCATGTGCTTGATCTGCTCTCATCGGAAGGGCTTATGGAACTGCCGTCTGACGGTGAGAAAGACCAGGAACCTGACGATCTTACCCGCGAGTCGCTGGATTTTCCGGCAGACAGGGATTTGAGGTTGCAGAACCTTGCCAGGGGAGACGAAGGGTTTTTGTTGGCGCTCGGGTATTCCACGCAACGCGGCTATGGCCGAACCCACCCCTTTGCAGGCGAAATCAGGCTCGGCACTGTCGCTGTAGAATTTGTGCCGCAGGAATTGGGGTTTGCCATTGAAATCGGTGAGATCGAAGTAACCGAATGTGAGATGATCAACCAGTTTAAAGGGTCGAAGAAAGTGCCACCGCAATTTACACGTGGTTACGGCCTGACTTTTGGCCATTGTGAGCGCAAGGCGATGTCGATGGCGCTGGTGGACCGTGCCCTGCGCGCCGGTGAACTTGGCGAAGACCGGCAAGCCCCCGCACAGGATGAGGAGTTTGTTCTGTCCCATTCTGACAACGTCCAGGCGACGGGCTTTGTGGAACACCTCAAGCTGCCCCATTACGTTGATTTTCAAGCCGAACTTGAATTGGTACGCAGAATGCGCCGTGAACAGGAAGAAGCAAAGAAGGATGCCGCCGAATGACCACAGTCGTGTTTGACGTTGGCAACGTATTGCTGAACTGGGATCCCTATGAGCCGTTGCGTCAACATTTTGACGATGATGACGCTATTGAAAACTACTTTGATGAAGTCGGTTTCAACGACTGGAACCGTTCGCTTGACGCCGGGCGTGACTGGGACGAAGCGGTTGAAACGCTTGCAAGTGAATTCCCGCACCATTCCGAAGCGACAAAGCTGTTTCGTGATGACTGGCATTCCAGTGTCACCGGAGTGATCGAAGAGTCTGTAGATGCGCTAAAAACACTGCATGGAAGAGGCGATGCGGTCTACGCCATTACCAATTTCTCCCACATTCGCTGGAATGAATGTCTCGAGCGCTTCGGTTTTCTCAAAGACTGTTTCACAGACGTTATTGTTTCGGGCGAACACAAGGTTTTAAAACCGGATGCCCGGATTTTCCAGCTCTTGCTTGAACGCAATGGTCTTAAGGCCAATGACTGTATCTTCATTGATGACAGCTACGACAATGTCACGGGGGCTGCCGGGCTTGGATTCGACACCATTCATTTTACACCCGAAACCGTCCTAGCGCTTGAACTGAAGCAAAGGGGGGTCGTGTTGTGACCGGCTATAACTTTGCATACCTGAACGAACAGACCAAAAAGATGATCCGCAGGGCGATCCTGAAGGCGATTGCCATCCCGGGGTATCAGGTTCCGTTCGCCAGCCGCGAAATGCCAATGCCTTACGGATGGGGAACCGGAGGTGTGCAGGTGACCGCTTCGATCCTGACCCCCGATGACAGGCTCAAGGTAATTGATCAGGGCGCCGATGACACGACCAACGCCGTTTCAATCCGTAATTTCTTCAAGAAAACCGCGAATGTCGCAACCACCGAAATCACGGAAGATGCAACAATTATCCAGACCCGTCACAGAATACCCGAAACCGAATTGAAGCATGATCAGGTGTTGGTTTATCAAGTGCCTATTCCCGAACCCTTGCGCTTTCTGGAACCGCGTGAAACCGAGACGCGGAAAATGCACGCTTATGAAGATTACGGCCTTATGCATGTGAAACTGTATGAGGACATTTCCCAACATGGCCACATCGCCACAACCTATGCTTATCCGGTTGAGGTGAACGGGCGCTATGTTATGGACCCGTCTCCGACTCCCAAATTTGACAATCCCAAGATGGACGGGTGTCCGGCGCTGCAATTGTTCGGGGCAGGGCGGGAAAAGCGTATCTATGCTGTTCCGCCTCACACAACAGTGGTCAGTCTGGATTTTGAGGATCACCCGTTTGAGGTGCAAAAGTGGGATCAACCGTGCGAATTGTGCGGAGCGACCCGCACCTATCTTGATGAAGTGATCATTGATGATCAGGGCGGGCGCATGTTCGTATGCTCCGATACCGATTATTGCAACAAACGCCAGCAGGCGAGGGAGGCTGCCCAGTGAAACAGCTCGGCGATCAACCACTTCTTGAGGTAAACGGTCTTTACAAAGCGTTTGGCGATACTGTTGCCTGCAACAACATATCCTTTGACTTGTGGCCCGGCGAGGTGTTGGGAATTGTCGGTGAATCAGGGTCGGGAAAAACAACGCTGTTGCGTTCCATTGCCGGACTGCAGGAAGCTGATTCAGGTGCGGTGACCTATCGCTCCGGTTCCTCCGCGATGCGGATAGACCAGATGGAAGAGCCCGCATTGCGGCATTTGCAACGCACCCAATGGGCGTTTGTTCACCAGAATCCGCGCGACGGGTTGCGTCTGGCGGTTTCTGCCGGTGCCAATATCGGCGAGCGCCTGATGGCCAACAACTGGCGTCACTACGGCAACATCCGCCAGGAGGCCTTGAAATGGCTGGAAGCAGTTGAAATTGACGGCAAGCGCATCGATGATCTGCCAAGGACATTTTCCGGCGGAATGCAGCAACGATTGCAGATAGCACGCAATCTGGTGACCCGGCCAAAACTGGTGTTCATGGATGAACCAACCGGCGGGCTTGATGTTTCGGTTCAGGCAAGGTTGCTTGACCTGATCCGCGCCCTTGTGCGCGATTTGGGACTGTCCGCGATCGTCGTAACCCACGACCTGGCCGTTGCGCGCCTTTTGTCGACGCGTTTAATGGTAATGCGTCACGGCGATGTGGTGGAACATGGTCTGACAGACCAGATACTGGAGGACCCGCAGGCTCCCTACAGCCAGTTGCTGGTTTCCTCGGTTTTGCAGGTGTAGGGAGGCGCGTTCAATGACCGTACTCACAGTCCGAAACCTCGAAAAGCAGTTTGTCCTGCACACCCAGGACGGTGCCGTTCTGGATGTTCTGAAAAACGTTTCCTTCAAACTGGAAGCGGGAGAAGTGGCAGCCCTTTGCGGACCTTCGGGCGTTGGAAAAAGCTCTTTGTTGAAAGCGGTATTCGGTACGTACACCGTTAGCGGGGGCTCTATCGAGATCGCTTTAAATGGCAATAGATCCAACATCGCCCAATGCGCTCCACGGGAGATTATTGAACTTCGCCGGGTGGCCATTGGTTATGTTTCTCAGTTTTTAAGGGTTATTCCGCGCGTTTCAACGCTGGATATTGTGGCAAATGCCGCAATTGAAATGGGCAAGGAACCACAAGTCGCCAAAGCCGATGCTTCTGCACTTCTTGAACAGCTCAACATTCCCGCTTCATTGCATTCCCTGTCGCCGCTCACTTTTTCAGGCGGTGAACAACAACGCGTAAACATCGCAAGGGCAATGTCGGCACCAAGACCACTTATGTTGTTTGACGAACCCACCGCATCGCTTGACCCGGTTAACCGTGAAACCGTACTAGGCATGATCCGTGAACTGGCAGATACAGGCGCGGCAGTGTTGGGTATTTTCCATTCGCCGGAAGACCGCAAATCGCTTGGCGCCCGAGAAATCATGATGCATCAATTCAAAGAGACTGAACATGTCTGAACAAGTTTTTACCAATGCAAAAATCGTGCTGGCAGACGAAGTCGTTGACGGGAGCATCGCGGTCGAAGGTGGCGTCATCACGCAAATCAGCGAGCGCCCATCATCGCTTTCTGGCGCAATTGACCTGGAAGGCGACTATCTGATTCCCGGACTTGTAGAGCTGCATACAGATAATCTTGAACGCCACATCATGCCACGGCCAAAATCTTTCTGGCCACTGGACGCTGCGTTGTTAAACCATGACCGGGAAGTGGCATCGGCGGGTATCACCACCGTTTTTGACGCCATGTTTGTCGGTGACGATGATGGGGAGGTGCGTGAAGGGGTTCAGGTCAGCGAGCTTGCCGACGTGATGCGGAAACTGCGCAGTGAACGGGCGCTAAAGGCGGATCACATGATCCATTGGCGTTGTGAGGTCTCTTCGGACAATGTCTTTGGCAAAATCGAGAATTTGATCGGTCAGGAGGAAACCGGTCTGGTTTCGGTTATGGACCATACGCCTGGCCAACGGCAATTCGCATCAATCGAGCAATATGCGATCTACTACAAGGGCAAGTTTGGTTTGAATGATGAAGAATTTGAGCAATTCATGGTCAAGCGCATTGAAAAACGCGACCGGAACTCCGAGAAGAACCGGCGCCTGATTGTTGAACTGGCCAACGACCGGAAGGTTCCGTTGGCTAGCCATGACGATGCGACGGTCGGACATGTGGATGAGGCGATTGACGATGGTATTGTTGTTGCTGAATTCCCAACAACATTGGAAGCCGCAAAAGCCAGCCACGAAAACGACCTGAAAGTACTGATGGGAGCCCCAAATGTGGTACGCGGCAAGTCCCATTCCGGCAATATTTCAGCGCGGGAGCTGGCCAGTCACGGTTATCTGGACATTCTTTCGAGCGATTATGTGCCGTATTCGTTGCTATATGGCGCGATACTGCTGGAACGCGAATGCGAGGGCATTTCGCTTCCCCAAGCCATCGCAACCGTCACCAAGAACCCGGCTGGACAGGTCGGAATGACCGATCGTGGGGAGATTGCGGTTGGCAAGAAGGCAGATCTCGTACGCTTCCGAAATGATGGCAATGTGCCTACAACCATCGAGGTTTGGAAGCACGGAATGCGCATAAGTTAACGGACAGTATTCGCAATGTACGGAAGACACAGTCAATGACCTCAGGCAGCTTCATTGCTGTAGTTGGACCCAGCGGGGTCGGGAAGGATGCCATTCTTGACGGTGCGCGAAGCGTGCTTGCTGGCGATGCGAAATTTCACTTTGCAAAGCGCACCATTTCACGACCTGCCGGTGCGGGTGGTGAGGACCATATTGCGGTATCTGCCAAGGCGTTTGCGGAAAAGCGCGAAGCGGGAGAATTTTGCCTCTGTTGGCAGGCCCACGGCTTACACTATGGCGTTTCAGCGGACATGCAGTCACTCGTTGCGGACGGTGTCAACGTCATCTGCAATGTTTCCAGAAAACAAGTCGCGGGCCTTGATCAGCTCTTTGGCCGGACAGCGGTTATCGAAATTACGGCCAGCCCTGACATCATCCGAAAACGGTTGGAAGCAAGGGGTCGTGAAAACGCTGACGAGATCGCGAAGCGCGCGACCCGGGACGTTGGATCCGATTGGCTGGGAAAGGTTCCCCATTTTCAGGTTTCGAACGATGAAAGCCTGGACTCCGCTGTCGCGACCTTCGTGGAACTTGTCGTCAACCTCTCAGATAGAACCGCTCTATCAGCCTGAAGCTTGCCGAACCGCCGGGATCGCCAAAAATGCAGATTGAATCGAGCTGGGTGCGGGTTTGTGGAACAAGTGCCTTGAGCGTTTCATATGCCTGGTCACGATCATCATCGGGCAGGGCTGAAGAAAGCGTCATGTGAAAACGAAATTCGTCACCGACGTAGGGATAGCCCCAGTTTTCCAGATGTGCTGTCTGGTTATCAGAAAGCTTTTTTCGCTTGTTGCGCTCCTTGTCATTCAGCGGCGCACGCAGATGATCAAGTGCCGTGACACATTTGAAAGCCAACTCACTTACAGGCTCATGAAGTTCGCTGTCTGTGGCAAGAGCAAGAAACGGACCGATTGCCTTGAGTTTCAGTTGCCCCAAATCAACTGCGCGCAGTGCGAAACAAAGATCGGCAACCCCGTCGCAAAGGTCATCAATCGAAGCGCCCGATGCCAGGCGCATGGGCGCTTTCAGGGTTGCGTGAAACCCGTATTTTCTTGGGCTTTCAACAAACCGGTTCGGGGCCGGACTTACTTTCCCGGTTTCCGGATCAACGCCTAGCCAATCCCGGCCAAAAGCGGCAAGCTCGCTGTCTGGCGCAGGGGCGTAATACACCGCATACCGTTCATAGTCGTTTGCCAGTGTTGCTTCGGGCGGGTTTGCCAATTCTACTTCGTGCGGATTTGTTTGTGTCATGCTACTTCCAATGCGGGTTTGACCAGGCTTTCTTTCCGGCTGCATCTACGATTGTGACGCGTAACCAGGGAGAGTTTGAAAAGCGTGCAAGCGGCAACTCGCATTCTGTCATGCTTTCACCGCCTGCCGATAGCGCAGCCGAGCCGTGGCCTTGCACTATAACCCGCTGGACCGCAGTTGATTTGACCGTAACGGATTTTGCACCCCAGCTTATGTCAACAAAATCGGGTCCCTGGCTCGAATAGTATTCACCGTTCTTCAACGCATCAAGCAGCAGATCGGGTTGATTGGCCTCTGCTTTGACCATGACCCAACCCCCAAAATGGTCGGGTTCGGCAAAATGTGCATCATCGGTTGCACAAAGGTTCAAGCGCCGACCTTCACTCAATAAAAGATCAAGCGTGTGAAACCCGCGCCCGCGGTCGCATTCCACGGCACAACCGTGATTGTAGACCTCAACGGCATGGGCTGCTTCAATCGATCTTGCATCATTCATGGTCAAACCCGACCATTCGGGATGGGCAATTGCAACATAAGCTCCCGCATCGACGGCCCGCTGTGCAAGTTGCGGACCGGTTTCCTGGTCGTCAACCGGTGCGAAAGCCGGGGTGTTTGAAGGTGCAAAATCTTCGGGAAGTCCGACCGCAAGAATGTGCCACAACTCGCCGTTCTCCATGGTGCCGGAATGCAGCTCAGCCCCCAATATGGTTGTAAAACGGTTGTCTCTGAACGGGGTGGTATCGGCAATCGGAAAATTGAACGCGCCGACAAAATGGTCGGTCAGGGCCAGGAAATCGTATCCTTGTGCCTTGTAGCGCCGACAAACTTCACGCGGATCAAGCACGCCATCTGACAGGTTTGAATGCGTATGAAGGTTTCCGCGCCAGAACCGGCCGGGTTTTTGGAACATTGTTTCGGTCAAGACTAACCTCTGAAATCCGTGACAAACTCAGTTTACACCCTTCGGAAATAAAAACGACCTGTGACGACCAAATGACAGTTTGGTAGCAGAGCAAAAACTGAATTGACAATTTTGATGTTTCTGCACAACGTTGGGCGTATTCAGAGCCAAAGAAACAAAAAAGCGGCGGGCATTGAATTACAAACGTTTTTACGCCGAAGGAGGAGATATAACCGGTGTATATTGGCTACCATGCGGAACGCACCCCGGACCGCCTTGCAGTAATCATGGCCGAGACGGGCGAGTCGCTGACTTATCGCGAGGTAAATGACAATTCAAATCGGGTCGCGCAATACTTCAAAGCCAAGGGGCTGAAACACGGCGATGCCGTCGCAATATTGCTAGAAAACCACATCAACTACATGGATATGCTGTGGGCCTGCCTGAGGTCCGGATTGTATGTGGTTCCGATCAACTGTCACGGTACCGAAGACGAGATTGCCTTTGTCTTGAACGACAGTGGCGCGAAAGTGTTTGTGTCTTCCAGCCAAATGCACTCAAAAGCCCTGGCCGCGAAAGAGAAGGCAACCGTTTGTGAGCACTGGCTTTACCTTGGCAGCGCCCCTGAGGGATGGATGGCCTACAGTGCGCTGTTGGAAAGCTATGCCGATACCCCGCTTGATGTGGAACGGATGGGCTCGTACATGCCATACACGTCGGGTACCACAGGTCGCCCCAAGGGTGTCGAACGCCCCTTGCCGCCATTTCCGGCCTCGCAATTGTGGGACCGCGCCAAACAGCTTGCAGATGCTTTCGATCTTGCAGAAGGCATGGTTTATTACGGACCTGCGCCCATGTATCACGCCGCACCACTGCTTTTTCTCAGATCGGCCCACTGTCTCGGCGGGACGATTGTCCAGGTGTCAAAGTTTGACGAAAAACGCGCTCTGGAGCACATCGAACAATATCAGGTGACCCATACGCAGATGGTGCCGACCATGTTTGTGCGAATGCTGAAACTTCCCGAAGCTGATCGCAAGAAGTACAAGCTTGACAGCCTGCAAAGCGTTGTGCACATCGCTGCACCTTGTCCGGTCGAGGTGAAACACGCAATGATTGAATGGTTGGGTCCGATCATTCATGAGTATTACGGTGCTTCCGATGGTGCCTTTATTGTTCCGATCAGATGTCAAGACTGGCTGGAACATCCCGGATCGGTAGGAAAGGCCTCGCCGGGCAGCATGGTCGTATGTGGTGAAGACGGTGAGGTGTTGCCGCCGGGAGAAACGGGTCTTGTTTACTTTGTATATGAAGGCGAACCGCATACATACCGCAATGACCCCGAAAAAACCCGCGAAACGAGACATCCACTGCACGACAACTGGACCACTTGTGGCGACATTGGCCATCTTGACGAGGAAGGTTTTCTTTACCTGTCCGACCGCAAGGCGTTCATGATAATTTCAGGCGGGGTAAACATATACCCCCAGATGGTGGAAAACGCATTGATTGGTCATGCGGCGGTTCGCGACGTTGCTGTGTTCGGGATCCCGAACGCTGAAATGGGCGAAGAAGTCAAAGCGGTTGTGGAGCTGCAATCCGGTTACAACGCAAGTGACGGGTTGGCTGACCAGTTGATGGCATACGCCAAAGAAAACGTTGCCGCCTATATGCGGCCACGAAGCATCGATTTTGTTGCCAGCTTGCCGCGAACCCAAACAGGCAAACTGTTGAAGAAGCAGCTGCGCGACGAATACTGGTCAAACCAGACCGCCTAGCGGTTTGACGGAAACAAGGCAGTCGCGGTTTACCGCAACGCGGTGTTGCGGTCTTTGCCGATGAACTCACCAAAACACAAAGTCCACTGTCTTTATGGTTCATTGTTGTCGCCAACTTGTGGGAAATCAATGGAGCCTGAAAACTGCGCTTGACCTTGTCGTGGCATACCGTTCAAATGTGCCGATGATATTCAACTTCGGTTCAATAAACATCGATCATGTGTATCGCGTAGCGACGTTGCCCAAACCCGGCGAAACCTTGATTGCGAAATCAGTTGAGGATCATCTGGGCGGAAAGGGTATCAACCAGAGCATAGCGATTTCAAAGGCGGGTGGCGAAGTCTGTCACATAGGCGCGGTTGGTGAGGACGGAAACTGGGCGCTCGCGCAAATCGGGAAAAACGGAGTTGGAACCGGCGAAATCGCCATGATCGACGGCAAGACGGGTCAGGCGATAATCAATGTGGATGATAGCGGCGAGAACGAAATTGTCGTTTTCAGCGGTGCGAACGCCAGGCTGAGCCTTGAGCAGATAAACACTGCGCTTGCACAAGCAGGGCCACAGGATTGGGTACTGTTACAGAACGAAACGAATCTTGCTTTGCAAATCGTTTCAACCGCCAAGGCTCGCGGATGCCGTTTGGTATATAGCGCTGCGCCATTTGTTGCCGAAACCGTTCTCAAGCTGCTCGATCAGACCGATCTGCTCGTTGTAAATGAAGGCGAAGCAGCGGCTTTGGCTGAAATGCTTGATACGTCGCCCGATGCCATACCCGTTCCGGAACTGATCGTCACAAGGGGGAGCAACGGAGCATCATATCGCGGACCTCATGGAGAAATCGAACAATCGGCATTTGCCGTGACTGCCGTTGATACAACCGGGGCAGGCGACACGTTTCTTGGCAGTTTTCTTGCCTTATATGCAGGCGGCCAGTGCGCCGCCAACGCATTGGAATACGCCGCTGCGGCCAGTGCGTTGCAAGTAACGCGTCACGGCGCTGCCAACGCCATTCCCGTAAACGATGAAGTGATTGAATTTTTGGAGAAAAACAGGTGAGCTCTGCGCACAAAGTAATAATTGACACCGATCCTGGTGTCGATGACGCCATGGCTATTTTATACGCCATGCTGAAACCTGAAATCGATCTGGTTGGCCTTACCTCGATTTTTGGAAATGTGTTCACCGACACTGCAACGCGCAACGCGCTTGCCTTGACCGAACTGGCCGAGCATCCTTGTCCTGTCGCCGCCGGCGCGCAAAAGCCGTTGGTGCAGGAACAACAGGAACCTGCCTGGTTTGTCCACGGACGCGAGGGGTTTGGGGACGTGCCTCCGTTTGTGCCGAAGACGGCTCCCGAACCTGTTTCGGCGGCGCAGTTTATCTGCAACATGATAAACCGGTACCCGGGTGAAATTGTGTTGTGCCCAATCGGCCCGCTGACCAATGTCGCGCTTGCCCTAGAACACGATCCTACAATCGTTGAGAAGGTAAAATCAGTAACCGTAATGGGAGCCAGCCTGGAAGAGGGCGGGAATGTTACCCCGTTTGCGGAAGCCAATATCTGGCAGGATCCCCATGCGGCAAAACAAGTCTTTGGTGCCGCTTGGGACGTGACAATCGTCGGTCTTGATGTGACCCACCAAATCATCTGTACTCCGGACGACTTTGCAAGCCTTGTCGAACCGGCTCCGGTGCTTGGCGGTTTTCTGAACGAGGCCGCTCAGTTCTATTTTGATTTTCACCGCAAGTCCGACGGCTTGGAAGGGTGTCACATGCACGACCCTGCTGCGGTCATATCGATCATCAAGCCGGAATTGTTTGAGATTGACCGAAAGCCGGTGAACGTTATAGTTGAAGGCGAAGAGGTGGGGCGTACCATTGTTGCCGAAGGGAGCGACAGGCCTGATGTGTCGATCTGCATGAAAGTCGACGACGAGGCGGTGCGCAACGAGTTTTTGAGTGTCCTGAAAACCGGATTTTGAGTAAATGAGTGATTTTAACGTACTGGCGATAAGCTACACCGATCCTGACGCAGGTGAGAAATTTGCAAAATCTTTGCGTGAAACCGGTTTTGCCATCCTCAAAGACCACCCGATAACAGAAGACAAAATCGAACGCATGTACAGCACCTGGAGAGAGTTTTTCTCCAAGGACGACAAACTGTCTTATGCCAAGCCAGAAGGCGAGGTGCACGGCTATTACGGGTTCAAGTCGGAAAATGCAAAGGGTTCGGAACACAAGGATCTTAAAGAGTTTTTTCATGTCTACGAAGACCGACCGGTTCCGGAACCTGTTGCAGAGCAGACCCGGCCGTTTCAGCGCGATATGCTTGAAATCGGAGAAAAACTTCTTGGATGGCTTGATGAAAATACACCCGACGAAGTGAAGAGCAAATTGTCGATGCCCATGTCGAAAATGGTGGAAGGTAGCACTTCAAATTTACTGCGGATCATACACTATCCTCCGGTGGCCGAAGATGTTGATCCCGGTGAAGTGCGGGCAGCAGAACATGAGGACATTAACCTGATTACTTTGTTGGTAACAGGCAGTGAACCTGGCCTTCAGGCGAAGGACACAGACGGCAACTGGCATGATGTGCCGTGCCAATCGGGTTATATCACCATCAACTCTGGCGACATGCTGGCCAAGGCAACGCGCAATCATTACCCGTCCACGCCGCACCGTGTTGTCAATCCCGATAACCAGGAGAACCGCTCACGCTATTCAATGCCGTTGTTCGTGCATCCCAAACCAGATGTTCAGTTGGACGAGAACCAAACAGCGGGTGAATACCTTGATGAACGGCTACGTGAAATCGGGTTGAAATAAACCAACCATATCTATCGAAAAAACAGGGAGAGTTAAATGAACAAACTGATGAAACTGGCCGTCGCCGGTGCCTTCACGGTGGTCTCGGCAGCCGCATGGGCAGCAGACTTCAAACCTGCCGTCATCTATGACATGGGCGGAAAGTTCGACAAATCATTCAATGAAGGGGTTTTCACCGGAATCAAGAAATTTACCGACGAAACCGGTGTTGAAGTGATGGAATTTGAAGTCACCAACGAGGCACAACGCGAGCAGGCCATGCGACGCATGGTGGAACGTGGTGCGACGCTGGTATTGGGTGTCGGATTTGCTCAGGCAGATGCAATCGACAAGGTTGCTGGCGAAAACCCCGACGTCAAATTTTCAATCATTGATGTAAGTTGGCTCGACAAACCGAATTTGCGCCAATATTCCTTTAAGGAAGAGCAGGGAAGCTACCTGGTTGGCATCGCAGCCGCCATGGCTTCAAAAACCGGCAAGGTTGGTTTTGTCGGCGGTATGGACATTCCGCTTATCAGGGCTTTTGCCTGTGGCTATGTTCAAGGGGCGAAACATGCCAACGCCGATGTTGAAGTCATTGAAAACATGACTGGAACCACACCTGCCGCATGGAATGACCCCGGCAAGGGCGCTGAACTGACCCAGAGCCAGATCGACCGTGGTGCTGACGTGATTTATCAGGCTGCTGGTGGTACCGGCGTAGGTGTCATTCGCGCTGCCGCAGACGCTGGCAAGCTTTCCATCGGTGTGGATTCAAACCAGAACCACATGGCACCCGGTTCAGTGTTGACTTCAATGCTCAAGCGCGTCGATGTGGCAGCCTACAACACCATGAAAGATGCCATGTCCGGTGATTTTGAGACCGGCCTTGTGACCTTGGGTCTGGCAGAAGGTGGTGTCGGGTATTCAGTTGATGAACACAATGAAAAGTTGATCACTGACGACATGAAAGCTGCTCTTGACGCCGCTAGCGCAGACATCATTTCCGGCAAGATTTCGGTTCACGACTACCGCAGCGATAACAAGTGTCCTTCGAGCTAGGTCAAACTTTTTCCAGATGGTAAAGAAACAAAAACAGAAGGGGCATGACAGTGCCCCTTCTTACGCCATTCGGTTGACGGATGTTAACAAGTCTTTTGGTCCGGTTCGTGCAAACCGGAACATCAATCTTGAAGTAAAGGCTGGAACGATCCACGGCATTGTGGGGGAAAACGGAGCCGGCAAATCCACGCTCATGAACATCATTTACGGCTTGCACACGGCAGACAGCGGCAAGTTTGAGATCTTCGGTGAGCCTGCCAGCATCAAAAGCAGTGCAGACGCAATCGCTCTTGGAGTGGGTATGGTGCATCAGCACTTTATGTTGGTGCCGAACATGAGTGTTCTGGACAATGTGATGCTGGGAACCGAAGGTGGTTTCACGCTGCGCGAGGGGCGCGAGAAGACACTGCAGATACTTGATCACCTTGCAAATGAATACGCAATGCAGGTTGATGCCGATGCGATAATTGAAGACCTGCCGGTCGGCATCCGTCAGCGTGTCGAGATTATCAAGGCGATCAAGGGCGGCGCCCGCATCTTGATTCTTGATGAGCCAACAGGGGTGTTGACCCCCGGTGAAGCCAAGCAATTGTTTGAAATCTTGCGCTCGCTTCGCGACGACGGGGTCACTGTGTTGCTGATTACCCACAAGCTGGAAGAAATCGTTGCGGTTACAGATGCCGTTTCGGTAATGCGCGACGGAGAGATGATTGCCCATCGAAAAACGCAGGAAACCAGCCCGGAAGAATTGGCACGCCTCATGGTTGGCAGGGACGTGTTGCTTGAGGTTGACAAGGGTGAGGCAACTCCGGGCGAAGTGGTAATGAAGCTCGTGGGGTTGTGTTGCAACAATGCCAACGGGCGACCAGTGATCGATAATCTGGATTTTGAGTTGCGGGCCGGTGAAATTCTGGGTGTCGCCGGAGTTGCAGGAAACGGCCAGACGGAGTTGCTTGAAGTCTTGTCGGGAATGCGAAAACCGGACAAGGGTGAGTTGGTTCATCACGGTCAGAGCATCAACGCAAACAATGACAAAACGCCATTGGAGTTTCGTGCAATGGGTGTGGCGCACATTCCCGAAGACCGCCACAAACATGCGCTCGTCATGTCGTTCGAAGCAGCAGAGAATGCCGTACTGGGTCAACATAACCAAACAACCTATTCAACGGGTCTGTTGATCAACCATGGTGCAATCAAGGAACGGTGCGCCACACTGATGGCTGATCACGATGTTCGCCCCAGTCGACCGGACCTGCTTGCCAGGAACTTTTCGGGCGGTAACCAGCAAAAGCTTGTGATTGGGCGCGAGGTGGATACAAAACCGGAAGTTCTGATCGTCGGGCAACCTACTCGCGGGGTTGATATCGGGGCCATCGAATTCATTCACAAAGAGCTTGTTTCGTTGCGCGACAATGGTTGTGCCATCCTGCTGGTGTCGGTTGAATTAAGCGAGATACTGAATTTGTCGGACCGCGTGTTGGTAATGAACGAGGGGCGTTCCATGGGAATCGTTGAAGGCGATGACATCAACGAGGAGACCATCGGCATGATGATGGCGGGAATTGAAAGGGACGCGGCGGCATGAATGGAAGCCAATCATTGCCACGGTGGGCAGATGTCATACTGCTTCCGTTTCTCAACCTGCTTGCTGCCTTTGTTGTTTGTGGTGTGATTATCGCCATATTGGGAGAAAACCCCGTTGCAGCGCTATGGGTGCTGGTCAAGGGAGCTTTTATCTATTCCGGCAGTTTGGGGTATACGCTCTATTACACAACTAATTTCATCTTTACCGGGCTTGCGGTGGCCGTCGCGTTTCAGGCATCGATGTTCAATATTGGCGGCGAGGGCCAGGCCTATATCGGGGGATTGGGAGCAGGGTTGGCTGCCCTGTGGCTGGCGCCTTACCTGCCGGCGGTTATCGTGATCCCTCTTGCTATTACCATGGCAGCATTGTTTGGTGCTGCATGGGGTTTAATCCCCGGTGTCCTGCAAGCCTATCGCGGCAGTCACATCGTGATCACCACCATCATGTTCAATTTTATTGCCGGTTCGCTGATGGTTTGGCTGTTGGTAGGCCCGTTGCTTGAACAGGGGCAGCAATCGCCACAAACTCCCATGTTCGCAGAGAATGCGTTTCTGCCGAAACTCAATGGCATGTTCGGATTGTCCTTTGATTTTCTGGGTCGCTCGCCCTTGAACCTGTCATTCGTGGTCGCCTTGTTGGCTCTGGTTTTCTATTGGGTCCTGATCTGGAAAACCCGCTTGGGTTACGAAATACGCGCTGTCGGCCAGAACCCTGACGCAGCAAATTATGCAGGGATCAATGTCAAACACGTTGTGGTGCTTGCGCTTTCAATTTCCGGCGCCTTGGCGGGATTGATGGCGATCAATGAAATTTTGGGCGTGCAACACAGGGTCATTCTTAACTTTACATCCGGCTACGGCTTTACCGGAATTGCGGTCGCGCTGATGGGACGAAACCATCCGGTCGGCATTTTTCTGGCGAGCCTGTTATTCGGAGCGCTCTATCAAGGTGGCGCTGAACTGGACTTTGAGTTTAGTTCGATAACGCGTGAGATGGTCTTGATGGTGCAGGGGATGATCATACTGTTTTCCGGTGCGCTGGCCTACATGTTTACACCACTGGTTGCCAGGCTGATCGTCAGAAATGTTGCTGCGGAGGTCGCAGATGGCTGAATTTGCCCTGCAATTGTTACTGACATTTGACGCAGCGTTGCGGGTTGCAACACCCTTGATCCTTTGTGCCATGGCCGGCATGTTTTCCGAACGTTCAGGGGTGGTTGACATCTCGCTTGAAGGCAAGCTGCTGATGGGTGCATTTGCAGCAGCGGCGGTCGCATCGCTCACCGGTTCGCCTTGGTTGGGGTTGGGTGCAGCGATCGTCGCGTCCACAATATTTGCGCTTGTCCACGGCTTTGCCTGCATAACAAACCGTGGTGATCAGGTAGTCAGCGGCCTTGCGATCAATATCTTGGCATCGGGGCTTACGATAACAATCGGAATTGCCATGTTTCGGCAGGGTGGGCAAACCCCTTTGCTGGGCAAAGAGGAACGCTTTCGTCCGGTCGAATGGTGGTTCGTTGACGCAATGGACAACGTTCCAGTTCTGGGCACCATTTATCGCGAATTGATCAGTGGCCATAGTCCGTTGACCTATATTGCCCTGCTATTGGTGCCATTGTGCGCGTTCGTGTTTTACAAGACCCGTTTCGGGCTGCGGTTACGCGCGGTAGGCGAGGTGCCCGAAGCGGTGGACAGTGCAGGTGTTTCGGTTGCCTGGGTGCGCTACAGGGCGGTCCTCGTAACAGGCCTGTTCTGCGGTTTGGCGGGCGCCTATTTGTCAACCGCACAAGGCGCAGGCTTTGTCCGGGAAATGTCCGCCGGCAAAGGCTATATAGCCCTGGCGGCTGTAATATTCGGCAATTGGCGGCCTTACCCGGCATTGTTTGCGTGTTTGCTGTTCGGATTGCTCGAAGCAGCAAGTGCTCGCCTGCAGGGTGTGGAATTGCCCTTGATTGGAGAAGCACCCACTCAGCTCATGTTGGCATTGCCCTACATCATAACGGTGCTGCTGCTTGCCGGTTTTATCGGTCGCGCAACACCGCCAGCCATGATCGGGAAACCCTACATCAAGTAGCGTGGTTATTTCGTCCCGAACATGCGGTCACCGGCATCGCCGAGGCCGGGAAGAATATAGCCTTTTTCGTTCAGATGGTCGTCAACCGCGGCTGTGAAAATCTTCACGTCGGGGTGTGCTTCCAACATGGACTGAATGCCTTCAGGGGCGGCAAGCAACGAGACAAAGCGTATGTTCTTGGCCCCGGCTTCCTTGAGGCGGGTAAGCGCCGCATTTGCCGAGTTTGATGTGGCCAGCATGGGATCAACTGCAATCACCAGGCGGTCGCCGATCTCGTCTGGCACCTTGAAGTAATATTCAACCGGGATCAGCGTATCGTGATCGCGATACAGTCCGATATGTCCGACCCGAGCAGATGGCACCAAATCAAGCATTCCATCCAGCAATCCATTGCCTGCACGCAAAATGGATACGAAGGCCAGCTTCTTGCCTTCAAGAACCGGAGCGTCCATGGTCTGCAGCGGCGTTTCAATATGTTTGGTGGTCAGCGGTAGATCTCGCAAAACCTCATAAGTCAGCAGGGTTGAGATTTCGCGTAGCAATTGCCGGAATACTGCTGTTGGCGTGGTTTTCTCGCGCATCAGCGTCAGTTTGTGCTGAATCAGCGGGTGATCAACGACGGTCAGGTTTTCATGCATGAAGTCTACTCGGCAATGTCCTCGTTCCAAAGTTCCGGCTTTTCTTCAATGAAACGTGTCATCAAGTCAATGCAATCAGGATCGTTGGCAACAATTACTTCGACACCATGAGATTGCAAAAAAGCTTCATTGCCGCCAAAATTCTGGTTCTCTCCTATGACCACACGCGGAATTTTGAACTGCACTATTGTGCCAGAACACATCATGCAAGGGCTCAAAGATGTATAAAGGGTTGTGTCACGATAGGTGGTTTGCCTTCCGGCCTTTCGCAGGGCATCCATTTCACCATGTGCAATTGGGTCTCCGTTCTGGACACGCTGGTTCCTGCCGCTCGAAACCAGGGTCTCGCCCCTTGCAAGCACAGCCCCAATGGGACACCCACCTTCGTTATAACCCGTCAGTGCTTCTTCATATGCTTTGCGCAGGAATTTTTGATCAACAGGGTTCAGCATTTGGCATCTTCTTTCCTTTATATGTTCTTCTACTATACCGGTTTGTGCGCAGGAAAAAACACACAAAGCGCAAAGGGTTTCCAGGTGTATTCAGTCCGTCAGAAGCCGATCCGGCATATCGGCAGCAAACCCTTCAAACTGTAGACTTTCATTGAAATTAGTTGTATAATGCAACTATTATGACTGACGTTCCAATATCACGCATTGATGAACTGCGGACTTCTGCGAGGCAAATTGTTCGCGAGTTCGGGTTTATGCAAACCGGGCTTGCCGGGACAGATTTGTCCGCTTCTGCGGTCCATACCATTGTTGAAATCGGATACGGTACCGTCAGACATGCAAATGCCTTGGCCGCATTGCTGCATCTGGAAAAATCAAGTGTAAGCAGGCTTTTGAAAAAACTCGAAACCTCTGGTTACATCGATATTGGCACTGATGAAGCGGACAAACGTTCACGCGTTCTTTCGTTAACTGCAGATGGTCGCAAGCTATTGGAGAGGATTGAGATTTTTGCCCGCAAGCAGATGGGCAATGCCATCAGCAGGCTTTCGGCAGATGAGGTGGGGGAGGTTGACAAAGCGCTGAGGCTGTTTGCACGCGCTTTAAGTCAAGATGCCACCCTGAAAGTGGAAAACGGACAACATCGTGAAATAATAGAGGGCTACCGGCCAGGCCTGATAGGTTCGGTTTCCCGTTTGCACGCTGTGTTCTACTCGGAAAGTTTCAATTTTGGTCAGGTGTTTGAACGAAAAGTGGCAACCGAAATGTCGGAATTCATGGGGCGGGTAGACCGGCCCATGAATGCCGTTTTTTCCGTGTTTCGAGGGGATGAGCTGCTCGGTACCGTATCCATTGATGGTGAGGACCTTGGCGACCGCGAAGCGCATCTGCGCTGGTTTATCGTTAGCCCGAACGCCCACGGCATGGGGATTGGTAGTAAATTGGCACACAGGGCAATGAAATTTGTTGATGATTACGGATTTTCTTCTACCCGCTTATGGACCTTCAAAGGGCTGGATTCAGCACGGCACATTTATGAAACAAACGGGTTTGCCCTTGTTCGTGAAAACCCTGGAACACAGTGGGGAACAGAGGTTCATGAACAAGAATTTGCAAGGACACGGTCGCAGTAATTGGTGAAAACCACACCATGTCGGGGCGGGTAGATGAACCAAACCAGGGCATCAAGGCCAAACAGCAGCCTCAAACAAACGCCTTGCCGTGGGCAAAAACCTGCGCACATCATTTGATGACCGCTTTGTCCGGCTTGAGAGATACGATGGACGCGAAGCCATGCAACGCGAAGTCTGGTTACCCAGGCACCGCGACATGCGTGGCGTTGGATGCATCGACGCAATGTTACAATGGCTGATTTCCGAAAACCTGTTCGAACGACTATCGAAACTGTGGTCGAAGCACATCGATAATCAGCGTTAAACAGCGCCAGAAAACAAAACAGCGAAATTTTGAAAACCCAAAGCGGTATTTTTGGCTAGCTGATGGTGGGTGGTGAGGGGTTCGAACCCCCGACCTACTCGGTGTAAACGAGTTGCTCTCCCAGCTGAGCTAACCACCCATCTTGTTGATGCGTACCGCACCACATTTCACATTGGGAATTGTGAAAGTGGCGCGAGTGACGGGACTCGAACCCGCGACCTCCGGCGTGACAGGCCGGCACTCTAACCAACTGAGCTACACCCGCAAATCGGCAATAACCGAACAGGCGCATGGATTACGGTTTTGTCTTTGCCAAGTCAAGCGTCAACCGACACAATTGGTGAAAAACTTATGAAAGGAAATGTACTTCGGAAATCTGTCTTAAATGGCACCAAAGAAGCCTTGCGCAAATTCGTCAGGTAGGGTACTCGAATATGACAAGAACCGCCGCAAAGCGGACATTTCCCAACAACCTCAGGGAGTTCTCCATGGAGTTGGTGCTTCAGGAATACCTGCCGGTCATCATATTCATGGGCCTGTGCATCGTTATTGGCCTCGCCTTGGCTGTTGCGCCATTTATAGTTGCCTACCAAGCGCCTGATTCAGAAAAACTTTCTGCCTATGAATGCGGGTTCAATGCATTTGACGATTCGCGCATGAAGTTTGACGTGCGGTTTTACCTTGTGGCGATCCTGTTCATCATTTTCGACCTTGAAGTGGCCTTCCTGTTTCCCTGGGCAGTGAGTTTCGGTTCGCTTGGCTGGTTTGGTTTCACTTCAATGATGATTTTTTTGGGAGTGCTGACCATCGGTTTGTGTATGAGTGGAAGAAGGGGGCCCTTGATTGGGACTGATCCTGCGCGATGGGCATTAGGCAATGAACAATACAACATTGATAGCACCCCGGCCAAAGGGAATTATTGATCCGGCAACCGGAAAACCGGTTGGCAGCAACGACGCCTATTTTGGCGAAATCGACAATGAGCTGGCTGACAAGGGCTTCATTGTCACCTCTACCGAAGACCTGATCACTTGGGCACGGACAGGGTCGCTGATGTGGATGACCTTCGGTCTTGCATGTTGCGCCGTTGAGATGATGCAAATGTCGATGCCGCGCTATGATGCCGAGCGGTTCGGTTTTGCGCCGCGTGCATCGCCGCGCCAGTCTGACGTGATGATTGTTGCCGGTACCCTTACCAACAAGATGGCCCCTGCATTGCGCAAGGTCTATGACCAGATGCCCGAACCGCGTTACGTGATTTCCATGGGGTCTTGTGCCAATGGTGGCGGTTACTATCACTATTCCTACTCGGTGGTGCGGGGTTGCGATCGCGTGGTTCCCGTCGATATTTATGTTCCCGGGTGCCCACCCACCGCCGAAGCATTGCTTTACGGCGTGATGTTGTTGCAAAAGAAAATTCGCCGGACAGGCACGATTGAGCGCTGAAGCAGATGGACGAAGCAGAAACCCTCACTGATCCGCTGGAAATTACCAGTCAACTCGTGCTTGGCGAGTTCGAGGGAAAGGTGTTTGATACAAGCATCAAACACGGACAACTGACATTGCATATTGAGCGGGATGCTATTCTTCCCGTCTTGCGCTTTCTGCATGATGACGTTCGAACCCAGTTTGTCTGCATCATAGACATTTGCGGTGTCGACTATCCCGGTGACCAGGAGCGCTTTGAGGTTGTTTATCACCTGCTAAGTCCCAAGTTTAACCAGCGAATCCGGATAAAACTGCGCACTGATGCGCAAACCGCTGTCCCGAGTGCGACCGCAGTGTATCCCGGAGCTGAGTGGTTTGAACGTGAAGCCTATGACATGTATGGCATCTTGTTTGTCGGTCATCCGGATTTGCGGCGAATTCTAACCGATTACGGATTTGACGGTTACCCGTTGCGCAAGGATTTTCCGCTCACCGGCTTTGTGGAAGTGCGCTATGATGACGAGCAGAAGCGGGTGGTTTATGAACCGGTGGAACTGCGTCAGGAGTTTCGCGATTTTGACTATGAAAGCCCTTGGGAGGGCGCAGAGTATGTGCTTCCCGGTGACGAAAAGGCTGGTCAGTAATGGGTGAGCATAACGTACGGAATTTCAACATTAATTTCGGACCACAGCATCCTGCTGCCCACGGTGTTTTGCGCCTTGTGCTTGAACTCGACGGTGAGGTGGTAGAGCGCGTTGATCCGCATATCGGGCTGTTGCATCGCGGCACTGAAAAGTTGATTGAACACAAGACTTATCTGCAGGCGGTTCCATACTTTGACCGGCTGGACTATGTCGCCCCGATGAACCAGGAACATGCATTCGCGCTGGCTGTCGAGAAACTTGCCGGTATAGAAGTGCCGCGCCGGGCGCAGCTGATAAGGGTTCTTTATTCCGAGATCGGCCGGATTCTTTCACACCTTCTGAACATTACCACCCAGGCACTGGATGTGGGGGCGTTCACACCGCCACTATGGGGGTTTGAAGAGCGCGAGAAGCTGATGGTGTTTTATGAACGTGCCTGCGGCGCGCGAATGCACGCCGCTTATGTGCGACCGGGCGGAGTTCATCAGGATTTGCCTGACGAATTGATCGACGACATTGAAGCCTGGTGTGATCCGTTTCTCAAGGCGGTGGGTGACATTGACCGGCTGCTGACCAACAACCGCATTTTCAAGCAACGCAATGTTGATATTGGCATTGTGTCGCTCGACGACGCTTGGTCCTGGGGTTTTTCCGGCGTAATGGTTCGTGGCTCCGGCGCGGCGTGGGATTTGCGTCGCAACCAGCCCTACGAATGCTACGATGAATTTGAATTCGACATCCCGGTTGGCAAGAACAACGACAATTACGACCGGTATTTGATCCGCATGGAAGAGATGCGCCAATCAACATCAATCATCAAGCAGGCGGTTGCCAAGTTGCGCGAACCGGAAGGTCGCGGGCCGGTTTCAACGACCGACGGCAAAGTCGCGCCGCCCAAGCGTGATGAAATGAAGCGTTCAATGGAGGCGTTGATCCATCATTTCAAGCTGTATACGGAGGGCTACAAAGTCCCCGCAGGAGAGGTGTATTGCGCGGTTGAGGCACCCAAGGGCGAATTCGGCGTCTATCTGGTTTCCGATGGAACAAACAAACCTTACAGGTGCAAATTGCGCGCACCCGGTTACGCGCATCTTCAAGCCATGGATTTTTTGTGTCGCGGCTACCTTCTGGCCGATGTGTCAGCGATCCTTGGGTCGCTTGACATAGTGTTTGGCGAGGTGGACCGTTGAAAGAACTGTTGCTGACATTGACGTTTGTTGCCGCGCTTGCCGGATGCAATTCATCGACGACAACACCAGCCGGAGCGCGTACCAGCGTTGATCAAACAGCTGTTGAAGCGCAAGCGGTCACGAAACTTGGTTGCGCGATCGAGAACAAGGCCCGTTGCACACACCTGATCGAAAACCGTTTGCTGTTTAACCGGTTTTTTCAACCGCAAGTCGTGTCCGGCATGACTGACACCGAAGTTGCCAAAGGGCGTCGGGTAACGACAAAATTTGTTGCCGAAGCCGTTTCCTCCATCAATCAGTGTGTTCCTGTTAGCGCGGAATCAATTGTGGTTATCAACAATATCGTTCTGGCAGGCAAACCTTATGCAGTACGCGGCACATCGCCGCTTGAGCCTGCCACTTCGTCGTGTTTTCTTTCGCAAGTTGAGGAGGCTTCCTGATGTCAGTTCGCCGTCTTGCAGCGGATTCTGTCCAACCTGAACGCTTTGCCTTCAGTGCAGCCAACAAGGCAGTCGCAAAAAACTGGATCAAGAAATATCCAAAAGGCCGTCAGGCTTCCGCGGTGATTCCCTTGTTAATGGTGGCCCAGGAACAGGAAGGCTGGGTGACAAAAACCGCGATCGAGCATGTTGCAAACATGCTGAACATGCCATTTATCCGTGTTCTGGAAGTCGCCACGTTCTACACCCAGTTTCAACTTCAACCGGTTGGTACCAAAGCCCACATTCAGGTTTGTGGTACCACGCCGTGCATGTTGCGCGGTTCTCACGAATTGATGGCGGTCTGCAGACGAAAAATCAACGAACAGCAATTCGAGACCAATGCCGAAGGGACCCTGTCTTGGGAAGAGGTTGAGTGTCAGGGGGCATGTGTTAACGCCCCGATGGTAATGGTGTTCAAGGATACTTATGAAGACCTGACTCCCGAACGGTTGGAAGAAATAATCGACGCATTCGAAGCGGGCGAGGGAGAAAGCATCACGCCCGGTCCGCAAATTGACCGGCATTTTTCGGCACCAATCGGTGGGCCGACCACCTTGAACGGTGACAGGATTTCCCCGGCATCCCCAACGACGAAAAAGACCGCTGCAAGCAAGACCGCATCAAACAGTGCTACAAAAACCGGCAAACCGTCTGCGGCAAGAAAAACTACGGCGCGTTCTTCTTCAACACCGATTTCAGCTGTTGCATCACTGGATGACAAGAACCGTCCGCCACAGGTTGAAAAGCCGACGGTGCCAGACGACCTGAAACTGATTTCCGGGGTGGGCCCGAAGCTTGAAAGCGTATTGCACGGCCTTGGGATTTATACCTTTGAGCAGATTTCAAAATGGAAGAAGGCCGAGCGCGAGTGGGTCGACACTTACTTGAAGTTCAAGGGGCGTATCGAACGTGATGACTGGGTGAAACAGGCCAAGGCGCTCTCCAAGGGCGGTGTTGAAGAATACATCAGGGTATTCGGAAAGAAGCCGAGGTAGTTTGAATGGCACTTCAGGATAAAGACCGAATATTCACAAATATCTATGGCATCCACGACAAATCGTTGAAAGGTGCCAAGAAGCGTGGCCACTGGTCAGGTACCAAGAAGTTTATCGACAAGGGCGCGGACTGGATCATCGATCAGGTCAAGGCTTCCGGGCTGCGCGGGCGGGGCGGTGCCGGTTTCCCGACCGGCCTCAAATGGTCTTTCATGCCAAAACCGGAACGGTCCGACGGTCGCCCGTCCTACCTTGTCATCAATGCGGATGAATCCGAACCGGGCACCTGCAAGGACCGGGACATCATGCGCCATGACCCGCATACCCTGATCGAGGGATGCCTGATTGCCGGTTTCGCCATGAACGCCCATACCTGTTACATCTATGTACGCGGCGAGTATATCCGCGAACGTGAGGCGCTGCAGGCTGCCATTGACGAATGCTACGATGCAGGATTGCTGGGCAAAGACAACAAGCATGGTTGGGACTATGACATTTATGTCCATCACGGTGCCGGAGCCTATATTTGCGGTGAGGAAACCGCTTTGCTGGAATCGCTGGAAGGCAAAAAGGGGCAACCGCGCCTGAAGCCTCCGTTTCCTGCCAATGTGGGGCTTTATGGTTGCCCGACCACGGTAAACAACGTCGAGTCGGTTGCGGTTGTTCCAACCATTTTAAGGCGTGGAGCCGACTGGTTTGCTTCATTTGGTGACGAGCGGAATTCGGGTACAAAACTCTTCTGTGTGTCAGGGCATGTCGAGAAGCCCTGTACCTTTGAAGAAGAGATGTCGATGCCATTCCGTGAGTTGATCGAACGCCACTGTGGCGGGGTTATTGGTGGATGGGACAATTTGCTGGCGGTAATTCCCGGCGGCTCCTCTGTTCGCTGCGTTCCGGGCGAACAGATTGTCGATTGCAAAATGGATTTTGACAGCCTTTCGGCGCTCAAATCCGGGTTGGGAACGGCGGCAGTCATTGTCATGAACCGTGAAACTGACATTATTCGTGCCATTGCGCGCCTTGCTTATTTTTACAAGCATGAGAGTTGCGGACAATGCACACCGTGTCGCGAAGGAACAGGCTGGATGTGGCGGGTGGTCACCCGCATGGCAGAAGGGCGCGCGCAAAAGAAAGAGATCGACATGCTTTTTGAAGTGACCAAACAGGTTGAAGGTCACACAATTTGCGCGTTGGGCGATGCCGCCGCTTGGCCCATACAGGGGTTGATAACCCATTTCCGTCATGAAATCGAAGCGCGCATAGAAGCCTATTCACGCCTGTCCGACAAGGACAACGCTGTTACGGACAAGGTTCTGGAGGCAGCCGAATAAACCATGCACCTTGCAGAACTCAACATTGCCAGACCCAGATATGCAAATGATGATCCGCGTTTTGCGGATTTCATGAACAATTTGGCACGTATCAATGGCCTTGCCACCAAGATGCCCGGATTTGTCTGGATCCATGCCGATGAGAGTGGGCACGCCATGGATATGCCGACGCCCTGGCCGGACATGGCGGCCAACCTGACGGTGTGGGAAAGCGCCGAGGCATTGGAACATTTCGTGTGGAATACGGTTCACAAGCAGTTTTACAATCGCAAGGCTGAATGGTTTGAGGCAATCGGTGAAAACCATTTTGTAATGTGGTGGGTGGAGGAAGGCCATCGCCCGGACCTGCATGAGGCAAAAGAGCGGCTCGACTATCTGAACAAATACGGCGATACTGATCATGCGTTTGGTTGGTCGCATCTGCCGCATACCAAACTCTGGCAACGCCAGCAATGTGCATGAGTAGGGGGAAGTCGCCATGAAAAACAGTACAGCAAGAACACTCAACCGGTCAGAAGTCAAAGGCAATGCCATGCTCTGGTATCGCTCTGTGGTGAATGGTCTGGATTCGATCCTGAAAGGTTCAAAATCCTCCAGGAAAACGTTGAAACGCCACAAGAAGGCGACCAAAGCGGTCAGAAAGTTTCTGAAACGGGTCTTGAAGGAAGAGGGTGAAGCAAAAACGGTAGAGCCGAAAAAATCTGCCAAACCGGTTAAAGCCGACAAAGTGAAGGCGAAATCGCGCGTAAAGACCGCAAACAAAAGCGACAACAAGAAAACCAAGAAGGCAAAGGCGTCAGACAAGGCAAAGGCTTTTGACAAAGCGAAGGTAAAGAACAAACAGAAGATCCAAAAGATCAGAAAAAACAAGCCGGTCGACCCCTTGTTACTGACCAGCGACGACACCAATGTTGTTCAACTGCGCAGTCCTGAAAAACTGATCGGTCAGTATGATACCGAAAAAGCCTCGGACATCATGTCTTTGACACCGCAACCGGATGTTGCGCTTTCAAACAGCCTGGACAAGCCCGATGGCGAACCCGACGACTTGAAGATGATCGCAGGTGTTGGGCCGAAGTTGGAAGAGCTGCTCAACGGGTTGGGAATTTTCCATTTTCAGCAAATCGCCGATTGGGAACGCAGGGATGTAATCTGGGTTGACAATTATCTTCAGTTTACTGGCCGTATTGACCGCGACAATTGGGTGGAACAGGCAATTGCGTTGGCCAAGGGTGGTCGTGACGAGTATGTAAAAGTGTTCGGGAAAGAGCCGCGATAGGCGGCGTTTTTCGCAAGGAAACGAGATGGCAAAACTGGTTGTTGACGGACAGGAAGTCGAAGTGCCGGACCATTATACGGTGCTTCAGGCATGTGAAGAGGCAGGCGCTGAAATTCCGCGGTTCTGCTTTCACGAGCGCCTTTCGATTGCCGGGAACTGCCGCATGTGCCTGGTGGAGGTCAAGGGTGGTCCACCAAAGCCCCAGGCTTCCTGCGCCCTTGGAGTGCGTGATCTGAGACCCGGTCCCGATGGCGAACCTCCGGTAGTGGAAACCCGTTCCCCCATGGTGAAAAAGGCGCGTGAGGGGGTGATGGAGTTCCTGTTGATCAATCACCCGCTTGACTGCCCGATTTGTGATCAGGGCGGAGAGTGCGATCTGCAGGATCAGGCCATGGCATATGGTATCGACAAGAACCGGTTTGCCGAGAACAAGCGCGCGGTTGAAGACAAATACATCGGGCCGTTGGTGCGTACGAAAATGACCCGCTGCATCCATTGCACACGGTGTGTTCGTTTTACCACCGAAGTTGCCGGTATTTCAGAGTTGGGGCTTACCGGGCGTGGCGAAGATGCGGAAATCACGACTTATCTTGAAACGGCCATGACGTCGGAGATGCAGGGTAATGTGATAGATCTGTGTCCGGTTGGGGCTTTGACGTCACGGCCATACCAGGATTCAGCACGCTCATGGGAACTGGGAAAGACCGAGTCCATTGATGTGATGGATGCAGTTGGTTCCAATATCCGCGTCGACACGCGCGGTCGGGAAGTCATGCGCATCATGCCGCGCTTGAATGAAGATGTGAATGAAGAATGGATTTCCGACAAAACCCGGTTTGTCTGGGACGGGTTGAAATCACAGCGGCTCGATCGTCCCTATGTTCGGAAAAACGGAAAGCTGGTGGCCGCAAGCTGGGAAGAAGCATTTGGAACGATTGCTGCTGTCGCCAAGAAAGTTGATGGCGCAAAGATTGGGGCAATTGCGGGGGCGCTCGCCGGTGTGGAAGAGATGTTTGCCATGCGCAAACTGCTTGCCGCGCTTGGGTCAGGCAGTTTTGATTGCCGTGCTCCAGGAAGCGCTCTTGATCCGGCAAACGGTCGGGAAAGCTATATCCTGAACCCCACTATTGCGGGTATTGAAGAAGCAGACGCGCTTCTGTTGATCGGGGCCAATCCACGCATGGAAGCTGCGGTGTTGAACAGCCGGATTCTGAAACGCGTCAAGATGGGCGGGTTCCATGTCGCTTCGATCGGCGATGTCGGTGACTTGCGCTATCCATATGAACTGTTGGGAGCCGATCCGTCGGTCCTCAAGGTGTTGCTGAGCGGTGACAACAGGTTTGCCGGAAAATTGAAACGCGCCAAAAAACCCATGATCATGATAGGTCAGGGTGCACTCAACCGTTCTGATAGCAAGGCGATCTTCAAGCAAGCCGCGCAGTTGGCCCTTGATACAGGCGCCATTGCCGGTGATTGGAACGGTTTTGGTGTCCTTCATACCGATGCTGCCCAGGTTGGGGGCTTGGATATCGGTTTTGTGCCTTCCAAAAGCGGAATGGCGACAGCCGAAATGATCAAAGGCGCCGAACTGCTGTTTCTGCTGGGGGCTGATGAGATCGACATGAACGCGATCAACGGATTCACCGTGTATATTGGAAGCCATGGTGACGCCGGTGCCCACCGTGCAGATGTCATTTTGCCCGGCGCAACATATACCGAAAAATCTGCAACCTATGTAAACACCGAGGGAAGGGTGCAGATGACCGCGCGCGCAGCCTTTGCACCGGGAGAAGCCCGTGAGGATTGGGCCATCGTGAGGGCCCTTTCCGCTAAAGTTGGTTCTGCCTTGCCCTTTGACAATCTTTCCCAATTGCGCAGCGCCATCATTGAAGAAGTGCCTCATCTCGCTGACCTTGATGAAGTATCCCCTGTTGAAGAAATCGACGTAAGTGCATTGGCCAAGGCTTTGGGGGCTGGAAAGACAGGAAAGCTCTCCAGTGCTCCACTGGTCAGTCCTGTGACAGATTTTTTCCTGACCAGTCCGATCGCACGCGCTTCGAAGGTAATGGCACAATGCTCTGCCATGCGGGCCGGTGTGGTGAGTGAAGCGGCGGAGTAGGAACAGATCATGATCGAAAGCATAATCTCATATCTGTGGCCGGCATTGATCATCTTTGCGCAAAGCCTGGCGTTTCTGGTCGGCTTGCTATTGCTTACAGCCTATATTTTGTACGCAGACCGAAAGATATTTGCAGCGGTGCAGATGCGTCGCGGACCCAATGTAGTAGGCCCATGGGGGTTGTTGCAATCATTCGCCGATTTGCTGAAATTCGTTCTCAAAGAACCGATCATTCCCGCGAGCGCCTCAAAAACCGTTTTTATATTGGCACCTTTGGTTTCGGCCGTTCTCGCACTGGGTGCATGGGTCGTGATCCCGATTTCGGAAGGGTGGGCCATCGCAGACCTTAACCTGGGGGTCTTGTTTGTGTTTGCCGTGACTTCGCTCGAAGTCTACGGCATTATCATGGGCGGGTGGGCGTCAAACTCAAAATATGCGTTCATGGCGTCGCTACGGTCCGCCGCCCAGATGGTTTCTTACGAGGTATCAATCGGATTTGTCATAATCACGGTTTTGCTGTGTGTAGGCTCCCTGCGCATGGACGACATTATCCTTGCCCAGCAAAGCGGTGTAGGAACACACTATCTGGGGCTGCCAAGTTCATTCCTGGACTGGCATTGGTTGCCCCTGTTTCCAATGTTCATTGTTTTCTACATTTCAGCGATTGCTGAAACCAATCGTCCGCCCTTCGATCTACCCGAGGCCGAATCCGAACTGGTGGCAGGTCACATGGTCGAATATTCATCCACCTTGTTTTTGTTGTTCTTCCTGGGAGAATTTGTCGCCATTCAGTTGATGTGCGCGCTTGTTACCATAATGTTCCTCGGAGGATGGTTGCCCCCGTTTGATATCTGGTTCCTGAACTGGGTGCCGGGTGCTTTCTGGTTCTTCCTGAAGATGCTGTTGGTGTTCTTTACCATGGCCATGGTGCGTTCGGTTGTTCCGCGTTATCGCTATGACCAACTGATGCGACTGGGCTGGAAAGTCTTTCTGCCATTGTCCCTGTTTATGGTCGTCGTTGTAGCCTTTGTACTTCAATATAACGGATGGGTGGCAGCCTGATGTTCCGGACAGCCAAAGCATTTCTCCTGCTCGAATTCTTCAGCGCACTTGTATTGGCTACGCGCTATCTGTTTTCATCCAAGGCGACAATCAACTACCCGTTTGAGAAAGGGCCGGTTTCGCCTCGGTTTCGCGGCGAACATGCGCTGAGACGTTATCCCAGCGGGGAAGAACGCTGCATCGCCTGCAAATTGTGCGAGGCGATTTGTCCGGCTCAGGCGATCACGATTGAATCGGGTCCGCGCGGCAATGATGGCACACGGCGAACCGTACGCTACGATATTGACATGGTAAAATGCATCTATTGCGGTTTTTGCCAGGAAGCGTGTCCGGTGGACGCGATTGTCGAAGGCCCCAATTTCGAGTTTGCAACCGAAACCCGTGAAGAGCTTTACTATGACAAGGAAAAACTCCTTGAAAACGGTGATCGCTGGGAACGGGAGATTGCCCGCAACATTGCAATGGACTCACAGTATCGGTAAATGACCACATGATTGTATCCGGCCTGTTCTTCTACTTGTTTTCGTTCGTCGCGATTGCGTCGGCGTTCATGGTCATTTCCAGCAGGAACCCGGTTCATTCCGTGCTGTTTCTGATACTGACCTTTGTAAACGCATCCGGCCTGTTTATCATAGCAGGCGCTGAGTTTCTCGGACTGTTGCTGATTGTCGTATATGTCGGTGCGGTCGCCGTGCTCTTCCTGTTTGTTGTGATGATGCTGGACGTTGATTTTGCAGAATTGCGAGACGGCTACCTTCAGTACATGCCGGTGGGCTTGCTGGTCGGACTGGTGGTGTTGGCAGAGTTGCTTGCGGTTATCGGCAGCTGGGTTCAGGCGCCTTCTGCCCAAAGCACCGCCGCTGCCCCCATTCCCGATGTTAATGTAACGCGGAACATCGAAGCAATCGGCAACGTTCTTTATACCGACTACATATTCTTTTTTCAGTTGGCAGGGCTTGTTTTGCTTGTTGCAATGATTGGGGCGATTGTTCTGACATTGCGGCACAAGGAAGCTGTAAAACGGCAAGATATCAACACACAGGTGGCACGTAACCCGAAACATGCGATTGATCTGAAGAAGATTGAACCGGGAGAGGGCCTGTAAAGCGGCGTAAGCAGAACTCATGGAAATTGGAATCTCACATTATCTGTCCGTAAGCGCCATCCTGTTTTCGATTGGAATGCTTGGAATTTTTCTCAACCGCAAGAACATCCTGATAATTTTGATGTCTGTCGAGATCATTCTTCTGGCCGTCAATCTGAACTTTGTGGCTTTCTCCAACCATCTGGGTGATCTGATCGGGCAGGTCTTCGCATTGCTTGTCTTGACAGTCGCTGCGGCAGAAGCGGCCATCGGATTGGCAATTCTGGTTGTTTTCTTCCGCAACAAGGGTTCAATTGCGGTCGAAGACGTAAGTTCAATGAAGGGGTAGCGGCAAAGTCATGTATCACGCGATAGTTTTTTTGCCGTTGGTCGGTTTCCTGACAGCCGGTTTGTTTGCCCGCTCCATTGGCGCAAAAGCCTGCGAATATGTCACCACCGGTCTGCTGATTGTTTCCGCCGCCCTGTCCTGGCTGGCATTTGTAACCGTTGGCCTTTCAGAGACCCCGGTCCAGTCCGTCCCGGTTCTCGGTTGGATCAACGTCGGCGATCTTAATGTCAACTGGGCATTCCGGATTGATACACTGACTGTGGTCATGCTGGTCGTGGTCAACACCGTCTCCGCCCTGGTGCACATGTATTCAATTGGCTACATGCATCACGACCCGCATCGACCCCGGTTTTTTGCCTATTTGTCGCTCTTCACATTTGCAATGCTGATGTTGGTCACCTCCGACAATTTGCTACAGATGTTCTTCGGCTGGGAAGGGGTCGGTCTGGCGTCCTATCTGCTGATCGGTTTTTGGTACAAAAAACCGTCAGCGAACGCTGCCGCCATGAAAGCATTTGTGGTCAACCGGGTAGGGGATTTCGGTTTCGCCCTTGGTATATTCGGGGTCTTTTACCTGTTCAACTCGATCGAGTTGGGAACCGTGTTCGCCAATGCTCAAAGCATTGCCCACAACGAGGAAGTGCTGATTAATCTCTTCGGGTTTCAACTGGATGGTCACGGCGCGGTGACTGCCGTTTGCCTGTTGTTGTTCATGGGCGCCATGGGGAAATCGGCCCAGTTTCTGCTCCATACATGGTTGCCGGATGCCATGGAGGGGCCGACGCCCGTTTCGGCCCTGATTCATGCCGCAACGATGGTGACGGCGGGAGTGTTTCTGGTTGCGCGCATGTCTCCCTTGTTTGAGTTTTCCCACGAAGCGCTTGCCATCGTCACCCTGTTTGGCGCGGTTACCGCGTTCTTTGCTGCCACAGTAGGACTGGTGCAAAACGACATCAAAAGGGTAATCGCCTATTCAACCTGTTCACAGTTGGGCTACATGTTTGCTGCGCTGGGAGTTGGCGCCTACGGGCCTGCCGTATTCCACTTGTTCACCCATGCGTTTTTCAAGGCACTGTTGTTCCTGGGTGCCGGCTCCGTCATCCATGCCGTTTCCGACGAACAGGACATGCGATACATGGGGGGCTTGCGAAAACACATTCCGATAACTTACTGGATGATGATCATTGGAACCGTCGCCCTGACAGGTCTGGGAATTCCGGGAACCTATATCGGAACGGCAGGGTTTTTCTCAAAGGACGCCATAATTGAGAGCGTTTTTGTTGGTCACAACGATCACGCAGGCATTGCCTTTACCCTCTTGGTGGTGGCAGCCCTGTTTACCAGCTTTTATTCCTGGCGATTGATATTCATGACCTTTCATGGCAAGGCGCGGGCATCTACCGATGTCATGAGCCATATTCATGAATCGCCCAACGTCATGCTGGTTCCGCTTTATGTGCTGGCAGCGGGGGCATTGTTTGCCGGTGTACTGTTCTACCACACGTTTACCGGACACAGCACCAACACCCATCATGAATTGTGGTACAACGAGTTCTGGCGTGATGCACTGTTCGCCGGGCCAGACAACCACATTCTTGCTGAATTCCATCATGTCCCAACGTGGGTCAAGTGGTCGCCTTTTGTTGTCATGGTTCTTGGGTTCATCACCGCCTGGTACATGTATGTGCGTAATCCGGAAATTCCCAAAGAGCTGGCACGTCAACATCCCGGGCTCTACCAGTTCCTGCTGAACAAATGGTATTTTGACGAGATTTACAGCTTCCTGATTGTCAAACCCGCCATGTGGATTGGAAGGTTCTTCTGGAAGCGCGGAGACGGTTGGCTGATCGACGGGTTCGGTCCCGATGGTGTTTCCGCGACGGTTCAGGACATCACGGCACGGGTTGTCAAACTGCAATCGGGTTATCTGTATCACTATGCATTCGCTATGATGATTGGTGTGGCCGCGTTCATTACATGGGCAATGTTCGGAGGAGCAGGCTGATGGAAAGCTGGCCAATTCTCACGATGATCACCTTTATGCCTCTGCTAGGGGCAGCGATCATCATGCTGAATGCATCGCGGGACCAGGAGATCGCCGATCGCAATGTCAAGCATGTGGCCCTGTTTACCACGGTCGTCACGTTCATTGCGTCGCTTTATATTTGGGTGGAGTTCGACACAAGTTCATCGGGTTTCCAGTTTGTTGAACGCCAGCAATGGGTTGGCAATTTTATGGCTTACCATATGGGTGTCGATGGCATATCCATGCTGTTCGTCATCCTCACCACTTTCCTGATGCCGTTTTGTGTGCTTGCAAGCTGGCAGAGCGTCAACAAGAACGTCAAGGAATACATGGTGGCGTTTCTGGTGCTTGAGACCTTCATGATCGGGGTCTTTTGTGCGCTCGATATGGTATTGTTCTACATTTTCTTTGAAGCGGGTCTGATTCCGATGTTCCTGATCATAGGAATATGGGGGGGCAAGCGCAGGGTCTATGCAAGTTTCAAGTTTTTCCTGTACACGCTGATTGGTTCCGTCCTGATGCTGCTGGCGATGATGGCGATGTACTGGGAAGCCGGCACAACGGATATTCCGTCCCTTCTTGATCATGCGTTTCCCGCCCAGATGCAAACCTGGCTTTGGTTGGCGTTTTTTGCATCATTTGCCGTCAAAATGCCCATGTGGCCCGTACACACCTGGTTGCCAGACGCTCATGTGGAAGCGCCGACCGCAGGTTCGGTAGTGTTGGCGGCGGTCCTGCTGAAAATGGGCGGTTACGGGTTTCTGCGGTTTTCCATTCCCATGTTCCCTTTGGCGAGCGCGGAATTCACAACCTTGGTGTTTGTCATGTCAGTGGTTGCAATCGTCTATACATCGTTGGTTGCATTGATGCAGGAAGACATCAAGAAACTGATTGCCTATTCATCGGTTGCCCATATGGGTTATGTGACCATGGGGTTGTTTGCGCTCAATGCTTACGGCATAGAGGGCGGCATCTACCAAATGCTCTCTCATGGTCTGGTTTCCGGTGCGTTGTTCCTTTGTGTAGGTGTCGTGTACGACCGGATGCATACCCGCGAAATTGCGGCCTATGGCGGGATCGTGAACCGTATGCCCAATTATGCGGTTGTATTCCTGATTTTCACCATGGCAAATGTTGGATTGCCGGGCACTTCCGGCTTTGTCGGTGAATTCCTGACCCTTCTGGGGGTGTTTCAGGTCAACACATGGGTGGCTCTGATCGCAACGAGTGGCGTTGTTCTGTCTGCGGCCTACGCCTTGTGGCTGTACAGGCGTGTCATATTTGGTGCACTGGAAAAAGAAAGCCTCAAGTCGCTGCTGGATCTCAATGCGCGGGAAAAGGCAATCATCTATCCGCTGGTTGTTCTGGTAATTTTCTTCGGTGTCTATCCATCGCCGGTGTTCAACGTCACAGGTGCTTCGGTTGAGAACCTCATTGAAAACTATCAGGCTGCGGTTGCAGCGGCAAATGCGACGGCGCAGGCCGGTTTGGGCAATTAGTCAGGTCAGGAAATCAATATGCAGGAAATATTCCAGACTGTAATGGCAACGCAAAACCTCTACATGCTTGCCCCTGAACTGTTGTTGGCAGTTGGTGCAATGGTGCTGCTGCTATTCGGTGCGTTTGTTTCGGAGCGTTCTTATCCGCAGGTTACCGGTCTTTCCATTGCCCTGATTGCTGCAGCCATTTACGTCCTCTACAGTTCAACAGAGCGCGGCTCGGCCATGAACGGAGCGTTTATTCTCGATGATTTTGCCTGGTACATGAAATTGCTCACCCTGCTTGGTTCCGGGATAGCAATCATCATGTCGGTGAATTTCATGAAACGGGTCGGGGTGATCAATTTCGAGTTTCCCATCCTGGTTGTGACAGCGACCATTGGTATGCTGATCATGATTTCGGCAAACAACCTGATTACGCTGTATCTGGGGTTGGAGTTGCAGTCCCTTTCTTTGTATGTGCTTGCCGCCATCAATCGCGATTCAGTGCGGTCAACCGAAGCTGGTCTGAAATATTTTGTGCTTGGCGCTTTGTCTTCCGGAATGCTGCTGTACGGTGCTTCGCTGATATACGGGTTTACCGGAACCGTAGAGTTTGCCGGAATTGCAGAAGCCTTGTCGGGTACACCAAGATCGCTTGGTTTGGTATTCGGCCTTGTATTTTTGTTGGCCGGGATTGCGTTCAAGATTTCCGCGGTTCCCTTTCACATGTGGACCCCCGATGTCTATGAAGGGGCGATGAGTCCTGTTGCCGCCTTCTTTGCTGCAGCTCCCAAGATTGCGGCCATGTCGATGCTCATCCGCGTGGTGATCAGTGCATTTGAACCGGTAACAACTGACTGGCAACAAATCCTTGTTTTCATTGCAATCGCCTCAATGGCGCTGGGAGCCTTTGCAGCAATTGGCCAGACCAACATCAAACGACTGATGGCGTATTCGTCGATCGGACATATGGGGTATGCGCTTGTCGGCTTGGCAGCGGGAACCCAGCAGGGTGTTGCGGGTGTGATCTTGTACATGACGATCTACATGGTCATGACCATCGGAACGTTTGCGTGTATCATTGCAATGCGCGACAAAGATGGAACGTCTGAAAACATTCACGACCTGGCCGGGCTTTCCCAACGAAAACCCATGCTCGCTTTGGCCTTGACCATATTGATGTTCTCGCTTGCCGGAATTCCGCCGATGGCAGGATTTTTTGCCAAATATTTTGTGTTTGTGGCGGCAATTGAATCGGGTCTGTATGCCTTGGCCGTCATCGGCGTTTTGACAAGTGTTGTAGGCGCGTTTTATTACCTTCGGATTATCAAGATCATGTGGTTTGACGAACCTGCGGAGCCATTTGTCCCGATGCCAAGCGAGCTGCGCACAGTCCTGGCTCTCAGCAGCCTGTTCGTTGCATTTTACGTCGTGTTCGCAGGATTTCTTTCCGAGGCAACAGCTGTCGCGGCGGCGTCGTTCTTTTGACGTTGGATTACGCATCATCCGGGAAGCGCATTGCGATGCAAGGCGAAACGGCTGGCTTTCATGTGATCGCGTTATCCGAAGTGGATTCGACCAACAAATACGCCTGTGAGCTTGCATCTTCCGGTCAGGACAAGGTTTGGATTGTCGCAGAACGGCAAACAGGGGGGCGTGGCAGTCGGGGTCGCAAATGGAGCAGTCTTTCCGGCAACCTGTTCGCCTCTTTGCTGCTGCAAAATCCGGCTGATCCGGTGCATCTTCACGAACTTACCTTTGTGGCCGCATTGGCATTGCGTTCCGCAATTCATGAGCTTTCGAATGGCCAAGTGAATGCAGGCCTGAAATGGCCCAACGATGTGTTGATAGCGGGAAAGAAATGCGCGGGCATCCTGCTTGAAGGAAGCGAGACCCCGGCAGGCCGTTACGTTGTGGTAGGGGTGGGAGTTAATTGTGAGCAATCCCCAAACCAAACCGCTTGGCCATCGACCAGCCTGTCTGCCGTGGGCATCAAGGCCAACAAGGACGCCGTGTTTGCGTGCCTGGCAGGCTGTTTTGCCCGCTATTTCACCAAATGGGGAGGCGGGGCAGGTTTTCTTGCTTTGCGGCAAGAATGGTTGGATCACGCCTATGGCATGGGCCAGAGTGCCTCGGTCAAGCTTCCTGGAAATGCCACTGCACTTGAAGGGCACTTTGCTTCGATCGACACAAGGGGCTATATGTTGCTCGAAACACCGGACGGGGAAAAACACGTCATCTCGGCGGGCGAAATATTCTTCGGCGACAACAAACAACAGGGATAACTTCATTGCCAACAAACGATCTGCAATTCGTTCCGCTCGGCGGGGTCGGCGAAATCGGAATGAACCTGGCTCTATACGGCTATGGATCAGGAAACGCTCGCAAATGGATTATGGTGGATTGCGGGGTTACGTTTCCGACCCCCAATTTGCCGGGCGTAGATCTGGTGTTGCCAGACATAGCTTTTGCCGAAAACCTCGGTGAAGACCTGCTGGCGATCGTGATCACCCATGCGCATGAGGACCATTACGGAGCTTTGCTCAGTCTTTGGCCTCGCCTTGAGGTACCTGTTTATTGCACAAATTTTACCGCAGGTATGCTCGAAGCAAAAGCCCGTTATGAGGAAGAACCGGTCGCGCTGCCGCTTGAAATCTATAATGTCGGGCAAAAACTTGAGATCGGGCCATTTGAAGTGGAACCGGTCTATGTGACCCATTCCATTCCAGAGCCGATGGCGCTGGCAATCAAAACCGCTGGCGGCACCGTCATTCACACAGGCGACTGGAAACTGGACGACAATCCAACACTTGGACACAACACCGACAGCGACACTTTTCGCAGACTTGGCGACGAGGGAGTGTTGGCGCTGATCTGCGATTCAACCAACGCCATGCGAGACGGTGAAGCCCCTTCCGAACGCGATGTTTCCGAAAGCCTTGCCAGTTTGATCAGCAAAGCAAAGGGCCGTGTCGCAATCACCACATTTTCATCAAATGTCGGCAGGATTCGCTCAATTGCACAAGCTGCCGAGAAAGTCGGTCGCAAGGTCATGCTGGTTGGCAGCTCCATTCGCCGTGTGGTTGAGGTTGCGAGCGACCTTGGCATGTTTGATGACATCCTTGAGTTTGTTGAAGACGAAGAATTTGACTCCATCCCGGCGACAGAGCTCGTAATCATCCTTACAGGAAGTCAGGGCGAGAACCGGGCCGCCCTTGCAAAAATTGCACGCGGCGAACACCGATTCATTTCGCTTAATGCCAATGATACCGTGATTTTCTCATCACGAACGATCCCGGGCAATGAAAAACCCATCATTGAGGTCAAGAACAACCTTGTTGAACAGGGCATTGAAATCATTGAGGACGGTGATCAACTTGTCCATGTTTCCGGCCATCCGCGACGGGCTGAACTGAAAAAAATGTACGATTGGGTTCGCCCGCAAATACTTGTGCCGGTGCATGGAGAGGAAGCGCATCTGAATGCCCATGCAAGACTGGGTGCAGAACATGGCATTCCGCAAATTTTGCCAGTACGCAATGGCGATCTCGCAAGATTGGGGCCCGGGGATGCAGAGATTGTTGATCAGGTTCCGTTCGGAAGGATCTACAAGGACGGCTTCATAATCGGTGACGAAAATGCAGTTGGGGTCAAGGAGCGCTGGAAACTTGCCCATGTCGGGCATGTTGCGCTCTCGGTTGTGTTGAACCGCAATGGTGACATGGCTGACGACATGGATATTTCGGTTTATGGAGTTCCCGATATTGCACCCAACGGCAAATACGTTGACGATTTGTTGTATGCAGCCGCCCTTGGTGCGCTGTCAGGCATTCCGAAAAAACGCCGTCGGGATGCGGATATGGTCAGTGAGGCCCTGAGGCGGGCTGTGCGCAGTGAAGCAAAACGGTTGTGGGGTAAAAAACCTGTAACCAATGTGTTTGTTGCCCTAGTCTAGAACCCCAACCCGGAGTGCAACATGATTGGAAAATTGAACCATGTGGCAATTGCCGTTCCTGATCTTGCTGAAGCAACCGCAGTTTACAGGAACACGCTTGGAGCATCAGTCAGTGACCCGCAGCAATTGCCCGAACATGGTGTTACGGTTGTTTTTGTCGAACTGCCAAACACCAAGATCGAATTGCTGGAAGCGCTTGGCGAGGATTCTCCCATAGCCGCCTTCATGCAGAAGAACGTTGCAGGTGGCATTCATCACATCTGCTATGAAGTTGATGACATCATTGCAGCGAGAGATCATCTGACATCGCAGGGAGCACGAGTGCTCGGAAACGGAGAACCGAAGATCGGTGCCCACGGCAAGCCCGTGTTGTTTCTCCATCCGAAAGATTTCTTCGGCACTTTGCTCGAACTCGAACAGGTGTGATCGTGACCTTTATTTCCGGCTTTGCAATATTCTTCATCGTATGGTGGCTGACTTTGTTCATCATACTGCCAATCGGAACGCAGTCGCAGGCCGAAGCGGGCAAGATTGTCGCCGGTACCGAGCCGGCCGCTCCCGTTCAATCCCATATCGGAAAAAAGCTTGTTATCAATACGCTCGTTGCCGCGCTCATTTTCGGACTGTACTGGATAGTTACGCAAGTGTTCGGATTTGGTTTTGACGACATTCCGCAAATACTGCCAAAGTAGCGGGATAACCTGATCGTTTAAAAATGAACTGCAGTCCAAAAAAAAAGCAAGACCGCAGTCTTGCCGATTCAGTTTGCTTGTCCCGATCTCTTCCCGCTAGGGGTGCAGCGAAAATCGCGCCAGATCGCATCCTCCCAATAAGACACAGCTTGAAGTTTGGTAGGCCCAAATCTCTTTTTCCAAACTATACACATCACAGATGGGGTGTCATTCTAAAAATCCTGGTTTGTGACACTTTTTTTACAATCGGAGCAGAAATGTGCTTTTTCGCTGCCGCTCGTCGGACAGCGAATGGTGGAGCGGACCGCGAGCAATGTCATATCCGCTTGTGTCTTAAGGCATTTAAGGGTTTAAGTGGCAGCACCAACTAACGATTCCGGTAAAACTGATGCGACTGTCTCGCTATTTTCTCCCTGTATTGAAAGAAACCCCCAAGGAAGCCGAAATTGTATCCCATCGGCTCATGTTGCGTGCCGGAATGATACGTCAACAGGCAGCGGGAATCTATTCCTGGCTCCCGCTCGGACTGAAAGTGCTCAACAAGGTTTCTGAGGTGGTGCGTGAGGAACAGAATCGTGCAGGCGCGATCGAGATTCTGATGCCTACCATTCAACCCGCCGACCTTTGGCGGGAAAGCGGGCGCTATGACGCCTATGGCAAGGAGATGCTCCGTATCGAAGACCGGCATGAACGGGACATGCTGTTCGGTCCAACCAATGAAGAGATGGTGACTGAAATTTTCAGGTCATACGTAAAGAGTTACAAGGATCTTCCGCTGAACCTTTATCACATCCAATGGAAGTTCAGGGATGAGGTTCGACCACGTTTCGGGGTAATGCGCGGGCGCGAGTTCCTGATGAAGGATGCCTATTCATTTGATATTGATTATGAAAGCGCAAAGGCCGCCTATTACCGAATGTTTGTCGCCTATTTGAGAACGTTTGACCGCCTGGGTGTGAAAGCCATTCCCATGCGCGCAGATACCGGACCGATTGGCGGAGACCTTTCACATGAATTCCTGATTTTGGCGGAAACCGGTGAGAGTGAGGTTTTCTGCCATTCCGGTTCACTGGAGTTGGAGGTTCCCGATGCCAGCGTCAATTATGAAGATGATGCACTGATTGCCTCTATCGTCGAAGACTGGACCACGCTTTACGCGCGAACCGACGAATTGCACGACGAAGCTTTGTGGGAGAAGGTGCCGGAAGGCGACCGAACCCAGGCGCGCGGGATTGAAGTCGGCCACATCTTTCATTTCGGTACCAAGTATTCCGATCCCATGAATGCAAAGGTGATGGGACCCGACGGCAAGGAACATTTGGTGCATATGGGCTCCTATGGAATCGGGCCGAGCAGGGTGGTTGCCGCAATTATTGAAGCATCTCATGATGACCGGGGTATTGTCTGGCCTGACGCTGTTGCCCCCTTTGATGTTGGAATAGTCAACATGAAGGTCAATGATGAAGCCTGTACATCGGTTGCTGACAAGGTTTATGGCCAACTGACAAATGCCGGCTCAGAAGTGTTGTATGACGATACAGATAAACAGGCTGGTCAAAAATTTGCCACGATGGACCTTGTTGGTGTGCCTTGGCAGATTGTGATCGGGCCACGCGGTATCGCCAACAACCAGGTTGAGGTCAAGTGCCGCGCCGATGACAGTCGCGAAATGATGTCACCCGAAGAGGCAATCAACCGGTTTGTTGTCCGGTCCTGAGGCATGTGGAGTTTTTCAAACCCATGAACATGAAAGCTGACAATTCGGTAGCTGAAGCGGGTGCGGGTCCGTTTTCTGCATTCGAGTGGATGTTGGCGGGTCGTTATCTGCGGGCACGGCGCAAGGAGGCATTTGTTTCGGTGATTGCCGGATTTTCCTTTCTTGGCATCATGCTGGGTGTCGCCGCGCTGATCATTGTGATGGCGGTCATGAACGGTTTCCGGACCGAGTTGCTGGATCGTATTCTCGGGCTAAACGGGCATTTGATTGTCAATCCCATTGACGGGCCGCTTAGTGATTACGAAACTCTCTCAGAGCGACTTGCTGCCGTTGAAGGGGTGGAGTTGGCAATTCCGTTGATCGAGGGGCAAGCGCTTATTTCGGGTAATGTGGGCAGCGGTGGCGGTGCATTGGTTCGTGGCATCAGGGAAGCTGATATCAAAAAGGTCGACACGATCGCACAAGGTATTGAACACGGAACGCTTGAGGGTTTCGACAGCAATGAAGGCGTTGTTGTCGGGTACCGTCTGGCCAACAATCTCGGGCTTAATATTGGCGATTCGCTGACGCTGATCTATCCCGATGGCGATGTGACCGTGTTTGGAACAACACCGCGTGTCAAATCTTACCCGGTTTCGGGTATATTCAACATCGGGATGTCAGAATACGACGCGTCATTTGTGTTCATGCCATTGCATGAGGCGCAGCTCTATTTCAATCGCGAAGGAATTGCCGACGTCATAGACATTTTCGTTGATGATGCAGATGCCGTCGATGAGTATCGTATACCGCTTGAAAAAGCTGCCGGGCGGTTGCTTTATCTTTCAGATTGGCGCTCACGCAATGCCCAGCTTACTTCGGCACTGGATGTTGAACGCAACGTGATGTTCATGATTTTGACCCTGATTGTGCTGGTCGCGGCGCTCAATATCATTTCCGGCTTGATCATGCTGGTCAAGGACAAGTCGCGCGATATAGCAATCCTGCGCACCATGGGCGCAAGGCGCGGAGCGATTATGCGAGTTTTCATGATCACCGGCTCTGCCATTGGTATTGCCGGTACGCTTGTCGGGGTTGTTCTGGGCCTGGTCGTTTGCTCCAACATCAAGGCGATCCAGGATTTTGTCACCTGGCTGACCGGTGCCAACCCCTGGGATCCCACGGTCAGGTTCCTGAGCGATATTCCCGCACAGATGGATACTGGTGAAACCATTGCCATTGTCATCATGGCGTTGCTTCTGTCATTCTTGGCAACGCTGTTTCCGGCCTGGCGCGCTGCAAGCCTCGATCCGGTAGAGGCACTTCGGTATGAATAAAAAGACACCGGTATTGCAGATCGATAATTTGGAGAGGACCTATGGTGTTGGCGATCATACTGTTACAGTCCTCAAGAACGCAGACCTGACAATCAATGCTGGCGAGATGGTTGCTTTGGTGGCACCGTCCGGCACCGGCAAATCCACCTTGTTGCACTCCGCCGGGCTGCTTGAAAAACCCGACGATGGAGAAGTGTTGATCTGTGGCCGGAAAACCCGTGAACTGGGCGATGAGGGAAGAACGGCCCTGCGAAGGTCAACCATCGGTTTCGTCTACCAGTTTCATCACCTGTTGCCAGAGTTTACAGCGCTTGAAAACTTGATGGTGCCACAGATGTTGGCGGGCATTTCACGCGATCAGGCTGCCGGGCGCGCAAACGAATTGCTGTCCTACATGAAGGTTGATCATCGGGCAGACCATCGCACGTCCGAACTGTCGGGCGGTGAACAGCAACGGGTAGCGATTGTGCGTGCCGTTGCGAACCATCCAAGGTTGCTTCTGGCCGACGAACCTACCGGAAACCTTGATCCTGATACATCCGATCATGTGTTTTCCATGTTGCACGATCTGGTTCGTGAAGAAGAGCTCGCGGCCCTGATTGTTACCCATAACCACAAACTTGCAGCGCGCATGGACCGTATCGTGACGCTGGAGCAGGGCAGGGTCATCAATTTCAGGTAAGCGCATTTCTGATCTTGTCAGAAAGTTTATGGTTTGTTCCAATTTTTAGTTGACAAAAAAGAACAAAAAAGGAACAATATGCATACATAGCAAGAAAATGAGGGATTTGGAATGTATGTATCGCTTAAAGACATCGTGTCGTTCGCAACGATTGGCTTGTTCCTCCTTACGTTTTTTACCTGGGTTCAGGTGCTTTCCACAGTTTCATAGATCGTTTTTATAGACCTGTGTTGCTGTTGAGAGGGTAGGTTATTAGGTTGCAGAATAGCCTCGTGCTAGGATCTTCCGGCTTGAATGAGTCGGATAAAGGCAACCTTCTAGACCAACCTGATGGCGACAAAAAAAACTGAAATGCTGCATTCAGCGCTGGCTGGCGCTGGTGATATTGCCGAACCCCTGCAAGCCTGCAGGTTTGTGCATCTGCATGTTCATTCTGCCTTTTCTTTGCTTGAAGGTGCCTTGCCGCTGAAGGAACTGATTGAACTTGCGGTTGCGGACAACCAGCCTGCTGTTGCGATTACGGATCGCAACAATCTTTTTGGTGCGCTGGAATTTTCGGAAAAAGCATCCAAAGAGGGCTTGCAACCGATTATGGGTTGCAAGATCGCGGTTGATTTTCAGGACGGAAAAGACAGCCAATCCAAAAGCGGGTTGCGGGATTTTCCGTTTCTCGTATTGCTCGCATCAAACGAAACCGGGTTTGATCATATTCGCAAACTGGTAAGTGCGGCACATCTTGGGGACCACGGGTCTGCCGTTCCTCATGTGACCATTGTTCAACTGGGTGAAATGGCGCAGGGAATCATATGCCTCACCGGCGGACGTGAAGGGCCGCTTTATCACATGGCACACGACCAGCGCGAAGACGATTTGCACTCAAGGGCGAGGGCGCTTCAAAACCTCTTTGCAGACCGGTTGTATGTTGAGTTGCAGCGGCATGATGCCATTGACCGGACTGTTGAACCCGTATTGTTGAAGCTGGCCTATGAACTTGAGTTGCCGATTGTTGCCACCAACCAGCCATTCTTTGCAAGGCGACAGGATTACGAAGCCCATGATGCACTGATTTGCATTGCAGAAAGTACGGTAATAGCGGTTGACGATCGAAAGCGCCTGACACCCGAGCACTATTTCAAATCGCAATCCCAGATGCTGGAGCTGTTCTCTGACCTCCCTGAGGCCATTGAAAACACGATTGAAATTGCTAAGCGTTGCCATTTTCGGGAACATACTTGCGATCCCATTCTACCCGTGTTCTCCGAAGCCGCCAGTGGTTCAAAAGACGATGTGGTGTCAATTGAATCCTCTGAATTGAAACGACAGGCCCGTGAAGGTCTTGAAGCGCGCCTTGCCGTCAATCCGCTCGCCAGCGGGTTTACCCGGGGTGATTACGACGAACGTCTGGAATTTGAGTTGGGCATCATCGAACAGATGCAATATCCCGGCTATTTTCTCATCGTTGCAGATTTTATCAAATGGGCAAAGGAACATGGCATTGCCGTCGGCCCGGGTAGGGGGTCTGGCGCCGGTTCTCTGGTAGCGTGGGCCCTGACGATTACCGATATTGATCCCATGCGCTTCTCTTTGCTGTTTGAGCGGTTCCTGAACCCGGATCGTGTTTCCATGCCGGATTTCGATATCGATTTTTGTCAGGAACGGCGTGAAGAGGTAATCCGCTATGTTCAAGACAAATATGGCGCAGACCAGGTTGCCCAGATCATCACATTCGGGACCCTGCAAGCCAGGGCGGTGTTGCGCGATGTAGGGCGAGTTCTTCAAATGCCCTACGGCCAGGTCGACAGGCTTTGCAAACTTGTTCCCAACAACCCGGCAAATCCAACGCCGTTGGGTGAGGCGATTGACGGTGAGCCGAAGTTGCAGGAAGCGGCACGAGAAGAGGAAATTGTCGAACAGCTGTTTGATATAGCAAAAAAACTGGAAGGACTTTACCGGCACGCTTCAACCCATGCCGCAGGCATTGTGATCGGTGACCGGGAGCTAGACGAACTGGTTCCGCTCTATCGTGATCCGCGTTCCGACATGCCGGTAACCCAGTATAACATGAAATGGGTTGAACAGGCAGGCTTGGTAAAGTTTGATTTTTTGGGCCTTAAAACCCTTACCGTATTGGAGAAGGCCCTCGGGTTTGTGGCCCAGAAGGGAATACAAGTCGATCTGGCACACATTCCGCTCGATGACGAAAAAACCTTCGACATGCTGATGCGCGGCGAAACGGTCGGGGTTTTCCAGTTGGAAAGCCAGGGGATGCGCAAAGCGCTGGTGGGCATGAAGCCGGACCGGTTTGAAGACATCATCGCATTGGTCGCGCTTTATCGGCCGGGCCCAATGGACAACATCCCAACCTACAATGCCCGCAAGCATGGTGAAGAGGCTCCCGATTACTACCACGAAAAGATTGAAGACGTTCTCAAGGAGACTTACGGCGTCATCATTTATCAGGAACAGGTCATGCAGATTGCCCAGATCCTGTCGGGTTACTCGCTGGGCGAAGCCGATCTGCTGCGGCGTGCAATGGGCAAAAAAATTGCCTCGGAAATGGAGGCACAACGCGTCCGGTTCGTAGATGGGGCGGTGGAACGCGGCCTTTCAAAGGGTGAAGCGAACATGATCTTTGACCTGTTGGCAAAGTTCGCAAACTACGGATTCAACAAATCCCACGCCGCCGCTTATGCGCTTGTGTCTTATCAGACAGCCTATTTGAAGGCCAATTATCCGGTCGAGTTTCTGGCCGGCTCCATGCAGCTTGACCTTGGAAACACCGACAAGTTGGGCGTTTTCTATCAGGAAGCAGAAACCCAGGGAATTTCGGTTCTGCCGCCCTCGGTAAACCGTTCCGGTACAGGCTTCTTGGTCGAAGACGGCAAGATCCTTTATGCGCTCGCTGCCATCAAGGGAGTAGGTGAAGGGGCCGTTGAACAAATTGTCATCGAACGGAACAAAAATGGTCCGTTTTCCTCAATCGAGAATTTTTTCTCTCGCATCGACATCCGCCAGGTCAACAAGCGCACCCTTGAAAGTCTGATATGTGCGGGAGCGCTCGATTGTTTCAACTTCCCGCGCGAACGCATGATGGCAGGACTTGAACGATTGACATCACACGCCAGCCGAACAGCCCGGGATCGGGAAAGCGGCCAAAACGACATGTTTGGCGGGCTTGCCGATGGCGAAGAATCGATTGACCTGCCGTTTTGCGAAGCATGGGGCGTCGGTGAAATGCTGAACCGGGAATTTCAGGTCGTCGGGTTCTACCTGAGTGCGCATCCTCTTGATGAATATAAGAAAATTCTGAAAAAGCTGAGGGTTCAATCCTATGCGGAATTTGAGGTGTCGGTTCGCAATGGAGCCAATGCAGGTCGGCTTGCAGGAACCATAACAAGCAAGCAGGAACGCAAAACCCGTCAGGGAAAGGCAATGGGGATTGTCACCATCTCGGACCCTTCGGGACAATATGAAGCGGTCATTTTTGAAGAAAGTCTCAATCGTTACCGCGACGCCCTGTCACCCGGCCAGTCCGTGGTGCTGTTGGTGGGGGCCGATTTGAGGCCCGAAGGCGTGAGCATTCGTATCCAGTCAGTCGAACCACTGGAAGATGTCGCGTCAAAGGAACAACGCGACCTGACGATTTTTTTGCGCGAGGAAGAGCCTGTCGCTCTAGTAGCCCCCATGTTCGAAAAACGCGGCAACTCCAGGATTTCCTTTGTAGTTATAAAAGACAACGGTGCCCAGGAAATAGAGATTGAGTTGTCTTCACGGTATCAGGTCGATAGCAAGATCCAGGGGGCGATCAAATCACTGCCCGGAGTGGTAGAGGTAGCACTTAACTAACGCTCTGATTCATTACGGGTTTTTGGCAAATAGTGAACGTTTTTTAAGCCATAGGGTTTCGATGCCCGTTCTGTTTGAAAATACCCTACAATCGGTGCACGGCATCTGAGCCAAATATCACCTTGCATTTCGCTGGTTTTTCGCTATAAGCACCGCCATTCCACACGCAAGTGTTACGCTTTTGGCCCATAGCCCCTGTTTGGCACTGGTCAGTCAAGCGTTCCGGTGGCGGCGTTTGCCGTTCATTGCTTGCGGAGGTTGAACCGGTAAAGGAGAAAGAACATGGCGCTGCCAGATTACAACATGCGTCAGCTATTGGAAGCTGGCGTTCACTTTGGTCACCAGACACACCGCTGGAACCCCAAAATGGACCGTTATATTTACGGTTCCCGCAACAATATTCATATCATTGACCTGTCACAAACCGTTCCATTGCTGGATCAGGCTTTGAAAACCGTTTCAGATACCATTGCCGGTGGTGGCCGCTTGTTGTTTGTTGGCACAAAGCGCCAGGCTTCGGAGATCATTGCCGATGCTGCCAAACGTTCGGCACAGTATTACGTAAATGCCCGCTGGCTTGGCGGCATGTTGACCAACTGGCAAACGATTTCAAATTCGATCAAGCGGCTGCGTCAACTGGACGACCTGCTTTCAGGTGGGGAAGCTGAAGGGCTTACCAAGAAAGAGCGTCTTATGTTAACGCGCGAGCGCGACAAACTCGAACGGGCGCTTGGCGGCATCAAAGACATGGGCGGCACTCCCGACATTCTCTTCATTGTTGACACCAACAAGGAATCGATTGCCCTGCAAGAAGCCAAAAAACTTGGCATTCCGGTTGTGGCCATCCTCGATTCCAACTGCGATCCCGACAATGTCGATTTTCCGGTTCCAGGAAACGATGATGCCGCGCGTGCAATTGCATTGTACTGTGATCTGGTTTCAAAAGCAGCCATCGACGGTATCGCCCGTCAGCAAGGTGCATCAGGTGTTGACCTTGGTGCTTCCGCAGAAGCGCCAGTGGAAGAAGTCCTGCTCGACGATGCGGCAGCCGAAACAGCTGTTGAGGACGCACCTGCAAACGAAGCGGTTGCTGAAACGCCTGCCGCTGATACAGCTCCTGCAGACGCCGAGGCAGTTTCAAAGGATGCGCCTGTTGAAGAAGCTGCAGCAAGCGAAGAAACGCCTGCAGAAGCAACAGTCGAAGAAGAAAAGAAATAAAACACTGGCAGGTCACGACGTTGGCCTGCCCGGATTTTCGTAAAATTGACACATGACTCAGGGTTTAAGTTCCCTGATCACAGGAAATGGCACAATGTGTGTCAGAAAGAGGCAAACATGGCTATTACAGCTGCTCTTGTAAAAGAACTGCGCGAAAAGTCCGGCGCAGGAATGATGGACTGCAAAAACGCTTTGAACGAAACAGGTGGCGATATTGACGCTGCCATGGACTGGCTGCGTTCAAAGGGCATTGCAAAGGCTGAGAAAAAATCTGGCCGTGTGGCCGCTGAGGGTTTGATCGGCATTGCCAGCGAGGGAACTTCTGCAGCAGTTGTGGAAGTGAACTCGGAGACCGATTTCGTGGCACGTAACGAACAGTTTCAACAACTGGTTCGCGATGTGGCTTCTTCCGCCCTTGCTACCGATGGTTCCCTGGAGGCCGTTTCTGCCACCCAACTGGTCGGCGGCGAAAAACCGGTTTCAGAAGCCATCACTGACGCAATTGCCACAATTGGCGAAAACATGAACCTTCGCCGCACCGCCAAGATGCAGGTTTCAGAAGGGGTGGTCGCGTCCTACATGCACAATGCTGCCGCAGACGGCATCGGTAAAATCGGTGTTTTGGTCGCACTGGAATCATCCGGGGATGCTGAGGCTCTTGGCACGATCGGGCGCCAGATCGGAATGCACGTTGCCGCGATGAACCCGCTCGCGGCAACGCAGGAGGAAATTCCTGCTGATGTGGCAGACCGTGAACGGGCAGTCTATCTTGAAGAGGCCAAAGAGTCCGGTAAACCCGAGGAAATCGCCGTAAAAATGGTTGAAGGCAAAATGCGCAAGTTCTTCCAGGAGAGCGTTTTGTTGTCACAGGCCTTTGTGATCAACCCGGATCTGAGTGTCGAGAAAGCACTGAAGGAAGCAGAAGCCAGCGTTGGCGCACCGATTAAACTGGTTGGTTTTGAACGGCTTGCACTTGGCGAAGGCATCGAGAAGGAAGAGGAAGATTTTGCCGCAGAGGTTGCTGCAGCTGTTCAAGGGTCTTGATAAACACCTTTTCTTATTGATAACACATTAAAAACTTCGGGCGTTTCGTGACAACGAGACGCCCTTCGTGTATCCAGATTTAACTTTGGGAAGTCTACCTCGAATGACCGGCAATCTGAAATACAAAAACGTGTTGTTGAAAGTATCGGGCGAAGCCTTGATGGGCAACCAGGGTTTTGGAATCGATCCCCAAACCGTGGGGCGGGTTTGCAGCGATATCAAGGAAGGCATTGATCTGGGAGCCAAGGTCAGTGTCGTGGTTGGGGGTGGCAACATATTCCGCGGCGTTGCACTGGCGGCCAAGGGTGCTGACCGGGTCTCGGGCGATCACATGGGTATGCTCGCGACTGTGATGAACGCGATTGCCCTCAAGATGGCGCTCACTGACATTGGCGTTGGGGCAGTCGTGATGTCGGCAATTGAGATGCCCAAGATTTGCGAACCGTTCTCGCAACGCAAAGCTGAGCGTATGCGAGATGAAGGAAACGTCATTGTTTTTGCAGGCGGCACTGGAAACCCGTATTTTACAACCGACACCGCTGCAGCGTTGCGGGCCTGTGAGATGCAATGTGATGCACTCATGAAAGCGACCCAGGTGGACGGAATCTACAGTTCCGATCCGAAAAACGACCCCACAGCCGAGCGATTCGAAACGATTACCCACGAAGAGGTACTCGAGCGTGGCTTGAAAGTGATGGATGCCGCTGCCGTGAGTTTGACACAAGAAGCCCGTATTCCGGTGATTGTATTCTCGCTGGAGGAACAGGGCGGTTTTGCAAAAATGTTGAAAGGCGAGGGTCGTTCCACTACGGTCACCGTGAGCTAGGGGACACCTTAATACAAGGGAAGCGTTAAATGTCTGAAGAAGTTTTGGATATGTCCGATATCAAGCGCCGCATGGACGGTGCCTTGAATTCGTTGAAAAATGATTTGGCCGGTCTGCGAACTGGCAGGGCGTCTGTCAACATTCTTGATCCGATCTCAGTCGATGCATATGGCCAGTCCATGCCGATGAACCAGGTTGGAACGGTTTCGGTTCCTGAACCACGCATGATCTCGGTCCAGGTCTGGGACAAGTCTATGGTTGGTGCGGTTGAAAAAGCCATTCGTGAATCGGACCTTGGATTAAACCCTGTGACCGACGGGACAACCCTTCGTATTCCATTGCCCGAACTCAATGAAGAACGCCGTCGCGAGATTGCAAAGGTGGCGCACCAATACGCAGAACAGGCCCGTATAGCCGTTCGTCACGTTCGCAAGGATGGTATGGACATCATCAAAAAGTCTGAAAAGGACGGTGATGTTGGCCAGGATGAGGCTCGTGTGGCTTCTGATAACGTTCAATCTGAAACAGATCGTCTGATCGCGGAAATTGACGCCGTGGTTGCCGCCAAAGAAGCGGAAATCATGCAGGTCTGATTTTGTGATGGCCGTGGCAAGCAACAACAGCAATTTGCAAAAACCGTGCGTTCCCCGCCACGTTGCCATTATCATGGACGGAAATGGGCGATGGGCAAAGCAGCGCGGACTTCCGCGAGCGATGGGACACAAGCAAGGGGTTGAAGCGGTTCGCGAAGTGGTGCGTGCTGCCGGTGAATTGGGCATCGAATACCTTACGCTTTATTCTTTCTCCACCGAAAACTGGGCACGGCCCGACACCGAAATCAGCGAGTTGTTTTCACTGCTGCGACTGTTTTTGCGCCGCGATTTGGCGGAACTACATAAAAGCAATGTGCGGTTGGAAATCATCGGTGAGCGCGAGGGTGTCCCCTCGGATCTTCTGGAGATGCTTGATGATGCAAAGAAACTGACGGCCCGCAATAGCGGGCAGGTGTTGGTTGTCGCATTCAACTACGGGTCACGCAGCGAGATCGCCAAAGCCGCACGTTCGCTTGCCCGGCAAGTAGAAAACGGCGAAATATCCCCGGACGATATTTCCGAAGCCAGCCTTGCGGCGCAGCTTGGTACCAAAGGGATTCCCGATCCCGACTTGATGATCAGGACAAGCGGTGAAAAGAGAATCTCCAATTTCCTGCTATGGCAGCTTGCATACACCGAACTGCTGTTTGTTGATTGCCTGTGGCCGGATTTCGGTGCACAGGAATTGGGCGCGGCTGTGGAAGCTTACAAAAACCGCGACCGGCGCTACGGTGGCATAGTCATGGAAACCGGTTCGTGAGAAAACAACCGGAGAAGTCGTTCTTTTCCCAAGAGCTCAGATTGCGAATAGTATCCGGTGTATTGCTGGCGGCCCTTGCCCTTGTAGCGACATGGATTGGCGGGCAGACCTACGTTTTGCTATGGGCGGTGATTTCGCTGCTTGTTTTTTTGGAGTTTTCCAGGATCAGTTCCGCGTCAATGCCGTTGTTTGCCAGGTTTTCCGCCCTGGCTTTTCTCGCTCTCGTGTTGATTTGCCACGCAATGGGTTATGACAGGCAGGCATACCTGATCATGGCAGTCGGTTTTCTTGCTGTACTGGCACTTGAACTTGTAGCTGCACGAACGTTTTGGGCGGCGACCGGACTGCTTTATGCCGCGATGCCGTTTATTGCGTTCTGTCACCTGCGCGAGGAAACCGAAGAAGGACTTGTGATCACGCTTGTTGTTTTTGCGATTGTCTGGGGGGCCGATGTATTGGCCTATTTCGCAGGCCGCCTGATCGGTGGCCCTAAACTTGCCCCGGTCATCTCACCAAACAAGACCTGGGCCGGTTTTTTTGGTGGCCTGACGGGCAGCATCGTTTTGGCAGGTTTGGTTGCAGCCGGTTTGGCCGGTTCGGTAAGCGCTCTGTTCTGGGGCCTCGTTTTTTGTACAAGCATTGTCTCTCAGCTGGGCGATTTGGCCGAATCCTACGTAAAGAGAATGTTTGATGTAAAGGATTCCGGTTCGATCATTCCCGGTCATGGCGGGGTTCTTGACAGGATCGACGGCCTGATATTTGCAGGTGTTTTTGTTTGGAGCGTGCTTATACTGGTATCCTTGCAGGAGGGAATGCCGAAAACGTTACCCGCAGTTTTCTCTGCTTTCTTTCTGTCGCCTTAATTTTAACTAGAACCAATCATGATGATTAAACCACAATCAGAACACAGGTAAGTGAACATGGACATTTTGAATAATTTTGCCTTGGGCGGCTATTCTTTGTTGGGTTACATCCTTCCATTTCTGGTTGTTTTGACGATTGTGGTGTTTTTCCATGAATTGGGTCACTACCTTGTCGCACGCTGGAACGGCGTAAAGATTGATGCATTTGCCGTTGGTTTCGGGTCCGAGTTGATGGGTTTCACCGACACGCGTGGTACGCGCTGGAAGCTTTGCGCCGTGCCGCTTGGCGGTTATGTCAAGTTTGCAGGCGACATGAATGCTGCGTCCAGACCCGATTTCGAAAAAATCAAGTCGGTTCCCGAAGACCAAAGGGCCGGTTTGTTCGAATCCAAATCTGTCGGACAAAGGGCAGCTGTTGTGCTTGCAGGGCCGGTCGCAAACTTCATTCTCGCCATTTTGATATTCGCCGGAACCTACTACTTTGTAGGCCGTAATGTGATCGAACCGGTTGTGACGGGTGTTGTGGCTGAAAGTGCCGCTGAGGAGGCCGGGATCCTTCCCGGCGATATAATCCGGAAAATTGATGACACTGAAATCGAATCATTTACCGATATTCCGCGAATAACGGCACCTATGCATGGCATTGAGCTGACAATCACAGTTGAGCGCAACGGCAAAATGCTCGATGTTCCTGTCACTCCCAGGCTGACATTGCGTACCGATCGGTTTGGCAATGAGCACCGGGCGGGAATCGTTGGAATTCAAAGCGATTCCAGTCAGGTTTCTTCTACGATCGAACGGTTCGGCGTGTTTGATGCGTTAATGGAAGGGGTACATGAAACCGGTTTTATAATCACCAGAACACTGGGTTACCTGGGTGCAATCCTTTCCGGTCGCGAGTCGGCTGAACAACTGAGCGGGCCAATCGGAATCGCAAAGATTTCTGGTGAGGTTGCAACCCTGGGGCCGCTGGCCCTGATATCCTTGACGGCCGTACTTTCTGTCAGCATCGGATTGCTGAACCTGTTTCCCGTTCCAATGCTCGATGGGGGGCATCTGGTATTCTATGCCTACGAAGCAATTGCCGGAAAACCTATGGGCGCAAGGGCCCAGGAATACGGTTACCGGATCGGTTTTGTTCTGGTTTTCGGTCTTTTTGTCTTTGCAACCTCCAACGACGTATTCCGGTTGTTCGGCTGATATTGCAATGTCTGTGAAGCACCAAAACAAGCAGAAAGCACGACACAAATCGAGTATGCGATCCATTCTGCGCGAGCATGTGAAAACTCATATTAACCAAACAAAATGAATGTGTTGGCCGATCATGAAACATTCTGCAATAATAGTAAAATCAAGCGGGAATTATGCGCGGTGCGGTTGCGTGACGGGGAAAACTCTGTAAAAGGTTTGTTAGGTTTTTCGGGATTCTGCCTATTTGGCTGGCAGCATGGAAATTCCTTTGTGAAATTCTTGGGCGAGTAGAGAAAATCGAATGCGTTTTGTTCATTTGTTGAAGGCCGTTGTTGTAGCGATCGTGGTAACGTTCGCGGGAACTCCCGGTGGTGTGCTGTCGATTGGTGGGGTCGAGGCAGTAAATGCTGCGGTGGTCAATCGCATTGATGTGCGCGGAAACCAGCGTCTGGAAGACGAGGTTGTTACCTCATATCTGACAATCTCGGCAGGCCAACGTTTCAACAATTCTGATATTGATGATTCTATCAAGGCGCTGTTTGCAACCGGTTTGTTTGGTGATGTCAGCATCTACCAGCAGGGCAGTGTGCTGGTCGTGGAGGTTTCCGAGAACGCGACCATCAACAAGATCTTCTTTGACGGAAACTCGCGACTGAAAGACGACGCACTCAAGGCTGCAGTCGGGTTGAAGGAACGGAATATTTTCAGTGACGAGCAGGCTTCATCAGATGTGGATCGCATTGATAGTGCCTATGCGCGTGTTGGACGGCGCGATGCTACCGTAAGTTATGAAGTCGTCCCGTTGGCAAATAACCGTGTCAACGTGGTTTTCCAAATCAACGAAGGCGGAAAAACAAAGATTTCAGCCATCAATTTCGTAGGCAACGGAACGTTTTCCGCTCGCCGTTTGCAGGATGTCATTTCCACAAAGCAATCCACCGTATTCAGCTTTCTTCAGTCAAACGACGTTTACGACCAAAACCGTTTGAATGCGGACGAAGAAGCGCTCCGCCGCTTTTACTTCAACAAGGGATTTGCTGATTTTCAGGTCATATCGACAACAGCGGACCTGGACGAAGTTTCAAATGAATACATAATTACCTTCACCGTCGAAGAAGGCACGCGTTACACATTTGGCAATGTTGATGTCGACAGCACGGTTCCGGGGTTGAACGCCGAGGCATTGCCGGATTTCTTTGAAACCCTTCCTGGCGAATACTACAGCGCCAAGAAGGTCGAAGACACCATTCTCAAGATCACACAGGAAGTGTCTGAGGCGGGGTTCGCTTTCGTTGAAGTTGTACCGCGCGGTAACCGGAACTTTGACACCGGAACGATTGATGTCACCTATCTGGTTGATGAAGGACCCCGTGTATACATTGAAGACATTGTCATCCTCGGTAACGACAAGACCCGTGACTATGTTGTGCGCCGCGAATTTGATGTGTCCGAAGGCGATGCTTACAACAAGGTGCTGATTGAAAAAACACGCAAAAACATCGAAAAACTCGGTTTGTTCCAGTCGGTTAAGATTGCGACCAATCCCGGATCCAGCCCTGACCGGGTTCGGGTGATTGTTTCCGTGGTTGAACAGTCCACCGGCGACATATCCCTTTCAGGCGGTTATTCCCTTTCAGGTGGACCTGCTGTTACGGTTGCCCTGACCGAAAAGAACTTTTTGGGCCGTGGCCAGTTTTTGAGATTGGCTTACAGTACCGGACAAAACAGCAATACATTTGCCTTCAACTTTGTTGAGCCGTTTTTTCTTGGGTATCGTGTTTCAGCAGGTGTTGGTTATGAGCGACAAGAAATTACAAATACTGATGAGCGCCAATATGATTCGATCGTTGATGATGGCAGGCTGAGTTTTGGTATCCCAATAACAGAAGAGTTGTCTTCTTCGGTATTTTATAACTACATCGGTTCGGAAACCAGTACGACAAAGGCCAATGCATTAATTTCCGATGCGCTTGAGAACGATTTTGGCAATTATGTCCATTCGGGTTTCGGTTACTCCCTTACCTACAACACCTTGGATAACCAGAAGACACCTAATGAAGGAGTATACGCCAGAATTACACAGACCTTCTATGGAGTTGGTGGCGACGCTCGCTATCTCAAATCGGAAGGTACCGTAGCAACATATGTTCCGATTTCCGACGAGAGTGACCTGAAGTTCTTTGGACGCGTACGTGGTGGGTTTTTGAACCAGTTTGGCGGCGACGGCTCCAATGAATTGTCCGATACTTTGAGAACCATTGACAATTTCCAAGCCTATTCAAAAACCATTCGTGGCTTTGATACGTTCGGTTATGGGCCGAGAGATTCGACTACCGGAGAAGCGCTAGGTGGTCAGGTGTACTGGAACGCAACGGCGGAACTTCAGTTTCCGTTCCCAATGGTTCCGCAAACTTATGGGCTGTCCGCAGCGCTGTTCGCTGACGCGGGCCAGTTGACGACGCCAGGCGATGGAACGTTGGCAAATATTAGTGCGACGGCGAGTAGGTCGCAAGCTGACAGTAATTCAATCCGTGCATCGGTTGGTGCAAGTGTGATCTGGAAATCGCCATTCGGGCCATTGCGGTTTGATTATGCCTATCCTATCGCAAAAGAAGATTTTGACGATCTCAGGGAATTCAGCTTCGGCATCAGTTCTTCCTTCTAGGCCGTCACCCCGGTTTGACAACCGCGTTGCGTAAGAATTGCCCATGATGATACAGCCCAGTCCTGTTTCTATTGCGAAACTCGCGGAGCTCTGCGGCCTCGAGGTACGCGGCGATTCGGCGAAGATGCAAGCGAATGTAACCGGTGCGGGTCCGCTGGAAAACGCCCAGCAGGGCGAAATCGCGTTTCTCGATAACCCGAAATATGTAAAATTTCTGGAAAACACCAAGGCCATTGCTGTCATCTGCCAGGAAAAGCACGTTGAGCAGGTGCCGGAACATGTCGTTGCGCTGTTGAGCGAGCGACCCTACGATTCCTATGCCCTGGTTATGGCGCAATTATATCCCTCCGCAATGCGGCCTCAGCCGGTTACAGGCGAACAAGGCATTTCAGAGCGCGCCTATGTGTGTCCTGATGCCAGTATCGAAGACAATGTGACTATTGAGTTTGGCGCATGTGTTGGCTCAGGTGCCTCGATTGGTTCCGGTTGCGTAATACTGCCGGGAGCGGTGATTGGTCAGGACGTTCAGATTGGTCGAAACACAACCATTGGCGCCAACAGTGTGGTAACCCATTCCCTGTTGGGCGATAATGTGATTGTACACAGTGGCGTTGTGATCGGGCAGGACGGTTTTGGTTTCGCCATGGGGCCGACCGGACACAAGAAAATTCCCCAGATTGGCAGGGTAATCATCCAGGATCGGGTGGAAATCGGCTCTGGCACCACAATCGATCGCGGCGCGAACCGTGACACGATCATTGGGGAGGGCACAAAAATCGACAATCTGGTGCAGATCGGTCACAATGCCGTGTTGGGACGCAATTGCGTTATAGTCGGTCAGGTCGGGATTTCCGGCAGTGCGACATTGGGAGATTTTGTGGTGGTTGCCGGAAAGTCGGGAATAGCAGGCCATGTAAAGGTGGGCGATGGTGCGCAGGTCGGCGGTGGCACTGGCGTGTTCAACGACGTGGCGGCTGGCGAAAGTGTCATGGGAATTCCCGCAATACAGGCTTCAAGCTGGATGCGACAAGCCGCCAAAACTGTACTTGCAGATCGCAAGGAAAAAGCTGCAAAGAAGAAGAAAAAAGATGGCTGATACAATTGATATTGTTGAGATAAAGGAACTTTTCGCTCTCTTGCCGCATCGATATCCGTTTTTGCTGATCGACCGCATCATTGAGGTCGATGGTAATGAGTCGGCAATCGGCGTGAAGAACGTGACCTTCAATGAACCGCATTTTGCAGGCCATTTTCCCGGTGAGCCGATTATGCCCGGCGTATTGATCATTGAAGCGATGGCGCAAACGGCAGGGGCAATTTGTTCCCGGCAGGTTCTGCAAGGTGCTCCGAAGCTTGTCTATTTCATGACTGTGGATGGCGCAAAATTCCGCCGGCCGGTGATTCCCGGCGACGTATTGCAACTGCGTGTAACCAAGAAAAAACAACGCGGAAACATATTCAAATATCATTGCGAGGCTTGGGTTGGCGAAGAAAAAGCCGCCGAAGCTGAAGTGGGCGCGATGATGGTCGATCAGGATAGCTGAAACCCATGACAGAACAAATTCACACGTCCGCCGTTATTGAAGACGGCGCAGTAATTGGTGCAGGCGCAAAAATTGGCCCGTTCTGTCACATCGGACCGAATGTGAAGCTGGGTGAGGGGGCCGAACTCAAATCCCACGTTGCAATTGAAGGGCATACAACGATTGGGCCCGGTGCGCGCGTGTTTCCATTCGCTTCGGTAGGCCATGAACCGCAGGACCTGAAATTTGCCGGTGAAAAAACCACCTTGGTGATCGGCGAAAACGTGCTGATACGTGAAGGTGTAACCATTAATCCCGGCACCGCTGGTGACGCAAACAACACAACCATCGGTAATAATTGCGTTTTTCTCGCTAATTCCCATGTCGCCCATGATTGTCAGGTTGGCAACAATGTCATTTTTTCAAATGCCGTGCTGCTGGCAGGCCATTGCAAGGTAGGCAATCACGTCATTATCGGCGGAGGGGCTGCTGTGCACCAATTTTGCCGCATCGGTGACAACGCATTCATAGGCGGGATGGCGGGGCTGGAGAACGACCTCATCCCTTACGGCATGGCACTGGGAAACCGCGCCTATCTTGGCGGCCTTAATCTCATTGGAATGAAGCGCGCCGGGATTGAACGCGACAGCATTCATGCGGCACGCAACATGTTCAAGGATGTTTTTTCCGGTGACAAGGCAATCAGTGATGCGGTTGCCGGTTATGATGACGCCAAGCTGTCGGATCCTGTTGTTGGCGCGATTTTGACGTTCATCCGAGAGTCTGGTGATCGCAGCCTCTGCACGCCAAAATAAAACGGGTGCAGGCAAATGACACCCGTTGGCGAAGCTGAAAAAAAAATAGCGATAATCTCCGGTCGCGGCAGTCTTCCCAATGAAATCGCCCTGTCCTTGCGCGAGCGCGGGAGTGAGCCTTATCTGGTCGGTATCAAGGGTGAGCATGACGATTGGCTGGTTGATTTTGATCATGACATTTTGCATTGGGGGCAATTTGGCAAACTCTTCAAACGTCTGAAGGAACAAAAGGTCACCCATATCCTGTTCGCAGGCGGTGTCACCCGGCCAAAAATTGAAATCTCGAAGATGGATTTCGGAAGCATCAAAACCCTGCCACAAATACTTGCGTTCATGGTTGGTGGAGACAATTTGTTATTGACCGGCGTTGTCAGGGTGTTTGAGAAGCAGGGCGTCAAGGTTGTAGGCGCACATGATGTGTTGCCGCGCCTGTTGAGCGAAGCTGGCGCAATTGTCGGGAGAAAGCCAAGCGGCAAAGCGAAGAAAAACCTTCACAAGGCGTTTGAAGCCTGCAAGGTTTTGGGTCAGCTTGACATTGGCCAGGCTGCTATTGCTGTGGGTGGTCGTGTTGTTGCCGTCGAGGGGATAGAGGGTACCGATGACATGTTGTGTCGAGCGGCGGATTTGCGAGCCAAAGGGCGCCTTTGGGAAGATGGACGCCACGGGGTGTTGGTGAAAACCATGAAGCCCGGACAGGACATGCGTGTCGATTTGCCTGCAATTGGTCTCAACACGGTAGAGAATGCAGCCAAAGCCGGGTTGGCAGGGATCGCGATTGAAGCAGGAAAATCGATTATACTACAAAGGGACGCAACTTTGGCCAGGGCGCGCGAACTGGATTTGTTTGTCTTTGGCCAGAAAGAAACATCGCAATGAACGGACCGCTTGAGCTGTATCTTGTCGTCGGGGAAGAATCCGGTGATGCGCTTGGTGCCAGCCTGATTGATGAACTTTCTTCGCGCAACATCGATTGCGTTGAAAGCGGATTGGCCGGGCCTCAGATGACGCGCCGTGGCGTTACCTCGCTGTTCGATGTCAACGAGATTTCTGTCATGGGGTTTTCCGGTGTCATTGCCAGGCTGCCGCGCATCCTGTCGTTGATCAACAAAACGGCTGAGGACGTAATTGCAAAAAACCCTGATGTGCTGGTTTTAATAGACAGTCCTGAGTTTTCCTATCGCGTTGCGAAAAAAATCCGGGCGAAAGCCCCGCATATCAGGATTGTTAAATTTGTTGCGCCCTCCGTATGGGCCTGGCGCGAGGGCAGGGCTTCAAAAATTGCCCCCTATATTGATCATGTTCTAGCGATATTGCCGTTTGAACCAGAGATCATGACAGGTCTCGGTGGGCCAAAAACGACCTATGTCGGCCATCCGCTGGGGTCGAAATTGCCTTCTGTCGATTTCAAGGCACGTGAAACCGTAAATGGCCCTGTCAGAATTGTTGCATTGCCGGGGTCGCGCCGCAGCGAGAGCAAACGCTTGTTGCCGATCCTTGGCGAAACCTTCTCTATCATGCAGGAACGAGGGAACCGCTTTACAGTGACGATCCCCGCAGTTGCCAAACTGGAATCGGAGATCCGGTCAGAAACCGCCGACTGGCCCTTTGAAACCAGTATCGTGACCGGGGACGAAGCAAAGAATGCCGTATTTGCTGACAGTGATCTTGCCCTTGCAGCCTCCGGCACCGCGACACTGGAACTTGCAATATATGGTGTTCCGATGGTTGCGATCTACAAGCTGGACCCTGTGGCCATGTCATTGCGCCATCTACTGAAAGGTTGGTCGGCATCGCTTCCCAATTTGATTGTCGATTACCCATTGGTCCCCGAGCGTTACAACGAGAATGCGCATCCGGGATATCTTGCCCGCTATCTGGAAAGACTGGCGCACGACAAGGCCATGCGCAAAATCCAGCTTGCCGGATTCAAACAGGTGCGTGAAAAACTGAAGCTCAAAGTGCCAAGCGCCACCATGGCAGTGGATATCATCCTGGAAGAGGCTGAAAAAAAGGGCGGGTAAAACCCCGCCCGATGGTTTGTGTGCTTGTACCGATTCAGCGTTTGTCCAAATCGACGTAATCGCGTACCGTCGGCCCCTGATACAGCTGGCGCGGACGGCCGATTTTTTGCTTGGGATCCTCGATCATTTCTTTCCATTGGGAAAGCCAGCCGACCGTTCTTGCCAGCGCAAACAATACGGTAAACATGTTGGTCGGGAAGCCCAGTGCACGAAGGGTAATGCCTGAATAGAAATCAATGTTGGGATACAGTTTCTTCTCGATGAAATATTCATCGGTCAGCGCGATTCTCTCCAACTCCATCGCTACTTCCAGGTGGGATCGTCCTTGATCCCCAATTCGGCGAGAACTTCATGTGTGGTTTTTTGCATGATCCGGGCACGCGGGTCGTAATTTTTGTAGACGCGGTGACCAAATCCCATCAGACGGAACGGATCGTCCTTGTCTTTCGCGCGGTCTACATACTCGGGAATCCGGTCAGCGGTTCCAATTTCCATAAGCATGTTCAATGCCGCTTCATTCGCTCCGCCATGGGCAGGTCCCCACAGACAGGCAATTCCGGCTGCAATACAAGCAAACGGATTGGCACCTGACGACCCGGCAAGACGCACAGTTGATGTCGAGGCGTTCTGTTCGTGATCAGCATGGAGAATGAAAATCTTGTCCATGGCGCGTGCAAGAACCGGATTGACCTTGTACTCCTCGCAAGGGACAGCAAAACACATCTGCAGGAAGTTCGACGCATAGTCGAGATCATTTCGCGGATACACAAAAGGCTGTCCGACATGGTATTTGAAGGCCATGGCCGCTATGGTCGGCATTTTCGCGATCATGCGTATAATGGCAATATACCGCTGGTTCTCATCGGCAATATCCGTTGAATCGTGATAGAAGGCGGAAAGTGCGCCAACCACACCGCACATGATCGCCATGGGATGCGCATCGCGGCGAAATCCGGTAAAGAAACGGTTCATTTGTTCGTGAACCATGGTGTGTCGCGTCACGCGCTCGTTGAAATCCTTGGCCTGTTGCTTGTTTGGTAGTTCGCCGTGCAAAAGCAGATAGCACGTCTCGAGAAAATTGCCGTTGTCAGCAAGTTGCTCAATGGGATAACCGCCATGCAACAAGGTGCCTTGACCACCATCAATATAAGTGATGTCGCTGTCGCAAGAGGCAGTTGAAGTGAAGCCGGGATCATAGGTAAACCGCCCGGTTTGGGCATAAAGTTTTGAAATGTCGATAACCTCAGGCCCGACACTTGCCTTGTAGATTGGCAGTTCCCAATTTTCATCACCAATGCTCAGTGTAGCCTTATCATTTGACATGTGTACTTCCTCTCCATCAGCGACCTCAACAGCACTGCGAAATTCCAGACCGAATTCGATGTTGCTTAAACCCGTGACGAAAGGATTGGTCACCACGGTTGCAAGGTCAGTTCAGATTGCCCCCAGGCAACCTCGCTTGCCCATTTGCTATATGATTAGAGCGACAGAAACAAGTACGACTTAGGATTAGAGACGATTAAACCAGGTCATTTAATCGTGCGATCGCTTCTGTCTTGCCCAGCCCCAACAACACGTCATATGCGCCCGGCGATGTTCCTTGCCCCGTCAGGGCAGCACGCAGCGGTTGGGCAACTTTTCCAAGTTTTAAGTCGTTGTTTTCACAATACTCTTTCAGAACAATATCTATTGTTTCATGCGTCCAGTCCGTCAATGAATCCAGTTGCGGTTTAAAATCTGCAACTACCTTTCTGCCATGCTCATCGAGCAGGGATTGGGCCTTCTCATCAAGCGGCACAGGGCGGTCAACGTAAGTGAATTTTGCATTGTCCCAGATATCAAGCAGTGTTTTTCCCCGAGCCTTCAGAAAAGGTACCATGCCACGAAGCAGTGCCGCTTTTTTTTCATCGATTTGCTGTTTGATATCTTTGCCGCCTTCCATTTCGTCGAGCAGGGCAATCAATGCCGCATACAAAGCATCGTCGTTGTAATCGCGCATATAGCTGGCATTCACGGATTCCAGTTTGGCAAAGTCAAATCGCGCTGCTGCCTTGTTCATGCCACCAAACCCGAACCACTCTATCATCTGTTCCGTTGAAAAAATCTCATCGTCACCATGCGCCCATCCCAGTCGCACAAGGTAGTTGCGCAGGGCATCGGGCAAATAGCCCATGGCACGGTAAGCTTCCGCGCCAATGGCCCCGTGTCGCTTTGACAGTTTTGCGCCATCGGCACCGTGTATCAAGGGGATATGGGCCATTACAGGAATTTCCCATTCCAACGCTTTATAGATCAGGGTCTGTTTTGCAGCATTGGTCAAATGATCATCACCGCGAATGATATGTGATACCGCCATGTCGTGATCGTCCACGACCACCGCCAGCATATAGGTCGGGGTTCCATCAGAACGCAACAACACAAAGTCTTCCAGATCGGCATTTGGAAATGTCACCGTTCCCTGTACTTCGTCTTCAATAACGGTGTTTCCCTCCAACGGGGTTTTCAGGCGTACGGCATAGGGTGCGCCCTGCGGCGCCTCTGAGGCGTCCCGGTCACGCCAGGTTCCGTCATACACCTGGTTACGGCCTTGTTCCCTGGCGGCCTGGCGCATGGCTTGCAGCTCTTCAGGTGTGCAGTAACAGCGATAAGCCCCACCGGTTTCCAACAGTTGCTCAACGACTTGCCTGTGGCGTTCAACGCGCGAAAACTGGGACACCGGTTCGCCGTCCCAATCAAGTCCAAGCCACGACAAGCCGTCGAGAATGGCCGCAACGGCTTCCTGACTCGACCGCTCACGGTCGGTGTCTTCGATGCGAAGCAGCATCTTGCCGCCATTTGCTTTGGCATAAAGCCAATTGAACAAGGCTGTGCGCGCGCCGCCGATGTGCAGAAAACCGGTCGGAGAGGGGGCAAATCGGGTAATTACGGAAGTGGTCATCAAATGGCTCGGTGTCGCGAAAAGGCATCCAATACTTGATGTTTGTGCAAATTCGCGCTTTGTTGGGGTTGATGTGGATTGGCGGTCGTTTAGCACATTGCCGCAAAGAGGCAAGGCTCTGGTGTGGCAGAGAAACCCGAAATACGAACAAACCCTGAGAATAAGCGGCTTGGCCGTTCAGATCAGACAATTGCGGCGATCGAAACCACGTTGCGTCGGGCAAACATTGCCGAAATTTCCTATGCACGGCTCGAATATGCCGGATATCGCTGCATCTCATTCATCGCACGTTGCTTCGTCCATGAGATGGAAACCGGTTTGGGGTTTCACCTCGTTCCGGTAGTTTTTGGAATTGGGATTGCGATATACTTCTTTGCACCGGCAGAACCAAGCATTGCAGTACTTTGTTTGGTTTCAACGGCAACCGGAGCCATTGTCTACCGATCACAAAGCCGTGGTGCAGGCTTTTACCTGTTATCGATTGCGTTTTTTTTACTGGCGGGAATGGCGGTAGCGCAGTTTTCGGTGATGCGCAGCGACAATCCTGCATTGCAGACCCAGATCACAACTCAGATCGAGGGAACCGTACTAAACACCGAACGCAATTCCAAAGGTCATCCCAGATATCTGATTGCTGTCGCAGACATGAAGACCGTGCCGCCCTTGCAATGGCCAAAACGCGTCAGATTGTCTGCGCGGACCGCAGAAAAATTCAAACCGGGCGACACAATCTCCGGTCTTGCCCGGTTGCAACCGGTTTCCGGCCCGGTTCTTCCCGGCAGCTATGATTTCGGGTTCTTCAGCCGGTTCGACAAACTTGGTGGAAGCGGGTTTTTTATGGGGGCTCCAGAGCGAACCGACACCAAACAGCAGCTTGTTCAATCCGAGCGCCTTGAAATCACCGTCAATCGTTTTCGCGCGGTTATTGCTGGAAGATTGGAAACGGCATTACCCGGACCAAAGGGGCGCATTGTAACCGCGTTGGTAACGGGCGACAAAACCGGGATCGCCGAACAACACAAGGATGCCTTGCGGGCAAGTGGATTGGCCCATATCCTCGCCATTTCAGGGCTCCACATGGCATTGGTCACGCTTACCGTGATCTGGGTGGTGCGTCTGTTAATGGTCGGAAGCAAACAAATTGCTACCCGTTATCCGACCAAGAAAATCGGCGCTATCGTCGGGTTTCTGGTAGCAACAGCCTATCTTTTCGTTTCCGGTGGCGGTGTGGCGACCCAAAGGGCGTGGATCATGGTTTCGGTTATGCTGCTGGCCGTTCTGATTGATCGCAAAGCCATTACCTTGCGTTCTGTTGCCATTAGTGCCGTGATTATTTTGATGCTAAGGCCGCAAAGCGTGTTTGAACCGGGGTTCCAGATGTCTTTTGCTGCGGTCACCGCCCTTGTGGTCGGATATGAAGCTTATTATCGCCTGCATTCTCAGCGTAACAACAGTACTGGCTCCACGACAGGAATTCTCGCTTCAATAGGGCGTTTTGGTGCCGGTTTAACGTTAACAAGTTTGATCGCCGGGAGTGCGACCCTGTTTGTATCGGCCTATCATTTTCATCAGATTGCATCATTTGGTTTGCTGGCAAATGTCCTTGCAATGCCAATCGTTTCGATCCTTCTGATGCCGTTTATCCTGTTCGCCATGCTGATGATGCCGTTTGGGTTGGAAGCGATTGTCCTGATACCGGTATCCCATGCGCTTGAATGGATACTCGCCATAGCGACCTGGGTAAGCGAATTGACACCGTTATCGAACGTCGGTTCGATGCAACCTTTCATGGCAGTGGTTTTTGTTACCGGTTTTTTGACATTGCTGCTGTTTCGAACCTGGATTCGCGCTGCAGGTGTCGTTGTACTGGCCATGCTGCCAGTGTTTTATGATCCTCCGAACATTCCCGATCTCATCGTTTCTGAATCGGGCAGGGCAGCGGGGTGGAAAAATCCGTCAGGTGGGTTTGAATTGCTTTTTCCCAAGCAGGAAAATTTCGTCACCGCAATCTGGACCAAAGCCTATGCGTTTGGAACGTTTGAGCGTGCGAATGCCGACCCGACCCGGTGCAACCGGGAACGATGCGTCATAGAGTTTGCTCATGCGGTTGCCCACATCGTTTATGATCCTGACCTGTTGAAGCAATCGTGCCAACAGGCGGACATTCTAATTGCACCGCGGTTGAAATGGGTAAACTGCCGGGAAACAACGCCGACCCTGATCCTCAAACGGCATGACTTTGAACAACGTGGCACCCATGCCATTCGTATCAGCCAACCCGTAAAGGGTTCTGACGGCATAAGTCTGGAAGTTGAAACCTCTCTGCCGCCACCTGCAAGGCCTTGGCATCGCCGTGTTCCCGATTATGGTGACTGACACAGCGCCATCATTCAACGAAACTCAATGATATTGGCGCAGCAGTCCCACAAGCTTGCCCTGCACCTTCACACGCTCGGCTGGCAATTTTCGGGTTTCATGGGCGGGGTTGGCTGCTTCAAGGGCAATGTTCGATCCCTCACGACGGAAGGTTTTCAAAGTGGCTTCCTCATCATCAATCAGCGCCACAACAATGTCGCCAACGCTTGCCGTTTCTCCTTGCCGGATCACAACCGTATCGCCATCAAAAATACCCGCCTCGATCATGGAATCACCTTCAACATTCAGCGCATAATACTCGCCACTGCCAATCATTTCGGGAGGAACGGTCACTGAATGGGTATTGTCCTGAATGGCAGAGATCGGAACACCCGCTGCTATCTTGCCCATAACCGGAACCGAAAACCCGTATGCGTCTTCCGCTGCAGGATCAGACTGGCCTGGAAACGGGGTTACATTGTTGTTTGCAGCCGGGGCAGGGGCAGCGCCAGCATTGCCGAAATCAGGTCGGATGATTTGTCCCTCATTGCCCCTGGAAGAAGCAGCCAAATCTGGTGTTTCCCCCCAGGACTCAGGCATACGAATAACCTCAAGCGCCCGCGCACGGTTAGGGAGGCGTCGAATGAAGCCACGTTCTTCAAGCGCAGTAATCAAGCGGTGAATGCCGCTCTTGGATTTCAAATTCAACGCTTCTTTCATTTCGTCAAACGACGGCGGCACCCCTTCGCTTTGAAGGCGCTGGTAAATGAATTGAAGCAATATCTGCTGTTTTCTCGTCAGCATGGGGCGTCTCCTTGTGGAAAACATAGAATCACAGAAACAAAACTGGAACATTTATACATGTTCCATATATGTTCTTCAAGTTAAAATGCGATTAATGGCAACCGACAAACGCGTTCATGCGAATTTTCTACTTGACCAAGCGGACAATGCTGCACTCGTCTCCAGCACAAGCGGCAGGTGCGGCTACCGGTCTGTATAGCAGGCAATCGGCTGCAACCAGTTTCGACAGCATGGAACTGTCTTGTACCGAAAAGGGTGTTGCAATGAGTGTTCCATCTTCTGTGTGCTGTAAGGTGGCGCGCATGTACTCGGCCCGTTCGTCGTTTTCTGCCAGATCACAACCGAGTTTGGCGGTTTCAAAACCAGCTTCGTCGACATCGCTGCCGGCAAGCATGTCGAGCAGGGGTTTTACAAACACATTAAAGCCGATGATTGACGAGACCGGATTTCCTGCCAAGCCAGCAAAAAAACAGGGTTTGTCGCCGTTGCCCTGCCTGCCAAAGAGAAAGGGCTTGCCGGGTCTCATGGCGACTTTGGTGATTTGAAAACCAAAGCCGGCATTCGTCGCTGCCGGTAATACCAGGTCATGGTCTCCCACCGATGCTCCCCCTAGCGTGACTATCAGGTCACACCCGGCTTCAAGTGCCCGTTTGATGGTGGTCTCGAGGAGTTCGAGCTTGTCGGGGATGATGCCCAGATCCAATACTCTGCACCCCATTGATGCCAGCGAAGCGGTGATGGCAAAGGCATTGGATGCTATGATCTGGCCATCTGCGAGTGCCTGACCTGGCATGACCAACTCGTCGCCGGTTGATATGACAGCAACCTTTGGAACCTCAAACACCGGAACGGTTGCAAAGTTCATCGACGCAGCGAGCGCCAACCTTTGTGGGGTTAGTCGTTCCCCCCGTTTCAGCAGGATGTCACCCATGTTGAAATCAAGCCCGATCGGGCGAATGTAACGGCCCTTTTGTACAGGAAGCTTTATTTCGACAGTATTGTCGTGACCGGGTTTGGTGTTTTCCTGAATAACAATGCTATCCGCGCCATCTGGAATTGCCGCACCGGTAAAGATACGCACTGCGGTCCCCGGTTCACACTTGCCGCCAAATGGGACGCCGGCACGCGATTCACCAATAACGGGCAGGTTGCAGGGTGTATTCTCGATGTCTTCATTGCGAACAGCATATCCGTCCATTAACGAGGCCGGAAAGGGCGGTTGCGTTCGTTTTGCCGCCATGTCAGACGCAATAATCCGGCCATGGGCGTCCGCGAGCGTAACTTCTTCGGTGTTCAGGCAAGGCACATCGGACAGGATAATCTGCCGTGCCTTTGCTTCGGGAATTAGAACACCCGTTGACATTTTCTAACTCCTGCCGCTGGATGCCGACCAATCACCCGATTTACCACCGGTTTTTTCAATCAAGCGAATGTCAGAGATCACCATGCCACGGTCAATCGCCTTGAGCATGTCATAGATTGTCAGACAGGCGATACTGCAGGCCGTCAAGGCTTCCATCTCCACACCGGTTTGCCCGGTTACCGAGGCCCTGGCATTGACCGCCAGGCCCGGCAGGCTTTCATCAGGCTCGATTTCAACCGATACGCTTGTCAGGCCAATGGGGTGGCACAACGGCACAAGTTCATGGGTTTTTTTTGCTGCCATGATGCCTGCAATTCGCGCAACCCCCAAAACGTCGCCTTTTTTTGCGTTGCCAGCCATGGCTGTTTGCAACGTCTCCCGGTCCATTGTTATGGTTCCGGTCGCGACGGCTTGTCGATCGGTGGTTGACTTGCTGCCAACGTCCACCATATGCGCTTCACCGGATGCCGAAATATGGGTTAAATCTGACATTTCCATCCCTCTGGTTCATGGCGTGTTAACCGTTTGGTTTTTTGCCAAGAGCTCTCGCGTTGCCTGCTCCACATTTTCCTGACGCATCAGGGATTCACCGATCAGGAATGTGTTTATACCGGACCGTGACAGGCGTTCCAAATCTTGTGGAACGGCTATGCCGCTTTCGCCAACCAGCGTCTTGTCACCCGGAATCAACCTAGACACCCTTTCACTGGTTTCAAGCGACACTTCAAAGGTCTTCAGGTTTCGGTTGTTAATGCCGATTAGGTTTGATGTCATAGACGTCAGCGCCCGCTCCGCCTCATTCTCGTCGTGAATTTCAACAAGCACATCCATGCCCAGTTCGAATGCGGTTTCCTCGAGCGCGATGGCCACATCGTCACTGACCGACGCCATGATGATCAATATACAGTCTGCTCCCCAAGCCCTTGCTTCGTAAACCTGATAAGGCTCATAGAGAAAATCCTTGCGGATGACAGGCAACTGCGTTGCCTGTCTTGCCTGAATCAGAAACTCTGGTGCTCCCTGAAAACTGGGCGTGTCGGTGAGGACAGAAAGACACGCTGCGCCACCCGCCTCATAGGCTTTTGCAAGTTCGGGCGGATTGAAATCCTCCCGGATGAGACCCTTTGAAGGGCTTGCTTTCTTGATTTCTGCAACAAGTCCGAATTTGCCGTCCGCAAGTTTGGCTCGCAGGGCATTTAGAAAGCCGCGCGGGGCATCCTGTTCACGAATGACAGCTTTCAGTTCGTCAACACTGACGTTTTGCTTTGCGGCAGCAATTTCCTCGCGTTTGTACAACTCGATTTTCTTGAGAATATCAGCCATCTGCCATTCCCCGATTGGAAACCGCTACCAGTTTTTCGAGCGCTGCGGTGGCACCGCCGCTGTCTATCGCATGTTTTGCCATTTCAGCGCCTTGCGCCAGGTTTGCGGCCTTGTCGGCCACCACAAGCGAACACGCCGCATTCATGATGACCATGTTGCGATAAGCCGAGGGTTCGCCATCCAGCACTTTGCGTAGTGCGGCGGCGTTTTCTTCCGGCCCACCGCCGGTAATTGCACTTTCCTCTTCAACCTGAAAACCAAAATCGCCTGGATTAATTTCCATCAGGTCAATTTCGCCGTCCTGCAGCGCTGCAACCTGTGTGGTTCCGGTTATGGTCACTTCATCAAAACCCTGGCCATATACCACCCAAACTTTCTCGGAACCAAGGCGACGAAGCACCTTTGCGGCAGTCAGGACCCATTGCGGGGCAAAAACCCCCAGTAGCTGTCTTTTTACCCCTGCCGGATTACACATGGGGCCGAGCAGGTTGAAAATCGTCCTTGTTCCCAGTTCAACGCGGGCCGGGCCAACAAACCGCATGGCGGGGTGATGGGCCGGAGCAAACATGAAACCGATGCCTGCTTCGTTTATGCAGTCGGATATCTGACCGGGTGAAAGCTCAAGATTAACGCCCAAGGCAGATAACACATCCGAAGCCCCCGATTTGGAAGAAAGGGAGCGGTTCCCGTGTTTGGCGACCTTTACGCCGCATCCTGCGACCACCAATGCCGTGCAGGTAGAGATGTTGTAGGAACCCTTGGCATCGCCGCCGGTCCCCACAATGTCAATTGCATCGTCAGGTGCATCAACGGGCGTAACCTTGGCCCTAAGGGCATCAATAGCACCGGCGAACTCCTCCTCAGCCTCGCCGCGAACGCGCAGGCCCATCAATACAGCGCCAATCTGCGCATCGGTGGCCTCACCGGACATGATCGTGTTGAAGGCCTGTTTGGTCTCTTCTCGCGACAAGACTTCACCCTGTGCGATCTTTCCGATTATGTTCTTGAGTTCACTCATTACAAATTCCGTATGGTTGCCGCATTACCTTAAGAATGCAGCATCGATAACCTGATAGTTGATGGTAGCCGGTTCAATCGACTGCAGTTCGCGCACAACCTGTGTGAGCAAATCCTGACCTGCCGCGCCGTCCAATTGTTGCTTAACCTCGTCGCTGACCGGGCTGTCGTCACCGGCTCCAATGCTTGCCACACGAAGCACAGCGCGACTTCCGTCCGACAGTTGCATCGATTCAACCCGTCCTTCCTGCAACTCAAACCCGGCAAGGCGGACCTGTTCGGGAAGGTTCGAAGCGCTTTTGTCGTCTCGCGTCAAAGGTTGTGATTTTGTGAAGGTAACTGCTTGGCCGAAAGAGTCCTTTGGCAGGGCTTCCGCCAGTACAACATCAAAATCCTCACCGGCATTGACCCGTTTTGCAATTTCGTCCGCAATTTCACCGACTTGTTTGTTTACTGCCTGCACAAGCCAAGCCGCTTCAACTTCTTCCTTCACTTCGGCAAACTCTTTCTGGCGTTGCGGCGTCACGTCCAGCACGTCATACCACACGAAACCTTCCTTGTCGGCTTCCACAGCTTGTGTGTCGTCTCCCGGTTCACTTTCAAATGCACCTGCAAGAACGCCTACAAGGTTGGGAACACCTTCGACCGGTTGTCCTTCAGTGTCGTTGCCATTGCGGTCCACTGCGTCGATGGTGAGTATCTCAAGCTTGAGTTTTTCGGCGACAGCAGCAATGGTTTCGCCCGCACCCCTTTCGTCTTCGACTGCTTCATAGACTTCGTAAACCTGTTCAACAGCCTGACGATTTGCAATTTCGGTGCGAAGTGCATCGCGCACTTCTTCCAGCGGGGTCGTTTTTGCTTCTTCTATCTTTGTGACGCGAATGATAACCGGTCCGAAAACTCCTTCAACGATCTCACTGGTTTCAAAAGGCTTTGCGGCAAAAGCAACATCAGCCACTGCCTTGTCGGGCAGGGCGCTCTTTTCAACCAGTCCAAGCGATATGTCTTCGATTTTCTTTCCCGAACCGGTAACAAGTTCTTCGAAAGAAGTTCCGTTTTCCAGTTTTTCCAATCCCGCCAATGCCTCATCGCGATCAGCGAACACCAGTTGCTCAACCACGCGCTTCTCAGGCGTTTTCAGATTGTCCTTGCGGTGCTCATACTCTTCGGCAATTTCTTCTTCGGTAACCTGATCCGGTTCAGCCAGCGTTTCCCCGGTAACGGCCAGGATGTTGATCTTCCGGTACTCGGGTGCCACGAAAACGGATTTGTTTTCCTCATAATAAGCATTGGACTGTTCAGCATCAGGGGTTGGCTTGTCTTCGACTGCCTCAGCCCCCATCAGTACATATTCGATCTCACGCGTTTGGTTCTGGTAACTCGCGTATGCCGAAACGAAAGCTTCGGGAACCCGTTGGTCTCCGATTGTGCCTGCTTCGAGCTGGGTCCGGATGGCGCTGTTTCTGGAATCTTCCACGTAGTCAGCTTCTGACAACCCGATACGCCGCAGGGTCGTTTGAAGGGCCACACGGGAAAAATTTCCCGTAAGGTCCTGAAACGCCGGAACCGACGCAATTTCCTTGGCCAGATTTTGGTCGGAGATGCCCAGCGCCATCTTTCGCGAATACTCATCCAGCACAGCACCATTGACCAGTTGCGACACAACGGATTGGCGCAAGCCAAGCGCATCGGCTTCCTGGCGGGTAAGGCGTCGTCCGAAATTTTGCGACAATCGTGCCAGTTGATTTTCATAGGCAAACCGCAGATCTTCCTGGGTTACAACCGTCTCGCCCACCTTGACGACTGCGTTACCTATGCCAAAGAACAGGCTGCCGGAAACACCCCACACCGCGAAACTCAGAACGAGCAAACCGATCAGGCCCTTTGCAAGCCAGCCGGTAGAAGCGTTTCTTAGCATTTCGAGCATTTTGATTGTCCCGCTATTATTGGAAATCATGATCGTATATCCGCATCCTGCGTCGATCTCAAGGCAATGTGGACCCGGCAACTTCATGATTGCATTTGCGATGTGGTTTGTACGATATAACACCAACCTCACAACAGGAGAACGCCATGACCCCAGACATCAAACCCCTTGTCGCCGGAAACTGGAAAATGAACGGCTTCAAACGATCACTGAACGAATTGGTTGCCACGGGGCAGGGGTATGATTTCGCCATGCGAAAGCGTCTTGATTTGTTGGTTTGTGTGCCGGCAACGCTGATTTATTCGGCGGCAGCGGCAATGATCGGGTCGCGCGTGGCGATCGGTGCGCAAGATTGTCATTTCAACCAGTTGGGCGCACATACAGGCGATATTTCAGCACAGATGATTTCAGACTGTGGCGGGAATGCTGTTATTGTTGGCCATTCTGAGCGGCGCACGGATCATGCGGAAACCAGTGAGATGGTGAAAGCAAAAGCCGAAGCGGCGCATCTTGGCGATTTGACTGCCATTGTTTGCATCGGCGAAACAGAAGCTGAGCGAAAATCGGGAACCACGTTGGAAGTCTTGAAATCCCAACTGGATGGATCGCTTCCGGACAACACCACACCTTGCAACACGGTCATTGCCTATGAACCAGTTTGGGCAATTGGTACAGGTCTGGTTCCTTCTGCAGAGGATGTTGCGGAAGCCCACAAGTTTATCCGGGATTATCTGCAGACGCGCCTTGGACAGGAAAACAGCAAGATCAGGTTGTTGTATGGCGGGTCGGTAAAACCAGGCAATGCTGAAGAGTTGATGGCGATTGAAAATGTTGACGGTGCCTTGGTGGGTGGAGCGAGCCTTAAGTCGGAAGATTTTCTCGGCATATGTGCTGCATACGAAGCGCTTGAATAATTTTCGCGACCACATAAATTTGGCTCAATGAAAGCTTTGCACAATTGGAAGGTGCATGATACACAGCGCCATTCTTGGTCACATGAACGGTGACCGGTTTCAGGATACACTATGGAAACAGTACTTATTGTCATTCACCTGATGGTGGTCGCGGCTCTGGTTGCCGTTGTTCTCTTGCAACGATCTGAAGGCGGCGCGCTTGGTATGGGCGGTGGCGGAGGCGGAAACAGCTTTTTCTCGGCGCGTGGTGCGGCAAATGCCCTGACCAGAACCACTGCGATTCTAGCTGCGGCGTTTTTTGCAACGTCAATCCTGCTCGGTGTGATTTCCGGTTTGCACAGGGACAGCGTGTTGGACAGCATTGAAATTCAAAGTCCGGTCAACGGTTCCGGTGAAGGCCTGCTTGAAGACCTCGGGGGCAGCAGTAGCTCAGGCGACGATGACGCCAGTTCCAATGAACCGCAAGTCCCGACAACACAATAACGCCTTGCAGGTTGTGAATTCAAAAGCTCCGGACCGACCGGGGCTTTTTTATTAGAAAGTCAAATTTGTTGTTTCCGAATCACAAAAGCTCGATTACACGTTAACTCCCATGGCGCGATACGTTTTCATAACCGGCGGTGTGGTTTCTTCCCTTGGAAAAGGACTGGCATCCGCAGCACTTGGCGCGCTGTTGCAGGCGCGTGGTTACAAGGTCAGGTTGCGCAAGCTTGATCCCTATCTGAACGTCGATCCCGGCACCATGTCGCCCTACCAGCACGGCGAATGTTTTGTTACCGATGATGGTGCCGAAACCGATCTTGATCTTGGCCACTATGAGCGCTTTACGGGGCGCCCGGCAAACCAGCAAGACAACATTACCACCGGTCGCATTTATCAGGACATCATTGCCAGGGAACGGCGCGGGGACTATTTGGGTGGTACGGTTCAGGTTATTCCCCATGTGACCAATGCCATCAAGGAGTTCATTCTCGACGGCAATGACGACTATGATTTCGTGCTCTGCGAAATTGGCGGAACTGTTGGTGATATTGAAGGGCTGCCCTTTTTCGAGTCGATCCGCCAGGTTGGCAATGATCTGCCGCGTGGCTCTTGCATATACGTTCATCTTACCTTGATGCCGTGGATTTGGGCTGCCGGTGAGTTGAAAACAAAACCCACCCAGCACTCGGTCAAGGAGTTGCGTTCCATTGGCATTCAACCGGACATCTTGTTGGTAAGGGCCGACCGTGAAATCCCGGTCGAGGAACGTCGCAAGCTTTCGTTGTTTTGCAACGTTCGCGAATCTGCCGTGATCCAGGCACTGGATGCCAAGTCGATATACGATGTTCCGATGACGTATCATCGCGAAGGTTTGGACAGCGAGGTGCTGGCTGCTTTCGGAATTGACCCGGCACCGGAACCACGAATGCAGGTTTGGGAGGAAATCAGTGAAAAAGTCCACAATCCGCAGGGCGAAGTGAACATTGCCATTGTCGGCAAGTACACGGTGTTGAAAGACGCTTACAAATCGCTGATTGAAGCCCTGCAGCACGGCGGTATTGCCAACGAAGTCAAGGTAAAGCTCAACTGGATTGAATCGGAAGTTTTCAACGAGGAAGACACAGCCGCGCATCTGGGGCAAGTGGATGGAATACTGGTCCCAGGCGGTTTTGGCGAACGCGGCGCGGAAGGAAAAATCAAGGCCGTAACTTATGCCCGCGAGCACCAGATACCGTTCTTTGGCATTTGTTTCGGTATGCAAATGGCCTGTATTGAAGCCGCGCGCAATTTGTGTGGCATCGAAAACGCGACTTCAACCGAGTTTGATGAAAAGGCCAGGGAACCTGTTGTAGGTTTGATGACCGAATGGATGAAGGGTAACCAGTTGGAAAAACGGGAAGCCTGTGGCGACCTGGGCGGCACGATGCGCCTTGGTGCCTATCCCCATCCGTTGGCGGAAGGGTCGCACATTGCAGAGATTTACGGTTCGACCCATGTTTCTGAACGTCATCGCCACCGCTACGAGGTCAATCTCGCCTACAAGGAAACACTGGAAGAAGCCGGTTTGGTGTTTTCCGGCATGTCTCCCGACGGATTGTTACCGGAAACCATTGAATATCCGCGAGATGTGCATCCCTGGTTTATCGGGGTGCAATACCACCCGGAACTGAAATCCCGCCCGTTCGATCCGCATCCGCTGTTTGCCAGTTTTATTGCCGCTGCCAAGGACCAGAACCGGCTGGTATAGCGATTACCTGTATCAAAAAGTGGTTATACCCCAGTGGCCAGCAAGTATGGACTTGTGCGATTATTTCATCGCTGTATCGTTTGAATGTGATAATCGGATTTGTGGGTAAGATGAAAACCATTTTTGCGGCATCGGCCGCGTTTCTTGCAGTTTCCAGTCTTTCGTTTGCCGATGATTTCTCCGTCACAACAACATCAGGCAGTGTCAACGGCGGCAATACACTTGCAAATGGCGATACGCTGACGATTACGTCGTCCGGCAGTATTGTGACCGTCGGAAGCCCGGCAGTAGATGGTGCGGCATCAGATATGGTTGTTGCGAATGACGGTATTCTTTTTGCATTGCCAATCGTAAACGGGATTTCGTTGTCAGGCGAAAACAATGTTGTTCGCAATACCAACGCAATCCTAGCTGGTGCTGACGGCATTTACATCTTCGGTAATCATGCAGACGTTGCCAGCAGTGGACAAATCGTAAGTGGAGGCAATGGTGTATTTATCGAAGGAACCGCTGGTGACATTGATAATTCGGGCAACGTCTTCGCAAATGGCGGTGGTTTGATTTCACTGGGTACCGCTTCAAGCATCTCAAATTCTGGCAATGTTGTTTCTCTGACACGCGATGGTCTGGCTATTACCGGTGGCAACTCTTCTGTTATCAACAGTGGCAATGTCGGCGCGGCTCTCGACGGAATCTATGTGGATGGGAGCGACAACACGATCTTGAATAGCGGAACGATTTTCGCTTTTGACGACGGCATTGACAGCAGGGGCGCACGCGGAAATGTGATTACAAATTCAGGAACGATTATTGCGCTCAGGGATGGCATTGAAACCGACGGTGACGATATCACGGTAAATAATTGCGGCAGGATAGTTGCCCAGAGCGATTCATTTGACCTGAATGGTACCAATACAGTGCTCAATCTCTTCTATGGTTCGAATATTGAAGGTTTGTTGAGTTTTGATGGCTTCTCAGGGACGCTGAACTTCGGCCCCGGTATCAACGCAGCGCTTAGTGATGATGGCGGGATGCCGGCATCTGTAACAGCGCGTAACGGCGCGACGTTTACAGTCGGCAATGTCCACTATGCCATCAACAGCGATCAGTTTCGGGTCACACGCGACCGCTTCAGCAACCTGTTGCCCCGGCTTAACGACATTGCCTTGCAAGAATTGGGCGCAGACGGGGCGGAACAGGGAGCGTTCGGGTTTTCTGCCCAATTGTCGGACGAAGCAAAATTGTGGTATCGCCTTGGCGGCAGCTTCGCTGACCGGGCAGGGACATCGTCAAGCGCGGGTTTTGAAACGATGGCTGTGTACCTTGTAGCAGGCATAGCAATCGCGAATGATACCGGCTTGTATTTTGCCTATGACCGGAGCAGGTCGGAACTCGAAACCAGTTTTGATACCGTGAACGATTCGTTCTTGGGTTCGGTTTACGGCGTTGCCGGATTGGCAGGGCAGGAATTTGATTGGTCGTTTACCGGCGGATATGTTTCTGCAGATCACGAAAGAAAAGTGCTTAACAACTTAATCACAGGTGGCATAGAAACATCGCAAGGCAACAGCGACAGTTTTGTTTTCAGTCCTGCGATTGGGTTCAGCAGGCTGCTGGAGGATAACAGACAGGTCAATCTTGACTTGCGTTATGCGGGTGTTTTCGCGGAGGGTTATTCGGAAACCGGAATAACGTCTCCCTTGACGTTTTCAGATCACCAAAGCCATACTTTTTCGGCTACACCCAGCCTCGATTGGGCCGTTGGCGAAGGTCCGGTTGTTCTTACCGTCGGGACAGAATATCGTTATTACCGGGGAGACAAGGTCGGTGTATCGTTTTCAACCGGTTCAACAGCGTTTTCTCCAAGTGCTGATAGGTTTGAAGCACGAGGGTTTGGAAGGGTCCGGTTTGAACATGAAACCGACAATGGCTGGGTTCTGTCGGGCAATGGTGAATTCGGGGCGTCAACCGGAGAACAAGTCGACTTCGGAATGGCACTTGGCCTGAAGAAACTGTTCTAGACATCAACAATAATCGATAAACTGTCGAAGATTGCTTGCGATTTGGCTTCAACTTGTGGTTATAGGATTGCCGGGTACGGAAAAAGTATGCGAACTAACAAGATGTGGACAAAAATTGGTGCGATTTTGGCACCATTCTCGTTACTGTTTTTGCAAGTTGCAGACGTAAGCGCTGACACCACCCAGGTATGGTCATTCACGTCCGAATCCACCAAGGCCAGATGTAATACCAAACCCTCGACCTTGCAGGTAAAAAACAACCGCATTTCGGGAAGCATTGTCTCCAATACCGTCGGAAAAGTTGTTGTGTCGGGTCGCGTAAACGCCGACGGAACGTTCAACGGGACCATGGCTGGAGGTCTTGCAAGTTTTAACGGAACATTCTCCGGCGACACCGGTTCAGGTACTTGGCAGGATGTAACCGGCTGCAGCGGTACGATGACGGTGCGCCGACTGGAGTAGTCTGAGCCGTTCGTTTACGATAAACGGTCGGTTTTCATTGCGAAATACTGATTAATACCGCTGCAATGCTTATCCGGCGGATGACCGATTGTTGCAACCAATGATGGCAATTGGACGTTTGTCTATACACCAACATTGTGGAAATTGTTGACTTGCCTTTCAACTTCGCTTGCGTCATGTATCCGGCATGAAAAGGTCTGCAGTCAGAAATCTCGACCATGTGGTGTTACCGGTGCCTTCACTTGAGGTTGCACGCCAACGATACGAGCATCTGGGTTTTAGGGTTTGTCCGGACGCCCGACACAAATTCGGCACTGAAAACGCATGTGTCAATTTTAAAAACGGCACGTTTATTGAGCCACTTGCCATTGGTCACCGGGAAACCGTTGAAGCCAACATCGACAAAGGAAACGTGTTCCTTTCCCGCGACATGGGTTACCGCTTCCGCAATGGCGATGACGGTTTTTCGATGGTGGTTTTTGGAGACCCCGACCCCAAGGGACAGCGCAAGGCGATACAGAGGGCGGGCTGGAGAACAGGGAAAACCGTTACCGTAGTGCGGCCCGGTGTGAAAGTTCGCCTGGCCTTTGGCGTTGACGAACGGGCACCGGATTTCTCCTGCTTTCTGTGTGAGCGCCCCTCCGGTCCACCGCAGTTTGCTTCCGACACTGCTAGTCATCATAACGGGGCAATCGGCATTGTTCGCGTCACCCTGCATGAACACCTGCCCGAGGATTTTCAGTATTACCTGCAGACCATGTCCGGACAGCGCGAAGTGCGTTCGCATTCCTTTGGTATGGATATGGAACTGCCAAATGGAACGCTTTGCGTGCTTAACGACAAAGGTCTTGCCGAACTGTACGGTGTTGAACCGCAAAGCCGTCGGGGGTTGAGAGCGGTGGCGTTCGACATCGCCGTTGAGGACCTTGACCGTACGCGTTCGATCCTGGAAAAGGCAAAGATTGATACCCGGCAAAAAGGGCATCGCTTGATTGTCGACGCAGCCAAAGGGCAGGGCGCAACCATCGCATTTTCAAAGGCCGGCTGAATGGGTTTGCAGAAACACATCAACGTTGGGAATACCACATTTGCAAACAACAGGCCGGTGTCGTTTATCCTGGGACCCTGCCAATTGGAAAGCAGGCAACATGCCTTTGACATGGCCGGGGCGATCAAGGATATTTGCGCTCTCCTGGGGGCAGGATTTGTCTACAAGTCGAGCTATGACAAGGCAAACCGTACGAGCATCGATGCAACCCGCGGGATCGGACTTGAGGGATCAATTTCGGTGTTTGCCGATCTGCGCAAGGAATTCGACATACCTGTACTGACCGATGTGCACAGCGAAACGCACTGTGAGGCTGTTGCGTCTTGTGTTGACGTGCTGCAGATACCGGCTTTCTTGTGCCGCCAGACCGACTTGCTGGTCGCCGCTGCCAAAACCGGAAAGGTTGTGAATATCAAAAAAGGGCAGTTTTTGGCACCCTGGGACATGAAGAATGTAGCGCGGAAGGTGGCTGAATCAGGCAATGACCAGATTATGCTGACGGAGCGCGGTGCCAGTTTTGGGTATAATACACTTGTCAGCGACATGCGGGCTTTGCCTCAAATGGCTGAAACCGGATACCCGGTAGTCTTTGATGCCACCCATTCGGTGCAAATGCCCGGCGGCCTGGGTGGTTCATCCGGCGGGGACCGTGCAATGGTGCCACCGTTGGCACGAGCTGCGGTTGCCGTTGGTGTTGCAGGCGTGTTTATCGAGACCCATGACGATCCCGATAACACCACCTCATCGGATGGCCCCAACATGGTCAGGCTAAGTGAGTTGGAACCGCTTCTTGCGCAGTTGATCGAGATCGACGCATTGGTCAAGACCGGGGCTGAAGACCCTTCTCATTGATGGTTCTGATGCGCTGATCGTATTTCTTTTCAAGACAGGCAAAGTCATTGCTGCACTGGTTCCGTGAAGACAACCATCTGGCGTGATCACGGGCGATCAGTTCTGTCGTCTCGAAGCTTTCGGCATTGGCCAGCGCCTCGCCAATTTTCTCGCCCACCCATTCGTCTTTCAACAAAAGGTTTTCATTGTTGCAGATTGCCATCTCGCTTGGAATTAACGCACGTGAACACGAAAACGATTGTGCAAAGCCCTGGGTTGCAACAATCACACTCATGGCAAAAAGCATTGCGAACACCTGAACAAGTTTGTTTTTCAGAAGTTTCCTGGTCATTTCCGTTCTCCGTTCACAACGTTTCTGGAGTGCAAATTTGGTTTCAAGAGGGAGAAAATTTGAAGGAAATTGGGAAATAATTGGGCAGTAATGTGATGCGCATGACTGAAGCGGGGCTTTCCCCTTTACTTCTGCCGCTGCTTGGTTAGAAAACCACACATACCCTTCCAATCTGTGAGATATCCCATGACAGAGATCGTTGACGTTCACGCCCGTGAAATTCTGGATAGCCGTGGCAATCCAACCGTAGAAGTTGATGTAACCCTTGAGGACGGCTCGTTCGGGCGTGCCGCTGTTCCTTCTGGCGCATCAACAGGAGCTTACGAGGCCGTGGAATTGCGCGATGGCGACAAAGCCCGCTATCTGGGCAAAGGGGTCCTGAAGGCGACCAACGCAGTAAACACTGAAATTGCCGAAGCGATCTTGGGTTATGACGCGGTGGATCAGCGGCGGATTGACCAAATTATGATCGAACTTGACGGCACGGCCAACAAGGGGCGTATTGGCGCAAACGCCATTCTTGGTGTTTCGATGGCAGTTGCCAAGGCCGCGGCTGAATCGTGCACTTTGCCGCTTTACCGTTATATTGGCGGGCCTAACGCCGCTACGTTGCCTGTCCCGATGATGAACATCATCAATGGAGGCGAACACGCTGACAATCCGATCGATTTTCAGGAATTCATGATCATGCCCGTTGGTGCGGAAACCCTGCACGATGCGGTGCGTATGGGCTCTGAAGTTTTTCACACGCTAAAAAAAGAGCTGTCAGCCCAGGGGCACAACACCAATGTCGGGGATGAGGGAGGTTTTGCTCCCAACATCGGCAGTGCACCGGAAGCATTGGATTTCATTATGAAATCCATCGAGAAAGCCGGTTTTAAACCAGGAGATGAAGTCGCTCTGGCAATGGACAGCGCATCGACGGAGTTTTTCAAAGACGGCAAGTATGTATTGAAAGGTGAGGGGCGTACGCTCGATCCTGCCCAGATGGCCGAATACCTTGCCGAACTGGTTGGCAAATACCCGATCATTTCCATCGAAGACGGACTTGCCGAAGACGACTGGGACGGTTGGAAAATTGCCACAGACCTTATTGGCGACAACTGCCAACTGGTCGGTGATGATTTGTTTGTAACCAATACCGAACGTCTTGCAGAGGGTATTGAAAAAGGGGTCGCCAATTCAGTGCTGGTCAAAGTCAACCAGATTGGTTCCCTCACCGAGACACTTGATACCGTCGCAATGGCCCACACGTCCTCATATACCGCTGTGATGTCTCACAGATCCGGGGAAACGGAAGATGTCACCATTGCAGACCTTGCCGTGGCAACAAACTGTGGACAGATTAAAACCGGTTCGCTAGCGCGTTCCGACCGGCTGGCGAAGTACAACCAGTTGATGCGGATTGAGGAAGAACTCGGCAGCGCGGCAATTTATGCTGGAAAATCAATCCTGAAATAACCAAATATTAAGCACGGGTGGCTAGGATTGCTCAATCAAACTTCGTCATGAGTAACGCCTCCCGTGTCAACCCGTCAGTACAAAAACAGCAGGCTTCGAAGGCTGTACGTGCCTTTGGTATGCCTCATACTGACCTCCTACTTCTTCTATCATTCGATGATCGGCCATTACGGCTCTCATAATTACCGCAGGGTTTTGGCACAAACATCAACCTTGCAAGAAGAACTGGTTGTGTTGAAAAACGAGCGCAAGGAACTGAAAAAAACGGTATCTTTGTTGCAAAATGGTACAATTGAACGCGACATGCTTGATCAGCAGGTGCGTTACAGACTTAACCTCATTCAGGCCGACGAGATTGTAGTTCTGCGTTCCACGCAATAGTGCCATGCGCTGCCGAGGCGTTTTTAACGGCAGATTCGATTGAATTGTGGCGCCAATGACGCTAACTATTTCCCCGCAATCAAATTTGTTTCAGGGCTGGTGAATTCCGGCCGCTGACTGGTCAGTTAAAGCAAGAGGGTTTCATGGCGAGCAAGGCGTCTTCAGCGAAAAAAGTCGACAAATCAAAAATCAAGACGCCACGCCCGGTTAAATTCACCAAAGAAGAAGAGCTCTCGGCTTACCGGGACATGCTGTTGATCCGCCGTTTCGAGGAAAAGGCCGGTCAACTTTACGGTATGGGGTTTATTGGTGGTTTTTGTCACCTTTACATTGGACAGGAAGCCGTCGTTACCGGCATGAACATGGCCATCAAGGACGGTGATCAGGTGATCACCGGCTACCGCGATCACGGTCATATGCTGGCCTGTGGCATGGACCCCAACGGTGTAATGGCTGAATTGACCGGTCGACGCAACGGCTACTCAAAAGGCAAGGGTGGCTCAATGCACATGTTCTCCAAGGAAAAGCATTTCTATGGCGGGCACGGGATCGTGGGCGCCCAAGTCTCGCTTGGTACAGGTCTGGCCTTCGCCAATTGGTACAGGGAGAACGACTCCATCAGCCTTGCGTATTTCGGGGATGGCGCGTCCAATCAGGGTCAGGTTTATGAAAGTTTCAACATGGCCTCGCTTTGGGACTTGCCTGTCATCTACATTATCGAAAACAACCGTTATGCAATGGGTACCGCCGTCGAGCGGTCATCTGCACTGACCGCATTCCACCAGCGTGGGCTTTCATTCGATATTCCGGGAATACATGTGAATGGAATGGATGTTTGCGCCGTCAAGGCCGCCGGGGATTATGCCGCCGACTTCGTGCGTTCCGGCAATGGACCGATCATCATGGAGATGGAAACCTATCGCTACCGCGGCCACTCAATGTCCGACCCTGCAAAGTATCGTTCCAAAGAGGAAGTGCAAAAAATGCGCACCGAACAGGACCCGATCGAACAGTCAAAAGCGCGGATTATTGAAACCGGGCACGCCAGTGAGGATGAGTTGAAGCAGATCGACAAGGAAATTCGCGAGATCGTGGCAAAATCGGCTGAATTTGCCCAGTCTGATCCGGAGCCCGATGCAAACGAGCTGTATACTGAGATTTTGGTGGGGGCGTAATCATGTCTGTAGAAATTTTGATGCCTGCACTCTCGCCGACCATGGAAGAGGGCAATCTTGCCAAATGGTTGGTCAAGGAAGGTGACGACGTGACCGCAGGTGACGTGATCGCCGAGATCGAAACCGACAAGGCGATAATGGAAGTCGAAGCAGTTGATGAGGGGACCGTGGCGAAACTGCTCGTTGCGGAAGGTAGCGAAGGCATCAAGGTCAATTCCGTAATTGCCATACTGGCAGAGGACGGTGAAGACGCGAGCGCAGTTTCAACAACCCCTGCAATTGCTGCTGAAACACAAGAAACGTCGCCACCAGCCGAAGAACCTACGGCCCCGGTACACGAGGTCGACAGCCCAACCCATATTGTTCAGAACGATCCTGAGGTTCCCGAAGGAGCCGCAATGACATCCATGACGGTTCGCGAGGCACTGAATTCTGCCATGGCTGAGGAAATGCGCCGCGACAATGATGTATTTATCATGGGTGAGGAAGTGGCCGAGTATCAGGGCGCATACAAGATCACCCAAGGTCTGCTCGAAGAGTTTGGGCCCAAGCGGGTTGTTGATACGCCAATAACTGAACATGGATTTGCCGGCCTGGGGGTGGGTGCGGCCATGGCCGGGTTAAAGCCGATTGTTGAGTTTATGACGTTCAACTTTTCAATGCAGGCGATTGACCAGGTCGTCAATTCGGCAGCAAAAACGCTTTACATGTCTGGTGGCCAGATGGGGGCTCCAATGGTGTTTCGCGGTCCCAATGGCGCGGCAGCGAGAGTCGGCGCGCAACATTCGCAGTGTTACGCCGCCTGGTACAGCCATATCCCCGGCCTGAAAGTTGTCATGCCCTATACCGCATCCGACGCAAAAGGTCTGCTTAAGGCAGCCATCCGCGATCCAAATCCTGTAGTGTTCTTGGAGAATGAAATCCTTTACGGCCAGTCATTCGAAGTGCCGGAGGTTGACGACTGGGTGCTTCCCATCGGCAAGGCACGCATTCACCGCCAGGGAAATGATGCAACCATTGTTTCATTCGGGATCGGAATGACTTACGCAACCGCAGCCGCTGATCAATTGGCAGGCGAGGGGATTGATTGTGAAGTGATTGACCTTCGTACCATTCGCCCACTCGATTTTGACACGGTAATTGCGTCGGTGAAAAAAACAAACAGGCTTGTGACCGTCGAGGAGGGGTTCCCGCAATCGAGCGTCGGCGATTTTATTGCAGGTCAGGTGGTACAACGTGCCTTTGATTACCTAGATGCCCCGGTTGTGACCATAGCAGGCAAGGACGTGCCAATGCCATATGCAGAGAACCTTGAAAAACTGGCATTGCCAAGTGTTGAGGAAGTGGTGCAGGCTGTAAAAAGTGTGACCTATCGATAAGACATGCAACGCCTTGACCTCAAATCCCTGCGCTATGACCGGTTCGGAAAATCGGTGCTGATTGAAGGTCGTCAGATTGTTGTTGAAATATCTCACGATGCGCTGGAGGCAATGACCAACCGGACTCTTGATGAGCGGGAAGCCTTGGAAAAAGTCGTGGAAGAACAAAAGCGCTTCACGCGACTTGCTGAAATCATTCCCGCCGACGACGGCAAGATAAACATTACAACCACCATGCTGCTGAATGACGGTATGCATGAAACCGGAGATTGAGGGCAATGCCGATTGAAATTACCATGCCTGCACTTTCGCCCACCATGGAAGAGGGCAATTTGGCAAAATGGCTTGTAAAGGAAGGCGACAGCGTTGCACCGGGCGATGTCATTGCGGAGATTGAAACCGACAAGGCGACGATGGAAGTTGAAGCGGTTGACGAGGGGGTGATTGCAAAAATCCTGATTGACGGTGGTACCGAGGGCGTCAAGGTCAACCAGGTGATTGCTGTATTGGCAGAAGAAGGGGAAGATATCGACGCCGCTGCAGTCGTCAAAACACCCAACGCACCGATCGCGGCTGTTGCCCTAGCAACGCCACCAGGAGTTGAAAACCAAACCAGGGAAGCTGCGACGAAAAACGGCATGTCGGAAGCCTACAAAAACACGGCAATGGCCTCTGCGACAAACGGCACTCAACGTGTGTTTGCCTCTCCGCTTGCCCGACGCATTGCGGAACAGAATGGCATTGATCTTTCAGCCATTAAAGGGTCCGGTCCCAATGGACGCGTCGTCAAAGCCGATGTCGAGAGTGTGGAGCCTGGAACATCTGCAACGGTAGAAAGTTCAAGCACCGCTTCTGTGCAATCAGTTACACGGCAAACTGTTGAAGGCGGTCCGTCCGACGAGGCAGTGTTGGCGCTTTACAAGGCTGAAGAATATGAAGTTCTGCCGCATGACAATATGCGCAAAACGATTGCCGCCCGTTTGGGTGAATCAAACCAGACTGTTCCTTCTTATAACCTCAACGTCGATTGCCGGATCGACGCGCTTCTTGCCCTGCGCAAGCAGATCAATGCAGCTGCACCACACAATGAGGAAGAAAAGCCTTCCTATCGCGTTTCCGTCAATGATTTCATCATCAAGGCAATGGCACTCGCTCTTCAGGCCGTTCCAATGGCCAATGCATCGTGGACATCGGGTGCGCGTATTTTGCACAAGCACAGCGATGTTGGCGTTGCCGTTGCGATTCCGGACGGCTTGATAACCCCGATTGTTCGCCATGCAGAAATCAAGTCGCTTTCACAAATCTCGAACGAGATTAAAGACATGGCGGGGCGCGCCAAAGACAGGAAATTGCAGCCCGACGAATATCAGGGCGGGTCAACGGCGGTTTCCAACCTTGGAATGTTTGGGGTTTCCAGTTTCACGTCAATCATCAACCCTCCGCAAGCATCGATTGTATCAATTGGCGCGGGTGAACAGAAACCTGTAATAGAAGATGGCGAATTTGTTGTCGGCACAATGATGGCGGCAACATTTGCGTTTGATCACCGTGTGATTGATGGCGCGCTTGGTGCCAAACTTGCCGGTGCATTCAGAAACTATATCGAAAAGCCGATGTCGATGCTTGTTTGACTATTGGTCTTCTGGTGACGGCGCCTGCGCCGCAGAATTGCCAATGAAGGCAGCGATATCATGCCCATATCTGGCCAGCACCAACGCGACAATAAGTGCATATAGCAGGCTTGTTGCTGCAGAAATCAACCGCAGACGCAAGACAAGAAAAAAGGAACGCAGCACAAACAGGGCGATCAGGCCGCCGCCTATCAACTGAACATTCTGGGGCAATTCGGATATGTGTGTAATCAAGTAATCCAGCAAATCGGTTGTCATGCCCACACACCCATCATTCCGCCAGCTTCACCACCGGCCTGGTCCACTTAGCGTTAATTGCTTGAAAAAGCGAGCCTGTTAGCGCAAATATTTAATACAGCTGCAATACAAGGATGGCAAATTGGTTACTGTCATAGATGTCAATCGTTCTAAGGATGGCCCGAGGCATCCGGAAAAAGCCCATCGCCCGGAAAATCCAATCAAGAAGAAACCCGATTGGATACGTGTCCGGTCCGGAGGCAGCCCGGTCTATGCCGAGACCCTGAAAATTGTCCGCGAAAACAATCTTGTGACAGTCTGCCAGGAGGCGGGTTGCCCGAACATGGGGGAATGCTGGTCAAAGAAACACGCGACCATGATGATCATGGGGGATACCTGTACGCGCGCCTGTGCGTTTTGCAATGTTAAAACAGGCAAACCTGACCCGCTTGATCCGGGCGAACCACAAAGCGTTGCCAAGGCAGTGGCGCAACTCGGTTTGAACCATGTGGTTATCACATCCGTTGATCGCGACGACCTCGATGATGGCGGTGCACAGCATATTGCAGATACCATTCAGGCCATTCGCGAAACATCAAGTGGCACGACAATCGAGGTGCTGACACCTGACTTTTTGCGCAAAGACGGTGCGCTTGAAATCGTGGTCGAAGCAAAACCCGATGTATTCAATCACAATCTGGAGACGGTTCCTTCGAAATATCTGACGGTCCGGCCAGGTGCCCGGTATTTCCATTCGCTAAGGCTGTTGCAGCAAGTCAAGGAAATCGATCCTGGCATGTTCACGAAATCGGGAATCATGGTGGGGTTTGGTGAGGCGCGCAATGAAGTGCTTCAGCTTATGGACGACCTGCGTTCTGCCGATGTAGATTTCATCACGATAGGCCAATATTTGCAGCCGACTTCCCGCCATCACGAATTGGTGGAATTTGTTACTCCGGAACAATTCAAGGCCTACGAAACGACGGCATATTCCAAGGGGTTCCTGATGGTGTCTTCTTCACCGCTCACCCGGTCCTCCCATCATGCAGGTGAAGATTTCAAGCGGCTTAGGGCCGCACGTGAAGCCGCGAATGCCAAAGCTTGAAAAGCGTCACAGGATCGACCACCGTGCAGTCGACATGTTCAACCTGGTTTGTGATGTGGAGAACTACCCGCAATTCGTACCGCTGTGCAAATCACTGAAGATACGAGACAGGCGTGAGCGCAACGCAAAAACACTTGTCGTGGCCGACATGACCATGGCCTACAAAATGCTGAGCGAAACCTTCACAACCCAGGTATTGATGGACCATGACGCCTTGAAAATTGCGGTGAAATACATTGAGGGGCCTTTCAAGCATCTTGACAATGCCTGGCATTTTGAAGCGCTCGATGACAACACATGCATGGTGCATTTTTTGATCGACTATGAGTTGCGCAGCAAAATGCTCGCCATGGCTGCCGGAACCGTATTTGAAATGGCTTTTGGCCAATTTGTAGGTGCATTCGAAAGACGCGCCGACGAAATCTATGCCTGACAACACAGCGATGTGGGCAACACAAAAAAAAGCCCTGGAGCTTCCAGGGCCGAGTGAACATCATTTCACATCTTCCGGCTCAGCAGCCTTCCGATGTTTATAATATAGGAACTGAATCAGGATTTTTCTGTGCATTTCGTCACATTTTAGTTTTGTGCAACGATTTCAGTATCTTCTATGGCGTATCCAAGAAGCATTTCCAGGCTTTCGCGAATGGTCGCTGCCCTGATTTCGTCACGATTGAGATCTCCAAATTCAAACTTCTCGACAAACGCACCTTCTTCTTCGGTGGTTGCAACCGCGATATAGACCAGACCCACTGGTTTTGCTTCTGTACCCCCGCCGGGACCGGCAATGCCGGTTACTGCAACGCTTGCATCCACACCCGCTGCAACCAAGGCTCCTGTTGCCATTTGGGCAGCACACTCGCCCGATACGGCTCCCTGGTTTTCCAATGTGGTTTCACAAACGCCCAGCATCTCATGTTTGGCTTCATTTGAATAAGTCACAAATCCGCGATCCAGAACGCTTGAAGATCCGGGAACTGCGGTAATGCAACCTGCGATCAGGCCGCCGGTGCAAGATTCTGCGGTCGCAATGGTTTTGCCGGCGGTCGAAAAATCTCTCACCACCATGGTCGCCAAAGCGGTCAATTCATCGTCAAACAATTGATAATCCCCCAAAACTGACAGTAGCAGTCGCCAGGGCCGCAATGCCTTCGCCCCGGCCCACAAACCCCATTTTTTCGTTAGTTGTTGCCTTGACCGACACCCGCGCCACTTCAATATCAACAATCTCGGCAATTCTATTTCGCATGGCATCGCGATGCGGCGTAATTTTGGGTGTTTCGCACACCAGCGTCACATCAAGGTTTGTGATGGCCCCACCTTCGCCTTTAACCAATTCGGCGGCGTGTTTGAGAAACCTGTCAGATGATGCGCCTTTCCATTGTGCGTCGGTGGGCGGGAAGTGGGAACCTATATCGCCTTCGCCAATCGTCCCCAGCAATGCGTCGGTAAGTGCGTGCAAACCAACATCGGCATCAGAGTGTCCTTGCAGTGCCTGATTGTGCGGAATCTCCACCCCGCACAGAATGATTTTGTCACCGGGACCCAATGTATGGACATCGTAACCTGAACCCGTTCTGATATCTGCATGTTGGGAGTTGGTGTTCATTTGCTTCTTCGCCAGTTCAAGGTCCTGTTGAGTGGTGATTTTGAAGTTGGACCGGTCACCCTGAACAATTTTTATTCTCATTCCGGCATGTTCGGCCACCGCTGCATCATCAGTAAACACCACTTCCGGGTCTTCTGCAGCTTTTTCATGTGCCGCGGCAATTTCGGACAAGATGAACCCTTGCGGTGTTTGGGCCGTATAAATGCCTTCGCGCGAAACAGTTTCAACCCGGTTGTTATCGGCATCGGCACGTTTGAGCGTATCGGCAATAGCACAGGCGGGCAGGGAGCAAATACCGGTTTCAATACCATCAAGCACGCAACTGATTACCTCTTGTGTCACGAACGGTCGGGCTGCATCATGAATAAGCACTTTGTCGTAGTCCAACCCAAGCGCATCCAGACCAGCCTTGCAGCTTTCCTGTCGCGTTGCGCCTCCAGAGACCGGTGGCAAAAGCTCCAGACAGCTTTCATCGATATTTTCTCGGTAAACTGCACCGTCTTCGATATGGATCACAACCTGGATTGCATGAATGTCCGGATGGCTTGCAAATGCCTCAACCGTTCGTTGGAGCACACTTTTTCCGGCGAGCGTTCTGTATTGTTTCGGGCCGCCTTCGCTGCCCATTCGTGAACCTCGGCCTGCGGCGACAATGATACATGCGTTTTTTGACAAGCGCGTCGGCTCCACTGTATTGAATTCGCTGGTTGGGCGAACCTGTAGCTACCATAACTTGTTTGCTCGTCAAACTTGAGATTGTTTCAATTCCACGCTAAAGAAATTGTTGAACATGCCTAAAAAATAGGCATTGCGCACCTCTGTTGAGTTTTAACAAATTGCCAGACCTCGCTTCCCCGATCACGGTTGGATCACTTGAATTGCGAAACCGTGTTTTGCTTGCGCCCATGTCCGGCGTGAGCGATTTACCTTTCCGCAACCTCGCGTGGAAACAGGGTGCCGGTCTTGTAACCAGTGAAATGATTGCCAGCCATTCCCTGGTCGCAGGTGAAGACCTGATGCTGCTCAAGCTGCAGGGCAGCAAGGAAGCACCGCATGTGGTGCAACTTGCAGGCCGCGAAGCCAAGTGGATGGGGTTGGCCGCAAAACTGGCGGTGGATCAGGGTGCCCGTATGCTCGACATAAACATGGGGTGCCCTGCGAAGAAGGTGACCAGCGGGTATTCAGGCTCTGCGCTGATGCGCGACCTGGATCATGCCATGACACTTGTCGAAGCGACCGTGGGAGCTGTGAGTATTCCTGTTACGCTTAAAATGCGTTTGGGTTGGGACGACCGGAGCATCAACGCCCCTGAACTGGCCAGTCGCGCGCAAAACAGCGGTATTTGCGCCGTCACGGTCCATGGAAGAACGCGTTGCCAATTCTACAAGGGAAAGGCGAATTGGCGTTTGGTTCAAGCAGTACGGGAGGCGGTTGACATTCCTTTGTTTGTGAATGGGGATATCGTTGACCGGGCTTCGGCGACAGAAGCGTTACAACAAAGCGGAGCAGACGGGGTGATGCTGGGCCGTTCAACCTATGGAAAACCATGGTTGCCGGGCCTCATTGCCGGTTCAATTACACCAGACCATGCGAACCGGTTGGCGACAGATCCACATTTCGTCATCACGCATCACCGGTCCATACTCGATTTCTATGGCGAAACGAACGGTATACGGCAGGCCCGCAAGCATCTTGGTTGGTATTTCGACAATCTGGGGCTTGGAAAGGAAGCATCCGAACTGAAACACAGGGTCATGACATCATTCGACGTCAACGAGATCCACGATACAATTCTGAAATTGTATGACACCAGTGGCGGCTCTTCGCCGGTCACGCTTGCCGAACAGAGCGCGGCGTAAGCCATGAAACACGATATCCCGTTACAAACAGAACTGTCGCTCATTCTGGACAACCTGCCGCAAGCAGTTTTGATTGTGGACGCAGAGCGCAAGATTCATTACGCAAACGCCACCGCTGAATCGCTCCTTCAGGTTTCCCAGACCTTCCTTAGCAAACATCCACTTGAAATGTTTCTGCCACAAGACTGTGCGATCTTTGACATACTCGGCCGCGCAGTGGCAAAGCGTGGTCCGGTGAATGATTACCAAATCGAAATCTCCAACGCCCGGGCAGGTACAAACCTGACGGTTGACTGTCACGCTTGTCCGATTGCCGCGATACCGGGACAATTGCTGCTGGTGTTGCGGGAACGCAGTCTGGCGGACCGGATAGAGCGGCAATTAAACCCGCGCGCTGCCGCGCGTTCGGTTACCGGTCTGTCTGCGATGCTGGCACATGAAATCAAGAACCCGCTCTCCGGCATTCGCGGTGCCGCTCAACTGTTACGAACATCAATTGCTGGCAAGGATGTTGAACTGGTTGATCTGATTACCAGGGAAACTGACAGGATCGTCAAGCTTCTTGACCGCATGGAAGTGTTTTCCGATGAAACACCAGTCAACCGTCAGCCGGTCAACATGCATTCAGTGCTGGAAACGGTAAGGCGTTCTGCCGAATCAGGCTTCGGAAGAGACGTCAGGTTCATTGAGCGTTACGATCCTTCCCTGCCAATGGTTGCAGGCGAGCAGGATCAATTGGTTCAGGTGTTTCTCAATCTGGTAAAAAATGCTGTTGAAGCGATGGAAGGCCAAAGCACGAAGGTGATAACCCTTTCTTCAGCCTATCGGTCCGGGATGCAAATTTCATCCCCGGCAGCAGGTGACAAGGCCGTGTTGCCTTTGGAGTTCTCGGTGACGGACAATGGAAAGGGCATACCGGTTGATATCAGAAGGCACATATTCGACCCTTTTGTAACCACCAGGCTCAACGGTTCTGGTTTGGGTTTGGCACTGGTTGCGAAAATCGTCGGCAAGCACGGCGGCATTGTGGAATGCGACAGCAACCACGGGCAAACGGTTTTTAGGGTTTTGTTGTCGGCATGGAACGAATCCAAAGCAGTATCCAAAGAGGCCGAAAATGGCTAAAGGCACCATATTGCTGGCAGACGATGACGCCGCAATCCGAACGGTGTTGAACCAGTCATTGTCGCGTTTCGGATTTGAAGTACGCTTGACGTCAAATGTTTCGACCCTTTGGCAGTGGATCGAAGAGGGGCACGGGGATTGTGTTGTAAGCGATGTCATAATGCCGGACGGCGATGCGTTTGAACTGATGTCAAAGGTCAAAGCCCTGCGCGAGGATTTGCCGGTTGTATTGATAAGTGCGCAGAATACCTTCATGACCGCCCTTAAGGCAGAACAGGCCGGTGCCTATGATTATCTGCCTAAACCGTTTGATCTCGACAAGCTGAACAGCATTGTTGAACGTGCGGTTTCAGAGCCGAAGGATAACCGGCCTGTTCAAACGACCGGTGATTATCATCAGGCCGTGCCGTTAGTCGGGCGATCGGAGGCGATGCAGGAGTTGTATCGCAATATTGCGCGACTGACCTCTTCTGACCTTTCTGTGATGCTCACTGGAGAAACCGGGACAGGCAAACGCCTGACTGCGCAAGTTCTTCACAATTTTGGCAGACGCAAACAAGGCCCGTTTGTTCCGGTAAATCTCGCCACTCTGCCGGCAGAGATGGTTGAGAAACACCTGTTTGGACATGTTTCGCAAGACGGCAAGCATGTACACGGGGTGATACAACAGGCTAACGATGGAACCGTTTACCTCGATGAAATCAGCGAATTGACAACCGGTGCACAGAGCCGGTTGCTGCGCGTGCTGATGGACGGGGAAATTACTCCCGTTGGTGCAGCACAAACAGAAAGGGTGGATGTCAGGGTAATATCCTCTACAAGCAAAGACATTGCTGAATTGATTAATCACGGAACGTTTCGCGAAGACCTGTTTTACCACGCCAGTGTCGTTCCATTGTCGCTGCCGAGCTTGAAAGATCGTCCCGAAGACATTCCTGATCTTGCCCGGCATTTTCTAAAACTGTCGGAGGCCGAAAATGCTACACCCAGGCATTTGGATGCCTCGGCATTTGCAGTGTTGAAAGAGTACATCTGGCCAGGAAATGTGCGCGAATTGGAAAACCTGATCCGCCGCATCTGTGTCCTCTACTCACAAGAAACAATTACAGCGGCAGTTCTGAAAACCGAGATGCGAAACAGTGCCTATTTTCGCCAGGGCCAGGACAACATATCACATTCCGGTTTCAGTGATTTGCAAAGCGCTACCCGCTATTTTGCCTCCCGATATTTTGAGGAATTTGACGGCAAACTGCCACCGGAAGGGGTGTATCCACGTTTTCTTCGCGAATTCGAAGCCCCTTTGATATCAACCGCATTGACCGCGACAAATGGCAATCAGATAAAAGCCGCCAGAATATTGGGACTGAATCGAAACACCCTGCGGAAAAAGATCAGGGAACTTGGCATACGTATCGTGAAAACCGCTGAGTAAAGCTGTTTCAATTCTGCCACTATAGTGTTGCAACCTGGCAACATAATTGCGATATTTCGCGCGATCAAACGGGCTTCTCCTGACAGGGAAGTATGAGAAGGCATAGTGGAAATTCCCAAGGAAACAGTCAGCAGCAAGACGAGCCAATTTGCCGCTGCTCGTGAACTGTTTGACGCCGAAAGCAGTTCCAGAACGCGCACAATCGGGTTCATTGCGGTAATTGCACTACTTGTATCCAGTACGCTGACGTTCTTGGTTTTTATTGAACGCACAGGGATTGAGCCAAATCGCGAAACCGTAATCACGGCGGCAATCATCAACGGAACGTTGATACTTGTGCTGGTCTTTTTGATTGGCAAAGAAATTTCCCATATCGTCAGATCGCGGCGTAAGGGCAGGGCGGCTTCGCGATTACACGTCAGAATCATTGGCCTTTTCGCCTTTGTTGCGGTTTTTCCAGCCGCTCTTGTGGCACTTGTTGCCGCCTTTACGCTAAATGCCGGTCTGGATCGATGGTTTGAAGTCAGAACCAAGCGAATTGTTGAATCATCCATTAGCATCGCCAGAGCCTACCAAAACGAAAGCACGAGGGTGTTGCTCGGGAACACATTGTCAATGGCCGCCAATCTTGACCGTAACAGACAATTGTATGTGCTTGACCGAAACACGTTTGAAGAATTGTTTGTGGCAGAAGCGACAGGCCGAGGTCTTATTTATGCGAGTTTGTCTGATGAGACCGGCGAAGAACGAGTGATTTTCAATCTCAATCAACGAAAGGATTTTCCCCCGGTTCCCAAGCTTGCGATCGAGCGGGCAAAGGAGGGGAAAGCCGTGCCGGTGCCGCCTGTAGACACGAATCTGGTCGGGGTTGTTGTCAAACTGCGAAACATCTCGAATGCATATTTGTATACGGTGATTGCGGTTCCGCCTGCGGTTCTTGAAGCGATAGCCGAAACCAACCGAAACAGCACCGAGTATTCCGAGTTGGAACGGAACAGAATACCGTTTCAGATCGCGTTCGCCCTGTTGTACCTGGGAGTATGCGTTGTTGTGTTGCTTGCCGCCATGTGGATGGGAATCAGCGTCGCCCGTCGCATCGTCACACCGATCAGGAAACTGATGTCCGCAGCAAATGAGGTCAGTCGCGGTAATATGAATGCACGTGTCAATGTGGCCGGATCTGAGGGCGATTTGCGGTTTTTGAGTGAAACTTTCAATGTCATGCTCGGGGAGATCGATAGCAAGCAAAGTGACCTGCTTTCCGCCAACCGCCTGATGGATGAGCGTGCCACATTTATTGAAGCAGTGCTGTCAGGGGTAAGTGCCTCTGTAATCGGCATGGATGGAGAGGGAACAGTTGCGATTGCAAACCGCTCGGCTGGCGAGCTGCTTGGCATTGCCAGCGATCCGGGCGAAGAGACCTTGCGTTTGCATGAGGTTGACCCGGAACTGGGTCGCATCTTTGATGAAGCAATTGCCAAGGGAAGCGACGAGTACCGAAACCAGATTGTCCTTGAAATTGACGGACAGGAGCGCACCTTGAACGTGCAAATCATTCGCGAGCGCGACCGTGAATCCGAACATTCATATGTCATGACACTCGACGACATTACGGATTTGGTTTCTGCACAGCGCAATTCGGCCTGGGCAGACATTGCCCGGCGCATCGCCCATGAAATCAAAAACCCGCTTACCCCAATCCAACTTTCGGCGGAGCGCATCCGCAGACGATACGGAAAACTGATTACCGAAGACCGCGAGGTCTTTGACAATTGCACTGACACGATAATCCGTCAGGTCGGGGACATTGGTCGTATGGTTGACGAATTCTCCTCTTTCGCGAGAATGCCCGAACCCGTCATGGAGGTGCTTGATATTCGCAGTACAATCAAAGAAACCGTGTTTCTTCAAAAGGTCGGGTTCCCGAAGATTGAGTTTGACATGATACTGCCCGATGAGAGCGTTCCGGTTCTTTATGACGCAAGAATGATGTCGCAAGCGCTGATCAATGTCATCAAGAATGCGGCAGAAGCCATTGAAGGTCTCGAAGAGGCTGGCGGAAAGGCTGGAAAGATTGACATCATCGTGAAACAAACCGGTCGTCAGGCCATAATTGACGTCGTGGACAACGGAAAAGGACTACCAAAATCCGACCGGCAGAAATTGATGGAACCCTATATGACAACACGCGAAAAGGGTACCGGCCTTGGCCTGTCGATCGTGCGCAAGATCATTGAGGATCACGGTGGAAAACTTCAATTGATGGATGCGCCGGGCGTAAAAGATGGTGGGACGGGCGCTCTCATGCGTTTCACACTGCCGATAGCGGAAACCAAAGCTTCAGCAAAGAAAAAGCAAGCCGATCAACGGAAAGTACAGTAATGGCGTTGGATATACTCGTAGTAGATGATGAAGAAGACATTCGTGAACTGGTTGCCGGTATCCTTGAGGATGAAGGGTATCAGTCTCGTACTGCCTTTGACAGCGACAGTGCGATTGAAGCCATTCGTTCGCGACTGCCAAAACTAATGTTTCTGGATATTTGGTTACAAGGTTCTGCTCTTGACGGGCTCGACCTGTTGTCGGAGATCAAGAAACTGCATCCGGAACTGCCAATTGTCATGATATCGGGTCACGGAAACATCGAAACTGCGGTATCTGCAATCAAGAACGGGGCCTATGATTTTATTGAAAAGCCATTCAAGGCCGACCAGTTGCTGCATGTGGCGGAAAGGGCGCTGGAAACTGCAACCTTGAAGAAACAGGTAGCAGAATTGCAGGACAAGACGGGGGACATGTCTGAATTGATCGGTGAATCCCTGGCCATGCAACAACTCAAGCAGGTCATTGGAAAGGTGGCGGCCAGCAATTCTCGCATTCTGATTTCCGGGCCTTCCGGGAGTGGCAAGGAACTGGTCGCCCGTTCCTTGCACACCAACTCGGCTCGCAAGGATGGTCCGTTTGTGGTGCTGAGCGCAGCCAACATTACCCCGGAAAGAATGGAACTGGAACTGTTTGGTTCTGAACAGACAGAGCCCGCAGAACGCAAGGTAGGCGCGCTGGAAGAGGCGCACAGTGGTACGCTGTATCTTGATGAAATTGCTGACATGCCTTGGGAAACCCAGGGGAAAATACTGCGTGTACTGGTTGAACAACAATTTACCCGGGTCAATGGCACTACACCAGTGAAGGTCGATGTAAGGGTGATCTCTTCAACGGCGCAGAACCTGGAAGAACAGATCAACGCGGGCCGTTTCAGGGAAGATTTGTTTCACAGACTTGCCGTTGTGCCCATACGGGTACCATCTTTGGCAGAAAGGCGTGAGGATGTGCCACTGCTGGCAGAAGCCTTCATGTCGCAAATCGCCCGGCAATCAGGGATCAACAGCTGCATGATCGGGGACGATGCCATGGCGGTGCTCCAGGCACATGACTGGCCGGGCAACATTCGCCAACTTCGCAACAACATTGAACGGCTGATGATCCTGTCGCGGGTCGAGGAAGGAACCATCGTGACCGCAGACATGCTGCCATCGGAAATCGGTGAAATGTTGCCAAGTACGGCAGGGTCGGGCGGTGAACATTTGATGTCCCTGCCACTCAAGGAAGCCCGGGAGGCTTTCGAGAAAGACTATCTCGCCGCACAAGTGGCGCGGTTTGGCGGAAACATATCTAAAACCGCAGAGTTTGTGGGTATGGAAAGGTCAGCCTTGCACCGAAAACTGAAAACGTTAGGTATGACGGACAAAAAAGAAGCAACAGAGGAAACTCCGGCATGAGAATCCTGATTTGCGGTGCCGGGCAGGTTGGCTACGGAATTGCCGAACGCCTCTCGCGTGAAAACAATGATGTGACCGTCATCGACAATTCGCCAGAGCTTGTTCAGAACATTCAGGACCGTTTGGATGTTCGCGGTTACGTTGGGCATGGTGCCCACCCGGATGTGTTGAGCGCGGCGGGTGCCGAAAACGCCGATATGATCATTGCGGTCACGCTGTATGACGAAGTCAACATGGTGGCATGTCAGGTTGCCCATTCCATATTCCGCGTCCCCACAAAGATCGCCCGCATACGTGCCCAAAGCTACCGTCAGGCCCATTGGCAACACTTGTTCTCGACAGAACATCTGCCAATTGATGTGATTATTTCACCTGAAATCGAGGTTGCAGAGGTCATTTTGCGTCGTATTGCAATGCCAGGCGCTCGTGACATCGTCATGTTCAACGAAGAGACCGTTGCCATGGTGGCGATTGAGTGTGGTGAGGATTGCCCGGTTATTGACACCCCATTGGCACAGTTGACAGAACTGTTTCCTGATTTGAACGCTGTTGTGGCAGGCATTGCGCGAAGCGGGGAAGTGTTCACGCCCCGCTCTGTCGACCAGATTCGCCAGGGCGACGTTGCATATCTTATCACCGAGCGGGGCCAGATTCGCCGAACGCTATCGATTTTTGGCAAGGAACAACCGGAATCAAGCAGAATTGTGTTGGCCGGTGGTGGAAATATCGGGGTTTACCTTTCCAGTCAGATCGAGAAGCGTATGCCCCAGGCACGCGTAAAGATTATTGAAAACTCAAGAACCGCGGCCGAAAGACTCGCAGAACAGCTGAATCGCACGATTGTTCTGCACGGAAACGCACTGGATGAGACAATACTGCTTGAGGCAGGCGTAAACAGTGCAGACCTGATCGTTTCGATTACCAACAATGATCAGGTCAACATTCTGTCGAGCGTTATGGCCAACAGGCTAGGGTGTAGAAGAAATCTGGCTTTGCTCAATAATGTTGGTTATCACGAATTTACAAAGACGCTGGGGATCGACGATTTTATCAACCCGCGCAGCATCACCATTTCCAGGGTGTTGCAATATGTACGCAGAGGGCGCATTCGTGGCGTCTATTCGGTGCAGAACGGCCTTGCCGAGATTGTCGAAGGCGAGGCGCTGGATGCCTCCCCACTTGTGGGCAAACCGCTACGCGACCTGCAACTGCCAGACGGCATTCGTATCGGAATGATTGCCCATGAAGGGGAGGTATACCGACCGAATGGGGAATCCATCATACGACCCAATGACCGGGTAGTAATTTTCGCACTTAACAACCGTTTGCATGAAGTTGAACAGATGTTCCGTGTCAGCAGCGAATACATCTAGATTTCCTGGGGGCCGAAAGAATGGCAACACTGGTATATTACATCGCGGCAATCGGCTCGTTTTTGTCAGCTTCGCTGGTGTTTCCTGCGCTCGTGGCCTTCGGATTTTCCGAAACTGAAATTGGTTTCAGGGTATTGATGTATGCACTGTTTGGTGGCTTTGTTTTCGCCGCTATCCTTTTGTCCGCAACGGGAACGGATGACGGCATCAGCAGAAACCAAACCATTGTTCTTGCTATATTTTCATGGATTTTTTTCCCGGCGGTTTATTGCATTCCGATTGCGGACATGACGGGCAGCGGAATTGTCGATGCGGTGTTCCAGTCCTACTCAAGTTTTACAACGACCGGGGCTGTGGTTTTCGACAATATTGAACAGGTGCCAAAGAGTGTCATGTTCATGTTGGCACAATTTCAGTGGCTCGGCGGATATGCGACGCTCATTACCCTGATTCTTGTGTTGGCACCTTGGCGTATTGGCGGACTTCCACAAATCGCCGAAGTCAGTATTGCGGCTTCAATTGTTGCCACACACCAGCGTTTGGGAAGATTTTGCCTGGATATATTTCAGGTCTATACGCTGATGACGGTCATTTGTTTTGCCTGCTTGATGTTGATCGGTGTTAACCCCTACGATGCAAGCATCCTGAGCTTCTCTGCATTGTCGACCGGCGGCATTTTGCCGGGAACAGCGCCCCTTGACGGATTGCTGGGAGCAGGGGGGTTGTTGGTACTTTCCTTCTTTCTGTTCATTGGGGCAACGAGCGTGTTCTGGCATTCTGACATCGGTCGCCTTCATTTTCCGGAATTGTTTCGGCACAGGGAAAGCTATTATATCTTGGGTTCAATCCTTGCCCTTGGAATGTACATTTCCTACACACTTCTTAAACTTGCGGGATCGACCGCCGTACTGTCACCTACCATGGCATTTGCGGAGGGGTTGTTTAACGCCACGTCCATCGTTTCAACCTCCGGAATGCAATCACGACCAGGCGTCCTTTCGGTATTGCCACACATATTGGTTTTGATGCTGGTCTTTATCGGTGGAGGGTGTTTTTCCACGGCAGGAGGCATCAAACACTTCCGCATTGGAGGCATCTACCATTATGCAAATGTGGAGTTGAACCGGCTCATATTTCCAAGTCTGGTAGGTCGTGACCGGTTTGGCGCCACCAAGTACGACAGCGAATTCATCAAGGCCTTGTGGGCTATTTTGTCAGTGTTAATCGCGGTGCTGGGAATTGTGACCATCCTTCTGTCGGTAAGCGGTCTGGAATTCCAGCAGGCATTTACTGCCGCACTGGCGGCAATCACCAATTCCGGTCCCGTTTATGGCCCGTTTTGGGGAAGCGGTGCAGCAGAAGATTGGCCCACATACGGCCAGTTGCCCGACTTCCATAAAGTTCTCATGACGCTTACCATGGTTTTGGGCCGTCTGGAGGTGATCGCCGTTTTTGCAAGTGTGTTCGTGCTTACGCGTTCAGTGGTGGCACAAGTTCGCTAGGATCATGCGAGCGACAATCAAAGTCTTGAAAAAGACGCATATGCGCCTTACAAAAAACAATGGGGCCGGCATGGCGACATGCATGAACAAGTTGTGGCGAGGCACGGACCGCTTAGTGAAACAAGAACAGAAAAGAACAATAACATGGCGGAGAAATCGCAGAACCTGCAAGATGCCTTCCTGAATGAAGTCCGAAAGCAAAAAATTCCCCTGACGATCTTCCTTGTGAACGGCGTGAAGTTGAGCGGTGTGGTGAGTTGGTTCGACAATTTTTGCGTATTGTTAAGGCGTGACGGAGTTTCGCAACTGGTCTACAAACACGCCATTTCTACAATCATGCCCAGTCAACCGGTTTTGCTGGGTGAGAAAAATTCTGACGGGGAAGCATCCTGAGAAATGAAAACCGGATGGTCCTGATTTGACCGGTCCGAAAACAAAAAGCGACGCCAGGTTTCAATGGACAGCAGAAGAGGCGCAGCGGCCGGAGCGGGCAATCGTAATTGTTCCCGATTTTGGCGAAGATAACGCGCGTTCTCTCGCCGCCCGTGTTGACGAAGCATCGGGGCTGGCGCTGGCAATCAACCTGGAAATTGTCGAAACCGGTGTTGTAACCATCAAGAAAATTGCCCCTGCTACCCTGATTGGAAGCGGCAAGGTGGACGAAATTGCCGGGATTATAAAAACGTCTGACGTTGGACTTGCCATAATTGACCATCAGATTTCGCCCAAACAGCAGCAAAACCTTGAAAAAACATGGAATTGCAAAGTGCTGGATCGTACCGGGCTGATCCTTGAAATTTTCGGCGCAAGGGCGCAAACCAAAGAAGGGCGCCTGCAAGTTGAACTGGCTCACCTGAAATACCAGAAGGGGCGGCTGGTTCGCAGTTGGACCCATCTGGAACGCCAACGGGGCGGGTTGGGTTTTGTTGGGGGGCCCGGCGAGACGCAGATCGAAGCCGACCGACGCATGTTGCAGGAAAAAATCAACCGGCTCGAAAAAGATCTGGAGAAAGTCCGCAAGACACGAAGTCTGCATCGCTCAAAACGAAAGAAGATACCATTCCCGGTCGTAGCGCTTGTCGGGTACACCAATGCGGGAAAATCAACGCTGTTCAATCACCTGACGGGGTCAGAGGTTCTTGCGAAGGACTTGCTGTTTGCCACACTCGACCCAACCCTCCGGCAACTTGAATTGCCCGACGGCGCGATGACAATCCTTTCTGACACAGTGGGGTTTGTTTCAAACCTTCCGACGCACTTGGTGGCGGCGTTTCGCGCCACGCTGGAGGAAGTTCTCGAAGCCGAGTTGATATTGCATGTGCGCGACATGTCACACGAAGACAGCGAAGCGCAAGCCCGGGATGTGTATGATATTCTTGAACAATTGGGCATCTCGGAATCTGACCGGGAAGGGCGGGTGGTGGAAGTCTGGAACAAGTCCGACCTGCTTGACGAAGAAGTGCGTCAGTCAATGAGACACCGACTTGAACAAGAAGAGTCCAACACGCGGTTTTTGGTTTCGGCGGTGACCGGTCATGGGGTAGACCATTTGCTTGAGGAAATTGAACGTAGAATTTCTGATTCCCAAGAGGTTTTCACGCTCATCCTGCCGCTTGAAAACATGGATCAACTTCCTGCGCTTTACCAGTCTGCGCAAGTGCTGGACCGCAAGGACCTGCCGGACGGCTCGGTAAGCTTGAAAGTACGGGCAGGGAGCGACATCCGGCAACGGTTCTTCAAATTGCTGCAATAACACCGCAAACGGCTCTCTTAGAGGTTTTTTGCCTCAATCCAGTATTTTTCCATCTGGTCAAGGTCGGCTTCTTCGATTTTGATGTCATCTGCTTTCAGCGATTGCTCGATATGGCCAAAGCGTTTGCGAAATTTTGTATTAGTTACGCGCAGCGCTTTTTCAGGGTCAATCTTGCAATGACGGGCGACATTGATCAGGGAAAATAACAGATCGCCGAATTCTTCCTCTGCAGCCTTCTTGTCCTTGCTGTCCAATGCCTGCTCGAATTCAGAAAGCTCTTCTGCAACCTTGTCGAGAACCAACCTGCTGTCAGGCCAGTCAAAACCCACTTTTGCAGCTGCCTTTTGAAGTTTCATGGCAACCGTGGGCGAGGGCATGTTTGCGGGTACGTCATCAAGCAGCGAGCCGTTCTGCGGCTTGGGAGGAAGTCCCATCGCCGATCTGCGAGCCGCGTTTTCAGCTTTTTCCTCCGCCTTGATGCGCTCCCATGTTCCATCTTCCAATCCTGCGGCGGAAAATTCTTCAGCCGAAGTGTCGGCAGTACCAAATACATGAGGATGACGGCGGATCATCTTGGCGCAAATGCCCTCGACGACGTCGCCAAAATCGAAATATCCGGCCTCGCTTGCCATCTGCGCATGATAAACCGATTGAAGCAGCAGATCGCCCAACTCAAGGCGCAAATCATCCATGTCACCGCGTTCGATTGCATCTGCAACTTCATAGGCTTCTTCGATGGAGTAGGGCGCAATGGTGGAAAAGTCCTGCTCCAGGTCCCAGGGACACCCGCCAACTGGGTCACGCAGGCGTCGCATGATTTCAACAAGGGTGGTAATATCTTTGGATGGTTTCATGGTTCTCCGAACTCAGCGGCCAATCGCATCACATGGCCGTTAGTTTGTACAATCGAAAAAGCTGGAGTACATAAACAAATAAACACAAGGTACGGAAATTGTATGAGTTATCCACGATCAGTCCTGTTCACGACAGTTTTGTTGGCCATCGCTTCAACAAATCCGACAACCGGATTGGCAAACGTGGCCGTTGACGAACACACAAAATACTACATCGTGAAAGGAAAAACAGGGGCCGAAATCTACCGCAACATGCAAAAACACGGACCGAAGCACCCATTATTAAACAGGTCCTATTTAGCGATTTCACGCACTCGAATAGTGCCTCAAAATGTCAAAGTAAGACAACATAATGGGCGATGCCGGATTTCTTCAATGATTCTGACCGTGAAAGTTGTTTACGAGCTACCAAAGTGGAAAAAAACGCAAACCGCGAGCAAAACCACCGCTACCGCTTGGGGCAACTTCATCACCACTATGCAATGGCATGAAAAACAACATACGAAAATATCCATAAATCACGCGAAATCACTCGAAAAGAAATTCAGGGGATTGTCATTGGGTCCAAAAAAGAGATGTGCTGCCATTTCCTTCGAGTTAGAACGAAGAATACAACGTTATGAGGGCAAACATGCACAGCTTCAACTCGCCTTCGATCGCAGGGATTATGCGAAGGGTGGACGTGGGTATACAGCGCAGTATCAACTGCGGCACGCGAAATAAACCTATAACGGCATTGCTGCAACAATCTATGTAGGCTCTCATCGAAGAACGGCAGCAGCAGTTCTGAAGTTTGCCGACAAGTTAACTCTGGGCAAGAATGTGGAGGAGACGATCTGCGCGTTGCGTGGAGGTCGGTTTCTCAAAAATCGCTGTTGACTTAGAGTAGCTCAAACTCGGTATCAAAAGATCAGAGGAATATTTGCAAAGATGAGAATTGCTGAAGCGGCGAAAGCCTGCGGGCTATCCGCGCACACAATCAGGTTTTACGAGAAATCGGGAATGCTGCCAGAGATTGAACGTGGCACCGATGGGCATCGTCGGTTCACACCTTGTTTGATCGAATGGCTGACTCTGCTCTATTGGCTGCGCGAAACCGGCATGTCACTAAAGCAAATGCACCGGTTCACGACTCTCGCCAAAGCAGATGATGCCGGTGTCGAAGAGCGGCGGAAAATCCTGTCGGATCACGCGGCGACGCTGAAAGCCAAACGCGCAACTCTCAAAAAATGCGAAAGCATCCTCGCGATTAAAATTGCCAGCTATGGCCCACCCACCAAAGAGGACAAAGCATGAAATTCGCCTATCTGATCGAACCGCCGTTCAACTACGTTGATGCAATGGGCCAAGTCACAGGCTGCGATGTGGAACTTGCCCGGCATGTGTTTTCTGAACTTGGTATTCCAGATTTTATTCCAGTCGAGACGGAGTTTGCTGAACTTTTGCCCGGTCTCAGGGATGGACGATGGCGCATGACGACCGGTCTTTTTGGTACTGATGAACGCAGGAAGAACGCACAGTTCAGTCGCCCGATCTGGGCGCTGCCGGACGGGTTGCTGGTAGCCAGGGGCAATCCGTTGGGTTTGGATGGCTATCAATCTGTTGCCGACAACTCGGACGTCCGGTTAGCGGTCATCCGCGACCAGTTTCAACATCGCTCGGCGGTTGAAACTGGTGTTAGCGAAGACCGGATTTCGATATTTGAAACATATACCGAAGCCGCACAAGCTGTTCGCGAAGGCTTCGCCGACGCCTATGCCAGCGTGGGTCGCGCGCATGGCAGCTTTATCGAGCAGAACCCGGAATGGGATCTGGAACTGATCCTTATACCAGAGTCAGAAAAACCGCCTGCATTCGGGTCATTCGCCCTTGGGTTGAATGATGTAGACCTGCTGAATGAAGTCGATGCAGTACTTTCGCAGTTTCTTGGGACCGATGCTCATCGGGATATGGTCGGCTCCTTCGGCTTCTCCGCTGCCGAAGTTGATATGGTGGCAGCCTGACACATCGAAAGCTGACCCTTGTAAGGGGGCAGGGGCTTCAAGGCACAAGTAAAACTGCTGCGCGCAAAGTAATCTATGGCCGCATTGCTGCAACACTCTGTCTCTGCAAACCTCCCAAATTCTGCTTCGTATCCAATGACGCCAGGCAGCAATTTCGTTGACTCAGTTCCGTTGAGTGCCTTATCCTTGGCGCCATGATGAATCCGTCCTTCGTATCGCAGAATTATTATCCTCAGCTTCCATAGCTGCGGGCAATTCATCATTGGTTTTCCGCTGCCCCAGTCAGCGGTCAAATCCCAATCGACCTTGTGCCGGGCGGCAAATTGAAAGGTCGAAAAATGAACTACAACAACACAAGTCAAGGCATGTCGCTGGGCATAGTGGGCTTTGGTGCATTCGGACAACTTGCAGCACTTCATCTGAGCCGGTATTTCGAAATAACAGCCTATGACCCGTCACCAGAGGTTGCCGAGGTCGCAAAGCAACTTGGAGTGCGTATGTCCGCATTGAACTCAGTATCGCAGTCTGACGTCGTCCTTATTGCGGCACCGGTTTCGTCCTTTGAGCGGGTTGTCAGCCAGATCGCGATTGCGTGTAAACCCGGCACATTGATTGTGGATGTTGGTTCGGTCAAGGTCGTTCCATCGGAAATCATGCAGCGGCTGTTGCCGAACCATGTAGACATCGTAGCGTCTCACCCCTTGTTCGGTCCACAGAGTGCCGCGACAGGTATCAAAGGGTTAAAGATTGCGGTTTGCCCCGTTCAGGGAAGGGGACATGTAAGGCTGGCAGCGTTTTTACGCAAAGCCTTGGGACTGACGGTCATCATAACGACACCAGAAGACCACGACCAAGAAGCTGCAATCGTCCAGGGTCTCACGCATCTGATTGCCAAAGTGCTGCTCAAAATGGGGCCGCTGCCAACGCGCATGACAACCAAAAGCTTTGACTTGTTATCAGAGGCGATCTCCATGGTTCAATACGATGCGCCAGAAGTGTTCGAAGCGATTGAAAAGGCAAACCCTTACGCCGAGACGGTGCGACGCCGGTTTTTTGAGTTGGCCGCACATACAAGCATGGAACTTGAAACAGCATCAAGGGTGCCGCAAAACAACGAAACCGGGGCGTTGATGGAATAGCATCCAAAGGTAGCTTCGCGCCGTTCACCAGTAGTTCGTCCATTATGTCAAATGTCTGCATCCACCGCAGACCGTTCATGAATGCTACTGACGGTCTAAGGTTGCCAAAACGCTTGCGCAATGTTGCGTTTAAGAGGTCTGGATTGAACCGCAATCGACGTTGACTGATTGATAGAGGGACAGCTCCCGGAAGGTGTAGCGTTAATCGCAAATTTGTACTCTCATTTGCTCTGTGTTGCTAAGGCGAATGTCGATCGATGATCTATGGCGACCAGGAACATGCGAAACCTTGAAACAGGGACGTGCTTGTGAGGAAGTCGTTCATGCAGGCGTGCTACATACGCAGATCGCATAAGATATATTATGGAACTTATTTGATATTACACAACTTTAGAAACGGGTTATAACCCATTGGTTTTTAATTTATATTTCCAAACGCAAGCCGTCATATGCAGGCTCTACTGTTTCGGGAAGTTCCTTCAACAGCGTCTCATAATCGAGCGGAATATGCATGTGCGTGAAAATTGTGCGCTTTGGTTTCAACCGCGCAGACCATTCGAGACTTTCACGCACGCTGAAGTGACTGGAATGCTCGCGGTACTGCAATGCATCGACAATCCATACGTCGAGGTTTTTTAAGTGCGGCAGGCTTTCCGCCGGAATATCACTGACATCAGATGAATAGCAAAGACCACCCTGGGAGAAATCCTGGTGTGTTGAGAAACGGAACCCGAGCGATGAAATCGACCCGTGCACCTGCAGAACCGGCAGCGCCCAGATGTCTCCACCGGCACCGGTTACGCAAAATGCTTCGCCTGCAACAATTTCCGTTGGGTCCAGTATTGCGGGATACATACTGCCTTTAACCTGCACAAAACAGTATTCAAAACCCTCTGTGAGGCGTTTCTGTGTGGGTTGGTCGGCATAAATCTTGATACGTTCACGCTGGGCCAGCGCATAACCGCGCAAATCGTCAATCCCGTGGACATGATCGGCGTGCGGATGGGTGTACATAACGCCGTCAATGCGCTCAACACCGGCATTGAGCATCTGTTCACGAAAATCCGGCGATGTGTCCACGACAACGGTTGTTATACCGCCATCATGCGCGATACGTTCCACAAGCAGGCTGCAGCGCAGGCGCCGGTTTCTGGGATTTAGCGGGTCACACGCCCCCCAATCGCCATTTATGCGCGGGACACCCGGCGAAGAACCGCAACCAAGGATTGTAAATCTCAGCGCTGTCATGCCGAACGCGGCCTTGTGTCAGGCACTTTGGAAAACAGCTGAAAAAAATTGTCAGTTGTTTGTTGTGCGAGCGTCTCCTCACTCATGCCAACGGTTTCGGCCAAAACCTTGGAAGTGTGCGCAACATATGCTGGTTCGTTACGCTTGCCACGATACGGTACGGGCGACAAATAAGGAGCATCGGTTTCCACCAGCAGTCGATCAACCGGTATATCCTTCGCAATATTCCGCAACCCTTCAGAGTTCTTGAAGGTAACGATGCCCGAAAATGAAACATATGCCCCTAGCTCAAGCCCCGCTTCGGCAAGCCCTCTCCCGGAGGAAAAGCAGTGCAGAACCATCGGGAACGCCCCCTTCCCGCTTTCTTCCTGCAATATCGCGATCATGTCGTCGTCTGCATCGCGGGAATGGATGACAAGCGGCAATCCGGTTTCCCTTGCGGCAGCGATATGGTTGCGCAAGCCCACTGCCTGTTCTTTGGCATGGTCTTTTTGATAATAGTAATCCAGTCCAGCTTCGCCAATCGCTACCACTTTGGGATCACCAGCAAGTTCAATGATTTGCGAAACCGCAATGTCGAGTTCCTCGTGGGCGTTATGGGGGTGGGTCCCCACTGAGCAATAAACATTGTCGTAGGTTTTTGCGACTTCCAGGACCTGCTGAAATTTTCTGATCCGGGTACAGATGGTCACCATAACACCAACACCGGCCTCACCGGCGCGCGCGACCACATCATCGCGCTCTTGCGCAAAGTCGGGAAAATCAAGATGGCAATGGGAATCCACCAACATCGGGCCTATTCCTCCGATACTGAATAACGCGGAAAAACGCCTGACGGCTTTGGAAGTTCGGTTCCCGCTACCAACGCATGGTCAGTCCCCAGATCAGCAAAACTTCTTTTCTCCGGGGTAACAGACAGCAAATCCAGCAGCTTTGAACACGAAGTCGGCATGACCGGTTGCAGCAGGATTGCAACATTTCGGAGGGTTTCGGCTACCGTCCAAAGCACGGTTGCCATGCGTGCAGGGTCTGTTTTATTGAGCGCCCATGGCGCTTGCTCATCAACATAGGCATTCGCATCGCCAAGGACACGCCAAACCTCTTCAAGATAACGGCTGATTTCCTGGCGATTAATGTGTGTTCTTGTGGTGTCCAGCAACCCGTAACAGGCGTCAAGCAAGGCTTTGTCCTGAACGCTTCGTTCACCGGGTTTCGGTACCCTACCCTCGCAGTTTTTTGCAATCATCGACAATGAACGTTGGGCGAGATTACCCAGATTGTTGGCAAGATCAGAGTTCATGCGCGTAATGATCGCTTCATTGCTGTAGGAACCGTCATTGCCAAACGGTACTTCGCGCATGAAGAAATAACGGACCTGATCCAGCCCGTAGGCATTTACCAGGTCGAACGGATCGACCACATTTCCAACGGACTTTGACATTTTCTCGCCCTTGTTGAACAAGAAACCGTGGCCAAAAACCCGTTTGGGAAGTGGAAGCCCGGCAGACATCAGGAATGCCGGCCAATACACCGCATGAAACCGCACAATGTCCTTGCCGATAACGTGCAGGTCTGCCGGCCAAAAACCGTTGAGTTCGGTTTCTTCTGGCCAACCGGTCGCCGTCACGTAGTTGGTCAGGGCATCAACCCACACATACATGACATGTTTTTCGTCATCGGGAACGGGAATGCCCCAATCAAACGTTGTTCGCGAGATAGACAGATCGCGCAGACCGCCCTTGACGAAACTGACAACCTCATTCTTGCGGCTTTGTGGGCCAATGAAATCGGCCTGTGCCTCATAAAGGGCAAGCAATTTGTCTTGATAGGCGGAAAGTTTGAAAAAATAGCTTTCCTCCTCCACCCATTCTACCGGGGTTCCCTGCGGCCCGACTTTTACGCCATCTTCCTGGGATATTTCATTTTCATCATAATAGGCTTCGTCGCGCACGGAGTACCAGCCGGAATAGCTGTCCTTGTAGATGTCTCCATTGGCTTGCATCCGCCGCCAAAGCTCCTGGCAGGTGCTGTGATGCCGGTCTTCTGTTGTCCTGATAAAATCATCGTTTGAGGCGCCCAGCAACTCGGTCATTTCCTTGAACCTTGCGGCATTGCGATCAGCAAGGTCTGCAGGTGTCATTCCTTCACTGCGCGCGGTCTGCAACATTTTCTGCCCATGCTCGTCGGTACCGGTCAGGAAATGGACATCATAGCCTTCAAGGCGCTTGAAACGTGCCAACACATCGGTAGCAATCAGCTCATAGGCGTGCCCGATATGCGGCTGTCCGTTGGGATAGGAAATCGCAGTGGTAATATAGAATTTTTCATCACGCATCGTGAGTACCGTATTTTCTGTGGTGTAAGGTAACTTCGTGGATCATCTGAAAGAACTCGAGGACTACCTGTTTTCGGTCAAGATTATACAAATCCGCTTGTTGCAGCGACTCCCGCGTCTTTTCCCACACCTCTACCCAGCGGGCAAGCACTGAACTGTCGGGATGTTGGCCGTCAAATCCTGTCGCCCGTTTTTCAAGATGGGACTGGGCAAAATTTGCAAACAATCGATAGCGGTTTTCCTGCGAGCGCAGACAAACCGATTCTGCGAACGTGTGCACTTTTGTCCAGTCTAGCGAATTGGAACTGGAAACCAGTGCATCGAACTCCCGGAACAATTGAAGCCCATCCTGGACAATAATCGATATGGCGGAACGGGCAGAACCGTTAGCCAGCCCCGATACAAGCGCAATTTCTTCGTCTTGAAGGGTTGAAGCGATGTTGAAATGTTCAAGTATCGAGCGGATTTGTTCAGCGTCCAAGGGAGACATCGCGTGCGCAAACGATCGTGACCGAATGGTCGGCAATACGCGATCTCCCCGGTGAGCTACAAGAAAAAATATGGACTCGGCAGGCGGTTCTTCAAGAATTTTTAGCAGTGCGTTTTGTGAGTTTTCATTCATGTCATCGATGGCGTCGACTATGACGACGCGCCAGCCATCGGCACCTCTGGTTGAAGAAAAAAACTCATTGATCCTGCGCACTTCTTCAACAGTGAGTTGGGTCTTGAATTTTTTGTCTTTGTGGTCATATGGCCTTGTTGCATAAAGAAGGTTCGGATTTGCAAGCAATCGGCCACTGTCATTTTCCGAAACAGCTCCGGTGTCACCGAGAATTTGTGTTGCCAATCGAAATGCCGTTGTTGCCTTGCCAATCCCTTTTGGCCCAACCAACAAATGGGCGTGGTGCATTCGACCGGAATTAAACTGCGATTTCAAGCTGTCCACCAGCGTAGAATGGCCCGCCAGCAAACCGTGTTCTGAAGGGTGTGGAATGCCTTCAATGCGGTCGGCAAGCAATGCAACATGGTCATCCATGTGCTGCACCCTCTTCCAGACCCAATCGTTTTGTGACAACGTTAAACACCCGCTTCGCTATTGTTGTAACGCTACCGTTTCCGTCAACCACAATCACCCGTTCCGGCTCTTCATCGGCAATTTCCAGAAAGGCTTTGCGTCTTGCCGCCTGCGCTGCCAACGCTTCTTTTTCAAACCTGTCAGGGGTTTCGGTTTTCGTACGTCGGTTAGCGGCACGCTCAAGACCGGTTTCAGGGTCGAGGTCCAAAACAACGGTCAAATCAGGCAAGCAATCATCACCACAGGCGACTTCTTCAAGGGCTTTCAGAAAGGGTAACTCAACTTTGCCGGTAATGCCTTGGTAAACCCGCGTTGAATCATAGAACCGGTCGCACAACACGGTAGTTCCATCCAAAAGCGCGGGTCGAATTACCCTCTCGACATGATCTGCCCTTGCTGCGGCAAACAACAACGCTTCCATGTTTGGACCAAGTTTTTCGGCCGCTCCACTCAAGATGACATGGCGCATGATCTCGGCACCCTGCGTTCCTCCCGGTTCACGGGTGATCAACGTCTTCAGCCCCAGTTTCTCAAGGTTCTTCGCCAGGCGCTTGATCTGACTGCTCTTGCCGACCCCCTCGCCCCCTTCGAAGGTAATGAAAAACCCGCGCTTGCGCTTAGCAGCCATAGTCCAAACGATCAGTGTTTACTGCCTTGTTCTTCGGAAAACCTGATCCAACCAAACAGCAATTCTTTCGCCGCATCAATGGCCTGACGATGAATTGGACCTTTTTCTACAGATTCGCTGGCATACAAATCCACTTCCTGGCTCATATCGTTGCCGATCCATATCTGCAGCTTTCCAAGCTTGTCACCACGCGAAATGGGTGGCATCAAAGGGCCTTCGTAAACCACCCTGCCCTTCATGCTTTCCCGATTGGCAAGCGGAAGAAAAATGTCGGTTTCGCCATTGGTAACAGCGCCAACTTCCGGCGTTGTTCCGCCATAAACCGGCAGGCGAACGATCTCCTCATCCTTGCCAAACAATTTGAGCCTTTCGAATGCCCTAAATCCCCAATCGAGAATTTTCCTGCTTTCCTCAATCCGTTGACGTTTTGAGCCCATCCCCCCCAATGCGGCTATCAGTCTTTGCCCATTTCGCTGGGCAGTCACCAGGATTGAGTAACCGGCTTCTTCCGAATATCCGGTGTCAAATCCGTCAACGCCAATTTCCATTCGCAACAAAGGGTTGTCATTTCGATGATTTACCTTGTTCCATTCAAATTCGGGAACAGAGAACAGCGAAAAATACTCAGGAAAAGCATCAATAAGGTTCCGGCCAAGTTTGACCATGTCAGTCATGGTTATGGCTTGGCCGGTCGCTGGCAAACCGGTTGAATTCACAAAGTTAGAACTTGTCATTTCAAGCTTGCGTGCGCGGTTGTTCATGAGATTCGCATATGCTGCTTCAGAACCCGCAAGCCCTTCCGCAATAACAATGCAAGCATCATTGGCAGATTGTACAATGATGCCTTTTAACAGGTCTTCAAGTGGGATATCGCTCCCCAATTTCGCAAACATGGACGACACGCCGGAAACCGCCCCGCCCGTGCGCCAGGCATTCTCACTGACGAAAAACTTGTCATCCAGTTTCAGGCGCGCTGCTTTCAACTCTGCAAACACAATGTTTACGGTCATGAGCTTCGCTATGGATGCTGGCGGAGCTTTTTTGTCCGCATTCTTGGAAAACAGTATCGTTCCAGTGTCAGCGTCCATCAACAGCACCTGCTCTGCGGGTGTCTGGTATAGTTGAGCGAACGCTGCAACCGGGAAACATATCGAAATTGCTATCGCAAGGATGAACTGCGAACGACAACGCATCTAACAAAATCCTCTGGCCCCCGCGCGACCATAATCACAAACATGGTATGGCGCAAGCGTGCCTGAAAATGGAATTGAGTCTACGGCCTAGTTGCGATCGGTAAAATTGTTCAGTTCGTCGTGCAGAGCCGGTATTTGCTCGCGCGCAACCGTAACATAAAAATATCGGCCAGCACGTTTGTCATTGACCAAGTGATGAGGGCCGAATTGTGAAAGCAACTCGGCGAGTTTGTTTGCTTCTTTGCGATTATCAGCAGGGCCGATGACAAAACCGGCTAATCCCGACATCCCGTCGGACGACGTCGCTACGTATTCACGGCTTATATCGTTGATCTTTGAAGCAGCACGGTTTTCTGTTTGCTGTTCAGCGAAACCGGTCAGATTTGACAATGGTCGCCTTCCAGAAACCTGCACTGCGGACAACCTGTTGTCGGCTTTTCCAGACCAGCCGAACAAGGCCGCCAAAAAGCTGTTTCTCGGCTTGCTGGCACCGGGGCGCAATTTGGGTTGGGCAGGTGTCGCTGGCAACTCGCCATTTTGGGCTATCAAAATATCCCGCCCATTTGGAGGAATAGTCGAAGGGTCAAGCATTCCCGGATCGTAACTGCCGACCAAATATTCTTCGTCCAACCCGTCCATACGAGCCTTGCCAACGTATCGCACTTCGACCTTTGCGGTACCGAACTTGGTGTACCCAAGAAGTTGCGCCGCACGGCTGGACAAATCAATGATGCGCCTTTTTGAGTAAGGCCCACGGTCATTGACCCGGACAATCAACGAAGCGCCATTTTCAAGATTGGTTACCTTGGCATAACTGGGAAGAGGCATGGTAGGATGGGCAGCGGACAGCGCAAACTGGTCATACACTTCGCCATTTGCGGTCAGCCGGCCATGGAAATTTGGTCCATACCAGGACGCCATGCCCCGTTTTCTGTAGTTCTTGTCCAGTTTCGGAACGTAACGAACGCCCCTGATTTTGTAGGGTTTGCCGATTTTGTAAGAGCCGCCACCTTTTCTGACATATACTGATGTAGACAGACGCGGGCTTTTGGAAACACCATAGGCCTTGGAAGAAAACTTGGTCGAATTCGAGATATGGTTTGCGGCGGTCGAAAGTTTCGGTCCGGCCGGTACATTCTGTTCGCCATTAGGATGCAAGGCAATATCGGAAAATGCCAAGGAACCAGCCGTATAAGTCGGCATTCCGGAAGTTTCCATCTGGTTTAGCGACAAACGCCCCGCATCGCTTGTTAACGGCAGATCCTGCGGAACAAGGGCCTCAGGTCTTGGCGTAGTGCTGTTGTTACAACCGGCAAGAACAAGGGAAAACAGGCAAAGCGCAGTCGCACCAGCAAAGCGGCGTTGCGAATTTTCAGCCATTGGCTTGCTGCCATCCATCAATGTCCCCCATTCCCCGATTCTCAATACCCGCAACAATAACACAGCTTACATGTTAATATCAGATGAAAAACAAAAGGCTAGCCAATTCGCGCCTTGCCGCGTTTGCCATCATTACGCTTCCAGATCAGGGATTTGCTTCCGGTTTGTTTGACCTTGAAACAAAGTGTCTTGCCGTCGTACCAAGTCGGAAATTTTTGGCACATTCGGTCACCTTTAACCCACCATTTTCCGGTTTCTTTTGGTGCATAATACTTTTCCAGACCGGTTCCGGTGCCATCGCCCGTAACACGCCCATTTCCGCGATATACCAGTGGAAACTCAAAGCCGTAACCGGTTGCAAGATAAACCGTCTTGTTGCTGATCAGTTTCCTGATTTCTTTTCCGTCAAGTTCTTCTGCAGAAGCTGGTGTCGCTCCCAGGGATAATGCGCACAAAAAAACCGATGCGCCCAATAGTGATTTCATAAGTCGCTCCAGGAAACCGAGTGATTCAGGAATGAATTCTGTGGCGTTCCCATTCCGTCACAATATTGGCAAGAATGTGGAAACGCGCCAACGCAAGACTCTCAACATCACACATATTGTTGCGAGCGTTAACAAAACGTGAAAAAGCGCCCATCGAGGGCGCTCAATTCAATCACGAAAAACAACTTGATGTTACAAACACCCGTCAGTGTCAGGCAAGCAGATTGTCCCAAATTCGCATCGACCAAAGATGACAGTAAATCAATGTGAGCAAACCGGATTTGCGCAGCTCAAGAAACTTTGCATCATCGAGTTCATTCAGTTTCTTTTCATCAACAATGCTGAAGCCAACAATGCGCGCCGGATCGTTGTCGCGCAACTGAACGGTGGCGCTGCGTTCCACCAACAGATCCATGTCAGCAAGCTGTTTCATCAGGTTGTTGGTCTTTTCAAGTTCCCCACGGAAACGGGCGCAAAAATTCAATGCATTCTTTGCCACTTCGCCTGGTTCGCCTTTATCATAAATCGCTTTGCCGTCTTTCTTGCTGATCCCCTCATAAGCCAGGTCAACGCCAAGCGACAGGGTTGTGCGATCGTTGGATTCGGCAAGAAAAAACGGATAACGCCGAACATAGGCAGGTACGTAAGCCTTGTCACGCCAATTGCCCTTGTCGTCGACGAACACATTCTCGCCCTGCTTGTATCCGGTAACCGCAAACGGCGTGTAGCTGTCTCCCGACTTGCCAAACACAATCGGATAATCCAATGCAGCAATCGAAAATTCGGAAACGGTCAGGACAATTGAATTCGCACCGGCAGCAAACTTGAAATTATCAAGTTCCTTAACCTTCAGATCGCCGTGTTCTGTCGCATTCAATATGGCGATCTGCTCATAGAACATCGGATTGCCGGTTTGCTTTGGCGCATCTTCTGTAGCAGTCTTTTCTTTGTCCGCTTTGGCCGTTTGTGCCTTCGCTGCAGGTTTTGCAGCCTTCTTTTCAGTTGTTTTCTTTACCATTACATCAATCTCGTGGAAAATTACTTGTTACGCGCACCCAGCGCCGCCAATGCATCGCTCAAACCTTCCAGAGACATGGTGATCCGAAAGTTTTGCCCATTGGAAAGCGGATAGACGAAATAGGCTTCTTTTGCCTCGGTTAGCGTCTTCCGTTTTTTGTCGTCGATTTCAAAACTGATGAAACAGAATGTTCCCCGACAGCGTCTGAACTTGCCTTTGACAAGCGCCTCCTCACCAACGAATAACTCAGGTTCCTTCTCGAAACTGACGTTAACCGTGGTTCTTACACCTGATACCAGAGACTTTTTCTCTTCGTCCTTTTCGGCGAAATAATAAAACAAGAACCTGGCAACCTCTGCTCGTTCGTTGTTCTTTGAACGGGTCGAATAGGCTTGGTGTGCGGTACAGAATTGTTCAGACTTGTCGGCAGCATTTTCGCTGTTCTCTTTGGCCTCTTCCTTCTTTTCCGGTTTGGCGACCAAATCGCAGTCGACCTGCCAGGATTTGTAGGATTCCACCAAACTGGTGGGTGTTGGGGTCGCTGACTGCGCAAATGCTGCTGTAGACAAACTTGTAAACATTGCCGCCCATGACAATGACTTCAAAATCCGTTGCATTGTGATTTTCCTGCTGTTGTGCGAATCTTATAGGTTTCTTGTGAAGTAATACAGTTGAGGACCACTAATCGCTGCTAATTGCCAGCCTTCTTTTCCGTAGTCCGCAAGTATTTCAGGCAATATGTCTTGAATCCTTGCATTGGAAGGATCTGAAAGTTCCAGTTTCGGTGTCTCGCCCTCAAACCCTGCCAAAGTGAGGCTACCCTTTTGCTGAAGCAACCTAATGGACCGCTTGTCAATTTCGGCTGGGGTCAAAACGCTGTACTCAACGGGCGCGTGTTTCTCAAAAATGTAACACTCCATTTTGTTGACCGAAACCAAACGCCATCCTTTCTTGCCGAGCGGGTTGAGGACCTTTGGCATGACCATCGTTGACTTTGCCTTTTCGCGGTCAAGGATCTTGTATTGACTGCTGCCAGCAGAGGGTTTCTCTGCTGCGCCAACCCGTACAAGGTATTTCTGAACCATCAGATCAAGCTCGCTTACGCTCTTGATCATGTACTCAAACGACACATCAGAGGCCGCATCAACAGTTGCGGCCTTTTTGTTTTTGGTTTTGGACATGTGGAATTTGGGATCAGAAGCGGGAAATTACCCGGAAATGGAACTGGCCATCGTCATCATCAGTTGTGTTGAACTGCGAATCGTCGACCTTCCAGCCATAGGACACCTCACCAGACAATGTAGCAGATTCCACATTAGGATTGGTTGCTGAGAACACCAAGCCAACACCGGCACCGGAAATGGAAGTGTCGCCTTCAACGCCGGCAATCGGTGTACCGTTAACGGAAACCATACCTGCATCAAAGAAGCCAAACCCACGCACGGTAACCATTGCGCCATTGATGTCTTTTTCTACGGTCGGCGTGTAGAGTTCGACACTTGCAAATGCACCATTGTCGCCACGAACAACCGATTCCTGGAAGCCACGAACCGAATTAATTCCGCCCAAATAGAACAATTCGGCACCAAGCAACCGCCCGTCTGCAATTTGACCGTCGGCTTCGAGGTTGAACGTCCATTCATTCTCAAGGTTTACGCGGTGTTCGAAACCGCCGCGTGCGAAGACATAGTCAGCTGACGCACCTTGGCGCAAAGTCGCATAACGCGCATCGGTATTGTCATCGAACATGTCGCCCGGCGAGTACCAGATACCACCAAAAGCAGTTGTCCTGGCCCGTCCCTTGTTGCGCTCACCATTCCACAGAGCATAAAAGTGACCGGTTTCAGCACTTGATGTCTGTACGGTTCCACCGCCGGAATCTAGATCATTGTTGGTGCGCTTGTAATCAAACCCGTAACGACCGTCCCAATAGAACCCAAGGAATTGGTCATGTTGGGTGATAAGCGTACCTGACAACTGATAGCTAAGACCATCGGTATTGGTGATCAGTGCTGTGGAAGAGGTTTCCACATACGAACCCGTCAGCTGGAAATCCATTCGTTCGGCGATCGGTACTGTATACTGAACAACATGGGCCGCCAGCGCATCAATCCCCTCTTCAGTTGTGGTAAACTGATAGGAAAACTCGTCTTCCTCAACAAACAGGTCATTAAGAATGGCACCTGCGAAAAGCCGGTAATCCCCGGTAGAGCCGGACCCGGAAGAATCTGCCCCAAAAAATACCGACCAGGGTTTTGATTCCGCAACATCGAAAGCAATATCGGTTTCGCCAAAATTAGCACCTGGCGAATAGATTGCATTCACCCTGCGGTTTGCGCGTCTGCTTTTCCAGCGCAAGTGGTTAACAACGGCGGCTTCTTCAATCACTTCACCTTTGGAAAGCGGGAAGCCAGCGGCGTAATGTTCAGGATTTGAGGTGTTGCCCTCAACGGTCACTTCGCCCAACCGGCCAATGACCGCAACAATCTGCACAACACCATTGGTAACATCCTGCGGCGGAATGACAACATTGACAACCGGCATACCTGCATCGCGGAACGCAAGCACCATGTCACGTGTCAGGCGATCCAGAGAGGCGAGCGAAACGGATTGTCCGACATAGGCAGATGCGGCTGCCGCAACAATTTCAGGGGTTGCGTCGCTGCGATTTTCCACCCCATCGGCAGAAGCGCCACCGCTGCTGACAGACTGGGGGTCGGAAACGATTACAACGCCTCTAAGGGAAGGCAAAATCTCGGTTTCGTCATCCGAAACACTAAGTGCATTTTGCGGGGTCAAGCTGACCCTGTTCCCCGGCCCTTTGATAAAACCCTGTTGCAAATCACCGGTCGCCTGGGCAAATGCCTGCCCCTGCAAACCAACATCTGCCGCAAACGCAATGCTGACCGCCAAACAAGCCGTACCCAACGCCAATTTTTTGTTTATTCTGAACATTAAACTTCGCCCAATAGTTTGTAACCGCATATAACCTTAAAGCTTCGACTGATACAACAGATGACTTGATGCAATCGACAATGCACCCGGATAATGTTGTGAAATCTGAGCTTCAATATTACCAACTTCAACATACTCACCGAACGTATTCATATCTTTCGGATTGTTGAAATTCCTGGATAGTTCCGCCGAGAAGCCGAAAACCGCTTCCTGAACTTCCACCTTCGCTGTTTCCAGCCGTGATGGTCGACGATCATGAAGGACGAAAGCAAACCGCTTGGAACGCCCCTTCACTTTCTGACCAGTTTCTGAAGGCAGCATTACTTCGGCAAGCACCGGCTCAACCTGCTGACCTGACAGATTACTCTCAAAGATTGGTGAGAAACCACTAATCAGTTCCTGGTCGCGTTCATAGCCCTCATCGAAGTCGAATGATTGGCCACCACCACCTGTGCCGGAGAAGTTGCTGTTGGAACCGGCACCCTGCTGGAAGCCGTTGTAATGTTCCCTGATGCTTTCACATTCCGGCTCTGTATAGCCTGCCTCTTCACAAGCGATATCAAACGAGCTGGTACCGATGCCGCCCTCTTCCAGGCCTGTCATGTTTATGACACCTCGAGAACCGTCTTCCCTTGTGTACTCGACAACAAAGCCGCCACCCAAACGGGTTTCGATGAAGAATGGCGTGAACTCCTGAACGTCTCCGCCCGTTGCAGTGCTTTCAAAGTAGAAGCCGAAGTTGGCAGGTCCGATCACACTGTCTGAGTAGGTTGCCGTTTCTGACATCAACTCAAAATCGTGTTCATGGTCCAACTCGCCTTCTGCCTCAAAGACATTGTCTGGTTTTGACGCACGGTCCGGAACAGCATCCGCAGGTGCAGCAGAAGCGCTGTCGTTAAACACTGTGCTTGTGATGGTGAGGCCTTCTTGTGCAGGAAGGAAGAAGCGCAATTCGCCATCCACATCCTTGTCGCCCTCACCGCCATAGCCGGAATTCACAAAGCTGTTCGCAAACTTCATCACATTAGATTGCAGCGTGGAATCTTCACTAGGTGAATTCTGCGCCGAACCAATGGTGGTGTTACCCTGGATGCGATTGCGCACGGAACCGACACCGGAGTCGGCTGCAACATCCGTATCGACCACGGTGCCAACTGTACCAGCCGCCAATGCCGCTGCTTTTGCTGTCGCCAGATCATACGAGGTGTCTGCATCCGGGGTGTATTGGGCAAAATCGTAGCCCTTGTGCCCGATCTGACCCATGGTTACCTCAAGATCGGCTCCAACTTTCAACCAGATATCACCACTGGCGATCTGGACTTTGTTGTTGGCGTCTTCGGTAATCTCATGACCAATGTGTACACCTGTCGCAGAACCGGCTGTCAACAAGGCATCATCATCGCCATTGCTCGCATCACCATTGGGTGTACCATTTGCATCGGTACCCACATTGACCGTGATATTGCCGATCAACTGCTGATCGGAAACGCCGATTTGTGCGATATTGCTTGCGCTTTCGTGACCGACCTGGATTTCACCCATGCCAGCATCGAATGAAAGGAAATCATCAACAGTTACATCAATGTTGCCGTTTACGCGTTGCGAGGCATCGCTGACCTGGGTGGCGCCATTGGCATCCAGATAGGTGTTCTCATGCCCTTTTCCGGTTTTTGTTCCCATTCCGGCATTGTTTTCAACAATCGAGTGACCGACCAACACCTTGCCAGTTGCGCCTGATGTTCCAATCAGATCTTCATCAACGTCGACTGTGATGTTTGACGTAATGGTTTGTTCTGCATCCACAGACCCATTTTTGGCAGTAGCTTCATTGTGGCCGGTTGTCGTGTTTCCACTATGGCCAAACTGAAGCGTTCCGGCATCACCCGTCAGGGTAACGGCACCAACCGGGGTCACAATAATCGCGGTTTCATTATTAGCACCGATATTGGCATGTACTCCGTTATCCGCGGTAATATCAGCAATCAGGCTCATATCGCCGGTTATGGATGAATTGGCCTCGATATGGCCCGGCTGTGACCCGGTATCGAAATCCGTCTCGGTGTTCTGCGTGGCTTCATGACCGTAGTGCAGGCCACCCACACCACCTGATTTCAACAGGATTTCACCAGAAGTGATAGACAACCCACCGCTTACGGTTTGATCTGCATCAACATCTGCAACCAACAAATTATTGCTTCCGTCGCGATATCCTTCTTCAGTGTCAAAATCACCACCGTCATCGGCTGATTTGGCATCCTGGATCGCAGTATGACCAATATGGCCCGGTTCGGTGATTGCAGTCATAACGTCGATCGTGACAGACCGGTTTGCTGACAGGTTAATTGCACCTGACACGTTCTGGTCTGCGTCAACCCGCTCGCCATACTCGTCGCCATCGCCTGGATTAACCTGCCCGCTTTGACCCGTGTTGCTTGCATCGTGACCGATATTGATGCCGCCGCCCGTCGAACGAACCTCCAAATCTTCCAGCGCACTGACTGTGAAGTCACCGGAAACAGTTTGCGAAACGGTGACCAACTGGCCGTCACCATCATCACCATGACCCGCCTTGCCGCTGAATGCAGACTGGGTAGCGTCATGCATGATGTCAATGACGTTGGTAGCCGTGCCACCTGCATCAATGATCAGGTCCTGATCGCTGCCATTACCGTCAAGATCCAGATTGACCGTCACATTACCGCTTACCGTTTGGGTGTTGGTAATCTCGCCTGCGCGGTTGTATTCAACCGAATTGACAGGACCGCTAACTCTGCCGTCATCATCGCTTTCGCTCAACTGGTCGGCCATGTGTCCAAAATCAACACTTGAATCCGAACCACCTACGGTCAGCAACGCTGTCGCCGTGTTGGCAATATCATCCGACATCTCATTGGCGTTCAGGTTTACATTACCAGACGCAGTCTGCGACGTAATGATCGTGCCGCCATTGCCCATGCCATTGCTGGCAATATCGGACATTCCGGCAAGATTGTCGGTGTCGAGATCGTGACCAAAATGCGTCAGTGATGTTACCGCGCCATCCGATGTGATCACCAAACGATGCGCAGACAGGGTTACATCCCCGGAAACATCATTGTGTTCGGTAATATTACCGCCGTCGCCAGCTTCACCACCTTCTGGTGGTCCGCCGTCGGTTTCGCCGCCGCCTTCTCCGGTTGTGTTTATCACTTCAAGGCGGTGCCCGAGTTCCACAACAGACAAGGTACCTGTTCCGTAGCCGCTCTTGGTGCGAACCACACCTTCAGTGTTGTTGCCGGTCAGCGTTACGTTACCGATAATCTTGGCAGAATCGGCTGCTGTTCCATCGGTATTCTCATCGACATAGATGTCGCCGCCATCGGCATGGTCACCGAAGAGGAAGGCATAGATATTGCTGGTACTGGCTCGTGTGTCTGCATCCGACAAGCCGACACCTGGATTGGAGCTGGTGCCGATAAATGCAGCACTCAGTGCCCCACGTGCCCGCACAACCGCATTTCTGGCATTCAAATAACTGTCCGCTACAGAGTCCTGAATACCGACATCGGCACGCGTTGTTGCCAATTCTGCCGTTCCCAAGTCGCTAAGCGCCGCTTCAGCTTCACTGATTGCCGCTGCCAGGTTCGCCGCTTCGTCAGTCGTCATGCGGTCCGTATATTGCTGGGCCGATTTAAGCGCGGCAATGGTGTTGGTGATCAAACGATAGGCATCGCGCTTGTCAACATTGGTGAATGTTGCATCACCCGAAGAAACTTGATCCGGAACAGAGCGAGCAATTAGCTCGTCAAAGGCCGCCAAAATAGTGTTCGATGAAGAAGCCGCGTCATCACCAGCACCATCGGTGCCATCATAGGTAGTGACAAAAAACTCCTGGCTGAAACCACTGCGACCGGTTGTCAGGATAGACTCCGAGCTGTGTCCCAACAGGGTTTCCGTGGTTCCGCCTGAACCGTTTTTCGCATCCACCAAAACACGACCGTCAGCTTCTGTCTCTTTATCGGTGCCATCCGTTGTCGTTTCGGTAGTACCGGAAGATGTATCGGGACCATCTGCTGTCAAGGATACATTGCCTTCGATACGGCCACGAACAACCCAGATATCACCACCGTCGCCAGGGGTCTGCTGTGTAATGCCGCGTTGAACGCCGCCGTTTCCGGATTCTGCTGAAAGTTTCAGTTGGTGACCGATCTCGGTGTAAACGTCGCCGCCGTTTCCGGTCTCGGAAAGCGCAATCACTTCGTTGTAATGCGATGTTATGATGATATCGCCCTGAAGTGCCTGATAGTAGTCATCGGTTGCAGTAGTGGTGCCGTTGGAATTGTTCGCACCCTGCCGAACCGTAACCGTTCCGCCATCTGCTTCACCGCCATCAGTATCGTCAAACAACTCAACAAAAGAGTCACCACCATTGCCAGCGACAAGTTTGTTTCCGGCAGTGCCATCCAGTTCACCGTCCTGCCATTCCTTGCCGGCAGAAGTCTCATGACCAATCAGCGTTCGGGTTTTTCCACCGTTGCTGATAAAGCCTTTCGCCATGACAATGTCTTTGGCTGTGATGGTAAGGTCTTCAGTACCTGTCGTAGCAAGATCATCGGTTGTCAAAAGTCCCTGCTCAACAGTTACATCACCACCCTTGCCTTCTGTAACCCCGATCAGGCCTTTGTTGTCTTCAAAGGTGTTCAGAGCATGCATCCGACCTGCATCGCCTGCCTGGGCAGAGTCGATGTGCTGGTCATGGCCAATGTGAACTTCGGTATGGTCTGACGACAAGTTCGGATTGTCGGCGAAAATCGCGATTGCGATCTCATCGACGGATCCGTCTGCATCAGTGATGGAAAGTCCCTCACCATCTGCAATATCAGCACTGGTTTCCAGATTGATCGAACCGCTGGCACCGCGCTGGATAATCGTTACGTCGCCGCCACTTCCGTTCCTTGTGCTTCCGCCAAGACCGGTGTCCTGGCCACCGATACCGGCAACCACCGCAGCCTGTGTCCCTGTGCTGAAATCTTCCAGCAGTGAACCGACTTTCAACTGGTGCCCAATGCGTGTGTCTTCTTCACTGAAGCCAAGACCGTTATTGCGTGCTTCAACATCAATCACATAGCCACTTTGCAGTGAAATGTTGCCCGAAGCGGCGCCTTGCTCAACATAAGCATCGCCACCATCGCCACCAATCGATGCGGTGGTCTGAACCGCCGTGTCATGGTGCAGGCCTGCATCGCCGCCACGTGCCTTGATCACTTCGGAACCATGACCAACCACTGCAAACAGGTCTGTGCCTGACAGGGCCGCATCTTCTGATATGACATAGATGCCGCGTGCATTGGCCTGCGAATGATCTACCCCGTCATTGCCGTCGCTGTCATAGGCGTTTGCAACCAGAAGCACGTCACCTGACAACGTACCCTGGACCGAGCGCACATTGCCGCCGTCACCGGAAGCCGCCATCATGTAACGCAGCGCTTCAATTTCGTCAGCAGACGGCTCGGGAATATTGCCCCACTGAGCTTCGTCAACATCGGAATTCGCACCCGGGTTGGCCGTTGAAGGCGTTTCGGTTCCGGTAGTAGCCGCATCATTGTCACGGTCACCGAAGATGATCGCGAGCGCATTAACAGCACCATTGTCACCAGCCACACCCGACACATTCTTGCCGGAGCCGTAACCCTCATTGCGATCCAGACTACCGAAGCGATGGTCGTTGCTGCTGTCAGTCGTGCTTGACTTGATAATGCTGGCGGTGCGTGAACCGTCCACATCGTCGCGCGAATTGGTCACAACATCAAAATTGCCATCGGTATATGAATTGTAGAAGCTTTCGTCTTCGTCACCGGAAATGATCTTGGTGATCAGACGGTAATTGCTTTCACCGGTCGAGGTTGGATCACCCATCACCGCACGTACCAGAGACTGCTCATAGGCAGACAGGCGGCCATAGGCGGTCGGGAAATCAACCGCTGCGTCCGCGGAAGTGCCACCGACAGCGGTCCATTGACCCAACATGCGTTGCTTCAACTCATAGAGTGCACGGTAGGTTGCCAGCAGGTTGCCCTGTTCGTCAGCCTTGTTGGAACCGACTTCGGTCGCATCATCGCGGTCGTCGTCACCATCATCCTTGAAGGTTGCCTGCATCACGGTGCCCGCAGCACCGATCATGCCGCTGATACCACCCTGCCCCAGCGCTTCAAGGTCGTTCTCAAGCCTGTGACCGACACCGACGAAGAAACCTTCGTCACCGCCAAGGGTCGTTTTCTTCGATTCCAGAACGATGCTGTTTTCAGCCGTGACAGTAACATCGCCTGTAAGCAATTCCTGGATGGAACTTGCATCACCGGCAGCACCCGCACGCGAGCTGACCGCACCGATAAAGCTGATCACCGGCTGAGGAGGACGTGCCGCATTGCCGCCATTGCTGTCAGTCACAGCCTCGGAAGCCACCATGTGCCCTGCCCGCGCATCAACGCGATGATCGGAAGAAACGGTTCCGCCGGTAGCCCGGAAGACAATGTTGGTGTCGGCATCTTGTTTGCCATCTACACCACCGTCAGAGATGGTCAGGGAACCAAGTACCCCGCCAATATCATTCGCTTCGCCGGAGACAGTATTGGTTACAACGATATCGCCGGTAACCGAACCGGTGTAAGCGAATGCATCGCCACCATTGCCGCCGTCGCCTTCCTGAATGTTGGCAGAGAAAATGGACTGGATGCCCTTGCCGCCATCGGCATTGGTTGGAGACACCCGGCCGAACATCATGGTGTCCTTGATGCCCTCACCTGCCAATGCGTCTGCACGGTTAAAGCCGGAATGGCCGATTTGCGCCGTATTGGTATCAATCGCCCGGGTGTGGTTGTCGCCAGGACCGGCTTTGGCTTCCACCAAAATGCCGTCATAACGACCATAAACAGCAGACGGGTTGTTGTTACTATCCGGACCACCGTCTGTCAGGAACGAGAACGTGGTCTCTTTGCCTTGCCACAGCGCACTGTCGTAAGAACGATCATGGGTGCGAACGGTTATGTCAGCACCGGTGGTGTGATCATCAAGATAACGGTCATCGACCACATCATTGTCGGTGGAATGTTGGCGTCCGGAAAGGTTGTTGCCAGTGCCATCAATGCCAATCTCTGAAATCGCATTGCCGCCACGTCCGCCTTCACGATGGGAAACGTAGGTGGAGAATGGCGTGCGGCTGTTGCCCGTGCTGATGCCGCCAAGTGCAGAACGGTAGCTGCCATTGCCGCCTGAAGCTGAGGAACTTTCCGCATGGCTGTAACCGCCGCTGCCGATGCTCGCCAGAATGTGGTTTTCGGTGCCCAGGAATATGTTTTGGGCATTGGTAACAATCCGCAGCGATGCTTTGTCTGCATCAGTCGTGTCCGGTGCGGCACCAACGTCGACAGTAATGTCGTAATTGTAACCTGCCTGCAACGCGATCGCATCACCACCACGACCGCCATTGGCCTGCTGGTTCCACTGCTCGGTAACAGACGATTTTGAAGGCGCTGCGGCACCGCCAGCATTCGTTTCAGCAAAATTGATGTCGCCATGTCCAATTTGCGAACGAACGATGTGGTTTGAACCTTGCAGCGCTGTCGCGAGCACATCCATGCCATGACCGCCAAGGTCAGAGCTGTTCACTGTGATGCTGGTGTCAAGAATGTCACGTTGAATGGTGATCGCATCCCCACCGTCACCGCCATTGGCATACCATTGACCATCATCGCTTTCGCCGCCGGCACCGCCGCCAGCATAACCGATCCGGCCATGACCGAATTGCGCAACTACAATGTCACCATTGCTGCCAGGTACAATCCGTGGGCCTTCTTCAGCAGTCAGTTCAATACTGGTTACCTCGTCCGCAGGATCAGGTGCACGACCAGCCATGACCACAATGTCGCCCTTGACATGATGTGCGATCGAACCGGCAGAACCACCGTGACCACCATTGGCGATCTCGGTCTGGTGGGCTTCGATCTCCGATCCGTTACCGGATTCACCATCGCCACCAAGAGCAGCGGTTGCGTCCGCCATGGAAATGGCGCCATGACCAATCTGCGCGATGCCAACATTGCCTTGTTTCGCATTATCGACTTTCGAGGCGACCTTTACACGGTTGGCGGAAGATTCATTGGTGATTTTTTGCTCGAGCGTATTGGCAGAACCACTGATGCCATCGCCTTTTGGATCGGCAACAAAGGCATAACCGCCATTGCTTACCCAACTATTTCCGTCCCAGACAATCGTGTTGTCGGTCTTGCTCATGCGGGTGTTAACAGCAATGTCACCGACCAGATGATCCAGCTCACTGTCACCATGCGACCAGCCACTGCCGCTGTTACGAACAAGCGTGATGATACGAACATCCCCAAGGATGGACTGGGCATCGCCACCGTCGCCACCGCTGGCGTTCAGCGCGTGCTTGCCGGCATCCCCACCTTCGGCAGCGCCATGGCTGTCGGTATCGGTAAAGAAGATGGTCCGGCCAACCTTGTTGTCGTCGGACTCCCCGGCAGTATCGGCATAGTTGTAGGCACCATGACCAATGCGGGCAATAACGGTGTCATCTTCACCACCGGTTGCAACGATGTTGTCCTGAACATCGACCTCAATGATCAAACTGTCGGTCGCCCCGGTGGCCGCGGCACCATTATATGCTTCGTTCTCGGCAAAATTCACATTGCCGGTTTGGACACTGATGTCACCCTGGGTATAGGAAGCGGCCACACTTGCATTGCCGCCGCGACCACCATCAGCATGCGACAGGTCTGCAACCTGCCAGCCGCCCTCGGTGTGAGACGCATCAAAATTCATGCCGGTGTTGACGGAATAGTCGATGATATTGGCGTTGCCTTTGTCATCCCGTCCGATTGTGGCTACGCTTTGCGCGCCTGTTGTGCCAACACGACCATCAATACGGTCGTAAACGCCGTTCTGGTCAATGTCGACCACGTCGAATTTGCCATCAGCATCAAAATCAACCAGATCCACCTCGCGGTCGAGGTTCAAGTCGACATAGGTAAACTTGTCGGTGCTTGAGTCGTCACTCGCATCATAAGAACTGTTATATGTCCAAACGCCTGATGTACTGTTCAAATCCGCAGTCGTAATCGGATCACCATTTGTGTCACGGTAAACGAATTGAGCTTCAGCATTGGTGCTGCCCGTACCATCGTCAACATTTGAAACAAACGCTGATGTACCCGCGAATGCAGCGTTAACAGAGATATCGGGATTACCGCTGATTGCCGCACGGTTTTTTGCGGTGTTCGCAACATAAATTGTCCCATCGGCAGTCAAATCTGTAGCCGAATGCCCATTACCATTCGTATTTGTTACATCAATCGCGATAAACTGGGGATTGCCGTCGCTGTCATACACCATCAACACCGCTTCAAGCGAGCTGCTGGAGTCCGTGCGTCCAGACAAAGTGTCATTTGCTTTAGCGGCATCCGGATTAACCCCCGAACGATAAAGCGCTGTTGAACCTTCGCTCAAATCCTGGTCAATACCAGCAGACTGGTTCAGCAATTGATGGGTAGCTGTCTTGATTTCCTTGTCGGTATCAACTGAATCATTGCCGTCAACCGCAATTCCAATCCCGTCATCGTGATAGGTGTTGTTGTCATCGACGATGTCAGCATTGGTACCCAGCGTACCGGAATCGCCAAGGCTGAACTGGTCGTCACGGTTCAAGTCCTGAAGGGTTAGTTCGAAGATTGCAGCTTTGGCACCAGAGCTCGTTGTTGCCGGCGTAGTGTTGCCAATGTAGACATTAAGAGCCTGCTGCTCCGCAGCAGTCAGCAAGTCCGGGTTGTTTTCAAGCGCTGTCGCAACCACCCCGACAGTCGCTGTTGCCGCTGCGGCATCTGCGCCTGCTTCGTTGATCGAAGGATTAATTGTAATCACGCCTAACTTGTAGAGGATATCAGCAAGTGGAAGTGTCTGCGATTGTTCCAAAATGCTGGTGGTAGAGCCATCTCCATCAAGATCAATCGCCTGGGTTTCGCTAACACCAAGCGTGAAAGAGCCATTCTGGTCGTAGTCAGCAATATGCTCATCAAGCGTAGCACTTAAGGCTCCATCGTTGTCATAGTCTTTGAACTTGCCAGCAATCACTCCATCACCATTGTAATCAGTACCGTCAGCAACTTCATCAAGTATCTGATACACGCCACCGGTGATGCCATCGCCATCATCGTCCGTGCCGGATGTATCCTCATCATACGACCCTGCTACGGCGGAACCACTGTAAGGCTGCGTTTCGTCAATAACGGAGTCTGCTACCCCATCGGCATTATAGTCATTGAATTCATCAATGGTATCACCGTAAACACCGTCGCCGTTAAGGTCTACAGGAACCGCAGATTCATCGATAGTCCCGACAGTATTCCCATCAGAATTGTAATCGATGTCGACAGTTACGTCATTGGTGTCAGCGCTCTGAGTGCCGAATGTTGCATCCGCATCAACAGTGCTACCGGTCGTCTCCCAATATTCCTGAACATTGTTGTCCGTATTGCCAAGACCAGAGTAAAGATCGCCACCATTGCCACCTGCGCGGGTAATCGCGGTCATGTGGGTGTTGTGACCGATCAGTGAGGTCACAATGGTTTCCTTGCCGTGACCGGCTTCGGCGAACATTTTCACCTGGCGCTCGGCCTCAATATTGATATCGCCAATGATAAAGCCGTTTATGACATCAACATCGCCGCCGAAACCGCCTGAGAAGTCGGCTTGAACCACGGCAAAATTGACCTGCTCATTGCCGTTGCTGCCACCGGCTGCACCCAGGCCACCCTGTGCCTGGACACGCTTCTGGTGGCCGATCTGGGCATTTACCTCGCTGCCGGGCCCTTCGGAAAGCGCATGCTTGGTCTGGGCATGGAAATAAACCGATTGTTCCTCTTCTGAACCGGATTCATTGTGGGTCGCCCACACTTCGATGTTGGAATCCGAATCGCCGCTGACAACATAGTCATCGTTATTGTTTGTGTCAGTTTGCGCCCACAGTTCGTAAAGACCATCGTGATAATACTCGGTGGTGTATCCGCCAGCACCATCTGAATCCGTGATTGAGTAGCGGTCGGTAATGTCGCCAAGTGCAATGTCAACGTCACCACCATCGCCACCAACGGCACCGCCGCGCAGAATTTCGCCATTAGGGTCTTCGATATAGTTGCCATCGGTACCCACCACCACGAAGTCGCCATTTTCATCGACTTGAGCGCGGAAAAACGACTCTTTCGTGCCATCATTCGAGGTATCAGGATCGTATCCGACAATAAGTTCTTTTGTATCAGCTTCACCGCCTTCAGCACCATCACCGGCAACCGCGTAAACACGGGTACCGTGACCGATCGTGGTTTCGACCAAACCATGTTTTTCAGGAGAAAGCGCATTGGTAACAACCGCTTCACCACGAATGGCGCCCTGTACATTGACCGTAATGTCGGATTCAATCTTCAGATCGTCAAGGTCGTTGTGGTCATTGTCGCCATCATTGAAGGCAACCGTAATGTCGCCACCGCGACCACCATTGGTTTGACCAACTTCTCCAGTGAGGTCACCGCCTGCACCGCCATCGCCACTGACAAGTTCCATGAAGTCGCCATGACCGATCTGGCCAATCACCGTGTTGTGGTCTGCCTTTGACAGGGCTGCCTTGTCGTCGGAGGTGATGTCGAGCGCATAGTCTGAATCGCCATCGCTACTGCCATCGGTGCCGGTCAGCGTCCCGTCATGGTTGGCTTCAAGTTCAATGTCACCCATGATGCCGCGGGCGTGGTCATTCTCATTGGTCGATGAATGCCCGTCATGATTGTAATAACGCAGCTCGTCATTGTCCCAGTTGATGAGAATATCACCGCCGCGACCACCATTGCCGCCACCAGGTGTCGCGCCGCCATTGCCGGTAGCAACCTTGAAAATACCGCCGGAGCCGATTTGGCTGATCGCGTTGTTGGCTTCTGCCTTTGAAAGGGCAGCAGCAACGTCGTCATCCACAATGATCTGGTCACTTGATTTGAGGGTGATTTTAACGGAGCCATGATCATCAACATGACCATTGCTGTCAATTGTACCGCCATAGGTGTAAGCAATATCATTTGCTTCGGCCGTGGTTGCAGTGCCATCAGCACGCAAATACTCCACACCATCCCAAATGGTGCCGCGGGTAATGAAAACATCTCCGCCATGACCGGATGCGTTATTGCCGTCACTGGCTTTACCACCATTACCCGATTGGATGAGGATTTCACCGCCATGGCCGATGGTGTTGATCGCATCATTGGCTTCGGCCTTGGAAAGGCCAGCCGTAATGCTTGTGATCAGTTCAATATCCTGATTGTCTTCCTCGGTTGCACTGTTTTCAGTAACCGTGTCGACCAGAATGTCGGCACCCAGGATATTCGCCTGGTTGATAGTGATGTCACCGGCGTCGTTGCTGGTATTGCTTACTGTATCATTCTTGCCATCATGAGCCGTGATGAAGTTGCGAGTGGCATGGCCGATACGGTTGGTCATGCGATCATTGGTAATTGCTGTCAGACCAACGCTGATGTCTGCTTCAAGCGTGACGCCTGCATTGTCGGTGCTGTCGGTGTCATAAACGGTAATGTTGCCAGCAATGTCGCCCTCGGTAATCGAAATATCGAGCGGGTCCTCATCGAGGGCACCATTGGTCGGGTCGGTCCCGCCAGTAAACGGATTCGCTTCAACGTATTGCTTCAATGCATCCTTTTGATAAGTGTTAAGTTTGGTTCCCGACGAGTCAATAAAGTCGCCATCAACATCTGTGAGGGCATTAAAGTTAACGTCGAAATTGGCAACTGAGACATCCTCGTTAATTGACGTGAATCCGGCCACACCGTCAAGATCAATCTGAATTGCAGTTGGCGTATATTTATTGGCATGCGTGTTGTTGAACACAATGCCGACAAGCAAACTCTCAGAGGCATCCGGATCGTAAGTGACGCTGTCGGGGTTGAAAATCTGATTGGCGGCAAGGTCATTTTGTTGGTCAATTGCCAACCCCAGCGCTGTTGCTTCCCACGGTGTCAATGCCTCAAAAACTGCAGTTTGGTCCTCTTCTGAAAGAGCTAAAAACTCTTTTGTGTTGTTAACGCCACTAATACCGGCAACACCATTGATCGCGCTGCTTAACTGAGATCCCGTAATTGTCTGGCTCTCTTCGGCTGTTGAAAGATTGCCATCTTGATCGTAGTCGTTTTGGGAATGATAGCCGGAAATGGTTTTAATGCCGGTTAGAGCTGACGGCGTAGTCTGACCTGTTCCTGCCGAAGCAACAGATGAATAAACGGTTGTCGAGCCATGACCAATCTGGTTGGAGATCAGGTTGTCGAACACATCGCCGGAATAAGCTGCCGAGTTTTGCACGGCCTCTTTTGCGACCAGTGTAACCGAGCCGGCATTGATGGTAATGTCCGTGCCGTGAGTTGTGATGCCATTGGTATTGGCCATAAGGTCGTCAAACTTGGCAATTGCGCCATAGGTAACCGAAAGCGTCTTGTCGCCGGAAACCGCAGTGCCATCATAAAAAAGGAAAGAGAAGCCGCCATGACCGATCTGTGAGGTAATCTGGAAGGTATCGTCGTTCGTGCCAGCAGACACATTGTCTGCACCAAGCTTCAGGTCGTCTACCGCTGTGACCGTGATGTTGCCATCAATGCGGCCATGGGCAATTTCAGTGCCACTCTCACCGGAGCCAACATACACCAATGTCGCCCCGTGACCGATCTGAGCTCTGATTCCATCATCCTGCGTATCGTTCGTTACTCCGAAATTGGTGTTTAGGAGAATATCCCCGCCAATCGATGCATTTGCCAACCCGTCACTAGTTAGGCTGGAAGAAACGACAATGTTACCCGAAATGTCTTTCTGTTCGACTGTCGAGCCAGTCTGCCTCTTTGTAGCGCCATGGCCAATTTGCGCGTGGGAGATGGCAGTATTGCCTCCGTCCAGCGACAGTTTACTGTCGGCAGCGACCAAACCAGAGCGAACGGTAATATCGCTAGAAACAATCTCGGTTACCGACGAACCGGTATAGCTTTCGTTATAACCGCCATGACCAATCTGGGCGAACGCAAAACTGTTGATGCCACCAGCCAAAACAACATCGTCCCCGGCCATCACTTCAATGTCGCCATGGGCGGCATCGGCATCGGAACGGGAGGCCCCAATCTGGTAACCGATTTGGGCAAAACTACCAATTCCTGCTCCGCCCAAAAGGTTTACAGAACCACTCTGGGTTATCGCCGTTGCACTTGCACCCAGCGTGTTATCAGTCAGACCTGCAAATACTTGCGTCGTACCATGTTCGGAACCGGCAACAACGTGTCCGTTCTGCGTCGCAGAACCAATCGTAACATTGCCTTCCGCACCAATCCATACGCCACCGGCGGTGCCACTCGTGTCACCTGTATCAATTTGTTGAATCGATACGTCGCCATCTGCGTGCGAACCACCTTGTATTGCAACATCGCCGCCCGCACCAATACGGATGGCACCGTCTTTGGTGCTAATAATATCCACACCAGTGTTTGTGTTTGAACCACCATCAATGGTCACATTCGTACTGGCCTGCAGATCAACATTACCATCCAGGGCTGTAATGTTCACAGAAGCGTTGGCTGCACTACCGCCGTCAATATCAATATCGGCACCGGCGTTCATTGAAATGTTGCCGCCGCCTTCCGCCCTGATTCTGACTTCATTGTTCGTGCCGGAACCGGCCGTCACAAAAATACTGCCACCTGCATCAAAATTTATGGAACCAGATCCGGTCATATTGCGGAAAACAATGCTTTGATTCGCAGTGGCACCCGTGTCGATAGTAATATGCCGATCAGCTGTGAGAGTAAGACTGTTGTTGCTCGTCCAGAAGACTGCAACGCCACCGTCAACACTGATGTCACCGGCATCGACACCCGCACTCGCAGTCGTGATTTCGAGACTGCCGCTGCCTTGAAGAAAGTCGGAAATGTCTTGGTCGGTCAAAGTGTTGGCCGTAACTGGCGAGCTAGCAATAGGCGAACCGCTGCTGTCGATAATGGTAATATCGGTCGGGTCAAGCAACAGCGTACCGTTACTGGAACCGCCTAACAAATCAATGTTTTTGAAGGCATTGAATATGAGAGTACCCTTACCGGAAACTTCGGCAAAACCGCCTGCTCCGTTCTCTGACGTGCCGTCAATGGAACCTGCAAACATGGTTGTGTCATCAGACCAAATCACAATGTCACCCGCATCACCATCAGGTTGCGCTGGCATCAAATTTTGCACCATTTGCAACCGTTACAGTTTGGGCATTTTCGGAAATGTCAACGGCATTGCCATCACGGTCTTGTTGCGAACCCTGGTAACCACCACCGATAAACGCACGGCCACCGCCAAGCGCGCCGGAAACATCAATCAGCGAAGTGGTTTCAATCTCGATATCGGGCGATTCGAAGACGACCTCACCACCTTTGCCGCTCGCACTATCTTTTGCTACCACCGTACCTGAGTTGATGATTTTCTTCTTCGAACGAACCACAACTTTCTTGCGAGATACAATTCTACCGGAATTTCGAACCTTGCCACCGCCGCCAAGCAAAACACGTCCGCCACTTCTGCGCACACCTGTAGCGCGAACAACGCCTGTATTGTTGATCGCCAGCGCATATTCATTGCCGCCAGCCGCTTTCAGTTCGGCTGCAACACCAGCGACCGTACCGGCATTGACAATCTTGCCCTTGCCAGCACGAATCGAGATGCGGCCATCCCCGCTATCCACAGGCTTGAGCAAAATCTCCTGACCGGCCGCGATGCCGACATACCCGCCATTGGCGTCAACTTCAGCGCCCTCGTGAATGGTGATTTCGCGTGACAACAGGAAGATGTCGCCGCCGGAAACAGAACGGATTTTACCGTAGACCTCAATGCCTTCCCCGGCATCAATGCCCTCAGAAAACAGCATGTCGCCAGCGCCGAGGAAATCATCATTGGAAAGGTCAAGCGTCGAAGCCACAAACCCATTGGTCTCGACCACACCAGTCGCACCGACCAGAATGCCGCTCCGGTTAACAACGAAGACCTGCCCGTTTGATTCCAGACGACCATGAATTTCTGTGGGATTGTTTCCAATGACACGGTTCAGGATCGAGGCATCGTTTGTGACCTGGTTGATCGTCGTGGTTTCCCCAACCCCGATGGAGAAGTCCTGCCAGTCAACAATCGCCTTGTCGGAATTGTTGTCGATGATCACATGATCAGTTCCAACCCCGCCAATGTTCACATCGCCTGTAACGACGGTTCCCCCTTGCGGGTTTGCATGAGCTCCAGAGCCCATGAGTATCGCCCCGACAGATACAGATGTGAAAAGCGTATGACGCAATGGTTTGTCAAAAAACATTCGTGAAATCCCTAGCCCTAAGAATTTTGGAATCAATCCTTTGGGCTGGTTTTAAAACTTTCTTTACCTTGTGTCGACTCGCGTCAAACCAGACAAGGTCTATAATTCAGGACATTTTCCCACTATTTTTTTACCGTTGGAACACGCCGGTTTCAGTGGAAAACTGGTTAACTGACGGATAGTTGTTTGTTTTACAAAACGTTACAAAATCGCCAGCAGCCGCGTGTCCGGGATTAACCACCTCATTTAACGCTGTTTGCAGCTTGGCCTTTTGCCAAGATGCCAGAAGTAGACTAAGAGAGAAGTTAATCTTGAGGATAGACACTTTTTGGGGGCGGAAAGTGAAGGAAAAAGAAAAGTATTATTTAAGAATAACAAACTTTCCGTCCATTTTGGTTCGGTGGCTTGAGCGTTTTGCCGACGACGAGATGTCAGGCAAGGTAATGGCAGAATTTCACAAGCTTTCTGCAATAAATCACAGCTTTGCAAGTGCTGAATCATTTGGAACGTTCCTCGAACGCAGCAGCGAAATTCTGCAACAACCCGATTTTGCCATGCGATTGGCGATGGATACCCCGCCAAGTGTATCGCAAGACAATCGCGCAATCCTCTTTTTGTATTACGCACGATCAATACAGGACTGGTTGCGAACCATGATGGCCGCATTGCCGTCTCGTTGCAACATGTTCCAGACCACACTTGAAGCGGATCAAAACGGCCACCTTGATGATTTGGTCATCGGCGTATCCCCGCGTTATGAAGTGTCCGAGTTTCGCCAGGTAACCCAATATCTTGCATATGATTTTGCCAAGCTGTTTTCGCAACTGAACCATGTTTCAAAGGGGGGCGTGAAAAAGCTTCATATTCCCCATGACAGACCCAGGCACGTTAACTGTTTCGATGACGGCACGGTCGAATGGAACAGCCCGGCCTTCGAGATGATCATCGACCGCAAGACAATGGACCGTCCGTTGAGAGTGCCCGTATCGAGCATCCAATCCATGTTCACCGAAGCTTCAGGTTTTCTCGTTCCACACACGATGGGTCCTGATGACACCCTGCTGAACCAGGTCGAGATCGCCATCAGTCTGCTGATGGGTACCGGTCGCTGCAACATTGAGGAAGTCGCGGTGCTTCTTCGCAGTACGGCGAAGAAGCTTCAACGCACGCTTAGTGCAAATGAGCAGACCTTTTCCATGATCCTGGACGGTGCGCGGCGCAAAGCAGGCTGCGACATGCTTGCCAGGACAGAAGTACCCATCAAGCACATTGCCGTTGTGTTGGACTATTCTTCCAACAAATCCTTTGCCTTGGCCTGCAAGCGGTGGACCGGCGTAAGCCCCAGGCATTATCGTGAGGCATCACGCCAGAAACCGTCGCTTGCCGGAATTTGAAACCGGTTGCCCAAGAATAACAACGGCAATCAAAATCTGCCAGGCAACCCGGCGACAACGCTTTCCCACCGTGCAGGAATCGGGTGGCTGAAACCGGAAGCATCCTGATATTCACGATCTGAAACCAACAGGAGCAAAACACCATGAACTTTCAGATCACAGCATTGCCAGAAACTGACTTCGCCCACCTGTTCGAGATGTCGGATGCAGAACTGACCGGACATCGGGCTGTCCGGCAAGTAGTTGATTCCAAACCGGGAACCCCGTGCCGTGTCAGCATGGAAGACGCGAATCCAGGAGAAATCGTGATCCTCACGAACCACCAGCACCAGCCGGAAAACAGCCCGTTTCAGGCGAGCCATGCAATCTTTGTACGGCGCGGCGCCAAGCAAGCAGACATAGCCGTCAACGAAGTGCCGCAAGTCATCCGGTCCCGGCTGATTTCCGTGCGCCTTTTCGACAATCAACACATGATGATTGGCGCAGATGTCGTGCCGGGCGAGAAGGTCTCCGAAATGATCTCTACAGCATTTGAAACCGACGAAGTAAACTACATACATCTACATTACGCCAAGCCGGGTTGCTTTGCTGCCGCGGTATACAGAGCCTGAACAGAAAAACCAGCGCCCGCTGCCGGAATTTCGGCGTCAATTCCGGTTTTCCGGCGTCATATGCAATCAGTGGCGGAGAGGGTGGGATTCGAACCCACGGTACGCTTGCACGCACGCCGGTTTTCAAGACCGGTGCATTCAACCACTCTGCCACCTCTCCAGGTACCTGTGGTCAGCCCACAGGCTATGCGACATTCAAAAACAAATTTCAAGTCCGCATTGCATGAAAAAGGGAGCCGCAGCCCCCTTCCCCTTGGTGGTTTGTGAATAAGTCTATTGTGGCAGTTTGTCGTCAACGCCCTCGACGTAAAAATTCATGCCGAGCAGCGTTCCGATTTCAGCCTTGGCACCGTCTGCAAGCCATTCACTGCCGTCCTGCTTCTTGATCGGCCCGGTAAACGGCTCGAACTCATTGGCGGTGATTTTTTCCTGTGTTTCCTTCGCAAGGGCCGCCACATCGTCCGGCATGTTTGTGTAAGGGGCCATGACCACATTGCCGTGATCCATGCCGTGCCAAACATCATGGCTTTCCCATTTACCATCCATCACCGCCTTGACACGTTCCACATAGTAAGGTGCCCAGTCATCAATGATCGAGGTCAATTGCACTTTCGGGCCAAACTTGACCATGTCAGAGGCCTGGCCGAAAGCCTTGACCCCACGCTCTTCGGCCACCTGCATTGGAGCGGTCGAGTCGGTGTGCTGGGTTATGATGTCCGCTCCCTGGTCGATCAGCGCCTTGGCAGCATCGGATTCCTTGGCAGGGTCAAACCAGGTGTTCGCCCAAACCACTTTCAGCTTGAAATCGGGGTTGATGGATTGCGCACCCAAGATAAAGGAATTGATCCCGCGAACAACTTCGGGAATCGGGAAAGACGCGATGTAACCGGCCACACCGGCCTTGGAGAGTTTTGCTGCAATTTGCCCCTGAATATAACGCCCCTGATAGAACTTTGAAGAGTAAACCGCAACATTGTCCGCTTCGCGTTTGTATCCGGTGGCATGTTCAAATTTCACATCGGGAAACTTCTTTGCAACCTTGTTGGTCGCGTCCATGTAACCGAACGAGGTAGTAAATACGATGTTGCAGCCCGAACGCGCAAACCGTTCGATAACCCGTTCAGCGTCAGCCCCTTCCGGAACGCTTTCCTGATAAGCGGTTTCAACGCCCAGTTCCTTTTCAACGGCAAGCCGCCCCTGATCATGCTGGTATGACCAGCCAAAGTCGCCGACCGGGCCGACATAGACGAAACAGGCTTTTGTGTCCGCCGCATAGGCCGATGCAGACACGCTGAGTGCTGCAGCGCCCAAAATTGCACTTAGAAGTTTTCTCATAAGTTTTCCTTTTGTTTGATTGACAGGTTTCTATCTTTCTCCAAGTCGGTATGGAACACTCAGGACATCGCGCTAGCGGTCCGGAACGAAGCCCTTGCCCAATTCAGACGGTGTGTTCATGAAAGTCAATCTCCGGTTTGTGGAAATCGCGACCAAAACAACAATTGTAGCGATATAGGGAATGGCCGAAAGGAATTGCGATGGCACGTCAAATCCAAGCGCCTGAATGTGCAGCTGGGCTATTCCCATCAATCCAAACAGATACGCTCCCACAAGCACCCTGACCGGCTTCCATGATGCAAACACCACCAAGGCCAGCGCTATCCACCCCCTGCCCGCTGTCATGCCCTCGATCCATTGGGTTGTATAAACCAACGACATATAGGCACCGGCCAAACCACTGCACGCGCCTCCGAACACCACCGCAAGATAACGCACTTTGGTAACCGAGATGCCCAGGGAATGCGCCGAGGTATGATTGTCGCCCACCGACCGAAGGATCAAGCCGCCACGTGAGTGATACAGGAACCAGTTTACACCGACCAGCAACGCGATCGACAAATAGAAGATGATGTCCTGGGCAAACAAAAGCCTGCCGATCAGTGGAAGCTCACTCAGGACGGGTATGACAATTGGTTGAAGCTTGACGCCCGGCGTACCAATAAACGCTTCGCCCCACAGCCCCGAAATACCAAGCCCCAGTATCGTCAAAGAAAGACCGGTCGCCACCTGGTTTGTAACAAGCGAGATCGCAAGAAACGCAAAACACAAAGAGAACAACGCACCGATTACGATGCCGCCAACAATGCCGACATAGGCGTTGCCGCTGAGCAGGGCAAAGGCAAAGCCGGCAACAGCCCCCATAATCATCATGCCCTCGACCCCAAGGTTAAGCACCCCGGCCCGTTCACTTACCAATTCGCCGATCGCTGCCAAAAGCAAAGGAGTTGCCGCCGTGACAGTTGTCAGCAGTATCGCCTCAAACAGTTCCAATTATCCGCTCCCCTGCATGGAGTTCACACTGCCCGAACCCGCTTTGCGCTCAATGACCACCTTGTTATGTATCAACGTGTCACATGCCAATACGTAGAAAAGTATAAGTCCCTGAAACAGGCTGGCGATTTTGTCCGACACATTAAGCGAGATTTGCGCAGCCTCTCCGCCAAGGATGGAAAGGGCCAAAACAATCCCCGCCACAAAAATACCCGGCGCACTCAATCGCCCCAGGAAGACAACAATAATGGCCGTAAACCCGTAGCCTGGCGAAATCGTGGGCCTTAACTGCTGGATGGCACCGGACACTTCGGCAATGCCTGCCAACCCCGCCAGTCCGCCAGAAACAAGAAAAACAAACAATGTGGTATGTTTTGGATTGAATCCGGAAAACAACCCTGCCCTTTGTGATGTGCCCACAACGTTGAGCTCAAAGCCCTTGGTTGTCCGCGAAACCAAAACCCAAACAAACAAAACAGCCAATACTGCAAACAATGCGCCATAATGCGCCCTCCCGCTGGCAAACATCTCCGGCAACACCTGCCATTCTGTAAACCCGCGGGATTCGGGAAAATTGTAACCGTCGGGGTTGCGCCATGGTCCCCTGACAATCCAGTCGAGAAACAGTTGCGCCACATATACCAGCATCAGGCTGGTCAGGATTTCATTGGCACCAAACCGGTTTTTCAACATGGCAGGAATTGCCGCCCAGGCCATCCCACCTGCGATACCCAACAGCATCATCAGTGGCAACACCGCAAAACCGGTAAACCCCGGAAACAAAATCGGTAACATTGCTCCTGAAACCGCTCCCATAATAAACTGCCCTTCGGCACCGATGTTCCAGTTTCCGGACCTGAAACAAAGGCTTAATCCGGCAGCAATAAGGATTAGCGGCGCGGCCTTCACGGCAAGTTCATGCAGGGACCACACTTCGGTAAGCGGTTCTACAAAATACAGATAAAGCGCAGTCAAAGGCGGCTTGCCAAGCACAACAAACAGGATAATGCCGCTGACAAGCGTCAAACCCAACGCGATCAAAGGCGAAACAAATGCATAGGCTTTTGACTGGCCGGCCCGTTTTTCCAGCCGAATTGAAAACTCAGGCAACGTTCTTGCCCTCCCCGGCATTGACATCGACCCCTGACATCAACAGCCCAATCTTCTCACGAGTGGCCTGTTTTGCAGTCAATGCGTCGGACATGGTGCCGTCAAACATTACGGCTACCCTGTCGGAAATTTCAAGAATCTCATCAAGGTCCTGCGACAACACCAAGACCGCCGATCCGCTTCGAGACAGGTTGACCAGTTCCTGGCGTATGCGCGTTGCCGCACCTGCATCAACCCCCCAACTCGGCTGATTGACAACCATGAGCGTTGGCTGGCGGTCAAGTTCCCTTCCGACAATGAACTTCTGAAGATTTCCACCAGACAAAGAACCGGCGGGAGGGTCTTCCGATGCTTTGCGCACGTCCATGGTTTCACTGATACGCTTTGCGGCATCCCTGATCATTTCCCACCAGATCAAGCCCAATGGCCCGCCGCGCTTGAATGCAACAGCATCCGATGTGTGACGCGACAGGAAAACATTTTGGGAGAGCGTCAACACACCAACAGCCCCGTGGCCGTTGCGTTCTTCAGGGACAAATGCACTGCCCATTGCCCGTCTTTCGTTAATTCCGGCCTTCCCCACTTTCGCACCGCGTATTTCGATCGTACCGGGATTTTCAGCAAGCCTTTCACCGCACAACACCTCAAACAGTTCGGATTGGCCGTTTCCCGCAATCCCGGCAATCGAAACAACCTCACCGGCTTTAACGGTCAGGTTTATGCTCTCAAGCGGGACCTCAAAGGGGGATCGTGCAGGTGTAGAAAGGTCATTCACCGCCAAAACGACTTCGCCGGTTTTGGCAGCCTTGGGTCGCGAAACCTTGTCGACCCCCTCGCCAACCATCATTCTTGCAAGGCTGGCAACCGTTTCACGCTTTGGATTGCAAGCACCAACAACCTCACCATGACGAAGCACAGTGGCATTGTCGCAATGGCTGCGCACTTCATCAAGGCGATGCGAGATATACAGAACCGACCGGCCCTCGGCTTTAAGTTGGGCGATGGTCTCAAACAACATGTCCGCCTCCTGTGGTGTCAGCACCGAAGTCGGTTCGTCCAACACCAGCAGTTCAGGCTCTTGCAACAGGCAACGCACAATCTCCACGCGCTGCCGTTCACCGACGGACAAATCTCCCACAAGCGCCTTTGGATTAAGCGGAAGCCCATATTTTTCTGCATAACCGACAGCGGCTTCTTCTGTGGCCTCTACCGACATGTTTTCAGGCATGGACAGGGCAATATTTTCCGACACGCTAAGCGCCTCAAACAGGGAGAAGTGTTGAAACACCATGCCAATGCCAGTTTGCCGCGCCGTGGCCGGGTCCGGCACAACCAAACGGTCACCTTTCCAGACGATTTCTCCTGCGGAAGGTTGAAGAATTCCGTAAAGCATCTTTACAAGCGTGGATTTGCCGGCACCGTTTTCGCCCAGCAATGCGTGGTTTTCTCCCGCTGCGATGGAAAGGTCGATATTCCGACATGCGGCAAAGTCTCCAAACAGCTTTGTGAGGCCGGTTGTCTGTATAAGTGGCTGTTTTGTTGTAGTAGATTTTTTTGTTCTGGATTTTGCCATTTAGACATTAAAGGCACAAATGCCGATTTAATCCAGCAGTTTTATTCGGTTCTGTGGGTAAACGGCGCTACGACAAAATCCGTCAGCTCAGCTTTCCAAGCAGTTGAAGTACAAAACCAATACAAAATAAATAGATGCCTGAGACCACAAACAGCATGTCAAGCAGGAACGGGTTATCCAGATCGAAGAACAATGCAATCAGCCCGGTAACACCCCAGACCAGGAACGCAGCAAGGTTGAGTTCGCGTAGCACTGTCACCCTGACGGGATGAACAAATGTAACGGGGACGAAAGTCAGGACAGCGGTAACCAGTATGAAAATAATGGAAAAATTGGGATGCGGTGAAACGATGAACAATGAAAACACCACCATGTTCCAACAGACAGGAAACCCTTTGAACCCGTGATCTTTCGTCTTCATTCGCGTGTCGGCGTAATAAATCGCACTGGTGATCACAATGACCGCAGCGGCAGAAAAGGAATAGAACTGGCTTAGCGTGGCAATGCGTTGCCCATCGGGTGTCAACTGGTCCAAAATTCCGCTCTGGTAGAGAATGAATGCCGGAATCATCACATATGTCGTGTAGTCAATGACATTGTCGAGCGTTTCGCCAGACCAGTGCGGCCACCATTTTTTCACCTGCAATTTTCGCGCCAGGGGTCCGTCAACCCCGTCCACAATAAGCGCCATTCCCAGCCAGAAGAACGAATCTGCAAATTCGCGATTGGCAGCTGCGACAATCGAAAGAAATGCCAGAAAAGCACCGGAAGCGGTGAGAATGTGTACACAGAACGCCCAAATCGCATCTCTTGAAAACCCCAACATTGAACTGACGGCCTTGCTTGATTAGTTTACAGGTTTGCGTGGCTTATAGTGAAAGATACGACATTATGAAAGAAAACAAGTCAAACCATGTTGTTGTTATTGGCGGAGCCATGGTGGGCAACATCACCGCGCTTGCACTGGCAGATGCCGGATATGCAGTCACATTGGTAACTCCCGAAAACCCCAAGCAGGACCCGCGCACAACTGCTTTGCTGCATGGCAGCATTGAATACCTGCAAAAGCTGGGTGTGTGGAAAGATATTGAAAAACATACCCACCCACTTGCAGTGATGCGGCTCATCGACGCCGGCAAACGGCTTGTCCGTTCTCCCCAAATAGACTTCAGGGCGGACGAGATCGGTTTGGAGGCCTTTGGGTATAACATTCGCAATCAGGATGCGCTTGATGAATTTGAGAAACGCGTCAGTGCAGAACCTAACATTTCCATTTGCCAAGGGGTAGCGACAGCCGCTCAGCAGAACGAACGAAACGTTCTGGTAACTGTTTCAGATCAACACGGCAAAGAGAGTGAAGTCATTGCTGATTTTTTGGTAGGAGCCGACGGCCGCAACTCGATGGTGCGCAATGTGTTTCTTCCCGAAGTCCGGCAGTGGCAATACCCACAGGCGGCTCTGGTTGTTGACTTTACCCATCAGGTAGACAGTCGCCACACGAGTACCGAATTTCATACTGAAACCGGACCCTTCACGGTTGTTCCCCAATCAGCGCATCGTGCAGGACTTGTCTGGATGGAAAGAGCAGATGTCGTTGATCACCTGCTTGAACTTTCTTCAGAAGAACTCGCCAAACGGCTGGAACAGACAATGTCTTCCTATCTAGGCAAGGTAACGATTGAAGGCGCGCCGTCATCCTTCCCGATCAGGGCCATGATTGCTAACAAGTTCGGCGACAGGCGGGTATTCCTGGTGGGTGACGCAGCCCATGTCTTTCCGCCAATTGGTGCTCAGGGTTTCAACCTGGGGCTGCGGGATGTTGAAACGCTGGTAACGGCACTTGCCAACCACCCTGCAAACCCCGGTCAATACTATTCCGGTAAACGTGCCGGTGACATTGGCTCCCGCACGCTTGGTGTCGATCTGCTCAACCGAAGCCTGCTCTATTCGTTTCTGCCATTGCAGTTTGCAAGAAGCGCCGGTGTACACATGTTGAACCGTTTCGGAACACTGCGAAAAGCAGTGATGAAACTGGGTATTTCAACCGAGATGTTCATCAAGGGGTAATCAAAACACTCAATTGCATATTGCACGATCAGAAAAAAACGCACATATATAATCAATGATGAAAACAGCAAAATTCGCGATCGGTCAGGTTGTAAAACACCGGATTTATCCGTTCCGGGGTATCATCTTTGACGTGGATCCAGAGTTCGACAACACCGAAGAATGGTATGAATCCATTCCTGAAGATGTGCGTCCAAGAAAAGACCAGCCATTTTATCATCTGTTTGCTGAAAATGATGACACAGAATATGTGGCCTATGTGTCTGAGCAGAACCTTCAAAAAGACGATACCGGCGATCCGTTGCGCCATCCCGAAGTAAGTGAGATTTTCATTCAAAATGATGATGGCAGTTACTCGACAAGGGAAAACTACACCAACTGAGGTTGATCAGGTGGTGTGATGCAAGTTTTACCTCTGCCGCCGCAATTTTCAAAAAACCGTATCAGTCGCCCTGTTGCTGCAGTTTTTCCTGGGCTTTTTTCTGCAGCTGTTCTTCCAGCTTTTTCTGGCGCTCTTCAGCAGTTGGTATTTTCACCGGTTCCCCGTCATAAACCTTGGTAAATCCAGTCAGGGTAACCGGAAATGCCTCAACCTTGCCCTGAAAATTGATGCTGACCACATTCACACCCTTGGATTTCTTGAAAATCTTGATCAGATCATCATTCAGCCCGATCTCGGCAACACACCCTTGTGGACGACAATAGGCAAAGGGAAACTGGCTTGCCTTGCGATCATCAATCTGGACCTGCACCCCCTGCGGCAGCATCCTGCCGGTGGGCAAAGCAATGCGAAAAACGCGTCGCTTTGCATCACCCTGAACCTCGACCAGGTTCAAGGCCAGCAACGGCGCACGATTTGGCGCAAGGATTTGGTATTGTACGTTGCAAATCTTTGGGTCGCCGTCACTGCAAGTCTTGAACCAACCGCTCACGATGGGCTTGTTGCCATGGACCTGTTGGGCGTGAGCGGTGGTTGGGCCGCCAAACATTGCAGCGACTGGCATTGCAATTGTGGCCACGGCCAAAGCGAGTGTGTTAAGTGAAATTTTCATGTGTCATCCAAACCTATTCGCTGTCGCGGGCTTTCTTTTGGGCATCCTGGAGTTTCTGCAGCGACGTTGATGCGCGCTCTTCAAGCAGCTGGTCAAGTTTTTGTTTACGTTCTGCCAGTTGCTCTGTGTTCAGTGAAGCGCCATCAAAGGCGTCACCAAACCCCTCCAAACTAACGAAAATCGGATTTTCCTTTCCCTGCCAGTTGGTGCTGATGATTTCAACCTTGGTACCAGCCTTAAGCTGGCTAACAATGGCATCGGTCAGTTTACGCTCGGCCATGCAACGTGCCGGTGTGCAGAACGAATAAGGCATCGCCTGCGGCTCTTGGTCATCCACCTTGATCTTGAGCCCGGGTGGAATGGCACGGCCCGTCGGAACGGTGATCTGGAACAGCTTTCGAGTCTGCTTGCCAGACACATCGAACAGGTTCATGGAGGCGATGACTTGCCCCGTGCTTGCCCTCGTCTGGACTTGAACGTTGCAAATCTTGGTGTCCGCGGTTTGCGAACACGTTTTGTACCAACCGTCTGAAAGCCCAAACTCTTCCGCTCTCGACTGGCTAGCAAATGTTGTAATGCCGACAACCGCAGCCAACATGACAAGATTAAATTTTGAACTCGATCCTGACATACGGAACCTTTTTTTAACTTTGATTTTGTCCACCCGACAATTGCGCCAAAATTGCGGCGCAGGGCAGCATTGACATCTTACGGCACCAATTACCCAAAAATCACCACAAATTCCACCCATGAATTGTTAAAAACGCAATGGTGGTTTACGAAAACAGGATGAAGATTCGTGCCAACCTGTTTCCAACCGCATTCCTTGGCGCTGTATTGCAGTTTACGGCAGCCTTGGCCCAACCGGTACATGGCATTGCGATGCACGGTGAACCCTCCCTGCCCCCGGGCTATCAAAATTTTACGTATGTTGATCCCGACGCGCCAAAAGGCGGCGAAATCACTTATGGGGTTGTTGGCAGTTTTGATTCGGTTAACCCGTTTATCCTCAAGAGTATGCGAAATGTAGCGCGTGGCAGCTGGGATCACAAATATGGTCGCCTGGTATTTGAAAGCCTGATGATGCGGTCGCGCGACGAGCCTTTCACAATGTATGGCCTGTTGGCAAAAAAGGCCGAGTGGCCGGACGATCGCAAATGGATTGAGTTCACCCTCGACGAACGGGCCAGATGGTCCGACGGTATGCCGGTGACAGTGGACGATGTGATTTTTACCTATGAATTGTTAACCGAAAAAGGCCGACCACCCTACAATTCGAGGATGAAAAAAATATCCGGCATTGAACAAACCGCACCCAACAAGGTTCGGTTCAATTTCAATGAGAAAGCAGATCGCGAGTTCCCGATGATCATCGCGTTGAGCCCGATTCTTCCAAAACATGCCATCAACCCGGACACATTTGACCAGTCAAGTCTCAAGCCCATGATCGGTAGCGGGCCCTATCTGATGGATGAAATCAAGCCAGGCAGTTCAATCAGCTACAAACGTGATCCCGGATACTGGGCAAAAGATCTGCCTTCCAGACGTGGCTTTGCCAACCAGGACAAAGTGCGAGTCGAATATTTTCGCAATCGCAACAGTTTGCTGGAAGCTTTCAAAAAAGGGATCGTTGATGTGATCGAGGAAGGTGATCCGGCGGCGTGGAGAAGGCAATATGATTTTCCGGCCGTGGCAAACGGCGATGTGATCCAGGATACAATCACTACCCGAACACCCGCACCCATGCTTGGTTTTGTCTTCAACACCAGACGCGATGTGTTTCAAAACGCAAAACTGCGAAAAGCGCTATACTCGGCGTTTGATTTTGAATGGGTCAACCGGAACCTGTTTTACAATGTCTACTCACGCACGGTCAGTTTCTGGCACGGTTCTGAACTAAGTTCCCATGGCGTTCCGGCGTCATCGAATGAGCGCGCCCTGCTTGCAGATCAAATTGGCAAGATGAATCCGAAAATTTTGGACGGCTCTTATGCGCCGCTCGTTACGAACGGGCTGGGTCGTGACCGTCGTGTGTACAGGGAAATCATGAAGCTGTTGGCGGATGCCGGTTTTCAGTTCAAGAATGGTAAACTGGTTGATGCCGACGGCAACCAGTTGGGATTTGAAATCCTGGTAAAGAACGCGTCGGAAGAAAAGATTGCCCTCGCTTTCCAGCGCAACCTCGCGAAATTTGCGATTGAAGCGAAAACCACCCGTGTCGACGACACCCAATACCAGCGCCGTTTGCAGGATTTCGACTACGACATGGTGATCCAGACCTTCAGCGCCTCGCTGTCGCCAGGCATAGAACAAATCGGTCGGTGGGGGAGCCAATCGCGGGATTTGCAAGGCTCCTACAACTTTGCCGGCGTGGCGGACCCTGCGCTGGACGGATTGATCCAGCAAATGCTAAATGCACGGGAAAGGGATGCGTTCATCGCCGCCGTGAGGGCATTTGACCGAATGTTGATTTCCGGTCACTATGTCATTCCGCTATACCATACAAACGAGAAATGGATTGCCAGATGGAAGCACGTGAAGCGGCCCGACAAAAGTGTGCTTTATGGTTATCGTTTTGAAACATGGTGGGACGGGCGCGCGGGACAGGAAACCCAATGAGTGAAAATCCGAAACTGTTGATTGACGTTATCTCGGACATCATGTGCCCTTGGTGCTATATCGGAAAACGCAACCTTGACAGGGCAATTGCGCAATCCCCTGACATAGATATTGCGGTTCAATGGCGACCCTACCAGCTGGACGCTACCATTCCCAAGGAAGGGATGGACCGGCAAACCTATCTCAGCAACAAGTTTGGCAAGGAACGTGCTGTCAGTTTCTATAACCAGATTCGTGAGGCTGGGAAACAAGCAGGCATTGATTTCAAGTTTGAAGACATTGCGTTGTCGCCCAATACCCTGAACAGCCACCGGCTTATCCATTGGGCGGGCGGGCAAGGCAATCAGGTGCAGTACAAGCTTGTGGAACGCCTGTTCCAAATCTACTTTCTGGAAGGCGGAAATCTCTCTGACAACAACGTGCTTGCCGACGCGGCGGAATTTGCTGGCATGGATCGACAGATCGTCGCCCGGTTGCTTGACGGGGATCAAGATGTCGAACACGTGGAGAAGGACATTGGTTTCGCGCAAGAAATCGGTGTTCAGGGAGTGCCGTTTTTCATTATTGACCAAAAGTATGCGGTCACCGGTGCACAACCGGTTGAGGCCCTGACAAGTGCATTCAGAAACGTTCTTGCAGACCGGGACAAGGTTGCCAACGCCTGATCGTCATTGAAACCTTACGCCGCGCTTGTTTCGAGCGCATCGACAAACCCCACAAATTTGGACAGGATGACAGCTGTTCCTTTTAGGCGTTTTTCGACATCATCCCAATCGCGCGACACAAAGATACTCTGGTCAGGACGTATTTTGGCATGAGGTCCCTGACCGGCAATCCAGGTCATCAGGTCTGCCGGAGCGGCAAAATCATTGTTGCGGAATGAAAAAACCGATCCTTTCGGTCCCGCGTCCACTTTTTCAACATTCGCTTTGAAGCAAAGTCCCTTGATGTAAACAATTTTCAGCAGGTACTCGACCTCCTGCGGCAATGGTCCGAAGCGGTCAACCAATTCTGCCCCCATGGCATCAATTTCCGTTGCTTCGCGCAGATCAGAAAGCCTGCGGTACAAGTTCAGTCGCACTTGCAGGTCAGGAATGTAAGTTTCCGGAATAAGCACCGCTGCGCCAACCGAAATCTGAGGTGACCATTTTTCATCTGCGACAAAACCGTCGGTATTTTTCAGTTCTGCCACAGCCTCCTCCAGCATCTGCTGGTAGAGTTCAAAGCCCACTTCACGGATTTGCCCCGATTGCTCTTCTCCCAACAGGTTTCCGGACCCGCGAATGTCAAGATCATTACTCGCCAACTCAAAACCCGCCCCGATTGAGTTAAGCGATTGCAGCACTTTCAGTCTGCGCTCAGCAGTCGGCGTGAGGGGTTTGTTCACCGGCAGGGTGAAAATGGCATATGCCCTGCTTTTGGAGCGCCCCACCCGACCCCGCAACTGATAAAGCTGGGCAAGGCCAAACATGTCGGCACGGTGAACAATCATCGTGTTTGCGGTTGGAATGTCGAGACCCGATTCAACGATGGTGGTCGACAACAACACATCGTACTGACCATCGTAGAAGGCATTCATTACATCATCGAGTTCGCCGGGAGTCATTTGGCCATGGGCGGTTCCCACTTTCAGTTCAGGCACATGCTCGTTCAAAAACTGCAACCTTTCCTCTAGGTCATTCACCCGTGGGCAAACATAAAAACTCTGACCACCCCGATAGCGTTCACGCAACAGTGCTTCGCGAACGGTAAGCGAATCAAACGGTGTGATGAAAGTCCGAACAGCGAGGCGATCAACAGGCGCGGTGGTAATCAGCGAAAGTTCCCTTACCCCTGTCAATGCCAATTGCAGTGTGCGCGGGATTGGTGTTGCAGAAAGCGTCAGAACATGCACTTCCGATTTCATGTCCTTGAGGCGCTCCTTGTGTTTAACGCCAAAACGTTGCTCTTCGTCGATAACAAGCAAACCGAGATTCTTGAATTTGACCGACTCCCCGAGCAGCGCATGGGTGCCGATCACAATGTCTGCCGAGCCATCAGCAATGGCAGCTTTGGTTTTTGACAATTCCGAAGAGCCAACCAGACGAGAGGCTTGTTTGATGTTGATGGGAAGACCCTTAAACCGCTCGGTAAAGGTTTGAAAATGCTGGCGTGACAGCAGTGTCGTTGGCACAACGACGGCAACCTGCTGCCCTGCCATTGCCGAAATGAATGCGGCGCGCAAAGCTATTTCTGTTTTGCCAAACCCCACATCGCCGCATACCAGCCGGTCCATTGGCCTGCCGGAACCAAGGTCACCAAAAACATCGTCAATCGCATTAAGTTGGTCCTCGGTTTCTTCATATGGAAATCTTGCGGCGAATTCATCATAAATACCAGCGGGTTGGACGATCCTCTCGGCAGTCTTCAGTTCACGTTCCGCCGCAATACGGATCAACTGGTCAGCCATTTCGAGCAGCCGTTTTTTAAGTTTGGCCTTGCGTGCCTGCCACGCCACCCCGCCCAACTTGTCCAGTATGACTTCTGTGTCGGAACTGCCGTAACGTGACAACAATTCAATGTTCTCAACCGGCAGAAAAAGCTTGTCGTCACCGGCATAACGAAGTTCAAGACAATCGTGCGGCGCCCCTGCCGCTTCAATGGTCTGCAACCCTACAAAACGCGCAATCCCGTGATCGACGTGCACAACAACATCGCCCTCAGACAGGCTGGTCGCTTCAGTGATGAAATCCTTGTTCTTTTTGCGAGAGGATTGGCGCACCAACCGGTCACCGAGAATGTCCTGTTCGGCAATGATCACCACATTGCCTGCTTCAAATCCGTGTTCTATCGGCAGGACGGCCATGCAGGGCAGCGTACCCTTGATTTGCAGATATTCGCCAAAATTCGACACATTATGCAAACCCTCCAAACCATGCTCGCCCAGGATTTGGGATAGCCTGTCCATCGAGCCTTCGCTCCAACAGGCAAGCAAGGCCCGTTTTCCTTCATTTTGCAGCGATCTGATATGGTTGGACAATGCCTCAAACACATTTTTGCCAGACGACCGTTCAGCCGAGAAATTCCTTCCCGCGCTACCTGCAACATCAACTATTTTGTGTTCCGTTGTTTCAGGATGCGCAAAAGACGAAAGGGCAACGGCATCGTGTTGCCGGAGCTGAGCGGTAATTTCGTCGGGGGTAAGATAAAGCGAACCCGGCTCAACGGGTTGATAGGGTGTTCCACCGTCCACAAGGGTTTCAATCGCGTCAAGACGTGCCTGATAGTGGTCAATGATTTGCTCATGGCGTGCGGTGACGGCTTCAAGTAGCCCTTGATGGTTTGATATCCTGAATGAATGGGCATAGTCGAAAACACTATCGAGCCTGTTGTAGAACATCGGCAACCAATGCTCCATCCCGGCATACCGTCTGCCTTCACTGATCGCGCTGTAAAGTGCATCGGACCGGTTTGCAGCGCCGAAGGTGCGAATGTAGGTTTCCCGAAACAGCGAAATTGTATTGTCGTTCAACGTGACTTCGCTCATCGCGCTAAGATCAAGGTCTTTGCGCTGGCTGGTTGTGCGCTGTGTCGCGGGATCAAAGTTTCGAATTGACTCCAGCGTATCACCAAAGAAATCCAGCCTGACCGGTTCACCGTGACCGGGAACAAACAGATCGACAATGCCACCTCGAACAGAGTACTCCCCCTTCTCTCGCACCGTCGATACCCGCTCGAAACCCTGTGATGAAAGCGTTCCGACAATTGCATCCATATCGACACGATTGCCGGGAACCATGCGTTGCTGCTGACCGGCAAGATGTTCTTTGGGAAGGTTTTTCTGAAGTACGGCATTAGCGGTTGTCAGCACCAACAACGGCTTGTCGCCAACGCCCCGATTGGCAAGGCGTGCAAGAACAGCCATACGTTCTGCGATCACATGGTTGCTGGGTGATACCCGGTCATATGGAAGGCAATCCCATGCCGGAAGTTTCAAGACCTCAAGCCAGGGAGCAAAAAACGCCATGGTGTCGGCGATTGATGTCATTTGTTGCGGGTCAGCACACAAGTGCAATAACCCCTTGCTCTCTGCCGCCTGTCCCGCCAATTCAGCCAGTACCATCCCTTCCTGGCCAGAAGCGACCCGGCAGATTGTGGTCGGCAGACCAATTTCAAATACTTCGTCGGGTATCAGCTTGTCAGTCATTACGGTTAAGGGAGAACTCTGAAACCATGTTAAAAATCTCCTGCAACTCACCAATCGGGAATTGCGCTTCGCCGGTAAACCAGACCAGCAGATCCCGGTCATGCTCGACCATCAGTGCCTCAAAATCGTCCAGCAACCCTTCCGCAAGCGTATCCAAACGCTCATTTGCGAACCGTCCGAGTATGATGTCCATCTCCTTGATTCCGCGATGATTGGCACGGTATTTCAATCGCTTGATGCGACGTTCTTTTTCTGTGTCATTCATGCGAAGGCTTGTTGCTGTTGAGACGCGTTTGTGATGCACTTGCCTTATAGACACATGACGATGTGGTGTCAGCCCAAATTGGCGACCGTGAAGTAAAAATTGTACATTTGAAATGCGCCCCGAGATACTGAACCCGTTATTTGAGCCGGTCACCGCGCTGGAAGGCGTCGGCCCTAAACTTGGCGATGCCTTGGGTCGCTTGTTGCGCACGCCCGAAGCGGGGCAATTGCCGAGGGTTGGCAGCCTGCTTTTCCATATTCCACATTCCATTATTGACCGCAGGCACCAGCCAAAGATCGCAAATGCAACCGAAGGTTTGGTATCTACATTCAAAGTGCATGTTGATCGACATTTCCCACCACCGCCTGGCAATAAACGTGTCCCCTACCGTATCAATGTTCACGATGCGAGCGGTGAAATGACGCTCGTTTTTTTCCGCGCCCAGACCAAGTGGTTGGAAAATGCAATGCCCGAAGGTTCCACCCGTTATGTGAGCGGCCAGCCGGAATGGTTCAACGGCAAACTCAACATGGTGCATCCTGAACACATGGTCAGCGAAGAGGAACTGGCAAGCTTGCCCATGGTCGAACCGGTCTACCCCCTGACACACGGGCTATCGACAAAGGTACTGGGGAAGTCGATCCGTACCGCCCTTGCAAAACTTCCTGAACTGCCGGAGTGGATAGATCAGGGCATCATGAAACGTGAAAACTGGCCTGATTTCAGACAGGCAATCCAAACGATTCACAACCCGCAAGGGATGGAAGACATTTCGCCCGCCTCGCCTGCCCGAACCCGGTTGGCCTATGATGAATTGTTGTCTGGCCAGTTGGCGTTGGCAATGCTGCGTCACCGGATGCGCAAATCATCCGGCATTAGCCGCGTTGGAGATAACCGTCTGGTCAATAATTTGTTCAAACATCTGGCTTTTGAGTTGACCGGCGCCCAGAAACGTTCGTGCCGCGAGATTTTCGATGACATGGCTAAACCGGAACGTATGCTGCGCTTGTTGCAAGGCGACGTCGGCTCCGGAAAAACGATCGTCGCTTTGATCGCCATGTTGAAAGCAGTCGAGTGCGGCGAGCAGGCGGCAATCATGGCCCCAACTGAAATACTTGCACGGCAGCACCTGGCCAGCATGAAACCGCTATGCGAAAAACTTGGACTATCGATTGGCTTACTGACCGGGAAGGACAAAACCTCGGTCAGAAAGACCGTGTTGGACGGTATGCGTTCGGGTGAACTGGACATTGTTGTCGGCACTCATGCATTGTTCCAGAACCGCGTGGAATTCAGGGCACTGGGGCTCGCCATTATTGACGAACAACATCGTTTTGGCGTGCATCAACGGCTTAATCTCGGAGACAAGGGCGGTTCGACAGATGTCCTGGTTATGACAGCGACCCCCATTCCCAGAACACTCGTCTTGACAAATTATGGCGACATGGATGTTTCGAAACTGGACGAAAAACCCGTTGGCCGAAAACCGATTGTCACAAATGCGGTGTCTTCCGACCGGATTGAGGAATTGTTCACCCGAACCTTCAGCGCAATTGGGGAAGGGCAAAAGGTCTACTGGATTTGTCCTCTTGTTGAGGAAAGCGAAGAAGTGGACGCCACGGCTGCGGAAGACCGTTACGCAGACCTTAAAACCCGAACCGATATCAATATCGGGCTTGTCCATGGTCGCATGAAGCCGCAGGACAAGGAAGCTGCCATGTCGGCTTTCAAGTCAGGCGAAACAAGGCTTCTCGTGGCCACAACCGTAATCGAGGTCGGCGTCGATGTTCCCGATGCCACTATCATTGTTATAGAGCACGCAGAACGGTTTGGCCTTGCGCAATTACATCAGTTGCGTGGCCGGGTGGGACGCGGAGAAAAAGCCTCTACCTGCATCTTGTTATATGGCACACCGCTTTCAGAGACGGCCAAAGCAAGGCTAAATGTGATGCGGGAAACTGAAGACGGGTTCAAGATTGCCGAAGAAGACCTGCGTCTTCGGGGAGAAGGCGAGATACTGGGAACCCGCCAATCGGGAGCGCCGGGATTCAACCTGGTGGATTTTGAGCATCACGGTCAGTTGCTTGAGATCGCACGCGATCAGGCACGGTTTCTCGTTACCACAAATCCTGACCTTCAAGGTGACACCGGAGACGCCCTGAGGAACATGCTTTACCTGTTCGGACAGGATCAGGCGGTCAGGCTGATACGTTCCGGTTGAAGACTTGTCAGTACTGCAAAGCCCGCTAACGCTTCTTTGCAGCACTTTTTCTGGCAATTTTCCTGACGACCGGTTCGTATTCCGGCGCAACAAGACCAGCAGAAATCACCAGCTTCGCTCCGTCCTCAACGCTCATGTCCAGAATTTTCACATCTTCCTTGGGAACGAAGAGCAAAAAGCCTGAAGTGGGGTTCGGTGTCGTCGGCAAGAATACGCTTAACGTATCCTGCCCCATTTTCTGGAGCTTTGCACCAACCTCGCCTTTGGTCTCAGTTGCAATAAACACCACTGCCCATATGTCTTTGCGCGGATACTCAAGCAAACCGATTTTCTCAAAACTTGTTTCCTGCTGTGAAAAAACGGTATGGATAATCTGTTTGAGCGCCGAGTAAAGGTTCCTGATCAGCGGCATCCGGTTGAGCATGTGCTCGCCATAGCTGACGATTGAACGGCCAATAATGCCGGCGGTAAGAAAGCCGATCAATGTGATAATGAACAACGCAATGATAAGGCCAAAGCCGGGAACAGAAAACGGAAGATACTGATCGGGATTATATACGTCCGGTATGTAAGGGATTACCCAACTGTCAACCCAACCGATAAAGGCCCACACCAGGTACACTGTAATGGCAATCGGTGCGGAAACGATAAAGCCAGTCAGAAAATAGTTGCGCAGCCTTGTCAACGCACCAAGGCGTTTGGGCTTCAAGTCGGCTTCATCTGACATAAAGGGATTCCATCCTCACTTTTGGACCAGTGACCTTACAAATAGCGAATAGTTCAAATTATTCAACGGTTACCGACTTGGCCAGATTGCGTGGTTGATCAACATCGGTCCCCATCAACACGGCGGTATGGTAGGCAAGCAATTGTATTGGTACAGCATAGACGATGGGCGCAAGAATCTCCGGAACATCCGGCATGATAATGGTGTGTTCGGTGTTGATCGAGGCGGTTTCCGCACCCTTTTGGTCAGTGATCAAAATGATCCGCCCGCCCCGCGCCGAGACTTCCTGCATGTTCGAAACCGTCTTGTCATATATCCCGTCATGGGGGGCAATCACCACCACCGGCATGTCTTCATCAATCAGCGCAATCGGTCCGTGTTTCAACTCGCCTGCTGCATAACCCTCAGCATGAATGTAGGAGATTTCTTTCAGCTTCAATGCACCTTCAAGCGCGAGCGGAAAGTTTGTGTCACGCCCCAGATAAAGCACATGACGCACCCTTTGCAAATCATGCGCGATGCGTTCAATATCTGCTTCAAGCCGGATCGCCTTGTTAATGTACTTCGACGCCTCAGTAAGGTCCCGGACCAGCTGGGTTTCGTCCTCCGCAGAAATGCAACCACGCGCTTTTGCTGCAGCAACAGTTAAAGAAACCAATGTAGCCAGTTGACATGTAAAGGCTTTTGTTGAGGCGACGCCAATTTCCGGCCCAGCTAGCGTTGGAAAAATAACGTCTGCTTCGCGGGCAATGGTCGATTCCTGAACGTTTACCACTGCGCCAATGTGTTGCCCGTGTTCCTTGCAGTAACGCAGCCCCGCCAACGTGTCTGCTGTTTCACCGGACTGCGAAATAAACAACGCCAACCCGCCCTCTTTCATGGGCATCTCGCGATAGCGAAACTCAGATGCAATATCGATATCCACCGGCAAACGGGCAAACCGTTCAAACCAGTATTTTGCAACAAGCCCGGCAAGGTATGCTGTTCCGCAAGCCGAGATGGTGACACGTTCAAGTTTGGCGAAATCGAACGGCAGATCATGAGGCAATCGTGCCTCGCACGTTCCAAAGTTCAGGTAATGCGAAAGCGTGTGGGTAACCACTTCGGGTTGCTCATAGATTTCCTTTTGCATGAAATGGCGATGATTGCCCTTGTCGACCAACAGGCTGGACCCAACTGACAATTGCATGGCGCGCGATACCGTTTGTCCCTCAAGGTCAAAGATCTCGACTTTTTCGCGCGTGACAACGCACCAGTCCCCATCCTCAAGGTAGGTGATCTTGTTGGTGAACGGTGCCAACGCGATCGCATCAGACCCGATATACATCGCGTCTTCACCGTGGCCGATTGCAAGCGGCGGTCCGTTACGCGCACCTACAATCAGATCAGGCTCGTCCCGAAACATCACCGCAAGGGCAAAGGCCCCTTCCAGGCGTTTTATGGCCGCAAGTGCTGCCTCGCGAGGTTGCAACCCCTCTTTCAGTTTTGAGGACACCAGATGCGCAACAACTTCTGTGTCGGTCTCGGATGAAAATGCACAGCCACCCGCTTCAAGTTCATCGCGCAGCTCGCGGAAGTTCTCAATGATGCCGTTATGAACCAGCGCCACATTGTCTGCAAAATGAGGATGGGCATTGACTTCATTGGGAACGCCATGTGTCGCCCATCTGGTATGCCCAATCCCCGTATGCCCGGCCAAAGGTTCTGCTTCCAGGCGGTCAGCAAGGTTGACCAGCTTTCCTTTTGCCCTGCGGCGGTCCAAACCGGAGATTTCCTGGGTTGCCACACCGGCTGAATCGTAACCACGATATTCAAGCCGTTTCAGCGCGTCCACCAAAAGTGGTGCCACCGGTTCATTGCCTACTATCCCAACGATCCCGCACATATGTCCCTCATCCGCTATCCTGATTGTTCGATGCCTAACGCCAAATACACGGGTGGCAAACTCAATTCAGGTTTCAAAACGTTTCGAAACTAGCAAACAAGCGTTACGAAGCTGATATCTGCAATGGTTAGCAAATCGTCAAGATTTGTTGCGTTCTTCCTTAAGTCGGGCATTGCGGTCGCGGATGATACTGGCATATCCATCCTTGTTTGCCTGACGACCGCGACCAACGCCAAGGGAATCATCGGGAATGTCATCAGTTATCACACTGCCCGAGGCGACATATGCACCGTTTCCTATCGTAACCGGCGCGACCAGCGATGTGTTGGAACCAACAAAGGCCCCTGAACCAATTTCCGTGTGATGCTTGTTCATTCCGTCATAGTTGCAGGTGATTGTACCTGCCCCGACATTTGCGTTTTTGCCGATTGATGCGTCACCGATATAGGACAGGTGGTTTACTTTTGCGCCTTTGGAAATGTTTGCATTCTTCACTTCAACGAAATTGCCTATCTTGGTTTCCTCTGCAAGCCTGGAACCGGGGCGCAGCCTTGCATACGGGCCAACCACAGAGCGATCACCAATCACCGCACCCTCAAGATGTGAAAATGCCCTGACGGTGGCTCCGGCATGAACAACGACATTTTTCCCAAACACTACGTTCGGTTCAATGGTAACGTCTGGCTCAATCACCGTGTCGTGGCTAAGAAAAACGGTATCCGGTGCCTGCATGGAAACACCCGATGTCATCAGTTCGGCCCTGCGTCTTTGCTGCCAGATTGCCTCAACATCAGCCAACCCATTTCGGGTGTTGACGCCCATCAACTCGACTTCCTGTGCCTCAATAGCGACGACCTTCAGTCCCATTTCGTTTGCAATTTCAACGGCATCGGTAAGATAATATTCCTTGTTGGCATTGTCATTGCCAATCCTGTCAAGAATTTCCAGCGCCGTACCACCCGCGAAACCCATGATCCCGCCATTGCAAAAATCAACCATTCGTTCTTCTTCGCTCGCATCCTTGTGCTCACGAATGGCCTGCAGCTTGCCGTCGTCAACAAGCAGTCGCCCGTATCCGGCAGGGTCCTTGGCCCGAAACCCCAGTACGGTGACCGCTGCTCCCTTCGCCAGTTCGCCACGGATGCGTGCAAGCGTGTCAACGGTCAGCAAAGGTGTGTCTCCAAACAACACCAACAGATGATCGTGGCCTTGTTCAATGGCCGCACGTGCAGACAACACCGCGTGACCGGTACCGAGCCTCTCTTTTTGTTCGAAAACCTCCGCCCCGTCGAAATGACCGCTCGCAAACCCGCTAACCATCTCAAAACCGGTACCGGCGACAACGGCAACCGTTTCGCAATCCGCTGCCTTGACGGTCTCCAATACATGTCCCAACAGGGGAAGCCCCGCAACAGGATGCATGACCTTTGGCAGGTTGGAACGCATACGGGTCCCCTCTCCGGCGGCCAATATCAACGCAAGGCATGAGTGAGACATGTGAAGGCTCCAGGTGTTTAGCCATCGATCATCCAGACCGATTGTTTCGGCAAATATTCTCCGAACCTGTTAGCCGATTTTTCCGAGAATTGGAAACGCAGAAAGCAACCAAAACGCGATAAGCTGGAGCCCACCGGTCAAAAACAGAACTCCGGTAATGATCAGCATCACCCCGGCCGCAAACTCTACCCAGCCAAGCCAGGCCCTGAACCGATTGAGAAACCCCATAAACGTTCCGACAAACAGTGCTGCAAGCAAGAACGGTATACCAAGACCTGCGGAATAAACCGCAAGCAGAAACGCCCCCTCTCCAACGGTCTCACGCGATCCTGCCAACCCGAGAATCGGAGCAAGGATCGGCCCGATGCAAGGGGTCCAGCCAAAGGCAAATGCCAAACCCATAACAAAACTGCCAATTGCCCCGGTACCACCGGCCTGCAGCCTGGCTTCGCGTTGCAACAGCCCGATTTTGAACACCCCAACAAAATGCAACCCCATGATGATGATCAGTATGCCCGCCACCTTGGCCAGAATATCCGACCATTGTAACAACAGCCTGCCAACAAGCGTGGCTGACGCGCCAAGACTGACAAACACCAGAGAAAAGCCTAGCACAAACAGCAGTGAGTTGATTACAACTTTTCGCCGCAAGGCTTGCTGCTCAGCCTCGTCGACATTTTCTGTCAGCTGGCTGAGTGTTGATCCTGTCATGTAACACAAATACGGGGGAACCAGTGGCAATACGCAAGGAGACAGAAACGAAATTGCCCCTGCTAACAACGCATAGTAAATTGGTACATCCATTAGTTTACTGCCCTATTCCTCGCCCCTCTTAACCGAAACTCCCGGCAAACTTAAGTCACACTTGCGGGAAAGCGACGTGATGACGCGATCCAATACACAGGGCTGCCCGACGTAATGACTTAATGGATTCACCTGTGGATGCCCTTCCAAGCACATGGTGAAAAATCGAAATGTTCGATTAGGATGCCTGCGCGGTCTTGACCATCAATCGGGATTTGACCGCAACAAGCATCGCTTCAACAGGAAAATCGGGCATCATATGGCAAAACTGTTTTTTCATTATTCTTCGATGAATGCAGGCAAGACCACTCAATTGCTGCAAGTTGCCCACAATTACGAGGAACGCGGGCTAAATACACTGCTGTTCAAACCCGATTTCGATGACCGTGATGGTGCAAATGTCATCGCCAGCAGAATTGGCATCAGCAAACCGTGCCAGTTGTTCAACGAGAATGACAATCTGTATTCGGTCATTGAGGCATTTCATAACGATCAAAAGCTTGATTGCGTATTGATTGACGAGGCCCAATTCCTGACACCTGAACAAGTCTGGCAGTTGTCGGACGTGGTTGATGCAATGAATATTCCCGTGATGACCTACGGCCTAAGGGTCGATTTTCAGTCAAAGTTCTTTCCCGGATCCGCCGAACTGATGGCCATTGCTGACGTATTGCGAGACATTCGAACCATTGACGAAACCGGCAAGAATGCAACGATGGTGGTGCGGCTTGATGAAAACGGTGACGTTTTGAAAGACGGTCCGCAAACCGTTATCGGCGGCAATGAAACCTATCGCGCCGTGACCCGCAGCGAATGGAAACGCCTGATGGGGCGCTGAGTCCAAAGCAAGTTGCTTTCTGTATCGCTTGCCAAGGGAAAATGGCGGAATCACACAATACCGAAACAAGACAGTTTTTATGACGGTGCGACGTGCGCGACGAAAATCCCGTCGCACGTTCTCCTATTGTTCTTTTTGAGCAATATATAAGTCATTGAAATGAATGGTGAACCGTCAGGGATTCGAACCCTGGACCTACTGATTAAAAGTCAGTTGCTCTACCAACTGAGCTAACGGTTCATTGTCGCATTTGAAGCGGAATGGAGGGTTCTTATTCGTGTGACCGTCACGGGTCAAGCGTAAAAGTCGAAATCGTCGATTTTATCATCACTTACAGGTAACAGAATCACGTAATGTGCAGAAACTCACATCGGTTTGTTTTGCGAGTAGCCATGTCAGTTGGAAGTGAAACTTCCTTGGGTCATGCTTTGCGGGGCGAAACCCTGACACAGGAACAGAATTGGGGATCTGGACCATGAAACCTTTCAAAAACTTGACGATGGCTTTCATCGCAATTGTTCTGGCAATCACAGCAACACCTTCCCACGCAGCAACAAAGGTCGGAAAAACAATCGAATCCGACGTCAGGGTAACCGCCGGTTCCGGCAGGGTACTAAAGCAAGGTAGCCCGGTGTTCGAAAACGACAGGCTGAAATCCAACAGAACCGGTGTGGCGCAGTTGGAATTCAGGGACGGCACCAGGATGGTCATCGGAAACAACGCAACGGTTGTTCTGGACGAAACCGTGATTTCAAGGGGCGGTAGTCAGTTCAGCAAATTTGTCGTCAACACGACTTCCGGTGCAATGCGCTTTATTAGCGGGGAAAGCAACTCCACCGCATATGAAATCAACACTCCCACCGGAACCCTTGGTCTGCGCGGAACGGCATTCGACATGCAGCATTACCGGGGGCAAACCTATATCATGCTGATCAGCGGCAAAGTGCGTTTTTGCGACAGCGCAGGCAATTGCACCAATTTGAACCGCCGGTGTGACTGCATGGTGATTGGACCAAATGGCGTAATCCAGCAACCTGCACAACCGGAAAAAACCATTTACACCGAAGCCGAGATGGAGATTTACTTCCCATTCATCGCCGATCAGGACGGTTTGCTGGACCAGTTCAAGCAGCGTATCAAACTGTGCACAGGCGGTTCAACCGATCCCACCATTACGGGAGATGATCCGGGCAATGGCGGAGAACCCGACCCGGGCGACAACAATTCAGGCGGCGGCGATACCAGTAATGGAAATGCAACCGGCGGAAACACTGACAACGGTGATTCAGAAACCAGTCTTTGACACGCCGGCAGTTTGCCCACGTACCAATTAGCGCTGCGTCAAGCGCTTACGATCAACCTTGGCAGACTGTTTTGTGTCCAGATTGACCATCCAGCGGTTGGAACGCAAGAAAACCAGATAGTAGATTTCTGCGCAGACGATCATCATTAAAAGGGTCGACATGATGGAGTCGGAAACGAAATGTGCCCCCATCGCCACACGTATCCAACCGACAAATGCAGCAAACATCAGCCCGATCAGAACCAGCACATAGCGCAACGGATAGCTTGTTATCATTGCCAATGAGAAGACAATAGCCGCCACACCGGCAACTTCACCGCTGGTGAAGGAGCAATTGCTCAGGCATTGGTCCGACCAAACCCAAAAGTCAGAATATTCGAGGGTCCCGGAGAACTCTGACAAGTCGCGTGGACGCGCCCTGCCCCAATGGGCCTTCAACACCATGTTGACGATGATGATCGGCCCTGTGAGACCGCAAAGGGCGAGGTAAAACCATTTGTCCCAGGTCAAGCCAAGCGCCGGGGAGTATCGCTGCCAGGACCTGATCCAGCATATAATCACGACGGCGTAAAACGCGACCATGGAATACAGGATCAAACTTCTGACAAATTGCAAAAAACCATCAGATTTAAGGAAAAATCCCTTCCCGTCACTGTAAAAACTTTTTGCAATTGCAAGATCAAGATCGGCAAACAGCCAAAAAACCATCAATACCACAAGACAAGCGCCTGTGGTTAAGAGCGAGAACTTCAGTAACTCATCGCCATCGATCAGTTCATTCGTAGCGAACTTGTTCTTGGCCGGTTCGGCGAGTTTGATTGACCAGTCCATCTTTCCTAACCGCCTTCGTACCCATCGAGCCGGAACAAATAAACCTGCCGGGTTTCACCTGCCGAAATTGGTCTCTTGCCCAACGGCTCGACCAAAGTGAATTTTTCAGCGATACCCTTTGCCGTTTCGCTGGTCGTCACCAACAGCACCGGGGTCGTTGGATTGTCCTGAAATGCCGCCTTCATCTGGAAATGGTCGTGCGGAACCTCTCCTTCCCGCCAGGCAAGAATGTCTTCAGACCGTTTTCGTAACTGATACTGCATCAACGCGGACAGTTTTCTTCCATTTGTGAGGATCACTGAATAATCCCCTTTATCGGCTTCAAGAGCAACTTCGGCAGCAACCAAATCCGCGCCTTGTGTGCGTTCAAACGGTTCATGACCTGCAAACTTGAGTTGACCAGGCGCTGCAAAACACACGGCCAGTGAAACGGCTGCAAAGACGACACAGTGGATCGCAAGGTTCGTGCGCATCCACCCCCATGAAACACGGTTGACCAGTATTTCGGCAACCAGAATGCTGGCAGCCACGTAGGTGGTCGCCGCCCAGTTGGCATAAGCCTTGCTGACAAGCGCCTGAACGACAATCAGCACCAAAACCGGCAAAGAGAAGGAAAGCAGCAGACGATGCTGCGGCGAAATGCTGTCGCTGGTCATCCGATAAACGGTTGCCAGAAACATCCCGAACAATACAGGTCCGAATACACCAAACTGGGATCCAAAAAACTCAGCCAAGCCGGTCCAGTTTGGATTGAACCCGCTCCAGCCGATATTGTCTCCGGTGTGACTGGCCGTCACAAAGTCATTTGCATAGTTCCACCAAATGTTCGGCACCAGCATTGCAACGCCGATCAGGGCGCCAACCCAAAACACCCCTTTTCTGGCGGGGGTCAGATCCTGCTGACTGCCAAGCGCATGGATTAGCGCGCAACCAACAAAGTAGATCATGGCATATTTTGCGTTAAGCCCAAGGCCGATCGCCAAACCCAATAGCAGCGCCCAATTCAGTTCGAACGCTTCCGACAACCGGATATAGGCGTAAAGCGCTACCGACCAGAAAAAAAGCAACGGAACATCAGTTGAAATAATGGTTGATGAAAGCGAAACTGCCGGAAGGAGCGCAAAAGTTGCCGCACTCCAAAACCCGGTTCGCCTGTCGAACAGCTTCCTGCCGGACAAATACACAAAAAAGGCAGTTCCTATGTGAAATACAGGTGCTGCCAGACGGACACAAAATTCGCTGTCTGATCCACAAGCCTTGGTAAACAAAGCAATGATCCATGCCAGCAGCGGCGGTTTGGAAAAATAGCCAAATGCCGGTTCTTGTGCCCAGAACCAGTACTGTGCCTCATCAAAAAACAACTGCGAATTGTTGAACCAAAGCGATGTCAGTCGCACCACAAGGACAATGGCCAGCATTGTAATCAGCCATGCCCACCACTTGCGGTCGTTTGAATCATTCATGTGCAAAACCAACCTTGCTTGAAACGCATTTGTATGAGAACAACGCGCATTCCAAGTCAAGCAAACATTCGGAAAACGCATGAAATTCTCTTTGGTTATCCCTGCCTATAATGAAGCGGGAAATATTGGCCGTTTGGTGGACGAATGCTATTCGGCCATTCCTGGCACCATGCTTGGCGAGGTAATCGTGGTGGATGACCATTCAACGGACAGCAGTGTTGACGAAATTGTTTCCCTCAAGAAAACTCACAAGAGCCTTCGCCTGATCCGCCACGAAACAAATGCCGGACAAAGTGCGGCATTGAGAACAGGAATACTGGCGGCCAAACATGCGGTTGTTGCCCAACTTGACGGCGACGGACAGAACGACCCGGCCGACCTGCCGGAAATGTTCAGGCAATTGGCAAAACCCGGTTCGAATGGCCCTGCCCTGATTGGCGGCATAAGAACCAAGCGCAAGGATACCGGTTCAAAACGTTGGGCATCGAAGGCAGCAAACAGGATCAGGGACTGGGCGCTTGGGGATAATTGCCCCGATACAGGCTGCGGGACAAAAATTTACTGGCGTGAGGCGTTTTTGAAACTGCCGTTTTTCACCAGCATACACCGCTACCTGCCTGCCCTGTTCCAGACCTACGGGTATGAATGCAAATATGTTCCGGTCAACGACAGGCCAAGAACCGTAGGCGTTTCCAAATACAACAACCTCAACCGTGCATTGGTCGGATTGTATGATCTGTTGGGCGTAAGATGGTTGCGCAGACGCACAAAGGCCCCGAATACCGAAGAGCTTTAGACCGACTTGTCCAACCGCTTGCGGTAGCGCGAATAAAGCGCCACTCCCAATGCAACTGATATGACCAACAGCACTACCGACAAAGCCAGTTGATAACCGGAGCCGACACTGACACCTGAACCGACAAACGCGAATACAAGTGTCTGGGGAATGTAACCGATGGCCGACCCGGTGATGAAGGCCAGTTTCGGAATTCCAAACACCCCCGCTGCCATGTTGGTCAGCAAATTGTTGCCGGCGGGCAAAAACCGAATTACCACCGTTGCAAGAAACGGCGCGTTTTCCCAGAATTGCAATGCAATATCCAGCCTGCCGGTGACATAGCCCCGTACGCGGTTCTTGAACAGGCTTGCAATCATTAACACCAGCAAGCAGCCCAATACCGTCGCGGCAAGCGCGGCCAGGAAACCGGTGAGCAGTCCGAAAAAATACGCCGCAAAGAAGCTCACTATCTGTCGCGGGCACGCCAGCGATACGGCGACTGCTCCGAACAAGACAAAACCTACAGGACCGTGAAGCCAGTCGGCATTGGCGCTGTTGGAAAATGGAAGGGTTTTGAAAAACCCTTCAAAATCAAACGACTTCCCCAAATATCCAAGGGCCGCAAGCACAGCGATGATAACCAGCCCGTTTACAATCGGGCGCCAACCCGATGCACGAAGGATTGTAATAAACCGGTTTGCCATGGTTCTTTTCGGTTGCGTTATCGACCGCTTCCCCTAACAATCCTTTGAGGAAAATTCAATTCGCATTGTAGTGGCAGCATGACACAATCCAATCAACTGGAAATAGAAAAGATCGGCCCGTACCTGAAGGAACACATCTCCGGATTCGGAGATTTGGTCGACGTAAAGAAGTTTGGTCAGGGGCAGTCAAACCCGACCTATAAACTTGTTACAGAAGACAAGGCCTATGTTTTGCGCGCAAAGCCACCGGGCGAGTTGCTTAAGTCTGCTCATCAGGTCGATCGCGAATTCACTGTAATGCACGCTCTGGCTGAAACCGATGTTCCGGTTCCCAAGATGCTCTTGCTGGTGGATGAGGACAGCCCGATCGACCGAATGTTTTTTGTGATGGAGTATCTGGAAGGAGAAATATTCTGGGACCCGGCACTGACTGAACTGGACGAAACCGACAATGAACGCCGTGGGGCGATTTATCATTCCATGTGCAAGGCGTTGGCGGCGCTTCACAGCGTCGATCCCGATACCGTTGGTCTTTCGGATTTCGGCGTGCCCGGCAGCTATTTTGAACGCCAGACATCGCGCTGGGGAAAACAATATCGTGCAAGCGAGATTGAACCGATCGAACCAATGCGTATTCTGCTCAAATGGGTGGAAGATCACATGCCGGAAGATGATGGCGAGGTAACGCTTGTTCATGGCGACTACCGGCTCGACAACATGATTTTCAAATCTGGCGGGTCAGACATCTTGGCTGTTTTGGACTGGGAGCTTTCAACACTTGGCCATCCGCTGGCCGATCTTGCCTATCAATGTATGCAATGGCGATTGCCCAACCAGGGTGATTTCCGGGGTCTTGGTGGGGTTGACCGCAATCAGCGCGGAATTCCGACTGAGCAGGAATATGTCGCCATGTACTGCCGGGAACGCGAAATCGGACAAATCGACAACTGGGAGTTCTATCTTGCGTTTTCCTTTTTCCGTTTGGGCGCAATTTTGCAAGGCGTTTACAAGCGCTCACTCGATGGAAATGCGTCAAACCCCCAGAAAGCAAAGCTCTACGGCGCGGCTGTACCTCAACTTGCCACCATTGCGATGGAGATAATCGAAAACGGTTCCTGACCATAACTAGCGCAACATTTTTGCAAATGAATACAACAACATGTGAAGCTGCAGGAAGTTCGGTTGAACCCGCTAAAGTGCCTCAATATCTCCGCGCATCCAGGCGTCAGTTACCTCCAAAACGTAATCCTCATAACATCCCTTCGTGATCGCCTCACGCGCTCCTGCCATCAATTGCTGGTAATAATGCAGGTTGTTCCATGTCAACAGCATTCCCGCCAATGCCTCGTTGCACTTGACCAAATGATGCAGGTAGGCCCGTGAATACCCGCTCGTCGCCGGACACGCGGAAGTCTCATCAAGTGGCCGATGGTCTTCCGCGTGGCGGGCATTTTTCAAGTTGATCTTGCCAAACCTTGTAAACGCCTGCCCGTGCCGCCCGGCTCTGGTCGGCATGACGCAATCGAACATGTCAACACCACGCGCGACAGCTTTCAGAAGATCGTCAGGTGTACCCACGCCCATCAGGTAGCGGGGTTTGTTTTCCGGAAGTTCGGGGCATGTATACTCCAATACAGACATCATCACTTCCTGTGGTTCACCAACCGCCAAACCGCCGATGGAATAACCTTTCAGGTCCATGGCACAAAGCGCTTGCGCCGAACGGACACGCAAGCGCTTGTTGTCGCCACCCTGGACAATACCAAACATTGCTTTTTCCGGCTGGACGCCAAAAGCGCTCGCAGAACGTTCGGCCCAACGAAGTGAAAGCTCCATTGCGCGCTCAATTTCGTCTTCGCTTGCAGGCAGCGCAATGCACTCATCGAGTTGCATTTGAATATCCGAACCCAGCAGCCCCTGAATTTCAATTGACCGCTCTGGCGTGAGCTCATACTTGGCACCATCGATATGGGACTGGAACATTACGCCATGTTCGCTCATCTTGCGCAGAGCAGCGAGCGACATAACCTGAAACCCTCCTGAATCGGTCAAGATTGGCCCCGTCCAGCCAGAAAACTTGTGCAAGCCTCCAAGTTTGGAAACCCGTTCAGCACCGGGGCGCAGCATTAAATGATAAGTGTTTCCCAATATGATGTCGGCACCAAGGTCCCGTACCTGGTCCATATACATTGCCTTGACAGTACCTGCGGTGCCAACCGGCATAAAGGCGGGTGTGCGGATGGTTCCCCGCGATGTAACGACTTCGCCTCGACGTGCATTACCGTTTTGTGCAAGCAAACTGAATGAAAAAGGAGTACTCATGTCTGGCGATATAACAGGCTCGCATCGCCATAGGAATAGAAGCGATAGCCGTTTGTCAGGGCATGGGAATAGGCCTGTTTCATCAAGTCAAGGCCACAAAAGGCCGACACAAGCATGAACAAGGTTGATTTGGGCAAATGAAAATTGGTCATCAGCAAATCCACGGCCTTGAACCGGTAACCTGGCGTGATGAAAATATCGGTTTCCCCTTCCCACGCTTTCAGTGTTCCATCTTCGGATGCCGCACTCTCAATCAACCGCAATGACGTCGTCCCGACACATATCAAGCGTCCGCCATTTGCGCGCGCATGATTGACCGCACTGGCGACCTCGCCGGGTACGATCCCCCATTCCGAATGCATAACATGATCGCTTGTATCGTCCACCTTGACCGGCAAAAACGTACCCGGTCCTACATGCAAGGTTACAAATTTCAGAAGAACACCTTTTTTTTCCAATGCTTGCAGCATATCAGCAGTGAAATGAAGCCCTGCCGTTGGCGCAGCCACGGCCCCTTCGTTTTTGGCATAGGTGGTTTGGTAGTCTGCATAGTCGCGAGCATCCGACCCGCGCTTTCCTGCGATATAGGGCGGCAATGGCATTGAACCTACCGCCATAAGCGCTTCATCAAATACTGCTCCTGAAAGATCGAATTTGAGTGTCACATTGCCGTCATCGGATTTTTCCGCAACCGTGCAATCCAGCGCACCCATCAAACATGACGTATTGCCGCTGCCAAAGCGTATCCGGTCGCCGGTCTTCAGTTTCTTCGCGCCCTTGACAAAGCACAACCATTGATCGGAAGCGATGCGGGTGTGCAGGGTCGCCGAGACATTCGCCGTTGCCCCCTCCCGGATGCGGATGCCTTCAAGTTGCGTCGGCAGCACTTTTGTATCGTTGAAAACGACGACGTCGCCTTCATTTAACAGATCAGGAAGGTCGCGTACCGCATAATCGGACAGTCCGCCGTCCACAACAAGCATTTGCGCTGCATCCCGAGGTGTGGCCGGACGCAGTGCAATTGCTGTTTCAGGTAGCTCGAAGTCGAATTGGTCGACTTTCATGCATACTTACCTCAAAGGTCTGCAGCAACTTTCATGCTGACAATATAATCCGGGTCGGAAACCGGTTCGCCGCGCTTGAGCTTGTCCACGACATCCATGCCTTCAACCACATTTCCCCAAACCGTGTACTGGTTGTCGAGGAACGATGAGTCTTCAAAGCAAATGAAAAACTGGGAGTTTGCGGAATCGGGGTCCATGGCACGTGCCATCGAACAGGTTCCACGCTTGTGTGGCTCGCTGTTGAACTCCTGGGCCAAGTCAGGCTTGTCAGAACCGCCGGTTCCACGACCTTGCGGGCAGCCGCATTGTGCCATGAAGCCGTCAATGACACGGTGGAAAACGATATTGTCATAAAATCCCTCTCGGGCCAGTTCCTTGATGCGCGCGACGTGATTGGGCGCCACTTCACGATTGCACTCGATCACCACTTTGCCTTTGCTGGTTTCCATGATGATCGTATCTTCAGGGTTTTTGCTGTCCGCCATTTGTTTCTCCTTTTAGCGTGTTTCAGAATTGGTCCGAGGTACGCATTTTGATAATCTTGTCCGGGTTTGCCGGTGGTTCGCCGCGCTCGATGTTATCAACAAATTCCATGCCCTTGGTGACCTTGCCAACAATTGTATACTGGTTGTTCAAATGCGGTGTGGGAACAAAATTTATAAAGAACTGGGAATTGGCACTGTTCGGATCCCGGGATCTGGCCATTCCGATGGTTCCGCGGTCAAACGATTCATCTGAGAATTCGGCTTTCAGATCGGGCAAATCCGAGCCGCCTGTCCCAGTTCCGGTTGGGTCACCCGACTGTGCCATGAAACCGTCGATTACGCGGTGGAAGATGATGCCGTCATAAAATCCGACATTGGCAAGCGTCACGATTTGTTTGACATGGTTGGGCGCAAGGTCGGAGCGTAACTGGATTTCAACCACACCGTCCTTGAGTTGCATCATCAGTTTGTCTGATGCAGCCATTGCCTGATTTGCAAGCATGACCAACACCATGGCTGCAGCTGCAGCTAGTTTTGGCAGGATTTTCATTCTTTTCCCTGTTTGATAAGTAGTGGAATTTCAAGACAGAAGTGAGTTATCCGAGTTTGTTTTTCAAGGCATCAAAAACAACTTCGGGAACAAATGGTGACACATCACCACCCATTTTTGAGATTTGGCGCACCAGTGTACCGGTAATTGCACGCACCATAGGGCTGGACGGCAGGAATATAGTGGTCAGTTCCGGAGCCATCGTGCCATTCATTCCGGCCATTTGCATCTCGTAATCCAGATCTGTCCCGTCCCTTAATCCGCGGATCAGGATTGTGGCACCTGCATCCCTTGCAGCGTCCACAAGCAAATTGTCAAACGCGACCACTTGAATATCCAGATCAAAATCAGAAGCTACCCGCCGGATCAGTTCGGCCCGTTCATCAAACGTGAACATGGGTGTCTTGCCGGGATGAATACCGATTCCCACAATCAGTTGGTCGCACACACTTGCAGCCTGTAACAACACATCAAGATGACCGTTGGTCAACGGATCAAAGGAGCCGGGATAATATGCAATCTTTGTCATGATGGTCTTTTGTCACGGGCGTTACTGACTTTCAAGACGTCACACCATTCATAAACGTGGATTTGGCCGCCAAATCAGGTACGTTTGGCAAGTGCCAGCCAGACCCCACCACCGATAAGGAACAGGCCAGAGAAAATTTCGACTATGCGTACACGCGAACGGGTCAACGCTTTGCCTGCCCTGCCCGCAAGCAAGGCATAGGCTCCGTCGCAAATCGTCGCGACCACAATAAACAAAAAGCCCAACCCAACTATTTGCCAGAAAGCACTGCCGGAACTGTGATTTACAAACTGGGGCAAAAACGCGCCAAAGAAAACTGCAATTTTTGGGTTCGACCAGGCGACCAACATGCCCTGCCAGAAATAACCGCGGAGCGACATCACCTTTACTTTCTCTGGGTCCCCCAAATCACCGTTTGATCTCAACAGTTTGACGCCAAGCCAAATCAGATAAGCGGCACCAAACAGTTTGATCCAGAAGAAAGCCTCCCCGGCGACCGTCAAGATGGTTTCAAGCCCGAACGCAACCAGAAGAATGACAGGGACGAGAGCAACCTGGGTACCAGCGACATTCATCAGGCCAGCGGTTGCGCCAGAAGCGCAGCGAATTTGCAATTATCACCGTTACGGTAGGTCCGGGAACAATGATGATGGCAAAACTGGCCAGAATGAAAGCAAGCAGTATTTCAGGAGACATGGAAATTTTCTTTCGAGGTTTGCGATTGCGGCGCGGGAAAAAAACGGTGACCGCCAGTAAACGGCATCTGATTCTGGAAAGCAATCCTGTGCATTGGGTAACAAACAGTGCGGCAAACCGCTGCAATCCAGTGGACCAGAATGGAGCCACCCTCCTTTGTGTTGGACAGGCAAACACAGGCAAACCGGAAGGACAAGTTACGAATTGGCAAGGTTAATCAGGCGTCGTGATTTCTTTGATTTCGCGCACCGTCACGCCAGAACAGAATGCTCATAAGGTCTTTATTCCCAAGACGCGACGTCTTTCGGTGGTCGAATCAAGCAGATTCAACCAACTTGCGATCAGGTATGTGCCGCAAACCCGCAACCCACGTCGCGCGTATCAGCTCTCTGTCTCTTCCCCACCCTCGCCGTCATCTTCGTCCCCTTCATCCTCAGTTTCCGAAATCCGCTCGACACTGACAACTTTTTCATCGTCGGCAGTCTTGAACACGGTCACGCCCTGGGTTGAACGCCCGGCGATGCGAATATCGGAAATCGGACAACGGATCAGCTGGCCACCATCGGTTACCAACATCACTTCGTCACTTTCTTCAACCGGAAACGATGAAACAAGATTGCCGTTACGTTCATTGACTGCCATGGCGGCTATGCCTTTCCCGCCCCGGCCCGAAACGCGGTACTCGTGACTGGAGGAGCGTTTGCCATAGCCCTTCTCCGAAAGCGTCAGAATGAACTGCTCCGACGCACCCATCTCGATATAGCGGTCTTCCCGCAGTATCTGGTTGCCATCTTCTTCTTCCTCTTCGATCACCGGATCTGGCTCCGCCCCATCTTCAAGCGCCATCATTGCACGGCGGCGCTTGAGATAGGCAGTCCGCTCCCAAGCTTCGGCTTTCGATGGATTAAGGATTGTCATTGAGATCACATGATCGCCGTCAGAAAGATTAATGCCCCGTACGCCAACCGAATTGCGGCCGGCAAAGACGCGAATATCGGTGACGGGGAACCTGATCGCCTGCCCGTGAGAGGTTGTCAGCAAAACGGTTGCATCTTCCATGCAGGTTTCCACGCCAACAATGCCATCTCCCTCTACCAGCTTCATGGCAATCTTGCCATTGCGGTTCACAAGTTGGAAATCCGAGAGCTTGTTACGACGCACGGTACCGCGGATGGTTGCAAACATGATGTCGAGATTTGCCCAATCATCCTCATCTTCCGGTAAAGGCAGAATGGTGGTGATGGTTTCGCCCGGTTCAAGCGGAAGGATGTTGATCAACGCCTTGCCACGCGCCTGGGGGGCAGCAAGCGGGAGTTTCCAAACCTTCATTTTGTAGGCAATGCCACGCGAGGAGAAAAACAGCATTGGCGTGTGGGTGTTGGCCACAAAAACCCGGGTCACAAAATCCTCATCGCGTGTGGACATGCCCGAACGTCCCTTGCCCCCTCTGCGCTGTGCCCGGTATGTGTCGAGCGGAACCCGCTTGATGTAACCGTTATGGGACACCGTCACGACCATTTCTTCACGGGCGATCAGGTCCTCGTCTTCCATGTCGAAACCGCCATCCATGATTTCGGTTCGGCGCGGGGTGGCAAATTCTTCTTTAACCTCTGTCAGTTCACCGGAAATGATCGCCATCACCCGAACGCGCGACGACAATATGTCAAGATAATCAAGGATTTCATCGGCAATCGACTTCAACTCGTCACCAATCTCGTCACGCCCCAATGCTGTCAATCGCTGCAATCTCAGGTCTAGAATGGCGCGTGCCTGCTCTTCAGAGAGGTTGTAGGTACCGTCTTCATTGAGCCGGTGACGCGGGTCGTCAATCAGTTCAATCAGCGGTGCAACGTCCCGCGCAGGCCAATTTCGGGTCATCAGCTGTTCGCGCGCGGTCGCAGGATCGGGCGCTGAGCGGATCAGTTTGATGATTTCATCAATATTGGCGACCGCAATGGCCAATCCCACCAATACATGTGCCCTTATGCGGGCCTTGTTGAGCAGGAACTTGGTGCGCCGGGTCACTACTTCCTCCCGGAACGTAATGAAAGCCTGTAGCGTATCCATCAAGTTCATTTGTTCCGGTTTGCCGCCATTCAGTGCCACAAAGTTACAGCCAAACGAGGTTTGCAATGGCGTAAAGCGGTAAAGCTGGTTCAAAACAACATCGGGAACAGCATCCCGCTTCAACTCAACCACGACACGGTAGCCATCCCGGTCGGATTCGTCACGAATATCGGATATTCCCTCGACCCGTTTGTCACGCACCAGTTCGGCGATTTTTTCAACCATTGTCGCCTTGTTCACCTGATACGGAATCTCGGTGACCACCAATGCCTGGCGGTCGCCACGAAGGTTCTCCTCGTGCACCTTTCCGCGCATCAGCACCGAGCCACGCCCGGTTTCGTAGGCAGAACGAATGCCGGAACGACCGAGAATCAGCCCACCGGTCGGAAAATCCGGCCCCGGCATGACATCAAGGATTTCGTTCAGAGTGGTCGCTGGGTTTTCGATGATTTTCAGACAGGCATCAATCACCTCACCCAAATTGTGGGGCGGAATGTTGGTTGCCATGCCGACAGCAATTCCGCCAGCACCATTTACAAGAAGGTTTGGAAACTTGGCCGGAAGTACCGTGGGTTCGCGTTCGGAATTGTCGTAATTGTCCTGAAAATCAACGGTGTCTTTGTCAATATCAGCCAGCAATTCGTGGGCCGGTTTTGCAAGGCGCGATTCGGTGTATCGCATGGCCGCAGGCTTGTCGCCGTCAACCGAACCGAAATTGCCCTGTCCGTCGACCAGCGGCACACGCAAAGACCAGTCCTGCGCCATGCGTACCATGGCATCATAAATTGCGGTGTCCCCGTGAGGGTGATATTTACCGATCACGTCACCGACAATGCGCGCCGATTTGCGGTAAGGCTTGTTCCAGTCGTACCCGTTTTCATGCATCGAATACAAAATTCGCCGATGCACCGGTTTCAATCCGTCTCGCACATCGGGAAGCGCGCGGCTTACGATTACACTCATGGCGTAATCAAGGTAGGAGCGCTGCATTTCTTCGATGATCGAGATGGGCTTTATGTCAGTTCCGCCACCATTGTTTTCCGGCGGTGTCTGGGATGGTTTGTCTTCGTCCGACAAGAGATATTCCTGTTATTGTATTTTGCGCTGAATATAGATGATTCTGAACCGCTCGCCAAATCCGGGCAGCTTGATGCGGTCAATTTTGCTGTTTCTTTTCAACCACTTGAAGATAAATACACATTTCCCCCGAAAAGTTTTGCTTTGCCCGGCTCAATTTGCCCTGATAGAAGGGATGAATGTTTGAATTCAACGATATATTGAATGCATTTACGACACTCTTTGTGATCGTGGACCCCATTGGTTTGGCGCCGATTTTTCTGGCCCTTACTCAGGGAGCCACGACACACGAACAGCGAAAAATCGGCGTGCGCGCAAGCGTGATCGCCCTGTTTTTGCTTCTTCTGTTCCTGTTTGCCGGACAAGTTATTCTGCATACACTGGGCATTACCATCCACGCATTTCGCATGGCAGGTGGGTTGCTCCTTTTCTATACCGCATTTGAAATGGTATTCGGTGGTCGCAACGAAAGAAAACGCAAACAGGCATCGGATTCATCGGCTCGCGATGCAGAGATTGCTAATCTGGCGGTCTTTCCGCTCGCTCTGCCGTTGATAGCAGGGCCCGGCGCGATTTCCGCGACCATCCTGCTTGCCGAGGAGCAGTCCGGAATTGAATGGAAATTCACACTGGCCGGAATTATCGTTGCAGTCATGGTGCTTGTGTTGCTCGCATTTTATGCCGCGCAAGCAATCGACAAATATCTCGGCCCCACTGGACGTTCATTGTTGACGCGATTGTTGGGTGTCTTGTTGGCAGCGCTTTCCGTCCAGTTTACCGTTGATGGTCTCAAGGCGCTGCTTGCTTAACGTCCCGGCAACGAAACGGTTACTTCCTTGCCGCCATAGCCATCAACGCTGTCATGGGCCCGCACAACCACGGAAGTGATTTCCGCAGGAATGGAAATCGTCGCCGATCGAGTAAACGGTTGTTCTTCAACGTGAGGATGGGCAAGAATGCGTTTCCCTAGAACATTTCCGTGTGTATCGAGCACTTCCCAGCGGTTGACATAGTGCTCCCAGCCCTCATCGGCATGTTTGACTGTAACCGAAAAACGATATTCGGTACCTGACCCTTCAATCTCCACATCCACCACATCCGCTTCACCGGCAAATGCTTGCGCACAGGTGGTTGCCATAACGAAGGCGGTCGCAATCGCTTTGTGTTTCATCTTTGTGTTCCCTCTTCACGCCATTCGTATTGCTTGTAGTCATTCATCATGCAAATAAAACCAAACTGACCATAACAACAGCGTTGAGGTGAAATAATGGCATCTGGTTCGAAAAAAGTGATTTATGCGGCGATGATCGGAAACGGCCTGATTGCCGTTGCCAAATTCGTGGGCGCTGCGATTACCGGTTCATCGGCCATGATGTCGGAAGGCATTCACTCATTGGTTGATACGGGCAACCAGTCGCTGCTGCTTTACGGGATCGCGCGGTCCCGGCGTCCGGCAGATGCCAAACATCCCTTCGGATACGCCTCGGAGATCTATTTTTGGGCGTTCATTGTAGCCATTTTGATATTTTCAATCGGTGCAGGTATTTCGCTGTGGCACGGGATCGAGAAAGTGCTGCATCCCCATCCGGTCGAAAACCCGATGGTGAACTATGTCATTTTGATTTTGGCCATGATTTTCGAAGGTGGTGCCTGGTGGATCGCCTACAAGGAATTCAACACCACGCGCGGCAAGAAAAGCTTCTTTCGGGCTGTAAGGGAATCGAAAGACCCAACAGTTTTCACGGTGTTGTTTGAAGATACCGCTGCAATGCTCGGCCTTATTGTGGCACTGATCGGCATATGGATATCAGTCACATTCAACCTGCCAGTCATCGACGGTGTCGCATCAATCGTTATCGGAATTGTCCTGGCGGGTACGGCGCTTGTATTGGCGCTTGAAACCAAAAGTCTGTTGATTGGTGAATCGGCCGCTCCGGAAATTGTAAGGGACATACGAAAGCTGGTTGCCGAACAGGTCTCCATTGAAGGATTGAACGAAATTCGCACCCTTCACCGCGGCCCCCAGGATGTATTGCTGGCCTTGTCAGTCGATTACAAGGACAGTGTTCGTGCGGGGACGGTAGAAAAAACAAACACTGCACTCGAAAATGCCATCAAGGAAAAGTACCCGGTCGTAAAGCGGTTGTTCATCGAGGTGCAGAGCAAAGAAGACCACAAAGCTGAAGTGCGTCGCGCCAGAAAGGCACGAAGAGACGAAGCCGGCGGTTGACAAACACACCCGTTACAATGAACCCCTTTGCTTGCGGATCGACAGCAACTGAAAAAGGTTGCAAGAAACCCGCAACAGCTAGGGCGTTTGCGGCAATATCCATTGCGGACTAACTGGTACCTTGGTTCAACGTAACGACTTCAGGAAGAAATGGCCAAAGGGTGGCTTGGACTGAACTCAACCAGATCCCACAAATTGCCATACAGATCCTCAAAAACCGCCACTGTTCCGTATTCTGCATCCTTTGGCTCACGGACAAATCTAACACCGCGTTCAAGGTACTGCTCGTAGTCACGCTGGAAATCATCTGTAGCCAAAAACAAAAACACCCTTCCACCGGACTGGTTACCGACGAACCGGGTCTGTTCCGGCTTGGAAGCACGCGCCAACACAAGGCTTGTGGCCGGACCATTTCCCGAAAAACGCGGGCGCACCACTACCCAACGCTTGTCTTGTTCCGGCTGATACGTATCTTCAAGCAATTCAAAACCCAACGTACCACAATAAAACGCAATGGCTTCGTCATAGTCATGCACGACAATTGCAATGTTTGACAGGTACTGCCCCATGCTTTCCTACCTACTGAAGCGGTGTCTCACGAAGCAAATCCGGTTTTGATGCGTTCATCAACACAAGAATGCAAGAACCATGTCGAGAGAGAACGAACGATATTCTTTTTTGTCGAACCACAGAACGCTCTAGAATGGAATCTCGTCGTCAATGTCTCCTGCAGCGGGACCCAAATTCCCGCCCGACGAAGGTCCGGTCTGACCAAAATCACCGCCGGAGGATTGGGCGGGTGAATAATCTCCGCCACTGTCACCGCGTCCATCAAGCATGGTCAGGTTTGAGTTGAACCCTTGCAAAACCACCTCGGTTGTGTACTTGTCCTGCCCGTTCTGGTCTTGCCATTTGCGCGTTTGCAGTTGGCCTTCCAGATATACTTTTGCACCTTTTCGAAGGTATTGCTCAATGACTTTGCACAATCCCTCGTTGAAGACGACGACACGGTGCCATTCGGTTTTTTCGCGACGCTCCCCTGTGTTCCGGTCGCGCCAGTTTTCAGATGTTGCAACGCTGAGATTTGCGATCGGCCGGCCATCCTGGGTACGCCGGATTTCGGGATCTGCTCCCAGGTTTCCTACCAATATTACCTTGTTTACACTACCCGCCATCTGGCAACTCCCTGAAAATACCGAACACGAATGTCAGTAGCGACACCATGCTCCACAATTGTTTTAATGCACATTGCACCATCATGCTTGCAAACTCGACTGTCCGCTTTATCTTTCCACATATGTCGGGACACTGAGCTTGAATGTTCTTATTATGTTCTTTTCGTGATATGAATGCAAGCATGATTCCCGTCCGCGACTTTTTTCAGGAAAAACACACATGCCGGAATTAAAACAGATATCAGTGCGCGGCGCCCGTGAGCACAATCTGAAAAATGTTGATATCGACCTTCCCCGCGACAAGTTGATCGTGATTACGGGTCTTTCGGGTTCCGGCAAATCCTCGCTCGCGTTTGACACGATTTATGCAGAAGGCCAGCGCCGTTATGTGGAGAGCCTGTCGGCCTATGCCCGCCAGTTTTTGGAGATGATGCAAAAGCCCGATGTTGACCAGATTGATGGTCTGTCGCCCGCCATTTCTATTGAACAAAAAACCACCTCAAAGAACCCCCGTTCAACTGTGGGAACCGTCACTGAAATATACGATTACATGCGTCTGCTGTTCGCACGTGTCGGTATCCCCTATTCGCCCGCGACAGGGCTGCCGATCACAAGCCAGACCGTTTCACAGATGGTGGACCGGGTCATGACACTGGAAGAAGGGTCGCGTCTTTATATTCTTGCTCCCCTCGTTCAGGGGCGAAAGGGAGAGTACCGCAAGGAAATGGCAGAACTTGCAAAACAGGGCTTTCAACGGCTCAAGGTAGACGGAACAATTTACGAAATTGCCGACGTTCCCGCCCTCGACAAAAAGTACAAGCACGACATTGATGTGGTTGTTGACCGGCTGGTCGTGCGTGAAGACATTTCCACAAGATTGGCGGATTCGCTCGAAACAGCGCTCAAACTGTCTGACGGGCTGGCGATTGCCGAATTGGCCGACAAACCCCTGCCACAGGAAGAAACGGCTGCAGGCGGTGCAAAAAACAAATCGCTCAATGCCACTCATGAAAACCTGGTGTTTTCCGAAAAATTTGCGTGTCCGGTGTCAGGCTTCACTATACCCGAAATCGAGCCCCGTCTGTTTTCTTTCAACAATCCGTTCGGCGCCTGTCCCAAGTGTGACGGACTTGGGACTGAAATGAGCATGGACCCGCAAATGATTGTACCCGATGAAAGCCTTTCCCTGCGCGGCGGTGCGATTTTGCCTTGGTCGAAGTCATCAAAGCCTTCACCATACTATTCACAAACCCTGGAAGCGTTGGGCAAGGTTTACAAGTTCACAATGGGCGAACCCTGGGAAAAACTGAGCCAGGAAGCCCGCGACGCCATTTTGTATGGCACCGGAAAGCAGGAAATCGATTTTGTTTATGACGATGGCCTGCGCACCTACAAAACACGCAAAGCCTTTGAAGGCGTCATTCCCAACCTCGAACGCCGATGGCGCGAAACGGATTCTTCGATGATCCGCGAGGAGTTGGAGAAGTTCATGTCGACGACCCATTGCGAAGCCTGCAATGGTGACCGCCTCAAGCCCGAAGCCCTGTGCGTCAAACTGGATGGACTTCACATTTCTGATGTGACCAAATTTTCAATCAAGCAGGCCGCCGAATGGTTCGACAAACTGCCTGCAACGCTTGACGAAAAGCAAAACGAGATCGCAACCCGTATCTTGAAAGAAATCCGCGACCGGTTGAAATTCCTCAACGATGTCGGGTTGGACTATCTTTCCCTGTCACGCAATTCCGGAACCTTGTCTGGCGGTGAAAGCCAGCGGATTCGACTTGCTTCCCAAATCGGTTCCGGTCTGACCGGCGTCCTGTACGTTCTTGACGAACCTTCCATTGGACTGCATCAGCGTGACAATGCCCGTTTGCTGGAGACATTGCATCACCTTCGGGACCTGGGAAATACGGTCATAGTGGTTGAACATGACGAAGACGCGATCAGAACGGCCGATCATCTGGTCGATATTGGCCCTGCGGCGGGCATTCACGGGGGCAAAGTGGTCGCAAGCGGTACACCGCAACAGGTAATGGCAAACAAGGATTCCATAACCGGAAAGTATTTGACCGGTGAAATGTCGATTGGCCTTCCCGCTGTTCGACGCAAGGGCAAAAAAGGAAAACTTGTCCGGGTTAAAGGGGCTACCGGTAACAATCTGAAAAACGTCACAGCCGATTTTCCTTTGGGTGTTCTGACCTGCGTCACTGGCGTTTCTGGCGGCGGAAAATCCACACTTTTGCTGGAGACGCTTTACAAGGCGACCGCGCGCCGGATCAACAATTCGCGTGCGGTTCCCGCTCCACACGAAGCTATTGAAGGGCTGGAACAACTCGACAAGGTGATCGACATAGACCAGTCCCCGATTGGTCGCACACCACGTTCCAACCCTGCCACCTATACCGGGGCATTTACTCCCATTCGCGAGTGGTTCGCCGGATTGCCGGAAGCGAAGGCAAGAGGTTATCAACCGGGGCGTTTTTCGTTTAACGTCAAGGGTGGGCGCTGCGAAGCCTGTCAAGGCGATGGGGTGATCAAGATCGAGATGCACTTTTTGCCCGATGTTTACGTGACCTGCGATGTATGCAATGGCAAACGCTACAACCGCGAGACCCTTGAAGTAACCTTCAAGGGCAAATCAATCGCTGATGTACTCGACATGACCGTCGATGAAGCGGAAGAATTTTTCAGCGCTGTTCCATCGGTTCGGGACAAGATGTCGACCCTCAAACGCGTCGGACTTGGCTACATCAAGGTCGGCCAGCAGGCGACGACGCTTTCGGGCGGAGAAGCGCAGCGGGTCAAGTTGGCGAAAGAGCTTTCCAAACGTGCAACCGGGCGCACTTTGTATATATTGGATGAACCCACCACGGGCCTTCATTTTCACGATGTGGCCAAGCTGCTCGAAGTCCTGCACGAATTGGTAGACACCGGCAATACGGTGGTTGTGATCGAACACAATCTGGAAGTGATCAAAACCGCAGACCACATTCTCGATCTTGGACCTGATGGCGGGGATGGCGGCGGTGAACTCATTGCATCCGGCACACCGGAAGAGGTGGTGAAGGTCGAGCGCAGCTATACCGGGCAGTTTTTGAAGGAGTTGCTGGATCGCAGACCGCAAGGTAGGCAGGCAGCGGAGTAATTCACACCCATGAAATCCGTCGCAAGTTCGTTATTCTGAAGCTCCCGGTTCCCATCCTGCCTTGGCAATTTCAAACCCTGAAAACACAAAGCCCGGAGAAACGGTGCAACCGACCAGAGTCCACTCACCCAACGATCTTGCGCGCTGCCACCATCCTTTTGGGATAACGTGCTGGGGAAACTGACCGTCCTCAAAACCTGTTCCCAGAATTCGGGTAAAAGCGTTTTTGCCGGGTTCACAGACACCAAGTTCCAGCGCAGCGCCCGCGTAGTAATGCCAGATTTCTGTCGCATCAACGCGGTGCCAGTGTGACACCTGCCCTTTTGGCAACAGATAGTAGATTGCAGTCCCCACGCTTCGTCCGGATACAACCTCGTCATCGCGAAAGGTCTCGCGATAATACCCGCCTTCAGGATGGGGTTGCAGTTCTAACTTCCTGATTATTTCTTTTGCAGCCAACTGTGAAAGGGCGTTTTGCATTGCCCGTGATAACTAAAATGCAGTGCCGTAACGCACGTATATTGTTTCGGTTCCCGGATTTGAATCCGCGATATTTGCATTTGATTTGTGTGCAATGCCGATCGCAATATCTGAGCCGTTTTCCAAAATGTAACCAAGCATCACTTGTGAACGGATTTCGAAAGCATGTCCAAGGTCATGTTTATCTGCATCACCATAAAGACCTGCCATTACACTGCCTTCAATATAGAACGGAGAGGCATCGAGGGTTTGCTCAACTGAAAAACCAACACCGCCCCAATATCCCACGCCAGACACATCTGCTCCCAAACGGTAACGCAACCCCCAGGTTTCATCCTGGACAGATGTTGCATACTCGATCATGCCATAGGCGGTAGGATCATAATTTTTGGAAAAAACGTTGTCAGCACCGACACCCACATAGATGCGTTCGCCCGAAAACAGGGGCGAGTACGCAGTGTCATCCGCTGCATAAGCGGGTACGCAGGCGACGAACAAGGCAGTAAACGGTACTATAAGCCTGACCATACTAACAGAACCAAATGTTTGACCAAGTTCACTTCTAACAAGGTTGCAAACGTTTTCCAACCAAATGATTCGTTTTCAGAACAAATTAACAAATTACTAATATTTTCCACGAAACAGGTGCCAGAACCGCGTAATCGGAAAAAGCGAGACCGGACTGTCAAACAATTTGGTGCCATAGGTGTCGACCAGCTTCAGTATTGGCGGCACAATCGACAAGTGGCGGAATACCGCTCGTTGGCCCTCCGGAAGGGAATTCACGGCGTTGCGCGCCTTGTCGAGATGCATCCCTGACTTGCTTTGCAGTATCTTTAACAACCGCCATGTGATCGGGCCCGGGTGTTTCAAACAACCAGCTTTGCCGGTCCAAATGGTGTTCGCTCAAAATTGACAGGGGACAAACAGCTGTTGCCGGTTGCGATACCGGGCAGTGTCGGCCAACAAGTGAACCAACCCGTATGCCACACCGGCGTGACCGCTGGCATCTGCAAGTTCACTTCCCGTTCCCGTGCCGGCACATTGTGCTGCAAGGTGAAACATCATTGATTGCGTTTCACCCAGATATCCTTCCAACGTATTGAGGTCAGGCATCGGGTCCTGGTACAGGTCAAATGTCCTGGCTTCCAGATAGGTGTGGAAATTCTCTCTTGGAAGATCGTGTTTGTGAATGGCCTTCATCAACGCGTCGGCAACGGGTGCTCCGTTCTGGGCATCGCCTGAGCGGATCGTGTCGCGCCACCACTGCATACGAATTTCGCCGGGAAGCGGTTCTGAAACTTGCGCGGGAATTCTGGAAATTTCCGTATCAAACGCCCAAATCGCCGCAACATCCTCGCGCCAGGGTGCAGGCATGTACAGACAACAGAGGTAACGAACGGGGTCTTGCTGACGGAGCAACGCCATGCAGTGGGAAAGCCCCACCATCAGTCTACCGCCAAAAGGGCTGCTGCAACGGCCCTGCCCTCTGAAACCAAAACGTTATAGGTTCGCACGGCCGGACCAGTCGGCATTGCATCTGCAGATATGCCCTTTGCGCGAAATTTGTCCCGTAGCGGGTCTGTTAGCGGAACAAGCGCATCGCCGGTTCCGATCAACAACACCTCAACCGAACCGGCTTCCTCAAACACCTTGTCGAAGTCCTGCGAACCCAGTCGACCGGAAGTTTGCATTGGTTCCCATGCGTATATGCCTGACGGCAAACACAGCAATGACCCTTTGTGAGACATTCCGGCAAATCGGAACCCGCCATTGCCATAGGCATCTATCGGTGCCTGCCCTGGAAAATGGGCTTCATTAAACTCAATTCCTTTGGTCACCATGCCTGACCATACCTTTTTTGAATTTGCCGCCTAGTCAGGAAAATCAACCGGCAAGGTATTGGCGGTCGCTGCTTTTTCGGCATCCACTTCCTTTTCCTTGACGGCAATCTGTCCGGGCCGCAACTTGAACAGGATCAGGAGCGGAGCTGCAACAAAAATGGATGAGTAAGTACCGACAAAGACGCCAAAAATCATCGCGAAGGTAAAGGATGAAAGCACTTCACCGCCAAGAAAATAAAGCGCAAACAGTGCAAGCAGCGTTGTCACGGAAGTCAGTATCGTACGAGACAGCATCTGGTTGATAGACATGTCCACCACCTCGCCAACTGCCCGCTTCTTGTACTTGCGAAGATTTTCCCGGATCCGGTCATAGACCACGACCGTATCATTGAGCGAATAACCGACTATGGTCAGCAACGCCGCGATCGTTGCAAGCGTGAATTCAAGCTGCAATATCGAGAATATTCCAATCGTCAACAACACATCGTGCAAAGTGGCAAACACCGCACCAAGAGCAAACTGCCATTCAAACCGTATCCAGATATAGGCCATGATTGCCAGCAATGCCGCTACAACGGCCAGGGTGCCGGCAATCCGCAATTCGCCAGAAACCGTCGGTCCGACCACCTCGACCCTGCGGAAGTCATAGGTATCTTCCAATACGGTTCGGACAAGCAGTTCGGCACTTTGGTCGCCGCTGTCACCGGCATCCTGGCTTTCAACACGTATAAGAATATCGGCTTCACCACCAAATTCCTGAACCTGCACTTCTCCCAAATTGAGTTCGCCCATGCGTTCGCGAATATCGCCAATGGGATCATCGACCGTGATCTCGACTTTCGGGCGCACCTCAAACAGCGTCCCCCCCTTGAAATCAATGCCAAAATTCAGGCTGACGACAAAGAACAAGACAACCGAGGCAACAACCGCCAAACCGCTAAGCGGAAAGCTGAAATTGCGGAACCGCATGAAGCCGAATTTTGTGTTCTCCGGCAGAAGACCAAACAACCGGCTTGGCAGTTCGGTCGGGCGCGTGAATTTTACCCAAAGGGACACCAGCAGCCGGGTAAACGTGTAGGCGGTAAACACCGTGGTCACGATACCGATCGCCAGGGTAACCGCAAAACCGCGAATTGGGCCAGACCCCAGATAAAACAGAATGATCGCGGCAATCAAAGTTGTGATGTTGGCGTCCAAAATCGTTGTGAACGCACTTCTGAAACCTGCGTCAAATGACTGAATCAGATTGCGCCCCAAGCGACGCTCTTCGCGAATGCGCTCATAAATCAACACGTTGGCGTCAACCGCCATACCCATGGTCAACACTATTCCGGCAATACCGGGCAAAGTGAGGGTTGCACCAAGAACAGAAAGAATGGCGATCATCATGGCAATATTGGCGATCAATGCCAAATTGGCGATGATGCCAAGCGTTCCATAGGCAACAATCATGAAGACCAGCACCAGCAAAGCGCCCACAATCGATGCGTTAAATCCCGCTTCGATCGAATCGGCGCCAAGGCCGGGACCTACAGTGCGTTCCTCAACAAACTGGAAACTGGCAGGCAACGCACCTGCGCTCAACAACACAGCAAGATCGTTTGCCGATTCTGCAGTAAAGTCGCCGGAAATCTGGCCCGAACCCCCAATGATCGGTTCATTGATAACGGGCGCAGAAAGCACCTCATCATCCAACACAATTGCAAAAGGCCGTCCGACATTTTCCGAGGTTACCTTTGAGAAAATCCGCGCACCCGTGGTGTTAAAGCGGAAAAACACCAGGGGTTCACCGGTGCGCTGATCGAAACCGGAACTGGCCTCGGTAAGTTGATCGCCCTGGATGATCGCGCGACTTCTGACGAGATAAGGTCTCGGGGGATCGGTATCTTCGAACAGGATCTTTGTTCCCGGCGGCGGAGTTCTGCCAGAATTCAAAACATCATCTGGCGCAGCTGCATCGCTAAGCAGGTGAAAAGAAAGCTTTGCTTCGGTATTCAGCAAAGCCTTGAGCCGGGGAATCTCGCTTGCCTCAATACCCGGATACTGGACAAGGACACGATCGGTGCCCTGACGCTGGATGATTGGCTCCGTCGTGCCGAATTCATCAAGGCGATCACCAAAAACACTGATGGATTGGGTGATCGCCCTGGTGACACGGTTTTCAACGCCGTCACTTGTCAGCGTATAGACCAATTCTCCTTCGGAAGGATTGGTTTCAGCAATTTCGACAATACCAAAACCATCGAGCACACCGGTCGTGGTCGGTTGCAACAGCTCGCTCATTTCTTCACGATAGGCATCGGTCTGTGACGGGTCATTCAAAAGAACCACCACTGCACGATCCCCTTGTGTACGGGCGCGTCCACGTATCTTGGAAGACCGCAATTTTGCACGCGCATCATCGCGCAACGCTTCCAGCCGTTCTTTGACAAGCCGTTCTTCGTCAACCTGCATGAGCAGATGCGCGCCACCCTTCAGGTCAAGACCAAGGGTCATCTGGCTATGCGGGAACCAGTCCGGAAGTGAATCTGCCTGATCCTCGGAAAGCAGATTGGGTGCTGCATAAACAAGGCCGGCAAACACAGCCAAGAAAATCGATACAATCTTCCACTTGGAAAAATACAGCATAATCAATCTGCTCTTTTCTGGTGAGCCTGCTTACTTCGCAGGGGTAACGCCTTTTGTAATCACTTCGGCCACCATATGGCGACGAACCTTGACTTTTGTATCCTTGGCGATTTCCACCTCAAGGTCATTGTCGTCAACAACCTTCGTTACCTTGCCAATTACACCGCCACCGGTCACTACCGTATCGTTACGCTTGATTGCTGCAATCATTTCTTCCCGGCGTTTCATTTGCTGACGTTGCGGACGGATCAGTAAAAAATACATAATCACGAAAATCAGCACGAACGGCAGCACACTGCCGACCATTTCAGGAATACCACCGGCAGATTGCGCATAGGCGGGAGTGACGAACATATTGAGTGCTCCTACTTGTTAACGGAAAACCGCTGCCCGCCAAACATTCTGACGTGGTCGTTCTTGTCCGGAACACCCGGCAGTCGGCACCATCTTGCTTGAAGCGGAATATAATCATGGGGGGCAGGAATGCAAACAATCTTTATTGTCAGTCCAAGGCCTGTTATGGCTCGCAGAAATGAAAGCGAGGACAGAGTGAGCGATCCAATTCTGACCCAAATCCTTGAGCGGCTGGACCGGCTTAATGCACTTGTAGAAAACGCCGGTGGACCCCTTCCCGCCGACAATGACGTCGATGCTGCTTCTGTGTTTGTCTGGCAACCCGAGCGCAAACATCTGCAACCTGTACCCCAGGTAAACCGCGTTGAATTGTCCCTGCTGAAGGGAATAGAGCGCTTGAAAACAATCTTGTACGAAAACACAAGCCGGTTTGCATCCGGGTACGCCGCAAACAGTGCACTCCTTTGGGGCGCAAGGGGCATGGGCAAATCGTCGCTTGTAAAGGCTGTACACGCTCAGTTGTGCAACGATGGCCATCCATTGAAACTTGTTGAAATTCATCGCGAGGACATCGGCACCCTTCCGTTCTTGCTCAACCTGCTGCGCAACGATCCAAACCGGTTCATCCTGTATTGTGACGATCTTTCGTTCGACCACGATGATACGTCTTACAAGTCACTCAAGGCAGCCCTGGACGGAGGTGTCGAGGGACGCCCTGAAAACGTGATATTCTATGCAACTTCCAACCGCAGGCATCTGCTGCCACGCGACATGATCGAGAACGAGCGTTCGACAGCAATCAACCCTTCAGAAGCAATCGAAGAGAAGGTTTCCCTTTCAGACCGGTTCGGGCTTTGGCTTGGGTTTCACAAATGCAGCCAGGACGAATATCTGGAGATGGTATTTTCCTATGCAAAACATTTTGACCTCGAAACCGACAATGAGGCCCTGCGTCGCGATGCGCTTGAATGGTCGGCTACCCGGGGAAGCCGGTCTGGCCGCGTTGCCTGGCAATTCATCCAGGAATTTGCAGGATCACAAAAGAAAAACACCGTCTGACTTTCGGCAGACGGCGTAGTTGGTAACCTTTGGAAGTTTTTTGTTATGAATTTGCCAAATACTTTGACGGGTTCACAGGAACCGAATTTTTTCTGAGCTCAAAGTGCAGCTTGGGTCGATCCGCATCGCCGCTCTTTCCTGAGCGGGCGATGATTTCACCGCGGTTCACCCGATCCCCTTTCTTAACCTCAAAGTTGCGATTGTGCGCGTAGGCAGAAACCCAATTGTCTGCATGTTGGACGAGGATCAACTTTCCGTATTCCGAAATGCCGCTACCGGCATAAATGACAACCCCATTCTCTGCTGAACGGACCGCCGTTCCTTCCGGAACGGAAATATCGACACCTTCATTTGTCCCGCCAGCGGTTCTTGCGCCGAATTCTCCAATCACCCTACCTTTGACCGGCCAGCGGAATTCGGTAATTCCACTGCGTGCAGGCGCTTCGGGAAGCGAGCTGGTTTGCGGATTGATTGAACCTGTGGTTATTGTATCAACCACCGGAGCAGGTTGCGGCATACGGTATTCAGGAATGGTAACCACCCTGGTGTTTGAACCCTGTTGCGCATAAACCTGTGCAGTCCCCCTGCGCGGACCGGAATGCGGAACCGGCACTTTCCTTGGGTCAGCTTCCCCCACAAAACCAACGCTCGCCTTTGCAGCGCGTGTGGATTTGTCAGCGTCCGGCGCTGAAATGGCAGTTGTCGGAGAATAACGATAGCTCGGAATTGTTATCGACTGGCCTGCCCTCAACTGATCAGAAGCGGACATGCCATTGGCTTGGCGAATGGAATCAACCGGAACACCATAGCGCTTCGAAAGGTTATAGAGCGTTTCACCTGGCCGGGCTACAATGCGCGTTCCCCCATCTACTGTCCAACCTTTTGAACCAACTTTGGAAGACGCGGGCGCAACAGTCGGCTTAGCCGGAGCAAGCGGCGCTTGTTTTACGACCGAGGCTGTCGTCATGTTATCGGGAATATAAACATCACTTGCCCCGCTGACAGGCGCAGGATCCGGTTGCGGCGGCGTGTACGTAAGCCTTTGGGGCGCTTGAACGCTTTGCTGATGTGCAGGCTGGTAAGTCTGATAAGGCTGACGCACAGGTTGCTGATAGGTTGAGGCAGACGGATAGGTCGGAGCAGCAGCCGGAGCAACGTAAGTTGGTTCAGGCCTGTGGTAATACGCAGCTTGCGGATCAACCTTGGGCGCAACATCTGCAACAGGCACCAATTTGCGCGAAACCGACGCAGTTGTCATGTTGTCAACACCATAAGGCGCCGATGATTGTGAATTCACCGTATTCGGCCTGACAGAATTATAGGCAGAATCAAACCGTTCAAAACCGGAACTGCAACCGGTAACCGCTATTGCCAAAGCCGCGACACTTGCTGACTTCAACAGGGGGACATTGCAACGACGCAATACAAAAACACGCATATCCGCACCCGATACTAAAAAGATACAGGGGGATTAAAAACGATTAATCTTACCGACTGGTTAAGGCGAACGATAAAAACTGCAATGGCGCACAAAAACGTCTTTTATTTCAGCGCATTGCAATTTCTGTTGGCTACTTCCTCAGATCGCCTTGGCGATGCCTTTAATGGCCGGCTGCATTCGGACCGGCATTAAATCATCCACTTGCAGGCGCACACCAATCTTGGTCATGCGCTTTAACATCTGCTCGCCATCGGCGGGGCCGACAGCAGCAATCATCACGCCATTTGAGGCCAAGTTGTCGACGTAGTTCCTCGGCAACTCCTCGAATGCAAAATTTGCTACAATTCGGTCAAACAACCCCTGCGATGTATCAATCCGCAAGGCATCACCAAGTTTTGCAAAAATATTGGACAAACCCAGCTGGCTGATCCGGCCATCCGCTTTTTCTTTCAGCGTTCTGAAACGTTCTACGGTGGTCACTTTCTTGCACATGGTCGACAACAATGCCGACTGATAGCCGGTACCGGTTCCCAGTTCCAAAACATTGTGTTCCTTCTCGACCTCCAACAGCGACAACATCCTCGCCACCAATTCGATCGATGTCATGGATTGACCGCATTCGATCGGCAATTGCCCGGCCTCATAAGCCTCATTGAGGTGAATTACCGGAACGAAGTTTCCGCGTGGAACCTGTTCGAAGGCAGAAACAACATTGCGGTCAACGACACCAATCGTGCGAAGTTGAAGCAGGAACTTTGCCAGAGCCTCACGGCTGCCTGTTGCGTTCAATGAATGCTCCCCGAAAAAAGAATCAAAACAGCTTGTTCAATTCTTCCTTAAAGGCAGCACAAGTTAAATCAAGCTTAAGCGGGCTAATCGAAACGGTGTTGTTTCTGATGGCATAGATGTCAGTATGCTCGCCATCATCAGTCACTTCGCGACCAAAACGTATCCAGTAATAAGGATAACCGCGCCCGTCATAACGTTTCTCAAGAAAAAGCCCGTGGTTGAAAGAGCCCTGCCCGGTAACCTCAACCCCTTGAACGGCTTCGGGCAAACAATCGGGAAAATTGATATTGACCAAAGTTTTTGCCGGAAACTTTTGACCAATGAGCTTGCTAACGATTTCCGGCGCCAGCTGCTCGCACGTTTCCCATTTCACCGTACGAATTCCATCGGCAAAACTGTAGGCCTGGGATAGCGCGATGGAAGGAACACCCATCAGGCATCCTTCTATGGCCCCTGCCACAGTTCCCGAGTAAATAACGTCATCCGCTATGTTTTGACCTGAATTCACGCCGGAAAGTACCACATCAGGAACACCTTCCATCAATTCGCTTATTCCAGTGATCACGCAATCGGTCGGAGTACCATTGACGGCATAATGTTTGTCCGACAATTTCCTTACCCGCAGCGGGTGACTCAGTGTAAGCGAGTGCGAAACACCGGACTGGTCCGTTTCAGGGGCAACGATCCACACATCGTCGGACAGTTGCCGGGCAATCTTTTCTGCTGATTGCAGACCCGGAGCATGGATGCCATCATCATTGGTTATAAGAATTCGCACAATCTATCCCACTGGCTCGATTTTCGTTTTCCCGCCCATATACGACACAAGGCAATCGGGAATTGTGACAGAACCGTCTTCGTTTTGGTAGTTTTCAAGCACGGCAATGAGCGCCCGCCCGACAGCAACACCCGAACCGTTCAACGTGTGAACATGCGCCACACTCTTCCCGTCACTGTTGCGATAACGCGCCGCCATGCGGCGGGCTTGAAAATCCCCGCATACTGAACAGCTTGATATTTCGCGATATGTGTTCTGGCCGGGAAGCCATGCTTCAATGTCGTAGGTTTTTCTGGCTGAAAAGCCCATGTCGCCAGTACAAAGAACCATTGTGCGAAAGTGAATTCCCAACCGCTTCAATACTTCCTCAGCACAAGCGAGCATACGCTCGAGCTCTTCTTCAGATTTGTCAGCTGCTGTGATGGATACCAATTCAACCTTTTGGAACTGGTGTTGGCGCAACATGCCCCTTGTGTCCCGACCGGCAGCGCCTGCTTCGGAACGGAAGCAATGCGTCATTGCAGTAAACCGCAGCGGTAGCTGGTCGATCTCCAAAATCTGTTCGCGAACAAGGTTCGTCAGCGGCACTTCGGCGGTAGGTATCATCCAGCGACCATCGGTTGTCTTGAACAAATCCTCGGAGAATTTTGGCAACTGGCCAGTACCGAATACCGCCTCATCGCGAACCAATAAAGGTGGAGACACCTCGGTATAACCGTGTTCACTTGTGTGAATATCAAGCATGAACTGGCCCAATGCGCGTTCCAACCGCGCAAGATCGTAACGCAAAATCACAAACCGGCTGCCTGAAAGCGCAGCGGCTTGCTCAAAATCCATGCCAAGCTTCTCGCCCAGTTCGAAATGCTCTTTTGCATCAAATCCAAGCACCGGTTTTTCGCCGACTTCATGATGCAAGGCGTTGTCTTTTTCGTCATCGCCAACCGGCACATCATCAAGCGGAATATTGGGTACTGCAGCCAAGGCTTCATCAAGAGCCGCCACCAGTCTGCGTTCTTCATCCTCGCCCGATTGAACAAAACTCTTGATCTCGGACACTTCCGCCTTTAGCGCTTCCGCCTTTGCAGTGTCACCGGAGGCCATTGCAGCGCCAATTTCTTTTGAGGCCGCATTACGACGCGTCTGCGCATCCTGCAATTTCGCAATATGTTCGCGACGCGCGTCATCCAACTGCACAAGAGAAGCAAGGGAGGCGTCGAACTTGCGCCGCCTCATTCCTTCATTAAACGCTTCAGGATTTTCTCTTATCCATTTGATATCTAACATGAAGTCACCAAATTTTCTCTGAGGTACAACAGAAACACTTCCGGGTGCCGTCGCAAAAATTGCTACGACTGGTCTGTATTATTCGATTCGGAACCGTTTTGCTGGGTATCGCGACGCTTTTCAATACGTCTGGCCGAAAAAATTGAAACTTCGTACAGAAGAAGCGTGGGAATTGCCAAACCCAATTGACTAACCGGATCAGGCGGGGTCAGCAACGCAGCGGCAACAAATGCTAGCAGAACCGCATATTTGCGTTTCTCAACAAGAGATTTGGCAGTGACCAATCCAGCCTGCACCAACAGGGTAATGGCTACCGGCAACTGGAATACAAGGCCGAAGGCAAAAATCAAAAGCATGATCAGGTCGAGATAGCTTGTAACATCCTGCAGGTTATAGATTTTGGCTACACCCTCTCCTGCCGACTGCTCCATCGACAAGAAAAATGACGTCGCCAGCGGCATAACCAGAAAATAGACAAGGCAGGCACCGATCGAAAACAAGACTGGCGTCGCGATCAGGAAGGGAAGAAACGCCCCCCTTTCGTTTTTGTACAGCCCCGGCGCCACGAAACCATAAATCTGGCTTGCAACAATCGGGAAGGCCAAAAAGATCGCACCAAAGAATGCGATCTTGAGATCGACGAAGAACTTGCCCTGCAATGCGGTATATACAAATTCAACATCATCGGTTCCTGCACCCCATTGATAGGGCTTCACAAGGATGTTGAAAATATCATCTGCAAAAAAGAAACAGGCCACAAAGAACACAGCAATCGCGATGACCGAGTATACCAACCTTTGGCGCAACTCAATGAGATGAGACATCAACGGGGCGCTGGTGTCCTCAAGTTGTTCCTCTTGGCTCATGTTTTGCTCTTGGCAGATTTAGCTGCAGGTTTGGCTGCGGTTTTGCGGGTTCTTGGCTTTGCTGCGGTTCTGCCTTTGCTCGAAGTCGGCTTCGCTGCCGCGGTGGATTTCGTAGCGGCAGTTTTCGAAGTTGAGCGTTTTGCGGCAGGTTTGGTTGTCTTGGATGCTGCCCGTTTTGCAGGCTTGGCAGTTTTCTTGGCGACACCAGCCTCGGCGGTGACCGGTTCGACATCCGAGTCAATATCCACGCCTGAAACGGAATCCTCTACGGTCTTGGTGAAATTCTCCATTGAACGCTTGGCGTCTTCAAGTGGCGAAAATCCCTTTGTCGAGGTTAGATCTTTCAAATCGTCAAGTTCCGCTTCCTTGACTGCATCGTTGAACTGTCTTTGAAACTCGTTGCCCATGCGACGAACGCTACCAAGCGCCTTGCCAATCTGTCGCAACATCCCCGGCAGATCCTTGGGCCCAACGACAATGATTGCGACAACCGCAATCACCAATATTTCCGACCATGCGAAATTGCTGAACAAAACTCAGTTCCTGCCAATTATCCACCCCAATAAAACGCGCAAACGCGGGGGCAGAAAACTCAAAACCAGTGGATTTCAGCCAGCTTTCTTGCCAGCCTTGTCCTCGCTGACATCCTTGGCGTTTGCTTCAATCGTGTCGGCATCATCAGGTTCGTTCAGTCCCTTTTTGAACGACGTGATACCCTTTGCAAAATCGCCCATCAACTCCGGAATTTTGCCTCGTCCAAACAGCAATACGACAACAATTGCAATAATGGCAATCTGCCAGAAACCAATACTCATGTTCCACTCCTGTGACACCGCACGGTGTCGAATATCCTCACCATCACAAATGTACCTTCACATGCTACTGCGCGGCAAGCTTGCATTTGCACAATAGATAGGCAATTCGCATTATGGTTACCAGTCCTAATCGCCGTTTCGTGGAAATAACATGATGTCTTCGGGCGAAACACTGACGCGAACCAGGTCATTCCCCACACCTGTCAGATCGTTGGAGACCTTTGCCTGAACAGGCCGGTCAAGCCCCTCAACCTGGATCAGCAGCAGTTCGGAGGTGCCGACAAAGCGGCGGGCCAAAATCTTTCCGGATACTCCCTGCCCTTTTTCACGATAAGGGCTGATTTGCAGATCGTGATTGCGAAGCGCAGCAACTGTGTCGACCTGCCCCTCAAAGCTACGGGATATCACACCAAATACAGATTTGACGCTGTCCTTTTCCACTTCGACCGGAATAGCATTGATTTCCGAGAAGAACGCCGCCGCGAACATATTGACTGGATTTTGATACAGATCGCGTCCGCTGCCACTTTGTACAAGGCGGCCCTGGTTTAGCAACGCAATCCTGTCGCCAACACGCAAGGCTTCTTCCGCATCATGCGTAACAATAATTGCTGTCGAACGGGTTTCCCGCAACAAATCAAGACATTGCTGCCGAACCGCGTCACGCAAACGCGAATCCAGCCCTGAAAACGGCTCGTCCATCAAGATGATGCCGGGCCGCGGAGCAAGTGCCCGTGCCAATGCGACGCGCTGCTGCTCGCCTCCTGACAGCACATCGGGATACTGGTGCGAACGTTCCAGAAGCCCCACACGCTCGAGCATGACATCCGCCTGTCTTGCCGCCTCGCGCTTGTTCAGCGCAGTCAAACCGAAAGCAACATTCTGACGGATGGTCAGGTGCGGAAACAACGCAAAATCCTGAAAAACCAACCCTATGCCGCGATTTTCCGGCGGCGTGAACCGGTTTTGATCTGCCAGTACCCTGTCATCAAGTGAAATTACCCCTTGCGATTGGCGAAGAAGACCGGAAACAAGATGCAGCAAGGTAGTCTTGCCGCATCCGGACGGACCAAGCAGGCAAAGCGTTTCACCGGACTTCACTTCCAGGCTTACATTGTCAAGGATATGCTTGCCCCCGACAGCGTAGCTGACATTTTTGAGTTGCATACCCGAACCAAACGAAACACCGGCTGGCCTGGTAGCTGGCTTTGCATAGGTCAGGGCAGACGAAGGAGGGGTATCCGAAGCCATTTTGAGATCCCGGTAAATTCAGCGTTACTCAAGTAGGACATAAACCCGACCTTGGCAATGCTAACCCTCATCGCCGCCGGAAGGTGGCAAAAGGCCCAACTCTTCCAGATCAGCCTCATCCAGCGGATCCTCATCATCGTTAAGCGCTTCGGAATCATCTGGCAATGGAACAGAAAAACTTGAAGGAATATCGAGCCTTAGCAATCCTGCGCCCTTCAATTCGTCAAGACCCGGCAAATCGCGGAGTTCTTCCAGGCCGAAATGGTTCAGGAACTCCGGAGTTGTGCCATATGTCACAGGGCGACCGGGTACACGTCTGCGCCCGCGCATCTTCACCCAACCGGTTTCCATCAACACATCCAGCGTTCCCTTGGAAGTGCTCACACCCCTCACCTCTTCGATTTCTGCACGGGTTACGGGCTGGTGATAGGCGATGATTGCCATGACCTCCAATGCGGCCCGCGAAAGTTTTTTGGTTTCAACGGCCTCACGCTGCAACAAAAATCCCAGATCATCTGCGGTTCGAAATGCCCAGTTGTTTTCCATACGAACCAGATTGATGCCACGGCTGGAGTAGAGTTTTTGAAGTTCGCCAAGAATTTCACGGACATCAGCACCATCCGGCAACCGTTCTGAAAGTGCTGTCTCGGACACCGGGTCGCTTGAAGCAAACAGGATGGCTTCAACGATCCGCATTCGATCATGCAGAGTTTGCCGGGACTGGCCGTCTGTATCGGCCGGATCAAATTCAATTATGGTAGCTTCATTCCCTGTAGACATTATTTCGCAGTCCCGTGCCTGTTTTCTTCCACTTCAATTGTGACGGTTTTCAGATAGATCGGTTCAAATGCTCCGTCCTGTCGCAGTTTGAGTTTTCCTTCCCTTGCAAGCTCCAGGCTGGCGGCAAACGAACTCGCGATGACTGTGTTTCGCATCTCGGGCTCCGAAACATAGGGCAAGAGAAAATGCGTCAAATCGGTCCATTCACCAACGTCACCAATCAAACGAACCAATATATCGCGGGCATCCTGCAACGACCAAACTTCGCGCTTCGTGATTGTGACGTGCATTACGCTTTTGCGCTGCCTTCTTGTCGCATAAGCTGAAAGCAGGTCAAAAAGCGTTGCTGAATACGCCGTTTGCGTTTCAAGCTCGACAGGTTCAGGTGCGCCCCTTGCAAACACATCACGGCCCAGGCGGTTTCGGTTAACCAGGGCTTTTCCGGCATTGCGCATGGCTTCCAAACGCTGCAGGCGGAAAGTCAGCACAGCGGCAAGTTCTTCACCGGTTACATCCTCTTCGTCCAGTTCCCCGGCTGGCAACAGAAGTTTCGACTTCAAATACGCAAGCCAGGCCGCCATAACCAGATAATCAGCCGCAAGTTCAATTCGCATCTTCCGAAGATTTTCGATGAACTCGATATATTGTTCAGCCAGTGCAAAGATGGAAATCTGGGACAGATCAACCTTTTGCTGACGGCTCAACTCCAGCAGAAGATCAAGTGGCCCTTCAAATCCGGCAAGATCAACTTCCAACACCGGGTCTGCAGCAAGCCGTTCAGCCTCTTGCTGTTCCCACAGCAGTTTTTGCTCTTCCGGTATCCCAAAGGGGTTGGGAAGATCATAACCGTCTGAATTTTCATCTGTTTGGTTCAAGATGCATATTCCGTTGGGTCATTTTGCGTATCGGTCGAAATGGAAAAGGCTTCAAACTCATCACGAAGCGCCTTCTCGTCATCCTGCGAGCCTTCCCGCCAAAGTTCGACCGCGCTCCTTGCCCTTTCAAAACCTCTATCTGAAAATGGCGACAACGCAGAAGCGACCGCTTCCATTTCCGCCATGACACCATTGCAATGAAGCACAACATCACACCCGGCAGCAAAAGCAGATTGCGTTCTTTCAGACAAATCCCCAGAAAGTGCACGCATTGACAGGTCATCACACATTAATAACCCGTCAAAACCAATTTCCCTGCGAATAATGTCGTCGATGATCTTCTTCGATGTCGTGGCAGGATCGTCGGGATCAATTGCCGAGTAAACAACATGCGCAGTCATTGCCAACGGCATGTGTGCCAGTTTCTTGAAGGCGGCAAAATCCGTTTCATTGAGTGTTTTGAAATCTGTGCTAACGACAGGCAAATCGTGATGGCTATCAACATTGGCCCTCCCATGCCCGGGAATGTGCTTGACGACCGGCAAAACACCGCCTGCCATGAGCCCTGCGCAAGCCGCCTTGCCAATGTCTGCAACCACCCAGTATTTGTCACAATAGGCGCGGTCCCCGATAACAGAATGGCTTCCTTCTATGGGAACATCCAGCACCGGCAAACAATCGACATTGATGCCCAGTGCAGCAAGATCAAAGGCCATCAGGCGCGACTGCAACCATGCCATCCTTCTTCCCGCTTCGGCGTTGTGTTTGTATCGAAGGCCGATTTCCCGCCCGCTGTGGTAATCAGGCCAGTGTGGTGGCCGCAACCTGCGAACACGACCGCCTTCCTGATCAATGAGAACAGCAACGTCGTCGTGACCTGCAGCATTTTTGAGATCATCGACCAGGCGCTTCACCTGTTCGGGATTGTCAATGTTTCGGCCAAAGAGAATGTAACCCCAAGGCTTGAGTTCCCTAAAGAAAGAAGCTTCGCTTGCGGAAAGCCGGGTACCTTCACACCCAAAAATTACCGGATTGATTCGCATCTAACCACAATATCAAGCGCACCGACCCTACGAAACCCGTCAAAAACCAAAAAGCCCGGTTCCAACCGGGCTTTTCGAACATCCGCTCAAACACTTTTTCTAGCGGGTGATAAAACAGCTTCCGCCTGCAGCTTTCAGGTTCGAGCAGAGAGCGCTGGCATCGTTTTTCGACGCGGTTTGCACTCTCACACGGAAGAATGTGTTGCCATTGACATTGGCGCGCTGGACCGCCATTTGCCGGTCTGCCAGGGCAGCAAAACGTCGCTGCAGGTTTTTGAATGTCGCGTTGGCCTGCTCTTGTGACTTGACGGACGAAACCTGAACAACCCACTCACTTTCCTGAACCACCGGTTTTGGCGCTGACGGAGCCGGAGCCGGTGCTGGTGCCGGAGTCGAAACTGGTACGGGAATGACCACTTCTTCAGGTTTGGCAGCAGGAGCAGGCGCAGTCACCGTTGGCGCAACGATCGCAACCTGTTTTTTTGCAATCGGACTTGCCGCAGGAATGGCGGTCTTGCCATTGGACTTTGCCCCGTCAATTGATGCCAATGTCGGCGTTGGAATCGGTGAGGCAGTCTGACTGGCAATGATTGAACCATCGGCACGGACACGAACGGTTTTCACGACCCGCGGACGCACATTACCTGCGCGGCCGGAGCCATTTGTATCGGCCTTGACGTCTTCGCTTGAGAGCCGGTCATTTGCCTTTTGCGCCAAATCGCTTGACTGTTCATCCTGAACCTTGGCAACGTCGGCGGGTTCTTCTGTCTTTGAAACCAGTTTCGTTTGATCAACTGTTTCGTCCTTGCCATCGACCTTGCCATAAGACGCGTTTTCTTCGTTGGCTATCTGGCGACCGCCCGGCTCTTCGGGTTTGACCTTGATCGGGGTGTTATCAGCCTTGATTAGCACCGGTTCGCCGGTTCCATTGTTCCCGCCAAACAGGCCATAACCTGCAACGGCACCGCCAGCGATCACCGCAAATGCCAAAGCCACGAATGCGATACGCATACTGCTGGACTTGCGTTGTTCCGGTTCAGCATAGGAAAAGTCCTGTTGCGTTGGCTGCAGTTCGTTTTCCTGCTGGTAAATCATGGGATCGACGGAATGTGATGCGCCAGTATTGACATCGGGATCGACAGCAGCAGCCTGGGCAAATTCCGCATTCGAAACCTGCATGTCATCACGCTGCCACCCTCCATCTGCATCGCCCGCATCGACCGCATTCAGATCAAGCTCGGCTTCGAGTTCCTTACCAAATCCGGCTTCGAACGACGCCTCGGCGTAGGGTTCTGGAGTATCAAACTCATCAACTTGCCCATCCTGATACCCATAATCGGAAACAACTTCGCTACTGCCCTCAAGATCATCGGTCAAAACAGCCGCCTCGGAGACCAACTCCCCAGTCAGTTCCTGCGGGTGCGGTTCTTCTATGGCCTGCGGCTCAAACACAGGGGCATGAGGTTCGAATGCAGTCGAAGCTGTATGCGCATCGGTTTCTTCAGCAAAATCCTGTTCTGCAACCGGTGAGGAAGCTTCCGCGTCCTGCAATTCCGCATTCAGCAACTCATCTGCCAGCGCATTTTCAAATTCATCTGAATCGTCAAGAACATCGGCTTGATGTGCATCTTCCGGCAATAGCTCAGGTTCCACTTCGACAGCAACATCAGCAACTTCGGTTTCTTCGACCGGAGCAGTGGGATCAGTTTCAACCTCACTTTGAAGCGCGGAAATCAACTCATCTTCAAAACTGTCACCCTGTTGCACAGCAACATCCGCAGCAGAATCATCCGTTACGACGGTGTGTTCCGCATCAATGGCAGGTACAAACCCTTCGGCTTGCAAGACCTGTTCCATTTGTGCCTCAAGGTCGAACGCATCCTCACCAGCGATTTGCGCCACTGACGCTGACGCATCTTGCTCCGGGAAACTGTTTGATTGCCCCTGCTCTGCTTCGCCAGCGACAATGCGCGCCAATTCTGCAAGCGGATCTTCATCATGCGAAGTTTCGTCGCCTGAACCTTGGCGGGGTGGTAATGTATCACTCATAACGCAAACACCTGACTCTTGCTAAACCTTGCCTCTTGGCAAGTCCGGCTCGGCAGGATTTCAGCGCATTTCCTGAGGGGCTTCAACCCCAAGAATGGTTAGGCCTGAAACCAAAACAGATGCAATGCCACGCAACAATGCCAGCCTGGACAAGGTTAATTGTGCATTTTTTTGGTTAATAATACGTAATTCTGGCATTTCTTTGCCCCTGCTCCAGTGTGTATGCAGTTCAGAAGCAAGTTCATAAAGGTAAAATGCGAGGCGATGTGGTTCATCAGACCGAACGGCCTGTTCGATGATACGCGGAAACTCAGCCGCCTTTTTGACAAGCGCAAGTTCACCTGCATCGACAAGCTGGGTAAAGTCGGCGTTTGCAAGCGCAGCATCGCCACATTCTACTTCAGGCAGTTCTTCGGACATTTGGCGGAACACGGAGCAAACCCGCGCATGGGCGTATTGCACATAGAAGACGGGGTTGTCTTTTGACTGCTCGGTTACCTTTGCAAAATCAAAATCCAATGGCGCTTCTGCCTTGCGATAAAGCATCATGAAACGCACCGCATCGCGCCCTACCTCGTCTACCACATCACGAAGTGTAACAAAATTGCCGCTGCGTTTGCCCATCGCGACAGGCTCACCATCGCGCATGAGCTTTACCAGCTGGCAAAAAATCACATCGAGCTTTGCATTTTCACCTGCAATGGCATTTGCAACTGCCTTGAGACGTTTTGAATACCCCGAATGGTCGGCACCCAAAACAAAAACCATTCGCTTGAAACCACGTTCATACTTGTCTTTGAAATAGGCGACATCCGCCGCAAAATAAGTGTAGGAACCATCTGACTTTATTAATGCACGGTCAGTATCGTCGCCAAAGCTGGTCGCTCTGAAAAGGGTCTGTTCCCGGTCTTCCCAGTCATCAGGAACTTCACCTTTTGGTGGCGGAAGGGTACCTTCGAAAACAAGCCCGCTATCCCGGAGCGCATCCAGCATCAAATCGATTTTTGACCCATTCCCCGAAGCCTCGTGCAAGCTTTTCTCTGAAAAGAAAAAATCGTGGTAAATGTTCAAGGCCGCAAGGTCGTTCCGGATCATCTCCATCATTGCGGCAATCGCGTGCGACTTCAGAATATCAGAACGCTCTGCTTCGTTCATGTCAACGAGTTGATCTGCATATTGTTCCGCCAATACCTGGGCAGGTGCAACAAGATAGTCGCCGGGATACATCCCATCCGGTATTGGCCCCACATCCTCGCCGAGTGCCTGCCTGTAACGATGGAACAGCGAGTCTGCCAACACATCAATCTGGCCACCGGCGTCGTTGATATAATATTCCTTTGTGACTTCATAACCTGCGAAAGACAAAAGGTTTGCAAGTGCATCGCCAACCACCGCGCCACGGCAATGCCCTACATGCATCGGCCCGGTCGGGTTCGCGGACACATATTCAACATTGACCTTCTCACCGTCAGACAGAAGGCCTCGTCCATAGTCAACCCGCTGTTGCAGCATCTGTTCCAGTTGTTGGTACCAGAATGCTTTGGACAATTTCAGGTTCACAAAGCCCGGTCCTGCAATCTCGGCCGTTTCAACGTCCTGGAGCCCTGCCAGTCTGGTGACCAAGTCAGAAGCAATCTCGCGCGGGTTCTTTCCCGCAGCTTTCGCAAGCACCATCGCTGCATTGGTGGCAACATCCCCATGTGAGGTATCGCGCGGCGGCTCCGCAGTAATACGCGAAACCAGTGCCAACGCCTCGTGCGGCAAGTCCATCGCTTCAACGGCACGTTTAATGTGCTCTTCCAATATGCGAAATACGCTCATGAGTTCTTGCCGGGTGAGAGTGATCTGAAAACCGGAAACGGCCTAGCCCAAATCCGGCGTATGGTCAAACAGTCTGTTATGTTCTGCTATGGCAAAACTGTCAGTCATTGAAGCAATATAGTCTGAGATGTGACGTATCACCTGGTTTGGGGTTCTGTTTTTTACCATGTGTTGCAGCTTCGCCGGTCGGGTGTTCGGGGCGTTGGTATAGGCCTCGAACAACTGCGCAATAATCTGCTCAGCGTCTTTTCGCATCTCCATCAGGGCGGGAGCCCGGTACATGCGTCGGTGCAAAAACTGTTTGATCGCTTTCTCCATTGCAAGCATCGATCCGGAAAACCCGACAATGGTTTCTCCACATTCGCGCACATCGGAAACACTTTCCGGCGCGATCCGCTCAAAATTGGAAAATGAGTTGGCAATCACATCTTCCACCATGGTCGTGATTTGCCGCCGAACAACCTCGTGCCGTACGCGTCTTTCCTCCAACCCTGGGTGAGACTTGTGAATATGTCTTAGCGTCTCCCCGGCAATCGGAAGCTCATGCAAATCATCAAGGGTGAACAATCTGGCTCGCAGTCCATCGTCCAGATCATGGGCATTGTAGGCGATGTCGTCAGCAACGGCGGCGCACTGTGCTTCAATGCTTGCATGGCTATCAAGTCGCAAGTCGAAGGTTTCGTTGAAACGCATGATGTAACCTGGAACGTTTTCACCGGTAACCGGCCCATTGTGTTTGACAAGCCCTTCCAGAGTTTCCCAGGAAAGGTTGAGCCCATCAAAATCGGCATATTGGTGTTCCAGCGATGTCACGATTTTCAGGGACTGTGCATTGTGATCAAACCCGCCGTGATCTTTCATAAGTGTATTCAGTTCGTCCTCACCGGCGTGACCGAAGGGGGTATGTCCAAAATCGTGGCTTAGCGCCAGGCTCTCGGCAAGGTCTTCATCACAACGGAACGCCCGCGCAAGGGAACGTGCGATCTGGGCCACTTCAATGGAATGGGTAAGCCGGGTACGATAGTGGTCTCCCACATGGTGAACAAAAACTTGCGTTTTATGCTTGAGCCGACGGAAGGCGGTTGAATGGATGATCCGGTCCCTGTCCCGCTGGAACGGGGTTCTGGTCGGGCTGGAAGGTTCCGCGAACAATCGGCCACGACTTTGGTCTGCATGGCACGCATAAGGTGCCAAACTTTCCCTTCCCCGTGAAACCTGCTCGAAAGCCGACATTTGAAATTGCTCCGCAACCATCAAAGAATCCGGTATACATTCTTGAACATGGTTCTGCTATGCTCCATCTGTGTTACATTACAGTGATGTTTACAGCTGTGACAATTTGAATACGCAAAGCCCCGAAAGCCCCGGACGATGAACGCACCTGCACCAACTCCCTCTGTTACGGCTACAGAAGCCGCGCTCGCCCGTGTGGCTGAAATTGTTTCAAAAGACGGCGGCAACTCTGCACTCAGAATAATGGTGGAAGGCGGCGGTTGTTCGGGTTTTTCCTACAAGTTCGATCTGACTGATACAGTCAATGACGATGATCTTGTGATTGAGCGGGATGGCGGCAAAATCGTGATTGACGAGATGTCACTGGTTTACATGGCGGGTTCACAGATCGATTTTGTCGACGATTTGATGGGACAGGCTTTTCAGATCAACAACCCCAATGCGGTTGCCTCGTGCGGTTGCGGCACCAGTTTTTCGATCTGATAGTGTGGAAAAAGCCAAGTGAAGATCGCAACCTGGAACATCAACGGAATCAAGGCACGCCATGACAACTTGATTGCCTGGCTCAAGGAAGCTTCCCCCGACATTGCCTGCCTTCAGGAAATCAAATCGGTGGATGAAAATTTTCCGCGCGAAGAAATTGAGGCCCTCGGTTACAATCTGGAAACGCACGGCCAGAAGAGCTTTAATGGCGTTGCGTTGCTGTCCAAACTGCCCTTTGACGAAGTCAATCGCGGTTTGCCGATGCTTTCGGAAGCCGATGAAGCAGATGAACAGGCGCGATTTATCGAAGGCAAGTTCAGCGTTGATGGTCGCAGCCTTTCGGTCGTTTCCCTCTATCTGCCGAATGGCAATCCGGTCGATACCGAAAAGTTTCCCTACAAACTCAAATGGATGGAGCGGCTTGAAGCGTGGGCGAACCCGCCTGGAAACAGAAGAAGCCTTTGTTCTGGCGGGTGATTACAATGTCATCCCGATGCCGGAAGATTGCCACGATCCCAAAGTCTGGGAGGGCGACGCCCTTTTTCGGCCCGAAAGCCGTACAGCATTCAGGCGACTTTTGAACCTTGGCCTTACAGAAGCCCTTCGCGCCGTAAACCAGGAAGCTCATACCTACACATTCTGGGACTATCAGGCCGGTGCATGGCCCAAAAACAACGGCATTCGCATTGATCACCTGCTGATGTCGCCTGAGGCTGCAATCCTTTTGCAGGGCGCGGAGATCGACAAACATACCCGGGATTGGGAAAAGCCATCAGATCATGTGCCGGTATGGGTCGAGATTGCTGCGTGATTTGTGCGGTCTCGCCGAAAGTTGACTTTACGGCATTTTCTGGCACAATTTGCTTATGAACCGACTGATTTTTGCATTTGGTATCCTGGTTTTGACCTATCCGGCCCATGCTGGTGCTGATTGCACATGCAAATACAAAAACCTGGATATTCCCGAAGGCCAGATTGCCTGTTTGAAAACCCCAAATGGTGAACAGATGGCCCGTTGCGTTCGCGTATTAAACAACACCAGTTGGAAATTTCTTGGGGGTGGATGCTCGGTTTCGGGTATCGCACCACAAACAAATCCCGACATCCAAGGCTAAGGCTGCAAATCCAATTCAGTTTTTCTTGGCTTCCGCAGCAGCAATCTGTTCATACGCTTTTGCGCGATCGCCGGGACTGGCAAGGGCAAACGCCTCGTCATGCAACTCGCGTATCCATTCACGATCCCGTTCATTGGCACGGTTGAGGGCATTTGCAAGCATCTTCAGGCCCTGGACCGGATTGTAACGCGTATGAACACCTTCAAACCGCGAATAACCCAGCAAAGCTTGTGCACCGACATGGCCTTTCTTGTGTGCCAGAGTCAGGTTGCGGACACCCAGACGACCCTGCCCGAACACACTGTCATTTCGGATTTGCATACGCCCCAGTTGAAACTGGGCATCGGGATGGCGGAACACCATCGCAGCAGTCGTATACATAATGACCGCTTGCGAGGGATCAGATTCAATCGGTGAATTGGGAATGCCGCGCCTGTAGTAATTTCCCAGCGCTACCAGCGCATCAGCACTAAACTGCCAGCTTGCAGTGTTAGGGCGGGCAAATGTGTAATTCTGCGCAATCTTGTGAAACATCTTGAACGCGGCGAGCGGGTCTTTTTGTACCCCTTCCTGGCCCGTTTCATAAAGCTTGGCCAGTTTCCATTGGGCAGCACTGTCACCCTTGTCTGCAGCGTATTTCAAAACATCCACAGCATCGTCAGACTTGCCTTCCTTCATGTAACCAAGGAACAGCTCGATTATCGTCGAAGACTTTGTATCCGGCTTGATAAGCTTGGAAGCATCAAGCGCAAGTGCTGCGCCGGTCATGGCCAGCACAGCAATCAATGTCGAAACAGGAAACGCAATACGCTTAAATGTCGGCATAGCAGTGTGTTTCTTCCTTTGCACCTGGATGTGTCAGCGCACCATACCTGGCAGGTCCAACTGTCTGGGCATATTTCCAAATAACCCCGGACTGGTAATCCGTTTTTCTGGGTTTCCATTCTTTCCGGCGGTTTTCCAGCTCTTCTTCACTTAACTGGTGATTAAGCTTGCCTTCAACCGCATCGATTTCAATGATATCGCCATCGCGCAACAATCCGATCGGTCCGCCAACAGCGGCTTCAGGTCCCACATGGCCAATACAAAACCCTCGCGTGGCACCCGAAAAACGACCATCGGTGATCAGCGCAACCTTGTCGCCCATCCCCTGCCCGTAAAGCGCGGCCGTGGTTGCCAGCATTTCACGCATACCCGGTCCACCTTTTGGCCCTTCATAGCGGATAACCAAAACCTCACCTTCCTTGTAAGAGCGGTTGGTAACAGCTTCAAAGCATTCCTCTTCGGAATCAAAGCATCTCGCTGGCCCTGTAAACTTCAACGTATCCATTCCGGCGACTTTAACGATTGCGCCTTCCTCTGCCAGATTGCCCTTCAATCCGACAACACCACCGGTGACCGTAATGGGATTGTCAGCAGGACGCACAACGTCCTGGTCCGGATTCCAGGCGACCCGTTCCATGTTCTCGGCAACGGTTCGCCCGGTAACTGTCATGCAATCGCCATGCAAAAAGCCGTGTTCCAGAAGGGTTTTCATCAAAACCGGAATACCGCCCGCCTCAAACATGTCTTTGGCGACGTATTTGCCGCCCGGCTTCAAATCAGCAATGTATGGCGTTTTCTTGAAAATCTCGGCCACATCGAAAAGATCAAACTCAATACCGGCTTCGTTGGCCAATGCAGGCAAATGCAATGCCCCGTTGGTCGAACCACCGGAGGCAGCAACAACAGCCGCAGCGTTTTCGAGTGCTTTGCGGGTAACGATGTCACGCGGACGAATATTGCGGGCGATCAGCTCCATCACTTTTTCGCCCGAGGCAAAACAAAAGCGATCACGGATCTCATAGGGAGCAGGCGCACCGCAGGAATAAGGCAATGCAAGACCAATGGCTTCAGCAACGGTTGCCATGGTGTTGGCAGTAAACTGCGCACCACATGAACCGGATGACGGACAAGCGACCTGTTCGATTTCTTTAAGGTCGTCGTCACTCATGGCACCCACAGAATGCTGGCCAACCGCCTCAAACACGTCCTGGACAGTGATTTGCTGGCCGCGGAAATTGCCCGGCAGAATGGAACCGCCATAAATGAATACGGCAGGAACATTAAGCCGCACCATAGACATCATCATTCCCGGAAGCGATTTGTCACAACCGGCAAGTCCGACTATGGCATCATAGCAGTGTCCGCGCATGGTCAGCTCCACACTGTCGGCAATCACATCGCGCGAGACCAGCGACGACTTCATGCCCTGATGCCCCATGGCGATACCATCGGTGACTGTAATGGTACAAAATTCTCGTGGCGTTCCATTGGCGGCGGCAACGCCCTTTTTGACAACTTGCGCCTGACGCATCAGCGAGTTGTTACACGGCGCAGCTTCGTTCCAGCATGACGCCACACCAACGAGCGGCTGGTTAATTTCGGCTTCTGACAAGCCCATGGCATAGAGATAGGAACGGTGCGGCGCCCGCGCCGGTCCCATGGTGGTGTGCCTTGACGGCAGTTTGGATTTGTCAAAAACCGTTTTATCCATTTTGTTACTCTTTCCCCGGCCCGTCCTGCCACCAGCTTTCGTAAACCCGTCAGCAGAACATGCACACATGTATCTGGTAACCGTTTGTGGCGCAAAATGGGCATTTCGCCCTCAATACCTATAATCCAAAACTTTCGCCCAGACTGTTGCAAAAAAATCACAAGCCCGTCGAATTGCACTTGGATTCTCAGATCGAACATGCAAGGCTTAATGGACAATTGTTAATGGAATGTGGGGCCCATGAAAAAACTTCCGATAATTCTCTGTTCGTTTTTCTTTTTGGCTACGGGCATTGATTTCGCTATTGCCAAGACTTTCAACGTCAAGGCAAAAGCGGGTGTTAGCACGTCAATAGGAGCGTTTGTCCTGACAGAAGGGCGAAGTTGCCGCGGAATGCATCCGGGAAAAGCGAAACTACGAACCGCGCCGAAAAACGGGAAAATTCGCCTTGAACGAACTACATGGCGTCCCAAATCCGGCAGATGCAAAGGCTATTCCATGCCGGCCTGGAATTTTATCTACCGGGGAAACGGCAAGTCGGACTATGTGGTCATCACTGTCACAACCTCCAGATATGCCGGCAGTCACGGAACAAAGACCTGGTACAAAAAATACAAGATCAATCAATGACTGTTGTGGAGTTATAGAATGAAAAACGCTTTCAAGATACTTGTCAGCTTCAGTGTTTCAATGCTGGTGACATTGACTTTCCCGGCGCAGGCCAAAACCTACAAAGTCGACGCCGCCGCCGGACGCAGCAAGGTGATCGGGTATCACATGTTGTTTGAAGGGCGCAGCTGCCGTGGAATGAACCCGGGAAAAGCGCGCGTTCGCAAGGCGCCAAAACACGGAAAAATTCGTTTTGTTAGCGGGATGTGGACGTACACAAAAGGCAAATGCAAGGGGTATCGTGTTCCGTATATCGACTTTGTATATACAGGTAACGGGAAACCGGATTATGCCGAAGTGAGTGTATCCGGCTCAATGTATGCTGACGATTCCGGTCATCGTGCATGGGTTTACAAATACAGGATCAATCAATAGCCCTGCTTGACTTCGCTCCCTCCTGCTTCACTATGTTGCCGGGGAGAGGGTTTTATGAGCAAGGAAGATTTCTTTGAAATCGCCTATTCGGTCAAATCCACCGAAGAGACCAGGGCCATGTATGATCGCTGGTCCGAGGTCTATGACAGCGACCTGACTGCTGGCGACTATCAACAACCGGCAAGATGCGCTGCGGCTTTGCGGGAACAGCTTTCAGAAAGAAGTGCCAGAATCCTTGATGTGGGGTGCGGCACCGGGCTTTCCGGCCTTGCGTTGAGTGAGGCAGGATTTCAAAAGATCGATGGTTGCGACCTTTCGCAGGGAATGCTCGACAAGGCCGACAAGCTGCAGATCTATGGAAGATTGTTCGCCTGCGACCTTAACGAACCGCCACTGGATGTCATGGATGAAGCGTATGACGCGCTTGCCTGTGTTGGGGTGTTTTCCTTTGGGCATATCTCACCCGACGCCATGGACGAGTTGTTGCGCATCACCAGACCGGGAGGAACCATCATTATCGGATTGAACGACCACTTCTATGAAGAAGGGTCGCTTACCGCCAAACTTGAGGCGCTTGAAGCTGAAGGTCAGCTTGCAATCGTGAAGCGCGAGCACGGCGACCACATCCCGAAAAACAACCTGAAAGGTTGGGTACTCACGCTACACAAAGCCGCCTAGCCAGACACGCGCTCAAACGCCTGGTTCACACGGTCGCGCTGCAACTGATAATCGGTCAACTTGGCCCGTTCTTCCTCCACAACCGCTTCCGGCGCGTTTGCGACAAACTTCTGGTTGGCCAGCTTGCCTTCCAGACGCTTGATCTCGCCGTCAAGTTTCCTGAGTTCTTTTTCAAGACGCCCGCGTTCTTCCGAAAAGTCGATAACCCCTTCCAAGGGAAGGCAATAGGTAGCTTCGCCCAACACAATCTGGGCAGTGTTTTTTGGAATTTGATCCGAAGTTTCAATGCTGCTCAGACGCGCCAGGGTTTTCAGGGCATCACGATGGGTTTCAAGTCTGCTTTCAGTTTCCTTGCCGACATTCAGCACAATCAAATCCAAACTCGTTGAAGGTTTGATGTTCATCTCAGCGCGGACAGAACGGATTTGCGAAACCAGTTCAACCAACCAGTTGATCTCATCGGCTGCCGTTTCATCCCTTGTCGCACTGACAGGCCAGGGAGAATGGCACAGCAACGCTTTGCGATCGCCGGTCAGCGCCCACAATTCCTCGGTCATGAATGGCATAAACGGGTGTAACAGGGCATATATCTGGTCCAGCACCGCTGAAACACAGGCTTGGGCTTCCTGCTTGGCTTGCGCATCGTCACCGTTAAAAACAGGTTTCAAGAGCTCAAGGTACCAATCGCAGAAATTGTTCCAAACGAACTTGTACAGTGCAGATGCCGCATCATTGAACCGGTAGCGCTCTATGTTGTCGGTAACTTCATCAATGCAGTTGGACAATTCGGTCAAGACCCAGCGATTGATGGTGAGCTTTGCGGTTGACGGGTCGAAACCGGAATTGGCTTCAACACCATTCATCTGGGCAAAACGGGTCGCATTCCACAGTTTGGTGCCAAAATTCCGGTACCCGGCAATGCGGTCGGTATCGAGCTTTACGTCCCTGCCCTGTGCGGCCATGATTGCAAGGGTGAAGCGAAGCGCGTCGGCACCATATTCGTCTATCAGTTCAAGCGGATCGATGACATTGCCCTTGGATTTGGACATTTTCTGGCCGTGCTTGTCGCGCACCAGCGCATGGACATAAACCGTGTGGAAGGGCTCGACAGGCGTACCATTGTCATCCTTCATGAAATGCAGGCCGGACATCATCATCCGCGCGACCCAGAAAAAGATGATGTCAAACCCGGTGACGAGTACGTCTGTCTGATAGTATCGCTCAAGTTCCGGCGTTTTGTCCGGCCAACCGAGGGTTGAAAACGGCCATAGCGCCGAAGAAAACCAGGTGTCGAGCACATCGGGATCGCGCGTCAGCTCGGTGTTTCCTCCGGCTTGTTTCCGAGCGTCTTCTTCAGATTTGGCAACGTAGATGTTACCGTTCTTGTCATACCATGCGGGAATCTGGTGGCCCCACCACAGCTGGCGCGAGATGCACCAGGGTTCGATGTTCTCCATCCAGTTGAAATAGGTGTTCTCCCAGGACTTCGGCACGAAATTGGTGCGCCCTTGCCTGACCGAGGCAATCGCTGGTTCCGCCAGCGTCTTGGCATCGGCAAACCATTGGTCGGTCAACATGGGTTCGATCACCACCTTGGACCGGTCGCCAAACGGCTGCATGATCTTTTTGTTCTCAACAAACGGAACCTGCTGCTCGCTCTCGTTGCCTTCGCCATCCTTCACCGCGACCGTTGTCATCACCGCCAGACCTTCGGCGCTGATTTCCGCAATGATTTTCTCGCGTGCCTCATACCGATCCAGCCCGCGATATTCGTCTGGCACAAGATTGATGGCATCGACGCTTGCCTCGTCGGGCATCTCCGCACCGTTGGCAATCGCCTGTGCTTGCGCTGCACATTCAGCATAAGGTGCACCATCGTCGCGCAATGAAGCTTTCACATCCATCAGCCGGTACAGCGGAACATTGTTGCGTTTGGCCACCTGATAGTCGTTGAAATCATGGGCACCGGTAATTTTCACCGCGCCTGACCCGAACTCAGGATCGGGATATTCATCGGTAATGATCGGTATCCAGCGGCGGTGTTCTTTCGGGCCGACGGGAATTTCACACAGCTTGCCGACGATCGGCGCATAACGTTGATCCTTTGGATGCACAGCAACCGCGCCATCACCGAGCATGGTTTCGGGACGCGTCGTGGCGATTGAGATGTAATCGCGTTCTTCGGTCAGCGTAATGTTGCCATCTTCGTTTTTTTCCACATAGGTATATGTCTCACCATCGGCCAGCGGATATTTGAAGTGCCACATATGGCCGTCAACTTCAGTGTTCTCCACTTCAAGGTCTGAGATAGCTGTCTCAAAATGCGGGTCCCAATTGACCAGCCGTTTGCCGCGATAAATAAGTCCCTCGTCGTAGAGTTTGACAAACACTTCAAGAACGGCCTTCGACAGGCCTTCATCCATTGTGAAACGTTCCCGCGACCAGTCACAGGACGCACCAAGGCGCTTGAGCTGGTTGAAAATCATGCCACCGGATTCCGCCTTCCATTCCCAAACCTTGGCGATAAAATCTTCGCGGCTCATGTCCTGGCGACGCAAATTGCCTTCCTCTGCGAGCTTACGCTCCACTACCATTTGCGTGGCGATGCCTGCGTGGTCCATTCCCGGCTGCCATAAAACATCCTTCCCGCGCATACGCTCAAAACGGATCAGAATGTCTTGTATGGTATTGTTGAGCGCATGGCCCATATGCAGCGAACCGGTCACATTCGGTGGGGGAATGACAATACAATAGGGTTCCTCGCCCTCTTTTGCTCCAGCACCAGCGGCAAAGGCGTTAGCCTTGTCCCATTCGGCAGCAATTTTCGGCTCAACAGCAGCCGCATTGTAAGTTTTTTCAATCATGGAGAAAGATCACCGTCAAAATAAGCGTGCGAAGGTGAAAGCACACTGCGAAGCGGCAAGTCAACCGCCCCGCATCTTCATACTGGCGCGATGTGTCCGGATGTCCGGTAAAATACCACTCAACCGCGTGCGACGCGCTCAATTTCCTCGCGCACAAGACGCTCGACCAGCGTAGGCAGGTTTTCGTCAAGCCACTCGCGAAGCATCTTGCGAAGCAAACGCTCTGTCTGCGCCTCAAGACCGGCGTTCGCCGCTTGCCCACCTTGTGTATTGCGCAATCGCTCGAATGAACCCGTAACTTCTTCAGTGGTGTCAGGAGACATGAGAGCACCTTTGAAAGATGCCGCTTCTTCCGCCTCTTTTTGCTTGTCTGCGATCTCTTTGGCTTCACGCACACGGGAGACAAATTGCTCAGGTGGTTTTTCCGGGTTGGAAAGACGTACTTTCAATACCTGTTGTTCAGGCTGGAGCGACGTTTGGTTTTCGCCTGCCTGTGCACCGGAAGCGACTGGTTTGCTTGCAGGCGCTGCCACCGGTTGTACAGGTTTGGCCGGTTGCGCAGGTTTGGCCGGTTGCGCAGGAGCTTCTGCCTTGATCGAAGGTGGTTGCCGCGTTTGTTGATCACCTGAAACAGGGCGCTTGATGCCTGCCGCGATATTTGCAAGAGACATGGCCTGTTCGGGCGAAGCTGAGGTCGATTGCGATGCAGGAACCGATTGAGCAACTGGTGCCGGTTGCGCTGGTGACACTGGTTGCACAGGTGGCGTTGCTTCGGTCTGCGGTGCACCTGACGTTGAAGGTGTCATTTCCTCACGTTGAGGGTTCCCGACTTCTCTCGGCGGCACTTCAGCTTCCACTGCAGCAGGGGCAGCAGCGCCGCCAGTAATATTCGGAGGTTCGTTTGTCACGGAAATGTCCGGCTGCAGCCCGTCACTCAGACCGACAATCGGTTCCTGGTTTTCAGTTTGCCGGAATGAACCGGCTTGATTGCTGACATCAGGCTCGGACGGTACAGAACTGTCTGTCGCCGATTCTTCGCCTTCTTCCGCTATAATCCTTCGAATGGAGGCAAGAATTTCCTCCATGGAGGGTTCTTTTGCAGCCGCATCTGCCATTACAAGTTCCCGTCCTCGTGATGAGTCTCAATTTGTGGTCGAATCATTTCGACACACTTATTATGCCACAAATAGACGGTTATTGTCCGGTAATCGAATTACCCACTGAAATTTCCAGCCAGGAATATTTTCTTGTGCACTATGCTGATTTTATTCCACTACGACCTTGCGCAATCCGATCCACTTGTCCTCAACCGCTTGCAGATGCGGAATGGGATCGTGACTGGCGATACCAAGACGAAGCACCTCGGGCTTTAACCTGCCAATTGCGGACAGGATTGCATAACCGGCAACTTTGACGTTCCGGTCAGATTCAGCAAGGGCAATCTGTGCAGAAATGACTTGCGCCTGGGTATTCAACACATCGAGCGTGGTACGCTGCCCTTCCTTGCGTTCTTCGACCACACCCTCAAGTGCCAAGTTTGCGGCACGAAGCTGCTCGCGATTGGCAACAGATGATGCTTGCGCGCCCTGAAACTGGCTGTAGGCAGAAACCACCGCAGCGCGAACACTATCGACTTGCTCGTCCACCTGAATCTGCCTTTGGGTCAGGGTTTCCTTGTTTTGGCGAACAGTGGCAGATTGTCTGCCGGCCTGATAAATCGGAACCGACAGGGTAGCAGAAACCGACGAACTGTCGGTTGTAACATCTGGCGAAGAGGTTTCATGGCTTCTTGCCAACCGCCCGGTCAGGCCAACGGTGGGAAGCAGGCCGCTTTCTGCCGCCTTGACCTGATACTCCGCCTGGCGGGCAATATGGCTGGCCGCCTTGATTGCCGGATGCTCGGACATGGCGATCGACATTCCGCTCTGGAGTTTGCCAGGGGCTGCCCGGCCAACCCCTGCGACCGGCGCCAGACGCGAGGGCTGATTGCCTATGATCTGCACATAAATGGCTTCACTTGACTTTACGTTTGCCGATGCAAGGCTGACTTGTGCCTGGGCCCCTGCCCGGCTTGCGCGCGCCTGTGCAACGTCGGTGCGCGTTGCTTCACCCACGTCAAACCTTGCCTGTTCGGACCTTACTTGTTCTTCCAGAAAACCGAGGTTCTTGCGTCGATAGCCCAAAATCGCACGGTCACGCAAAACGTCGAGATAAGCACTTGCGGCATTGAACAGGATGTTCTGTTCTGCATTGCGCAGGCTTTCCTGACTGGCAGAAACGGCCGCATAAGCGGCTTCAACATTGTTGAATGTCAGAAAACTGTCCCACAAGGTCTGGTTGATCGACACACCAAAACCGTAAGGTTTCAGCGAGTTTTTAACCCTGCCGAAGGGAGTGTGACTGTCCGTTTCGGTCAATCCGATATTCGCATCTGCCGTAATCGTGGGCCGATAGCCGGATTTCGCAATTGCCACCGATTCGTGGGCCGAACGGGTCGCAGCGCGTTGGGCATTCAGCGTAGGGTTATTATTGTAAGCTTTTGTCAATGCGCCGTTAATGGTTTCCGCAGATGCACTCGCAGTACCAAACGCACCGCTCAACACCAACGCACCAATCGCGGCACCTGAACAAAGGAATTTCTGAGGGCGGGTGAGCCAATCAACAATCATACTCAAAACCAAAACTCCAACACATGAAACGGTTAATTTAATGTCCGGTTTACCCACCCAGAAAACCGCAAACCGGTATTAGCTGAAAATCGGCCAACTCGCCAATGATTTTTTGTGGTTTTTTGTTACAATTTGGAAAATTCAGTCGCAGTTGCTGTTGAGCCACAAATGTCAGCTAGAATACAAATTCGGCTTCTTTTTCAAAGCCCGGCAGCGCCTTCATGGCGCAATTTTTCAACTCCGTGCGGCACAACAAGCCGTCCTTGCGAGTGAAAACGCTCATAATACCACTGTTGCCGGATCCGGTTACCGCAACCAGTCGACCGCCTTCGGAAAGTTGGTCAAACATGGCCGGCGGAACATCCTGCACCGAGCCTGAAAGCACAATCACGTCATAGGGGGCTTCATTGGCAAAACCGGCAGGAAGCGGCCCTGTAACAACGGCAACATTATCATAGCCGTTTTCCTCCAGCGCTGCCGTCGCAAATTCGGCAAGTTCAGCAACTTCTTCCAGGGCAACGATAGACATTGCCAAAGCGGAACATACGGCGGCTGAATATCCGCTGCCAACACCGACAATCAGAACAATCTCATTGCCTGTCAGCCCCGCAGCCTGAAGCAACTTTGCAAGGGTCGCAGGCTTGGCCATGAACCTGCCCTCGCCGCCAAGCGGGGCCAGCGAAATGGCCTGATCAGTATAGCAAAGGCTTTGTTGCTCCTGCGCAACAAACAATTCCCGCGGAACCTTCAACATGGAAGCAAGCAAGGCGTGACCGGTCACGTCTTCTGTTCGAATCTGGTTATCGACCATCTTTTGTCTGGCGGTATCAAAGTCCATCATTTGGCACTTCCTGCTGGCCTACAGAACCGTTTGGAGGCATCGCCCGGAATCGAACCGGGGTACGCGGATTTGCAATCCGCTGCGTCACCACTCCGCCACGATGCCAATCTTTTGGCAAGTATGCAATGTTTCAACATTCAAAATGTTCAAAATGCAATCCAACACTACCAGCCTGTGCCAAAGACCGGCACTGTTTAACAGATTGCAGCAATGGTGCAAGCCGGATTTTCCTGCAAATCGCAACATCGACAACCCCGCGCGGTTTACACAGTCCTGGCCACCCCCCAAAAAAACCATGGCTTGGGCAAAAATATGCTTGGCAAATCACCACGGCACTTGTTATATGCGCCGGACGTTCCCCGGTAGCTCAGTGGTAGAGCAGTTGACTGTTAATCAATTGGTCGCTGGTTCGAATCCGGCCCGGGGAGCCAAAAATCAAGCACTTAGCGGTTTTTTTCCCAAATTCCAACACAATCAAAACGTATAAAATGTGCACAGTTCGTGCACAGTTTTGAGGTGGGAGAATGGAAAAGCACACGATTCTTGAGGGTAAGGTTCGCATCTACCGTAGGCCAAACACCAAGAAGTGGCATTGCGCCGCTCGCATTCACGGTAAGAACATTCGCAGAAGCACAAACGAAACCCAACTTGGCAAAGCCGAGAAGGTTGCAGAAGATTGGTACTTTTCTCTACGTGGCGGCTTCAATCCTACAGCAAACATAGACATCAAAGAGCTGCCAAAGGAAAAGACCTTTATTGATGCAGCAGAGACCTTTGTGGAAGAGTATGACATCCAAACCAAGGGTGAGCGCAATCCGGTATATGCTCGCACTCATGGTGCCCGGATCAAAAACCATCTGCAACCGTTCTTTGGCGGCAAACTACTGTCAGAGATCAATACGGGCCTTATCCAGCAACGTTGCCTGAAACGATCTAAATCAAACCGATGGACGCTACGCAAAAGTGGATGGAAGTTGGGGCTCAGGTCAAAAAACGGCTCGCCAAATATAGTTGGCTGCCACATAAACCTTTGCCATTGTTCTCATTCCTTCCTTCTGCTTTTATAGTAGTTGATTGGTTCTCACCTCTATCCAATAGAATTTACCATCACGATTGACTTTGATTTTCAGTGCAGCAACGCCATCAAGCAACCGCACAAACACAAGGCCAGGCCATGTCATCTGACTTATTTTTTCGTTACCGGTCAGGTTGTTTTCCAGGTCAATGCTGACCATCTGGTGGCCGGTTTCGACATATTCCCCATTAACGAATGAATGGAGGGGTTGTTGTGAGTAGGTGATTTTTGTTGCGTCCAGCCAGTCTTTGAGATGTTCAAGCGACATATCCTTGATCAAATGATAGACGCACACCTCCAACTGTTGCTCCGATCGAATCCGGCCCCAACGCAGATGACCATTATCGCCATCAACACACGACTCTCGATCAGGAAACTTTGCTATAGCCCATCTAAGGTAACGGCTGGATTTTGGATTTCTCTTATACCGATTGTAGCGAGCACTATAAAGTAGCGCTTCATCTCCACCAGCTATCAAGGTTCTATAAGTCGGATCATTCTTGGAAACAGGATAAATTCGCGTTCCTTGCGTAAAGAAAAAATAGCCAAACATCACCAAAACTGAAACGGCTACAAAAGATGCAAATATTTTGGAAAGTTTGTTCATCATGATTCGACTTTGCACCACGCGAAACCAGGGCCGAAAAAGATAACGGGATTTGGGCTTAATGGGAGAAAACAGCGAGCATTCAGTCGACAAGACAATTCATCAGTCGAGTGATCGACTGAACTGAAACGTCCATCAACAAAAATCAGAAATGTATCTCTAGCCGCTTCCACAGTGCGCCTCGATGCTACGATCAACTCCCCACAGTCGAACTAATCATAGACCATGCATCAGCCTATGCGAGAAAACTTGTGAAAGTCAATCCAGTGTAATCCCTCTTCGTTTCCAGACCTGCACCAAAACGCTTTCATTTTTGGATTTTCCACCAATGACAGCTTTTTTCTCAAGACAAGAGAAAAAAGCTTGAGCGCACGCTTTTTATCTGTCTAGATGATACAGGGAGGAGACAGATGTTTCTTGGTTTGGATTTGGGCACTTCCGGGCTCAAGGCGTTGTTGGCGGATGAAAACGGAGCAGTTGCGAGCGCCACAGCGCATTATGACGTGCAGGCTCCCCACACCGGATGGTCAGAGCAGGAACCTGCCCGGTGGATCGACGCAGCCAAAACCGTTTTTTCAGAACTTCGCGAAGTCGCACCCGAAGCATTTGGCAAGGTTCAGGCGATTGGTTTTTCCGGACACATGCATGGCGCTGTATGCGTTGATGCATCAGGCGAACCCATCAGGCCATGCATAATGTGGAATGACATGCGCAGTGAAAAGCAGGCGGCACGGTTGGATGCCAATCCGATATTCCACGAGATAAGCGGCAATATCGTTTTCCCGGGATTCACTGCCCCCAAGCTGTGCTGGATGGCAGAAAACGAGCCAGAAAATTTCGCAAATGTTCACAAGGTTCTGCTGCCCAAAGACTATCTGGTTTATTGGTTGACCGGGCGTTTCGTGACCGACAGGTCGGACGGTGCCGGAACGGCGTGGCTTGATGTAGGTGCCCGAATATGGTCGGGCGAACTTCTGGCAGCCAGCGGTATGCAAACTGATCAAATGCCCGAGCTGGTAGAAGGTTGTGAGGTTGTTGGCGAAATAGTAGCCCCACTGGCCAGTGAGTTTGGCCTGTCCAAAAATGTCAGGATTGTTGCAGGCGGTGCAGACAATGCCGTCGCTGCCATCGGCGCTGGAGCTGTTGAACCAACGCAAGGGTTTGTATCGCTGGGCACATCCGGGGTTGTGCTGATAGCAAGCGACAAATATTCGCCCGATGCCGCAAACGCGGTACACACCTTTTGCCATTCAGTGCCCGACAGGTGGTATCAGATGGGCGTAATGCTCTCTGCCACCAATTCGCTCAACTGGCTGGCCAGGCAAATGGGCCAAGCGCCCGCAGAGATGGGAGTTGCGGCAGATACCCCATTGGAACGCCCGTCAAACATTACATTTCTGCCTTACATGACCGGCGAACGCACACCGCACAACAATGCCCATGCGCGCGGGGCATTCTTTGGTCTTTCGCTGGATCATTCAACTGTCGACATGACCCATGCTGTCATGGAAGGCGTAAGTTTTGGCCTTCGCGATTGTTTGGATGCCCTTGAAAAAACCGGCAATGGCAGCGACGAGCTTCTGGCACTGGGTGGCGGCACAAAGTCGGCGCGCTGGCTGGAGACGCTTGCAACGGTTCTTGATACACCGCTTTTGCTTCCCGAAAAAGGCGATTACGGTGCGGCGCTTGGGGCTGCACGCCTTGCCATGATCGGAGACGGCGCGAATATCGGCGACGTCGTAACCATGCCTTCAATTGAACGGGTAATCAGGCCGCGCGCGGATCTGACAGACGCATTTTCACAAAAACACGACACATTTAAAAACCTCTACAAGAATACGAAGGACTTGCTATGACATCTTCCACAAAGGGCTTTTTCAGCACTGACAAAATCTCCTACGAAGGACCTGACAGCAAAAACCCACTGGCGTACCGGCATTATAACCCCGATGAAATCGTGATGGGCAAGCGCATGGAAGACCATTTGCGGTTTGCAATCGCCTATTGGCACAGCTTTGCCTGGTCGGGAGCCGATCCGTTTGGCGGTCAAACCTTCGACCGTCCCTGGTTTGCCGATCGCTGCTCCGACCCGATGGAAGCTGCCAAGGTGAACGCGGAAATCGCCTTTGACATGTTCAGCACGCTGGGCGTTCCCTATTTTTGTTTCCATGATGCAGAAATTCGGCCTGAGGGTTCAAATTTTGCCGAAGGGGTAGACAATCTGAATGAGATCATCGACCTCTTTGAGCAGAAGATGGAAGAGACTGGGGTCAAGGTCCTGTGGGGTACGGCGAATTTGTTTGGCCACCGCCGGTTTATGTCTGGCGCGAGCACGAACCCGGACCCGGAAGTATTTGCCTGGTCAGCTGCAACCATCAAGTCTTGCATGGACGCTACTTACCGGCTGAATGGTGAAAACTACGTCTTGTGGGGTGGGCGCGAAGGCTATGAAACACTTTTGAACACCGACTTGAAACGCGAGCTGAACCATATGGGCCGTATGCTCAACATGGTTGTCGACTATAAACACAAGATCGGTTTCAAGGGCCAAATCATGGTAGAGCCGAAACCGCAGGAACCCTCAAAACACCAATATGACTTTGATGTATCAACCGTATTTGGTTTTTTGAAAGAGCATGGTTTGGAAAACGAAGTGGTGGTCAATATTGAGCAGGGCCATACCATCCTGGCCGGTCATTCTTTTGAACACGAAATTGCAATGGCCAACGCACTGGGAATTTTCGGCTCCATCGACATGAACCGGAACGATTATCAATCGGGCTGGGACACCGATCAGTTTCCCAATAACGTCCCTGAAGTGGCACTTGCTTATTATCATATTTTGAAAGGTGGCGGATTCACCACCGGTGGCACAAATTTCGATGCCAAACTGCGTCGCCAAAGCATTGATGCAGACGAGCTGTTGATCGCACATGTCGGCGGTATGGATGTTTGTGCGCGCGGCCTGAAAGCGGCTGCGGCGATGATTGACGATGGCGCATTGGATGAGCCGCTTCAACAACGCTATGCGGATTGGGACACCGACTTTGGAAAGTCGTTACTGGACACCGGATTGGAAGAAATCGATGCAATTGTGCGCAGCAAGGGCATTAATCCGCAACCCCGTTCCGGCAAGCAGGAATATCTCGAAGCGATTGTAAACAGATATGTATAAGCGATCAGCCTGACAAACAGGGGTTGGTTGAAAAAGGGTTTAGTGGGGCGATTGTTGCGACCGCCCTCGCCTGTTCCGCAATAAATGTCTACTTGCTATGGCTAGGGTTGGCGCTGGCGCAGTGCCTGTCGTATGTGCAGAATTCGTCTTCCCGAAAGCTTACGGTATTCCTGCGGCGCCGCTTAGTCCTTGACGGCACCTGGCCCTGGAATTGCCTTTTCAGGACATTTTCCCAAGATGATCATGCCCAGCACCTCGTCCTTGGTGACATCCTCGGTTTTTGCATACCCTACCACTTTCCCGTTTTTCATGACGGCCAAGCGATCAGCCAGATCAAACACGTCATGAATGTCATGGCTGATCAGAAAAATGCCGATACCCTCTTTCTTCAACTGTTGGACCAGTTCACCCACCTGCTCGGTTTCCTGGGGACCAAGCGCAGCGGTAGGTTCGTCCATTATCAGAATTTTGGCGTTGAACAGAATGGCACGCGCAATTGCCACAGATTGGCGCTGTCCACCTGACAGTTTTGAAACAGGTTCCTTGAAGCGCTGAAAATTCGGATTCAAACGGCCCATCACACGGCGGGCTTCAGCTTCCATCGCGGTGTCATCCAGAGTACCGAACTGGGTCAGTATCTCACGCCCCAAATAAAGATTGGCTGCCGCATCCACATTGTCTGCCACAGCCAGGGTCTGATAGATCGTTTCAATGCCATATTTCTTGGCATCACGAGGGTTTTTGATGTCGGCTTCCTCGCCTTGTACGTAAATCTTCCCGCTATCGCTTCTATAGGCCCCGGAAAGCACCTTGATCAGGGTAGATTTTCCCGCGCCATTGTGGCCCAATATCGCGACCACTTCGCCGGGAAACAAATCAACATCGGCGTGGTCAACGGCCTTGATCCCGCCAAATGCGATCGAAATGTCTTTCATCTCAATAAGGGGTGTTTGTTGGTTCATGGTCTCACTCCTTATTTCGCGCGGCGCCTGTAGACAGTATCTATCCACACCGCGAACACTAAAACGCTACCCACAACAACTTGTTGAATGGCAGCATCAAACCCAATCAAAACCATGCCTGTTTGCAAACTTTGCATCACAAGCGCACCCAATATTGCTCCGTAAATCGTTCCAATGCCGCCTGCGAAACTTGTTCCCCCTATTACGGCTGCGGCAATAACGTAGAGCTCGTCCAAAGTCCCCAGATTATTGGTGGCGGAATTGAGACGGGCAGAAGCAATAACGGCTGACAAGCCACACAGGGTTCCCATCAGCGCAAAGATTTTCACCGTCACCCAGCGCGTGTTGATCCCTGCCAGTTCAGCAGCTTCCGGATTGCCTCCAATGGCAAAAACGTAGCGTCCGAAACGCGTACGTGTGGTCAGGAATGTCATGAAAACACCGACCGCAACCAGGATCAGAACAGGAATCGCAAACCCGTGGCTGATAACGATGTCTTCAATCGGCGTTTCAATGTTGTTGGCCGCCGCGTAGCGCCTCACAATGCCGACTGGCCACGGATAGGAGTTTACCAGAACGACGAATCCAATGATTGCGCCGCAGCCCAATAGGCCCAGGACCCCTTCTGCCCACATAGGCCGTTTCGGAAAATCAAAGCGGGTACGCGAACGACGCCCCTGCCATAAAAGCGCAATAACCGCGATGCAGCCAATTACGCCGACGATCGTACTGCCTGTTGCTCCGATTGAACCATAAGGACCACCACCCAAATACTTGAATGTCGCGTCCACAGGAGAAATTGTTTCACCGCGTGCAAGCAGAAAAGCCGCACCGCGCCAAACCAATAGTCCGCCGAGTGTGACGATAAATGCCGGGATACCAAGATAGGCGATCAGATAGCCGTGGATGCCGCCAACGATGCAGCCCACCGCAAGGCCAAACAAAACCGTTATGACCCAAATCATCGGGTGCCCAAGGCCCAACAGCTCCGGCAGTATCCAGACTTGCAAAATCGCCATGGACATGGCGCAAAATCCGAGGACCGAACCAACTGAAAGGTCAATGTGACGGGTCACGATTACCAGAACCATGCCCGTTGCCATAACACCAATCGATGCCGTCTGGACTGAAAGGTTCCAAAGGTTTCTTGGCGTTAGAAAAGTGCCGTACCCATTAACGAAATGGCCGTACTGGTGAAAACCGACCCAGATCAACACCAAAGCGGCGACCATCCCCAGAAGGCGGGCATCAATTTCCGTTGCACGCAAAAAACGCGTGAAAGCGCTTTCATTCTCTACTTTTTCTGCAAGTCGTGATTGGTCAGGCATATGATTTTATTGAAACAGTTTTTATGGACGCCAGCAAGAAAGTTTCGCCCGTTTGTTTTTATTGAAAAGCGGACCGCCGTGAAGGCGATCCGCGATTGATTGGAAATCGGTTAGCAGCCTGAAACGCCATCCATTGCGCCGTCACAAACCTTTTCCTTGGAAATATGACCCGCATCGATCACAACGCTAACATTTTCTTTTGTAATCGGTGTGGGCGGAAGGAAAATTGCGTTCATTTCCACACCCTTTGCACCACCTGACCATTTGACAGCACCTTTTACAGCATCAACTGCAGCACCGTCGGCAAGCTGGGAAGCGATTTCGCCGGCAGCTTTGCCAAGCTGTCTTGCATCTTTCCACACTGATACGGTTTGCGTGCCACGTGCAACACGGTTCAACGCAGCATGGTCGCCATCCTGGCCACCCACTGGAACAGCCAGGCCCTGAGCCTCAAGAGCGGCAATAACACCGCCGGCCATGCCGTCATTTTCAGCGAGAACCGCGTCAACCTTGTTGTCGGCGGCCGTCAGGATTTGCTCCATGTTTTTCTGTGCATTGTCGGGTTTCCATCCATCAGAAAACGCCTCACCAACAATTTTGATTTTACCCGCTTCAACATCAGCACCAATAACTTCCATCATACCCTCAAGAAGGAACAACGCGTTTGGATCGCCTTTGTCACCCTTGATGATTGCATAGTTTCCTTCCGGCTGAACGGCCTTGACTGATTCGGCAATGATACGGCCAACACCCTTGTTGTCGAACGTCAGATAAAAAGCACGGGCATCTTCGATAAGCCGGTCGTAACCCAATACCGGAATGCCTTCCTGGTCAGCTTTGTCTACCGCTGCGCCAACAGCAGCAGAGTCAACCGACAAGATTACCAGGGCATTAGCCCCCTGGGCGATAAGGTTCTCAACATCCGTGAGCTGTTTGGCAGAAGATTGTTGAGCATCGGCCGAAATATAGACATTGCCTGCCGCTTCAATCGCAGCCTTCATTGCAGCTTCATCGGTCTTCCAGCGTTCCTCCTGGAAATTCGACCACGAAACCCCAATCTTCTTGCCCTCAGCAAACGCAGCAGATGTCAATGCGGTCAAGGCAACAGTTGCCGCCAAAGCGGTTTTAATGAATTTGTTCATTTGTACTCCTCCCAAAAATTTTCCGATTTGAACAAACCGAAGGGGAGAAAATCTTCTATGCAAAATGACTTTTTCCCACGACTCAAGAAAAAGGGTGAAACGCAAATTTGTCAACTCATGAGTCGAGAAAAATATTGCGGCAGTGTGATTTCACATGCATAATCGCGCGAGAAACACGAGAAATCCAACGACTTTTGAGCAATGAATTTTTTTAACACACGGCTGACGACAGAAGGGTTACGTCACTATAATCGCGGCCTTGTCTTGGGCGCTGTAAGGCGTTTTGGCTCGTTGTCCCATACGGACATCTCGTCAAAAACCGCCCTCGCCTCCGGTACAATTTCGGCAATTACGGGTGAACTTCTGGAAGAAGGTGTTTTGACGAAAGTCGAACAGGAAAATGCACCGGGCAGAGGTCGACCGCGTGTCTTGTTCGCAATGGAAGCCTCACTTACCCAAATTGTTTTGGTGCGAATATCTATTGCCGAAATATCGCTTTCCCTCATCGACTATGCGGGCAAAATGCACGACCGTCAGGTTCTTCCGCGAGGTGGCGACAGACAGAGTGCAGAGCAGTTTTCCCTTGCCATCAAGGATGCCGTGACCGGATTTATTGAGCGGAACAACTTGAAGCCAGATGAGATTCCGTTGATCTCGATCACCACAAAAGCGGAGCTGGATGCACGTGAAGGCGTCATGGTATGGTCGCCTGTTTTTGGGAGACACCGCCTTGATTTTTCACAAGTTTTTGCCGATTGGTCCGCCGATGTGACCCTGTCTCACCAAACCGGTTTGATGGCGTTTAACCTTTTGTCGCGACGCATGGAGGAAAACAAGGCACGTGTCGGTGACCGTCTGGCGGTGTTGTCGCTGGGCGATTCGATCGGGCTGGGTCTTGCCCACATGACCGGCGTTGGAGAAATTGAGTATTCTGCGCCCGGATTCGGACACATGACACATTCAATCGATGGCCCGCTTTGTCGCTGTGGTGCAAATGGTTGCGTGGAAACATTTGCCGGGTTTTACGGCATATTGCGTACTGCCCTTGATGGTCCTGCAGATCATATTCCCAAGAAGTATGTTGCACCGGAGCAGATGGCACAGTTGGCCCAAAACGCGCGCAACGGTGACCGGGCCACCATTTTGGCTTTTCGCGAGGCAGGCGCGGCACTTGGCATGGCGCTTTCACGACTGTTTTCGGTTTTGGGCACCATGCCTGTTACAGTAACCGGCGCTGGTTTGGTGCACTTTGACCTTTTGGAGGACGCCTTGCGCAGCGCCTTGCAAAAAGGGTTCGCCGTCAGCATGGGAGATGAAGTGCAGATCACCTTTGAACCTGATGAGCTGGTTCTGAGTCATGATGCAAATGCACTGAGCAGTTTGAAACGGCTTGATATGCAACAGGTCGCGACACGCAGTTTGTTCGGTGTGGCATGATCAGGATTGTTTTGGCGCTTGCCACCCTCGGGTCGGTTTTTTCAACTTTGGCGGTTGCCGAACCGTGGGAAGAAAGAAACGAATCCATTGGTGCACAGATTGAACAACCAAACGGCAAATTGAGCCGTGACGCGTTGATGGAACTTATTGAGGTTGGCGAAAGCCTGTTTCTGACGCCGTTCACATCAAATGATGGTGCCGGGCGCCCGATGGCGACACAGGCAATCTTTCCAACCAAGGCCAAACGGCTACGCAGAAACGCTTTTGCGCGCACTTCAGGACCCGATGGCGGCTCGTGTTTCGCTTGTCACAGTGTGCCGTTCGCAGGCGGTGCAGGAGATTTTGCAGCCAATGTCTTTGTGTCGGAGGGTTTTACCAATCCCGATTTTCAAACCACCGACGGTGAGTTTTCCAACGAGCGCGGTTCAAACCATATTTTCGGCGCTGGACTGTTGGAGTTGCTGGCGCGAGAAATGAGTGCCGAGTTGCACCTGATACGCGCCGACACTGTGGCAAAGGCAAGAAAGCTTGGCGAAACCGTAACCGCAACACTTCTGGCCAAGGGTGTACAGTTCGGCAAAATCACGGCTCATGCTGACGGGCTGCTGGATCTAAGCCAAGTGGATGGCGTGGATGATGATTTGGTTATTCGGCCATTCAGCCAAAAAGGCGTCATGACTTCGCTTCGCCAATTCAGCATCAACGCCCTGAATCATCACCATGGGATGCAGGCGACGGAACGTTTTGGCGCACGATGGACCGGGGAAACCGATTTTGACGAGGACGGGATAGAAAATGAAATCGGCAGCGGCGATGTTGCTGCACTTACCGCTTGGCAGGCAGCCCTGCCCTCACCTGTACAAAAAATTTCCGATGACAATCAATCCAGTGAAATGGTTGCAAAGGGTGAGCGTGCATTTGATGCGTTGGGTTGTTCATCTTGCCATGTTCCTTCCTTGCCGCTCAATTCGCTCAAGTTTTCTGACCCCGGACCTTATGACGTTGCCGGAACGCTCAACATTGCCTCTGTAGACAAACCCGCCATCTATGACCTGGCCCTTCTGGATTGGGTATCGGCCTTGCCAAAAGATGACAAAGGCCACATTCTGGTTCCGCTGTTTGGCGACCTCAAACGTCACCGTATTGCCGACCAGGAGGTCTCGACCCTGGGCAATGAACTGTTTGCCCAGCGTTTCGTGCCGCGCGACGAATTCATGACCGCAGAACTGTGGGGGGTGGGTTCAACCCCTCCTTACGGTCATCGCAATGACATGACTACACTGGACGCGGCAATCCGGGCTCATGGCGGTGACGCCCGCAAGAGCCGTGATGCCTATGTGGCAGCGACCCAAGACATGCGTTGGAGTATTGTCGCCTTTCTTCAAAGCCTGATCGTAGAGGCAAAATGATGCGCATTGTTTTTACTTTGATGGCCTCTCTTGCAGTTTCAACGGCACAAGCCGACACGTTCACAGCCGATGTGCCGCATATGATCGAACGTGCAAAGGCATCGGGCATTGTGCACGAATATACAGGTGACTTCGAGCATTTCGTGGGTGGTGGCGCGGCAGGTTTTGATTGCAACGGTGATCGTATGCCCGATCTGGCAATTGCAGGCGGCACAAGTGAAGCGGCGTTGTTTGTCAATCGTTCAATAACCGGTGGTGCACTGAACTTCGAGAAAATTCCGTTGACCGACAAACCGCTTAAACGGGTCACGGGCATCTATCCGGTGAACCTCGACAATGACGAATTCATGGATTTGGCGGTTTTGCGGGTCGGCAGGAACTACCTTTTGAAAGGTGGCAAGAATTGCACCTTTACCCACGCAAATGATGCTTTCGATTTTGACGGGGGCAAAGGCTGGACAACAGGTTTCAGCGCCATTTGGGAAGGTACGCACCCAACAATTGCGTTTGGCAACTATATCGATCGAAAAGCGCCCGGAACTCCCTTTGGCACATGTGAAGACAATGTGTTGGTGCGCCCCGACAATGACGGTCGATATGCATCACAAACTCCGTTGTCACCGGGATTTTGTTCGCTTTCCATTCAGTTCACTGACTGGAACAATGAAGGTCGTCATGATTTGCGCATCTCCAATGACCGTCAATATCATCGCGGTGGCTTTGAACAATTATGGGCAATGGAAGAGGTTCCACGCGAGTATGACGCCAAAGATGGCTGGCGAAAGTTGGTAATCTGGGGAATGGGCATTGCACAAGCAGATCTTGATGCGGACGGTCGCCCCGAATTTGCGCTTTCATCAATGGGCGATACGATGCTGCAGGCGCTTGACAAGGATACTGAAGACGAACCGGTCTACGAAGACATCGCCTTTGACAAGGGAGCGACAGCCCATCGCCCCTATGTGGGAGAAAACATCAAGCCAAGCACCGGCTGGCACACGCAATTTGCTGATTTCAACAACGATGCATTGAGCGATCTTTTCATCGCAAAGGGCAATGTAGAGCAAATGCCGGATTTTGCCGCCTACGACCCGGACAATATGTTGATGGGCACACATGCTGGCAAATTTGTTGAACAAGGCGACAAGGCTGGCATCGCGCTCGAAACCAAAGGCCGCGGCGCAGTGGCGATGGACTTTAACGCCGATGGTATGGTCGACCTTGCAGTTGTAAATCGCGGTTCCCCCGTAACACTGTTCCAAAACCATGGTCGAAAGACCAAAGAAGAGGCACCGCAGCGCGTTCGGCCAATGGGCAATTTTATTGCCATTGAACTCGATCAGGGCAAGGTAAACAAACAGGCAGTCGGAGCAATGGTCTCTGTCAAAACTGGAAACCATGTCCAAAACCAGTGGGTATCCATTGGCGGTGGACATGCCTCCGGCCAGATCGGCTTTACCCACTTTGGTTTGGGGGTTGCCGAGCGGGCGAGCATTCGCGTCCGCTGGCCCGATGGTGGATGGTCACAACCCTATCGTGCATTTGCCAATTCATTTGTTGTACTTAAGCGCGACGCACAGGACCCGGTATACTGGATACCACCCAGATAGTGCTTCCCTGGATGATTTGTGTTTCTGGTTTGCGATACATTCGCTAATCAAATCGATTGCTGCTTTTTGGCCTGGTCACAGTGGTCACCACCCGCTGCAGCTTTGGCAATTCGCTGCGCTAAACCCCGCAAATTCGGGCAATTTCGTTCACGAACATTTCTTCTTCCACATAGATCAGCAACTGTCCCCGGTCTGGCACGATATTGTATGAGATATTTGGCAAACATCTCGCCAATTGGCGAATATTGTCAGCCTGATGCACAAAATTGGCTTCGCCGTGAAAATACCTGACATGGGAATGCGCCACCACGGAGCTCAGCACACCCGAATTGTCCCGGCTCCAATGCGTGACATCTTGGGCAATCTGCGCAGGGTTTTGCAAACAATAATCGATGTTGTCTCTGGTAACCTGCCAGTTGTGACCTTCATTCACGATCGCCTCGTCTACAGGCGACCCTTCAAAAAAGTAGTTGACCAAACGTTCTTCCCCATCTCGACCGCTATAGAAATCTGAAGTCACAAGTTTGTATGGCATACGAATTGCCGGCGGGAAAAAACGTGCAGCCAAAAACAATCGTTTGGGAGCAGATGGCATTTGATTGATCATGGCAGCATTGCGCAACGGTGCCCCGACATCCACCAACAATACGTTCTCACATGCCGTGCCAGACAGTTTTGCCAATTCCAGCGCATAGACCCCACCTGAGCAATGCCCACCAAGAAAACGGGGTTCGATATTCAGTTCTTGCATCGCCTCAAGATGACACTTTGCCCAATTTGACGGAGACAAGGAAATCGGTGTACGGGTCGTTCCCCCCACTCCAGGCCGGTTGGGAGAAATCAACCGGATGCCCCGGCGCTTCAACCCTTTTACAATTTTCTTGGTCAGTGTTGGTTGTGTCGAGGTTTGTATGAAATAGAACGGGGTCCCTTGTAGATCACCCGATTCAACAAATTCCATTTCATAACCGTTCTTCAGCTGTATCAGCCTGCTTCGCTGGGTGCTCTTGTTGCCCGGACTAGCCCTCCTGTGCCGCAGCGGGATGTTTGTAACTTCTTGCGCCAGGACTTGAACCAAACCTGAGATAATCCGGGACAGATCTGCCTGATTGCGGGTGTTTGTTTTTTGCAGCACGGAACTCAGTTGCGTTCTAAGCGTTGCCTGACTGCGGCGTTTCCATCGGGCAACTTCCTTGATCGACAAACCGTTATACAGCGCTGAAACCAGCTCCACCTCAGCGTTTGTCAACTGAAACGCCGACGCCAAGGCACGCGAAACGCGATCATCCCAGGTCGCGGTTACCGCCCGCAACATGATGTATTTCCCGCCATCATCGACGTTTCTGTCGAACGACCCCACAATCTCCGCCAGAAACAGGTGAAAGGTTTTTCCGTCAACGTCGTGGATCTTGAGAACCTGCCGCTCTTGGGCTGCTGACTTGTCACAATTTGCCCGTTTCATGAGCTTGTTTATCGCTCGCAAACCATTGGGCTCCAACAACAGCTCAAACAGGGTTGACGGATTCTCTTGCTCGAAAAACACTTTGGCATGTTTGTTGAAGTGTACGATCCGCCCTTCAACAGAGCAAAGTATGACGGCATAGCGGAAATCATCGATACGATCCTGTAACGAACGCCGGGATTGTTGCAGGATCTTGTCGAAGAGCCAACCTGCCTGTTCAAAGTGTGAAACAAGCTCGTCAGTCCACTCAAAATCTGCTGACTGCTTCTTCTCATCGTGTTCGACGACGGCGTCGAAATGTTCATCCCAGGCACGAAACAGGTCATTGTAGTCTGACGGATTTAGCGCGCCAGCATAGATGCGCTTAACAAGCGCCTTGTTTTTTTGGCTAATCTTGTCCTCTGAACTGCCAGACATATGACCATTCGCCCAAACGCAGCACTTTTACATGCCTTTTACTGTTCGAAAAGTGCGGCTGTCCCCCATTTCTAACACTTGTCGCAGGAAATCAGCAAGGCCGTTCCGCTGTTTCGGTTACAACCGGCCTTCTATCAGTGGTGTATAATCTGCGCCGGGCAAAGGTCGCAGTGCAATGGTAGAAGCGTTGTTTGCAGGACGCTGGGGTGCGCCGTTTGCCAAGATCAACCGCAACCTGCACGCGTAACGCTGTGCCGCTTCCGGCCTGTATCCGCTCTGCATGGTAACCGGCACCGCGATGGTCCCCTCGAACCGGCGCTCTACCAGTTTTTGCATAACTTCTCCTTTGCCGATCGAAACTCCCTGCTTTTCACCATATACCGCACAGCGAATGTGCAAGTCGGTTACCTGGGGGTGCATTTCCCTGACATCTACCCCAACATCAAATGTAAACGGAGCTTGCTGGGCATGAGCCGAAACACATGTAACGAACAAGACACAACAGTAAACCGCAAATAATCGCTTCATGACGGGTTCTCTCGTGCCGCTTGCTCAATCTCCAACACAAACTCATTGCGCCCATGGAGCTGTATGAAACCGGTATTGGGATCATTAAACTCAATTTGGGTTCTTACAATCGCCGACACTATGGAAACCTGTCGCCGACGCCCCTCTTTTGGTTTGACATACTGCTCAAGCGTGGTGATGCCGCCAACGGATTGAATCTTGAGTACCGCATCGTAAGGCGCAACGTCAGTAATTGTGTCCAGCAACCGGTATTTGTTATAAAATCGCTGTTCTGAAAGCATCGGCGCCATATTTCCCGTATTCCATGCATCCGCCAGCGCATAAACCGCTGATATTACCAGGTCGCGATTGACAGGTGAAAACCGCTCCAAACGCACCGCACCTTCGGGAACTTTTTCTGGTGTAGTGATGGGAGTAATCAAGCGGAATTGCCGCGCCGAAGCTTTGTTCAACAGGAAAGTGCCACAGACCAAGATAGCCAGCACACAAAGGGTAAATTTTGAAAAGGTGCCACGTTTCATCTTCAACTGCACATACAATCGTCTGCAAGCAGCCTACCGGTTAATTTTTTTTACGTCATAGTTCAAATGAATGATGCGCTGTTTCTTTACCGGTAGCACTATTTTTTTGTTGGGTTGAGTTTGTGCCGGGGCGTGGCGCGAAAAGCTCCCTTCTTGTCAATGAACTTGAAATTTTGCGATCTTCGGAACGCAGTACCTGATGGATGGCTTTGGTTATGGTTCTACAACACACCTCATTTGCAGCCAGTGTGGCAAAACTTTTTTCCTGCACGCTTACTTTGATTGGCACAGTAGTCGTCGCCCAAGCGCAAACAGCAGCATTGTATACGATCAACTTGCCGGTAAAAATTGACACGCAATACCAGAATTTTGCGGTGATTGCGGTTCAATGCTCGCTTCATAGCACCACTGGTGATGCTGCATCCAACACAAGAGCATTGGCCACCAGCCCACCTTTCGAAGTCGCACAGCTCAATTTTGCAGCAGGTGCCAGACCTGTAATTGACCGAAAAATAAACGTCGGCATTCCGCACACGCCGGGTACTGCCGGGGCCTGGCGCTGCAATTTGTTGGGCGGGGATGGCGTCATGTCCATCCAAAACCCGAAACCTATCCTTCAGAAGATCAAGGAACCCAAGGTCCAAAAAGGTGCTGCAGGCCTGTATGGTGGATCTATACCAAATCACAGCATTACGCACTGTGTTTACGGTGCATTTGTTGAACCAGCCGATGCAGGAAAAGGCGGGGCAGATGAAGCAAAGTCATGCTGATCGGCAAAACCGGGCCCAGTACGTAACAAAGAGACGTTGAACCAAGCCAAACTTGGAGCCTGGGATCAGGGAGAACTATAACATGTGTTATTTTATGCGGCCAATTGCCATGTCAGCACTTTTATCCATTGCCGCTTTGCACTCGCCGCCGGCCGTCGCACAAAGTGCAGTTCAAAACCAACTTGGTGGCGCGAATTCAATTAACCAAACTGCCAAAGACACAGTGGGTCTTTCCGAACCCGCCCCGACTGTTGATAAGAACAAGTTGGGTCCAAAGCCCGGGTTCAACTTCACGTTTAACGTGCCGATTACTGCAACCAATCTCCACCCCGATGTCGCGGAAGTATGTGCAACCGTTTCGATTTTCGACGAGACCAACAATTTCTCTCTTCTGAATCTATCTGAAAACAACATTGGATGCTTACCTGTCACAAACGGAGCAGTGTCCGGACAAGTCAAAAAAACCATCAGTATAGGCGATCCTTCCAGCACGGCCTTCTCAAACATCTACAGTACTGTGAAAGACAACAAGGGTGTGTACATAAGGACTGAGCTGAAGATTTACACAAAAGACGGACAGATGCTCAGCCCAAGCAAAAACACTCATTTGGCCGTACGGAAATACAAAAGCGGAAGAACCGGTTCCCAATTTGCAATTTCAGCAGCTGAGTTGGCTTCAAAGTTCAAGAACGGCTCCTTGGCCAACTAACGAACAGAAAATGAGATGAAACTACTGTACGAGTGTCTGGTTCCGCATCTCTTTCAGTTTTTATGTACCTTCAGTTTGGTTTCGTTGGCGCACGCCCAAACCACCCTGCCCACGGGCCGCCTTACTCTTAACACGCCGCCCCTGTCTTTGGTCGGCGAAGGAAAAACCGAAAGCCTCCTGCCATCAGGGAACCTCGTCATCCGGTCCACCCCCCTGTCCCTGACCGGACTTGGCAATGCCCCGGCAGAACAGCTGCCCACCGGAAACCTCATCATAACCGTTCAGGGTCTGTCAATTCAGGGCGAAGACCCACTGGTCGGGGGACAGGGATTTGCGCAGACCGCCCAAGCCAGCCTGCCCACGGGCCGCCTTACCCTTAACACCCCGCCCCTGTCTTTGGTCGGCGAAGGAGAAACCGAAAGCCTCCTGCCATCGGGGATTCTCGTCATCCGGTCTTCACCCCTGTCCCTGAACGGATTTGGCAATGCCCCGGCAGAACAGCTGCCCACCGGAAACCTCATCATAACCGTTCAGGGTCTGTCAATTCGGGGCGAAGATCCACTGGTCGGGGGACAGGGATTTGCGCAACTTCCAACAAACAAAGCGGCGCTGGCCTCACCCGCCAAAGGGTTGGTCCTGCGCCACGGCGCTACCCCACGCTCCGCCACGGCGAGCCTTGCCGAACCGGGAACGGGTCTGAACATCACCGATGGCAGAGCGCCATTGTCCAACACTGCCCTCCAGGCAGCGCCAACAAACGGATTGGTGATCGCGGACGGTGCTTCAAAACCCTCTCAGACCGCTACATTGGCTGCACCGCGTTCGGGACTGTTCATGACCGATGGAAAGGCCCGAAACTCCGCTACAGCCGTGATCGCCTCACCCGCCAAAGGGTTGGTCCTGCGCGATGGCGCTACCCCACGCTCCGCCACGGCGAGCCTTGCTGCACCGGGAACGGGTCTGAACATCACCGATGGCAGAACGCCATTGTCCAACACCGCCCTCCAGGCAGCACCAACAAACGGATTGGTGATCGCCGACGGTGCTTCAAAACCCTCTCAGACCGCTACATTGGCTGCACCGCGTTCGGGACTGTTCATGACCGATGGAAGAGCCCGAAACTCCGCTACAGCCGTGATCGCCTCACCCGCCAAAGGGTTGGTCCTGCGCGATGGCGCTACCCCACGCTCCGCCACGGCGAGCCTTGCTGCACCGGGAACGGGTCTGAACATCACCGATGGCAGAACGCCATTGTCCAACACCGCCCTCCAGGCAGCACCAACAAACGGATTGGTGATCGCCGACGGTGCTTCAAAACCCTCTCAGACCGCTACATCGGCTGCACCGCGTTCGGGACTGTTCATGACCGATGGAAGAGCCCGAAACTCCGCCACAGCCGTGATCGCCTCACCTGCCAACGGGTTGGTCCTGCGCGATGGCGCAACCCCACGCTCCGCCACAGCGACCCTTGCTGCACCGGGAACAGGTCTGAACATCACCGATGGCAGAGCGCCATTGTCCAACACCGCCCTCCAGGCAGCACCAACAAACGGATTGGTGCTTACTGATCGCAGAAATGGCCCGGCATTGCGGATATCAACAGAAAAACTGGAGATGACAGGGACTAGTTTTGAACCGGTAACCAAGGAAGTCGATACGCTGGTCATGAGCGGAATGACCAGAGCGCCCGACAGTTCTCCACCGGTCATTGCAAGCCGCCGTGGTTTGCCGGAGCGTGTAAAAGTGGCTCTGATAAGGGTGCGCTCCCTGGATGGAGGAACCAATCCGTTTGACTTTGAACAAATCAGGCAACACATCGAACTTGCAAGGTTGGTGAACCCGGTCCCCGACCCTGGACCCGATCCAAACCCGGACCCGGACCCGGACCCGGACCCGGACCCGGACCCCGATCCTGATCCTGATCCTGATCCAGATCCGGACCCCGATCCAGATCCAGACCCGATCCCTGTTGTAACGCCACTGACATTCCTGGGAATACAGCCATACTCGGAAGAAGAAGGCCCCGGTCCATATGATGGGACACTGGGAATTTTCATAGATTCTGCTGGAACAATCGCCTCGTTTGTAGATGGAGCGCCACCTGCAGCAGCGCTGGTTGTTTCCGATGCAAACGATGGTGGCAGTGTAAGCTATGCGCCCGGCAACGGGTGGACGATTGTTTCGCAAATCCCGCAAGGGCCGGTTGCACCATATACACCGGTTGCGATCGTCATTCAACGAAACCTCGACGGCGTCTTCTTCAAGTTAAATTCCGTTACAAGTACCGCATTTCCTCTGACCTTCCAGTTTGTTGATGCGTTCAATTGTGACGTTTACTCACCAACGGATTGCCCATGACCAACATCGCGTTTGTAAATAGTCAGGCAAACCCTCCCTGTAGCCTTCGTTTCAGGCCACCAAACCTGGCTTGGATAACCGCAGTTCTTCTGCTGGTGCTACCCGCGCTTGTCACGAATGCACGTGGCAATGACCTCGCCGCCCAAAAGAACTGGGAATGGTCGGGAGCACTGACCACCCGTTACGAAACCTACGACGTCAGCGGCGATCCTTCACGCTCTCCTTACGCGTATCTGGGAAATCACTATTTTGGCGAGTTTGACCTCAATGCAAACTACAATGTATCGCGCTACGAAAACCTTAGGGCCTATGCATTCGGCGTCTGGAACCAGTCTGCATATCGAAACTCGACCTACAACGACCTGATACTGGAACGTGCCACACTCGCTTGGGAAAAAGGCGACGCAGCCGTACCATTTCGGGTTGAGGCAGGAGACTTTTTTGGCAATTTCAGCCTTAGAACCATGCAAAGGTCGCTAAAGGGGATGCAGGTTGAATTTCAACCACAGTCCAAAAATCCACAGACGAACAGTTCATTACTGGTTTTTTCAGGCGTGACCGACCCGATTTATCGGGGCATGGCACTTGGCGATGAAATATTCTCCGGCGCATCCTATCTTTACTCCACGCGTTCCACCGACATCAGCTACAACCTCGTTCATAACTACCGGCAAACCGGAAGCGCAAACGGCTTGCCTTTGACTACCCAAACGGTTGCCAGCGTTGCAGGTGAACACAAATGGCGAACCGCAAGTGCATCGCTCGGATTCGAGTTCGAAGCGGCCTATTTCGGTGGCGATTATGGAACATCCAATGTGTCTTTGGTGCAAGATGCCGAAGACTACGGCATATTTGCAAGGCTGTACGGACGAAGCCTCACGGCCCCTGTGTCTTATGAATTATCGTACGAACGCTATGGCGATGATTTTCAACCCCGTGGCGGCTCGGCAAGCGCGAACCGTGAAAGCATCGAATGGTTTGCGCGTCATCAAGGCGAAAACGGGCTGACAACGAGAATGCGTGTACAGCGATATGTTGATAGCTTGGAAACCCCTAACCCGCTTTTCACTCACACAGCAGGTCTGGACTTTGTCGGACCCATTGTCTTCGGCAGTAACGAAAACACATCAATTGATGGCACCGTTTCATTCGTGGCAACCGAACGACAAACGAAAGATCAATCTACCCACAGCAGACTTTACTCGGCCTCGGCAAATCTGTCCAAGCAATTGAACGACAACACAATTCTGTACTGGGGTGCAAACTATAACATGACCGACGACCTGGCTGGCGGTGCGGTAACCCAAAGATATGCACTAAATGCGAACCTTGATTGGTCAACAACGGTCAATGGCACGTTCATTCGCTTGGGACCCGGCATTGCATTCAACCGAAACTGGTCCCGCACAGTCGATTCATACGATATTGTCCCCAGCTTGTCGTTTGACATGTTCAAGGATGGTCACAGCTTTAGCGCAGATTATTCAATGTTTTATCAGGACGGGTTTCGCTCTTTGCAAACGAATACCTTCAAACACAACGTCCAACTCAGCTACAACTATAACAATGGCCCCCACTCTTTTGGGCTGGAAGGCGGGTATATCGGCCACGAGGTTAACCCCGGTTCTTTCACCAGAGGTTTGAGAGCTGCGGTCAGATACACCTACCGGTTCGACGCTTCGCGACCGCGTTCTGAGGCCGTGATCGACACTGACTATCAAGTTGATCCCAGTCAGATACGCCTCACCGACCTTTCGCCGGGTACCCGTCTGCAGACAGCGATCGACAGGCTGGTTGCAGCAGGTATTTCCGGGGGTGTCCGACGTGACGACCTGATCATATACAATGTCGTGTGGCTGCCCGACACCTTTACCCGCCAGCGCCTCGTACTGTTTCATGATGGTTCAAAAATCATCAAATCGGCGGTACTGATTTCGCTGGACGCCTCTTCCCGCGCACGTGACGCCGAGCAGCAATTTAACGAGATCCGCGACAGCTTTATCCGCAGATACGGGACACCTTATACCTATGAGGAAGGCGAGTTTGATGTTGACTATGTCAACGCTGTAAACACCAACCGGTTAATCCGCGTTGCAGAATGGCAAGTGTCTCGCGGGACAATTCGCATGGGAATGCCGCGCCGACTGGACCGGAAGGTACAGATCGAGATCCATATTGCACAAAACTTTCCCGGAATGCAGGAAACGAGATGGGGTCTCGATGAAGTGAGATAAAACGCCCTTTGAACAGGCAACACCCGTTCAAATATGACTGCGCATTGATGACCATGTGTCGTGGCATCTGCCGGGTTCCTTGCCAACTTTTGCCAAAGGCTTACACGGCAAATCAGGATCGGTTCTGCCTCACGAATGCAGATCCGGTGGCAACAGTTCCTTCGGCACGTTCTGGTAACAGACAGGACGCAGAAAACGGCGAATTGCAAGGGTTCCAACGCTTGTAGCGCCAAAATTTGTTGACGCCGGATAAGGCCCGCCATGTACCATGGCATCCGCCACTTCGACGCCGGTAGGAAATCCGTTGACCAACACTCGGCCTGCCTTGCGCTCCAGGACAGGCAGCAGCCTGCGGGCAAGTTGTGTGTCGTCATCTTCCATCGTGAGCGTGCAGGTCAACTGCCCCTCCAGCGACCTTGCAACCTTGAGCATTTCTTCTTCGTCCACAACGCGCACAAGAATGCCCATTGGTCCAAACACCTCGTGGTGCAGATCAGGGTTGCCTAACCAATCGGGGCCATTGGTAGAGTAGAATGCCGGTAAGGCGTTGCGACCGTCACTTCTCGGGGCGGCTATCTCCCTGGCAGCATCAGACGATCCTATCCTGTCGCAACCGGAACGGTAGGCACCGGCTATGGCTTCGGTCAACATGACTTGTTCATCCACTTGAATGAGGGCATCTTTCGCCGCTTCCTCGAACCGGTCCGATGCGGTCCCTTCAATCACAACAACAACCCCCGGATTGGTGCAAAACTGCCCTGCTCCCATGGTCAAAGAGGCGGTCCATGCGCCCGCTATGTTTGCTGCATTTGCATTGAGGGCACCTGGCAACAAAAACACCGGATTGATGCTGCCCAATTCGCCGAAAAACGGTATCGGCACAGGGCGCTGCGCACAAACGTCAAACAAGGCACGCCCCGCCGCCAACGAACCGGTGAAACCGACCGCATTGATCAATTCGTGCTGCACAAGCGCCGCGCCCAACTCTTTTGTATCACCCTGTACCAGACTGAACGTGCCCTTTGGCATCCCGGTAGAAATGATCGCAGCGGAAATCGCCTCCGCGACAATCTCCCCTGTTCCGGGATGAGCCGGATGTCCCTTGACCACGACCGGACAACCTGCAGCGAGGGCACTGGCGGTATCGCCACCTGCTGTGGAAAACGCCAGCGGAAAATTGGATGCACCAAACACGGCCACCGGGCCAATCGGCCTTTGCATCATGAACAGTTCGGGGCGCGGCAGGGGTTGCCGGTCCAAAAGCGCCTCATCGTGGCGGCGGTCAAGGTATTCACCTGCTTCAATATGTTTTGCAAACAACCGCAATTGCCCTGTTGTGCGACCCGTTTCACCCACAAGCCGTGCTTCCGGAAGGCCGGACTCCCGCATGGCAATCTCGACAACCTGGTCTTTTCGCAGATCAATTTCATCGGCAATCGCGTTCAGGAACCCCGCGCGTTGCGATCGCGTGGTGTTTCCGTAAATCGCAAACGCCTCTTCTGCTGCTTTGCAAGCCTTGTCAACTTCATCCCGCCCGCCATTGGCGACAAGATGCGACTCACCGCTTACGGGCTGGGAGGCAAATGTTTCGCCGCTCGCCACCCATTCGCCTGCAATCAGGTGTTTTCCATGTGGTTCAAACGCCATTGGAAGCAATTTCTCCGAAAGGTTTCACGTCGCGTTACCAGAAGGGCCACTCCCGACAAAAAGCAAGTAACATCTTCAAAACGGAAGGCATTTCCTGTTCAAACCGGCAGACTATTCAGCCGCGTCGGAATACTCTGACATGGGTGGACAGGTACAAACAAGGTTACGGTCACCATAGGCATTGTCTATCCGGTTTACCGGCGCCCAGTACTTGTCGACACCAAAGGAACCTGCCGGATAACAGGCCTGCTCACGACTGTAGGGGCGGTTCCATTCGCCAATCAAGTCTGCGACCGTGTGTGGCGCATTCTTCAGTGGATTGTTTTCAGGATCGATTCTGCCGTCGATGATGTCCTGCGCTTCGGACCTGATCGAGAGCATTGCTTCACAAAACCGGTCAAGTTCCGCCTTGGGTTCCGATTCAGTCGGTTCAGCCATCAAAGTCCCGGCAACCGGCCAAGACATGGTCGGCGCATGAAAACCACTGTCAACAAGCCGTTTTGCGATATCATCAACGCTCACACCGGCGGTCTCTGCAAGCGGCCGGGTGTCGATAATGCACTCATGGGCCACCCTTCCGGTATTAGAGGTATAAAGAATTTCATACCCCTCCTTCAATCGTGCCGCAATATAGTTGGCGTTGAGGATCGCAACCTTGCTTGCCTGTGTCAGGCCGCCCCCACCCATCAGCAGTACATAGGCCCAACTGACCGGTAAGATAGACGGAGAACCGAAAGGGGCAGCCGAAACCGGGCCGACCGACGAACCGTGTTCGGGGTGTCCGGGCAGAAATTCCACCAAGTGCGATTTAACGCCGATCGGTCCCATGCCCGGGCCACCGCCACCGTGTGGAATACAAAAGGTTTTGTGCAAATTAAGGTGGCTCACATCGCCACCAATCTTGCCCGGTTGGGCCAAACCGACCATGGCATTCATGTTTGCACCATCAATGTATACCTGACCGCCATGTTCATGGGTAATCTTGCAAATCTCTTCAACGGTTGCCTCAAACACCCCATGGGTCGACGGATAAGTAATCATGCACGCGGCAAGTTCGTCGGAGTACTGCTCTGCTTTTGAACGAAAATCTTCAACGTCAATATTGCCATCATCATCAGAACCTACCGGAACGACCGTATACCCCACCATCTGGGCAGATGCCGGATTGGTGCCATGAGCAGAAGTGGGGATCAGACACACATGCCGACGCCCCTCACCCCGTGCAATGTGGTAATTGCGAATGGTCAATAGGCCGGCATACTCGCCCTGTGCACCGGAATTGGGTTGCTGGCTGATCGCATCATAGCCGGTGATCTGGCACAGCTTGTCATTCAGGTCTTCTATCATTTCCTGGTATCCAAGCGCCTGGTCACTCGGCACAAAGGGATGCAAGTCTGCGAATTCCGGCCAGGTGACCGGGATCATCTCAATCGTCGCATTCAGTTTCATCGTGCACGAACCAAGCGGGATCATCGCACGGTCCAGCGCCAGGTCGCGGTCTGCAAGACGGCGCATGTAGCGGGTCATTTCCGCCTCGGCACGATTCATGTGGAAAATCGGATGGGTCAGGTAGGCACTGTCACGAAGCGCGTGTTCCGGCAGCCGGTAATGGTGGTTTGCCTCGCTGTCATCCGATTTGTCGATGCCGAATGCCCCCCATACCGCTTCTATCGTTTCGGGCCTGGTTTGTTCATCCAGTGAAATACCGACATGGTCGTTCCCGACTTTGCGCAAATTTATGCCGCGCGCAACCGCTGCTTCCATGACGGAATTCTGGAATGCCCCCACTTCAACCGTGATCGTGTCAAAAAAGACTTCAGGGTCCACCTTGAAGCCATGCTCTTCAAGCCCGTCTGCCAAACGCGAGGTTTTTCGATGTACAGACTGGGCAATCGCCTTGATGCCATCGGGACCATGGTAAACCGCATACATGGAGGCAATCACGGCAAGCAGGGCCTGCGCCGTGCACACATTTGAATTGGCTTTTTCACGGCGGATGTGTTGTTCGCGGGTTTGTAGCGCCAGTCGATATGCCTTCTTGCCGCGACTGTCGATCGATACACCAATAATCCTGCCTGGCATGGCGCGTTTTAGCTTGTCGGTTGTGGCCATATAGGCCGCATGTGGGCCACCATAACCCATTGGCACGCCAAACCGTTGGGTCGACCCGACCGCAATGTCAGCGCCCATTTCTCCCGGAGACTTTAACAAGGCAAGCGCAAGAATGTCTGCCGCCACGATCGCCACCGCGTTGTTGTCGTGAAGTTCGGCAATTTGGTCGGTAAAATCCCTTACATGCCCATAGGTACCGGGATACTGGAATATGGCGCCGAAGACAGCGCCCGGCTCGATCGTCTGCGGATCAGCAACCTGCACCTCTATTCCAAGAGGTTCAGCACGCGTACGGATAACCGCAATCGTTTGCGGATGGCAATTCCTGTCAACAAAGAAGGCTGCATTGTTGGCCTTCGACCTGACACTGCGATGGGCCATGGCCATGGCTTCTGCTGCGGCAGTTGCTTCGTCGAGAAGGGACGCGTTTGAAACAGGCAACCCGGTCATGTCACTTACCATGGTCTGGAAATTGAGCAGCGCCTCCAGTCGCCCTTGCGATATCTCTGGCTGATAGGGTGTATAGGCGGTATACCAGGCCGGATTTTCAAGGATATTGCGCAAAATCGGCGCTGGCGTAGTGGTGCCGTAATACCCCTGCCCGATCAACGACTTAAGAACCTTGTTTTTATTGGCTACCTGACGCATGTGAAACAACGCATCGCGTTCACTTAACCCTGGGCCACCCCAATCAAGAGGGTCTTTCTGGCGAATAGATTCAGGCACCGTTGCATCAATGAGCGCTTCCAGTGAATCAAAACCGATAACTTTCAGCATCTCCTCCATCTCTGATGGAGATGGGCCAATGTGTCTGCGATTGGCAAAATCATAGGCTTGGTATGTAGTCAGTTCAAACGCCATCAGTGCACCCTTAATCAATCATTGCCTTGTATGCGTCCAGATTCATCAATGACTCCAGTTGGCTTGCATCAGATATCCTGATTTTGTAGATCCACCCCTCGCTTTCCGGGTTTTCACCAAGGCTGGCGGGATTGTCGGCCAAAGCGCCGTTCACTTCGGTAATCTCACCGTCAATGGGTGCGTAAATCTCCGACGCAGCCTTGACGGATTCGACAACGCCGATCTCATCTCCCTTGGAGAAGCTTTCGCCTGCTTCACGTTGCTCGACGAAAACGACTTCGCCAAGTTGCTCGGCAGCATGTTGGGTAATTCCAACAGTGGCAATGTCTCCCTGTACACTGATCCACTCATGTTCTTCGCTGTAATATGTCGCCATTGTATGTGCCTCCTGATTTAACGCTTGTAGTTTTGCTTGACGAAAGGAAGGCTGACTGTCTCGGCAGCTTGCGCCTTGCCTCTTATCACCAGCAAAATTTGTGTGCCGGGTTTGGCATAATCCGCCTCAACATAACCCATCGAAACAGGCCCATCGACGGTCGGACCAAACCCGCCCGAAGTAATATTTCCGATGGTTTTGCCTTCTTCGTTCTGAGTTTCCACACCTTGTCGGGCGGGAGCCCGTCCCAAGGGACGAATGCCAACAAGTTTTCGTTTCGGCCCGGTGGAAAGCTCTTCCTGAATACGCGCAGCACCGGGAAACCCGCCCTCTTCCTTGCGGCGTTTCTGGATCGCCCAGCCAAGACCCGCTTCAATCGGTGTGGTTGTCTGGTCAATATCGGCCCCGTACAGGCAAAGTCCGGCCTCAAGTCGCAAGCTGTCACGCGCACCAAGGCCTGCAGGCTCACAATCCTCATGTGCAAGCAGGGCTCGGGTCACCTCTTCGGCGCCAGGTTCAGGAATAGACATTTCATATCCGTCCTCACCGGTATAACCCAATCGCGAGACACGGCATTCAACATTCAGGATTTCGGCGGTAGTTGTTTCCATGAACTTGAGATCGCGTGCCCCTGGACAAAGTGAACCGACCACATCTTCCGCGGACGGTCCCTGAACTGCGACAAGTGCATGGTCAAACAGTTCGGTCACTTCAACGCCATCAAGACCCGCTTTCATGTGGGGAATATCCTGGTGTCGCAAAGCGGCATTCACAACAACAAAAAAATGGTCTCCGGCGTTCGAAACAATGAGGTCATCCAGTATTCCGCCTTGCGCGTTGGTAAAGAAGCCGTACCGGGCCTTTCCCTCGGGCAAAGTCGAGTAGGCCTGGGGGCAAAGTTTCTCAAGTTTTTCACCAACATTCTCACCGCGAAGGACCACCTGCCCCATATGACTGACATCAAACAAAGCGGCTTTTTCGCGACATTGCCGATGTTCGCCCATGATACCCACAGGGTAGCTTACGGGCATTTCCCATCCGGCAAACTCCACCATCTTGCCGCCAAACTCGACATGAAGATCATACAAGGCTGTGCGTTTACACATGTCTGACATGTTGAAACCTCCGATAGCAAATCAAGTCATTCGCAGACCAGGTGGTGATCTGATCAGCGTAGCACCGTTTTGGCCCAAATAAAGCCTCGCCAATGCCTGCGTCACAACTTTACCTGCATTCATTGTCGATGTGCATCAAAGGAAACAGAAAACAGGCACTGCATCACCCTATTCCACATAGCGATCATTCATGTTTCTTATAATGGAAATATTTACTATTAGGCAACATTTTTCTCTTCACGTCGTTGATTGCCAACAGACGGTTTGATAACTTGCTGAAAAACAGGGAAAATATGCGTGGTTGAGGGCATTCCAAGCGAAACAACAGGACTGGAAGAGCCGAGCGACGGCACCGCGCTTGGGCGCTCGATCCGCGAGGCGCGCCAGTTGAAGGGTTGGACGCTGGAAGAAGCCGGGCGCGCCGCAGGCATTGGCCGTTCCACCCTTTCCAAGATCGAGAACAACCAGACAAGGCCAAGTTTCGAAATTGTCCGTCGCCTGACACAAGCACTTGGCATGAACCCGCCGCAATTATTTCTACAGGCGGGACAAACGGGCATTACTGGACGGCGTGATTTCACCGCCAAAGGCCAGGGCGAAATCCAAGAGACATCAACTTACTCACACGAGCTGCTTTGTACTGAATTGACAAGCAAGCGAATGTTGCCATACGTGGCAACCATCAAGGCCCGGGACATTTCAGAATTTGAATCATGGATCCGTCATTCAGGGGAAGAATTCATGTATGTACTCAGCGGTGAACTTGTATTCATCTCCGAGCATTATCGTCCCCTTCCCATGCAAAGTGGCGATTCAATCTACTACGACAGCGCTATGGGACATGGTTGCATATCCACCAGCATAGAAGACGCCAAGGTACTGTGGGTCTCTCTTGAATAAGTCCAATTACCTTTTGTGACTCTGCGGCCTAGTTCTGCGGCAACAAGTCTGGCAGGAACGTCGTGATCACAGGGAAGTTCCAAAGCAGGATCAACCCGACAACTTGTATGATCACAAACGGAATGACACCCTTGTAAATATCCACTGTCGTGATTTCCTTGGGCGCAACACCGCGAAGATAAAATAGCGCGAACCCGAATGGCGGCGTGATGAATGACGTTTGCAGGTTCACCGCAATCAGAATGGTGATCCACTCCGGCGGCATCAGGTTGGGATCAGCGGCATACACTACCGGCCCGACAATCGGAATTACGATGAAGATGATTTCGATGAAGTCGAGTACAAACCCAAGCAGGAAGAGCACAATCATCACAACAATCAGCAGCGTCCGGGGATCCTCAAAGGAACGCAAGAACTCCTGAATGTAATGCTCTCCGCCAAACGAGCGGATTACCAGACTGAGGAACAACGAACCGATCAGGATAACGAACACCATTGAGGTAACTTTCGTCGTTTCGTTGATCACCCCGCGCATCACGTTGTTCTTGATCAAAACCCAGCAGGAATAAAGCAGAGCAAACAGTCCGACGTGGTAGGCAATAATGCCCGCAAAAATGGCAATACGGTTCTCAATCGATATGGTGTCGAGCGTCATGCGCAGGTCAAAATTGCCGCGCAACAACAGCAAGATAACAATGGCAAGCCCACCCCAAACGATGACCCGCGATGATTTGTTGTCATCCTGCAATTTGCGTGACGCAGCGAGCATGATGGCTCCGGCAGCGCCCAGGGCCGCCGCTGCGGTCGGGTTCGTAATACCGCCGAGAATGGAGCCCAGCACCGCAACGATCAGGATGATTGGCGGTGAAACAACCCGCAAAGGTTCCACTTCCAACAGGCGAGGAAGCGCATGACGAAGCCCATAGAGGATCAGAATTGCCGGAACCAGTTCCAGCAATGTCGTAACCCCGCCGGTCGCATCTCCCGGGACAAGAAAGACATCAACAAAAAACATGAGAACAACACCCGCCAACCCGATCAGGATTGGCTTGATGTCGTAAGTCGGACGCACAGCATAGGCGAGTAAAATAAGAAATCCCGACAATGTGATCAGTGCCATTGTACCATGCGACAGCGGTGCATATACGGTTTGGTCATTCACGACGGAAGTGCCAACCAAACCAAGATAGCTGAGCAAAACCCACAACAGACACAACAATACCACCGGCCCTATCATGGCCAAGGCGGCGAGCAATATGCTTCCCCGATACCTGCCCAACAAATCATATTCGTCAGACGCACCCAAGGCGACCGGGGGAGCCTGATCGCGTCTTAGCATTGCAAACCCGAATGCATAAGCAGCATAGAGCAGAGCAAGAAACAGACCGGGTATAAATGCAGCCTTGAACAGGGTGCCAGTCGAAAGAACAGCAGGCTCACCGAGCATTTCCAGCACGGTCATGCCCAAGGCCTCGGCCCGGTTCTCCTGCCCAAGCGCATACATGTCGCCAACAATCGCACCAAGCAAGACAATCACAATAGACGGCGGAATAATCTGCCCCAAGGTTCCCGATGTTGCGATGACACCGGTCGCAAGCGATTTGTTATAGCCATAACGCAGCATGGTGGGCAGTGAAATCAGGCCCATGGTCACAACGGTCGCCCCTACAACGCCGGTTGAGGCAGCCAGCAAAGTTCCCACCACCACCACAGCAATCGCAAGACCGCCCGGCAAGGTGCCAAACAACTTGGCCATTGTCGTCAGCAGGTCTTCAGCGATATTGGAGCGTTCCAGCGCAATCCCCATCAACACGAACAACGGTACGGCCAACAAGGTTTCGACATTACCGCCAAAAGCCCTTGAGAACACGCCTTGCGCCCAGGTTGACAAGGTTGACAACATCGCCTTGTCCCAGCCGCCAACCAGCACCTCCACCCTGTCCCCGTTCTCGGCAATTGTGTAAAGCAATCCGGCTTCATTGAGGGCCGCGATGATGGTGAAGGAAACAAACGCCGCCCCGGAAATGGCAAAAGCGACCGGAAAACCGGAGAGAATGCCACCAAACAGGCAGATCGCAACAATTATGAGGGACAGCTCGACACCTGAAAACCCAAAGAGCATATCGTTATCCTTGTGACTTTTCAGATTTCAACAGACCACCATAATCGCTGGACTGTTCAAATGAATAATGCGGTTCAATTTGTTCCTTTGGTTCCAGTATTGCGAGCAGATTGCGCAACAGGAACGAAATCGCGACGACGATCAACAGTGCCGCAAACACTAGGATCAGGCATTTGAAGCTCCATACCCAGCTGAATTCGGCAGTGCCGGACGTTTCCAGTCTGACATTGCGCCAACTCGCCTTCGTCGACCAAAGGTTCATCGGGCGCTGGGCAAAAATGGAGTTCATGGCAATGGGCCATGAGAACCACCACAACAAAACCGCAGACGGAAACAGAAAGAAAACGGTGCCAAAAAGATCGATCCACCGTTTACGAATACGTGAAACAGACGCATACACCAAATCCACCCGCACATGTCCGCCCTCAATAAACGTGTAAGCAGAAGCAACGGCAATCAATACCGCATTGTAAAACTTCAACTGACCGGAAAGCCATTGCAATTCTTCGTCAAACAACGAAAGGCCGAGCGGCGCGAAGTGAATTTCGTTTCCTCGGAAAACCTGCCCCATCACAATGATGAGGACCTGCTGGATCATCATCAGCAGTGCAAACCAAGCGGCCAACTGACCTGCACGACCATTGAACTGTTCAAGCAACAACGTCGTGCGACGAAGAAAATTGCGGTTATAAATACCGCCGCCGACCAAAATACAAATGACCGCAATAAGCATGAAGAACAACTCAACCGATGCGCCTGCCAAAAGCAGTGCATTCATCTTCAGCTTGAGGGTCTCAAGCGTCAGCCATTGATAGATGTGCCACGGCAACAGTATGAGGTTCACGAACCCCATCAAAAAATGATAAAAGAAGTTCCCGACAACTTCCATGCAACTCCCTCACCTTCCGGTTGCTCGCGCAGCTTTCAGTTCGCAGCACTATAGATCTGCGACCGTTACAGCTTTTTGCTTTTCATATTCCCCGATGAAAAAGCCGCGAGAAACATGCCGGGCCGAAAACGGCCCGGCAAAATCGCATTAGCCGCCCAGAACGCGCGTACGTTGCTTAACGTAAGCGCCTGATGACAGCGAATCCCAGTTGGCAGAAAGTTTCATGGCATTCTGCATGGAATCAAAGGTCTTCTTGAAGAGCTCATCGCTCATGTTCTCTTCCATAACCTCTTTTGAGGCGGTGCCGAATGCATCCCAAACATCGTCAGGGAATTCAAGGGCATTAACACCACCGGCAATCAAACGCTCAAGCGCTTCAGAGTTGTTTGAAAGGAACTGGGCGAGGTTCCACTGCTCACACTCGCCAGAAGCGATCTCAATCGCTTTCTGGTGAGCTGGCTTAAGGCTGTTGAAGCGATCCGCATTGGTCGCAACGCTCAGCGCAGCACCTGGCTCATGAAAGCCTGATGTGTAGTAGAACTTGGTGATTTCCTGGAAACCGGCTTTTTCGTCAGCCCAAGGACCAATCCACTCGGTTCCGTCAATCGCACCTGACGCAAGCGCCTGATACACTTCTGAACCAGGAATGGTTTGAACTGAGGCACCCAGCTTGCCCAGCGCCTTGCCACCGAGACCCGGCATACGGAATTTCAGGCCGTTAAAGTCGGCAGCTGAATTGATTTCCTTGCGGAACCAGCCGCCAGCCTGGGGACCGGTATTACCACCAAGGAAGGAAACAAGTCCGAACTCTTCACCAAGCTCGCGGTGGAGTTCGTGGCCACCCATATGGTAGTACCAGTTGTGCATTTCGCTTGGGGTCATGCCGAACGGCACAGCGGTAAAGAAGGCGAATGCCGGATGCTGGCCAACATAGTAATAGTCAGCAGCGTGGTACATGTCTGCCTGACCCGAAGTAACAGCATCAAACACGGCAGGCAGGCCCGAAACGAGTTCACCTTGTGCCTTGATTTCGATCTCAAGCGTACCGTCGGTGATAGCGCCTACAGTGTCAGCAACGCGCTGGGCGGCATCAAACACACCTGCAAGGCCACGGCCCCACGATGTCACCATTACAAGCTTCTCTTTACCCTGTGAAATGGCTGGTGTAGCCAAGGTTGCAGTTGCGGCACCCGTAGTGACCGCAGCTCCAGTAAGGAACTTACGTCTATCCATACCTGATTTCCTCCTTTTATGGACCCTGCGCATTTTCGATTTTTGTGTGCGCAGTTGACTCAACATATAATCAGAAAGTCTTATAAGAGCCAATACCCAACTGACAACAAAGCAGAAATTGTGAAATCAGCCGGTTTTTGCGAGGATTGAGGCCTGTGCGGCTGCCAATCTTGCAATTGGAACCCTGAATTGAGAGCAAGACACGTAGTTCAAGCCCAATTTTTCACAGAAATGGATAGATGCCGGTTCGCCGCCATGTTCACCGCAGATCCCCAATTTGAGATCTTTTCGGGTTTTGCGACCCCGTTCAGAGGCAATTTGCACCAACTCACCTACCCCCTCAAGATCAAGCGACATGAACGGGTCCTTCTCGATCAACCCCATCGATTCATAGGGCGTCAGGAAATTTGCTGCATCATCGCGAGAGATTCCGAAGGTGGTTTGGGTCAAGTCATTCGTACCAAAGGAAAAGAACTCCGCCGATTCGGCAATCTCGCCAGCTTTAAGACATGCACGTGGCAATTCCATCATCGTACCGATTTGAAATTCAATGGTTTCTCCGGTTTCTGAATGCACCTGCTCAATCACTTCGACAATCTTTGCCCTTACCGCCTCGAACTCGGACTTCATACCGACCAAAGGAACCATGATTTCGGGAACGACTTTTTCGCCGGTCTTTTTGCCTGCTTCAATCGCTGCCTCAATGATGGCACGCGTTTGCATCTCAATAATTTCCGGATAGGAGATCGCCAAACGACAGCCGCGGTGTCCCAGCATCGGGTTCGCCTCTTGCAGCGCCAGGTTTCGGGTCCGTATTTTCTCCCGGTCGATACCCATGGCATCCGCAACCTCGTCGATTTCCTTGTCAGTATGCGGAAGAAACTCATGCAAGGGCGGGTCGAGCAGGCGGATGGTAACCGGCAAACCTTTCATGATTTCAAACAGTTCTGCAAAATCAGACCGTTGCATGGGAAGCAATTTGTCGAGCGCCTTGCGTCGATCGACTTCCGTTTCGGAAAGAATCATCTCCCGCGCCGCAATGATCCTGTCGCCTTCAAAGAACATGTGTTCGGTACGGCACAGGCCAATCCCTTCCGCACCAAAGGAACGGGCAGATTGCGCTTCTGACGGCGTTTCAGCGTTGGTGCGCACAGCCATGCGTCTCATGCTGTCCGCCCATTCCATCAGCTTGCCGAACGAGCCGGTAAGCTCGGGCCGTTGCATGGGAACAGCACCCTCCAGAACTTGTCCGCTTGCACCGTCGATGGTAATGACATCACCCTTTTTAAAGGTATGCCCCGGCACACGCATCTCTTCATTCTGATAGTCAATGCGAACGCCCCCTGCCCCGGACACGCATGGTTTTCCCATTCCACGGGCAACCACTGCCGCATGGCTGGTCATGCCGCCGCGCGCTGTCAGAATACCCTCCGAAGCGTGCATTCCGTGAATGTCTTCCGGGCTTGTTTCAACACGTACCAAAATGCACGGCGTCATGGAGCCCTTGAGTTTTTCTGCATCCTCCGAGGTGAACACAATCTGGCCGGTTGCTGCGCCCGGGGATGCCGGCAGCCCCATTGCCACAACTTTCTTGTCGGCAGCCGGGTCAATGGTCGGATGCAACAACTGGTCCAGCGACGCTGCGTCGACACGCAATACGGCTTCTTCTTGGGTAATGATGCCTTCCTCGGCCATGTCCACGGCAATTTTCAAAGCGGCTTTCGCAGTGCGTTTTCCCGACCTTGTTTGCAGCATCCACAATTTCCCGTTCTCGATTGTGAACTCAAGATCCTGCATGTCGCGATAATGGCTTTCCAGCCGGTTTGCCGTCTCAACGAACTCGCCAAATGCCTCGGGCATAACCGCTTCCAGCGAAGGCGCTTCGGAGCCAGCATTGATCCGCGCTTCTTCTGTCAGGTCCTGGGGCGTACGGATACCCGCTACAACATCTTCCCCCTGAGCGTTGACAAGAAATTCGCCATATAGCTTGTTTTCCCCCGTCGATGGATTGCGCGTAAATGCAACGCCGGTTGCAGAGGTTTCTCCCATATTGCCGAATACCATCGCCTGTATGTTGACAGCAGTACCCCATTCGGCGGGTATATCGTGCAGTTTTCTGTAGGTTATGGCGCGCGCGTTCATCCACGACGCAAACACGGCTCCGATGGCACCCCAAATCTGTTCATCAGAATCTTGCGGAAACGGTCTTCCCAATGCTTCCTCGACTTTCGCAAGAAACCGTTCCACAACATTTTTCCAGTCATCTGCCGAAAGCTCCGTGTCTTCCGAAAATCCATTTGCATCCTTGATCTCCTCAAGAATTTCCTCAAATTCGTGATGATCAACGTCAAGCACAACATCAGAGTACATCTGGATAAAACGGCGGTAACTGTCGTAAGCAAAACGCTCGTCGTTTGCTTGTCTGGACAAAGCCTTAACCGTCACATCGTTCAGCCCGAGGTTCAAAACCGTATCCATCATGCCCGGCATGGAGGCACGCGCACCGGAGCGGACGGAAACCAGTAATGGCGCATCAGCATCACCAAATCTGCGTCCGGTTGCCTCCTCAATTGTCTGCATGGACGCAAGCAACTGATCTTTAAGACCATCGGGGTAGGTCTCACCATTGGCGTAGTACCAGTTACACGCTTCGGTCGTGATTGTGAAACCGGGTGGAACCGGAAGTCCCAGGGAACTCATCTCCGCCAGATTAGCGCCCTTGCCGCCCAAAAGGTTCCGCATGTCCGCGCCACCCTCTGCCTGTCCATTACCAAATGTGTAAACCCATTTTTCCATCACGGAACTCCATTCCACGTGCCCTGACAGCGTCGACTGGTCAGCCATGGCTTACGCCACATTATGTTGCCATTGCGCTGTCCAGAGCCCGACAGACAGCGCAATATTGTAGCGGCTCTTGCAGACTTCTAGGCCTTAATGGCCTCAAGAAGCGTTTCCCCAAGCTTGGCTGGTGACGGCGAAACCCTGATCCCCGCAGCTTCCATGGCAGCGATTTTGTCTTCCGCACCACCCTTGCCGCCGGAGATCACCGCACCCGCATGACCCATGGTCCGACCGGGAGGCGCCGTTCTTCCGGCAATAAAACCGGCCATTGGCTTGGAACGTCCCTTTTTTGCTTCATCTGCAATAAACTGCGCAGCATCCTCTTCTGCCGATCCGCCGATCTCGCCAATCATGATAATTGACTGGGTTTCATCATCGGCCAGAAACATTTCAAGCACATCAATGAACTCTGTGCCTTTGACCGGATCACCGCCGATACCGACCGCTGTTGTTTGACCAAGACCTGCATTGGTGGTCTGGAAAACTGCTTCATAAGTCAGGGTACCGGAACGGGAAACCACACCGACCGACCCTTTCTTGAAGATGGATCCAGGCATGATGCCGATCTTGCACTCGTCCGGTGTCAGCAATCCAGGGCAATTGGGGCCAATCAAACGGGAGTTTGATTTTTCAAGCTTGTCCTTGACCTTGACCATGTCGAGAACCGGAACACCTTCGGTGATACAGATGATGAGTTCCATCTCTGCTTCAATCGCCTCAATGATGGCGGCTCCCGCACCCGCTGGCGGCACATAAACCACAGACGCCGTGGCACCGGTCGCTTCCTTGCCTTCTGCAACGGTCGTGAAAATCGGCAGACTTTCTCCGTTGGAACCCTGCCAGGTTTCACCACCTTTTTTAGGGTGTGTACCGCCGACCATTTGGGTGCCATGATAGGCCAGCGCCTGTTCGGTGTGAAAGGTGCCTGTCTTGCCGGTCAGGCCCTGAACAAGAACCTTGGTATCTTTATCAATCAGGATCGACATCGGTTATCCTTTCACCGCTTTAACGATTTTTTGTGCAGCGTCATCGAGATCATCAGCAGCAATTACGTCCAGATCGCTCTCGTTGATCATTTTCTTGCCTTCCGCCACTTTTGTGCCTTCCAGACGCACGACCAGCGGAACCTGAAGACCTACTTCCTTGACCGCAGTCAAAACGCCTTCGGCAATCACATCACAGCGCATAATGCCACCAAAGATGTTCACCAAAATTCCCTTCACGTTCGGGTCTGAGGTGATGATCTTGAATGCTGCGGTCACTTTTTCGACCGTCGCACCACCGCCTACATCGAGGAAGTTTGCCGGTTCGGCACCATAGAGTTTGATGATGTCCATTGTCGCCATGGCAAGACCGGCACCATTGACCATGCAGCCAATGTCGCCGTCCAGTGCAATATAGGCAAGGTCATGTTTTGAAGCTTCAATTTCCTTGTCGTCTTCTTCAGTCAAATCACGAAGTTCTTGCAAATCGGGGTGGCGAAACTCAGCATTGCCATCGAACGAAACCTTGGCGTCCAGCACGCGAAGATGCCCGTTTTCCATGACAATCAGCGGATTGACTTCGAGCAGGCTCATGTCCTTTTCGGTAAACGCCCTGTAGAGGATCGGAAACAGCTCCATTCCGTCGGCTACTGCGTCACCAGACAGTTCGTACGCCTCGCACAGTGCCTTGGCATCCGCTTCAGTGCATCCTGCCACCGGATCAATCGCAATGGTGTGGATTTTCTCAGGGGTTTCTTCGGCAACCGCCTCAATGTCCATGCCGCCTTCCGTGGAAGCCACGAACGAAACCTTCCCGGTTTCACGGTCTACGAGAATGGAAAGATACAGTTCGCGATCAATGTCTGCCCCATCTTCCAGATACAGGCGATTGACCTGCTTTCCAGCCGGTCCGGTCTGTTTGGTGACGAGCGTGTTGCCAAGCATCTCCTCAACATGGGAGCGCACCTCATCGGGATTGAAAGCCAGTCGAACACCGCCTTTGGCATCTTCGCCCAGTTCCTTGAACTTGCCCTTACCGCGCCCTCCGGCATGAATTTGGCTCTTGACCACATAAAGCGGTCCCGGCAGCGCATCAATCGCTGCCTCAACATCGTCTTTGGTGTAAATCGGCACACCCTGCGCGACGGGCGCACCGAACTCTTTCAGCAGCGCCTTTGCCTGATACTCGTGAATGTTCATGAAAGCTTACCCAGTTTGGTATGAATACGGAATTGGTTTAGGCTCAAGCTGCGCCAATGGCAACAGTCCGCAAACAAAATTCGGGTGCAAATAGTCGCAAAGCTGACAAACACAAATAGCTGCCCTGGTTTCCAGGCAAATCCGGGGCAATTGCGCGACAGAAATTTCCTCTGGATTACTCCGCTGCTTCGCGAGCCTTGGCCGGGCCAATTCGGGCGGCGCAGAATTTGAACTCGGGAATCTTGCCATAGGGATCAAGCTGCGGGTTGGTCAGACGATTGGCCGGTGCTTCATTAAAGCAGAACGGAACAAAGATCATGTCGTCGGCGACTTCCCGGTCTTCGCGAAGGATTGCCTGAATGGTTCCGCGTCTTGTCTCGACCTCAACCATCTGTCCAGCCTCAAGGCCCATTTTCGCGATCTGGTGACCGTTCATGGCCGCAATGCCTTCCGGTTCCAGATCATCAAGCACATCAGAGCGCCTTGTCATGGCACCGGTATGCCAGTGTTCCAGCAAGCGGCCTGTCGTCAGCACCATGGGATATTCTTCGTCCGGCACTTCGTCGGGAGCCCGCAGATCAGCAGGGGTGATTTTGCCCCTGCCATCTTCGGTTGGAAAACCATCGGTAAAGATTACTTCATTACCGAATCCACCCGGCTCAGAGACCGGATACGTCACCACATCTTCATTATTCAAACGTTCCCATGAAATGTAGTTGAGCGACTTCATGGTCGATGCCATCTCAGTGTACACCTCACCCACATGGTCATACTGCCAGTCGAGCCCGATACGGTTTGCAAGTTCAACAATCAATTCCCAGTCTTGCCGGGCTTCGCCGGGCAGTTCGATGGCCGGACGCCCCAACTGCACTTGTCGGTTGGTATTGGTGAACGTGCCCAGCTTTTCGGCGTGTGCAGATGCAGGCAACACCACATCGGCGTGCCAACACGTTTCGGTCAGGAAAATATCCTGCACCACCAAATGATCCAGCTTGGCAAGCGCCCCACGCGCATGGCTTTGATCCGGGTCCGACATGGCGGGGTTTTCACCCATGATATACATGCCGGATATTTCACCGTCGTGAATGGCATCCACGATCTCAACCACAGTCAAGCCCTTTTTCGGATCAAGGCTGCGGCCCCACAAATCTTCCATGTTGAGACGGATATCCTCTTTTTCAACAAGACGGTAATCGGGATACATCATCGGGATCAGACCCGCGTCCGACGCACCCTGAACGTTGTTTTGGCCGCGTAGCGGATGCAGACCCGTTCCGGGACGCCCCACATGACCTGTAATCAGGGCAAGTGCAATCAGACAACGCGAATTGTCTGTGCCGTGGGTGTGTTGGGAAACGCCCATCCCCCAGAAGATAATGGAACGCTCAGAAGTCGCATAAGTGCGGGCCACATCGCGCAAGACATCCGCTTCAATGCCACATACCTCTGCCATGGCCTCGGGCGAAAAGTCCTTCACCTTCTCACGCAGCGCCCCAAAGCCGTTCACATTGGCCTGAATGTACTGCTCGTCGTAGAGTTTTTCCTCAATGATCACATGCAGCATTGCGTTGAGCATGGCCACATCCGTGCCGGGTTTGAACTGAAGCGAATGCGAGGCATGTTTCATAAGGTCCTGCTTGCGCGGATCCATGACGATCAGTTTCCGACCCTCCTTGGCGGCTTGTTTGAAGTAGGTTGCCGCCACCGGATGGTTGGTCGCCGGACGTGCGCCGATCACAATCATGCAGTCAGATTTCGAAGCGTCCGTAAACGGCGCAGACACAGCGCCAGACCCGACCCCCTCAAGCAATGCAGCAACAGATGAAGCGTGACACAAGCGGGTGCAATGATCGACATTGTTCGTTCCGAATCCCTGACGGATCAGTTTTTGAAACAGATAGGCCTCTTCGTTTGACCCTTTCGCAGAGCCAAATCCCGCGAGCGCCTGACCACCACGTTTCCCAAGAATGTTGGTCAGTCCGTCAGCCGCCAGCGTAAGCGCTTCTTCCCACGTCGCTTCACGGAACACGTCTTCTGTTTTCATGAAACGCATATCAATATCGCCAGCCTTGGGCGCATCCTCACGACGGATCAGCGGCTTGGTAAGGCGTTCCGGACTCATGGCATAGTCGTAGCCGAAGCGGCCCTTTACGCACAGCCGGTTTTCATTTGCTGGTCCGTTTCGTCCGTCAACTTGCACAATTTTGTTGTCCTTGATACGCATTGTAGTCTGGCAACCGACACCACAAAACGGACAAACAGAATTAACTTCCTTGTCGAAATTATTGATTTTGCGCGTTTTATTCTCTTCATCCATCAAGGTTTTTTCATACAAGGCACCTGTAGGACAAGCCTGAACACACTCTCCGCAGGTAACGCAGGTAGACGTGCCCATCGCGTCAGCAAAATCAAAAACCGGCACGCTATGGGAACCACGTTCGCCCATCCCGATCACATCATTAACCTGGACTTCCCGGCAAGCACGCACACAGGCATTGCAAGCAATGCAGGCATCCATATTGACCGCGATAGCCGGATTGGAAATGTCAAAATCGGCAGGACAGTTGGCGTCAAACTTGCTGTCAAAACGCTCTGAACCATCAATACCCATGCTTTCGGCCCATAGCCAAAAGTCCGATTGATTGTCGGGGCTTTCCTCGCGTGGACGCATGTCGGCAGCCAGCATTTCGAAGACCATTTTGCGGGACTTGTCCGCCCGATCATTTTGCGAATTGACGACCATGCCCTCGGCGGGTTTGCGAATGCAAGAGGCTGCCAGCACCCGTTCGCCTTCTATCTCGACCATGCAGGCGCGGCAATTCCCATCGGCACGATAACCGGGTTTGTCGAGGTGGCAAAGATGGGGAATTCGTGTCCCTTCACGCTTTGCGACCTGCCAAATGGTTTCGTCGCCAGAGGCGCTTACCTGTTTTCCATCGAGTGTAAAGGTGACTTCTGTCATCGCGCTATGTCCGATTGTTGTTTGGTCAGCTAACCATCATATCCATCTGCCAGCATGAAACGAGCAAAGCCTGCATCCTTGCGGATTTCTCGCGCAGCAGTGTATTCCGGTGAGTTGTACCATTCCTTGGCCACCTCCATGCTCGGGAAGCGCACCACTACGACACGCTTGCCGTCATCCTCATGGTTCTCGAGGCCTTCGACCGCACCACCGCGAACAATATATTCGCCGCCATACTTATCGACGGAGGGGCCTGACAAAGCCGCATATTCTTTCCATTTCTCCGGATCGGTGACATCGGCACGTACTATGACATAAGCGGTCATTATTTAAACTCCACTTTAACAAAGGAATATTCAAAGTCGTTGGCGTTGACAGCGCTTTGGTCGGTCATGACCTCATCTCCTTCAATCCATCCAGAAGCAGCTTGCCGCCCAAGGCAGCGAAGCTGGTTGAAAACAACAACTCAACTGAACGTGAGAAACGGGTGTATATCCGGTTTGCAATGTTGGTGGAAAACAGCCACGCATAGGTTCCGTATATCACAAAACCCGATACGGCACCAACAGGCCCGAACAACAGCACCTGTTCCGGTGAAAGGCCTGCCCCGAACAAGAAGGTTGCCACAGCGGCCCACATCAACACGGCTTTGGGGTTGGTCAACAACACCAAAAACCCCCGAAGCCAGGCTTGTGTGTTTGTGCGTTCCGTCTTTGCGGGAGCAATAGATCCGGGCCTGTTCTGAAAGACAGCCATAAGGCCCTTGAATGCCAGCCAGAGCAAATAACACCCGCCAATGATCCGCATGGCATTGAGCGACCAGGGAAACCACGCCAGCACCGTTCCCAATCCATAAGCGGTCGCCAGTGACCAGACAAGCATTCCCGACGACACACCGCCGACGACAAACAAGCCAGGTACACGCCCCTGCGCGAGGGAGACCGATGCAACAGCAATCAAATTGGGACCGGGAGCAGCCTGTGCCGCCATGACACCCAACAATGTAACGAGATAGACCTCCAGCATCACAAATCGTCCCTGAAATGGGTCAATAAATGTCTGACCGGGTTGGGAGCGGCCTGACCCAGTCCGCAAATGGAAGCATCACGCATGACCTGTTCCAGATCAGCAATCGCCTCTTCGTCCAGTGGACCGTCTTTTCTAAGCATGGCAACCATTTTTTCCGTTCCGCCACGACACGGGGTACATTGGCCGCAACTTTCATGCTTGAAGAACTCAAGCGTGTTGAGAACGGCATCCTTGATGTTGTCCTTGTCAGAAAGCACCACAACCGCATGAGAACCCACGAACGATCCGAGCGAAGCGAGCGGCTCCCCGAAATCAAGCGCGAGATTGTCCATACTGGCGGGCAATACCCCTCCCGACGCGCCACCGGGATAATAAGCCTTGAAGACATGTCCGTCCTCCATGCCGCCGCAATAGTCGTCGATCAGTTCGCGGATGGTGATACCTGCCGGGGCGAGCTTCACGCCCGGTTCCTTTACACGTCCCGACACCGACCATGATCGCGGTCCGGGATGGCCTTCCCTTCCCTGGTCAGCAAACCACTTTGGCCCGTTCTCCAGAATGTCGCGAATCCAGTACAATGTTTCCACATTGTGGTTCAGCGTGGGTCGGCCAAACAGGCCAACTTCAGCGATGAACGGAGGCCGGTGGCGCGGAAGCCCACGTTTCCCTTCAATGGATTCGATCATTGCAGACTCTTCGCCGCAAATATAGGCACCCGCCCCGCGCCGCAGCTCCAGGAACCCTTTTTCAACGATGCCGGCATCTTCCAACAAGGCGATTTCCCGACGCAGTATTTCGAGCACAGCCGGATATTCATCGCGCATGTATATGTAGATGCGTTCGGCCTCCACACAGTGGGCAGCAATCAAAGCGCCTTCAAACATCCTGTGCGGATCACGTTCAAGATAAAACCGGTCCTTGAACGTGCCCGGTTCGCCTTCATCGCCGTTGATGGTCATCAGTCGCGGTCCTTCGTAACCGCGCACGAAGCCCCATTTCATGTGAGACGGAAAACCGGCACCGCCCAATCCGCGAAGGCCGGAAGTCTTAAGCGTTTCCTGAATTTCCTCGAAGGTCAAATTACCGGAAGAAACACGTTCATAGACGTGATAGCCGCCTTCGGCCTGATAGTCCGCAAGTGCCTTGTAGGAAGGAACAATTGGTTCCAGTTCCTTGTTGGAACCATGGCTGCGGGCAAGGTCCAGCAATTGTTCTGCTGTAACATTGCCGAGTTCACGGTCTCCAATGCGTGCGGCCGGAGCCACATCACATCCACCCATACAAGGCGCACGCGCAATGCGCACCTTGCTTGCGTCAACTCCCTCTTCAAGCGCCGAGATTAATTGTTCGGCCCCGGCCATCATACATGACAGGGAATCACACACCCTGATGGTCAGCGGTGCAGGCGCATTTTCGCCTTCCTTCACAATGTCGAAATGATCATAAAAGGATGCAACCTCATAGATCTCTGCCATGGGAAGTTTCATCACTTCCGCAAGTGCACGCAAGTGCCTGGCATGAAGACAGCCGAAATGGTCTTGCAGGACGTGCAGGTTTTCAATCAGCAAGTCGCGACTACCCCGCATTTCGGAAAGCAAGGTCTCGACTTCGACAAGGGCCGCGTTGTCGAGCTGTCTGCCCTTGGTCGTGTGCGGTTTCCGGCTACCACGCTCCCGCCGCTTTGGATCGAATTGTTCGTTCACAAATACGCTCCTTTTGCGGGACTAGAACAGCCCCTGAACGTCACCATTGTCATCCAGTTTGATGGATTCGGCTGACGGAACCTTAGGCAGACCCGGCATCGTCATAATCTCACCGCAGATCACCACAACAAACCCTGCCCCGGCTGACAATCTGACTTCCCGGATCGGAACAGAATGGCCGGTGGGTGCGCCCCGCAAGTTCGGATCCGTCGAGAACGAATATTGTGTTTTCGCCATGCAAACCGGAAGGTCACCATAGCCCTGCTCTTCCCACTGACGCAACTGGTCGCGAATTTTCTTGTCGGCCAACACCTCGTCGGCACGATAGATGCGCTTGGCGATGGTTTCGATCTTGTCAAACAGGGGCATGTCATCGCGATAAAGCGGAGCATATTGGGAAACACCGCTGTCGGCCATCTCCGCGACCTTTTCAGACAGTTCCTGCATTCCGGCAGACCCTTCGGCCCAGTGCTTACAAAGAACAGCCTCTGACCCTTGGGTTTCAACATATTCCTTGACCGCTTCAATCTCCGCATCAGTGTCGGAAATAAAGTGGTTGATGGCAACGATCACCGGAACCCCGAACTGTTTGACATTGCCGATATGCCTGCCAAGGTTGGCGCAACCATTTTTGACCGCGTCAACATTTTCTGCTCCAAGTTCGGATTTCAAAACACCACCATTCATTTTCATGGCGCGCACCGTTGCGACCAGCACCACGGCATCGGGCGCAAGACCTGCCTTTCGGCATTTGATGTTCAGAAACTTCTCGGCACCCAAATCAGCACCAAAACCGGCCTCAGTGACCACATAATCGGCAAGTTTCAGTGCGGTTTTGGTCGCAACAACCGAGTTACAACCATGCGCGATGTTGGCAAACGGACCGCCGTGAACGAATGCCGGATTGTTCTCAAGCGTTTGAACAAGGTTGGGCTGCATTGCCTGTTGCAGCAACACCGTCATGGCACCATCGGCTTTGATATCGCGGCAATAAACCGGCGAACGGTCGCGGCGATAGGCCACAATAATGTCGCCAAGGCGTTTCTTGAGATCATCCAGATCGGTTGCCAAACAAAGGATCGCCATCACTTCCGAGGCAACTGTGATGTCAAACCCCGCCTCGCGCGGGAACCCGTTGGCGACACCCCCAAGCGATGCGGTAATCTGCCGAAGGGCCCGGTCGTTCATGTCCATGACACGGCGCCAGGCAACGCGGCGTATATCGATTTCCAGCTCATTGCCCCAATAAATATGGTTGTCGATCATCGCCGACAGGAGGTTATGGGCAGATGTGATGGCATGGAAATCGCCTGTAAAATGCAGGTTCATGTCTTCCATCGGAACAACTTGCGCATACCCGCCGCCGGCAGCGCCACCCTTCATGCCGAAACACGGTCCAAGAGAAGCTTCGCGGATACAAATGGCGGCGTTCTTGCCAATCGAGTTCAGCCCGTCACCCAGGCCAACCGTTGTCGTGGTCTTGCCCTCACCGGCCGGAGTCGGATTGATTGCCGTAACTAGGATCAGTTTGCCGTCTGGGCGGTCCTGCACTGACTTGATGAATTCCTCTGATACTTTTGCCTTGTCGTGGCCAAAGGGAAGCAGCTCAGAATCCGGGATACCCAGCTTTTCACCAATTTCCTGAATTGGTTTTTTGTTGGCTTCTCTGGCAATCTCGATATCGGATTTTACTGACACGTCATTCCCTCCGGGCTGATATTGTTGTGGCATCTATATATATGTGGAAACTATAGCAGGATGCTTCCGCATGCGACTTACGTAAATGCACACACGACGCCAGAACCATGGCGAGGCCACCCAACCCGGGAACTCTGTCCGGGAACCATATTCGTAGCCGCGAGTTGTTGCGCAGGCAAGAAATTTTTAGCCTATGCAATTCGGGCCAAACAAGAAAAAGGCCCGCACAATGGCGGGCCAATTTACCAGCATAAAGACCAGTCTACTTGTTGACAGCTTCTTTAAGTGCCTTACCTGCCTTGAACTTAGGTGCTTTCGATGCAGGAACGTTTATTGTCTCGCCTGTACGCGGGTTGCGGGCGGTAGTTGCCTTGCGCTGGGCAACAACAAAATTACCGAAGCCAAGAAGCTTGACGTCATCACCTTTTGACAAAGCGCTTGTCATCGTTCCAAACACAGCATCCACAACGTCGCCAGCCTGGGCTTTGGTCATTTCGCATTTCTCTGCAACAGCAGTAATCAGTTCGTTTTTGTTCATCGCACTATCCTTCCTAATAAAGTCACGATTCAAATCGGGGCAATATTCGGGTTTCCCGAGGGTAAATACAAGGCAATAATACGTAAAACCTATGTTTTTTCAGGGTTTATTCGATATTCTGACAGCATGATGACAGGTTTTTCACCCATTAAGGGGATTTATGTGCACTTTTTGGTGGATTCCGACGTACATAAATCATCCAAAACGTCTGTATTCCGCCGTTTCGGGGGGATTTTCGGTGACCGGGTTTCTCTTGGCACTGGAGAAAACGCGAATCAATCACGTCAGGTAACGGCGATTCCCGCTCCCGTTTCCTTCACCTTGAGGGGGTTGACGCGGCAGGTTGAAGTCATTTGGCTGTCCGCAAGGATTGGGGTAGTTTGCTCTGACACTACGTCGCAAACCCCAGAAAACCGAAAGGTTTCCCGCAGGGTTGCTCCTGTTGTCACAACAATTTTCCTCCAACCATTTTAACCAGATCTACGGGTCTGCGGCCTAGTGTGCTGCGCTTGAACCTTCTGATGGCTGTGCGGTCAACATCTCTCGTCTTGCACGTTCAGCGTCTTCCGCCGTCCATTCGATCGGTTGTGGAACCGACACAAGCGCATGTTCCAAGACTTCATCCATACGTGCCACAGGAACGATTTCGAGTCCGTTTTTCACATTGTCAGGGATTTCCGGCAAATCCTTGGCGTTGTCCTCAGGAATAAGAACTTTCTTGATGCCGCCACGAAGTGCCGCCAGCAACTTCTCTTTTAGGCCACCGATTGGCAACACCCTGCCCCGAAGTGTGATTTCACCCGTCATGGCAACATCACCGCGCACAGAAATACCCGTCATTACCGATACAATTGATGTCACCATGGCGATACCGGCAGACGGTCCGTCTTTTGGTGTCGCCCCTTCAGGCACATGAACGTGGGTATCGATACGGTCAAAGGTTGGCGGTTCAATGCCAAAGTCAATCGCCCGTGAGCGCACATATGAAGAAGCAGCCGAAATTGATTCTTTCATTACATCTTTCAAGTTGCCGGTGACGGTCATTTTGCCCTTTCCAGGCATATTCACCGCTTCAATTGTCAGCAATTCACCGCCAACTTCGGTCCACGCAAGACCGGTCACGACCCCAACCTGATCTTCCAACTCCGCTTCAGAGCGGTGGAATTTCGGCACACCCAGAAAATCGTCGATGTTTTCCTTTGTAACCTTGATGGTTTTGGTTTCGCCACGCATGATTTGCGTCACAGACTTGCGTGCAAGTTTCATCAGTTCACGCTCAAGGTTACGAACCCCCGCCTCACGGGTGTACTTGCGGATCGTTTCACGCACTGCATCGTCGGTCACGGAAAACTCGTCAGGTTTCAATGCATGATCCTTGATCGCCTTGGGAAGCAAGTGACGCTTCGCGATCTCAAGTTTTTCGTCTTCCGTGTAACCGGCAATACGAATTATCTCCATGCGGTCCATCAACGGCCCTGGAATATTGAGCGTATTTGCAGTGGTAACAAACATCACATTGGACAAGTCGTAATCGACTTCCAGATAATGGTCAGCAAAGGTGCTGTTCTGTTCCGGGTCAAGAACCTCAAGCAAAGCGGATGACGGATCGCCGCGAAAATCCATGCCCATTTTGTCGATCTCATCGAGCAGAAAGAGCGGGTTGGATTTCTTCGCCTTCTTCATCGATTGAATGATCTTGCCCGGCATGGATCCGATATATGTCCTGCGATGGCCGCGGATTTCGGCTTCATCACGCACGCCACCAAGCGCCATGCGTACAAATTCCCGTCCGGTCGCTTTTGCGATTGATTTGCCAAGCGATGTCTTGCCGACACCTGGAGGGCCAACAAGGCACAAGATGGAACCTTTTACCTTGCGCGCACGCGCCTGCACTGCAAGATATTCAAGGATGCGCTCCTTTACTTTCTCAAGACCGAAATGGTCTGTGTCGAGAATGTCTTCCGCCTTGCCAAGATCAGTCTTGATAGCTGAGCGCTTGCCCCAGGGAATACCCAACAACCAGTCCAGATAGTTTCGCACAACGGTGGCTTCTGCGGACATGGGGCTCATCTGCCGCAGCTTCTTGACTTCCGCCTCAGCCTTTTCCTTGGCATCTTTCGAAAGCTTGGTTTTGGCAATACGTTCCTCGATCTCGGCAAGCTCATCCTTGCCGTCCTCGCCTTCGCCCAGCTCTTTCTGGATCGCTTTCATTTGCTCGTTGAGGTAATACTCGCGCTGGGTTTTTTCCATTTGGCGTTTGACGCGACCACGGATACGCTTTTCAACCTGCAAAACAGAGACTTCGCTTTCCATCAGACCGATTACATGTTCAAACCGCTCCTTGACGCTGAATACTCCAAGAATTTCCTGTTTCTCGGAAATCTTGATAGCCAGATGCGAGGCTATCGTATCTGCCAGTTTTGAGTACTCTTCGATTTTTTGAACCGACTCTACCACCTCAGGCGAAATCTTCTTGTTCAGTTTGACATAGTTTTCGAAATCGTTGACCGCAGAGCGTGAAAGCGCCTCCAGTTCGACCGGGTCATCGTCATGATCGTCAATAATGTCAGCAACCGCTTCGAAATATTCCGTTTTCTGGGAAAACTTACGTACCCGCGCCCGTGAAATGCCCTCTACAAGCACTTTGACCGTTCCATCCGGCAGCTTCAACAACTGCAATACCGAGGCCACGGTCCCAACATCGTACAAGGCTTCGGGTTTGGGATCGTCATCGCCGGCGTTTTTCTGGGTGAACAACAAAACCTGGCGGTCATTGTTCATTACCTCTTCCAGCGCGGCAATCGATTTCTCGCGCCCCACAAACAGGGGAACAATCATGTGGGGAAAAACCACTATGTCCCGCAATGGCAGCAATGGTAGCAATTCGCCATAACCAAATTCAATATCGCCTGTTTTTGTATCGCTCATGCGCTTTCCTCATGACGGGGCGTTGTGTTGCCCACGATTCTACTGATTTTAGCCGTCCCAGTGAAGACTCAACACCCTGGAAGCGTTGTTTTCCAACTGTTTTCACACCGGTTTCAGCCGGTCGGCTTATGGTTGGCTCTATTTGGGGTGGAACACCCTGAGCTTCAAGAGAATTTTTGAATACAGCCACAAAAAGAAAATGCCGCTCGCTGGCGGCATTTACTAATAGTTCCAGACCGTTCGTGATCAGGCAGAAACCTCTTTTTCTTCTTCCTTTTCAGAATAAATGTACAACGGTCGCGCATTGCCCTCTACCACCTCTTCAGAGATGACAACTTCTTCCACGCCTTCCAATGCGGGAAGTTCAAACATGGTATCAAGCAAAATGCCTTCCAGGATCGAGCGCAAACCGCGAGCGCCGGTCTTGCGTACGATCGCCCGCTTGGCAATCGCTGTCAGGGCGTCTTCATGGAAGTTGAGTTTGACATCTTCCAGTTCGAACAACCGCTGATATTGTTTGACCAACGCATTCTTTGGCTCGGTAAGAATGCGAACAAGCGCTTCCTCGTCGAGGTCTTCAAGGGTTGCAAGCACAGGCACACGGCCAATGAATTCCGGGATCAGCCCGAACCGCTGCAGGTCTTCGGGTTCAACGCCACGAAGTATCTCCCCTGAACGGCGGTCGTCTGGCGCTTCCACATGTGCAGCAAAACCAATCGATGTTTTCTGTCCGCGCTCTGAGATGATTTTCTCCAGTCCGGCAAACGCTCCACCGCACACAAACAGCATGTTGGTTGTATCGACCTGCAAAAATTCTTGCTGCGGGTGTTTTCTGCCACCTTGTGGAGGAACCGAAGCGACCGTTCCCTCCATGATTTTCAACAGGGCTTGCTGAACACCCTCACCAGATACATCGCGTGTGATTGACGGATTGTCCGACTTGCGGGAAATCTTGTCGACTTCATCAATATAGACAATCCCGCGTTGGGCCCGCTCCACATTGTAATCAGATGCCTGAAGCAACTTGAGAATAATGTTTTCAACGTCTTCGCCCACATAACCGGCCTCGGTTAGCGTCGTCGCATCTGCCATTGTAAACGGCACATCAAGAATGCGTGCAAGCGTTTGGGCAAGCAATGTCTTGCCGCAACCGGTTGGGCCAATCAGCATGATGTTGGATTTGGCAAGCTCAACATCCTGGTTTTTGGTGGCGTGATTCAACCGCTTGTAGTGGTTGTGAACAGCTACCGACAGAACCCGTTTTGCGTGTGCCTGGCCAATGACATAATCATCCAGCACTTCCAGAATCTCGTGCGGCGTGGGAATTCCCTCTCCGGACTTGACCATTGAAGACTTGTTCTCTTCACGAATAATGTCCATGCACAGTTCCACACACTCGTCACAAATAAAGACGGTTGGTCCTGCGATAAGCTTGCGCACTTCATGCTGGCTCTTTCCGCAAAACGAACAGTACAGTGTGTTTTTGGAATCGCCAGAATTTGAAACCTTGCTCATGTAACTTCCTTGCTATCGTCGCAACTCCGCAGTCACGACTATGGTCCACCCTCATGTCCCTGCCCCGGATGTGAGGACATGTATGCCGCCCGTTGTGAAAAACAAGCATTCGTAACGGACAATGGCAAGCCCAAACTCGCCATTGGACCATACTACGACACAAAAACTTCACATAGAATTAACAGCAAGACACGTGCCAACTGTGAAAAGCCTACTCTTCGCCACCTTCGCGATGTTCGATCACACGGTCAATAATCCCGAATTCTTTTGTTTCTTCTGCCGACATAAAATGATCGCGATCAAGGGTTTCTTCGATGGTATCGTAGTCTTGGCCAGTGTGTTTGACGTATATTTCGTTCAGATGACGCTTCATCTTCATGATGTCCTCGGCATGGCGTTGAATGTCGGACGCCTGCCCCTGAAAACCACCCGAAGGCTGATGCACCATGATCCGCGCATTTGGCAGGGCAAAACGCATGTCTTTTTCACCCGCACACAAAAGCAAGGACCCCATGGACATGGCCTGACCGATACATAACGTCGAAACTGCCGGTTTGATAAACTGCATGGTGTCATAAATTCCCATGCCGGATGTAACCACACCGCCCGGCGAATTGATGTAAAGGTTGATTTCCTTCTTCGGATTGTCCGCCTCAAGATAGAGCAGTTGAGCGCTCACCAGTGTTGCCATCTGGTCTTCAATCGGCCCTGTGATGAAAATCACCCGCTCTTTCAGCAACCGCGAAAAAATGTCGTAGGCCCGTTCACCGCGGTTGGATTGTTCAACCACCATTGGCACCAAACTCATATAGGTTTCGACCGGATCTTTCATCAATCTGCCTTTCAAGCGAATCTGTTTTCAAACGAGAATGTAGGGTATGTACTTGCCGGTTAAAAGGGTGTGAACAAAATCCGGTACAAGCTGTGAAATCTGCAGGTATATCTGTCTGCTTTCACTATCGTTTATTATGCACGATTCGGATAAGCCTTCTCAACAGCATTAGAGTACCTGAGGCTTTGACTTTGCCTACCTGAAACAGAACCTCGCTTTGAGGCACCCACGCAACCGGAACAATCAAACGCAAGGTCCCCAGACCTGAAAATCTTCACTAGGCCGTGAATGGTTGGGGTATCGCATGTCCCGCAGTAAACCTGCACATTGAACATCCCTTCACAACCCGTACCAGAAAAAAGCCCGACACAATGGCCGGGCTTTTTATTCAGAAATAGCGGAAACGACTTATTCTTCGTCGTCATCCTTCATCAGCTCGTCTTTGCTGACCTTCTTTTCAGTCACTTCAATCTTGCTTGTAATGAACTCCACCACCTTGTTTTCATAAAGTGGGGCGCGAAGACCGGCGACCGCATCGGGATTGTTCTGGAAGTACTGGATGACATCCTTCTCCTGCCCCGGATATTGCTGAACCTGCTGGTAGACTGCCTGTTGCATCTCTTCATCGGAAATCTGTACATCGGCCTTGTCGCCAATTTCCGCGAGCACCAATCCCAGTCTTACCCGACGCTCGGCCAGTTCCTGGTATTCCTTCTTTGCTTCCTCTTCGGTTGTGTCTTCATCCTCAAAGGTCTTGCCGGAAGTTTCCAATTCCTGCTGAATTTGCTGCCAGATGTTGTTGAACTCCTGTTCAACCATCTTTTCTGGAAGCTCCATCTTCGTCTTTTCATCAAGCTGATCAAGAATTTGACGCTTTACCTTTGAACTTGAAAACGATCCATACTGGCTTTCAATCTGGGTACGGACTGCTTCACGCAGCTTGTCTACACCTTCAAGACCAAGTTGTTTTGCAAGATCATCATTGATTTCAAGTTTTCCGGGTTTTTCAACCAGCGTAACCTTCACATCAAACTGTGCTTCCTTGCCCGCAAGATGCTCTGCCTGGTAGTTGTCCGGAAAGGTTACCTTCACCACCGTTTCGTCATCTGCCTTGGTGCCGATCAGCTGGTCTTCAAATCCGGGAATAAACATGCCCGAACCCAAGACAAGTTTGGCATCGTCATCCGCACCGCCCTCAAACGGTTCCCCGTCAATTTTGCCAAGATAGTTCATGGTCACCCGATCCTTGTCGGCTGCCTTGCCCTTTTTCTCGCTGTAAGGTCGACTGCTTTCGGCGATTTGTTCAATACGCTCGTCCACTTCCTTGTCACTGACCTCTGCAACAGGGCGTTCAACCTTAAGGGATTCAAGCTCCGGTACATTGATTTCAGGAATCACTTCGTAGGACATTGAAAACTCAAAATCCTGCTCGCAGGCAAGGATTTTTTCTGCTTCCTTCTCATCCTCGGTCATGGAAATTTCCGGTTGCTGGGCCGCGCGTTCTTCGCGGTTCTTGAGCACTTCACCGGTACGTTTCGAGACATACTCATTTACAAGTTCAGCCATGGCCGATTTGCCATACATCTTCTTGAGGTGCGAGATCGGCACCTTGCCCTGGCGAAAACCGTTGATACGGACCTGGTCTTTCAGCTTTACAAGCCGTTCGTTCAGCTGCGCCCCCATATCGTCCTTGCTGACGATGATTTTCAGTTCGCGCTTGAGCCCCTCATTTACAACTTCAGTAACCTGCATAAGTCTTTTAACCTGTCGTTTTTCCAAACGATTGTCTGGGCATCATTGCGGCCCGATACGTAAGGATTGTCGGATTGTTTATGCGGCAAATTTTGATGCTACAAGGCTGCCAGCACCAAATTCACCTGCAGAATGGCAAGCCAATAGCAGAGCAAGGGCAAGGTCGCAAGGATTTTGCATTCAAATTTCGAACGCGTCGATACCGAACCAGGCCGCGCGACAACAGTTCACCTGAAGCGACACCATATCGCAAAGCGAACCGCTTTGCCCCATCGGCAAAAAACTACTGCTCGAGCATTTCCTTGACCGTCGTAGCGAGTTGTTTGAGCGAAAAGGGTTTGGGAAGAAAACCGAACTTGTCCTGCTCTTCCGGCGGAAGGTTTTTCGCAAAGGCGTCTTCTGCATAACCGGAGACAAAAATGAACTTCAGGTCCGGGTGGGTTTTGCGAAGTTCCTTCAACAAGGTGGGGCCATCCATTTCCGGCATCACAACGTCTGAAACCACCAGATCAATCTCGTCGCCATATTCCTCAATGATTTCCAATGCTTCAACACCACTTGATGCTTCGTGCACCTCATACCCCCGCGAGACAAGCGCACGTGACCCGAATGCCCGCACCGCGTCTTCATCCTCTACCAGCAGGATGGACGCACTTCCTGTCAGGTCTTTTGCAGGTTCAGCGCTTTCTTTTTCGGGACTTGCTTCCTCTGCGATCTCGTTTTCATCGGGAATATGGCGCGGCAAAAACAAACGGAACGTCGTTCCCGTTCCAACTTCGCTTTCCGGATAGATAAACCCGCCGGTCTGTTTGACGATACCGTACACCGTAGAAAGCCCCAACCCGGTTCCCTTCCCCACTTCTTTTGTAGAAAAGAAAGGCTCAAATATCTTGTCGAGCACTTCCTGGCTCATGCCGGAACCTTCATCCTCCACCTCAATCAGAACATAGTCAGCCGGTTGCAGTTCCGGATAGTCAAACTCTGATTGGCATGTCGCCTCATCGATGTTTCGGGTCCTGATTTCAAGCGCCCCCTCCTCATCCATGGCGTCACGTGCATTTACAACCAGATTCACGACAACCTGCTCAATCTGGGAAACATCCGCCTTGACCGGCCACAAATCCCTGCCATGCGCAAACGACAGATTGATCCGGTCACCTACCAACCGATCCAGCAACATGCGCATATCGGACAAAACGTCCGACATCTGCAATACCTGCGGACGCAAGGTTTGTCGCCTTGAGAATGCAAGCAACTGTCGCACGAGACTGGCAGCCCTGTTGGCGTTCTGCTTGATGTTCATGATGTCCTGGAAAGACGGGTCGGAAGGTTTGTGATTGGCAAGCAACAGGTCAGAAAAGCCAACGATTGCAGTCAGCACATTGTTGAAATCGTGCGCGATACCGCCTGCCAATTGCCCGACTGCCTGGAGTTTTTGACCCTTTGCAAAGCGGTTTTCCAAAGCCCTTTGTTCTGTTGTATCAACAGCATAGACAATTACGCGCTCCGCACTTTTGTCCTTTCCTTTGTCATTACCTTCTTCGGCAACATGGCCGACGTAAAACCGAACGAACCGGTCACTTTCACCGCTGATCATCATTTCCGGCGGTTCATGCTCCAACGGCCCTGACAGCGCATCGTCGAACAACTGGTTTAGCGGCTCACGGTAATCATCTTCAACAAGGTTTTCGAGCTTGAGTTTTGACCCTCCGGCACTGCTGATAGCACCGGCAAACATTTTCTGGAACGAAGCGTTGGTTCGCACCACTTTGCCTTTGCCGTTGAGGCCAGCGATGGCAACGGGCGTGTTGTTAAAGAAACGGGTAAACCGCACTTCCGCTTCCCGCAATGCACTGTCAGAATCCATGTTCGATGACCGATTAAGCACCAGCGTTCTTGCAGTACCCGGCGCCCCGTCAAGCTTTACCGAACTGCGATGATACAACCTGACAGGCAACCGATGCCCACTGCTGATCTTCATGTCCAGATCAACCACACTCGTCTTTGCCTCTGCGACCTCTGAGTTTGCGGTATCGAACAACGCCAGATTGTCGTCGGGAATAAACTCGCGAATATTGGTGCTTCCCGGATCAAACAGTGCCAGGTCCACACCCAGCCAATCGGCCAGGGTTGCATTCATGTAGGCAACCGTTCCTTCAGGCTCACTGGCAATAAAACCGGCTGGAGCATGGTCAAGATAGTGAATTGCGTCCTGAAGTTCCTGAAAAGCGGTTTCCTGGTCAAGCCGTTCATCCGTGACATCACTGACTCGCCAAACAAGCAGGGGTTTTGAATAACCGGCAAGTTCGGTATTTTGAACATCCAACCGGATCCAACGCGAGGAATCAGGACTTCCGTCCAAGCTGCCGTCAAGCCGGATTTCCTCGGTTGCAGGAAAACCTTCACGGGCGGATTTCGTCATCTTGTAAATTTTTTCAGATGCTTCTGCCCGCTTTGCGAAAACCATCTCCACACTCGATACTTCGCGAATGTCTGATGCACCTATCAAATCGCAATAGGCTCGATTGCAATATAACACGCGATTATCATTGTCAGAGACAACGATGCCCGATTCCATTTCTGCAACAAACTGGTTCGCAAACTCGGATCTGGCCTTGTCTCCGCCAAATCTGATCATTCCCAGCGCCAACGCAAAAAGAAAGAAAACTCCCAGACTGGCAAACACCCCCAGCGCCGCAAGGATTATCGGTCCGCCCAAATTGTCGCGCCCCAAATAGCCAAGGAAAGCAACACCAACAAGCAAAAACAGGCCAAGCAAAAAGAACCCGCTTATGCCGGACTGTTTTCCCAGTTCATCTACGACTGCAACGGTCCCGGTTCGTTTGCTTGCCGATTTGCCAGCCATGTTGTTCCCTCGACGCCGATTCGTTCCGAAAACTCTATCAGGATTGTGAATGAAAAGTCAGAGCCAGGTAGCGTTGAAAAACCGCACCTGTGTACACGCGTTTACCCTACTTGCAGAAAAGCCGACATTTGAATCAAGTTTGAGCTATAAAGCCTGTTTAGCACCTCTGTGTAACTGCGGCAAACGTACTTGAATCGCGTCGACAATGGTGCCGGTACAATTCATACTCAGGAGCAAACCATGGAATGGCTGCAATCAATATTCGATGGGGGGAACAGTAGCGCCATACAACTCGTGATCATGACACTCGCGCTCGTTGCGGTGATTGCATTGATTGTTTGGTTGTTCCGCTGGCTGGCTGGCTTTTCCTCCAAGCGCGCCAATCGCGCCGGAAAACCTCGCCTTTCCGTAGTCGATGTGGCCGCAGTTGATGACAAACGGCATTTGGTACTGGTGCGCCGCGACAACACAGAACACCTGGTGATGGTTGGCGGTGGCTCGGATGTTTTGATCGAGTCAGGCATCGAAACCCGAAACAACGCCACTCAACTTCCAGCAACTGACGCAGATAGTGCGCCCGGTCCCTTGGCTACAGATGCGCAAGACCCTGCCCTAGCCGCCAAACCACTGGCCAGTGCAAATACAGACAAGGAAGTTTCCCCAGTCGGCTCCGACAAACCCCACGGGGAAAATTCTGCAGAAGTGTTTTCAAACGACGCCGATGGCATCAAAAGCATGTTGCAGGAAGCAAGCACCCCCCCAAACCCACCGGGCGAAAACTCTGTTACGGTTTCAACAACACCCGCTGACAAGGCAGGCAGCACCCCTTCGATTGGAACGAGCCCTGAAGTCGCATCCGCCACTCAGGAAAACAAACCCTTTTCCTCGACCAACGCACCAATCCCGTCTGCCTCTGAACAGGACAAGGAGAAGCAAAAAACCGTTGCAGTCTCCTCACCTTCTGTTGACGACATACTGGAACAACTCCGGAAGGCTGACAATAAAAGCGTAGAGCAAACCTGAACGGCGCTTGTGCCAGCACCGGTCAATCTGGATGTAAGAACGCCAACGCTCGACGCGCTTAGTCGTCGCGATAGACTTTTTCGCGACGCTCGTGTCGCTCCTGTGCCTCAATTGAAAGCGTCGCGATGGGTCTCGCTTCAAGCCGTTTAACACTGATGGGTTCGCCAGTTTCCTCGCAATAGCCATAAGTGCCCTCTTCAATGCGTTTTAACGCTGCATCAATTTTTGAGATCAGCTTGCGCTGACGGTCGCGTGCACGCAATTCGATGGAACGATCCGTCTCCGATGAGGCCCGATCGGCAGCATCGGGAAGCTTGTCACTTTCGTCCTGCAAAACCGCAATGGTAGACTTGGATTCGCGAATAATGTCAGCCTTCCAAGTCTCAAGCTTGTTGCGAAAATAGGCCTTTTGTAAATCGCTCATGAACGGCTCATCATCGCTGGGTCGATAATTGATATCCAATTCAACAATTCCCATGACATGCTCCTCAGATTGCGGCCTGTATACCCTTACCTTTATGACATCTCAAGGACAATCAACCGTTGATCGAAAGAATTTGATCACGTGTTTTTTGCATCTCCAAATCGCTTGTAAAACATGGTAGTGAGTGCTCAAAGTTCTTGTTCCAACCACCTGCAGTTGGGCCTATTGGGGAGTGTTTTCAACTTGTTACGATTGTTCGTTATGCGTCACGCCAAATCTTCCTGGGCCCAACCCGGAGCCAGGGATTATGACCGGGAACTGAACGAGCGTGGCAGGACAGACATGGATCGTTTGCGCAAGTTTGTGGACGAGCGCAATATTCACCCAGACCATATTTACTGTTCAAGCGCCGAGCGAACCCGGCAGACGCTTGACGGGTTTTTGGACCTCATCACTCCGGAACCCCGGGTGACCTATACGGAGAGTCTGTACTCAAGCGGGCTGGACGATTATCTGTCATTGCTGAAAACCGCCAAAGACCACGAATCTGTCATGCTGGTTGGCCACAATCCGATGTGCGGCAATCTGGCCGCTTCGCTTGCCGGTCACGGTAAGCAGGAGTTGATCGAGAAAATTGCTTATCGCTACCCTACCGGCACTATTTCTGTAATCGATTTTGATTGTGCAAGCTGGGATGAAATTGCCTTCAACGAAGGGACGCTGGTAGACGTGATAATCCCGTCCGAATTGTAATGAATGCAGCTTCCCTAACCCTTGATTAACCATTTTCGCCGAGATTGGGAAAAGAATTTTCCGGATCGGTGCTATGCGTATTTTTTTGGTAATCGTTAGTTTTGTGTCTGCCTTGAGTTTCTCATCTGCGGCATTTTCCTCTGACAAGAACTTTTTTCACAACATTCAGGGTCAATGGAGCGGCCCCGGCGAAATCGTCGCTGGCAAATACAAGGGAACAAAGTTCGTTTGTACACTGGGTGGCAAGAATACCGACACCAAAGTGGGCATGGAAGTTGACGGATCGTGCCGCGTCGGCGTGTTCTCGCAGCCTATGAGTGCCATGATAATCAAGGCTGGAGGCGGCTATTTGGGCCGTTTTCTGGATGGCGAAAAGGGTGACGGAATGGATGTAACCGGCGGACGCTACACAAAGGGCCGCCTTGTTGCGAACATCAAGCGTAAAGACCTGGACGGCATCATGGTCGCGAACCTATCGAACCCGAACGCGTTGAAGGTTACCGTATCTGTAAATCACAATGGCAAACTGGTTCCGGTAATCGGAATGAATCTGCAACGCAGCACCGACAGTGTTGTGACCGGCTCGGTTGACTAAACCAACCGATTCTAAACTTCCGGGTCCCGGACGGACTCGTGCCACCAGCTCTCCGGCAACTTGATTTCTTGCAACTCCGTTTCATCAAGCGCATCAAGCCATTCATTGACCCGCTTGCCGCCGATTTGCAGCCCTTTTGCGATATCTCCCAAGGGTTTGAGCACGAATGCCCTGTTGAGCATTTGTGCATGTGGAATAGTCAGCCCTTCCGTGTCAACGCTCCTGTCGGCATACAGCAGTATGTCTATATCGATAGTACGCGGCCCCCAGCGCATGGTCTTCTTTCGTTTCAGGTCAAATTCAATCCGCTTGCACAGTTTTAGCAACTGCTCCGGCTCCAATCCTGTCTCCAGCTTGATACAGGCATTATGAAACCAGTTTTGGTCTTCAAAGCCCCAGGGCGGTGTCTTGTAGACTGGTGAAACCGCCAAAATTCTCTGGCCATCAACATCGTCCAGCTCACGGATGGCAGATTTGAAACTGGCGACGACATCGCCCACATTTCCGCCAAGACCCAGATAACATGTGGCAGGCTTGTCGAATTCAACGCTCATGGACGACCGTTACAGCCACGTGGTCAAAATCGCCATCGATGGGAGCCTGGGGTTTTTTTACGGTAATCTCGGCGCGTGCCACCGCTTCAAACGCACTGCAAACCGATGTTGCAATTTCATGGGCGAGCCGTTCAATCAAATCGAAACGGCGTTGCGTCACTATAGTCTCAACGTGTCCGTATACCTTTGAATAGTCGACTGTTTCTTCCACCTGGTCTGACAAAAGGCCGGTGGTTCCTGTCACTGTAAGCGTTGCATCTACAATGAATGGCTGACCATTTTCTTGTTCAAAATCAAGAACACCGTGGTAACCCCAGAAAGAACAGTTTGTGAGCGTAATGATGAAATCAGTCATGTGCACGCATTAACCCCGTTCCGCCGCAAGCACAGCATCTGCAACTGCAAGGGCTGCCCGGTTTTCCTCAATATCATGAACCCTGAAAACCGAACCGCCCTTAAGCCGCGCCACGACACTCGTTGCTGCGGTTCCTATTCCCCTGTTCTCGACTTCGTTGCCGGTCATCGCGCCAACAAACCGTTTGCGTGAAGTTCCTATTAGCAATGGATAGCCCAGTTCCAACAACTCTTCCAGCCGGGCCAGAAGGCTAGCGTTTTCATCGACATCCTTGGCGAACCCAAACCCCGGGTCTAACAGCAATTGTTGTTCGGTAACCCCCGCCCCGTTGCATATCGCCAGACTGCGTTCAAAAAAGACAAACTGGTCCTCAATGACATCAGGAGCTTTTTCGCGCTCTCTTCCGGTATGCATGGCGCACAGCCCCGATCCGGTTTTTGCGGCGACGGCAGCGATCTCCGGCTCACGTTGGCAACCCCAGACATCGTTGATAATATGCGCTCCCGCTGCCACTGCCATGGCCGCAGTTGAAGCACGGTAGGTATCGACTGAGACCAGTGTGTCATCAAATTCCCGCAGCGCTTCCAGAACCGGCATCACCCTCGCCTGTTCCTGTTGCTCGTCGAGCGGCTCCGCGCCGGGACGGGTTGATTCGCCACCAACATCGATAATCTGGGCACCCTGCCCGACCATAGCCTTTGCCCGGTCGATCGCCGTATCGACCGCATCATATTTTCCGCCGTCGGAAAATGAATCGGGTGTGACATTCAAAATCCCCATGATTACCGACTTCGGACCAAGCACCAATTCGCGGCCGTGCGCCAGTTTCCAATCTCTTCGGGAGTAAGGATCAAACATATAATTGCGACCTCGCAACACAACACTTTGCTACTTTGCTGCATTCTTAAAGGTGGCTTTCATTGATTGCACGGAAATTTCATCAACCGATTTCGATGCTTCCCATTATTTGATTGCAACTTGCCCCAAAACGGCGTTTGGTCAGTCAATGTCATCTTCTCCGTCCCGGGACCGGGCAATAACAAGTTCCACACTTACTCCGGCATTGCTTCTGATGGCCATGGCGTTTGTCATGCAAATGTCCTTTGCGCCATGGATGCTGATGATCAACAATTATGCCATTGAGGAACTGGCATTTACCGGGCGTGAAATCGGCCTGCAACATTCGATCCGCGAAATTCCCGGTTTCCTGTCATTCGCGGCAGTTTTCCTGTTGCTTTGGGCGCGCGAACAGACCTGGGTATACATTACCCTGCTTGTCTTGGGTGCAGGCGGCGCGGCCACCGGACTGTTCCCGACCCTGACCGGATACCTGATCATCACATTTGTTGCTTCAGTCGGATTTCACTACTACGAGACCATGCACCAATCGCTTTCATTGCAATGGCTGCCAAAACACCAGGCACCCGCAATCATGGGGAAAATACTGTCTGTTGGAGCGATTGCACAACTCATCGCCTATGGCCTTGTATTCGTGGCTACTTTGGTTTTCGCAGCCAGTTACTCGGTGATTTTTGCATTTACAGGAATGATAACCGTTGTTGGTGCAGTGCTGTTGTGGATCACGTTCCCAATGTACAAAATAGGCAAGCGTCAGCATACCAAACCGGTTGTTCGAAAACGTTATTGGCTTTATTACGCACTCACCTTTATGGGTGGGGCCCGCAGGCAGATATTCATGGTGTTTGCCGGCTTCATGTTGGTCGAGAAGTTCGGTTTTTCGCTGGACCAGATGGCCATTTTGGCCATAGTCAATGTTTCCATGACAATTGTCGTTGCTCCAATCATCGGCAGAATGATTGTACATTTTGGCGAACGCAATGTCTTGATCATCGAATATATCGGCCTGGCGTTTGTGTTTGCCAGCTATGCCTTTGTATCGTCCTGGCAGTGGGCGATTGGGTTGTATCTGCTGGACCATGCCCTTTTTGCTATGGCGATTGCCATGAAAACCTATTTCCAGAAGATTGCCTCACCTGCCGATATTGCCCCGACAGCTGCCGTCGCCTTTACCATCAACCACATTGCAGCTGTCTTCATACCGGTGCTTTTCGGACTGATATGGGTATGGAATCCTGCAATCGTTTTCCTTGCGGGCGCCGCGATGGCGGGCATTTCACTCGGGCTCTCGCTTTTGGTTCCACGCAAACCTGCCCGTGGCAATGAACTTTATTGGGGTAAAGCATAGCGATGACCTTGACGTCGAAACAATAGAAAGTTGAATTAAAGGCCATTGTCTGGGAACGATTCATGAAGAAACCGGTTGCCGTTTTGGTGTCGTTGGCCTGTCTTTTGTTGCTGAGCGGATGCAACCCGTTGGGCGAACGAACTGTGTACAGCGTAGGCTATTATACCATCGACGGCAAAGATATTGATGAGCTTCACCAGCAAATTCAGGTTCACGGCCCCAAGGTTACGGGTGTCGGAAACGCTTTGGCCGCTGCCGATATCACAATGGTTCCAAGCATCAAGTACGAATTGCGAGATGGCTTGTGTCACATTTCGTCTGCAAAAGTGCACGTCAATGCGCGCGTAACCTTGCCTCGGCATTCCAACAAAAAAGTACTCGAACGCAAACTAGCCCGTACCTGGAACAATCTGGCGGAATACGCGAAGGTGCATGAGGCTGTTCACCTTGAGATTGCCGACAGACATGCACTGGAGATGGAACGCACGATTGCGTCTTTGCAGCCGCGCAGCAATTGCGCAACGATGAGAGAGACTGTCAGCAAGGTTTTCGAGGTCCTGTACAGGCGACATCACATCGAACAGTTGCGATTTGACCAAACCGAACGGGAAAGAATAAGGGTATTGGCGCAAGAATGATCTTGCATCCATTATCATTCGCAGAGCGTTTGCCGCAAATAATCAGGACTGCTTTTCAGGAATGCGAACCACAAGTCCGTCCAGCGCCGGACTAACCGTTACCTGGCAGGACAAACGTGAACCAGGCTGCACTTCCCAGGCAAAATCCAACATGTCCTCTTCCATGGCCTCGGCATCACCGACGGCCTCACGCCAAGCGTCGTCAACATACACATGGCAAGTGGCACAGGCACACGCGCCGCCACATTCCGCTTCAATACCGGGTATCGAGTTCTTGATGGCGTTTTCCATTACGGTTGTGCCATCCTGCGCATCCACTTCAAACGATTGGTCGTCGTGGGTAATGTAAGTGATTTTTGCCATGATCGCCCCTGGAACAAACAAGTAGTTCCATCTAGCAGTTAGCGATCAAGAGTCAAGCAGTTCACAAAACACAATGGTGTCAGTTGTGAAGGGAGCGGATATACGCCTGTATCCTGCCCGCCTCAGCAAGCAGCGCAGATTGGTTCCCGCCGTGACCCGTTTCGAACTCTTCGGCAATTTCTGCAAGCCTGAGTGCCCCTACGGAACGGGCGGCACCCTTGAGCGTATGACCCGTACGGCGCGCTGAATCCGGTCCGTCCGCATTGAACAGTTCATCGATGTAAACAGGAAGTTGCGAGCTGAACATGTTCAGGATTTCCGCCTCCAGATGCTTGTCTCCCATGGTCATGGAAGAAAGAAATACAAGATCAATCGGCTTGTCACAGCCACTGTCCAGCGAGGTCTTAATTAGGTCGGCTTTCAATGCCATGCTCATCGAAGGTCACTCCGTTCCTGCTATTTGCCCAGTTTACAGCCGCCAGGCAAACAAACTGTTAATTGCGGAAACCGGCAGGAATGTGGCTGAAGAAATGCGCCTCAAACCGGTTTGGTCATTAACTGTATCCGCAGAAAATTTGCGCAGAAGCGTGAAACAGGCGATATTTTAATATAATGTGCAGGAATTGCATTGGCGGTGCAGTGTACGTGGGCATTTGTCCGTGAAGGTTTTAAACGAGGGCTGGTGGTTTAATGGTCAAAAAACCCAATGAAAGAGTCGCGCAAGAGGCTGCTCTGGAAGCATTGGCAGCAGAGCTCGAACTGTCGGATGCCGACCTTGAGACGTTGAGCAACAAGGCTCAGTCGGTAACCGACGAACTGTCAGGCGAACCCGCCGCATCACCTGAAGAACCTGTGCGCCCTGCCGAACCGGATAACCAGCCACCCCTTCCTGCAAACGACACGCATGGCTCTGAACTGGCCAACCTCATCTACGATTATCAACAAGTCCCCGGCACCCGGATTTTCCAGATTACCGGCATTCTCACAGCCCTTTGGATCGTGACCGCCCTGCTGTTTGGCTATCCAATGCTGGCTGAGCAGGAAGGCCTTGACAGCGGTTTTCTTGCCAATGCCACGAACCCCAGGGTACTGGCATTGCTCGCGATCATGCTTCTTCCATTGTTTCCGTTGTGGGGCGGGGCGTTTTTTCTCAAACGTGCACACGAGATGCGCTTTGCAGCACGCAACATGACTGAGGCAGCTATTCGCTTGCTACGGCCCGAAAAAGTTTCCACCGATGCAATTGCAAATGTTGGCATGGCAGTACGCCGGGAAGTGGCCGCTATTGGTGAAGGCGTCGAAATTGCCTACGCCAGGGCATTTGAGCTGGAGAACATTGTACAACGCGAAGTCATGAGTCTGGAGCGCTCTTACGGCGAGTCCGAAGTAAGGCTAAGAAAGCTGGTATCGGAACTGACAAGTGAGCGTGAACAAGTGATCAATCACGCGGACAGGCTGCGTGTTGCGATTGCCAATACCCAGAACAGTTTCGTTTCCGACATCGAAAATTCGAGCGCGTTTCTCGAAGAGCAGGTAAAACAGATCGCCGAAACCTTCGGCACCTCTCTTTCCTCCAAAGGCGAAGCCGTCAACCAACAAATTTCCGAACGCAGCGCTTCGCTGAATGCATCCATGGCGAGCGCGCAGGAAAACCTGTTGGAAAGTTTCGACAAGGTCAAGAAAGAACTGGGCGACAGCCTGGGAGCGCGGACCGAAGAACTTGTCAAGCTGCTCAGTGAAGCGGATGAAACGCTTGTTTTACATGCCGGTGACATTCAAAACGCAATTCAAGAGCGTTCTGACGCCATTGACCAACTATTGAAAGACCGGACATCCGCAATCTACCAGAGCATTGAAGGGCAAAGCCAGGACCTGCGAAAGGCAGCGGTGGAATTCGTTGAAACCATCGACGACCGGCGCGAGAAAATGGACAAGGTTTTCGATTCCCGCACCAAGTCCATCGCAGAGACCATTCATGAAAAATCGGTAGAGGTTGCAACCACGCTCGCCGACGGTGCAGCCAAGTTCAACGACGAAATCGACATTCGCTCAAACAGTGCCCTTCGCCAGATCGATCAGAACATCGAAACCCTCAATGCCAAGCTGCACTCCAGTTCTGCCGAACTTGATGAAGTCTTCGAAAAAGGGTCCGTTGGCCTATCGGCCAGATTGGCGGACGGCCAGGCAAAGTTGACCGAAGTGGTCGAACACACCATCGACAATGCCGTCTCATCAATTGACAGCAAGTCTGTTGCAATTGCAGACGTTCTTTCCCAGCGTGCCACCGCTATCCATGAGGGCATTGGCAAAGGGTTGGTCGAGACACAAAAGACCATCGAAGAAAAAACACAACAGCTCTATGAAGTGCTTTCGAACCGAACGAGCAGCCTGAACACCATGCTCGACGGGCAAGCGAACAGCCTCAACACCATGCTCGATGCGCAAGCCGGCAACTTTAATACCCTGCTTGATACACGCAGCGGCGAGTTGAACCAGTTGCTCGACACGAGCACCGGCAAGATCAATTCGCTTCTTGATCAACGTACAGCCGAATTCAACGCGGTCGTTGAAAGAAGAACCACTGAGTTGACGGAGACGTTTGGGAACCGCACGGACGCATTTAACGAAACCCTTCAGAAGGGCTCGCAAGACCTGCGTGACATCCTTCAAAATGAAGCCTCCCCTGTTGCAGACAGAATTCTTGAAGTTGGCGAACGGGTTGTCGAGAACCTCGTTCAGGTTTCAGGAAAAATCGGAACCGAGGCGATTACCGTTTATGAGCACCTGACCACCAGAACCAGTGAGTTGGACGAGATCGTCGAACGGACCTCCCAAAGTCTGGATTTGTTGCATACCCAACTGGCGGCCCAGACCGCGAATCTTACATCTGCTGCAGACGTTGCGGCCAAGAACATCAACACCTCCCACGACAAGCTTGCAGGCAGTGAACGCAGCTTGCGGGAACTGAGTACATCGGTAAATGAAGACCTTGCAACAATCGCCGGTCGCCTTGGTGACCAAACCGATATCATGCGAAGCGCAGCAGAACTTATTGAAACGACCCAGGCCAATCTTCACAATTCCCTTGAAGAAAAACAATCGGCCCTTGAAGTGGTTGTAAGCGGTCTTCTGGCCCACAGCGACCAGGTCAACGACACACTGCGTCTGTTTACAACAACCATCAGCAATGTGGCGCAAGACATCACCAATACATCACAACAAGCTGGTGCTTCGGTATCGCAAGACATCACCGCTGCGCTTGATGGCGCGAACTCCAGGTTTGGTGACACTGTTATTGCAATGCGCGACGCAGCCAATACGATCCGCGCAGAGTTGGAAGACACCCGCGAACAAATGCGGCGCGGGGTGTTGGAACTTCCGGATGAGACCAGCCAGAATGCGACAGCCATGCGCAGGGTCGTTACCGACCAGATTGCCGCCTTGCGGGATTTGGCCGCCATTGTCGAAAAATCCGGGAAAATGCTGGATTCTGCGACGCCTTACCTTGCTGCCAGCGCCGCTGCTGAACCTGCGGTGATCAAACCCGAAAGACGTCCTGCAGTGGCAAGCAGACAGCAATTTGCCACACCACCGGTTTCCCCGCCCCCCGCTGCGGCACCTCAACGTGCCGCAAGCCGCCCTGTCCCGCAAGCAGAGAACCGCCAATCAAGCTTTCCACCGCGTACTGCGGCTCCCCAACCCCAAACCATGGCGCCCAGCCGTGTCCAGCAAGCCGTCCGAAACACGCGTCAACCAGTCCCTCGACAGCAAGTGCCTGCACCTTCAAGGCAGACTGCGGCCGATGATGGCGGTTGGGTGAGCGATCTACTGCGCAGGGCATCGGAAGACGAACCGAAGCAGAAACCCTATGGTACCCCGGTTCAAGACCCAAGAAAGCCCCATGAAGTTGTCGATTCGCTGAATTCTCTTTCAATGGACATTGCAAACGCCATCGACCATGAAGCTGCTGTTGAGTTGTGGGAACGCTATCAGCGCGGTGAAACCAATGTATTCACACGTCGTCTTTATACGTTGCAGGGCCAACAAACATTTGATGAAATCCGCAACAAATATGGCGTTGACCGGGATTTCCGGGATGCCGTAGATCGCTATATCGACGATTTTGAACAATTGCTTGGTGATGCCCAAAAAAGCGACCCGTCGGGCGAAACGGCCAAGACCTATCTGTCTGCCGACACCGGCAAGGTCTACACCATGCTGGCCCATGCGTCAGGCAGATTGGGCGGTTAAGGCTTTTCCCTGGCGGTTCAGGCGATCGCCCTTGCAAACACCTGCGCGTCAACGTTTCCACCGGAAGCAACAACGGCAATGGTTTCACCAGCCCATCTGGTTCCTGCCTGCAACAATCCCGCCAATGCGACAGCCCCGCCGGGTTCCAAAACTATCTTGAGTTCCTGAAATGCGAATTTCATGGCCTCAAGCGCTTCTTCATCGCTGACGACAAGCCCCTCTGCGAGCGTGTCCCTACATATTTCGAAACTAAGTTCACCGGGCATGGGCGTCAAAATGGCATCGCATATGGAGCCGCTTCCGTTTGGGTTTTTCTCCCGCCTTCCCGCGTCCAAAGACCTGCGATAATCATCAAAACCAACCGGTTCTACAGTATGAATGATCGCATCGGGAAAATGATGTTTAACAGCCAAGGCCACCCCTGCGGTCAACCCCCCACCGCCTGTACAAACCAGCACGCGGTCTAGCGCCATACCGTCAGATTCCAGCCTCTTTGCAATTTCCAGGCCGACTGTACCCTGTCCGGCGATGACATCAGGATGCTCAAAGGGGTGAACAAACGTTCCTCCGATTTCTCCAATGACCTCTTTCGCAACAGCCTCTCGATCGTCGCTTGAACGGTCATAGAAACGCACATCCGCGCCAAGCCGTTTTGTGCGCTCAACTTTCAAGCGCGGAGCATCGCTTGGCATGACTATGGTTGCACGGGCATTCATGATTTCAGCAGCGGCAGCGACACCTTGGGCGTGATTGCCGGATGACGACGCGACGATCCCGTTGGCAAGCTCTGCCTTGCTCAACCGGCTGATGGCATTGAAAGCGCCTCGGAACTTGAATGACCCGGTTCTCTGCAGGCATTCGGGTTTGACATACACCTTTGCGCCGCTTGCAGCATCAAGCACCGACGACGACAAAAGCGGCGTTTCAACCGCGTGCCCTGAAATGCGCAACGCCGCATCAACTATTTCGTCATAGGCCGGTCGGTGGCTTTGCATTGAAACAGGTAAACTTTCTCTGGCAAGTCGTTGGGAATTGGGTTGGCAACAAGGCGTAATTCAGAGTAACACTCTGGTCAAACAACACAGCACATGCAAGTTGATATTTGGCAATGGGAGGCAGAAAATGGATTTGGGGATAAGCGGCAAGTCAGCCATTGTGTGTGCGTCCAGCAAGGGATTGGGCAAAGCATGTGCAAAGCACCTTGCCCAGGCCGGTTGCAAAGTCGTTATAAACGGACGCGACGAAGCTGCACTCAAAGCGACAGCAGAAGAAATTGCAGCCATCGCCACCCACGAGCCTGTGGTTGTTAATGCCGATGTCAGCACACCCAACGGTCAGGCCGCCATTCTTGCCGCTTGCCCGAACCCGGACATACTGATCAACAACAACGGTGGCCCCCCGCGGAAGGATTTTCGCGAACTGGACCGCGCTGCAATTCTTGAAGGCGTGATGCAAAACATGGTCACCCCCATAGAACTGATACAGGCGGTTTTGGATGGAATGGCCCAACGCGGTTTTGGCCGTATTGTCAACATCACATCACTTTCAGTTTACACAGCTATTGAAGGGCTGGACCTTTCATCAGGTGCCAGGGCCGGCCTGACATCCTTTCTTGGTGGCGTCGCAAGGGGGGTAGCTGATCGCAATGTAACCATTAACCAGATTCTGCCCGGAAAGTTCGACACGGACCGGTTAAAAGGCGGCATTATCAAGTCCGCAGAGGCACGTGGTGTTGACGTTGACGAACAAGCTCTGTTGGAAGCCCAAGTAATACCTGCCAAGCGGTTCGGAACACCCGACGAGTTTGGAGCGATTGCTGCCTTTCTGTGTTCGCAATATGCCGGCTACATCACTGGCCGGAACATTTTGGTCGATGGCGGATTGAACCAAAACGCATTTTAACAGCACTCGCAGTGCATTTTCAGCAAAGTATTCGAGAACCAAGTCATGAGCGAAACAAAAGGCACGTACAAACCGGAAAATGAACTTGAGGAAGGCGCGCTACACTATCACGCCAATCCCACCAGCGGCAAACTGGAGATCACTCCTACAAAGCCCTTGGGCAACCCGCGTGACCTGGCTTTGGCTTATTCTCCCGGAGTCGCCGCGCCGTGTCTTCACATTGAAGCCGAACCGGACATGGCAGCTAAATACACGGCCCGCGCCAATCTGGTCGCGGTCGTTTCCAACGGCACGGCTGTTTTGGGCCTTGGCAACATCGGTCCCCTCGCCTCAAAACCCGTCATGGAAGGCAAGGCCGTATTGTTCAAGAAGTTCGCCAATGTGGATGTTTTCGACATTGAAGTGGACGAAACCGATGTTGAAAAATTCTGCAATGTGGTGGCAGCGCTGGAGCCAACTTTCGGCGGCATCAATCTTGAAGACATCAGCGCCCCTGCCTGTTTTGCGATCGAGGAAGAACTGCGGCGGCGGATGAAAATTCCCGTTTTCCACGACGATCAACACGGAACAGCCATCATTGTTGCAGCCGGTATTCGCAACGGGTTGGAACTGGCGGGGAAAGACATTTCCAAGGTCAAGATTGTGGCCTCTGGTGCAGGTGCAGCCTCGATAGCCTGCCTTAACCTGCTGGTTTCAATGGGTGCAAAGCGTGAAAACATTTGGATAACCGATTCTTCCGGTGTGGTCTGGAAAGGCCGTAACGAGAAGATGGACCCCTACAAGGAAGTTTATGCGCAGGAAACCGACAAACGCGAGCTCGGTGAAATCATGCCGGGTGCAGACGTTTTTCTTGGCTTGTCAGCCGCTGGTGTCTTGAAGCCGGAAATGCTCAACGAGATGACCGAAAACCCGATTGTCATGGCACTGGCAAACCCAACGCCGGAGATCATGCCGGAACTGGCCCGCGAAGCGCGGCCGGATGCGATGATCTGTACAGGCCGCTCGGACTACCCGAACCAGGTCAACAACGTCCTGTGTTTTCCATTTATTTTCCGTGGTGCACTCGATGTTGGCGCAACGACGATCAATGAGGAGATGAAGATCGCGGCAGTCGAAGCGATTGCGAACCTGACCAAGGAAGAACCGGCTGAAAACCTCAAGAGCACCTATTCTGGCGATCTTCCCCGTTTCGGGCCCGATTATCTGATCCCCTCACCATTTGACCAGCGATTGATCCTTTATGTGGCACCGGCTGTCGCAAAAGCTGCCATGGAATCGGGTGTCGCGACCAGGCCGATCGAAAATTTCGACGAATACATGGACAAGCTGAACCGGTTTGTTTTCCGCTCCGGAATGATCATGAAACCGGTAATCGAAAAGGCAGTTACGAAATCCAAGCGCGTTATTTTCGCCAATGGCGAAGACGAACGGGTTTTGAGAGCGGCAGAAATTGCTATTCAGGACCACATCTGTCAGCCCATATTGGTCGGGCGACCGGACGTAGTCAACGGACGTTTGAAGCGTTACGGACTGACCATCCGTCCCGGTGACGACTTTGAACTGATCAATCCTGAACGCGACGACCGCTATCGCGACTATGTCGATACCCTGCTTGAAATCTCCGGACGCAACGGCATCACCCCTGATGTTGCCAAAACGATTGTCCGCACAAGCACAACAGCCATTTGTGCCCTCGCGATCGTTCGCGACGATGCTGATGCCATGATCTGCGGTTTGGAGGGGCGTTTTTTCCGCCATCTTCAGTACATTGACCAAATCATCGGGCGACAACCAGGAATCAAGTCACTGAGCGCCATGAGCCTTCTGATTGACCAAAGACGCGCCCTATTCATGACCGACACCTATATTGCCGAACAACCGGGGTCAGAAGAAATTGCGGAGATGACACGGTTGGCTTGCAAGGAAATTTCACGCTTCGGCATTCAACCCAAGGCAGCACTTCTTTCTGCCTCTGACTTTGGTTCGCGGCCAATGCCAACCTCAAAAATGATGCGGCGGGCAGCTGAAATTCTGGCCGAAACCAATCCCGATCTCATGGCGGACGGCGAGATGCACGCGGACACGGCGCTAGATGAAACGGTTCGTGATAAAGTTTACCCGCTGAGCCGTCTCAAGGGGCGCGCCAATTTGCTGGTATTCCCGGATCTTGACGCTGCCAACATTACCATGAACGCGGTTAAGGCGGCGACCGGCGGTCTGCATGTCGGCCCAATCATTCTTGGCACAAGAAAACCGGCGCACATTCTAGCACCGGCTGTAACATCGCGTGGTGTCCTAAACATGTCGGCAATCGCGGCGGCCCAAGCGATCCATCTTGAGGAAGAAGAAACAGGCGCGTAGGTTTTGTTTGCCCTGCCTTCATTTAGCTCAACAGTTTTTGTAAAGTGCGGTCCAAGTGAATCGCACAAGTGTTAAAATGAAACGCACCAAGCCTGCCATTTTCGGCAGATTTTTTCTGCAACCTTCGAAGGGAAACGTTTTCCTGGCAGCTGTGCTGCTGGTAACGGGTTTGGTACTGACATTCTCCGGTTCCCAATCCCTTGCCCAAACGCGTGAGAGTATTTGCCGGGGCCTGTTAAGTGAGCTTTCGTGGTTGGACAACCAGTCCTTCTCACAGGGAAATGGCAGGGACTATCGCCGCTACGACGATGCCGTACGCAAACAAGGTCAACAAATCCGCAAGGCCGAACGGTCGCAAAGAAAAAACGGGTGCATTGGCATCTTCAAGCGTTCCTCATCGCGATGCCGCTCCATCGACAACTCACTGAAGCGGATGCAGGACAATCTTGTGCAGCTTCGTACCCAGCGCGACAAGCTTTCACCACAAACCGGTCCCAATGCCGAACGAAGGCGGCGTGTATTGTTGGCGCTCGACCAGAACCGCTGTAACCGTGAGGGAGCCGACCGGCCAAGACAAGCAGCGGCCGAGGCCGAACCACCAAGAAGGCGCACGCTTCTGGAACAGATTTTCGGGGTCCGCACTTTCAGCGACCGTGGTCGGCGTCAACGAGGGGATATCGGCATCAATTCTGACTTGACGGACCAGTACAACACGTTTCGCTCGCTTTGCGTGAGAAAGAGCGACGGATACTACTTCCCAATCAGTTTTTCCACCTACTATGAGCGGCTTGAAATCGACGAAGAACTTTGCCTGTCAATGTGCCCAGGGGCAGATGTTGCACTTTACTATCACCGTATGCCGGTCGAAGACAGTGAAGACATGATTTCCTACCGGCATGAAATCCCGTATGCGAGCGAACCTTTTGCCTTTCAGTACAGGCAGGAACACATTCCCGGTAACCGATGCAGGTTTTCCCTTGCCGCCAATGAAACCGACGCCAGGCCAATTATCGGCAACGAATTGCGAGATCGCATCACCGGTCAGCAAAGGCGACCGGGTTATCCTACGGCACGCAGGGACATGGCGCTGTCTCCCGGTGATCGCTTCGACCTCGTTGCCGGGTTGGGCGTGGAAGACATCAAGACGTTTTTGACAAACCAAATCTTGCGAACCCGTGGACAGGATGAAGTGGCATCCAATTCCCAGCGCAAGGTCAGGATAGTCGGGCCAGCGTTCTTTCCCGTCCGATAAGCGGAAGCAACTGGTCGAGTTCAGGGCCATGTTCCATGCCGGTCAGGGCCTTTCTCAGCGGCATGAACAAACCCCTGCCCTTGCGATCGGAGTGCTGCTTTATATTGGCAATCCATTCACTCCAGCTTTGCGCTGTCAATTCACCATCCGGCAGACATGACTTTGCAATTGAAACAAATTCGCGGTCTTCCTCGTCAACCACCGCGACAGCGTTCTCAACAATGTTCCAAAGGCCCGAAGCTTCAACCAGTTTCTCGACATTGCCGCGTATTGCATTCCAGAATGTTTCTCCACCATCAATCCCCATCGCTTCAAGCCTGGCGGAAACGTCGGAGAATTTCAGCTGTTGCAGAATTCTTCGATTGAGACTGTCAAGTTCTGACGGAGCAAACTTTGCCGAGGATTTTGTTACTGAAACAGGATCAAACACCTTCGCCAGTTCTTCCATGGATGCAAGCGGCTCCACCGGCCCGGAAGTGCCGGTCAATACCGCAAGACACGCAACAGACATCGCTTCATAGCCTTCTTCTGAAAGCGTATGGATTGAAAGGGAGCCGAGCCGTTTTGAAAGCCCCTCACCGCTTTCTGTGGTAATCAGGTTGTGGTGCCCGAAGGTCGGCGGTTCCGCGCCGAGAGCGCGGAAGATCGCAATCTGCGCACCCGTATTGGTCACATGGTCATCGCCGCGAATAATATGGGTAACGCCTAGATCAATGTCATCGACAACGCTTGGCAGCGTGTACAGCCAGGTACCGTCCGCCCGAATGAGCACAGGATCGGACATCGATGCCAGATCAACCGTCTGGCGACCCCGGATCACGTCTTCCCATGTCACTTCGGTGCGTTCGGGTGAAAAGGGATCATCCTTGAAATTGGGAAGCAGGAAACGCCAATGCGGTTTCAATCCTTCCGATTCCAGTTCCTTGCGTTGTTCGTCATCAAGACGAAGTGCCGAACGATCATACACGGGCGGCTTGCCGCGCGCCGCGAGTCGCTTGCGCTGACGGTCAAGCTGGTCGGGCGTTTCGTAGCATGGATACAACAGGCCCGCAGCAATGAGCTTGTCAGTTGCGGCCTGGTGTTGTTCGGCGCGATCTGACTGGCGCGCAACCACATGGGGCTTGATTCCCAACCAATCCAGATCACGGGCAATGCCATCGGCATATTCCTGTTTTGAGCGTTCCTTGTCGGTATCATCGTAACGCAGAATGAATTCACCATCGTTTTGAATGGCGTAGAGCCAGTTTATCAGTGCGGGGCGGGCATTGCCGATATGGATGTTGCCAGTCGGCGAAGGTGCAAAACGGACACGAACGGTCATGGAAAAGTCCCTGTATTCAGGAGAAGGATTGTTTTCTGAGTATCAGCTGCCGCGAAACAAATATCATCAATACGCTCGCGCCAAGACAATAAAGGCCCATGAACATAATCTGAAGCGGATAGTCAACGCCAATATCGATCAGAAAACCTGTAATGCCCGGCCCCATTGCAGTACCAAACACCATGCACGCGATGATAACCGAACGAATCGCCCCAAGATGCAGAGTGCCATAAATTTCCGGCCAAAGCGCACCGAACAGCGTGGATGACATCCCGTAGGTCACTCCGAGCAACACCATGAACACAAAGGCTCCCCACTGTTGCTCAACGTACCACATGGCAAAACAGGCCAACGCCAAGGGGAACATGAACAATGGCAACAAACGGACAGCCGTGAACCGGTCAATCGCAGGCCCTGCAATCAGTGCGAACACCACAGTGAACACAGCCATAGCCGAAAAAGAGAGGGAAAAAGTCATCTTGTCCCAACCGCGAAGTTCTATCAGGAAGTCCTGGTGGAAGAACAAGGTCGTGCCAATAAAACTCGGAGCAAGCACCGCAAACAGCAAAACATAAAACAACGGATCGGCAAGCACTTGAGCGCGCGTCCAGTCTTTTACACCGCTGTCAGTTTCTCCCTCTGCCGCAATGCCAAGTGGAACGCGTTCCTTTCGCATCAGCAGGTAGATGGCAGGCAGGGCCACAACTGCCAAGAAACCCGAAGCAATGATCCAGCTCCCCCGCCATCCTGCCAGTACAACCAGAAACGCCACAGCAATGGGAAGAACCGCCTCACCCGCCTGATGACCAATTGTTGCAATCGAAACAGCACGCCCGCGATGGGCAGCATACCAACGCCCCATCGCAGTAAGGGCAATATGGGTCATCATGCCCTGACCAAACAGTCGCAGGCAGTAAAGAACAAGGATCAAAACAATCAGCGAATTGCTGAACGCCATTACCATTGACGCCAGCACCAGCGCCGGAATTACAAGTTGCACAGTTGAGGCGACGCTTCTGAAATCCACGATCCGGCCCAAAAACGGAAGCGTGAGCGCACTGCCCAGTGTCGCGATCATGTACAACAAGCCCCAACTGCCATTGGTAAGGCCATACTCCTTGATGATCGCTCCGCCGGACAGTGAGATGAAGAAGGTCTGCCCGAATGAAGAGAAGAAAGTAAGCAGAAAACCGCCCATTAGCCAACGGGCATTTTCAGCCAGGAAACGAAAATAAGGCATATCTTGCCTTCGCACCAATCGGTTGCGCAGGCAAGCAGTTTGTCAGGCCGGTTTGATTTTATGGGCAAAAGGCAACAATCCTACCGGACCGCAGCGGTTCCTATCCATCCCGAAAACGATTGGTGATCGGATAGCGGCGATCGCGGCCAAACTGCTTTCCGGTAATTTTAACCCCGGGTGCAGACTGGCGGCGCTTGTACTCGGCAATGTAGAGAAGGTGCTGAATACGCAAAACAATTTCCCGATCATGCCCTTTGGAAACAATATCATCGACCGATTTTTCGTGTTCCACCAAGCATTCAAGAATGTCGTCAAGTACAGGATAAGGCGGCAATGAATCCTGATCCGTCTGATCGGGACGCAATTCAGCTGACGGCGCCTTGTCGATAATGTTTTGGGGAATTACAATGCCCGAAGGGCCAAGGCAGTCTGGCGGCATGTGTTTGTTGCGCCAGTCAGCGAGATTGTAAACCTGCATCTTGTACAAATCCTTGATTGGATTATACCCCCCGTTCATGTCGCCATACAGGGTTGCGTACCCCACCGACATTTCCGATTTGTTGCCGGTGGTCACAACCATCGAACCGAATTTGTTGGATACCGCCATCAATATGGTTCCACGGGTGCGCGACTGGAGGTTTTCTTCGGTCACGCCTTCATTTGTTCCGGCAAACAGCGGTCCAAGTGCTGATTCGAAACCTTTGACCGGTTCTTCGATCGGCACTATCTCGTATTTCACCCCCAATGCCCTGGCACATGCAGCAGCGTCTTCCAGGCTTTCCTCAGAGGTGTAGCGGTAAGGCAACATGATGCACCGGACCCGTTCCTCGCCAAGGGCATCAACAGCCATCGCCGCACAAATGGCCGAATCAATGCCGCCGGACAGACCCAAAACAACATTGGCAAAGCCGTTTTTGTTTACATAATCGCGCAACCCCATCACGCAGGCACGCCAATTGGCTTCCTGTATGCTTGGAAGGTTGGCCTTCAATCCGTCATCACAAACCCAGCCACTGTCCTGCCTGCGCCAAACGGTAGAAATGACGCCTTCTTCGAACTGGTTCATTTGCACCGCCAGATGGTGGTTTGAATTCAGGACAAACGACCCGCCGTCAAACATCAATTCGTCCTGACCCCCGAGCTGGTTCAAATAGGCAATCGGCAAACCGCTTTCTATGTTCTGGCGAATGACAATCTGATAGCGAACATCCATTTTTTCACTGACATAGGGTGACCCGTTTGGAACCAGCAGCAGTTCTGCGCCGCTTTCAGCCAGGGTTTCGGCGACACCCATGTCACCCCAAATGTCTTCACAAATTGGCACGCCAATGCGCACACCCCTGAAATTGACGGGTCCGGGCAAAGGGCCGGAATCAAATACCCGCTTTTCATCGAATTCACCGTAATTGGGCAGATCGACTTTCTTGCGCCATCCTTGCACTTTTCCATCTTCCAGAATGGCAACCGCATTGAAAAGTCCGGTCTCATCGCGCATCGGGCATCCCACGATGATTCCCGGCGCACCATCAACGGTCAGGGCGGCAAGTTCTTCGACAGCATTCATGCAGGCTTCCACAAAAACCGGTTTGAGCACCAGGTCTTCCGGTGGATAGCCGGATATGAACAACTCGCTGAACAGTATCAAATCACTCTTCATGCGTATTGCCTCGCCATGGGCTGCCTTGGCCTTTTCCAGGTTGCCCGCAATATCGCCCAGAGTCGGATTGAGCTGGGCAAGTGCAATTCTGAGAATGTCTGTTTGATCTGTCATGAATGCTCCGCTTTCATATCAACTATATATTGCCGCCAGGCAGCGCCAGCAACAGCGTTTTACGCCAGTTTACAAGATGAACGCAGGCTGAACGCGACTTCAGGCTTCGTTCAGGCGGGTTGTTGCATTTTCGTTGCAACTGCCAACCCACACCACACGGAGCACTGTCATGATCCCCGCAAATTTTACCCTGAAATCAACTGCATTGATAACCGGAATGTCACTGTTGGCGGTGACGGTTTTGCCCGCAAACACGGCATTCGCCCATGACCGCCACAATCCCGCTCGTCATGGCGGCTATCACATGACCAAGAAGGAGCATCGCCAGTTTCATCGCAAATGGGGCAGAGGCAATCACGGCACCCAAGCCTATCATGCCCACCAAAGCCGAAAAGTGCGCAAGAAATCCAGGCGCAACAACAATGGTGAATTGATCGCAGCAGGAATTATCGGGCTTGCAATCGGTGCCATCATTGCCGGAGAAAGCAGCAAGCGGCGCCAGCACAAACCAGCGCCTGTATATCAACCCTACCCGCAGCACAACCCATACCATGATCAGGGATATCGGTATGGCAGTGACAACCCGCACGGCGTTCCGGTTCCGCTGAACGACTACCAGACGCAGCCAAGCGTATCAAACGACCCCCATGTTATCACGTTTGACGAAACCGCCTCGCTGGAACCATGGACTGCCGGTTGGCGCGAATGGTGTATCAACCGATACCGTTCGTTTAATCCGCAGACCGGAACATTCCGTGGGTATGACGGGCTGGACCACTTTTGTGTTCCAAAATGATGCGTTGAATGCCGTTACTCCCGGAAATGTGAACAAGTTGTAATTTGAAACCGTGCCCATTGCTAACCATCTGAAACAGGAACCGGAAGAAACTTGCGTCAGAAAGTTCTGCTAAAAGTTCTTCCGGGTAGTGACGAAATACACTTTGCAACGGGTCGGGAACCCCCATTTATGCCAAAGAAAGGACAACAACAATGACATTCCCACAAGACCAGATACGTGAAGACATTCGCGCCGAGGAACATTCGTTTGCCTCGATTGCCTTTGTTTCCACCATCATGATTGCCGCAGCGATGTTCAGCCTGATCTGGGCGCTGGGCTAATAACGACAGACTTGGCCGCACGCGGCCGGATCAAAGCATATCCAAAAAAAGCAGCAGAACCATTGTGTTCTGCTCTTTTTTTGTCAAAATTCCTGGCTTATTTTTTCTGCCAGACAAAAAACGGAGCCTTGCCGGGCCTAACGGCCAAAGATGCCCTGATATCATCGGTAACGCCATCTGGAATGAGCGACCCACCTTCAATGCTCTTCACATGGTCAACAAAATCGCTTCCGAACATTTTGAAATGATCTTCCTGCAGAAACTGCTCAAGCCGCTCACGGTCGGTTGCAAGCATCTCGCCCCCCTCCCTGGTTAGCCTGTCCATATAGGGTCCGGGAATTGAAAAAATCATTTTGCCTCCCGGTTTGAGAATGCGGACAAACGCCGCCAAATGATCCTTGTAGCTGCCAGGAATGTGTTCCAGAACGTGATTGTGCAGGATTGCCGTATAATGATCTTCTGCAATGGCAGCAAAATCGTCCGGGAAAAACATCCGCTTGCACTGCACATGCGGATAACGTTCAGGACTTGCATCGGCTGGCTCATAACGCTCACCCAGACGTTTATCCAGAACCCCTGACAGCGCTTTTTCCGGAGCCAGGTGCAAAACAGGCCCGGCAACCTGTTCAACCGTATCAAACAAATGGGTCTGGTAAACGGCCAAAGCAATGCGATGGCGCGCCTTCGCGCCGCAATTGGCACATTTCTCGTTGGGTTTGCCCCGGTGTTCCACAAACCGGCTCGCACCGCATATATTGCACTTCATCACAAGCTCCCGACCATTGCACAAGACTTATGCGCCCCTCACCGGGAACGCAATTGGAAAACCTGCCCAAGGCAGTCGATTTTCATGGAACGACATATTATCTTACAATGATGATTCTCTTACAGATGCGGAAACTGATTGATGGATGAGTCGAACGACCTGTTTTCAATAGCCGATGAAAGCGTTCCAAAAGCTGAAAACCCGGCAGAAAAACCGGTACAATCTGGCAAACGGTCTTCTGGACGCAAAGTGTCGAAAAGTGCCGAAGACGCCTACTCGGCTGATGATATTCGCGTGCTTGAAGGAATTGAGGCGGTAAGGCACCGCCCCGGAATGTATATCGGAGGTACCGACGCAAAGGCGCTTCATCACCTGTTCGCAGAAGTCATCGACAACTCAATGGACGAGGCCGTTGCCGGACATGCCGACTGGATTGAGGTGGAACTTGGCGAAGACGGGTATCTTTCGGTAACGGACAACGGTCGCGGAATTCCTGTTGATCCGCATCCTCAATACCGCGACAAGTCAGCGCTCGAGGTCATTTTTACCGTGCTGCACGCAGGCGGGAAGTTTGATGGCACCGCCTATGAAACATCTGGTGGGTTGCACGGGGTTGGCGCGTCAGTGGTAAATGCCCTTTCCGAACATCTGGTTGTTGAAGTTGCTCGCAACCGCACCCTTTACCGCCAGGAATTCCGGAAAGGCCAGGTTCAAGGCCCACTTGCAGAAATTGGCGAAGTTCACAATCGTCGCGGCACCAGGGTTTCCTTCAAACCCGACGCGGAGATTTTTGGCGCCAATTGCAGGCTCGACCCTGAAAGACTGTTCAAGATGGCCCGCTCCAAGGCCTATTTGTTTGGGGGCGTGGAAATACGCTGGTCGTGTGCACCTGCAATGCTGAAGGAAGGGACAGACGCCCAGGAAAAGGCAGTGTTCCACTTTCCCGGCGGGTTGAAAGACTATCTGCAATCATCGCTTGGAAAAGCCCACCGGGTTACCGAAGAACCGTTTGCCGGAAAGTCGGACAAGCAGTCAGGCCACGGCTCGCTTGAATGGGCGGTAAGCTGGTTTGGCGATGACGGGTTTGTCAATTCCTATTGCAATACGGTTCCCACACCCGAAGGCGGAACTCATGAGGCCGGGTTCAGGATCGCACTTACCCGAGGACTGAAGGGGTATGCCGAAATGGTTGGCAACAAGAAGGGCTCGATCATTACAACCGATGACGTGATGACCTCCGCTGCCGCCATGATCTCGGTTTTTATCCGAGAGCCGGAATTTGTAGGTCAAACCAAAGACAAGCTGGCAACGGTGGAAGCACAAAAAATCGTCGAGAGTGCCATTCGTGATCCATTTGATCACTGGCTGGCAGGTTCTCCGCAACAGGCAAACAAGCTGCTTGAATGGGTCATTGAACGCGCCGACGAGCGCCTTCGACGGCGCAAGGAGAAGGAAATCAACCGAAAGTCGGCAACCCGCAAACTGCGCCTTCCCGGTAAACTGGCCGACTGTTCTGCCAATGCAAAGGGCGGAACCGAGTTGTTTATCGTGGAGGGCGATTCCGCTGGCGGTTCGGCCAAACAGGCACGCAACCGTGTTTCACAGGCGATCTTGCCATTGCGTGGAAAAATCCTGAACGTTGCCAATGCAGGGCGCGAAAAACTGGCAGCCAACCAGCAAATTGCAGACATCATTCAGGCGCTTGGATGTGGCACGCGCAGCAAGTACCGCGAAGATGATTTGCGTTATGACCGGATCATCATCATGACCGATGCGGATGTGGATGGCGCTCACATCGCTTCGCTGCTCATCACCTTCTTTTACCAGGAGATGCCGGACCTGATCCGGCAGGGAAAACTGTATCTTGCCATTCCGCCCCTTTATAAAATCAGCCAAGGTGGAAAAACCCTTTACGCGCGCGATGATGCGCACAAGGACGAATTGCTTGCTTCGGAGTTTACAGGCAACAAAAAAATCGAAATCGGGCGTTTCAAGGGGCTTGGTGAGATGATGCCTGCACAGTTGAAAGAAACAACCATGGATCCGGCCAAACGTTCGCTGCTGCGCGTCGAAATTCCGGAAATGGACGAAAACTCCACGCGTTCAACGGTTGACCAGTTGATGGGTAACAAACCTGAAGCGCGTTTCCGCTTTATTCAGGACAATGCCGAGTTTGCCGAAGACGGGTTGCTTGACGTTTAGCGATTGCAGCAATCCAATTCTTTCCGATTGTTAATCTTGCGGTAATCTTGGAGACAGATCGCTCACGATATCGTGAACATGTCTTCAAACTACGGAGGAATCCATGTTCACAAAATTGCAATCTTTCATTCTCATCAGCGCTGCAAGTGCAATATCCCTTTCCCCGGTAACCGCGTTGGCGAAGGTCAAAATTTCTGAAACCGGGACAAAAGTCTGTATTTCATCAAATGGCGTACCCAACCATTCGACAGGCAGGTTTCCCAACCGTGGGAACCCCCATTCAATGCGCAAACAAAACATCAATGTTTGTGTTCCGAAGAACCCCAGGAAATCGGGTTCTGCCCGAAATATCGACCGGGGAGCCATTGGCATTGGTTTGAACGGCATTTTCTTCCGTCCGGAAGCTGCCGACTATTGGGATCCCGGTTCACCGCGCGGTTTCAGCCGCAGAAACACTGGCTGGCGTATGGAGCCAATGGGACCACGCAACCTTCTTGGTTTGGATTCCAACAATGCCCATGTCGACCGTCGCGGCTTATACCACTACCACGGCAAATCGCGTGGCCTGCTGGCATATGCCAAGGGCAGCCATATCGGTTACGCAGCTGACGGGTTTGAGATCCATTATGTTGGGAGCCGGGTGAAATCGGGTTGGAGCCTCAAGCAAGGAACGCGGCCAAGCGGACCAGGTGGCAGATACGACGGCACTTATATTCAGGATTACCAGTTTACCGGCTCCGGCAATCTCGACAAGTGCAATGGCGGCCAGCTCAATGGCAAATACGTGTATTTTCTGACTGACACCTATCCGTTTTACCCTCGTTGCCTGTGGGGACGGGTCAGCGGCGGTTTTCGCTAATGTGTCACTATGTACGCCAATATCGGGTTGTCAAAGCGCTGTTAAGGCATTTTGATAACCCCAACTCCCTATAACTGGCTGTTTGCATTGACTTCGGTTGCGGTTTGGCCTAGCGAGTGCCTATCCACTGGTCAATAAATGTATGGAAAGCAAATCTGGGGGTCGACCTGCCACCCAGAGTTCAAGAGTTTACATGGGTTTCGAAAATCTCGGTTTAAGCAACAAGGTACTGGCAGCGGTAGAAGCTTCCGGTTACACCGACCCTACTCCTATTCAGGAGCAGGCCATTCCTCACGTAATGCAGCGCCGGGATATACTGGGTATTGCCCAGACGGGAACCGGTAAAACAGCCTCATTTTCGCTACCGCTCATATCACAACTGGAAAAGGGACGCGCCCGCGCGCGGATGCCCAGAACGCTCATTCTTGAGCCAACGCGCGAGCTTGCAGCCCAGGTTGAAGAAAACATAAACCGCTACAGTTCGGGCCAGAAGTTGACGGTTGCCTTGTTGATTGGCGGCGTTTCATTTGAAGACCAGTTCCGAAAACTGGACCGTGGTGCCGATATACTGATTGCAACACCAGGTCGCCTGCTTGATCATTTCGAACGTGGCAAGTTGCTGCTGACCGGGGTCGAAGTTCTGGTGATTGACGAAGCTGACCGGATGCTGGACATGGGTTTCATCCCCGATATCGAACGCATCTGCAAACTGGTACCCTTTACACGCCAAACCTTGTTTTTCTCAGCCACAATGCCGCCGGAAATCGACAAACTTGCAAAACAGTTCTTGCAGAACCCTGTTCAGATTGAAGTCGCCCGTGCATCCTCTACCTCAGACACAATTGCCCAGTCATGCGTCGCTTCAGAGGTTGAGGATTGGGAAAAGCGGTCGGTGTTGCGAGATCTGATCGACAATGCGGAAGAACTGAAGAACGGAATCATATTCTGCAATCGCAAGCGCGATGTGGCCACTGTGTGGCGTTCGCTCGACCGTCATGGCTATTCGGTTGGTTCGTTGCATGGCGATATGGACCAAACAAGCCGTATGGCGACTTTGAGCGCCTTCAAGGACAACAAGATCAAACTGCTGGTTGCCAGTGATGTGGCAGCACGCGGGTTGGATATTCCTGATGTGTCTCATGTATTCAACTTTGACGTTCCCGTCAGTGCTGAAGATTATGTCCACCGCATTGGCCGCACCGGTCGTGCCGGAAGGTCAGGCACTGCACTGATGATCGTTACCCCCGAAGACCGCAAGGGCTACGATGCAATTGAAGCCCTCATCGGCAAAGAGATCGAATGGGATAGCGACAAGGTTGAATGGGACGCAAAGGCCGGTCGCGGCAGGAGACGTCGCCCGGAGAAAAAAGATCCAAAGGCTGCCAAAGACACAGCAGGTTCGGGGTCACGACCCTCTGGGCGCCGCAAGAAAGCAGAAAACGCAAACGACCGGAAACAGAGCGTCGGGGAAATTGACTACACTGACGCCAGCCATGCATTCGGTGGTGAGGAGCATATCCCGGCGTTTTTGCGATAAGAATTCCCTGTATTGGCTGAACAATGAATACCGTGCCATTTCCACTCTCGTTGTGCCAGGACGGATGACGAAACCCCTTGCGCTTTTGACGTAAACGTAACAGTATTTTCCGAAAATCAGGAGCAGTCTCATGAATACTGGTATAATATTTGCGGCATCCCTCGCGCTGTCCATCACATGTACAACCGTGGTTCAAGCCAAATTTATTGCCGTTTCGCCAGGACCGGATGCCCAGGAAAAGTTGCAGGAAGCGCTGATCGAGGCCGAGACCGGCGATACAGTATTGCTCGGGACAGGAACATATGTTCTTACCGACGGGCTCTCCCTTGACGTAGACGGTGTGACCATTCGCGGTTCTGGCATGGACAGTTCCATTCTTTCCTTCGCCAACCAGCAAGGCGCAGGTGAAGGCCTTCTGGTTACGTCAGATCGCGTGTTGTTGATCGATTTCGCCGTGGAGGATGCCAAAGGCGATGGCATCAAGGCAAAGGGTGTCGATCAGATCACATTCAAGAATGTGCGGGTTGAGTGGACTGGAGAGCCCAAAACGGAAAATGGCGCCTATGCCATCTATCCGGTTGAAGCCAGGAACGTTCTGATCGAGGATTCTGTAGCAATCGGCGCCTCAGATGCCGGCATTTATGTCGGGCAATCGCAGAACATTGTTGTTCGCCGCAACCGTGCGGAACGCAATGTTGCAGGTATTGAGATCGAAAACAGCTTTCATGCCGATGTCTACGAGAATGTCGCGACCCACAACACAGGCGGTATACTGGTATTTGACCTACCCAACCTGAAGCAAATGGGCGGTCACACCATTCGGGTATTCAACAACCAGATTACGGACAATGACCAACCCAACTTTGCAGAAAAAGGCACCACCGTCGCTGATGTGCCGATGGGCACAGGTGTCCTGGTGATGGCCAATCGCAACGTGCACGTTTTCAATAACTCCTTTGACAACAATGCCATGGTCCATGTCGCGGTTGTCTCCTATTTCAACGACTATGAGGATGACGGGTTTTTTCCCCATCCGCGCGGGGTTTATATTTACGACAATGACTATGGAAAAGGCGGGTATGAACCCACCGGAGATGTCGGGCAGTTTTTTGCAGAAGCTTCCGGCAACGACCTTCCTGACATTTTGTGGGACGGGGTTGTGCCGATTTCAGAATGGCTGAGTTGGACGAAGGCCGGCGACGGAATCTACATCGACGAAAAAGACGACACGAGTTTCGCCAACCTGAAAATGGTTTCACAAACGATTTTCCCTTGGGGGGCTGCACCCGATCGCGACAAATCAGGCTACGCCGCAACTGACAGGCCCGATGTGGAACCAGTCGCCCTGCCCCAGGACTAGCCGTGTTGGGACGAAGGCAATCAACAATGCTCCAAAATGCGATGAAGCTAGTAATCGCGCTTGCCCTGGCAACATCAGTGGGATTGGCGCTGTCTGCCCGCCAGGCGATGGCAGATGTCGCTCAAGAGATCATAGAAGCTGAGAAGCCTCCCAAGCAGTTTTCTCGCTTTGGTTTCTTTAAGAACCTTCATACGCTTGAACCAGCGCACCGTGTGGTGCCCTACTCAGTGCGCAATGAATTGTTCAGCGACCATGCAATCAAATCCCGTTTTGTTTATGTGCCCCCTGATGCGTCAGCGCGTTTTCACCCCGTCGAAGCATTTGAATTTCCGGTCGGCTCGGCGCTGATCAAGAATTTTGCATTTCCAGCCGATTTTCGTTCGCCGGACGATGCGCTACGCAACATCGAAGTTCGCGTGCTTCTGAGACAACCCGGTGGCTGGAAAACTTTCGCATATGTATGGAATGAAGACCAATCTGACGCCGTTCTGAAAGTCGCAGGCAAACGAATGGACGTCTCGTTTGTGGACAAGGCAGGAGAATCAAAAACCATCAGTTACCGGGTGCCGAACAAAAACCAATGCAAGGGCTGCCATTTCAACAATGAACTGGTTGTTCCCATTGGTCCCAAAGCCCAGAACCTGAATTTTGACCGTCCGGAAACAGGTAACCAACTGGCAGAATGGGTTGCGGCCGGGTTGCTTGAAGGCGCGGGAGAACCAGCCTCCTGGGCGAGTGTTCCCGATTGGAAGGACGCCTCAGCGAAACTTGACGCCCGTGCCCGCGCTTATCTGGACATCAATTGTGCCCACTGCCATCGCTCAACCGGACCGGCCAGCAATTCGGGCTTGTTCCTGACCTTTGATGAAAAAAATCGCGCCGCCTGGGGTTACAGGAAACGCCCTGTCGCAGCCGGAAGGGGAACCGGCGGACATGAGTTTGCAATTTCGCCGGGCAATGCCGAAGCCTCAATCCTGCTACACCGGATGCGTAGCCTGGAAACCGGTGTGATGATGCCTGAGCTGGGACGCGGCACAACCGACAGTGATGCGGTTCAACTCATTGCCGATTGGATCAATTCGCTGGAATAAACTGTTTTGCACTTCGACAGTAACAGGACGACCGTGATTTCCACCCGGACTGGACGCGCATTCTTGGGTTGATGGCCCATCAATTCCGGAATTGCATTTGATTGCTTGCCCGACAACCAGTGGCTAGAATGGTACGATAATCCACACGAGTACCAAAGTGCAGGAATGGAGATGGAAATGAAACTTACGCTGCATCATGTCAATTTCTGCTCCGACAACATAGACACGATGGATGCATTCTACAAAAATGTGCTTGGCTTGGACCAGCCGTCGGGTGACCTGCCTGCGTGGAACGGGAAAAGGGCATTGCGCCGGATGTGCATTTCCGAACGGACGGAAACATTCAGTTTCATCTTGCAACGCGTGACAACGAAGCCGGATTTAATACCGGTCAGATCGTCAACCCCCTCGCCCGCGGCCACATAGCTTTTCGTACCGACGACATGGAAGCCGTAAAGCGCACTCTGGAAGAAAACGGCGTTCCCTATTCTGACTACGGCCATACGGCGGTTCAGGGGTGGCACCAAATATTTTTCTACGATCCGGACGGGAATGTGGTTGAGATACATCAGGTCGTAGAAACAAACGATCAAGCCTGAGACAGGATCAGGTTTTCCGCCAGACCGCCCATTCGTGGCCTTCGGGGTCGGTAAACTGAAACCGTTCACCACCGGGAAACTGGAAAATGTCCTTGCTGATGTTACCGCCCCCTGCAAGAACCTTGTTTTTGGCCACCTCCAGATCATTGTGATAAAGTACAATCAGCGCACCGCCCGGCGTAACTGTATCTGAAAGGGCAAATCCACCCTTCATGCGGCCATCGCTAAACTCACAATACTCATCGCCAAAACCGTTAAACTTCCAGCCAAACACACCGCCAAAAAACTGTTTGGCGCGCTCAATGTCGCTTACCGGCAATTCTACGTAATCAATGCAATCGTTTTGTTGAGCCATCAACCCGCTCATTGTGCTCAGCCATTCGCCATTTCGCGCGCCTGCACCATCTCGGGGGTCATCTCGGCGGGTGAAAGTTCAACACTCTCGCCACAACCGCAAGCAGAAGTTTGATTGGGATTGTTGAACACAAAGCCGGTGCGAAGTTTGGTAACTTCAAAATCAAGTTCGGTTCCGAGCAAAAACAATACGGCTTTGGGGTCAATGAACACCGTTCCGTGGGTTGATTCGACCTTGTCCTCACCAGCGACAATTTCGTCTACCAAATCAACCGTATACTCCATACCGGCGCAACCACTGTTTTTCACCCCGATGCGAATTCCTTTCGCTTCAGGGTTCTTTGCAAGGATTTCGCCGATCCTGGCATTTGCGGCATCCGTAATGGTGATGACTTCAAATCCGGTCATGGTGTTCTCCATCGTTCTGTCTGACAATATATAGCCACCAAATGCTTAATTCCATCCTGACAGAGAAAATTGATCGGCAACACAAGTAGTTCCGTTTTCATACGGCACCAGCAAGCATGTTCCCGGAACCGTTCGGCTCGACCTAATACCAGCCCAACGCCACTTGCGCTTCTTCGCTCATGCGTTCCGGTGTCCAGGGTGGATCGTAAGTCATGTCCACTTCCACATCCATTACACCGGGAACGACTGCAATTGCATCGCGCACCCAGCCAGGCATCTCCCCGGCCACCGGGCAACCGGGAGCGGTGACAGTCATCAGTACCTTGACCAACCTGTCGTCTTCTATATCGACCCTGTAGATGAGGCCAAGTTCATAAATATCGGTTGGAATTTCAGGATCATAGACGGTCTTGAGAGCCGCAACAATATCGATCGTCATGCGTTCCAGCTCTGCTTCAGGAATAGCCGACTTGTCCGCCGGTTTCATTTCGACAGCGTTGGGAGCATCTTTATCGGCCATGACATTTGTTTCCGGTTCATCGTTCATGATTCAGGTTCCTGTTCAACTCACGAAAAGAAGCTGCGTGCCTTTTCAAGCGACTCTATCAGCACATCAACCTCCGAGCGTGTATTGTACATGGCAAACGACGCCCTGCATGTGGAGGTCGCGCCAAACCGTTGCAAGAGAGGCTGTGCGCAGTGGGTCCCTGCCCGCACCGCAACACCGGATCGGTCAATAACCATCGAAACGTCATGGGCGTGAATGCCTTCAAGCTCAAATGAGAAAATGGCCCCTTTACCGGGTGCATCTCCAATCATCCGCAAGGCGTTGACAGATGAAAGCTGTTTGCGGGCGTAATCGCGCAAGTCTGTCTCATGTTCAAAAATTGCATCCCGTCCAATGCTCTCAACATAGTCTATCGCAGCGCCAAGTCCAATTGCCTGAGCGATTGGCGGGGTACCTGCTTCAAAACGATGCGGTGGGTCAGCATAGGTGACACGGTCAAGTTCAACATCAAGGATCATTTCGCCACCGCCTTCAAACGGTTGCATGTCCTTGAGGTAACTCATTTTTCCATAAAGCGCCCCAATGCCCGACGGCCCATAAAGCTTGTGTCCGGTGATGCAATAGAAGTCCACATCGAGTTCCTTCACGTCCACCGGAAGATGCACAGCACTTTGGGAGCCGTCTGCCAACACAGGAACTCCCCGTTCATGCGCAATTCTTGTAATTTCCTTCAAGGGAACGATAGTACCCAGCACATTTGACATGTGGGTTATCGCGACCAGCTTTGTGCGCTCCGTCAACGCCTTTTCGAATTTTCCAACGTTTAGCGATCCGTCGTCTTCAACATCGACCCAGACCAGCTTGACACCCAAGCGCTCGCGCAGAAAGTGCCATGGAACGATGTTGGAATGATGCTCCATGATCGACAGGACGATCTCGTCGCCCTCTTTGAGATGTTTCATGGCCCAACCATAGGCGACGAGGTTGATTGCCTGGGTTGTTCCTTTTGTGAAAACGATTTCATCAACACTTGGCGCATTCAAAAATGCCCGCACCTTCTCCCGTGCTGCTTCATAGGCATCGGTCGTCGCGTTCGACAGAAAATGCAAACCACGGTGAACATTGGCATATTCATTGCCATAAACGTGGTCGATCGCATCGATCACAGCCTGTGGTTTTTGGGCAGAAGCGCCGCTGTCGAGATAGACCAACGGTTTGCCATGTACCTGACGCGACAGGATCGGGAAATCTGCACGAACTTTTTCGACGTCGAACTGCATCAAAGTTTCTCGTCCAGCCATTCGTCGATCATGCCGATCAGCGCCTCTTCAAGCGCTTCGCCAGCTTCAAGTTCTTCCACCACTTCATCCACAAATGCCTTGATCAGAAGCGCTCGTGCAGACTTTTCGTCAATGCCACGGGCCTTGAGATAGAACATGTGATCTTCGTCAATATCTGCAAACGTTGCGCCATGGGCGCAAACCACGTCATCAGCAAAGATTTCAAGTTCCGGCTTGGCGGAGAAATCACCATCATCGGTGAGCAGCAGCGTGTTGCAGGCCATTTGCGCATCGGTTTTTTGCGCTGGCTGGGCAACCCTGATCTGTCCCTGAAAAACACCGTGACCACCCCCGGTGACCACATTGCGAAACAATTCCTCGGCAGTGGTGTTGGGAACCTTGTGATCAAGTATTGTGGTCACATCAACATGTGCATGATCGATCAGGTTGACACCACGAAGGTTGAGCGAGGCATTTTCACCATTGACTGAAATGTTGATCTCCTGACGCACCAGTTTGCCGCCTGCATTCAGAACAAACACTGACAATTCAGCATCTTGAGCAAGTTCAACATTGAGGCGGGCAAGGCGTGTTGCGGCCTCATCCTCTTGTTGGATTATGAACCAGTTGACCTTTGCGCCTTCTTCAACATTCAGTTCGGAAACAGTGGTGGCGAGGCTCGCAACTCCCTCATGGCCGGTATGACGTTCAATGACAGAAGCGTTTGCACCCGCCTTCACCGTTACTTTGTGATAAACGCCCGTTCTCGCCTCCTGGGTGCTCACATGGCCAAGACCGAGCGGGGTTTCAGCGGTTTCATCAGAAGAAATCACGAACGCCAATGCATCGCCGCCCATACTGGCATTCATTGCGACAATCGCATCATCAATGCCGCTTGGGTTGGGTTTGTTAACACCGCCGGTCATCATGACCCCATTTGGCAAAGACGGTTCATTGGTCACTTTGCCGTCCCGAAACGCCACCAGATGTGTGTTGACTGCCGGTTCATAAGTTCCGTTGCCACTATTTGCTGACGCCTCTGCAGGCAATTCGCGCAACACACTGCGCAAGTCCGTATAGTGGAAACTTTCGACACGGCGTGTCGGCAGATCAATACCCAGCGCCTCTTCAGCGGATGTTCGTTGCATGGTCAGTTCTCCACCGTCACGCGGCATTTGCAATGATGTCTGCATAGCCGTGTTCTTCCAGATGCAGCGCCAGCGACTTGTCGCCAGACTGGATGATCCGCCCCTGATGCAACACATGCACACTGTCCGGCACGATATGCTCCAGCAATCGCTGGTAGTGGGTAATGACCAGAAACGACCGATCAGGACCGCGCAGGGAATTGACCCCGTCGGAGACAATTTTCAGGGCATCAATATCAAGCCCGGAGTCGGTTTCGTCGAGAACACACATCTTGGGTGCAAGAAGCTTCATTTGCAGAATTTCGGCGCGTTTCTTTTCGCCGCCTGAAAAACCAACGTTGAGTGCACGTTTCAACATGTTGAAATCGATACCAAGATCCCCCGCTGCTACCTTCACCTTCTTGATGAATTCGGGCGTGGTGTAATCGTCTTCTCCCCGTGCCTTGCGCTGTGCATTCATGGCTGCTTTCAGAAAATTCATGGTCGGCACGCCGGGAATTTCCATCGGATACTGGAACGCCAGAAAAATGCCTGACGTGGCGCGCTCATCGGCTTCCATTTCCAAGATGCTCTGTCCATTGAACAGGATGTCGCCGCCGGTGACTTCATAATCGTCCTTACCCGCAAGTACATGCGACAAGGTTGATTTACCTGACCCGTTTGGCCCCATGATGGCAGACACTTCCCCGTCCGCAATCGACAGATTCAAACCCTTGAGGATTTCGGTATCCGTTTCCGCAATCTTTACGTGTAAATCTTTGATTTCAAGCATTTTTGTCTTTTCCTGCATTCCTGCCCCAGTGTCGATCATCACCGGTAAGCATCTCGTATTCTTTCAATTGTCTTTTTCTTGCTTTTTCCAATTTCACCGATGCGCGATGACAGACGAACAATGCAAACGGAAGCGGCAGCATTAGTGCGTACCCAAGGCTGTGTGACCACGTAATTGCGATTACCAACCCACCGATGAAAGCCATTGTGGCATAAGTGATAACGAAGTATTTCTGTTCCCGCTCTTGGTTCGCTGCAATTTCCTTCTTCTCTGCGTCAGTGTTCTTGTTACTGTCCGCAAGCCTTCTCGACGCACTGACAACGGCTTCAAGATTTGGATTGCGCCCCCAGATCACCCCACGCTGCCTTCCAAACTGATCCCGATCAGCTTTTGCGCTTCAACGGCAAATTCCATCGGTAGTTCCTGAATCACTTCCTTGACGAAACCGTTGACAATCAGTGCGATGGCCTCTTCTTCGGGAATGCCACGTTGCAAGCAGTAGAAAAGCTGGTCGTCGGAAATTTTCGAAGTTGTTGCCTCGTGCTCAAACTGTGCCGTGGCGTTCTTGGCTTCGATATAGGGAACGGTATGGGCGCCGCACTGGTCGCCGATCAGCAGGGAATCGCACTGGGTGAAATTGCGTGCATCCTTTGCCTTTTTGTGTGCAGAAACCTGACCGCGATAGGTGTTCTGCGAACGGCCCGCCGAAATGCCCTTTGAAATGATCCGGCTCTTGGTGTTCTTGCCCAAATGCAGCATCTTCGTGCCGCTGTCGACCTGTTGTGCACCATTAGAAACCGCAATCGAATAGAATTCACCCTGCGAACCATCACCGCGCAAAACGCATGACGGGTATTTCCAGGTAATCGCCGAACCGGTTTCAACCTGGGTCCAGGAAATCTTGGAATTGTCACCCCGACAATCGCCGCGTTTGGTCACAAAATTGTAGATACCGCCCTTGCCGTTCTCGTCGCCGGGATACCAGTTCTGGACGGTGGAATATTTGATCTCGGCATCTTCCATCGCCACCAGTTCCACCACTGCGGCGTGCAACTGGTTTTCATCGCGCTGGGGAGCGGTACACCCTTCCAGATACGAAACGTAAGAACCCTTTTCAGCAATGATCAATGTGCGTTCAAACTGGCCGGTGTTCATTTCATTGATGCGGAAATAGGTGGACAGTTCCATCGGGCAGCGCACGCCTTCGGGAACATAGACAAACGAACCATCGGTAAAGACCGCACAGTTGAGCGTCGCGTAATAATTGTCTGAGACAGGAACCACAGATGCCAGATACTTCCTGACCAGTTCCGGATGCTCCCGAATGGCCTCGGAGATGGGCATGAAGATCACCCCGGCCTTTGCGAGCTCATCCTTGAAGGTGGTAACAACCGAAACCGAATCAAACACGGCATCGACCGCAACGCGCCCGGATGAATAGATATTGTCAGAAAGTTCGTCACCGTCGGAAGACGGGCTTGGCTCGCCCGGCCTGCGCACCCCGGCAAGGATTTCCTGTTCTTGCAAGGGAATTCCAAGTTTCTCATAGGTGCGCAAAAGTTCAGGGTCAACTTCGTCGAGAGATTTGGGGCCATCCTCGAAGTTCTTGGGAGCCGCATAATAATAGATATCCTGAAAATCGATCTTCGGATATTCAACACGCGCCCATTGCGGCTCTTCCATGGTTTGCCAGCGGCGAAACGCTTCCAACCGCCACTCAAGCATCCATTCAGGCTCTTCCTTTTTGGCTGAGATGAACCTGATAATGTCTTCGTTCAGCCCCTTGGGAGCTTTGTCAGACTCGATATCCGTCGAAAAACCGTATTTGTATTTGTCGACATCAATCTCAGCGACGGCATCAATGGTTTCCTGAACAGCGGGCATTCATGTGCTCCAAATTAGTTGATCACGCGGCCATTCGGCCAATTACGGTTTTCCATGCTTCCAAAAATCGTTCGGCATCTTCCTTTTCAGGCTCCCAGCCAAGACTTACGCGCAATGCGCCTTCCATTTCCCTGTCCTTTGCCCCCATGGCCTCCAGCACATGGCTTTGCTTTACTTTCCCAGAGGAGCAAGCTGATCCCGAAGAGATGGAAATTCCTTCAAGATCAAGCGCCACCAAGGCGGTTTCCGCTTTTACACCGGGCACACTAAAGCAAGAAGTATTGCCCAAACGCTGCGTTCCCGCTCCAAAAAAAACCGGCTGCGAAACACTGTTCCCTGCACTATGCGATATAGTGCGAAGTCCCGCTTCAATCGAGTCTCTTATTTCCGAATTGTTGATTTTTTTTCTCATATTTTCGCGATGCCATTCACACGCCGCACCAAAACCGGCAATGGCGGCAACATTCTCGGTGCCACCACGATGATGGTTTTCCTGACCGCCCCCGCGAATCAACGGAACAGGTGCCATGTTTCCATTGGCAAGAACCAAGGCACCAACACCTTGTGGAGCGCCGATCTTGTGTCCGGAAAGCACCACGAAATCAGCCATCAACTCGTCCAGGGTAAACCAAAGTTTTCCAAGCCCCTGAACCGCATCCACCAGCAACAGGCCATTGTGTTCATGGACGATTTCAGCAACCTGGCGAACCGGCTGAATTACGCCGGTTTCGTTATTTGCCAGCTGCACCGCCACCAAGGCCAGACCTTTGGACGCGTCGTGTTGTTGCAACGCCGTATCCAGCGCTTCCAAGTCAATCAGGCCCTGATTGTCTACTTCCAACCCGTGAACATGTTCTGTTGCGAACCGCCCACCAGACAACACACACGGATGTTCGGTCCTGCCAGCATACACAGCAGCAACCGGAACTTCAGCGCCGCCTGCGCGCATGACAGGCGACAAGCATTGATTAACGGCCTCGGTCGCACCTGAGGTAAAGACCACATTGGCCGGGTTGGCGTTTATCAGACTTGCAACCTGCTCGCGTGAGGCTTCGACAATTCGCCGTGCGTTACGGCCTTCATGGTGTACAGACGACGCATTGCCATGGGTTTCCATCACACCTAGCATCGCCTCGCGCGCGCAACCCAACAGAGGCGCTGTGGCATTGTAATCCAGATAGGTTCGGCTCACAGGTCGCATCGTCTTTCAGTGTCGTTAACGCATCGGCTTGTACCAATGTAAGACCAACTTGCGCAATTTGCTTGAAATCTGCTGACGAGATTGTTTAAGAAGACGCTTCAAGTCGGTCGGGTATCAACCAGTAGTTTTGAATTATTCTAAACTGTTTTAGAAACCAGACCACGGAACGTCAAGAGTGATCTGATTGCTACGCCTCTGGCAAAAAAACAGATTACGAACCGGAGTACCCATGCCCGAAGTCATATTCAACGGCCCTACCGGCAGACTGGAAGGTAGATATCAACCTTCCAAGGAAAAAACTGCCCCGATTGCACTAATTCTCCATCCCCATCCGCATCCCAAGTTCGGCGGAAACATGAATCACCAGATCGTATATGACCTGTTTTACATGTTCCTGGAGCGCGGGTTTACGGTGCTGCGATTCAATTTTCGCGGTGTGGGACGCAGCCAGGGCGAGTTTGATTATGGTCAGGGGGAACTGTCAGATGCAGCCGCAGCGCTTGACTGGGTACAATCCATGCATCCTGATGCCAGGGGATGCTGGGTAGCAGGCTTCTCGTTCGGATCATGGATCGGAATGCAACTTCTGATGCGCAGGCCCGAAATTGAAGGGTTTATGTCGCTTGCACCCCAACCCAACATCTATGATTTCTCGTTTCTGGCACCCTGCCCGGCTTCCGGGTTGATCATCCATGGTTCTGAAGACCGGGTTTGCCCTCCTGAACATGTTCAAGGCCTGGTAGAAAAACTCAAGGCACAAAAGGGCATCATGATCACACACGAAACGGTTGAAGGTGCCGACCATTTCTTCTCACAGCACCAGGAAGAGGTGATCGACGAGTGCGGAACCTATCTCGACAAGCGCCTTGGAATTATTCCCGGCGGAGTTGAAGAAACCATGCTGTTGCGTTGAGAACAGCCCCGCTCCTTTGTTTCAGTGCTACCACGAAACGATGATGCTCAAGTCGGCGTACCGGGCATCTTGGTTTTGAACTCTTCCCACGAATGGCCGCCCGCCATGACACAAGTCTGACCGTCGGTTTTGGTCATCAAGACTGTCCATGCACCATCCTGCGAGGCAAACACTTCAAATGCGTGTGTGTTTTCATGGGACACACCGCCGCCAACAGGCACTTGGTCGAATTTTTCTTTCAATATTTCCGCCAGTTCGATGCGGTTACCGCACTTGGCCAGCGGCGAAGCGTCGGTGATCGCTGTAGAGGCCGACATTAGCAGCATTGCGACTGCCGACATTAAGATTATCGAAGGTGGTTTTTTCATTCTTGCTCCTTTTCGGCATCCCTTCGGTCGATTGGGAAATCTGACTAGATTTCAACCAGCTCTGACATGGCTTTCACTGTGGAAAACTGCCTCAAGCGTAGGCCTGAAAGGGACTCTTGAGTCGCAAGCCTGTCACAAAATTTTCACATTGGCAAATCTGCCGCCCGATACAGGGTGACTGCATCCGGTGGTTTTGGGATAAGTCAGCGGCAATTTCTCTTTTGCACGAACTGCCAGATAGGCCCAAGCCTCCGCTTCCATTCCCTCGCTGCTGAAACCTGCCTCGTCAGCCGTAACCACCTTGCTTCCATGAGTTCCGGCAAGTTCACGCAAATCACCCATGATGGAAGGATTGTTTGTTCCGCCACCGCTTACAATCCACAGCATCGGAAAAGCTGGCGCAAACCGGGCCGCTTCAATAACACAACGGGCAGTAATGTGGGCAAGTGAACGAACCATGTCAGGGGAATCCAGTTTGCTACCCGGTAGATCAAAATCCAACCGGTCCAGCGATTTTGGTGGAGCAACAGTGAAATAAGAATGGTCCAGAAACGTCTCGACCAGGTCATGATCAATTGCACCACCGGAAGCCAGTTTACCGCCTTCATCAAACGGCTGTCCTTCCCTGGATTGCATCCATAGGTCAATCAGGTTGTTCCCCGGCCCCGTATCGAACGCAACCACATCATCCGCAACGATTGTCACATTGGAAATTCCACCGATGTTGACAAAGGCGACCGGCTTGCTGCCACCAAATTCTGCAGGCAAGTTACTGGCCAAAGCGACATGGTATGCCGGGGCGAGCGGAGCTCCCTGCCCTCCATTAAGCATGTCATTGCTACGCATATCGTAAACAACTGGCAGACCGGTCAGTTCACTGAGCAATTCGCCATCGCCAAGTTGCACTGTCAAACCGAGTTCAGGCCGGTGCAAGACAGTTTGGCCGTGAAACCCGATCAAGTCTATCTCAGGCAACACGTCCTTGTGTTTCGCCAGGTGGTTTTTCACCAACGCTGAATGTTTGCGGGTGATGCGTTCTTCAAGCTCCGAAAACCGTTCAACAACCTGTTCGCGCGACTCCATTTCGGCCGATTGCGCCACAGCAACTTTCAAGGCCGCCTGTTCATCTGCGTCATATGCCTGCGCGGTGCCCGGGAAGGATCGTATCAACCGCTTCTTGCCGTCGGTTTGAATGATCGCAAGATCAATGCCGTCCATGCTGGTTCCGCTCATCAACCCCAAGGATGTAAAGATTTCGCTCATCGGTGTTTTCCTGCGTGATATTTTGTCTGGCAACTGCTAAAGCACAGCAGATTCGACCAACCATATCAAAACCAGACAGTATCAAGAAATGACTGCATTCAAATCCGATTTTCTTAACGTCATGAAAGAACGCGGCTTTATCCACCAGTGTTCTGATTTCGACGGTCTCGACAACTTGTTGAAAAACGAACGCGTCACAGCGTATGTCGGCTATGATGCCACTGCTACAAGTATCCACATCGGAAACCTGATTACCGTCACCTTGCTTTACTGGTTTCAGGAAACCGGCCATCGTCCGATATCGTTGATGGGTGGAGGCACTTCCATGGTCGGCGACCCTTCTTTCCGCGACGACCAGCGCCAGCTGCTGACACCCGAGACAATTGATGCAAACATCGCAAGCATCAAGAAAGTTTACTCAAGAATATTGAGATATGGGGATGGCCCGACAGACGCATTTATGGCCAACAATGCCGACTGGCTGATGAAACTCAATTACGTCGAGTTTTTGCGCGATGTAGGCAGGCATTTTTCGGTCAATCGGATGTTGACATTCGATTCCGTAAAATCCCGCCTTGACCGCGAACAATCGCTGTCCTTTCTTGAGTTCAACTACATGATCATGCAGGGGTATGATTTTGTGGAACTCAACAGGCGCTACGAATGTCGCCTTCAGATGGGCGGCTCTGATCAATGGGGTAACATCATCAATGGGGTTGATCTCGGCCACCGGATGGAAACGCCCCAGCTTTATGCGTTGACAACCCCCCTGCTTACGACAAGTTCAGGTGCAAAGATGGGAAAGACTGCCAACGGTGCAGTCTGGCTCAATGGTGATCTCTTCAGCCCATACGACTTCTGGCAGTATTTCCGAAACACCGAAGATGCTGATGTAGAACGTTTTCTGAAAATTTTCACGCACCTGCCCTTGTCTGAAATTTCAAAACTGGCGGCGTTGGGTGGAAACGAAATCAACGAAGCCAAAAAAGTGCTGGCGACGCAAGTAACCGCTATTGTTCATGGACAGGCGGCCGCCGATGATGCGGCCGAAACCGCCAGGAAGACCTTTGAAGAAGGTCAGGCAGCAGAGTCGCTGCCCACTATCACAGTTGCACAAACTGATCTTGCTGCCGGTATCGGTCTTCTGTCATTGATTGTTGATGCCGATCTGGCCTCCTCTAACGGAGAGGCACGGCGTCACGTCAAAGGCGGCGCCATCAAAATCAACGACATCGCCATTAGCGATGAACGGCTGTCTGTCGACGAAACTCATTTGAACGACAGTGGAGTGGTCAAGCTTTCAATGGGCAAGAAAAAACACGTGTTGGTAAGGCCGCGCTGACCAGCTGCGTGCCAACCCTTCCCGGCATCAGTTCTGACGGATCTTTCTTCCCGACGGGTTGATGGTCAATTTGGGGTTTTTCCGCGGACCGCTCAGCAAATACCGGATGCCGAACAACAGGTTGTCCTTGCCCCCCGCCAGAATGTCCCCGATTAGCGGAAACCTGCGCAGGGCAATGTTCAGATCGTTTGCAGGCATGAACATTCCCAGAATGTTCATGTTGTCGTCAGGATCATACAAGGTACCCTTCATCGTAAACCCCAAAGAACGGCTGCGAATGATGGCATCGGACAATTCCATATACCCTTTTCCCCGCACAATGTTCGCCCGGGCAATGGTGAACGGTACAACCTGGTCGCCAGTGGTATTATCAGTTTTTCGGCGAACCCGTTGTCGTGTATCGGGATCTATTTCCCAACTGGAATTGGGAACAAGCCTCGCGATCCGGCTTTCGTTGACAATCTCGAAATTATCGACATTGACCGGCCCCGTATACGGGCCATCACCGGTTTGCTGCAGCCTCGCTTGCAGTCTGCCTCCGCGCATTTTTGTATAGATATCTGTAAAGGCAAGAGCGCTGCCCGCATCGTCGGACGCGATACTGAATATGGTAGTCTCACCCTGCCTGCTTGCATTCATGCGGTTCCGTCCAAGTTGCGAACTGGCTGTAAGGTCAAGGCTGTCGGTCACACCTGACCTGCTCTGGTAAAGCAAGATCGCATTACTCATCTCGCGGTTGTTAAACCCGAGAATTTTGGAGAAATTTGCAACCAGATTGACGGAGTTCTTTCCCTGCCTTTGCGTGAAGTTGCCTTCGTTCAGCAGCAGGTTTATCAATCCGCGCGTATCGAAAGACAAACCATTGGCGTTTATGTTATAAACTCCCTCTTCGCGCTCAACCTTGAGAGCAAAGTCGTCAAACCGGTTCAGCTTGATCTCTTTCAGATCGGCCTTTAACAGTCCGCCTTTGTCGAATTCAAGCAAGCCGTTTGCGCCAAACCCCGGTCCTTTCAAATAAAACCTTGAAAGTATAAGCCGGTCACGCACTTTGGTGAATTCGAAACCACCTTCAGCCTTTATTCCCTTGCCTTTTCGCCAACCAATCCAGGGCAGACTCAATTCCGCGCCGGAAAAGTCGATCACATGTTTCTCGCGTTTTGCAGTTTGGTTTATGACGACCGAAATCGGACCCGTAACGACCTGACCAAGATCAATCCCCAGCAACGCACGTTGCTTGTCGTTCAGTACCGCTTTCACTTCTCGGAACTTGCTGACCTCACCGGATTTACCAATTGGTTCAGTGGTTCGAATTCTCGCCGGGACACCGTCAATCAACGCCTTTCCCACAACGCTCGCACCGTTGGGATTTGCGTCTATGACAAAATTGGCCTTTTCTACGCGCCGTCCTTCCAGTGGCTTCGTACTTGAGCCGTTTTCAAGTTCCAGAAGAATGTTCCAGTCAACTTCTTCATATTTGATTTTCTTCCTGATCGGAAACTTCGCGACGATATCGGCATAGCCTGTGCCTGAAAACTGGCCTGCCTCAACCTTTAACCGCTCCATGATGCGCAAGGGCTTGCGTTGTGAGATCGTTGCAATTGACTTCAACCCTCCACGCAACTCCATACTGATCTCGCCTGTCTTGTCCTTTTCGCCATAGTCGGGCATAAAAAACTTGGCTGATTTGATGTCTACAGTCTCGCCCTCGCCATCTCTTGCATTCCCGGAGACAAGGTCGCCGATGATCTGCATACCTTCGAGCTTCAGCGTTCCCTTGCCGTTCTCTATCGCGGGCATGTGACCGAAAGGAACGAAGGAAAGTTCCTCCAGATTCAAATTGAGCGAAAAGTGTTCGTTCTTGAGTTTTGCGCCCTCGGCAAATCGAAACAAGATTCCAGATGGTATGTCCGCCGTTACTTTTCCGGAAACCACAGTTCCGTCAATCACATGCGAATGAACCCAGTTCCTGGCGGCACTCCCAACGAAAAACGGCCAATATTGTTTGAGCGCGAGAACCGATATCCCGTCAGTGGACAATTCCCCACGCACAGCCGGAGTATCACCGGACAAGGCCACATCCCCACTGCCATGCACCGTTCCGCCAATGGTCTCGAAGATGATTCTGTCAACCTCGACCGATTTGAGCTGTCTGTCCAGTTTGCCGGCAATCTTGAAGGCTGCGGGTACAACCGGTTCATTTTCACGTGTTGGTTCATGGAAACCGGGGTCGACAATGAAGTCATACAGCAAGGGACCATGATAACCTCGTGCTTCCTCAAAGGGCTTCATGCCACCCAGGACGGTTCCCCTGAACTTGCCCAAACGAACATCAGAACGGTGCAATTCGACTTGGTTACGGTCTACAAAAATCTGGAAATCCAAATCAAGCGACTCAACCGATGTGACTGCCTTTCTGGTCAGTCGCAAAGCTCCACCCGTCATTTGCAACTTTACCTTGGGATCCAGAGGAACCCCGTCGGCGGCAAATGGCAACTGGCCCCGTAAAACAACCGTGCCGTCCATACCCAAAACACCTTCATCCGACACGGTATCGCTCAACCATTCATTCAGATTGATACCAGTCGTTTCGAAATCAAGCTTGCTCTGGCCGCTCTCTTCTGTCCGATAACTGGCTGCAAACAATACTCTCGAAACCGCAGATTGTGCATTACCTTCCAGTTGCAAGGCGTTTTCTTCGCCACGCAGCAACTTGAACTGCAGGAATTCAATCGGAGTTTCCAGTCGCCGTCCAAACGACTTGCCACGCAGGGTCAGGTGTTCAAGGGTGATGCCCTTGAAATCACCACCTGCCAGTGCCGTATCGACCCGGTTCAGACTGGTACCGATCATTGTTAGCGGTGCAGCAAAGTTATGCGGCAAAAGAAACTCACTCTGCGAAAAACCCGCAACCTTTGCATCGACTTCAACATGCTTCACAATAATGCTGTCGAACGCCCGTTCGCCGGTGAGAAATGCCCCGATGTTTGACACCAGACTGAACCCTTCAAGCATGGCCAGCATCTTGCCGTCTTGAAGCCTGGATATCTCGATTTCAGATACCGTCAGGTGAACACTGCCATCAAGGTTCAGTTCAATATCCGGTTTGCCCGCACTTACCTGAAATTCCGCACCCACCAGGTCTGCAAGACCGGTCTCTATTTGGCTGGCGATCAACGAGCCTTCTCTGGTTTGACTACCAAGAAACCAATAAAACGCGCCCCCGGCCATCAGCAACATGACAACGCAAACCATGAAAATCGCAAAAATGATGCGCAACGCCCGAACGGCCGATGCCCGGCGGTTCATCACTTGCGGCTGCGACGGGTCAGGCCTGGGTTTGGGTTTGTTGTGAACCAGCATCAAGTTTCCGCGCACTGTTTTGATTCTGCCTGATCAGGAATAACCCAGCCTTGCCGCCGGTTCCACTCACGCTGTATAACGTTCTCACGATTCCCACCAATAAGTAACTTTATGGAGCAGTAATGGCAAAAATAAGTGTCGGCGACCAGATTCCCGAATTGGTACTGCCCCGAGACGGGGGTGAGCGTTTTTGGCCCTGATGATTATGCCGGCAAACCGATGGTGTTGTTTTTCTATCCCAAAGACGCCACGCCGGGCTGCACCAAGGAAGCCATCGGTTTTTCCGAACAACTTGAAGACTTCGCAGCCATAGGTGTGACGGTGATTGGCATGTCTCCGGACCCGGTCAAATCCCATGACAAGTTTGTTGCCAAACATGAATTGTCTGTGCCGTTGTTGTCAGATGAGGAAAAGACGACGCTCGGGGCATTTGGTGTTTGGGTGGAAAAGAGCATGTATGGCAAGAAATACATGGGCGTGGAACGCACAACCCTGCTGGTCGATGCAGGCGGCAAGGTTGTTCACGCCTGGCACAAGGTCAAGGTACCCGGTCATGTTGACGACGTACTCGCGACCGCCAAGACGCATTTTGGCTGAGAGTTGAACTTGGCGGAATTTGACAGTCTTCTTGACGGGGCATGGCAGGCCCTCGTTTCGTGCGATCTTGATGACAAGGTTGCCTTGACCGAGGAACTTGCACACCGCTGGGAAAGCCGCAGCCTTTCCCTTTCCGGCAGCGTGAAACGCAATCCACCAACACGACCCGGACGGCCCGAGCGACCAATCCTGTTACCGCCGGCTGATGTTCCCAAGCGTCCTCTTAACTCACGCAAAGGTCGGCTGGCACTCATTCACGCAATCGCCCATATCGAACTGAATGCCATTGATTTGGCGTTGGACATAATCGTCAGGTTTGCCCGCGAGAACATGCCGCGTTCCTTTTTCGATGGGTGGGTAAAGGTTGCAAGGGAAGAAGCAAAGCACTTCAACTTGCTGCGCGGACGTCTTGAAAAGATGAACGCGACCTATGGCGATCTGCCCGCCCATGACGGCCTGTGGGAAGCAGCAGGCGAAACCGGTCATGATTTGGTGTCCCGACTTGCCATTGTTCCCTTGGTATTGGAAGCACGCGGACTTGACGTTACGCCCCCCATGGTAGGCAAACTCAGATCGTTTGGCGATGATGCGACTGCTGACATCTTTGAAATCATTTATGAAGATGAAAAGGGGCATGTTGCGGTCGGTGCGAAATGGTTTCGGTTTTTGTGTCACAGACACCGCCTGCCCCCGGCGGAAACCTTTGCCAAACTTGTAACAAAACACTTCAGGGGAACACTCAAACCGCCATTCAACGACCGGGCGAGATCGGCAAACGGGTTGACGCCGACCTTCTACCGGGCACTTTCTTCGCAGGGCAATTAAACCCCGCGCAGTGGCGTGCGGCGATACGTTTTATTAACCATAATCCAACAGACTGTCCCGGCGAAATGTAGGGAAAGTTATGCAGTCACACGGTATTCGTGAACCACAGGGGTTTGGACGTCGCAAGCAATCGGCAATTATCATCAGTCGTGACGGAAAGAACCATCAGTTCAGTCTAAATCCAATCATCGTATCAGCCTCCGCTTTTTTGTTGTTTGCGGTCTTGGTCGGTTTCATCGGATCAACGGCATATCAGGTTTATCGTGATGACCTGATCCGTTCCGCCCTGACCAAGCAGGCAACCATGAAGCATGAGTATGAGGACAGGATTGCCTCTTTGCGCTCAAGGTTGGACAAGGTCACATCGATGCAGTTGCTTGACCAGCAGGCATTGGAAAAACAAGTCCAGGACATATTGCAGCGACAGAATCGCTTGGGCAGAAGAGACGAGTTAATGGGTCGTTTGCTGGCCAAGGCGCAAGACCGCAATCTTGGAACAAGCAGCAGAACCGGAAAGGTTCCGGTACCCCAGAAAAGCCCGAACAAGCAAAAGCCTGTCAGAAAAAACATCACAACCGGAAGCCTGAATGAGCCCGCAAAACTGGACATCGCACTTCTGGGTTCGGCATTTTCAATTCGCGGAACTTCGCAGCAACTCGCCGAAACAGGAAACCCAACATCTTCAAACGCCACCGGGATGCTGGCGGCTGCAGACGCAGATCCATTCGCCGATGTTGCCTCGGCTATTGTCAAAATTGAGCAAAACCAGATCGCAGAAGTCACCAGCCTTCGCGAGCAGCTAATTCAGCAGTCTGAGGAAGTCAGCAAAATTCTCGGTTCAATCGGAATCAAAACCGACCCGGCGCCGCAGTTTGGTATCGGTGGACCGCTGCAGGAGGTTTCACAGGTCAACGACTTCGAATCGCACCTGATTTCGCTTGAAACATCGCTTGCGCATTACGACAAATTGGCGGCAACACTTCGCGCAGCCCCAATAGGAACACCTGTAAGCCAGCCCGTTGTATCAAGCCATTTTGGTACACGCATCGACCCGTTCACGGGGCGCAGGGCAATGCACAGTGGAATCGATTTCAAGGCACGCACCGGAACGCCAGTACTTGCTACAGGTTATGGCAAGGTAGTCATGGCTGGCCGCAAGGGTGGCTACGGAAACCTGGTCGAAATTGAGCATGAAAACGGCCTGATCACCCGCTATGGCCACCTGAACAGAATCCTGGTGAAAAAAGGTCAGGTTGTCAGTACTGGCCAGAAAATTGGCAAGGTCGGCTCAACAGGCCGGTCAACCGGCCCTCACCTTCATTACGAGGTACGCAAGAGCGACGGGGCGTTGAACCCCGTAAGGTTTCTGCGCGCCGGACGCACTGCAAAACAAATTCTGTAGCACCTGATATCAGTCAATATCCTCGACCGTTTCCCCCTCACCTCCTGTAACAGCGTGGGTGAGTGCCGCTTCCATGAAAGCGTTCAAGTCGCCATCCAAAACATTGTCCGGCGAAGTACTTTCAACGCCCGTACGAAGATCCTTTACCAACTGATATGGTTGCAGAACATAGGAGCGGATTTGGTGGCCCCAGCCGATTTCCGTTTTGGAATCATGCGCTTCCTGGATGGTTTCCTGGCGCTTTTTCATTTCCAGATCGTAGAGCCTTGCTCGAAGCGCCTTCATGGCGTTGGCGCGGTTCTGATGCTGCGATTTTTCCGATGAGGTCACCACTATTCCTGATGGTAGGTGAGTTATGCGTACTGCTGAATCGGTAGTATTAACATGCTGGCCACCCGCCCCTGAGGACCGATAGGTATCGACGCGAATTTCGCTGTCCGGTATGTCAATCTCAATGTTGTCGTCAACTTCAGGGTACACCCAAACAGAAGAAAACGATGTATGTCGGCGTGCATTGCTGTCGAACGGGGAAATTCTGACCAGACGGTGAACACCAGATTCCGTTTTTGCCCAGCCAAATGCATTCTCTCCGCGAATCATGATGCTGGCGTTTTTGATACCCGCTTCATCGCCTGCTGTAGTAGATTGCACTTCCACCTTGAAACCGTTCTTCTCAGCCCATCTGACATACATGCGCAGCAACATGTTTGCCCAGTCCTGGCTTTCGGTTCCACCTGCACCTGCATGGACTTCAAGGAAACAGTTCGCGTCGTCCATCTCACCCGACAGAAGCGCCGCAATTTGCCGTTTTCCCAGCTCCGAGTGCATTTGTGCAAGGGCGGTTTCGGCTTCTTCCACCACTGCAGCGTCGCCCTCCTCCTCGCCCATTTCAATCAGCGTGAGATGATCCTCTAGTTCCGATTCAATTCCGGAAATGGTGTTGATCGAGTTCTCAACGTGCTGTCGTTCCCGCATGAGCTTCTGGGCACTGGCAGGATCATTCCACAGATCAGGATCCTCGGATTTCGCGTTCAGCTCTTCCAGTCGTTTGATAGCGTTGTCCCAGTCAAAGATGCCTCCTCAGCAGGCTGACAGCCTGCTTGATATCGTTGACAATGCTCTGCGTTTCTGAGCGCATGAATTGTATTCCTGTGTTTCAAATTGAAGGATCGGCGCGGAACATAGACTGTTTCAAATGCAATTGGAACCGGTAGCAACCTGCGTATTGTGCATCACCGGCCAATTGGGCAACAAACGGGCATTTCCCCGCTGCATTGATGCATTCATCAATACAAACCACCGGTTCCCGATGTGACCGCCCGGTTTGCAGAGGGTGAAATATCCGGGTTCATGATTGCAAAATCATCGCCAAAACCGATAACCGAAAACCTGTCCGGAGGTGATGTGCCGGGTTTGAAGGCTTCCAGAATTACTTGCGGGTCTTCTGCTGACGCCAACAGACCGGTTTTCCGGTTGATCGGTATAAGCTTGACGCCTCTGGGAACCCGAAAATCGACCAGCTTGGATTGGTCAAGAACAGACTTCATGAAGTTTGTAAAAACAGGTGCCGCAAGCCCGCCACCCGTATTTCCCCGGCCCATCGGCCGCGGAGTGTCGTATCCGATATAAATTCCAGCCACCAGATCGGGGGAATAACCGACAAACCACGCATCACGCTCATCATTGGTGGTTCCCGTTTTGCCCGCGACCGGTTTTCCGATTTCCCTGACTACCGGCGCAGTCCCGCGCTTTACCACCCCTTCCATCATGGAAGTAATCTGATAGGCCGTCATCGGATCAAGAACCTGTTCACGGTCATCATCCAGCACCGGTTCGGGTTGGCGTTGCCAGGTCTGGGCATTGCAGTCCCCGCAGATGCGCTCTTCGTGCTTGAAGATGGTTTTTCCGTAGCGGTCCTGAATGCGGTCAATCAACGAAGGCTTGATCGCCTTTCCTGAATTGGCAAATACCGAATAGGCGGAAACCATTCTCAGGACAGTCGTCTCACCCGAACCCAACGACATGGACAGCACCGGCAGCATTTTGTCATAGACGCCAAAACGCTGGGCATATTCGGCTACCAGCGGCATTCCCATGTCTTTTGCAAGGCGCACGGTCATGAGGTTTCGAGATTTTTCGATGCCAAGGCGCAGCGTCTGGGGACCGGCATACTTGCCGCCGTAGTTTTTTGGCTCCCAAATTCCCAGATCATTACCCTGATCAACCTTGATCGGCGCATCCAGAACAACCGAGGAAGGTGTGTAACCATTGTCCAGCGCAGCAGCGTAAACAAACGGTTTAAACGATGAACCGGGTTGGCGATAGGCTTGGGTTGCACGATTGAACTGCGAGGTGGCAAAAGAAAAGCCGCCATACATTGCAAGGACACGACCGGTATGAGGGTCCATCGCCACCAATGCGCCGGACACCTCCGGAATCTGCCGGAGCCTGTATTGGCTGCTACCTTCTTCCAACGCCTCAACATATACCACATCGCCCGGTTTCAGGACCTTGTCGACGGATTTGGAAGTGACCGTCTTGCCGTCGACAACATGCTTCATTGCCCACTTCATGTTTTCCAGCGCCAGATTACCGGAAGTCCTTTCATCGGATATTCTGCCTGAAATCAGTTTCTCAGGTTGCAATCCCAAAGTCGCAAAGGATTTCTCGGAAGCAAGAACAACAGCCAGTTTCCAGCTTGGCAAATCAGAAAGCGTTTCAATCTCTCCAAGCTCTTTTCCCCAATCCCCGGCGAGATTGATCTGTTTGACCGCACCTCTGTATCCGCGCTTGGTATCAAAACCAATCAGGCCTTTCTGCAAGGCATCACGTGCCTTGATTTGCATTTCCGGGTCCAATGTTGTGCGAATGGAAAGACCGCCCTCATACAGTGCATCGTTACCGTACCGGTCCACGATTTCGCGGCGAACTTCTTCGGCAAAATACTCCGAGGCCACAAGTTGGGTCGACTTGCGACGGGGATTGACACTCAAGTCCTCGGCCTTGGCTTTTTCACCTTCTTCAAGGGTGACGTAACCATTATCGATCATTCGGTCGATCACCCAGTTGCGACGCTCAATGGCCTTCTTCGTCCGGCGGAACGGATGATAATTGTTGGGTGCTTTTGGCAGTGCAGCAAGATAAGCCGCCTCATGCAGTTCGATTTCGTTTACCGATTTGTCAAAATAGGTCAGCGACGCTCCAGCGACACCGTAGGAGCCAAGTCCAAGAAAGATTTCGTTGAGATAGAGCTCAAGAATGCGGTCCTTCGTATACGCCGATTCAATACGAAGCGACAGCAACGCCTCTTTCAGCTTTCTTTCATAGGATCGCTCATTGGTCAGAAGAAAGTTCTTGGCAACCTGTTGGGTGATCGTGGACGCACCAATCGCTCTGCGACCGGAGCCATAGTTCTGAAGGTTGGTGACCACCGCCCTGGCAATCCCCAGGGGGTCAATGCCGGTGTGTTTGTAAAAATTCTTGTCTTCCGCCGACAGAAAAGCAGCCTTGATGGTTTCAGGTATCGCCTGAATTGGCAAATACAGCCGTCTTTCGCGCGCATATTCTGCCATTAACGCACCGTCAGAAGCGTGAATGCGCGTTGTGACCGGCGGCTCATAGGCATTCAGGACTTCGTAATCAGGAAGGTCTTTCGAAAGATCGCCAATATAGATGGCAACAACCACAACGGCTGCCACCAAAAGCAGCATCCCCATTCCGACGATATAACCGAAGAGTCTGAGAAGTAGCATTGTATCCTAACTTGCCGCCAAGCCTTCACCGGAAAGAATGTACATAATCATTTCAAACCACAAATTCGAATCACTATTCTAACTTGTAACAAAAATATGGCTGTTATTCGACCGCCATTCCTTTACGTAAGGTACCGTCAAACCGATCACAATTCAACCGGTTTACAACGCTTGCCTAAGGTTGGCGCTGGGAGAAAAATTCGTCAATGGAGTTAACAACAGCAGACGCAGCACGAAACTGCCATGCTTGCGTCAAAAGCAGTTTTTCGTCTTCCCTGTTTGACAAGTATCCAAGTTCGAGCAGAACGCTTGGAACATTGGGAGCTTTCAAGACCGCGAAGGCTGCGGACCGGATCGGGTTCTTGTTCAATTTCACCTCCTTGCCAAGGTTGGCGACAAGGACGCGGGAAAACTGCTTGGAAAGATGTTTGGTTTCGCGCGTGGTAAGATCGACAAGGATGTCCGATACAGCGCTGTCGGGGGTCTCAACACTCAAGCCAGCCAAAAGATCAACGCGGTTCTCTGCGTCAGCCAGAGCCTGCGCGATCTCGTCGGACGCCTTTTCCGACAAATAGTAGATTGTTGAGCCGCGAACACTGCGATGACGCCCCAATGAATCGGCATGTACTGAAACAAACAGATCGGCATTTGTGCTCCGGTTGAAATCCAGCCTTTCACGCAGGGAAATAAAATTGTCCTCGGTCCGGGTCATCTTTACATTGTATTTACCGCTTTGGTTGAGCAGTTCCGCCAGCACATTGCCAAACTCCAGCACAACCGTTTTTTCCCGTGTCCCCAGTTGTCCCGTTGCTCCTCCGTCGATTCCCCCGTGCCCCGGGTCAATGACAACGGTAAACCGTCCAGACGAACCGGGCGGTTGTTGTGTGGTTGCCGGTTGGTCAACGTTCGAACCGGCATCGGTTTCACGATCTCCAAGGGCAAATTTCTGGGTTCGAACCAACTCCGCAAATTCGTCTTCCGCGACCTTCTCAAGATCAATCTGCAAGCGGTGATAATCTTCATCCAGAACCTGTTGCAGCGAGGCCCGTACAATTCTGGCGGGCTTTTCAAGCGCAATCACCATTCGCGAACGGCCTTGCTCAATGCGGCCTGCTTGAACCGATGTCACCAATCCGGACGACTTCATACTCGCCACCACATCGTCCGGAAAAACCGCCTCTTCAAGCTCAATGATGATACGGTTGGGTTTGTCAGTGTAGAAAGTTTCCGTTGCAAGAGGCTTGGAGAAATCCACAAACAGCCGTGTGGCCGTTTCATCGCCAAACAAACGTGCGGAAATTGCCTGGGGAAGATCGGCAGCTGACGCAGGGTGTGACCACACAACAGCCAACAAGGGCAGCGCATAACAAATAAATCGCAAGAGAATCATCATGGCAAAACTGATATCAAATCAGTGTGTAACAATCATGTGGTTTGCAACGGGGCGTTGATTCATCATGTTTCCAAGAATTCGCTTGTTTCGCAACTTAATCTCACCTAGGTAAGGTACATCAGTGATTTGCGGTTGATCCGATGCGTTGGAACCAAAACCGCAATTCAGTCTAAAGAATGACGGCTGATAAACAAGTTTCTTGCGGGCATTCCAGATCACGGTCGCCCGTTCAGATATGGCGCATGTGTGTGTCTCTCAAGATGAAACCACCCTACTGCGCTTGCGTAACTGACCGGCTCGTATTGCCGGTTACAATTAAGGATACGGAAGCCAAACCTTGGCTGATACAGTTTTGACGGACAAGATTGACCAGAACAAAACAAGCGATTGCCTTATTCTGCGCAATCCCTCGCAATCAGTCGAACCAGGCTTCCTACAACAATATTCAGGCCTTCTCCTTCGTTTTGAACGCGTGTTTTCAGACCTTTATTACGGTCTGAACCAGATATTCGAATTCGTGACCGAAGACCTGCTGGCTTATAACCGGCGGAGGCCTGCGGAGTTAAAAATTTATGTCCAACAAGATGTTGATCGACGCATCGCATCCCGAAGAAACACGGGTTGCGGTCGTTCGCGGAAACCGTATTGAAGAATTTGACTTTGAGTCACAGGAAAAACGACAACTAAAAGGCAACATATATCTGGCAAAGGTGACAAGGGTCGAACCTTCTTTGCAGGCTGCGTTTATTGATTATGGCGGCAATCGCCACGGTTTTCTTGCATTTTCCGAAATTCATCCCGATTACTACCAAATTCCTGTCGCTGACCGCCAGGCACTGCTTGAGGCCGAGGCAGCAGAAGCCCGTGCCGCGCAAGAGGCGGAGAACAATGAGCAACCCGAAAACGACGATGAAAATGGCAGCGAATCCGAGTTAGAGGCCGAAGCTCCGCGTAAAAAAAGCCGACGTCGCCGGGGCAAGAAAAAGAATGCCGAAGCCGCATCTGAAGATGCAGAATCGGATGGCGACAACGCACAGTCTTCGGGCATGGATGCTGAAGATGCCAATTCGCAAGAAGTCACCGGTGACAATCCTGCGGACCTGGACGCTGACGCTGCGTCCAGCGGGACAGCAGACACAAGTGCCGCCACTGACAACGCCGAAACTTCAGAAGAAACCCCGGAAGCCGAAGCAAAACAGCCGACAGAGGAAAAACCGAAGAAACGCCGCAACACGCGCCGAAAAACCAAAAAGGACGCCGCAGAAAGCGCGCCAGGCGACGAACTTCCGAATGCGGAAGATGACGACACTGATGGCGACGATGATCAAGGTGACCCAAAGGTAATGCCTGCCGTTGTCGAAACCGATTCAATTTCCGAACCGCTTCCTGGCGAAGAAGAAAATGAGCCTGAAAACGAAGAAGAAGAGCCGGTTGCAGAGGAAAAACCAAAACCCCGCCGCACTTCCCGTCCGCGTACTCGTAAAACCAGCAAGGCTGTAGAGGCAGAAGCATCCTCAGAAACCGATGCGGTTGCCGAACCAGCAGTTGAGCAAGAGGCAAGCGAAGCTTCCCGGACTGAGACCGACGAGACAGCCAATGGTGACGAAAATGACGCCGATGAAACTGGCGAGACCAAAGAAAAGGCCAAACCCAAGCGCCGTTCAAGCCGACGTGGAAGCCGCAAAAAGAAAACTGAAGAAGATACTTCCGAAGTGACGGCCAAGGCAGACGGAACTGCAGTAGACGAATCAGACAGCGACGAAGCTGGTGAGGATGACGCCTCAGGCGACAATGACCGCGATCGCAATGGTGACGATGTCGAATCCGTTGGACAGGAAGATGAGCTGGAAGAAATCGCCAAGCCTCGCCGAATGCGCAAGCATTATAAAATCCAGGAAGTGATCAAACGTCGCCAGGTGCTGCTTGTGCAAGTCGTCAAGGAAGAGCGCGGCAACAAAGGCGCGGCCCTGACCACCTATCTTTCGTTGGCCGGGCGATATTCTGTTTTGATGCCCAACACCGCCAAAGGTGGCGGTATTTCGCGCAAGATTACAAATTCGGCAGACCGCAAGCGTTTGAAAACACTTGCATCCGAACTGGAGGTTCCCGCGGGAATGGGCGTGATCCTCAGAACATCGTGTGCAACGAGAACGGATGCCGAAATCAGGCGCGATTTTGAATATCTCATGCGGCTGTGGGAACAGGTGCGCACGCTTACCCTTTCTTCGATTGCACCATGCCTCGTGTATGAAGAAGGCAGTCTGATCAAACGGTCTATTCGTGATCTCTATGACAAGGATACCAATGAAGTCATAGTATCGGGCGAACAGGGCTTTGAAGAAGCCAAGGAATTCATGGCCATGCTGATGCCTGACCATGTACGCAAGGTCAAACGCTACAAAGGTTCCCAGGCTCTGTTCACCAAGTTTGGGGTGGAAACCCAACTGGAAAAAATGCTGACACCGCAAGTCACCTTGAAATCGGGCGGTTATCTGGTGATCAATCAAACCGAAGCGCTTGTGGCAGTGGACGTTAACTCCGGCCGGGCAACGCGGGAACATTCGGTCGAAAACACAGCACTGCAGACAAACCTTGAAGCGGCAGAAGAAGTTTCCCGCCAACTGCGATTGCGGGACTTGGCAGGCCTGATTGTGATTGACTTCATCGATATGGAGGAACGTCGGAACAACCGGGCTGTTGAAAAGAAACTCAAGGAATGCCTCAAACATGACCGGGCCCGCATTCAGGTCGGAAGAATTTCCCATTTCGGTCTGATGGAAATGTCCCGCCAGAGAATGCGCGCCAGCGTGCTGGAAAGTACAATGGATGTGTGTGAGCATTGTGGAGGCACCGGCTATGTGCGTTCCAATTCTGCGATTGCCTTGCACGTGTTCCGTGCCATCGAGGAACATGTCAGTCGCCACAACCGGTTCGATTGCGTGGTCAAGACCGCAGGCGGAACAGCCTTGCACATTCTCAACCACAAACGCGCAGCCATTGGGGAACTGGAAGAGCGCTATGGCTTGAAAATCCTGATTGAAGCAAGCGAAACTGCCAAAGGGCAGGAGTTTTCGATTCACAAGGGAGAAGCTGCCCAAGGCACGGTCCAGCAGGCTGCGATTGGTATGCAAAATGCTCCTCTTGCTGAAGATACAGAAACCGATGCCGACGAACAGGACGCCGAAGAAACCACTTCGCGCAGGGGTCGTGGTCGTGGCAGAGGCCGAAGGTCAAAAGACAGGGATTCAGAAGCCGCCAATTCAGAACAAACGGATTCGGAAACATCTGTCGATGATGACGAAAACGGTGTTGATGAAAATGAAGGGCGCCGGAAACGAAGACGCGGAAAGCGCGGTGGCAGAAAAAATCGCGACCAGGTTGCACAAGATGATGAGGGTAACCGCGACGAAACCCCGAAAGCAGCCGAAACTGAAAACAACGCGGCAATTGTTGAAGGTGTTGATGCCGAATCTGCCGACGAATCCGGGTCGGAAAAACCCAAACGTCGAAGCACCCGGCGCAAGAAAGCACCTGTAGCTGCAAAACCGGAACCTGCTGATGATGCCGATGAGGGAAAAGCTGCAACGGCAACAGATACTGCAGAAGCGTCTGGTGACACGGAACCCCAAGAAACGGTGAAACCGAAACGCAGGCGCGTCTCGCGTCCGGGCCGGGTTGCAGCGGAAGCAAACAAGGACGCAGGCACCGAAGCGGTTTCAGAGCCGACCCAAGAGGCTGACAAACAGGAAACCGGCAAAGGCGGTTCTGAGACACAGGCAGACGGCAAGGGTAAAAAACCCTGGTGGAGTGGTGGCGGCTTTTTTTGAGCGCCACTAAGCCATGCTGTTTGACGAACCGCTCGCCGAATGTGTGCTTGCAAGGCGCTACAAACGCTTTTTGGCTGATGTTGAGTTTCCGGATGGAAGCGCATTGACGGTTCACTGCCCCAATCCGGGCGCAATGATGGGACTAAACGTTCCCGGAAGCCGCGCCTGGATATCAGACAGCAAAAACCCCAAGCGGAAACTCCGTCATACGCTCGAACTGCTTGAAATCGGCAATACGATGGTCGGTATCAATACCAATCGCGCCAATCGCCTGGCCGTCGAAGCCATTTCAGCGGGACGTATCCCTGCCCTTGCCGATTATGACCGGTTACGAACAGAAGTACGGTATGGAGCAAATTCCCGCATCGATATTCTGCTGGAAAAAGCTGGTCGTCCGGATACCTATGTGGAAGTTAAAAACGTTCACCTGGTCCGCAGGAAAGGACTGCACGAATTTCCAGACAGCGTCACGGCAAGGGGCGCAAAACACCTGGCTGAAATGAGTAAAGAGGTAGAGCGAGGAAACCGTGCTGTCATGCTTTACGTAATACAACGCAATGATGGAGACCGGTTCGCTATCTCTGGCGATCTGGATCCACATTACCGGGCAGCATTTACCAACGCCCGTATTGCAGGCGTTGAGGCATTTGCCATAAGATGCAATGTTACACCTTTGGGCATTGACGCTTTGGACTTGATACCGATAGAAGAAGATTTCGGGATGGTTTAGATGAAGCAGATGACAGCTTATATCGAAGCAGCTTTGGCACCGGTAAAAAACACCGGGGCAATCAAACTCTTTTCGGATTCTGATTTTCAGGGCATGAGGGAAGCCTGCCAGATTACTGCCACATGCCTCGACAAGGTGGCAGAACTCATCGAACCAGGCATCACAACCCAAGCCATTGACGATTTCGTTCTGGAGTTCGGCAAGGCCCATGACGCCCTGCCCGCTACCCTCAACTATCGAGGCTATACCAAATCGTGCTGCACATCGATCAACCATGTCGTTTGCCACGGAATACCCAACAACAAGCCGTTGCGTGAAGGTGATATCATCAATGTGGATGTTACTTATGTCTACAATGGCTGGCACGGGGATTCGAGCCGAATGTATCCGGTCGGCAGGGTAAAACGCGCTGCCGAACGGCTGATGGAAGTGACTTACACCAGCATGATGCTCGGCACACAAGCCGCAAAACCGGGCAATACGACCGGGCACATTGGCGAGGCCATTCAAACCTATGCCGAAGCGCAGCGTTGTTCGGTCGTGCGGGATTTTTGCGGACATGGCGTTGGCCGCCTGTTTCACGACGTTCCAAACATTCTGCATTACGGGCGTGCCGGTGACGGTGTCGAGTTGCGCCCCGGAATGATTTTTACGATTGAACCAATGATCAATCTGGGCCGTCCGCATGTGAAGGTATTGAGCGACGGTTGGACAGCGGTTACGCGTGACCGGTCGCTAACCGCCCAGTATGAACACACCGTCGGCATTACAGAAGACGGATGTGAGATATTTACCCTTTCGCCGGCAGGCTATACAATTCCTCCTTACGAGTAACCGGACGCCACAAGCGTCGATGTTGGGATGTGGGGCCAATGTCTGCTGATACAAACGGATTTTCAGAACTCAACTCCTCTTCCCTGAACAAGGGACATCGCGAGCGGCTAAGGTCAAAGTTCCGCAAATCCGGCGCAGATGCACTGGCCGAGTATGAAATGTTGGAGCTCATTTTGTTTCGGTCAATTCCCAGGCGTGACACCAAACCTTTGGCAAAACGTCTTATTTCGGTTTTTGGTTCATTTGCCGAAGCCCTGAATGCCGAACCTGCCCGGCTACGCGAGATGAACGGAATTGGTGAAGCTACCATCACGGATTTCAAGATTGTTCGTGAGGCTGCAAACATGATAGTGGCAGGCAAGGTGCGCGAGCGTCAGCTTTTCTCTTCTTCCTCCGCTGTACTGGATTACTGCAAGGCTGTCATGGCTTACGAAGAGAAAGAACAGTTTCGCATCCTGTTTTTAGACAAGAAAAACCGGTTAATCGCCGATGAAGTTCAACAAACCGGTACGGTTGATCACACACCTGTTTATCCGCGCGAAGTCTTGAAACGCGCGTTTGAACTGTCTGCTACAGCGCTCATACTGGTTCACAATCACCCCTCGGGCGACCCGACCCCGTCCAAGGCCGATATCGAGATGACCTGCACCATAAACGAGATCGCCGGGTCGCTTGGTATAGCCTTGCACGATCATCTGATCATCGGCAGAGACGGACATGTCAGCATGAAGGCGCAACGTTTGTTTTAAAACGGGAAAATTGGCATAATTTTCCCGTGGCAAACAAAAAACCAGGTGCATTTCAACACCCCCTGACGTAAAAACGGCGTGGAAACAAACCCGCTCGATTTGCGGCTGGTTTTCGGGTTTGTAGCCAGATCGATGCAGCTGCGGGAGCACACTGACATGATGAACGGGTTTGGGCTGGAGAAGCTGGGCATCTGGTCGCTTAGAAATCCCGTTTTATCGACTGCCCTGGTGGTTCTGGTCATGATTGCCGCGACCTTGGGCATCACAAGGTTGCAGTTTTCAGGCGAGAACATCGAAATCTTGCGCGATGGTTCGATTGAACTCGAAAACTATGATGAGTTGTTGGGTCAATTCAGGGATTTCAACAACGACGCCGTAATTTTGATGCAAATTCCCAATTTCGCTACCGTGGAGGGCATTGAAACCTTCCGGGAGTTGAATTTCGAACTGCAACTGGACGAACGGGTCGAAAGCATTTTGTCGATTTTCTCGCTTGTCCGATATGCCGGACCCGAAACCGGCTGGCAAACAGCGGTCTCGTCCGAGTTTGAAAGTGACGAACAGGTCAGACAGGAACTCAGCCAGCTTGTGAGCGACATTCCAAGTGCACAGTCGCTCTTCAGCGAAAATTTCGATTCTGCTGTTGTCGTGGTTTACACGAAGGCAGAGGCCATTGCCGACGACAATGTGCGTGACACCATGTGGGCGCTCGAGGCGCTGGCGAAAGAGTTTGAGACCGAAAACATAAAAATCAGCATTGCCGGGCAACCAGCCATACGTTCAGACCTTATTCGCTCAATCGCCTCGGACATTGTTTATCTGGCACCCATTGCAGTAATCATCTGTGCCGTGCTTGCCTTCCTGCTGTTTCGCAATGTCGTGGCAATGCTCATTTGCGCATTTCCAAGCCTTGCGGCGATCTATTGGTTTCTCGGCGCGGCGGGGCTTGCAGGCACACACCTGAATTTTCTTACCAACATTCTCCCCGTGCTGTTGATCGTTGTGATTTTTGCCGACACGCTGCACATTTACATCAAATGGCGAAACCTCGCGCAAAGCAGTGATCCGATCGATGCATTTGAAACCGCTTTAAGGGAGGTGGGACCTGCCTGTGCCATATCGACAATCACCACCGCACTTGCCCTTCTGTCGCTCTGTTTCAGCGGCAATTTCGGATTGTTTGAATTGGGCATTGTCGGGGCGCTTGCCATATCGGGCGGATATGTCGGAATAATGATTGGAATGCCTGCAATTGTATATTGGGCAACACGATATGGTTTTCGTCCAGCAAGTGCAGCCTCTAGATCGTCCGTTTTTTTTGCAAGACCTGCGATGGCATTGCTCACAAAACGAAAAACGGTCATCGCAGTGGGTTTGCTGCTATGCGGGGCCGGTCTGATTGCCCATTGGCAGATCGACAGCCGGTTCCGGTTGATCGATTACCTCGGCACACAATCAGAAGTCAGCCAGAGTGAGGGATATATCGATCAGACCTACAGCGGAACCACTCCCCTGTTTGCGTTGGTGGAAATGGACACATCCATACGCCTTGCCCACCCTGACAACGAAAAGCGCGTTTATGACACCCTTGAAGCCATCGGCGATGTTTTTCCGGCAGGGTCTTTCTATTCGCTCGCAGACTTTGCTGACGAAATTCGCAAAGCCGGGGGGGAACTCGATGAAAAACTCATCGACCAACTGCCCGACTACCTTACCAGCCGGTTCATCTCAAAAGACAGATCGAAGGTTCTGATCACGATTTTTTCATCGGCCAATCTTTCAGCCAGTGAAATGCGAACGCGACTGGGTGCATTGGAGATGGCTTTCGAAAAGCGCGGTTTGGGCGAATTTGTAAAAACGACCGGATACCCGGTACTGTCTGGTATCGTAGCCCCACGGCTGATGGACAATTTGCGCATCAGCCTCTTGATTGCTGTATTCCTGTCAATTGTTACGATAGCGATCTCGGCCAGGTCGCTTCGCTATGGACTGGCGTGTCTGGTTCCAAACCTGTTACCAATTGTTTTGGTAGAGCTTTTGTTGTTCGCACTGGGTATTCCGCTTAACCTGTCCATCACGGTTGCACTGACCGTTGCCTTCGGGATCGCAGTCGATGATTCGGTTCACATGCTCAATCAATACATGATCAATCGGGGAACAATGGAAAAAGACATTGCCATACGCGAGGCCATAAGCGAGGTTACACCTGCAATTTTTTCCACCACGGTCATATTGTCCAGCGGCCTGTTGATTATGGCCTTCAGCTCATTGCCAGCCATGGCTGTATTTTCCATAGTCGTCATCATGACGCTTGTTTTTGCTTTCTTGGCGGACATATTTCAGTTACCTGAATACATCAGAACACTGGACTAGAAGGCAGCAGGAAAATTTTGGGAGGTATTTTCATGAAGATGCGTTTGGCTACAGTTGCGCTAATTGCCATGACCGCCGTAGCACCGGCTCATGCTTCCAAGGACATGTTCGAGGGGCTTTCCGGAAAATGGCGTGGCAAGGGGTTGGTCAAGGCCTCTGAAAAGGGCAAGGAAGAGAACATCCGTTGCCGGATGACCAACAAACCTGAAGGCAGCGACAAACTCGACCTTTCCGGAACATGTGCCGTTGGCGGGTTTGCTTTCAGCCTTGGCGGCTTCATCAAACAGAATGGCGGCAAAAACTCCTATACCGCCTCAATGTTCCGTTCGCTTGCAAACCTGAAACAATCAAATTTCTCCGGCAAGCGAAGCGGAAAAACCCTCAATATGTCCTTCAAGGCATATGACAAGATTTCCAAAACCGATATCACCGCGTCAATCCGGGTGGCATTGAAAAACGCAAAATCGTTTGATGTTTCGGTGACCCGAACCGATCCGGAATCGGGCAAACGCTTCAAGGTCGGAACCATAAAGTTCACAAAAAAATAGAGTGAATTGACTTGGCGATCGGTCGTAAGACCGGCTGCCAGGGTCCGAAATTTTCCACCTACAACAGTGTCAATGACGCCCGTGCAGCCTTTGTTGCTTCCATAGCCTTCCACAAATGGGCATCACGGCCATACATATCGCCAAAATACCGCACTTCACCGTTTTTCTGCGGCCATGCCGTAAAGTAGGAAACGTAAACCGGGATTTTCTGCTTCAACAGTTCCGTTTGGTTTTTGCCGGTGGAAATTGATGCTGAAATCTGTTGCTTGTTCTTGCCAAGCACAGCTGCGGCCATCGCCTTGGGATCGTGCAGACGGATACATCCGTGACTGTAGGCACGATAGTCCTTCTTGAACAAATGTTTCGATGGCGTGTCATGCATGTAAATGGCGTGCTTGTTGGGAAACAGTATCTTTACCTCGCCGAGCGCATTTTTTGGCCCCGGTGGCTGGCGCACACTTACCGAAGGCCTTGCGCCGACGGAAAACCAGTCAACAGAGGTTGAGGAAACCTTCCCCCTGGAAGTTGCCACTTCATAACCGATTTGGTCGAAATAGGCCGGATTTGCACGCAGTTTCGGCAAATATTCATTGACCAGAATGGATTTGGGCATCCCCCAATAAGGATTGTAAACAACCTTCTCGATTTCATCATAGAAGAAATTCGTCTGGTTCGACTTCTTCCCGACAACGATTTTCATCGACAGATGTTCTTTTCCACCCCGCACATAGCGGGCACGAAACTCCGGTTGGTTGATAAACACATGCCGTGATCCCAATTCATGGGGAAGCCAGCGCAAACGCTCCATGGCAAGTACAACGCGGCGAACCTTGCTTTGTTTGTCTACCCCCTTGAGGTTGCGCGACGTAGCCGGACCGATCACCCCGTCCGGGCCAAGGCCAGCCTCTTTCTGATAGGCCTTGACCAGCGCAACGATTTCATCGTCATACAACGTTGCCCGGGTCTGCATGTCATCGACCCCTGCCGGAGTTTCGGAAGAAAACTGTCCTTCATCCGTTTCCACCAATTCAGGTGCCGACGGTTTCTCAACCTTGTCGAAGACTTCCGAGAACTCCTCAACCAACTGTTCGGAACCGCGCTTTTTGATTGCGGCAACAAACTTCGGAAGATCGTCGTGCTTTCGACCGGGCTTGATAAGAATTTTCTCTGGCAGATCAATAACATCTTCCGCTTGATGCTTGAGCTCTGCAAGTTCTGTTTTCAACGCAAAGAACTTGTCGCTGGTGGGGTGGAACGAACGCAGGGTATTTGCCACAAGTCCTCCACCCATTATTTGTTCAAACAGTTCGCCTGCCCTTGAACTGCGCACCGGCAAATCATGATATCCACTCAGTCTGTTCGCGTTGATGGTGCCAAATGATGCGTCCATTGCATAGCGAAGTGCCACGACAGAAAACAGCAACTCGCGCTGCAGTCGATAATTTGCCAGGGTTTCATCTGCAAATTCAATCGGTTCTGGAATGTTAAGGGTATAATCCGATTTGCGCAGGCCATATTCTTCAGCAGCTTCGAACAGTTTTATCGCCGCGCGCGCCTTGACATTCCAATCGCCATTTTCATCAATCCAGTGATACGTTTGGTCTTTATCGTAGTAATCGGAAACGGCCTTTGAAACAAACTTTTCGGCCTTGATTTGCGGCAAGCTGATCAACTGCAGGTCGCTTGTCATCTGACTGATCTGCGGGACAGCAATGCCAGTCGTAACGCCCTGGCCGGAAATCCCGCCTGTTATCACATAGTCAGGCGCATCCCGCACTTCGTTCTGGGCGACAACTGCAGAAACCGGCTTGATTTTCAACGCAGAGACAGCGGCAGTTTTATACGTGTAGTATCGGGTTCTGGCGACTTTCGGTGCCTCGACAGGTTTTGGTTTTTGCCGCTGCGTTTGCAGGCGTTTCTGACGCTTCTCATATGCTTTGGGGAAAAGATGATCAAAAAGTGTCTTGCGCTGCGCCGACATTGCAGGCGTGATCGCAATACTCGCTGATAACAATGCCAATACAAAAGGTTTCATGAATCTCATGCAGTCTGCGCTCCGCCTTGGCTGCTTCCGGTTTTCCTCGTGAGTCAGCGATTTAGCACGATTTGAACCAACGACCAAATCACCAAAGGTTGCAAACTGCATGAGCATGTTAACAACTTGCCCCTGCAAAAAAATGGCCGCCAAAGGCGACCATCGAAATGCTTTCCAAGCTGCGGAAAAATCAGCGGGAATAAAACTCGACCACAAGGTTCGGTTCCATTTGCACCGGGTATGGCACATCGGCAAGAACCGGCTTGCGCGTAAGCGTGGCTGTCAATTTGTTGTGATCGGCTTCAACGTAATCCGGTACATCGCGCTCGGAAAGCTGAATGGCTTCCAACACAATTGCCAACTGTTTTGAACGGTCACGCACCTCGATCACGTCACCTTCATTGCAACGGTACGATGCGATGTTCACACGCTTGCCGTTGACCTTCACGTGGCCGTGGTTGATAAACTGCCGGGCAGCAAAGACGGTTGGTACAAACTTGGCACGATACACGATTGCGTCGAGGCGGCTTTCCAGCAAACCAATCAGGTTTTCGGAAGTGTCCCCTTTCACCCGCACCGCTTCGTTATAAATTCTGCGGAACTGTTTTTCAGAGATATTGCCGTAATAGCCTTTGAGTTTTTGCTTGGCGCGCAGCTGGACACCAAAATCGGACAATTTACCCTTGCGGCGCTGACCGTGCTCGCCCGGACCGTATTCACGGCGGTTCACAGGAGACTTCGGACGACCCCAGATGTTTTCGCCCAAACGGCGGTCAATTTTGTATTTGGTAGAAATACGCTTGCTCATGACATTTCCTTTTCGAAACAAGACAAATCTGGCAGCGAACTGCCAAACCAGGAAACGCACCCTCCTCTGTTTGCCTTTTCAAACAAACCGACAGACCTATTCACGCACGTTTTGTGACAAGGATCGCGGGATACGTGGAAGATTGCGAACCGCTTGGTCCGGCAACCTCGCGCGGAACTAACGCTTCAGGCCCGCAAAGTCAAGCAAAACCGGTTACAAATCCAACTGCACCGATTCAATTATTCAAACCGCAGCCCAAAACCCAACAAAAGGTTTCGGGTTTTTGTGTCAATATCGTTGCTTGTAAAATATGCGATATCGCGATGCTGCTTTTCTTCATCGGTCTGCACATCACCACCCAACAGGTAATAGGCACGTCGGGCTATGGCCTCGGCAGTGTCGATCCAGTCCACCGGCCAGGGAGCCATTTTGCGCATCCGGTTCGCCAGAAACGCATAATGCGTGCAAGCAAGCACCACGATGTCGGTGCGATGACCATCTTTCTCAACAAAACAGGGCAGAATTTCCTGTTTAACGGCTTCTTCATCAACAAAACCGCCGCGAATATATGTTTCCGCCAAAGCGGCCAGGTTGGAACTGCCGACCAGGTTAACTTCACAGCGTGAGGCATATTGTTCAATAAGTTCGCGGGTATACTGCCGTTTCACCGTCCCCGGGGTAGCGAGCACAGAAACCAGACCGCTTGCAGTTCTTTCTGCAGCGGGTTTGATGGCAGGCACAGTGCCAATAAAAGTCGTGTCCGGGTATGTCTCCCTCAATACATGAATGCCAAGGGTTGTCGCCGTGTTGCAGGCAATCACGATTGCTTCGGGACGATAATGCGCGATCAGGTCTCCAAACACTTTGATCATGCGTTCCTGCAACGGTGCTTCCTCCCAGCCACCATAAGGAAATCCCGCATCATCTGCGACATACACATAACGGCGTTGGGGCATCAGCACCCGCGCTTCGCGCAACACCGACAAACCGCCAATCCCGGAATCGAATATCAATACTGTCACAGCTTGCCGTCCAATGCGTCCTTCTTCAGCGCCAATCCGGGATCGAGCAAAGATTTGGATTGTCGCCTGATTTTCTGTCGGGCCTTTTCGACCGTTCGCGAGCGAAGTTCAAGCCCTCCCTGGGGGTTAAATTGAAACAGGATACGCTTTTTCGCGAAACTGCGTGCATAGAGCCACGTAAAGACAACGCCTAATGACAGGCCGGCAGCTACGTCGCTTGGAAAATGCGCCCCTACCACCATGCGGCTGGCCCCCAACCACAAGGCGAAGGGAATGAAAAGATAACCAATGCGTCTGGAAAACAGAAACAAAATGGCTGCAAAGGTGCCAACCGTGGTGGAATGACCCGACGGAAAGCTTGCAAACAGGTAAGTGTCTGTCCAGGGGCTGGCGAACCAGATTTCCGGACCATCATAAAATTGCGGGCGCGCCCGGCCAAAAATGTTCTTGAACAGGATTGCCAACAAACCCGAAAAAGCAACCGATGTGAATGCAAAATAAAGTTTCCAGAACAAATCGTTCCAGTGAACTTTTTGCGAGCGGTCAAGGTGGTTGAAATTGTGCAGCGACATTGCCAGCAGCATGGTACCGGTCAGATAAAGAAACCAGTTTGACTTTCCTATGTCAGTGGTTCTTCCAAAGATACCGTCCCGGTCTACTCCTCCAGCCTGGTTCCATCGAATGTAGGCAGGGTCGGCAAACGCGTAGAACAAGGCAATCACCGCAAAGACACAGACCAGCAACAGGCCGAACCCGCGCCAATCGGGTATGATCGAAGCCGTTCTCAAGCTGCTTCGCTCACTGACAAACCCGAAGAACCTGACGACGACATGGCACCAGTTCCGCAGCAATAGTGAGCAGTAGATCAATCCCCTCGCAAACACCATGTTTTGTCCATCCGTTGCAATACTGAATCAGTTATAGCGCCAATCTGCCCGACGCCGAAATTGCACTTCCTGCTTTGCCAAATATTGGGGCGGAAATGAGATGATCGAGACGCTTCGATCATTTGCTGTCGTTGGCCTTTTTCTTCCAGCGACGTTCGAGCGCTGCTATAATGCCATGCAGGGTTTGAACCTCAGGGTCCTGTAATTTTGCATTGGTAAACAGGGAACGGATATTGATACGCATCCGCTCTGCCCTGTCTTCCGGGAAAAAGTAATGGGCATCATCCAGGGCTTGCTCAAGATGGCTGGTAAGGCTGTTTAATGCTTCCTTTCGGGCGGGTATGTTGTCAGGACTCTTAAAACCTGTCTGTTCAACATGTACCGACTGTTTCATCCATTCATAGGACACCAGCAACACGGCCTGGGCGATATTCAGCGAAGCAAACGCAGGATTGACCGGAAACGTCACAATCTCGTCAGCCAGCGCAACTTCGTGATTTTCAAGCCCCCACCGTTCCCTGCCAAACAATATTGCCGTCCTGGCGCCTGTATTGTAGCGCTTGTGTGCAAGTATCATTGCCTGATCTGGCGCAACCACTGGTTTGATCATGTCCCGTTGTCGGGCGGTGGTAGCCATGACATAGTGAATGTCGGCCAACGCATCTTCCAACGTAGCAAAGACCTTGGTGTCCGAAATCACATGGTCGGCACGCGATGCTGCTGCAACAGCCTTCTCGTTTGGCCAACCATCGCGCGGATTGACCAGGCGCAATTCGGCAAGACCGAAATTCGCCATTGCCCTGGCAACCATCCCGATGTTCTCACCCAGTTGGGGTTCAACGAGAACAACGACCGGCCCTTCTGCGATTAACTGCCTTTTGTGATTGGTTCCAGACATGCGGCGCTAATGACGCAATTTTCAAACCAAAGCAAGTTATTGGGTCCTGTCAGTCCATACACAGACCATTTTGGCAGCAAAGTGCATTCGTTGGTTGGCTTTGGAAAAAACACCCCCAAGGTGAATATCAATCGTCTTCAGAAAGGTATTTGTGAACTTCAAGGCGTGTTTGCGCTTCTGTGGCGGCAAGTCCGATAATGTAGCCCAGTGTTCGCTCTCCCATCCGGTCTGCCATGGCCTTGAGTTGCGGTAACATGTCGTTTAAGTATTCAAGTTCCGCACGCTGCATCGCTGCGTTCCACTTGAAATCAAGCGCATCCGCCTCGTCTGATTTTGAATAAGAGAGATCTTTGTTTGAATTATTCCTGAGTTCTTTTTTCATGGGGCCCACACCGCACCCTAACCAAGATGACCTTATGTCATCTTAATTGCATCCAGTTTTATTGCAAGCCTTGGTTGCATAATTTTGTATATGGACCTCGAACTTGCATTTTTCCTCTTGACGGGAAGGAAGCTCCAGTAGAAATGAGGGCCACTTGAAATTTGGAGTTTTCGGCTGAATGCCACACAGCGTCGTCATTGTAGAGTCTCCTGCAAAAGCAAAGACAATCAACAAATATCTCGGCAAGGACTTTACCGTGCTTGCCTCATACGGCCACGTGCGGGACTTGCCTGCCAAGGATGGGTCGGTATTGCCTGACGAAGATTTTTCAATGTCTTGGGCGGTAGACAGCAAATCAAAAACCCGGTTGAGTGACATCGCCAAAGCGGTAAAGTCAGCCGACAAACTGATCCTGGCAACTGACCCGGACCGTGAAGGCGAAGCAATTTCCTGGCACGTTCTGCAGGTCCTCAACGACAAGAAACTGCTAAAAGAAAAAGAAATCGAACGGGTTGTGTTCAACGCCATCACCAAGACTTCTGTCCTGGAAGCGATGGATCATCCCAGACAAATCGACCAACCTCTGGTTGAAGCCTATCTTGCAAGACGGGCGCTTGACTACCTCGTCGGGTTTACACTTTCGCCGGTATTGTGGCGCAAACTGCCGGGTGCGCGCTCTGCAGGCCGGGTACAATCGGTCGCCCTGCGGTTGGTATGTGAACGCGAAACCCAGATCGAACAGTTCGTACCCGTTGAATACTGGTCAGTTCTGGCAAACCTGAAAAACACTGCCGGAGAAATGTTCGAAGCAAGAATTTCCGAGTTTGACGGCCAGAAGCTCCAACGCCTCGACATCGGCAACGAGGCCATGGCAAGCGATATCAAGGACACTCTGGAAGCTGCAAATCTTGCTGTTTCAAGTGTCGAAGCCAAACCGGTCAAACGTAACCCCTATGCTCCCTTTACCACGTCTACCCTGCAAATGGATGCCAGCCGCAGACTGGGGTTTTCCGCGCGGCAAACCATGCAAGTTGCCCAAAAGCTGTATGAAGGCATCGATATTGGCGGTGAGACCGTGGGTCTGATCACCTATATGCGTACCGATGGTGTGCAAATTGCGCCCGAGGCCATCCCTTCAATCCGCGAGCAGATTTCCAAGTCGTTCTCCGAAAGACACCTGCCGGAGAAACCACGGCATTATTCTACCAAGGCAAAAAACGCGCAAGAAGCACACGAAGCGATCCGCCCGACCGAGATTTCACGCCATCCCCAGGACATGGCGAAACACCTCGACCAGGATGGTAAAAAACTCTACGACCTGATCTGGAAACGAACCATTGCCAGCCAGATGGCTTCTGCCGAGATGGAGCGAACAACCGTTGATATCGCGGCGACCGGCGGCGGCAAATCGGCAACCCTGCGTGCAAGCGGCTCGGTCGTGAAGTTTGACGGATTCCTTGCTGCCTACGATCAGGCCAAGACACAAGCACAGAAAGACGACGAAGACGACGACAAGCGCCTGCCTGCCCTGTCTGATGGCGAAGCGATTGTCCGGGAAAAGATCGAGACAAAACAACATTTTACCGAACCGCCAGCGCGTTATTCAGAAGCCTCATTGATCCGCAAAATGGAAGAGCTGGGCATTGGCCGCCCCTCGACTTATGCATCGGTTCTGTCCACGCTTCAGGATCGCGACTATGTTACGCTTGAAAAGAGGCGGTTTACCCCTGCATCGAAAGGACGGGTTGTCACCTCGTTTCTCGAAAGCTTCTTCAACCGGTATGTGGAATATGATTTTACAGCAAACCTGGAAGAACAGCTCGACCAGATTTCCGCAGGTGAACTGGAATGGAAGGAAGTGCTGCGGGATTTCTGGAAACAATTCAACGCAAGCGTTGACGAAACCAAGGACCTGCGCGTTTCGCAGGTTCTGGACAAACTGAACGAGGAATTGGCGACCCTTGCGTTTCCTGCGCGCGAGGATGGCGGGGAACCCAGGGCTTGTCCGAATTGTGGCGACGGGAGGTTGAGCCTGAAGGTTGGCAAGTTCGGTGCCTTTGTCGGATGCTCCAATTACCCCGACTGTGGTTACACCAGACAACTTGGACAAACCGATGCACAAGCGCAGCAGGAAGCGGCAAATGACGGACCGAAGGTCATCGGCATTGACCCCGACAGCTCTCTGGAGATCACGCTGCGATCCGGCCGTTTTGGTCCCTATCTGCAATTGGGCGAAGGCAAGGCAAAAGACATCAAACGTGTGGGAATTCCAAAAGGGTGGGATCCGCAGACCGTAGACTACGAAAAGGCACTGAAACTGATCTCACTGCCTCGCGAGGTTGGCCCGCATCCGGAAAGCGGCAAGATGATCACCGCAGGGCTTGGGCGTTACGGCCCGTTCGTTCTGCACGATGGCGTCTACGCAAATCTGGAAACACCTGACGATGTCTTCACAGTCGGTTTGAACCACGCGGTTACGCTGCTTGCAGAAAAGGCCTCCAAAGGCGGTGGCAGACGCGCCGGCGCAGGGGCACTCAAGGAACTTGGCGATCACCCCGACGGTGGTGGCAAAATCACCGTTCACAACGGACGTTACGGACCTTATGTGAAGCATGGAAAGGTCAACGCCACCCTTCCGAAAGACAAGGACCCCGAATCTGTTACGCTGGAAGAAGCAGTGGTCCTGATTGCGGAAAAGGCCGCCAAGGGAAAAAAGAAAAAGTAGCTTCATTTGGCCAAACAGATTCCTACCAAAAAACGAAAAGCTCGTGCCCAGAAACGAGCGGCACGTCGCGCGCCTGACCGTGAGCAAATCCTGAAATACATTGCTGAACACCCGAACAAGAGTTCCAAACGCGATATTTCAAGGGCTTTTGGCATAAAGGGGAACGACAAGATTGGGCTCAAGGCGCTGCTAAGGGACCTTGTGGATGAGGGGCTGATTGAGCGTAGAGGCAAGCGCCTTGCCGAACCGGGCAGCCTGCCCTCGGTCAGCGTCGTCGATATCGTAACACGCGGGCGCGACGGCGAACTGATTGCGGTACCGGTCAAATGGAATGAAGCTGAGCTCGGCAAACCGCCGATAATTGAAATCGGGCGCGGTGATGTGAAAGGCCGTGCTGCAGGCGTTGGCGAGCGTGTTCTTGCCCGGCTGACCCGTCTTGGTACCTCGCATCGTTATTCTGCGAAACCGATCAAGATCATACCCAAAGGCGATAGTGAAACCCTCGGAGTGGTTCGCGTCAGGGCAAACGGCATTCGCCTGGAACCGGCACATCGGAAAGCCTCAGAACTGGACATCCCGGAAGACATGATTGGTGAGGCCAAGGATGGGGACCTCGTTACCGTTGAAACCATCCGTGGCAGCAAATACGGGTTGAAAAAAGCACGAGTCACATCCGTGATCGGCTCCTACAACACCGAGAAAGCGGTTTCATTGATCGCTCTGCATAGCCTTGAAATACCTCACAAATTTCCCGAAAACGCGCTGCATGAGGCAAATGTTGCCAAACCTGTCGCCCAGGGCGAACGCGAGGACTGGCGCGACATTCCGCTTATCACCATTGATCCGGCTGACGCAAAGGACCATGACGATGCCATCCATGCCTGTTCCGATCCGCAGGTCCCCGGCGGGCATATTGTGAACGTCGCCATTGCCGATGTATCCGCCTATGTCCCCTCCCGCTCGGCGATGGACCGCGAAGCGCGCCTGCGCGGCAATTCGGTCTATTTTCCCGATCGCGTCGTTCCCATGCTTCCCGAACCTATATCCAACAACCTTTGTTCGTTGCGCGAAGGTGAAGACCGCCCTGCCCTTGCTGTGAGAATGTGCTTTGACAGTGAGGGAAGAAAAACCTCTCATTCATTTCATCGCATCATCATGCGCAACCATGCGAACCTTGCCTACCCCAGGGCACAGGCTGCCATAGACGGCCAACCCGATGAAAAAACAGAACCAATCCTTAAATCGGTACTCGAACCGCTATGGGCCGCATATCGCTGCATGATGAAGGGCCGGAACCATCGCCAACCGCTGGAGCTTGACCTTCCCGAACGCAAAATCCTTCTGAATGAGGACGGGACAGTGAAGCAGGTCCTGGTTCCCGAACGCCTTGATGCCCACAAGCTGGTCGAAGAATGCATGATCCAGGCCAATGTTTGCGCGGCCGAAACCCTTGAACGAAAGAAACAAAGCCTCATTTACCGCGTTCACGACGCGCCGTCGCTGGACAAAATGGAAAAGCTTCGGGAATTTCTGACGACGCTGGACATGTCGCTTGCCCGCCCTGGAAACCTGCGTGCCATGCATTTCAACCAAATCCTTTCGCGTGTGAAAGATACAGAAAATGAGGAACTTGTAAGCAATGTTGTGCTGCGGTCTCAATCACAAGCGGAGTATTCCCCTGACAACATTGGCCATTTCGGGTTGCAGTTGTCGCGTTACGCACATTTCACCTCACCTATCCGGCGCTATGCAGACCTGATCATCCACCGTGCACTTGTTGGCGCGCTTGGGCTGGGTGAAGGAGCGATCACGTCAGATGAAGAAAACCAGCTTGAAGAAATAGCAAGTGAAATCTCCCTGACCGAAAGACGCGCCATGCAGGCCGAACGCGAAACCATTGACCGGCTGATTGCAGGTTTTCTGTCAGAGAAGGTCGGTGCAACTTTTTCCGGGAAAATCGGCGGCGTAACAAAAGCGGGATTGTTTATCACACTTGACGAAACCGGTGCAGACGGGTTTGTTCCTATCTCGATGCTCGGCGAAGACTATTTTGTTTATGACGAAACCACCCATAGCGTGACAGGCGAAGCCACCGGAGAGCAATTCCAGATGGGCCTGGCCGTGGAGGTAAGACTTGTCGAGGTTGCCCCTGTAGCCGGAGCGCTGAGGTTTGAAATGTTGAGCAGCGGAACGAAATCTGCCACTGTTCCAAGGACGCGCCGATCCAACCGGCGAGGCCCCGGTAGAAGACGAAACTATGGACGCGGAAGAAGGCAATAGACATGGCAACTGAACAATACCGCAACGAAGCCGGTAACAACGAACGTTCTGTACTAAATGCTGTAATGCGCGGCTTTGCAACCAAATGCCCCTCTTGCGGCAAAGGGTCTGCATTCAAGGGGTTTTTGAAAGTCGCAGACCATTGCAACCATTGCGGCGAAGCCCTCCATCATCATCGCGCCGATGATTTTCCCGCTTATCTGAACATACTGATCGTCGGTCATTTGTTGATTGGTTCTTCAATTTTTTTCTTGTCAATCATGGGAATGTGGTACGCGGTATTGGTGGTGTGTTTGCTGGCACTGGCACTGTCCTTTTCCCTGATGCGACCGCTAAAGGGCATGGTTGTCGGGGTTCAGTGGGCGATGCGGATGCACGGGTTTGGCGGGCATCATGACTGACAAAGACGAACCCGACCTGAAATCGGAAATCAACCGCATTGAAGAACTTATCGCCACGCCGAAAAAGCGTACGTTCAACGCAGCCGATCAAAATTTCAAACCTTACGTAAAACCAAAATTTGCTGCCACCATGATCTTGCTCGACCGTGACAGCAAAAGTCCAAAGGTGTTGATGGGCAGGCGCAACAAAAACTTGAAGTTCATGCCGGGCGCGCTTGTTTTCCCCGGCGGTTCTGTCGATCGAAGTGACGGTTCAGTCAAGGCGGCAGGCGAACTCGACCCCGTCGTGGAACATCGCGTTACAAATGCCCTCGCCTCCGCCGGGACCAGGCGGCGTGCAAGAGGCCTTGCGATGGCAGCCATTCGTGAAGTTGCCGAAGAAAGCGGCCTTCTGATCGGAAACAAACAAACCTTCGCAAGCCAGCATGACAACTGGGCGGATTTCGCCGCTCGGGGAATAACGCCAACCCTGTCAGGTTTGCGCCTGTTTGCGCGTGCGATCACGCCCCCCGTTATGGCACGGCGTTTTGACACCTGGTTCTTTGTTGGCGAAAAATCATCTGTTGGACACATTCCCGATGGCGGTTTCGAGCCGGACGGTGAACTTGAAGAACTGCAGTGGATAACCCCGGAAGATGCAATTGGTGGTCCAACGCGCGAGATTACCAGGGTATTGCTGGTCGAACTGATGGAAAGACTGAAAGCTGATCCCGGATTGGCCTATGATTACCCTGCCCCGATGTATCGCAACCGGCATGGCAGTTTCACCCGCAGTCTGATCTAGTCTGTATTGCATTTCACAATAAACGGAACAGCGATTGTTTCGACTTGGCATGTATATGCATTCTGGTGATGATGCGACCATCATGGAACTATTCACTACAGCAAGTTCGAGGAGGCAAATTGCGTATGAAACCCGCATATTGCTTGACAATCGGACGATTATGGGTAGTTTGCCGCCAACTTGGGTTCTGTTGACCAATTCAGTTTGGAACCTGCACAAGTAAAATCGTCGGAGATCAGGTTAAAAACGTTGCCGATGCTGTCGCATCAGCGAATGCTCTTGATGCCTGATCCTGAATTTTGGCCTTGTCAGAAGTCGCGTGGCAGTAATTGCCCTGGATGCACTGAAACGGCTTTGAATTCAGACGGTTTCTTGCTTTGTAATCAAAGTGCATTGGTCAACAGAGCCTGTAACGCCAAGATCGCGTTGTGACAACGTTCAATACAGGATTTCTACCATGGCAAAGGCCACAACTGTCAAAATCAAGCTTGAAAGCACTGCCGATACCGGCTTTTATTATGTGACCAAGAAAAACAGCCGCACCATGACCGAGAAAATGGTAAAGCGCAAATACGATCCGGTTGCCAAGAAGCACGTTGACTTCAAGGAAACCAAAATCAAGTAAAGTCGCTTGAATTAATAACCAAGCCGCCCAAGGGCGGCTTTTTTGTTGCTGAAAGCCTGCTCTGGCAATTGTTGTCCGGATGGGTCCATCAACAATAGAATGTACAAACCCCTGACGCAGCAACAAACTTCGGCCTGTACTCACCGAAAACCACGAAACGATACAAGGTAGTTGGGATAAGGGGTCGGTCAGCGTCCGGAAATGGTACGAGGAGGCCATTTGTTACCCGGTTGCTGACCGACGACCCCACGGACCCAGGAGATGCGGCGGACCTGAGCATTCCGTAGGGTAAGTAAAAACCTCAAAAAGCCGCTTAACTTGTTTTGTAAATCTGCATCATTATTTCGAAAAAATCAACTTTTTCGAAACCATTTCGGAAAACACCCGATTCGTTGGTTAGCATTAATATTTAATGTGAAAGTTTGATTACAATTGCAATCAAGCGCACTGCGCCATGGCAACTTATGCGGCAAGAACAATTTTGTTGCGACCGCTGTTTTTTGCATCATACAACGCCGCATCGGCCCGTTTGAACAATGTCTCAGTGGTATCAGACGCTTCGCCTGACGCCACGCCCATGCTGACGGTCACTGATATCTGAGCAACCCCACCCTTTGCAATCACCGGATGCGTTTCGATTTCACGACGTATGCGTTCACAAACAAGTTCCGCAAACCCGGCTTCTGTCTCGGGCATAAGCAACACGAACTCCTCTCCGCCATACCGACAAGCCAGATCGATCTGCCGGATGTTTCGGGTAATTCGTTTTGCCACATCGCGAATCACCTGGTCGCCAATATCGTGCCCGTAGGTATCATTGACCTCCTTAAACCGGTCAATATCGCACACAATCAACGAAAGCGGCTCTCCGCTTTCAGCCGACTTTTTCAACAGCCTGGAATAGTGCGTTTCAAAATAGCGGCGGTTATAAAGCGAGGTAAGCGGATCTTTGACCGCCATTTCCATCGTATGCTTCACGGACTCCCGCAGCGCATCATTATAATGTTTGCGCGTCAATTGTGTACGAACCCTCGCCTTGAGTTCATACTCCGAAATTGGTTGGTGGACATAATCGTTCACCCCCATTTCGAGGGCCCTGCTTACCAGTTCGTTCTGATCGTGACCTGCTACAATGAGCAATGGAAGTGACCTGGTTTTTTCCACTGAACGGATATGCGAACAAAGGCGCAAGCTGTCATGTCCCTCGAGCATGGTAGACAAAATTGCCAAATCATATTCCCCGTCCGCCAAACTGATAAGGGTTTCGTGGGGGTTGGTAATGACATCGACATGATTTTCATTGGCAAGTACCGAGACAATCTGACTATAGGAACCGGCGTTGTCGTCGATGACGGCAATGCGGCCTGTACGCCCATCGTGTCCCGAACCTGTGGGGGCATGAATGCTCTCGATTGCAAGTGCGTCACCATTGGCTGCGCGAAGACGCAAATCGTCGGTTAGCAATTTCAGACGCGCGAGGCTTTTTACACGCGTCACCAATGCCAGGTCGTTGACAGGTTTGGTCAGAAAATCATCCGCGCCCGCCTCAAGGCCGCGCAATTTGTCCTTTGAACCGTCCAGCGCGGTCACCATGACAACCGGCAAATGCATTGTTTCGGGATTTGCTTTCAGTCGACGGCACACCTCATACCCATCCATACCGGGCATCATCACGTCCAGCAGTACGATGTCGCAATGCCCCTTCTCGCAAATGCCCAATGCGTCCGGTCCGTTGTTTGCGGTAAGCACCTGAAAATACTCAGCCATCAAACGTGCTTCCAACAGCTTCACGTTCGTTGAAACGTCATCAACAACCAGAATTCGTGCTGTCACTTGAAACTCCTGGCCCTACGCATCACCGATGTAATACTGAATGGTTTCCAGGAACGAACCTACCGAAATGGGTTTTGAGATATAGGCCTCGCATCCACCTGAGCGAATGCGCTCCTCATCCCCTTTCATTGCGAAAGCAGTTACCGCGATTACCGGAATATGGGAAATCCGGTCATCTTCCTTGATCCATTTGGTCACCTCAAGCCCTGACACTTCCGGCAGCTGAATATCCATCAGGATCAGATCAGGCATGTGTTCTGTTGCAAGGCTCAGTGCTTCCATGCCGTTGCGCGTCTGGATGATTGAATATCCCTTGGCCTCGAGCAGGTCATTGAAGAGCTTCATGTTGAGCTCATTGTCTTCCACAATCAGTATCGATTTGGACATGTCCACCCCGTCGTCTTTAGAGCTCGCCACAAAAACCTCTCAATTCATACTCCAATCTAGGCAAATAAGGTTGACGAAACACAAACATATTGAGATCGTCTTCCGGCAACCGAAGCACAAAACCGGAACAAACAGCCTGTGAACCGCGATCATGCAGAATCAATCGCACTTCTTGCCTTGCAATTTCTGGCAGGCGATACGGCATTGATGGCCCAGTTTTTCGGGGCCACCGGCATGGCTCCCGACGATTTGCGCCAAGCCTCGTCATCGGCTGAGTTCCAAGCCGGCCTTCTGGACTTTTTCCTGCATGACGAACCGGCGCTTCTGGCTTTTGCGGCATCGTGCGACTTGGCTCCTGAAAAGGTCCGGAACGCCCGTTTTGCACTTGTCCCGCCGGGCGAAAGCGAAACCTGGTAATGTCGGCCCGTGAAAATCAGGCGATCTGCCGGGACTGCCTTGCACGTGGTCCCTTCGGGGGCGGCAGATGCAGCCATTGCGGCAGTCCGCGCACCTTTGAACATCCCGAATTCGATCAACTTGAAATCGCCCATATTGACTGTGATGCGTTTTACGCATCCGTGGAAAAACGCGACAACCCGGAACTGGCCAACAAGCCCGTGATCATTGGCGGGGGTAAGCGAGGCGTTGTCTCGACAGCCTGCTACATCGCCCGAACCCGCGGAGTGCATTCCGCCCAGCCAATGTTCAAAGCACTCAAGGCATGTCCCGATGCTGTCGTCATAAAACCCGACATGAAAAAATATGTCGAGGTGGGGCAGCAAATTCGCGAAAAAATGCGCTCATTGACCCCGTTGGTCGAGCCCTTGTCCATCGACGAGGCGTTTCTTGACATGAGCGGAACCCGCAGGTTGCATGGGGCAAGTCCTGCCGAAATGCTGGTGCGCTTTGCCAAACAAATCGAAAAGGAACTTCAACTCGGCGTCTCGGTTGGCCTGTCTTACTGCAAGTTTCTTGCAAAAGTGGCCTCAGACCTGGACAAACCCCGTGGGTTTTCGGTCATCGGAAAAAAGGAAGCACTGTCATTCTTGCGTGAACAACCGGTTTCCATCGTATGGGGAATTGGCAAGGTGACCCAAAAACGCCTCGCCAAAGATGGCATTACCTCGCTTGCAACCGTCCAGGACATGGAAGAAACCGAATTGGTCCGGCGTTACGGGAATATGGGTTTGCACCTGTCACGGCTCGCGAACGGCAAAGACAGCAGAACCGTCACACCCGGCGGGGCAATGAAGTCTGTCAGCAACGAAACCACCTTCTTTGACGACAAGTCTAACGCCGAGGAAATGCTGCCGGTCCTACGAAAACTGTCCCAACGCGTGTCGGAACGACTAAAAGCCAAGCAAATCGCGGGTTTGACCATCACCGTCAAGCTCAAATCCGCAGATTTCAGAACCCGGACCCGTTCAAGGCAAATTCCTGATCCCACCCAGCTTGAAGACCGGATTTTCCGAACCGGTTCGGATTTGTTGCTTCCCGAACTCGACGGTACGCGCTACCGTTTGCTGGGCATTGGGGTTTCGACGCTCGGACCGGACGACCATGCAGACCCACACGATTTGGTTGACCCCGCAGCTGTAAAACGCGCCGAGGCTGAACGGGCAATCGACAAGGCCCGCCAAAAATTCGGAAGCAAGGCGATACATTTCGGGATCAATTTTGATGGTTGAAGCGACGCAAATCCTTGAATACTGGAACTCAATCGGCCCTGACTGCTGGTGGAAGAAAAGTGACGAAACTGACGATGAGATTCGCGCTCGTTTCCTGCAGGTTCATGGCCGCATCAGTCGGGGCGAAATGGAGCATTGGCTTGAAACCGCTGATGAGGCGCTCGCCTATGTCATTGTATTGGATCAGTTTTCCCGCAACATGTTTCGAGATGACGCCAGGGCTTTCGCACAAGACGAACAAGCACTTGCAGCAACACTTGGCGCCATCGAGCAAGGGTTTGATTTGAAGGCATCAAACCGCAAGATCGCTCCATTTTTCTACTTGCCCCTTGAACACTCCGAAGACATCGCTATCCAGGAATTGGCGGTGGAGCAAATGATCAAGCACGGCGACCCCGGTTACATCGACGCTGCCCGCTGGCATTACGACATTATCAAACGCTTTGGGCGGTTTCCCCATCGAAACAAGGTGCTGGGGAGAACAACGACCCCAGAAGAACAAGCCTATCTGGACAATGGCGGGTTCCAGGGATGACCCCTACTGGTTGCATTCACCACTTTCGAGGAATTCGAGTTCAGCCAATGTCGCTTTCAATGCATAATCGGGATAGCGCATAGTCAGGTTTCGTGAAACGCCATTGGCATACAGAAGAAAAGTCGCTTCATATGTGGGAACAGCTTCGGCAGTTGTGTTTTTGCGGGTGTCGAAATAGCTCAAGGTGACCGGCCAAGCCGGTGCGTCGCGCAAACGCTCAAGTTGTTTGCCCGTTTCACCATCGAACAAGTCTTCAACCACGCGTGTCTTGCCAATAACCGCAGTGCTGTCCACGACGTGATCAGCCTCACCGCCACCGTCGAAAATGGTATGTGAGACAAAGTTCCTGCCCTTTTCCGCTTCACCTAAAATAGCCACAAGGTGGCTGGTCGAAAACAGGGCATCTGGCAGGTTCAGCTTCTTGGGTTTTTTGCCATTAAGTGTCACTCCCACACCGTTATCCAGTTGCAACGCCAAACCTGAAACATCCTGGTCGCGTTGCTCGTTTACAAAGCTCTTGCTGGAAAACGAAAACTCGCGCCCGTCCGGGCTTTCATGCGTGGCCATCTGATGGTCTGTGACAATCACCTCTCCATTGACCCCTATACGGGTCACGAAACGATATTGCATCGACATGCCTTCACATGCATTGCCGCGCAACTCGTAAACCATTCTACCGTCCATACCCGCAATGCCCGACCGGTCTTCGGCACTTATCAATGACACATTGTACACGGCACGATGAGAGGCCAGGCGGTTGAAACCGCTGGCTGCAGCAACCGATGTTGCCGCTGTCATCAACACAAATCCGATAAGAAGTGATTTCACGGCTTGCCCCCTTTTCGTGAACACCTATGTTGGACCCAGCACCTACCATAGCCATCCAACCCGAATTCGCAAAGCATGTCGCCAGAATTTCCAGAATCATCCCCTCACAAGGTTAATTGGTTGAAACAGGTTCCAATTGCACATCGCGGATTGCACGATTGTTCGCAGGGAGTTTTTGAGAACACACTCAGCGCCGCCAAACGTGCGGTGGAACACGGATATGCAATCGAAATGGATCTGCAGTTTTCCGCCGATGGCGTACCAATGGTATTTCACGATTATACACTGGAACGCCTCTGCGGCGTTTCACGTAACGTTCGTGACGCTGGCTCGGCTGAACTGAAAGCTCTTAGGGTCGGCGCGTCGGCGGACCCTATCCCTACCCTCAAAGAACTTCTGGTAACTGTTGCAGGCAAAGTGCCGGTAGTGCTCGAACTCAAGGGGCAATACGGGGCAGATGAAGGTTTCATCGAGGCCGTTGGCGTTGCATTACAGGGCTATGGCGGTAACGTCGCGATCATGTCGTTTAGCCACCACTTGATCAGAGATGCGAGGCGACTTACACCTCACCTGTCATTGGGCCTGACTGCCGAGGGTAACGAAGGCACATATGAAAGCCATGCGGAAATTGACCGGCAAACACAGGTGGATTTCCTTTCTTACGGACAAGACCATCTGGATTGCCAGTTCGTGAAAGAATTCGCGCAATCTGGCCGACCGGTGATCTGCTGGACCATTCGCAACACAACTGAAGCAGCGAAATGCTTACAATTCGCCGACCAGATCACATTCGAGGGCTTTTTGCCATGAACAGGATCTTGTCGACAGAAATTTCGTTCCGCAAGGGGCGCCAACTTGTCTGATGAATTCCAAATCAGGGTGATTTCAAGCCTGGCGGAGGTAGACGCTGTTGCCTGGAACCGTTTGCAAGACGGCAGTCCGGTCAATCCGTTTATAACACATGAATTTCTTTACGCACTTGAAGCATCTCGTTCTGCATCTTCCGCGACCGGATGGCTGGCTCAGCACCTGTTGTTGGAAACCGGTAGCGGTGAATTGCTCGGTGCCCTGCCCTGCTACCTTAAAAATCACAGCCAGGGCGAATATGTCTTCGACCACGGTTGGGCCGATGCCTTTGAACGCGCTGGCGGAAATTACTATCCAAAGCTGCAATCCTCCGTCCCGTTCACCCCTGCAACCGGCCCCAGGTTCCTGGCACCTGCCGGGGAGGGACAAAAAGCAGTGCAAACAGCATTGATGGAAGGGTTGAAGCAATTGTGCACCCGCTTGGAAGTGTCTTCTGCCCATGTTACATTTCTGCCGGAAGATGAGGCAGAGAAAGCCGGTCGCCAAGACTACATGATACGCACAGACCAGCAGTTTCATTGGCTTAATCACAACTACAAGGATTTTGACGATTTTCTGTCCGCCCTTTCATCGCGCAAGCGCAAGAACATCAGAAAAGAACGCAAAACAGCACTGGAAAGTTCGGGGATTACGATCGACTGGTTGACGGGGACCGATATTTCCGAGCGTACCTGGGACCGGTTCTTCGCATTTTACCAGGACACTGGCGACCGCAAGTGGGGGCAGCCATACCTGACGCGCGAATTTTTCTCCCTGGTCGGCAAAGCCATGCCTGATCGCGTATTGTTGATGATGGCAAAACGAAATGGTGAATATATCGCCGGGGCAATTAACTTTCTGGGCGATGATTGTATTTTCGGCCGCCACTGGGGGTGTCTTGAAGATCACCCCTGTCTTCATTTTGAAGTCTGCTACTATCAGGCCATTGATTATGCCATCAAGAACGGATTGGCGAGAGTGGAGGCAGGTGCCCAGGGACCACACAAACTGGCTCGCGGTTATGTTCCCGTAACCACACGGTCAGTACACTGGATCACCCACCCCGGTTTTGCCGACGCGGTGCGCGAATACCTGATGCATGAACGGCGCGAAGTTGATAAACACAATCAACTGTTGAGCAAACATACGCCTTTCAAAAAGGATTCCTGAACCATGACCTTACCCGATTACGACAATGACAACATCTTTGCAAAAATCCTTTCCGGAGAACTGCCCTCATTCAAGGTTTATGAAGACGATGATACTTTTGTCTTCATGGACATCATGCCCCGTCGTCCCGGTCATTGCCTGGTTATTCCAAAAATGGCTTATCGAAACCTACTGGATGGTGACACAGATAGCATTATGGCAGTACATAGAACGGTCCAAAAGATTGGCAGGGCTGCCATGAAGGCATTCGATGCCGATGGTTTGACAATCCAGCAGTTCAATGAAAGTGCTGGCGGACAAATTGTATTTCACTACCATGTCCACATCATTCCGCGTCACAGCGGAGACCGGCTTAACCCATCAGGCGTTCACGGCGACGTGGCCAAGATCAAAGCCAGTTGGGAAAAACTGGTCGCGGCTCTGTAGCCTGGAAACAAGGCCTTTGACCCTTTCACAACCAACCTGAATTTCGACTATGGCAAACATCATATTTGTAATCGCAATCTGCATGGCTATTGCCATCTCGGTTTTTGTTTTTGTGAATTCCGCACCATCAGTCATCGCCAACACATTGCGTCTTGTGTTTCCGATTTTACTCATCGCGTTTGGTATTGTCGGCATTTACGTGGGCAGGATCGCTTATGGAACCATTCCATTGGGACTGGGCATTTTGCTTTTGGCATTCAATTGGCCCGCAATCATGCGATCAAGGGCCGGAGCGAGAATTAAGCCGGTGGTGCGCTCTGTATCGATCGAACTTGTGATGGACCCGTGGTCCACAACCATTGATGGATTTGTGCTTACTGGCAAATGGGAGGGTGCTGCGCTTTCGAAAATTGCACCGGAAGAACTGTTGGAACTTCATCTGGCGTTCCAGGAAGACCAGGAAAGCACAAACCTACTTGAAGCGTATCTTGACTGCCGCATTCCCGCTTGGCGCGAGGACACGCAGGCGTACATTGACGCGCGGCTCGACGATGCGGAGCGATCTGGCCCCATGACCGAGCAAGAGGCTTACCAAATCCTTGGTCTTAAGGCGCGTGCGCGCCGCAAGCATATCGCTTCGGCTCACCGGCGATTGATGAAATTGCTTGCCGCGACCAGTGTCAACAACCGGTTTCTGGTCTCCTGTATCGACCAAGCCAAGGATACGCTTTTGAAAGAGGGTTGAAATCCGGTTCGCCATCTTCGTCACCTAGCCTGCATTCAGGGCAAGACAGCTAATCTTGCGCTTTTTCAACTGGTTGCACGCACTACGGGCCTCGGACTTTCCGGCAAAACCGGCAAACCTGGCACGATAAAGGGTTGTACCGTTCTTTTCGACTGTTTCAGTGTATTGAGAACGGGTTTGCAATACTCCGGGAACCTTGACCTGGGCGCGCTTCAACAGGGTTATCGCACCCGCTTCGCTTTCTGCAGCAGCGATTTGCACCACCCAGCCACGCGGCTTTGAAACCGGTTGTGCTGCGGCCTTGGAACTGCTTGCAATTACCGACAATTGTTGTGATTGCGATACGCCGCCTGTGATCTGGCGATCGAGCATTTCAAGCAATTGCTTTGAACGCGGAGTTTCAACCGGTACGTAAGCAAGCCGCGTCTCGATATCCACTGTCTCCTGTGCATTGAACTTCGGCTTGTATTGTGCCGGACGGGCCGTCGGCACAGCAGACGCCAATACAACCGGTTTGCTCACGTCGATCTGTTTTGCCGGTTGTGTCGCAGCAACAACGGTTGGCCGAGCGCGGAAATTCGGTAGCGGTCCACGCTTTGGCAATTGAGCGAACCCGGCTGATGCAACAAATATGTTGCCGGTTTTGGCGCGTGCAATCAGCTGTGTTTTCTTGCGCTTGGTTGCCTTGGGCAAATAATTTGCGATCAGTTTGCGCATCTGGGCATTACGGCTCTTGCCACTGCGACCACCGATAACAACTGCAACAATCGACCGGTTTCCTGACTGAACAGATGAAACCAGGTTAAATCCGGAGGCACGCGTATAACCGGTCTTGATTCCATCAACCCCACGCACGGTTCCCAACAACCGGTTGTGGTTGCGGTAGTTGGCCTTGCCATACTTGAAATTGCGTCGGCTGAAATACTTGTAATACTGGGGATAGTGCTCACGAAGCGCGATCCCCAAACGCGCCATGTCGCGCGCGGTTGTAGTTTGCCCCCTCGCCGTAAGACCGGAAGCGTTCTTGAAAGTTGTCCGCGACATGCCAAGCGCTTTGGCTTTCTTGGTCATCATCTTGGCAAAATTTGCCTCTGACCCGCCCAGATGCTCGGCAACAGCAGCGGCAACGTCATTTGCTGATTTCGTCGCAAGAGCAAGAATTGCGTGCTCAGCGGCAATTGAACGGCCTGGTTTGATACCCAGTTTGGACGGTGGTTTGGATGCCGCATATTTCGACATCACAATACGTGTCTTTTTGTTCAGCTTGCCGGAATCAAGCGCCTCAAACATCATGTACATCGTCATCATCTTTGTCAGTGATGCCGGATAACGTGTTGCGTCAGCCTTGTATGAATAAAGTGTTTTACCGGTCTTGGCATCAATGACGATGCCGGCATATTTGCTTGCGGCCTGCACAGGCAAAGCCATGAACATGGAACAAGCGACAAAAAGAAACAACGTCGCCAGGACGTGGCGAGGTGCCAAGATAGATAGGGTACGCAAAACCTTTTCCCCGTCTTTCCCCATTAAAGCTGGGGTATCTACTAATTACTCCGGACAGCCCGTTGAGCCATCGCGTAACGGGAAAATAGCCAGCTCTGGTTACCAAACCGTTTAAGTTCAACAAACAACGAATCACTTGGTTAAAATTTTCGAAAAATTGCCAGCAGATGCCATTTCGGAGTTTGATAACAATGAACGCCTCCAACTATTGCGCGTCGTCAAACTGGTACTATATTGGAACAGACAATGTGCTTAAGGCCGGGGCAAGACCCGGGAATTTGCGAAGGGTTTAACCATGGTCAAAAATCTTGTTCAGCGACCAGCAATGCAAAGCGAGCGGGATGCTGACGAACCGGATCGCGACTCTGGAACGGGTCTTGCAACCAAAACCCGTACGCGCACCAAGAAGCCCAGTCTCTACAGGGTTTTGTTGCTGAATGACGATTTCACGCCAATGGAGTTTGTCATTCACGTGCTTGAGAGATTCTTCTCCAAGAGCAAGGAAGAAGCGACGCAGATCATGTTGCACGTTCATAACAACGGCGTCGGCGAATGTGGGGTTTTTACCTATGAAGTCGCTGAAACAAAAGTGACCCAGGTCATGGACCTTGCCCAAAAACATCAACATCCATTGCAATGCGTAATGGAAAAAAACTAGATCGGATATCCATTTGCCATCCTTTACCGACAGTCTCGAAAAAGCGTTGCACAAAGCCCTGACCCTCGCCAATGAGCGCAGCCAGGAATATGCAACACTGGAGCATTTGCTGCTCGCTCTTACCGACGATGAAGATGCCGTCGCAGTGATGAACGCGTGCAACGTCAATATCAAGTTGCTGAAGGAAAACCTGACCGACTACCTCGATACGGAATTGGCCAATCTGGTAACTGGCTATAGCGATGAGGCCAAACCCACGGCCGGGTTCCAACGTGTAATCCAGCGCGCGGTCATTCATGTTCAATCGTCTGGCCGCGACGAGGTAACCGGAGCAAATGTGCTCGTTGCCATTTTTGCAGAACGCGAAAGCCATGCAGCCTACTTCCTCCAGGAGCAGGACATGACACGCTATGATGCGGTCAATTTCATCTCGCACGGCATTGCCAAGCGCCACGGCTCCGAGGAAAACCGGCAAATACGCGGAGTGGAAGATGAAAACGCAAGCATGGGAGAAGGCGATATGTCGGCCCAAGGCGATGCCTTGGCAAGCTACTGTGTAAACCTCAACGAAAAAGCCCTGGGTGGAAAAATCGATCCGCTGATCGGACGTCAGGCTGAAGTGGACCGTACCATTCAGATCCTGTGCCGAAGATCAAAAAACAATCCGCTCTATGTTGGTGATCCGGGTGTGGGAAAAACAGCGATTGCTGAAGGTCTGGCCAAACGAATTGTTGAAAAGGACGTTCCGGAGGTTTTGCTGGATTGCACCATCTATGCGCTCGACATGGGCACCCTGCTCGCTGGAACCCGCTATCGCGGTGACTTCGAGGAACGCCTCAAGCAGGTCGTGAAGGAGATTGAAGAAACGCCCGGTGCGATCATGTTCATTGACGAAATTCACACGGTCATTGGCGCAGGTGCAACTTCAGGCGGGGCCATGGACGCCTCCAACCTTTTGAAACCCGCCCTCTCCTCGGGAGCCATACGCTGCATCGGCTCGACAACCTACAAGGAATATCGCCAGTTCTTCGAAAAAGACCGGGCATTGGTACGCCGTTTCCAGAAGATCGACGTCAAGGAACCATCAGTTTCCGATACGATCGAGATCATGAAAGGGCTGAAGCCTTACTTTGAAGAGTTTCATGCGATCAAGTATTCTGACGACGCGCTCAAAGCCGCTGTTGAACTTTCCGCACGTTACATCAACGACCGCAAATTGCCGGACAAGGCGATTGATGTGGTTGATGAAACCGGCGCTGCACAAATGCTGCTGCCAGAAGAGAAACGGAAGAAAACCGTTGGTGTGGAAGATATTGAAGCTACCATTGCCACTATGGCGAGAATTCCGCCCAAATCCGTATCGCGCGACGATGCGGTGGTGCTGTCAAATCTGGATACCCAGCTCAAGCGGGTGGTCTACGGTCAGGATAAGGCTATTGAGGCACTCTCAGCGGCGATTAAACTGGCCCGTGCCGGTCTGCGCGAGCCCGACAAACCAATCGGCTCTTATCTTTTCTCCGGCCCGACCGGTGTAGGTAAAACCGAAGTAGCCCGACAACTGGCAAGCGCGCTTGGCGTGGAGCTGCTGCGCTTCGACATGTCCGAGTACATGGAGCGTCATACGGTTTCGCGGCTTATTGGTGCCCCTCCGGGATATGTCGGCTTCGATCAGGGCGGACTGTTGACCGATGGCGTTGACCAGCATCCACACAGCGTTCTGTTGCTCGACGAAATCGAAAAAGCCCATCCTGACCTGTTCAACATTCTGTTGCAGGTGATGGATCATGGCAAACTGACAGACAGCAATGGCAAGTCCGTGGATTTCCGCAATACGATCATCATCATGACGACCAATGCAGGAGCTTCGGAGATGCAAAAGGCGGCCATTGGTTTTGGTTCAACCAAGCGCACGGGCGATGACGAAGATGCGATCAATCGCCTTTTCTCACCGGAATTCCGAAACCGGTTGGATGCCATCATACCGTTCGGAACCCTGCCTACACCTGTTGTGCACAAGGTGGTGGAGAAGTTCATCATGCAACTGGAAGCACAGCTGGAAGAGCGCAACGTCACGTTCGAACTGACAGAAGATGCCATTTCATGGCTTGCGCGCAAGGGCTTTGACGACAAGATGGGCGCAAGACCGCTTGGTCGGATTATTCAGGAGCACATCAAAAAGCCATTGGCGGAGGAAGTGCTGTTCGGCAAGCTTCAAAAAGGCGGGACCGTCAAGGTTAGCCTGGAAACCGGCAAGGACGGCGAGGATGGCCTCAAGCTTGATGTGGTTGAGGACAAACCCGCAAAGGCCAAGCGCATCACTTCAAAGGCCAAACCTCGTCGCAAGGGCAAGGGCGGCGACAATGGCGGTGGTTCTGTCCCCAAAGTACCGCTAAAAACCTGACCCGGCATGTGGGCGGTTTAGACAAGGCCGTCCACACCATATTTCAATATAACCGGAACAATCAGTTCCTCCTCGTCTTCCAGATGACGATTTAAAAATCGCTCCGTGGTCTGCAACAAGTCGGAATGAACTTTTGCCGACTCAAGCAGGGCCTGATCTCCCCTCGCCTGCAGTACTTTATTGGCGGCACTTGAAAATTCCGCCAAATGCCCATCCAGTGCGTGATGATCTTTGTCGAGTATTTCGAACCCTCGTTCCAACCTCGAATCGAAACCGGCAAGCTGTGGGAAATAATGCATATCCTCTATCCGGTGGTGCCCGTGGAGTTGCTCGACAAACATGGCGCCATAACGCGCAAGACGGTGTGCATATTGTTCTGGATCAAGTGTCTTGGCGAGCACGGCCTCGCTGTCGTTTTGCATTGCAGCCAACAGACGCCTGAACAAACCATGTCGCTCCAGCCAAAACCTGGTCAGACCATCAAAATTGGAATGCGATTCCCAGACTTCACGAGGGTATTGTTCTGTCAGCACCCGAAGCGCCGCAGGCATGGCTTTGCGACGCGCCAATTGCATCGATTCTCTTGTGTTTGGTTCCATGCGCAATCCTTCTAAGATCCGGTCAATTTCACCCTGAAACGACGCCATGATTCGACACTTTCCAAAGCAGCGTCCGAACAGAATCACAGATTCCGAATTTGCTTAACAATTCAATACCCGTGACTTCACCAAACCGTCGCATTTGTTCTCAACCTTATGATTTCCCTATGAATCTTTTTTTACAGTTTTTTCCACACAATCCACAGAACAACCACTACATGTAGTTTTTTTGCAAATTTGCCACCCAACATCTTGACGGGAAATGACGGAACTGGCTAACTCGCCGACAGAGTGGCGTAGGATCGGAATTTGAGGGCGGATTTTTCCTAACTTGTCGGGACCGGTTCTTTTTCAGGAGTTTTGCAAGTGAACAGAACGGTTTTTCCGTTGCGATTTCGCTTGCCAAAATTCTGAAACTGGATCGCAAAAACCGAACTGTTTCGATCATAAAAAAACGACTGTTAATACTATATTTAGTGTTTGCGGTCATTCTAACAACAATATATAGTCGAAATCCAATTCCAATATTCGACACGATACGGGGATAGACGCTTAGGTGCGGCCATGAAAGGCCGGTAAGTATATGGCGTTTTTATCAAGGCTTCAGAAGAGCAGTCTCGGGCTGGGCAGATTTGCTTCAGCGAACGGGTAACTGTGTCTGGTGCTTGCGGATAGATTATTGGCGTCAAGTCAGGCCAAACAAATGAGGAAGGTAACAACAAGATGCGCATAGAACGGCGGTATACAAAAAAAGGACAATCCGCTTACGAGGGTCTGGAGTTTCGCAAGGCGACGAGTGAAATCAAAAACCCGGACGGTTCAATCGTATTCAGACTTGAGAACATTGATGTTCCCGCTTCCTGGTCACAAGTGGCAAGCGACATCATTGCCCAAAAGTATTTTCGCAAGGCAGGTGTTCCCGCTGCCCTGAAAAAAATCGAGGAAAATTCCGTTCCCTCATGGCTCTGGCGTTCGGAGCCGGACCAGGAGGCGTTGAAAAAACTACCGAAAGACGAACGTTTTGGCTCGGAAATGGATGCGCGGCAGGTATTTGACCGCTTGGCAGGCACCTGGACGTATTGGGGCTGGAAAGGCGGCTATTTTGACGCCGAGGAAGATGCCCGCGCCTTCTTTGACGAGTTGCGTTACATGCTTTGCAACCAGATGGTGGCACCGAATTCTCCCCAGTGGTTCAATACCGGCCTGCATTGGGCTTATGGCATAGATGGCCCGGCCCAAGGCCACTACTATGTAGACAATCAAACCGGGAAGTTGACCAAATCCAAGTCTTCCTACGAGCATCCACAACCCCATGCCTGCTTCATCCAGTCCATTCAGGATGATCTGGTCAATGAAGGCGGCATCATGGACCTTTGGGTTCGCGAGGCGCGACTGTTCAAATACGGCTCCGGCACCGGCTCAAACTTCTCTCATTTGCGCGGTGAAGGCGAATCTCTTTCCGGCGGCGGCAAGTCTTCAGGACTCATGTCGTTCCTGAAGATTGGTGACCGTGCAGCCGGGGCGATCAAGTCAGGCGGAACAACCCGTCGTGCAGCAAAGATGGTCGTGGTCGACATCGACCATCCTGATATTGAGGAATATATCGACTGGAAAGTGAGGGAAGAACAGAAAGTTGCGGCTATCGTAACCGGTTCCAAAACCGTTTCCAAACACATGAATGCCCTCATGAAAGCCTGCATCAACTGCGAAGGCGAAGGCGACACCTGTTTTGATCCGAAAATGAACCCTGCCTTGAAGCGCGAAATTCGCGCAGCCAAGAAAGCAGCGGTTCCGGAAAACTACATCAAGCGCGTCATTCAGCTTGCCCGGCAAGGGTTTACCGATGTGGAGTTTCCAATCTTCAACACCGATTGGGACTCCGAGGCCTATCTGACCGTTTCCGGCCAGAACTCGAACAACTCTGTTTCCCTCAAGGATGGTTTCCTCAGAGCTGTGGAAGAAGACGCCGACTGGGATTTGATCGGACGCATCAGCGGCAAACCGATAAAAACTGTCAAAGCACGCGATTTGTGGGAAAAAATCGGTTCCGCCGCATGGCAGTCTGCTGATCCGGGCCTGCATTACAACACAACCATGAACGATTGGCATACCTGCCCTGCTGCGGGTCCCATTCGTGCATCCAACCCGTGTTCCGAATACATGTTTCTGGACGACACCGCCTGTAACCTGGCATCGCTAAACCTGCTGCAGTTCCGTAACAAGGAAGCAGCTACCGCAGACAATCCGCTTGCGTTTGATACCCAAAGCTTTGAACACGCAACGCGATTGTGGATGATGGTTCTGGAAATTTCAGTGCTGATGGCCCAGTTCCCGTCAAAAGAAATTGCCAAACTGTCTTATGAATACCGCACAACCGGCCTGGGTTTTGCCAATATCGGTGGGCTGTTGATGACATCGGGCATCGCCTATGATTCTGACGAAGGTCGTGCGATTGCCGGAGCCATTACTGCCATCATGACCGGAATTTGTTATGAAACTTCTGCACAGATGGCCAAGGAGCTCGGAGCCTTTCCGGGCCATGCGCCCAATGCACAGAACATGTTGCGCGTAATGCGCAACCACCAACGAGCAGCGCACGGCAAGGCAGACGGCTACGAGGAGTTGTCTGTTAATCCCGTGCCGCTCGACCACGCATCCTGTCCGCAGAAGGACATGATTGAACACGCTACTGCTGCGTGGGATCGCGCGGTCAAGCTTGGGGAAAAACACGGCTATCGCAATGCGCAGGCAACGGTAATTGCCCCAACAGGAACCATTGGCCTTGTGATGGATTGCGACACAACCGGTATCGAACCAGATTTTGCGCTTGTTAAATTCAAGAAACTGGCCGGCGGCGGCTATTTCAAGATCATAAACCGCGCGGTGCCGGAAGCCCTTCGCACCCTGGGTTACAGTGAAGCCGAGATCGGGGAAATCGAGGCTTATGCAGTAGGTCACGGAAACCTGAACCAGGCCCCTGCCATCAACCCTTCTTCCCTTAAGGCAAAAGGCTTTACCGATGAAAAGATTGCAGCAGTCAACGCCGGACTGGAATCAGCCTTTGACATAAAGTTTGCATTCAACAAGTTTTCGCTTGGTGAAGATTTCTGCAAGGAAACACTCGGATTCACAGATGAACAACTGAACGATTTCGGTTTTGACATGCTGGCAGCGCTCGGTTTTGCCAAGGATGACATTGAGGCAGCCAACATTCATTGTTGCGGTGCCATGACGCTGGAAGGTGCACCGGGCTTGAAAGACGAACACCTGGCCGTTTTTGATTGCGCCAACCCGTGCGGAAAAATCGGTAAACGGGCATTGAGTGTGGAAAGCCACATTCGCATGATGGCAGCGAGTCAGCCGTTTATCTCCGGCGCAATTTCGAAAACCATCAACATGCCGAACGACGCCACGGTTGAAGACTGCAAGGATGCCTACTTGCTGTCATGGAAACTGGCGCTCAAAGCCAACGCACTGTACCGCGATGGTTCGAAGCTCTCCCAGCCTCTGAATGCAGCCCTGATTGAAGATGACGAGGATGAAGATGCTCTGGAAGAGTTGCTGGAAGCACCAAAGGCAGCAGCGGCGGTTACCGTAACCGAGAAGATTGTAGAACGCGTCGTTGAGAAGGTTGTACGCGAGCAGGAAAAACTTCCTGATCGCCGCAAGGGCTACACCCAAAAAGCCAAAGTGGGCGGACACACCATCTTCATGCGCACCGGCGAATATGACGACGGTCGCTTGGGCGAGATCTTCATCGACATGCACAAAGAAGGTGCAGCCTTCCGCGCAATGATGAACAATTTCGCGATCTCCGTGTCGCTGGGGCTTCAATACGGCGTTCCGTTGGAAGAATATGTTGAATCCTTCACATTCACCAAGTTCGAACCCGCAGGCATGGTGATCGGCAATGACGCGATCAAAAGCGCCACCTCCATTTTGGACTACGTATTCCGCGAGTTGGGCATCTCTTATCTTGGCCGCAACGATCTGGCGCATGTGGACCAATCAAATTTCTCTTCAACTGCGCTTGGCAAGGGTGTGGAAGAAGGCAAGGCTCAAGTTGTCTCCAAGGGCCTTACCCGCGGGCACAGACTTGCAGTCGTCGGTTCGGGGTCTTCCGGCTCACCCAGCGGAGAACCCAAAGGTTCGGCATCGGGAGCAACCGTAACCGCCATGAAACCTTCTGCCGTTGGCGGAACGCTTGCACAGCGGGCAACGGCCATTGCCGCTAATCTGAATGAAGAGCCTACAGCCTTCAAGCGGGACCTTGACCCGGAAACCGCCCCTTCAGCAGAGATTGTCGCAGAGGTTGAAGTGGTAACTGAAGTGGTGACCGAAACCAAAACCGCGATCAGCGCCAATGAGCAACGTGCCAAGGCGCTGATGCAAGGCTATACTGGTAATTCATGCAATGAGTGCGGGAATTTTACAATGGTTCGCAACGGCACTTGCGAAAAGTGCGACACATGCGGTGCCACAAGCGGCTGCTCCTAAGCCATTGATTTAAAGTCGCTAAAAAGCCTCTACATCAAATGCAGAGGCTTTTTTTAATACAATAACAACCAACAATTGCACGAAAACCGGTTGTAGTTCCCTTAGGTAATTGCAACCTAAGGGTTTGTTAAGAAATTTGCTGCAGGTTCGCTCTCGAACAAATGAATTGTTTGGATAGTGACCATGATACGTCGATTTCTTCCCGACACCCGGGGAAACGTTGCCATTACAGCAACACTTATGTTGCTCCCCATTTTGCTTAGCGCCGGCGCAGCGATAGATTACACTCGCCTCATGCGCAACCACGGCCAATTGCAGAATGCTGTTGACGCCGCCCTGCTTTCAGTTGCCAATACAAACCCGCTAGCAAGAGATGCCTCCGAACTGGAAGCTGAAATCAACAACTTCCTGAAAGCAAACATGCCTGCCTTCAATTACAACACAATCAAGAAATTGAAAGTCAGCAAGGCTGGAAAAGGCGGTTTGAGCCTGGACATTGATGCGGAATTTCCAACGTCGCTTATGCGAGTCGCCGGATATGATACCTTTGACTATGGTGTCAGCGCGGAAATACAGATCAAGGAACAACAGAAGTTCGAGATCGCGCTTGTTTTGGACAGTACCGGATCGATGGGTTCTGCAGGTAAGATGACCACCCTTAAAGCGGTTGCAACTGATTTTATTACGCAGTTGCTTGATATTGCCCAAGAACCGGGTGACATGAAATTCTCTGTCGTTCCGTTCAGCCAATATGTGAACGTAGGGCTCTCAAACGCCAAACAATCCTGGCTGATGGAGCCAAAGGGAACTCCACGTCAACGGCGTTGGTGGGGATGTGTAGGTTCACGCCCTGCCCCACTCAATATTCAAGACAAAAGTTTCAACGGGCAAAACAGGGTACCGATGGTAACAGGAGGCTCCTGCCCGACACCACTGGCAGAGCTGACAGACAACGAAAAAACTTTGAAAAGCGCGATCAATGCTATGAGGTCTTCCGGTAGCACCTATATCGCCCCGGGCGTGGTATGGGGAATGAGAACGCTCTCAAGCACGAAGCCTTTTACTCAAGGCTTGCCTTATAGTCAGATGGACAGCAAGAGCTTGCGAAAAGTAATCATCATCATGACCGATGGATCCAACACAGCGGCAAAAAACCCCCGCAACCATTACCACGATAACTATAACAGGGCAGCCTCAGACAAAACGACCCTGGATGCGTGCAAGGAAGCCAAGAACAGTAAAATGGAACTGTACACCATTTCATTTGGCAACGTTGGCGAAAGCACAAAGAAACTGATGCAGAATTGTGCCTCCGATGCCTCAAACTATTATGACGCTTCCAACGCGCATGGCCTTAGAGAGGCATTTGAAGCCATCGCAGGAGGACTTGCCGGACTTTATCTTTCCAAGTAACTGAACCCGTTAAACAAATTTTCAATCCGCCTTTTCACCAGGCATGATCAGGCCCGCAACTGCATTTACCCTGCGTTTACCGTAATTGCAGTTATCGGGGCCTGTTATCGAATTCTGCCGTCCATCCAACAAGGTTTGTTAAACATGATTGGCTAGCCTGCCCCGCGAACATGAAACTTTGCAGGGTTCAGGATTATGGTCAGTCGTTTTTTGTCCGACATTCGCGGGAATGTCGCTATCACCGCCACTTTGATGTTGTTGCCGATCTGTCTGAGTGCAGGTGCCGCCGTGGACTATTCGCGCTTGGTGCGCAACCAAGGGCAAATGCAGAACGCCGTCGATGCTGCAGTATTGTCAGTAGCCAACACAAATCCCCTTTCGCGTGATACCGCCGATCTGAAAACCGATATTGACAATTTCCTTAAGGCCAACCTTAAGGGTTACAACTACGATCTGATCGAAGACATCACAGTTACAAAGGGTAACGACGGAAACCTTTTGGTGGATGTGGATGCCAATTTCCCGACCTCACTGATGAGAATAGCCGGTTATGACAATATCGAGTATAATCTGGAAGCTGAAATCAGAATCCAGCAACAGCTAAAATTCGAGATTGCGCTTGTTCTCGATACTACCGGTTCCATGAGTTACAGCGGCAAGATGTCCACCCTGAAATCCGTGGCAAAAGACTTTGTCGAAGACATGTTGGACTCTGCGTCAGAACCGGGCGACATATCGTTGGCGATTGTTCCGTTCAGCCAGTATGTCAATGTCGGAAAATCGCACAGTTACAGTTCCTGGGCGGACGTCCCCAACCGAAACAGGGACTACAACAAATGGGAAGGGTGCGTTGGCTCGCGAAATCACCCCAACAACATTCAGGATGACGATTATTCAAGCGAAAAGGTTCCAACAATCCTTGAACCAAGCAGGTCCTATTTCTACTCATTTTCCTCAGGCTACTATTACTGCCCTTCGGAACTTGAACCTCTCACGAGTTCCAAATCAAAACTGGACAGCGCCATCAACGCCATGAACCCTGACGGCGGAACCTATATCGCCGCCGGAATGGCCTGGGGGATTAGGGTGTTATCGGAAAAGGCTCCATTCAAAGACGGAATTGCTTATGACGACATGGAAGAAGAAGGCGTCAAGAAAGTTGTTATTCTGATGACAGATGGAGAAAACACCATGTCTCCGAGCAATAATGGAGAACATCAGGGCAGAAACTCCAGCCTTGCAAACCAATATACAACAGAAGCTTGCAACGAAGCAAAATCAAGCAACATGGATGTGTATACGATTTCATTTGGCGACCTTGGATATACAACCGAGCAATTGCTGAAAAACTGCGCATCAAAAAGTTCCAATTACTTCGATGCAAACAGCGCCTCTGCTCTGCGGGATGCGTTCCAGGAAATCGCTGGCGGACTTGCGGGCCTTTACCTTTCCAAATAACCGTCCAATGCGCGTATACTGACTACCTGCAGAGATTTCCCTGTATTTTCCGTCTGTTGCCGCGTAATAACGGGACATGGAAAACACGCAAGCACCGTCAAACGAAACCGGCACAGGGAGTGCGCGCACCTCCCCTGACATCTATACCGATGACGAACGGCTTCGTCCGGAATTTGTTGCCCAGATCAGAGGTCTGTCCGAAGCAGGAAATGTCGATTGGCTGATCGATCTGATCGCCCCCCTGCACGCTTCTGAACTGGGCGACGTGCTGGAGGCGCTGCCTGCTGAAAGCCGCGTCAGGCTTGTACGTTTGGCAGGTGAGCAATTCGATTTTGCTTCACTGACGGAAATTGAAGAAAACATCCGTCTTGAAATCGTCAATGAACTGCCAAACGACCTTCTCGCCAAGGTGCTGGAAGAACTGGAGTCCGACGACGCTGTTTTCATTCTGGAAGACATGGAGGAAGCGGACCAGCAGGAAATTCTTTCCAAGGTCGGCTTTGAGGAACGGGTTCAGCTAAGACGCTCGCTCGACTATCCGGAAGAAACTGCCGGCCGCAGGATGCAAACCGATTTCATTGCAGTCCCGCCCTTTTGGACGGTTGGCCAGACAATTGATTTCATGCGCGAAGATGAAGACCTGCCGGACAGCTTTTATGAAATCTTTGTTGTGGATGCAACTTACAAGCTTCGCGGTTACGTTGCGTTGAACCGCCTGCTTCGAACCAAGCGCGATGTTTCGATTGACGATATTCGCGAAGAAAAAATCTACCCGGTCGACGCTTATCTGGACCAGGAGGAAGCAGCGCGGGTGTTTGAACAATATGACCTTGTGACAACGCCGGTGACAGATTCCCATGGTCGTTTGGTCGGTGTCCTGACCATCGACGACGTGGTTGATGTCATTCAACTGGAAGCGGACGAGGATATCAAGCGATTGGCAGGTGTCGGCGACGAGGAGCTGTCAGACAGTGTGCTGGAAGCCACCCGTTCCCGATTCACCTGGCTGCTGCTCAACCTGGCGACGGCAATATTGGCATCGGCAATTATCGGGATGTTTGATGCAACCATCGAGCAGATGGTGGCCCTTGCAATTTTGATGCCGATCGTTGCCTCAATGGGCGGCAATGCCGGAACGCAGTCCATGACGGTTGCGGTACGCGCCCTCGCCGCCAAGGATATCGATACTTACAATGCTGCCAGAACCATTAGACGTGAAGCGATGGTCGGGCTGCTGAACGGCCTTGTATTTGCGGCCATTATTGGTGTTGTAGCCATGGTTTGGTTCGACAATACCGGAATTGGGATCGTCATAGGTCTTGCAATGATACTGAACATGATTTGCGCGGCGCTGGCAGGTATCCTCATTCCCCTGGCCCTGGACAAACTCAAGGTTGATCCTGCGATTGCATCAAGTGTTTTTGTGACCACGGTTACCGACGTCATCGGCTTTTTCGGGTTTTTGGGGCTCGCAGCCTGGTGGTTTGGCCTTTAAGTCGACCCGTCTCTTTCCACCTGAGCAACCGGGTTATACACCGGCAATGCTTGCATTCCCTTGAACTTCGTGCATTTTCCGTACATTCTTACTTTTACGTAAATCGAGATTTTGAACGATGAATACCATACCGCCCGGCGATTACTATTCGATTTCAGACCTGACCAAGGAGTTTGGAATATCTACGCGCACCATACGGTTTTACGAAGATGAAGGTTTGATCAACCCCTTGCGTCGCGGGCGCACCAGATTGTTTCGCAACGCCGAGCGGGCAATCCTTTCAATCATTCTGCGCGGGAAGCGACTTGGTTTCTCAATCGCCGAAATCAAGGAAATCATCCAGCTCTACAATGAACCACCTGGTGAACAGGGCCAATTGCAGGCAATACTCGACCGGTTGAATGAAAAGCGCGAATTGCTGGTTCAAAAGCGCAAGGACATTGAAGAGACCATCGCCGAATTTGATCAGGCAGAAGAAGCCTGCCTGGCGCGCATGGCGGAAATTGGGGTGAGCCGGTAAGATGCGCATCAGGTCACTGGCACCCGGCGACAAAGCTCAATGGGAATTGCTATGGAAAGGCTATCAGGAATTCTATGGCGCGGATCTTGAAGATGGAAAGGAATCGCTCTGGCAACGACTGCTTTCAGATGATCCGCTTGAACCGGTTTGTTTGGTAGCTGAAGCTGACGGAAAGCTGTTGGGATTGGTGCACTATCTTTTTCACGGCAGCACATGGTCGCCGAAAAAACGAATCTACCTTAACGACCTTTACACCATCCCTGAAGCACGGGGAAAAGGTGTCGGCCGCACATTGATAGAAGCTGTATACAAAGCCGCTGACGACAGCGACGCGGAAACCGTTTACTGGCTGACACAGGATTTTAATACCGCTGGCCGCGCCCTTTATGACAAGATTGGAACGCTTACTCCGTTTATCAAGTACCAGCGTTAAACTGCCCTAGAAGACAACTCGTCCGGCGAACCAAAGCCACGCCAACAGGCAGGCGATGATTACGGGTTGATGAAGCAGATAGAACACCAGGCTGTTGCGTCCAAAGAACTTGAGCAGATCGACCGCCCGATTCTGCGGGTCAATGGTCGCCAACGCATCCAGACAGGATCGGTCCATGCAAAGCCGCGTCAATCCGATTCCGAGAATCACCGGTGCCAGCCACGGGAAAACCGGAACATAGTCACTTGAAATTGGCGTTACCGCCTGCAATCCCGTCCAGTACCAGATTGGATGATCAAGGAACGAAAGCGCAGCGGTTTGCCCAATACCAAAAATTGCTCCGGCAAGAATCAGCAACAACCAGCCATTCCATCGAACCATCAGCAATCCGGCAACACTGGCAAATGCAATCTGGTGCAGGATACCAAAGAATATGTACTGACCGGGGGTGGCAAGCCAGGTCGCAAGGGTGATCAGTGCGGCTGCCCCGCAAATCTTGGCGATGCGCAACCCCCATCGCGGCCATGCGATGGTACTGTGATGGGCCAGAAAAAGGCTGGCTCCGGCAAGCATCAGGAACGACGTCGCAATTGCCCGGGCGAAGTATTTCCAACCCGCTTGTGCGCTATAACCCGGGTCCACTACCCCGAACAGCTCAAGATCGAAGACAAAATGGTAGACACACATTGCAATCAAAGCGACGCCACGCGCCAAATCCAGCAACTCGATCCTGCGATTCATTCAGAATTTTTCCCGATATTTCAATAATTTGAAGCTTGCTACCATTCTCAATGGTTCAACCACATTTCAAACACAGTTTTGCCATGCAATCGCCACATATCAGTTTTCGACATTTTGCATACCAAATCACTTGTTTTCCACAATACATGGCTTTACACCCTTGCGCGATCATGCACCCATAAGAGGTGCGTCTTATAAACAGGGTAACGTCGAATGGAAGAGAAACGCGAACCGTCGGTTTGGTATGTGGCGACTATTGCAATTTGCCTATTTGCAGTTGTGATGACAATCGGAGGAATGTTTGGCGGTCCAGAGGCCGTTGTCGCAGTAACGGGCCAATAGGCCAATTCAACCGAAATAAAACCGAATGAGCCGACGCAAGTCGGCTTTTTTGTTGCTAATCGACACTATTTGTCGATGCTTGACCGCGCTCTGGGTTTATTTCATCGCATACCTCATTCTTGTTCCAAGAGTGGTGCACCATGTTTTTGTCAGTTACCGACCTCTTTAAAGTAGGCCTCGGGCCATCGTCTTCACATACGGTCGGCCCGATGATCGCTGCCGCCAAGTTTCTTGACGAGATCGTAAATGGCGACTGGCCCCGACGGTCTGGTGACCGCGTAACCCATATCAGGGTTTCGCTGCATGGTTCACTCGCCTTTACAGGAAAGGGACACGCGACAGATCGCGCCATCGTGTTGGGATTGCAAGGCGAGCACCCCACGACCGTTGACCCGGAGCAAGTCGATGCCATTGTTCAGGGGGTGGCAGAGTCGGGTATCGTAACCCCTGCTCCAGATGTTGAATACAAATTCAACCCTTCCAAAGATCTGGTTTTTGATTACGACAACATTCTTCCATCACACACCAACGGTATGACGTTCACAGGTTTTGGCAGTCACGATGAAATGCTGCTTAAGCGAGAGTACTATTCGATCGGCGGTGGCTTTATTGCAACCGAAGCAGAGCTGGACGCTGGCGCATTGGCTTCTTCGGATGCTCAGGAAACCGTCCCCTACCCGTTTGAAAACGCGGAACAAATGTTGAAGATGGCGGCTGCTTCCGGCCTTTCAATCGCCCAGATGAGTTTGGCCAACGAAAAAGCCGCAACACCTGGCGATGTGGTTCACACTCAACTTGGCCAGATCTGGGAAACAATGAATTCCTGCGTGGAACGCGGCCTGTCGAAAAGCGGCATCCTCCCGGGTGGCCTTGATGTCGAACGCCGGGCATCAGACATTGCCAGTCAACTCGACAGCGAATGGGGGTTGAACCGCAACAATCCGGTGCAGGCAAACGAATGGTTGCAGACATTTGCCATGGCGGTCAATGAGGAGAACGCTGCCGGAGGACGTGTTGTCACCGCACCGACCAATGGTGCTGCGGGCGTAATTCCGGCAGTAATGAGTTACCGCATGAAGTATTTCCCCGAAACCGGTTCCAAACAGGTGGAAGAGTTTTTGCTGACCGCATCCGCTATCGGCGGGATTATCAAGCACAATGCATCAATTTCCGGGGCCGAGGTTGGGTGTCAGGGCGAAGTGGGATCGGCGTCGGCAATGGCCGCTGCCGGTTTGGCGGCGGTCATGGGTGGCACTCCGGAACAAATTGAAAATGCAGCAGAAATTGCTTTGGAGCACCATCTCGGAATGACGTGTGATCCAATTGCGGGGCTTGTGCAGATCCCGTGCATTGAACGCAACGGGCTTGGAGCGATCAAGGCCGTTTCGGCGGCATCCCTTGCCTTGCGCGGTGACGGAACGCACAAGGTGTCTCTGGACGCGTGCATCAAGACCATGCTTGAAACCGGCCGGGACATGGATGCAAAATACAAGGAAACCAGTCAAGGCGGTTTGGCAGTCAACGTCGTTGAGTGTTGAGCAATTGTGGACGCAACCTCCCCTTGGTGGAAACACGCTTCCATCCGTCGTACAATTGGTAGATGGCACTTAACCTGATCAAACTGTGTGTTGGCGTGTCTGCGGTAGAAGAACTGCAGGCATGGATCGATTATCGCCAGGAAGAACGCAGGCGCAACGGCAAGGAGCCGGTCGCCATCCATACCACACGCATGATTCCAAAACGCCGGAACGAGTTGCTCGACGGCGGTTCGCTTTATTGGGTCATCAAGGGACAGGTCCAAGCGCGGCAGTTGTTGGTTGACATCAGACCATTCAAGGATGCCGAGGGTATCACACGGTGTGACCTCGTCTTGGAACCGCGCCTGCATCTGACATATTGGCAACCAAGGCGTGCATTTCAGGGATGGAGATATCTGAAAGCGGAAGATGTGCCAAGCGATCAGCGCCGACCGGCAGAAGGCGAAGATGCCTTGCCGGCCAGTCTGCACCACGAACTATCAGATCTTGGTCTTCTTTAGGTTCAGAAGAAAAAAAGCTAAAATTCTAAACATTTACCTAGAATACAGTTCGTTCTTGAAACTGTCATTCAATTGGCAAATACTATGATCGTTGACGAACATAGGATGGGGACGTGTTTAGTACCGAAGACAATAATCGCATGGCCTATGTGATCGTTGTGGGCAACGAGAAAGGTGGCTCGGGCAAAACGACCACTTCGATGCACATCACGATTGCACTGCTTAATGCAGGTTACAAAGTCGCGACAATCGATCTTGACGGTCGTCAGCGTTCGTTTACCCGTTACCTGGAAAACCGCAAAAAATGGAGCGAGCGCAACGGTCTTGGCCTGCTGCTGCCATACCATAATGCAATCAGCTTCGCGGAGAACGAACTGCGCTCTGACAGCGAAGCAGCAGACTTTTCCCAGTTCATGAACATCATTGCCCAGGTTGAGCGGGAATATGATTTTGTGGTGATCGACACCCCCGGCCACGACGGTTACCTGATGCAACTCAGTCACTCCGTCGCGGACACGCTTATCACGCCGATCAACGATTCATATCTTGATTTCGACGTACTGGGCCATATCGACCCGGGAACAGCAGAAGTCGTTGAACTTTCACATTATGCTAAAACCGTGCGCGAAGCACGCCATCGCCGCCGCAAGGCCGACAATGGTATCCTTGATTGGGTGGTTGTCAGAAACCGTGTTGGTTCGATTAACAGCCGCAATGCTGAATCCGTCATGAGAAGCCTGAACAGCCTGTCTATGAAACTGGGGTGTCGGGTTGCCAATGGCATTGCAGAACGCGTTGTATTCCGTGAGTTGTTTCCCGTTGGTTTGACGGTTCTAGATGACCTCAACATCTATACAATGGGTCAGTCGGCTACCAATTCCCATCTGATGGCCAGACAGGAAGTTCGCTCACTGATCGCGGCCCTTCGGCTGCCAATTGACGAGCTTGGCAAGCGGCGTGCCCTGACGCGCAAGGCCTGGGCTGAGAACTCTGCAAAACCAATCGATACAATGGGCCTGTTGGCCGACTAGGTTGGAATTTGACAACAAGATAAAATTTGTCAATAAAACCAACATGCTTGCAAGAAAATCAACCATTCTGGACGCTGCCTTCCTGGTGTTTAGCCGCTATGGCTACAAACGCTCGACCATGAATGACATTGCCTCGGAAGCAGGTGTGGCGAGGCAGACGCTGTATAACGCATTCGCGAACAAGGAAACCATCTTGCGGGCAATTATCCGTCAGATGACCGACGCCATGCTTTCAGACCTAGAGAGGGTGGCAAGCGAAGGTTGCTCCCTGGATGAGGCCATAGAGATGATTTTCAATCACACGGCTCGCATTCCATTCGATACCATAAAAAGCTCCCCTCATGCGCAAGAATTGATTGACGGCATTCACGCCGCCGCGCAGGAGGAACTGCAAATCGGCTGCGAAAAGAAGGTGGAAGCGGTAACAAAACTCCTTTCCCGATTTGGAACTGTGAGCATTCCCGGTGCTTCAGCAGAACAAATAGCCAGGCTGACGGTCGTTTCTGCCTTGCTGGTTCCCAAGAAAGCATCAGACAGCGACGAGTTGGAAGCGTTTCTTTCAACGCTTAAGGCCTTGGTATCAAACGCATTTCATGATGCACGCGCCTAACCTGTTTTGGTACGATTGCTCATGAAAAGAATATGAACTCTGCCGCACCCTCCTCCGGTAACGCCTCTGACCGGCCCGGCAACACCAGACGGTGGATAAGGTTTCTCTACGAAGATCGTTTTTTCTGGCTTGCGATAATACTTGTTTTCGCATTTCGCCTGTACCCGCAAACCAGTTTTCTGATGTGGCCGTTTTCACAACTTGGAACCTTGGTGCATGAGTTGTTTCACGGTCTTTCTGCCATTTTGAGTGGCGGCGAATTCTTGCATATGACGGTCTATCAAGAGGGCGGCGGCGTGGCCTGGATCCGTAATGCAAGCGCATGGCAAAGAGCATTCACTGCCGCCGGAGGCCTTGTCGGTCCGTCAATCCTGGGTGCCGTCATCCTGCTGCTCGCAAGGCGTTTTGGCATTACCAGCATCATGTTCGCCTTGTTGTCATTCTTCTTTCTGGTTGTCGCTTTCGTTTGGTCAAAAGGCGGCTACACTGTTGGATTGTCATTGGTGGTTGCAGCGGTATTTTTTGTGATTGCTATCATTCCCCATCACGGACTGACCAGGTTTTTCGCAATGTTTATCGCTGTTCAACTGGCTTTCGAAAACGTGATTGACTTCGACTACATGTTCACAGACAGCTTTTTGCGTAATGGCACAGAACATGTCAGCGACACAGGCATCATCGCGCGCCAACTCGGCGGGGCCTTCTGGATGTGGGGTATGTTGATCGCTATCGTGACTATGGCGACAATTGTCTCGGCACTGTTTTTTTCTGCGCCCAAGGTTAGCGACGCCGAACCGGAACAGCCAATCAACGACCCCGGCTAAGCAGCGCTTCCGGCGGCTTGAAGTGCCTTGGCAGCACGCTTGCGTTCATGCGGATCAAGAATGGCCTTGCGCAACCGCAACGACTTCGGGGTGGCTTCAACAAGTTCATCGTCCGCAATATAGGACAGGCATTGCTCAAGCGTCATCCGGACAACGGGAGTGAGTTTTACCGCGTCATCCTTTCCCGATGAGCGGACATTGGTCAATTGCTTGCCCTTCAGGACGTTGACCTCCAGATCGTTTCCGCGCGAATGCTCGCCGACAATCATGCCCGGATAAACCTTGTCCTGCGGAAGAATGAACATTTTCCCGCGATCCTCAAGGTTCCAGATGGCATAGGCCACTGCCTCGCCCTGCCCCATGGAAATCAACACACCGGTATTGCGTGACGGTATATCACCCGCCCATGGCGCAAATTCCTTGAACACCCGGTTGAAAATGGCTGTGCCCCGGGTATCAGACAACAACTCAGGCTGATAGCCAATCAATCCGCGTGTAGGAGCATTAAACACCAACCGGGAACGGTTGCCACCGGATGGCCGCATCTCGATCAAGTCTGCCCGGCGTTCTGAAAGTTTTTGAACAACAACCCCGGAGAACTCCTCATCAACATCAATAATCACCTCTTCGACCGGCTCGATGGTGTTCCCGTTAGCATCTTTTTGTAACAGCACTTGAGGGCGACCAACTGTCAGCTCAAAGCCTTCGCGCCGCATTGTCTCAATCAAAATCGCAAGCTGCAACTCGCCACGCCCTGCAACCGTGTAACTGTCGGTGTCTGTTCCCCGTTCCACCTGCAATGCCACATTGCCTTCCGCTTCGCGCATCAGGCGGTCGCCAATAACACGGCTTTGCACCTTATCACCCTCAGTCCCGGACAACGGTCCGTCATTAACCCGAAAACTCATCGACAAGGTAGGTGGATCGATTGGCTGGGCTTGCAGCGGTTCCCTGATTTGGGGCGCAGCCAGGGTGTCAGCCACGGTCGCTTTGGCAAGCCCGGCAATTGATACAATGTCACCTGCAACCGCTTCCTCAATCGGAGACCTTTCAAGTCCCCTGAACGCAAGAATTTGCGTTGCCCTGCCCTGCTCGACAACACTGCCATCGCGAGAAAGGGCGACAATTGGCTGGTTGGGTTTTAACGACCCGGACATAACCTTGCCGCTCAACAACCGGCCAAGGTAGGGATTGGATTCGATGGTTGTCGCCAGCAAACGGAATTCGCCTTCTTCAACGCGCGGCTCGTCAACATGCTCCAGAACAAGATCAAGCAATGGTCCGACACTTTCCTTGGGACCATCCGCACTGTCAGCCATCCAACCCTCTTTGGCCGAGCCGTACAGCACCTTGAAATCCAGTTGCTCTTCATTGGCATCGAGCCCGACGAACAGGTCAAACACCTCATCCAGAACCCAGTCAGGCCGACCATCAGGCTTATCGATCTTGTTGATGGCAACAATTGGTTTAAGGCCCAGTTTCAACGCCTTGGAAAGCACGAATTTGGTTTGCGGCATCGGTCCTTCGGCAGCATCCACAAGGATAATGGCACCGTCCACCATATGAAGAATGCGCTCGACCTCGCCACCGAAATCCGCATGGCCTGGCGTATCAACAATATTGATGCGCGTATCCTTCCACATCAAAGACGTGACCTTTGCCAAAATGGTGATACCACGCTCTTTTTCCAGATCGTTGGAATCCATCGCACGTTCATCTACCTGCTGATTGTCGCGAAACACCCCGGATTGCTTCAAAAGAACATCAATCAGGGTGGTCTTGCCATGATCGACGTGTGCGATGATGGCGATATTGCGCATGGACATGAGTTTTACCTTGTATGGAGTTTCGCAACCGGCAGAATAAAGGAACAAGGGCCAGTTTAATTGCCTCGCTTTTAAGGGCGTCAATGACCCGCTGCAAGCGGAAAATGTCTTACGGTGGCGACTTGTAACCTTCTGCCGCTAAAAGCCAACTTCCCTGATCAGCACCTTGCCGATGTTCAACCAGGCTTTGTGGGCAATGCTTTGGGTTCCTCCCTCAACTGCCACTATGCCGGGCACAATCTGGTTAGGTGTGCCAGTCTGTTGCGTGGCGGTCAGTTCCACGAGATATAGCGGTCGGGTAAGCGAAGGTTCACCGTCCGGTATCTGGTCGACTTTAATGGGACCACCGTGGGTCTCAAGCAGTTCCGGTCGCTCAATGTTATGCAATGCAGCTTCCGATATTGATTTGACAGAGACCGGGATTGATGCACGCGTAACGTCATTGGGAACAAATTTTCCAACCGATGCGGTCGTAAACCGGTCCAGCGAAAGCTCTTCTGCATAACCGCGTATCACCGCATCGCTGCCCGCTTCAATCAGCGCCACCAACGTGTCCGACCCTATCCACCTGCCAACATGCAGGGTCTGATCCAGTTGTACGATCTTGCCCGAAACCGGAGCCCTGAGTATCAACTCCGATTGCTGTTGCTTCAACCCCTGCAGCCAAACCTGCTGACTTTGCATTTCCTGGTTGAGCACAAGCCAGTCAGACTTGTCACGCGCATTGGCAATCGCACGGGCAAGTTGCGTTTTGGTCGCATCAAGCTTGAGTTGGGCGGAGCGGATTTGCGTTTTCAAGTGATCGTCTTCCAGCACCAGGATTGGATCACCTTCTTGAACATGATCATTTTCCTGCACTTCGATTTCGATAATGCGAGCGGGTTGAACCGGGAAAACCTGAGCCATCGCACCCGATTGCAATACAGCAGGCAAATCAACACGACTTGGCAATGGTGCAAACAGCAAGAGCACCAGAACAAGAACAAGCCCGGCAGAAATGCTGGCCCGGTGCAGCGAAACCTTATCCGTATCAAGTTTACGCCAAGCGGATATCTCATTTACCAAAGGTCGCAGCAAAAGCAGCCAGGTCTCAATCGCCAGAAGCACAATAGCGAGCAGCTTGAAAGTATGGTGATAGACCATCACGATGATCGCGAGCGCCAGAGTGATCCGGTAAATGAATGTCATCACGGAATAAGCGATGAGAAAATTGCGGGTACCATCGGGAAGAATTTCCGGTGGGGGAAGATCCGGGGCAAAAACCGATCTGCGCAGCCTCCATTTGAACAGTTCAAAGGCGCGCGATTGCATGTTGTCGATTCCAAGATAGTCCGACAGCAGATAATATCCGTCGAACTTCATACAGGGATTGAGATTGAAAAACATCGACAAAACCCAGCTTGTGGTCGCAATAACAAAGACGCTCTGTCGAAAAAACCCGTCATCAAGGAACACCCATAGCAGTGTAGCGACCATGGCAAGACCAAGTTCTGCCAGCACCCCCGCCCCGCTAATCAACATTTTCTGACGCTTGGAAGGCAATCGCCAGGCGTCAGAGACATCGGTATAAAGCATCGGCATCATCAGCATGAAAGCGATGCCCATTTGCGGAACTGAACAACCAAACCTTTGGGCTGCAAAAGCATGGCCGAGTTCGTGCACAATCTTCACAATCACCAGTGCAAGCAGGAAATACAGCGTACCCTGCAACGAGATCAGGTTGGAAAAACCGGCTATTACCTCATGCCATTGGCGCGAAGCCAAATAAAGACCGGCCAATCCGGCTGCCACGATGAAACCCCATACGGGTTTTGAAAAAAACGGGCTGGCGAGAGGGGCTGTCGCGTTGAGGAACGCTTGCGGTCGGAAAAGCGGAAGTTTGAAAAACAGGTGTCCCGCCAACAATTTGAGGTGACCTGGCACCCTGCTCTGGTCTTGCCTTTCGGCCAACGTCTTCCATCCGTTTTCGCCGTATGTTTCAACAAGGTTTGAACGCGCAAGAAATTCAATCAACTGCTTTATCTGGAGCGCCGACACGTTTACTGCGAGGTGAGCATTGACGGATGCGACGAACCGACCGAGCGTTTCGCCCGGTTTCCAGTGTTCCAGTATTCTGAAGGTGTCGTTGTCAACCCGGAAGTAGCGATGCTGAACCGGATCATGAATGACGCAATCTGCCTCGCGTTTCAAAGTGCCATGATCAGCCTGAATGACAAGGTCATGACGCAACTGGGGGAGAACTGTTTCATCGGGAGTAATCATATTCCCAACCATTGACGCAGGGTTGTTAACGGCCTGCGGAGCACATAAACGCCCAGCGGAACTTCTCGTCCTGCCAAATGGGCGGTTCCCTGCACGCCAAGCCTTAGCGGAGTGTCACCATCGACACCCATGACGGCGCTGATCCGGTATGCAAGGGCAGAACCGTTCGTTTGTGTTGCCTGATAGTCGATGTGTTCAATCGTCGCCGCCCGGGCATTCAAGGGATCGGAATCTGCAAACAACCGGACACGCGCACCTTTCTCAAGCGCGATGGAATCCTTAACCGGCAAGCGGATCAATACCTGAAGTTTTTCCGGATCAGCGACTTGCATTATCTGCTGGCCAAGCTTGACCGGTTTGCCGATCAACCCCTGTTTGTCAGCCAGAACCACGACCCCCGCTTTCGGTGCCTTGATTATGGTACGCGATGCCTGTTCTTCCGCCAGCTTCAACTGCGCCTGCCTGACAAACAACTCAGCTTTTGCAACGCCCAGTTCTTCCCGTCCTTCGGCACTGTCGAATGCCAACTGATTGGCGCGTTTCACCCGCGCCTTGGCAACCTCCACCTCTTTTTCGGCAACCCTTCGCTTGTTTGACAATTCGGTATTTCGGAAGTGCAACAATGGGTCGCCCGCCCGCACATGCTCTCCAGGTTCAATCACGATTTCCTCAAGCACGCCATCTATTGGGGCTGCAATTATGAACGGTTTGCGCGACGTCACTTCAAACGGTGCCAAAGTCGTCATGGAAACGGGTATGAATGAGAGCAGAAGCAACCCCACCGCAACTGCCGACAACGACATGCGATTGACAAACCGCCCCCTGGTAATCGCGCTGGTCGGCCGCTGTTCACTGAGCAGCAACGCCTTTGCATGTGCGAAGGTGCCAGCCAAACGACTGATTGACGCAATGGCACTTTCCTGCCAGGGCTTTTCACTCGTTAGCAACAACCCCCCGCTCAGACCCCCGGAACGGTCCGGTATTGGAATCCATAGGAGGTTCTTGAACGGATAGCTTTCAAGTGCGTTGTTTCCCGAACCCTGTGTTTCCGGAATCTCGAAATCGCGCGGCGATACAAGCCCGTCCCCATCTTTCAAGTATCCGATGGTCTGTTCAAATTCGTGAACCAGAGGCGCTGCACGATCAACAGTCGGCAAGTTGGAGATTGCCGTAATTCTTGTTCTGCCATTACAATCGAAAACGAAAATCTGTCGGGCCGGATACAGTTTTTTGGTATGGGTGGCCATCAGATGGTTCAGTTCGCCGACTGTTTGACAACCACGCGCCATTGCCTCAATCTGGATTACCAATTCATAACCTGAATTTTGATTGGCAATTTTTGGCTGTGTCGATGCTGCCGGATCGGGAACTTTCGCCGTCCTGTCAGGTAAAAACGGAGATGTCGCGGGTAATGCGCTCATCGCTAGTTTACCGCATCGTAGGGGAAAATTGCCGTTCCACTCATTCCCGGCAAAACGCTCAAATCGTTGCGCTCGAATTTTCCGTACAATTTTACGGTCTGACTGACTGCATCAACGACCGCGCCAACGCGATCAACCTTTCCACGATAGGCCTCCCCCGTTTCATCGACCATGAAGTGGAAAGACACACCTGCTTTTACCCAGTTCAGCCAACTGGACGGAACAATCAGTTCAATGCTTGGATCACGGTTGTGGACGATTGCAACAATCGGTTCGCCCACGGACGGGATCTCGTGCAAGTTCACATTCAGTGCAGAGACGTATCCATCATACGGCGCTACCAAACTGCACTGGGCGAGCCTTGCGCGAATAACATTCGCCTCAGCGCCGGCCTTTCTTTGCTGCGCGCGCGCAATCTCTACATCCTGTTTGTTCCCCGCATTTTTCGCCAGGAGGTATTTCGCGCTGCGATAAGCAACAGCTTTTTCCTCCAAATGCGCCTCAGCGGCAGCGAGCCGGGCCTCGTCTTCGCTGCAATCAAACTTGATGAGAATATCGCCTGCCTTGAATTCTTCACCCGCTTTGAAACCAATCGCTTCAGTGCGGGCGGCAACGCTGGTCGACAGTTTCGCCTCGAGCGATGCGCGAACAATTCCACGAACAGGAACAATCGCTCCTGTTTCGCTGGCGCGAACAGGCACACCGCCCGCCGCAAAAGAACCAAGCATCAACAGCACAAGCAGGACGATTTGTATCGTTGAAAAAGACCGCCCTTCCCGAAAACGCAATGGCAAATGATCAACCAGCATTGAGCAACCTCAGTTTCCAACATTCAACACTTTTACACGAGTTCCTTTTTCTTGCCGGAACAGGCAAAGGGCGAGCGTTAACCGGACGGGAAACAGGGCGTACACCCTTGCTGGTTTGAACACCATGTTTGCCGGTCGAACCGGTCTCCACGTGATCCAAAACTGGTGGAGATGCAGGTTCAGGACGCAAGCCCGTCAAACTGCTCCAGTTTCTTTCGAGCACCGCAGCAAGCTGGCTTACTGAAAGATGCGTATTGACATGCCGTTGCGGCTCAATGCCAATCGAGGCATAAAGATTGGCGTAAGCCCCTTGCAGATCCGCATAGGCAAGATCATACTTTGCGTCAGCGACCAGTGCATTCATCTGTTCCAGAAGCAATTCATGACCACTGACACGTGCCGCGCGGGTTTCAGCCTCCACTTGGCGGGTAAGCCTTCCCTGCACCGATTTGTATTGCCCGGCAACCACAAGGTTTTCCCGGTAATGGTGATAGCGTGCGCGTGAGACATGGACCTGTGTCAGCACCGCCATTGTCTGGGCAAGCGCCCGTCTTTGAATGAGTTCACGTTGCCGTTCGATCGAGTATTTCTTTGCCGGATATTGCAGCAGTTTCAACATGCTCCAGCTTACAGACGCACCCCATGAAACCCAATTGCTGTTGACCAGATAACTGTTGCTGTTCCAATGGGGACCGGCATAGACCTTGAGCCCCGGAAGCAAATCCAGCAATGCGGCATGGGCATCGTTTACATTGATGCGATGCTCGTAGGCAAGTTGGCGAACTTCAGCGCGATTGCTTACGGCGGAATGCAACATCCGGTCGAGGGACATGCCAATATGTTCCGGCATTTTTCCGCGCGCTGAACCTTCCAATTCAAACGGCGTTCCCGGCCTGATGTTCATCAGCTTTGCAAGCTCTGTCTTTGCGCCTACATAATCTGCTTGAATCGACTTGATGGCGGTTTTTATCTTGACCAACTCACGTTCGGCATTCAGGGCCTCAATCCGCGAGGTCTGATGGCCCGAGGAGAGTTGCTTTATGTTGGCAAGCGCCGCGTTTACACGCTTTTCAAGCTTCTCAAGTCCCTTGATCAATCGGCCATAGGCGACCGCCTTCCAGAAGACAACCCGAACTTCCTCAATCAGTTTGTGTTTCATCGAGCGTTGGATTTCGCGCGCAATTACTGCCCGGTCAGCAGCCTGTTTCGCCTTGACGTATGACAAACCAAAATCAAGAATGTTCCAGCTGAAAACCAACTCGCTTGAGAAAACATCCAACTCGCTGGACGTTGAGGCATTCGGATCAACAAGACCGGTGGTCAGGTCAATGCTTTTTGATGCAGCCTGATTGTTTCGCCCGTAATACTCGGTCTTTGAAACAACGTCCGGCAGCATGGAATAGTGCGCAAGATTAAGTTGTGCATTTGCCAAATCGCTCTTGGCGCGTTTTACCCTGTAGTCCAGATTGTATTTGAGCGCCCGTGCCATCGCCTCATAAAGGCTGATTGGCCCGTGAACGGGCTGTTGGCCTGCAACGACGCCCGTCATCAAACGACCAGCCTGCGCCGAAAACGCGTGCTGGGTCATTTCCACAGGCTTCACTGCGCACCCTGCCGCGAGACAGATTCCGCCCAATACTGCTATCTTAGCTATCAATTTCGGCAACGTTATTTCCAATTACTCTTTACAAGCATCTGGCGTGACCGCCCACCCGATTGGACCAATACTGACCTTGTTAACCATGATCCAACACCGATCATTAACCATGCTTCCTTTCATTTGGGTTAATCGTTCGGGCGGATTGTTGTTTTCGTTTGGTTAACCATTCGCACGTCTAATATGCGGCGATAGCAGGTTCGTTCAGGTCACGAATCTGGATGGAACTTTTGGCTCGGTCACCCCAATGTTTTCGAAAATACGTCGAAAAACCAACGCTGGATCGACAGACGGCTCCCTGCCGTATGCTGTTGATAAATCGATAACTATTCTGAATTTTTGCGAACTTGAGCCGCGCATTGCCTTCGACGCTGCAATGGTGGAAACAGCAGCCATTGTGACCGACAACGTGCAAACTGACACAGCAGCGGAGACTGGGCCGGATGTCGCTGAAACACTTGTTTCTGCAACATCGGTCATTGATGAAGTCAATCCCGCACCGATCCTTCCTGCCCTTGATGGCCGCCAGGAAATCATCTTTATCGACCCTCACGTGACAGACGTGGAACAGTTGATTTCGGGAATTGATCCGGCAGCAGAAGTCATTTTCCTGTCGTCGGACCAAGACGGAATTGAGCAAATTTCGAGCGTTCTTGCCGGTCGAAACGACATCGATGCCATACACATCATTGCCCATGGCGATGCAGGCCAATTGAACCTTGGTACCGGTGTCTTGAACGCAGATTCCATACGCACCCAATATCACTCTGAACTAAGTGAAATCGGCGCTGCGCTGGACGAAAATGCGGACATCCTGATCTATGGCTGTAATTTTGGTGAAGGCGAAATCGGGGAAGAAGCGGTTGCCGGAATTGCTGAACTGACCGGAGCGGACATTGCCGCAAGCGATGATATAACAGGCCATAAGAACCTTGGTGGCGATTGGGACCTTGAAGTTCAACACGGGGCGATTGAGGCCGGTGTTTTTGTTTCCCAAACCGCCCAGATGGCATGGGTTTCCAGTCTTGACACAACGACGTTTGCTGAAGGGGCCTCCGGCTATTCGGGCACCCATGACACGGAACTGAACGCAAGCACTCCCGATACCAACTACGGAAACGACACGCAGCTTGTGGTTACAGATGGCACGCCCAACAGCCGCACCATACTCATTCGCTTTGACAATGTATTCGGCAATGGTGCAGGACAAATTCCACTCGGTTCAACGATCAACGCTGCCGAATTGCGTGTGAACGTGGTCAATACAGACCCCGGTGAAACTGCCTACATCCATCGCATGTTGGCAAACTGGGATGAAAGCACGGCCACATATAATTCAATGGGTAGCGGCGTTTCCCTCGACGATGTTGAAGCGGCAAGCGTTGCCAGCGACTCATTGGATGCAGGGTTAAGTGGCACACAGGCATTTAATGTTCTGGCAGATTTGCAGGCGTGGTCTGCCGGCGGCACAAATCATGGTTGGAGCATATCAACCGACGGTACTGGCGCGGTCGACTGGACGATTGCATCCTCCGAAGACGGGACGGCAGGATCAAGGCCCGTCTTGTACGTTGATTTCACACCGCCTAACCAGGCTCCTGTCATTACCTCAAACGGAGGTGGTTCGTCGGCGGCGGTCAATGTGCTGGAAAACCAGAATGTTGTTACAACCGTGACAAGCACCGACAGCGACGGCGGGACACCGGTTTACTCAATTAGTGGCGGCGCAGATTCGGCACAGTTTAACATCAACAGTTCAACCGGCGATTTGACGTTTGTGGCTGCTCCCGACTTTGAAGGACCAACCGACAGCGGGTCAGACAATACATATGACGTGCAAGTGCAGGTCGACGACGGAAACGGGGGAACGGACACCCAGGATATTGCGGTGACCGTGACAAACGCAAACGACGCACCGACGGGCGTTCCGACGATTTCGGGAACCCCCACAGAAGACCAGACCCTGACGGCAGACACTTCCGGCATCGCTGATGCCGACGGTTTGGGAACCTTTGCCTATCAATGGTATCGTGATGGTGTAGCCATCACAGGGGCAACCGCTTCAACCTATACCCTTGGTGATGCGGATGTGGGCACCGCCATCACCGTTAGCGTGGCCTATACCGACGGGAACGGGACGAGCGAAGGACCCCTAACCTCCTCTGCCACCGCACCGGTTAGCAATGTGAATGATGCGCCTGTAGGCGTTCCGACGATTTCGGGAACCCCCACAGAAGACCAGACCCTGACGGCGGACACTTCCGGCATCGCTGATGCCGACGGTTTGGGAACCTTTGCCTATCAATGGTATCGTGATGGTGTAGCAATCACAGGAGCAACCGCCTCGACCTATACCCTCGGCGACGCGGATGTGGGCACCGCCATCACCGTCAGCGTGACCTATACCGACGGGAACGGGACGAGCGAAGGCCCCCTAACTTCCTCTGCCACCGCACCGGTCGCCAATGTCAATGACGCGCCGACGGGTTTCCCTGTCATCTCCGGCACCCCCACGGAAGACCAGACCCTGACGGCGGACACTTCCGGCATTGCTGATGCCGATGGTCTGGGAACCTTTGCCTATCAATGGCATCGTGATGGCGTGGCCATCACAGGGGCAACCGCCTCGACTTATACCCTCGGTGATGCGGATGTGGGCACTGCCATTACCGTCAGCGTAACCTATACCGACGGGAACGGGACGAGCGAAGGCCCCCTAACCTCTTCGGCCACCGCACCGGTAACCAATGTGAATGATGCGCCTGTAGGCATTCCGACGATTTCGGGAACGCCAACCGAAGACCAGACCCTGACGGCGGACACTTCCGGCATTGCTGATGCAGATGGTCTGGGAACGTTCGCCTATCAATGGCATCGTGATGGTGTAGCAATCACAGGGGCAATTGCCTCGACCTATACCCTCGGGGATGCGGATGTGGGCACCGCCATCACCGTCAGCGTGACCTATACCGATGGGAACGGGACACTCGAAACGATCACTTCCGCAGCTACTGCACCGGTTGTCAATGTCAACGACGCACCGACCGGGGTTCCGGTTATCTCCGGCACTCCCACAGAAGACCAGACCCTGACGGCGGACACTTCCGGCATTGCTGATGCTGATGGTCTGGGAACGTTCGCTTATCAATGGCACCGCGATGGGCTGGCCATCACAGGGGCAACCGCCTCGACTTATACCCTCGGTGATGCGGATGTGGGCACCGCCATCACCGTCAGCGTAACCTATACCGACGGGAACGGGACGAGCGAAGGCCCCCTAACCTCTTCGGCCACCGCACCGGTCGTCAATGTGAACGATGCGCCCGTAGGCATTCCGACGATTTCCGGCACACCCACGGAAGACCAGACCCTGACAGCTGACACCTCCGGCATCAGCGATGCGGATGGTTTGGGAACCTTTGCCTATCAATGGTACCGCGATACCGGTTCGGGGCCTGTCGCGATTACTGGCGCAACGGCGATGACCTATACACTTGGTGACAGCGATGTCACTGCCAGAATTTCGGTTACGGTGGATTACACGGACGGTCAGGGAACCGTTGAAAGTCTTTCGTCTGCGCAAACTGCACCGATCGTCAATGTTAACGACGCTCCAACCGGCATTCCGTTGATCACGGGAATTGTTACGGAAGACCAGACCTTGACAGCGGACACTTCCGGCATCGCCGATTCCGATGGTCTGGGGGCTTTTTCCTATCAGTGGTACCGGGACACGGGTTCTGGCCCTGTCGCCATCACAGATGCAACCGCTTCAACCTATACCCTCGGTGATCTGGATGTCGGGGCACAGATGACCGTAGAAGTCACCTACACCGATGGCTGGGGGACCGCCGAAGGTCCGCTAACCTCCTCTGCCACCGCACCAGTCGTCAACGTTAATGATGGACCCATGGCCACGGGCAACACGGTTGTTGCGACTGAAAACACTGCGTTTGTCTTCGCTGTGTCTGACTTCAATTTCACCGATGTTGAAGGTGACCCAATGCAGTCGGTCACAATCAGCAACCTCAACCTCAACGGTGGCACCCTTACTCATTCAGGTGGAACAGTAACGGTCACCGACGGCCTTACCCTCACTCCTGGGCAATTGGCAGACCTGACCTTTACCCCCGCAACAAACAGCATCGCGACCGCAACCTTTGACTATAGGGTTAATGACACCTCCAGCGGCTACAACACCGCCACGATGAACATATTCATCAATCAGGCCGGAGTCGTTGTAAATCTGACGGAAGACAACTCGCACACGTTCTCTTTTAGTGAATTCACATCGAACACGACCGCTACAGAAATACAGGTAACCGCCCTGACGATACCCACTGGCGCAAGCCTTGAATTGAACGGTTCTTCCGTGTCGGTCAATGACATTATACAGAAATCCGACATCGATGCGGGGCTGCTGGTGTTTACACCTGCACCCGACGGAAACGGTTCAGGTTACGCAAACATCGACTTCCTGGTCAGTTTGCCGACCACCAACATCCTGGCAGGTGAACCCAACTCCTGGACGCTAGGCAACGCCGCCACACAAATACAACCAACAGAAGACAGATTGGCAGACCCGAACCATTTCGGACCCGCCGGAACAGTGCCGACAACCGTAAACGTTGTTGAACCTCAGACCACGATAGATGCAGCCTATCTATCGCTCGGAGGCGTACTTTTTGACGGATATGTGTCAGATTCGAACTATTCTGCCCAGGAACTCTCCGCCATCGACACCTGGGTTCAAAATGGCGGCGTACTGATTGCAAACAGCGATGATACGAGCCATGACAGGTTAAGCACCCATTTTGGATTGCCAGTGGCAGGCACCGGCTCCAACTGGACGGTCGCAAACACAACCCATGACATCATGAACGGGCCTTTCGGCTCTGTCGGTTCTTCCGGTGGACCAATCAGCACGGACGCAGCCATCGGTTACTTTGACGAAAACGACCTGCAAACGGGCGATGTGGTCCTTGCCCAAAGCAATGGCTGGTCCTCTCGTCCGTCGATCGTTCTAAGGACTTACGGCAGCGGCCATATTCTGTTTATCGCCGATGTTGACATCTTCCAGGCTGGAACGTCGTTCGGCACAGGAATGACGACGCCTAACGACAAACTGATTGGCAACATCTTTGCATGGGCTATCGAGAATTCGTCCGAAAACTATTCCGGCTCGCTTGCAGTCAACATCAGCCCCGTCAATGACGCACCGGTAAACAGCGTCCCCGGCACACTGGCAACAGATGTCGATACTTCAATCACATTGGCGCAAAGCATATACAACGCCATCCAGATCAGCGATGTGGATGCAGCCACCAACCCGGTTACAGTAACCCTGACCACCACCAACGGCCACGTTACGCTTAGCGGAACAACCGGTTTGAGTTTTGCCCAGGGAGACGGCACCGCTGACCCGGTTATTGAAATGACAGGAACGCAAACCGCTATCAATTCCGCCCTGGATGGTTTGGTATTCACGCCGGACAACGGGTTTTCGGGTCAGGCGAGCATTGCAGTTGAAACAGATGACACCGGCAACTCAGGCAGCGGTGGAGCGCTTGTGGCCAATGATACGGTATACGTGCAGGTTGGTGCCGCGAGCTTCCAGCAAGGCGTCGATGGTTACACGGGAACTGAAGACACTTACCTGGACTCAGATTTTGGCACCACCAGTTTTGGCAATCAGGATTCCGTGTTGGTAGACGACACAAATCCTGTTCAGGACGGCCTGTTGCGCTTTGACAATCTTTTTGGCGGTGGTGCAAGTCAGGTACCTGTTTATTCGACCATTCATTCGGCGACAATTTCTGTATACGTAACCGGGACAGACCCGAACGACACCGTTTTTGTCCATGAGATGCTGTCGGGTTGGAATGAATCTTCTACACACAATTCCATGGGCAGCGGCATTCAGACAAATGACGTCGAAGCCGCATCGACCGCGTTTGCTTCAATTGATTCCGGTCAGGGAGGGTGGATTGACATCACTTTACCCGCCTCAATGGTTCAGGGTTGGGCTGATGGCGGAACAAACAATGGCATAGCACTGGTTACAAATAATGCTGATGTTTGGACTTTTGCCTCAAGCGAACACAGCAATATCAACATTCGACCTTACATCACCATCGACTATTCGGCGCCTGTCGCTCCGACCATCACCTCTGACGGCGGCGGAGGTTCTGCAGTCGTTGCCGTCGCAGAAGGACAAACCGGCGTTACAACCGTGACCAGTAGCGATCCCGATGGTGGGACACCGGTTTATTCAATTTCGGGCGGCGCTGATGCTGCCCTGTTTTCAATCAATCCTTCTACAGGCGTACTGGTGTTCAATTCCGCACCGGACCATGAAAGCCCTGCCGATGCAGACAGTAACAACATCTATGAAGTCATTGTGCAGGTTGACGATGGTCGTAGTGGCGTTGATACGCAAACCATTGATGTAACAGTAACAAATGTGAATGAAGTGCCGGTCGCCACTGGAAATACCGTTGCTGCGACGGAGGATGTGCCGTATGTTTTCAGCGTTTCGGATTTCAGTTTCACCGACATTGAGGGAGATCCCCTGCAGTCTGTCACGATCACCAGTTTGAACCTGGGCGGTGGGACACTGACCCATACGGGTGGAACCGTCACCGTTACGAACGGCATGACCGTAACAGCGGCACAGCTGGCAGATCTGACCTTTACCACCGCGCTGAACAATCACGCCAATACCAGCTTTGACTATACCGTCAACGACGCCGATCTCGGGGTAGTCGCAGCGACCATGAACATCAACGACGCACCAACGGGTGTCCCTGTCATCGTCCGCTGCCACAGAAACGACGCACCGACGGGTGTCCCTGTCATCTCCGGCACCGTCACAGAAGACCAGACCCTGACGGCGGACACTTCCGGCATTGCTGATGCCGATGGTTGGGAACCTTTGCCTATCAATGGCACCGCGATGGCCTGGCCGTCACAGGGGCAACTGCCTCGACTTATACCCTCGGCGACGCGGATGTCGGTGCACAGATGACCGTAGAAGTCACCTACACCGACGGGAACGGGACCCTTGAAACGATCACTTCCGCTGCCACCGCGCCGGTCGTCAATGTCAATGACGCGCCGACGGGTTTCCCTGTCATTCTCCGGCACCCCACACGGAAGACCAGACCCTGACTGCGGACACTTCCGGCATTGCTGATGCAGATGGTCTGGGAACTTTTTCGTACCAATGGTATCGTGATGGCGTGGCCATCACAGGAGCAACCGCTTCAACCTATACCCTCGGCGATGCGGATGTCGGTGCACAGATGACTGTAGAAGTCACCTACACCGATGGTTGGGGGACCGTCGAAGGGCCGCTTACATCCTCTGCCACCACACCGGTCGTCAATGTCAATGATGCTCCCGTAGGCATTCCGACGATTTCGGGAACCCCCACAGAAGACCAGACCCTGACAGCGGATGCTTCCGGAATTGCAGATAGTGACGGATTGGGAACCTTCTCATACCAATGGTATCGTGACACCGGTTCCGGACCTGTCGCGATTACTGGCGCAACGGCCCTGGCTTATACGCTTGGAGATGCCGATGTGGGGGCAAACATATCGGTGCAAGTGTCCTATACCGATGGTGGGGGCACCAGCGAAAACGTCATGTCTGCGCAAACCGCGCCGATCGTCAATGTTAACGACGCACCGACGGGTGTTCCCGTTATCTCTGGAACCGTCACAGAAGACCAGACCCTGACGGCGGATACCTCCGGCATTGCAGATGCCGATGGTTTGGGAACGTTCGCCTATCAATGGTACCGCGATGGTGTAGCAATCACAGGAGCAACCGCTTCAACTTATACTCTCGGCGACGCGGATGTGGGCACCGCCATCACCGTCAACGTGACCTATACCGACGGGAACGGGACGAGCGAAGGCCCCCTAACCTCCTCTGCGCATCCGGTCGTCAATGTCAATGATGCCCCGGGTAATCCTCCTCTGCGGACACTTCCGGCATCCGGTCGCCAATGTCAATGACGCGCCGACGGGTTTCCCTGTCATCTCCGGCACCCCCACGGAAGACCAGACCCTGACGGCGGACACTTCCGGCATTGCTGATGCCGATGGTCTGGGAACCTTTGCCTATCAATGGCATCGTGATGGCGTGGCCATCACAGGGGCAACCGCCTCGACTTATACCCTCGGTGATGCGGATGTGGGCACTGCCATTACCGTCAGCGTAACCTATACCGACGGGAACGGGACGAGCGAAGGCCCCCTAACCTCTTCGGCCACCGCACCGGTAACCAATGTGAATGATGCGCCTGTAGGCATTCCGACGATTTCGGGAACGCCAACCGAAGACCAGACCCTGACGGCGGACACTTCCGGCATTGCTGATGCAGATGGTCTGGGAACGTTCGCCTATCAATGGCATCGTGATGGTGTAGCAATCACAGGGGCAATTGCCTCGACCTATACCCTCGGGGATGCGGATGTGGGCACCGCCATCACCGTCAGCGTGACCTATACCGATGGGAACGGGACACTCGAAACGATCACTTCCGCAGCTACTGCACCGGTTGTCAATGTCAACGACGCACCGACCGGGGTTCCGGTTATCTCCGGCACTCCCACAGAAGACCAGACCCTGACGGCGGACACTTCCGGCATTGCTGATGCTGATGGTCTGGGAACGTTCGCTTATCAATGGCACCGCGATGGGCTGGCCATCACAGGGGCAACCGCCTTCAACCTATACCCTCGGTGATGCGGATGTGGGCACCGCCATCACCGTCAGCGTAACCTATACCGACGGGAACGGGACGAGCGAAGGCCCCCTAACCTCTTCGGCCACCGCACCGGTCGTCAATGTGAACGATGCGCCCGTAGGCATTCCGACGATTTCCGGCACACCCACGGAAGACCAGACCCTGACAGCTGACACCTCCGGCATCAGCGATGCGGATGGTTTGGGAACCTTTGCCTATCAATGGTACCGCGATACCGGTTCGGGGCCTGTCGCGATTACTGGCGCAACGGCGATGACCTATACACTTGGTGACAGCGATGTCACTGCCAGAATTTCGGTTACGGTGGATTACACGGACGGTCAGGGAACCGTTGAAAGTCTTTCGTCTGCGCAAACTGCACCGATCGTCAATGTTAACGACGCTCCAACCGGCATTCCGTTGATCACGGGAATTGTTACGGAAGACCAGACCCTGACGGCGGACACTTCCGGCATCGCCGATGCCGATGGTCTGGGGGCTTTTTCCTATCAGTGGTACCGGGACACCGGTTCTGGCCCTGTCGCCATTGCCGGCGCGAACGGTGCCTCTTACACGCTTGGCGACAACGATGTGGCCGCAAGAATGTCCGTCGAGGTAACTTATACCGATGTCCATGGAACGTCAGAGGGGCCGCTTGTTTCTGCCCAAACCACGCCGGTTGTAAACGTCAATGACTTGCCTGTTGCCACCGGCAACACCGTAACCACCGATGAAGATACCGCGTTTGTTTTCAATGTCGCTGACTTCGCCTTTACCGATATTGAAGGCGACCCATTGCAATCGGTCACAATATCCAATCTCAATCTTTCAGGTGGAACACTAACCCATTCTTCCGGTTCTGTTGTTGTTACAAACGGCATGACCGTTACCTTGGCACAACTTGCCGATTTGACCTTCCAACCTGCATTCAACAGCTTCGCAAACGTTTCATTTGACTACGCCGTAAACGATGCCGACAGCGGTGTCGCGGTTGCAACGATGACCATAGTGGTTAACCCGGTTAACGATGTGCCGATCGCCACGGGCAACACGCTCGTTACTGATGAAGACGTACCTCTGGTACTAAACGCGAGTGACTTCCTGTTCACTGATGTCGAGGGAAATGCACTGCAATCGGTCCGGATCGACAACCTTGACCTTTCGGGTGGTACATTGACGCATTCGGGAGGCACGGTAGCCGTTTCAAACAATTCCGTGTTGACCGCCGCACAATTGACTGACCTCACTTTCACACCCTCCCCCGACAATAACAGTGATGTGTCATTCGACTATGCTGTCAATGATGTCGACAACGGCATCACATTTGCGACCATGAACATTATTGTTAATCCGGTAAACGATGCCCCGGTCATTACATTTGGCGGCAGCGGAGCAGTTTCCACAACCAGTGTTGATGAAAACACTACCGGTGACACGTTGATCTCAACCGTTGATGTGGATGGCGATGTCCTGACATATTCAATCGTTGGAGGTGCCGATCAGGCAGCATTCAGCATTGCTCCCGACGGTACATTGACGTTTGATGCATCGCCTGATTTTGAAACACCAACCGATGCCGATAACGATGGGGTTTATGAAGTCATTGTCCAGGTTTCCGATGGTGCCGGTGGCATGGATACCCAGACCATTGTGGTGGTTGTTGACGATGTTGATGAAACCACAACTGCCACTGACAGCGACGACGGGCCTCCCGAAACAATCGAAGAGGAAAACGGCAATTTGGTCGGCGACGGCATCTCAGATGGATTGGCCGATGGCGGTATCGCAGGCAAAGAGCAGAGTGCGTTGGATTTAATTGGCACGTTCGCAAGTGCAACGGGCGCGGGTGCGGCAGAGCAGACCAGTGAAGAAGACGAGGAGCCGGATCAACCGCCGGAACAACCGTTTGACACACTTGGCGATACGCTGGAGCAACTTGAAGAATTTGACATTGACTCCGACTTCCTAAGCATTCCTGAAGATTTGGTTTTCAAGCCGGTTGAACCAAAAGTCAGGCTTGATCTGGAAAAACTCAACAAGACCGAATTGTGGAAAGCGCTGGATGAAAATGTGCGCGACCTGCAGGAAAGCAACCAGATACTGGGTGTGGGCTTTGACGACTTGTCGACCAGTGCCGGAGCTGCCCTTTCAACCGGGTTTGTTGCATGGGTGCTAAGAGGCAGCGCCCTCACGAGCACATTGATTGCCTCAATCCCTGCGTGGCAACGTTTTGATCCCATTGTCATCTTTGTTGCCAGGGATTCCCGGAACGCCGACAACGAAGACGGATCAGCGAACCCGGTTAACCGGTTATTAGACCGTATACGAGTATAGTTAACCGAATTTGTATTGACTAACGGGGTTAGCGCCCGGGTGGATGGAATGGTCAAATCGCTTTCGCCGGTCTTCCGGCTAAGCTTGGGGATAACGTCCCTGATAGTCAGTCTTGTAATGGCTGCCCAGTTTTTCGGTCTGGTTCCAGATACCATTGGGGAAAAACTGAAAGCGCGTGCGCGCCTTTCCGAGGCTCTGACCATTCAACTTTCGTCTGCTGCTGCAAAAAACGACATCGACGCCGTAAAACTGATCTCCGCGACCGTGGTCGAACGTGATGAGGAAATTCTGTCAATCGGGTTGCGCAGAGTAAATGGCGAACTTGTAACGCAAACCGAAGAGCATTCGCATTTTTGGAGATCAAACGAGGAAATCGCGTCATCGCCACGGCTTGTCCACGTTCCATTGTTTAATGGCACCCAACCCTGGGGCCGCGTTGAAATGACCTTCAGGGACATTGACCCGGCAGCGACCTGGACCGGTATTCCGCAGGCAATCCTGCTATTGATAGCCTATATGGCCGTGTCCGGTTTTTGCGGAGTCTACTTCTTGCTTCGTCGGGCCTTGCGTTCACTCAATCCCGGCAAAGTTGTTCCCGGCCGGGTGCAATCGGCGTTTGACACGCTTGCCGAAGGCGTTGCCATCATTGATGAAAAAGAACGGATTTTGCTCGCAAACAAGGTGCTTGTAGAAACCACCAAGATGAGCCAGGAAAGTTTGATCGGAAAGAATATCGGAGATTTGCCCTGGCGCCGCTGGGAGCGTGACAACGACGCCAAACCCCCTGATCTTCCTTGGCAAACCGCTATTGCAAAGAAAGCATCGTCTGTTCAGGTTCCAATGGGTTTGCGTCTCAGTAATGATGATATTCAAAGTTACAACATAAATGCGTCATGCATCATTGACGGCGACAACAAGGCTACCGGTGCAATCGTAACGCTTAGCGATGTGACTTTGCTGGAAAAACGTAACGCCAGCCTCGCCCACGCCGTTAACAAACTCAAGGCAAGTGAAGAGGAAATCACAAAACAGAACCTCGAATTGCGTTTTCTTGCAAATCACGATCCGCTCACAGGCATCCTTAACCGTCGGTCACTGTTTGAAGGCTTCGAGAAGAAGTTTCTTAACGCAATCGCCAATGGCAGCAATCTGACGTGCCTGATGGTCGACCTCGACCATTTCAAGAGCATCAACGACACCTACGGTCATGCCGTTGGCGACGATGTGATTGCCGGTTGCGCCAACATTTTGGGGTCTGTTTGCAGAAACGAGGACATTGTCGGGCGTTACGGCGGTGAAGAGTTCTGTGTTGTCTTCGATGGCCTTCCAAACAAGACCTGTCTCGAGATTGCCGAACGTATTCGCCAGGATGTTCAGGCAAGATCTGCAACATGGCTCAAGCAGGGCAAAAACGTCTCTGTCAGCATCGGCTTTGCAACCATCGAGAGTGGCGCAAAAAGCCCGGACGAACTGGTGGAGCAGGCTGACCAGGCGCTTTATCATGCCAAGCACAGCGGCAGAAACCGCGTTATTGAATGGTCTGATTCACTTGGACAAGAAACTGACAAGGCGAGCACAGACACTGGCATAAATGACGGCAAACAACACCCTGTCCCGCCAATGCAGGCTCCAGTGGAAACACCAGCACCTGCCGCGAACGTGTCACAAAACCAGCACAATACCGATCCGCTTACCGGAATGCCGCAACTTACCACGTTCAAGGAACGTGTCATGGTGTCAATTGACAGGGCCAAACGTCAGGGCAAATCCGTCGCGGTCATCAATCTGTCGATTGATTCGATCAGCCAGATCATGGATGTGTTCGGCAGCCAGGAAGCCATGCGTGTACTGCGATTGGCAGGTGAGCGCATCTCCAAACTGCTTCGGCGTTCAGATACTGTCGCATTGCTGAACGGGAAAGACCGGCTCGTATCCTATTCACGCAATGGCGAGCACAGTTTTCTCATAGAGATCGCCCATCTTGATGAAATTGCTTCCGTTACATGGATTTTGCAACGCATGTTCGCGACCCTGGCTGAACCCTATACCCTGCAGGAAAAGGAATACTACATGCGCTACAGTGCGGGTGTCAGTGTATTCCCGGAGGATGGTGTTGATGCCGACCGTCTCATAAACCATGCCGGATTGGCACAAAAACACGCTGTGCGCGATGGCAAGGCAAACCAGTTCGAATTTTATTCAGAAAACATGAGCGACGTTGCCAAACAACAATTGCTCATTGAGGTCGGCATCCGCGAGGCAATTGAGCAGAACCAGTTCCAATTGAATTATCAACCCATAATCGGCCTGGAATCCGGACGCCTTGTGAATACAGAAGCGCTGTTACGCTGTAACAATCCAAAACTTGAGGGCATCCCGATCGACATGCTGATCGCGGTTTCAGAACAAACCGGACTGATGGAAGACATCGGCAGTTGGGTGATCTCAGAAGCAACACGACAATTGGCCGAATGGCATTCGCGCAACATCAAATTACCCTCGCTTTCCATCAATGTGTCTGCGCTTCAGTTTGCGTCAGAAGCATCCGCAGGCCGTCTGGTTTCATCCATACTTGATGCGCCCTGCTCTCCGTCATGCATTCAACTTGAAGTAACGGAAACCGCCATTCTCAAGGACATGGATGGTGCCGCCAAGGTGTTGCAGCAATTGCAGCGATTGGGGGTAAAGATTGCCCTGGACGATTTTGGCACCGGCCAGTCTTCGCTCGCCTATATCCAGAAACTACATCCCGATACCGTGAAAATAGACAAGAGTTTTGTTGAAGACATCGATATCAACCGTTCCAACAAGGCGCTGGTTGCAGCCGTCACGGAGCTTTCTTCGCGGCTTGGTTTGCGCGTGGTAGCAGAAGGGGTTGAAAACCTTGATCAAGTGGATGTTCTGAAAGAACTCGGATGTACAGAAATTCAGGGTTATCTTATTTCCCCGCCAATGCCCAAGCACGCTTATACCGAATGGCTGGAACTGTTTGCCGGTTCGGGTTCAAAAGCGGTTTCTGTTGACCAGTTGCGATCGGCCTGATCCTTCAGGATCATCATCAAAATGCGGTTGCCGCAAGAGCGGGATTTGTGCCACGATGGTGCATGACACATTTTCCTTCCTGGCAGGCGGTCGCCGCCGACCTGATTTCCGTTGCAGCTGGCCGCAAACCAGCCGACCTAGTCATCAAGAACTGCAATTGGGTAAACGTGCACACACGTGAGGTGCTGGCGAACTCAGACATTGCGATTTCCAACGGCAGGTTTGCCTATTGCGGGCCAGACGCAGGCCATTGCATTGGTGCCGACACGCAGATTGTTGAAGCAGATGGCAGATATGCAGTTCCCGGCCTGTGCGATGCCCATATGCATATCGAAAGCGGAATGCTGATCCCCGCAGAATTTGCCCGCGCCGTAATGGTTCACGGTTCCACTTCGCTGTTTGTAGACCCTCACGAGATTGCCAATGTGCTTGGCCTTGCGGGGGTGCGGTTGATGCATGATGAAGCCTTGATGCAACCAATCAACATCTTCACACAGATGCCGTCTTGTGCGCCCTCCGCCCCCGGCCTTGAAACCACAGGTTACGAAATTTCTGCAGACGATGTTGCCGAAGCCATGACCTGGCCCGGCATTGTGGGACTTGGAGAGATGATGAATTTCCCCGGTGTCATAAATGGCGATGAAAAAATGCTGGCCGAGATGGCTGCAACCGCAAATGCCGGCAAGGTAGTTGGCGGACACTATGCTTCCCCGGATCTCGGACCGGATTTTCATGCCTATGTCGCTGGCGGCCCGGCAGATGATCATGAAGGCACTTGCGAAGCCGATGCAATTGCCCGGGTGCGACAGGGTATGCGGTCAATGATGCGGCTGGGTTCAGCCTGGTATGATGTGGAAAGCCAGATCACCGCCGTGACTGAAAAAGGCCTGGACCCACGCGGGTTCATTCTTTGCACCGATGATTGTCATTCTGGAACATTGGTCAATGAAGGGCACATGAACCGCGTTGTGCGCCATGCCATCGCCTGCGGTTGCGATCCGCTGGTAGCCTTGCAAATGGCCACCATCAATACAGCCACCCATTTTGGCATGGAACGGGAGATCGGCTCGATTTCTCCCGGGCGCCGGGCGGATGTGGTGATCACTTCCGATTTGCAGACATTGCCGATAGAGGCGGTGTATGCACGCGGGGTGCTGATCGCAGAACACGGCGAAACCAAGGTTGAATGCCCTCACCTCGCCTGGCCTGATCATGCTAGGAATACCGTCAAACTTGGTAAAGTGCTTGAACCATCCGACTTTGTTGTCGCAGCACCGGCCGGAGCCAATTCGGTTACGGCACGGGTGATCGGTGTGATCGAAAACCAAGCACCCACCAAGGCTCTGACCGCGGACCTGAGTGTCTTGGATGGTCGCGTGGATGGCGACCGGGAACAAGACGTGTGCCACATCGCGCTGGTTGAGCGTCATCGTGCAACAGGTGACGTGGTCAACGGGTTTGTAAGCGGTTTCGGCTATCAGGGAAAAGTGGCTTTGGCGTCTACTGTTGCCCATGACAGTCACCACATGATTGTGGTGGGAACCGACCGGACGGCCATGGCAGCTGCTGCAAACCGGCTTGGAGAGATCGGTGGCGGCGCTGTGTTTTACGAAGGAGAGACTTGCATGGCCGAGGTCCCTTTGCCGATTGCCGGACTGATGTCAGATGCCCCCGCCAAACTGGTGGCCGCATCCGCCGAGAAACTGGGTGAAGCGATGCAACAGGCAGGTTGCACCCTAAACAACGCCTTCATGCAGCACTCTCTGCTGGCATTGGTGGTGATTCCCGAACTGCGCATCTCTGACCTTGGTCTTGTGGACGTTACAAAATTTGAGAAAACTGATGTTCTGGTTTGACCCCTCGCTGTTGGGTACGGCCTGCGCGCGTGTTACGCGCAATACAAGTTCCGCGCGGCACTCAGGCATTTAAAGCGGGTACAAGGCTTGTTCGATGCCACAGGCATGAACCGGGCGGACGGCTCGGACGCATTTCTTTTCGGGCCAACATCATAATGGACCAAAGCTTGTGAATGCACTAGATTTCGACCCACACCAACCAACCGGTGATCATGCGTTCCGCACCAAACAGACGGATTTTGGCACATGAACAATAAGAAGCCTGCCCCAACTGCTGCCATGCTTGCCATTGGCGATGAGCTTTTGTCCGGCAGGACCCGCGACAAGAACATCGGGCATTTGGCCAACGCCCTGACCCAGCAGGGAATTGATCTAAAGGAAGTCCGCATTGTATCCGACGAGGAGGTCGAAATAGCATCAGCGGTCAATGCCTTGCGCGAGCGTTACGATTACGTGTTCACATCGGGCGGCATCGGCCCTACGCATGACGACATAACCGCTGACGCCATTGGCGCAGCCCTGGGCTTGCAAGTCGTTCACGATCCGCGGGCCATGGAGTTGCTTGAAAAGCACTACAGCAGGAACAGCATGGATTTCACCACTGCACGAAAGCGCATGGCACGAATGCCGACCGGCTCTGGACTGATCGACAATCCTGTGTCCATGGCGCCGGGCTTTGTGATTGAAAACGTGTATGTCATGGCCGGAGTACCGGCGGTGTTTCAAGCGATGGTTGAGAACGTGCTGCAAACGCTTGAAGGCGGACAATTGATCCTCTCCGAGACCGTAGTGTGCCCATATGGAGAAGGAACCATTGGCGATGAGCTGGGCGAAATCCAAAAGGCAAACCACGACACCTCGATTGGTTCTTATCCGAAATTTGAAGATGGCAAATTCTACACCAACATTGTAATACGCAGCCGGGACAGCGACGCCATCAAACTTGCCAAGTTACAGGTTGAAAAAATGCTGGCAGACATCGCAGACAAAAGCTGAAAATCCCGGAGTCTGTGCTGACAAACACCCCGCATTAACCCCTGACTGCTATGATTCGCGCATGATCAAACTCAATGCGGCGGATATCGTGATCCAACCCCAATACAACCTCATGGATTTACGGATTGGGTTGGCAAATGAAACCGAGCCGGGCTTGCGTGCCGACTATGCGGTGCTCATTGCACGAAAACTCCGTAACGCAGGCATGTTCGACGAGGCGCGCGCGGTACTCGAAGCCGAGTACAAAAACGCGCCCGATCACCCGATGTTACTACGGTCACTTGGCCTTGAAACGTTTCGGGCCGGGTTGGTTGCGAAAGGCATTTCTTACTACGACAAAGGCCGTTGGCATCTTCCGAGTTTTGATAAATACCGCCGACCCTTCGATGCACCGTTTTGGAAAGGGCAACCCCTTGCGGGCAAAAAGCTTCTTGTTTGGGCCGAGCAAGGCATAGGCGACCAGATCATGCAGGCGCGCGTATTGTCCAAACTACTTGCTTTGGGTGCAAACATAACCCTTGAAGCGGATATCAGACTGCAACCATTGCTCAAAACACGGGCCAGTATCAATGTTGTTCAGCAATTTGTTGAACCGGCACAGGAGCTAAAACAAAAGCATTTTGACTACCAGACCTCGATGTTCTCGGCTTGGCGATTTGTCGACAACCCACTTGCGGAGGCGCATTGCATAGAGGCAAACACGCGCCTGCGAATGCATAACAAGGCAAGTTGGGACAAGATGGGAGGGGCAAAAAACGTAGGCCTTTCGTGGTTCTCCAAGGCAAGCGCAAACGGCGCTGACAGAAGCCTTGACCCAGCTCAATTGCGCCCTTTGTCGACGATCCCCGGAATTCGGTTTCACAGCCTGCAATATGGAAAGGTTGACCTGGTCGGCGTGACCAAGGGCCTTGGCACTTCTGTCTTGTTTGACACCACCAATGATCCACTCAAGGATTTGACCGCGCAAGCCGCCCAAATCGCCGCTCTGGATCTGGTGATTACAATTGACAATGCAACTGCCCACATTGCTGGGGCATTGGGCGTCCCCTGTTGGGTGATTGTCCCCAAAGCGAGCGAATGGAGATGGGGCACCCCTGCCGAGCCCACCCCCCTTTACCCGACCGTCCGCTTGTTCAGGGCTTCAGACACCGGAAATTGGGATTGTGCATTATGGCATTTGTTCGACGCATTTGAGCGATGGGCTGCGCAAGAGAACAGATTGGCATCCTGACCCGTGTTGCTACCGGCCATTGTGTAAAGAACCCCTATCGATCTACAATTCGAAAAACCGCAAAACGACAGTTTCCTCTGGATAGGGTTTTGCGTTCCTGTTTCGATCATTGCATAAAAATTTTGAAGAAATGCCATAGGCATAACTTCCAGTCATGCTTGCCCTGAAAGAACAATCTTTCTATTTTCCTCTCATACCGCAACCATAGTCAAAAAAGGTGACCCGATGGTAGAGCATCCGGACAAAATCTACCCCGTTTCTTGGGACCAGTTTCATCGCGACAGCCGCGCACTGGCTTGGCGCCTATCCGGCATCGGCGAAAAACAGGGGGAGTGGGAGGCGATTATTTGCATCACGCGTGGTGGGCTTGTGCCGGCGGCCATCATTGCCCGCGAACTTGGTGTCCGGAATATTGAAACCATTTGTATCGCATCCTACCATGACTATTCCAAGCAGGGCGAACTCCTGATCCTGAAAAGCATCTCACAGGAGCTGATTGACAACAGCAATGGCGGTGAGAAGGTGCTGGTCATCGACGACCTGACCGACACTGGCAAAACCGCATTGAAAGTGCGCGAGCTCATGCCGAAAGCCCATTTTGCGACCGTTTATGCAAAACCCACCGGCAAGCCGACCATCGACACCTATGTAACCGAAGTGTCCCAGGACACCTGGATATATTTCCCGTGGGATCTGGACCTGCATTACGCAGCACCGATCTCCGGCAAAAGCGATTCCTAGGTGTTAACGCGCATTGATGCCAGCCTTTGGATTGTTCTTGCAACCATCATGCTCAACATGCTGGGCGTTGGCCTGATATGGCCGATCATTCCCACACTGGTTCAGGAAGTGACCGGAAACACGGTTTCGGGAACCGCAGCCATACTTGGCATTGTTTCACTGATTTTCTCACTGATGCAGTTTGTATTTACGCCAATCATGGGCATTCTTGCCGACAATTATGGCAGACGCCCGGTCATGCTGATTTGCCTGTTGGGATTGGGACTGGACGCGATTTTGCTTGCATGGGCACCCAGCGTATTCTGGATCATCGTGGGTCGGGCGCTGGGCGGCATATTCGGTGCGACCTTCTCAACAGCCAATGCCTATATTGTTGACACAATGGAACCTGGCGAGCGTGCAACCGGCTTTGGTTTTCTTGGCGCGGCCTTTGGCATTGGCTTCCTGCTCGGGCCGTCGCTTGGTGCAATCCTTGGCCCGATCGATACCAGATTACCATTTCAGGTGGCCGCAGCATTGTCGTTGGCCAACTTTGCCCTGGGGCTTTTTCTGCTAAAGGAATCCTTGCCAATTGAAAAACGCGAGCGCAAGAGCCTCTGGTTCGCAAATCCGGTTGGAAGCATCCGCCTGTTTGGCACGCACCGTTCTCTGGTTCTGCTTGCCGTGATGGTTTTTCTGATGACAGCGGCACAGCGGGGCATGGAAGCGCTTTGGGTCATTTTCACGCAATATCAGTACGACTGGGGAATTCGTGAGGCCGGGCTTTCCCTTACCGTGGTAGGCATGTCGTATTTCGTTGTTCAGGGCTTCCTGGTGCGCCCCACCATCAACCAACTTGGAGAAAAACGAACCATCATACTCGGCCTGCTGTTGTGCGCCACCATGTTCGCTTTGCTCTCGTTCAACCCTTATCCCTGGGTCGCTTATCTTGGCATACCGCTATATGCACTGGGTGCCGGTTGCGCCACACCCGCAATCCAGGCCATTGCGTCAACATTCATCTCAGACAAACAACAGGGGCACCTGCAAGGTGCGATCAGTTCTGTAATGAGCCTGTCAGCGGTTTTCGGCCCGGTGGTTGCGGCTTGGAGTTTTGCCTATTTCACTTCCCCGGCAGCACCGTTTCTTTTCCCGGGAATCTATTTTTTTGCGGGTGTTCTGGTGTTCCTTGCAACCGCAGCGCTGGGGCTTCAAATTACCAGCCCCCTGGAACCAAAGACATAAGTTAACAGGTTTCGCCGTTAACCACACTTTTTAAAAATGGACTGAATTGGCCGTTTATGATGACCGCAATACATCACCTTGATTGAACCAATTGAACAATTCAGATAGGATATACTGACCAAAACACTCCAACAAGATCAAGGTACGGCGTCATGACCCCACTGGAGCAACTAAAGACATTACACGGCGAAGCGCTAACGAGGCTTAGCGAACATCCCGATTTCCAGCTTATCAAACAGCTTGAACCGATTATTGCTGCCCTTGAAGCAGAACAAGCCGGTACAATAAGCGATGAAGTTGAAACCCCAGCAGTGGAAATGCCGGAAGAAACTGAAGCGGATTCTGCTCAATCAGAAGAAGCGTTAGCTGATGACGCTGCCGGAACTGCTTCCATGGCCGCACTTGGGGCGGCTGTAGCAGCAGGCAATACAACAACCGAACAGCTTTCAGCAGCGCATGATGCAGATGACGCTGTCGAGACGGTCGGTGAAACTATCGAGACCAGCATCGAAAGCGAAACACCCCAAGCGTTTGTGGCAGAAGAGCAGCCTGCCGTTGAAACGCACGCGCTTGAAACAACCGAAGCGCCTGTTGCGGAAGCAGTTTCCCCTGCCCCGGAGCCGCAGATTGAACCTGAGGCACAGACACTGTCTGCCGACACAGAGACGGAACTCAACGCCAATGATTTTGAAACAGAAGAAGCATTTGTCGGGTCGCTTGACGAACAACTAAGTGACGCGCTTTCAAACACTGATTTTGCAGCAGATGTTGAAGCTGCGTCCATTGGCAATGCGGAAGTCACACCCCCGTCCGCAGACATTGCCACGCAAGAAGCCCCTGATGTCCTGATTGATGAAATCGGTGCGACCTCTTCGCAAAAGAACACTGGCAACGAAGCTGGTGGTCAGGCCATGGAGAACGAAATTGCCAGCGAAATCGAGCAAGAGCTTTCCATCGAGGCATTGATTGATGAGCAGGTAGCAAAACTGCTGAGCGAAGAACGCCCGGCCTGATTATTCTCCCGCAAACAAATCATAAACGAAGGCCCGCATTGCGGGCCTTTTTTTGCGTCCATTCCAAAATTCCTGTTGTAATTCAACTGATTGCTTGAACAACCGGAATCAGTTTCTGCACCAACTATCGCCAGCGCAAATTGTCACGCGACAGCTGGTCCAACGAGGTAACGCCCATCAGCTTCATCCCCCGTTCAATCTCTGCGCGCATATTGCCAAGCGTTTTTTCAACGCCGGGCTGACCGGCAGCTGCGAGACTGTAAAGATACATGCGCCCGCCGGAGCAAGCCTTGGCTCCCACCGACAATGCTTTAAGCACATGCGTACCACGCTGGACACCGCCCTCGCAGATCACGTCAATTTTGTCGCCAACCGCATCACAGATTTCTGCCAACTGGTCGAACGGGGCACGCGCACCATCCAGCTGACGACCGCCATGGTTTGAAACCATAATGCCCGTACAACCGATATCAACGGCGCGCTTTGCATCTTCAACGCTCATAATTCCCTTGAGCGCAAACTGGCCGTCCCAGTCGGCACACAGTTTTTCGGCATCTTTCCAGTTCATGTTCTGGTCCAGCATGTCGGAAAAATACTGGCCAACTGAAACCGCAATATTGGTACCTGCTTCCACATGGGTCGACAGATGCGGCATATCGAACTTTTCCTTGGTATAGAAATTGTAAGCCCACAGCGGGTGGAGCGCAAAACTCAAAAAGCTGCCAAGGGTTAAACGCGGCGGCGATGTGAAACCGGTGTGCAAGTCGCGCTCCCGGTTTCCGCCGGTAATGGTGTCAACTGTCAATGCAAGCACCTGGAAACCCGCCGCCTTTGCGCGTTCTCGCAAGGCATCGTTCAGGCCGCGATCCTTGTGAAAATAAAACTGGAACATCTTTGGCCCGTCGGTGATTTTCGAAATCTCTTCCACCGGCACGGTTGCCAGTGATGAAACGCCGAACATGGTTCCAAATTTTTTGGCCGCCCGAGCAACCGCCCTTTCCCCCTCGTGGTGAAAAAGCCGTTGAAGGGCGGTGGGAGCACAGTAAACCGGCATCTCCAGTTTTTGGCCCATAACCTCAACGCTCATGTCGACTTCTTCAACGCTGTTGAGCACACTGGGCACCAGGTCACAATCATCAAATGCCTCGGTATTGCGCCGGTATGTCAATTCATCGTCGGCGGCACCGTCAATATAGTTGAAAATCGGACCGGGCAATTGCTGCTTGGCAAGCAGCCGCATGTCCTGAACATTGTGGCAATTCTTCAAACGCCTGAACATTGGTGTTGCTCCGCTGATGGTGATTGAAAGGGTTTCGCATTCCCGTGAAGCGAAATCAAGCGGTTACCGGCGAGATCCGAATCCGTTAGCTACAATAACGGAAACAGGGAAATACGGAAGGTAACGATGGAACAAGAACATTAAGAGAACTTTTTTATTTCTTCGTTGTTTTTCCATATGTTAGCAATATTGCAATACGAGAACAAATCGTGTACATTAAGCCGGTAACGAGGAAACAGCGGTTCGCGATCTTTACGTGGACAGAAAATCGCGGGGGTACCCCCTCTTGAGGAAGGATGATAATCATGGCGCAGAATTCACTTAAATTGGTTGAGGACAAGGACGTGGACAAAACCAAGGCGCTGGAAGCGGCACTGGGGCAAATTGAGCGTGCGTTTGGCAAGGGCTCAATCATGAAGCTCGGCAAAAATGAACAGGTGGTTGAAATCGAAACGGTTTCCACCGGCTCCCTCGGTCTTGACATTGCCCTTGGTATTGGCGGCCTGCCCAAAGGGACGGATCATAGAAATTTACGGGCCTGAATCATCCGGCAAAACCACCATGGCCCTGCATACGGTGGCCGAAGCCCAGAAGAATGCGGGTATTTGTGCCTTTATCGACGCCGAACATGCACTGGACCCGGTTTATGCCCGCAAGCTTGGTGTCAACCTTGAGGACCTTTTGATTTCCCAACCTGACACTGGCGAACAGGCGCTTGAAATTGCTGATACGCTGGTGCGTTCCGGTGCGGTTGATGTGCTGGTGATTGACTCGGTCGCTGCCTTGACCCCGCGCGCCGAGATTGAAGGTGAGATGGGAGACTCCCTGCCCGGTCTGCAGGCCCGTTTGATGTCCCAGGCCCTGCGCAAACTGACCGCTTCCATTTCGCGTTCCAATACCATGGTGATTTTTATCAACCAGATTCGCATGAAAATCGGTGTGATGTTCGGTTCGCCTGAAACCACCACCGGTGGCAATGCGCTTAAATTCTACGCCTCTGTTCGCCTTGACATCCGCCGCATCGGCTCGATCAAGGACCGTGACGAAGTGATTGGCAACCAGACCCGCATCAAGGTTGTCAAGAACAAGCTGGCACCTCCGTTCAAACAGGTTGAGTTCGACATCATGTATGGTGAGGGCGTTTCCAAAAATGGCGAGTTGCTTGATTTGGGTGTTAAAGCCGGAATTGTTGAAAAATCAGGGGCATGGTTCTCCTACAATTCAGAGCGCCTTGGCCAGGGGCGCGAAAACTCCAAAACCTTCCTTTCGGAAAATCCTGAAATTGCCCAGGAAATAGAACTGGCTCTGCGTCAGAATGCCGGCCTGATCGCTGACACGTTGCTTGAAGGAGAGATCGACAAGGATGAAGTCAAATCCCAGGAAGAAGCTCCCGGCGCTTCGGAACTTGGCACAGGCACCAACTGATACAAATCTCCGGCAAAGCCCCCGTCCCCGCTTTGCCTTTTGAGGCCGTTTTCCACGGTCATCATGGCCGCAGGCACGCCTCGCTTGCGGTCATTTTTTGTTCTTTGCCTGAATGATCTTTTTCACGGCTCCAATGATGCTGGACACAAGACAAAAGCACCGTTACACAAACCCATTCTGAAAACTCAATACGGGACACCGACACAACGGTGAATTGGCAATCATGAGCGGCGTAAACGACATACGTTCAACCTTTCTGGATTTCTTCAAGAATGCGGGTCATGAGATCGTCGCCTCCGGTCCGCTTGTGCCGCGAAACGATCCAACGCTGATGTTCACCAGCGCCGGAATGGTACCCTTCAAGAACCTGTTCACCGGATTGGAGAAGCGCAACTACACCCGTGCAGCAACCTCCCAGAAATGCGTTCGCGCGGGTGGCAAACACAATGATCTGGATAATGTGGGGTATACGGCACGCCACCACACTTTTTTTGAGATGCTCGGCAATTTTTCCTTTGGGGATTACTTCAAGGAGGAAGCCATATACAACGCCTGGAACCTGCTTACAGGCGAGTATGGCCTTGCCAGGGAAAAGCTGCTCATCACCATTTATCACACCGACGATGAGGCTGCAGAGCTGTGGAAGAAGATCGCGGGCCTTTCCGACGAGAAGATCATTCGCATCCCCACAAGCGACAATTTTTGGGCGATGGGAGATACAGGTCCTTGCGGTCCCTGCTCCGAAATTTTCTACGACCATGGCGATCACATCTGGGGCGGACCTCCCGGTTCTCCCGAAGAAGATGGTGATCGCTTTGTTGAAATCTGGAATCTGGTTTTCATGCAATTTGAGCAGGTAACGCCGGACGAACGGGTCGACCTGCCCAAACCTTCGATTGACACCGGAATGGGCCTTGAGCGCATCGCCGCAGTGCTGCAAGGCCAACACGACAATTACGACATTGACCTGTTCAAGGCACTGATACAAGCCAGCGAGGAACTGACAGGCACAAAGGCGCTTGGCGAACGGCAACCCAGCCACCGGGTGATTGCAGATCATTTGCGCGCGTCATCTTTCCTGATCGCCGATGGCGTGTTGCCTTCCAACGAAGGGCGCGGATATGTGCTGCGGCGCATCATGCGCAGGGCCATGCGACACGCGTCCTTGCTCGGTGCGAAAGATCCGCTGATGCATCGTCTGTTTCCAGCATTGCGGGAACAGATGGGCGACGCCTATCCGGAACTCCAGCGCGCCGAAGCCCTGATTACCGAAACCCTGTTGCTAGAAGAAACACGCTTCCGCAAGACCCTGGAACGAGGTCTTGGCCTGTTGGAAGAGGCAACCGGTGAATTGGCTGAAGGTGACGAATTGGATGGCACCACCGCTTTCAAGCTTTACGACACGTTCGGCTTTCCGCTCGATCTGACCCAGGATGCCCTGCGTCGTCGCGGCATTACCGTTGACGAAACCGGCTTCAACGTTGCCATGGAAAAACAAAAAGCCGAAGCACGTGCTGCTTGGGCAGGTTCGGGCGAAGCCGCTGACGACAGGATCTGGTTCGAACTGCGCGAACAACACGGCCCCACAGAGTTTCTGGGTTATGAGACGGAACAGGCAGAGGCCGTTGCACTGGCGATTGTTTGCGATGGCAAAGTGGTCGATGTTGCCGATGCCGGGCAGTCCGTTTCAATCGTCGCAAACCAGACACCGTTTTATGGCGAAAGCGGTGGTCAGGTGGGCGACACGGGAGAAATTCGCTTTGAGGGCGGGACCGTGCGAGTGGACGACACCAAGAAGCGCGGCAATGGCCTGTTTGTTCATATCGGCGAAGTCACCCAAGGAACGTTGAAAACCGACACAGCTTTGGAGATGGAAATCAACCATGACGCGCGCGCCGGTTCGCGTGCACACCATTCGGCGACCCACCTCGTTCACGAAGCGTTGCGCCATGTACTGGGCGACCACGTGTCACAAAAAGGGTCTTTGGTAGGGCCGGAACGTCTGCGGTTTGACTTTTCCCACCCAAAAGCGATTTCCGAAGAAGAGTTGGAGAAAGTCGAAACCATCTCCAATGAAATCATCCGGCAATCCTCGCCGGTAACCACCCGCCTAATGGCGGTTGATGATGCCATTGAGATGGGAGCCATGGCGTTGTTCGGAGAAAAATACGGCGAGGAAGTGCGCGTTGTGTCCATGGGAACGGCCCTTCGTGGCGACAAGGCAGGCAAAACCTACTCGCTTGAGCTGTGTGGTGGCACACATGTTGCAAACACTGGCGAAATAGGTTTGGTTCACATTTTATCAGATTCCGCAGTTTCTTCAGGTGTGCGGCGCATTGAGGCGCTCACCGGAAATACGGCGCTTGGCTATCTGGCACAACAGGAAGAGCGAATAAAGGCCATCGCAGACACCTTGAAAGTTCCCCCGCAAGACACCTTGAACCGGGTTACGCAACTGGTTGAAGAGCGCAAAAAACTCGAGCGTGAACTGGGCGAAGCCAGAAAGCAACTCGCGATGGGAGGCGGCGCTTCGTCGGAAAACGGGACCGAAACTGTAAACGGTATAACCTTCCTTGCCAAGACACTGGAGAACATTGCCACCAAAGACCTCAAGGGTCTGGTCGATGAAGCTAAAACATCAATCGGATCGGGCATAGTTTGTTTCATTGGCATTGATGACAGCGGAAAAGCTGGCATTGTCGTCGGCGTAACCGAAGATCTTGTCGAGCGCTACAATGCGGTTGACCTGGTCCGAACCGGTTCTGAAAACGTCGGCGGCAAAGGCGGTGGCGGCAGGCCCGATATGGCGCAAGCCGGTGGCCCGGAAGGCAGCAAGTCCGAACAAGCAATCGACGCCATCCGCGCTGCGATCAATTAAGCCAGTTCAAGCAGTCATATGGATCAAAGGCGACGCCAGCAGGTCAGGCGTGCGCTGTTTGGCCGAGCATTACTTCGATTTTCGGGTTTTCCGGGTTCTGACGAACGCTTAGCGCCGCAAAAATGCCTCTTATCGTGCCTTCAGCAGTTTTCGCGTAGTTCGGATAATCGGCATGATCCACATCGCATTTTGCCATGAATGGCAGGTGTTTCGAATTCGCCACAGCCGCATAGAGCAAGCCTTCAAACTTCGCCGCCTCGTTTCGTTCCATGTAAGGTGACAATATCGCAAGCGTACAATCGTCAACCCTTGCGAGAATGGCGTTTTGGTTATGCTCTACCAAGATCAGTTGCACAGCCCGTGCCGCTCCTGACAGTGCATAATCCTGCAATGCCTGATCGCACACAATTTTGACGCTGAAAACGCTTAGGTTCTGGCCAAGTTCCTTGAATTCCCTGAAATAGGCTTCCAACAACCGTTCAAAATACTGGCGCGAGTAGACATCCGTAGCCGCATCATACATGTCCGGGTTTTCTGCAGCCTCCAGCTTGAGCGCCATCGTCATGTTTTCCCGTTGCCGTTTTAGCATCTCCGGTTTCACGACCACCAATGCGTAGAAAAAGCCTGCGAAAAAGATCGCCCACCCTGATACCAAAGAAGCATCACCGACCGTCAACTGTCCGAAGATCGCACGTTGGGCAACGAAATTGCCCGTGTATGTTGTATACAAATTGAACGCCGTAATGATCGTCCCGACTGCAAACAGCCAGGTAATGACGTTGATCATCAGCTTTTGTCGCGCATGTTGTACATGCATTTTTTCACCTCACCCATATCCACTGAGAAACGCTGGATGAAATTTGTTACAAAAAACTGAATCTCGCGCGCAATTGGGTAAAATCGATGATTTTACCAGCAAATTTCAAGGAATTCGTGTGGGTTGGCTAATTTTCGGTTAAGTCATAGCCTTTTGAAGGTTTTCATCGACTTTGTCCAGGAAGCCCATGGTCGACAACCACGGCTGGTCAGGTCCGATAAGCAGTGCCAGGTCTTTGGTCATGAACCCAGACTCCACCGAACCAACGCAAACATCTTCAAGGGTTTTTGCAAATTTTGCCAGTTCGTCATTGCCATCAAGCTTGGCGCGATGCGCCAGACCGCGCGTCCATGCAAAGATTGATGCAATTGAGTTGGTAGAAGTTTCTTCGCCCTTTTGATGCTGACGGTAGTGACGGGTAACCGTTCCGTGGGCAGCTTCGGCCTCAACCGTTCTGCCGTCTGGGCTAACCAGAACCGATGTCATCAAACCCAGCGAACCAAAACCCTGGGCAACGGTGTCGGACTGAACATCACCATCATAGTTTTTGCAGGCCCACACATATCCGCCCGACCACTTGAGTGCGGACGCCACCATGTCATCAATCAGGCGGTGTTCATACCAGATTTTGGCCTCTTCGAACTGGTCCTTGAATTCGCTTTCATAGACTTCCTCGAAAATGTCTTTGAACTGGCCATCATAGGCCTTCATGATGGTATTCTTGGTAGAAAGGTAACACGGAACGCGGCGCGCCAGCGCGTAGTTCATGGAAGCGCGGGCAAAGTCACGGATTGAATCATCAAGATTGTACATGGCCATGGCAATGCCGGACGATGGGGCGTCAAAAACTTCATGCTCAATTTCAGAACCGTCCTCGCCCACAAATTTCACTGTAAGTTTGCCGGGGCCGGGAAACCTGAAATCTGTCGCACGGTACTGGTCACCAAAAGCATGACGCCCGACAATGATTGGTTTGGTCCAGCCGGGCACCAGACGCGGCACGTTTTTACAAATGATCGGTTCGCGAAAAATCACACCACCAAGGATGTTTCGAATGGTTCCGTTCGGCGAGCGATACATGCGCTTGAGACCAAATTCCTCAACCCGCGCTTCATCGGGTGTAATGGTGGCGCACTTGACGCCAACACCGTATTCCTTGATCGCATTGGCAGCGTCCACTGTAATCTGGTCGTCGGTTTCGTCCCTGGCCTCAATACCCAGATCGTAGTATTTCAGGTCAACATCAAGGTATGGATGAATTAGCTTGTCCTTGATGAACTGCCAAATGATGCGGGTCATTTCATCCCCATCCAGTTCAACAATCGGATTTTCAACCTTGATTTTTGCCATTGGTTCGCCTCTTAGATTATGTTGGTGGTCGTGGATTGGGAAACACTGCGGCGAGCTATAGCAAACTGTTCCAATATTGCAACTTAACCAAAGGACGGGTTTGGCGCATGTCCCCCAATTTCGTATTGAAAGCACTTGGTCAACGCAGGACCTACAAAACCATCGGCGACCCAAACAACCCTGAAAAACCAAGGATGCAGAACACCGAAGGTGTCAAATCGCTTTTGCAAGCTGCAGGAAATGCACCGTTTCATGTTCCGTGCGACCGTAGTCACCAGACTACTCTTGGTTCAATCGTTCCATGGCGCGTCTACGCACTTGATGCAAAAAACTGCAGGCAATTGATGCAACGCCTGATCGATAACGGTGACACAACCAAGTTGCCGGCAATGCTTGCTGCATCGGAGTATCTGTTTCAGGTCACCTGGCTCCCCGACCCGCATTCATCACATGGCCTCCTAAACCCGAGTGAACCTTTTGAGCCGACCCTACGCAACATGGAGCACATCGCTTCAGCGTCTGCCGTCGCACAATCGCTGCTGCTCGCCGGAGAGGCCGAAGGCTACCGGACCTACTGGTCCAGCGGTGGTGCCTTGCGTTCAGATGCAGTTTTTGGTTGGTTGGACATACCGTCGGCTGAAATCCTGATCGGATCGGTTTTTCTGTTTGGTCAAACACCGGAACATGCCGAAGTCAAACCGGGCAGTCATGCGAACAATCGCGGAAAACCGGAAGACTGGAGCAGGTGGCCGGAGCTTGATTGAATTCTTCCAAACGCACGCTGGTAACCCGCTGAAAAAACGGTTAGACCATTTTCCAATCTTGTAAAAACTGGAAAGATCCGATGAGTTCACAAACCCGCACCGAAACCGATTCTTTTGGCCCGTTGGAGGTCCCTTCCGACAAGTACTTTGGCGCACAGACAGCCCGCTCCCTTATCAACTTTCCCATCGGAACGGAGACCATGCCCACCCCATTGATTTCGGCATTGGGTGTAGTCAAGCAGGCGGCAGTGCGGGTAAACATGAAACTCGGCCTCATTCCCGAAGACATTGGCAAAGCGATGGAACAAGCAGCCGGAGAAGTCATAGATGGCAAACTCAATGACAATTTTCCGCTTTCCGTGTGGCAAACCGGTTCCGGCACCCAATCGAACATGAATACCAATGAAGTCATTTCAAACAGGGCCATCGAATTGCTGGGGGGCGAAATCGGCACAAAAGAACCGGTTCATCCTAACGACCACGTCAATATGGGCCAGTCCTCAAACGACACCTTTCCAACCGCAATGCACATTGCCGCTGCCAATGAGGTTCACAAGCGGTTGTTGCCGGCATTGAAACACCTCGCTGATGCGGTTGAAACAAAGCGCGAAGAGTTCAAGGACATCGTCAAGATCGGCCGCACACATACACAAGACGCAACCCCGCTGACGCTCGGACAGGAATTTTCGGGCTATGCCCATCAATTGCGCATGGGAATAACACGCGTGACCGAGGCTAGCGAAGGCCTGCTTGAACTGGCACAGGGTGGCACCGCCGTTGGAACCGGATTGAATTCGCGTGTTGGTTTTGCGGAAGACTTCGCGGCCAATGTTGCAGAAATATGTGACCTCCCATTCCGAACAGCACCCAACAAGTTCGAAGCGCTTGCAGGCAATGACGCCTACGTATACGCCCATGGAGCCTTGAGCACTTTGGCGGCATCCCTGTTCAAGGTCGCCAACGATTTGCGCCTGTTGGGTTCCGGGCCACGGTCCGGTCTGGGAGAAATTTCGTTGCCGGAAAACGAGCCGGGTTCATCGATTATGCCTGGCAAGGTCAACCCGACACAATGCGAAGCCATGACCATGGTGTGCTGTCAGGTGATGGGCAACCAGACAACCATTGCCATGGCCGGAACGCAGGGCCATTTCGAGCTCAATGTCTACAAACCCGCGATGGCCAACGCGATGCTGCAATCCATTCGCCTGCTTTCAGACGCGTGTGTGAGTTTTGCAGACAAATGCGTCATCGGAATCAAGGCAAATGAAGACAACATCAAAACACTGATGGAACGTTCATTGATGCTGGTGACTGCCCTCGCCCCAAAGATCGGTTATGACAATGCCACCGAAATTGCCAAGACCGCGCACAAGAACGGAACCACCCTTCGCGAAGAAGCGTTGCGCCTTGGTCATGTTACCGAAGAGGAGTTTGATTCGATCGTCAGGCCCGAACTTATGATCGGCCCCAAGGAAGCCTGACCGGAACCCTATTCATGCCCTGGCTTCGGAGTGTCACTTGATCGTAATGTTTCGGGGCAATAACATGATTGAAAAACGCATTGTTCAGTGAGTTGAAAGTATAAAATGAGCGCAAGCGAGGACGACCAGACCCGTTCATGGGTTGAACAGGAAATCGAAGATTCCTACGATGAAGAAGTTGAGCTTGAAATTGATGATATCAAGCTTCCACCGGGTCTGGAACATATCCGCGAACATCGTTTGGAACATCCGTCCATGGACCGGCAGGTCTATTTTCATGAGTTGATGCGCCTGCAAAAGGAACTCATCAAACTGCAAGACTGGGTCGCCCATACAGGTTACAAGCTCGTTGTCATTTTTGAAGGAAGGGATGCCGCTGGCAAGGGCGGCGTGATCAAGCGTATCACCCAGCGCCTAAATCCGCGCATTTGTCGGGTCGTTGCATTGCCTGCCCCTTCAGAACGCCAGCAAAGCCAGTGGTTTTTCCAGCGCTACGTTTCGCATCTGCCAGCCGGTGGCGAGATCGTTTTGTTCGACCGGTCATGGTACAACCGCGCTGGTGTCGAACGGGTGATGGGGTTTTGTTCAGAGCAGGATGTTCAGGACTTTTTCCACGATGTTCCCGAGTTTGAACGGATGCTTCACCGCGCGAACATCAAGGTTATCAAATACTGGTTTTCCATTACCGACCAGGAGCAACAGTTGCGCTTCCTGATGCGTGTTCACGACCCGATCAAGCAGTGGAAACTTTCACCGATGGATTTGCAATCGCGCATCCGCTGGGAAGACTACACCAAGGTAAAAGAAGAAATGTTGATGCGAACCAACATCCCCGAAGCACCTTGGTATATTGTCGAGGGTAACGACAAGAAACGGGCAAGACTGAATTGCATTGACCATTTGTTGTCGCAAGTGCCCTACGAAGACGTTCCCCATGACACAATCGAACTCCCTGAACGTGTCACCAGCCCCGATTATGAGCGTGCTGTCCTGCCCCCGGAACTATACGTACCCGAGAAATATTAAGCCGCAGACGAATTATGCAATTTGTTGATTGGCCGGCGGTTGATTTGGCTACGACACGACCCATCTAATCCTGCACTACAACGCGGAGATTGATATGACAACACAAGAGTACACCCCACCTGAAATATGGACATGGGACCAGGAAAGCGGCGGCCAATTCGCTAACATAAACCGGCCCATCGCCGGTCCCACCCACGACAAGGAACTTCAGGTGGGCGAGCATCCACTTCAACTTTATTCGCTTGGCACACCCAACGGACAGAAGGTTACCATCCTCCTGGAAGAACTGCTTGCCACTGGGCATTCAGGTGCAGAATATGACGCATGGTTGGTCAACATTGGCGAGGGCGACCAGTTCTCATCAGGTTTTGTTTCGGCCAACCCCAATTCGAAAATACCTGCGTTGATGGACCATTCAGGCAGTTCACCTGTTCGCGTATTCGAATCCGGTTCGATCATGGTTTATCTCGCCGAGAAGTTTGATGCCTTCCTTCCTTCTGACCCGGTTGCAAAAACCGAAGCCATGAGCTGGCTGTTCTGGCAGATGGGATCAGCACCTTTCCTTGGCGGCGGTTTTGGCCATTTCTTTGCCTATGCGCCAGTCAAGCTGGAATACCCGATCAATCGCTATGCCATGGAAGTCAAACGGCAAATGGATGTGCTTGACCGTCAACTCGCCGACAATGAATTTATAGCTGGCAGCGACTACTCAATTGCCGACATGGCAATTTGGCCCTGGTACGGAAGCTTGGCCAAAGATATGTCCTACCCCAATGCGGGAACGTTCCTTCAAACCGCTGAATACAAGAACGTCGTGCGATGGGCAGACCAGGTTGCAGAACGAGTGGCTGTCAAGCGAGGCCGCATCGTCAATCGCACATTTGGCGATCACGGCCAATTGGCCGAACGCCATACCGCAGCCGATATAGACAAGGCACTTGCTGAAACGGCGCAATCCTAGTCTTCAGAACGGTTCTGTTCTGCCGCAGCAACCGCCTCTGGCGTGTCCAGATCCATTGCTGCGGCGGTACCAATCTCAACTTCCGCTACGTCGTCGGCATGGCGTGCAATCAGGTGTTTCGCGCCAATATCACCTGACAAGGCACTCAACTGTTCAAAATATGCACGCGGCCACAACACAGGGTTGCCACGTTTGCCTCTATTGCTGGCCGAGACAATGTGCCGGGGTTCAGCCCTCGACCTTTCAAGAAGGGCATCGATGGCAGCAGCGTCAACAAATGGCATGTCTCCCAACAAAATCATTGCGTGGGAGCTTTTGTCGGTCAGGCTGTCAACTCCAGCGGCGATGGATGTGGACAACCCCTGCTCAAAACTTGGATTGTCGACGAAGGTAACGGGAAGACCTTGCAGCGCGGACCGCACGGTTTCCGCTTCATGACCAGTGACCACAACGACATCATCGAGTTTCGAAGCCAATGCATGTTCCGCCACGTGTCTGAGCAACGGTTTGCCATGCAGCAGCTTGGTCATCTTGTTGGCATCGCCCATGCGCCTCGACAATCCTGCCGCAAGGATGATCCCTGTCTTTTTTCCGCTTTGGGAAACCTGTTGACGTGGATGCGGCCGGGATGTCGATTCCATCAACAGTCCGCCAACTCCCATCCCGGCAAACTCGATTTCTTCCGGGGCAATACCTGCCACGATCTGCTGCAATACCCAGTCAAACCCGTTTTCAGCGGGCCCGCGTGCACAGCCGGGAGCACCGACCACCAATATGTCGCCAAGCCTGCCAAGCAAAAGCAGGTTGCCCGGATCGACCGGCATACCAAATCGAACCACCTCTCCGCCTGCCTCTTCAATTCCGGACGGGATTTCGTCACGAATGTCGCTGATTGCAGACGCTCCGAAAACCACTACCAAATCAGCCTCGCTTCCCATACCCGCTATTGCAGCGGAAATGGCAGTGCTTGAATGCTCGACGCGCAATTCACCCGCCAGCGAGCATCCCAGTGTTTCCAATCGCTGTACAAGCGTACGACGTGTTTTTTCGAGGACGGATGGTTTCGTTCCGCCTAGCAGGGTCTGGATCAAACCAATGCGTTTCGAAACGAAAGGTCGAACCTTCATGCTTTCCGTCAGTTGCATTCCTTCACATTGCTCAACGATTTCTGCCGGCAAGGCATAGGGAATGATTTTCAGCGAGGCAACCAACCTTCCCGGCTCAACAATTTGATGGTTGGCGAGCGTTGCAAGGGTAATGCTCGGATCCAGAGCATTAATCGCATCAACCGCACAGGCGGAAACACAAAACAGGCCACCAGCGGCAGCATGGATGTTCACACGCCCTGTTGATGCCGTTTCAAACGAAAGAGACGAATCAGCAAACATCCCGGAAATGCGGGTCGCAGCTTCGTCTTCACTTACATCGCCAGCTTCCGTAATTGCGGCATGAACCTCTTCCACTCCGTTTTTGCGCAATAGTTCCAGCGTTGCCTCATCCAGCACCACGCCCTTGCGCAAAGCCTTGCCGGATTTCAGTTTTATACTGTGCGCGAGAATACCGCCGGTCGCCTCGTCCAAACTGAACCGCCCAAACTTCATGGTTTCGCCAATCCACGTTTCCGGAAGGCCTCAACAACTTCCGCCATGATTGCAACTGCGATTTCCTGGGGGCTTGATGCCCCAATATCCAGTCCGATCGGAGCACAAATTCGCCCGGTTTGTGTTTCGGAGAAACCCGTTTCATGCAATCGGGCGAGCCTTGCGGCGTGGGTCTTGCGACTGCCCAGGGCACCCACATAAAAACAACCGGTTTTCAACGCTTCACCAATCGGAAAGTCGTCAATCTTGGGGTCGTGGGTGACTGCCACAAGTGCGCAATATCCATCTAGCGGACGATCTGACAGCACATCTTCCGGCCAGTCAGCAAACAGCGGAACGGAACCGAACCGTTCAGGGGTTGCAAAGGCCGTACGCGGATCAATAATTTCGACAGAATAGCCTGCAATACCTGCAATCGCGGCAAGCGCCTGTGAGATGTGCACCGCACCGATCACCACAAGCTTGGGCGCAGGGAGGTAAACATTGAGGAACATCTCTTCGCCATCAGCTTCCACGCGAACCGACTTTCCGGTTCGAAACGCTGAACCCAGGGGGTCTTCCAGACCGGGCGAAAAACCATCACCTTCCAGAACCAATTCCTGTTCGCCCGACGCCAGTGCGGTCACAACAATCGCGGCCTTCCTGTTTTGCCGTGCCACGTTCAACCGTTCAAGCAGATCAAGTTTCATTGGGTCAACGGCTCCACCAATACTGATATTTTTCCACCGCATGAAAGGCCAACTTCCCAGGCCATTTCATCTGCCACGCCAAAATCGAGCACTTTGCTTGTACCACTTTCCATAACGCCCATGGCTTCACCGATAACCGCTCCTTCAACACATCCGCCGGAAACGGACCCTTCAAACTGCCCATCTTCGTTCATGACAAGGTGCGAACCCGTTGGCCTTGGAGCGGAACCCCATGTTGAGATGACTGTAGCAAGGGCCACACGTTTTCCTTCCAACATCCACTTTTGGGCGGTCAGCAGTTCATCATTGATCGCGGTTACAGGTCCAATATTCATGACAAAACCCTTCCATGCCCAAGCCAATTCCGTGGTTCATGTTCACGTGCCGACTTACCGGTTAAGGCGCGACAAAGATCACCAAGCGAATCCAGCGAGTGTACGGGTCTGAACTCATCGACATGTGGCAACATGGTACGAATGCCGGAGGCCTGCGGCGAAAAACCATCGAAACGCAATAACGGGTTAAGCCATATCAAACGCCTGCAAGAACGATGCAGCCGGTCGATCTCGCGATGCAGCTGATCGCTGTCATCGCTGCGCTCCAACCCGTCGGTGACCAGCAACACGACAGCCCCCTGCCCCAACACACGCCTCGACCAAAGCCGATTGAACTGTTCGAGTGTTTCACCAATTCTGGTACCGCCCGACCAGTCCTCAACCGCATCGCTGCAATCGCTGATGGCTTCATCAATATCCTTGTTTTGCAACTGCCGGGTAACATTGGTCAGCCTTGTCCCGAACAGGAAGGTATGTACCCGGCGGTTTTGCTCACTGAGAGAATGAAAAAAGTGAAGAAATATGCGCGAATACTGGCTCATTGAACCGGAAATGTCGGCAAGGATCACAACCGGTGGCTCCCGGTACCGGCGTTGCTTGAATTGTGGCAGTACAAGATCGCCTCCTGTTCTTGCGCCCGAACGCAGTGATTTGCGGAAATCCATCACGTCGCCAGAACCGGCAGAGGTAAAACGGCGCGTGGCGATTTCCTTGAAAGGCAGTTTCATCTTGGCCATCGCATCGCGCGCCAGTTCGAGTTCCCGAGCCGTCATTTGGGCAAAATCTTTGCGGTACAATACTTCATCGCCCGAATAGGTCAGCCGCGCGTCAACTTCAATTTCAGGTTTTTCCTGCGGTTCAACATCTTGGGCGTTTTGAAACAACGCCTGGCTCGCCCTGGTTTGCCCCGCTTTGCTTTTTTGGTCTTCATGATCCTTGCGCATTTGCGGCGAGAACATTTGCAGCATTTTCTCGACCAGTTCCCGCGACCGCCAGAACAGCCAGAACGCGTGATCAAAAACGGGATGATCCTCTTTGCGGTTCACCAGGACGCAATGGAGTGTCCAATAAAAATCATCACGATTGCCAACCCCGCTCTCCTGAACAGCACGCGTGGCATCAACCACACTGGAGGGTCCTATTTTCATACCGGCATCGCGCAAAGCCCTGGCAAAATAGGCAATGTTTTCGTGCAATCTCCCTCCATTTTGCATTGCCAGACGGGATTCACTCATGCAGACGCCAACTCCCGCTTGATGTCGTTCAGAATTTCCTGCCCCTCGCTGGACTGGATCCTGGCGATGTCGTCCTGGTATTTCAACAAGACCCCAATCGTGTCATTGACCGCTTGCGGATCTATGGCCACCTTGTCCAGCTCAATAAGCGCGGTTGCCCAATCAAGTGTTTCGGCAACACCGGGTTTCTTGAAAACATCGGTTTGCCGCAGGCGTTGAACATAGGCAACAACCTCGCGGCCCAGTTGCTCACCGCAAGCAGGAATCTTGGTGTTAATGATCTCAATCTCGCGCTCCGCAGTGGGATAATCCAACCAGTGATAGAGGCAACGGCGTTTCAGGGCATCATGGATCTCGCGCGTACGGTTCGTCGTGATGACCACGATCGGTGCTTCGGTTGCAGAGATTGTCCCCAATTCAGGAATGGTAATCTGAAAATCGGACAGTACTTCGAGCAGAAACGCTTCAAAGGCCTCATCTGCCCGGTCAAGCTCGTCAATCAGCAAGATCGGGGCGCGACCGGCTTCCCCCTCCAAAGCTTGCAAGAGCGGGCGCTTGATCAGAAACCGTTCGTTGAAAATGTCGCTGTTGTTGTTTTGGACTTCGCTATCCGTGTGCGCTTCCATCATGCGTATTTCCAGCATCTGCGCGGCATAGTTCCACTCATAAGCGGCGGCGGACAAATCAAGTCCTTCATAGCACTGCAAGCGGATCAAGGGACGGTCCAGCGCTGCGGAAAGAACCTTTGCAACCTCAGTCTTACCCACACCCGCCTCACCTTCCAGAAACAGCGGCCTGCCCATTTTCAGGGACAAAAACAGCACCGTTGCCAGCGACCGGTCTCCTACATACCCGGACCGGGCAAGCATGGATTGCGTCTCATCAATGGAAGTCGGTAGGTTTGTCATTGTGCCCTCTGCCCAAAACATAGCGTGGTTTGCAGTTTGGGCAACAAAAAAGGCGTAGTTGCAGATACAACAAACAGCTCTGATACAATCAGTTTAAAAGTGCTTTTCTTTTGCATTCCCGTCAGAACCACTTTGAATCTTCCCATTGGTCGGTTAGATTTGGGCAATCAATAGCAAAGGTTCAATTATACCTGCCATGGTCCGTTTTCTGGCCCTTTTTGGAACGCTGGTGCTGTTATGTTGCGGTCCGGCCAAGTCGGCGACCATTGGGCTTTCGTTGCCACTGACCGGCGACTATGCCGCGTTCGGAAACCGGTTCCAAATCGGTGCCAAACAGGCTTTTAAGGATGCACAAACCCCTCACCAACTAGCGATCCAGGACGACAAGTGTACCGCTGAAGGGGCGGAACAGGCGGCACAACATTTCCACGAACTGGAAACCGGCTCGGTATTCGGTTTTCTTTGCAATGCGAGCGCAAAGGCCGCAGCAGGGTTTTTAAGACAGTCCGGCATTCCGGTCATCGTTTCAGGAGCGCGCTCTTTGCGCCTGGTCAAGGACCGTGAACGCGAAGACTGGAATTTGTGGCGCATGTCTCCCGGCGACGATTATCCCGTTTCGGTTGCTGCAAAGACAATCCTGACAAACTGGCAAAACACACCATTTGCAATCGTTGACGATGGAACAATTTTTGGCCGCAGGTTTGCCGACAATCTGAGACAACAGCTTCAGGAACACGCAATCGAACCGCAAGTCATTGAAACTTTCCGCACCGGACTTTCAACGCAAGCGGCACTGATACGTCGCCTCAATCGCGCGGGGGTTGCTGCAGTATTCATAGCTGCCCTGGACCCCGGCGACCTTGTTACAATTGTCAACGACAGTGTCCGGCTGAGTGTTCCCCTCAACTTCATTGCGACCGAAGCCCTGAGGGTGCTCCCTTTTCTGGAGAACACAAAAACAGGTGCTGTTCCGCTCCAGATCATCAATTGGCCTGATGTGGAACAAACCGGAGTTTCTGCATTGGACAAGGAAGGTTTGATCGACCGCCATTACCTGATGGGCTATGCCGCCGCGCAAATAGCATTGCAGCTTCAAGGCAATTTATCGGCAGAAGACGTTACACTGACACCCAACCGTGTTTTTGATACAATACTGGGAAAGATTTCTTTCAATGCCGATGGAAGTTCCACATTCAATCCCTATCGCGTCCAAGAGTGGAATGGCAGCAGCTTTGTAACGGTTCAACCAGAGGCAGATCGTTAAGGAGGCCTTGAAATGCGCGCTGGTCCCAACAATTCGCTTGCAGACATTGCAGGCATCACGGTTGGCAACGCACAAGACACAGCGTTGAAAAGCGGTGTAACGGCTGTCATTTTCAGTGAACCCTGCATCGCTTCAGCAAGTGTCCTTGGCGGGGCGCCGGGCACGCGGGAAACTGATTTGCTGCAGCCGGAAAACTCGGTTGAAGAAATCGACGCGCTTGTGCTTTCCGGCGGCTCAGCTTTCGGTCTTGATGCCGCTGCCGGGGTGCAATCCTGGTTGCGCGAAAACGGACGGGGTTTCGCGGTAGGTCCGGTACGGGTGCCGATTGTGCCTGCTGCAATCCTGTTTGACCTGATCAACGGCGGCGACAAAAACTGGGGCCGGTTCGGTCCCTATCGCGACCTTGGTTGGCAGGCCGCGGAAACCGCCTCTTCGACCTTTGCCACTGGTAGCCAAGGCGCAGGCGCAGGCGCGATTGTTGCAGGGCTGAAAGGCGGACTTGGCACCGCTTCACTGACCATGGAAAATGGCATCACGATTGCCGCCCTGTTTGCCGTTAACGCACTGGGCAACCCCCTGTTCCAAGATACACCGAACTTTCATGCAAGTCCCTTCGAACTGGATGGCGAGTTTGGAGGGCTTGGCTTGCCAGACGCGCTTTCAGGACCGCTAACCAGACCGTTGGTGAAATTTCGCGCTGAACAATCCGCCGGACAAAACACAACTATTGGTATTGTCGCCACTGACGCTGTCCTGACCAAGGCACAGGCCAAACGGCTCGCCAATGCTGCTCATGACGGAATTGCACGGGCGATATGGCCCGCACATACCCCCATGGACGGTGATCTGGTGTTCGCCGCAGCGACCGGTAAGTCGGGCCTTGCTCTCCAGGCCGATCAATGGATCGACATGGCCGCACACGCCGCGAGCGTCACAGCAAGGGCTATTGCACGGGGCATATTTGACGCAAGTGAAGAACAAGGCGACTTGTTCCCAACCTATTCCGGCAAATTCGGCAAATTGCCTTTATAAACATCGAAAGGAGAAGCAGCGAATGCAGTTCTTGTCCGTTTTGGTTGCACTGTTCTTGATGGCGGTTTTGACGTCAGTACCAACTGCGATTGCAGGTGACTTTGCCCAAAGGCATATCCACGGCTTCTCGCACGATGGAAATCTCTTCGCTTTCGAGGAATATGGTGTCCAGGATGGGTCCGGATTTCCCTACTCGAATATCTACGTCATTGACACAGCAACAGACAAATGGGTAGCAGGCTCGCCCTTTCGTTCCCTGTTGAAAGATGAAACGAAAACGCTTTTCGAAGCCCGCGAGACTTCAAGAATACAGGCAGGCCCGGTCCTGAAAAGCTTCGATGAACGCGGAACCATTGTGGCCACCAATCGCGCAACGGAAACAGGAATCGACCGCAAGCGCATGGCTGCCAATCCCCGGCTGGTAATTCCGCCGATTGACGATACAATAGAATTCAGACTGGAAACTTATCCGCTGGATACAGATGAACTTTGTAGCGCCTTCGGCAAGAGCATGGGGTATCGGTTGATCAAAATCGCGACACCCCCTTCCCAGATCACCCGTATCCTTCACGAAGACAGAAAAATCCCCGGCAGCCGCAATTGTCCGATGGACTATGAATTTGCCGATCTGGTCACCTACTATCCAGACAACGGCGCTCCCAAGGTCGCCATTGTGATCCTGGTGAAGTCAGCCGGTTTCGAAGGGCCGAACGGTCGTTATCTGGCAACGGTTGTTTCTCTGGAAACCGACAAATAGTCGGCCCGTAAGTTCCTGTTTCTACTTCTTTACGGTCTTGCGAATTTGCTTGATGACAATCGCCTGAACGCGCGGGTTCTTGTCGATACCCACATGGTCTGTGCCATATTTGGAAACATCAATATGCCTGATAGACCCCTTGAAACCGGACCCCTTCCGGTACCGTTTTCCACCGGGAAGCTTGTAGTTCAGGACCTGCCGGGCGCCCTTGCGAAAGGCCGGCGGTTGGGGAAATCCGGGATCAAGGCCGATAACCAGGGCAACAGGCACTCCCGCTGCGCCGAGCTTGTTTGCAAGCTTTGGAGCCGAAACACCGCCAAGTGAATGGCCCGCCAAAACGATTGGATAGGAAACCTTTTTTGCTTTCGCGCGACGAATAATGTCATCGCCAACCGATTCCCATGATTCTGCTGAAACTGCCTTTGCCTTTATGCCTGCCGAGCGCAGCCTCTTTGCCATCTGGTTCATGCCATCCGAAAAGACATTCAGGAAACCACGGATCATATAGACTTCCGCAGCATTTACCGGTTGAACCACGAAACTGCCAGCTGCGATGACAGCGGCCATCATCGTTTGATGAATAAACTTCATTCTACCTTTTTCCTCGTAACAAGCGCAAATGCCCCAACATCAAAAACAGCAATCGCTGCAAAATTTCAAGGCAGAAATGAACAAGGCTACGGATTTCTTTGAATTGTTCACGTTGTGATTGTAACCGCGCAATCGCTTTGCTAACCCGTGTTCATGTTCAAAGGAAACCGCAATGATCCCACGCTATTCACGCCCGAAAATGACCGACATCTGGTCGCCGCAATCCAAGTTTCAAATCTGGTTTGAGATCGAGGCCCATGCCTGTGATGCCCTCGCCGAATTGGGTGTTATTCCGAGACAAGCTGCAGAAACCATCTGGGATAAGGCAAAGGATGTAGAGTTTGATGTCGAGCGCATCGATGAAATCGAGGCGGTAACCAAACATGATGTCATTGCCTTTCTGACCCACCTTGCCGAAATCGTCGGGCCGGACGCAAGGTTTGTCCACCAGGGCATGACTTCATCTGACGTGCTGGACACCTGTTTTAACGTGCAATTGGTGCGCGCCACAGATGTGCTGCTGGAAGACCTCGACGGACTGTTGGACGCCCTCAAAAAACGTGCTTACGAACACAAGGACACCATCACGATTGGCCGCTCCCACGGCATTCATGCCGAACCCACGACCTTCGGGATCAAGCTGGCGCAGGCCTATGCTGAATTTGACCGTTGCAAAAAACGCCTTCTTGCGGCACGCGAGGAAATAGCAACCTGTGCCATCTCAGGTGCTGTGGGGACCTTTGCAAACATTGATCCGTCAATCGAGGAACATGTGGCCAAACAAATGGGCCTTGCCGCCGAACCGGTTTCTACCCAAGTCATCCCGCGCGACCGTCATGCGATGTATTTTGCAACCCTTGGGGTCATTGCCTCTTCTGTCGAGAGGCTCGCTGTGGAGGTCAGACATCTTCAAAGAACTGAAGTACTGGAGGCTGAGGAATACTTTTCTCCGGGACAAAAAGGTTCATCAGCCATGCCACACAAACGCAATCCGGTATTGACTGAAAACCTGACCGGGCTTGCCCGCATCGTGCGAAGCGCTTCAATCCCCGCAATGGAAAACGTCGCCTTGTGGCATGAACGGGACATTTCCCATTCATCGGTCGAACGGATGATAGGCCCTGATGCAACTGTCACACTGGATTTCGCGTTGGTACGCTTGACCGGTGTCATCGAGAAGCTGCTGGTCTACCCTGACAACATGACCGCCAACATGAACAAGTTCCGTGGCCTGGTCCATTCCCAGCGGGTTCTGCTCGCCCTTACCCAGGCAGGCGTATCGCGGGAAGACGCCTACCGGCTTGTCCAGCGCAACGCCATGAAAGTGTGGGAAGAAGGAAAGGACTTCCTTGAGGAATTGTTGGGCGATGAAGAAGTTACCTCGGCACTGAGCGAGGCAGACATTCGCGAGAAGTTCGATTTGTCCTATCACACCAAACATGTCGACACGATTTTTGGCAGGGTGTTTGGAACCTAAAGTTCCCTAAAGTAATATTCGATCGGGTTAACCCTGGTTTTCTTCAATTAACGAACGCACATCCCGCAATTCCCGCAAGATTTACTATAGGTAACTTGAGATGTATTCAGATGCGACACGTTATTGTGGGGGATGCGCGCCACAACGCCTAAAATATTGATTCGATTAATAAATTGTTTACCATGATGATTGGCATTTAATTCAATATCGATATTTTGGATTCCGCAAAGTTAGCTAGTGTGATAATTTCCCTGTTCTGGAGCAAGTAGGGAACATTTATGCGTAACACGTCTATGATGGGCATGTTCGCGGCGGATAGTTGCGAGCAAAACCCAACCATTTCCAAGTCATCAAAAAACGATCACATCAACAAATTGCTTGGGACGACTGTCCTGGCCGCCAGTGTCATGCTCGCTACCCGCCTTTCGGCCAGGGAAGACGAAAAACTGCTGGACAATGATGAACTCATAGAGCTGGCGGCGCGGCCATTGGAATCGGCTCCGCTAACAAGCGACACAGACACCGATGCGGTCGACATTGACCAACTGATGGGAAGTGCGGACGAAACTGACTTTGACGGAACGCCAATCGAGATTGCTTTTTCAAACGGATTTCAGACCTATGTGGCACCCACTTCGCAAATATTTTCATCAGAAAAGGGCTTGCCGGACGGATCGATCACTCCGCCACCGCCAATCACTGATCCGGCGCAATATGTGGAGGTCCCTCCCCTGTTTGAGCAATCACGAGAACTGAACGACATCGAGTACTCTGGAACTGGCGGTTCTTCTGCACCCGGCGTGGCCGGTCAGTGCGGCGCTGATTGCGCCGATGGGGTGGATGGACGCGATGGCATAGATGGGAAAGACGGTCGCGACGGATCAAATGGTGCTGACGGAACCGATGGTCGCGACGGCGTAGACGGAAAAGATGGAGTAGACGGCAAGGACGGGGTTGACGGGAAAGACGGCGTAGATGGCAAGGACGGGGTCGACGGAAAAGACGGTCGCGATGGCATAGACGGCAAGGACGGCAGCATCGTTTTTGCGTTGCACACACGTTGGTTTGAAGGCAATGACCTGCGGGAAAAACTGGAGTCCCTGGGCATCTCCATAACCGATGGACCATTCGAAACCGTCATCCTTCATATGACAAATGAACAGTACGATCAGGCGGTCGAGTTGATCAACTCTTACGAACTGACTGGCAAAGGAACTGCAACCGACTCCGATGACTATCTGGAGGGAGACGACGGCGACAACTCGATTGACGGACTACCCGGCGATGACGAGTTGGTCGGCCTGGGCGGTGCTGACGAACTCAATGGCAATGAAGGCAACGACACAGCTTCATATCGCGCTTCTGATGACAAGATTTTTGTCGACCTTGGTTACAATCTTGCCCAGGGCGGCCATGCCGAAGGCGACACCTATATCTCGATCGAGAACGTGATCGGCTCAGACTTTTCAGACAAGATTCTGGGTGACGAACACAACAACGTACTTGATGGTGGCGACGGCAATGATCATCTCGATGGCCGCGAGGGAGACGATACACTGATCGGCGGTGCGGGTGCTGATTTGTTGGATGGGGGTGAAGGTGACAATGATTTGGCCTCCTACTTCCGCTCTGATGAAGCGGTTTTCATTGACCTGACGGCTGACACCGCATCGGGAGGCCATGCCCAGGGCGACGATCTCGATAATATCGAGAATGTAAACGGCTCACTTTATGACGACGTTATTCGCGGTGATGAGCTCGACAATCGTCTGGGTGGACATCATGGCACCGATGAATTGTTCGGCGAAGATGGCGATGACGTTCTGCTTGGCGGCAATGAAGGCGATTTGCTCGACGGCGGCAACGGTGTTGACACGGCAGACTACACCGCCTCGATCGCCCGTGTTCATGTCGATCTTGCCAATGGCATTGCTGAAGATGGTGAAGCGGAAGGCGACCGATTGGTATCAATCGAAAACCTCGCTGGTTCGGCGTTTGACGACCGTTTGGCAGGTGACGAACACGTGAACCGGCTTACCGGGCGCGATGGCAACGACGAATTGTTTGGTTATGAATCGAACGATGTTCTGATTGGCGGACTGGGTGCTGACTTGCTTGACGGTGGAGATGGCGATGCCGATGTTGCCGGTTATGAAACAGCAGAAGAAGCTGTCGGGGTGAACCTTGAGACCGGCGGTTTTGCAGGCGAAGCCAGTGGCGACACCTATGTTGACATCGAATATGTGGTTGGCTCCGCCTTTGACGACCACATAACGGGCAACGACCAGGTCAACCGACTGACAGGTGGAGACGGCAATGACCAGTTGTTTGGTGGCGGTGGCAATGACCGATTGATTGGTGGCCTCGGTGCCGACCTTCTTGATGGTGGCGAAGGCAATGCCGATGCCGTCGACTATTCAGGTGCGACCGCGAAGGTCTGTGTTGACCTGCAAAATGGCGGTTTGAGCGGCGAAGCGTTTGGCGACACCTATCAGGACGTAGAGTTCATTGTTGGCTCCCTGTATGACGATGACCTTTTCGGAGACAGCGCCAACAACCGCATCAATGGTGATAACGGCAATGATGACATTCGTGGTCGTGAGGGCAACGACACCCTCATCGGTGATGCAGGTAACGACAAGCTGACCGGCGGCGAAGGCGACGACGTTTTCATCTTCTATGGCGATGAAGGAGACAATGTCATTACCGACTTCGAAGCCGGTGAAGGACGCACAGACCGCGTTTGGCTGCGCGACCATGATTTTGCGTCTGTCGACGAATTGCAGCAATCGCTGCAACAAACGTCAGATGGCGCAATGTTGGAAGTCGGGGATGAAAGCATATTGTTTGCAAACATCACTGTAGATCAGCTGGTGGCCGACGACTTCATTCTCGCCTGACGTGTATGAGGCTTGCGCGCTTTCGAACAACCTTGTGTGTTTTCGGCGGTATTGCGCTCGCCCATATCCTCCACAGGCGAGCCGGAAATGGCGGGACCCCATACAGCCCGCCATTTCCGGTCTGGATCGGCTGGCATAGCGATTGACCCTTGTGGACAATTTCATCAACCCCTATGTAGGCGACATGAAAACATCGCAGGCAGACATACTCATTGTCCCAGGTTACAAAGGGGCCAATGAAGACCATTGGCAGTCACGTTGGGAGCGCAACCTGACCAGTGCCAAACGTGTCGAAATGGGCGATTGGCACAAGCCGGTTTTTGAGGTTTGGAAAGCCAATCTGAATCGCGCTGTTGACGAGACAACCAAGCCGGTAATTTTGGTCGGGCACTCAATCGGCAGCCAGGTTATTGTCCAGGCAGCAGCCGAATTTGGCAAACCGGTGGCCGGTGCGTTGTTGGTGGCACCTCCCGATGTTGAAAACCCTGAGATTCGTCCAAGGCACCTGATGACGTTCGGGCCTGCAAGCCGTGAACCCCTTCCCTTTCCCTCCATAACGATTGCCAGCCGCAATGACCATTTTTGCGCTTTCGAAAAAGCCGAAGACATGGCAGCAGCTTGGGGGTCGCTGTTTATGGATGCAGGTGAAAGCGGACACATCAATCATGAATCCGGCCACGGGCCATGGCCAGAGGGCTTGATGGTGTTTTCGCGATTTCTGAAACAGATTGACCCCTGACGGGAAACCCTGGCGCTAGCCCTTCAAACCGTCCAGTATGGCGCTCGAACCACCCGTGACAATCGCACTGTCGATGGAAACCGAAATTAACTGATAGCCCATGGACTTGACGAGTTTTGAGAACTCGGCACCCTGGGTAAAGGCAGCAGCATATTTGCCTTTTGCACGGGTCCGTTTTGCAATATCAGCGACCGCATCCACAGTCGCCTCACCATAGACATCGGGCAACGCTTCGCCCGTCATGAAAATCGAGAAATCGGCTGGACCCATCAGCACGCCGTCAATTCCCTCAACCTCAAGGATTTCATCCAGGTTTTCATATGCCGCCCGGGTCTCAATCTGGACAAAGGCAAGCGTATTGGCGTTTGCTTCCAACAGGTAGTCAGATGGCGTGATACCGTAAAGCGATGCGCCGTGACGCGGCCCATGCGATCTCAATCCCAGCTTGGGAAACTTCGCTGCCTCCGCAAACGCCCTCGCCTCTTCCGCTGTGTCAATCATCGGCGCAATAACACCCAGAGCACCGAAATCCAGAACCTTTTGGACCATATCCCAACGGTTTACGGGGATGCGCACAAGCGGTGATTTTCCCTCATTGACAATGTGTGGAATTGCCTCAAGCACGCTCGTTTCGTCATGAAAGCCGTGTTGCCCGTCAAGAACCACCGCATCGAAACCTTGTTTGGCAAGCTCACGAACAACAAACGGATCGCGATAGGAACTCCACACTGCTGCGAGCGGCTCGGAACCTTTCAGGGTCGCGTCAAGCTTGTCCTTGAGGCGCGAGATCATCCCTCGCTCCGGATTTGCTCGATTGCAACATCAAGCAACTCATCCATGGTTCGCCGCAATTGGTGGTCGGACTGTTCAACACCAGCCGCGTCGAAATCCGCACGAATCTTGCGAAATACATCATTATCGCCAGGCTCATCGAAGTCCGAACGGATAACCTCCGCACAATAGTCATCGACCTGATCGCCTGTTTTGCCAAGCAAATCGGCTGCCCATTTGCCCAGCAGCTTGTTGCGCCGCGCTTCTGCCTTGAACTGCAGTTCTGCATCATGGGCAAACTTGTTTTCATATGCGTCGCCGCGATCGTCAATTCCGCTCATTTCCATCTCCCGGGCTGTCTCGTTCTAAAACCATATAGACATCAAATTGTACTTTTGAAGACATCGTTGGTGTAATTCAAGGGCAAATTGCCACGCTTCGGGGAAATGCCGGTGATTGCCGAAGTTTTGCTGTGGGAGCCATACCTGTGCACCTTGTAGTCGGCGATGGCTTGGACTAAGAAAGTTCAAGGTTTACCATCGCGAATTTGGCCATTGAACCGCATTCGCGATTGCAGCAACAATTCGGGATTTTCCAGATGAACCGTCGCCGCCGAATCTATGAGGGCAAGGCAAAAATACTCTATGAAGGCCCGGAACCGGGAACACTCGTTCAGTTTTTCAAAGACGACGCCACGGCATTCAATGCCGAGAAACACGAGATCATGGATGGCAAGGGCGTCCTCAACAATCGCATATCCGAGCACATTTTCACCCACATGACCCGTGTGGGCATTCCGAACCATTTCATCAAACGCATCAACATGCGCGAGCAATTGATCAAGGAAGTGGAGATTATCCCCATTGAGGTGATCGTACGCAACATCGCTGCCGGAACCCTGAGCAAACGCCTTGGGATTCCCGAAGGTGAAGTGCTGCCCCGTTCAATTATCGAGTTTTGCTACAAAAAGGACGAACTTGGCGATCCGCTGGTGGCTGAAGAACACATCACCGCTTTCGGTTGGGCCTCGCCTCAGGAAATCGACGACATCATGGCGCTTGCTATCCGGGTGAACGACTTTCTGTCTGGCATGTTCGCTGGAATCGGCATCCAGTTGGTTGATTTCAAAATCGAGATGGGGCGACTTTGGGAAAATGATGTCATGCGCATTGTGGTGGCTGACGAAATATCGCCTGACTCATGCCGCTTGTGGGACGCAGATACCAACCGCAAATTGGACAAGGATCGGTTTCGCGAAGATTTGGGCGAATTCATTGAAGCCTATGAAGAGGTCGCCATGCGCCTGGGAATCCTGCAAAAAAACGAACCGCCTCGGGGCAATGGCCCGGTGCTGGTCTCCAGCAATGATGACTAGCGGCACGCAACTCACCAAAGTTTGAAACATCAGATGAACCAGAAAGCATCATGACAAAAGCCCGCATTACTGTAACCCTGAAAAACGGCGTGCTTGATCCCCAGGGCAAAGCCATTGAAGGCGGCCTGACCGCGCTCGGATTTGAGGGGGTGGACAGCGTGCGCCAAGGCAAGGTCTTTGACGTCGAGCTTGACCAAACTGGAAAAGGCGCGAAAGAACAACTCTCCGAGATGTGCGAAAAACTTCTCGCCAATACGGTAATCGAAGACTACAGCGTGGAGATTGTCGGGTGAAGTCGTCCGTTATCTTGTTCCCCGGATCAAACCGTAACCAGGACGCGATCTATGCGCTGGAGCGCATTTCCGGCGTCAAGCCGACTTTGGTCTGGCATACCGACACCGAAATTCCCTCTACCGATCTGATCGTAATTCCAGGTGGATTTTCCTACGGCGACTATTTGCGGGCCGGTGCCATTGCCGCCCGCTCACCCGTTATGGGTGCGATTGGCAGGGCTGCCGACAAAGGTGTTCGTATACTTGGCGTTTGTAACGGCTTCCAGATCCTGACCGAGGCCCAGCTATTGCCGGGTGCACTGATGCGAAATGCCGGCCTGAAATTTGTCTGCAAAACAGTTGAACTGGCGGTTGAGAATAACAAGACCTTGTTTACCGCCAGCTATGGCAAGGGAGAAGTGATCCCCTGCCCGGTTGCCCATCACGATGGCAATTACTTCGCTGAAAGCAACACCCTGAAGGCCATCGAGGACAACGACCAGGTTGTCTTCCGTTACGCCAACGGCACCAATCCCAATGGATCGGTCAATGACATTGCAGGCATTGTCAATGCCAAGGGAAATGTCCTTGGCATGATGCCACATCCGGAAAACCTGATTGAAGAAAGCCACGGCGGGACGAGTGGGCGTGGTATTTTTGAAAGTGCGCTTGGGGTTGCCGTAAGCGAGGTTGCATGAGGCGGACCGGATGGTCGTGGGTGATCTTGGCAGGTATCGCGCTGTCACTCGCTGCTTGCCAGCAGACGGGCAGCGCATCATCAGGCATGACCCTGAAAACCAGTTCCAAACCGGTCGATGTAATCGCTTACATCGCAAAGGCCGCGCAAAAATGTTGGTTCAAGACCAAGGACCGGGCTTTCGGGAGCTTGCGTCTTTCAAGCGAAATCAACTCCCATGCCGGGCGACCCCGCATCTTGCTGGTTAAAAAAAGCGATCCCCGCGGCCTGCCGCAATTGGTTGTTCAGGCACAACAGGCCGGCGATGCATCAACCGGACATTTTACCCGCATAGAGAGCTTCGGCCCGCTTCTTCAAACCCGCAATGGCATTCGAATAAATGTCGACATCTCACGCTGGAGCACCGGAAACACCAGCTGCAAAGCATGATGGAAACCATGACCGAACACGTTGAAAACAACTTTCCAATTACAGAAACATTGATCGCTGATCATGGCATTACGCCCGAAGAGTACCAACGCATACTCGAACTGACCGGCCGCGAACCAACTTACACAGAACTGGGTATTTGGTCCGCCATGTGGAACGAACATTGCTCTTACAAGTCTTCAAAAAAGTGGCTTAAAACCCTTCCCACCGATGGTCCGCAAGTAATTCAGGGGCCCGGCGAAAATGCCGGTGTGGTTGATATTGGTGATGGGCTGGCCGTCGTATTCAAAATGGAAAGCCATAACCACCCTTCATTTATTGAACCCTATCAGGGTGCGGCAACAGGTGTTGGAGGCATTTTGCGGGATGTCTTTACAATGGGAGCAAGGCCGGTCGCGGCCATGAACGCCTTGCGATTTGGCGACCCGGATCACCCAAAAACCAGGCATCTGGTTTCCGGCGTCGTTGCAGGCATTGGCGGTTATGGCAATTCTTTTGGGGTACCGACAGTCGGTGGCGAAGTAAACTTTCATGCGCGCTATAACGGCAACATCCTTGTTAATGCCTTTGCTGCGGGTATTGCTGCAACCGATTCCATTTTCTACTCAAAAGCCGAAGGGGTTGGACTGCCGATCGTCTATCTGGGTGCCAAAACCGGACGTGATGGCGTTGGCGGAGCGACCATGGCCTCCGCCGAATTCGGAGAGGATATTGAGGAGAAGCGCCCCACAGTCCAGGTCGGCGACCCGTTTACCGAAAAATGCCTGCTGGAGGCCTGTCTTGAACTGATGCTAACCGGCGCGGTTGTCGCAATTCAGGACATGGGCGCTGCCGGCCTGACCTGTTCCGCCGTTGAAATGGGTGCCAAAGGCGATTTGGGTGTCGAACTTGATCTTGATCTTGTTCCGATACGCGAAACCAAAATGAGCGCCTATGAGATGATGTTGTCGGAAAGCCAGGAGCGAATGCTCATGGTACTTGATCCGGAAAAAGAGGATGAGGCCAAGGCAATTTTTGTCAAATGGGGGTTGGATTTCGCTGTGGTCGGAAAAACCACCGATGATTTGCGCTTCCGCGTCTTGCACCAGGGCGAAGAAGTGGCAAACCTTCCAATCAAGGAATTGGGGGACGAAGCCCCCGAATACGATCGCCCCTATATCGAACCCGGCGTTCATTCCGGACTTGATGCCGGACACGTCGAAAACGTTGCAGACTACGGAAAGGCCCTGCTCGACTTGCTCGCTTCACCGGATTTGAGTTCCCGGCGCTGGGTATGGGAACAATATGACACGCTTATTCAATCCAACAGCCTGCAAATTCCTGGCGGTGATGCCGGAGTGATCAGACTGCTGGATGCCAATGGCGAACCAAGCGGCAAAGCCCTTGCTTTTGCTTGCGATGTCACGCCCCGATATTGCGAGGCCGACCCGTTTGAAGGCGGAAAACAGGCAGTGGCTGAATGTTATCGCAACCTCAGTGCAGTTGGCGCCGAACCGCTGGCGACCACAGACAACCTCAACTTCGGCAACCCCGAAAGACCCGAGATAATGGGGCAATTCGTTTTTGCTATCAAAGGCATAGGCGAAGCAGTTGAATCACTTTCAATGCCAATCGTCTCAGGCAATGTTTCCCTGTACAATGAAACCAACGGGCAAGGCATTTTGCCGACTCCCACTATTGGTGCTGTCGGGCTTATAGACGATGTTGCCATCATGACGCGAATTGGCGGGATGCTGGAAGGCGACGCGGTGTTTTTGGTGGGAACCGAAGCCGAACACCTGGGCCAATCGCTGTATCTACGGGAAATACTGGGCATCGAAGATGGTCCGGCACCCTCGACCGATTTGCTGACCGAACGTATGCGAGGTGAATTTGTACGCGCGGCAATCAGGTCAGGAGAGATCACCGCTTGTCATGATATATCTGACGGAGGACTGGCAGTTGCTCTGGCAGAAATGTGTATGGCCAGCGGCAGTGGAATGGAGATTGATGTCGAAAGCAAACACATGCACGCTGCCCTGTTTGGGGAAGACCAGTCCCGCTATATCCTGACCATGCCTGAAGACTATGCCTACATTTTCGCGGCAAATGCGGAAGATTCAGGGGTGTTTTTCGCAAGACTGGGGAAAGTGACATCCGATTCTTTGAAGATTGGGAATGCCATGTCACTATCCGTGGCAGAAATGAAAAAGGTACACGAAGCCTGGTTCCCAACCTATATGGAAGGAAACACGACTGAAAATGTCGCCGCCGAATAAGCCCTGTCAGGAGACCCGCCATGCCAATGGACGCAAGTGAAATTGAACGGATGATCAGGGAAGCAATCCCGGATGCGCAGGTTACAATCCGGGACCTTGCAGGCGACGGGGACCATTATGCTGCGGAAGTTGTGGCAGAAAGTTTTCGCGGCATTTCACGCATCAAGCAGCACCAAATGGTTTACGACGCCCTGAAGGGCAATATGGGCGGGGTATTGCACGCACTCGCCCTGCAAACCAGCGCACCGCCCGAAGAATAATTCCATGACAAGCAACAAGACATCGGGAATAGAAAAAGCACCGCGCATCTTGCGCGATCCCTTCTACACCGATCCGTTCTTTTGGTGCGGTGTATTTTGTGCCACCTTTTGGCTTTTGATTGCCTGGTGGTTGTTTTTCTGACGCTTGCAGGCCAGCACCTTCGGATCACACATTTTGTCGCGAGCCGCTCTCAAAGTTGCAAATAAAGTGGAATATGATATACTCTATTACGCCGCATGGTGCCGAGTGAGGGCAACAAAACCACTGCACCGACAACACGCTTTCAACCTTGAACCTTTTTCAAAAAGCATCATATTGGACGCAGAACACACACAATGCCAAGGATCGCAGAATGACCGAAGTAAATGAATTCATCGACAGTGAAGTCAAAGACAACAATGTCGTATTGTTCATGAAGGGAACGCCTGATTTTCCGCAATGCGGCTTCTCTGGTCAGGTGGTTCAAATCCTCAATTACCTTGGAATAGATTACAAGGGCATCAACGTGTTGGCCGATGATGATTTGCGTCAAGGCATCAAGGATTACACCAATTGGCCGACTGTTCCCCAGCTCTATGTGAAGGGGGAGTTTGTTGGTGGATGCGACATCATTCGCGAGATGTTTCAGGCCGGCGAATTGCAAACCCTGCTCACAGAAAAGGCGATTGTACAGCACGGCAAGGCCCAAGCCTGACGTGCCGATATCTACCTCCAGTGAAATGTTTAGGAAGGCGCCACACGGCGCCTTTTTTGTTGCGGCTTTCTCTTTTGTAACAATGCGTTAAACTGAAATTATGAATCAGAAACCGAACGTCATCCTGATCCTTGTTGACGATATGGGCTTTGCCGATCTTGGCTGCACCGGATCAGAAATAAAAACTCCCAACATAGACGCACTGGCGCACGGCGGGGCACTTCTTACATCAATGTATAATTGTGCCCGTTGTTGCCCGACAAGGGCCTCTCTGCTCACCGGACTATATCCGCATTCCGCCGGCGTCGGTCACATGGGAGCCAATTTGGGAACACTCGCCTATCAGGGCTTTTTGCGCAATGACAGTGCAACCATTGCAGAAGTTTTGAGGGCCGACGGGTACCGGACATTGATGGCCGGAAAATGGCATGTTGCAGGTGATTTCATGGCCCGCGAAGTTGATTCCTGGCGTGTCGGTGATGTTGAACATCCAACGCCGCGTCAACGTGGCTTTGATCGGTTCTACGGAATAATTGACGGAGTGACGCACTTCTTTCATCCCCATTTCATGTTGGAGGACGACAGCCGTGTGGACGTCTTTCCGGATGACTTTTATTTCACCGACGCCATCACCGACAAGGCAATAGGCATGATTGGGGATGCAACGCGCGATGACAAGCCGTTTTTTCTTTACCTCGCACATGCCGCTCCCCATTGGCCACTGCACGCCCTTCCCGAAGATATCGCCAGGTATGACGGGGTTTACAACAAAGGCTGGGACGCAACGCGCACCGCTCGCCATGAAGTAATGAATGCAATGGGACTGTTTCAAACCAATTGGCAGATTTCACCACGGGACAGCGAAGTACCCGCATGGTCAGACATCTCGCTGAACGACTGGGAAGCTTCGAAAATGGCAACATATGCCGCCATGATCGACAGGCTTGACCAGTCGGTTGGACGATTGGTAAGCGCGCTCAAGCAGCAGAAACAGTACGAAAACACGCTGATTCTGTTTCTTTCAGACAATGGCGGCTGCGCCGAATTCATGGCCGAAGACGGATGGGCGAAATTCTTTCCCGATACAACGCATGACGGCCGAAAAATTACGATGGGAAACGTTCCGAACTTGCACCCTGGCGATGAACTGACCTATCAAAGTTACGACAAACCTTGGGCAAATGTTTCCAACGCACCCTTTCGCTTGTTCAAGCATTATGTCCATGAGGGCGGGATTTCGACACCATTGATTGCCCATTGGCCGGGACGCATTAAGCCGGGTGAAACAGCCCACCAGCCCTGTCATGTGGTGGATGTGCTGCCAACCATCCTGCAGTCGACAGGTGCCGCTTATTTGAGCGAACTCGGCGGGCATCCCATCCAGCCATTGCAGGGGGAATCATTCCTGCCGCTGCTTCAGGGCATGGATTGGCAGCGTGAACAACCGATCTTTTTTGAACATGAAGGCAATTGTGCCATACGCTCCGGCCCGTTCAAGCTTGTCAGAAAGCATGGCCATGACTGGGAGCTTTATGACATGGAAACTGACCGGACCGAACTGAACAACCTGGCAGGAAAAAACGCACCGCTCGAAACCGAACTACTGAAAACCTATTCAAGCTGGGCCGATAAACAAGGAGTGATGGACTGGAACATTGCCCTGCCGAGACTGCTTAAAGCCTGGGACATGGAAAACGCCGAGGGATAAACGCGAATCCGGGCAAAAAAGCGGTTTCACCTATGTTTTGTAGCGACCCAAATCTTTGTCGGTGTGCAGCAATGTGCCGTTATATTTCGGCAAGTCATCGTCCATCTCCAGCCATGGCAGTTTACTTTGATAATTTACGTGAAAGGTCGGCTTGAAATCAGTCGGGTCTTCCAGCGAAGCAGCGTACAGGTGCATTCCTCCCGGGTAATGATCTGCTTCAAACCCCATTGGAGCACCACAGCTTGCACAAAAATGCCTTCTCACACCCTCTGAACTCTCAAAACTACTTGGCAACTCACCAGTCCATCTGAAATTCTTTAGTGGCACGCCCAGCCACGCGACCACCGGCGCAGAGCAATTACGGCGGCAATCGTCACAATGGCAATAGCAGGCCCAGGACATCTCACCAGAAAATTCCCAGCTTGTCTTCCGGCAAAAACAGAACCCGCGTGTTGTCATCCGTGTTCCCGCTGCGGTTTTCCGTCGTTGATGTCATACCAGTCCGGCTTGTCGGCAACAAAAATATGCTGTCCGATTTCCAGTCCGCAGTCACCATCGATGCTTCCGGCAAGAATGGATGTGGTATCGCTGTCCTTTCGCCGCCAGAACAGGGCAGAACCGCACTCGCTGCAAAAACCCCTTTCGGCACCGTCAGACGACTTATACCACTTGAGCGTTTCACCCTTTATGGTCAGTCTGTCATTTGCGATGTTTGTTGCAGCATAATAAAGCCCGGTCTGTTTCCGGCACTGGCTGCAATGGCAGGCCACGATCTCTCGCATCTCGCCTTTAGCCTGCCATTGCATCGCACCGCAATTACACGAACCTTTGGTCATTCTTTCCATGATCCAACTCCAAATGAAAAAGGCGTCGGGTGCCCGACGCCTAATTCTAGCGATATGCGGATGAAGGTAGCAACTCAGGCTGCGGCAGTCTTTGCTTCGTCTGCGCTGCGACCATTCTGCAACAATTCTGCAATCAGGAACGAAAGTTCCAAAGCCTGATTGGCATTGAGACGCGGATCACAATGCGTATGATAGCGCGAACCGAGTTCTTCCTCGCTAACAGCACGTGCACCACCGGTACATTCAGTTACGTCCTTGCCGGTCATCTCAAAATGAACACCACCCGGATAGGTCCCCTCTGCCCGGTGAATTTCAAAAAACTGCTGAACTTCTTCCATAACGCGGTGGAATTGACGCGTCTTGAATCCGGTATTTGAAGTTATGGTGTTGCCGTGCATCGGGTCACAGGACCATACAACGCTCCTCCCTTCCCGCTCTACAGTACGGATCAATTCAGGCAGATGATCTGCGACCTTGCCGGCACCAAAACGGGTAATCAGGGTCAAACGGCCCGGCTCATTGTCCGGATTAAGCGCATCGATCAGGTTCGACAAACCGTCCGGCGTTGTGCTCGGTCCGCATTTCAAACCGATCGGGTTCTTGATACCACGGAAATACTCAACATGGGCATGATCAAGCTGGCGGGTGCGATCGCCAATCCAAACCATGTGACCGGAAGTAGTGTACCAATCACCGGATGTGGAATCGACACGGGTCAGCGCTTCTTCATAACCAAGCAGCAGGCTTCATGGCTGGTGTAAAACTCGGTTTCGCGCAATCTGGTATACTGATCTGCGGAAAAGCCGATCGCCTTCATAAAGCGCAAGGTTTCGCCGATGCGCTCGGCAAGTGCTTTGTAACGCTCGGTAGCTGCACTGTCGCCAACAAAGCCGAGCATCCACTCATGCACATGTTCCAGATTGGCGTATCCGCCCTGTGCAAATGCGCGCAAGAGATTAAGCGTCGCAGCAGATTGGCGGTAGGCCATGATCTGGCGCTCAGGATCAGGAATACGGGACTCTTCGGTGAACTCAATGCCGTTGATAATGTCACCGCGATAGCTGGGAAGCGTCACGTCATCCTTGGTTTCTGTGTCGGAAGAACGGGGCTTGGCAAATTGCCCGGCAATGCGGCCAACCTTTACAACAGGTTTGGCAGCCGCATAGGTAAGCACCACCGACATTTGCAGGAACACGCGGAAAAAATCACGAATATTGTCCGGGCCGTGTTCGGCAAAGCTCTCGGCGCAATCCCCACCCTGCAGCAAAAACGCTTTACCTTCTGCCACTTCGGCAAGATGGCTTTTCAGATCCCGCGCTTCGCCTGCAAAAACCAAAGGCGGATATGAAGCAAGGCGCTTCTCTACTGTTTCAAGTGCCTCCTTGTCAGGATATTCCGGAACCTGAATGATCGGTTTTGATCTCCAGGAATTCGGTGTCCATTTATCTGCCATTGGTCTGTACCCATAGAAATTGTGTTAGGAAACGGGGGAAATTCTCCCCCGAAAATGGGGTTATACAGACACTTGGTTGGGAATGCCACAGCTATGTGGAGGATAGCCGAAGTGGTTCGATCGTGCGACATGCTGGCAATTTGCTTTTGAACCTGAATTAAAACGAGCGGGATAAGGTGATGACGCGACCAATATTTGCTGCGAAGGCCACGTGCTCAGGGGGTATGGCATGGACAATCGCGATCACGCACCACACAGCGGGGAATTGCACGATGGCCAGTGATCAGTTTTGGACCATTCGTAAACATTCTCAATACTTGCGCAAACCAGGCTGCCCTTGAGAAGGGGCAATCACATCGCCCAACTTTTCATCAATAAGCAATTGATGCGTTTCTGACAGCCTCACCGACCTTGGATATTGCGGTGCATGGCGATCTGACACCAAATGCCGGTCAAATCCGGTGGTGGTTTCAACAAAGTGATGGACGCCGTCATCGCCATATTCAAGCGCAAACCCCTGTAATACCGCATCAAGATAAGATTGCAGCAAGTGCCCCGTTTCACGGTTGGCACCGTCTTCGAGTCCGACATAAACATACAATCGGTCGGGCAACACCACATCCCGGCCCAAAACGACATCTTCTGCGGGACAGTTCGAATCACGCTCATAACCAATTTCGCGCTCGTCCACCAATGGCAGGTTTTCCTCCCGGTCCAGCACGATCATGCCGTGAATATCAATGTGAGGTGCACGGTGAATGGATAGCATCGCGATTTCACGTTCGGGTTCCGCAACACTGCTTTGCCAATGCCGCCGCCAGCCTTTCAGGGTCGCTGGCACGATATCGACATAATCAGTTCGCAGGGTGTTGGGGTTGACCAGCGAACCATAGCCGAAATAGCCGACCAAACCATCATATGCGGTCATTCAGCCATCCGTCCGTTTGCCGTCAACCACGCGGTAACTGGGTGAATACATGGTCACCAACTCTTCTGCAGCCGTCGGATGGACCGCCATGGTACGATCAAAATCGGCCTTGGTCGCCCCCATCTTGATGGCAACTCCGAGCGACTGCGCCATCTCCCCGGCACTGTGACCCATGACATGCAAACCCACCACCCGGTCGGTTGCAGAGTCGACAATGATTTTCATAAGCATCTTGTCGGCGGCACCGGAAAGTGTATTGCGCATCGGTCGGAAATGGGCCCGGTAAACTTCCAACTCGCTATAGCGCTCCGCCGCCGCTTCTTCGCCCAATCCAACGGTTCCGATTTCCGGTTGCGAGAACACGGCTGTTGCAATCAATTCATGATCGGGTTTGGTCGGGTTATCCTTGTACTCGGTTTCAATGAAACACATCGATTCATGAATGGCGACAGGGGTAAGCGCAACCCGGTTTGTTACATCTCCGACGGCCCAGACATGATCGGCACTGGTCTTTGAATACGCATCCACCTTGATGAAACCGCGCTCGTCTGTTTCAACACCGGCTTTTTCAAGCCCAAGCCCATTGGTCAATGGTTTACGGCCAATCGCCAACATAACCTGATCTGCGTGCAATGTCTCACCGCCAGACAGGTGAACCATTCGCTTGTTTCCTTCGCCCAGCTCAATCCGGTCGAAAAGCTGACCGGTAACAACCCGGATGCCTCTGGCTTCCATTTCCTCGTGCAAAATCGAACGCAGGTCTCCGTCAAAACCCCTGAGAATTTCTTCCCCGCGATAAACCAAGGTAACATTTGTACCAAGCCCGGCAAAAATGCAGGCGAACTCCACGGCAATGTAACCGCCACCTGCAATCACTATCTCTTGCGGCTGCTTCTCAAGATGAAAAACATCATCTGAAGTGATACAATGCCGCGAACCATCAAGCTTTTCATCAACGCTAGGTGCACCGCCAACCGCCACTATAATGCGTTCTGCAGTGACCGTCTTGTCGAGGTTTTTCAGATAGATTTCGTGCGGTCCTGATATTTCAGCGCGGCTATCAAACATCTGTGCGCCATTGGTATCAAGACCCTTTTGATACAGACCCTCAAGACGGGCGATCTCGGTGTCTTTGTTTGCAATCAGGGTTGACCAGTCAAACCGGCTTTCGCCAACGGTCCAGCCAAATCCAGCCGCCGCATCAAATTCCTCCGAAAATTGCGAGGCATAGACCATCAGTTTTTTTGGCACACAGCCCCGGATGACGCACGTTCCGCCCCAACGAAATTCTTCGGCAATTCCTACCCGCTTGCCAAGACCTGCCACCATCCGCCCGGCACGGACGCCGCCCGAACCACCACCAATCACAAACAGGTCATAGTCGAACTTGGTCATAAATTACTTCCGTCAGATGTTGATGTCAGGAGGTCGATAAAACTCAGAAAACCTGGAAAGTAAATGTATCTGCCCAGAACTATTGCAAGCCCTGTTCCTGCAACTTCTCAACAACCAGCTTTGACATGTCGCGATTGATACCGGCCTGCCAGATATTGGCAGCTTCATCCACCTTGTTCAGCAGTTCGGCAGTCGACTTCCACTTTATACCCACTTCGCTTTCGAAGAATTCCGCGATTTTTTTCAGCTCATCTTCGGAAAACGCACCCGCATAAATGCTTGCTACCTCGTTTTCCAGTGCGCCGCGCCGTTCTGCAAGGGAAATCGCTGTTTCATCAACGATAAGGGAAATCTGGCTTTCAATGTCGGGTCGGTTGGCAATCAACCCGGCTTTTGTAAAATTCGCCACTTCCGGCAAAATTGCATCAAGACGCTCTGTCGCTCCAGTCGCCTGCATCGCAGATTTGGCAGCATCCAAATGCTCCTTTGAATACTCTTGCGCAGTCGCAAACCCGCCTGCCAGCGACAATGGCGCAACAATCGCGCACACAGAGAAAAACCGTACAATCTGTTTTGCCAGCTTCATACCAATCGAACTCCAATCAACAAAATTTAAGCCAATTCAGGCTTCCAAGATCTTCACGCCATCCACACCAGCAAGAAATGCGATGTTTGCGTACCCCAAAAACAGGCCGTGTTCAACCACACCGGGAATGTTTAAAAGCTCCGAAGACAGGCTCTGTGCGTCGGGAATATGGCCAAAAGATGCATCAATGATGAAATGTCCACCGTCGGTAACAAAATTGCGTTCGTTGGTTTTCCTTAGCTCCAGTTTTCCGTTCAGACCCAAACGGCTTGCAAGTTTTTCGATCGACAGCCTCGTCGACACAAGACCAAACGGATTGACCTCTATTGACAGCGGGAACATGCCCAGCGTCTCGACCAGCTTTGTATCATCGGCAATTACCGCCATTCTGGTAGCGGCATTCGCCACAATTTTTTCGCGCAACAGCGCCCCGCCCGCGCCTTTGACAAGTTGCAGTGAACCATCAATCTCGTCTGCCCCGTCCACCACCAGGTCAAGCTCGGGCATTTCATCCAGGGTTTTCAGCGGCACGCCCAATTCATCACACAGGGCATGGGTACGTTCGGAAGTCGGCACACCTACAACCTCAAGTCCGTCAGAACACTTCTGCGCCAGAAGACGAACAAATTCTTCCGCTGTCGAGCCCGTACCGATGCCAAGTCGCATTCCCTCGTCTACCAGGTCCAAAGCTGCGCGCGCCGCTTCAATTTTCAATTCTCTGTTCATGATGCTGCCTTGTTTTGTCACGCTCTTCTCGCGGCCTGATTAACATGCTATGCAGCCCTTCTCCATTGCCAATCAGAGCTTTCACACATCCATTTATTGCCAGATTATGCGAAACCATATTATTTTTGACCTTGACGGGACACTTGCCGATACAGCGCCTGACCTGATTGCCACCCTGAACCATGTGATCGTCCCAAGGGGCCTGAAGCCTGCCCTGACCAATAACGTCGCAAAAGTCGTGGGTCACGGTGCAAAATCCATGATTGCATTGGCTTATGAGCTGAATGAAACTGACTTGGACCAGGCCACTCATGATGCGTTGTTTGACGAGTTTCTTGACCACTACAAGGACAATCTGGCCAACGAAACAAGGCTGTTTGAACATGTTGTCGAGGCCATGGACACGCTCCAGGAAGGTGGTTTTGATTTCAGCATATGCACCAATAAGCGCATTGAAATGGCGACCCCCCTGCTTAAGCGTCTGAACGTAAGCGAGCGGTTCAAAGCTGTCACAGGCGGAAACAGCTTTACGTTTAAAAAACCCGACGGAAGGCACCTTCAGGAAACCGTTCAGCAAGCAGGAAAACAACTCTCCGACGCGATCATGATCGGTGACAGCTCAACCGACATTAACGCGGCAAAAGATGCTGGAATTCCTTCGGTCGCAGTGACCTTCGGATACAGCGACAAGCCCGTCAGGGAATTGGGAGCCAATGAAATCATTGAAACCTTCAAGATGCTTCCTGAGGCAATCGGGAAACTAAGAAACCTTTAGGTTTTCTTCGCTTGCGTCATTGATATCTTCCTGTGCGGGAGCAAGCCGCGGCGTCGTGAAATCCGGCAGATCGAACAAATCATCAACCGCAGGCAAACGGGCCAAACCCTGTTTGGATATATAATGACTCCGGTTCAACTCCTCGACGATGGATTCGTCCAGAACTCCGGGAGATTCACTGAGTTCCTGCACTTCCTTATTGAAAAACTGGAACTTGTTTTTGCCGTTCTTCTTGGCCTTGTACATCGCAATGTCGGCGCGCTTCAATATCGTTTGGCTTTCCAAACCATCACACGGAAAGACGGCAATGCCTATTGATGCGCCAACGCATATTTCATGTTCATCGATCAGGAAGGGCTGACTGACCAGATCAAGTATTCGTCTGGAAACAATGGCTGCGTCGGTAGCATAAGCCATGTCGTTCAGGAGCACGGTAAACTCGTCCCCGCCAAGACGTGCCGCCATTTGCAGGTGCGAGGCCCCGGTTCCACTGTCAGTTGCATGGTTTCGCGCATATTCATTTTGAAGATTGCATACAACATCCTTGCCCATCAGGTCCCCTGCACGAAGGGAGCCGGACACCCGCCGGGAAAACTCAGACAACAACCGGTCTCCCACGTCATGGCCATAAGTGTCGTTTACATGCTTGAACCCGTCCAAATCCATGAACAACAATGCCCCGATGGTTTCGTGACGAACGACATGGCGCAAGGACCGTTCCAACTCACGACGGAAATACTCCCGGTTTGGAAGCTGGGTCGTATGGTCAATATAGGCCAATGTATAGATCTGCTCGATATTGTTGCGCAATTGCTCAAGCATTGCACCCACAGCCCCGCTCAAGTTCCTGATTTCCCTTGGTCCCTCACGGGGAATATTCACATTCAAATCACCATTGGTGACCCTGGCTGAGGCCAGCGCCAGTTGTTCGATAGGTGCCGTGATGCGCCTCGCTATAAGGTGTGCAAGAAACAGGCCGATAGCAAGGACCGGCAGTGATGCCAAAAAATTGGTCATGAAAATCGGCAAACCCAGCTTCAACAACGATGGTTTTTCGAAAGAGATCATCAATGCGCCAACGACTTCGGTACCGTTCATCAACGGCTCGGCAACGGACACATAGCCCCTGTTCGTTTGAACCTGCACACCCGATTGCTGCATGGCTCTGTACAAGGTTTCCGTTTCGGGCAATGGCGCCATTCCAGGTGTCGCCAGATCGCCGTCAAAGAACATCATCTTGTCTGCATCTACAGCAAACACCTCGGCAACATCCGTCCTGGATTTCACAGAAGCAAGGATTGCCTCAATTTCATCCATGTCCATAAACTGGAACTGTCCCTCGATGCTGCGGGCGGTAAACCCTGCCAATGCCTTGGCATCGGCAAGCAATCCTGCACTTGCATGGTGGCTTTGCTGATAAGACCTGATTGCAGCACTCGACAATACAAGTGCCAGTGCAAATCCTGCAACAAGCAGTAGCACCTGAAAATGTATACTGTTTAATATGTGTTTGAGTTTCGCCCACATACCCTGTTGCTTTTTGTTATTATGCAAGGCGCCCAATGCCTACCTGCCTGCAGGCAACATAGGTACGTGTTGGAAAAAAACCGTAAATCAAAGCCAAAAGACTTGCCGCAAACCGCTCTTTTCTGTTGTTTGTTCAATAAACCGTTAATATTGACCAACCAATTGAATGAATTGCATTAACAGAATCGGCATATTTTCACACACCCGGCTTTGGCAAACACTGAATTCCCGTAGACAGACAAAGCGGCGGGAACCGTTCTCAATACCTGTAAAACAGCGTTGCGGGAACGTTTGTGGTCATGGCTGTCGGCCTTCATACCTTCATGAGGGAAAGCAAACTGGCGATGCTGAAGCGGCAGAATACCACTAACGCTGGAAACGCAACACCATGCACGCTACATTTGCAATGAAGCACTGACTGACGGGCCACGCTATTGGATCGCATACTCACTCCCAAAATCGCACCAGAGCCGGAAAACAACCGCTTGACTGCCACTGTCAGCGGCATTGATCACACTGGCAGTTCCGTGCGCACGGAAGTGGTACAGGAGCGCGCGATTACGCTTTACCTCAATGCCCGTGAAATCGTGACAATCATGACCGTTGGGGATCATCCGGAATATCTCGCCATCGGATTCCTGTTGAACCAGGGGATGCTCAAATCAACCGACCAGATCACGGGATTTGATTTCGATGACGACCTTGGGGTGATGGTTGTTCGCACAGACAGGGAAACCGATTATGAGGAAAAGCTGAAAAAACGTGTGCGGACTTCCGGCTGCGCCCAAGGAACAATATTCGGCGACATTATCGACAGCTTCGAAAGCGTCAAACTGTCCGATACCGCCAAGTTTAAAACCAGCTGGCTGTACCGGTTGACCAAAACCATAAACACGACACCGAGCCTGTATCTGAAAGCCGGAGCAATTCATGGATGCGTGCTGTGCAAGGAGGACCAACCACTGGCCTATTTCGAGGATGTCGGCAGGCATAATGCGGTGGACAAAATCGCGGGATGGATGTGCCTCAACAATGTTTGTTCTGACGACAAAACCCTCTACACAACAGGTCGGCTCACCTCGGAGATGGTCATCAAAACCGTAATGATGGGCATTCCCATACTGGCATCGCGTTCCGGCTTTACGGCATCAGGTGTGGAATTGGCGCAACAGGCAAACCTGACCTTGATCGGGCGTGTTCGCGGCAAGCGCTTTGTGGCCTTGTCTGGAGTGTCGCGCATCAAGTTTGACGCCGACCCCCGCTCCTTGGAAGCTGAAGACCGCACGCCGGGCCAAGAGGATTGAATCAAGTGATCGTTGGGACAATCCTCGCAGGTGGACTATCGCGGCGCATGAACGGGCCCGAAAAGAGTTTGCTTCCACTCGCCGGTGTACCGTTGATTGAACGGGTAGCAAACCGCTTTTCGAACCAAGTTCATCAACTAATCATAAATGCAAATGGCGATCCGTCCCGCTTTGAAAGGCTTGGCTTTCCGGTTGTGGCCGATACCGTAGAAGGTTTTGCCGGACCGTTGGCAGGGGTACTCGCATCCATGCGTTGGGCAATGGAACAAACTGACGCCAGGCATGTGCTAACCGTCGCAGCGGACACACCCTTTTTTCCTAATGAGTATGCCGAAAGAATGCGCCGTGGCGTTCAGCCTGACACGATCAGGCTTGCAAGCTCAAACGGGCGTCGCCATCCGGTTTTCGGACTTTGGCCAGTTGATCTGGCCGATCCATTGGAGCAGTTTTTGGCCGCTGGCGAGCGCAAAGTCATGTTGTTTGTTGAGCAGTATGCGAACGAAATGATTGAGTTCAACGCAGAGAACCCCGACCCGTTTTTCAACATCAACACCCCTGAAGATATCGGGTTGGCAGAAACCTTTCTGGAGGAAGAACGATGACCACCCCTCCATGCATTGCAATTGTCGGCTGGAAGGACTCCGGCAAAACAACCCTTGTAACCAGTCTTGTAAGACACCTCACTGGCAGGGGTTTGGTCGTTTCGACCCTGAAACATGCCCATCACAGTTTTGATCTGGATAGCGCAGGTACGGACAGTTTTGCGCATCGCAAAGCGTCCGCACGCGAAGTCATGCTGGTTTCCGGCAAGCGTTGGGCACTTCAGCACGAGTTGGATGGCGAGGCGGAGCCCGATGTCTGGGAAATGCTTGAGCGCATGTCGCCCTGTGATCTGGTAATTGTAGAGGGCTACAAACGCGAAACCTTGCCCAAGATCGAAATTCTGGGAGAAACTCCTGGCACCGAGCAACTTTGGAAAACCGACGACAACATTCGGGCAATTGCCAGTAATCACGAAATAGATCAATGTCCGCTTCCCCGTTTCGCGCGCAATGATATAACTGCCATTGCAGATTTTATTCTCGAACAGATCGCATCTGATGAAACGCAAACTTCTTGATGACTGTTTTTTGCATGACAAGGATCGCCTTCGGCACGACGAAGCATTGTCGATTTTGCGCGCCAATATCCATGCAATCGCCAAACGGACCACGCTTCCCTTGGCAAATTGCATTAGCCGTATTCTTGCAACTGAGGTAATTGCACCGCGTAACATCCCCTACACTGACAATGCCGCGGTGGACGGGTTTGCTTTTAAGCACTCCTACTACACTACCAATGGCGGGAAGTTCGCTGTGTACGACCGTATTCCAGCGGGAACCGCCCTTCCAGCGCCGCTAAAACAAGGCGCTGCGGCCAGGATTTTCACAGGTGCCTCAATGCCGCCGGGAGCCGATACTGTCGCAATGCAGGAAGATTGCACGATCAACACATCGGGCGAAGTGGAAATCCCAAAGGGACTTGTTCCCGGTGCAAACTGCAGAAAAGCCGGCGAAGATGTACAGAAAGGCGATATCGTTGCGAAGTCCGGAGACAGGTTGGCACCGCAAGATTTGGCAGCCATTGCATCGACGGGAACATCAGAACTGTCTGTTTTCGATACACTTTCGGTAGGAATTTTGTCAAACGGGGATGAAATTTTGCGGCCCGGCGAACCGTTTGAACGCGGAAAGGTTTATGATTCCAATCATTTTCTTCTGCGCGGCCTGGTAGCGACACTCCCCGTAGACGAAATCGACCTTGGCATATGCCCCGGACACAAGGGAAAACGTAACTGACCGGCTCTCAGCGGCCGCACGGCAGTGTGACGTCATCCTGTCCACCGGAGGGGCTTCACGCGGAGAAGAAGATCATCTGGTCGATGTGATCCGCGAAGTAGGAAACTGCCAAGTCTGGCAATTGGCGATCAAACCGGGCAGACCCATGTGCTTTGGTATGCTGGACGGAACACCTTGCTTCATTCTTCCCGGCAACCCGGTTGCCGCCTATGTTTGTTTCCAGCTTTATGTCAGACCGGCCCTGTTGGTTTTGGCGGGGGCAGAATGGCAAACCCCCGCGCGCTATCCAATGAAAGCTGCATTCAGCAAACATTCCAAACCTGATCGGCGGGAGTTTTTGCGAGGCTATCTGGAAACGTACAATGATGGCGATGTCAGGGTACAGCGGTTTGACCGTGACGGTTCCGGATTGATCTCTGGCCTGCGCATTGCAACAGGTTTGATCGAAATTCCCGAACGGGTAACAGCGGTTTCCGAAGGTGACGAAGTTGCCTTTATCCCCTTCTCGGAGTTCTCATAAACCGCTATCTAAAAAGAACTTCCTCACTGGTTTTGCATATTCACGATTGCACGCATTGGTCAACAATGCTCTATTGTCCGCTACGAATACGGGGACATATGCAGCGTTCAATGCCTACATCAGACCAATCCGGTACGGTTATCGAACTTAAGAACATTCACAAATCCTACGGCTCACTTGAAGTTCTCAAAGGGGTAGACCTGAAGGCCAACCGGGGGGATGTGATCGCCTTGATTGGAGCATCGGGTTCAGGGAAATCCACCCTGCTTCGCTGTGCAAACCTGTTGGAAATTCCCCAGGGCGGAGACATTGTATTTGAAGGCGAGCCCATTGAATGGAAATCCGGCGGGCATGAGCGCAAACCCAAAAGCGAAGAACAGCTCCTGCGCATTCGCACAAATCTCGCCATGGTGTTTCAACAGTTCAACCTTTGGGCACACATGACCATTTTGGAGAACGTGGTTGAAGCGCCGGTTACGGTGTTAAAACGCCCTCGAAACGAGGTTGAGACACTCGCCAAGCAGTTGCTGGAGCGTGTTGGAATCGGCGACAAGCTGGATCGCTATCCATCCGAATTGTCCGGAGGTCAACAACAGCGGGCAGCAATCGCAAGGGCGCTCGCCATGGAACCGCGCGCGATGTTGTTTGACGAACCAACCTCTGCCCTCGACCCGGAACTTGAGGCCGAAGTCATTCAGGTCATCAAGGATCTTGCCGAGGAAGGCCGGACCATGATTATTGTAACCCACGACATGAAACTTGCTTTGGATGTCGCAAGCCATATAATCTTTCTGCACACGGGTGTGATTGAGGAAGAGGGAAAGGCGGAAGAAGTACTCATGAATCCGAAATCCGAACGCCTCAAACAATTTCTAAAAGCCTTTTCCGGCGACGCCGGTTAGGCCGGAATTCCAATGTTACAAAGGAGTAATTTCATGAAAATGCTAATCGCCAGTGCTGCCATCGCACTGTTATCCGCCACCTCCGTCTTCGCAGAAGATGTGGTACGCATGGGCACCGAAGGTGCCTACCCGCCATACAACTTCGTCAACGACAAGGGTGAAGTTGACGGGTATGAGCGCCATGTTGGCGACCGGATTTGCGAATTGGCAAAACTGAAATGCGAATGGGTAAAAAACGATTGGGATTCAATCATACCGAACCTGGTGTCAGGCAACTATGACACCATTATTGCGGGCATGAGCATTACAGACGAACGCAAGGAACAGATCGACTTTTCAGACGAGTATTTTCCGCCCGATCCATCCGCATACATGGCAGTAAAAGGAGCTTCCGACGATGTTATCAAGGGCGTTGTTGCTGCGCAGACCGGTACAATCCAGGCTGCACATGTTGCCAATTCCGGAGCTACCCTGGTTGAGTTCAAAACACCTGACGAAACCATTGCCGCTGTCCGGTCAGGCGAAGCGGACGCTGTGTTGGCCGACGATGCGTTTTTGAAGAAATTTGTCGATGAGAGCGGCGGCGAGCTTGTTTTTGTTGGCGAGAAGGTCGCCATTGGCGGCGGCATCGGCATTGGAGTGCGCAAAAGCGATACTGAATTGAAAGACAAGCTGAACGCGGCAATCGCAACCATGAAATCTGACGGTTCCCTGAACGAGATGATTGCCAAATGGTTCCCCGAACGCCCTGATATCAAGTACTAAAAAGCAATTGAAGGCGGGGAAACCCGCCTTCCTTTCTCCGGCGTTGCTGTGTTTTCCTATTGCGTAGATCCCAAACAACTCGAAACCCTTGCCTGGTTTTCCTGCTATCTTACGACAAACACTCATTTTTCATTCTATTGGAGTTTCCTGACGGTCATAACGCTGTTGTTGATCGCGGCCCCCATGGCGCTGTGTTTTGGGTTTCTGGGCGTCTTTGCAAAACGCTCCGGCTTTTTTCCTCTCAAGCTGCTTGGAAACGTTTACACAAACATGGTGCGCGGGGTTCCGGAGATCGTGTTCTTCATGTTTGTGCCGATCGCAATGGATCAGGCGCTCGAACTTTTGAACCACAAGTTGCTTGTATGTCCGGGCAGCGTCGAACCAATTTACCAGGGCAATGACTTTGTTGTTTGTGATGAAGCAAAGATACCCCTGAACAATGCCCCACAATGGATACACAGCACCTATAATTTTGGACTGGCAGCAATAGGGTTTGCAATCGCGTTTGGCGCATTCGCGGCAAATGTGCTTGACGGGGCCTTGAACTCGGTTCCGGCACGCCAATTGGAAACCGCTCGTGCCTATGGCATGACCGAAAGACAAACCTTCTGGCGGGTTCACTTGCCCCAGATGTGGGCTTACGCAGTCGGCGGCCTTTCCAATCTGTGGATGTTACTGATCAAGGCCACACCCTTGCTGTTTTTGCTAGGTGTTGAGGATGTCGTATATTGGGCAAAGGCATTGGGAGGACAAAAAACCGGATTTTATGAGTACCCGCACCCCGACTGGCGGGTCTGGTATTTTCTGTTTTTGTTGGTGTTTTATTTGGCGCTGACCTGGGTGAGTGAAAAATTGGTTAGGCACATCACCGGTCGGCTATTGCATGGACAGGCAACCCTTGCCAACCAAAACTCCGGGGCGGCAACATGAGTTGTATCCAAACCATTTCCGACTATGCGCTGCGTTCCATCGGCATTGGTGAGCGCCGGTTACCGGTCACCGATATCACGCTTTGCGACCAATTTGTCCTGATCGGCAGCGGGTTGTTGTGGAACCTCTATTTCGCGGTTTTTGCCATCGGGATTGGTTTTTTTCTTGCGACCGCAATCGCACTTGGCAGGACCAGCAGTAACTCCGTAACAAGAATATTCTGCGAACAGTTCGTGTTTGTATTTCGCGGTTCGCCCCTGTTCATTCAACTGTTCTTTGCCTATGAGCTGTTTGTCCTTCTGCCACGATTGGGGTTTGAACTGAATTTTGGTTTCATGGAGATAACCGTTGAAACCCGATGGCTCGCCAAAGCGTGGCTTGGGGCCTTGATCGTGTTGATACTCAACACCGCTGCTTATTCGGCGGAGATATTCTATCATGCATATCGCGCCATTCCGGTGGGTGATCTTGAGGCGGCAAAAGCCTACGGCATGTCAGGGTTCACAAGGTTCCGCAGAATTGTATGGCCAAACATGTTGCGGATCGCCTGGCCTGCCTACACGAACGAAGCAATCTTCCTGTTTCACACCACCACGCTGGCCTATATCAGCGCTTTCCCCGCCTGGCGGCAGCAAGGCGATGCGTTGTATTATGCGAAATACATTGCAGACAAAACATTCAACCCGTTCATTCCCTATCCGATTACGGGAATGTATTTCATCATCGCGACATTGCTGATCATTTTCGTTTTTTCTTTTGCCAATCGCAGGCTCAACCGCCATCTCTCACCAGGAAAACGGTCCAGGTTCAGATACCGGCCACAACTCATCAGATAAACCTTCAAGGCACCACTTCGTTGGTTAAGGGGTAAACTCCCATGTTCCCAATGCATCGGTTTCATAGTCCGTGCGTTTGGTAGACATTTTTATGAACTTCATGTCACCCCACAATTGGGACAGATCATCATAATGCTCCGACATTACGTTACCGCTTTGCCCGGTAGAAATCATGTAGAGTGAGTTGTCGAGGTCGGAGAAGTCATAGACAGCCCGATACGCCGCACCGTGGCGCGCAAGGTAAGGCCGGTCTTCATTGAATTTTGTCTGCCCGCGCAGCAATGTATAGGGGCCGCCCGACATCGAGGTTTCAATGGTAAAAATCCCTGCCAGAGGCGCAACACGGGAAAAAGGCCGGTGTTCGTGATATGCCAGATGTTCGGCACCATACCGCCAGCGGCGCCAGTCGTTACCGTGGGCTTTTGACATCTCATCCATTGCCGCATCAAGTGAACTGCTTAAAACGTCAGCGCAGCTTTCCTGCTTTTCAGTAGCCCTGTTATCGCACCAGTTACGTGCACTATAGGAAGAAAGTATGCCGATGATCCGTGTCAACCTGCCCCGTTCAAATTCTGAAAACACATCGCCGAGATCATCTTTGAACAACCCGATATTCAGATGTCGGAACCATGCCAGCATGACAAGGGGCTCAGGGGTGTTGCGATCCATCCTGCCATCCCATTCCGCCAGGCGGTCAATCAGCTTGGGAAACCTGCCAACCCCGCCGGGCATGACCCTCAGGGCAACATCGCGGAACTGGACCATGGCCGGTGAAAAGTCATCGCCAATCATCTCTTGCGAGGCGGCAACCGAATGTTTCTCGACCCGCTTGAGCACAAGTTCTTCTGCCCGCGCCTGACGGAAATGTTCTGCCCAGTCATACGTGTAGTGGGGTTCAAAGCCTTTCGGCATGTAGTTGGCATTTGCTGTCGTTATGGCGTTTTCAATCGGGTTCTGGATCACCAACTGCTTGTTATGCGGAACATATCCGTCCCACTGATATTCATTCAACCAACCGGGAACCGGTGCACGCCCGTTTATTTTGTTCTCAGGTTTTCGTTTCGGCACCCTGGCGACAGCCGCAACACCGATATTGCCATTGGAATCTGCAACGACAATCGATTGCATCGGCGAAACCGAACGTTCGATGATATTAAAAAACTCCCAGACAGTATTGGCGGAGTTGTTACGGGCCAGCATGTCCATCGTGGTATCGTCATCTGCATAGCCCGGCCATGCGAGCGCCAATTCATATCCATCGGGCAAGTAGGTGCCAATATCCTTGAAACTCTTCGGAAGCAGTGGGCCATTTCGCGTGTGACGGATCTCGATTGTGCGGCTTTCCTCGCTTCCAATCTTTACCGTTGCTGCGCTAACGGAAATGTTCTGTGGACCGTTTTCGGTCTCATAGGTGCCTTCTTTTTCATTGACCTTTTCCAGAAACAGGTCCTGGGAATCCAGGCCGGTTGTGGTCAATCCCCAGGCAAACTGGCCGGTGCGTCCCACGACGACATAGGGGACACCGGGAAGCGTTCCGCCTATGGCATGTTTGTCGGCGCCGTTATGTTTCCAGGACATATGAGCCAGATAAAATGTGGAAGGGGTGGTAAACCCAAGATGGGGATCGTTTGCCAACAGCGGCATTCCGCTTTCGGTACGCTTGCCGGAAACAACCCAATTGTTTGATGCCGACTGACCGATCGGGACTTTCACCAGCGCTTCTGCGAGCTCGGGTGAACGTTTGTTTTCCCTGACCCGCTTCAGCGACGCACTGATCGGCTCAACATCATATACCGACAGTAGTTCCGGCAAGTCCGGAGGATTGTCCCGCGGACCATAGGGAACCAGATCATCAATCTCGTCGGGTTTGAAACCGGTCATAGCCAGTTTGAAGCGCTTTATTTCAAGGTCCATGTTCGAACCAAGCGTCAGCCCCATGACTTTCAGGACAAGAACCGACTCCCACGGTTGCCAATGTGAGGGGGTGTGGCCAAGCACCAGAAACTCCGGTGAATACTTCATGCCAAACAAGCCGGTTTCCTGATCCAGAAAAGAATTTACCCCTTCACTATAGGCTTGCAACGATGCCCGTGTTTCAGGAAGAAGCTTGTCATAAGACGATCTTGATGCATCGGCGAGCCCAAGCGTCTGCAAAAAAATGTCTGTTTCAACGGTTGCCTCGCCAAACACTTCCGACATCCGACCCTTTCCCACAAGCCGCAACACCTCCATCTGCCAAAGCCGGTCGCGGGCGTGAAGGTAGCCAATGGCGCGCATTGCGTCCTGTTGTTCTTCAGCCGATACATGAGGGACAGCGTGTTTGTCGAACACCACCTGCACAGGTTGGTTCAGCATCGGAATTTTTACATTCGCGCTATCAGAGGGAACACTTTTGACCAATGCAATATAAAGCAATGCGAGCAGGAACAGGCCAACGCCCAACACAATAGCCAGTAACCAGAATGACCACTTCATAATGCTAGCCAAATCTTCCTCCCTCGTTTAGGTTGCCGCAGAGTTTTTTGATCTTAGTTAAGGTTTTGAATATGGCAAGGGTTACGTTCATTGGTTTGGGGGTCATGGGGTATCCGATGGCCGGTTTCATTGCAAAAGCGGGGCATGATGTAACGGTGTACAACCGCACATCCGCCAAGGCCGAAAAATGGGTGTCAGAGTACGGGGGCCAAGCCGCAGACACACCCGCCAAGGCAGCGGCAAACAGCGAGTTTGTATTTGCTTGCGTCGGCAATGATGACGATCTTCGTAGCGTGACGAGTGGCCCGGATGGCGCCTTCGAATACCATGAAGCCTGGCGCCATTTTTATCGACAACACCACCGCCTCTGCCAAGGTTGCTCGCGAGCTTTCGCTGATTGCCAATGAAAAGGGTTTCGATTTCCTGGACGCACCGGTTTCGGGTGGTCAGGCAGGCGCGGAGAACGGCGTATTGACCGTCATGGTAGGAGGCGATGAGGCGGTCTATTGCAAGGCAAAACCAATCATCGATTGCTATGCCAGAATGACAGGCCTCATGGGGCCGTCTGGTGCCGGGCAACTGACCAAGATGGTCAACCAGATTTGCATTGCCGGTCTTGTACAGGGTTTGTCTGAGGGCATCCACTTCGCACAACATGCGGGCCTTGACGTCGGTACGGTGATCGATGTGATCTCAAAAGGCGCGGCCCAGTCCTGGCAGATGGAAAACCGCTGGCAGACCATGAACAATGGCGAATATGACCACGGTTTCGCTGTTGACTGGATGCGCAAGGACCTTGCATACGTCATGGAAGAGGCCAAGGCCAACCAATCACAACTACCGGTGACCGAGATTGTTGACGGCTACTATGCCGATGTTCAGGAAATGGGCGGCAATCGGTGGGACACTTCCAGCCTGCTAGCAAGGCTCAATCGCAAAGACTGAGGTCATTCCACGCTCAACCAGGCTGACGGCTGACAAGTGGCGGTTTCTGTCTTGATGGATTGGATTACGCAAGTATCCACGACCACATCGTGCGGAAACAACCGTTGTTTCGTTCAAAACGCGTTATTAAACAAACGGCCCTAATCCACCGCCAGATAGTTGAGCGGAAGAACAGTGGTATCTTTTATCCGTTCCATCGCGAACGTGCTTGATACATTGTCAATCTCTAGGCTTGAGACCAGCCTTTTGTAGAATTCGTCATAAGCGGCAATATCCGGAACAACCACCTTAACAAGGTAGTCGATGTCTCCGCTCATTCTGTAAAACTCCGTAACTTCGGGAAACTTGGTGATCACTTCGGATGACCGTTTGAGCCATTCCTCATTGTGTTGATCGGTCTTGATAGAGACAAACACGGTCACATTGGTGTTCACCTTGCCCGGGTCCAGCAATGCGACGCGCCTGACAATCACCTTGTCCTCTTCCAGTTTCTGGATCCGTCGCCAGCACGGCGTGGTAGACAGGCCGACGCGGCGCGCAATGTCGGCGACCGGTAAGGTCGCATCTTCCTGAAGAATTGAAAGGATGGCGCGGTCAGTCTTGTCCATGGCGGCTGTTCTTTAAACGAAAAATGAATTTAAAAATGTGACGCTTTATGAAACATGTTTCCAACAGACTGTCAAAACCAAAGCGCAGAGATGAAATTTTTTCAATTCATGTGCACTTGAATCAGTTTTTGCAGGTTTGGGATCAACTCACTGGCAAACCAAGGGTTTTTCTTGATCCAGACATTGTTGCGCCACGAAGGATGCGGCAATGGAAAGTATACGGGCTTGTTGGACTTGCCCGCTATCGTCCGCCAGTTGCCTACGGTTTCGGTCAGGGTTCTTTCGGCCAGCCCCCCCAAATAAAATTTTTGCGCGTAAAGGCCAATGAGCAGAACCAGTTCGACTTGCGGCATTGCATCGGTAATTTGTTTTTGCCAAGTCGCAGCACACTCTCTGCGCGGTGGCAAATCCCCTCCCTTTTCATCATGGCCGGGGAAGCAGAACCCCATCGGGGTGATCGCGATGCGCCCGGAATCATAAAACGTCTCTTCATCAAGACCCATCCAGTCACGCAACCGATCGCCGGAAGGGTCAGTGAATGGCCGTCCCGACACATATACGCGCCTGCCCGGAGCCTGGCCGACAATACGCACCTTTGCTGTACCCGACAGCACCGCTACAGGTCGCGGTTCATGAGGCAATTGTTTGCCCACCGGATTGTCACGACAAATCCGGCATTGAACAATCCGCTGTTCCAGATCATCAAGTTTGTCGAGCGCTTTGGTCTGGTTCACATCTTGACGCTCGGACGTTGTAGCATCTCGTCTGTCCAGCGCTTGAAATGTTCGAAACCCTCTTCTGGAACTGCGATCCTGGCCGGTTTGAAAAACTGCACTGCGACAATCGCGGTAATGTCTGCAATTGTGAACCGATCCCCTGCAATAAACCGCGTTTGCCCCAAACGTTCATCGATCATTTTCATGGCACGCAATGCACCATCATGGCATTTTTTGCCCCAGGCAGCTATTTGTTCGCCTTCCAACACAGCGCCGCCGGGGTTCAGATGGCGAAACGCCATGCCAACGCGCTGCAGGAAATAGAACTCCATACGTCGGCTCCACATTTCGATAACCGCAATTTCCAACGGGTCCGTGCCAAACAGGTTGTTTTCGGGATATTCGCTTTCCAGATACCGGCAGATTGCGACAGTTTCTGCAATCACAGTGCCGTCATCAAGTTCAAGGAACGGAACGGTGGCAAACGGGTTTTTTTCCAACATGGCATCGGTCTTGTGTTCATGTTCATTCAAAGCCAATTGGTGCGCAGGTATTTCAATCCCTTTTTCTTTCATGAAAATCTGTACCCGGCGAGGGTTTGGCGCCCGTCCGCCATCATAAAGCTTCATAACAACTCCTTCTCAAGCTATCTCAAACTACCAAAATCTCGAACTGGAAAACCAATCAAGCCAGCCGTCGCTTTTTCTCGTGTTGCGCCAATGCGCCGGGTTTTCGAATTCACTGGCCCATATACCGCGTTGCGCCTCACGGGCGGCGTTTTCCTGCATTTGATAGTCACCATAGGACACCGCCCAACCGTCCTCAACCATTGTCTGATTGATTGACAAATCGCCTGCTGTGCAACTGCCTAGCAACCGTTGATACCTGTCGAACTCCCAGCCGGTACACACAACCCCCTGTTCGGTAATCGAGCGCAAATGGGCTTTGGCTCGCCTGCCACACTCGTGTTGCGAACCATCGCCGCTCATTAAGCAGGTCTGCGACAATTCGGGAGCATCAATGCCTTCAAGCCGAATTTCCTGTCCGTCGACAACCAGACTGTCGCCGTCGATAATCAAAGCCCGTCCGGATACAGAAATCTCCGCACGTTGAGCAAACCAGGCTGCTGCCAACGCCAACAAGACAAAAAACCCCAGAGCTTTTACAAAATCCAGCGCCCTTCGCACATCAGAACTCCCGTGTTCGTAACCAGTTGTTTACCAAATTCGCGCACAATTTCTGAGTCATTTTAAGGGCCGTACGGGTCAGCAGTTACGAGTCGCCCAGTCATGTCAGCACCAACGAGACCAATAGACAAAAATGTCATTGATGTTACCCGTCCCGGTAGCAACTCTTCGCGTGCGATAAGAGAGTTCCGCACAAAGCTTGCCATCACCGGCCCATCTTCCAGAGCCTATCTGCTCGACCGGGTGAGAACTTATGCAGATTCCCAACCTGCCCTGGCGTTCATGCAATTGCTGCTGTGCTTGACGGTAACGGCATTTGCCTATCCGAACCTCAAAACGTATGAGCTGGCGATAGGCTTGCCGGTAATCGCAATTGCAGTGACCTTGTCAGTCGTAACTGCCCGCAAATTCAGTGAGAGGGATATTGCGCCTGCTCACGCGTTGCGATGGTTGTTGGCATTTTCCGTTTATCAACTGATTGTATGCGCCGCCCTCTCCGCCTTTGTTTGGCAAAGCTGCCACGATTGCACGGGCAACGAACATACACTGCTTAAATTCATTGCCACAATTGGTTTCGTGGCAATTGTGGCCGCTACCACTTATCCCTTCATGGGCCTGAGCGCGGTACTCGCCCTGCCACCCTCGCTGCTTCTGTCCGTCAGATTGGCGATGGACGGATGGCAGGAGAATGCCGGGAAGCTTGCCATCATTGCTGTAACAATAACCTTCTTTGGCTACATCATTCACGTGCTCAGACGTGCCATGACAGAACGATTCGAAGAAACCATCGAAAAACATACCCTGATGGTAGAAATGGAAACCCAAAAATCGCTTGCAAATTCGGCTCGTGTTCGTGCTGAGGAAGCCAATATGGCCAAGTCAAGGTTTCTTGCGACGATGAGCCATGAATTGCGCACCCCGTTGAATGCAATTCTGGGCTTTTCCGGAATGATGAAAGACGAGATCCTGGGTTCGATTGAGAATGACAAATACCGCGAATACGTTGAAGACATCCACAATTCCGGCTCTCACTTGTTGCATGTGATCAACGAAATTCTGGACATCTCCCGCATCGAGGCGGGAAAGCATGAACTGAACGAAGAAAAACTGAGCCTTGTCAGAATTGTCGACGACGCACGACGCCTGATGGAGGTTAAGGCACGCGAGAAAAACATTACACTTGAAACCAATATGGACGACCGCCTTCCGACGGTCTGGGTAGACCGCAAGGCAGTCAGGCAGATAACACTGAACCTGCTTTCCAACGCCATCAAGTTCACCCCGACAAACGGGCGCATTACCATCAAGGTGGGTTGGACCTCGGGCGGTGGACAATACCTGTCAATACGCGATACAGGTCCGGGCATACCGGAGCAGGAGATCCCTGTCATTTTGTCTTCCTTCGGTCAGGGGTCGATTGCCATTCACAGCGCCGAACAGGGAACCGGTCTTGGATTGACCATTGTGCAGGCTCTGCTCAACTTGCATCAGGGGCGCTTTGAACTGAAATCAAAACTGCGCGACGGAACCGAGGTGATTGCCTATTTCCCGAAAGAACGGGTCAGCGTTCCTGACCAGGTCCGGCAGGATTTGCAACAGGCCGAAGAACGCTCACCGGAACTGAAAAAAATCGCTTAGGCAAGCCAATTGCGTTTGATCTTTCGACAGAACGCAGCGGCGGTTTGTTGTTCTCTCAAGATACGGTAATGCGTTTCTTGTTGGTGAAACCACCAAACAAGAACAGCACTAATTATTCGCCTCTTCCGAGAGGGGTACATGTTTAAACGCGCCTTGCAATACACCGGAAGCCAAAAGAACCCCTGCCCCCGGCGCATCGCTTAGTGGCGAGGGCAATACGGTTAACAACCCCAAATCCGAGGCAATTCGGTCGATCAAGGCATCACCGGAAGCCTGTGCCAGCACACAATGGGATATGGAATCAGGATTGTTGCGGTGAAGCGCAGCACACGCAGCCAGTCCAGTCATACCGCCTACGACAGTTGGCACGTGTTCGGTTCTTGAAGCAAGGATTGCACCGGCAATCGCGGCGGTTTCACGCCCTCCCAACCGGCGAAGCACTTCAAAGCCGTCCTTCTCATGCCCTTTTGCAAGTGCAATCGCCTGACGGGTTTTTTCAAGTAAGACATCATCGGCAACAAACTGCTCAGCTTCGATGCCTGCCAACAACCCCAATATTGCAAGGTTGGAGGGATTTAGTGGCGTTTCAAGCGCGGCTACCGCCAGCAAATCCGACCCACCGGCAATTGCCTCCATACCAAAGGCAATGGTTCCTGCGCATCCTTTTTCATCCAGCGCAGGGGTGGCAGAGATGTCTTCAACAGGGATTTGAAGGGCAAGGTCAAACAGTTTGAGGCCAAAATCCTGCACTCTGCACATTCGATTGACTGTTGCCGTTCCCTCGGTGATCCCGATCGTCTGTTCCAAAATCCAGGCAGCGTTGGAACCTTCGTCAAGACCATTTTGCAATGAATGCGTACCGGCAAACAGGGTCAGCAAAGGGCGATGAACAACCGGCGAACGACCGCTCCAGCGCGAATACCAGGCACAAAACTGTTGCACGGGCGACAGTTGGGCATCCTTTCCACATTCAAGTTGTTGAAGCGTGTGCTCTGCCGCCTGCTCATCAGCAGGTGGCAGTCCGGCTACCAGTTTACGAAAATCATCAAATGGCAATCCGCTTTCCTGCAGCGTCATATTCCAGCGGTTCTTTTCTTTTTTAACAACGGCTCCTGTCGGCTACTTGTTGCGGCCAGGGTGCGCCATTAGGTAAGGTGGAAGAAACGACTTAATGCCAATTTGCAGGAAACGCAATCACCGTGCCGAAGAAACAGATCGAGAGTCCCTGCATACTGGTGTGTTCTATCGACCAGCGCACCGGTTTTTGTTTCGGTTGCGGTCGTACGCAAGATGAAATCGGTGCCTGGATGGATTACAGCGACGCAGAACGCAGCGACATCATGGCTGGTCTTGCCGCGCGGCTGGAGACAGTAGTCCGCAAACCTCGTCGGGAAACACGGCGCAAACGCATGGCCCGTCAAAAACAGGTATAACCCATGAATATTGTTTGGCTAACTCTCGGCTTGATCGGTGCCGTTGTGATTTACCTTATCCTGGCGGGAGAAGGCGCAACTACGTTTGGCCTTCACAATTCACAGTTTGCCCAGGTCGCGCTGCTAAGCATGTGGGGTGCCTTGATAGCATCATCCATCATACCACGGCGTGGCCAGTTCAGGGAATTTGCGCGCAATATCGCAATATGGATATTGGTCATTCTTGCACTCATGGCCGGATACGTTTTCCGGTTTGATCTGCAGGACATCGGATCACGGATGACCGCAGGCCTCATTCCCGGAAGCCCAAGGGCGGTACAGTCTGTTGAAGGACGTGAACGGGTCGTTTTGTCAAAGGGAAATGACAATCACTTCGTTGCACGAATGCAACTGAACGGCAGGTCCGTCACCCTGCTGGTGGACACAGGTGCAAGTTCAATCGTTCTCACCGCTCGCGATGCCGAAGATGTCGGTATCGATGTGACCAGTTTGCGGTTTACAATTCCCACCCAGACAGCCAATGGCACGGCCTTTGCAGCACGCGCCAAACTGGGTTTTGTCGAAATCGGACCTATTGAGCGGCGCAACGTTGCCGTGATGGTTTCAAAACCGGGTGCGCTAAGCCACAGCTTGTTGGGGATGAACTTTCTATCGACCCTGACGTCGTTTGAGTTTCGCGGAGATGAACTGTTTCTTACAGACTAGCGGAAATACAAGTCAGCCGTACAAACTGTAGAAGAACCGCGCCGAAACAAGGATCAGAAAGATGCCAAGACCAATTTCAAGCTGACGCTTGTTGAGTTTGTGGGCGACGTTTACCCCGAAAGGTGCGGTCAATAGTGTGACCGGAACGGTGATCATCACCATCAAGACATTGACATAGCCGATCGAAAACGGGGGTAACAACGGGTCACCCCACCCGGCCCAAAGATAGCCGAACAATCCTGGAATTGCGATCAACACACCCACCCCCGCAGATGTGGCTACTGCCTGATGTATTTTTCTGCCGAACGCGGTCATGAAAGTGTTGTTAAACACACCCCCGCCAATACCCATAAACGTGGAGAAAAACCCTATGAACCAACCCGCCAGATTGGTTGCGGCACCGGTTGGGATTTCGTCAGCAAGCTTCCAATGATCTTTGCCGAGCAGCATTTTCAGCGCAATCGCCAGGGCAATGTAAGCGAATATCATCCGCAGCATCCCACCGGAAATATAGGCGACGGTCACTGACGCGGATATCACCCCTACCGGCACCCAAATTACAAATCGCCTGAGGAGTTCCATGTCCACGGCGCCCTTCGCCTTGTGGCCGAGAAATGAGCGAACAGACGTGGGCGCAATGATTGCTAGCGAAGTCCCCACCGACAAATGCATACGCACAGCGTCATCGACATCGGCCAGTCCAAGCATCTGGTAGAAAAAGGGTACCAGTATTGCACCACCGCCAATCCCGAACATTCCCGCAAGAAAACCGGACACTGCACCCACGCACACCAAACCGACCACAAAGGGCATTAATTCGGAAATTGCAGGAAGCGAAGACATGGCGGCTTTCGTGATGGGCAGGTGGCAGGGATTAGGCGCAAAACAAACTGCCGTCAAGCCGTCATGGCGCCAGTTGCGGTGTCACAAAATTCTGATACAGCCGCATAGGCTTCGCGCAACACTCGCGGCCCTGCGTTTGGCTTGACCGATTTCACGCTTAGAATTTGCCGCCATTGACGGGCACCGGGAATGCCCTGAAACAAACCGATCATGTGGCGTGTAATGTGATTGAGACGTCCACCACCTGCAATATGCGCTTCGGCATAGCCACACATTTGGTCAATGATTTCATCATTGGCGACAGGTCTTGCATCATCACCAAACAAGGCATGGTCAACATCTCGCAACAATGACGGATTGTGGTAGGCAGCACGCCCCAGCATTACGCCATCGCATTTTTGCAGATGTTCCCGACATTGAATCAGGTTTTCAATTCCACCGTTCAAGCCAATGAATTGATTCCCGTTTTTCTGCTTCAACCGAAATACCCGCTCATAATCCAGCGGCGGGACATCACGGTTCTCCTTTGGACTTAACCCTTCCAGCCAGGCCTTTCGGGCATGAACCCACAAGCCGTTCGCACCTTCCTGCCACACCATTCCTGCCAATGCATCAAGTGCAATTTCCGGGTCCTGTTCATCAACACCAATCCGGCATTTGACAGTCACGGGAACATCTACAACCTTCTTCATCGCAGCAACGCATCGGGCAACCAGTTCCGGTTCGCGCATCAGACAGGCACCAAAAGTTCCCGATTGCACGCGATCGGAGGGACACCCGACATTCAGATTGATCTCGTCATAACCATATGCCTCGCCAATCGTCGCCGCTTCTGCAAGCTTGACCGGATCGCTGCCTCCCAGTTGCAATGCAACGGGATGTTCCGCGACATCAAACCCAAGCAGGTAATCCCTGTCGCCGTGTATGATCGCTTCAGCCACTACCATTTCTGTGTAAAGAAGTGCCCGTTTTGTCAGGACGCGATGAAAAAACCGGCAATGCCGGTCGCTCCAATCCATCATCGGGGCGACAGCGAAAGTCTTCGCAGCAGTGTTGGCTCGGTATTCAAACATCAGTCGGTCCGGTACGGATTACGGTTCGCGCCCCAATACCATTTCGCCCGAAAAAACACAGCCCCAAGATTTGCAACACTTCACACCTCAACGGAATTTACCGGCAACAATGTTCAACCGTGTCATGCGGTCGTAGAGTGTGTTGCGCGGAATACCCAACCGCTCGGCAGCCTTGCTTACCTTTCCGCTTTCGGAGGCCAGGGCATATTCAATGACCCGGCGTTCATGTTTTTCCATTTGTTCGTTCAGGCTGCCATCCAGTTCGTTGGCTTCCCTGTACTCATCAAGCTCTTCGCGGATCGAGCGGTTCTGCAGCACAAGTTCGCGATGATGCAGGGCACGCTTGAGCGTGTCCACTAATCTGTCCGGACTACAGGGTTTTTCCAGATAGTCATAAGCCCCGTCCTTAAGCGCGCGTATTGCGGTTGGAACATCGGAATGCCCGGTCAGAAGAATTACTGGCAATTCCTTGTCTTTGGATTGGGCGAAGCGCAAAACATCAAATCCTGTATGATCCGGCATTTTGATGTCAGACAAAATAACACCTTTGAAGTTTGACCGGACCGATCGGCGCGCCTGGGTAAAACTGCCCGTCGACAGAGGCTCCAGGTCTTCCAGCTCCAGCGTTTGGACAATTGAAGCCCTAAGCGCCGGGTCATCTTCAATAACCAGAACTTTTCGCATCATCATTGTTCCTCTTTCAATGGAAGCGACATCACGAATTCGGCTCCGGTGCGCAGGTTGCGACATGACAATGTGCCGCCAAAATTTGAAACCAGACCGTGTGAAAGGGCAAGCCCCATCCCCAATCCTTTTGATGCCCCCAATTCCTTCGTTGTGTAAAAGGGTTCAAAAACGCGGTCAGGTTCGCTAACCCCGCTGCCAGTATCACTGACGGTCAGGACGGCGTTGCCGTCGAAAGTCTCGAGCCGTACCTCAAGTATTCGTTCTGTCGTATCCTGCATCGCGTCAAGTGCGTTGGAGACCAGGTTCAATACCACCTGTTCCAGGCGCACCCTTCCGGCCAATACAAAAACAGGCTTGTCGGCCACATCCACCAACAACCTGACAGAATGGTTTTCTATTTCAGCCTCAACCAGCTTCAAGGCATGGCGCACCACTTCAGCAAGATCAATCCGGTCGAAGGCCGTTTTTTCCTGCCGTGCAAAGGCCCGCAAATTGCCGATGATGCGGGTGATGCGATGGACTTGTTCGGCTATTCTGCCCAAATTATCCGCCGCGTCATTCTTTCTTGATTTTTCCAACAACCGTTTGCCATTCTCAGCGAAATTCAGGATTGCAGAAAGCGGTTGGTTGAGTTCATGACTTATACCGGCTGACAGACGACCCAATGCCGCCAGATTGGAGGCTTCCACCAATTCGTTTTGCGTCGATCTGAGTTCCGCGGTACGTTCTTCAACGGCTTGTTCAAGCATTGCGGTTTGTTTGAGTTCAAGGGAAATGCGGCGCCTTTGCTGCACAAAAATCCAACCCGCAAGGCCAAGGGCGGCCCCGAGCGCCAAAACCAGACCCATGCTAAGCAGCGCTGTAGCACGAGCATCGGTCGTATCGAGCATGATCATGCCGGTCATGTTCAACCGTTTGTCGTCGAGCTGCAAAAGCTGGACTTCACTGCGCCGCCCCTCCCTGTCGGCGAATGACCACAATTGCGTTTGGGAGAGGCTTTGTATCCGGTCAAGCGGCAAATGGGATTCAGGACGCTGTTTGATTCCACGCTCAGGTGGCCGTTTCAACAACAGCAGATATTGCCGGTTGGAAGAAATCGTAACACCCTCGCGGTTCAAAAACACAACGGGTTCGGGAATGACTGGCCACTCAAATTCAAGTTCTTCAAGATTTGCCGAAATGATCGCAGCACCAAGCGCATGATTGTCTGCCCCGACCACGCGGCGGCTATAGCGCGCAAGCCGCAGTTCGTTTTCCACTGCCAACTCATGGCCAAGCCTGCCATTGAGTGCCGCACGCAACAATGCATTTGATGCCAACCGGGGAGACTTCTCGGGGACGGAAACTGCCAACCTGCTTCCGTCAGGAGCAATCAACATCATTTCCCAAGCACCATATGTCAAACGAAACAACGACAAATCAATCTGTGCATCGGGAAAATGGTAATCCGTCATGAACTGAATGGTTTTTGGGTCTTTGGCGACGATGTTTACCAGCGCCTTGTAAATGCCCAACTGCCCACGAAGCCGGCTTACTGCCTCCGATAACCGAACACCACCCGCAGAACGGTCGTCGGCAAGAACGCTCTGGAAAGACTGGTAATAGACCCAACCCGCCAATCCAAAGCACGCAACCGCATAAAAATAAAAGGCTAGGAACACACCACGAAACATGCGCTTCAGAGACCTCCGTTTACACCGCAATGCATAGAAATTTGCATCGGTTACCGCAAGCCCAACTGTCCGAATTTTCGGACAAAATGCTTAACGACAACACTCAAAACAAGATAATTTATTGATATTAAAGTAAATTTTTTTCGCGCGATATTTGCTCTTGAACTATGTACGGGAGCAACGTTCGATGTCTGGCAAGCGTGGATACGCTGATCATACTTGGGAGAGTTATCATGAAAAAACTATTGAAAGCCGCATGTCTTGCGGCATTGCTCACTTCGCCTGCCGTTGCAAATGCAGCGTGTGACGATGGTGAGATCGTTGTAAAATTCAGCCACGTTACCAACACCGACAAGCACCCCAAAGGCATTGCAGCCAGCCTGCTTGAAAAGCGTGTCAACGAGGAAATGAACGGCAAAATGTGCATGGAGGTCTACCCGAACTCCACATTGTACAATGACAACAAGGTTCTGGAAGCCATGCTTCAGGGCGACGTTCAGCTGGCTGCCCCTTCCCTGTCAAAATTCGAGAAATTCACGAAGCAGTTCAGAATTTTCGATTTGCCTTTCATGTTCAAGGACATCAACGCCGTTGAAGCATTTCAGGCCTCTGAGGCAGGTCAGGGGATGCTCGATTCCATGCAGAAACGCGGCCTTCAGGGACTGGGATACTGGCATAACGGCATGAAACAGATGTCTGCCAACAAACCACTGTTGAAGCCGACCGACGCAAACGGCCTGAAATTCCGTGTCCAGTCATCAGATGTTCTGGTGGCGCAAATGGAAGCACTTGGTGGCAGCCCCCAGAAAATGGCCTTCTCGGAAGTTTATGGAGCGTTGCAACAGGGTGTTGTGGATGGTCAGGAGAACACCTGGTCGAACATTTACGGCAAGAAGTTCTTTGAAGTTCAGGACGGCGTAACCCACACCGACCACGGAATTTTGGACTACCTTCTGGTCACCAGCGTAGACTGGCTGGATGGATTGCCTGCAGATGTTCGGGAAGAGTTCACAAAGATCGTTTCCGAGGTTACAGCGACCCGTAATGCCGAATCCACGAAAGTCAATGAGGCAGCCAAACAAGCCATTATTGACGCTGGCGGCAAGGTGGTTGAGCTGACCCCTGAGCAGCGGTCTGAATGGGTTGAAACCATGAAGCCTGTTTGGGAAAAATTCGCTGGCGATGTGGGACAGGAAAACATCGACGCAGCGCAGTCAATCAACGCAGCTACCAACTAAGCGGTTAGTGTGCTATTGATGGGTGTCGGGAAACCGGCACCCATTTGCATGTTTCCGTACAGTTGCTCACGGGTTGGGAGGAAGCCATGAACAGCGTGTCACACAGCACGAGCAGGTTTGATCGTGTTGAAGAAGTATTGATTGCCGTCATTCTGGGCATCATGACCATCATGACCTTTGCCAATGTGGTGGCGCGATACGGCTTTAATTCCAACATTTTTTATGCGCTGGAGCTGACCGTTTTCCTGTTTGCATGGTTGGTTTTGCTAGGCGCAAGTTATGCAGTAAAACACACGCTTCACCTTGGCGTTGATGCAATTGTTGCAATGGTTCCCATTCCCGTACAACGTCTCATTGCGCTTTTTGTGGTGGCTGTTTGCCTGGCGTACTCCCTTCTTCTGCTTAAAGGGGCGTGGGACTATTGGGCCCCCTATGCGAACCTTCCACCTACAGAAGGGCGCTGGTTCCCGCTCGGGTTTTCAGAAAAATTCCGTGGCCAGGGTTGGTATGAAACCCAGGACATTCCCGTTCCGTTTTTTCTAACATGGCTTGCTAACGTGTTTAATGATGGCGATGCCTACGAGAAACTTCCAAAGGTCGTACCTTACGTAGTACTCCCCTTTTCCATGGCCCTGTTGGTGTTTCGCTTCATCCAGGCAGGCATTAGGGTTTGGAACGGCACACAATACCGTCTCATTGTAAATCATGAGGCCGAAGACGATGTTGCCGATGCGGCGCAACAATTGAAAGAGCAAGACTGATGGAAATCGCCCTCCTATTTATACTGGTCATCGGTTTGATGCTGGCAGGCGTGCCGATTGCGGTCGCGCTTGGATTCTCATCCATCATGTTCCTGCTGATGTTCTCAGACAGTTCATTGGCATCGGTCGCACAGACGCTGTTTGAAGCATTTGAAGGCCATGCTACTTTGCTCGCCATACCGTTTTTTATTCTCGCCTCGTCATTCATGTCTACCGGCGGGGTCGCCCAGCGCATCATTCGGTTTTCCATCGCGCTGGTAGGCCATTTTCGCGGTGGTCTGGCAATTGCGGGCGTTTTGGCCTGCATGATATTCGCTGCCCTGTCCGGCTCATCGCCTGCAACGGTGGTAGCGATCGGTACCATTGTGATCTCGGCCATGCGCCAGGTGGGCTACACAAAGGAATTTGCAGCCGGTGTCATTGCAAACGCAGGAACGTTGGGCATTCTTATCCCGCCATCCATCGTCATGGTGGTATATGCCGCAGCTGTTGAAGTCTCGGTAGGGCGAATGTTTCTTGCAGGTGTTGTGCCCGGCCTTGTGGCAGGTTTCATGCTGATGGTCGGAATTTACATCATGGCCCGCATCAAGGACATGCCCTCCGGCGAGTTCAAGGGTATTGGTGAGATATGGGAAAGCTTCAAGCAAGCGGTGTGGGGCTTGCTCCTGATCGTCATCATCATGGTTGGTATTTATGGAATTCCCGGCATCACCGGAGCTATTTTCACCCCAACAGAAGCAGCAGCGGTCGCCTCTGTGTATGCGTTTTTTGTGGCAACCTACGTTTATCGCGACATGGGTCCCCTGAAGGATGGCAAGAGCCTATTGACCAACCCCCAGGCAACTGTCAGCGCCTTGTGGCATGAAGACACCATCAACACCTTGCGCGATGCAGGCAAGCTGATCATCACGCTGATGTTTGTGATTGCAAATGCGCTCATTCTGAAACACGTCATCACCGATGAACAAATTCCCCAGAAAATTACCGAAGCCATGTTGTCATACGGCTTTGGCCCCATCCTGTTCCTGGTGGTCGTCAATGTTATCTTGTTGATCGGCGGTCAGTTCATGGAACCCAGCGGACTGCTGGTAATTGTCGCCCCGCTGGTTTTCCCGATTGCAATCGAACTGGGCATCGACCCGATCCATCTTGGAATTATCATGGTGGTAAACATGGAAATTGGGATGATCACGCCGCCGGTCGGCCTCAATTTGTTTGTCACCGCCGGGGTCGCCAACATGTCGATGATGGGGGTCGTGCGCGCTGCCCTACCCTTCCTCGCGATCATGTTTGTTTTCCTGATCCTGGTAACCTATGTGCCGGCAATTTCGACCATGCTGCCAAATGCGGTCATGGGTCCGGAAGTCATAACCAAATGATGTCCCTGACCCAAACCGTTTGCTATTTGCCACCGACCTTTTGTCAGGCAACACCGAGACTTAGATCCAGATCAAGCAGGCAGTAGCGCTGGTCCTGTGGCATGTCCCGGTGATAAACAGACAGTTTTTTAACAAACAGGAAGTTTTTCAACACACCGCCGGACAAATCGTTGACCTCAGTGCAATAAAACGGCACGCGGTGTGATGAACAAACCTTGTTTAGAATTTTGCGGTCCAGTTTGGGGCGATTTTCCTCACGGCTGAAAAGACCGACTATCAATACCAGCGGAATTCCCAGTTTTCGCGTTCTTTGCGAAACCACGAGCGCATCACCAAAACAGTGGACCTTGAAAGCCTCACCGTGCAAGTTCAAACGCTTGCGCAATGCGTTAACATCCCACAAATTGCTGTACCTGAAAAATGCGGAGAAGTCGGTAGAAGACGCGGGGTCGAGAATGTCGGTCGTAACATCGTGCTCTCCACCATTGCCGACAAAGCAGTTTGAAATACCGACGCCAAAGCGCAATTCCTCATGCTCGAAAATGTGTAAAAACCGCTCGTTAAGCCGTGTTGACCTTTCGTTGGAAACGCAAAACATTGCCTCTACGTTGTGGTGCTCCAGATAGGCTTTTAATGCGCTATACATGCGCGAAATCGTAGGAAGGTTCCGGTAGGCGCTGTCCACATAAAGGTCAGACATGTGATAGCATTTCTCACCATCTGCCGATCTTAAATCACGCTCATACAACACTGCATGTCCAACCTTTTCACCTTGGCGGTCGTATGCTGACACCAGTTTGGCAGGGGCTCCAAACCCGTGCTCATAAAGATATGAGTGATCTTCAAGCGTCAGGTTTTTCAAATCAAAGTCGCCGTGCGCGGCAAGAAAGTTCAAAGCAGTGCGCCCATGTTCTGCATCCCAGTCCGCAATTTCAACCGTAACATTTTTCATCGATTTGAACCCCCATCACCCATATCTTACCGCCGTTCCATTAATGCTTTGTTGCAAGGCCAAACGGCATAAAAAAACCCGGACCAAAGGCCCGGGCTTTCATGTTTTTTTATCAGAAAAAGACTATTCGTCTTTTTCTTTCAGCGCAGCGCCCAGGATGTCGCCGAGCGACGCACCTGAGTCGCTTGAGCCGTACTGGGAAACTGCCTCTTTTTCCTCGGCGATTTCCAGCGCCTTGATGGAGACCGTTACGCGACCTGTTTTCTTGTCGAACTGGGTTACACGGGCATCGACCTTTTGGCCAACCGCAAACCGCTCCGGGCGTTGTTCCGCACGATCACGGGACAAATCGGCACGTTTGATGAAAGATTGCAACTCGGTATCGGCAATCGCAACTTCCAGCCCTGCGTCTTTCACTTCAAGCACCTCACAGGTCACCACGGCGTTTTTGCGCAATGCACCGGATTCAGCTGCCTGTGCAACCGGATCGCCGCCAAGCTGCTTGATGCCGAGGGAAATACGTTCCTTCTCAACATCCACATCAAGAACAACGGCTTTGACAACGTCACCTTTTTTGTAGTCTTCGATGGCTTCTTCGCCAGAACGCTTCCAGTCAAGATCAGACAGGTGGATCATTCCGTCCACATCGCCCTCAAGCCCGATGAACAGGCCAAATTCGGTCTTGTTCTTGACTTCGCCCTCAACTTCCGAGCCAACAGAATATGTTTCAGCAAAGCTGTCCCAAGGGTTGGCCATGGCTTGTTTGAGGCCCAGCGAAATGCGGCGCTTCGAAGGATCAACTTCCAGAACGATGACTTCCACTTCCTGGGAAGTGGAGACGATCTTGCCGGGATGAACGTTTTTCTTCGTCCATGACATTTCTGAAACGTGAATCAGACCTTCAATACCAGGCTCAAGCTCAACAAAAGCACCATAGTCGGTGATGTTGGTCACGCGGCCGGTGATTTTCTTCTCAAGCGGATACTTGTCATCGATGGATTCCCATGGGTCGCTTTCAAGCTGCTTCATGCCAAGGGAAATACGATGGGTTTCCTGGTTGATGCGGATGATCTGCACCTTCACGTTCTGACCGATGTTCAGCACTTCGCTTGGGTGGTTGACCCTGCGCCATGCCATATCGGTAACGTGCAACAAACCATCAATGCCGCCAAGATCAACGAACGCGCCGTAATCGGTAACATTCTTGACCACGCCTTCAACGACCTGACCTTCTTCAAGGTTCTGGACGATTTCCGAACGCTGCTCCGCGCGGCTCTCTTCAAGAATTGAGCGACGGGACACAACAATGTTTCCGCGGCGACGGTCCATCTTCAAAATCTGGAACGGTTGCGGATTGTTCATCAGCGGGGTTACGTCCTTGATCGGGCGAATATCCACTTGCGAACGTGGCAAGAAGGCCATCGCACCGTCAAGATCAACGGTAAAACCGCCCTTGACCTGACTGTAAATAACGCCTTCAACGCGCTCATTGGCCTCAAACTGTTTCTCAAGACGGACCCAGCTTTCTTCACGGCGAGCCTTTTCGCGTGAAAGAACTGCTTCGCCAAGCGCATTTTCGATACGTTCAACAAAAACCTCGACTTCATCGCCGACCTTCATCGAACCGTCACGCCCGGCTGCGCCGAACTCTTTCATTGCTACGCGGCCTTCTACTTTCAGACCTACGTCAACCACCGCAAGGTCTTTTTCAAATGCGGTGATAATACCTTTTACAACAGCCCCTTCGATAACGTCATTGGTCTCGAACGACTGTTCCAGAAGAGCTTCAAACTCTTCCATACCTTTACTGATTGTCATGAATTCTCCTGAGCGAAGCATTTTCAGTGTGACAGCTTCGCAAAACGCTGCGGGTTTGTGTTTCAATAATTCCGTTTGTGCTCTTGCCAATCCGGCAACCATGCAGCGTGTGAGCAGAAATGGAACGCTAGTTTTCGTCGATCGCCCGCTTAACGATGCGCAAAGCGGTCTCGAATGCTGTTTCTATAGTCATTTCCGAGGTATCAATCAAGACCGCATCTTCAGCCGGTTTCAACGGGCTGTCGTCACGCCCCATGTCGCGCTCATCACGGCGGATAATGTCTGCCAGGATTTCATCATAGCTGGAACCACTGCCCTTCTCGTCGGCCTCGCGAAACCGGCGGCGCGCCCTGACCTCAGGCGAGGCGGTGACATAGAGTTTGGCAGTCGCATCGGGGCAGACCACAGTGCCGATGTCGCGCCCGTCCAACACGGCACCTTTGCCTGAATTTGCAAACGCCCGCTGCTGCTCCACCAAAATGCGCCGCACTTGTGACATGACCGCTACTTTGGAAGCGGCTTCGCCAACCTCATGGGCCGAAAGAATGTCGCGATCCAATGCCCCCAGATCAAGATTTTCGGCAACAACCATCGCCAAGGGTTCGTCATCAAGCGGCAAGCCAACTTGAACCAACGCGTTGCCAACCGCGCGATAGGTCAGCCCGGTATCAAGATGCGGCAGGTCGAAATGCACGGCCAACCGCCGCGCCAATGTGCCCTTGCCGGAGGCTGCCGGACCGTCGATGGCAATGATAAGGGGATTGGTCATTTGGGTGTGTTAGCAGAGAGGGCAAGAGTAGAGAAGGAAGAATTTGATCGGTATGAATGGCGGGTTTGAGGCCACGTTTGGCATCAATGGCCGGCCGAGACACCAGCTATGAACTGAAACGCCAAAATACCCACGCATAGAGCCGCAGACATGAGACCCCACCAACGGAAGCGTCTGAGCATTCTATCTTCGTGCGTGCGCCCCAATGCAAAAAGCGAAACATTTACCAGTGTAAACACGCCCAATAATATCATGCTTGTCGTTTCGGCGAGTCGCACAAGTGGAAAAAATAGTGCCAGCAGAAGTATAATGCCTGCAACTACAAAGGTTGCACGGGAAGGCGTGCCGCGCTTTTCGTCTATCTCAGCGAGCCAATGGGGAGCTAGCCCCTCGTGAGCCATGCCGTAAAGCATTCTGCTGGCCATGACGATCTGGATCAGTATCCCGTTCACCATGGCAATAGCGGCCATAACAGCAACGGGCGCCCCAGAGAAACCGGTTACCTGATGATACAGTTCTGCCATGGGAGCAGATGACGTCGCAACAGCTTGCCTATCCGGCGCCATGACAGCCGCCAAAGCGATGGCAACATAGATTCCGACGGATATGCCCAACGTCCAGATTATTGCACGCGAAGCGGTTCGTTCGGGATCGAGCGTCTCCTCGGCCATGTTGACGATGTCCTCGAAGCCAACGAACGCAAAGAAGGCAATGACGCTGCCAGATATGACGGCTGCCACAATCGGCCCGTTCACAGGTACAACAAACGTCTGCGCCACAGCCGTGATATCACCAAGCAGAGGAAGCCCGAAGACTGCGATCACAACAAGCACGCTAATCTCCAGTACGGTGATCGCAACAGCAAACCAGACGCTTTCCCGAACTCCGAACCAGGCGATCCCGGCTAGCGATAAAATCACGAGAACAACCAGAACGCTCTCTGGGATTGGGATAATTGCGTGAACATATCCTGCGAATGCCAAGGCAATCACGGCGCTTGAAACCATTCCTGTCGCGGCAACCCCGTATCCAACCAATGCGCCCCACTTTGATCCCAGGCCACGGCTTACGTAGACCGCCTCTCCGCCTGCGCGCGGAAACACGCGGACGAGCAAAGCGTAAGAAATGCCTGTGGTTCCGGCGATAAGTCCGGCCAGCAAGAATGACAGCGGAGCATTGTCACCCGCAATCTTGAGTATCTCGCCGATGAGAGCGAATATGCCCGCGCCAACAGTGACACCGAGACCGTAAAAAACCAACAACGGCAGAGTGATTACGCGGCGTAGGCTGTGCGACGGAGGATCGATTTTCATGGGGCATCATTTATTCAAAGCCGGTTTTTCTGCAATGACATAGATCAAGAATAGCGTGCCAATGTGAAAGAACATCAGAGGCTCATCAATACAGGCTGTTGCTCGATTGCGACATCTCACGAAAGTCGGCCTCGCCCGCCCCTCAAACATTCACCCAACATCTGCTCCCAGGTCATTCATAAGACTCACAAATCCCGGAAAGCTGGTCTCCATTACAGAGCCGTCATCAACACTGACAGGTTTTTCCGACGCCATGCCCATCACCAGAAAACTCATCGCAATTCGATGGTCCAAATGCGTGGCGACTGTGCCGCCGCCAAAGCCCTTGCCATCGGGCCTACCCGTTACCGCAAGACTTTCTTCGCCCTCAATACATTCCACGCCGTTGGCCTCAAGCCCGCACGCGACCGCAGCAAGTCGGTCAGACTCCTTGACCCGCAATTCGTGCAAGCCTTCCATCAATGTCCGGCCATCGGCAAAGGCAGCGGCCACCGCCAACACAGGGTATTCGTCGATCATCGATGGCGCGCGTTCTGCCGGAACTCTCACGCCTTTCAACTCGCTTGACCGCACCCGCAGATCGCCAATCTCTTCACCCCCCGAATTGCGTCGATTGGTAATCTCAATATCTGCACCCATTTCCTGCAATGTGGCAATCAGGCCGGTACGCGTTTCGTTCAGCAATACGTCCGGCAGGGTAAGGTCGCTGTCCGGCACGATTAGTGCCGCAACAATCGGAAAGCCAGCTGAAGAAGGATCTGCTGGCACCGTAACATCCTGGCCTGTCAACTTGCCCTGCCCGACCAGCGAAATTTTCCGCTCTCCGCCCTGCAGGGTTTCAACTTCCAGTTCCGCGCCAAAGCCGGTCAGCATTTTTTCTGTGTGATCGCGCGTCATTTTTGGTTCGATCACTGTGGTGATGCCCGGCGTGTTCAGTCCTGCCAGCAGAACAGCAGATTTCACCTGTGCCGAGGCAACCGGCACGCGATATTCAATTGGAGCGGTTTGGTAGGAACCGCGCAACGTAATCGGCAAGCGACCGTTTTCTGCTTGCGCTTCCACCTGCACGCCCATTTGCAGCAAAGGCGTCAGGATGCGCCCCATGGGTCTCGACGACAGCGACGCATCGCCCTCATAGGTGGAGGAAAAATCATAAGTTCCAATCAGTCCCATACACAAACGGCAACCGGTGCCCGAATTTCCGAAATCAAACGGCCCCTCCGGCTCAAGCAACGCGCCATTGCCGGTTCCGTGAACCCGCCACACATCGCCATCTTTGCGGACATTGGCACCAACCGCCTGCATGACCTTGGCGGTGTTGATAACATCTTCACCCTCGAGAAGGCCGGAAACAACGGTTTCACCGCTGGCCAGTCCGCCAAACATGAGCGCACGGTGCGAAATCGACTTGTCGCCCGGAACCCGGCAGACACCTGAAAGCGATGACGCTTTTGCTGAGGTCAACGGACGGAGGGAAACATTTGACGACATTGATCGGTTCCGGAATGAAAGAATTCGGCTTGGCTCTAACACATGGCATAATTATCGTCACCCATCTATCACCACCTTTTGCAGAACGCCTGATAATTGCTTTTGACATCACCGGTATTCACGTTTAGGAAAGCAAAAATTCTCAAAAAAACGAGGTTCAAATTGGCCAAAGCAAATTTGGGGACCAAACGTGTATGTCCCGAGACGGGTCGCAAGTTTTATGATCTGGACAAAGATCCGATCGTTTCGCCCTATACCGGCAAGGAATATGCAATTTCCTTCTTCGAAGGCGGGGAAACGGTAACTGCGCCCAAGCCCGACGAAGCCCAGGAAGAGGTCAAGACAAAAGCGGCAGAAGAAACTGCAGCTGAAGAAGAAACCGTTGAACTGGATGATGATGCTCCGGAAATCATCAGTCTGGATGACGCGGAAGAAGATGACAGCGATGATGACGAGGATGGCGACGACATTCCGGACATCCCGGACATCCCCGATGTTGACCTTAATGAGGATGACGATGTTGCCGATGGCGACGACACATTCCTGGAAGAAGATGATGAAGACGACAATTTGTCAGACGTGATCGTAGGCGTTGACGACAAGGACGAAGAAGTCTGAGGCCAGGGTTCTTTGTGCTTGTCAAAGCACGGCAGTTTGTCTAAGACATCGAAACGTTTTTCCGGCCCGTTCCCGGGTCGGCTTTTACGGGGCTATAGCTCAGGTGGGAGAGCGCTTGCATGGCATGCAAGAGGTCGGCGGTTCGATCCCGCCTAGCTCCACCAAACCTGGTTTTTCAACTCAGATCCGCGCAACTCTCCAAAGCATCAGGAATGGTAGTCTCGCATTTTTGTCTCTGACGGCAACTCGCCAAACTGGCGATGGTAGTAGTGCGAGAACCGGCCGCTGTTCCAAAACCCGAAACGCGACGCAATATCTCCGATTGCAAGGTCCGGATCGGTTGTTTCTTTCAATATTTTGCGGACTTCATGCAGCCTTATCAGCCTTTGGTAATGGGTCGGGGGAACGCCCAGGAAATCGGAAAAATTGGACTGTAATGTGCGCTCTGAAACCCCAACCAGTGGCAAGTTGGAGACAGGTCTTTCAGGGTTCAGGACTGCGGCACGCATTGTGGCGACGGCTGCCTGAACCGAGCTGTAGCGCCGACAGGCAGCAAGCCCTAATATCGATTGGCGAATGTCGGTCAGCAAAGCCAGCTGCGCCGAAAAGCGCCTGTGTACCGCGATTGCCAATGCCTCTGCACGTTTGAACTGGTCTTGTTCCTCTTTCAGCATTCGCAGGGATTCAAGCGCTGCCAATGCATCTTCTTTCAACGAATTGGCCAGTCGGGCGCAGTTAACGAAATGTGGAATACCGGACAAATTCGAAATACAGTCTCTCACCTCGTCGTCAAAACAGCTTTCAAGAAAGAGCGCCTTGTCAAAACAGACCGCCATGACGCAACCGTCTACCGGGCTAACTACATCAATCGGACAACCGGCAGTGGCAATCACCATGTCATCGCGCGTTACTTGGCGACCATTAATGTGAAGCACCCCGCACCCCTCTTCCAGTAACATCAAAACTGACAAGGTTCCCGCTGGCACAGCCAGATGCTGGGAAAGACCCTGATTGGCGTACTCGATAAAAACTGAAAACTTCGAATGCAAATCAGCGCTGAAAAAACGCCCCGAAAAAGATCCCTTTGTGACCTGAATATACTCCTGGTCGTGGCCGACAAAGCGTTCGGCCTGTTCGTCGAAATCATCGTGACTGGAATCAAGAAAAACACCAGATTCTGCGGTTTGCGTATGTTCCGGAAACCAAATTCTTGATTTTGTTGGCACTAGCGACGCCATTTCAACCCCTGCGACTGCGGAAAGTGTCTAACGCCCACACGAGTTTAGCATATACAATTTCCCGATCAAATTGGGAGAAAAATCATGATGAAACTGGCATACCCGCTTCTGGCGGCTTCTATGATATTCACACTTGCGTTTACTGGTCTGGCGAACGCACAATGGCGCACGCTCGACGCTCCGCAAGCGCTGCCACAAGGCACTGACGGTTCGTTTGATTCATCGGGTGCCGAACTCCACTACAAGGAATTTGGGAACAAGGATGGCAAACCGGTATTGCTGTTGCATGGGGGACTGGGTTCCATTGAAGATTTCGGCGGGCAGGTAGCTGCCCTTTCAACGGACTATCGCGTGATCGGACTTGATACGCGCGGTCATGGTCGTTCCACCGATGGTGACGTGGAAAAATACACCTATGCGATGTTCGCAAAAGATGTCATCGCCCTGCTTGATCACCTGAAAATTGAAAAGACCGCGATCATTGGTTGGAGTGATGGCGGCATTATCGGGCTTGATCTGGGTTTCAATGCTCCGGAGCGGTTGACCGGCGTGTATGCCCTTGGTGCAAACTATCAAACATCGGGATTGCGCCCCACAGTAGGAAAAGATGCCTTGATCGGAGCCTATGTAGGTTACGCAGCCAAGCAGTATGGCAAGCTTTCCTCAACCCCCGACAACTACAAAGCTTTTTCCGACAAGGTGTTTGCCCTGTGGGGAGGTCTTCCTGCCTACACCGACGATCAGCTGAAAAGCATATCGGTTCCTTTTGTTATTGCTGCAGGGGTTTACGAAGAGGCCATCGATGAGGGACACACCAAGAAAATGGCGGAACTGATCCCTGGCGCCAAATTGTCGTTGATCGGCAACACCAGTCATTTTGCCCTTTGGCAGGATGTTGAGGCCGTAAACAAGGATATCCTGGATTTCTTGTCGGGTCTTTAATCGCTGTTGCAATTTCGGTTTTGATGGAGCCGTCAATACCCGAATGCAAGAATCCTGTCGGTTTGAAACAGTCGTTGTTCCGTTTCAGTTGAAACACAAAAACCGTTCATCCCGGCAAATTGCGAACTGCCAGACTTTCTGGCAGTACGCCACAAAGCAGGTGGGGGCACGCCAAAGACAATGCCCATCAACAAAGTCAAGAAATCCACCAAAACCGCTCCCCTGAAAAAGTGTTCCAAAGAAGCGGCCATACTTGGCTGGTTATGGACTTGCATCCAACAATCCGCGCGCCATGGCTAATGCAACGCTTGTAGTGACGGCTTCATCAGCACAAGATTGCAAGAACCACATATGGACGAAACAACCGTTGCCCGGGTCCTAAGGGGTGCAAAACGCCCTAGTCCACCTTGCCAAGCACATCGCGCAGTCTGCCTATGATTTCGTCAATTTGTTCGCGGCTGACAATCAGCGGCGGTGACATGGCAATGGTGTCGCCCGTTGTGCGCGTCAGCATACCTTCCTCATATGCTTTCACAAATACCTCATATCCGCGTTTGGAGGGAGCTCCTTCAATCGGCTCCAGTTCAACAGCACCGGTCAGCCCTTCATTGCGAATGTCAATCACATTCGGCGCATCCTTGAGCGAATGCAGCGCCTCCTGCCAATAAGGGGCCAGTTCTGCAGAACGCTCGAACAACCCTTCCTCCTTGTAGGTGTCCAGCGTTGCAAGTCCGGCGGCTGCAGCAACCGGATTACCGGAGTAGGTGTATCCGTGGAACAGTTCGATCAAATGCGCCGGTCCCTGCATGAATGCGTCGTGGATTGCGCCGGCTGCAAAAACAGCACCCATCGGGATTACGCCATTGGTCAGGCCTTTGGCAGTGGTAATCATGTCCGGGGTCACATCAAAATGCTGCGCCGCGAACGGGCTACCCAACCGGCCAAAGCCTGTAATAACCTCATCAAAGATCAGCAAAATACCGTATTTGGAAGTAATCTCACGCAGACGTTGCAAATACCCTTTTGGCGGAACCAGCACGCCGGTTGAACCGGCAACTGGTTCAACGATCACCGCTGCAATGTTTTCCGCACCATGCAGCGCGACAATGCGCTCCAGGTCCTCGGCAAGATAAGCACCGGTTTCAGGCTGTCCTTTCGAGAAAACGTTTTCCGGCAAATGTGTGTGTGGCAAGTGATCAACCCCAGTCAAAAGGCTGCCATAAGCCTTGCGATTGTTGACCATGCCGCCGACCGAGATGCCGCCAAAGTTGACGCCGTGATAACCGCGTTCGCGGCCAATCAATCGGGTGCGTTGCCCCTCACCTCTTGCACGGTGGTAAGCCAGTGCAATTTTCAGCGCAGTTTCAACGGATTCCGATCCCGAATTGGTATAAAAGACATGGTCAATGCCCTCCGGCGCGATGTCCACCAACCGGTTTGCCAATTCAAAAGCAAGCGGGTGCCCCATCTGGAATGTTGGCGCAAAATCAAGTTCCGCCGCCTGTTTTTGTATTGCTTCGGTAATTTTTGGGCGACAGTGACCAGCATTACAGCACCAAAGACCTGCACTGGCATCAATCACCTGACGACCGTCAGCAGTCGTATAGTGCATGTCCTTTGCACCAACAAAAAGGCGCGGGTTTTGCTTGAAATCACGGTTTGACGTGAAAGGCATCCAAAATGCACTCAGATCGTTTGGTTTTGAAATTCCCATGGTTTGTCCCTCAAAGCGTATTGCGTTATCCAGATGACGATAAAAACAGCATTTGTCCCAATTGAAAAGGCTGTTGCGCCACAAATCCAACTTGCATGGAAACTAGGTTGGTCGCCAACAACACGCCTGCCTGTTTGCGACAAACACGATCATTTTTGTTCTTGTTGTGCCGGTCAATGGTTTGTGAACCAGGAAGGTTGCCACCTGTGTCGATCCGAAAAATCAGATATCATAACCTTTCCAGGCCTTTATACGTTTCAGCGAAAAAGAGGACTGCATTGACGAAACCCCCGGAAGACGTGACAGGCATTGCCGGTGAATGCGTTCGTAATCCTCAATATCGATCGCCATGACGCGAAGCACATAATCCGCCTCACCCGCCAACAGCCAGCAATCCAGAACTTCGCGATAGTTTTGCACTGCTTCTTCAAACTCACGCAGTGTTTCCACCGCTTGACTGGTCAACCTGATTTGAACCAAAACTTCGACAGTAAGGCCAAGTACTTGGGGATTGAGTTCCGCGCGATAGCCGGAGATCGCACCGTTTTGTTCCAAAAGCTTGATACGTCGGTGGCAGGCGGATGGCGAAAGCCCTACAGTGTCGGCCAGTGCCTGAAGCGCTTGCGAAGAATTGCGCTGGAGATTTCGCAGTATTTTCCGGTCAAGTTCGTCCATAATACGATTATTGCCAAAAACAATCGAAAAACAAACGGGCAATTTGCAAGATTCAGGAAAATCTTCTCCGGCATTTGGCCATCGAAACTCAAACCGTCGCGGCACGGCCTGCCCCGTCCTTGTCCGTTCGAACTCAACCTGATAATTGCGGGTTCGCTCAAACAGCGCTAATGCAATCATCGTTGGCCATCTTTTTAAACCGGAGATACAATTGCCTCGCCAAACCGTCACCATCGCGTCGATAGCGGTATTGCTTTGCGCTTCCGCCTGGGGTCTTTTCTGGGTGCCGATACGCTACTTCGAAAACCTTGGCATTGACGGAAGTTGGACGGTTTTCCTTCTCAATGCTCCGGCGACGATTGCGCTCGGAGCAGCTGTGTTGTTTACATTTCCCACTCAACGTCCCCACCTCGGCAAATCGCTGGTGATCGGCTTGTTCGCCGGACTTGGCATCGCCAGTTATTCGATCGGCCTGGTTTATTCTGAGGTGGTTCGCACAACACTACTGTTTTACCTGACGCCCGTTTGGGCAACGTTCATCGGCATGTACTGGCTTGCAGAAAGAGTAAACCTTTATCGATGGATTGCGATCCTTCTTGGCTTGGGCGGATTTGTTGTCTTATTGGCAGGAAACGCAGGCAAACCCTTGAACATCGGCGATTTGCTTGCATTGGTATCCGGCCTGTCCTGGGCTATTGGTGCATCGTTGATCAAATACCACGGCAAGATTCCGGTTGCCGGAATGGTTTTCTTCCAGTTCTTCTTCCTGTCAGTATTCGCTTTGGTATTGGGTTACCTGTTTGGCAAACCCGAATTACCGGACCTTGATGTGGTGGGTGATGCGTTATGGCTCATGGCAACAGTTTCGTTGCTGATGTTTGTTCCCGCCGCTACCCTTGTGTTTTGGGCTCAACAATTCCTGTTTCCCGGTCGCGTTGGTCTGTTGATGATGTCCGAGGTGGTGGTTGCGACCGTAACGGCTTCAATCTTTTTGCCAGATGAGCGGTTGACCGCAATCCAGTGGATTTCATGTCTAATGATCATCGCCGCAAGCGTGGTGGAACTGTTACCGGCATTAACACGGCAAAAACGAACAGCGGGCCCTTCGACATCCAAACCCTAACGTTGGCTGGTTTGCCAGTCGGGATGAATCCAGGGTGCCGCGTTCGACGGGGCCAATTGCCTGCCCAATATATGGTCGGAAGCCTTTTCACCCGTCATGATAGAGGGACCATTCAGGTTTCCATTGGTGATACGCGGAAAAACCGAACTGTCGGCGACGCGCAGCCGCTCTACTCCAACCACCCGGCATTGCGGGTCCACCACCGCCATGGGGTCCTGTGCAGCCCCCATTTTGCAAGTGCCGCAAGGATGATAAGCACTTTCAACATGTTCCATGATAAACGCGTTCAGTTCATCGTCTGACTGAACCGCATCGCCCGGTTGGATTTCGTGCTTGGCGAAGGGTTCAAAAGCCGGTTGCCTGAAAATCTCCCTTGTGAGCTTGATACAGGTGCGAAAATCCTCCCAATCCTGTTCACTCGACATATAGTTGAACTGGATCCTTGGCGCGTCAGCCGGGTCCGCTGAGCGAAGCGTCACCTCCCCTCGCGATTGACTGCGCATAGGTCCGACATGGGCTTGAAACCCGTGCCCTTCGGCTGCGGCCTGACCATCGTAACGCACTGCCATGGGTAAAAAATGGTACTGGATATCAGGATATTGAACTCCGGCACCGGACCGAATGAAGGCGGCACTTTCGAACTGGTTTGATGCTCCAAGGCCTGTTTTCGTAAATAGCCATTGCGCACCGATCAGCCCTTTCGAAAACAGGTTCCAGTGTTTGTAGAGCGTAATGGGAAGTTTGGAAGCCATCTGGATATAAAGCTCCAAATGATCTTGCAGGTTTTGACCGACCCCCGGCCGGTCGGCGATCACTTCAATACCGTGCTCGTGCAAATGATTTGCCGGACCAATGCCCGACAGCATCAACAATTTCGGCGAATTAAGTGATGAGGCTGCCAGCACAACTTCTTTGTGTGCCGTGATAACCTGTTTTTTGCCGCCGCGTTCAATCTCAACGCCGGTGGCACTGCCATTTTCAACTATAACGCGGCAGGCAAGCCCGCGAACAAGGTCGCAATTGTCGCGCTTCAAGGCCGGTTTGAGATAAGCGTTGGCTGCCGACCAACGCCTGCCCTTCCACACCGTCTGTTCCATCGGCCCGAAACCTTCCTGCTTCTGGCCATTGTAATCTTCGGTAAGTTCGTAACCCGCCTGTCGTCCGGCTTCTACAAACGCCTTGAACAACGGGTTTTTGCGCGGACCACGCGTCACATGCAAAGGTCCATTGTCACCGCGCCAGCTTGCATCACCGCCTTGGCCGCTTTCGTGCCAGTTTTCCATTCGCTTGAAGTAGGGAACCACATCCGCATAGCTCCATCCGGTAGCGCCACTTTGTGCCCAATGGTCGTAGTCCATGGCATGGCCACGCACATACACCATGCCGTTGATCGATGAAGAACCGCCAATTACCTTGCCGCGCGGACACACTAGCTGCCTGCCCCCTAAATGCGGTTCAGGTTCGCTTTTGTAGCCCCAGTCATAAATCGGCATGTTCATCGGGTATGAAAGGGCTGCGGGCATCTGGATAAACGGACCGGCATCCGTACCGCCATGTTCGATTACGAGCACGCTTTGACCGGCTTCCGACAGACGCAATGCCATGGCACAACCAGCCGAACCTGCACCAACTATCACATAATCCGCCTGCATGAAAAATCCCGAATGACCATGGTTTGAGGCCCCGCTTTTACTGTGAAATTCCAGCGCTGTCAGCCGTTTCATCTGCGACATTGATACGCCCGGTCGCGCAAATCTTCTTCTGTAACAACGCCAGTGGTTCCAGGAACACACTGTTCACGAATTTTCACCTAGTCATGACTGCTGATAGAGCATAGCTGTGGTGTTCAACGTTTACTCGAATGGCATTTCCGGCCGCAATGCAAAATTTGAAAGGGTTTCCATGTCCAAACGTTTGCCAACCTACTTCATTTCCCATGGCGGTGGACCCTGGCCGTGGATGGCAGACCGGCGCAAGATGTTCGCCAAGCTTGAGCAGTCATTTCTTGATATGGTGGAAGAACTGGATGAAAAGCCAAAAGCGGTGCTGATGATTTCCGGCCATTGGGAAGAATCCACCGCAACGATCATGTCCTCTCCCAACCCGCCGATGGTGTATGATTACTTCAATTTTCCGCCAGAAACCTACGAGGTGGTATACCCCGCCCCTGGTTCACCGGATTTTGCAGCAAAAACCCTTTCATTGCTGCAGAATGCCGATATTGAAGTGAGCCTCGACAAAACCCGTGGCTTTGACCACGGTACGTTTGTGCCCATGCACATCATGTATCCGCAAGCCGATGTACCCCTGTTTCAACTTTCGCTGCTCAGTTCTTATGAACCCGAAAAGCATATCGCGATTGGCCGTGCCCTGGCGCCTTTGCGGGACGAAGGGGTCTTGGTCATAGGGTCCGGGCTCTCCTATCATAATTTGAGAATGCTCGGGCCGGAAGCAGCCGAGCCGTCGGATGCATTCGACAAATGGCTGGAACAGGCCCTAGCCCTGCCACCGGAGCAACGTACAAGGGCAATCATTGACTGGGAAAGCGCTCCCTACGCCCGCGTATGCCACGCAAAGGAAGACCATTTGGCGCCGTTGTTCGTGGCACTTGGAGCAGCCGAAGCCGACGTAGCCACCCAGACCTATCACGAGCGCGGTGTACTGGGCGGAATGACAGCCAGCAGTTACAGATTCGGGTAACATCACCCACCTTCCACAGAAAATGGCCGGTCAACCTGGTACGATGCTGGCAATCTGCCGGTGAGTTTACTATTTTTCACACAACATGGGCGCGCACGACGTGCCGCTTTTTGCCGCTATAGCTCAGGGGTAGAGCAGGTCTTTCGTAAAGACAAGGTCGGGAGTTCAAATCTCTCTAGCGGCACCAATTGCTCATGGGCATACTCATGTCATCCAAATATATCACTTTTATGGCTGTAGATGAGCATGGAAGGCCGCTTGGGTTAGAGGTTTCCGGTGGTCAAAGTGCATGATAGCCGGTCAGGATGTTTGATGCTTTCACACATTGGCGGGAAGAACCGTTGGCAATCGTGGCAGACAAGGCTTATGGTAGCCCAAAGAACAGGAAACAGATTTCCGGTTAAGGAGCAGAAGCGGTCATTCCTTTGAAATCAATTGCCAAGAAGCCAATCCCGCACGATAAAGTCCTCTATGCCATGGGGAACATCGTGGAACGGTTCTTCTGTAAAACGAACGATATGCGCAGGTTGCGCAACCGGATTTGGAAAAACCGCAACAAACTTCCAATACATGCTATACATATTCGCAATAAGGTGTTGGACTATTGCGTCCAAATCCTTAGCCACTAAGAGCCACCAATATAAGACTCTGTGATCTGAACATCATGTGCGCCGGCTGAACTAAAATAATCTTTCCAGTTCTTGCGAACAACAGATAACAAAGATTGTTTCAGCGGTTTTCTATCAAGCGTCCCACCGCGCCCAATTCCAAATACAATTATCTTGGCTTCAGCAAAATTTGGAATGAGATCATTTTCATTAAGTTTGTCGATCAATTGCTTGCTCGAAGAAGAAAAGAACTCCTTTCCGCTTATAAAATCTGAGTTCTCGATCATATCCGAAAACACAATTAATGTGAGTTTTTCTGGTCTTTTTTGCTGTGCTGCCGTCGCGAAGTAGATTGTACGGAAAATGTCTGAGTTCGGGAGTTCTTGAGTCACACTGAAGTTTTTTGCCAAAGACTTTCGCAACAATGCTAACTGCTTTCTTTTTTCTAGCAGGAGAGCACCCTCTGTACAGTTTGACGTTATACCAGCAGTTTCACACTGCGGCACACAATTGTCGTAGACAACCCTGCTTGCGGTGAACGAGTGTTCAATTGTAGAAATTACAATTCGCTCACCTCCGACAAATTCTTTTACGATCATATTAAAGCCAGTTTGAAGCTGGTTTTTTGCGCGCTGATCAAGTGGTTATATCAATAAGAAGATGCTTTGTTCCCTTTCCATCAAGGCAAAATTCGTCAAGCATCGCTGCACCAGCATTATCAACCTGAAACAAATTGGCCAAAAATAGTGAGGCAAGTGCAAAATATGTCACTCTTGAGAATGTCATTGAATGTCCAGCCACTTGATCCGGCCTTCAATTGTTTTTGTTTTATCATCGCTCTCAATGTTATTTGTGTCTTCCGCGATGATCTTCTCTAAGTTCAAGGTAATTGATCCCTCTGGTAGATGCTCGGGATTACCACCAGAATTAGCAAAAACAGATTTTGCCTTACTTAATGGAACAGCGTATTTGTTGTGAATTCTCTTGATTGCCTGTTCATAGCGTTTGTGTTGTTTTTCAATTTTCTTATCAAGTTTATCGAAGTCACGATATCGTTGATCATACTCGTAACAAGGATCATGTGATAGAACAGCTATCATAAATGCACCGAATAGCGCTCCAAAATTTACTGCTCCCATTACAGTTGATTCAGATGTGGAGAACGCTTCTGAAATTATTTGAGAGAACCCATCTGAGTAAGCTCTTTGAGCTACTTCACCGAAAATTTCCAATCCACCTTCGACAACATTCTGCGCATCGAAAAATGCTCTGGTATACATTACACCCAAAATCGCAAATAACACGATAGCCCCGCATATCAGGCCGAGTAGCAAACTCGACCAAGAAATCTTACCGTGAAAATCTGAATAGATTTGCCTCATAAAACGACCACTTTGATGGGCAAAAAATAATAGGAACACTGAAATCAACGCCGAAGCCGCTACCGACGTAATAGAGCTAGACAGTAGAGCCATATCGAAAAGCACCTTGTTGACAAATGCCTCTGTGATCAAAACTATTGCGGTTGCCACCCAAGATACCCAAACAGTGTTTAGTAAAATCTGCACAGAACGACCGCCCAACGTGTTCTTACACAACTGTAACTCACGCGCAGCGGAAGCTCTATCTGCCTCAAGTTTCTTAACTGTTGAGCTTCCTGGACCATCAGTGTTAAGTAGCTGCCTTAGTTCCTCATTTTGACTACCTAATAGCCCTTTGTATTGGTGTTCTGAGTGCTTAAGATTTTCAATTACGGGCACTGTACTCAATTTTTACCACACAATTTTTTTACTAATTACAGGGACATGTGAGCAATATTATCTAACTCCTGTCAAGAATTTTATCTGCTTCCAAAGGCCCCGATTTTCGAACGTACTCAATACCGTATTTATCCATGAATATCTTACAAATACGTAGAACATAATCTTGATCTAAATCAAAAACACGTATCAGAACACCGACAACCTTCATTTCATTTTTATGAAATTCACCATCAACCATACAAAGATCAATCACAAGTAACAATACAGTTTGTCTATACTCTTTCGATAATTGAAAAGCGAAATCGCAACTAGCTTGCCACCAGCCTTTGTCCCGAATATCTGATTGTACGTCTCGCACAATTTGATTATATAAAGGATCTGGCATACGTTTACCTCTGTGTAAACTTGTGATACTTTAATACAACATCCATATATCCTTGTTCTACAGGCAATGCCCTTGAATCTGCCACCATTACACAAGCTAGCAGTCCAATAAGACATCTTTGATTTTCTTGATTCATTTCCAATGAACTCCGATTATGGCGTTGGCTCAACATCCCGCAAGCACAAGAAACGGAGTTTTGAACCTCCCAACTACTCAAATTTCGAGTACATTATGGCTGTATACTTATAAAATCTCAATCGGCTTCGAATTGTGGCCCCGCTGGAAGATCAACCGTTGACGTACGTTTCTTTCAATTGGGCACTGTCTTTTGATAAACTCGCAATCGCTTTTTGGTAACCAAAGCGACCCAATTTGGTCGCACTTTGGGTCCGGACTCAATCATAATCGGAGAGCGACCAGTGTTGCCAAGGCGACAGCGGAGCGGAAGTTGGTTACGAGTTTGTCGTAGCGTATTGCGATACGTCTAGTCGTTCAACCGACAGAATGCATCTCAATCAGATGGCGGCTCTTGCAGCGTTGCTTGTCCTATCTGATGGTGCGCTTGTGGTACGCGCGGCCTGAATTTAACAGGACATTTTGAGATTGGTTTAAGTGCTTGCGCAAGCTACAGGCATCATAGCCCTTGTCGCCAATCGGAAATCGCGCCTTTCAATCCGATCATTAGGAGTGGTGCAACGGGCTGTCAGCCTCGCTTGTATCGCGCTTGGCATCCCTGATTTGTTTCACCCTGTCTTGTTGTTCTTTTAACGCCGCGTCCGGTGCATGGTCCTTGGCTCTGTTCAATATTTCGTTTGTTGACCCGTTCGAGTTCCACCAGCTGGACGGCTTGACCTGATCATGAAGCCGCATACGGTCGTCAATCAACAGCGCAAGTTTCCGCAATCGGGTTCCCAACAATACGCGCATGATTTTGGGCCACAGCCGCGTATAGTCTTTGTTGTAGGGACAGGTTCGAATGCAATTGGCACAGTCGCTGCCCTTAACGACCCAGAACTTGAAACACTTCTCCGCATCTGTCGTCCATTTTTTGATGCCCTTGATGTTTGAGCGGTTAAAGCGATAGGTGCTCGGGTCACCGTGATCGATTGCCTGCGGCGGACAATTGTTGGCACAGCGCCTGCAAATCGAACAGGTTTGCTCCACCCCGAACGGTTTCGGCTTGTCGTGTGCCAACGGCATGTCGGTCAGGATGCGGCCAAACCGGACGCGCGGCCCAAACTCCCTGGTAATACACAATCCATTGCGACCATACTCACCAAGACCGGCTTTCAATGCGTAAGGGATGGCAAGATTGGTGTCGTTCTGTGTCGCAACTGCCGTGTAACCCAGGCTGCGGATGTATTGGGCAAGGGCCAGAAGTGTAACGGCATCTTCGGCGTAACCCGCCGCAGCAGAAGTGGCAGCGGTCGCAGTCGGTGACATTCGCACGAGGTCGTACCGCATACTCTTGGCGACCACGATCACATTGGTGATTTCAGGAGGAACCTCAACCGGTTTTGATGCAATTTTTCGGGCGCTGAACTTGGACCGGTAGGTCCATTTGGGATCGTAAGCGGTGATTCCCACCAAATCTGCTCCGTAAACCTTTGCCACCATCTTGACGCGCTCTGCAGCTGTTTCAGGCGATGCAAATTCCGCCGGTTCCACCTTGGGGGGCAGGTGCGGAGTAAAGCTGTCGGTAAACCCGTCGCGACGGTCGTCTGCCTTGTGCATCTCCGCAAACATCTCGGTCACAACCCACGGGCCGTTTCTAAAGGCAAAGTCTTCCTGCGAGAACCCCTCCTCGTCCCGCAGGCGTTCCTTGGGTTTTACAAATGAGCGAAAGAAGCGTTTTGTCAGCTTGTTGGAAAACTTCTCATCCCAGAACCCGCGGCTGAACATGTCATTGTGCTGGTCGAAGCCTTTGAAATCCGGCGTGATCTCGACATTATTTGACCCTGCAAACGGAACGGCTTTTTTGGGCGCCTGCCCGTGATCAGCAAAAAGTTTTCCGGTATCCGAACCATTTGTTGTGTCATTCTTGTTCAACACGTCAATTCCTCCAACTTCCTGCGTAGCTTTCACTTTCAGCTTCCCCTTACCGCCTGTTGCCCAAACGCCCGATCCAGCGGCGAGCAGTCTGGTATCCCTCAGAGGGTTCGTCGTTTGCTTCAGCAACACGATATTCGGCAAGCCGCGTTTCTTTTTGGGGGTTTGCCTCGGGAATTTCTTCCAACGCATCTCTCAGCCGATGGTAATCTTCCCCGACCGGACAAACATCCTGGCATCGTCTGCATCCCGTAATAACCCCGGAACCGCGCAGCATGGATTGCCATATGTTGAATTGGTCTCTTCCCCGCAGCATCTCTTTTTTCTTCTGATTGTCCGGTTCATCAATGATGCGCGAAACATGCTCGGCGAAAGCATGAAATCCGTGAGGAGACCGGTATGTATCGCAGTCTTGCCAATCACGATCAAAGTGCCGAACCGCGTCGGCAGGGCACGATTGCAGGCATCTTCCGCACTCGGGTCCCATACACAGCGCGGTTTCCAAAGGTCGATCAGCCTCAACAGATGCCGATGTTAGCACAGCGGTAAGCATTACCCGCGGACCAAATTCCCTGGTAATCAATTGCTGCGCCATACCCAGTGTACCCAGACCCGCCTCAACCGCTGCATGGGTCAGGGACAATATGGTTTCTGTATGCTGGTCCGGCTCACCGAAATAAACCCACGGATCCACATGCGTGGGCGGAATGGCGAGGGCCGGATAGCCCATGTCCTCAAGCCACAACACCAATTCAAGGGAAGCGGTTTCAAGCTCGGTCAGTGTCAACTCGTCATTGTAATATTTGTGACGTTCATCGACGCGGGGCAACCGCGTGGTTCCAACACTATATCGGCGCGCCAACACGATACATCTTTCCCCGTCATGATCTGTTATGGCGCTTGGGGTCTGCGGATAGCGCGGTCTCGGCGGATTGCGGTCCATAACAGCACCATCGGCAATCCCGACCAGATCAGCACCCAGCGAGATCGCTTTTTGTTTCACATCCCGTGCAGAAATTTTTTGTTGGAAAGCCAATGTCATTGCCGAACCTTCTTTTCTTCAGCGCGGGTTGCCTTGTCCGCCTTTTGCGCTTGTTCGCGCTTGAACTTCTGCAATTGCCGGGCGACGATGCCCTTGTAACCTTCTTCACCCACCCAACGGATATTGTGGTCGGAAAGCCCTGAAACAGCTTCGCCTGCCTCCCGAGCACGGCGAAACTCTTTGCCCTTCAACACTTTCTCGTCTGTCTTTTCAGGTATCTGCTTTTGCGGCCCGGCGAGATGCGCATGATAGTCGTTTCCGACCGGACAAACTGCCAGGCACCTTGGGCAGTCGCCGAATGATCCCACGACCCTTAACATTCCCTGCCAAAACCCAAACATGTCGCGGCTGGCAACCATGCGTTTTTTTCCTTCGCCATCCGCATCAATCATTGTTTCCCACATTCCCAAAGAGGTCATGAAACCAAACTCCTGGGCGGCTTTCGCGCAGGCGCGTTTGTTGATGTTAAAATGTTCAACGGCGTCTGTCGGGCATGAATGCAAACAGCGGGAACACGCTTCGCCAATACAAACCTGTTCCTTTATTCGCTCGTCCGGCTCCAGTTCCAGTTCGGTAAGAATACCGGTCAGGTATATTCTGGGCCCGTATTCGGGCGTAAGGATATTGACTTCAAGTCCAAGTGTTCCCAGGCCCGCTTCAACCCCCAGGTGCCGCGTGGAAAGCCTTCCATAGCTTGCCCGTTTGTAGTCCCAATCTGTTTCTTGGGCCGCAGTGACAAAACTGGGATGCCCCTGGCGCTCAAGTTCAGACGCCAGCTTGTGCGCGATAAGGTCCATACGTCTGAGAACCAGCATGTCCATATACTGCACAACCACGCTGGATTTTGCCCTGAAGACCGCGACCGGTATTCGGCTTGCGATCACAATGACACTCTTGCAATGGGGTGAAACCCTGTCCGGCGTTTGCGGGACATCAGGATCCGGCGGATGGGCATTCAGTGTTTCAGCACTGGCGATGCCAACAAGGTCCGCTCCCAGTGATTTTGCAAGCGATTTGACCTGCTTGGAATGCATCTGTGTCACCCTCCCACCTTGGCACCGCCCATGTTGGGGTTTGTCATGCCAGCTCTGTCCGAGGCCGGGTTTTGGGTGCAATCTTCAAGAAATTCAGAGATCAGGATTTTGAGGAAACCCACACCGGAAACCTCGCCGGGATACTCTGACAGATAAGATTCCGCGATGATTGCCCGGTACAAAAGATGGGCCCGCATCCGGGACAGATCGTCAGGCAATCCGGCCTGCAAAAACAAGGCTGTCAAAAATTCAAGTCTGCGTTTGTCGACCTCCTGCACAACTGAGCGGGCATTGATGTCTTTGAGCGCCCAGGACCGGATGGCGGCATCATAACGACCCAGTTTGCTGTCAAACACAGTTTCGACCAGAAAGTGCATACGTCCAATGGGCGGACCATCCAATCTTGCGACCGCTTCGAAAACCACTTCATTAAGGTCGCTTTTCCAGTGCTCAAGGCAACAGCCAAGCAAATCATGCAAGTCTTCGAAAAACCAGTAGAAACTCCCTTTTGAAACACCGACTTCTTTTGCCAGTCTCGAAATTTTGACCGCATCCACCCCGTCACGGGCAATAACATCAAGCGCTCCCTTGGTCCAAGTCATCGCCCCTTCGCGGTCATTGCGTGTGGGCCTGCCGTCCGGTGTCATACGAATGTGCGGCATTAAATCCTCCAAATCATCAGCAGCGCAAAACGTTCATTATCGGGCTTGCTCCAACTGGCCATCCTTCTCTATACACTAGTGAATAGAAAATTTCAAAATTGAAATATTTGAATGCTGTGTTACTGTTGGCGCAGTTGGTTACGAGCAGGAGGGAACATGCAGAAAACAACATCCGATCTGATGATACCCGACTCTGCCGAAACCCTTATCCAGCAACAAAATACACGGCGAGTTGCAGCCGTAAAACGTGCCGCATCGTCAAGGTTTTTTGAAAGCAAACTGGGTTCGATTGACTTTGAAAATGTAACCCAACCCGAAGAATGGTCAAAGATCCCGATCCTAGACAAGGAACAGCTACGGGAGATGAGATCAGAAACCTTCTACAATGATTTTTGTATGGGTACGCGCGATGAAGTGTCAGAATACTGGCGTTCGGGCGGCTCGACGGGACGACCCTTGTTCTATCCACGAACGAGGGAAGACATACGCTTTGCAACTGTCGGATTTCAAAGAACCCTTGATCTGGCGGAAATTGGTGTCAGCGATATCGCACACATGTCTCTGCCACTTGGAATACATCCGGCCGGGCACATGATGTCGCGCAGCGGTTCTGATATGGGGGTCGGCATGGTTTGGGCAGGAGGCGGAAATACCCTGCCCTCCTTGACGCAACTCGACTTGATAAAATTGTTCAAACCGACAGCCTGGATAGGAATGGCGAGCTACGGCATTCAGCTTGGCAACCTCGCCCGATCTGAGGGTTTCGATCTGAAAACTTCTTCGGTCGACAAAATATTGTGTACCGCCGAACCCTTGTCAGATTCCAAACGCGAAAAACTCTCAGCGCTGTGGGGTGCAGAAGTTAAAGACTGCTATGGCATGACAGAAGTCATGATGCTGGCGGGCGAAGACAGCGCGTGTGACGGCTTCAGGTTCTGGAGCGATTTCTGTTATCCCGAAGTGCTGGATGAAAAAACCCTGGAGCCCGTTGGTGACGGGGAACAGGGCTTGCTGGTGGTGACATCGCTGGTCACTAACAATGCCACGCCGTTTCTGAGATGGAATTCGGGCGATATTGTAACCATGCGCAAGGGTGTCATCCACGGTAGCGAATATGATGTGTTTCCGCTTGTAAAACATGCGCACCGCACGGCGGGTTTCGTAAAAGTGCGAGGAACCAATATCGGCTTCTCCGACCTTGAGGACCTGTTCTTCAAAATGGAGATCGTCGAAGATTTTCGGGTTGAGGTCAATTGGGACAAGGACAAGGACCAGCTCGATATATTCGTTGAAATTCAGGAAGCTGCAACTGAAGAGGCGGCATCCGGACAAATAACCGGAACAATACAACGTGTTTTCGGCTTGATGCCGCGTGTTTTTACACAAGAACGAGGTACCATCTCCAAAGAGTTTGAAGGGGCCTTCAAACCTGCAAGAATTAAGGACAACAGAAGCTGAGACAGCATAAATTGCGACACTGGTTTCTGAACGCGCGATAGTTGGTATTTACGTGGTTTCTGATCACGTTCGACAAAAGCCAAATAACCGTCTGGAACTCCAGAATTGTTTTAGTCACTTGTCTGTTTTGGACCTTGTATCAAGTATTTCCATCAGACTATTTGCGTCTTTGACAGAAATGTCACCGAGGCAATTATCTACCCACGCCTCGTGCGCTTGCGCTTGTTGCAGAAATTGTTGCCTGCCCTCTTTTGTCAGCGAAACCAACAAGGCACGCCGATCACTGGGAACGGGATTTCTTTCAACCAAACCTTCTTTTACCAGCCTGTCCACCACAACCGTTGCACTGCCGTTCGACACAAGCAGATGATCCGAAAGCTCGCTCATCTTCAGGCCACCATCAAACTGGTACAATTGTGCCAACACATCAAAACGCGGAAGTGTCGATGAAAATTCCTTGCGCAGGTTTTCACGCAAAGTCGCTTCCGTCTTTCTGGCCGTGCCGAGCAGCTTGATCCAGAGCCTCAGCCTTGTTTTGGAATCAGGTTCACAACCGCTGTTTTCTTCGTTCATACCCCACCGCCTTGTTTGAAGTCAGAAATGTTTCCAGTTCAAAATATCAGACCGTAATTCAATCTGCCATCATTTTGTGATCCGGCCTGGTCAGACAAGTCGGCACCCTGTTTCCATAGTTCGCACGCGTTTGAATATTCGACACCGGTTCTGCTGGTTCTCACAATGTGCCTTGTTCGGGCGTTCAACCGGTCAGTATTCCAGAAAGCCCCGCGCCGATTCAAATACCCCATGAACATGGTTGCGGTCAGGGGTTTTAAATATCTGCACCTCAGCGTTTCAGATGGGCGGTGGCTTCGATTTCGATCAACGCTTCATCTTCGATCAGTTCCTTTACAACAACCACAGACATTGCAGGGAAATGACGGCCGAAGATTTTCCGGTAGGCAGCCCCTACCTCTTTCTGCTTCTCCACATATTCGCGTTTGTCGGTGATAAACCATGTGAGGCGAGCGATGTCTGTGATTTCGCCCCCTGCCGCGGTTACTATATCCGCGATGTTTTGAAGGACTTGCTCCATCTGCCCGATAAAGTCATGGGCTTCAAACACCTGATCCGCGTTCCATCCAATCTGCCCGCCGATATGCAACGTTCCATCGCAAACCAATATGCCATTGGCGTATCCTTTTGCGGGTGCCCATCCATCGGGTTGAATTGTCTTAAGTGCCATGATGACCTTCCATTAATGCGTGTAACCTCGAGCGAACCTGATCCGGCCAGCGCTCCGGCCTGCCGGATGGATCAACCCTTACAAGGGTTGACTTGTTTATCAGTCGAACTTCGGAACCGCTACATGCTGTTATTTCCAACTCAATACTGGTGTTGCCGATACGTTCAATTGCAAGCGTGAACAGCAGATGTTCACCGTGACGGCTTGGTGCCGTGAATTTGCAGCATGTTGAGACCGTGGGAATTCCACCGGTGGCAAGCAATTGCTCGAACGGCCAATTGACCCGTGTTGCAAAGAATTCTTCCGTGCAGTCATTGATCATCTCGAAATACCGCGGAAAGAAGATAATTCCGGCCGGATCGCAGTGTTTAAACAGAACCTTTTGCGGGAATGCGAACACCGTCAGACTCCCAAATACCGTTCAGATATCTCGTTGCTAAGGTCACTGAACGGGCCGTGCCAAACGCTTCGGCCCCGTTCAAGAATGACCGCCTGGTCACAGACACCACGTAATTCCTTGATGGATTTGTCAATGACAAGAATGGACAACCCGGTTTCCGACTTGAGTTTGTTGATTGCAGCCCAAATCTCCTGACGAATGATCGGAGCAAGCCCCTCGGTTGCCTCATCCAAAATCAATAATCTGGGGTTGGTCATCAACGCACGCCCGATGGCCAGCATTTGCTGTTCTCCGCCCGACAGGGAAAAGGCCATCTGGTCTCTTCGTTCACCCAGGCGCGGAAACAGTTCAGTGACTGTTTTAAAGGTCCAGTGTCCCGGGCGCGCCGCCGCAATCAGGTTTTCGTAGACCGTCAGATCCGGGAAACACCGCCTTCCCTCCGGCACCAGCCCTATACCCAAACGCGCAGCCTGATGGCTTTGCAGATGGGTCAGGTCAACAGTGTCAAACGACATGGTTCCCTGCGATGGAAGCATTCTGCAAATACACTTTACAGTCGTGCTTTTGCCCATTCCGTTGCGGCCCATCAACGCAACCACTTCACCTTCCCCAATGCGCAGGCTCACGCCAAAGAGCGCCTGGCTGGATCCGTAGGATGCTGAAACTTTTGACAAGGCCAACAGTGTCATGCGTCGTCCCCCAAATACGCTTCCCTGACATCCTTGTTGCCGCGAATTTCATCTACGCTACCGGTAGCGATTACTTTGCCATAGACCAGCACACTGATACGGTCAGCAAGTGCAAAAACTGCGTCCATGTCATGCTCAACAAGCAAAATCGCCGCCTCGTGTCTTAGTTCGTCAATAAAACCGGTCAGACGTTTTGAGCCTTCGCTTCCCAGGCCTGCCATTGGCTCGTCCATGACAAATGCCCGTGGTTTCAATGTAAGCGCAACCGCAACTTCAAGCTGGCGTCGCTGCCCGTGGCTAAGCTCTGCAGTACGGGTATGCATATAGTCTTCAAGCCCAACCCGCTCGAGAGCATGTTCTGCCACCTGTCGCAACTCTCGGTTTTTCAATGCGGGCCGGAAAAACCGCCAGGGGTTTCCAGTTGCTCCCAACGCCCCCAGCACCGCATTTTGCAGCACCGTATCTGACATCGCCAATGCAGAAATCTGAAACGTGCGCCCAAGCCCTGACAGGGACCTTGCCCGCTCGGTTTGTGTAGTTACGTCCTGCCCCAACAGTTCAACCCGCCCCGAACTGGGCGCAAGCGAACCGCAAATTTGGGCAATCAAAGTTGATTTACCTGCCCCGTTTGGTCCAATGACCGCGTGGATTTCTCCGGGTTGCAGATCGATTGAAACATCGTCGCTGGCCTTGAGGGCCCCAAACATTTTGGTCAGGCCATAAGTCGCAAGGATAGCATCAGTCATGAACTTCCTCCCGACCGCAAATCATGCCGATCACACCACCCTTTCCGAACAGTACGATGACCAGAAGCAAGATGCCCAGATAAACATGCCAGAAGTCGTTCAGACCTCCCAACAGATGTTCCAACGCCACAAATACCAAGGCCCCGACAACCGGCCCAAACAGTCGGCCAACACCGCCAATAATGACAAATACCATGATTTCGCCGCTCAGTTGCCAACTAAACATCGTAGGGCTGACAAAGCGGTTAAGATCAGCAAAAAGCGCCCCGGCAAGCCCGGTAATAGCGCCCGATATCACAAAGGCAACCAGCTTGATGCGGGTTGAGTTGAGTCCAACCGTTTCCACCCGCTGAGGAACTTGCCTCGCAGCACTAAGCGCGAGGCCAAAAGGCGATTTTGCCAGCAGTGACGACAGCCACAGAACACCCCCAAGGACAACAAAGCAAATCGCAAAATACTGGATTGGATCGAGCGTATTGAGGCCGGGAAACCCGTTCCTTACATAGATCGAAAGACCGTCTTCCCCGCCATAGGCTGACCAGCTTATCGAGAAGAAAAAGAACATCTGGCCGAATGCAAGTGTGATCATGATAAAATACACACCTGCAGTTTGAAGAGAAAGAACCCCGATCAAAAACGCAACAAAGGCGCTGACCACCAACGCAACCAGCCAGATGACCGGCATGGATTTTGTGCCCTCGATCACGAATGGCCATTCGGCGACAGGCGTATAGGTCTGGGCATGAAAGGCCAGGATGCCCATTGCATACCCACCAATTCCGAAAAATACGGCGTGGCCAAGACTGACAAGCCCACCCAGTCCAAGTGCAATGTTAAGGCCGACGGCAGCAATTGCGAAAATCACCGCACGAGTCATCAGGGTAATCGTGAAAGGCTCGTCCGCCATATAGGCCCAGGCGGGAATCCCGGCGAGAAGAGCAATGAGAAAGATATTGAAGTGCCGTTCGCTGACCATCAGCGTGCACCGAACAAACCGGTGGGCCGCAAAATCAACACAGCGCCCATCAGAATATAAATGGCCATGGAAGCAAGGGATGAACCAACCGCCGTTGCCGCCGACGTATCCATGAACAGTTTGAACAATTGTGGCAGAAAGACCCCGCCAAGTGTGTCGGTCAGACCGACCAAAATGCTACCGACCAAAGCACCCTTGATAGAGCCGATACCGCCAATGACAATTACAACAAAGGCGAGGATCAGAACCGGTTCACCCATGCCCACTTGCACTGATTGAATGGCACCAACCAGTGCACCGGCAAGACCGGCTAGCGCCGCGCCAAGCGCAAAGATGAGGGTATACAGCTTCGAGATGTCGACCCCCAACGCGGCGATCATTTCACGATCATTCTCGCCAGCACGGATCTGAATTCCGATGTGGGTTTTGGAGATCAACAACCCCAATCCAAGGGCAACCAGCAGTCCAATAACAATCAGGGCGATCCTGTAGACCGGATACTGGATGCCACCGGGCAACGTCACCGGACCGGACAGATAACCGGGAACTTCAAGAAACAGGGGAAATGAGCCGAAGGCCCACCGGGTTCCCTCGGAGAAAATCAGTATCAAGGCAAAGGTGGCAAGCACCTGGTCCAGATGATCCTTGTCGTACAACCTGCGAATGACAAAAAGTTCAACCAGCGCACCCGCCAATGCAGCAGCCACTAGCGCTGCCAGCAACGCCAACAAAAAAGACCCCGTTGCTCCGGCAACCGCTGCAGCAGCAAACGCTCCAATCATGTACAGCGAACCATGCGCCAGGTTGATCAGCCCCATGACGCCGAAAATGAGCGTCAGGCCAGCGGCCATCAAAAACAACATGATACCGAACTGAAGACCGTTCAGCACCTGTTCGGCAAACAAGACAAATGACATTATTTTTTCAAACAGAAATAAACAGGACCTGAAGAATCAGGTCCTGTATCTTTGGTTTCGGTTACATCTTGCAATCGCCGGCATAAGCGTCGGCATGATCGACCAAAGCGGTTCCAAGAAGCTTGTTGGTGTAAACGTCACCTTCTTTCACAACTTCCCGTGCATAGATCGTCTGGACAGGATGGTGATTGTCACCAAACTTGAATGCTCCACGGGTACTGTCAAATTCAGCTGCTTTCACAGCTGCGCGAAACGCATCAGCATCACTCACATCGGCTTTGTCCAAAGCTGAAACAATCAGGTTTGCGGTATCAAATCCCTGACTTGCATAGAGCGATGGCAAACGACCGTACTCGGCTTTGAAGGTGTCAACAAACGCCGAGTTCGTCGGGTTATCGACATCTTTGTTCCACTGGGAGGTATTTACTACCCCCACTGCTGCATCGCCAACGGCTTGAAGAATGCCCTGGTCAAACGAGAACGCCGGTCCGATCAACGGAATATCAACCCCCGAATCCTTGTACTGCTTCATGAACGCTATACCCATGCCACCGGGTAGGAAGAAAAACACACTGTCTGCTCCCGATGCACGGATCTGGGCGATCTCGGCGGCATAGTCCTTTTGCCCGAGTTTCGTATAGATTTCATCAGCAATGTCGCCTTTGAAAAACCGTTTGTAGCCGGTCAACGCGTCTTTTCCTGCCGGGTAGTTTGGCGCGATAATGAACGATTTTTTGTAGTTGATCTTGTTTGCCTGGGCACCGGCGGCCTCATGCAGATTGTCATTTTGCCAGGCCACATTAAAATAGTTGGGGTGACAACCCTTGCCAGCCAACGCTGATGGACCGGCGTTGGGAGACAGGTAAAACTTGCCCTGTGCAGTAACCGAGGGAACAACTGCCATGGCGAGATTGGACCAAACGATACCGGTCAGGATATCAACTTTTTCGGACTGGACCATTTTGTCTGCCAGTTGAACCGCTATGTCCGGCTTGCGCTGGTCGTCTTCGATCACAACTTCTATATCCTTGCGGCCCGACTGTTTAATGGCAAGCATAAATCCGTCGCGAATATCAATCCCGATACCGGCCCCTCCTCCTGAAAGCGTTGTAATCATGCCCACTTTGGTTTCTGCAGATGCGCTTGCAGCACCCAGACCAAGCGACAAAGCCAGAATTGCAGCAAAACCGGTGTTTTTCTTGTTCATTAATACCTCCCTATGGTTGATTTTGACGGACTAGAACGCATGAAATGCCTGCTTCATTGCAATTCGCCCGGCGCCGTCGGTAACGAGCAAAATACTTGCCGACCTGTCCCCTTGCATCAAGATCAAACGGGTCTTGCGGATGCATGAGACGGTTAGGTCTACCAATTGTTGGGAAAGGAAAACACGCGTCGCTGCAGAAATACCAATGCCAGGATCAAGCGCCAGGGCACCCTTCGCTTCCGCCCCTGCACTCGCTGACGATTTTCCCGACAGGTCCCGGTTCACTATGCGCTGTTTCGTTCCAAGGCCCATGCTTTCCCCATATTGGTTTCATAGAAAAGGTTGCACATCGCAAATAATATTTCAAGCTTGAAATAATTATACGACATGCCGGTTGTCTGCACCTGCCAGAAAGACCAACCGAAAACCGAAATGCCGGATTATTCCCGGCGTTGTGCTTGCACAGGAGTTAGTACATTTGGTCGGCAACAGCCCGCTTTGAATATCGCGGTTCACCGGTGCATTACGACTTCACACCGCAACTCGCCATTTCAGCCACAGTTTCCTACTCCTCAACGATTTCGGCAAACTTTTCAAAAAACGCGCGCGACAACTTTTGAGACGTACTGACGATCAGACGGCTTCCAAGCTGCGCCAGTTTCCCGCCAACATCAGCCTTGGCCTCATATCTCAACAGCGTTCCACCATCCTGTTCCGACAATTCGACGTCCGCACCACCTTTTGCAAAACCGGCAATCCCGCCATTACCCTCGCCGGATAGCGAAAACTTGGAAGGTGGATCAGTAGGATCAAGCACCACATCCCCAGAGAACCTTGCCTTGACCGGTCCAATTTTCAGAACAACCTTGGCGGTCAGTTCGGTATCGGAGTTTTTTACAATCTCCTCGCAACCGGGAATGCTTTGTTTCAGTATCTCCGGGTCATTCAGAGCGTCATAAACCGCTTGCTGCGGCGCGTTGATGTGAATTTCGTCGTGCAACTCCATGGCGGTCTCCTTCGACTGGTCGGAAATTCTTTCAAGACGGGATTCTTAACACTGTGCTTGGCCGATGAACAGAACGAGTTTTTGATTTACAAGCGGTTCGCTCTCTGACAGACATGCCGGTTCAAACCCGCTTAATTCAAAAGCCGCGAAGTAGCTACATCATGAACGACACCGAACATCATCGTGAGCAGTTTCTCGCCGCCATGCGCAATATTGCCAATTCTGTAACAATCGTCACGACAAACGGGCCTGCCGGAACGAGCGGAGCCACAGTCAGTTCGTTCTGCTCGGTTTCTGCCGACCCACCTACAGTGCTGGTATGCCTGAACCGTGACAGCAGGACTGCACAATTTATCGAACAGAACAACGTGTTCGCCGTGAATGTGTTGCCGGACAATCAGGAAAAACTGGCAAAGATTTTTGCAGGCCTTGCCGATACCCTTGAAGAGGACCGTTTCCAGCATGGTGAATGGATCGACGGCCACGATCATCTGCCGATGCTAAAGGGCGCAACTGACTTTACATGCAAGGTCGTGGAAAAGGTCACGGCAACCAGCCATCATATTTTTATCGGCGAGGTGACGGGTATCAACATTGGCGCCGATAGCCCCCTGCTCTATATGGACCAAAAATTCTTGCAGGTTATTTCCCCTTCCCGTTAACACCGTCTTCTGCCTGGGAGGGAGACTGGGTGCGCCGACGGGCCCATTCGGCAATATACATGGAAGTTCTTGGCATATAACGATAGGGGCGAGGAACCTCGTTTACCGGGCGCTGCATACTGCGCCAGAGCGTATACGCCAGCAAGCAGACATGCGCGACCAAAATCAGTGTAAACATGGCGCTCGGTCCAAACACATCCATCAGGTAACCGGCGAAGGTAGGTGCCAGTACCGCACCGGTGGCAAAGAAAAAGATCAGTGAAGCACTGAGCGCAAGCATGTCTTCCTTCTCAGCAAAATCGCTGGCGTGAGACGCACACACCGAATAGATCGGGAAGGTCGCAAACCCGAACAAAAATCCACCTACAAAAACAAAAGGCACGCCGAAAACCGTTTCGACAGGATCCGATGAAATCAGTCCACAGACCAGGATCGACAGGATGCTGAAACCGGTCAGCGTGGCACGCCGGTTAAGCCGGTCCGCCAGAATGCCTGTCGGCAGTTGTGCGGCAAGGCCTCCAAGAACCGAAAGTGCAAGAAACAGCGCAATATCCGACTGTTCAAGACCCGATTGCGAGGCATAGACAGGTGCGACCATGCGAAATGATGAACTGGTAATGCCCACGACAACGACACCAAATGCGGCAAGTGGTGATATGCTGAAAACAAACAATGGCTGGAATTTCGGGCTTTTCGGCAAGGCGGGCAGCGTAGCCTGGGTAAGCGCCAATGGCATTAGTGAAAGACAGGCAATGACGGCAAGCAAATTATAGGAGACATAGACGGCAGGTTCCAGCCCCGCGATTACCAGTTGCGACACCAGCATCCCTACCAAGTCGACCGTGCGGTACATCGAAAACACTGTACCCCGGTTCGAGTTCGATAGTTTGGACTGAAGCCAGCTTTCAATCACCGTGTAACTGCAAGCGACTGAAAATCCGATCAAAACCCTTAGCAGACACCAGAACCATACCGACGACAACAGGGGGTGTAGCAAGATCGCAATGGTTGCAGCAGCGGCACATACAGCAAAGGCACGCGCGTGACCCGACCTTACCACGATATAAGGACCAAACATGCACCCCAGGAAAAACCCGATAAAATGGGATGATCCCAGATAACCGATCTCTGCGGAACTGAACCCGAGCGCAAGCCCGGACAAGGCGTCAAGCGGGCCAAGCGACCCTGACCCGATCTGCACCAGCAGTACAGAAACCAGAAGCGCGGAAAGGGAAATTATCAGATGCATTGAAACCGGCCTCCGCCAGAATCGTTCAACAAAATTCCGTTAAGTTAACCCGTCTTTCAGGCCGTGCAAGGCACAATTTCGCAAATTGCGCCGCAAGTCCGCTAATACACCAATTCGCACCACTTGCACTGTCATCACTTTCTTTCCCGCCACGCTGACCGGCCTGACAATTAAGAAGTTGTCTTCCAATGGTATTTGTACCAAGGGGAAAAATCGTGGTGACACTTAACGAAAGCCTAGACATTCCGGTTCGGTCCTACTAAAAGCGCGTTGAAGTGTAATCCGCCGCCTTATTGTGGCCTAACCAAACTGTTTTCTCCCCCCGAAAGGGGCTCCAGGCAAATTGCTGGAAATCAAGAAAACCGAAAGCAAGAAAAGGGCAAGCCAGTGTCAACTTTTGACAAAGTAGCAGACATCATTTCCGAGACCAGTGAAATTCCCCGCGAGGATATTACGCCGGAAAGCCATACCATCGACGATCTGGGCATCGACAGCCTTGACTTCCTCGATATTGTATTTGCGATCGACAAAGAGTTCGGCATCAAGATTCCGCTTGAATCATGGACCCAGGAAGTCAATGATGGCAAAGCTTCCACCGAAGAATATTTCGTAATGAAGAACCTTTGCGGAAAAATCGACGAGCTCGTTTCTGCCAAAGCATGAGCCGGTTTGTCGTTGTTGTGTTGGAAACCCCCGTCTGTCGGGGGTTTTTGCGTATGGGCGCCATGTGATGATTACAACGGGACTGAACAATGCAGCTTGAATACTTTCAGATGATCGACCGAATCGGGAGTGTTGATCTGGAGCAGAAAACACTGAACGCAACGTCGGTGGTGCCCAACGAAAGCCCGGTTTTCGAAGGTCATTTTCCCGGTCACCCACTGGTTCCCGGGGTTTTGATGATCGAGACCATGGCCCAAGCATCCGGCATACTGATCATGCACACAATCGACTTTGAAAAAATTCCACTGCTCGCCGGGGTCAAGGAAGGCAAGTTGCGCGATTTTGTCGGGCCTGAAACGCATTTGGAGATCAAGGCGCAAATTGAGCACGAAGGCTCTGGTTTTGCCGTTACCCGTGCGGAAATCAGGTCTGACGGCAAGCGCGTGGCCAATGCGCAACTGACGTTCACCATCATGCCATTCCCGTCGCCGGAGCTTAACGATACCATCAAGGCCCAGGTTGCAGAAATGAAGCAGAGCGACTAATTTGCCGACAAGGCCTCTCGACGCAGCACAGCGGAACAATTTTCATGACATCACCGAACAAAGAAGTTTTGATCACAGGAATTGGCATTGTTTCAAGCCTGGGTGAAGGGGTGGAGAACCACTGGAACGTTCTGGCTGGTTCGACTTCGCCAAAGCCGGTCATTGACATGCAAACCGTGCCTCCCTACGGCGTTCATCCGCTCCCGGAGATGGATTGGTCGCTACAAATTCCCCGTCGCGGTGATCAGCGCCAAATGGAAAACTGGCAACGTTTGGGCACCTACGCGGCAGGTTTGGCGCTTGATGACGCCGCGATCAAGGAGAATGAAGAACTTGTTGCAACCATGGACCTTGTGGTCGCTGCAGGTGGCGGTGAACGGGACGTGGAAACCGATGAAGCCATCATGCGCGACGCGGTTGCAAGCAATGATCGCGAAAAAGTACTTTTGGAACGCCTTCCCTCAGACTTGCGCCCTACCCTTTTCCTTGCCCAGCTTTCGAACCTTCTGGCGGGCAACATATCGATCGTGCACAAGGTGACAGGATCGTCCCGCACCTATATGGGCGAAGAAACCGCTGGCGTTACCGTTATCGACAATGCCGTGAAACGCATTGCTTCGGGGCGCAGCACCCACATGCTGGTAGGCGGTTCATATCACGCCGACCGTCCTGACGCGCTTTTGCCTCATGCGCTTGGCCACTACCTCTACGCTGGCGGCGAACACGGAATTCTGGAACGCCAGGCTCACGGCGGTGGTATGCGGTTTGGCAGCGTTGGTGCGTTCCTGGTGCTGGAAGAAGCCGAACATGCAAAGGCCCGTGGTGCAAAAGCCTACGCAAAACTGACGGGAGTAAGCTCGGATCTTGGTTCACGCGAAGGTGCCAAGGGTAAAGAACGCATGAACGCCATGATCGACGCACTTCCAAACAATGCCCCTGACGCAATTCTTTCCGGGGCGACGGGAACAGCAGGCGCAACCTCTTTTGAAATGAACTTTCTTAAAGAGCGTTTTGGTTCGGAAATTCCGGTGCGCGCCTATCAGACAGTGACCGGCCAACCACTTGAGGCCAATTTCCCCCTTGGGGTCGCATTGGCAGCAATGGCATTGTCAAAAGACGGTTTCTACCCCAAATTCGAAGACGCAGAGGTTGAAACAACCGCTGCAGTGGAACAGATACTCGTTACCTGCATTGCCCACGTTTACGGTGAAGGGTTTGCCATGTTGGAAAAGGCCCAGGCTTGAACCAGGACCCAAAGGAGCTAGTTGTGACCTCAAAATTTACAGATCATAAAGGCCGCCCGGTAATTGCCGTAACGGGAATGGGTGCGGTTTCCTCGCTTGGTCGCGGGCTTGACGACAACTGGAAAGCGCTTTCAGCCGGTCAATCCGGAATTCACAAGATCAAACGTTTCAAGACCGATGGCTTAAGCACGCAAATTGCAGGTACCGTCGATTTCATGGAACCCGAAGAAGTATCGGCACCCGGCATCTCCTATGCAATGGCAGACGCTACCACCGAAGAAGCCTTGGCAATGGCCGGTTTTGGAACAGCCGGGTTTCCTGGTCCGCTTTTCTTTGCAGCCCCGCCTGTTGAACTTGAATGGCAACACCGTTTCGATCTGATCAGCCGCACCGATGAAGGCGAAATGGGCTATGAGCGAATGCTCAATTCAGCACGTGACCACAAACAACCGGAAATGCATTCACGCATTCAACTGGGGACCATTGCATTTCGCTTGGCAGAAAAATTCGGCACAAAGGGTTTGCCAATTTCTCTCTCTACTGCCTGTGCTTCTGGAGCCACCGCATTGCAACAAGGGATGGAGGCCATCCGTCGTGGCGATGCAGATGCAACGCTGTGTGTTGCTTCAGACGGTTCTGTGACCGCCGAGGGGCTGATTCGCTTTTCGCTGCTTTCAGCCCTGACCACCGCCGGCAATGACAGTCCTGAAAAGGCTTCGCGGCCATTTTCCAAGGACAGAAGCGGTTTCGTAATGTCGGAAGGTTCTGCCGCGCTGGTTCTGGAAAGTCTCGAACACGCCACCAATCGTGGTGCAAATGTTCTGGGCATCATTCGCGGCGTTGGCGAGAAAGCCGACAGTTTTCACCGCACCCGCTCAAGCCCGGACGGGGCACCGGTTATTAAAGCCATTTCCAAAGCCATCGAAGATGCGGGGATCACGGTCGATGATGTCGATTATGTCAACGCGCATGGCACATCCACTCCGGAAAATGATCGGATGGAATACAATTCACTTCATGCCGTGTTTGGTGACAAAATCCACGAAACCCCGATTTCATCGAACAAGTCGATGATTGGGCATACATTGACCGCCGGTGGTGCGATTGAAGCGGTGTTCTCATTCAAAACCATGATGGAAGGTGTCATTCCCCCGACCATCAACTACGAGACCCCCGACCCCGACATTCCGCTCGATGTTGTTCCAAATCAAAGCCGCAATGCCGACGTTTCGAATGTACTTTCGAATTCATTCGGCTTTGGCGGTCAAAATGCCTGTCTTGTATTTGGACGTGAAGTGGCCTAACCACTCTGACTAATCAAAACGCAATCACAATGACTGGAGCGAGCCTTGCGCGCACTTCAACTGGTTTCCGAACGCGAAATTAAAATCAACGACGTACCTGCCCCGCCGCCGCCGGGCGAAGGCGAAGTCCAGTTCAAGACAAAAGTCGTTGCCCTCAACCACATCGATGTTTGGGGTTGGCGCGGCATGGCATTCGCAAAGCGCAACCTGCCGATGACAGTCGGCGCCGAAGCGTCCGGCGAAATTACCGCAGTTGGCCCTGGCGTAACCGGACTGAAAACCGGCGATCTGGTCTCGATTTACGGTGCACAGACCTGCGGCACTTGTCGCGCCTGCCGCGAGGGGCGTGACAATCATTGCGAAAACCCGACGGGGGTCCATGGGTTTCACCTCGACGGCTACGCCCAGGAGCTTTCCAACATGCCGGCGCGCAATTTGGTCAAGGCTCCCATAGGGGTTGATGCAGTGGGTGCCGCACTTGCCCCGGTTACCTTTGGCACGGTCGAACACATGTTCTTTGACAATGCCAAATTGGAACCGGGAGAAACCGTTCTGATCCATGCAGGCGGTTCAGGCATTGGCTCTGCAGCCATTCAACTGGCAAAAAAAATCGGATGCACGGTCATCACAACCGTCGGTTCGGATGACAAAATCGAAAAATGCTACGAACTGGGCGCTGACCACGTCATCAATTATCGCGAAGACCGGTTTGAAGGTGCCGTGCGCAAAATTACCAAAAAGAAAGGCGTCGACGTTGTGTTTGAGCATGTCGGTAAGGACACCTGGGCAGGTTCGATGCTTTCGTTGCGACCCGGCGGACGGTTGGTAACCTGCGGTTCCACTAGCGGCGTTTCTGCTGAAACCAACCTGATGATGTTGTTCCAGCGGCAATTGCGTCTGATCGGTTCATTTGGCTGCAGAATGGGCAATCTGGTCGATGCAATGGAAAAAATGTCAAAGGGCATCGTTCATCCCGTCGTTGATACGGAGATTGAGTTTGGCGACATCCAGACCGCACTGGATCGCATGGAAAGCCGCAAGGTATTCGGCAAGATCATCATGCGAGTGAATGACTGAGCTTGTCATCCGAAAATCGGTCATTGCGTTACGCAATTTTCGCGACTGGATAATTGCCAGGGCGTTCTTTGCCTTTTTGGCACTCTTGAAGCTGTTTCCGGCAGAAAGCGCAATCTGGTTCATTGCAGAAGCGGCACGTGGCTTGGGGCCACTTTATCCGCGTTCCAGGCAAGCGTTGCAAAATCTTAGGCTGGCGTTTCCCGAAAACAGCGATGAACGCAACAAGGAAATTCTCACTGAAATGTGGGCCAACCTTGGCCGTTTGGCAGCAGAGTTCATCTATCTTGACCAGATCCTGACCATTGACGCGGAAAACCCGGAAAAAAGTCGCGTTGAGTTCAAGGGAGAAGACAAGTTCATCGAGCTGGTGGAAGCCGGAAGACCTGTCATCTTCTTCACCGCACATACCGGCAATTGGGAAATCCTGCCGGTGGCCTCTTCAACCTATGGAATGAACATTACTGCCCTCTTCCGCCCCCCCAACAACAAATACATAGCCGATAGAGTACTGTCAGCACGAACCACATCAATGGGCGACCTGGTCCCGTCCAAGGCCGGAGCATCCTGGGCACTTGCAGGGGTTCTGGAAAAGGGTGGCTCTGTTGGAATGTTGGTCGACCAGCATTACAGGCGCGGAATTGAGATAGACTTTTTTGGGCACCCGGCAAAGGCGAATCCGCTGCTGGCCAAACTTGCACGGCAATTTGATTGCCCGATCCATCCGGCACGGTGTGTGCGTCTCCCCAAAGGTCGTTTCAGGATCGAAATCGAGGATGAGGTAGAACGCAAGTTCAACGAAGATGGTTCACTCGACCTCACCCAACTCACCCAGGACATAAACCTGGTTGTTGAACGCTGGGTGCGGGAGTATCCCGAACAGTGGCTGTGGCTTCACCGCAGGTGGCGATAGCCATGAAAAAGGCAGAACCGAAACATGGTTCTGCCTTGGGTATTTTCTGTCTGAATGAGAAGTTTAGCGTACGACGCGGACTTTGAGATTTCTCAAACCAACATTCTGAGCCATTTGAAACAACACCCGCGCATTATCAGGATGCAGCCGTACACAACCGGCTGATGCCGGACTGCCAAGGCGCTTGATGTGATTGGTACCATGCACCGCGAAATTACCGCTGTAAAAAATCGAGTAAGGCATCGGCGCGCCATTGTACCTGCTGGAACGATGATCCTTGGACAGCCATTTTGCGGTCCAGGTTCCCGTTGGCGTCACCTTCCCTGAACGTGCCGTGGAGACTTTCCAGACGTGTTTCAAACGACCATTGGCATAAACACGCATTTTTTGTTCGGAAAGGTCTACACGTGCTTCAACACGACCCAAATGCTTTGCACTGGTACCCAGCCTTTCTGACGTACGCTTGGTTTTTCTTGGTGAAAGAGATGCTAACTGTTTGCGGGTAGCGGTTTTCTTTACCGCATTTTTGCGGATGGTTTTCTTCACAACAGTCTTGTTCTTTTTGACTGCTTTCTTCCTTACGGTTTTTGGCTTTGACGACACTGCCGACCTGGTTGTCGTTGATGGCGTTTCGGAAGCAGAAGAAGAAGTTGACCGAGATGAGGAAGAAACCCAATCGCGATGTCTCTGTACGAGTTGCTTTCTGTAGTCTTGTGCCTTTTGCCATCGTTCGTTGTATTTCGGCGCAGCTTCTGATGCAATTGGCAGGACCGCCAGACCGGTTGCGATCGCCAATACAGAAAGGATCGGTTTCATTTCAAACTCCCAAATTGAACATTTGCCCCATTTGCAACTACGCTATAACCACCCCGTGGCGCAAGTACCTGCAAGTGATAACAAATCACAATTAGCTTATTTAAATCTTTAACGAATCCGGTTTCATTCACAAATTTTCTTGCCCGGCGCACCAATTGTAGCTAGTGCTGGTCACGCAGGAGTGAATTCAGATGAGCGCCACAAGCAAGATCAAGGCCTTAACGCCGCCCGACATTCAAGCCATGAAAGGCGATGTTCCGGTCGTATGCCTGACTGCCTACACAACCCCGATCGCCAAGATGATAGATGAACACGCCGATCTGGTGCTGGTTGGCGACAGCGTTGGCATGGTTATGCATGGCCTGCCGAACACGCTTGGCGTAACCATGGACATGATGGTTTTGCACGGCAAGGCTGTAAGACGGGGCCTGAAGAAGCCGCTGCTGGTTATCGACATGCCGTTTGGCAGCTATGAACAAAGCCCGCAGCAAGCATTCGACAATGCCGCACGGTTGATGAAAGAAACCGAGTGCGGTGCGGTAAAGCTCGAAGGCGGTCGCCAAATGGCCGAAACAGTCAGGTTTCTCGTTGAACGCGGTATTCCGGTCATGGGCCATGTCGGATTGACACCACAAGCAGTAAATGTGTTTGGTGGCTACAAGACGCAGGGCAAAGGCGATGCAGCAGATGAAATCCTGAAAGATGCATCCGCCCTTGAAGAGGCAGGCGCATTCTCCATGGTGTGCGAGAAAATACCTGATGCGGTTGCCCGCATGATCACCAAACATGTATCCATCCCTACAATCGGAATCGGCGCATCAATGTATTGCGACGGCCAGATACTGGTTATCGACGACATGCTTGGCATGTTTACCGACTTCAAGCCAAAATTCGTCAAGCGTTTCGCGAATCTCGGGGAACAGGTAAACCAAATGGCTGCTGTCTATGCAGACGAAGTACGAAATCGGAAATTCCCTGCTCCCGAGCATGTCTACGACTACGCGGGTGAAGAAAACGGCTGATCTGGCGTCATGACCCCGCAAATCGCTTCGACCATTGAAGAACTGCGAGATGCCGTGGCAAAGGCAAAGGCTGACGGCAAAACGACAGCCCTTGTTCCAACCATGGGCGGCCTGCATTCGGGGCATCTGAGCCTGGTAAACAAGGCTGCAGAACTCGCCGACTTTGTAATCGTGTCGATTTTTGTGAACCCTACCCAGTTTGACAATCCCGTAGACCTGAACAGTTATCCCGGGGACATGAGCCAAGACCTGGATGCTCTCGCCAGCACCCAGACAGCACTTGTTTACACGCCTGGTCGAAAGGAAATGTACCCCCTTCACTTTTCCACAAACGTCTTGGTCAAGGCGGGTTCAGGGGTGTTGTGCGATGCGTTTCGCCCCGGCCATTTTGATGGTGTCGCCACCGTAGTGACAAAACTGTTTTTGCAGACAGGCGCCCAGTTTGCCGTTTTCGGCGAAAAGGACTACCAGCAATTGTTCAAGATCCGGCGCCTTGTTGAAGACTTGAATATCCCCATCACCATTGTTCCTTCATCAACCATCCGCGAACCCGATGGTTTGGCCATGTCTTCACGCAATGCACGGTTAACTGACGCAGAACGCATCGTCGCACCAAGGCTGCACGAAGCCATGCAGCAATGCCGCAAGGCAATTGAGAAAGGCGATGCAGCAGTATCTGCCTGCGAAAAAGCAAAGAATACCCTGCAACACGATTACGGTTTCCGTGTTGAGTACCTGGAACTGCGTTCGACCGAAACACTGGAACTGGTTGACAACGCACACAATGGCAGCCGCCTTTTTGCAGCGGCCCACCTTGGCTCGGTACGATTGATCGACAACATCGAAGTCGCCTGATCAGTCGACCTCAAGCATCATCTGAACCCGTTCGATCAACGCCAGCTCCACTTCGTGAAGCTCTCTATCGCTAACGGATATTTCACGCATCAAATCAATGACTTCTGATTTTTTGTCAGAAGGCATGTCTTTGAGACAATCCGTCAACTGATCAACCGTTTCAGTTTGCTCCAAACGATTTGCAACGTTCTTCTCGAACAGCAATCGTTCATCTTCAGTGATCTTCAGATAGGTGTCCAAAAGAGAATTGTATAAATCCTCTTCAACCTTCCTGATCCTGCCATCGGCCTGCATAACAAGGCAAAATAGCACCCCCAAAACTACCCTTGTATCTTCGCGATGGAGTTCGATCTTCGTCTCGTCACCCGACTCTACGTCGTCGAGCAACCCCTTGAAATTCGAATACATCTGCTTCCTTCCGTCGGGTAATGCCCTGCTCTTTTACCGAATTGTTTACTTCTCTCCAACCCTACATGCGACAAAAACCGCAATTTGCAAAAAAATATGGGATGGACGAAGAACGCCGCCCATCCCATTGGTAACTCTTTAAGGGTGTTAGAATGTCCCGGTACGCGAAACCTTTTCCGGGCAGTGCGATCTAACCTCGCAGAAACTGTTTTACCGGTAATACGGTAAACACGCGGTTATGATTCCATTACTGTTTCCTTAACCGGTGATTTTTCTGCAACGAAAACGGGAACGTTCTTTACAAATATAAAGAAATATTTATATCGTTATTTTCCGGCTGGAGAACTTACGATGCTAAACAAACTTGAAGAACTGATTGCAAAAAAAGGCGCATTGCTCGCAGACGGTGCAACCGGCACGACATTGTTTGCACTGGGTCTGCCGGCAGGCGGCGCACCTGAATTGTGGAATGACGAAAAGCCGGAGAACATTGAACTGATGCATCAGGGGTTTGTCGATGCTGGCTCAGACATTATTCTAACCAACTCATTTGGCGGAACACGACACCGTCTTAAACTCCACGAAGCAGATCACCGTGTTGGCGAACTGAACGAAAAGGCTGCAAAAATCGCCCGCAAAGTTGCAGACAATGCTGACCGGGAGGTTGTAGTGGCTGGTTCCGTCGGACCAACCGGCGAGTTGTTGCATCCGCTTGGCGATCTGACCTACGAGGAATGCGTTGCCTCCTTCAAAGAACAAATCGCGGGACTGAAAGCGGGCGGTGCCGATGTAATTTGGGTTGAAACCATGTCTTCACCGGAAGAAATGAACGCGGCTGCCGAAGCGGCCGGGTTGTGTGACATGCCCTATGTCCTTACCGCGTCATTTGATACCGCCGGTCGCACCATGATGGGTCTGTTGCCCAAAGACATGGGCGAGGTTGTTACCAACGGCGCGAAACCTGTCGCATTTGGAGCCAATTGCGGTGTTGGTGCATCTGATCTGCTGTCATCCGTACTCGATATGACCGCAGCCACGCCCGACGCGCTTGTTGTTGCCAAGGCCAATTGCGGTATCCCCGTCATCAAGGGAGATGAGGTTGAGTATTCCGGAACCCCCGAACTTATGCACGACTATACGACAATGGCGCTCGACGCCGGTGCAAAGATCATCGGCGGCTGTTGTGGAACAACTTGTGATCACCTGAAACAGATGCGTTCGGCAATTGACACCTATTCCCCCGGTTCCCGTCCCACGACAGCCGATATCGAATCCAGAATCGGTCCGCTGGTGAACAAGCCTGCCACTGAAGATAACGACGGCGGGAGTTCGCGCCCACGCCGCAGGCGACGTTCACGCTAAAGACATCAGATGTCCCAAATGAAATGGTGTTTATACACAGTTTCATGAATTCTTCATCAGCCTGACAACCTCGTGCAACATGAGCCCGCCAGACTTGCCGGTATTCCATACCAGCCACAATAGAGGTTCAATCATGCAATACCCCAACACTCCATTGCTCGCGCTTGCGATGTTCGCCATTGCCTGCAGCCAGTCACTTGCTGACGAGGCCGTAACATCGGACGGTGCACAACTCGGCCCGCGTCCGTTTTATCTGGTCGACAACATGGATGATGGCGAACTGAAAGAAAAACTGAAAGCCTGCATGGCAGGACCGTTTTCAAAGTCCGACTGGTCCATCGGCCATCGCGGTGCGGCAATGCAATTTCCCGAACACACAAAAGAATCATATGTTGCAGGGGCACGAATGGGAGCAGGCATTTTGGAATGCGATGTCACGTTTACCAAAGACAAGCAATTGGTATGCCGCCACGCCCAAAACGACCTGCACACCACTACCAACATTCTGTCCTCTTCGCTTTCCGGAACGTGCAACACGCCTTTCACACCAGCCAAAGACGGTGAACCTGCGGTTGCCGAATGCAGAACTTCCGAACTGACACTGGAGCAGTTCAAGTCACTGAACGGAAAAATGGATGCAGCCAACAAGCAAGCAGCGACCGTCGAGGAATACCTTGACGGAACCGCGTCCTGGCGCACAGACCTCTACGCGACCACCGGTACCTTGATGACCCACGCTGAATCGATCGATCTGATCAAGTCGCTCGGTGCAAAGTTCACGCCTGAGCTGAAAACACCTTCCGTTGAGATGCCATTCGACGGCTACACCCAACAGATGTATGCTCAGGCGATGATCGACGAATACAAGGAAGCCGGCATTCCTGCATCCGATGTTTTCGCCCAATCGTTCAACCTTGAAGATGTATTGTACTGGATCAAGAACGAGCCGGAGTTTGGAAAACAGGCTGTTTATCTGGACGACAGTTACGACATTGATGGCTGGTCACCTGCAGACAGTTCTACCTGGGCGCACTCCATGAAGGAACTGAAAGACATGGGTGTCAACTACATCGCGCCACCCATGTGGGTGTTGGTCGCGGTTGAAGAAGGCAAGATTGTTCCCTCGCTCTACGCAAAAGAGGCCAAGGCCGCAGGGCTGAACATCATAACCTGGACTGCCGAACGGTCAGGATTGCTGAAATCGGGCGGTGGCTGGTATTACCAGACCACGACCGACGTAACCAACAATGATGGCGATGTGTTCGAGCTCATGCACGTATTGCACAAGGACGTGGGAATTGTCGGCTTGTTTTCTGACTGGCCGGCAACCACAACATTCTACGCCAACTGTTTCGGTCTGAAATAAGCTGCAAACACTAATCGCCGCGATAGGCGGCCATATGAAAGCGGATTTGTGCATATTCATATGCAAAATGCCTGCCCACCGGGCAGGCATTTCTTGCAGCGCATCCATGGTTCATACAATCCGGCTCGGTTCCGGAATCAAGGTGCGGAAAGCAAACTGACACGTCCAACCCCTGATCAAATGCGTTGACCGGACAAGCCTGCAAACAGGGTTTGGTTTCACAACTTTCGCATGGGTGGAAAGCGTTCGCGTCAAGCGTATGGATCGACTGCAGCTCTGCTGTTTGCCCCTCAGGAAGCACAAATGCACCTCGCAAGGCCACAGACAATCCGTATCTGGAATGAATATACGGGCCAAGTGGCGACTGCTTCATGCCGGTCGCGGCAGCGAGCATTCGCTGGAAGGGCCAATAGGGTCGGTCGAACGGAAAAATGGTATGTGTCTGTGACCTGTTCGCCAACCGCTCCATCACGCGGCGGGTCCAGCGATCCATGGCATCGGGTTTGCCGTCGGCATATTCTGCCGAAGCGGAAAACGGCTTCCACATGGCCCCACCCCGATTGCCAATCACCAACGCCTGTCTTCCGACGAAATTTTCCCTGCCGTCTGGACAAAGCCCACGGTTTATCAGCACGCTCCCGAATATCGCCATGCCCAGTTGATCAACACCCTCGGCAAGCGCTGAGATGTCAATCCTCGACACGGCCATCTGCATTCATGCGCCAGACATTGCGCACAATCGTGTTGGCAACACGTGCCCGGGTTTGTACCTCCCGGGCTCCCTCCCGCTTTCAGGTGAAAGCGTCAGGCATGGAATCTTTCTTGGTCGTGATAAAGTCGCGCAGCGCTTCGTCCTTGGCAATGTCCAATGCAGGCATCTCATAGGCCGCCAGCCAGTCCCGGGCGACTTTGTTGGCTCTTGCATCATGCGCCAGTCCGCCTTCCGCTTCCCACTGTTCAAACGAGTTGTTGTCGGAAACATTGGAGGTGTAGAAAGCCGTTTCAAAATTTGCCTGGGTGTGGGCACAGCCCAGAAAATGGTTGCCCGGCCCCACCTCGCGGATCGCATCCATCGCCTGGCCGTTCTCGCTGACATCAATCGGTGCAGCGGCCTTTTGCGCGGCAGCAAGTTGGTCGCAATCCATGATGAACTTTTCAAAAGACGAAACAAGCCCGCCTTCCAGCCAACCGGCAGAATGCAGCATAAAGTTGACCCCCCCCAACATGGCAGGCCATAGCGTGTTCGCACTGTCAAACGCCGCTTGTGCATCGGGCAGTTTGGAGCCGGTCAACGAACCGCCGGAACGGAACGGCAGCTTGTAACGGCGGGCAAACTGGGCTGCCCCCAGGATTACTTGTCCCGGTTCGGGTGTGCCGAACGCAGGCGCTCCGGACTGCATTGAAATCGAAGTCGCAAAGGTGCCGAATACAACCGGCGATCCCGGACGGCAAAGCTGGGAGAACGCAATCCCCGCAGTCGCCTCACACAACACTTGTGCCAGCGTTCCGGCAACGGTAACCGGAGACATCGCACCCCCAACAATAAACGGTGACACAATAGATGCCTGATTGGCCCTCGCATAGGTTTTCAGCGCTCCGAGCATCGTTCCGTCAATGGTCATGGGCGAGTTGCAGTTAATAAGGCTTATCAACACGCAGTTCTGATCGACAAATTCTTCTCCGAACAGTATTTCTGCCATCTTTACGGTATCTTCCGCCCTTTCCGGTGCGGTGACGGACCCCATAAACGGCTTGTCAGAGTATTTGATGTGAGAATACACCATGTCCAGATGGCGCTTGTTGACAGCAATATCGCAGGGTTCACAAACCGTACCGCCGGAATGGTGCATCGCAGGTGCCATATAGGCCAGCTTCACGAAGTTTTGGAAATCTTCAATCGTTGCATAGCGGCGCTCTCCTTCCAGATCACGAACAAACGGAGGGCCGTATACCGGAGCAAATACCGTGTTCTTGCCGCCAATTTCGACATTTTTCTCGGGGTTTCGTGCATGTTGGACAAACGTCGAAGGTGCCGTCTTCATCAATTCACGGCACAACCCTTTGGGAAGATGAACCCGGTCACCTTTGACATCGGCACCGGCCTCTTTCCACATGGCGAGAGCCTCTTCATCGTCGGAAAACGTAACACCGACCTCTTCCATAAGCACGTCGGAATTGTTCTCGATAATTTCAACGGCCTCCAGACTCAGAATGTCTGTTGGCTCCAGATGCCGGTGAATATAGGGTAACGATTCAAGCTTCGGACCGGTTCTGTTTCTACGGCGTGCCGAAGCCCCGCCCCGCGTGCGCGAACGTGACCCGCGCCCGGCAGGCATATCGGTTCCAGTTGGGTTATCAATTTCGCTCACAATCAGTATCCTATGCGATTGAAGATTATCATACTTTATCAGTTCACGTTAGCCGGTCTGACCTTCGCAAAGCGTCTCCCGCTGACGCAATTTTGACACAACGGGTTAATTGCGTCGCATTCTTGATTCTTTCGGTCGCAAAAAATGTGTGACAATTTCAAAATGTTGAGCAATATGGGCGAAGTTCAAATTCGGCTATTCCAGGAGGGCTGCCGCCATGAGTGAACAAGACGACGAAATCATCCTTTCGGAACTTGATGACGAAGAACTTGTAGCGCAGATGCATGACGATCTCTATGATGGTCTGAAAGAAGAAGTGGTTGAAGGCACCAACATCCTGCTTGAGCGCGGCTGGACCCCCTATGATGTGTTGACCAAGGCACTCGTGGAGGGAATGCGCATTGTAGGCATTGATTTCCGTGACGGGATTCTTTTTGTCCCCGAGGTGCTGCTTGCCGCAAATGCCATGAAAGAAGGCATGGGCATCTTGCGTCCGCTGCTGGCAGAAACCGGCGCTCCCAAGCTTGGTTCTTTGGTCATTGGCACGGTTAAGGGCGATATTCACGACATTGGCAAAAACCTGGTCGGCATGATGATGGAAGGCGCAGGCTTTGATGTTCACGACCTCGGCATCAACACCGACGTAGATGGTTATTTGGCGGCGCTTGACGAACACAAACCTGATATTCTTGGCATGTCGGCACTGCTGACCACCACCATGCCATACATGAAGGTTGTCATTGACACGATGGTGGAAAAAGGCATCCGCGACGACTACACCATCCTGGTAGGAGGCGCTCCTCTCAACGAGGATTTTGGCAATGCCATCGGAGCAGATGCCTACTGTCGTGATGCTGCAGTTGCGGTGGAAACCGCCAAAGAGTTCATGGCGCGCAAACACAACCAGATGGCAGGTGCCTGACCGGTTTCGTTTGCAATTTGCCGCTTTGTAAGTGACATTTGCGAATGTTGAATCGTGACAAGATACCCGCAGGCGATCCCAAACCCGTAAGGGTTATTGCCTGCGGTATGATTGCACGCGAGATCCTCGACGTTAATCAGCTGCTGGGTTTCGAACATGTTGACTTGAAGTGCCTGCCCGCCTCTTTCCATCACCACCCTGAAAAGATTGCCCCTGCGATGGATATTGCCATCAGCGAGGCCAAGGCCGAAGGTTTTGAGCACATTTTTGTGGGCTACGCTGATTGTGGAACGGGTGGACTGCTGGACAAGGTGTGTGAAAAACATGGTGTCGAACGAATTGCCGGGCCCCACTGTTTTTCCTTTTACATGGGCAATGCAGTCTTCGATGAACACCAGGACGACCACCTTACAACGTTTTTTATCACTGATTTTCTTGCCCGGCATTTCGACACATTCATGATTAAACCGCTCGGCCTTGATCGGCACCCGGAATTGCTGGAGATGTATTTCGCCCATTACGAACGAGCACTATATCTCGCGCAAACTGAAAACCCGGAGCTTGAGGCACTCGCCCGCGAGGCCGCCGCGTATCTGGGTCTTGAATATGAATACCGCTATACCGGTTACGGTGATTTGAAAGACGCATTGCAAGTCAATGTTCCGACTGAACCCGAAAACAATTAGGCCATTTTGTTTATTGACGTGTTCCTGGTTTGAGTGGGTCTCAAACTGCCGAGCGACATCGGCTTTTGGTGCCTCAAAATTTGCCAATCAGGGCAGACTGAAAACTGCACTCTTGCAGTTTTCGATTTGGTGGGTTCATTGAGACTCCACTACAAACCCATTTCAGCCGGAGTTAGGGTCTGCGGCCTAATTGGAACCTGAACGCTGTGCCAGTTGCTCTTCCGCTTTCAGCAGGGTTGGAGGCCTTCTGAACCAGTTTGCTGTTCCCTTCAAGCCAGCCTGGTAACCGGTTTCATACAGCATGTTCATACGCTTTGGATCAAAATCAAGGGCATTTTTGGCAACAGGAATTTTGTCCGGTATCGACGTAAGATAAAACTCCATACCCAGGTTAAGGGCATTGACATAATCGCGGAAAATCGTTTCGCGTTGCAATTCACGGATCAGCTCGGTGATCGACTTGCGCGAAATGCTCTGCAAATTGGGTTCAACCGGTATCGTTGCGTTTTGGTGCCGTGTCGTTCCATTGATGATCATGTACAATTCCTGTTCCTTCGACCTCGGATTTGCCATGTAGTTTTCGAACAGGACCGGCTCTTTGACACCACCATCGACATGGGCCTGCCGCAGCTGAACTCCGCGCGTGGGCTTGATGTAGACCGGCTTGAAGTAACCGGGAACGGTCGCCGATGCACGTAGCACCTTCTGGAAGTGTTGCAACGGATTGCTTCTGCCGCCAAGGGCAATTTTGCCCATGTCCCAGATCACCACTTCACCGGCATCAAGATTGGTTGTGGCAATGTACAAGCGCCTTCCCTTGTTATGCTCGGCAGCAATTTTTGCAAGCAACTGGTTGGTTACATGCGTTTCAATCTGTTCCTTGAACGGACGGTTGTCGTAAAGGCTGTCGCTGCTGAGCGCTTCAAGACCACGGCGCTTGAAAATCTTTTCATTGGTTATGGTTGTATAAAGCTCTTTGACCAGGCTGTCGTACTGCGGACCCAAAAATGCATAAACCGCAAGCAATGCACCAGTGGAAACCCCCGTCACGACATCAAATTCCGGACGCGTTCCATTGGCAGTCCAACCAGCCAGCACTCCCGCCCCAAACGCACCATCCGCACCACCGGAAGAGAGCGCAAGAACCGTATGGCGCCTGTCGTCTCCTGCTGGTCGAAGGTTGAACAGATCCAGAGAAACTGTTTGCGGATCGACCGCATCTTGCGGGATCACAGCGCGGATGGCTTCCGATTCATCGGGCCGCGAGGTGCAAGCAGCGATAAATGCCAAGGTTAACAGCAAAAGAACGCGGCATCCCGTTGCCCAACGGTTGTAACCGTCACGACTTGCCCGATTGCATGAACGATTTTGCTCCATGACCCCGCTTTCACCTGCTGCCAAGGTTTCACCCCAATGGCAAATTACAACAATCCGGCTGAATATGGTAGCTTCACTGACGATACAATTAAGTTATGGTTAACCATAATTGCCGACGTTTTCGATCAATCCCGCGTCGCGCGCGAACACACCAAACCACAAGACTCATGACCTTATGTGCGCCTATTCAGGAGTGACAAACTTGGCCCAGCTTCAGATCGTATATTGGCGGGACATCCCCGCCCAGGTGATTGTAAAATCCGGACGCAGAAACGTTGCAAAGCGCGAGCTTTCGTTACGCTTTACCGAAGCCATTGACATGTGCGCGATGCGTACCGGCGCAGCAGAAACTGACGATTATCTGGAGGAGTGGCGCAAGTCCTCGCCGGTTGAAGTTGGCGACGAACTTGAGGTGGAGGCCGACACAGCAGCACAAAAACTGGAAGCCGAGTACGACAAAGACCGGTTAATGGCATTGGTGAAGTCTGGCGGCAAGGAACACGGCGAATGAGCAAGATCGCGGCATCAATCGAGATTTCACCAAAGCAGGCAGTGGAAAATGAAGATCTTCCCGGCCTGTTTCCTGCTGGCACACGGGTCTACATTACCGATGTGGGAACCGACACGGCGGCAACCCTGACAAAAGGTGCGGCACGGGTTCGTGACCTTGGCTACACCCCTGTTCCCCATTTCGCATCAAGGCGATTGACAACGACAACTGCCCTTGAAGAGCGCATCAAAATGATGACTGGCGAGGCAGGCGTAACCGATGTGCTTGTAATCGGAGGTGGCCTAGAAAAGGAAGCAGGTGAATTCGACTGTACCATGAAGGTGTTGGAGACCGGTTTTTTCGACAAATACGGCATCACCCATATGGGTATCGCCGGACACCCCGAAGGTTCTCCCGATTTCAACGAGGAAGTAGCAATCGAGGCATTGCAACTCAAACAGGCTTTCAATGACCGCAGTGACATAGAACTTCGCATCGTGACACAGTTTGGGTTTGATGCCGAAAAATTCACTTCCTGGGCGCAGGGTTTGTCAGCCTTCGACGTTTCATTGCCCGTGCATCTGGGCGTTGCAGGCCCCGCGAAACTCACTACTTTGGTGAAATTTGCCGCCATGTGTGGCGTTGGCAACTCAATCTCGTTCCTAAAAAAACGAATGGGGGCTGTGCTGACCATGGCATCCGGCTTTGATCCTGACGAGATCGTTAACCCGATTGAAGCATTCGCTCTTCAATCGGAAGCCTCCCCCGTCGCACAAATCCACGTCTTCCCGTTTGGCGGAGTAAAAAAATCGGCAGAATGGCTGAAAGCACGCGGTAGTTGGTAAAAAACTGCGATACAATGGTGACCAGTATACGATCAATCCGGTCGGTCACCCATCAGATAGCGCGGCCCTGCCCCTTTTTTGTAAGCCTGGTCATCGGGATTGTAGAGCTTGCATTTGGCAAGCGACAGGCAACCGCAACCAATACACCCGTCCAGTTGTTCACGCATCTGCTGTAAAGAGTCGATTTTTTCGTCCAGCGCCGAGCGGAAACCCTTGCTCATCCGGCTCCAATCCCTCTTGGTTGGCGTACGCCCTTCGGGGAGTGAATCAAGCTGCGCGCGAATTTGACTGATGGTGAAGCCAACCTGCTGGGCAATCAGCACAAACGACAAACGGCGTATATCCGACTTCAGAAAACGCCTCTGTCCGCCGGCACTTCTCTCGGAGAACAACAGGCCCTGCGTTTCATAATAGCGGATGGCTGACACAGAAAGCCCTGTTCTTTCAGAGAGTTGTCCGATTGAAATGTTTATGTCACGGGCCACGATTCACGATTCAAAAAATTTCTTGACCTAAAGTTAGGTTAAGCTTTTACATTGACATTCATCAACCGTCAATCACGCAAAGAGGGGATGTCATGCTTGCTTTGAACCTGAACAAAAATGCGGATGCAACGCGTCCAGGCAATGCGCCAGGATTTACACGACGACCGGGCGTGGAATGTCAGTCACCGCACAAACCACAACCGGGAACTTGCAAAGCCAACACTGCCTGCATGGACACCTGAACCCCGGCAGACAAACCCAAACTGATACCGAAAGGAAAAATCATGGCCACGACAACACTTGAACACGTAAACATAACCGTCAGCAATCCGGCAAAAACCGCCCGCACCCTTTGCAGCTTGTTTGGATGGACCATCAGATGGAGCGGCGCAGCCAAGGACAACGGCGTGACGTATCACGTGGGATCAAAGGATAATTATCTTGCAATCTATGCCGGAAAGACGTCCAGGCGCTCGGCTGAAACCACCTATGAAACCATTGGGGGTTTGAACCATGTGGGAGTGGTTGTCGATGATTTGCAGGAAGCGGAAAGGCGTGTAGTTGCAGCAGGCTTTGAACCCCGGTCCCATGCGGACTACGAACCCGGCAAGCGGTTCTATTTCGATGACGAAGACGGCATTGAGTACGAAGTGGTCAGTTACGATTAGAGGCCTGCGATCCGCGTCCGTTGTTCACGCAACATTCCGGGTCTCGCTGTTCTTTTTCTCGTCTCGGGCGTCCAGGAAGCTCTTTGCGGCAACGCTCGCCAAATCAGTCTTGTTGAGCGTATAGATGTGGATTTCCTCAAACCCTGCAAGCGCCAGATCGTAGACTTGCGCCTTCAGCAGTTCAGCCGCCACTTCTCGTGGCGTGCTACCGGTAACCTTGCTGTCTTCAAACGCCTGTTTCACAAAGTCCGGGATGGTTGATCCACACTGTTCGGCCATGGTTTTCACGCGTTCAAAGTTATAGATCGGCAATATTCCCGGAACGATTGGAAGTGTAATCCCGGCAGTCCTCACCTCACGAACAAAGTCGTAAAACACCGAATTGTCGAAAAAAAACTGAGAGATCGCGAGTGTCGCCCCGGCATTTTGTTTGTCGCGCAATACCTTGATATCATCTTCCCGCGACTGAGCCTTTGGATGGGTTTCAGGGTAACACGATACCGCGATTTCAAACGGGTGGATCCCGCGAAGCGCTTCAACGAATTCCGCCGTTGTCTCGTATCCGTTCTGTCCGCCCTCACTCCGGTCATCGCCTCTGAGCGCTACCAGCGACTTGATTCCTTTTTCCCAAAGCCTGTTAGCAAAATCCTCGATCTCTGCCGGATCAGACCCGGTAAATGTCAAATGGCTTGCCACCGCCGATGACTGCGTTCGGGCAATGTTCAACACGGTTTGCATGGTCCCGTCACGGTTTGACCCACCGGCCCCATACGTCACGCTCTGGAATGAGGGTTGGAACTGCGCCAATTCGTCAACCGTTTGCAGCAGCAAGTCTGCGCCATCATTTGTTCTGGGTGGAAAGTATTCGAAGCTGACACCGGTCATTTGAAGATCCATGTTTGACAATTTCGGTATGGATAACATACCCATTCAATCTTGTAAATAATCATATAAAGATATTTTTATATCTTGTATTAATCGGGCGATACGCGTATTGCCTTTGATAATTTTCGGCAGGTCGTAAAATTATCATCGCGTGTCGCCACAGTAACCGGTATTTTGCGATGGAAATGCATCATCGCTTCATTCGGCAAGTAAAGTAACAATTGCGCAAACCGAACCGTTAAGAGGAAAGCAAATGACCCACACACTCGTTGCCTCACAATCCAAGGAAGTCGTCATCGGTTTTGACAAGCCCTTCTGCGTGATCGGTGAAAGGATCAACCCGACCGGACGCAAGAAACTTGCCGCTGAAATGCAGGACGGAAACTTCGAGACCGTTAAGAAAGATGCTCTCGAACAGGTGGCCGCAGGTGCCGCAATCCTGGATGTTAACGCCGGTGTAACTGCGGTCAATCCAAATGAAACCGAGCCGCCATTGATGGTCAAAACCATTGAAATTGTTCAGGAATTGACCGATACACCCCTATCCATCGATTCGTCGGTCACATCAGCCATCGAAGCCGGTTTGAAGGTTGCCAAAGGTCGGCCTCTGGTCAATTCGGTAACCGGTGAAACCGAAAAACTTGAAGCCATTTTGCCGCTGGTCAAGAAATATGATGTGCCGGTTGTTGCCATCTCCAACGATGAAACCGGCATCTCCGAAGACCCCGATGTACGTTTTGCGGTTGCCAAGAAAATTGTCGAACATGCAGCAGATTACGGCATTCCTGCCCACGACATCGTGGTTGACCCGCTTGTCATGCCAATTGGCGCCATGGGCACCGCCGGACAACAGGTCTTCAAGCTGGTCCGCCGCCTGCGCGACGAGCTTGGTGTAAATACCACCTGTGGACTGTCCAATATTTCCTTTGGTCTGCCCCATCGCCACGGCATTAACGCAGCATTTATTCCCATGGTCATCGCCTCCGGAATGACGTCGGCTATCATGAACCCCTGTCGCCCGGCCGAGATGGAGGCAGTCCATGGTGCCAACGTGCTTAACGGAACCGACACCGACTGCGCAAACTGGATCATGACTTACCGGGATCATACCCCTGCATCATCATCTGCCGCACCGACGGCGGGAAGCGGTCGCCCTGCTGGCGGTCGCCGGGGTGGGCGCGCTGCAAGGCGGGGAGCTGCCTAGACGTGAAACTCGGCCACAAACAAGGGTGGGCGCAGTGACAAGCGTTCTTCTCGTCACGGTCGGATCGCGCGGCGACGTGCAGCCTTTTGTGGCACTGGCAAAAACTTTGAAAGCGCGCGGCCATGACGTAACACTTTCGACAGGAACGGGGTTTGAAGACCTGGTCGAAAAAAGCGGAGTTTCGTCGGCTCCCCTTTCGATTGATATTCAGGCCATGATCGACATGCCGGAGGTGCAGAATGCAATGCATTCTTTGCGCGGCAAATGGCGGGCCTATCAGGCATCGAAATTCATGACGCGCCAGTTGAATGAAGAAATCTGGCAAATCATGACCGACCTAAAGCCCGACATTGCAATCTACAGCCCAAAGGGGTTTATGGTGCATCATGCTGCAAGGGCGATCGGCACAACAGCAGTTCCCGCATTCCTGCAACCTGCATTTGCCGCTACCAAGGCGTTTCCCAGCCCGCTGTTGAATTTGCCTTTCAACGGCCCCTTGTTCAACCGTATCAGTTGGGCATTGCTTATGCCCCTTTTGAGATTTGGACACCGATTGGCAATCAAGGAATTTCGCAAGGCAAACCCGACGATACAATTGTCAGACAAGGTCAATATTCAAAACGGGTATTCGCCCACCGGCAAAGTCGTCCCGCGCCTGTTTGCCCACAGCCAGCATTTGGTACCCAAGCCCGATGATTGGGCAAAGGAAGATCATGTGACAGGGGCATGGTTCGCCGAACTTGGCGAAAACTGGAAAGCGCCAGACGATTTGAACGACTTTCTCGATAGCGGACCACCACCCGTCTATATCGGTTTTGGTTCCATGCCATCATCCGATGAAGCAGCACTTGCAACACTGATCACAGAAGCTTTGGAAAAAACCGGCACCCGCGCCCTGATTGCCAGGGGATGGGGTGCACTGGACCACATGAAACGTTCAGAACGGGTGCACGTCCTTGACAGCGCGCCGCACGATTGGCTGTTTCCAAAATGTGCTGGTGTTGTGCATCATGGCGGCGCGGGTACCACCCACGAAGGTTTGCGCTGGGGGCGACCAACATTTGTATGCCCGGTTTTCGGAGACCAACCTTTTTGGGCGAATGTCGTTCACTCGCTCGGTGCGGGTCCCGAACCGGTTTCTCACAAAAAGCTGACCGTTGAAAACTTTTCCCGTGCTCTTGAGGCACTACGCTCACCCGATTATGCAAACGCTGCGGGAAAACTGGGCGAGGCGATTCGCCGGGAAGAAGGTACAATGATCGCGGCCAAACTAATTGAACAAGTTGGGGGGAACGGTTCATGACGACAAACGATCACCTCATTTTGTTCATGCCGTCGGGCAAACGCGGCAGATTCCCAAAAGGCAAGCTTGTAATCGATGCAGCACGCGAATTGGGCGTATATGTCGAATCGGTGTGCGGCGGGCGCGGAATATGCGGCCGCTGCCAGATCGATATTCAGACCGGTGAATTTGCAAAACATGGCATATCGTCAAAGTCAGAAAACATTTCACCGCTCAGTGCCAAGGAAACACGGTATGACGAAAAACGCGGCCTGAAGGAAGGTCGCCGGCTTTCCTGTTCTGCGACCATCGAGGGCGATCTGGTTGTGGACATTCCCCAAGAAGGTCAAGCCAATGCAGCTGTAATACGCAAGGCTGATGACGGCCGGGTTATTGCCCGCAATCCTGCTATCCAGCTTTGCTATGTGGAGGTCGAAGAACCCGATATGCACAAGCCATTGGGAGACCTTGACCGTTTGAACAAAGCCCTGCACGACGATTGGGGTTGGGAAAACCTGATGGTCGACAGCCATTTGCTCGGCGATGTCCAGAAAATTCTGCGCGCCGGAGAATGGAAAGTCACCGCGGTAATTCATAAAGACATGGAAAGCGCTCGTCCGTCGCTTATCGCTCTTTATCCCGGCTTGAAAAACCAGGCTTATGGCATTGCCTGCGATATCGGTTCAACTACCATCGCCATGAATTTGGTTTCGTTGCTGTCTGGAGAGACCATTGCGACTTCAGGAACTCCCAACCCGCAAATCCGGTTTGGCGAAGACCTGATGAGCCGGGTTTCCTACGTTATGATGAACCCCGATGGCCGTGAAGCGATGACCATCGCCGTTCGCAATTCATTGAACAATCTGATCGAAACGGTCTGCACTGAAGCACTTGTTGAACCCCAGGACATTCTGGATTTGGTGTTTGTGGGCAACCCAATCATGCACCACCTGTTCTTGGGCGTTGACCCCACGGAACTGGGCGGCGCTCCCTTTGCCTTGGCGGTTTCGGGCGCGGTCCATACCTGGGCCAGCGATTTGGACCTTACAGTCAACAAGGGTGCCCGTGTTTACATGCTGCCCTGCATAGCAGGTCACGTTGGAGCCGATGCCGCCGCTGTCACATTATGCGAAGGACCGCACAGGCAGGACAGGGAAATGCTGGTGGTCGATGTAGGCACCAATGCAGAAATTGTGCTCGGAAACGACCAACAAACGCTCGCTGCTTCCTCGCCCACCGGGCCTGCTTTCGAGGGGGCTGAAATTTCTTGCGGTCAACGCGCTGCTCCCGGAGCCATTGAACGTGTTCGTATCGACCCGAACACCCTTGAACCGCGTATCAAGATTATCGGCGTTGATCTGTGGTCTGACGAAGACGGTTTTGCCGAAGCGGCAGAAAAGACTGGCATAACCGGCGTATGCGGGTCGGCGATCATAGAAGTCGTAGCCGAAATGTACCTTTCCGGCGTCATTACCCAAGACGGGGTGGTGGATGGAGCATTGGCAGCCAAATCCGGCCGGGTTGTCCAGGACGGTCGCACTTACTCCTATGTCCTCTGGCGTGGAGAACAAACCTTGTCGATTACCCAAAACGATGTTCGTGCAATCCAGCTGGCCAAGGCCGCTCTTTATGCAGGTATCAAACTGCTGATGAAAAAGAAGGGTATCGAAAAAGTCGATTCCATCTCTTTTGCCGGAGCATTCGGGACCTTCATCGATCCCAAATATGCGATGGTGCTTGGCCTTATTCCCGATTGCGACCTGGACAAAGTCAAGGCAGTTGGCAATGCAGCCGGATATGGAGCCAAGATGGCTCTGCTAAACCGCGACTATCGCCGCGAAATTGAAGAAACCGTTACCAGGATAGAGAAGGTAGAGACCGCGCTTGAAACAGATTTCCAATCCCTGTTTGTCAACGCGATGGCATTGCCGAACAAGGTGGATCCCTTCCCGGAACTGGCCAAGCAAGTCAGCTTGCCAGCCCCCAAAACCGTCGAAACAGACAATGCGGGAGCCCGCAGTCGCCGTTCCGGCAGGCGTTCAAGAAGCCGAAACAGCAACTAGTCTGCCAGCCCTGCGTACCGTTTCAAGATACTGCCCTGCGTTCGCATCCAACGGCAGGTTGATTGCCTTGTGGATATCAGAACGGGTAATTCCCATGTCCCGCAATTCCCAATCCGGACTATCGAGAAGTTCGGCCAGCTCGGCCCGGCTCCGTTCTTCTGCATACAATTCGGCGTTGGCAGCCAGAAGTTCGGCAATCCTTGCAACCAGCGTTCTAACGCTCTCTTCCAACCAGATGGCGGATGATCTGTGCAATACTTTCTTGTTCATCGTCCTGTCCTTTCAAGTCATCAACACGGTAGGCTTGAACTTGGCGAGAAATAGTGATTTAATCAAACGAAACAAACTAAACATTCAATCTTGTTTTATTAAATCATGAACATTGACCCGGTTTGGCTGAAATCATTCGTCGCCATCGTTGAACAAGGCAATTTTCTTGCAGCTTCGGACCTTGTCGCTCGCAGCCCGGCGGCTGTCTCCGTTCACATCAGGAAACTGGAAGAAGAGATCGGAAGCCCGCTATTCATACGGGACGCGCGCTCCACAAAACTTACAAAGAACGGTGAACGCCTGCTGCCCTATGCCCGCCGAATGCAGTCTCTGGAAAATGAGATCAAATCCGAATTCGACAAGGCTCCGCTGACAGGGGCGGTACGCCTCGGTGTTCCCGATGATGTGGTGGACCGGTTCCCCATGCGAATTCTTCGCACATTCATCAGTGAGTATCCCAATGTAACCCTGGGCATTCACGTCGATCATACCCCTTCGCTGCTCAAGCAGGTGGATCATGGCAAACTCGACCTGTCGATCATTACCTATGCAGTCAGCATCCCCGGTGTCAGTGAATGCGAAAGACTGACCCGCGAACCCAGGATATGGGCGATGGCGGAAAATGGAACAGCGCCCCTGATCACTCCCCTGCCCGTAACCCTTTGGGATCGCGGATGGGGATGGCACGAACCGATCATCAAAATACTTGAAGACGAAGGCATCGAATACTCAATAATTCTCGAATGCGAGAACCTGACCGCGCGAAAATCTGCAATCGAGGCTGACCTGGCGGTGGGGCCGCTTCCCGTCTCTCAAGTTTATGAAAACATCAAGCCGGTGCCAAACCTGCGACACTTGCCGGAATTGCCTGAATATGGACTGGGTTTGAAAATCTGCGACGAACGCAGTCCCGAGATCAACGCCGTAGCAGAACATTTGCGTGACCATTTTCAGCAGGCAGGATTTTCAGCATGACAAGCATCAAAAGCCGCCTTTACCGAATTGTACTTCGGGCAACGCGAAAGAAGTCTTTCGCCACCGAACACGGCCTCAGGAAACGATTGGAAAAGGCGAGAAAGTCGCCCGGTTTCAGACCACCAGCATCGCTTTACTCATCATTCGACATCACGGAAACAACCGTTGGCGGCATACCCGGGTTTACAATTCAGCCCAAGAACAAGAAGCCGACATTTGACATCGTCTATCTGCATGGTGGCGCATTTTTATTCGAAATCACTTCCCATCACTACAATTTTGTTGCCGAGATGGCACAACAGATGAACGCCAGGTTCCATGTCGCCATCTATCCGCTGGCACCGGAACACCCCGCCGACGAGGTCCACCAAAAGTGCTGGGCGTATTGCGAACCGCTTCTGACACCGAAAAGAGAAATGCCGCTGGTATTGATGGGGGATTCGGCAGGCGCAAATCTGGCGTTGGTGATGACAATGATGGCGACGGAAAAAAAGCACGCGACACCCGATGCGCTTGTGCTCATTTCACCCCCTACAGATCTGCGCATCCAAAACCCAGAGATTTTCAAAATCGCTTCCACCGACCCTTGGCTTGACGTTCCAGGTGTGCGGCTCGCCACTTCCTTGTACGCGCAAGACGGTGACCTGAACGAATGGCGCTTCAGCCCCGTGACAGGCAACCTTTCCAAGCTGCCACCCATGCAAATCCTGATCGGTAAACGGGACATTCTTTACCCCGACACAACGGTATTTGCTGTAAAAGCCAAAGATGCAGGTGCCAATGTTGAGATGATTGTCGAAGATGAGATGTTCCATGTCTGGCCTCTGTTGAACATGCCCGAAGCCAAGCGGGCTCGCACACAGATTGTTGATTTCGTTGTGCCAATGAAAGAAACCAAATGACCCGGCCAGCCGCTTTTCTTTTTGATGTGTTCGGGACGGTTGTCGATTGGCGCACAGGTGTTGCCAATTACGCAAAGCCGATTTTTGATGCAAAACAAATAGCATTTGATCCCTACCACTTCGCCGATTTGTGGCGCGGCGAATACCAACCCTCAATGGAAAAAATCCGTGCGGGAAACCGCGGTTATGTGCCATTGGACCGATTGCACCTGGAGAATCTTGAAACCGTTTTGCAACAAACTTCCCTGATCAATCATTTCGATGAGCAGGAGCGTGCAGAATTGAACCGGGCATGGGAGCATTTGCCTCCCTGGCCCGATGCAGTGAGCGGATTGCAAGCAATCAGGCAGAAGGCGATCATCGCACCTTGCTCCAACGGTTCGATCGCACTGATGACCCGTATCGCAAGATATGGCGGCTTGCCATGGGATTGCATTTTGGGTGCTGAAATCGCGCAGAACTACAAACCACATCCCGAAACTTACCTGCGCTCGGTCAGTGCGCTTGGACTCGTTCCCGAACAGGTCGTTATGGTTGCAGCACACAATGATGATTTGCGGGCAGCCCGCACTTGCGGCCTGCAAACTGCTTTCATTGTCCGAAACACTGAGTATGGCACCGATCAGGCTTCCGATCTGAAACCAGAAGATGACTGGGATTACATTGTTGAAAAAATTGGAGAAATTGCAACGTTAATCTAGTTCGGGCATTAATGTTGAAATTTTCCTGAAATTTTTCACAAGCAGGACGACAATTTCATGTTGCATTTGCGACGCGATATGTCACTGTCGCGATCTGACAACTACGAGATCGGTTTGGAAATGAACCTACAGTCTCAAACAAGTGTGGCAGCGGGCTTGGAAAACGGTCGTTGTATTGTATTCTATCTGGTTCCCGACTTCTCCATGCTGGCGTTTGCAACAGCCATTGAACCATTGCGCATGGCAAACCGGATTCTTGGCACAAATTACTATTCTTGGCGCCTGTCATCTTACGATGGCAGCGCGGTACGCGCGTCCAATGGCATTGATGTTGCAGTTGTTACAAGCCTGGCAGACGAGCGCAGCAATCTTGCCACGTCCCGACGCCCCCACAACATGTTTATCTGTTCGGGAATCAACGTCGAACAGGCAGAACACAAATCACTGTTTGCCTATATCCGCGAGAACAGGAACAGTGGTGTCGTTGTCGGCGGCATTTGTACCGCCGCGCATTTGCTTGCCGCAGCCGGACTGCTCAAGGGCAAGCGTTGTGCAATTCATTGGGAAAACCTTCCTGGCTTTTCCGAAAAATTTCCCGATGTCGATGTCTATGCCGACCTTTACGAGATGGATGGCACGACCTGGACATGTGCTGGCGGAACCGCTGCACTCGACATGATGCTTCACATGATCGAAGGGGATCTGGGCGAAGAGCATGTAAACAGCGTATGTGAACAGGCGCTTACAGATCGTGTACGCAGCCCCAATGACCGTCAGCGCCTGCCATTGCGTGCGCGTCTTGGCGTGCAGAACTCAAAAGTTCTGTCGATCATCGAATACATGGAAGCCAACATCGCAGAACCGTTGCAACTGGTCGAAATCGCAGATTTCGTAGGCCTTTCCAGACGGCAAATCGAGCGCTTGTTTCAGCAGCATATGGGCCGTTCACCTGCGCGGTATTATCTCGAAATTCGTCTGGACCGGGCGCGCCACTTGCTGGTTCAATCCACCATGCCCGTTGTCGACGTCGCGATTGCCTGTGGCTTTGTTTCCGCCTCACATTTTTCCAAATGTTACCGCGAAATGTATGGCAAATCGCCGTTGCAGGAACGCACGTAGTATCGCCACTGCATCAGTCCTCCCGACGTTCCGAAATCACCAGAAAATTCTGAACCGGTGTCAGACCGGATTGCGAATAATCCTGGTCTTGCGAATACCATAACTGGGTAGACCGGCCACCATCCAGGGCAACAGCGGAATCGCAGCCAAAAAACCCGCCCTGCTCCCTGCTCCTGAAAAGCCATCCGGCTTCATACAGCGAAAGGCCAATGCGGGTAAATGTTGCCACAATGATATCGCCACTCTTCAAGCGACACAGGATGGTACGGTGTTTGGTTTCGAAACTGTTCTCGTTCATGGCCCAGTTTCCGCCCGGTTCGATCAGCATCGGACGGCTTTGCACCACGTCGAATTCATTGGCCGGAACCCCTGAATGGCTGGGCGTCAGTGCTGGCCCTTCAGGCAGAAAATTGACAAAACCGCCATCGGATTCCCACGCCTTGGAGCGAACCGAACCTGCAATTCGCAAATACCCTACAGGATATAGGGAACTGCTACCCGACATGGCAAAAAAACCACCATTGGTAACCAGCAGCGCTCCATTTGACTGACCTACCGCCTGAGCGGTCGAACCGGAAGGGTTTTCCGTAACAACAACAGAAAACTCAAACTCGCCCGGCGAAATCCTGAAAGCGGTAAAAACCATACCCGCAGGCGTCACAACTCTACGCGTTGAAAGCCCGCGCTGAACAGGCTCCCATTGGGTGAACTTAAGGGTCGTAAGAAGCGCAGATATTGCTGCAGGCGGTTCGCTGCCAGCCATCAATGGCTGGCTTAAACCCAGAACACATATGAACCAGATTGTTACAACCCGCAACGATTCGAATTTCTTCCTGACCATTGCCAAATTGAACGACAGCTTTCGCCTGATTACAATACAATCAGGTTTGACGCAGGCCTATATCCACAACTGTACTTACATACGTCGAATCGACTTGATACTGCGGTACTTGTAACCTGAGACCTGCACCCTGTTGGACTGGTTTCCTCCCAACAACAACACACGGCCACCCTTCTGCCCGGCAAACAGTCCGACATGGTGGCCATATTTTGTCCGCACAACAACCACATCGCCCTTTTTTGCATTTTTCAGCGGAACTGCTTTGCCGACCCGCGACCAACTGGCCGCCTTCATGTAGCCACTCGGCGGTTTCTTGCCGGCCCGCTTCATAACGGCACCAACAAATGCGCCGCACCAAGGCGTGCGCCGGGGGTTCACACCCAAGGTACCAGCCAATTGTCTTGTATGGGTTTTTTCGTGAAGCCCAACATATTTCCTCGCGATGGAGTATGGGCCAGCCTCTGCTTGGTTTGTCGATAATGTTCCCGCAGCCAATACTACGGCAGCGACGGTCAGGTGCAAAGATTTGCGCACGAATCGGCGCATTTCGCGATTAACGAAATTGCTCAAGGCATGTTTCCTTTTATAGTTGGTGAAAAGGCAAAACAACTCGGATGAAATCCGAATCGGTCTCGCTCCGCCCTTTCGCGAAACGCCACAAACTGCAGATGTGGGTCACAATTGGGGCGAAAGGATTCACAAACAATTACAAGGTTGTAAAACTCTACACGCAACATGCAGTGCCACATCACGAAACCTTCGTGCTGATCAACGAATGTTGAATATGCGTTAATGTCGGCAAACCACACTTGATGTTAGACAAAAGGTCGAAAACCCAAGATAGAATTCCATTAACGGAGAATGTTCCATGAAATCTGCACTTCTTAACGGCTTCAAGATCGCATCTGTCACGTTGGCCCTGTCGTTGACCGGAACCCTTGCCACGGTTGCAGAAACCGTGGATTACGAGAACGGTATGGTCGTTGCAGCGCTTGAGAAAGGTGAGACAGTGTTGGTCGAATTTGCAGCAGATTGGTGCGGCGTTTGCCGTGCGCAACAATCTGTCATGCGGGATCTGAAGGCTGCTAATCCCGATTATGACCAAAACATCAAATTCGTTCGCGTTAACTGGGACAAATATCGCGGTTCAGATCTGGCGAAGAAGTTTGGTGCACGCAGTCAATCGACATTGGTTCTTGCCAAGGGGGATCAGGTTTTGGGCAAAATTGCGTATGATTCCTCCCGGCAAAACATCAAAAACCTGCTTGATCTAGCCCTTTAGCGTTTTCAGCGGACCTAGTTTGGCGCTGGCAGACAATGGAATTTGTTTTCTCATATCTTGCGGGCTTGTTGACGCTGCTTAATCCGTGCGTGTTTCCCGTGTTGCCGATCGTGTTGGCAAGCGCTCTACACGCCAGTAAATGGGGGCCGCTTGCCCTTGTACTTGGTATGGGGGCGGCTTTCAGCATTGTTGGCATTTCCATAGCCGCACTTGGTCCCGCCCTTGGAATTGACAGCAACACGGTTTCACAAACGGGAGCCGTGATTATGATGCTGTTGGGTGGTTACCTGATGGTCGGCCACCGCTTTGTAAGCCCCACTGCCGTTTTTGCGGGTACCGCCCAGGTCGCCGAAGCGCGAATGCAGACCATGAACACAAATTCAATTGGAGGGCAGTTTCTCGGCGGCGCCTTGCTAGGAGCAGTATGGTCGCCTTGTATTGGCCCAACACTGGGTGGCGCAATAACCCTTGCCTACGAACAATCCAACCTTGCCTATGCGTTTGCAGTCATGCTGACATTTTCAGCCGGAATCGGTTCGGTCATGTTATTCTTTGCCTATGGTGCACGCGGCCTGGTCACAAGGTCCCGCAACGCCATGGCAACGCTGGTACCTTATGCCGGAACCACTATTGGAACCGTATTCTTTGCAGTTGGCGTGATGATTTTTTTCAAGCTGCACCATTCGCTGGAAGCCTGGGCCCTCGCCCGAATGCCTGAATGGCTCGTGCAATTCTCGACCCGCTTTTGATGAAAGATCACTTCGGCCTAGCTTCGAGGCTTGATATTCTCCGGATCATATAGTGGTTCATAACCGACCCCTGCGACCTCAACCGGCAAAATTTCACCCATGTAATCAATATCGAACCGGTTACCCTTCACCGCCAATCCTGTTGGCAGATAACCAAGCGCAATATTCTTGCCAATGGTTGGCCCATAGGCAATCGATGTGGTGAACGAACGACGACCAAGTTCATCGACAATCGTTTCGCCGCTGGCCTTGTCCATAATGGGGCAAATTCCGACCGGATAACGGGCCACTCCCTGGCTGTCGACAGGGTCTGTAACAACGAAAGTACACAAAGTTGCCACCTGACTGTCTTTTTCCCGGAATGCGAGATGCGCCTTCCTGCCAACAAAATCAGCATCCTTTACCTTGGGTCGCGACAGATCGGCTTCATAAAGATTGTATTCGGTCAGCAGATCGGCATTTTGCAGGCGCAGGCTTTTTTCCATGCGCCGCGTGTTGGCGTAGGTTTCAACTCCGAACGGCATAACCCCTTCGGCACGGATCGCATCCCACACGGCAAGCCCGTCGTCAAACTTCATGTGCAGTTCCCATCCCTGCTCACCCACATAGGATATTCGGAATGCCATGACTTCCTTGTCAGCGATACGAATGTTCTTGAGTGCTGCAAACGGAAAGTTTTCCGGATCAAGGTCAGAAGGGTTCCCGACGATTTTTTTCAAGGTTTCGCGAGCATTTGGACCCCACACACCAATCGTGGTGAAATCGGTCGATGTGTCGGTGATGGTCACATCAAAGCCCTTGTCCTCCGCCACACGCTTCATGTAGAGAAAATCACGGTTTCCGGCATCGGCACCATCCACCATGCGAAACCGGTCGTCCAGTTTGAACACAGTAAAATCGGCTTTCACCATGCCTTCTTCATCGAGAAAGTGGGTGTAGATGCCTTTTCCATTCTTTTCAGTGCCGCCCACTTTTGCAACGCACAAATACTCCATCAAGGCTTCATGGTCGGGTCCGGCAACGTCATACATTGCAAAATGTGACAGATTGACCATGCCCACATCAGCGCTCATCTCCAGATGCTCCGCATTGGAAACACGCCAGAAATGCCGGTTGTCCCATTCATGTTCACGGACAGGCACCTGATCAGCATACTTTTTCAACAGATGCTCGTTTGAGGCATAACCATGAGCGCGTTCCCAACCGCCAAGCTCCATGAAATACCCGCCAAGCTCAACCTCGCGTTCATAAAATGGCGAGCGGCGCACGCTGCGACCTCCGGCAAACGGTTCACGCGGATGGACCGCAGGAGTGTAGATTTTCGCTGCTGTTTCAGTACAGCGCGCATGAATGAAATCTTCTTCAAGCTGGTGAGGATAAAACCGCGAATAATCAATCGAATTGTGGTCAATATCGGTGCGTCCGTCAGTCATCCAGTCGACCAGCAGTTTGGCCATTCCCGGCGCATCCTTGACCCAAATGGCAACCGCATACCACAGGCCACGAACCTTCTGGCTTTCTCCGATTGATGGTCCGCCATCAACTGTAACCTGCAGCAAGCCGTTAAAGGAATAAGCTTCATTATAGCCTATCTCACCCAATATCGGCGTAAGTTCCATGGCCCGTTCGAGCGGTTCCATGATTTGGTCCATCTCAAGATCGCGTTGCGATGGAGACAGTCGCGCCTGGTCTTTTTCAAGCAGTTCGCGTGGATGCACCAACCGAGGGTTTTCGGTTTCGTAATATCCCCATTCAATCTGGCCACCTTCCGGTGTTTTAGGATCACCGGTGTCGCGCATATAGGCAGAGTTGCCTTGGTCACGCAGCAACGGAAAGCCGATATCCTTGCCGGTATTTTCAAATTCACTATAGGGACCAAAGAATGTCAGCGGATGGTCAACGGGCATTACCGGCAGGTCTTCGCCTACCATCGCAGCGCTCAAACGCCCCCACAAGCCGGTACAAACAATCACATGATCGGCCATGATAGTCCCACGATGGGTTTTGACCTCTTTGATACGACCGTTTTCGATGATGAAGTCTGTCGCAGTCGTATTGGCGAAACTCTTGAGTTTGCCTGATTTCTCAGCCATGTCGACCAACTCACCCGCCACCGTTTGGGAACGCGGTGCAACCAGACCGGCATCCGGGTCCCACATCGCTCCATCGATCTGGTCTTCCTCCAACAGAGGGAACTTCGCTTTGGCTTCGGCGGCAGAGATCATGGTTGCTCGGGTGCCAAACGCCTTGCCGGATGCAACCTTGCGCTTAAGCTCAAGCATCCGTTCCGCGTCACCCTTGCGACACACTTCAAGGCCACCCACCCGCTCGTAGCGACCGAGTTTTTCAAAGAAATCCATCGAATAACGCGTCGTCCAGCAGGTCAGGAAGTCGTGCGCGGTAGCATAACAAAAATCGGAGGCATGGGAGGTGGAACCGATGTCAGTTGGCACAGACGACTTGTCGATACCAACAATGTCGTCCCATCCCCGTTCGACAAGATGATGGGCAATGCTTGCACCCACAATGCCGCCCAATCCGACAATCACCACATTTGCTTTGGAAGGAAATTCAGCCATCTCAATGCTCCCGAACGCGGGAACCCCACCCGCAGTTTAAAAATGCCCAAAAAGACTATCAGATGATTTTAGGGCCTGAAACTGTTCTGTGAACGACAGTTCGGTGGCGCGAGGAGTGGGAGCGGTTCGCATTCCGCTTCACAGATCCGATTCCGGCTTGGTTCAGCAGTACAATTTGCCTCAAGTGGTGAACAGCCGGTCATCGACAAAATTCAGATGCGCAAGGCCGAACGTTATCTTGAAGCCGCCGATCAGCGCAATGATGCTGTCATCGCCCGGGACCGGGCCGAACCAGGGTGATGTACCCCTTCCGTCGAGTGTGTTGCGCGGACGCACACCTGCCCAACGCTTCACGATCGGCGCGTCCTTTAACGCTGGCACGAGCGTCAGGGCATCTTCAAAAAAAGCCATGTCGTGCGGATCAATTGCATCGGGTTCGCCAGCCCATTTGTTCATAGATGTCGAACCAATCGCTACGCGATTGTGTGAATGGGGCACCAGATAGCTCCCATCATGATAGACAATTGGCAAAGTGTCATCATGGTCAAACGCAACCAATACTGCCTGCCCCTTGACACCGCGCCCGGCGGGCTTGCCTGAATTCATACCTTCGAACCACGGCTGCAACAGCGGATAGGCCTCCCATCCATTTGCAACAATTATACGCCCTGCTGAAATTGTTTCATGGTTTGAAAGGGTTACTTTATGCGGTTCAATCCGAATGGCTTCAACGCCTTCTGCAATTGTCGCGCGTGGTCGAACATACTCGCCAAGCGCACGGACCGTTTCATGCGGACTGACACGTGCCGAAAGCGTATCATACTGGATACCGTGCGCGGCGACCTGCGGCGAAAGCCAATTTTCAAACGCGTTTGATGCGAGCACCTCAAATTTGTATTCATCTGCCCAATTCTGCCCGGCGCCTTCCATACGCCGTTCGACCTGCGGAAGCACTTTGTCATGGTTCAGCGGAATGGCCCTGCCACATCGACGATACCCGCAATCGATGCCGGTATCTGCCTCGAGCAACGAGATCGCCTTTTCGAGCGTTGTCAGGCCATCATACTGCAACTGCTTTTTGGCATTCCAATTGTCGGGCATATGGGGCATTAGTGCACCCAATACACCACCGGAAGCACCCTGTCCGATCTTGCGCTTTTCAACAATCGCGACGGTCTCGCCACGCTTCAACGCGTGACGGGCTGCCCAGAGCCCCAATATCCCTGCCCCGATAACCAGGGTATCGAAACTCACTGGATTTTTTCCGCAATATCGACCATACGCGGCTTATAGGTGAAACATCTTCGCCTCACAATCGGATAAACAAACCTGTCAGGCTATTGAAAACCACATGCTCGATTGGCACGAAAACAATTTGCCGGTTTCAACCCGTTTCGACGACCCTTACTATTCAAAGCAGGATGGCCGGGCAGAAACTGACCATGTGTTCATCAAAGCCAACAAACTGCCGGAGCGCTGGCCTTTTCTGCAGCGATGTGTGATTGCCGAACTGGGTTTTGGAACAGGTTTGAACTTTCTGGAAACCGTTCGCCAGTGGCAGCACCTTAAGCCCGATCTTGCGAAACTTCATTTCATATCTTTTGAGCAATACCCGCTGTCCCGATCAGATATGGAAAAAGCCCTGTCCGTATGGTCTGAACTTGACCCTTTTACCATGCAACTGCTGGAACATTGGTCGACACGCGAGCACGTGATAGGTGCCGAGGTATTCGATGGCGTATTTCTTACGGTTCATTTCGGCGATGCCAATGTACTATTGCCCAGACAAATAATGTTGGCCGATGCCTGGTACCTTGACGGTTTCTCGCCAGCGAAAAATCCCGAGCTTTGGAACGAAATCCTGTTGTCTGAAGTTTTTCAGCATACAGCCGCGAACGGAACATTCGCAACCTACACAGCGGCAGGATTTGTCCGTCGAAACCTTGAAAAGGCAGGTTTCGAAGTGAACAAAGTCAGGGGTTTTGCCCATAAACGCGACATGCTTTCGGGCTCAAAAGTCTAGCTCGCCGCCTACGACATCCATGTCGCTCAGTGACATTTTCCGATAATTTTTCTTGTGTCAGGCTGATAGCACCGGAAGAGGAGTGCTTGTGCCATGAACAAACCCGTTTCGACCGAGATCGAAAAAGCCGCTTTACCGATTACAGATGCCACCGGGATGCCCAACTGGTTCTACACTTCGCCGGAGTCGCTTGATACCGAGAAGAAGTCGTTTTTCACAGGGGGCTGGATAGGAATTGGCTTCGCTTGCGATGTTCCAGAACCGGGGGATGTGTGTCCCGTGGAATTTCTTGGAGACCCTTTCGCTATTACCCATGGGCGCGATGGCCAGATCCGGGTTTTCCACAATGTCTGTCGCCACCGGGGTGTCAAGCTGGTTCACGAGGCAGGTAAAACCACCGGCCTTCTGCGATGCCCCTATCACTATTGGTGTTATTCGACCGAAGGCGAATTGAAACGCACGCCCCATGTCGGTGGGCCGGGGGTTCATGAACATCCTGCCGTTGACAAGTCAAAACTGGGGCTGGTTGAAATTCGCAGTCATGTTTATCTGGGCGTTGTTTTTATCAATCTGTCAGGCGATGCCGAGCCTTTTGAAAAACACTTTGCAAGCCCCTTGGAACGCTGGGAGGATTTTTCGGACAAGCAGTTGTTTTTCAGTGGCGAAGACTCAAAGTTCTCGCTCAAGGTGGAATCAAACTGGAAACTGGCAGTGGAAAACTATTGCGAATCCTACCATCTGCCGTTCATCCACCCGACGCTTAACGAGCGGTCAAAGCTGGAAGACCATGCAAACATCATGTGCGATGGTCCCGCCTCGGGCCAGCTTACCCGCGCATTTGAAATGACCACCGATGACAAGGGCAGAAATTTCAGTGCCTTTGACGGCATTTCCGAACGGTGGGACCGCGAAGCGGAATATCTCGCCTTTTACCCCAATGTGTTGCTTGGCGTGCACAAGGACCATACGTTTGTCCTGCTACTGGAACCAAAAACCGAAAGCGTTACCCATGAACATGCACGGATTTTCTATGCATCGCAGGAAATGACGGGGGACGAATGGGCCGACATGCGCAAAACCTTGGCTGAGTTCTGGCAGGAAGTATTCGCCGAAGACGTTGGCGTGGTTGAAGCCATGCTGGCAGGTCGCAAGGCCGACGGATTCGATGGCGGGCATTTTTCGCCTGTCATGGACGAATCCACCCACCATTTCCATCAGTGGCTGGCAGGCGAATTGCTCAAGTAAATTCCCTTAGCCCGCCGGTTTTGTAAGTTGCATACTCTGGCGCTGGCTGAATGTGGCATCCATCTGCGTTAACACCGGGTGCCCCTTTCGCCAATCAAACGCAGGAAATCTGAAGTCGAGATAGGCAAGCGCGCAGGCGACCGTAATGGTGCCAACATGGATTTTCTGGATACGTGCCGGCCCCCAGCTTTCCAACACATCGAGCGTTTGCGAAATTTTTGCAAACTGTCCGTCGACCCATTCATCCCATCGTTTCTCTTCCGGACGAAGCGCTTGTTCATAGCGAACAAGAACAGCAGCTTCCAAAACACCATTCCCCATCGATTGGGTAACCAGTGCATGAAACCGCTCTTCACCTGACAAGGGAATCATTTTTTCTCCGTCATGCAAGCCGTCCAGATATTCGCAAATCACCGAACTGTCGAATATCGACATCCCCTCTTCGGTTACGAGAACCGGTATTTTGCCAAGCGGATTCTCCTTAACAAGTTCATCATCGGGTGAAATCGCGGTGGTGGCTACTGTTTGCAATGAAATCTGATCTGACAGGCCGGTTTCATGTGCCAGTACCAATACCTTTCGTACGAAAGGCGAAGCAGCAGAGTACCAAAGTTTCATTATACAACCTCCATCAGTTTCTGACCGCTTCGCCGTGGCGAAGCAGTTTTGTAATGCGCTCAAGGGTCTGGGGAGTTCGTGCCAACTCAACAAATGCGGTTCGCTCGCGTCCATACATGTCGTATTCACTCACTTCCAATTGATCACTGTCCTGTCCGCCGGTAACGATCCACGCGATTTGTTTTGCAACCGTGACATCATGATCAAAGAACATCCCTTTTTCGCGACCCTTTTCCAGGAACTCTACCATCTCGGCGTACGCCGCACCGCCAGCGAGCAGAAACTGCGGTTTTTCTCTCGGTGCGTAAGTTCTCGACAATCGGTCAATCGCCTTGAGCGATGCTTCAATCAACCGGTCCCGGTTCATGATTTGGGTGTCGCGCTCTGGTAAAAAATATTTTAACGGAATTGCCTCGTCGGGTGAGGTCGCGGTATTCGAGTAACCAACCTGATCAAATGTCTTGCGCGCGGCCAGGGCCCAGTCCCCCGACGCCTGAAACCATCGCCAATAGGTTTCCTTGACACCGCCGCCGCCAGGCACCAACCCCACACTTGCCTCAACCAACCCCAACACGGAGTTGGTATGGGCAACCAATTTGTCACAATGCGCAAGCACTTCAAACCCGCCACCCAAGGCAAGACCGGACGGAGCGCCGATGACCGGTGCATTACAGTACATCAAAGCTTCGACCGCCATTTGGAACCGCTCGAGAAAATGGTCAATACCATTCCAGTCCTGCGCCTCGATCATCTCCAGAAACCGCTCCAGATTGACCCCCGCAGAAAAATGCTGGGCATCATTGTGAACGATGGCACCCGGTCCCGGATCATTTGCAGCGGCATGTACAATCTTCATGCAATCATCATCAAGCGCATTGGCCTTGGTATGAAACTCCACCAGGCGCACTCCGTTCTCCAGATGGAACAGGCTGGCACCCTCATTCTCCAGCACCGGCTTAAGCGTGCGACGGGTCATGTGAAAACGCACCACCCCGTCGGGCAGGTCAACCGGCTCCAGCCCACCACCCCAGTGCCGAACCATCAGTTGTATGCCTTCAACGGCATAGACTGGTCGCCCTTCCAATGCGCGCAGATATTCGGGAACATGCCAGCCTTCTTTTTCAAGCCGCTCAACCAAACGACCGGAACCAATCTGGTCAATCATTTCAAACGGACCACGAACCCAGTTGTAGCCAAGCTTCATGGCATCATCGATGTCTTGCGGCGAGTTTGTGACTTCCGGGATCAGCCCCGCCGAGTAAGTCAGGATGCGAGCCAACACCCGCCAGGCGAAGATTGACAAGGGATCGTTCCCCTCGAGCAACGTCGTAATGCCTTGTTTCTCTCCGCGTATGGCCAACTCCGGCAATTCCCTGTTGCGCGGTCGCCAACTTTCAGACTGCAAATCCCAAGCCTGTTTTTCACCGTCCGCAACCCGGTAAAAGCCGCCATCACCCTTGTTGCCCTTAAAGCCTCTGGCAACCTGTTCGTTGACAACCTTGTTTTCGCCACCAACCTCATGAAACGGATCGCCTTGCTCCAAAATCGAGTTCAAAGACCGCACCACATCACCCATCAAATCCAGGCCGATGAGATCATAGAGCCCGAAAGCACCGGTCTTTGGAATGCCCATCGGGCGGCCAAAAATAGCGTCGGCATCTTCAATCCTGACCCCAAGTGACACAGCCTCGTGAACCGCAGCCTGCAATGCGAACACGCCAACGCGGTTGCCAAGGAACCCCGGCGTGTCGGCACAATTGACAACGCCCTTGCCGAGCATCCGGTCGTTGAAATCGTGCAGTGTCGCGATCACATCATCACGGGTCTCTTCACCGCGCACCAACTCCAGCAATCGCATGTAACGCACCGGGTTGAAGAAATGCGTAATACAAAAGCGTTCCCTGAAATCTTGAGGACTGTCTTCCACCAAGAGCTTGATTGGAATGGTCGAGGTATTTGAAGACATCAGCGTTGTAGGCTTCAACAGCGGTTGCAGGTTGGCATAGAGCTGCTTCTTGATGTCGAGACGCTCGACAATAGCCTCGCAAACCCAGTCACACTGGCCTGCGGCGGCAAGGTCATCATCAATATTTCCCACGCTAATGCGTTTGATGTTTTCCTTGTTCATCAATAGCGGTGGATCGGATTTTTCGATCCGTTCGATTGAAGCTTTTGCCACCGCATTCGCGTCACCATCAGTCTTGATGTCCAACAGCAAGACTTCAATTCCTGCATTCGCGACTTGCGCGGCAATGCCTGACCCCATGGTTCCCGCGCCGATGACGCATACTTTATTGATCTCGGTTGTCATACTTTTTCCGGCTATTGTTCAAAGATTTTGCGCAAAAAATTCCCGCAACAAGGCGTTTAGTTCAGTGGGTCTTTCGGTCGGGATGGTGTGACCGGAATCGGCAATGATTTGGAGCCTACTGTTGGGCAGTGCATCGGCCAGTTGTTTGCCGAATTTCATCGGTGTCATCTTGTCTTTTGCAGCGAGCACACACAGTGTTGGACAATCCACCGTTGCAGCGACTTCGAGGCCACCGGCAAAGGCATTGCAGGCCTTAAGGTCTGTCGAAAGAGAGCCTTCGGGGTTCAAATCCATGGTCCGCAAACCAAGGCCAATGTTGGAAAAACCCGGAACGGAGTTTTCAAACGAATGGGCATCAGGCCCATGCGCCCAAGCTGTCATGGATGCCTTCGCCATTGGTTCCCTGGTTTCAGCCGTGGAGATCAGCATGTCATTGACGGGGATCGCAGCAGCGGTGGCAACAAACACAATCCTTTCAACACGCTCCCTGGCTATCTCCCACAGTTTCAGGCTGACCAGCCCTCCCTGGCTATGGCCGATGAATGTCGCCTTGCCGATACCAAGATGGTCCAGGACCGCAACGATCCAATGTGCCTGCGCCTCAATATCCTCCAACGCCGCGCCAGAGGAAAGATTGTGGCCGGGAAAGTCGACAGCGAGAATGTTGTAATCGTCATAAGCAAGCGCACGGGTCTGCTGGTTCCACACCAGATGGGAAGAACCGGCACCGTGCATGAAGATCAGCCAATCCTGTCCTTCCACTGGTTCCCGCCCGCCAGTTGAGGCGTAAACCTCATTTCCGTTTAATTCAAACCTCATTTGACCACCCTCGCTGCTGCCTTGAGTGCCTGGCTGAAATCTTTCTTCAAGTCTTCAATGCTCTCCAACCCCACAGACAACCTGATCATGTCTTCGCTCAGGCCGCCCGCTTTCATGTCTTCAGCAGAGATGTGACTGTGCGTGGTAGAGGCCGGATGGATAACAAGCGTCTTTGCATCACCCACATTTGCCAGATGCGACGCCACTTCGACATTCTCAATAAATGCGGCACCGGCTGCGCGGCCACCTTTGACCCCGAAACCGATCATGGAGCCAGCACCATTGGGCAACAGGCGCTTGGCGATTTCATGATCAGGATGGCTTTCAAGTTCGGGGTGTTTTACCCAGGAGACCATCTCGTGGTTCTCCAGAAACTCAACCATCGCCCGGGCGTTCGAAATATGGCGTTCCATTCGCATCGGAAGGGTTTCGATACCTTGCAGGATGTGAAACGCATTGGTAGGCGACAGGGAGGGCCCAAAATTGTACATGCCTTCAGCGCGAATACGCATCGTAAGCGCCGCGGGCCCGAACTCTTCCCAAAACACAATACCGTCAAGCGCATAATGCGGGTCGGTCAGCGTTGGATATTTGTCGGTTGCCCCCCAGTTGAAATTGCCGCCATCAACCACCGCGCCGCCTATGGCAACGCCATGCCCACCCATCCATTTTGTGAGCGAGTGGACAATGACAGAAACGCCGTGGTCAAACGGCTTGAACAAACAGGGCGTGCAGAAGGTCGCATCCATGACAATCGGAATTCCGGCCTTTTGCGCGATCTTTGCCAACGCTTCAATGTCTAGCACATCCAGTCCCGGATTACCGATCAGTTCGCAGAAAATGAACTTTGTGTTTTCCCGGATTGCCGCCTCAATGCCAGCCATATCACGGCCATGTACAAACGTGGTGTCGATGCCAAAACGCGGCATGGTGTTTTTCAGCAGATTGATATTTGCTCCATACAGCTGCGCCGTCGAAACGATATGATCACCAGCACTCGCCAGCATTGTGGTTACCAGATGCAACGCCGCCATGCCCGATGCGCAGGCAGTACAGGCAACGCCACCCTCCATCGCAGCAACCCGCTGCTCAAGAACCGCTACCGTCGGGTTTGAAATACGCGAATAGAGATGCCCGCCCTCCTCCATGTTATAAAGGGCAGCCGCATGACGGGAATCCTTGAACACATAGGAAGTGGTCTGGTGGATGGGCACAGCCCGTGATCCAAACTCCTTGTCTGGTACATGACCGGCATGTAAGGCAAGGGTTTCCAGATCAAAAAAATCTGACATCAGTTTCCTCCAAAATTGTGCACCGGTCACGACGTGGCAGACGTCCAGACCATAAAGAAATTCTTGTGCCGATCAAACCTATTTGGTGACGAATGGCAAGCTTGTTACGGTAGCTTGCCAGGTCTTGTCTCCATCCACGATGACAACGCTGGTTCCTTCACTACTTGCTGCAGCAGAAACAAGCCCGACACCGATGTTCGCGTCAACTCGCGGTGAATAGGCAGAAGCCGACATGAAACCGGCAACTTCTCCATCAAATTCAACCGGAAGCTTGTGTTGATTGGGTGGCTGATAGTTTGCCTCAATCAAATACCCGACGAATGCCCGCTTTACACCTTCGGCAGAAATTCTTGCCAAAGCCTGTTTACCGACAAAGTCATCTTCGCGTTCCAGGTTCACGAATTTTCCAAGACCCATCTCATAGGGAGTGGTGTTATCATCGGTATCCGCACCGTAAGATATCAGACCGCTTTCAAGGCGTTCGATATAGTTGGGATAACCGGGTCCTATGCCGTAGGGCTGGCCCGCCTCTTTCACCAAATCCCATAGGAGCCCTCCTTTATTGCCGTCGCGCAGGTAAAGTTCCAGACCATCTTGCTTGGACCAACCGGAACGGGCAACAATCAATGGAATGCCTTCAATTACAACTTCCCGAAACCCGAAATACTTCAAATCGCGCACCCAACCACCAATCATCGCTGCCCCAACATCCATTGCCTTGGGTCCCTGGATGGCAAGCGGTGATACATCCGGCTCATAAACGGCCACGTCCAGTCCACGCTCAGCGGCAATCGCCCGCACCCATAACAAAATGTCGCTGTCTGCAATTGAAAGCCAGTATTCATCGCGAGCGATGGGCAGCAAGACTGGGTCATTGATCAAGGTACCCCTGTGATCGCAAATCGGGACATATCTTCCCTGCCCCACATTCAAACTTCCCAGATCGCGGGTGGTCAGATAACGGGCAAGTTTTTCTGCCTCCGGCCCCTTGATCGCGACTTGCCGTTCGACTGCCACATCCCACATCGAAACGCCATTAATCAGCCGGTCGTACTCTGCCGCCGCGTCACCATAAGAAGTTGGCATATACATGTGATTGTAGACTGAAAAACCTGTGACGCCGCTTTCGACCGTCTTGTCGAAAAACGCCGATTTGCGAACGCGGGCTCCAATGGCAATGTCGAACCGCATTTTTCCTCCCTTAACACCAAAGGAGGATTATAGGTGCAGCACCCCTTCGCTCACAATCACCGCACCGCCGCTTATGCCAGCATTTACGACAAGACCGTCTTGCTTTTCCATGTCCAGAACAATTTGTGACGGACGCCCCATCTCGTAACCCTGTTCGATCCGGAAGGTTTTGGTTTCGCCTGCTCCCATCATCGCAGTTGCAAGCTGGCCGCTGAATGCTGCCACCGCGCTACCGGTCGCCGGGTCTTCTGGAATGCCCGCACTAGGTGCAAACATGCGTGCGTGGATGTGATCCGAACCGCCAACTCCGCCCAGGCAATACAAGTAGCTGTTCGCGCGAATGCCATTTACGACTGGCTCGAGTTTGTTGATCTCCGCTGCATCCACTTTGGCGCCCTGCACCGCTTCAATCGACTTGACCGGTATCAACACATAAGGAACACCGCCATCCCAGACCGACAGGTCGTGCCCCTCAGTGCCTATCTCGTCAGCCTGTAATCCCAACGCAGCCGCCCACTGTCCGGCATTGAGTGCAATATCAACCTTTTCAGACAAACGCGGCAGATCAAAACGCGCAAACAACACGCCATTGTCTGGAGTAACCTTGCATTTGACCGGGCCGACCTTCTCTTCAAGCACAAATTCATCCCCTTTACCCAAGTGATTCAGATGATTCAGCAAAACCGCGGTTCCGACCGTCGGATGGCCGGCAAAAGGGAGTTCATGATCGGGGGTAAAAATTCTGACCGCTGCACGGTTCGAAGGGTCAGACGGCAGCGAAACAAAGACAGTCTCGGAAAGGTTGAACTCAACGGCAATCGCCTGCATTTGGTTTCCGTCGAGGCCTTCACTGTCCAACACGACGGCGAGCGGATTACCTGCCAGTTGCGTATGGGTGAAGACATCAAGTGTGAAGAATCTTCTGGGCATTTTACGGCTTCCTGGTGTTTCAACAAACCGGATCATCAGTCGACAGATTTGCAACCTGTTTGACGGTAGAGAAAAGATCTACACTTGCAAACCAAGAAAGCAATTTGCGGCTTACGGAACCTCTTTCCAGCGATGAAGCCGATATTTTTGCTGCTTATTCCTGACCCGGAAACGGTTGGGTTGTAAAGCAGGTCGGGCAACCCAGGTATTTCAAACGCCGCATTTCCCATTCCTTGAGGTCCTGAATGCCTCCGGGGGCACCAGTCACAACCGGATCAAGCTCTCCGGAATGGTTTTGTGACGACGGGTTTTGCCGATTGCTGTCAGATTGCAATGGGCTCTCAGCATTGGCTGAATATGCTGCCACGCCCAGCAGCACGGATAGAGCAACGATACGCATAACAAACTCCTGCTAGTTCCGTCCAAAAGCATATCGAAGTTTGATTAAAGCTTGTTTAACGATAAAACCGAACCCCCTGTTAAGGATAAGACACAGGCGTTCATACCAGATTGAGTTTCACCACAACCGGACAATGATCGGAGGCTTTGGGGCGGTCCCATCCCGTTCGCGGATAACGTTCCACTTCCTGTCCCGGGGGAAATGGCGTTCTGTGTGGCAGCCCCGCCCTCACTATGTTGGGCACTGCCTTGGGGTTGCTCTGGGCAATTGAAGGCGAAACCATGATATAGTCGAGTTGGCAAAGATGCCGTTCGTCCGGACCCCTTGAATGGTAAAGCGTCCACTGCTCTTCTTGTGGGAGTTTATCAGACAAATTGATTGAAAACCCGTCCTTTAGCAGAACATCAAAACCTGAATTATCTTCTTTTACGTGGTTAAAGGAATAACCCGCTAGCCGATCGCCTGTGACAACCAGGCGTGAGCGATAGTCGTTCAAGTCACCGCAGATCATCCAACGCTTGTTTGCTGTGTTGCCCTTGCCAAACCGGTTTTCGATGACATGCCGCACCGCCTTTGCCTCGGCAGCCCGGATCGGCATGGTCCAGGTTCGCCCGTCAATACCGTCGCGACCGCTGCTCATTGATTTGAAGTGTGTCACGAAAAGGGTGACCGGTCTGCCACCAACCCGAAAGTCAATCTCCAGACAATCGCGCTTGAAAACCCGGTCTTGTGGCTCAAGGCCCCGTTCCTTGAGAGTTTTGTTGAACAGACCAAGTTGCTCAAGTGTAAGCTTTGCATGGCTTTTCGCCTCTACAAACTCGATCTTTTCACCGGTTGCCGTTTCATCGCGTGCCATCACTGCTACATCGATACCGCGCCCGTCATTGCCTTCGATCAGATATTTGTTGCGATACCCGCGGCCCACCATTTTGAACATGTAGCCATACTCAAACGCTTTTAGTGCATCGATGTTCTCTACCTCTTGAAGGCAGATGATGTCGGCATGGGTATCTGCAATGGCAAGCGCGGTCATCTGCATTGCATCATCCGTGTGGGCCACGACCCTTGCCTGCTCAAGGTCCTTGTAGTGTTCCTTGTCCCGTATTTCGAGCACCTGCAACGAACGATCGCGCCGCAACTCGTTTCGAAAACCGCTGAAATCGAACCGGTTCATAAGGTTTTCTGCGTTAAATGTCGCAATACACAATGTCATTCGGATCACTTTCCTTCCGGATTTATCGGACGGTTCTGTGTCCAGTCAAAGGTGCCAAGGTCCCGCTCACGCACCGCCTGCTTCCATCCCATTTGTTCCGACCGTTCCTTGAAGTTGATGCCTTCCGGGGAATGGCGTGTAATTCCGTCAAACACAGTCGCGAGCATTTGTGTATTCTCTATCCCCATGGTGTCGTAGGCTTGGTTGATCACAAGCTTTTGCATCATCAACTGGTTTTTCGGGACGCTCGCCATTCGCAATGCCAACGCATCGACCCTTGCATCAAGGGTTTCGGAAGGAACCGCCTCTAACGCCAAACCCATTTCCTGCGCCTCAATGCCGGTGATTTTATCGCCTGTAAACAGCATTCGCTTGGCCTTTTGCGCACCAAGCCGGTACACCCACATCGCAGTGGTCGGACACCCCCAAACGCGAACAGGCATGTACCCGATCTTCGCGTCCTCAGCCATTACAATCAGGTCGCAGCACATGGCAATGTCGCTTCCCCCGGCCACTGCATGTCCGTGAATTTTTGCGATGGTTGGCTTGTATGAGCGCCACAGCGACATGAACTTTTCGGTGTTTCGCTTCATGAAGGCGTAATCCTTCATCGGGTCCCACGGCATCGGTTGGGTCACATCACCTGCGCCGTTTCCCTCTGCATAATAGGTCAGATCATAACCTGCACAAAATGCTTCTCCCCTGCCGGCAAGAATGATGACATGAATGTCATCATCCTGATTGGCGGCTTCAACGCAGTCAGCCAGGTCGTTTGGCAGTTTGTCGTTGATTGCATTCATCACCTCTGGACGGTTCAGATATATGCGTCCAATGCGGGCATCCTTCTCCAAAATTACGGTCGGTTCTGCCATCGCGTCCTCCTGTCCTTGGTCTGGGAAGTGCGAGATTAGTGGTTATCGCGCAAAGATGGAATTGGAAAAGATGAAAGGCTTGTCACCTTGGAGTTTAATAGTGCCCGGCGAAGAGGGTTCCACGCCGGGCCAAAGGGTTGAAACCCGGTTCCAGCCTAGTTTTTCGCTTTGTCGACCAATGCGTTGGATTTGATCCACGGCATCATGCCGCGCAGCTTTTCACCAACTTCCTCGATCTGGTGCGCATCGTTGTTGCGGCGGATGGCCTTGAAGCGGGCAGCACCTGAATGCCATTCCTGCATCCACTCAGACGTAAACTTGCCATCCTGAATGTCTTTCAGAACACGCTTCATTTCGGCTTTTGTTTCTGACGTCACAATACGCGGTCCAGACTTGTACTCGCCCCATTCAGCCGTGTTGGAGATCGAGTAATTCATGTTGGCAATACCACCTTCATAAATCAGGTCCACAATCAGTTTCACCTCGTGCAGACATTCAAAATAAGCCATCTCGGGCGCATAACCTGCCTCAACCAGCGTTTCAAAACCGGCACGGATCAGTTCAACCAAACCGCCACACAAGACAACCTGTTCACCGAACAAATCAGTTTCACATTCTTCACGGAAATTGGTTTCGATGATGCCCGAGCGGCCGCCACCAACGCCACAGGCATAGGACAGGCCAAGGTCGTGGGCATTGCCGGAAGCGTCCTGGTGCACAGCGATCAGACAAGGCACCCCTCCGCCCTTTTGATATTCGCCGCGAACGGTATGGCCCGGTCCCTTGGGCGCAACCATCAACACATCAACGGTTTCCTTGGGCTCAATCAGACCAAAGTGAACGTTCAAGCCATGGGCGAATGCAATTGCTGCCCCGTCACGTATGTTCGCAGCAATATCGTTCTTGTAGATTCCTGCCTGCAATTCGTCGGGCGTGGCCATCATCATTAGGTCCGCCCACGCAGCACCTTCAGCCACGGTCATTACGGCAAATCCATCCGCTTCAGCCTTCAATGCGGTAGTGGACCCCTCACGAAGCGCGATGCGAACATTTTGTGCCCCTGAATCCTTAAGGTTCATCGCATGGGCACGACCCTGTGAACCATAGCCAATAATCAGGACATTCTTGCCCTTGATCAGATTGAGATCGCAATCCTGGTCATAATAAACACGCATACTGTTTCTCCTGTTTGAAATTTGCGTAACGTTTTACCGGTTAATCTGTCCGGCCTGTTTCATAACTGGGCAAACCGGGTGGAACTTGCCCCCATTTCACTGCTGAGTTGGTCCATGATTGATGGCTGAGTTCAAGCTCGCTAATATGCGGTTCATCCAACGAGCCAGCTTCCAGGTAGACATGATCGGGATGTGACGGAGAGGAAGTGTATATTGGAGAGCCGCAATGTGGACAGAAATGCCGTGTCAACCGATTGCCGCTTTCGGCCTCCATTTCATACGCTGCCGCATCACCGCTTGTTAATTCAAAACTGTCTTTCAGCAACTCGATGCTAACGCCAAACGCACTACCAGAGGTTTTTCGGCAGTCACTACAATGGCACATGCTGACCGGGCCAATCGCGCCGCGATATTCGTAACGAAGAGCCCCGCACAAACAACAGCCACTGAGAAAACTACTCATTTTGGCCTCCCTCGCTCCAACATAGTTCAAAGAACCGGCCAACCGCCATCTCCGCTTCGCGCGCAATTTGGGGTTTGGCAAGCCGCAACTCGTCCCCCAACAGTGCCCTGATTTGGACATCGCGTACGACCAATCCGAAGAAAAGTCCAAAAGCCCTGTCGGTTGCCAGGGTCATATACCCTTTCTCACGTCCAAGCTCGAAGATTGGTGTCAACCGTTCACGCATCGCAAACGGACCGTGCTTCAGCACTATTTGCCCCAGGTTTGAATTGCCGCTACCAGCGTGCGAGACTGCAAGCCGGTTCAGGGCAATTGACACCTCGCCGGTCAGAACCGTCAGCCAGCTTGTTGCAAAGCTGCAAAGAGTTTCTTTGAAGGTTGCCATGGTCGCCGCCTGTTCGTCCAGTTCCGGCATCACAACCTTGGACGCCTGCCACTGGACGGTTGCGGTTAACAAGCCGTCCCGGTCACCAAACCAGCGATAAAGCGTTTCCTTTGAACACTTCGCGCGTTTTGCGACCGTGGCCATGGAAAACCCGTCTCCCAATTCAACCATCAGGTCAAGCACAGCCGACAAAACTTCTTGCTGCCGTTCAGATGGCAGCAATTCATCGGCATGACGATTTTCCATTACCATGTTCATGGCCGGTTCGTACCGTACCGTACGGTACTGGTCAAGATGAAATACCCCGTTGGTACTGCAACTCATCAACCATCAACTGCAGCAAACCAGTCTGGCACGGTATTTGCTTCCAAACATCCATCGAGGAAAGTTCATGTGGAGCTTGAGAATGCTGGAAAACAGAAAAATGGGAAACCGGAAGCAAAACAAATCAATCATACCTTTGTTGTTTGACATGATCGGCATTCCGCTGCTGTTTCTTGTGATTTTTTTAACAACAGACGGTGTTCTGGTTCAGTTTGGCTACGGGACGGGCGTCTCCGAGCTCGTTGTTGGCAATATCACCAGCCTTGTGTATCCCGCCTCCGACATCAATATTTTTGACGATGGCATACCGGTCCGTTCTACGATCGTGATGCTGCATCAGGTTTCCCTTGTAATCGGTCTGGGCAGCGCTTTTTTTCTGGATATGTTTCTCTCAGGATACCTGGTTCGAAAGACGGTGACCGCCAGCGCCATCCAGTTTGTAGAATTTGGTGCACGCATCGCATCCTTCGGTTTGTGGACGATCTGGATTACTGGCCTTGCGATACTCCTTTATTACTTCCTTGAAGCTCCGCAACTGCTTGAAAATCCTAAAATTTGGGGTAAGTTCTTTATAGTGGTCATGTTAACAATTAACGGATTCATGATACACAATCATGCGATCCCAAGCCTGAAAAATCTTACGGGTTCAAGGGTACTTGACCGGAACTTTTCAGAGGTCGCAATCAAATACCTGCCGATTGTCACCATTTCGGTTGTCAGTTGGGCCATGGCGTTTTTGCTGGGCGCCTACAAGGAACTGAACGGCGTTGTTTCATCAGGAACAATCATAGCCGTCTATCTGGCAACGTTGTTGGCTGCGTATATGCTTATTGTATTGGTCTGTTTTGTAATGAAACTTGGAATGTCGGAAAAACCGCAGGCAAGAACTGCGCTGCCAAGCGGTTACCGTTGACAGAATTCAAACTAGGTCAGTTTGAAAATGACAGGATGTTGATCAGTAAAGGCTTTCGAATCGCAGTAAAATTGTTCAGTATGTTTGCATCATGTTTCATGGAGTAAACACTTATTCCGGGGGAAAGAAGTATGAACACCAGAAATTACTACAAGTTATCAGCCTGTCTGGCAGGCGTCCTGTTTTGGTCAGCAGGGGCATTTGCAAATGCACAAGACGAAGATCCGCTAACCATGGTGGTCTCACTCAAGAACCAGCAGATTACCGTTTACCGCGGAACGCAAACAATAACTTCCGGCAGAGTTTCTTCAGGCAAGAAAGGCCACAGGACACCGACGGGCATTTTTTCGGTCATGGAAAAACGTCGGCACCACCGTTCCAACATATATCGCGGTGCTCCCATGCCGTTTATGCAACGGTTGACCTGGTCGGGAATTGCGCTTCACGCTTCGAACAGTGTTCCCTCGCGTCCTGCCTCGCACGGCTGTGTTCGTTTGCCTCACAAATTTGCCGGTAAACTGTTTAAGATGGATACCAGAGGTGCCCATGTCGTCATCGAGCATGATCCGCTACCGCCGGAAATGATTGAACATGATTTTCTGTTCCAACCGGTCGCCGCCTCCAATGAGGCAGAATTGGCAAAACAGCCCAAGGAACTTTCCAGGGAAGAGTTGAAAGAACTCACCAAGGAAGAGAGATGGGAATACAAACTTGCCAAACGCCGGGCAAGCCCGGACCATCCGGCCCGCATTTTCATTACACGCCGCAATTTCCGCGACGATTTGCGTGATGTGCAGCGCATATTGAAAAACCTCGAATACTACGATGGAGAGGTCGACGCCCTGCTCGGCAAGGGTACCTGGGCAGGTATCCGCAAGTTTCGTGAAGACCAGGGACTGGAAGTCACCAACAGGATCGATCAAAGCTTCCTGCGCCGTCTTTATTCTGCGGCAGGTGAATTGCAACCACCAGCAGGGCAGATTTTGGTTCGCAAACGCCAGACCACGGTGTTGAAAGGCTCAGTAAAGTTCGAAGATCCGGCAAAACCGCTTGGGTCTCATCTGATACATGCAGTTCAGTTTGATCCGGAGAAAGGCAGCACCCGTTGGCTCGCGACCTCACTGGCAGACCGCTACTATCAGGGCCGCAGTGGCTATTATGGACCGGGTGTTGACGGCAGCACCCTGCGCGCTTCGACCAGCGAAACCCTTTCGCGCCTGAAGATCACACTGGGGATGCGCAAGAAGATCGAACGCTATCTGACCAGGGGTTCATCAATTGCGATTTCGGATAACGGGCTGAGCCACGAAACCGGCGAACAGGGAACCGATTTCATAGTCCTGACCAAACCTAAGCTTGGTGAGCTTAAACAGCAAACTGCTAAAAACGAAAGTTAGGAAATGGTACGGTTGGGTGGATTCGAACCACCGACCTCTAGAGCCACAATCTAGCGCTCTAACCAACTGAGCTACAACCGCACATGGCCCGCAACAGCAGCGCTGATAACGAGTCCGCATGAAATACGGTCATAGCGCGTGTATTGCAAGCAAAACTTGCCCGCAATTTGACTTTAATTGGTCGAAACGCACGCGGTATTGAACTGCTTAAGAAGCATGGTTAAATTAACTTTAACAGCAAGCAATGGGCCGGTTTTGGCGCTTATTTCTGGACCCGCCAGAACCGCGATTGTAAAACACTCCTTTATCGAACCTCATCCTGCCACGCCTGTCAGGCAACAACCGAACGGCTTTAGTTAATGTCTCAGGGGACAAACCAGTCTTATCTCGATCTGTCGGTACACCCGTCACTGGCACCCTTTGTATTGTCACATGATCCTGTGGTGGTGTTTTCCGGCGCACTCGACAGCATTTTGTGGGCCAACGCGCCGGGTGCGGCCCTGTTTGGCGGCAAGGGGGTCATCGAACTTCTGGAAGCCAACGTGAACGAAAGTCAGGCATTTGTCCGACAGCTTAAAGATGCGGTCAGGCAAATGAAATCCGCCAACAAGATCATTCGCGGGTTCAGGATCAACCAGGGTCTGCGCTCAGCCCTGCTGCAGTTTGAAATCACCGGGATTGGCCTTGATGATTCCAATCTCGTTTACAGGGTCAAATGCGAGGCGCTCGACGACAAGGAGCCATCTGAGAATGAATTGGCGAAACAGGCGGTGGGCGCTTTGGAGAGTTTTGCCGATGCATCCGCCATCGTTGATGATTATGGCCTTCCAATCGCCTCCTCCGGTCCGTTCGGAAAAATTGGGCCTTCTGAGGAACAGTTGCTCGAACTCATAAGAGAATTACAGGATGAAGAGGACCAGTTGATCAAACGGCCCATTCAGGGTTCCGGTGGCAATCGGACAATTGCCGGACTTGGCCGCTTCTGCAAAGACCCGGGCCGAACCCTGATTGTACTTGCCGAAATGGATGAACCAGAACAACCTGCAGTGTCGCCGTCAACTTCGATGGTTTTGCTTGAAGAAGCAGATCAGGATGTCGACCAGCTCGCAAACGAAAATGCCGAGGAAACCGGCATCTCTCCGGACACAGTCAGCGCCGAACATATCCCCGAAACGACTGCAGATGAAACATCTCGGCAGGATTTGAGCACCACAAGTAGTGAAGATGAGCAATCGCAGCGATTATCGCCAAGCGAACGCTCAGATGATGAATTAACACCACAAGTTGCATCACCGCAGGAACCGGAAACAGAAAACGATCCTTCCCGGAACCATTCCCCCCTCCCCGAGACTGCAGAAGAAACAGACGAAAGCGCCGCTGGTGAAGAAACCGTCCGTTTCGCCTGGACGACCGATGCCGATGGTATTTTCAGCAACGTCTCAAAGGAATTGGGGAAAACGGTTGGACCAAACGCGGCTTCGATTACAGGCTCGAACTGGCAGGAAATTGCAGAGAGATTTTCGCTCGACGAGTATGGCGATGTAGCGGCCGCCTTTGAGAAACGGGACACATGGTCGGGAAAAACCGTGTTGTGGCCCATCGAAGGCACCGACATGACCGTACCGATCGATCTTGCGGCGCTGCCAATCTTTGATGCCGACCGGCAGTTTGGTGGCTTCAAGGGGTTTGGCATTATCCGATCATTCGACGCAATTGTCGACGCACAGGGTCGTGGCCTTAAGCTCATTCCAAACAAGGATGACGGCAATTCCACATCAGAAGATGTTGTAAGCCTCTCACAGGTTCAAAAAGTGCAAGAAGAACCAACTTCCGGCAACGACAAGGATCGCAAAACCGATGCCCCTATCCAGGGAACAAACAAAACCGAAGACGATAATCTGGTGAGAATCAGCGGTAATTTGTCAGATGACAAGACAGGAAAAACCAAACCTGCCGCCGAGGTTGTCCGGCTCGTTCCGCGTAAAGACAAACAGACCCCTGCCCTTTCCCAGGCCGAGGATTCAGCCTTCCGGAAGATTGCAGAAACCCTGAGAAACGACAAGGTTTCCAAGTCACGGGAGCAGCGCAAAGCCGATACATCCCTGATTGAAAAGCTGCCGGTCGCAATATTCGTCTACCGCGCCGGAGAGCCATTGTTTGCAAATGCAAAGTTTCTCGAAGCAACCGGATACGGGGATTTGAAGGAACTAAGCGATGCAGGCGGCTTTGAAAGCCTGTTTGACCATGATGAAAACAACGGATCAAACAGCACCGGGTTGATCATGAAAACCGGCGAGATCATTCCGATTTCGCCAATTCTTCACAAGGTCACATGGGCCGGAGAGAGCGCGCTTCAATTGTCGTTCCCCCCTCCGGTGCAAGTCGAGGACACATCAACACCACCTGCAATAGAATTGACACAAGTCAGTGAGATTCAGTCGATCCTGGATACAACCAGCGATGGTATCATTCTGTTGAAGGATGACGGGGAAATTTTGTCGGTGAATGCATCTGCTGAAGCCCTGTTCGACACTACATTTGATGATGCCGTCGGACAAAAGCTCAGCACCCTGTTCGCGCCCGAAAGCAAGCGCGAAATTGAGGAATATATTGAGAGCATATCACAACCTGGAATTCGCGGGGTTTTTCAAAAGGGCCTCGACACGATTGGCAAAGTGGGCAGCGAGGGTATTATCCCGATCTATCTGACCGTTGCCCGGTTGGAAACATCCGGCAAATTGTGTGCAGTCGTCCGGGATCTTTCAACCTGGAAAAAAACCGAACAGGAACTGATCCGTTCTCGACGCGATGCCGAGCGGGCAAGCGAAGAGAAATCTGAATTTCTGGCCAAGGTAAGCCACGAGATCAGAACGCCTCTCAATGCGATCATCGGGTTTTCCGATTTGATGATTGAACAGCGGTTTGGGGTAATCGAGAACAAGCGGTATCGCGAGTACCTGCAAGACATCAATCGTTCGGGAAAACACGTTCTGGAACTCGTCAACGATTTGCTGGATCTGTCGAAAATTGAATCGGGCAAGCTGGATCTTGAATTTGCAGCTGTCGATCTCAATGCCATCGCCACTGAATGCGTGGCACTGATGCAACCCAATGCAAACGCCAATCGCATCATTATCCGCACGTCGCTTTCCCGGTCCGTTCCCAAAGTGGTTGCGGATGAGCGAAGCATAAAGCAAATCATCATCAACCTGCTTTCGAACGCCATCAAGTATTCTCCGGCGAGCAGCCAGGTGATTGTTTCAACCGTCTATGAGGACAGCGGCGAGGTGGCCCTGCGAATTCGTGATGCCGGTTCGGGTATGAATGATGAGGAAATAGTCGAGGCGCTCAAACCGTACAGCAGGTTGCGCGGCAGCCACGTGACGAACGAGGTTGGAACCGGTTTGGGCCTGTCTCTGACAAAAGCGCTGGTTGAAGCAAACCGGGCAGTGTTCGGTTTGGAAAGCGAACCGGATGTTGGAACGATTGCACATGTTCTGTTCCCGGTTCAGCGGGTTTTGACAGAGTAATCCACTTAAGTGTTCTCAGCTGACGTTAATGGTTTCAAAAAAAAGCCCCGGACAGGTCCGGGGCAAAAGAATTCAAAGGTGAAGCACTTGCACGTCTGAATAAAAAGGCAACAATTTCAATGACAAAACCGTGCCTGCGTTAGGAAACACAGTGCACTTCAAATCTTAACAACTGGTTAAAATTTACATCCTGGTAACTTGTTGGGCTGTTCCAATCAGACTTACAGTTAATTTATCGGTTACCGTTTGTTAACCCTGAAGTTCCTGCAGGTCCTTGTACAGCTCCAGCGCTTCGGGATTGGCCAGAGCTTCCTTGTTTTTAACCTCCCGGCCGTGCACAATATCCCGCACTGCAAGTTCTGTGATTTTTCCCGACTTGGTCCTTGGAATATCAGTCACCGCAACAATCTTCGCCGGAACGTGCCTGGGCGATGCTCCGACGCGGATTTTTTGCTTTATGGCAGCTTGTAACGCCTCATCCAGCGAAACACCGGCAGCAAGTATGACAAACAATACCACCCTTACATCCGATTCCCATTGCTGGCCGATACACAGAGCTTCGGCAATTTCAGGCATCTGTTCAACCTGATTGTAGATCTCCGCCGTCCCAATTCTCACCCCGCCCGGGTTCAAGGTTGCGTCTGAGCGACCATGAATGATCATGCCGCCGGTTTCGGTCCATTCGGCAAAGTCTCCATGACACCAGACATTGTCGTAGCGGTCAAAATAGGCTTGATGATATTTTTCGCCATTGTCATCCTTCCAGAACCCCACCGGCATGGAAGGAAACGCATGGGCGCAAACCAACTCTCCTTTTCCAGAGGTGATGGCATTTCCGTCATCATCCCACACCTGCACATCCATGCCGGGCGATGCGCCCTGAATTTCTCCCACATAGACCGGTTGCCAGGCGACCCCACCCACAAAACAACCCATGATATCAGTTCCACCGGACATGGATGCCAGATGCACATCCTCCTTGATGCCCGAATAGACAAATCTGAAATTCTCGTTCGCAAGTGGAGAACCTGTCGTCGCAATCATTCTTACTGACGAAAGGTCATGCGTCTTGATTGGTTCAAGTCCCGCATTGCGAACGGCATCCACATACTTCGCCGACATGCCAAAAAACGTGAATTGCTGTTCTTGGGCAAAGTCAAACAACACATCATTGCCTGGGGCAAAAGGTGAACCGTCGAACAAACAGATCTTTGCCCCTGTTGCCATCACAGTAACGAGCCAGTTCCACATCATCCAGCCACATGTGGTAAAGTAAAATACGCAGTCCCCCTCACCAATTCCGCCCGACAGAATGTCTTCACTCAACATCTTGAGCAACGGACCGCCATGAGAGTGAACGATGCATTTGGGGACACCCGTTGTTCCGGACGAGAACATGATATAAAGCGGATGATCGAACGGCACACGCAATATCTCGGGTTCTGAAGCTTCGTGAGGCTTCAATATCTCTGTCATGGACACCGCTCCGACCGATGAAGCCACTTCATCAGCCGACCCCAGCAAAGGCACGATGACATTGAGGTCACAACCAAGGGCCGGAACGATTTCGTTCAATTTTTCTTCAATCTCAATGGTCTTGCCATTGTACCAGTAGCCGTCGCAACCGAGAAAAACCTTTGGTTCGATCTGGCCAAACCGGTCCAGCACACCTTTTACGCCGAAATCAGGCGAACAGGACGACCAAATTGCTCCCAGCGAGGTTGCAGCCAACATTGCTGCTACCGCTTCGGGCATATTCGGCAACATTGCCGCAACCCTGTCGCCTTTTTCCAGTCCGTGGCGTTTGAACGCCTTTTGGAATTTTGATACCAGCGCCTTCAATTCCGTTCCCGAAACTCCTCTGGCGACTTTGTCCTCTGCCCTGAAAGCAAGCACTTCGCGTTCGTCACAGAAGCGCATCAGGTTTTCGGCATAGTTCAGGCGCGATTGCGGGAAATACCGGGCACCGGGCATCTTGTGTTCGTCTTCGACAACTACATCGCCCTTCTCGCCGACCACACCCGCAAAATCCCAAATCAAGTCCCAGAACTCACCGCCGGTTTTGCACGACCACGCATGAAACGCTTCATAAGTGTCAAAATTTTGCCCGGTTTTTTCTGCAACGAAACCGGCAAATGCACTTAGCCTGCTTTCGGCGATGCGTTGCAGGTCGGGTGTCCAAAGCTTTTCCGGCTTTTGCATCGTATCGTCACCCTCCATGGCAATGTTGATAAGTCTGTGCAGTTCCAAGTCAATTGTGGCTCTTTAAACCAAACTCGGGTAATAGGTTTCAAGGGGCATGTGGCACTGCATAACAACAATTTTTCAAGGTTCGCTACGTGAAACGAATATTTGTCGCGCTTATTGTGGTTTGTATTCTGGCCGCGGCCACCCTGGCAGCAACTCCATGGTGGATCAATTCAGAACGCCTGCATGGAACGATGACCGCCACGCTCGAACAGGTTTCGGGACGGACGGTAAGTTTTCAGGGCGATGCCAACGTAACCCTAAGCCCCTTTTTCGGTATCCGCCTTTCAGACCTGGTTGTGGACAGCCGCGAAAACCCGGATGGCAAAACCCCGTTGCTTCGTGCGGAAAATGCACTGATCAGCATTAATCCGCTCAGTGCACTTTTTGGAAAAATCGACATTCGCAACATCGAATTGCAACGACCACGCCTGAATTTGACGACAACAAGTGATGGATACTCAAATTGGGAACTGCAGTCACCCGAAGATGACCCAACCAGCCCGGGTATCTTTGGCAATGCCAAAAATCCACTGGTGATCAGTGTTCGCGACGGCACCATCGAATACCGGGATGAAATTTCCGGCAACTCGGAATCGGCAACCAATCTGACCGGCGAGATCGATTGGCCAGCCAGTAGCAGTAACAAGCTTGCCTTAAAGGGCAATGCCATATGGCGAAACGAAAGCATCACTCTGAGGCTGGCGGTTTCTGATCTGGGTGGATTGAATTCAGGCAAGGATTCTAATGTCTCAGTGACATTTTCCTCTGAACCCCTTGGTTTCAACTTCGAGGGCACCGCAAATTTGCAACACGGGATTTTTGCAAACGGCAACATAGACGCAAACTCGCCATCCATCAGCAGGATCAATGACTTGTTTGACCTTGGACTTGAGACAACAAACATCATTGGCAACTGGGGTGCCAAAGGTCGCCTGGAACTCAAGCCCGACACTTTGCTGTTGGCCGACGCTTCGGTAATCGTAAACGGAAACCCTGCAACAGGGGTGGTAAGGCTGGCGACAAACGAAGTTGGCACATCTAAGCTTGACGGTACGCTGGCCTTTTCGGACATCAATGTCACAGAACTAACAACATTGGGTTTCCTCGATACCTTGTCGACCAATATAAGTCGCGAAAACCTGGTTCTTGATCTGCGCCTGTCCGCCGAACACGTCAGTCTGGGCAGTTTGGAAATCGACAATGTGGCATCAACCGTCAGCAACGGCCAGGATGGTTTCAAGATTGATGTCGGTGATGCATCATTGCTTGGAGGCATGGCCGTTGGAAGGGTCAGTATTGAGAAGAACGGAGAACAGCAGGTTCTCTCGGTATTTGTCGATGCAACCGACATCAACATGGCAGGGCTGGAAACCCCTGGCACCGGACTTAATCTCGATGCGGTTTCGGACCTGCATTTGGAACTCTCCACCCCGGTGCCGGAAGATGGCGGAAATTTTGTCTATTCGGGTTTGCTCGAATTGACAGCCAGGAACGGCACGCTGAACGGTGTTGAACTGCCCTTGAGGTTCAATCCGGATGGTGAGCAAGCCACGCAGGTGGAAAAGATCGCCGGCAATGGTGGTTCAACAGGCTTTGAGACAATCGATTTGAAAGCTCACATTTTCCACAGTAGCGGATACATACAAAAATCATCGCTGAAAACCGATGACTACAGCCTTGAGGTGTCGGGCATTCTGAACTTCTCCAGCGGATCGCTGGCCCTGCGCGGCGAGCAAACAGGGAAATCTGGTGAAAACCTTGAGCAACTTCAGATAGGCGGAACGATATTCGAACCATTGATTTCCATTCGTCCGGTGCAAAGAAAAATGGACCCGGCTCCGCAAGAACCGGAAGAAGAGGAAGCCGGAAACTAGGCCTACTGAAATTCAAAAGCCGAAAAACCTCTTACCATTTCATCGAGGCCGAGCGGACGGGTAAGTGGTGGGTGCGCCCTGCTTACACATCCCGGTCGTTCACATAACCTGCACCCGGGACCGATTGCCAATGGTTTGCGCGATTGCTCGCCGGACAAGCCGTCTCCATAAACTACATCATCTGCATGACTAACGTCGAACCCTATCAGCAAAGCCGTGCGCTGCGGCCTGTCAAAATAGCCCGATCGCAAACCTTCAACAGTTCTGCCTACAACAATGAACTCCGCATCTTGCGGGGTGATAACCCGTTCAGAGAAAATCTGGCCCGGACTGCCAAACGCCTGATGAACCACCAATTTGGGACAATCACCACCAAAGCGCGTAATCGGAAATCCGTTGGCGCCTGCACGCCTGATCCGGTTACCGGCTGCATCCGTCTCCATAACAAAAAACGGAACCGCACTCTTGCCCGATCTTTGTAACATGGTAAGGCGCCAGGCGGCCTGGGCAAATGTCACCGAGAACCGCGAGCGCAACAGGTTTATGTCGTAGCGCAGTTTAACTGCCACCGACAAAAACCGCTCGTAGGGGAGCATCATTGCCAACGCAAGCATTCTGGCAAACTCAAACCGGGCCAGTCGTCTTGCTTCATCGGAGGTAAGCTTGAGGAATTCGATCTCTTCATTGATCAGGTCATTTGCTGCAAGAAGCGCCACCTCCTGGGCCACTTCCTGTATCTGGTCCGCCGGGGACAGGCGTTCTGAGATCATCAGGCGATTGCTGTGTCGGTCAAATCTGCGACGCCAATCCGGCATGGTTTCGACCGGCATGATCTGGGTCACAATGCTCTTTTCTTTCAACAGCCAGTTTTTTAACGCGGCAAACAAACCGTCATTTTCATCAAGCTGACCGACAATTTGCTCTGCCATCTGTTCGATGGAAGGAATGTAGCTCGAACGTTGCTCCATCGTCTGGCGCATCTCATCGACAGGAAGACGCGCAGACGTTCTCACCGCTCCCGTCCCCTGTTCGGCCATCATGGCAGAAAGGCCCGAAAGCCGGTCGAGGGATTCACGATAGGCCCGATAGAGCTTCACCATCGCAGACGCAACATTTGGGGTTGCCTCGGTAAACTCGATCAGCTCTGACCGGTCAGGAATTTCACCTTCAAGCAAAGGGTCTGAGAACGCTTCGCGGAGTTGTCCGACCATGTTCTCGTTGCCAACCCCCTGAAGTTCTTCCAGGTCAAGTTTGAAGGTTGTCGCCAACTTCAAAAGCAACTGGACAGTCAGCGGTCTCTGGTTACGTTCGATCAGGTTGAGGTAACTTGCCGAAATTCCCAATTGCTCTGCCATGGCAGACTGGGTAAGGTTGATCCCTGAACGAATGCGCCGGATTCGCGGACCTGCGAAGATTTTTTGTTCTGCCACAACCTTGCTCCAACCAGGAATACAGAATACACAATTCGACTTTTACAAAGTTTACTAATTTACCGGTTTTGCCGTAAATTGATAGACAATATTACCCAAAACTGCAGTTTATGACAAATGGTGAGCCTATTTTTAGTTGAATTGTAAATTTCGTCAAATAAATTGAAGGCAAATGATTGCCGCGACTGCTTCAGCAATCCACGGAACTTAGGAGAACCCGTTATGAACACCAAACCACCTGTCAAGGAACGGTCAGAAGAAATGTCCTCATCCATGTCAATGGACGAACAGTCGGCAATCCGTATGGTCGCAAATGACCTGCATCGTTTGAACCAGTCAGTCATGAAGGCCGTTGAATCAGGCATCTCCGTTGAGTTGATCCGCTCTGCTCGCCACCATGCAGGCGACGGAAACTATGGCGATCTGCTAACACCTGTCATCTTCAAACAGGGCGACAAATAGGTATCTTCCGGTTTGACAAAACACGGAACGGTTCTTTGTCCGTGCAAACAATCCCTTAGTGTATGGGCGTCCCCGATAGCCCCGGAACCAACGGGGTTGTGTCGCAGTATCAGCCAGTTCGTCCGTGCGGGCTAAATTCAGCAAAGCTTATTGCGTCTTTTTGCTGCGTACCCACACCGCATAACCAAGACCTATGAACAGCATCAACAGACCATACACAGCGATTGGTATTGAGATGTCTGTCCGGTTCAAAATCGTAACGGCCACAAGCAAACCGAGTGTCGCGTTCTGCAATCCGCACTCCAAAGCAATTGCGTTTTTCTCTGCGTCGTTTAACGCCATCGCCGCTGCGGCAGCAATTGCCACGCCCATTACAACAATGTTCAGAACGATCGCCGGCAAGCCTGTTTGGGCGATATAGGTAACAACGTTCTCCCTTTCAGCCAACAGGGCACCAATTACGACCGCAACAAACACTATCATGGAAAGTGGCGCAAACACCTGCTCTGCCTTGCCGGCAAATGTTTCGCTGACACCCCTGACAATCATTCCCAGCACAACCGGTACCGTCGTGATCACAAACACCCCTATTATGGTGTTCGCAAGGGGCAACTCCGGCGCATCAGATCCCATATAGTGACCAAGCGCCCAACCCGTGATCAACGGAACAGTAACAAACCCCAACAGGCTTATGACGGCGGTAAGTGAAACAGAAAGGGCAACATCGCCTTTGGAAATATAGGTCAGTATGTTGGAGGTCACACCACCCGGACAAGCTGCAAGAATCATGAAGCCGACAGCAAAAGCTGCAGACAAGGGAAAAATGCTGATCACCAAAAATGCCAGCACCGGGAGGCTGACAATTTGCAGAACCGCACCTGTCAAAAACGCCTTGGGTCTTGAAAACACCCGTTTGAAATCTGCAAGGGTCAGGCCAAGCCCCATTCCAAACATGATGATTGCAAGCGCAATCGGCAAACCAATCTCTTTCATCAACGCCTCCCGGATTGTTTTGCTACCTTGTGACACCGTTGGCCAAAAACTCAAGGGAAACCTTGCTGAATGCAACCTATGATTGTAGTTCCAATGCCATCGCTATATGGTTGCTTATGACCAGATTCGCCCTATTCATTTTTCTTGTACTTCTTGCGGCATGTACCCAGCATACTGAAATCGAGCAAACATCCAGTGTTCCGCCACCGCCAAGCCTTGTTACTGCCCAATCGACAGAGCAACCCGGGCTGGCAGCGTTTTATAATTTGTGCCTGAGTGGCGGCAGTTCTGCAACGGATATGCTTGCGCGCGCAAAATCGTCCGGATACCAAAACACAACAGACGGGAAGTTGGCAGAACTGAAGCAATCAAGTCTGCGAAAAACCACATTGGTCATACCCGGCGGAGGTGCGTTCATTTCGGAAACGCAGGAGATCATGCACAGCCCCGACACCAAAGACCCGTTTTTGTTGGTCGTAGAACAGCAATTCGCCAACAAGCGCCATATCAAAACGGAATGCAACATTTTCGCGCGCCAGCACGAGTATTTGGCTACCTGTACGGCTCTTGGCTATATGCTTGAACGTGCCCCAAGTCACAATGCCCGCTATGAGCGCAAAAACGCCCACTTTGTCGAATGGTCTGGACAGGCCGCAGGAAAGCCATTGAAAATCAATTGCTCAGGTGATGACGGAAGTGATCAGTCAAACTTTGTTGGCACGCGTCTGTCGGCCAAATATCTGCATGTCACCCATGAGCCGACAATCGGTGCAAAGCTGAAAAAGCTGGCAAGCAGGAAAGAGCTATAAAAGCCGAGCCATTCCAGAGAATGCAACTGCATTTTCCCCGAGCCGCTTCGCATTTCGAAGGAAACGGCACAACGTTTGGTTCCCATATTGTTGAGACCATCAAAACAACAGGTGTTATCGTTTAATAACTGGGCGGCTCGACACCGGCACGTCGACAAGCCCCTGTCAGGGTATTGGCCATCAACATGGCAATGGTCATCGGCCCAACACCACCGGGAACCGGAGTAATGGCACCGGCCACTTCTGCGCTTTCGGCATAAGAAACATCGCCGACCAAACGCGATTTACCCTCACCCAGTTCCGGGGCATCAACCCGGTTGATACCCACATCGATCACTGCAGCGCCCGGTTTGATCCAGTCGGCTTTGACCATCTCGGCCCGTCCAACCGCCGCAACAAGTATGTCAGCCGAACGGCAAAGCCCCTCAAGGTCCTTGGTGCGTGAGTGGGCAATGGTAACCGTTGCGTTGGCGCCCAACAACAAATTCGCCATGGGTTTGCCGACAATGTTCGAACGGCCCACGACTACAGCATTCAATCCGGAAAGATCTTCGGTTCCCAACGCACGTTTCAGCAATACCATCGAACCGGCAGGTGTACAGGGAATGAACGCACCGGCGGTTTCACCGGTACCAAGTCTGCCCACATTGATGAAATGGAACCCGTCCACGTCCTTTTCCGGGGCAATCGTCTGAATAACCTTGCCTTCGTCAATGTGCTTCGGCAATGGCAACTGAACCAGAATGCCGTCAATCGTGTCATCCTGATTCAGGCTTTCTACCATAGCAAGCAGGTCAGCCTCGCTGGAATCCTCAGGCATCCGGTGCGTGACGGACTTGAATCCGCACTCCTCTGCACGTTTTCCCTTTGAGCGCACGTAAACCTGGCTGGCAGGATCCTCGCCGACAATAACAACCGCAATACCCGGTACAACACCTGTTTCTGCAACCAGTTTTTCGGTAGCCGCCTTAACCGTTTCCACCACATCGGCTGCTACTGCCTTGCCATCAATTACCTTTGCGCTCATGACATGTTCTCCGGTTCATTGCCAAAAATCCCAAATGCCAGAGCAAAGCAATCCGGGGATGTCAAAATTCGCCAATCTGTCGTTAATTAACGCCAAGCAGCAAATTATTGAAAGGCCTGCAAGCCGGTTTGTCCACGGCCAAGTATCAGCGCATGGACGTCATGGGTACCCTCATACGTGTTCACGGCCTCCAGGTTCATGACATGGCGAATGATGCCATATTCATCTGAAACGCCATTTCCGCCGTGCATGTCGCGTGCCTCACGGGCAATCGCAAGCGCCTTTCCGCTGTTGTTTCGTTTCATCAATGAGATCAACTCCGCAGGCGCGGTGTGGTCGTCCATCATTCTGCCGAGCCGCAGAGAACCAAGCAATCCCAACGAAATCTCTGTCTGCATGTCAGCCAGTTTCTTCTGGATCAACTGGTTTGCGGCCAGCGGCCTGCCAAACTGCTTGCGGTCAAGCGTATATTGGCGGGCTTGGTGCCAACAGGCCTCCGCCGCACCCATGGCACCCCAACTAATGCCATAGCGGGCCCGGTTCAGGCAGCCAAACGGTCCGGCCAGTCCTGACACATTCGGCAACAGGTTTTCTTCCGGAACGAATACCTCATCCATCTGGATCATGCCCGTGACAGAGGCTCGAAGGGAAAACTTGCCTTCAATTTTCGGGGCTTCCAGACCCTTCATTCCCTTTTCAAGCACAAACCCCCTGATTTTATCGTCATCCGCTTCAGATTTGGCCCAGACAACAAAAACGTCTGCAATCGGAGAATTGGTAATCCAGTTCTTGGCACCCGAAACCAGGAAGCCGCCATCTGTTGGCTTGGCACGCGTAACCATGCCACCCGGATCCGAGCCGTGATCAGGTTCGGTCAAACCGAAGCAACCCACCCACTCGCCGCTGGCAAGCTTCGGCAGGTACTTTTTGCGCTGCTCTTCAGTTCCATAGGCAAAGATCGGGTGCATTACCAATGACGACTGAACCGACATTGCTGACCGGTAGCCACTGTCTACCCGCTCTACCTCACGCGCCATCAACCCGTAAGAAACATAATTCGCACCGACCCCGCCATAGGCTTCAGGGATCGTGGGGCCCAGCAAACCAAGTTCCCCCATTTCGTTCATGATTTCGCGATGAAACACCTCGTGGCGGTTGGCATCGATCACGCGCGAAGCCAGTTTGTCCTGGCAATAGGCATTCGCGCTGTCACGCATCATGCGTTCTGTTTCAGTCAAAAGACCATCAAGCAAAAACGGGTCTTCCCAGACAAGCGCAGCGGGTTTTTGGCGCGCTTGTTCCGGCGTGGCTTGATGATTATCCTCATGTTCAACAGGCTGCATAGTTTGGTTCTCCAAGGTTTTCGGCAAGGCCCCGTTTTTAACAGAACCCGGCTCGATCAATATATCAAACATGGGTTTTGGCAATATTTCAAGATTAATATTTCAAGCATAAAATATTTTTGATTTCCCAGTGAGCACAAAATTTCAGAACGCACAATTCGGGCTGAAAACCAATGCCAACTTTGGAAAGCTTGAATTAGTTACATGATATAACTATTTTGACAAATCCGTGTCTATTGACTAAAAGATACGCGACATGAGCGCTGGCATGGGAGGTTGGCCTGCGTTTCACCAACGGGAGGAATGGTGTGAATCACAAGACAGACGTTGCAATCATTGGATCGGGCCCGTCAGGGTTGTTTCTTGCCCATTTGCTGCATCAGGCGGGAATTGAATCCATCGTCATTGACCGGGTTGACCGGGAGTATATTTTGAGCCGTATTCGCGCCGGGGTTTTGGAGTGGGGATCGGTCGAAGCGCTGCGTGAAGCAGATGTCGGCGAACGCATGGATGCCGAGGGACTTGTACATAACGGGTTTGATTTGGCTTTCGACGGAGAGCATCACCGAATTGACCTGAAGGGGCTTACCGGTGTCCCCGTCATGGTGTACGGCCAAACAGAACTTACCAGGGATTTGTTTGATCGCCGTGAAGCAGACGGCGGAAAATTCATCTTCGGGGTGCAAAACGTCATGATTGACAATCCCCCATCAGACAGTCCAAGCGTGCAATTTACCATTGATGGCGAGAAACACACCATAGAATGCAACGAAATTGCAGGTTGTGACGGATTTCATGGCGTCGCGAGAAACTCAATTCCTGCAGATGTGCTTAGAACCTATGAACGCGTTTACCCCTTTGGATGGCTTGGTGTCTTGGTGGACAAACCTCCTGTTGCCGACGAATTGATTTATTCAAACCACGAGCGGGGTTTTGCGCTTTGTTCCATGCGGTCGGCAACGCGAAGCCGGTATTATGTCCAGGTCGGGCTTGAGCAGAAGGTTGAGGACTGGTCGGACGAACGGTTCTGGGACGAGCTGAAAAGCCGCTTGAACCAGGAAACCGCAAACGAGCTTCAAACCGGAGAATCGATTGAAAAAAGCATTGCACCATTGCGTTCGTTTGTTGCAGAACCCATGAGCTACAACAATCTTTTCCTTGCTGGCGACGCAGCCCATATCGTGCCTCCTACAGGTGCAAAGGGGTTAAACCTGGCGGTCAGCGATGTCATGACCCTGGCGAATGCGCTGGAAGCCAAATATAAAAAGAATGACACTGGAAAACTGGCTTCCTATTCGGATACTGCCCTGAGGAGGATTTGGAAATCGGAACGGTTTTCCTGGTATTTGAGCACCCTGATGCATCAGTTCCCCGAAAATTCCGGGTTCGAGAACAGGATGCAAAGGGCTGAATTCGACTACGTCAAGAATTCCGAAGCAGCATCAAAAGCGATCGCGGAAAACTATATCGGTCTGCCAATTGAGTATTGAGGTCGGGAACAGAACCGCCTGAAGGCTCAAGACGCTCGTTTCAGTTCAAGCAGTGAAACGGCATTCACCGCTTCTGACTTGACATCGCCAGACGACACCACCTTGCCGGTGGTAACAAACGCTTCGTGGTTTTCGGCAACCTTTGACAGATTGTACATGTAGTTGACCATTGCCCCGCCCGATTGGGCGATGCCCTTTTCAGAAAGGTCGGCATTGGCATGAACTGCGTGCACAAAGGCACCATTTCCAAGATGGAAACGTGCGACCGGGTCATAGGGTTGCCCGCGCCCGGACTTTGCGTTCAGCAGATAGTGGGCGGCGAGGCTCTTCATTTGTTCCGGTGAATAACTTTCCGGATCAAGCCCCGTCGAACTCAACCAACGCGTCAGGCCCGGGATCGGTGAAAGGGTCACGAATGTCTTCAGATTCGGCAATTCTGCGGACAAGTCGGCAGCAACCTGTTTGATCAGCGAATTGCCAAACGAAATTTTGGCAAGCCCTGCCTGACAGTTGGAGATTGAATAAAAAACAGCCGTGTCCGCTTTTTCAGCCGCGATCGGCTGACGGTCTTCTGACAACAATGTCTGAATGGAGTTTCCAACCCCTTTGCCAAGCGCCACCTCCACAAATATGAGGGGTTCATCAGGCATTGCGGGATGGAAGAATGCAAAACAACGCCTGTCTTCCGGCTCCAGGCGACGTCGCAAGTCGTCCCAGCTTTCGATCGCATGAACCGCTTCATATGCAATGATTTTTTCAAGCACATTGGCCGGACTTTCCCAACTGATGGGTTTGAGTACCAAGAAGCCTTGATTAAACCACGATGCCAGCAGATTTCGAAAATCCAGATCAAGGGCATTCAGATCAGCATCATCACCACCAAGACGCAGCAATTCTGCACGCATTTTCACCAGTGCCTCGGTCGCTCCGGGAAGCCGGTTCAAGCGACGGATGAATTCATGACGCAAAGGTTCGGCCGCATCAACAAATGCGCGGTAGCTCTTCTTCGACGGCGATTTCTCATATTCCTCCAATGTGGTGCGCACATTTTCAGGATCGATGTTCATTTCGCTGGCAATGGCTTTCAGGAAGTTCCGTTTCTTATCATCGTCAAGCAAATCAAAGCGGCACAGGATTTCTTCTGCCAGCGCCATTCCTGAAGTGTCACCCGAAGTGCCCACAAGCCTGTGCGCCAGGTCAATCAGGGGAACACCGTCATTGGCAACCCGGCCTGAGCGCCACGTAAAGCGGCGGTCAAAAACCGTTGAAAGCAAGTCAGCAAGCAGCGTCATGAAATTTCTCTCGCTAGATCAAGGTCCGATATGTTGATCATATAACAAACCAATTGGGCAAGCAGATGAAATTTTGCATCCGGCATTGTGTATTTTTGAATGGTACGGGTGATCTTGACATTGACGCTTTGCGCCACAGGTTTAAATCACCTATATGCGTTTTTGCGATGCAGACCGATTTTTTTGACCATTTTCCGCCAGACAAAAAGCGCCTTTCAGAAGTGTGTGGTCCGGCCTCTTATGCGTTTGCTGCGGTTTCCGCTGCATATTTGGGTGGCAAACTTCTTTGGATCCGGGAAAATTGGCTGCCGGACCAGCTTAATCCGGTGGCGCTTTCCGGGTTTTTTGATCCTGCCAATATTCTCATGGCTCAAACCGACGGCCACAAAGACAGCCTCGGGGTTGCGGAAGAGGCGCTCAAGGATGGTGCTTTCGGTCTTGTCGTATTGGAGATCACCCGCCCGATTGATTTTCGTGAAGGGCGCCGCCTTCACCTGGCCGCCAAATCCGGCAACAGTTGCAACCTTTGCCTGGCGCCTGAAGACATGGGCACCAATGCGGCTCAAATCAGGTGGCAGGCCAGCCCATTGGCAAATCCTGAAAGTCCGGACTCGACTTTGCTGCGTCTTGAAATTATAAAGAACAAAACAGGAACATACGGAACATGGCATGTTCAATGGAACCCGAAGACGCATCGTTTGCATGTGGTTTCCCCGGTTGCCGAGCGACCGGGTTCTTCGCGCTCGTCCGGTTGAGCGACCCTTTGCCATCACCCTTAAGGAAAATAACACAGACCGCCTCTACTGCCTCAATCCGGCCGCTGAACTGGCCGGCTTAAGTCGTGGCATGAGCTTTGCCGATGCCCGTGCCTTCTGCCCTGATCTTGTAAGCCAACCTGCCCGCCCCGAACAGGATGCGCGGTTTCTTTCAGCCCTGCGCCGTTGGTCAACACGCTATTGCCCCTGGGTCGGGTTTGAAGGCAATGACGGGTTGGTGCTTGATGTGACCGGTTCCACCCATTTGTGGGGCGGTGAAAAGCCCATGCTGGAAGACATGAACGCCCGGGCAAAACGCGCAGGCCTTTCGCTCCGCCTTGGGTTGTCAAAAACCCGTGGCAGTGCCTGGGCACTCGCCCATTATGCCGAAAACCCCTTGCAGGAACATTTGGATAACCTGCCGGTTTCAGCCCTTCGCCTTGATGAAAAAACCATCACCGGGCTGCAACGGCTTGGCTTGCGCACCATAGGCGATTTGCAACACAGCGCCCGCGCGCCTCTTGCCCGTCGTTTTGGCAAACACCTCATGATCCGCCTCGACCAATTGTTGGGAACCGTTTCAGAACCGGTTACACCGGAAGCGGAGCCGCCAAATTTCCGCACCCGCATGACCCTGCCCGAACCCATTGGGTTGTTGGAAGATGTCATGGGCATAACCGGTCGGCTTATGGCCCCCTTGTGCAAAAAATTGAAAGCCCACGAAATGGGCGCGCGCCAACTCATGCTGACCTTGCGCCGGGTCGATCAGGACAGCCAGCAGGTCGAGTTACGGTTGGCGGCTCCCAATCGCGACCCCAAACGCATCCTGCCACTCTTTGAGCGCGGATTGGGTGAAGTCGACGCCGGGTTTGGCATTGAACAAATATCGCTTGAGGCCACCCTGGTTCTGCCCCTTCCCAGTGAGCAGATCACCAATGTGGCAACGCACGACGATACAGACAGGCTGAATGATCTCATTACCCGCATCGGGACCAGAATAGGCTTGGAAAACGTTCAGCGTTTCCTGCCTGCCGACAGTCACATACCCGAACGCAGCTTCATGATTGCACCTGCCGCCTATTCCCGGCCCGAAGGCGCATGGACTTCCCTTCGTCCGCGACCGTTGCGCATCTTTCGCCCCGAGCCCATCCATGGGCTAGGCACCACTCCGCCACTCCGTTTTTCATGGCGACGGATGCCTTTTTCAACCGCCCGTGCCACGGGGCCGGAACGGATCAACCCTGAATGGTGGTTGGAAGATGAAAACTGGCGAACGGGCCTGCGTGACTACTGGAAAGTGGAGACACGGCAGGGGCGGCGCTTGTGGCTGTTTTATACGCCGCAAAATCCCGGCTGGTATGTGCAGGGAGAGTTTGCATGAGCAACGCAAGCATCCGGCCTGTACCGCAGGCAACACATCGCTATGCCGAATTGTGTGTAACCTCCAATTTCACTTTTCTTAAAGGCGCATCACACCCTGAAGAACTTGTATTGCGGGCAGCAGAACTTGAACTTGATGCCATTGCCATCACCGACCGCAATTCGCTGGCGGGGGTGGTGCGGGCCTATAGCGCCCTGAAAGAGTTGCAGCGTGAGCGGAAAACCGCCATCACGGTTCGTTCGCAACATCGCATCAACCCCTCTTCGCGGCAGGAGATCGGCAGTCCCGAACCGCTTTGCCCACCCAAAAAGCAAACCCTGCCAAAGCTGATTGTCGGCACAAGACTTGTGTTGAGTGATTGTCCGGTGGAATGGCTGGCGCTACCCACCGACCGGCACGCCTATCACCGTCTGGCAAAACTTCTGACACTGGGAAAAAGGCGTTCGGAAAAGGGTAAATGTGACCTCAGGCTTGAAGACCTTGAAACCGGGTGCAAGGGCATGATCCTGATTGCGCTGCCACCTTCCAACCTCAAGCGCACATATGGCCCTGTGCAAAAGCTTGCCCGCAATTATCCCGGCCATGTTTTTCTGGGTGCCGCCCCACGATATGACGGGTCTGACCAGACCTGGTTCAATACCTGCGCCCGTCTTGCCATGCGAACCTCAACCCCCATGATCGCGGTAGGCAATGTGCTGATGCATCATGGCAATCGCAGACAGTTGGCCGATGTCCTGACTTGTATGCGTGAAGGCCTTACAATCGACCAGATTGGTACCAAGGCCCTTGCCAATGCCGAATACCGCTTGAAAAGCGCGGCAGACATGGCCCGCCTTTATCACCATCATCCTGCCGCCATTCGCCGAACCCTTGAAATCGCAGCCAAATGCAGCTTTTGCCTGAGCGAATTGAGTTACCAATATCCTGACGAAATTGCCGATGGCATGTCGCCACAGCAGCGCTTGGAAAAGTTGGCGAAAGAAGGTTTGAAACGCCGTTTCCCGAAAGGTGCAAGCGAGCGCGTTCACCAGTTAATGCAAAAGGAATTGGCGCTTGTCGAAGAGTTGAATTTTCCAGCCTATTTCCTCACCGTCCACGACATTGTGCAGGAGGCAAAATCACGCGGAATTTTATGTCAGGGACGCGGTTCCGCCGCCAACTCGATTCTTTGCTATCTGCTCCACATCACCGATGTTCACCCGGACATGATCGGCATGGTGTTCGAGCGCTTTGTATCGCGCCATCGCAAGGAGCCACCCGATATTGACGTGGATTTCGAACATGAACGCCGCGAGGAGATCATCCAGTGGATCTATGAAAAATACGGCCGTCACCGGGCCGGGCTTTGTGCGACTGTGATCCATTTCCGCAGTCGTGCCGCCATCCGTGAAGTAGGCAAGGTCATGGGCCTGAGCCAGGACATCACTGCGGCCCTGTCCGGGCAGATATGGGGCATGTCGAATGGCGGCGCAGATCCGGAACGGATCAGGGAGTACGGCCTTGATCCCACAGATCGCCGCCTTGCCCAGACCATTCGCCTGATCGGCGAAGTCATTGGGTTTCCACGTCACCTTTCCCAACATGTCGGCGGGTTCATCATCACCCGCGGGCGGCTGGACGAATTGTGCCCGATTGAAAATGCAGCCATGGAAGACCGTACAGTCATTGAATGGGACAAGGACGATATCGATGCGCTGAACATTCTCAAAGTCGATGTTTTAAGCCTTGGTATGCTGACCTGCATCCGCAAAAGCTTTGAGCTTTTACAGCTTCATGAAAAGTTGCAGCACACCCTCGATACGATTCCCCAGGAAGATGCCGCAACCTATGAAATGTTGCAAAGGGCCGATGCGGTTGGCGTGTTTCAAGTCGAAAGCCGGGCCCAGATGAACTTTCTGCCCCGCATGAAGCCGGCCACCTTTTATGATCTGGTAGTCGAGGTGGCCATTGTGCGCCCCGGCCCCATTCAGGGCGGCATGGTCAAACCCTATATAAGACGGCGGCAAGGGTTCGAAAAACCCGAACCCTTTGGCCCGGCGCTTGAAGAAGTTACAAAAAAAACCCTCGGCGTTCCCCTGTTTCAGGAACAAGCCATGCAGATTGCCGTGGTGGGAGCCGGATACACCGCAGAAGAAGCCGACCAGTTGCGCCGCTCCCTTGCCTCCTTCCGGCGCATGGGCACCATCGGCCAACACCGCGAGCGTTTTATCAAGGGCATGAGAAACAACGGCTACAGCCTTGATGTTGCTGAACAGTGCTTCAGCCAGATCGAAGGCTTTGCCGATTACGGTTTCCCTGAAAGCCACGCGGCCGCTTTTGCCATGCTCACCTATGTTTCCTCATGGCTCAAATGTCATCATCCGGCCATTTTTGCGTGTGCCTTGCTCAACTCCCAACCCATGGGGTTTTATGCGCCCGCCCAGATTGTGCGCGATGCCCGCGAGCACGCCGTGGAAATACGCCCGGTTTGTGTGAACAACAGTCTTTGGGACAACCTGCTCGAACGGCGCGCTGACGGCTCTTTGGCACTCAGATTGGGGTTTCGGCAAATCAAGGGGTTTCGCGAAGAAGATGCCAACTGGTTAATTGCCTCACGGGGCAATGGCTATCAGGACCCCGAAAGCGTCTGGTTGCGTGCCGGCATCGCCCCTGCCGTGCTTGAGCGATTGGCGGAGGCAGATGCATTCATTGGTCTTGGTCTGACACGCCGTGACGCCTTGTGGCAGGTTCGTGCCATTCGTGCCCCTGCCCCCTTGCCCCTGTTTTCTGACCCGTTGGACGGGGAAGGCATATACGAGCCGCAAGTCACCCTGCCTGTCATGCATCTGGGTGAAGAGGTGGTGGAAGACTATGTTGCCATTCGTCTTACCCTGCGGGCTCACCCCATGGAGTTGTTGCGCCCGTCCCTTCCCGGCCTGACATCCCATGACCGTTTGCCGACAGCACCTTTACGTAAAACCAGCGTTTGCGGACTGGTCATCACCCGCCAGCGCCCCGGCACGGCATCCGGTGTGATCTTCCTGACACTTGAAGACGAAACCGGCGTGGCCAATGTGGTGGTGTGGCCAAAGGTTTATGAACGGTTTCGTCGAACCGTCATGGGAGGCCGGTTGCTAAAGGTAACCGGAAAATTGCAACGCGAAGGCATTGTGGTCCATCTCATCGCCGAAACCATTGAGGACTTGTCCCACAAACTGTCCGAACTGGGTCACCCCCTTGGCGAGGAAGTGGGAATCACAAAGCCCCAGACCGATGAGGCACCACGTCCAGCGCGCTATCCATCAAGGGCAAATCACCCTCGCGAACAAGCCAAGCGACTGTTTCCAAGCCGCGATTTTCACTAGGCGGCAGACCATTCATCAATCAGTCCGCCAGCGCATCTTCCAACACACCCAGCCTGAGTGCAAAGAAAACACAAAGAAGAGCTGCAGGAATGCAAACAAGCAGCACACCAGACCAATGCCCGGTCATCTCGACAAACACTATCACCAGCGGCGGACCAAACAATTGCCCGATTGCGGCCCCTTGGAAAAGCAGGCCATTCAAGGTCGAAACCTGCCCCGGCGAGGCAGCATGAAATGGAGTGCCGGCAAACAATGCAGCGGGAACGAACCCTCCCAAAACCGAAAACGCAACACCACCTGCCAAGCGGAACCAGACCGGCAACACATCCACAAACAAAATGGTGGCACCCAACATCATACCAGTGAAACCGGCAACCAAAACGCTTTTTCGATCACGACCGCTGTCAAGCAAAACACCTGCTGCAACGTTGCCTATCGCATTTGATCCGATCACAACACCACCTGCAAATCCCGCTGCAGCAAGCGGCCAACCGCTCTCTTCCACCAGCACAAGCGGAACAAATGCTGTGACCGACTGAAACTGCAGTGCATAGCCCAGAAACATCAACCCCATCAAAAGAGGACCCTGTCGCTGCAAAATCGAATAGGTGGAAACAAACGATCCCACGGGTTTTGCCTGGCCTCCGACAAGATGGCGCGTTGCAAACAGCACAAACCCCATCGCAACCAGCAGGATCGCAGTGCTAAGATACCAGACCCCGCTCCAACCGACCGTCTCTACAAGGCCACCACCGAATATCAGTAACACCGCCGAACCGACTGGCAGGAACGCACCCCAAAGCCCCATTGCTTTTTGCCGGTCCTTCTCGGTCGAAACCTTCAGGATCAATGCAGGCAATGCAGAAACCGCGAGAAAAAAACCAACGCCTTCAATGACGCGTGTGAAAAGCAGCAACAGGCTTCCTTGCGACATGGCCCCGGCCAGGCTTGCAAGTGCTGCTATGAAAAGCCCGATACAGGCAATACGAACGGGACCTGCCCGATCTGCGATCGCCCCAAACATTGCCCCGCAAATTGCTGCCACGATACTGAAAATCGAAACCGCAAGCCCGGCCTCGAACAGCGACATCTGCAAATCGTGTTGCAGGGCGGGCACCGCAATCGGAATTTTGCCAAACAGGGTGGCCGCTGCAACCCCGGCAAAAAACAACAGCCAGACGTTAAGCCACGAAGTTGCGGGTCCACCTTCGGGTTGTTTGGTCATCGCGAGATTGCGCCGGGTTGCCAATTATTGCTTGCCCAATTCCACGGCCCTGTCGCGGCAGGCAGTCATTGCTTTTTCCAGAACACTTCCATAGCCGTTTTCCTGCAGCGAGGTAATCGCGGCATGAGTGGTCCCGTTTGGTGAGGTGACACGGCGGCGCAATTCAGCCGGATCGACATCCCCTTTTGCAGCCATGCTTGCAGCCCCAAGGGCCGTTTGCAATGTCAGTGACGAGGCCGCTTCTCTGGTAAGGCCCAACGCCTGTCCGGCCTTGATCATCTCTTCAATCATCAGAAAATAGTATGCCGGACCACTGCCTGAAACAGCGGTGACCGCATCAAGCAATTCTTCGCGTTCCACCGGCACGCAAATCCCGAATGCCTCAATGATCTTCACTGCCTGTGCGAGTTGCGTATCGGTGGTGGTTGCATTGGCGTAAAGGCCCGTTGCGCCAAGGCCAAGCAAGGCAGGTGTGTTGGGCATGGTGCGAGCAATTGCCAATTCGCCAAACAAATCTTCAAGGGATGCAAGCGTTATCCCTGCCGCAATACTGATCAGCAGTTTGCCCGACAAATCTGCCGCACTGGTGATTTCTTTCGCAACTTCAGAAACAATCTGCGGTTTGACTGCAAGCACAATTGTGTCTGCCTGCAGGCACTCCAATGCCACTTCACCACAGACATTTACACCATGTTCGTCAGCCAGTTGTTCGCGCTGCTTCTCATTTGGTTCAATTACGGTAATCGATTTTGCATTGGTGCTGCCGGCAATCAAGCCACCAATAATCGCCGATGCCATGTTGCCGCCGCCAACAAAACAGATATTCGGATTCATGTGTCCCTCGCACTTGTTTACACCCGTACAATAGATCGTTTCGCGCTTCTGTAGAACCGTGGCAGTGGCATTCCAACAAGAGTCTTGTTGATGGTTTCGCACCGAAAACAGGAAGAGTGTCGGCGTTAATCACAGTTCAGGAAGGGCGCGGCGGACGCCATTTCATTGTTCCGCAAGATGCGGCACCAGAATTCGGTTCTTCTGTGCAACCAGAATATCCGGGGCATTCTTAAGATTTGCAAGCCAGTCCTGAATGCGAAGCAGTGCTTTTCAGCGGGCAAGCCAATCTTCCAAATCGTGGCAACCCTTCGCGTTTGCACCTTTCCAGGAAAAGGCCTATTGTTTCGAGTTCAGTGTAAATTAACGTGCTTTCACAATCATTCTTGTGTGCCATTCTTCGGAATACGTTTTCAATGACCGCCCGAAATGCACCATTCTCTGCAAAAACGCCAACGTAAAGCACGAGGACAACTTGGTGACCCTGTGCCAGCCAAGGAAGACCCGTCTCAAACTGGAAGCCTGAAAAACGAGCTATTCCTTCATCTGCGCGTCTTTTTCGGCAATCATCTCTTTATAGATTTTGAACAATGACGGCTGAAGTGGACCGAGCTTCATCAAGGCAGTCGGTTTGCCCTTCAATCGGACACGCCCGAGCGCTACATTTGCAAGAAAATTGAACTCGCCGCGCCAGAACTTGTCCGCCTGATCGCCTTTCATCAGCGTTTCAACATCGCCTTTGATGTCGTTCTCACCTTCGTGAACAATCAATCCGTCTTCGGTGAACTCAGTTGTGATACAGGCCTCCGGCTCGGTGTAGCGCAGCTTCATCGTGAACCCCGCCTTGGACGCAATTTTCTTCAACTTAGGATCATCGTTCACGCACCGGAACAGTCCCCCAAGGTAATGGTAAAGCTCTGCGTCATCTTTGAAAAATGCCATGTCTATTCCTCCACGGGTTGGATTTCTGCAAATACCAGCGGCATCAATGCGGCCTCGGGCACCAATGGCAATCCAAGCCAACGCAGTGCCCGCTGGCGCTTGCCCGTGTAGACCATCTTTTTGCCTGCCATAATTCCCTTGAACGCGTCGCGGGCAACCTCATCGGGTGTGGTTGTAGCCAACCCGGTTTTAAAGGTCTTGAAGTTCACCCCTTGGGTTTTTTGAAAATCGGTATTGCGCACCGCCGCCGGCACAACGGTGGTAACCGTCACACCCGATTTCAACTTGCGTTCGCCATAATAGAGAGAGCGGCCCACTTGATCGTTAAATGCCTTGGTTCCGCTATAGGTAGCATGGCCGGGTGTCGCCTGGTTGGTTGTCACCGAACTCATCATCATGATGCGCCCTTTTTTGCGTGCGCGCATATCTGGCAAATAGGCACGTGTCAGATGGATGGGTGCGGCTGTGTTCAACTGGATCAGCGGATCGATCAGGTGCTCCGGCTCTTCCATGAAATCCCCAAACAAACCGATACCGGCGTTGTTGCAAAGCGTTGTTACCTCCCAGCCATGCTCGTCAGTCCACGCCTTTACCCGTGTGGCCGCATCCGGTTCAGTCAGGTCGATGGCTAAACCGTGGATTTCGTCCAAGTTGGTCTCGGATTTCAAATCCTTGATTGCGGCGTCGATCTCGTCTTGATTGAGCGCGACAATCAGGACACGGTGATGCGCGTTGGCAAATTCGCGCGCAAGCGCCAATCCTATGCCCGCAGAGCCTCCAGTTATCAGAGCGGTTTCCATCATTGCACCCCCCGGATTTTGTTCAGGATTGGCAGCAAATACTCCTTGAACTTCATTGGATCTTCGCACATCGGAAAATGGCCCAGATCATCCATAACCGTATGGGTAGACCCTTCAATCATGGAATGTGCGACTTCACCCCCCTCAATCGAACCCGAGAAATCATATTCGCCGTTTAAGATGTGCACCCCGGTTTTGGACGTTTCGATGTCCATCGCATCCAGTGACAGGTCGAACTCCCTGTAATAGTAGTGCAAATCGCCCAAAAACGCCGGAGGCCAACCTGCCATATAGGTCTGGATGGTTTCGCGGCGATAGGCTTCCGGCGTGCGCGGCCCTGTCAGGCTGTGCATCATACGGCCCTTGTATTCGTTTGAAACCTGCGGATGCCAGAACGACTGATGAAAGAAGTCATCCGCGTCGGTCATCACTTTAAGTGCGCCTTCGACGGAAATAACATGGTCAAATACGTCCGGATAATGAAAAGCCAAATCGAGCGCCAGAACACCTCCGACAGAACATCCCATGAAGATCGGGTTTTTCAGGTTCAATGCCTCAACCAATGCAACCGGAAGAGCGCGAACGAACTCACCGGTCAGTTTGTATTCTTCCTTCCACCAATCATATCCCACAGGTGGGATGGATTTGCCGTGAAACGGAAGATCATATGCGATCAGGCGAAAATGTTCGGTAATCTCTGGCATCTCGAACAAATGGCGCCACTGGGTACCATGTGCCCCTGCAGTGTGATGCAAGACAATGGGAATTCCTTGGCCGGCTTCTTCATAGTAGATTCGATAGTCCTGTTCTTTGAGCGTGACATGCACGTAGCGCCCAACAGGCGCATCATGCGTGCCGGGCGTGCGTGCCTCGACCATAGGCATTCGTTGCTCATCATTTTTCGGGCGCAACAGTTCGACCAGACGTTGAACTGCCGCATAGTATTGCGTCACGGTCAGTTCGTGCCCGCCGATGGAAAGGCCCTGCAGGAAAGCCGGAATGATATCGTTCAGCAGACGTGGCGGGTTCTTTTTGATCATCGCCTGCCAAATCTCGGTGGAACAGTTAAGCTCAATCATCCGATCTGGATCAGCGATCTGTCGGCACGGTTTGCCTTCCCGGATGCCAAGTTCAACAATTTCATTGCCAACCGTTATCCGCAGACCACCCGTCCAGAACCTCGCCGACATCATGAATTCGGTATCGTTTTGTGCCAGATCAATCAGTGTATCGGCATCTGGCAAGATGCTTGTTTCGACATTCATAGTTTCCTCCCGTGACAGACAAAGCCCTGTCAGTCAGAAAAAACTTGCGCAATATGGATCATCTGTCAAATATGGAACATATGCACCAAATAGAGATCACATATATGTTATTTATTCAGGACATTGAGCGGGAAGATGTCTCAAATTAAGCGAAAATCGGGTCAGATCGCGCGAACAAGAGCTCTGATAGAAGATGCATTTTTGACTGCTATTGAGTCAGGGACGGAAATGGGCCAGATCACTGTTACCACCCTTTGCAAACGCGCTGGCGTGGGGCGTCAAACCTTCTATCGACACTACACCTCTGTTTCCGATGTTCTTGCTTCTCTCCTTAAACAGACGCGCGACACTTATATTCTGGAGTTGCGCAAACTGGAACCTGCCGCAGTTGACTTGAGAACGATCAACCTCAAAGCCTTGCAAGTTGTCCACCAATACAAACGGATCATGTCTCTGGCACGATATGCCGACATGCGTCCGGTTTATTCCGACCTGTTTGATGAAATATTCAAAGACTTGGCTATCACCTACCCTCTGTATCACGATTTGGATCCGATGATTAAGAGTTTCAGGCTGTGGGGGTTTAAAGGTGTCTTTTTTGAATGGGTTGACCAAGGGATGGGACAGAGCCCTGAGGACCTGTCAGATCTGATAATGGAATGGACCGTAAATGTGAAACCCAAGGGCTAGAGCACCTGTGCAAGTACAATATTGGGTTTATGAGCTGCATGGTGCCCGGGGGCGGAATCGAACCACCGACACGAGGATTTTCAATCCTCTGCTCTACCCCTGAGCTACCCGGGCACAGGTTTTTCAAACGGAAAGCCGCTTGGCTTGGGGCTGTCGGGTTATAGGCCCAAGGTTGGTTTCTGTCCACCCCGCTTTTGCCGAATTTTGAAAGTTTCCTGCCCTTGTCAGGCTGTTGTTTGAACCGCCATATTTCCCCAATTGAAATGAACCGGAATTCCCTCGCCACTGATCAGGGAAATTGCTTCAAACAATGGAAGACCAACCACATTTGTGTAGGAACCGGTCAGTTTGACAACGAAACACCCGGCAATGCCCTGTATGGCATAACCACCAGCCTTGCCGCGCCATTGTCCCGAAGCGAGATAGGAGTCCATTTCCTGCCCGGACAAGCGCTTGAAACGAACCCTGGTTGTGACCAGCCTGTGCCGTTTTGCGCCGTTTGCGGTTACAAGGGTCAATCCGGTATACACCTTGTGATTGCGCCCAGAAAGCAAACGCAGGCAATCTGCGGCCTGCTCCAACGATTCCGCCTTGGGCAAAATTCGTCGCCCTACCCCCACAACGGTATCAGCAGCCAAAATCACACTGCCTTTCATCTCTTCGGAAAGCGCCACTTTTTCGACGGCAAGTTCGGACTTGTCCCTGGCCAATCGCTTGGCAAGCGAACGCGGAACCTCCCCGCGCCGCGGCTCTTCATCCGCATCGGTCGGCACAATAAAATCCGGTTCCACCCCGCACTGTTGCAGCAGTGCAAGACGTCGGGGAGATGCCGAGGCCAAAACGAGTTTTGAGTGAGCCGCCATCGGGGTCAGGACCTGCTACTTGAAGCGATAGGTTATGCGCCCTTTGGTAAGGTCGTACGGGGTCATTTCAACCAGAACCTTGTCGCCCGCCAAAACGCGAATCCGGTTCTTGCGCATCCTGCCTGCTGTATGCGCAATGATCTCGTGATCATTTTCAAGTTTCACACGGAATGTTGCATTGGGCAGCAATTCGGTCACAACACCCGGAAATTCTAGTACTTCTTCTTTTGCCATTATACCTCATGGATGGCCGTTGCCACGGCCCGATTGTCATCTGTGTTCAGAATGCGCGGCAAGCTATATCAGGCTTTATGCATTGTGAATACATAAAAGCACTCATTTTCAAGCAACTGCAGTCTTTTGTCTTGCCACACAGGCGATGACCACCTCAACCCTTCCAGTGCAATACACATATCAGGGTAAACAGGCGACGTGCAGTATCGAAGTCGATATCTATTTTTCCGTTCAGCCGGTCATTCAAAATTTGTGAGCCTTCATTGTGAATTCCGCGACGTCCCATATCGATCGCCTCAATCTGGGTTGGTGTCGAGGAGCGGATTGCCTCGTAATAACTTTCGCAAATCAGAAAGTAATCCTTTATGATCTTTTTGAAAGGCGTCAACGACAGAACATGGGTAATCAGATGCGCATCATTCTCATGAGCAATGTTGAAAACGAGTCTGGCATCCACCACCGACAACAACAATTTGTATGGTCCGCCGACTTCATCGCCTACCGGATGAAACGAGTTCTCCTCAATCAGGTCAAAAATCGCCACGGCACGCTCATGTTCAATGTCTGGCGTTGCCCGACCAATTGAAGCATCGTCAAGCTGCACATCAACTAACCTGTTTTTGTTGCCTTGATCTGACACAAATTGCTCCAAGGGTTTCAGAATCGGTTGCTACGGATTGAAACCGATTTTCTGTGCGCTTCCAACCCCTCGACCGTTGCAAGCGTTTCTGCTGCCGGACCAATAGCCGCCAACTGGTCGGGTCCGCATTTAAGTACCGAGGTACGCTTCACAAAATCGAGCACCGAAAGACCCGATGAGAACCGTGCCGAGCGCGACGTGGGAAGCACATGGTTCGAGCCGCCCACGTAATCGCCAATTGCTTCGGGGGTGTATCTGCCGAGAAACACCGCACCGGCATTACGGACAGATGCAAACAGCGCCTCCGGATCATCGGTCATGATCTCAAGGTGCTCAGCAGCAATCCGGTCGGCAAGCGGAGCAGCCTCTGCAATCTCGCCAACAACAATTACGGCTCCAAATTCCTGCCAACTTTGTGTTGCGATTTCTTTCCGTGGCAGGGTGCTGAGGTGCGATGTCACCGCCTTTTCCACCTGATCAGCAAAGTCGGCGTCATCAGTAATCACGATTGCCTGGGCGCTGGCATCGTGCTCGGCTTGAGCAAGCAGGTCACTGGCAACCCAGTCTGGATCATTTTTTGCGTCGGCAATAACCAGCACTTCGGAGGGACCGGCGATCATGTCGATGCCGACAGTGCCAAACACCTGGCGCTTGGCTTCGGCAACATAAGCATTTCCCGGCCCGACAATTTTTGCCACCGGCTCAATTTTGTTCGTACCAAAGGCCAGTGCGGCTACCGCTTGCGCCCCGCCGACCCGGTAAATTTCGTCAACACCTGCCATCTTTGCAGCCGCAAGAACCAGGGGTTGAAGCGCACCATCGGGCGTGGGAACAACCATAACGAGCCGCTCAACACCAGCCACCTTTGCAGGAACCGCGTTCATGAGAACCGAACTGGGATAGCTGGCAGTTCCGCCCGGCACATAAAGGCCGACCGATTCAATCGCCGTCCAGCGTGACCCAAGTTCGACACCGATGGAATCGGTGTACCGGTCATCTTTCGGAATCTGCCGTTCGTGATGAGACTTGATGCGGTCATGGGCAAGCTGCAGGGCTTTCAGCGTTTCTGCATCTATTGAGGCATAGGCAGCATCAATCTCTTCACAGGTGATTTGCAACCCGTCCTCGCCAAGCGCCATTCTGTCGAACTTGTTGGTATATTCGACCAATGCCGCATCACCGCGCCTACGCACATCGTGAATAATACTGCGAACCGTGTCGGAAACGTCGGCATCTGCTTCGCGTTTTTGCATAAGCAGCGCCTCAAACCGGCCTTCGAAACCTTCACTAGTGGCGTCTAGTCTTGTGGGCATGGCCTAGTCCTGCCCATGATCAGGAGTTGAAGTTGCAGCCCAACTGCCACCCACATCTGTCAGTTGCGCTTCAATACACTCCACATCCAGACGGATTGCTCCATCGCCGGCGAACACCAGCTCTACAGTGCCGCCAGGTGCTTCTGTTTCCTCAAACAACACTGCCAACAAAGACAGAATGGTTTCACCGTCCTCGCGGTCGATACCCATCAATTTGACGCCGTTCACCCGGTCAAAATGCAACACCGACCGGTGGCGGATCTTCTCGCCATCATTTTCCCAGGCAAATCGGTTCAGCGTCAGCACAAAACGCTTCTCGCCCGCAAAATACCTGAGCTCACCGACTTTCAACACGGCATCCTGACAACAACTCGAAATGACTTCGATATCCTTGCTGTCCAGCGCCATCAGTTTAAGGTCAGACATAACAGTTCCCACTTGTTCTTTCACGCCAGAGAACTATGCCGGATCAGCAGTTGTTTCAAGCAAAAGGCTGATAAGAAAACAAGATATCGTGTCAGCCGGAAACGCGCTCGATCACGGCACCGCACGCAGAAAGCTTTTCTTCCAGTCGTTCAAAACCGCGATCAAGATGATAAACCCGGTTGACTGTGGTCGAACCTTCCGCGACCAAGCCGGCAATCACCAAAGAAACGGAAGCCCGCAAATCGGTCGCCATTACCTGCGCACCTGTCAGTTTCTTGACACCGGTAACTTCGGCATTCTGGCCGTTGAGTTTGATGTCGGCGCCAAGACGCGCCAACTCTTGCACATGCATGAAACGGTTTTCAAAAATCGTCTCGGTAATGTTGGACACACCGTCAGCCATGGTCATCAGCGCCATGAACTGCGCCTGCAGGTCGGTGGGAAACCCGGGAAACGGATCCGTCACCACATTAACGGGCTTCAAGCCCGCACCGTTTCTGGCAACGCGAATGCCCTCATTATTGGGTTCAATTGTCACGCCCGCCTCTACCATTACATCAAGTGCGTTCTGCAGCAATTCCGGCTGTGCACCTTTCAGCAACACATCGCCACCGGTCATCGCAACCGCCATGGCATAGGTGCCAGTTTCAATTCGATCCGACAGCACGCGGTGCCGATGCCCATGCAGTTCTTCGACGCCTTCAATCGTGATGGTAGAAGTACCCGCGCCAGTAATTTTCGCACCCATGCCAATCAGGCAATCGGCAAGGTCTTTCACTTCAGGCTCACGCGCGGAATTCTCCAAAACGGTGGTGCCTTTTGCCAGGGTCGCGGCCATCATCGCAACATGAGTCGCCCCTACCGAGACTTTTGGAAAACGATAAGTGGCACCCTTCAACCCGCCCGGCGCCTTGGCAATTACATAGCCTGCCTCAACTTCGATCTGCGCTCCCAGCGCTTCCAGACTTTCGATGAACAAATCAACCGGGCGCGTGCCAATGGCGCACCCACCAGGCAGCGACACCTTCGCCTCGCCCATGCGTGCCAAAAGCGGTCCGATCACCCAAAAGCTCGCCCGCATGGTCGATACCAGTTCATACGGCGCGGTGGTGTCTACAATCTCGTCGGCAAAGAAATGGATCGTGTTGCCCATCATGCCATTGGGTTCGCGGCGCTTGCCCTCAACCCGGTAATCAACACCATGATTGCCCAAAATGCGCATCAGCGAGTTCACATCGCGCAATTGGGGAACGTTCTCCAGGATCAACGGTTCGCTGGTCAACATCGATGCAATCATCAATGGCAGCGTTGCATTCTTTGCCCCTGAAATCGGAATGGTTCCGTTCAAACGGTTACCACCGGTTACCACAATACTTTCCATAAAACTTCCCCAGCAATGAAGGCCCTACCGAGCCTGAAAACCTGATCACCTAATACGGGATATTCCCAAGTGCCACAAGCAAAGCCATGTGTTGAGGTTAATTCTGGCAAGAGCATGACGGAATGGGGTATGTTCGTCATCAATTGTAATCTGCGTCACCTAAGTACACCTTTTTCTCTCTGCTCCACAAACCAGGAGAGCGGTTTTTCAATGATTGGGATAGGCCTTGTGCCCGTAATTTTTTCAGCCTTCATCCAGTCGGCAAACGCGTCGGAAACGAATAACGTTGTAGCCAATTGATCGTCATACATTCTCCGGCCATGGCGGCCGTGATATTTTTCCACCATGTTTTCCAAGCCACCAATTGACCCACGCCAAAGATGGTGCCCCCCCGGTCCGGGTTCCTTGAAGTTGATCAGATAACGCAGGTTTTGGAAATAGTCCTTGCTTTGCTCTCGATAACGTCAAAGTAGTGTCAACCGATTATAGTGACTCCCAGCATAAAGCGTGTTCGACCGATCAATAATGTCAGGCTTCTGCCAGACATAGGCAAGATAGTGTCCTTCAAGCTGCTCGTGCGTCTTGGGGTGCTCAACCGTTACAGGGAAAAAATCATGGGCGCCGGGCTCCAACTCTTCCAGCTTGTCTTTCACACGCTGGCTGAACACCAGTTCACCGCCATGGGTGCCACAAATGTCGGGCATGCCGCGTTTGGTTATAGGATATGTTACGACTTTTGGAATTTGCGCAATTAGCTCGTCTGACAACTCATGCTTCTTGGCTGGCGGTTCGAACAAATTGTACCCATGCCTCAGATGAAACGCGATGCCTGCGCCATCAATGTCGTCCCAAGGCACGTTTGGTACACGTATATGCCCCCCCATGCTCCGTCCTTCATTTCTGCTTGTGTGGCGAGTATTGCGGGCATCAGGTTTCTCCTTTGTTTCGTGATCCACATTCACACCACGAAGGTTATGCTTTCCTGTCTAGCGAGCGATCGCGCAATTTCATTGCGGCCTCATCGCCCTCACCTTTCAGTTTCTTTGCCTGCGCCTTGCGCTTCTTCAGATTGTCGCGCAAAGCGGATTTAAGCCGGTCCTGCTTGTTTGGAGTTTTTTGATGCCCGCTCATGGAAACAACATAAATGCCTGTACCAAAGAAGCAAATGGCAAATAACCATTTTGGTTGACAATCGCTTCGCTTTTGCCTTGAAAGCCAAACTGGCCTGTGGCAGAAGGTGTTCACTTTGCGCCCGGTGGCAAAGCTTCCCGCACAAAGATGCGAAGATGCTGCAGTAGCTCAGTGGTAGAGCACCTCATTGGTAATGAGGAGGTCGAGAGTTCAATTCTCTCTTGCAGCACCACTTACTACCTAATGTGCCGTGGAATCCGGATCACGCCTCCACACAGTCGCACATCCGGTTTATATCCGGCGCACACTAAGAGGGTTGAAATCCAGACTGTGCACTGACGTTGATGATGAAGGCAAGCGCATGATGCGCCAAGAGCTGTATCCATATTTATCGGCAATTGTATCTGTCCCAATCAAATCTCATTGCGCTCCAATATGCCGATGTGTTGTGCGCCCAAGAATGCCATTCAATACAAGATTGTGAGAGACGGCCGTTTGAATTACTCGAATTTGAGTAACAAGTCTTAATCTTTCACAGTTTTCAGAAACAACTTGGTGCAATCGCGGCATTCCACTAAGCTGGTCACAAGACCTGCTATAGAAACCTATAAAGCAGTTTGGCGTCATTCTACTTGGAATGAAATCGGGACAAACCTTGGACTGGGCCAGCTGCATACAATAAGACGGGGATTGGATTACATGAGCATAGAAATCATCACCTTACTGTATTTTCTGGTATTGTTCTTCGCTCTGTTTCTCGGCTTGCCGGTAGCATTTGGCCTTGGTGGAACCGCCGTTATTTTCGCCGCAATTTTTGAACCCCGCGCTCTTTTGACAATTCCCAGCGCCTTTTACTCGACGCCGTGGAACAACGTTTTGGTGACAGTTCCGTTGTTTCTTTTTATGGGAAGCCTTATCCGGTTTTCCGGCATTGCAGAGGCCGCATATGACGCGGTTTACAAAATTATCGGCCACATTGCGGGCGGTTTGGCCATGGGCACAGTCCAGGTTTGCACGATTTTCGCAGCAATTACCGGAATTACACCGCCAGCCACGATCACGATGGGACAGATCGCATACCCATCAATGATCAAATACAGATACAGCAAGGACATCGCAATCGGCTCGATTGGTGCGGGCGGAGCGCTGGGGGCGCTGATACCACCAAGCGTCCCGTTTATTTTCTACGGCCTTCTGGCAAAAGTTTCCATCGGGGGCCTGTTTTTGGGCGGTTTGCTGCCCGGCATTATGCTCGCAATATTCTATATGACGTATATCGGCATCCGTTGCCACATGCAGCCCGAAATGGGACCGGCCGTACCTGCCGAAGAGAAATTCACAAGAGCGCAAAAAGTTGGCGCCTTGATGGGTATATGGCCGTTTTTGTTGCTGATCGCAATTGTGCTTGGAGCGATTTGGGGCGGCATTGCAACACCATCCGAGGCAGCGGCATTCGGCGCAACCGGCGCTCTGGTCATCAACCTGATTTATGGCAGGCTTACCTGGGATGTTTTGAAAGATTCATTGACCACAACCGTAAAACTCACCGGCATGGGTCTTTGGATATTGATCGCTTCCAACATCTATCTCAATGTTTTCAATTCACTCGGCAGCCAGGAACTGGTGACGACATTGGTTCTGAGTATGCCTGGCGGTGAAGTTGGCATTCTGCTCATGATGATGTTCATCATCCTGCTGCTTGGCATGGTAATGGATGATTGGGCGATTATCATGTTGTGCACACCGCTCTTCATCCCGATCGTTGATACGCTGGGGATCGACAAGCTGTGGTTTGGTGTTCTGTTTATCGTGAATATCCAGATTGCCTATCTCACGCCGCCCTTCGGCTTTGTGCTGTTTTGGCTGAAAAGCGTGATGCCTCCCGATGTAACGATGGGCGACATATACAAGTCGGTCGGACCCTTCATTGTCTTGCAGTTTGTTGGTTTGATGCTGGTGTTCTTTTTCCCGGCAATTGCGACCTGGCTCCCGGAATTGGCCAAGTAGACCGCAAATGGACAAGTCGGGCATGAAGAAAACAAAAACGGAGAGCCATTTCAAACCTGTCGGGTTGTAGCTCAAAGTCAAGAAACCAGTACTGATCAGAGGTCGGATATGAAAGTTTGGAACGCAGTAGAAAGAGTGATTGATTTCATCGCTGAATCAATGGGCCGGGTTGGCTGGCTGCTCATCCTGTATTGCACCTTGTTCGGTGTTACCGATGTGTTTTTGAGGTATGTGCTAAATTCGCCTTCCCTTTGGATTTCGACGACCCTGCAATATGCCATGGTGTTGTTGGCTTGTGTGGGTGGAATCTATTCCCTGAATGACAACGCCTTCGTCAAACTTGATCTCTTTTACGCAAACTTCTCCGCCAGGAAAAAAGCGGCTTGTGACATAATAACGGTCGTTTTCACCTTCCTGTTTCTGTACGTGCTGGTCTGGAAAGGTTACGAGGCTGCCAAACTCTCCATAATGTTGAACCAATCAACACCAACGAGCATCCCGCTGCCAATTTACCCGCTTAAAGTGTTTTTCCCGATTACCGGTTTGATCATGCTACTGGTTGTGATCAAGAAACTTGTACACGACATTAGGATCTTGATCTCAAAAGAGCCTGATACTGCATGATGTGCCAAACGTTGCGCGCCTGAATTACGCGACCTTCAAACAGACAGCGCCAATGCATACGCTTCGCTACCCCAGGCGGAATAAACAACGTCACCAGGCGGGCGCGAAAGCTTTATTCGGCTAGATTTCTCAGCACGTGAACGGAACAAGTTGCATGGCGCACAACACGTGACGATGTCGAACCAAGGAAAAAATTGTGGAGGCCAGGCTTGTGGGAGCCAACGATGATACAGTCTGCACCAACCTTTTCCGCATAGGCCGGTATCTCGCTTCCCGGGTGACCCGTCAAGATCACGGTCTCGATGTTTTGCTCACCGGACAGTTCTTCTTCCATTTTGTTCTTGATGACGTCGAGCGCTTTTGACTTTGCTTCCTCGGTAACAAATGACTGCACAACTTCGTTAATCGGCTCAATGACATGCACCGCGATTATTTGGCCATCTTCCGCCAGCAACGCCTTGCTTGTTTCGATCGCTCTTGGCGCAAAACCCTGATCCAAAGCTCTTGCGATGATAATTTTGCTGTACATGTTCACCTCCGAAATTCAATTTGTTCGGGTTTTTGTCTTTTGTTGCTTTGAACAACGCATTTGCGTTTGAGATCGAAGCAGTGCTGAATCTCAAAACTTCCCAACAAAAGAAGAATGAAACAGGCCCGTCATGGTATCGGGCCTGTCCCGTTAGCTCTGTTTGTCTAATCTGTTTGAAAAGACAATCACAATTCCCCCAGGTCTTTCAGGAATTGTTTCCACAATTCGACACCCTTGGCATTGCGCTCTGACCTTTCAGCAACCTTTGGCCAGACTTCGCTGATGGATTTCTCGCGCATTCTCTTGATTTCTTCATCGGAGAAATGGATTACCTCGCCGCCAGCGTCTTCCAGGGTTTTCAGAGCGTGGGCAACACCATCTTCATGAAGTTTACTGGTTTCAAAGTAAGTGCTCTTGAATACACCATCAATGCGGTCTCTCTGCCACTGGGTCAGTTCATTCCACTTGCCCAGGTTCACGAAAGTTTCCTGATGCTGAGCGGGAGCCCAACCGGGTTGCGCAGCATATTTGATGACTTCATGGAATGACATGTCGTCGATGCCGCCTGTATCCCAGTAGGTGCCATCAATTGTACCGAGTTTGATTGCGGTATAGATGTCACCACCTCCCATGGCCACCGGTGCACCGCCCATGGCCTGATGGAAAATCGCCTGGGGACCACCAGCGCGCATTTTCTTGCCGGCCAGGTCTTCCATCTTTCTGACCGGAAACTTCGTGAACATTGCGTTCGGACCCTGGTTGGTCCAGCCGACCCAATACAGGTTACGTTCTTTTGCAGCTTCCTGAATCAAATCACCGATCCGGTATTTTGGGTTGCCCCACATAGCTTCCCATGCCTGATCCGTGCTGGAAGCTCCCATGGCCATGCCGAATGCCAGCATTCCTTCAGGCATATCGCCACTATAGACAGAGCCCCAGCAAGCGGTTCCATCAATCAAACCGGCCGCTGTCGCGCCGAATGCCTCAGAACCGCTGGTGATGGCTCCCGATGGCTCCAACTTGATCTTCACCGTACCTTCTGTTGCTTCCTCAACTGCCTTGATCCATGGCACGACACCACTTCCCCATCCGGCGTCGGATGAGTCAAAGCATGGTTGGAACACCCATTCAGTTACGGTGTCTGGCTTTCCTTCCTGGGCGAAAGAGGCGCTTGCGAACATCGCAACCGCTCCCGCCAACAGGGTAGTTTTAATGAGATGGCTAGGTTTCATGGTTTTTCTCCTGGTGTGAAAGTTTTGATGAATGCTCACTATCTGATGAGCACAGGGAGGGCGATGAATTGGGTTTTTGAAACCTGAACAGGTCCACAAATCGTAAACGACGAGGCACTACGCGATTGGTCAAGCCAGAAAGCCACCCGGTGAGTTGGTAAACCGAACAGGCAAGATCGAGAATTCCATCTGCCCTGAAGGAATGAAATTCCTTGGTAATACCCGACACCATCCAGGCAACTCCTTTCACAATGCGTGCTTCAAGATGACGTTCTCAAGCATCATGCACTTTATATATTGGAGCGCAAAGCATTTTGATTGGGACAGATACAATTATTGATAAATATAGATACAGCTCATCTGCCAGCAGGCATTATCAAGCACTGTGAGTATCTGTAGGGCACTCACACATGACTTCTGGCAACATCTTGTATTTCAATGCGAACACTCCTGACCACCTGCGTGAAACCGAAAAAAACAACGCTGAACTTGCAGAACATCTCAAGACGCAGGCATACGCGTAACGCTCCAGGATGGATCGCATCCTGTCTTGGAGATGTCCGATATTGATCAGCTGAACGATTGGCCGCGTAAAGAAGCAATGGTCTGCGCAAGGGTTTTCACCCCTGGCTCAATTAAAGAAACAGGGATCGAAGACGTTCCAAGTCGAAAGTAGAACCTTCCAGCGTCAACGTCCGAGTAACAGGGAAAAATCTCTTCAATAATGACACCGTGTTTTTGCGCCTCGTTGGCAATCGGGGACGCTTCAAGTCCCTTCTTGCAGTCTCGTAGCACAAAATTGGTCCCCCCGAATTCGCCTGCAATTTCAAACTCCGGCAACATCTCCCTGATTATCTCGTCAGCGACAGTCCAGCGCGCCTTGTAGTCACGATGCAAACGCCGAAGCTGGCTCTCATAGTAGCCAAAGCGCAAAAATGCGGCTGCAGTAAACTGAAGCACGATTGGAGGATGGCGCAGGATTGTACCGCGCAAGTCACGTGCAGCTTCGATAAAATCAGGTTCTGCAACCATATATCCTAGCCTCAATCCGGGAGAAAGGCCCTTTGACAAGCTGCCGAGATAGATAACGCGGTTCTTTGCTTCAGAATTGCGAAGTGGCAATGGCGTGAAATCCCGATAATCGACATCACACTCATAGTCGTCCTCAACAATCAGGAAATCATATTCTTCAGCAGCGGCAATCAGATCCCTCCTTCGCTGATCCGACATTGTTACGGTAGTAGGAAATTGCCGGTTTGGGGTAACAAAAACCAATGTGGAACCCTTAAGGCGCTCATCCACAATCATGCCTTGTTCATCTACCGGCTGAAACCGAACTTCCCCAAAACTTGCGCTTAAAATCTTGCGTGCATCCGGATAACCCGGATCCTCAATGGTCGCTACGCGGTTTCGTCCACCGAGCAATTGACTGGTAATGTACAGGCCGTTTTGGCTACCAAGCGTAACCAAGGTCGAACTCGTGGGTTCAAAGATACCACGACGTGGCAAAATCCTTGCGCAGATTTGTTCAAGCAGTTCATTGCTATCGGAATAGTGATTGTCCGCGGCCCAGACTTTCAGGTCCTTCTTGTTCATGGCGAGCCTTGAACACTCCCGCCATTGCGCAACAGGAAACTTGTCTACCCCTACCTGATTGGCAACAAATGGATATTTGAATTCATGCCAGTTTTCCGGACGGTAGATTGGAACCAGGTCTTCCGATTGCCTTTGTCGGTTCAAACGTTGCCCCATGGGTGAGGTTTTCTCCGGTAAACGCTGGGAGGCGTCTTTTGCTCTCGCACCTGCATATTCATATTTGCTGACAAAAAACCCGGATCGTGGCTTTGAATAAATGAGCCGCTGGTCTTCCAGAATACCATACCCGGCGACGACCGTATTTATCGAGACCTCATGAACCTGGGAGAACTTCCGGCATGAAGGCAATTTTGCATCAGGCTGAAGCACTCCCTCAAAAATGAGGCGAGATATTTCGGCAACTACTTGGTCTCTAAGGCCGGTTCGGCCTGTCTTGTCGATCTCAATTCTTAGCAGCATACGTTATCGTCTTTCGAGCAAGGCCATCATGTCCACTGCGTATCTTGACCAGCCATCCGCGAAATCCAGTCCAATGTTGCAACAATGTTTTTTCAAAAGCAATTTGTTTCAGAACACCGGGTTCAAGGTTCGTTAACTTACGCGGTCGCCGGATTTCTTGTACAAAATGGCGAAAAGTTTGCATGTGTCCGAATTTTTATGTGCTTTCACCCGGCTTGGGTCGTGCCATCCCGGAACCGCCCTCAGGAGCCGGTCCAGTTGCTTAACCAGTTCTGCAAGCTGTCGGAGGGGTATGCCAATGCCAGCGCGATCATCAGTACCGCCAGCGCCACCGCCCAGGCCGCAATGGCTCTCCACGCAATTGAGACCCAGGGATAGGCAAGCAACACCAGGGATATTCGTGCAGGGGCATATACAATCAAAAGGCCAAATACCAATGCAGCAGCAACGCCAAGGTAGCCGAACAGTGGAATTAGTTCCCAAGGATATCCGCTTAATGCCGCATTACCCGTTACCAATGCAATGATGGTCACCATGGAGCGCATGGTTGCAGGGCCAATGTTGGGAGAAACAGCGACGACTGCACCCGTAATCAAAGCTGTTGCATAACCCGGCAAGAAAGGTGAAATCCATCCCATCGCCCCTATTAAGCCACCTGACACAATACCCAACAGATAAAACAGCCAAACGCTCGACAATCCACCGCTCTTCCACAGGGCAAGCAACAAGGCGGTGACAACCGACATAAGCTGAATCGTGGCTTCGTTCAGCGTGACATCAAATCCGGCGAGAAAATCCTGGTAGGCCTCGACAACAGGGTCCTGAGTTTCGGCAAGCGCGGTTGCCGGTGCCAGAACGGAAAACAAAGCCAAAAGGGCTAGCGATAGCCCCGCCGACACTTCAGGTTTTGCAGTTGGGGCTTTCACAGAAATCCAAAAAGAAACGCTGCTCCGGTAAGCGCGATCACGGAACCACCCATGCGAACAATGATCTTTCCAAGGTCAAAGGCGATCAGTGTTCCAAAAAGGATTCCGGCCAGATGCAGCAAACCTGTCGAAATCACAAATCCTGCGCCATACGAAACCGGGTCATAGGCGCTGGTCATCTCTGCACCATGCGCATATCCGTGAAAGATTGCAAACAACCCGACAATGATCGCCGCCAGTGCAAGCGGCGTCCTGGCAAAAAAGGCAACCGCGAGGCCCAGCACAACACCTGAAAGGGCAATTCCCAATTCAACAAAGGGAAGCGGCAAACCAAAAATTCCCAATGCGGCTCCTGCAGACATTACGACAGGAAATACGATTGGAAGAAGCCAAATGGCAGGAGCACCCAGAACCGCCCCCCACAATCCGACAGCAACCATGGCAACCACGTGGTCCCAGCCGAAGATCGGATGAGTCAACCCGCTTACAAAACCATTCGCCAGACCACCGTCAAGGTGCGCGAATGCAGGACTGTTCCACAACAATGCCAAAAGCACACAATTTGCATAGACAAGGTTTTTGTTCATCACTTTGGTTACAAGCTCCCTGAGAATTTGGTTTTGCTGACTTTGGCTCCGGCACCCATTCCGGGCAACTGCCGCCAACACAACACATATCGACATTCGTTTTCATACCCCACACACAGGCAACACTGGTGCTGCCTGTGAAACGGTTATCGACAACAATTTATATGCGATTCCTATTCAGGAACCACCATTCCGGGAAGTGAATTTACCGTCATTGTATCCCCTGGCCGGAAGTGAACAACCGAGCGGATCGATTCACCTGCCTTGAGAAGGTCGAACGCGGTATTGATCTGGTCGTGGTTCATGTGATGGGTAATGTATGGATCGACGCTGAAATCACCACGCATCCATTCATCAACCATGCCCGGCAATTCGCTGCGACCACGCACCCCGCCAAAGGCGGTTCCGCGCCATACCCGGCCTGTGACAAGTTGGAAAGGACGGGTGGAAATTTCCTGGCCCGCTCCGGCAACACCAATCACTGTGCATTCTCCCCAACCCTTGTGACAGGCTTCAAGGGCGGACCGCATCAGGTCAACATTGCCGACCGCTTCAAATGTATAGTCCAGACCGCCGCCGGTCATTTCCACCAGAACGTCTTGTATCGGTGCATCGTGATCGTTTGGATTGATGCATTCTGTGGCACCCAGTGCTTTTGCAAGAAGAAACTTCGATGGATTGATATCGATGCCGATTATCCTTGAAGCACCGTTCATCACAGCGCCCTGGATCACGGCCATGCCGACGGCTCCCAAACCAAATACCGCCACACTGGCACCCGCTTCGACTTTTGCGGTATTGCGTACCGCTCCCATTCCGGTTGGAACCGCACACCCCATTACAGAGGCCTTCGATAAAGGTGCTTCTTTTGAGATTTTGGCGACCGAGATTTCCGGCAAAACGGTATATTCACTGAATGTGCTGGTTCCCATGTAATGCAAAATCTGTTTGCCCTTGTAAGAAAAACGCGACGTGCCGTCTGGCATAACGCCGGCACCCTGGGTTTGGCGAATGGTTTGGCACAAATTTGTTTTACCGGATTTGATATAGGGGCAATCGGGGTCTTCTGGAACGTATAGCGGAATAACATGGTCACCCGGAACGACAGATGTTACCCCCTTGCCCACTTCTTCAACGACACCACAACCTTCATGCCCCAATACACACGGGAAAAGCCCTTCAGGGTCTTCACCGGAGAGGGTAAAAACATCGGTATGGCAAAGGCTGGTGGTCACGATCCGTACAAGTACCTCTCCCTCTTTGGGACCTTCAAGATCAATTTCCTCAATTTCCAGGGGCCTGTTTGGCTCCCAGGCGATGGCTGCACGTGTTTTCATTTTTTCCTCCTTCTGATACCCGTTAATGCATCGATGATGGCACCTGTTTTTCCCCAGGTTCATAAACCGGATCAAGAACAAGCAACAACCTTGTCTCACCCGTGCCCACGATGGGTGGCGAGCGGTGCAAAAGTCCCGATTCGGGCGTTTCGGGCCAAAGTTTTCCGCGAAGCACCATGGGTGAGCCTGTCGGCACGGTGAACACCTGATCCGGGATACCCCCATCAGGTGCAATTCCAAACTGTGTTCCCGTACCCCTGTAGGTGCACACCAAACGGGCGGTTATTGTATCAACATGAAACTTGCTGCAGGCATTGTCTGTCACAACATCAAACCGCAACTGCAGGCACCGCGCTGACACAAGATCAGCAAACCTGGTTGCAAGGCCTGCCGTGTCATCAATCAACTGCTCGCGCTCCTGACAAACAGGCGTTCCGCAACTGTCGCATATATGGGCAATCGTTTCGTGCGCTTCTTCGACCGGCATGATGGCACGTATACTGGGCAGACAGTTAGGTTCCAAACTGTCAATCCAGGCTTGAAAACCCGCGGTTGGATCACGTTCCCAAATCACGGCAGCGCAATCCGGGCACGCGATCGCCGAAAGGCCTTCAGGTGTATCTGACACCATCACTGCCGGGTTTTCCGTTAGCTCGAGGGTCGCGTTCATACAAATCCCCCCATGTCCGGGAAGACAGTAAGAACGGCGAAAGCAGGTCGTGTGTCTGACATGGTGAAAACCGCAATGCTGATTTCATCCAAAGTAACTCACTCAATTGAAAAAGCAATGAAAGCATGACAGCACTTCTGCGGTGGTCGGTGCGCTTTCCTGCCTCAGCGCTGTTTTTTTGCCAACATAACCGAATTCATGCCGCAATCAGGGTCCTCGACAACAAAGTCAACGACTTCAAGGCCAACGCTATCAAGGATTTGGCGATACTCATTTTCTGCCAAGCTTGCGTGGTATACATGTTCACCGCCCACCATGCCGGTTACCTCACCATCGTCAGGGCCAATCGTTACCATCAACAGGCCACCCGGTTTCAGAAGCGCTGCAATTTTGGGCAACGCCGCGCGCTGTTCTTCACGTGTGAGATGAAAAAAGCTGTGCCAACCCACTATCCCGTCATATTTGCGATCAAGATCAATCGAACGCATGTCTCCGACCAGCCATTCATGATCCGGAAACCGGCTCGAAGCAATTTCAATCATCGAGGTGCTGTAGTCATAGCCGGTTATGTTATGGTTCTGTTTGATAAAGAAATTCGAAATTGGCTCGCCGGTACCGCACCCGAGGTCAAGAACTGAAGCATGGCCTGGCAAAAAGGCGTTGAAACGCCGCAACCATTTGCGCTCGAACAGGCGTTTGTCGCGTCCACGGTCAAACCGTTCGGCCTGACGCTCATAAACGCCATGCATCGCAGCAGCGATTGCTTCGTAATCCGGTTCCCTTTTCATCGCCCTTTCCAAATTCTGATACCGGGGCTTTGGCTCCGCCGTAGACCCGAAAATGCGGATGGTTTCCTGTTGTCTTGTCCCTATTGTCATCACAGGGTTTCTGCAACCGTTTAACCGGATTTATGGGTCCAGGGCCTAACCCAGCAAGACAGTTGCTGCATCCTTGTCATCATACAATCGCTCCAACAACTCGGCGCGTCGTTCCAGAACCTTGTGGAAGTTAAGATTGCCTTTTGCGGTAATCTCTCCGTCTCCGATGGATGGCGGTTCGGCCAACACAATTGCACGGACAACCCTCATCGCAGACCCCAATTCAGCGCCGGACATGCCAGCGAGCCTTTCCTGCAAAATCTGCAAAAGGGCTTCGCCCACAAACGCCCCGTCCCTGTTTTCCATCCTCTTGCCAAGCTGCTCGACGAAAGCGGGCGTCGGAAACACCATCAAACCGATGTCCGCACGACCTTCACCTGTAATAACAACGTCTTGTGCAACACCCGGCAAACAGCCGAGCACGTCAAGTCGCAGATTGGCTGCACGAACCCACGTGCCGGAAAGCAGTTTGAAATCCTCGGAAATCCGCCCGTCAAATTTCAAACCCTTGTCAAAGTCGTTTTCATCGACAAACCTGACTGCATCACCGGTCCGGAAATACCCCTCCTCATCGAACGCTTCTCTGGTTTTCGACGGATTTTCGAAATATCCCGGCATCAGGTTTGGACCTTTGACGCGAATTTCACAGCGCATACCCTCATCGGGGATCAATTTGGCTGTAACGCCGGGAAGCGGGACACCAATAATGCCGGAGCGGTTCGTAGGCTCGTGTTGCAGCGACATCGCTGGCGCGGTTTCGGTAAGGCCCCAGGACGAAGTGAACATAGGCAGCTCGCCGCGCACTTCCATGGCCATGTCTTCAAGTGTTTTCCAGATTTCCTGCGGAAGGGAGGCACCTGCATAAAAGAGCATGTCCAGTTTGGAAAACACCGTTTCGCGAAGTTTTTTGTCATTCTTCATTGCTTCGGCGACCATCCCAAACCCAACAGGAACGTTGAACCAGATATTGCCTGACACCAGACCAAGATTTTCGATCGTGCGATCAACCAAACCTTTGACCGGCTTGCCATCGTCAATGTACAGCGACCCGCCATTGGCGAGAATCATGTTGAAGTTGTGCGAGCCGCCAAACACATGGTTCCATGGCAGCCAGTCCACAATACAAGGTGGTTTTTGGGTCAAAAACGGCAGCACAGCCGATATTTGAGCCTGATTGGAACACATCATCCTGTGGGTGGTGATTACCCCTTTGGGATTGGATGTGGAACCGGACGTAAGCAGGATTTTTGCAACTGATTCAGGGCCAATGGCAGCATGAACTTGCGCCAGGTCGACTTTACTGTTTCCATCAAGCAATTCGTCAAACAAGGCCATTCCCTTGCCCGGGTTTCTTGAAACCACGATGTTGAGCGATGCAATCTCAGGGAGCTTCAGGGCTTCAGCGTACCGTGTCCCGTCTATTGCATAAACCAGCTTCGGTTTTGTCAGTTCAACGGCGTGTCGCAACCTGCCATGTGCACCTGGCATCAACGCATATTGCTCTGCAAGTGGAACGAGCGGAATGCCAACATATTGCGCCGCAAGTGCCAACAACGCGTGATCCACACCGTTTCCTGATATCACCATGATCGGCGTGTTTTCACCCAACCCCATGCCAACAAGCGAAGCAGCCATCGCCTGAACCTTCGCCAGGGTCTGGGCATAGGTGATTTCGCGCCACCCATCCCCGTCTCGCTCGGCAATGAATACCCTGTCACCGGCCTCTTGTGCCCACCTGTGGAGCCAGTCTCCGGTTACATTGGCGACCTTGCCCATTTCATGGGCAGAGCGCAAAAGGATCGACCCGTCCGCTGCTCTTTCATGCAACACCCTGTGTGGAAGGAATTTACCGCTCATTCCCATTCTTTCCGGCGTAGTTTTCCGCGTTCTTTTCAAAAATGTTCAACAACCTCACAAGCTGTTCGCCTTCTTTGTCGTCCAATCCGGCAACCAAACAATCTTCAAACTGTTGCACTTCCACCCATGCCTTTTTGTTCAGTTCTTCACCCAAATCCGTCACATACAATTCATAGGCACGACGGTCCCTGGAAGATCGCTTGCTCTTTACCAGCCCGGCTTCAACCAGTTCATTGACAATCAGCACAGCATGAGGCGGGTCAATTGCAATGAACCTTGCCATATCGGCCTGACGAAGACCCGGGTTGTCCCTGATTACCGTGAGCGCTGAAAACGTTTCCCGCCGCAGCGAAAAGGGCGCCAGCACTTTCATCATTTTGGCCTGCATGGCGTTGTTTGCACGCCTTACATTGTAACCGGCCAGTGCGCGTAGTCTTTCATCACCCTTGCTCATCAACCAGACACTGGTGTCCGCTTCTCACTGAATGCGGACAACCCCCTTTTTGCGACCGTGAAACCATACAAGAACTCGCCCTTTCCGTCGCAGATTGCACAAAATATCGCATTGCGGCTACCAGATCGATTCATGACCGATTCGGTAACTCTTCCGACTGTTTGTGATTTAATGAGCGCCATGAATGTTCCACCATCTTCATAAGCATGAATCAAAACCAGGGAATAAGTGCCAGCGTTATGATCGGGAAGGCAACCAGTACCGAAACCCGCACCAGGTCCGAGGCAACAAAAAACAATACCGCCTTGTAGGTTTCAACCATCGGGGTCGTACGATCCATGGCATTTATGATAAACAGGTTCATCCCCACAGGAGGCGTAATCAAGCCAACCTCAACCACAATCAATACCAGAATGCCAAACCAGATGGCCACAAGTTCGGTATTGATCCGGTTCAAGACCCCTTTGCTGGCGCCCCTGATTTCAAGTTCCCGCAGCATCTCGCGGCTTAGTTCCCCGCCCTGCGCAACAACTGCCTTGATATCGTTGACAGATTGCTGCGTGGTTTCATAGACAATCGCTGCAATTTGGGAAGGATTGAGATTTGCAGCCTCTGCAACATTTCCCAACCCAAGGGTTGTCATGTGTGCGTTGGCAGCAGCGAGTGTTTCGCTGAATTTCTCGGGGCTCATCCCGGCAATCGCTCCCGATTTCAGGCCTTCCCACGTGGTTTGCGCCTGCGCCATGGCCACTTCAAACTTGGCAGCGTGCAATTCTGCCATGCTGACGAAATTGAAATCCAGCTCCTGCACAAGTGGCCAGAAAATCGGCACCGTCAGCAGGATCATGCTCAGACTGTCCATTACACAGCCCATCACCAGATAAAAACACAAAATGATAATCAGGATCAGCCAGGGCGAAACATCAGCGGTTCCAATATACTCCGCCATCGTCTGCGGCAATTGGGTAAGACCCAAAAAACTGTTGTACATGAACGCCCCGAGGACAATGAAAAAAATCATCGCCGTAGAACGCGCAGTTGCATAAAAACTCTCTGCAAGGGTCTTTCGTGTCAGGCCACCGTTTGCATAGGCTATGGTGCCGGTACCCAGTGCGCCGATTGCCGCGCCTTCTGTCGGGGAAAACCAACCAGCATAGATGCCGCCCACCACCAGCGAGAAAACAATCAGCACCGGCCATACATCAAACAACGCCTTGAACCGCTCACCGTAAGGAATCGGGTCGCGCAGTCCGGCCCGTTCCGGATAAAGCCGCACATAAATTGAAACCACGAACATATAACCCAGTGCCGCCAAAATGCCGGGAATGATCGCTGCAACAAACAGCTTTTCGATATTTTGTTCCGTCAGAATGGCGTAAATAACAAGCACAATCGAAGGCGGTATGAGAATTCCCAAAGTACCGCCCGCAGCCAGGGTAGCGGTGGCAAATCCACCATCGTAGCCATACCTGCGCATTTCCGGCAAAGCCACCCGCGACATGGTCGCCGCTGTAGCGAGCGATGAACCGCATATTGCCCCAAAACCTGCACACGAACCGACCGCTGCCATGGCCACACCGCCCTTGCGATGCCCCAACCAGGCTTCAGCAGCCTTGAACAAGGCCGTAGACATTCCGCCAAGCGTTGCAAAATATCCCATCAGCAGGAACATGGGAATGATCGAAAAGGAATTGCTGGAAAATGTGTCGTAGCTTTCAAATTTCAACAGCGAAAGGAACGAGTTCAATCCGCCCGCGACGGAAGCATATCCAGCCGCTGCCACGAGGAACATTGCAAGTCCGATCGGAACACGAAAGAAGATAAGGGCAAGCAGTACAGGAAAAGAAACAACGCCGATGGCAAGTTCACTCAATGCTCTGCTCCTTGCGCTGCAAGAATTGCGCGCCCGCCCATTGCTTCCCTGATACGGATGTAAGCGACATACAAGGCCACCAGTGAAGCAGCACACGCGGCAACCAGCGCCAGGGCATATCCCCACCACAGGGGATATTGCAGAAACAGCGTGATTTCTTCTGCACGCAGTTTTCGGAGCATCCCCTGGAAGAGTTGATAGGAGATCACCAACATCGCCCCTGCATAAAGCGCATCGGCAACAACCATGAGAAAACGGTTCATTCCATCGCTAAAGGAAGATGTCAGAATATCGACAATGGCGTGACCGGCTGCAATTTGCGTGATCGGAAAAAAGGCGAAGATGACAAACGCCATAAGGCCGCCGCTGATTTCGAATGACCCTTTTACCAGAAAGTCAATGATCCAGTGAAATGAACCAAGGTTCCTGCCAAGAATGGAAATGAATGTAAGAACGATGACGATGCACAATACCACACCACCCAGATAGGCAAAGAGCTGCGACAATCTAAGGAAAAACCGATGCATGGTTCCTGCCCGATTTCATTTGGATCAATTCAGGATCGCCCTTGTACCGGGCGATCCCATTGCTATTCAATAGTGCTTACAGCTTGCCCTGGGCGCCTTTGCACTCGCCTGACATCAGGCTTTGCGCTTTCTCGATAAGCGCCTGACCGTCTTTTCCGCGGCCTTTCATGTCTTCAACCCAACCGTCATAGATCGGCTGAACCACAGGCAACCATTCGCTTTTTGCCTGGTCTTCACTGATCATGACGATGTTGTTGCCACGCTCAACAGCTGCAACACGGGAAGGCTCGTCTGAATCCTGCATCGAACCACCTGCAAATACGGAGAAATTCAAACCTGAATTTGCGTCAAGCGCAGCTTTGGCTTCGGCAGAAAGGCCCTCGTATTTTTCCTTGTTCATGGCAAGTACGAAGGTAAGCGTGTATAGCGCGTTGCCTTCAAATCCGGTGTGGTTTTCGACCAGCTCGGGGACTTTCAACGCTGCAGTTACTTCCCAGGGGATAGTCGTTCCGTCAATCACACCTTTTGAAAGGCCTTCGGGAACAGCAGGAACCGGCATACCAACGGGCGTCGCACCGGTTGCTTCAAGCAACTGGTTTACCAGCCTGGAACCACCGCGAATCTTCATACCTTTCAGATCTTCGGGCTTTTCAACCGGATCAGCCGTATGGAACATGCCAGGTCCGTGAACCCATGTACCAATGATATGAACATCCTTGAATTCATCCTGCATGTCAGATTCAAAAATCTTCCAATAAGCGCAGGAAGCAGCACGTGCATCTGCCACCATGAACGGCAACTCAAAAACCTCGGTTGAAGGATAGCGCCCGGGTGTATATCCAACCACCGTCCAGATAATGTCTGCTACGCCATCAATGGCCTGGTCAAGCAGTTGCGGTGGCTTGCCACCAAGTGCCATGGCGTGAAACCGTTCGATCTTGATCTTGCCGTTTGAGTCAGCCTCAACCTTGTCAGCCCAAGGGATCAGAACCTTCGCTGGCACATTTGCCTTTGGCGGCAGGAACTGGTGCATCTTGAGCGTAATCTCTTGCGCAAATGCTCCGGACGTCAGCAACGCAGCAACTGCCACGCCTCCAAGTCCACTGGTGATGGATTTTACAAACTTCATGTCTCTCCTCCTGTCGATCATGAACTCAATTTTGATTGCGGCGGCACCGCCACACGGGCAGTTTGGCGTTCCAATTGCCGAAAATTGATTATATTACATAACCAATTTCAAATGTCACCCTTCGCTTTCGAATTTATTTATATATATTTTTCATAAAGTTACGTGACAGTAATGACTCAATTTTCCATTCTAACATGTCGCAGCGGAACATTTTTATTACATTGTCACTACGGGTAAGTTTCTGCAATGGTTTTTCCGGCGGCGCAACACGCAACCAGCGCTGCGCTCGGTTTCCACATGACGGGGTCCTTTTCGTTTAGAACCTCAAGTTTGGAGAGTATGGACGCTGCACCCAGTGTATCGGCATAATGCATCAAGCCACCGCGCCATCGTGGAAAGCCATAACCGAACATGGTCACAAGATCGATGTCCTTTGCACTTGCCGCAATGCCCTCATGCAAAATATCGCAAGCCTCGTTGATCATGGAGAGCAGCAGCTGTTCGCGAATTTCATCTTCCGTCATTTCAACCCGCTCAACACCGGCGAACCGCGCTTCCTCAATAACAAGGTCCGCGACGATCGGGTCTTCGACCTTTCCAGCGCCACCGGGATACCGATACCAGCCGGCCCCGGTCTTCCTTCCCAGTTTTCCAAGCTCGTACATGCGGTCCTGTATCGTGACATACCGCCGGTTCGGATCACGTGTGGCGTCCTGGCGCCTGCGATTGGCATGGGCAATATCAAGGCCGGACAGATCCTGGGTTTCGTAAGGTCCCATCGCATACCCGAAGCCAACCATTGCTTCATCCACCTCCCAGGGAGTACACGCTTCAAGCAATAATATGTCGGCTTGTTCACGGTATCGCGACAAGATCCGGTTGCCGATGAACCCATCGCAAACACCAGATAAAACCGGCACTTTACGAAGCCGTTTACCCATCTCAAATCCTGCCGCCAATGCTCTGTTGCCGGTTTCATCACCGCGCACGATTTCGAGCAACTTCATGATGTGCGCAGGTGCAAAAAAGTGAAGACCAACCACACGCGAGGGGTCGGAAACCGTTGATGCAATCTCGTTTACGTCCAGATAAGAAGTATTGGTAGCAAGTACTGCATGGTCTGAAAGATTCTCCTCAAGCTTCGAGAAAATTGCCTTCTTGACCTCCATGCTTTCAAAGGCGGCTTCAATGGCCAGATCTGCGTTTGCGGCACGCCCGTAATCATCGCAGATGACAAGACGCTCACGTATGGATGCCGCCTTTGAGGCGTCAATGAGCTTGCGACCCAAACTTGCGTCAATGATTTTCTCTATGTTTCCCCTTGCCCGCTCAACACCGTCGGCATCGTTTTCAAGCAGCACGACCGACATTCCAGCAAGCAACACCGCATACGCAATGCCTGCCCCCATGGTGCCACCTCCCACAACAGCGACCGTTTCAAGTTTGCCGGGTTCAGTGGTGATGTCTTTTGGTTTTCGCGCACTTCGCTCTGCAAAGAATGCGTGGCGCAAGGCTTTGGCCTGCTCACCCCGCCGGAGTTCCAGAAACGTTGTTCGTTCTTCGGCCATCGCTTCATCGAAAGGCATATCACATGACATTGCCACCAATTCGATAGCCTTTTGCGGGGCTGTCTGGTTTGCCATCTTCTTGGCAGCCAGCGCCCGGTATTCCCCAACGACGGTCTCGTCAGCTTTGGGTGCTGCCATGTCCCGCACCTGCTGTGCATTGCCGATGGTTCCAAGATCAAGATGCGCGCCAAGCTCCAGGGGATCGTCGGCGACCCCGTGGATCAAACCAATCTCTTCCGCCTTTGCTGCCGATACTGGTCTGCCAGTCGAAATCAATTCAAGTGCGTTTTTCAATCCAACCAGCCTCGGAAGGCGTTGTGTGCCACCGGAACCGGGAATAACCCCCAGGGTCACTTCCGGCAAACCCAGCTTTGCGTCTCCCGCACAAATCCGGTAACGGCAGGCAAGGGCGAGCTCGCAACCTCCCCCAAGCGCCATTCCCGTTATGGCGGCAATCCAAGGGGTTTGACATGCTTCGATACGCGCGCACACTTCCGGCAAATGGGGTTCGACAGGCGGGGCATCGAATTCGCGAGCGTCTGCACCGGCAGCGAACATGCGCCCTTTGCCACTTAACACGACATGGGAAAGACCCTCTTCGCTTTCAATCCAATCGAGCGCTTCCATCAGGCCGGAGCGAATGTCCAGTCCAATTGCATTGACAGGCGGATTGTCCAGTTCAACAAATGCAACCATGCCTTCGCGGCGAAAATTCACTGCCATTCGAAACCCCTATTCCCTTGCTGATCATGCGTCATATCTATGTTCCGGCTCGTTGGCAAAAGTCGAAGCAAACATGCACCGAAACAGCAATAACGCTTTCAAAGCTGCTACCCAAGAAAATGATTGGCATCAATGATCGAAACGAGCTCATCAAGCGAAGCGTCTTTCGTTTTATCCGTAGTGTCGAGTGTTGCCAGTGCTTTTTCATAAAGTCGTTGCCGGCTGCGCAGGATCATTTGCAATTGCTCCATTGCTTTCGGATTTCCTTCCATAGGGCGTTCATCGCCCTGTGCACGCACACGGCTCATGTGTTCCTGCGGCGACGCTTTGACCCAGACGGTATGGAAATAGGCCTGCAATTTGGCATATGTCGCGGTCTCATTGACAATTCCGCCACCCACGGCAAGCACAACCCGCTCATGAGCATCAATAACCTTGTCCAGTTCAGCGCTCTCAAGTTGGCGATAGCCATCTTGCCCGTACAGCGATATGATATCGCCGACCGCCATTCCTGCTGAACTCTCGATTTCGCGGTTCAACTCTACAAACCTGATATTGAGTCGTTCCGCGGCCATACGTCCAAGCGTCGATTTGCCAGCACCCCGCAATCCAAGCAAGCAAATGCGTTGCGCCCTGTAGTGACCCGTTGCACCGTTTTGAAGAAGCTCAATCGCCGCTGCTTTTGCCGCAGGGTTTGCGGCCATGAACAATTCGAGAAAGCGCCGCGAATTTGCCTCCGCCTGTCCGGCGTCCCCCACCAACCATTCCATGCGGCTGTCGAGGGCCAATGCAACGCGTTTCAACAAACCAATGGAAATGTTGCCTGCACCCGCTTCAAGCTGCGCCAGATAACGCGGTGAGACACCCGAAATTTCGGACAACACACGGCGCGAAATGCCCTTCTTCTCACGCGCCTTGCGAACCCGCTCGCCCACCCTGGAAAAAAGCTCTGCCAACACAATGTCTACCTCGTCAGGACCGCTGGAAATATCATGCGCGTGACTGGTGTTCAGCAACTCTTTCATGGCTCACGTTCCAGACGGCAAATGCCGCTCAATAATTTCCCGAAACTCTTTCGGGGCAGGACGCTTCGTGAATTCATCTGCCTTGGTAAAAACACTGACGGTCTTGGTGGAAAAGCACATCTTGCCATCCTGCTCCCCCTCAACGCAAAACTCAATCGACGTTTCTCCCAACCGGCTTGGCCAAACATGGCAATGGAGGCGATGACGCGGAGTGACCGGACTAAAAAAGTCCATTTCGAGACGAACAAACGGGGTGCCCACATTGTGGTCAAGTTCCATCTGGTACCAGCCAAAATCCACATGTTCTTCCCACCAGGCATTAATTGCATCAAGAGCAAACCAGGGAAGCCGTGCTGTATAGGCGATTTTAGCAGGATCGCAGTCCCCCCAGGTAACGCGAATTTCGTGACAAAAGGCGTTCTCAGGTCTGCGGTTCATGGGTGAAAATATCCGGTTGGCAAGGGTTATGCGGCTTCGTCACTAAGCAGCGCAACGATGCCATGAACCCACGGCAGGCCGGTGTCTTCCGGCGGCGTTCCGGTTGACGCATCATACAGACCACGTTCTCCGACCATGGTTGCACCCAATTCATTCAACTTGTCCATAACCTGCCTGGAACCGTTATTGAAGGTTTCATCGAACACCATGTCACCCAACCCGAAAATGGCGAAACGTATATTGCCAAGGTCCGGCTTGTGCGCTTCCAAGGCATCCCAAAACGGCAAGGCGGTGGAAGGAAGGTCACCATTGCCATAGGTCGAGACCACGAAAACATAAAAGGCATCAGCGTCGAGATCGCCCGGCGAGCACTCGCCCATATTGCCGACTTCGCACTCAAATCCACCTTCCAGTTCCGCTTCCATGTCCTCACAGAGCATTTCCGAAGATCCGGTTTCCGTTGCATAAAGGAAATGAAGTTTCATACCATCAGCCTCTCAGGTTCACAGCGTTCCGGCGATCGCGCCAGAAGTCAATGGCCACGACTTCGCGCAACCGGATTATCACGTTCCATCATATCACCCGCTTCCGACATACCAACTGCGGTTTCCATCGCAAGGACCAAACGGCGTTTGCAATCCGGATTTTCGCAGTCATGGCATCCCGTTTGTGCTTTTGCAACCGGTCCATGGACGGTGTCGTAGGCGAGCGTGGTTTCCAATTCAGGTTTCATGCCTGTCTCTCCCAATGTCATCAACATTGCCTTGTCTGCAAGATTCAAGCCATGTGCAATTTAACATATTCAAAATCACCTGGCTTGTTGTCGATGCCAACCTTGGGTGGGGCAATCCAGCTTGCATATTTGCCAACCTCGTAAACCGGTTTCATAAGCGACTGGATGAACGCTCCGTCTTCCTTGTTTGGCAGCCAGTCACCCATTGACTTTTCCCATTCAGTTTCGCTGACGATGTTGCCGTCGGGATCAGCCTTGATCGTCGAGAAAACGCCAATCTTGCGATGGAATGCCTCGTGCGGCAATTTGAGCTCGAAATCGATGCCCGCGCGCTTGATCAGCTTGTTCCAGCGTCCCACACCACCGGCAGCGTCACGCACATAATCATCGCGAAGACGCATGTTGATCGCAGTCAGCGCAGGCACCTCCTCTGCAACAATTTTGCCATCCACAATGTTCCGAACGATGTAAGTGTCATCTTTCAGTTGATGGTCATCGTCAATCCGCGCCTCCATGTAACGCCCCTTGATTCCGGCATTGAATGCATTGGCGGCGTTTGTCGAGACTTCCTGCCCGAACAGGTCGAGCGACAGGGTGTAATGCAGATTGAGTTTCTTTTGGATCGTTGGAAGGTCAATCACGTTAAGATCACGTATCTTGCCGATGTCATATGGGTCGCTGATACCAGCGTTGTTCATTGCATCAAGCGTTGCCTGAACTGTGCGACTGACCCCGGTTTCTCCCACAAACATGTGGTGTGCCTCTTCTGTCAACATGAAACGACAGGTCCGGCTTAGCGGATCAAAGCCGGACTGTGCGAGGCTTTCCAGTTGCATTTTTCCATCGCGGTCGGTGAAGTAGGTAAACATGAAAAAGGACAACCAGTCCGGTGTTTCCTCGTTAAACGCCCCCAACATGCGAGGAGCCTCCTCTGAACCCGATGAACGGCGCAACAAATCATCTGCTTCTTCGCGACCGTCTTTGCCGAAGTACTTTTGCAGCAGATAAACCATCGCCCACAAATGACGACCTTCCTCCACATTGACCTGAAACAGATTGCGCATGTCATAAAGCGATGGAGCGGTCAGCCCCAGAAACCGCTGCTGCTCAACAGAACCGGGTTCAGTGTCGCCCTGAATGACAATCAGGCGCTTCATTAGATTGCGGTATTCGCCCGGCACTTCCTGCCAAGCCTTCTCGCCCCTGTGTTCCCCACAAGGAATAACGCGATCTTCCACTTCCGGCGCGAGCAACACTCCCCATCTGTATTCCGGCATTTTCACATAGTCGAACTTTGCCCAGCCTTTTGGGTCCACACTAACTGCAGTGCGAAGGTAAACCATCGATTCCTGAAAGTTTTGCGGGATCAGCTTGTTCCACCAGTCCAGATAGCCAGGATGCCATTTTTCAAGCGCCTTGAGCACTTTGCGGTCCTGCCCCAACCCTACATTATTGGGTATCTGTGTGTCGTAGCTTACGTCCAGAACACTCATTTCATTCCTCCTGTATCATACCAAACCAGCTAAACCGGCGGCAGTTCATCCCTGTTCAGACCCGTTCCATGTTGTAGTCGCCGCGCACGCCTGTTCCATAGCGCTGCAAAGCGCCGTCCGCACCGACTGCGTTGGGCCGGTTGAATATCCAGTTCTGCCATGCGGTAAGACGTCCAAAAATCCGGGTTTCCATGGTTTCCGGTCCGGCAAAACGCAGATTTGCTTCCATACCTGTCATCGCGTCGGGGCTGAACGATGCGCGTTCCTCCATAAAGATGCGGATCTCGTCCTCCCAATCAATGTCATCGAGAATCATCGTAACAAGGCCAAGTTCATCGGCTTCTTCTGCCGCCAAGGCCCTGCCGATATTGGCTTTAGCCACATCTGTCGCTTCCGGCTCACCCAAAAAGCGGGTCTCAAGCCGCGTAAGACCGTTGGCCATCGGGAAGCGTCCGAAATTGGCATCACTTAACCCGATGGTGGCCTCCGGACGGTTATCACCTTCGAATTCGCCTTCCATCATGTAGCTGCGATCAACAGCCCACAAGAGTTCGGCGAGAATGCCCGAATAGCAAGACCCATGCTCCACCAACGCCACCATCGAACGCGAAGTGACGTCAATGCGTTTCAGCACACGTTTCCAGTAATGCAAGACCTCATTGGCAAGCCAGTGCTCCTGATTGGCGAACAAAAGCGCTTCGTGCTCGGCGAGTTTTTCCGCATCACCCTGTGTACAGAACACCATAAGGCCCAGCTCCTTTTCATTCAGGCGCAGATGCAGGATGGCGTCATCAAGTTCGCGGGCAAGCTTTAGCAGATAAGACTGGTCGCCCTGTGAGGTAAAATCATCCATGTTCGCCGGGGCATTTTCTTTCGGACCGTGGACAAGAAGGGTAACCTTGCCGGCATTTCGGTCAGTCACTACCTCAACGCAGGAATACGTCACCGAACCGTCTTCTGCGATCGTGCGGTCCAGCGGGCCAAGCCTGATCCCTTCGGCAATGTCGGCCTTCGTGGAATTCGCCGCAAACTCTGCTGCACGCTCTTTCACTTTTTCATTGAAGACAGAATTCGCCACAGCCTCGTCAACAAGCCGCCATTCAACAGCACGCTTTCCCTTAACCCCTTCTTCGGTGGAGCAAAAAACATCTGCCCGGTCACGACGAACCCTGCGCTTGTCGGTTACACGGGTAAGGCCGCCGGTTCCTGGCAATACTGCCAACAACGGCACTTCCGGAAGTGCAACAGATGACGTGCTGTCATCGGTCAGCATGATATAGTTGCAGGCAAGTGCAAGTTCGTACCCACCACCCGCGCAGGCACCGCGAACCGCAGCGATGTACTTTTGTCCGCTGTCTTCTTCTGCCGCTTCAAACGTATTGCGGGTTTCATTGGTGAACTTGCAGAAATTGACCTTGTGACTGTGGGCGGCCCCACCCAACATGCGGATGTTCGCCCCGGCACAAAACACCTTGTCCTTGCCGGACTGCATCACCACAACCTTGACCTGCGGATGCTCAAAGCGCATTCGTTGAACAATGTCGGCAAGCTCTATGTCGACACCCAAATCATAGGAATTGAGTTTCAACTGATAGCCATCGAACAAGCCCGCATCTTCGTCGACATCCATAATCAGATTGGCCACCGGGCCGTCGTATTCGACGCGCCAGTGGCGGTACCTTGACGGGTCGGTCTGAAAATCAATGACTTTCGTCATGCAAGCATTCCTTTCGGCTCGTTCGTTGCAATATAAAACCTTGCACGCACCTGTAAAGCATTTTTATGCATAAACTATGAGGAATTTTGCAAAAATTTCAATTTTATTGCATTATTTCGCATGTTTCTGAAGATTGCTTTACTAAGCAGCCTTGTCTGGGTCGGCTTCAAATGCTTCGATCCGCTGCACGAACCGGGTTATCTCGGTCAGTGTAATGTCAGGCTGTTCGAGAAACGGCGAATGCCCACAGTCTTCCAACACCGCCAATTCGACAGGTGCATAGCTGCGTTCTTCGATAGTGTTGATTTGCGCAAGCGTTCCATACTGGTCGTCAACGCCCTGGATTCCCAACACCGGAATCCTGAACTGGTCGATGACATCCGACACATCCCAGTCTGCGAACAAGGGATTAAGCCATCCATCGTTCCATCCGCGAAAAGCGACCTCCGGGTCACGGTGATATTTTGCCATTTTTTGTTTCAGGTCGGTCGTCGCAAACAGTTCCTTCACCTTCTTGATTTCCGACAAGCCTTCTTGTTCGGCAAAAAAGTGGGGAGCCATCAGCACCAAGCCACGCACCCTGGCATCAAACACATTACCCACGTATTCAGCAGCAATGGTGGCACCGTCAGAATGGCCAATCAGAATGCACTTTCGAATACCTGCAGCATCCAGCACATCGTGCAACACTCCCTTGGCTTCCCGCGTCATGTAATCAACCGGCCTTGGCAGTTCGGCAAGGTCAGACTGTCCATATCCAGCACGGGAGTATGCGAAAACTCCAAAACCGGTGGACGCGGCGAGTTTGTCGGGAAAATCGCGCCACAGGGCAACGCAGCCAAGCCCTTCGTGAAGCAGCACAAGCGTTGGAGCATCCGATGGTGAAGGTCCCCAGCTTGCACATTCAAGTTGCTTGCCGCCCGCCTGAACAAATCCCGAAGCCCCGTCCTTCCAGTCAAACAAATTCATACCCCTGCCCTCAATTTGAAACGTTGAATCTTGCCCGTCGCCGTTTTCGGCAAATCATCGACAACCTCAATCCAGCGCGGATACTTCCACTTGCCAATCTTCTCCTTGACATGCTCTTTGAGCTCGCCCTGCAGGGCGTCAGGGTCGGCGCTGTTTTCAAGCACAACAAATGCCTTGGGTTTTTCCAGTCCCTCCTTGTCCCTTTCTGCAACCACAGCTGCTTCCAGAATTGCGGGATGCGAAACAAGGGCCTGCTCGATTTCAAACGGACTTACCCAAATACCCGACACCTTGAACATGTCATCTGTGCGCCCGCAATAGACATACCTGCCCGTTTCGGACAATTCATACTTGTCACCGGTCCGTGTCCATTCACCCTCGAACGTCGCGCGGCTCTTATCACGCTGGTTCCAGTAGCCGTCGGCAGCAGACGCCCCTCTAACCAACAATTCCCCAATACCACCGACCTCGATTTCCCGGTTATTCTCATCTACACAGCGCACCTCATAACCCGGAACGGCTTTTCCCGATGTGCCATAGACAACGTCTCCGGGAGCGTTTGACAGAAATATGTGCAACATTTCCGTCGATCCGACACCGTCGAGTATTTCCACTCCCCAGAAATCCTGCCACCTCTTGCCCGTTTCTTCTGGCAGCGCCTCACCGGCAGAAACACAAAGCCGAAGGTTTGAATCCCGCGAACTCTTCTCGCCCAATTGCGAGATCATGGCCGCATAAAGCGTTGGCACCCCAAAAAAAATGGTCGGCTGCTCTTCTGCCAGAATACCAAAGACACCGTCCGGTGTTGGTCGGCCATTGAACAATACCGTGGTTGCCCCCACCGACAACGGAAAGGTCATGGCATTTCCCAAACCATAGGCGAAGAAAATTTTCGCTGCAGAAAAAACCACATCCTCTTCGCGTATGCCCAACACCTGACTGCCATAGGTTTCGGCGGTAGCCCGCAGCGCCCCGTGAACATGGCGAACCCCCTTGGGCTGACCGGTTGAACCCGAGGAATAGAGCCAGAACGCGCATTCATCTTCTGAAACGGGAATTGCAGGCAAGGCCGCTGAACCGTCAACAAAACCGGAAAAGGAAACCGACCCGGCAGGCGCATCATTTCCGATTACAACGATATGACGCAAAAACGGATTTGCCTCAATCGCCGGTTTGACCGTCTCATAAAGCTCAGCTGAAACAAACAGGCTTGTTGCACGGCTGTCACGCAAGATCGCATCGTAAACATCCGCCGACAACAGCGTGTTGATTGCAATCGGAACCGCACCAAACTTGAGTGCCCCCCAAAACACGACCGGATACTCAATCTGGTCCAATACAATACAGGCGATCCGCTCTTCTCTTCGCACACCTGCCCGATCCAGCGCGCCCGCCAGACGCCCCGATTGCTCTGACAGTTGACCATAAGACAAGCTGCGTTTCTCGCCAGCAGCTTCACGAAACGCGATTTTATCGGACCTTCCCTCCTTCACATGCCGATCAACAAACCAGACAGCAGCATTCTGGTTTCCTTGCATTGTGCATCCTCCATGCTATCGCAATTCCGGCATTGCGGAAAAAACCACCCCGACTTTGCTTTATAGTGCGAACAAACAACGCTATTGCAAGAAAAATTGTAACCTAAAGTGGATTTAATGCATTTTATTGCATATTTCCATGCAAGCGGCATTCATGACAGATGAATGAATCCGTTTCGAAAACAGAAATACATGTCGTTCTGGAGGATGAGGCTCAGGAATCGGTTTTTTCGTCCTCGGGAGAAACAAATTCCACCCCGCACTCAAGGCCTTTCGCCCAGGCAACGCGCACCAATACGCTTTCTTCCATTGATGGAATTCTCACATGAAAGGTTTCCGGCAACTGATATTGCGTCTGAAACTTTAGGCGCAGCCCTGTTTCAGAAACATCTTCAATGATGCAGTAATCGATGAATTTCTCGTCCACGAATGCCGCTGCGGAAAAGGACGCTCGGATTCTCTTGGCCGTGCGCTTGTCGGTCATGATGCGGGTCAGGCTATCGCCAGATTGTGGTTGATGAAGTGCCATCCGATATTCCTCTTCATGATGAAACAATCATGGAGTGATTAAAATGGGGTTAATGTTGGAAAATGTCGCCCGCTTACGCTAAACAGTCACAACATTCAAAAACTCATTGAGTATGAGACGAAACACTAGATTCGGAGAGCCAATGAAAATTGGAATTTTGCAAACCGGATGGGTCCGGCCGGAATTAAACAGTGAATTTGGGGAATACCCCGCAATGTTCGCGGCGTTCTTGCAGGGCTACGGCTTTGATTTCCAGACATGGACAACCGTGGAGGGGGAACTGCCCTCGGATCCTGCACTTGCCGACGGTTGGTTGCTGACGGGTTCAGCACACGGTGCCTACGAACCGCACGACTGGATTCCACCATTGGAAGAGTTTATCCGCACGACCTACGGTTTGGGAATTCCCATGGCCGGCATATGCTTCGGCCACCAGATTATGGCACAGGCACTGGGTGGCAAAGTCGAGCATTTTCTCGGCAAATGGGGTCTGGGGCGCACGACCTATCGCGCAGGGAACGGCGAAAACCTGACACTGCTGGCAATGCATCAGGATCAGGTTACTGAGACCCCGCCGGAAGCGGAAATTGTCCTGTCCAACGATTTTTGCAAGAATGCAGGGCTTGCATACAAAGGCAAGGCGATTAGCTACCAACCCCACCCGGAATTCACACCGAAATTTTACCGTGCATTGCTGAAGACGCTGGACGGAGAAAAGATTCCCTCCGATCAGGCCAAACCTGCCTATGCCGACCTCGACAAACCAAATGATGCGAGCCTGTTTGCAGAGCGCATTGCCGGCTTTTTCCTTGAAAACCGAAAGGAAATCGCCGCCTGACAATAGTTTGCGTTTTAGCGGGAGGAGTTTGGATGCATACGACATCGCCATCAAAACCGGTCGAAACATCGCTCGAAGAAACCGTGTTCCGGATAGTGCTGTCACGCCCGGAAAAACGAAATGCGCTGTCCCTGGACACAATGGAGACGATCAACGAGGCACTTGATGAAGCCGATAGCAGCCGCGCGCGTGTCATCGTCATTTCGGCACTCGGCGCAGTGTTTTCGTCAGGCCACGACCTAAAAGAAATCACTCATGCTCGCACCAATGATGACAACGGTCGGGCGTTTTTTGCCCATACCATGAATACCTGCTCGGCAATGATGCAGAAAATCGTCAATCATCGCCTCCCGGTAATTGCGCAAGTCGAAGGCGTCGCTACCGCCGCTGGCTGCCAGATGGTGGCAAGTTGCGATTTGGCAGTTGCTGCGGACACGGCAAAATTCATCACGCCGGGTGTCAATATCGGCTTGTTTTGCTCAACGCCCATGGTTGCTCTTTCACGAAATGTGTCCAACAAACACGCGTTGGAGATGTTGCTTACCGGTGAAGCTTGCGATGCCCAAAAAGCTGCCGAAATCGGTTTGGTGAACCGTGCGGTGCCCGCAGATCAGGTAGAACCAACCGTTCAATGGTTTGCTGATCGCATCGCGGCCAAGTCCCAGGCAACTGTCAGAACCGGCAAACAGGCATTCTATAAGCAAACGCAAATGCCACTGGACGAAGCCTATGCATATTGTTCCCGGGTCATGGTGGAAAATTTGCTGTATCGTGATGCCGAAGAAGGCATAAATGCGTTTCTGGAGAAACGCGATCCCGCATGGCAGGACCAATAACCAACTCCCCGCACCAATAAATTCATTCTGAGGAACTAACGTGAGCAGTATCTATCAACAGGATTTGGAACAAAACCCGGCAAACTACCAACCGCTTACACCAATGACTTTGCTTGAGCGCGCTTCCGCCACATTTCCTGATCATCTGGCAATTATCCATGGCGAATTGCGCCGCAACTATGCAGAATTTTACAAAAGAGCACGCCAGCTTGCCTCTTCCTTGTCGCAGAATGGCGTAGGCACGGGTGACACGGTTTCAGTCATGCTTGCAAACACTCCCGCCATGCTGGAAGCACACTATGGCGTGCCAATGTGCGGAGCGGTATTGCATTCCATGAATACAAGGCTCGATGCGGCAATCATTGCTTTTCAGCTTGACCACAGCGAATGCAAGGTCCTTATCACCGACCGGGAGTTTTCGCCTGTCATTCGTGAAGCGCTGGAAATAGCAAACGCAACCCCGTTGGTTATCGACTATGACGATCCGGAGTTTGACGGCAGCGGTGAACGTATTGGCAAAATCGAGTACGAGGATTTCGTGGCGACAGGCGATCCCGAATATGCCTGGAAAATGCCGGACAATGAATGGGATGCGATTTCCCTGAACTATACGTCAGGCACAACGGGAAATCCCAAGGGAGTTGTCTATCATCACCGTGGTGCGATGCTGCTTGCCCAAGGCAACGCCCTTACTGCTTCCATGGCAAAACATTCCGTTTATCTTTGGACCCTGCCAATGTTCCATTGCAATGGATGGTGCTTCCCCTGGACCCTTTCAGCGGTCACCGGCACACATGTATGTTTGCGGCAGGTTCGCCAAAAGGCAATGTGGGATTCAATTGCCGACCACAAGGTAACACATATGTGCGGCGCTCCCATTGTCATGTCCACCCTGTTGTCAACAGCAGTCGAAGACAAGCGTGACATTGACCACCGCGTTGAATTTTTCACCGCTGCGGCACCACCGCCAGAAGCCGTGCTTGCTGCCATGAAAGAGGCCGGATTTAACGTCACGCATCTTTATGGCCTCACCGAGTGTTACGGTCCTGCCGTTGTTAACGACTGGAACAGTTCGTGGGATCAACTCGACCCTTCAGGTCAGGCAGCAATGAAAGCCCGACAAGGCGTTCGGTATGCTTCGCTCGAAGCATTGGACGTCAAAGACCCCGACACCATGCTGTCCGTACCTGCCGATGGCGAGACAATTGGCGAAGTCATGATGCGCGGCAATGTGGTGATGAAGGGTTATTTGAAAAACGCAGAAGCAACCAAAAAGGCTTTTGCCGGTGGTTGGTTCCACACAGGTGATTTGGGCGTGATGCACGAAGATGGCTATATCCAGCTTAAAGACCGTTCGAAGGACATTATCATTTCCGGTGGTGAGAACATTTCGTCTATCGAGGTCGAAGATGCCCTGTACAAGCATCCGGCAATCGCAGCAGCGGCAGTGGTTGCCAAAGAAGACGAGAAATGGGGCGAAACACCGTTTGCGTTCATTGAACTCAACGATGGTGCCAGCGAACCTGCCCGCGAAGAACTTGACAAATGGTGCCGCGAACATCTGGCTGCATTCAAGATTCCGAAACACTACGCATTTGAGGAACTTCCAAAAACATCCACCGGCAAAATTCAGAAATTCGTCCTGCGCGAACGCGTCAAGGAGTTGTGATGATCAATCACGACCATTACCCAGATGATTATATTCGCTCGGTGCTCCGCAAGGTAAGGTCGGTCGCTGTCATCGGCGCAAGCGCGAATACCTCGCGTCCGTCGTATTTTGTCGTCAAATATCTGATATCAAAAGGCTTCAGTGTATTTCCGGTCAACCCGGGCCAGGCGGGCAAACAAATCGCAGGGGTTCTTTGCCATGCAAGCATGGCCGACATTCCCGAACCCGTCGACATGATCGATATATTCCGCAACTCTGAGGCTGCTTATGGCGTTGTCGAGGAAGCACTTGAACTCGACCCCCTGCCAAAAGTCATCTGGATGCAATTGCAGGTGCGCAACGATGCAGCCGCCGCTATGGCCCAGGAACGCGGGATAGAAGTGGTCATGGATCGGTGTCCGAAGATCGAGTATGCGCGACTGTGCGGCGAGATCGGTTGGGCAGGAGTAAATTCGGGTGTGATTTCGTCAAAGAAACCCAAACTGCAGACCGGCTTTCAGCGGTTCAGGATTTAACGCTAAAGCACCTGTGGCGTGAACCACCATTCATAAAGTGTAATGCCCCATATACCCATGGCGATGATAGATGCGGCCAGAACTGCGGCTGAACCGCAATCCTTTGCAAACTTGATTTCCGGTGCAAACTCCAGCGTCACCTTGTTTGCAACCTGCTCGATACCGGTATTGAGCAGTTCGGTGAGCAGGATCAGCAGAATTGCGCCCCAGAGCATCAGCATTCGCCAGGGATCCAGCGTAATCAAAGGAACAACGGGCAAAGACACCAGCAAAAGCGTCAATTCCTCACGAATAGCTGTTTCATTGCCAAACCCGTGACGCAATCCGGCAATCGAATTAAAAAATGCAGCAATCAGTCGTTTCATCTTCCAAGCGCCTTCATAAACCTTTCCACAGAACCAGCCATGCCATGCACAAGCGCATCTGCGGTCAAACCATGCCCAATTGATACTTCCGCCAAATCAGGAATTGCCGCAACCAGCGCCGGAACATTTTCCACCGTCAGGTCGTGCCCGGCATTGACTCGCATTCCCCTGGCCATTGCAAGGCCTGCTGTACGTTCAAGATCGCAAAGCGCCCGATCAACATCCGCATCGGGCATGAAGCAACCTCCATAGGGACCGGTATACAATTCAACCCGGTCCGTACCGGTCGCCTTGGCGGCATCAACCGACTTTTCCGAAGCGTCGGGGTCACAAAACAAAGATACCCTGAAACCGCGCTCTTTGAGCCATTGGACGCAATCTCGCAGGAAATTTTCCTTGCCCGCAAAATCCCAACCATGGTCTGAGGTTTCCTGATCCGGGTTGTCGGGAACAAGCGTCACCTGTTCGGGCTGTATGGTGTCGACCAGCTTCAAAAACTCCGGCGTCGGATAGCCTTCAATATTGAATTCCCGATCCGGGAACTCGTCATCAATCAGCGCCCGCAATACCGGCAGATCAGTTGCTCGGGTATGGCGTTCATCGGGTCTGGGATGAACGGTCAGACCATCGGCCCCGGCCTGCAAGGCAATACGGCCCAGTTCTTCAACGCTTGGCCATGGCAAACTTCTGCGATTGCGCAGCAATGCAACGGCGTTCAGATTGACGGACAGTTTGGTAGTCATGAAGTATTCCAAGCCGCTGGGTCTAACAGTTGGCAGATCATGTCTTTAGCAAGGCTTGCACACACTTTCCAGCAAAGAAACCGGCTTCCGGCGACATCTTATTTTACAATCGTAAGGCGTTCAGCCGCACGGGTAATCGCCGTATACAACCACCGGTCACGATGTTCCCGAAAGGCATAGCTTTCATCAAACAGCACCACCTCGTCCCATTGTGATCCCTGGGCCTTGTGAACTGTAAGGGCATAACCATAGTCAAAGTCATCATGTCGTCGCCGGATTTGCCAGGGTATTTCACGTTCCGGCTCTTCAAATGCTGCCTTCAACAGCTTCACTTTCGCGGAAATCCGTTCAATGCCTTCATCTTCCGCACGAATCAGAACATTCATCGCGGGTTTAACCGACCGGGCCGCACTGGTAACCTGCCACAACGAACCATTGAGCAAGCCCTTTGTATTGTCATTGCGCAAACACACCAGCTTGTCACCGGCCGCGGGAAGCGGTCCGTCAAACCCTTTGAGTTGGCGCAAGCGCTCATTGTAACGCCGTCTTGTGCGATTGGTCCCCACCAAAACCTGGTCGGCATCCAGCACCAGCTCGGAACTGACGGCGCCCTTGGAGATCACCTTTGCTGTGTCACCGTAGTCTCCAATCATGACCTGGTTTCCCATGCGCGCTTGCCGCGCCAATTCGATAATGGGATTATCAAGCGCCTGTCGGTGAATGTCTTCCAGCAGAATATCCGGTTCGTGTTCGGTAAAAAAGCCTGCCCCACTAACCGGTGGCAATTGCCCCGGATCGCCCAAAACAAGAACCGGAACACCAAAGGAAAGCAAATCACGACCAAGCTCTTCATCAACCATCGAGCACTCGTCAATTACAATCAGTGCCGCTTGTGCAAGCGGGCTTTGGCGGTTGAGTGAAAACATCGGCAAGACTTCCGTCTTTCCGGTTTCCTCGTCTTCAACCACATCTTCTCCCTTTGGCCGGTATATCAGCGAATGGATGGTCGACGCCTTCTTCGCACCGCGCGAACGTAACACTTGCGCGGCCTTGCCGGTAAAGGCTGCAAACAAGACCTCCCCGTCAACACCCTCTGCCAAATGGCGTGCAAGTGTGGTCTTTCCGGTTCCGGCATAACCGAACAATCTGAATATCTGGCGCTCACCGGCCTTGAGCCAGCGATCAACTTCGACAAGGGCGCGATCTTGCTGTGGTGAAAACTGCATTTCCGAACAATGGATGATTCATGCTTATGGCGAAACACAAAAAACATTTGACAACATTTTAATTGCATATTAGTTGCATGTGCAAGCATTATGCAATTAAAGAGAAGATCGATGGACATCTGCTCAAAAAACATACTTGGCCTTTTACAGACGGCTGATCTTGTCAAGGCGCGCCTTCAGGGTGAGTTTTCGATGATCCACGGCCTGTCGATGAATGAATTCATCATGATGTTGCATCTTGAGAATTCCGACATGGCACGGCTGTCGCGCGTTGAACTTGCCAAGCGCATGAATGTCTCGGCCTCGACCATCACCCGCATGGCGGCGCCGATGGAAAAGCTTGGCCTGCTGGATCGCCAACAGGACAAACGTGACGCAAGACTTGCATTCGTGCTGATTACCGATGCAGGGTTGCAACGCGTTGCCGAAGCGCGGGCCACATTTGAAAAACGTGCAAAACGGATGTTTGAGGATCAATGGACTGACCAGGAACTTCAAACCCTGATGTTGTCACTACAACGTTTGGCGGCATACAATAACGACCATTCCATATGGAGTGGTATTGGACTTGCATAAGAACGTTCTTCAGATTTCGGGCAGCATTATTGTCGGGATTATGCTGTCCGCTTTCATTGCAATCGCACCGGCAACGGCCAGAACGATAGTGCTGGTGCATGGTGCTCATGTGGGAGCATGGTATTGGGCACCTGTCCTCGAGAAGCTCGAAAATTTTGGGCACGATGTTGTTGCTGTCGATCTGACCGGTCATGGCGAACGCGCTGGCGTTGACACCAGCAAAATTACAGTCGAACAGCACATTTCTGACATTGTGGCTGCGATCAAGGCATCGCCGGAGCCTGTGGTTCTTGTCTCACACAGCTATGGTGGCAGACCCGCCACCGGCGCCTGGGACAAGGCACGGGACAAGGTCGCGGCGGTGATTTTTCTTGAAGCCATGGCCCCCTATGGCAAGGGGGCAAATGCGTTGCCATTCGACCACGTTCAGCGCATGGCAATGGTTGAAGTCGCCCCCGATGCGGTCAAGTCAGGTTTCCTGAAAGTTCCCGGTTACCTGCGCAAGAAATTTCCAGACAATATGCTTGTACCCCAATCCGTCGAAGCGCTTCATGCGGCAATACCGCTTGAAAACGGCCCCCTGCCAGAAACGTCGGGCGCTTATGTTCTTGGAAAATTCAGCAAGGCTCGCATCTACCGTACTTACGCAAGGAAAATTTACAATGAGCGTGACTGGACCATTTGGGAAATCGAAACCGGTCACGACATGGTTCATGAAAACCCTGATGTGGTCTCACGACTTCTGAACAAATTGGCAAACGAACTGCCCGCCAAATGAGTTATCGCAACATCGGCCAGAGGCTAAGGATCAGCAGGATCGCCATGGAAACATTGAATATTCTGAGCCTTGCCGGATCCTGCAACCAGCCACGCAAGGCAACCCCAAACCCGCACCAAACCGAAACACTGGGGACATTGGTAAGCGTAAAAACGACGCCCACAAGCATTACGCTGGTAAAGAAATCCGGCTGTCCTGTGTAAACCGTCATGGCGGTAATCGCCATGACCCAGGCTTTCGGGTTGACCCACTGGAAAAGGCTTGCTTCAAAAAAAGTCATGGGTCGTGCGCTTCCGTCTTGTGCCTCGATCGGGCCTGAGGTCGCAATCCGATACGCCAGATATACCAGGTAAAGGCCGCCGAACACCTTTAAAACCAACTGCAGTTGCGGAAAGGTTTCGAACGCCGCCTTGAGTCCGAAACCCACACCCATCAGCAGCAACCAAAAACCGAAACCAATTCCCAACATGTGAGGAATGGTTCTCTGAAACCCGAAGTTCACACCGGACGTCAACAACATGATGTTGTTGGGTCCCGGTGTAATGGACGACACGAAAGAAAAGCCAAGCAAGGCAACAAGAACATCAAAAGGCAATGTCACGCTCCAGGGATTGCCATGTTGTAGGTCAGCAATGTTGACCTAATTGTGAACGACTGTCAATCGCTCTTTTTTGCGTGCTCGTCAGTCACCATATAAATGACATGAACAGACGCAGTTTTCTCAAATCACTTGGCGCACTTGGTCTTGCACCTGCGCTTCCCGTTCCCGTTTTAGCATCCGCCGGTCAAACGGTCATGTTTTCTGCCTCCCAGTATCGCTGGGCCGAGACCATCACCCGTGCCCAGAACCGGTGTAGCGCCGCGCAACTGGAAAGCGCCCTTGGGCTGCCACGCGCCGCCGCGGAAGCCTTGAAGTCAAAGCTGGTGGAGAATGGTGTCGTTCATGGCTATGCCGATGCGACAGGGTTTCATCGGGCCGCCAAACCGCTTTACGAGAACCTGTTGAAAGGATATGTCGAACCGGCAAGATATGTCTCGCAGAAGATTTCAACATCAGAAAATCTTGAATCAGTTTCTCAGAACGACAGTGATTTAAACATTGATTTCAATGACATGGACGAGATCGATGACTCTGATTCAGAACATGAACAGATTGAAGCAAACCCGCCCGGGCAACTTGAATCATCACTTGAAGACCCCATATCCGGGTAGACTTCACAACAATCAGGATATTCAATGACAAACCTTTCCGGCAAGACCGTTCTTGTTACCGGCGCTAGCAAGGGTATTGGTGCATCTGCTTCACGTTACCTGGCCAAGATGGGAGCAAATGTCGTTCTCGCTGCCCGTTCAAAAGACACGGTTGAAACCATCGCCAACGACATTCAACTCGCTGGGGGCAAAGCCGTAGGCATATCATGCGATGTATCGGACTACACCCAGGTCAAATCCGCAATTGAGCAAACCGTTTCAGAATTCGGCTCCCTCGACGTGCTGGTCAACAATGCCGGGCTGATTGACCCCATCGCCCGCCTTGAGGACTCAAATCCGGCGGATTGGGCAAAGGTGATCGACGTCAATGTTACCGGTGTCTACAATTGCGCCCATGCGGCCTTGCCAATCATGAAAACAAAAGGCGAAGGGGTCATCATCAACATCTCTTCTGGCGCAGCCACTTCCGCCCTTGAAGGCTGGAGCCATTATTGCTCTTCCAAGGCCGCTGCTCATTCCCTCACCCGTTGCCTGCATCGCGAGGAAGCCGAAAACGGCATTCGTGTCATTGGCCTGTCGCCGGGAACTGTTGCCACAGACATGCAGGTGGCAATCAAGGCGTCTGGTATTAATCCGGTCAGCCAATTGGAATGGGAAGATCATATTCCACCAGAATGGGTTGCCAGGGCAATCGCCTGGATGATCAGCAGTGACGCGAAAGAATTTGACGGCGGCGATGTGAGTTTGCGCGACGCGGAAATTCGTCAACGTATCGGGCTTGGATAGCTTTACAATAGCCGCCTCTGCCGTATACCTAGGCAAGCAAGTTCAAACTGCGGCTGATGAAACGATGAAAGAGCTTCTGCAACACAACACCAAACGCCAGGGTGTTTTCAAGTTTTCTCTGCTGGTGTTGATATTGTTTGGCTATTTTGGGTTCCTGACCTACCAGTACGATGTGCTGACGGGCGGCATTGCCGCATTGCTGACCTGGAGCTTTTTCGTCCTGTGCACCCCTGTGGCAGATGCCGGTTTCCTTCTCGATTTTCCGTTGCGCCTTCTATTCGGAATACGGATGGTTGTTTCTGAAATCGCGGTATGGGGTTTGGCGATATTGATCAATGTATTCGCATTGCTTTGGGCAGGGCATTATTACGAGACGACAATCGTGACCCAACTGATGTACCAGATCCTGGTAACGCCCTATCCGTACTGGGCGGTCATTGTTTTGTCAGGGCTTGGGACGTTTCTGTCAATTCACTTTGCTGACGAGTTGATGGATGTCATCCACCATCGCGACAGGAACTTCTTCCACAGCCATCACTTCAAGCACGAAGTCATACTGTTTGTCTTTTTCCTGTTCGTGATCTTCGGCTACTATGAATTGATTGTGTCTCTTGGCATACAAACCACTTGAAGAAGCCAGAGTTTGCCGTTGGCATTCAAGCCTTACATACCCTCTTTGCCGCGTTGCACCGCAGCTACCCCAGTGCGGCACACTTCGACCAAGCCAAGTTCTTCCATGATCGCGATAAACTGTTCAATGCGGTTAAGACGACCGGTCACTTCAAACGTAAAATGCTCAATCGACGCATCAATAACCGAAGCATTGAAAACATCGGCAATACGCATGGCTTCAAGGCGTTGTTCTCCCTTGCCTTTGACTTTTACCAATGCCAGTTCGCGCTCCAAAGGCTTTTCGTGACCGTTTAATTCGGCCGCAAGCGTGAGGTCCACAACCTTGTGAACCGGCACCATGCGTTCAAGTTGCTTCTTGATCTGGTCCAGTACCTGCAGGGTTCCGGAAGATACAATGGTAATACGGGAAAGGTGCTTGTCGTGGCTGGTTTCCGAAACCGTAAGGCTTTCGATATTGTAGCCTCGGCCTGAAAACAAACCAATCACGCGCGCCAAAACTCCCGGTTCATTGTCTACCAGAACAGACAGGACATGGCTGCGTTTCTGCTCTCGGTCCTCGACAATAAAATAAGCAGAACCAGTACCTTGTTGTGAATTCATCAGATCGTCTCCACGGGTTTGGGTTTGGGTTTGATACGGGCAATCGCGACGCCCGCCAGAATGATTGCAAGCGATAGAAAACCATTGGGCGGCATGGCCTCGCCCAAAAACAGCATCGCTCCTGCTGCGCCAAAAACCGGCACAAGAAAGTTGATCTGTGACAGAAAACCGGCACCCTGCCGCCCCAGGATGGCAAAAATCATGACCATTCCCAACCCCGTTGGAAACGCTCCAAGTGCCACAATTGACCACAAGGTAACTGCCGAGTAGTCCAATTTCCAGGGTCCGTCAAAAATCACCACGAATGGCAACATCATCAATGCCGGGACCAGCAGCACAGCAGTTGAAAGCGCAAAACGCGGCAAGGTCACGACGCTTTTCGAAACAATCGCATTGATCGCGTAACAGACCGCCGCCCCGATTATGGCTGTTTGGCGGATCGTTTCATCACCAAGGCTTGTCAGGTTTTCAATGCCAAACAAAACGGCCACTCCAACCAGTCCGCATACAAAGCCGACGATCCTGTAAATGGTTAGTTCTTCACCATCGGTAAAATAATGGGCAAGAACAATTGTGATCAACGGCATGACAGCCATTAGAATCGCGGTCAATCCGGCGTCGACCTGCTCCTGTCCCCACGTTATCAGGAAAAACGGAAAAGCAGAGCCAAACAAACCGACAATCGCTATTTTTCGCCAATGCACCATCAGCGGAAGCAGTCGCTCACCCATGATCCTGGACACCGCATACAAAATACCTGACGCCAGTAACAGACGACAAAGTACAATGGTAGCCGGCGGGACTTCGCGCACTGCAATCTTACCCCAAACAAAAGACATGCCGAATATCATCGCCAGCAATACCAGCAATGCATAATCAACGGCAAGTTCAAGTGGCGGTTTGTGCCTCATGTAACCTTTTCCGAAGGCATGACAAAACGGGTTTCCACTTCATACCCCTCTTCGTAATGGCCGAGAAACCACGGCTCTCCAAATGCTTCTTCTTTCCATTGCAAAAACGCAGGGTGCGCCAATACCGCGTCCATATAGGTTCGCATCCGGTTGCTGACCGGAATTTGATAAGTATCAAGACGGCTCACCACCGGCGCATACATGCAGTCCGCTGCGGAAAACCCACCATACAAAAACGGACCGCCTTGCCCGAATTGTTCCATCGCTTCGCTCCACAGATTATCAAGCCGGGTCACATCGGCCATAAAATCGTCATCCCATTCGCGTGGCTTGAAACGCGCAGTCAAATTCATCGGACAATTTGATCTTAGTGCTGTAAAGCCGGCGTGCATCTCCGAACAGGCGGCACGCGCATGGGCTCGTGCTGCGGCGTCTGACGGCCAAACCGCTTTTTCCGGGAACCACTCGGCAATCGTCTCGATGATTGCAAGACTTTCCCAAACGGTTATGTCACCGCGTTTGATCACCGGCACTTTACCAGTCGGGCCAAAGGCCAGCATTCGCTCTTTGGTATCGTCGCGATACATGTCGATCACGGTTTCAGAAAACGGGATGCCAAAACCGCGCAGCACCATGTAGGCCCTTAAAGACCAAGACGAATACAGCTTGTTCCCCAACGCAATATGCAACTCACTCATCAATCAACTCCGTCATTTCTGATCCCAAGGACCTTTCTTTCTATTGGCTTCTCACCAAGCCGGAAAACGAAAATTCCGGCCAAGATCAGGGCGGTTGCCATATATACCCTTGTTGAAGGAATTTCACCCAAAATCAACCAGGCCCAGAACAAACCCAACAAGGGCATGAGATACGAAATCTGGGTCAGGAACAACGCGCCCCGGCGACCTGCAATCTCAAACCGCAACATATTGCCGAACACGGTTGCCATGAGCGCCAGCAACAGGATTGCAATCACGGGCCCCGTTTCCACGTGAAGGGTCCACGGGCGGTCATTGATTATCGAAAACGGCAGCACCATGAACACGGAAACCAACATGCTTGCGGCCACCGTTGGCAATCTGGGTTGGTCGGACAGGTGCCTGATCATAAATGCGGTGCCAGCATAGCAGGTCGCCGCGACAACAAATGCCAATTGGCGTATCTGCTGATCCCCCAGCTGCAAAAGGCTCTGCCAACCAATGATCGTGATCACACCCGACAATCCGAGCACTGCCGCAAAAATCTTCAGCGGCGTTAGGGTCTGTTCCCGCGTAAATACCTGGCCGATCAGCAAGGCCATGATCGGCACCGTTGATGTCAGGATTGATGCAAGACCCGCATCGACCTGCTCCTGACCCCAGGCGACAAGAAAAAACGGCAAGGCGTTGCCAAGCAACCCCACACCGCAGATCGGCAACCAGACTTTTCCGAAGGCTGGCAACGTTTGGCCTGCCCACAGCATCGCGACCAGAAAAACCAAGGCGCCGATTGCTTGGCGCAACATGACAATGGTAGTCGGCGGAAAGGATGGCAATGCCAGCGCTATCCATACAAAGGCTGAACTGAACAAACCTGCCAACAGCAACAACAGCCCGTAGTCAACCAGTAAAGGGCCATTGGTGTTTGAACTTGAAGAACCACTGCTAGCCACCTGTATATCCTACCTTTTGCGTTTTGTTACCCGTTCCCTGACGCACGATCGCAATCCCCAGCAAAATTACTGCCATTGCGAGTACGACTTGGCGGTCCGGCACTTCGTCCAGAAAAAGCCAAGCCCAAAAAATGGCCATGGGCGGTATCAGATAGTTTTTTTGGGAGCTGAAAACAGCGCCGCGTCGTTCAAGCAGCGCAAAGCTTAAAAGCCCTCCAATCGCACTCACCATAATCCCGATGGCGCCAACTGCAAGGACAGAATACAGGCTGGGGTTCGACTGCCACGGCTGTTCCATTATGGCAAACGGCAACACAAGCAAGAACGAAATCAGCAAAATCGCTGCCAAAAGGGAATAGCGGGGAAGGTTTAGCAGTGATTTCATGATGATCAGATTGATGGCGAAAGACACCGCTGACCCCAGAATTGCGTATTGACGGATTGCATTTTCACCCAGCCCCGCAAGTTTTTGCGGGCCAAACAGGATAACAATTCCGACCAGCCCGAAAGCCAGGCCAACCACCTTTCGAACGGTCATCCTTTCCCCATCCCCTACCAGGTGAAGCAGAACCAGGGCAATCAGTGGCATGGTGCCAATGATGATTGCGGCAAGACCCGCATCCACCGTTTGCTGTCCCCAAGTGGTCAGAAAAAAGGGCAGTGAATTGCCAAAAAACGCCGAAAGGCTGATCAGCCCCCACAAACGCAAGTTCGGGCGGACAAGCTTTGGAAGCGGATTGTCGAGCTTCGATGCAATTGCAGCAAAGATCAGTGCCGCAAGCGCCTGCCTGCCCGCGACCACTGTCATCGGTTGCAGGGTTTGAACCGCAACTGCAATCAACATGAAAGTAGCGCCATAAAGGGATGCGCCAAAAAACAGCAAGCCGTAATCGGTCATGTCACGGCGCAATGGTGACGTCATCTTCAAAACCGTAAATTCGCGACAGGTGTTGGCCTAAACCAACTGCCTGCCCTTCTCGTCGATAGCGGTAGCAACCGCGTCATCCGTCGCCTCATCGGGAAGCAACATCTCGTTGTGCGCCTTGCCCGACGGAATCATCGGGAAACAGTTGGCCAAATTGGCAACCCGGCAATCAAAGACCACCGGCACATCGGTATTGATCATGGTCAAGATCGCATCATCCAACTCATCCGGTTTCTCCGCACGAATGCCCATACAACCATAGGCCTCCGCCAGTTTCACAAAGTCGGGCAAGGCTTCGGTATAGGAATGGGAAAGCCGGTTGCCGTGCAACAATTGCTGCCATTGGCGGACCATGCCCATATACTGGTTGTTCAGGATGAAGATCTTGATCGGCGCATTGTACTGGACCGCCGCCGACATCTCCTGAATGGTCATCAACACGGAAGCATCGCCGGCAATATCGATCACCAACGCATCGGGATGGGCGTTTTGAACTCCGAAAGCAGCCGGCAGACCGTAACCCATGGTTCCAAGACCACCGGAGGTCATCCAGCGATTTGGTTTTTCAAACCCGAAATGCTGCGCAGCCCACATCTGATGCTGGCCAACTTCGGTCGTGATGTAGGTCTCACGGTCTTTGGTCAGTTCATAAAGCCGTTCAATCGCGTATTGCGGCATGATGACATCTGCATGTTCCTTGTATGCAAGCGACTTTCTGGCCCGCCACTGGTCAACCTGATCGCGCCAATCCGCAAGCCTTGCCTGATCAGGCTTGCTTTCAAGCGCTTTCCATTGCTTCACCATCTCGTTGAGGACATGTGTGCAATCACCAATGATCGGAACATCAACGCTCACATTCTTTCCAATTGACGACGGATCGATATCAATATGAATTTTCTTCGAATTGGGAGAGAAAGCATCGAGCCGTCCGGTGATGCGGTCATCAAACCGCGCTCCCACGCACACCATCACGTCACAGCCATGCATCACCATGTTCGCTTCGTAAGTGCCGTGCATTCCCAGCATTCCAAGCCAGTTTTCTCCACTTGCAGGATAAGCGCCCAATCCCATCAAAGTTGAGGTGATCGGGAAACCTGTCAATTCAACCAGTTCACGCAACAACTCGCTGGCCTCAGGACCGGAATTGATCACGCCGCCGCCGGAATATATCACCGGTTTCTTTGCACCCGCCATCAACCGAACCGCTTCGGCAATTGCTTCGGGGTTTCCATCAGTCTGCGGATGATAGCCCGACAAATCAGCTTCTTCAGGCGGAAAATAAGTGCCCGTTGCAAACTGAACATCCTTGGGAATGTCAATCAGAACCGGGCCCGGTCGACCGTTCAAAGCAACGTGGAACGCCTCATGAAGCACTTGCGGCAACTCGTTAACGTCGCGAACCAGCCAGTTGTGTTTGGTGCAAGGACGGGTAATGCCGACGGTATCGGCTTCCTGAAAAGCATCTGAACCGATCAACGCTGTCGGAACCTGACCGGTGATACACAACAGCGGAATCGAATCCATCAGCGCGTCCTGCAATGGCGTCACTGCATTGGTCGCGCCAGGTCCTGATGTCACCAACATGCAACCGATCTTGCCGGTAGAGCGGGCGTAACCCTCTGCGGCATGACCGGCCCCCTGTTCATGGCGCACCAGAATGTGTTGCACGTCTTCCTGCTGAAAAATCTCGTCATAGATTGGCAACACTGCACCGCCCGGATAGCCGAACAGTTTTTCAACACCGTTGTCCTTCAACGCCTGCACAACCATTTCCGCACCGGTCATTTCTCGTCTTTTGCTCATGTTTTCTTCTCTGATTTCCAAGTCTTTGATTGTCTGATTTCGGGCATAAAAAAAGCCCCCTTTGGGAGCTGTATTCGGCGCACACGCTGCTTTCGCGATGGCTCTTACCGATCCATCACGCGTGTACGCACCATCACCACGAGAATTTTGTTAAACGACACGATGTGTCCTCCAGTTTCGAACGCGAACATAAGGCCGGAACATTTTTTCGTCAACCGGGAATTTTCGTCCAACCGTCATCAAACGAGTTTCGGAACCAGGTCGACTGGCGCTTTGAATATTGCCGGGTTGCCGCCTTTGCCTTTTCAATAGCTTCTGCTTCGCTCATCTCACCGCGCAACACTGCTGCCAATTGCGGCACGCCAATCGCTTTCATGGCAGGCAGGGTCGGGTCGAGCTTGCGGGCCACCAGTTGTTCGACTTCTTTCATTGCACCCGCCCCGATCATCTGGTCAAAGCGTTGATTGATCCGCTCATGCAGCAAAGCGCGGTCCGGCATTTTCAGAAACCTGGCAATCGGAACCTCAGCGCCAAACATTGGTTCGCCCTTTTCCTTTTGCCAATCCTGCAACGATCTGCCTGTACTCTCAATCACCTCTAGCGCGCGAACAATGCGCTGCGTGTCGGAAGGTTCCAGTTGTCTGGCCATATCAGGGTCGATTCCAAGAAGCAGATCATGCAGTGCAACCGCAGACAATTCATTCGACTCGGTACGCCACTTGTCGCGAACACCCGGATCAATTGACGGCACCGGCGACAGACCCTCAAGCAATGCATTAAAATAAAGCCCGGTCCCACCTACAAAGATCAGCTTTCGGCCAGAAGCATTGTCAGCACGCCATGCGGCAACATCCTCAAGCCAACGGGCAACAGAATAATGCTCGCTTGCATCAACATGACCAAACAAAACGTGCGATGCTTGCGCCTCCTCGTCTTCGCTCGGTCGTGCTGTGATGATGCGAAGATCGGCATAGACCTGCATGGAATCGGCGTTGATGATGACCCCGTCATTGGAGCGGGCAATCTCAATCGCCAGACGGGTCTTGCCGCTTGCAGTCGGTCCGGCTATCAACACCACATCTTCTTCAACCTTCATGAGCAATTTCCATGTCGCTGGTCGCTACCCTGATCGCCAATCCTCAAGCGAAAAACCTGACTGAAACCATTGTCAGTACAGCCGCTCAACTGGCTGGTGCCGACACAATCGATTGGCTGGCTCCAGCGATTGCCTGTGATTTGCATGTCAGTCAAGATGCCGATGGCGAAGAACTTCAACAAATACTGTCGGAGCAAATCGGGCAAAATGAAATTGATGTAGCGGTTCAGGCCACTGGGTCGCGTCGCAAAAAGGCCCTGATTGCAGACATGGATTCAACCATGATCGATCAGGAATGCATCGATGAACTGGCCGCCGAAGTTGGCATTAAAGAAAAAGTTGCTGCAATCACCGCCAAGGCCATGAACGGAGAGATTGATTTTGAGGACGCGATCAACGAGCGCGTTGCCCTGTTACAGGGGCTGAATACAAGCGTGATTGGTGACATTATTGACAAACGGATCACACTTGCTTCTGGCGGACGCACCCTGGTCGGAACCATGAAAGCCAACGGTTGCTATTGCGCGCTTGTATCGGGGGGCTTCACCTCGTTCACAGAAGTGATTGCAAAAAAACTTGGTTTTGACGAGAACCGGGCCAACGTTTTGGAGGTCGAAAACGGCCTTGTGAAAGGGACGGTTCAAAAACCGGTTCTGGGGGCGCAGGCCAAAGTCGAGGCGTTAAATGACATCGCTTCCAACAAGGGCCTTTGTGCCGATGATTTTGTTGCCGTCGGCGATGGCGCAAATGACTTGCCAATGCTGCAGTTAGCAGGCACCGGGGTTGCGCTTCATGCAAAACGCAGCGTTGCGGCACAAAGCAAAATCAGGATTGACTACGGCGATCTTACTTCGCTGCTCTATCTTCAAGGCTATCATGACCACGATTTCGTAAATGGCTGACTACCTGCTTGAAACAGAACGGTTGATCATGCGCTCCTGGAACGAAAGCGACCGCGAGATGTTCCATTTTCTGAGCTCCGATGAAACCGTTATGGAATACTTCCCATATCGTCGCAGTCGCGATGAATCGGATTTGGTTATGGACGGCTTCAACGCAAACATCGTCGCAAACGGATTCGATTTCGGTGCATTGGCGCTGAAAGCAACAGACGAACCAATTGCCATCTGTGGACTGAGCCGTCGGGGACTGGAGCCGTTTTTCCCGCCCGACACAGTGGAAATAGGCTGGCGAATGGCACCGGCATATTGGGGCAAGGGCTACATCACGGAAGCCGCATTGCGCCTGTTGCAATTCGGGTTTGAAGAACTGGGGTTAATTGAGGTTTTCAGCTTTGCCGCTCACAACAACCTGCGGTCAATCGCGGTCATGGAACGCATCGGAATGACCCATCAACTCGAACGGGATTTCGATCACCCCGCTGTTCCTGACACATATCGCAACCTGAAACGGCATGTCTGCTATCGGGCCGCCAACCCCGCGCAATGAACTTCATCTCAACGGAAGTTGTCGCCTGCACCGGCCCTAGTCGATCCGAACAACCACAAACCGAATATCGCCCTTGGCAGTGGAAACCATCAGCAACGCGTTCTTGCGTCCATCGCCTTTAAGTTTGTCGATTTGCGTCTTGGCATCGACCAGCGTTTCAACCGGCTCCTGGCCAATCTGAACAATGATTTCGCCAGGCATAATGCCCTTGTCCTCAGCAGCAGTGCCGCCTTCAACCTCGTTTACAAACAAACCTTTGGCATCATCCTGCAATTGTGCGTCTTCCCGGATTGAGTCTGTAATTTCGGACAGTTTCATACCAAGATAGGTAGCAACTTCGGGTTCGTCTCCGTCATTTCTGCCGCCGGATGCAGCGGCAATTTGTTTTTCGCCATCTTCCAGACGCCCCAACTGCACATTTACAGTCTCTTTCTTTCCCTTGCGCCAGACTTCAACATCAACTTTTTTGTCGACTGTGGTTTCCGCGACGATGATCGGCAGGTCGCGCATTTCTTCAACCACCTTGCCATCAAACGTAAGGATAACGTCTCCCGACAACAAACCGCTCTTTTCTGCCGGACCGTCCTTGACCAAACCACTCACAAGCGCGCCAGATGCTTTGGCCAGTCCAAGACTTTCCGCGATTTCATCAGTTACCTTCTGGATTTGTACGCCAAGCCACCCACGTCTGGTTTCACCAAACTCGATCAGCTGGCCAACAACCCGGTTTGCAAGATTGGAAGGAACCGAAAAACCAATTCCGATAGAACCGCCTGAAGGCGAAATGATTGCGGTGTTGATCCCGATGACTTCCCCGTCCATGTTGAACAGCGGGCCGCCGGAGTTGCCGCGGTTAATGGCGGCATCCGTCTGGATAAAATTGTCGTAAGGGCCTGATGAGATGTCCCTGCCAACCGCCGAGACAATACCCAAACTAACAGAACCGCCCAGTCCGAACGGATTGCCAATCGCCATAACCCAATCGCCGATACGCGCATTCTCTGAATTACCGAAAGGAACAGCAGTCAGCTTGCCCTCAGGCTTAACCCGCAACACGGCAATATCGGTCTTCGGGTCAGCCCCGACCAGTTCAGCTTCAAGCTTGGAACCATCGGCGAAGTTGACGGTGATTTCGTCAGCATCGGCGATAACATGGTTGTTGGTGATGATAATGCCCTCAGGGTCTATCACAAATCCTGAACCCATGGACTGACGGGTCCTGGGTCCGCGGTTCTTGTTACCATTGTCATTATTGTTGTTCTCGCCCTGCTGACCTTCCGGAAACAGGTCCTTGAAAAACTCTTCAAACGGAGAACCCTCGGGCAATCGTGGAATGTTGAAATCATTGCGGTTGGAACCTTTCACCTTCTGGGCGGTTGAAATGTTCACCACCGCCGGCATCAGCCCCTCTGCCAGGTCGGCGACCGATGAAGGCCCTTGGGCAAAAGCATCGGAAGCGGAGTGCGTCCCCGGCGAGACCACCAGGACACCGGTGGCAATTACCCCCGCTACAAAAATGCGGGAAAGGTGTTTCAAGGCAGAAATCGGTTTCATTGTGTAAGTTCCGCGAGCAATATATTACAGTTTAGAGTGTCATTTAGAACAAAATCAGGAAAATTCGAAGAAAAGAAGATCACTATCCCTTGATTAGCCAAACGAGCAACAGGCCGGACGCCATGGTGACAAGGCCTGTCATTCTTAACGATTGATCCGAAATTTCCTCCAGTTGCCTGAGCAGCGTTCGCATCCCGCCTGGAAATGCAGAATAAACAAACCCTTCAATCACCAGAACCAGTCCCAGCGCGATGATGAACTCATTCATCCGGCAAATCCCGGCAGCTTATTGCGATGCACCATCCGGGTCCTGAAAATAGCGGAAGAAATCCGAGTTGGGCGACAATACCATGGTCGTTCCCTGCTCGTTCAGAGCTTTGGAATAGGCTGACATCGAACGGTAGAATTCAAAGAACTCAGGGTCACGGCCAAACGCATCGGCGAATATGCCGTTGCGTTCTGCATCACCTTCACCGCGCAGAATCTCAGCATCACGCTGTGCGGCGGCCTTGATTTCCACCACCTGACGGTCGGCACGCGCCCGGATCCCGCGGGCAGCTTCCTGACCGCGTGCGCGCAAACGCTCAGCTTCCGCAAGACGCTCGGCGTTCATTCGCGCAAAGGTTTGGTCAGAAACCTCAGCAGTCAAATCCGTCCGGCGAATGCGCACATCTTCGATCTCAATTCCAAGCGATGTTGCATCGGGGCGGATTTGGTCACGCACCTCACGCATCATCTCCGCACGTTCTTCTGACAGGGCAGCTTCAAAACCGCGCAGACCATAGACCCGGCGCAACGCTGCATCCAATCGTGTACGCAAGCGTTGTTCGGCAAGATTGAGATTACCTGAAACCTGGCTTCGGAACCTGCGACCGTCTGCAATCCGGAAGGTCAGGAACGCATCCACTTCATAAAACTTGCCGCCCGACACCTGGACACGGATGTCGTCAAGGTCAAACCGCAACAACCGGTCTTCGATGATCTGGACAGAATCAAGCCCGAACATGGCAAATGGCATCTTGAAATAAATGCCCGGCTCGGTTTCAACTTTCTGAATTTCACCAAAACGCAAAACAATTGCCTGATCGCGTTCATTTACGACGAAAAGGGAGTTGTAAATCAGATAGGCCGCAACGACGATGCCGACCAAAAAGAATGGGAGTATCCGGTTCATTGCTGTGTTCCTGTGGTTGCGCGTTTCTGAATTTCAGGCAGTGGCAGATATGGCACCACGCCTTGTCCATTACCTTGTTCGACGATCACCTTGTTGGAGTCGCCAAGCACCTTTTCCATGGTTTCAAGGAACAGGCGTTTGCGGGTAACTTCCGGGGCTTTTGAATACTCTTCAAACACCGAAACAAATCGCTGGGCTTCACCTTTCGCCTCTTCAACCACCCGGTTCTTGTAAGCGGCAGCATCTTCGCGAATTTGCTCTGCTTCACCTCGGGCCTGACCCAAAACGCGGTTGGAATAGCGGTTGGCTTCCTCGATGAACTGGTCTTCGTTTTGCTCGGCACGCTGTACTTCGTCAAACGCATCGGCAACTTCACTTGGCGGGGCCACATCCTCAATGTTCACAGAGTTGATGTTGATGCCGGTCTTGTACGAACTAAGCGTGTTCTGGGTAATCGCACGCACTTCATCGGCAATACCTGCCCGGTCATCGCGGAAAATATCTTGTGCAGGACGTTTGCCGACCACTTCACGCATGGCACTTTCGGCGACTTGGCGAACCATTCCCTGCGGATCGCGTACGTTGAACAGGTATTCTTCCGGTTGCGCCACCTGGTAAAGAACAGAAAACTCCACATCAACAATGTTCTGGTCTCCCGAAAGCATCAAACCTGCGGAACCGGCCCGGCCTGTTGCGCCAATATTGATCTGGTTTTCGGCTGTGTTTGCAATTTCGTAAGTCTCAACAGGCCACCAGTGAAAATGCAAACCTGCGGTTGACAGTTCCTGTTTGGGCTTTCCGAAGCGAAGCTCAACGCCAATTTCGTCTTCCTGAATGGTATAAAAACCTTGCCAGGCGTAAAGCAAACCAAGAACCACCAGTCCAATCAGGACGGTCGCCGGAGAAAACCCGCCACCGCCAGGTATGACATTCTTGAGTTGGTCCTGCCCCTTGCGGATCATGTCTTCCAGGTCAGGGCCGCCATTCTGGTTTCCGCCGCCACCCGGTCCGCGTGGCGGTCGGTTGTTGCCGCCTCCGCCGCCCCAGGGGCCGCCATTATTGCCACCGCCATTGTTTCCGCTGCCGCCCCAAGGGCCACCGCCTCCGCTTTGATTACTCCAGGGCATTTACTGTCCTTATTTTAGAATCCATGAATGTTAGTGGTGTTATAGGTATCCGGCATCAACCTTTCAATGAAGATCGTAGCGGTTCAGGTGGGCGAATTGACCCGCTCATAGACGACATAACGCGTTGCCGCGCTGTCATTTTCACCGGCCGGCACATCAATTGATTCGACAATCTGCCAATTGGCGTCTTTGATTTCGGGAAAATACGTGTCTCCGTCCGGTTCCGCCTGCACCTGTGTAATGTACAAGCGCGAGGCCAAATCAAACGTCAGGGCATAGATCTCCCCGCCACCAATAATACAAATTTCGGAAGCGGCATGATCGTTTGCCCACCCTTGGGCAACGAACAATGCCGCGTCAACTGTCTGGGCGTGAACGACATTTTCTGCGCAAAATGCTGAGCGGGAGATTACAATATTCAGTCTTCCCGGCAACGCCTTGCCAATGCTCTCAAATGTTTTGCGGCCCATGATGACAGGTTTGCCCATCGTGTCGCGCTTGAAACGTTTCAGGTCAGAGGAAAGCTTCCACGGCATGGAGCCGTTACAGCCAATAACACCGTTTCTGGCAACAGCGGCAACCAAAACGACCTGAGGGCCCCCACTCACACCGCCACCGGTGCGCTGATGTGTGGATGGGGTTCATATCCGTCGAGTTGAAAATCATCGAAGGTGAACTCAAACAGGTCCTTGATATCGGTATTTAGGTTCATCCGGGGTAATGCCAGCGGTGCGCGGGCAAGCTGGAGCCGCGCCTGTTCAAAGTGGTTGTGGTACAGATGCGCATCGCCAAAGGTATGGACAAAATCGCCCGGTTCCAGATCGCAAACCTGTGCCAACATCATCGTTAACAGCGCATAGGACGAAATATTGAATGGCACACCCAGGAAAATGTCGGCTGAACGCTGATAAAGCTGACATGACAGCTTGCCATCTGCGACATAGAACTGGAACAGGCAGTGACATGGCGGCAGGGCCATTTCGTCCACCAGTGCCGGGTTCCAGGCGCTGACAATGTGCCTTCGGGAATTGGGAGACGTTTTCAGCGAATCAACAAGGTTTGCAATCTGGTCAACCGAACCGCCCTTTGGATCGGGCCAGGAACGCCATTGGTAGCCATACACTGGACCCAGTTCGCCTTCTTCGTCCGCCCACTCATCCCAGATCGACACGCCATTGTCTTTGAGCCAACGAATATTGGTCTCGCCCTTCAAGAACCAAAGCAGTTCGATGATGATTGAACGAAGGTGCAACTTCTTGGTAGTCACCAACGGAAACCCTTTTGAAAGATCAAACCGCATCTGGTGCCCGAAAACCGACCTTGTACCGGTACCCGTACGATCACCCCGATCGGTACCGTTCTCAAGCACATGTTCCATCAAATCTAGATAGGTTCGCATCCGCCCTCCTTACCGCTGTAATCGCGGATTCTCAAGATTGGCAATCAATTCATACCCAACTTCGCACGCTACTGATTACACCATTGGATGATTTTTCATCCATTAAAGTTCCAATAGATTACATTTCACCCATCGGTCAGCCTCACGCAAGGAATCACCAGTCTATTGGCGACATTACTGGATATCAGGGGTTTCAGCTAATGCTTATCAAGGAAATGATCAGTCAAAAACCGATTGATCGATTGATTACGGTGGGTCCGAAAGACAACCTGCTTGAAATGGCAAGATTGTTATGCCGACACGCGATTGCTGCGGTACTGGTAACCGGAGAAGATGGGCAGGTCATCGGCATTGCGACAGAACGGGACATTACAAGGGCAATTCTGGAACACCGGCAAAATGTCGTTGACGTTCTGGTTGAAGAAGTAATGAACTTCCCGGTTATAAGCTGTTCCTTGACCGACAGTGCAATTGAAACACTTCACATGATGACGGAACGAAGAATTCGGCACATTCCCGTTATCGAAGACGGCAAGCCATTGGCCATGGTCAGCATTCGCGAGTTCGATTTCGCCGTCCAGCAATTGCAACAAGTCGCGGACACCGACGAGCTGACCGGCTTGGCGAACCGCCGCAGTTTCCTGAAACACCTGTCGGTGGAGATCAGCAGGTTCAAGCGTTTCAAGGAAGCCTTTTCCCTGGCAATCATGGACATCGATCACTTCAAGCAGGTCAACGATACCTACGGTCACGATGTTGGGGATGAAGTGCTAAAGATCATCGCCCAGGTGCTTACGAATACCCTTAGAAACTACGATATCGTCGGCCGAATCGGGGGTGAGGAGTTTGCCATCCTGTTTGCGAAAACAGAACTGGAGAACGCCAAACTTGTTTGTGAAAGGATCGCCGAGGCTGTGCGTAATGCCGTGATTTCGACGCCTGACGGCGAGATAAGCGTCACCGCTTCCTTCGGTTTGACCGGCGTTGACGACAACATGACCGAAGCAACTGTTATTCTGAAGAAGGCCGATATCATGCTGTATCAGGCAAAGGAGTCTGGTCGCAACCGCGTCGAGGTCGACCTTGTATCGGACAATCTGGTGGCTTGATGAGCGCCGGTTTCAGAGTTTGAGTTTCAGCTTCTTCTCGCGTGCTTCCAGTTCCCGCTGAACATCTGTCACGTAGTCACGAACAATTGGCGCACCTGTCCGCGACCGCGACAATTGCATATGGAACACCAATTGACTGCCGGTCCGGAACATCAGCTCGCAGGAAATCAGGTAAAACTCCCACATCCGCGCAAATCGCTCGTCATACATGGCGACCACCTTGTCGCGGTTTTTGTCAAACCGGTCCACCCAGTGCTTGAGCGTGGTTGCGTAATGTACTCTCAGAAACTCCAGATCCGTGCACCATAGGTGGTTTTGCTCAATCACCTCAAACACCTCCGAAAGTGCCGGTGAATATGCGCCCGGGAAAATGTATTTTTGCAACCATTTGCTTGCCATACCAGGTGGCGACATGTGCCCAATAGAATGTATGACAGCAAGTCCGTCATCCGGCATCAGTTCGTTCAGCTTTTTGAAGAATTCGTCATAGTGAGTAACGCCGACATGTTCGAACATGCCGACGGATACGATCCGGTCAAACTTGTCGGGCACTTCCCGATAGTCCTGCAAACGAAATTCCACCCGGTCCGCAAGTCCCATCTTTTGCGCACGCTCACTGGCAAGTTTTTGCTGCTCGGTCGAAAGGGTAACTCCCACAACACTGACATCTCGCAATGCGGCCAGATACAGCGCCAGATCACCCCAACCGCAACCAATGTCCAACACCTTTTGGCCCGGGTGCAAGTCCAGTTTTGATGCAAGAAGCCTCAATTTGTTGCGCTGTGCCTGTTCGAGCGTTTCCTTCTCATCGCGAAAATAGGCGCAGGAATAAAGCATGTTCTTGTCAAGAAACAGCTTGTAGAAATCGTTTCCCAAATCATAGTGGTGAGAAACATTTTGTTGTGCCTGACCGCGCCGGTTCGATTGCTGTTTCCTGCGCGAGCGCATCCGCAGCGAACGCAACAGTTTTTGGATCGGATGCGCAGCAAGCGACAGCCGGTTGTTTGAAAACAATTGCAGGAAATCACGAAGACTGGAGCCGTCTTCAAATGTTATCGTTCCATCCATATACCCTTCTCCGGCAGCCATCTCCGAATTGAAGACCAGCGACCGGTACAGTTTCGGGTCGTGAAGCTTCATGGTAACTTCCAGCCCCGCCTCACCCTCAAACACATGGCGCCGATCGTCAGCATCTATGACGGTAAGCTTGCCTTTTTGAATGAAAGTCTTCATCAAATTGGAAAGTGGGAACATGTTCGTCTCGCCTGAAATCTTGTCTTGTCTTTCGCCACATAACCGCCAACCATTGCCAAGCGCAACACAAAGAAGTCGTGGATAGTTCAAATCTTCTAGAGGTGAATTAAGTAACTGTTTGGGCTTGTGGCAGCAAACATCTTTAATTTTCCTCATTTTTCATTATATTGGAGGATGTCGGCTTGCCGACTATGACGATAAATTGCCTGTGCAATAAACCATTCGGACCCGGGGGCGGTACCCGGCGCCTCCACCAAAAGCCATTGATCTTTCCGATCACTATTTCAACAATGGTTTCTGATGGGGGCGAAACAGGATCGACGAGGGTGTAAAGACAGTGTTTTCGTTCGGCATTGTACCACCGTTATCGGGCTAAACCTAATAGTTGCAAATGACAACTACGCGGAAGCTCGTCTCGCTGCTTAAGCGCGACTGCTTCACACTTAACTCCTGACGGATCGCTCTGTCAGGCGGGGTTCGAAGGCACCTGGCAACAGAAGCCTTCACCCTATTTTGCTGTCGAAGCCTTGGAAACAATGAACGAAACTGACCAACCTGATGACCTGATACGTTATGACGTTCTTACCCAGAACGCCCTTCGGACCGTAATCAAGAAGGTACTTGAAGAAGTATCCGTTTCCGGTCTCCCGGGGGAACACCACTTCTTCATCACTTTCCACACCGATCATCCGGGCGTTCGCCTCTCTGCCAGAATGAGAGAACGCTACAAGGACGAGATGACCATTGTCATCCAACATTCTTTCTGGGACCTGAAGGTTACGGAAACTGCCTTCGAGATTGACCTGTCTTTCGACGACATTCTTGAAAGACTGCGCGTGCCTTTTTCTTCGCTGAAAGGCTTCTTCGATCCCCATGTGAAGTTCGGGGTTCAGTTCGATGCCGAAACAATCGAGCTTGCCAATGACGATTTCGTTGAAGGAGAAGATGAAAGCACGACTGAAGCAAACCCGAACACCCCGGCAGCGACACTAAAGACCAATCACGCGGACAACAGTGATATTCCCGAACCGGAAGGCGGCGGAAACGAAGGAAACACGGAGACAGCCGAAGACAACCGGCAAAGTGAATCGGAAGATGACAATGTCGTTTCACTTGATCATTTCCGCAAGAAACACTAGCAGGCGAACCTTCCATGGCCGAGATCATCAACCTGCGTCGTGAACGAAAAGCCCGAAAGCGGGCGGAAGCATCGCGCGAGGCAGAGCAACTACGCGCACGGCATGGCCAGACCAAGGCACAAAGTATGCAAACCCGTCAGGCGAAAACAAAGAATGAACGCGATCTCGATGGGAAACGACTGCGCCCCAAGGATTGAAGGCCATTGCCAAAGCCGGTCAAACACTCTGTCAGCATAAAAGGGCACCGGACCAGCTTCTCGCTGGAAGATGATTTTTGGCAGGAACTGAATAATATTGCTAGCGAGCGCCGGATTCCGGTCGCCCAAATCATTACATCAATAGATGAAACACGTCACCCGGAACAAAACCTGTCGTCGGCTCTGCGGATTTACGTACTTGATAGCTTGAAAACAAAACTGGGCTCGGACACCTAGCTCAGCGCTCGTCGTTTCGACGGAACAGGTCAAGAAAAATGCGGCTGGGATTTTTGCGGGGTTCGACATCTTCAGAGGTCCCTGGTTGAACGTCGACGCCCTGTTTCGGTTGGCTTGGCAATACCAGAGGTTCAAGAGACTGCCGGACTACTGGTGAACCGACAGATTCCTTCGGGTCATCGGACTGCTTTGGGTTGTTGCCTTCCAGTGCCTTCAAACGCGTTTTTTCCGCTTCGGCTTCCTGGTCCAACTGTTTTCGTCGTTCAGCTTCCGTTTCCTGGCGCGCCTTTTCTTCTTCTGCCTCACGCAGCGCCATCTCCTCTGCAATGGCTTTTGCGCGTTGACGAACCCGCTCTTCATGGGCACGCTTTGCCTGAACATAAGAAGCAAGCGCCTGATACCGCTGCTTTTCAAATACACCAGCTTCCAGCGTTTCAATTCGCCGTTGACTGGTTTCAAGTGCACGAAGCGCCAGATAACCCTCCAGTGCCGATGCATCAACACGCCGTTTGAACGCGGACCCTTCACCTGCCCACACGACCTGCAGATGTGGTTCAGCACCTATGTAGCTGTCACGCCTGCCCGGACGGAAGGACATATTCACTTCACTCTCAATATTTCCAGTTACAAGAGAAGTTTCAAAACCCGCATTAAACAGGGCATTGCCAACCTTGCGTGTGATATTTCGGACTTTCATGCGTCCTCGATTGATCGAAAACGGTATGTCCGCCCGGTCAACGTCCAGATGCGATTTCAGAACAATGTCTTCTACCAGGCGATTTACACTTTCAGTGTTCACTTCAAACCGGTTCTGATCGGCAACTGCCAACACTTGATCAAATGCAGTTGCATCGAAACCGTTCAACCGGCTGTCGGCAAGCATGGCAAACCCTTCACCTGAAGTTGCGTTTGCCAGGGCGGAAAGAGAAACACCGGATGCTTCGAACGAACCGGAACCCGTCAGCGACCCACCCTCAATACCACCAACCCCATCAAGTTTGAGGGTGTCCAGCAAGGCGTCAACAGACAGCTTTTCGAACTGGTAATTCGCCGAAGCAAGCGCACTGCCCTGGTTGTTGGACAATCTTGCCGCCCCGGAAAGACTTCCTCCCAGCGCATTGAACGCGAACTGGTCAACAACCAGACTGTTGGTGCCGAGCCTGGCAGAAACCTGCGCAGTGTCGCCGGCAAGCAATGAACCAATTGAAACCTTGTCTGCCGACAATTTCAGCTTCATATCGGTGTTCGGGTAGTAGGCGGACGTAAAGTTTGTATCAAGGGCAGGTTCGGAGTAGCCTGGCAAATTGGTGTTGGGGCTGCGACCGAGCAAGGCCTCACCAAGAATGGCGAGATCGAATTGCGAAACCGACAGTTCTGCGTCCACCTCGGTCAATGTCTTGCCGGTTTCGACAGATATGTCGCCTGATTTAATGGCCACCCCAGCCAATCTTCCAGTCAGCTCTGCCAGATGATAAGCGGCACCCTTCTTTTCAAGTTTGCCACGAAACGACGCAGAAAGACGATCCTTCAAATCTGTTGGTAAACGAACACCCAGGCTGTTCAGATACGGCAACAAATCTCCGGAAACGAGGCGAATATCAGCGGTGGTGTCGGCAAGTCCGTGCCTGGACAATCTGGAAGGGCCAAAAAACGAGAAACTGGAGTTTCTGGAAGTCGCAGAAAAGCGAGTGTTAAAACCTTCTGTAACCGATCCGTCGAGCGTCAAGCTGACGGATGCTGGCCCTTCAGGTTCGTCTCCGAACAAATCAGGTAGTGTTTCAAGACCAAATTGGCGCATTGCCTGTAATACCGATTGGTTCTCATAGGTTGCATTGAGTTGAAGCGGTAGTTTTTCGCCCAGCTCCAGCCCTCCGTTAAACTGCAGCAAAACCGAAACCTGTGAGCCGCCAATTGTGCCATTCGCTACAATCCGACCGTCCGCGCTTTCGCCAAGACCGGTTGCGTCGAGTTCAAGGACAAGCCTGGTATCCGATGATAGGGCACGATCCCGCGCCAAGTGCTCCAGATACCCAAACCCACCGGAAGCCTGGTTCAAAAACCCGAACAACCGGGCAGCCGACTGCGCTTCAACAGAAACCTTCAGGTTTCCATTGGGACGGGAGGTCAGGTTTTCAATACTGCCTGTGCTTCCGATTCTCGAACCAAAAAAGTCAGATGCACTTAGCCGTTCAATCGACAGGTTTCCCTCAGCGATATGGAGCTTCGCATCAACATTCTTCGCTTCGATCGGAACTTCTCCGTAGCGGGTCTTCAGTTCATTGGCACTAATCGCCACATTCAAGTGATGACCGGCAACCAAATTGTCATTGTCCGAACCGATTAGCGAATAAAGGGCCATGAGATTGTCAGTGTTTACCCGGTTTCCGGAAATCTCCACCACAACAGCCGGAGGGCCTGTCGGTGGCTGCAGGCGTCGGAGTTTTCCAGCCAGCACCGCATCGTCCATGCGCAATTCCATGTTCTCAAATGTCACCTGGTTCGGGCTCAATACAACATGGGCATCCAGCCCCACCCGCTTCAGACCACGAATTTGAGAAGAAACATCCCCGCCCATCCAGTTGACCAGGCCCGTTGGTTGCCGCGAAGCCAGGAGCAACCTTCCGTCAAAGCCGAGCGAACCTTTCACATCCAGCCTGCCGCTTGTCTCCAAGGTTGAGTTTCCGGGAAGAAGGGCATTCAGGCGGTTGATCCGCCATCCACTTTTGTCGGGACTGACATTGGCCACAACATCACGGATGATGGTGTCGCCGGTCAATACAGCCGGAAGGCGTATGTCAACCACACCCTGCATATCGGGCACCGGAATTTTCTCGGCGAGTGCGCGCAGGTTTTCAAGCCGGTCTTGTAATGCGAGTTGTTTGTTTTCCGAGCCAGGTACACTCGCGCCCGAAAGATCTTCCAGCTGGATTTGCCGACCATCGGCTTCGATATAGAACTGTGACTTGCTGCCAAATTCCAGCTTGCCGGAACCGGTAACGACATAAGGGCTTGTGTCAGTTTTTACTTCAAGACGATACTCTTTAATATCGGCCGTCCCGGGCAATGCATCGAACACACCGCCAAGACTGATCGGTAACGGAACTTTGGGAGAGGCTTCACTGACCAGATCAGCAACCGGGCGCGGGTTAACGTCAAACTCTCCGGACCAACGCGGCACACCATCGCTTGATTCGATCGGCCCGTTGAAAACGAAGTTGTAGGGTACAGCCTGAGGCGCCAAATCCAGTTTTAAACGAAGTGATTTGCTTCCCGACTGGTATGAACCGGTAGAAACCGAAAAGCCTGTAGGGTCTCCTTCAAAAACGGTCGTACCGGAAAGCCTCCATGGCCCGAGCAAAGAGTCCGCCGAGATTTCAGCATCAAGCTCACGAAACGAGTATTCCTGTTTGTCCGCCAATCCAGCAATTGTTCCGCTACCATCGCGCACAACCAGCCGTTCAATTTCAATGTGCGCAGGAGCGATCGGAAGCGTTGACGGGTTTGTCCAGGCAAGCTGACCATCTGTTCCAAATTTCAAATTGACAACCGGCCTCGTCATCTCGATGTCAACAATCTGTAAATCACCTGACAAAAGCGGCACGATTTCCGCATTGAGCGAAAACGCCTCGACCGTCATCAGTGAGGAACCGTCGTCGTTTCGGCCAATCTCCAGGCCTTCGAACCGGATGAACGGCAGCGGCAACAGGCGCAGGGTCGTTTTCCCTTGCACTTTCACCGGTTGACCGATGATCTCGGAAACCTCTTTTTCAAACTCTTCTGTATAGTGGGACCAATCGATCCACATTGGTGCCAACAACGCCGTAAACAGCCCGATTACAACAATCGCACCAAACAAAATGAGCGTACGGAACAGAAAGTTCATCTCGGCAAATGTCTCAAAACACTATCAAAACCCGACAACTTTGCCGGGATTCATGATGTTGTCCGGGTCAATTGCATTCTTCAGTGTCAGCATTATGTCCGCACCCGTGCCATGCTCCAGCTTCACAAACCGGCGCTTGCCTTGTCCCACACCATGTTCACCCGTACAGGTTCCATCCATCGCAAGTGCTCTCATGGCCATTTTCTCCATCACATCCTCGGCGCGTGCGACTTCATCGGCATCATCAGGATCGACCATGAGCAGCGAATGGAAATTCCCGTCTCCAACATGCCCGACAACAGGTCCGTAAAGGCCTGCATCCGCAATATCTTTCTGTGTCTCGGTTACACATTCAGCAAGTTTTGAGATTGGCACACACACATCGGTGCTGATAGCCCGCTTGTCCGGTCTTTGTGCGGTGACCGACCAATAGGCGTCATGACGAGCCTGCCACAGTCTCGTTTTTTCCTCGGGCGTTGTGACCCACTCAAACCCGGTTCCACCGCAATCCTTGGCTATTTCGCCAAACATCTCGGCTTGTTCCGCAACCGACCCCTCACTGCCATGAAACTCAACCAACAATAGTGGTTGCTCAGCAATTTCAAGATTTGAATAGGCATTCACTGCCTTGACGGTTTCTGCATCTAGCAACTCGATACGGGCAATAGGAAGACCAACCTGCATGGTCATGATGGTTGTTTCGCAAGCAGCAGCCACCGTCGGAAAGGAACATATGGCCGCCGACGAAGCCTCGGGAATTCCGTACAATCGAAGCGTCAGCTCGGTAATGATACCAAGCGTTCCCTCCGAACCGACCAAAAGTCTTGTAAGGTCATATCCGGCAGACGATTTGCGTGCGCGATTGGACGTCTTGACAACTGTCCCGTCAGGCAAAACCGCGGTTACATTGATTACATTTTCGCGCATTGTTCCGTAGCGAACCGCGTTGGTTCCCGAAGCACGGGTTGCCGCCATTCCGCCAAGTGAGGCGTCTGCCCCCGGGTCTATCGGGAAAAACAGGCCACTGTCACGAAGATGGGTGTTCAACTCGCTTCTGGTAACCCCCGGCTGCACCACACAATCCAGGTCTTCGGCATTGACGCTGACAATCTGTTTCATCTCATTCAAGTCGATCGAAATACCACCTGCCGGGGCGTTGATCCCGCCTTCAAGCGAAGTGCCGGTCCCAAAGGGAATAATCGGAACCTTGTGTTCGGCACACACCCTTACAACCGATTGAACTTCCTGCGTGGAATGCGGGAACACTACGGCATCGGGCAGCTGCGCGGGGATGTAGGTCGTGGAATGGGCGTGCTGCTCGCGCAATGCCTGCGATGATTTGAACCTTTCGCCAAACATCTGCTTCAGAACGCCAAGTGCAATCTCGATTCCTTGTTCATTGCGTTCAAGTTTAGCCACATCCTCCAGTGCCATAGTCCCGTCTCCTGTCTCGTAAAAGTGGCTTCAATCATGCGGCATTCTTTCTGCCGGGACAAGATGTAATGGTTCATCGCCCCGATCACGAACACCGGCGCGCACCAATCCGACATGGCACTTGCGTGCCGGTGGGGCTTGTGAAAATACTGTTTGGAACAACAATGTGATTTGGAATGTTTGACATAATCAAAAAACTGCCAGGCATGGTGCATAACTGGGTTATGCCCAATCTGGAGTTGTTTGTTTCCAGCAAACAGACCCATGTATGGTGTCTTGCAGCGGCCATCGGATTGATGGTTTCGATTGCAGCCATTGTATTCCGCGAGATGATCGGGTTTTTTCAGTTGTTGTGGTTGCGCGATATGTCTGAAAACGTAATCTCTGCAGCCGCCGAAATACCCTGGTATGTTATCCTGTTTGCTCCGGCCCTGGGTGGCATTGCCGTGGGCTGGATACTGACCAACCTGCTGCCTCAGCGGCGGTGCCTTGGCGTTCCGGACGTGATCGAAGCACGCGCGTTGAGTTCCAGAAAAATCCGCTCTGCCCCTGCCCTTTGGTCTGCTTTGGCCACCACCATTTCGCTTGGGGCGGGAGCAAGCTCAGGCAGGGAAGGCCCGATGGTCCATCTGGGTGCGGCGATTGCAGCATCCATGGAACGTTGGTTTGACCTGCCCACCTGGAGCAAGAAAACGCTTCTTGCAAGTGGCGCAGCAGCTGCTGTTTCAGCGTCCTTTAATGCCCCGATCGCCGGGGTGTTGTTTGCCCATGAAATCGTTCTTGGCCACTATTCGCGGCGGTCTTTTGTTCCCATCGTAATTTCAGCGGTCGGAGGCACGCTTGCATCGCGCGCCTATTTCGGCAATGTGGCTGCCTTTTCAATTCCCGACTACTCCATTACCTCTTTATGGGAGTTTCCCGCCTTCGCCCTGCTCGGTCTGGTGTGTGCGCTGGTATCTGTCATTTTCCAGTTCTGTCTGGTCAGCACCGATTTTGTCGCCCGCAAGATCGACATTCCACTGTTCTACAGGCCGGTCATTGGCGGGTTGGCAATTGGTGCCATCGGCATATTCTTCCCCCATGTTCTGGGTGTCGGCTATGAGGCAACTGACATGGCCCTCAAAAACCAGATGGATTTGCCACTCCTTTTGTCCCTGCTGGTATTCAAGACTGCAGCCACATCCATTACGCTGGCATCGCGGTTTGGCGGCGGGGTGTTTTCTCCGGCCCTTTATCTGGGTGCGATGACCGGCGCGGCATTTGGACTGATAGCATCTGCCGCTTTTCCCGACATGGCCTCAAGCCAGGGTTTGTATGCAATCCTGGGAATGGGCGCAGTGGCAGCTGCCGTTTTGGGAGCGCCGTTTTCGACCACCATGATCGTGTTTGAACTGACGGGCGGTTATGGTCTTTCGATTGCCCTGTTACTTGCAGTTTCAATTTCCACCGGCATCAATCAGGCCATCCACGGCCATTCAATCTTCGAGTGGCAGTTGGAGATGCGCGGATTGTTTTTTATGGAAGGGCCGCACAAATACCTCATGCGAACGATCAAGGTCTCGGAATTTTGTGTGTTACCTCCCAATTCCGAACCCAGCTATCACCGGTTCGATGGCAACGGCAAACCACTGCCCTTTCTGGAATTGACCGACAATCTTGAATATGCATTGCGTAGCTTCGACGAAACCGGCGAAGCCCAACTGCCTGTGGTATCAAAAGACGATGACTACCAGATTATTGCCTACGCCAGTCAGGCCAAGGCCTTGTATTATTTCAATCAGGCGCTCGTGGGAGCAAGCGAAGAGGAACACCGGCTTTGACCGGATGTGGCTTTTGCATTCAATGCATGAATGCAAGGCGATGACAAACAATCAGGTTTCAGTCAATTTCGATCTGGTGCGCAATCTCATCGCCGTTTGTGATGGTCAGGCGCTCAAACCCTGCCATCTTCAACAGGTCGAGAAAATTCAGATACTGCACATTGCCGACCTTTTGAAACAAGGGGGAGAGCCTGGCGCCGGAAGTCATCGAGGCAAGCAGTCCGCGCAGCCGGTAGATCGTGTCATAACGACCCCGTTCCGTCGCTACAATAATCAGCTTCTCCGCTTCATTGCCCTTGGCAAACATGTGATAGGTGGGTGCATAGGGTTGCTTCTTCTGCAACTGGTCCATGCGGGTAACAAACCCGATCCGCGACAACCGGTTGACCGCTGGTAATCGTTGAATCTTGCCAGTGTAACGTTCCACCGTTTGCGGTTCGGGGTAGTAGTAGCCGGAGTGACGGTCCTGGGCATAAGCCGGTTGCCCGCCAAAGACCATCGCCAGCAGAACAGCTGCAAACATGACACGGGTGCGATTGGATGGTTTCGGGCTCATAACTGCATTCCTGTAACATTGGCAACTCTCCGACCCTGCCGGAAACTTGCGCGTATATCAATTATCTGGAACCTCTCGTGCCGATTTTGAAGACCGCCTCGCCAAACCGTGAGCGAGTGTGATGTGGCAATTCTGCGAATGCTGCATGACCCGCATTGTCCACCAAACCGGCAGCTTTCACTTGATGCTTGGGTATGTCGCAAGCCTAAACGGTATTGGGTTTGGTTGACGCATCGGCGCAACACTCGGTCGCTCCGTTGATGTTCAGTTTGGCTACCTGAAATAGTCAACTCGCGGTCGTTTTGTATTTTCCCGCCGAATGGATTCAGGAACTGAAGTAATTGATATTTTACATCAAAGCAGGGCTTTGAGCGGCATATTCAGATCAGTCCGCCACCAAGATGGAGACACGCGCATAGCCGATTTTCATGCAGATAGTTTGCGACAGCCAAGCCTGAATTCACTTGCTCACAAGAAGCGTTGCAAAACCATCCTTTTTGCAACGGGTAGAATAGACGAGATGAAGAAACAAGTGCTTGCTCGACTGGAAAAATCAGAATTGATAGATTTAGGATATGGCAAACAAAATTCTCATTGGTGCCTGCTTGCTCGGGCAACCTGTGCGATACAATAGTAAAGCTTTTGAGCTTAACAATAGCCTCCTTGAGGCATGGGAAGAATCCGGGATGCTTGTGCCACTTTGCCCGGAAATAGCCGCAGGTTTCCAAACACCCCGTGCACCAGCAGAAATAGAAGCGGGGAAAACAGCAGAAGATGTCAGGCAAGGAATTGCGTGAATTTATGAAGACAGCGGACACGATGTAACGGAAACGTTCAAACTCGGAGCACAGATTGCCGTCGAAATAGCGCTCAAGAATGGCTGCAAATTTGCCCTACTTACAGATGGAAGCCCATCTTGCGGTAGCGCATTTATCTACAGCGGGCGTCATGACGGGCGGACACGAGCAGGCGTAGGCGTGGTAACCTCCGCTTTACGAGAGCATGGAATTGCTGTTTATTTTCAGCATGAAATAGAAAAATTGTTCAATCGTTTAACCGGGTAGTCATACGGCAAAGAGCTTTACGACTCTTGGGTTTTCCGTTCTTTTAAGGGAAATTTAATTTGCCCTGTCACGATAGCAACGCTCAGCAAAATGAGTACCAGACCGCCTGCCAAACTGGGCGTGATGCTTTCTCCGAGGAAAAACACGCCTAGCAATACGCTAAATCCTGCTCGCAGGTAGCTACCACTTGTTACGCCAACCGCGCCAAGAGTTTTGACGAGGCGGAAGTAAATCAGCATCGCCAATGCGGTGGACAACACTCCAAGCGCAGCAATAGACCATATAGCCTCCATGGACGGTGCCAGCGCCCATGGTTGGTCAACCGTGAATGACACTGGAACCATGAGTAGCATGGCCATCATCATGGAGCAGGCGGCGGTAATTAGCACCGGTTGATCCGAAAATCTGCGTGCGTAGATGGCTGCGACGGCATAACTGATACTTGAACCAGTGACTGCAATTTGGCCCCAAACGCCTTGAACCGAGCCATTTAAAACGTCAGGCCCTAACGTCACAAGGGCCCCGAGGAAACCAATCATTACACCGATGAACTTTCGCAACGGAGCATCCCCTTCACGCAAGATGAAGAATGTAATGAGGAACGCGAACAGGGGCGGCGTGGAATTCAGGAGACCTGCCAACCCGCTGTCGATGTGCTTTTCCCCCCAGCTAATGAGTGTGAATGGCAAGGCACTTTGCAAAAATCCCTGCACGGCAAACGCGCCCCAAAGAAGCGGCGCAGTCGGCAAAGTTAATCCGCGAGCTTTGACAATCAGCAGCAGCAAAGCTGCTCCCAGCATTAGTCGCCCCAATACGATTGTCGCTGGTGGCACAGTGTTCAAAGCCACTTTGATGAGAGTAAAGGAGCTGCCCCAGAGAAAGGCCAGCACCACCAGAAGGCCGATTTCAATAAGTTGATTTTGTTGGTGTTCAGACAATGTGCTGCCTCCTGGTTTGCGATTGATATTCGCATGATAGAAACTGCTACACTCGCCATTTTCAGACTCCATCCCACGATGAAGTCCGAAAACAGCTAGTCAATGCTGCAAGCGAACAGGTATTGTTACGTTGATGTTCGATGATACGGAAGAATTAGACCCAGAAGTGTGTGACCGCGCTCGCTTGGCGCGCGATGCTGCTTTTGATGGTTTGTTTTTTACTGGTGTAAAATCGACACGTATCTATTGTCGTCCTGTGTGCCCTGTGCGGCCAGCTAAATCTGTGAATGTGACGTTCTACAAATCTGCCGCCGCAGCCGAGAGTGCAGGGTTCAGGCCGTGCCTTCGATGCCGACCAGAAACAGCTCCCGGTAGCCCTGCATGGCGGGGAACTGCAACAACCGTAGGCCGTGCAATGCGAATGATTGAAGGTGGTTTTTTGGACACTGCTACGGTGGAAGACCTTGCCAATAAGTTGGGGATTGGTAGTCGCCATCTGTCCCGGTTGTTTCGCAAGCATCTTGGAGCCAGCCCCTCGCAAGTGGCAGCTACACAGCGCATTCACAAAGCCAAACGGCTTCTCAGCGACACATCTTTGCCGATTGCCGAAATAGCGTTTGAGGCAGGTTTCAAAAGCCTCCGGCGTTTCAATGATGCCTTCAAAGCAGTTTACAAACGCCCGCCGTCGAAGGTCAGACGATAAATGGCTTGCAGCAGCTTTGCGTCGACCTGGTATTGTGATGCCCAGTCACCTGCACTAACCAGATTGCAGCTTAGTGTTCGCGTACCATCATCTCACGAAATTGACTGATCGTGTCATTGTCCAGTCCGGCCAGTCTGAAAACCTCTGCCGTAAACGTTACCGGTGCGGTTCCCGGCGCGGTCACGATTCTGTTGTCTTCAACGGCTCGAGAACTATCGACGTACCTGGTACGTCCCTGATAGGCTTCAGCCGATTGGAGAAATTCGGCACTGTTGGAGGTATGCGAAACACCGTCCAGTATTCCGGCTCTGGCAAGTGCCAGCGTACCTCCGCAAATGGCTGCCACCGCTCCTCCCTTTTGTGTCTGGTGCTGCAGCAAGGCTCTCAAATCAGGCGCTGAACTCGTTTCCCAAATCATGCCGCCAACCACAACGACAATCTCCGGATCCCATTGTTCAAGGTCTTCAAGACCAGCCGCAACATCACAAACCAATCCGCCCTGGGACGTCAGTTTTCCCGGGTCGGGCGCAAAGAACCGAATATCCAAGCCGTAAAACGGGCCGCCGGTTCCGGCAATCAACGCATACTCCCAGTCTGCGAAGCCCGGTGACAACAGCAATGCGATTTTGGTCATTTCTCGTTTTCCTCGTTGGTTTGGCAACTGCTTTGCAAATACGTATGAAAATTGTTTGCTGATACGATGGCGTTTTTCAAAAATACTCAACACTGCCTCACCTGCTTACCCACTTTTTCGTTTCGGACCCGTGTTTCGTTGGCAAAAAAGGCCCCTGCTCTGTTTCCACTGCATGGATGGCAGGATCGCACCTGTTTAAACCTGCACGCGATATTCGAACGTGCCAATCCAGAAACCACCTGAACAACGACCTGTGAAAACTACTGCACAAAAACGAACAGCAGTCGCACTGGCCCTGTTCAAACGCGTGTTGACGCCTTACATAGAACAAATGTCGAACCCGTTTGATTCGCTTCCCGATGACGAGCTTGCCCCGCCTGCATCTGGCGGCATTGCCGCGCGTGCGTTGGCTGCCAGTCGCGGCGCACCCGTGCCGGACTATTTTTCCGGCCTCAACCCCGAACAGACTGACGCGGTGCAAACGCTGGAAGGCCCCCTGCTTGTGCTTGCTGGCGCAGGGACCGGAAAAACCCGCGTTCTGACCACCCGCATCGCCCACATTCTGGCGACCGGCTCTGCCTGGCCCTCACAAATTCTCGCGGTCACATTCACCAACAAGGCGGCGCGGGAAATGAAAGACCGCATCGGCTCGATGGTCGGAGAAGCGGTGGAAGGAATGCCCTGGCTTGGCACATTCCATTCCATCTGTGTCAAAATCCTGCGCCGCAATGCGGAACTGGTGGGATTGAAGTCCGATTTCACCATCCTCGATACTGACGACCAGATCCGCCTGCTCAAGCAGATCATCCGTGCCGAAGGGATAGACGACAAGCGCTGGCCGGCGCGTACCCTTGCCGGCTTGATCGACGGGTGGAAAAACAAGGGCCTTGCCCCCGACCAGATTGCCGAGGGGGATGCAAGGGCGTTTGCCGACGGGCGCGGGCGCGAACTCTACCGGCAATATCAGGACAGGTTGAAGGTTCTCAACGCTGCCGATTTTGGTGACCTGCTGACCGAATGCATACGATTGTTCAAAGAACATCACGATGTGCTGGCCGAATATCAGCGCAAATTCAGATACATTCTGGTTGACGAGTATCAGGACACCAATGTCGCACAATATTTGTGGCTGCGGCTTCTGGCACAAAATATTCCGCCTCCGCCAACTGGCAACAACACCCCCTCCGCGGCAGGGCAAGCTGGTGAAGCCGTGCCAGCAGAAGGTTTGGCGACAGGCTCACCGCTCACGCAAGCTGCTACGCAGCCGCTCCGCGAGGGCGCGCCATCAGGCGCGGGCGGCTCTTCGCCGCCTTTGTCAACCGGCTCCGTGCCAGCAGAAGGTTTGGCGACAGGCTCACCGCTCACGCAAGCTGCTACGCAGCCGCTCCGCGAGGGCGCGCCATCAGGCGCGGGCGGCTCTTCGACGCCTTTGTCACCTGGCTCCGTGCCAGCAGAAGGTTTGGCGACAAGCCAAACCGCCACTGCGTCAACGGGCACCAAGCCGGATGGCTTGGCGAAAACCAACATATGTTGCGTTGGCGATGACGACCAGTCGATCTATGGTTGGCGCGGCGCGGAAGTCGACAACATCCTGCGGTTTGAAAAAGATTTTCCCGGCGCAAAGGTCATCCGCCTTGAACGCAACTACCGTTCTACCGCTCATATTCTTGGCGCGGCAGGTCATCTGATCTCGCACAATGAGGGGCGGCTCGGCAAAACCCTGTTCACCGAAGCGCCAAACCCTGACGATCCGAAGGTGCTGGTTTCTGCCGGATGGGATTCCGAAGAGGAAGCGCGCGCCATAGGCGAAGAAATCGAAGCGCTTCAAACCAAGGGGGTGTCGCTGGACGAGATTGCCATTCTGGTGCGCGCCTCCTTCCAGATGCGCGAGTTTGAAGACCGGTTCGTTACAATGGGTCTCAACTACCGGGTGATTGGCGGACCGCGCTTTTACGAGCGCCGCGAAATTCGCGATGCCATGGCGTATTTCCGCGTCGTGTGTCAGCCGGCGGATGATTTGGCGTTTGAGCGCATCATCAACACCCCAAAGCGCGGCATTGGTGATGCTACCCTGCGCGTCATCCACGACAATGCCAGGGCGCGCGACATTCCGCTCACCATGGCCGCGCGGGAACTGACCGAGACCGAGGAACTGAAACCAAAGGTGCGCGGCACCATCAAAGCCCTGCTGGATGATTTCGAGCGTTGGCGCGGCGAACTGGACGCCATGCCCCACACCGAGCTGGCGGAGACCATTCTGGACGAATCCGGCTATACCGAAATGTGGCAGAACGATCGCAGCGCCGAAGCGCCGGGCCGTTTGGAGAACCTCAAGGAACTCATCCGTTCCATGGAAGAATTTGAGAACCTTCCCGGTTTTCTGGAGCATGTTTCCCTGGTGATGGACACCGACAGTCAGGACCAGATGGAGGCCGTGTCGCTGATGACGCTTCATTCCGCAAAAGGTTTGGAGTTTGACTGTGTCTTCCTGCCCGGATGGGAAGAAGGCCTGTTCCCGCATCAGCGGTCCCTCGACGAAGGTGGGCGTTCGGGCCTCGAAGAAGAGCGCCGCCTTGCCTATGTGGGCATCACCCGCGCCCGCGAACGCTGCTATATCTGGTTTGTGCAAAACCGCCGCATCCACGGACTTTGGCAAACCTCCATCCCGTCGCGATTTGTCGAAGAACTGCCCGAAGCCCATGTGGAGGTAGCCCAGCAGCAATCGTCATATGGCGGTTATGGCTCGCAGGGTTCAGGCGGCAGATACGGTTCCAGCCGGTTCGACAATGTGGACACGTTCAATTCGGGCTATTCAAGCCCCGGCTGGCAACGCGCCAAGGGAAGGTCAAACGCCAATGACAGCAATTGGGGCAGTCGTTCAGGCCCCAAAACCTCAAGCGGCGGCGCAACCATCGAAGGCAGGCTAATCGCTTCATCGGTCAATGAAAGCTCCAAATTTTCGGTCGGCGACCGGGTCTTTCACATGAAATTCGGCAATGGCAACATCGCCTCCATCGACGGCAACAAACTGACCATCGACTTCGACAAGGCCGGGCAGAAAAGAGTTTTGGACAGCTTTGTTGAGGGGGTTTAGGAGGAGGGTAGGCAGTCAACCACCTCGTTGATGGTATGTGTAATGATCTGATAATTATCGTCAATATCCCACGAGAACGTCAGTGATCTGGCAAACGAACTCCATTCCTCACCTTCGGGGGATTCTAAACAAAACCTCCACCAAACTCCGGTATGATTTTTTTCTTTGCTTCTTGGCGAAACATCAGCTTGCCAATTGTAGCGTCGGCAAAGCTCGGAGAACTTCAAACCACCCGATCTTGCGCTTGCGTAGAGAGCATGATCAAAAAGCTTTAAATCGACAAGTACAGCTGCAATTTGATGCAATCGCACATACCGATTACTCGAGAACAAAACCGCAAGCTTAATTTGTGAACACAACTTTTCACATTGCCTTAGTGTATACTCGCCCGACAAATACCTTTTAAAAACAAAATCATGAAGACCGTCAAGCAATGCTCTATCCTCGTTATTCACATCTAACGAACCGAGGCAATGCCCAATGAAACGGCGCGCCCGCTCTCTGGATTCGTAGTCGCTGGAAAGAGGAAAATTTAGCCTAAACGAATAGAACTTCTGCAAATAGGTCTGGCCGTTGATCTTCCCATATTGATGTTCAACCGTGGCTGCCAAAGCATCGAGGTTCGTGATCAGTAGAAAATGTACATTATGAACTTCAAAAAAGTGCTTTATGGTCTCAAGAAACGAAAGCGCATAGGTAGGTTTGCATCTGTCCAACTCATCGACAATGACCAGTAGCGGTTTTTCCTGCGCCATGTCCTTTAGTGTTTTTTCAAATCCTTCAAAGACATTTTCATCATCTTTTGAACTTTTAAGGCGCTCATCAATGATTCTATCGAACTCACTTTCGACTGAATCGCCAACATAATCGGCAGCTTCTTCAACCGCCTCACTCAAATCCCTTGAATTCACGATACCTGCAGTCGCCAAACGTACTGAAGCTTTCAGGGCGACCCGACCCATGATGTTTGCAACACCCTTTGCATTCTTGATAAAACCCTCCTTCTTGTCATCTGGAACCACCCGTTCATAAATCTCTGAAACCAGTCCAATAAATGGATCGCTCTCATAATCTCTTTTGAACGCATCAAAATAGATCGAATTTAACTCTTCATCATCATTCTCTACCGCTTTGTCCAAGCGCTTTGCAAAAACGGTCTTGCCCATTCCCCAAGGCTCATCCAGCAAAAGAACAAGAGGCTCATTGCTCGACTTTACTAGGTTCGTAATTTTCGCCCCAAAGTCGTCCCTGCCAAAGATATCCTCGTTGGCTTCGATAACTGATTGAGTAGACGGTGGCAGATAGCTGAATGTTTCGGTCATGACACATCAAAGAAAGAACATTACATGAACAAAATACCTGTGATCCACATTTGGGTCAATGGATGAAAAATGTTCCACCCTTCCGTCATCCCGGTTGCGGCGCAAACCGGGATCCAAAGCGTTTTGGCGAAGCAAAACGTCCAATGGAAAAAGGAATGCAAATCTGTCAACGGCAGCTAATCTGCGCAAGCAATATGGCGAGCGCCTTTCTCCACAACCTGGATCCCGGCTCACAGTAGTGGCCGGGATGACGAAGGCCATTCTGCTCTCGTTACCTCTGTCCCTGTGACAGGCTTGACGGTGTTGAGAGTTGTTGCACCGTCTTTGTCGCCGTCATCCCGGTTGCGGCGCAAACTGGGATCCATATCGAGCGGTGCTGTCCCCTCCCAAAATTGACAATCCCTTGAAGTAGCTCAGCACTGCCTTACTTCAAAAGATGTTGACAACTCACTGCTGTCAAAGGTGCCATGATGAAGCCGTTTCTTTTGACTGTGTCGCTAATGTTTGGTCTGGCCGCAAACGCCGGGGCGCAGACGTTGGACGCCGACAAGCATATTCCATCCATGTGCCAGGCAATCGCTTCAAATGCACCCATTGAAGGATGGCCTGGCGAGTTCAAGAAAACAGAACCGCCAATTGTGCTTGCACAGGCAGAAGGCACAAAGCCGGCACGGCACGAAGTCTCAATCACCTATGTCACCCATTCAACGTTTCGCATCGAAACCCATAGCGGGTTGACGATCGCGACAGACTTTTCAGGGTATGCAGGTAAAGATGTCATCCCCGATGTGGTGACCATGAACCACGCCCATTCGACACATTATACCATCGCCCCCAACCCCCGTATTCCCCATGTCCTGCGCGGTTGGGGCGACGGAGGCGAACCGGCCCGCCACCGCCTTCAGATAGCCGACGCGCTGATCCGCAACGTCACCACCAATATCGACAATGACTGGGTGGGTTTTGAACGCGATGGCAATTCGATTTTCATTTTTGAAATCGCCGGGCTTTGTATCGGCCATCTGGGCCATTTGCATCATGTTCCGACCGATACCCACTATGCCCAAATTGGCCGCCTTGATGTTGTCATGGTGCCTGTCGATGGGGGCATGACGCTAGATGTAAAAAGCATGAGCGAAGTGGCCAAACGACTTCGTTCAAGTGTCGTCCTGCCGATGCATTGGTTTGGAAGTTACAGCCTTGAGCGTTTTATCAATGAGACAAGCCAGGAATTTGCCATCGAGCGACCATCAGGAAGCGCAATCACCGTGTCATTACGAAGCTTGCCCTCTCAGCCGACCCTAACGGTTTTGCAACCAGAGCTTGCCCGCGGAAGTTTTGAACTGGATTAGGTTTTGGTCAGGCACCATCGGCCCAGAAAAGCAGAAAGGCATCAATCCTTGCGGATCAATGCCTTTCTTTGGCAATCCCTGAAATCCCGATTCACTTGCGTCAACACCCGAAAGCGCGCCACAACAAAACCTGAACCCCAGTTCAAGCTGGTGATGATCGACGCTTGCGGGCCTTCGACCATCCGCACTTCACGCTGAATGTTTCCTGTTTCACTGCGCCTTCTCCCATCTAAGCCAGGCACGAGACCTGACTCTGACAATGTCTGGCACCGCATAACTGGATACCCAGCATTTAGTGCTTCGCACCCAAGTAGATCACACATTTCAAGAACCTGAATTCTGTCATGCGCACCTTCCCTGATGCTTTGCCCTACGGAAAGTTGTCACGAGGTCAACAAACCACAAGGCGCTCACAACCTGTCTCTTTCGCGGTCATCCGACCAGACCGACAGTCGGCAAATGAGCAAGTTATGATGACAGGTTTGCGCAAAATTCATGATCTGTCGAATCGCAAAAAACAGTCCTGTGGAGCTTTTCCGGTTTGGTGTTTTTTTTCAGGTGTTTAACCGGTGGACAAAAAAAGGGCCGCGCAGTGCACGACCCCTGGAACCATTTGAGAAGAGTTTTGCTTATTCAGCAGCAAACTGGTTCATGGTGTTGTCTTCACCAGCAGCCTTGAGCGCAGCATCACCTGAGAAATATTCCTTGTGATCGTCGCCCATGTCCGAACCGGCCATGTTCTGGTGCTTCACGCAGGCGATCCCCTGGCGGATTTCCTGGCGCTGAACGTTCTTCACATAGCCCAGCATACCCGCTTCGCCAAAATACTCTTTGGCAAGATTGTCGGTAGACAATGCAGCGGTATGATAAGTCGGCAGTGTGATCAGGTGATGGAAAATTCCGGCCTCACGTGAACCGTCCGCCTGGAACGAACGGATGCGGCGGTCAGCTTCGGCTGACAACTCACTGTCATCATAATCGACACTCATCAGGCGGTCACGTTCGTATTGAGAAACATCTTTGCCTTCTTCAGACCAGGCATCATAAACCTGCTGGCGGAAGCTGAGCGTCCAGTTGAAGGAAGGCGAATTGTTGTAAACCAGCTTTGCGTTTGGATGTACCTCGCGAACCCGGTCAACCATCGCGCCGATCTGTCCCACATGCGGTTTTTCTGTTTCGATCCACAGCAAGTCGGCACCATTGTCCAGCGAATTGATGCAATCCATGACCACGCGGTCTTCACCTGTCCCGGCACGGAACTGGTAAAGGTTTGAAGGCAACCGCTTCGGGCGCATCATTTTGCCGTTTTGGTTGATAATAACATCGCCGTTTGAAACGTTGTCTGCTGTCACTTCCTCACAATCAAGAAACGAGTTGTACTGATCGCCAATGTCGCCGGGCGCATGGGAAACGGCGATCTGTTTGGTCAGACCGGCACCGAGCGAATCCGTACGACACACAACGATGCCATCATCGACGCCAAGTTCAAGAAATGCATAGCGGCAGGCACGGATTTTGGCGACAAAGTCTTCATGTGGCACGGTAACTTTGCCATCCTGGTGACCGCACTGTTTCTCGTCGGAAACCTGATTTTCAATCTGCAAGGCACAAGCGCCCGCCTCAATCATTTTCTTTGCCAAAAGATACGTTGCTTCTTCGTTGCCAAAACCGGCATCAATATCTGCGATAATCGGCACGACATGCGTTTGATGGCCGTCAATCTGTTGCTGGATTTCAGCTACCTTCGCGCTGTCGCCGGAAGCTTGCGCGGCGTCAAGGTCACGGAACATCATGCCAAGCTCTCTGGCATCTGCCTGACGCAAGAACGTGTAAAGCTCTTCAATCAGTGCCGGCACGGAGGTTTTTTCGTGCATGGACTGGTCGGGAAGTGGACCAAACTCGGAGCGCAGTGCTGCAACCATCCAACCGGAAAGGTACAGGTATCGGCCCTTGGTTTCGCCGAAATGCTTCTTAATGGAGATCATCTTCTGCTGGCCAATGAAACCGTGCCAACATCCCAGTGACTGGGTGTATCGCGAAGGATCAGCGTCATAGGCAGCCATGTCTTCGCGCATTATTTTGGCAGTGTATTTCGCAATATCCAGACCGGTTTTGAACTTGTTCTGCAACCGCATCCGGGCAACATATTCTGCATTGATACCTTTCCAGCCATCACCAGCAGATGAAATGGTACTAGCCACTTGGGCAATTTCCTGAGTGTAAGACATGAATCTCTTCCTGAATTTACGATTGTAAATTTTGTAACGCCGATTGCTTATGCTTGCAAAAAACCGTCACATGAGGCGCACATCGCCTCAATCTGGTCGGTTGATACATAAACCTGTCGCTTGTTTAAACCGACGACTGCGAAACACCACGAACAATCGTGTAAAGAAGTGGGTTTTGTTAAATTAGTAATTGTAAATTTGTAAATAATGTAAAATACAAATGGCGACCAAACCCAAACGGTTTGATCGCCATCACCAAGAGACTCATTAAGAGTTTCCGGAGCTACCCTTGTTTGTCAGAATTTGACGTTGAAGCTTACACGACCACCGTAGAGGGTGGCTCCGTCGGCAACTTCACCGAACCCGGATAACGAAACTGTTGCCTGTTCACTGAGTTCTTTTTGTACGCCCGCCTCAAAGGTTGCTGCAACGTAGTCACCACCAAAGTTTACCGCTGTTCCTGATGATTCAAGCGTTCCCTCAAAATCGGTAAGCTTGCCACCAATCCGACCGAACCCTGAGGTGGTTTCGTCAAATTGCCTTTCGAGACCAACTTCAAAACCTGCCACAAGAACCGATCCGTCGATACCGTCGACTGTCAGACCCATGCTGTCGGTAAATGCACCCGCTTCAAGCCCTGTCCAGTTTACAAAACCACGGACATCCGCAATGTCCCCATTATCGGTGGCATAGCGCCTTCCAAGGTTGGCTGCCGCGCCGTATATATCAGAGCTGTAATCTGCCATTGAGGCAAGCGTTGCGTTGAACGACGTGACATCACCGGTTCCGTAGTGTCCCAGCAATGTTCCGTAGACGCCGTTATTGCTGCCAAAGCGCACGTAACCGCCGCCGCCAAGTGTATCCATTCCGGTGCTTGAACCGCTTGCTGAATCAATATCGCTATTGCCCAAATACCCGAAAATACCGGCTACAAACCTGCCGCAATCGTCCAGTTTTTCGCGACCAAGGTCAATTTCTGCACCGATACGAGCGGTATAGGCATCATAATCCGTTGAACCCAACTCACCGGAACGTGTATCCAAATCACCCCAGACCTGCATACCATTATTGTCCCAGCACGCTTTGTCGTTGCGCCCGCTCAACCGGGTTTCGTCAAAATCGTCCAGATTGTCAGGGTCCTCAGGATTCAGTCTTTCCCTGATGCCAAGCGGTAAGGTGTCCTTGCGGGCAAGGTCAGCAATATTCCCGTTAACAGCCAGAGCAGCCTCTGCCATGGCAACACCGTAGGCAGCCTGCTCAGGCCCGGCAGGAGCAGAACCTCCGGAACCGGATGACGAGCCTCCGCCAACAAGCGCACCAGTTGTTTGTGCGTTTACCGGGGTTGTCCATTTCAGGTAAAGGTAACCGCCGGAACCCTCTTCCAGCCAAAAAGTACGTGCCGTCGTAGACGGATCAACCACAAATGCATAGTCGTCCGAAGCGTCAATTACCGCACCGGTGCCCGGATCTTCCAGCGGATCGGTTCTGCCAGTGTCGTCAATGATCCTTCTGACACCAGATGCCGAAGCCGCTCCGGTAACATTGACATCCACATAAGCAACCGTGTCGGTACTCTCGTTGTAGATGCTTCCGGGGAACTGGCTGTTTGGCGTGATGATGTAATCGGAATCATCAGCTGCCCAGCCTTGCTGTGTCACATCTGCATCAATGCGCAAGACAGAACCGTCATCGGCGCGATAGCGTCCGACCGCGATGTAGTCATCGGCTACACCATCCTGCATGTCGATCACACTTGTTCCGCTCAACTCGATCGCACCGGAACTGGCGCTTGTGTTGCCGTCATTTCCGGTAATCGTTAGCGCGCCATCGCGTTGGATCAGGGCAGAGTTGTTGATCAAACGGATTTCATTGACCGAAGAATCCACAATATCGATTTCAGAGTTGTTCACATTCAGAAACGAGAAGCTTGTCCATTGTGTATCTTCTGCAAGCACATCATAGCGTGTTGTGCTGCCTGGGTTTACTTCGGTGACACCCGTCATCCGCAGATTGTACAGGAACGCTTCGTCATTTCCGTCGCCACCATCGAAACTGGTGGAGGAGATGCTCAGATTGGTGGTTTCCTGCGTGATGTTGCTTTGCAGCGCGGTCGAATATTCATTGTCCGCGATGCCCCCAATTGCACCGGGGTCAATATACAAACGGTCAATTGCACCCTCTGTGCTGTACAAGATCACATCACCCTGGATGGTACCACCGAAGAGATACACATTATCTCCCGTAAATCCGGTATAGATTGAGTAGTCGTCAGACGTGTCGGTCGTGCCGCTGTCGTTGATGCCAATCACACCATTGTTGATGATGATATCGTCCCCACCGTCTTCACGGTCGATACCATTGACGAGATCGCGATACCCGATACCGTTGCTGATTGTGCTGTTGCCATTTACAACAATGGTGTCAGCGCCGCCGCCGCCAACAATTGCTCCGCCTATGTTTGAGTTGTTCACGGTGATGTTGTCGACACCCGAATTGCTGCCTGCTCCGTAATCTCCAACCACGCTACCAGTTGTCGTTACGTTGTTGAGCAGAATGTCATCACTTCCGTTACCGCCGAACAATGAACCCAGGATCCCGTCAGGTGCTGCGTTTACGTCAACACTCTGGGCGTTGCCGTTAATCGTGAAGTTGCTGATCGTGATGTCATCGGAGTTTCGTCCGGCATCGAAAATTCCGCTAATGCTGCTTCCTATCGCTCCGCCATTGGTGATGGCGTCACTTCCCGGCTGAACGACCGGGGTTGACGCACCATCCAAAATGAGTGTGTCTGTCGATGCAGTGTTGGTACCACACTCGATGTTGCCGGTGCCTGCGAAGTATTCGCACGCCATTGCATCTTCAGGTGCAAACACCGAAATTGCAGATATTGCAGAAGATAAAATTAGAATACGACGAATCGCTAAGGTATTCATACTGCCCCCGATAGTACTTTAAAAATGATCACAGAAGAAAATCCTGCGTCTTTCAAAATTCGGTATGGCGCCTAATTGGTTAATAATACGTTAACCAATTCTGTTAAGATTCCCGCAGAACCTGCCCGCTTCACAAAACAGCGCCCTGTTTTTGTATGCGAGGTAATGACATGCTCAAACAAATACCGTTTATAGTTTTGATTTTATTGGTTTTTTGGTAGCGCGTTATTGCAGACAACAGACAGTAAGCTGCATTTCAGGGCGAATGCAGCGCCAAGTACATATTTGATGACAGCGTTAGATTCGACTTATCTGGCGACAAACAGTGTTTGGCCAATCTTGATGATATAGGGTTCTTCGAGTCCGTTTAGTGCAGCCAGTTGCTGAACATCCAACCCATGCCTGCGGGCAATCGAATACAAGGTATCGCCTTCCCGGATCGTGACACTGATACGGTTGGTTCCGCTCGAAACAGGCGGGGCGATGTCTGAGTTTTCACGTATCAGGTCAAGGACACCGATACTCTTGTCGCTTTGCTTCGTCTCAACAACCGCAGGATCATCCTGGTCGGTCCTGTCGGGATCAGCCTTGACTCCACCCACCATGATACGGTCCAGAAGCAGGTTTTTTTGCTTTCGGTTCGATGCAATCCGTGCGTCGATTTCGTCCATGATGCCGACCTTGTGACGCGCAACATCCTGCCAGCGGGACTGGGAGTTCGGATCGCCGCCGTTTTGTGTCAGGATGGCGTGCATCAATACCCCGGCACACACAAATGCCGTTGCGCCGGTCGACAGGCTCGATATTTTTCTTCTGAAAGCGTTTCCCATCACATGTTTGTGCCAGATGCTGGTAAATTTGCAGTAAACCTGTCGTTTGAATGACACAATTTGCTTCACAACCGGCAAAACACATGAAACCCTTCCCTGATTGACAGACACGGTTCAACGCAACCTGTCGGGGTAGTCATGTGGCAGTTTTTGCTTTACCAACGCCCCGCACAAACTCCACAAACCCTGAAACAGTTCGCAATCAATGACGCAATCCCGATTATACTTCCACGCCGGTGAAGCGATCGTTCATCCGCTCCTTTCCAGAATCGAGTTCCGGTTTGAAGAAGACGGGTTTCCGATTTCCGCATTCGAGGATTTGGACAATCCGGGAAACTGGACAGTTTCTGTTTATTGCGAAACGCAGGACGCTTCCGAACAAGCTGAACGGCTTTCTGCAGTTTTGAAATCGGAAGGTCATGCGTTCAAGATCATGCGCGAAGACATTCCCGATACCGACTGGGTAGAAGCGACATTGCGTGAACTTGTACCCGTACGTGCAGGCAATTTTGTTGTGCACGGCGCACACGACAAACATGTACCGCGACCCCACGAAGTTGCAATCCAGATTGATGCCGGATTAGCTTTCGGAACCGGACACCACGGCACCACCGCTGGTTGTCTCGATATGCTGACCCGAATTTCCAAGCGCTCAAAATTCCATAACATCCTCGACTTGGGCACAGGCTCCGGTGTGCTGGCAATTGCTCTGGCAAAAACCCAGATTGCCCATGTAATGGCAACAGATATTGATCCTGTTTCCGTAGAAACCGCGCGGGTCAATGCCCATATAAATCAGGCGCACACCAACATTGAGTGCATCACGGCGACCGGATTCGCACACCGCCGCTTCTCCGAACAGGGACCATATGACCTGATCGTTGCGAACATTCTGGCAAACCCCTTGAAAGCGATGGCCCATGACATTTCAAGACACCTTACCGGCAATGCCGATCTGGTGCTTTCGGGACTTTTGCCCCATCAACGCGCCAGCATTCTTGCGACTTTCCGCGTTCATGGCATGATCCATGAATTTACCCATATCCGTGATGGGTGGCTAACGCTCGTGCTGAAGAAACCCTGATGGCTTTGTGTTCAAACAATATGTGATGCGACTGCCGTCCAAGCCAAGTCCTGTGTTTGCACAATCATCAGAACGAAAAAAATATCGTCCCGTCGTCATCGGTGACAAATGCAATCAGCAGATTCACAAATACCGCGTGGTGCCCCCCGAACAAAAAAGGCGACCTCCGGGCCGCCCATTTTCTATCATCATTCTCATTCAATGCGTTAAAGCATGAAATCGGAATAACCGCCTTTTTCAAGTTCGCTGCGCTTGTACCCCAAACCTTTGAGCGTAGCGTCGTCTAGCGTTGCAAGATAAGCGTGCGCAGCAAGTCGCGACTGGCGTTCGCGCACACGGATCATTCTTTCAAAACCTTTGTTAAGAGACTGCATAAATGGCATTGTCTTTTCCTTTGTTGCGTTCCGCTACCTTCTGAACGTCTACACCTGCCAACATAATCCATCACATGCCTTCCAGGTAGGTGTCTGGCTGCAACCAAGCCTTGCGCAATATGCATGGCAAAGATAGAAATTCTTAACATTTTAGTAATCATTGATGTTTCACGCGAGGCGGCATGTACCAGTCATTCGATTCCAAGTCAGACCCAAAGGCCGGTCCCGGTCGTCTCGAACGGCTCCGTCACGAGATTCATGCAGTTGGGGCGACACATTTTCTGGTTCCACATGCCGATGAGCATCAAAATGAATACCAACCGGTGCGCGGTCACAGGCTATCCTGGTTGACCGGTTTTTCCGGATCTGCCGGTTTTGCCATTGCCGGGCTGGAGGAGTGTGTCGTTTTTGTTGACGGACGTTACACACTGCAGGTTCGAGAGCAAATTGACCCAAAAGCCTTCACACCGGGAGACTTGGTGAATTTTCCGCCATCCAAGTGGCTGGAAAAGAACACCGATAGAAGCAGTGTGGTCGCATATGACCCCTGGTTGGTCACGCCGAACCAGTTCAAGGCTTACGAAAAAGCCTGCAACAAATCAGGGGCCAGTTTGAAAAAGTGCGACAACCTGATTGATCGCATCTGGGAAGACCAACCTGCCTCACCGGACAAGCCCGTGACCCTTCACCCGCTTGAACATGCCGGCAAGTCTGCTGAACAAAAGATCGACGAAATCCAGACCGCAATCAGTGGATTGAATGCCGATTACGTGGTACTCTCCGACCCGGCTTCCCTTGCGTGGTTGTTCAACATTCGTGGAACAGATGTCATTCACAATCCGTTGCCGCTTGGGTTTGCCATCGTTCCAGCAAAATCGAAACCGACGCTGTTCATTGCGGGTTCGAAACTCTCCGGAGAAGTCAAATCAGCGCTCTCGGAATTCCTGGAACTCGATGACAGCGAAAATTTTCTGAACGTCCTTGCGGAGTGTTCAAGAGGAAAGTCGATCCACTGCGACCCCGATCGCATTGCCCTGGCAATATCCGACACAATCGAGAAAGGCGGCGGGAAAACTGTTATGGGCCGTGACCCGGTTTCCCTGCCACGGGCCATCAAGAACGACACAGAGATTCAGGGTGCCCGCAATGCCCATATAAGGGACGGTGCCGCTATGTGCCGCTTCCTTTGCTGGCTCGAAAACCAAAAAACCGACGATCTCGACGAGATCACTGCCGCAAAACAACTCGAGAAGCTGCGCATCGAGACGGCGGAAAAGTCTGGTTCCAGACTCGAAGAGATATCGTTCGATACAATTTCGGTTTTGGTCCCCATGCAGCCATTCCGCACTATTCGGTTACCTATGATAGCAATCTGAAATTTGCCGAGAACAACCTCTACCTTTGCGATTCGGGTGGCCAATACCGTGACGGCACCACGGACATTACCCGGACTGTGGCGATTGGAACCCCGCCTGTCGAAGCGGTGAGTGATTTCACACTTGTCTTGAAGGGGCACATTGCCATGGCGACTGCCCGGTTTCCGGAAGGAACAAAAGGGCTGGAGATCGACGTTCTCGCGCGCGACCCGCTTTGGAGGCATGGACGCGATTTTGCCCATGGCACCGGACACGGCATTGGCTCATATCTGAACGTGCATGAAGGCCCGCAATCGATCTCCAAACGGGGCACCGAGCCCCTCAAACCCGGCATGATTGTTTCCAATGAACCCGGCTATTATGTGGAAGGCAAATACGGGATTCGCATCGAAAATCTTGTACTCGTCAAAGAGGCGCAGAGCCTTGGTGATGGCAACACAAAAATGCTTGGGTTCGAAACGCTTTCGTTTGTCCCCATTGACCTTCGGCTTGTTGATACGGACATGCTGCGTGATGAGGAGAAAGCATGGCTGAATGCCTATCATGCAACTGTTCGCGATCTGATCTCACCACATCTTGACGAAAACGAACAGACTTGGTTGGCCAAAGCAACGCAACCGGTCTGACGCTAGTCCGTAAACCCTTGAAAACCGGAAGGTTTCCGGCGGGATTGCTCCTGATGCCGTGGCAAATTTCCTCCAGCCATTTTAACCGGATTTATGGGTTTACGGCCTAAAAACCCAACGCTCGTCCGGCAATAACAATCGCCATGCCAATGGTCAGCACCAGCATTGCAGGCAGCCGCAAACTGGCGATCAGGGCCACGAATAGTGCAAAGACCTCAAGCGGACCACTGCTGACCGACTGCGGAAGAACCAAGGTTATCAATACCGAGGCGGGAACTGCCTCAAGTGCAGCTTCCAAGCGTGGGTGTATTGTGTCAAACCGGGCCAGAACAAAATACCCGACAGAACGCGTAAAATAAGTCACCACCCCCACAAACAGGATGATCATTCCAACGTTTGAAGGCGTCCCGGGCTGCAGCAGGAAATCAAGCATTGGCGCGCTCCTTTTTGTCAGTTGGTTTGCCGATCAGCGCCGCCGCAACAACACCACTGATCGCCCCGCTCATAATGTGCCAGGGAGCCCCGACCGTTTGATAGACCAACACTGAAACCAGGCCGCTGACGATCACGCAGGTGAGCCAGTTCGGTTTTGCCCTGAACCCCATCAGCAGCAGCAGGAAGTAGATCGGCAACAACATGTCCATGCCGATGGCCTGTGGGTTCGAAATCAGGTTACCCAATAGCCCACCCACAGCTGTTGAGATCATCCAGTAGAAATATTGTACAAGCCCGTAGGAGAAGTAGAAAACCGGTGTCAATTTCACTTTGTTGGCGCGGTATTCAGATGCAGCATAGGTCAGATCGGTCAACACAAAAAATCCGGCAAGCTTTTGCCGGAAGCTAAATTCACCCAAATACCGGCTGATGGAAGCGGAATAAAGAATATGGCGAAAGTTAACGGCAAAAACTGCCAGTAGTACCGACCAAACAGGGGTCCCCTGATTATACAGTTCCAAAAAGACAAACTGGCTCGCACCGGCCACGGTTACGGCACTGGTCAGGATGGTTTGCCAGTACGGAAGCCCGCTGCTCGCGCCGGTCGCGCCGAACATCATGCCAAAAAAAACAACCGCCACCGCTACTGGGGTCATAGCGGTTGCACCTGCCACAATTTCCTGTTTCGTAGAATTTTCCATCAGGCGAAACTACGCCTCGAAGACATCAATGCCAAGCACAATGTGTTGGTAGTTTATGACCTTTGCACCAGGCTCAACCAACCGTCTTCATCCAGGGTTTCAATCCCCAGTTCCTGGGCTTTTTTCAACTTCGAACCAGCGCCGGGACCGGCCACAACAAGATCGGTTTTCTTCGAAACCGAACCGGAAACCTTTGCACCGAGACGCTCGGCCATGGCTTTGGCTTCATCGCGCGTCATTTTTTCCAGAGAACCTGTAAACACAACGGTTTTGCCTGCAACAGGAGATTCGCCGTCTGCTTGTTCCGGCGGCACCGGGTTCATCTGTTCAAGAAGCTGCTCCCACAGTTCAAGATTGCGCGGTTCACCAAAGTAGTTCAAAAGCGCGTTGGCGACCGTTTCACCAATTCCATCAATTGCTTTCAATTCGTCATAGGTCTGGGAATCCTCAAGACGCCGCATGGCATGGTCAAAACCTTCGACGCTCCCGTAGGATCGAGCAAGATCTTTTGCAGTTTGTTCACCCACGTGGCGAATACCAAGCCCGAAAATCAAACGATAAAACTCTACATTGCGCCGCGCATCAATCGCGTCGAACAGTTTGGCTGCACTGGTTGACCCCCAACCTTCCATGTCCTTCAGTTTTTTCAGCGATACGGCATCGTTTTCTCGAAGCGTGAAGATATCATCGGCATTGGCGATCCGGCCTGTCTCATAAAATGCTGCAATCTGCTTCTCGCCAAGCCCTTCAATATCAAGCGCACCACGCGAGACAAAATGTTTGAGCCGTTCAACCGCCTGGGCGGGGCAATTGAACCCGCCTGTACAGCGCCGCACCGCATCGACCTTGCCTGTCACTGGGTTAAGTTCCCGCACCGCCGGGCTGCCACACGCCGGACACCGGGTCGGAAACGCAAAAGGGGTTGCTTCAAGTGGACGCTTTTCAAGGTCTACATCGAGAATCTGGGGAATGACATCGCCAGCACGCTGGACCATGACATGGTCACCCTTGCGCAAATCCTTTCCGTCACGAATGGCCTCACCATTATTCCCGATGCCAGCGACATAGTCCTCATTGTGCAAGGTCGCATTGGTTACCACGACCCCGCCAACCGTTACCGGATGGAGCCGGGCAACCGGGGTCAACGCCCCGGTGCGGCCGACCTGAATCTCGATATCCTCCAGAATCGACCAGGCTTTTTCTGCCGGAAATTTGTGTGCGATAGCCCAGCGCGGAAACCGGGAAACGAACCCCAAACGTTCCTGCAACCCCAAATCATTGACCTTGTAGACGACCCCGTCAATGTCGTAATCAAGTTCCGGTCGCACCTTCTCGATATAGCGATATTGCTCGATCAGGCCAGCAACATCGGCTGACATCTTCATGAGCGGATTAGTGCGAAAACCCAACTCCCCAAGCCAAGCGACCATTCCGGTTTGCGTTGTTTCCGGCAAAAAGCTCATCTCGCCCCAGGAATATGCAAAGAAGTTCAGCGCACGTGAAGCAGTAACAGCGCTGTCGAGTTGCCGCAATGAACCTGCGGCGGTGTTGCGCGGATTTACATAAGCAGGCTTTCCGTCTGCTTCCATCATTCTGTTGAGGTCTTCAAAGGCGCCCTGCGTCATGTACACTTCGCCCCTGATCTCAACAACATCGGGTATTCTCTCACCCGCCAGTACAGCAGGAATATCGGGAATGGTTTTTGCGTTTTCGGTGACATTTTCGCCGACCGTTCCATCACCGCGTGTAGCCGCAGACACCAATCGGCCATTTTCATACCGAAGCGAAAGCGACAATCCGTCGATCTTGGGTTCTGCGGTCATTTCGAGTTTTGTACCGGGCTCAAGCTTCAGGAACCTGAGCACACGCCCGGCGAATTCCGACACATCTTCGTCTGTAAACGCGTTGTCCAGCGAAAGCATTGCGATTTGATGGGTAACCTTCTCAAACCTGTCGAGCGCCACAAAACCCACAGCCTTGTTGGGCGAATCCTCGCGCACCAGATGCGGAAAGCGCTGTTCAATTCCAAGATTACGGCGTCGAAGCGCATCATACTCGGCATCAGAGATCACCGGATTGTCTTGCCCATGGTAGCGCGCATCGTGTTCAGCAATTTCGCGGGCAAGTCGCTCCAGCTCGGCAGCGGCCTGCCTTTCATTCATCGCGTCAATAGCAATCATTATCAGACCCGTTTTTACGCAGCCGTCGGATTGATCAGTTTCGCCGCCGCTGCGCGTGCTTCATCCGTAATGGTGGCACCCGACAACATTCGTGCAACTTCTTCAAGCCGAAATTCACCGGATATCTGTTCCACTTGGGTTTCCACACGCCCCTCTTGATCGTCCGGGGCCTTGGAAATCAGGAAATGGGTTGCAGCACGTGCTGCAACCTGCGGCGCATGGGTGACGGTCAGCACTTGCACATTGGACGAAAGACGCGAAAGCCGCTGGCCGATTGCGTCAGCAACCGCACCGCCGACACCCGAGTCGATTTCGTCAAACACCAAAGTGGGCGCAGAACCACGGTCGGCCAGCGCAACCTTCAGGGCAAGCATGAAGCGTGAGAGTTCACCCCCGGAAGCAACCTTGCGCATGGGACCGGGGTTCGATCCGGGATTGGTCTGCACCCAAAATTCTATCTGGTCGATGCCCGTTGGCCCGCCCCTGTCGTCACTCGTGGTTTGCTCAACAAGAAAAGTCGCATTTTCCAGTTTCAACGCCGGTAGTTCCTGCTTCACGCAATCACGGAGCGCTGCAGCGGCCTGTGTTCGCTTCTCAGACAAACCATTGGCAAGCCGGTCATATTCAAGCCTGTGTTCAATTTCTTCCTTTTCAAGCGCTGCCAATCGCTCTTCACCGTCATCCAGCATAGCCAGATTGTCGGCCATTTTGATCGCCAGGGCTGCAAGGTGTTCTACAGGTACATTGAACTTCCGGCTCGCAGCGCGAAGGGCAAACAACCGCTCCTCGGTTTGTTCCAATTCGCGCGGATCAAACTGGCTTTTGTGATAGGCCGTTTCCAGTGTGGCCTGGGCGCTGTAGAGCGCGTTGAGCGCCTGATCAAGGAATTCCAGTGTTTCGTCAACAAATTCAGGAACTTGCTGGCGTTTGCGTTCAAGCGTTCGCGCAAGGTTGGCAATGAGCGTGACCGGAGAACCGTTGCCACTCAACAACTCGTTGGCCTCCGAAAGGTCAGTGGCGATTTGCTCTATTTTCATCATGGATTGTCGGCGATCCGCCAGTTCGGTTTCCTCGCCCTCTTCGGGAGCAAGCTGTTGCAGTTCCTCGCTCGAAGCCCTGAGGTACCCGGCTTCCCGCTGGGCCTCTGCCATCTCTTCTCGAAGTTCGTCCAGGTGCGATTGCACGCTGCGCCAGTTTTCCCATGCGCGCATAACCAAGGCACGTTGTGCATCCAAACCGCCATGTGCATCAAGCAAAAACAAATGACTGGTCGGATCCAACATGGCACGATCGTCGTGCTGACCATGAATTTCTACCAGTAACTCGCCCAACTGACGCATTAGTCCGGCAGAAACGGGTGCATCATTCACATAACCCTTGGTTCTGCCATCGGCCCTTTGAACGCGGCGCAAAATAATTGCGTCATCGGTTTCAATTCCGTTTTCCGTAAGGATTGAAAACGCCGGATGGCCAGCCTGCAGCTCAAATACTGCGGTCACCGAGCCTTCATCTTGTCCTTTGCGAACCAGAGCCCCGTCGCCACGCCCTCCCAGTGCCAAAGTCAGCGCATCCAACAGAATGGACTTACCGGCACCGGTTTCTCCGGTCAAAACGGACAGGCCAGACGAAAACCCGATATTCAACCGGTCAATGAGAACAATGTTGCGAATTGAAAGCTGCGCCAGCATCCCCCACGCGCTTTCCCGTCAGGTTTGCTGCGGCGGCAGGCCAAGGCCCTGCAACCAGGAAGTCGGAGATTGCTGCGGTCGCAAGCCACCGGTTTGCAACAACTGATAGGAATCTCTGTACCACTGGCTTTCCGGGAAGTTATGCCCCAGAACGGCCGCTGCGTTTTGTGCTTCTCCGGCAAGACCGATGGAATAGTAGCTTTCCGTAAGTCGTGCCAACGCTTCTTCCACGTGCCGGGTGTTCGGAAAGGTTTCAACCACCCTGCGGAACCGGTTGATGGCGGCCAAAAATTCGCGCCGTTCCTGATAATAACGACCTACGAGCATTTCCTTGCCCGCCAATTGGTCACGGGTGATGCGCATCTTGGTCTTGGCATCTTCCACATACTCGCTTTCAGGGTATTTTTCGACAAGCGCAGACATGGCCTGGTAGGCTTTCTGTGTGGTCGACTGGTCGCGCGTGATGTGTGGCATTTGCTTGTAGTAGGACATCCCTACGATGTACTGGGCGTAGGCCGCATCCTTGTCGCCGGGATAGAGTTGCAAAAAGCGCTTTCCCGTGCTGGCTGCGTCCGTATAAGAACCCTGGCGGTAGTTGATGAACGTATCCAGAATAAGCGAGCGTCTCGAATACTCGGAATAAGGATGCTGGGCATTCAGGTCCTTGATCCGCTTTTGCGCTGTTCGCAAGTCACCAGCTTCCATATTGGCAAGCGCCTGGTTGTATAGCTTGTCCGGCGGGACAATATTGTCGACGGTAAAGCCGACCTCTTCTTTCTTGGAATTGCACCCGGCAACACCCAGCATTGCTCCAATAAGCACAACGCTTGCAAGTTTCCGATAGGTCATATTCCCGTCCGTTTGTTTGTTGCGGGCAAATGGGTTCATAGCCCACACCCTCCCCGTTCGATGAAAAATACAGCACCGATGCGATGATTTCCAGCCGTTATTACTGGCAATTGCATCTAATTTGTGACGAGGTTAATTTCTTAAACAAGCACAGCGGCGTAAGCTGGCACACTCACTGAAACAAGATCACCATGGGCAACCTTCGGCCGCGAACGTGAAGGACGAACAAAGTCAAATGCCTCGCGGTCGGACAACAACGCTTTGAGAGCCAGAGAATTCAGTTTGTGACCACCACGGTATGAGCGATAACAACCCAGGATCGGAGCACCTGCCAGGGCCAAATCACCAATCGCATCCAAGGTTTTATGGCGAACGAATTCGTCCTTGTAACGCAGGCCTTCCGGGTTGATGACCTGATTGTCATCACCAATCACAACGGAGTTTTCAAGCGACGAACCAAGCGCAAAACCTGCTGCCCAAAGGCGTTCAACATCCTTCATGAAACCAAACGTCCGTGCGCGGCTCAATTCGGTGACAAACACATCCTCGGTAAGATCGGATGCAAACTTCTGGCGACCGATCGTTTCGCACTCAAAGTCGATTTCCACTTCGTAGCGAGTCCCTTCGTATGGCACGAACTCGCCCCATGAAGCCCCCATGTCAACGCGCACCGGCTTGTTGACACGAATATAACAGCGACCTGCATCAAGCGACGTCAAGCCAACCGAACGGATGGCATCAACATATACAATTGAACTTCCGTCCAGAACAGGCACCTCAACGGCGTCCATTTCAACGATTACATTGTCCACGTTGAGCGCACGAAGTGCCGCCATCAAATGTTCGACAGTCGCTACGTGAGCACCGCCCAAATCACCCAGAACGGTGCACAAATCAGTAGCACCGACAGCCGAAAGGTTTGCCGGAATGTCAGTAACGTTCTGCGTTTTGGAGTCAGTGACGCTAAATACAATACCGGTATCAGAATCTGCCGGATTAAGCGAAATTGAAACGGGTTCGCCTGAATGAACACCAATGCCGGAAAACTCTATTCTTTCCCTGAGCGTGGTCTGATGTCCTATCACTGCTCTTACCCCAAGTCTTTCTCTGTTTGCATGTTCGCTGCCTGTTGGCATTGTCCCCATGCAAGATTTAACCTCTGGAAAGTTTTAAACATGAAATTGCCACAGTCCAAATCACGCTTTCTTACGCTTTGTTACCGACTCCCCTGCCCGTAAAAAATTTTGTCTTTCATTTTCAGGAGGTTGCAAGGCTTCAAACAATGTAACATTGCAGCATTTGCCGAAACAACCCCTGGCTCATTCCGCCCTAATTGGCTTGTCTGCGCAAGAACGCAGGAATTTCCAATTGGTCGTCTTCCGGTTGTGACGCTTCTGGCCGCATGATTCTGCCATTGTCATCAAGCGAGGCACGCTTCGGGGCAAAAGGATCGTCCTGACGGGCCACAGGTTGTGGTCGCTCTTCGGCAACCGGGCGCGGCATCGGCGCGGGCTCCGGTGTCGGGGCCACAGGTGCCCGCCTTGCAACAGGTGCGGGAGATGAGCCAACCTCGTCTGTTTCTTTTGTCGCAAAGCTGTTTTTCAGCTTGCTCAACAGACCCAACGGACTGTTGACCTCCGATTGGGTTACCGGCGCTGCGGGAACCGTTGGAGCCGGTTTGGCAACCGGTTTGTTCGGGGTTGCAGCAGGTGCAGGGATCGGTGCAGCAGCTTTGGGTGCAGCCGGTTCCAGAGAAACAGGCACCACAAAACCGTCGTCACCCGACATTTCGTTTTCCAAAGCGGTTTTAAACGCCTCTTCCATCTGTTTCGGCTCAAACTCCGCATCTGGCTTGAACGGCTGAATGGAAACAGCACCGTTAGCGGTTGCCTCTTTCACATTATTGGTATCCGCAGGCCTTGCTGTCGCGGCTGTTACAGCCGGTTTGGCTTCCTCACTGCAGATGAGATCGAAGGAACTGTTCCGTTCGCGGGCATTGGTGCATTACGGGTAACCGCACCACTGTTCACGGTTGCGCCTTGCGGTGCTGTCTTTTGTTGTTGGGCGCTGTCAATTCCGGTTGCCACGACAGAAACCCTGACAATTCCTTCAAGGCTTTCATCAAATGTTGCACCAAGAATAATGTTGGCATCACCATCAATTTCCTCGCGAATACGCGTGGCGGCCTCATCCACCTCGAACAGGGTCAGGTCACGACCGCCGGTGATGGAGATCAACAAACCTTCTGCACCGCGCATGGAACTTTCGTCCAGCAGCGGATTGGAGATTGCAGCCTCTGCGGCCTGAAGCGCCCTTCCATCTCCGCTTGCTTCGCCTGTTCCCATCATCGCTTTGCCCATTTCGCGCATGACGGAGCGAACATCGGCAAAGTCAAGATTGATCAAGCCTTCCTTGACCATCAGATCGGTAATGCACGCCACCCCGGAATAAAGCACTTGGTCGGCCATGCCGAAAGCGTCTGCGAAAGTGGTTTTGTCGTTTGCGATACGGAAAAGGTTCTGGTTTGGAATAACAATCAGGGAATCGACATGTTTTTGCAGTTCTTCGATTCCCGCTTCGGCTGTTTTCATCCGCCCGGAACCTTCAAACTGGAAAGGTTTGGTTACAACACCAACGGTCAAAATACCCATTTCCCGCGCAGCACGTGCAACAACAGGCGCCGCACCTGTTCCGGTACCACCGCCCATTCCGGCGGTAACAAACGCCATGTGGGTTCCGGAAAGATAGTCCTGGATTTCGGTAAGACATTCTTCTGCCGCTGCCCGTCCCACTTCAGGATGAGACCCTGCACCCAAACCTTCGGTAACGTCTACGCCGAGTTGTATCAGTTTTTCGGCAGCCGACATGGTCAGCGCCTGGGCATCGGTGTTGGCTACAACAAACTCGACACCTTCAAGCCCGCCAGTGATCATGTTGTTAACAGCGTTGCCGCCACCGCCGCCGACACCAAACACGGTAATTCTGGGTTTAAGCTCTGTAATGTCAGGCTTCTGCAGGTTGATAGTCATTTCCTCGTCTCCAATTTCGGTTTAACGAGCGATGCCGCCAAACCTTTTCCGTTTTGGGTGCTTCCACCCTTTACATTTCAGGCGTCCGCAAATCCGCCTAAAAACTCTCTTTGAACCAATTTCCAAACTTGCCAAACATTCCCCCTGTCCCTGTCAACAAAGGACGGTTGAATTTCGACGGTGAAGATAAATTCTCTATTCTTGCCAATTGCGGGTAGATCAAAAGGCCGACACCGGTTGCAAATGCAGGTCCTTTTGCAGCCTCCGGCATTCCGGCAATACCCATCGGACGACCCATGCGCACATTTCGCGACAAGATTCGCCGTGCCACTTCACACATGCCATTGAGCTGACTTGCCCCACCGGTGAGCACAAGGCGCTTGCCCACGACATCAGCAAACCCGGATCGCGAAAGGCGGTCACGTATCATCTCAAGTGTCTCTTCCACCCGCGGGCGGACAATCCTTACCAACTGTGCCCGGCTGACCTGCGAAGGCACATCCTGCCCGTCTTCTGCAATCGGGGGAATGGTAACCATCGCTGTTTCGTCACCTGCACCCAACAGCACCGAACCGTGCTTGACCTTGATAAACTCAGCGTCTTCCACCCGCGCTCCAATTCCCCGTGCAAGGTCCATTGTCACGTGATTTCCGCCAATCGCGATGGCGTCAGAAAAAACAAACCTTCCATCCATGAAAACCGACAAGGTGGTCGCGCCGCCGCCAATATCAATGCAGGCACATCCCATCTGCATTTCATCTTCAACCAATGTCGACAAACCTGCGGCATAAGGCGTAGCTACCATGGCTTCCACGGACAAATGGGCCCGGTTCACGCACAACTCCAAATTTCGCAAAGGTGCGTTTTCGGCTGTCAGAACATGCATGTTCACCCCAAGCCGCGAACCCACCATTCCCAGCGGATCGGATATGCCGTTTTCACCATCCAGCGAGTATCCCACAGGAATGGAGTGAACGACTGAGCGTTCCGGGGCCAACGCGTGTTCGGCACCAGCGGTAAGAACCTTGGCAATGTCAGACTGTGCAATCGCATAACCATCCAACGAAATGTCAGCGGAAAACGCTTCGCTGACCAGACGGCCCGAGGAGACATTGCATATTACAGATTCGACCGTGAGACCCGACATGCGCTCCGCTGCATCAACCGCCAGACGAACCGCTCGTTCGGCCTGTTCCAAATTTGTGATCACGCCAGACTTAACGCCGTGGGACTGCTGATGCCCGATACCCAGAATCTCGATGTCATGGCTACGACCCAACACCGCTTCACTTTCATTGCGCGGAGTCAATTTGGCGATCAGGCAACAAATTTTGGAAGTTCCGATATCAAGAACGCTTACGATGCTGGGGCGGCGCGCAGAAAGCGGCTTGATGCGCGGCAACAGTCCGGTTTCCCTTAGAAAGCTCATATGTTGCTCTCCTTGCCGGATATGATTTTCTCAACGATCTCGGCACGTTTGGTAGCATAGGCGGGCGTCAGTTTCATCACCAACCTGTCGGGCATACGCATGTCGAGTTGTACGATCTCGCGATCAAGAATCTTTTTCTCAAGCTGCAGCTGCTTGAGTTGACCCAATGCCTGCTTCCAGTCTTCGTCAGGAAGAAGAACCGTCAGACCACCGTCAAGCACAACATTCCAGCGGCGTTCCGCCACGCGCACATAAGCACGGGCACGCCCTGCAAGTTCGGGGTAAAGCGCCATCGTTGACAAAAATTCAGCAGCAACCCGGTTTGCGCCACCACCGACCACTTGCGGCAACAGCGCATGTTTGGCCTGGGCCTGGTCGATTGCCACACCGTCACTTGAAATAAGATACAGCCGGTTTTCAGACTTCCACAGGGCAACAGGTTTGCGTTCTGAAATATCCACCACCAGTGTATCGGGATACACCTTGCGAACCTGCGCAGTCTTGATCCACCGGTTTTTTTTCAGTTCTGTCGCTGCAAGTCGCGGATCGAGCGTCAACATCGCACTGCCCAGCAATCCGGCAAGCTCAACCTCAATGTCCGCAACATTCAAATGGTCATTTCCATTAAGCACCAGTTCCGTTGCCACCATTCCTGCAGAAACCGATGCGGAGGCGGCAATCGTATCGCGATAACCGGCATTTCCGAAAAGTAACGTTCCTGCAACAAGTATCATCACCGGAACCACCGCACCCTTCGAAACAGGCAACGGGACCAATGAAAAATACTTTCTCGCTCGCGCCCGCACCTTTCGCAGTAGGGGCACGTCAAGAACAGAAACACCAAACCACTCTGACAAAGATACACCTGTCCCGTTGTCAGCGCCAAGGCTGGCCAGTTCTTTTTCATTCATCGATTGCAAGAGGCGTCCTCCACAATCCAGCTTAACAATTCTTCCCAGGAATGCCCCGCATGGGCAGCCTGCTCAGGCAAAAGGGAGGTAGGGGTCATTCCCGGCTGTGTGTTTATTTCCAGCCAGACAAGTTCGCCCGTTCCCATTAATCCATCATCAAGACGGAAATCAGAGCGCGTTACACCCCTGCATCCCATCGCCTGATGAGCCTTTAACGCCAGTGTCATTATTTTTTGGTAAACATTTGGTTTAATTTCTGCAGGAATTATGTGTTCCGACCCGCCAGGGAGGTATTTTGCATCATAATCGTAGAATTTTTCTCCGCCGGTCTGTATGTCGGTGACCGAAAGAGCAACGTCCCCCATTACCGAACAGGTCAATTCACGTCCGGCGACATACCGTTCAGCCATCAGGTATTCGCTGTAAGGCCAGTCAGGCCGGGTCAATTCTTGAGGTGGTGAAGGAGCATCCTCGCGTACAATGATCACCCCGAAAGAAGACCCTTCTGCCACCGGTTTGATCACATAGGGCGGCTTCATGGGATGCTCTTTTGCAGCCTCGGCACGGTCGACGATTACCGACTCGGCAACCGGTATCCCGGCGAGCTTGGCCATTTTTTTGGCCTTGATCTTGTCCATCGAAAGCGCTGACGCCAATACACCGGAATGCGTGTACGGGATTGAAAGGTACTCCAGAACCCCCTGGATAAGTCCGTCTTCTCCATAGGGACCATGCAAAGCGTTGAATGCAACGTCGGGTTCCAGATGCCGCAGCACTGAACTGACTTTGCGGTCTACGTCGACTTCCGTCACCTTGTAACCGGCATTTCGCAAGCCTTCCGCGCACGCCTTGCCCGATGACAGGGACACTTCACGCTCGGAAGACCAGCCACCCATCAATACAGCCACATGTTTGCCCGTCATGTCGGACCTCCAAAACAGAATCAAAAATCGAGAGCACGAGCGCAACATTCATCGCACCCGGCCCGGCCTTACCTGCTACTGTTTGATCTGCGTCCGGTTGGTCCGGATTCTCCGCCTACCTGTTATTTCAGCCGATCACTGGATGAAATTGCCGCATCATTCAGCGAAAGAAGCAGAAAACGAATCAAATTGATCGCCCTATCCGCTTGATTTCCCAATCTAACCGAATTCCTGATTTTTCCAAGACCTTTTCACGCACCGTCTCGCCAAGTCGTTCAAGATCTGTTGCCGACGCATTTCCGGTGTTGATCATGAAGTTGCAATGCATCTCGCTCATCTGGGCATCGCCTACACGAAAACCCCGCATTCCTGCTTCGTCAACCAGCTTCCATGCACTATGACCTTCGGGGTTTTTAAAGGTCGAACCACCCGTTTTCTCACGCACCGGCTGAACGGTTTCGCGGTGGTGCTGAACTTCGTCCATCTGTTGTTGTATAATCGCCTTTTCTTCCGGGAACCCGCGAAACAGTGCCTTTGTGAACACAAGGTCAGGCGAAGTCGTGCTCTTGCGATAGCTGTAGCCCATCTCGGAATGGCTGAGGACATGCTTTTTGCCGTCCCGGTCAACCGCGTGAACTTCAACCACCCTGTCCGTGGTTTCGGTGCCATTCGCACCTGCATTCATCCGCAAAGCCCCTCCCACTGCACCGGGAATTCCGTGATAGAACGCAAAGCCCCCAATTCCCGCCTCAAGTGCTTTCGCGGCCAAACGTTTGTCCGGAACTGCAACGCCAGCTTCAAGCTCCAAATCGCCGGTTTGTTCCACACCACCAAAACCCTTGGCAGATGGTCGGATCACAACTCCCTCGATACCGCCATCTCGCACCAAAAGGTTTGAGCCAACACCAACCACCATGACAGGTATGTCCTGCGGTAACCGGGAAAGAAAGAAAGACAAATCCTCTTCATCTGCAGGCTGAAACAGCAAGTCAGCGGGACCGCCCACCCTGAACCAGGTGTATTTGTTCATGGGTTCGTCCGGCAACAATCGCCCGCGAACACCCTTCAACCGGTCACCCAGTTTGGCGAGTAGCTTCTCCCCGGACATGGTCAGGACAACGCCTCCAGCTCACCGGGCAAGTCATGGGCCCATTGTGTAATGCTCCCCGCACCCAGAAAAATCACGATATCACCGTCATCTGCCGTCTCCGCAATCTTTGCGGCAAGTCCTTCCGGTCCGTCGATTGTGGACGCATTTCGGTGCCCTGCAGACCGCAGGCCATTCGCCAAATCCACATGGCTTGCCCCGTCTATCGGTTTCTCGCCTGCTGCATAGACGGGTGCAACGAACACTTGATCCGCGTCGTTGAAACAGGTGCAAAAATCATCAAACAGGCTGTCGAGTCGGGTGAACCGGTGCGGCTGTTTGATGGCAATTACCTTTCCTGTACTGGCCTGCCGCGCAGCCGAAAGCACAGCTTTGATTTCAACCGGATGATGGGCATAGTCGTCAAAAATCTCAACGCCTCGCCATGTGCCGGTGTGAGTGAAACGACGCCGAACACCGCCAAAACCTGCCAACCCCTGCCGGATCGCATCGTCCTCAACACCAAGCTCAAGTGCGACTGCAATCGCCGCGGTTGCATTCGATACGTTGTGAATGCCGGGCATTGGCAACGCCAAGTCTTCAATTCGGTGAAGTTGACCGGTTCTGCGGTCGCGTTTTTCAATCGCAAAATGGGTTACAGCTCCCTTTGCCTTGACGTCGCAATATCGTACTTGTGCTTGTCCGTTGTTACCGTAAGTGACAACCCGTCGGTCGGTAATGCTTGCAACTTGCGTCTGAACTTCGGGATGATCCAGGCACATGACCCCAAAGCCGTAGAATGGAACATTCTCGACGAATTGCCGAAACGCCGCTTTAACAGCTTCATAATTGCCATAGTGATCGAGATGTTCAGGATCAATGTTGGTTACTATTGCAACATCTGCGGGAAGTTTCAGAAAGGTGCCGTCGGATTCATCGGCCTCAACAACCATCCACTCGCCATCACCCATTCGCGCATTGGTGCCGATCTCATTGAGGATGCCGCCATTGATGACGGTCGGATCAAGGCCTCCGGCAACCAACAGGGCCGCGACCATCGAAGTGGTCGTTGTTTTGCCGTGGGTCCCGCCAACCGCAATCGATTTTCTGAACCGCATCAGTTCGGCCAGCATCTCTGCCCGTCTTACCATCGGCAGATTGCGAGCCCGCGCCTCGATGCGTTCCGGATTATCCTGCCTGATCGCCGACGAGGCCACAACAACTTCGGCATCGCCAAGGTTTTCTGCCCGATGGCCGATATGCACCGTGATGCCCTTTGCACGCAAACGCTGCACGTTTGCACTGTCGTTCTGATCGGATCCCTGAACGTCATAACCAAGGTTGTGTAGCACTTCAGCAATGCCACTCATGCCAATTCCGCCAATTCCGACAAAATGAACCAGACCGATTTTTTCCGGCATTTTCATGAAACAAATTCCTGCATTGCACGCTATTTGATTATGGATTCCAGCAAATCGGCCAAACCCGCAGCCGCATTGGGCAGGCCGGTTTGTTTTGCAGATTGTGCTGCTGATTCCAGGGTTTTGGGGTTTTCGACAAGACTTGTCAATTCGTCCGCAAGTTTTTGCGGCCCCAGCTCCGATTGAAGATGAATCCAGGCCCCGCCATTGGCCTTTATCGCCTCGGCATTGTTGGCCTGATCATGATCAAGCGCATGAGGATACGGCACAAGAATTGCCGGTCGCCCGACAACTGCAAGTTCACTGACCGTGGATGCGCCAGCCCTGGAGATCACCAGATGAGCCTTTGCCAATTGCTCTGCCATATCCGTAAAGAAGGTGGAAACTGTTGCATCGACGTTCATCGCCTTGTAGGCGGCCTCAACACTGGCCCGATCATTGTCACGCGCCTGTTGCACGATCGAAAGCCGCGACCGCACCTTGCTATCCATCAGGGCAACCGCCGCAGGCAAAACCTCACCAAAAAAGGCTGCACCCTGACTGCCACCAAACACAAGCAGATTAAAAGGTTTGGTTTTTGTGCGTTTGGGAAACGGCGTTTCTGCAGCGGCAAGGACGGCTGGCCGGACGGGGTTTCCGGTAATTTCGACCATGACATTGCCAAGTTGACCGGCCTTTCCAAACCCGGCAGCGACCTTGTCAACGCGGTTCGCCAAAAACCGGTTTGCCCGACCCAGCACCGCATTGGCTTCGTGAATCAATGTGGGAACACCCTTGTGACTGGCGGCAAGCAAAGGGGGCAACGTCGGGTAACCGCCAAACCCAACCACCGCCACAGCATTGATTTGGGCAATCAGCCTGCGGCTTTGAAAATACCCGGAACCAAGACGCAAAAGACTTCTTAGAAGCCCGACAGGGTTTCTTGACCCTAGCGTTGCAGAGGTGATCGTATGGATTTTGCTTGCAGGAAATGAACCGGAGAATTTTTGTACTCTTTCGTCTGCAGCCAGGTGTATCTCATATCCGCGTGCCAACAACTCGTGTGCAACGGCCTCAGCGGGAAACAAATGCCCACCGGTTCCACCGGCACACAACAAAACCGTACCTTTCGAGTTTACGTGCTTATTCGGCAATCTTCGTACCTCGCCAGCCAAAACCGAAATTGGTCACAGAATAGTTTTCGACACGAATTCGCGTCAGGGCCAACAAGAACCCCATACCGATGGCCATGGCAATCAGCGACGATCCGCCATAGGACACAAACGGCAGGGTCATACCCTTTGCAGGCAGCAGTTTGAGATTTACCCCGATATTGATCATCGACTGGAACCCGAACAGCAGGACCAGACCAACAGAGGCAAGCCGAATGTAGGGATCGCGTTCCTGCATGGATTTGTTGAGGCTGCGCACAACAATGAAGGCGTACAGTCCCACCAGCAACAGGCAGGCAAGAACGCCAAACTCCTCGGCAGCAACAGCAAACGGAAAATCCGCATGGGCATCGGGAAGTATGTTCTTGACGGTGCCCTCTCCCGGGCCACGGCCCAACCAGCCTCCGTTGATAATGGCGTCAAGTCCGGTATTGACCTGGAAATTGTCGCCCTCGTCAAAGATAAACCGGTTGATACGTCCTGCGACATGGGGAAACGCAAAATACGCGGTTCCCATGCCTACAACTCCCAGCACCGCAAACGCGGCAATCCAGATCCACGACATACCCGCCAGAAAGAAAAGCGCGCCCCAAGCCATGGCGACCAGCATGGTTTGACCAAAATCCGGTTGCGCAATCAACAATGCGGAAACGATGCAAAACAACAATATGGAAAACAGATTGCCCGGTATGTCCTGGCGCCTCGTGTTCTCGGCAAACAGCCAGGCAGTGATAACCACGAATGCGGGCTTGATGAATTCTGATGGCTGAAGGGTGAACCCCGCAATTGCGATCCAGCGCCTTGAACCCTTGACCTCAGCGCCGACAAAAAGGGTGATCAGCAAAGCGAGCGTTGCCAGCAGGAACAGGGCAAATGCGGCCCGTCTGACCTGGGTAGCAGTCATCATGGAACAGGCAAGCAACAACCCGACCGTAGGGATCAGAAAAATGAAATGGCGTTTTACAAAATGAAACTCCGGCGCACCAATGCGTTCTGCAACCGGTGGACTTGCCGCAAACGACAACATGAAGCCAAACAACATCAGAACGAGAAAACACCACAACAATGGCTTGTCGATTGTGCGCCACCATTCTGCAAGAAAACTGTTATCGGCCCGGTTAGGCATGTTCACCTCCTGCAAAAACGTTAAAACCTTGCACGCTCGCTACCGCTTCTCGGAAGACTTCGCCACGCACTTCGAAGTTTGGAAACTGGTCGAAGCTGGCACAGGCGGGTGACAGCACGATGGCTGCATCTGTCTTGCCTTTGGCATCAGCGGCAGCGCTGGCAACGGCGGCTTCAATGGTATTGGATATTTCGAACGGTACTGCGCTGCCAAGCGTTGCAGCAAAAGCCGGTGCGGCTTCACCAATCAGATATGCCTTGCTGATCCGGTTGAACCATGGGCGCAATTGTTCAATGCCGCCTTCTTTTGCCAACCCTCCCGCGATCCAGTGGATATTGTCAAAACTACCCAGCGCCATGGCTGCGGCATCGGCATTCGTCGCCTTGGAATCGTTGACTACCACGACCGAACCAAGATGCCCCAGAATCTCCATACGATGCGCAAGACCCGGGAAGGTGCGCAGTCCGGCCTGTATCTCATTGTCGGTCAGTCCAACCAGGTGACAGGCAGCCCAGGCTGCAGCGGCATTCTGGGCGTTATGCAAACCCCGTAATGTGGCAATGCCACCAAGAATGGCAACATCCCGCGTTTCCCCGTTCTCTGAAAACATCACCGTCTCGTTTTCAACATAGACACCGTAATCCAGCTTTCGTTGGCTTGAGATCGGCAATACGGGTTGCCCTTGTTCCAGCAACAATTTGGCGATCCCTTTGCACCAATCGTCGTCAACTCCAATTATCGCATGGTCACTGCCCTCAACAAGACGGGCCTTGATGGCAGCGTAATTTTCCATCGTTCCGTGCCGGTCAAGATGGTCAGGAGCCAAATTGAGCAGGATGCCCACGCTCGATTGCAGTCTTTCAGCAAGATCGATCTGGTAGGAAGAGCATTCCAGAACGTAAACGCGTTCGCTCGAAAACGCATCAAGTGTCAGCACAGCCCGTCCGATATTGCCACCCATCTGAGTGTCTCGACCACTTTGTCTGATGATGTGGGATATCAATGCGGTAGTAGTGGATTTGCCGTTGGTGCCGGTTATCGCGACAAACGGTACGTCGGGACAAATTTCCTGCCGTTCATCATTAAACAGCGCAATGTCTCCGGTAACCGGGATATTTGCATTATTGGCCAGTGCAACCGTCCAGTGCGGCTCGGGATGGGTCAATGGCACGCCGGGCGCCAGCACCAATGCATGGGAACCTGCAAAATCATGGTGCCGCAAATCGCCTGTTGGAATGTTCAGTGCATCAGCTTTTTCTACTTGTAACGGATTGTCGTCAAAGGCTGTTAGCACGGCCCCGCCTTCCAGCAGGGCCTGCGCGGTCGCAATGCCGGAACCACCCAATCCAAAGAGCGCAATATTCTGTCCGTTCCTGGTAGTGACAGGTATCATTGCGAAGCCTTACCTCAGTTTGAGAGTCGCCAGACCAATAAGCGCCAGCATGACCGAGATAATCCAGAAGCGGATGACCACCTGACTTTCTGTCCAACCCTGTTTCTCGAAATGGTGATGAATGGGAGCCATCCTGAAAACCCGTTTACCGGTCAGCTTGAACGACGCAACCTGTATGATCACAGACAGTGCTTCCATTACAAAAAGGCCACCGATGATCACCAGAACAATTTCGTGCTTGGTGGCAACTGCGGTCGCCCCGATCATGCCACCGAGTGCGAGCGAGCCTGTATCGCCCATGAAAATCGCGGCAGGCGGTGCATTGAACCACAAGAAGCCAAGCCCCCCGCCAATGATCGCCCCACACAACACTGCAATCTCCCCTGTACCCGGGACGAAATGGATTTGCAGATAGTCGGAAAAAATGGCGTTTCCCGAAAGATAGGCAATCATTCCAAATGACGATGCTGCAATCATGACCGGGACAATTGCCAACCCGTCGAGCCCATCGGTAAGATTCACCGCATTGCCGGCTGCAACAATCACAAACGCTCCGAATGCCACAAAAAACCACCCAAGATTTAACAGCAAATCCTTGAAAAACGGAAAGGTGAGTGAAGATGAAAACGGTTGCTCGCCATTGGCCACAATCACATAACAGGCAGCAATCCCTATCATGAATTCCAAACCCAGGCGCAGGCGCCCTGAAAACCCTTTGTGACTGGCTGCCGTTACTTTCAGATAGTCATCATAAAACCCGATGGCACCAAATCCAATGGTAACCATCAACACCACCCAAACATAGACACTTTGCAAATTTGCCCAAAGCAGCGATGACACCAAAACCCCGCACAAGATCATAAGTCCACCCATGGTTGGGGTACCCGCCTTCTTGAAATGGGTTTCCGGACCGTCGGCACGAATGGGTTGCCCCTTTCCCTGTCGCACGCGAAGTGAAGCGATGATTTTGGGCCCGAACAAAAACACAATCAGTGCAGACGTGATCAATGCACCACCCGTTCGAAAGGTGATGTACCTGAACAGGTTGAAGATTGATATGTCCGATGAAAATTCCTGATATAGATAAAATAACAATGTTGTTTCCCCATGGATTCTGGACGCCGTTTGCTTGGCCCAAAGTTCAGTACCTAAGTATTGCCGCTATCAAGTACATCCTGCACCATCTTCGAAAAACCCAACGAATTTGATGCCTTGAACATTACCACATCCCCGCCTTTCATGGTTTCCAACAGTCGCGGCAATGCAGCATCAGCATCCTGAAAATGGCCTGCGAGCTTTTCCTTGGGCAACAGTTTTGCAAGATTCTCCATTTCCTGGCCAACAAGAAATACCAAATCCACACCTGCTTCTGTGATCGGCTTGGTCAGCGCCTCGTGAAGCTTCTTCGATTGTTTCCCAAGTTCAAGCATATCGCCAAGCACCGCAATACGCCGCTTGGTTGAAACGCCCTGGAAGTTTTTCAGCATCCGAAGGGCCGCATCCATCGAAGCCGGGTTCGCATTATAGCTTTCGTCGATCAATGTGGTTCCCATGGCACCCGAGCCGCCAATCACATAGCGCGTTCCACGCCCCTTGGTCGGCATCAGCCGCGAGAAAGCTGGCAGCGTCTTGTCCATGTCGGCACCCGCAAGATGCGCAGCGCCCAACACCGCCAGACTGTTCATGGCAACGTGTTCACCGGGAATACTGACCCGGTACTCATAGTCTTTGCCATCAATGCGTACCGACACGTCCGTACCTTCAGCATCTTCCTCCATGCTGCGCATCCATACATATGAGCCGCGCTTCGTTCCAAACGACAAAAGATTATCAATGCCCGCATTTTTCGCCAGATCACGCAGCAAAACATAACGCCGGTCATCGTGGTTGATCAGCGCATAACCACCGGGCACCAACCCGGAATAGATTTCCGCTTTCGCGCGCGCAATGTCATCGATGGAATCGAAGGCTCCCAAATGGGCGGCAGCGACATTGGTGATAATCGAAACATGCGGACGCACCATCTTCACCAATGGCGTGATTTCCCCGCCATTGTTCATGCCAATCTCAAATATTCCGAACCGCGTTTCTTCGGGCATTCGCGCAAGTGAGAGCGGAACCCCCCAATGATTGTTGAACGATGCTGCTGAAGCATGAACGGGCCCGCTTGCCTCCAATACGGTTCGCATCATTTCCTTGGTCGAGGTTTTTCCGACACTGCCGGTAATCGCAATGACCTGCGCTTTGCTGCGCATTCGCGCCACTTCACCCAGTTTCCGCATTGCGTCCAGCACATCGCCCACCACGACGAGGGGCAATTTGATCGACCCTAGCGAGACCAATTTGCTTTCATCAACGACGGCAAGTCCTGCCCCGGCAGCCATGGCTGCAGTCAGAAAGTCATGACCATCAAACCGGTCACCCTTTATTGCAAAAAACCCTTCCCCTGCTTGCAGCGTACGCGTGTCGATTGAAACGCCCGAAATACCCTCTGGCATATCGCCGACAGGTCGGCCGCTGGTTGCAGCCACTATCTGATCAACCGTCCAAAGCATTTTCATCGCGCACGCCCCCTATCGCTTCGCGTACAACCTGATGGTCAGAAAATGGCAATACTTTGCTGCCAACGATCTGGCCTTCTTCATGCCCTTTGCCTGCAACCACCAGGCAATCACCGTTTTCCAGCAATTGAATGGCATGGTGAATGGCTTCTTTTCGATCACCAATCTCAATTGCTCCCGGACAAGCCGCCACTATCTCGCTCCTGACCGCGGCCGGGTCTTCCGAGCGCGGATTGTCGTCGGTGACTATCGCAATATCCGACAATCTGGCGGCAATTTCACCCATGATGGGCCGTTTGCCGCGGTCGCGATCTCCGCCACAACCAAAAACGACAACGATTCTGCCCGGTGTAAACGGTCGCAAGGATTTCAGAACGTTTTCCAGTGCGTCGGGCTTGTGGGCATAGTCAACATAGACCGGAACGCCGTTTTGATCCTTTGCTACCAGTTCAAGACGCCCGGATGCACCCTGAAGGGTCTCAAGTGCGGCGAAAGCTGTACCGGCTTCAACACCGGTAGAAATTGCCAAACCACTGGCCACGAGCGCGTTGGAAACTTGAAAATCCCCGGCCAGTGGCAATTCAACCCGATAAAACTCTCCGCCATGTTCAAGTTCAATCACCTGTGATTGTTTGAGATGCTCGACCTTTTTCAAGCAAATGAAATCGCCTTTGCGGCCCACAGTACGAACATCGTTGCCAGCAGCGCTTGAGGCATCGATTACCGCACCGGAAAATTCGTCGTCTGAAAAAACAATTGCAGGGGTCCCCGGATCAATCCGCTCGCGAAAAAGAAGCAGTTTTGCATCAAGGTAGTCATCGACCGTCGGATGGTAATCCATGTGATCGCGGCCAAGATTGGTAAATGCTGCTGCTGACAGTTTGACACCGTCTACACGATGCTGGTCAAGCCCGTGCGAAGATGCTTCCATTGACGCATGTGTGACACCATCGCCTGCCAGCATGGCCAGCAGTTTGTGAAGTGACACAGGATCAGGCGTAGTAAGATTGCCGTATTCTTCCAGACCAGGCGCAACGACCCCTGTTGTTCCAATGCTGGCTGCCTTAAATCCCGCTGAAGTCCAGATCTGCCGCAAAAACGTTGCAACGGAGGTCTTGCCGGCAGTACCGGTCACAGCAGCCATGGTTTGGGGTTGCGAGCCAGCAAACCGTGCGGCGCTGTTGGCCAGCACCTGCCGAATATTTGCCACCCGAACAACCGGAATATCGAGAGCCTCCACCTCCGATTGCTCCGATACCACTACAGCAATGGCACCGTTTTGTTCAGCCTGTCGGGCAAAACTTGCACCATCAACTTTGGTGCCGGGAAGCCCAAAAAACAGTGCGCCGCCTGTAACTTCCTGCGAATTGGACGAAATGTCTGCGACCGGTAATTCCGAAACCGCGTCTTGCAATCCTTCTTTGCACCCCAACACATCAGCAAGTTTCATGTTTGTATTCCGAATCGATGGCGACAGTCATAACCGTTTTGGCCGCCTAGTTTGAAATTAACAAGGCATCCCTGTGATTATCAAAGTTTGGGAGAACCCCCAGGATCGGAGCCGACCGTCGTATGATGCTCGATACTACCGGTGCAGCGTTGAGACCGGCAGTTGCAGATTTTTTGCCTTCTTCCGGCTTTGGTTCATCAACAAATACCAAAACCACATATTGCGGATCATTGATCGGAAACGCTGCCAGAAATGCGTTGAACCGTTTTTCCGACGAATAACGCCCGTTGACAACTTTCTCAGCAGTTCCGGTTTTACCTCCGACAACGAAGCCCGGCACTTCCGCTCGCTTGCCTGATCCCTTGATCACATTCAGGCGCATGAGCTTGCGTATCTCCCCGCTCGTTGCGGCGTTTAACACCTGAACCGCATCACGGTCAGCCTGGGCATGTGATTTTGGAAACAGGGTAGGGTCAAACAGTCGGCCGCCATTGACCAGGGCGGCGCCTGCAACAGCAGTTTGCAGGGGCGTAGTGGTCACACCATGACCAAACGATATGGTCGCCGAGTTGATTTCTTTCCATTTTCGCGGCTCCTGCGGAGAGGCCACTTCCGGCAACTCAAATTTTACCCGGTCCAGCAACCCGATACGATGCAGAAATTCCCTGTGACCGTCCACTCCAACGGTTTGCGCCATTTTTACGGTGCCAATGTTTGACGAGTAGATAAAGATGTCAGGAACAGACAATATCTTTTTCTTGGCGTGAAAATCACGAATCTGATGTTTACCGAACCGGATTGGCTTTCGGGCATCAAACCGGTCCGACATCGAAACCTTTCCGCTGTCGAGTGCCATTGCGGTTGTGAACGCCTTGAAGGTCGATCCCATTTCGTATGCCCCTGCGCTGACGCGGTTCAACCTGTCTTTCTTGAGCGCATCAACCGGACGGTTGGGGTCATAATCGGGCAGCGATGCCATGGCCAAAACTTCACCGGATTTGGCGTTTAGAACAATTGCACCCGCTGCAATCGCGGAGTACCGGTCCATCGCCTTGGCCAACTCATCGCGGACGAAATGCTGAACACGCAAGTCAATGGAAAGGTAAACCGGTTCCATGTCGTGATTGCTGGCCATGCCGAGTTCGCGCAATTGCTTCAACCCCCGGTCGTCGATGTACTTTTCGAGTCCGGCAATGCCGACATTGTCTATGTTCACATGTCCGACAATATGTGAGGCGGTTTCGCCTTGCGGATAGAACCTGCGTGTTTCCTGACGAAAGCCTATCCCCGGAATGCCAAGTTCAAAAATCCTGTTCGCGGTCGCGGGAGCAAGCTCGCGGCGCAGCCAGACAAAACCGGCATTGCTTGCAAGACGCCGATGAACGGTTTTGACATCAAGATCGGGCAAAACCTGCGAGAGTTTCTCCACTGCCTCGTCCACATCAACAATCCGTCGTGGCTCGGCATAGAGCGAAGATGTCACGATATCGGTTGCAAGCAATTCGCCGTTTCGGTCGCGAATGTCCGGCCGGGAAGCGGTAATGGCTATATCCGGTTTGCTGATGTAGACATGATCACCCGGTTCGGCAGCACCCAGCATTACCAGCCTACCGGCGATAACCAGATAGGCCAGCCCCACCAACAACACAGTCATGACCAGTCTTGACTGTGCTTGATGCACCGCCATTTTTCCGGCCCCTTCAAATTCAAGTCGGTTTGCAACGCGGTGGAGCGGGTTTGGTTTCTTATTCATTGCCTTCTCCGCTTGGCACGCTGCCTGTGTGCATTTGGGAGATCCCCGCTGCATCCGCCTGTGAGGTATCACTACCTTGGGGAACAACTGTTGCCTTGAACGGCGGCAAGGTCTCAAGATCGACGATCTGCCCGGGCTCGATGCCCTGCATCTGCAACTGGTCGTCATACAACTCGTAGAGTTTTTGCAGTCTCGCTGGATTTGTCAGCAACCCCCAATCCGATTTCAGGATTTCAATTTCGCTTTCTTCAGCCGCAATTTGCTTCTCCAGTTCTGCCAACCGCTCCAGCGCATCATCGGTGTCGTTTTTCACCTTGAATGTCCACGCAACCGCTGCGATCAGGATCAGGACCATCAAAACATCAAAAGTTCTGAGATAGGGAAGAAGGCGAAACATCAAAAACCCTTGCTTGCTGAAAAGTCGGAGACCAATGGCAGGTTCGGCAGCCCAAAGATCGAAAGGTCCGCGATCATCGGCCCATTGGCGGTACGCGTTGCCCACCGCAGTTTGGCAGAACGTGCACGCGGATTGCTCTCGCACTCTGCCTGCGAAGGCTTGACCAGTCCTCGACCTTCCAGTTCATAGACTGCCGGAGTTGCGGCAATTTCTGGCATGTGCCGTGAACCACGCTGCTCACCTGAACGCGACGTCATAAAGGTTTTCACGATCCTGTCTTCGAGCGAATGAAACGTCACAACAACCAGTCTGCCGCCTTCGCCCAACACACGCTCGGACACAAACAGCGCCTGCGCCAATTGCTCCAGCTCACGATTGACGAAAATCCGCAATGCCTGAAATGTTCGGGTCGCCGGATGAATTTTGTCGGACGATTTGCGGGGCATGACTTGTTCAATGAGACTGCTTAACTGGGTCGTGCGGCTGAAAACTTCTTTTTCGCGCGCCCGGACGATTGCGCGTGAAATCGCCGAAGCCTTTCGCTCCTCACCCAATATGCCAATGATACGGGTCAAATCGCTTTGATCCACATGATTGATCACGTCACTTGCAGAGGCACCGTCCTGTGCCATACGCATATCCAGCGGCCCGTCATTGCGGAACGAAAACCCGCGCTCGGCTTCGTCAAGCTGCATCGATGAAACACCAATATCGAGCACAATGCCGTCAATGTCCCGCCAACCCGCCTCATCCAGCAAGGTTTCCATATCGGCAAATTCGCCCATCGCAAGCGTGAGCCTGCCGCCAAATTCCTCAACCATTTCGCGCCCTTCACGAATGGCATCCGGATCACGGTCAATGGCAAACACCTGCGCACCAGCCTCAAGCAAAGCACGGCTATAACCACCGGCCCCAAATGTGCCATCGACAATTTTCAGGCCGGAAGCGGGGGCCAGCACCCCGCAGACCTCGTGAAGCAAAACCGGCACATGACGGGATGGTCCGCCAGACAGATCAGTAATTTGATCGCCCCCCGTCATCGGCCTTGCCTCTCTGCGGACTGAACTCCGCTTCCGGCGCCCCTACGGCGCATAGCCGCTACCTGTGTGCGAGCTTCCTCGCGATACTCACGGAACCGCTCCGGTTCCCAGATTTGAAAAAAATGCCCGCGCCCGACAAAGGCCGCCTGCTCAACAATACCGGTTTGCTCACGAATGGCATCGGTCAGGGTAATGCGGCCCTCGGCGTCAATTTTCAGCTCACTGGAATCGCCATGCAAAACAAATGAGTAAAGTTCGTATTCGGCAGAAAACGGATCGAGTTTCTCAAGATGCGCTTCGCCACGCGCAATCAACTCACGACCGCCAGCATCAACCGTCGGCTGATCAACAGACATCAATGTGATGAGTTTGGAAGCATCGCCCAAGACCGGGCGAAAAGGTGCCGGAATGGAAACCCGCCCTTTTTTGTCGACCTTGTTGATCGTGTTCGAAAGGAACCGATCCATTGCTTGCCTCGCTTTTTACCCCAGCCTGAACTCCCGAACATGCCGTTTTACCGCTTTTTGGGATAACATGGGACAATTTGGGCGTCAATGGGAAAATGAGGGCGTGATTTGGGAAATCGCGCAAAAACTCCCGCTCGCAGCCAAACAATCGAACGATGAGCCGAGCGTAAAATAGTTGATTTTCGGAAGGGTTAAGATGAGTCAGATTGACTCAGGTGACTGGCAGAGCGCTAAACCATTACAAGAAAGCGGGTTGATGGGTCATATTGTGTGCTGGAGTCGACAAAACGCAATTTCATCCAGATCTTTACGCACAGAATTGTAAAATTGTGCAGCCAGGCGTGCCTGCTCAGGCACACCGCCCACAATGCTGGACCAGCCATTCCATGCATCCTTGAGTTCTTCATCCGTCCCACGATAGGAAATGACCGTGCCAAGGCCGGGAACATCATACGCGACGGCGTAGAAACCGGTTTCTTTCCAAGCAGCGTATTGTTGCTTGGAAACGCCTACTTCTTCGATTGTTTTTGCCGTCGCAAGTCCGATTTGGCTCTTACCATGACCTAGCCCTGGGTTATAAACTATGGTTGTAAGAATCCATGGCAAGAATTGCCAATAGTAGATCTGTTTGTGTATTTCCGGTCATTTAAACACCTCTGTATCAAAATCGCTGTCACCGATGTACGAAGAGTGGACAGTTGAATCTTTTGCTATTTGTAGCCAATCGTTGTATTGTCCCAACCACCCCAACACCTTCTCGATTTTGCCTGTGGTCACCGGCTCATTGGTGATTTCCAGGGTGATTGATTGGATCGCATAGCAGGTTGATTGCGGTGGGGGAGCAGGGCTTTCCAGTTCGCTTTGGCTAAACCGCTCCCAAAAGGCTTGTTGCCAACGCCTGGCCTGCTCATGCGTATAATGCTTTCTAAAACCCGCAATTTCCTTGTCGGATTTCGGAAACTCGTTGCGAAGCAAATCTTCCAAACGGAACAAATAGTCACCCTCACCCTTCAGCATGGTTGCTGCAAGCGCTGGTTCAATGCCAATATCCCGGCCTGCCTCGAGAGCCCATTGCCGGACCGTGTTGCGGCGGTGCCAACGGGCCCATTCCATACCTTCTTCCACCCATGGCTTTGATCCGCCTTGCTTTTCACAGCCCAACGCGGTGTCCGGATCATAAGGGTCGACCTTCTTCACACTCGCAGGGTCGTTGATGTCGTCAAACGTCACCAGCAGCGGGTAAAGCAGAGGCGGCACAACAGCCGGACGCGGCAAATCGTGAACCGCCTCGAAGGCTGCTGTCGACCACTGACGGTTGGGCTTTCCGGTCACAACCTGTGTTGCCAGATCGGCAATCGTTTCGCCGCCAGCCGAGGGACCTGGCCTTAAAAGGGCAAACAGATAGCGACCCTGACCCAGGTCAACCGCCACAGCTTCTCCCTTAAGCCAGAAATGCTTGCTCGCGCCACCCACCAGGCCGCCCAATTTGAAACTGTCCCACCATCTAACGGCCGTGACCGCCGATGCGCTGACCAGACCGGAGGGCGTCATCACCGTGACCGTAAGCTTCTGATGCCAGGAATAACGGCCGAAACAGGCTGACAAGCCAACCGCGCAAAACAGCATAAGCGAAACAGGGAATAAACGACGCAGGGAGAGGCTCATGCGACGGCTCCCGCATCATATCCCCGATTGTAAGCATCCATTGAAAGAATGGACAGAAACAGTTCTTTAGAAATTCCCACAATTATCTCCTTGTAAATGAACCGTGCTTAACACTTCTGCAGAAAGGAATGTTGTTGCCCCGTCCAGTCGGTTTGCATAGGCCTGGCTCAGGATATTCACTCAACCACCCCAACACCTTGTTGATTTGGCCCCTGGTCACTGGCTCATCGGTGATTTCAATCGTCATCGATTTGATGCGATACCCCGGGCCAAAGCTGGCAGACAGATTATACGGGTCTACCAGGCGCACGCTTGCAGGCTTGTTGATGTCCTGGAATGTCACCATTCGCGGATAAAATTTCGGGCGCACCCGCTTGGCCGGTTGGGGCGACTCCAAAAACGCCCATAGCGGTTCTTTTGAAGGAGAGCGTTGCACTCTTTTTAAGTTAACGTCTTCTTTTTTAAAAAACGTTTCGCCATAAACTTGAGTTGCAATCCCACGCATACCCTCCAGCAGCACAAACACATACTTGCCGGGCGCCAGTTCCACAGCAATGGCCTCTCCCTTGAATTGCACATTCATGGCGCTTTGGGATAGCGGGCGCCAACCGCCAACATTCAGGTAAACACTGCTGACCGAACTGCCGCTTTTGTCACCATCAGGTGTTTCCACCACCACTGTGAGTTTTTGCTTCCAATAATAGCGACGGGCCCCGCATGACGCCAGCGCAGGCAACAAAGCAAACAAAAGCAAAACAAGGATTAAACGACGCAGGGAATATGCGCCGCCGGTTTTTCTGTCCATCAACAAATCTCCACAAAATTTGTGCACCCATTATGCAGCACAAATGTTAAGCGGCCATTGAACAAATCGGATTGTTTTGAACGGCCCAAACAAACAGAGAAACTCAGCCAGTCGGCCTGTAAGCCGGGTTCTGTATGGCCCTTGCGGGCGTGGTGATCATTCATCTGGGATGACGGTTGCCCGCCACCTCAACGCAACCAACCCGGACAGTAAAGCTGGAAACCGCTCCGGCCGAAGCCGCACTGTCCCTATTCGGTCTTGCTCCCGATGGGGTTTACCTTGCCAATCCCGTTACCGGGCTTGCGGTGGGCTCTTACCCCACCCTTTCACCCTTACCCCGCAAGCGGGGCGGTTTGCTTTCTGTGGCACTTTCCCTTGGGTCGCCCCAGCCGGGTGTTACCCGGCATCGTGTTTCCATGGAGCCCGGACTTTCCTCCACTGCGTCTTTTCAGACCCTGCAGCAGCAATCACCCGGCCGACTGGCTGGACCTGTTATATGCCATGCATTAGACTTAATCATCCCTTAATCTGATTGGGCGAAAATCGTGTAACTGACTTTTGGGCACAATTGGCATGAAACTGACACGGCGCGAATTTGCGACACTTTTGGGATCGGCAGCATCGCTTCCGGTTCTCGGCAATGCTTCGCCTGCCCTTGCCAAGAGCAAACAAGTCTTCAAATACGGAACTAACCACCTCGACTGGTATCCGGCCAAAGGCAATGTGCGCAACGCACCCATTGTGGTTTTCGTTCATGGCGGTGCCTGGGCGCTTGGCAATCGCGGTCAGGTTCATTCAAAACCCGAACATTTTACCGCCAACGGCTATCACTTCGTTTCGGTCAGCTACACGCTGCTGCCCAAGGCAGATGCCCAAACACAGGCCACGCAAATCGGTGAGGCCGTAAACTGGGTGCACCGGAATGCCACCCGGTTTGGTGCCGATGCCAATCGCATCGGGTTGATAGGTCATTCCGCAGGATGCCATTTGTCGTCGCTGGCAACGCTTGCTGGCGCAACTGACCAGGTCAAGGCACTGGTCTGCGTTGATACACGAGCTTATGACCTGCCCTTTCTTGCCCATACCAGCGGCGGCAGCCTGCCATCGCTTTATGCCCCGGCCTTCCGTGACCGCCGCATGTGGACAGCCTGGTCGCCGATCTCGTACACCGCTTTGAAAGAACAGCCTCCCGCTCTGGTTGTTTGGTCGGGTGGAAGCGGCCGCGACAAGATTTCAATCCGGTTCGCCGACGCCCTTGAACGCGATGGTGTCAGCGTCGAACGTTTCGATGGCAAACGCGGCTACAACCATTTCTCGATCAACCGCAAGATCGGGCGCGAGCGCGCAGGCGTAACCCGCGCCATCGACCGGTTTCTGGAAAACAGGCTGGTTTAAGGGTTTTCAGTTTCCGGCCCTAGCGCCAACAGAGCTTCCAGCGTTGCCCTGGTGCCTGCATCAGCAATGCCATCAACTTGTGATTGGCGGAAATGGGCCTGAAACGACCAGACACAATCACGGGTCTTCCGGTCATAAACCCCATCAACTTGCAGACCATAGCCATAAAGCGCCAAACGTGCCTGAAATTCGCCGATTCTGGCACCTTTTTGCCCTGGGCGCATTTCAACCCCCTTCGCCTCCACTTCCTCCACCATGTGACCGACACCGGCTTCATGCAGTTTGCGCCAGGGAAACTTCTCACCGGGATCAATTTTCCGACCCGGAGCAATGTCACTGTGACCAACTACATTGCGCGGTTCAATATTGTGCCTTGCCACAATATCTTTTGACAGCGCAATCACTGCTTCAATCTGCACATCGGGAAAATCCGGATAGCCATGCAGATGCCCCGGGTTGACAATTTCAATCCCGATGGAGCGCGAGTTTATATCAGCTTCCATGTTCCAGCTTGAAACGCCTGCGTGCCAGGCGCGTTTGGCTTCTGCAACAAGCTGATAGATTTTGCCCTCTTCATCGACAACATAATGGCACGACACGCGGCTTTCGGTTCTTGTCAGCCAGTCAATCGCAGCGCTGGCGCTTTCCATTCCCGTATAGTGCAGCACCAGCATGTCGATGGGCAACTTGTCCGGTCTGGACTCAAAGTTTGGTGCCGGAAAAACCGAACATGGGCATGTTGTGTCTGCGCGCAGTTTCAAAGGCCGCGCTCCAGCCTGATGCTTTCCCAGGCCGCATTGATTTCAGCAAGCCGATGGTTTGCTATCGCAATGAATTCGGCAGGCACACCCCGCGCAACAAGAGTGTCGGGATGGTTGTCTCGAACCAGCTTGCGATGGTGTTTTTTCAGCCTGTCATCCGGCCAGTCTGCCGATGCTTCCAGAAGGACGTACGGATTGCCATTTTCCGGCTCCAGGTGACGCAGTTTGATGCGTTCATACTGTTTGCCCTCTATCGCGAAGATAGCCGCGACGGTATCGAGAAATTCCTTCTCTTTTTCATGGAAAACTCCGTCTGCCTTGGCGATGTGGAACAACCCGTCAAGCACATCGTGCAAGATTGCCTCGTCTTCAGGAAACAGTGATTTGACCCGGCGTGCGTAGAACTCGTAACCGGCAACATCCTGACGTGCCATGTTGAAAAGTCTCGATACGTTCTTGAACTCGTTCTCGGGTATCTCGAAAATTTCTTGAAATGCGGCGACTTCCTCGTCCGACACGAAGCCGTCCGCTTTGGCAATTTTTGCCGAAAGCGCAATCATCGCCACGGAGAACCCTACCCGTTTCCTGGTTTCAGGGTCTCCCTCGAACGTTGTTCTAACCGCTTCAATAACATTGGCGACAGTGTCTGCCATGACACCGGAGAGAAAATCACCAAGCTGAGACCAGACCGACATTTGCACCCCTTGAATGAGCCATCTTATTAGCCTCTAACGGGCAAAAAGGGAACAGTTCCAAAGGGTTTGTCAAATTTTTCGAAAAGCGCCGATTAGCCCGACCGGAACGTCTTCAGAAGATCTTTGCCAGACAAACTTGGCTTCAGGGCTGAACCATGCTGCGGTTGCTGAACGCCAGGGGTTGGCTGGAAGGGCGACCCATCGTGTGGATCATCTTTCGATGCCTTGTCAGGATCGACAAATGCATTCGTACCCGACGTTCCGGTAACAACAGATGTCCCGAATTGCCCGGAATCAAAACCCTTTAATTCATCAGCTTCCAAATACTGACTGGCAGATGCTTGACCGTCTGGTGAAAGGGACGGCGGGTTTTCTCTTTGGATCGGCTCCGGTTCGGCACTCTTGCCGGTCGGATAGACCGCATTGAGAATGTCGTTGATATCATCACCCGGCGAAGGCTTGGATGTAACAACATCCGGTATCTTGGCCAAAAACTGGCGTGACATCGTTTCTTCAAACTCGTCGCTCGGATGACGTCGGTCCTCCAGACGCATTTTACGCACAATCGCTGAGAGCGGGATTTTCTTGCCCTCACGGACAGCCTCTTGCTGCTTGTAAATGCGGGCCCCGGGCAAATCTTCAGCCGCGATGGTTTCAAACGTCATACGCATGGGTGTGTGGATCGCTTCACCGAATGCAATGCATTCCCGGTTGGCAATGGATGACAAAAACCCGATCGTGCTCTTGGCCCCATTGGTGACAGCACCGCGAATGATCTCCTGGTCCTTGTCGTTGCCGAGTCGCATTGCAAACACGGTGTTGCACTGGGACAAAATGGTTGGATCAAGTTCACCGGGCCTTTGGGAAATAATCGAAAGATAAACGCCATACTTCCTGCCTTCCTTGGCAATGCGGGCGATCGACTGGCGCGTCGGCCAGAACCCGGCAGTCCGGTCGGCTGGTATGTACCGGTGCGCCTCTTCACACACAACCAGGGTCTGGATTGCGCCATCACTGGTCATTGCAAGCTCAAATGCCATTCTGCAAAGCACAGAGACAACCGAATCCACCACTTCGGACGGCAGACCGGACATCTCAAGCACACAAATCGGTTTGCCATTGGACGGCACCCGGAAAATCTGTGCAATTACCTCCTCCATGACATCACCACCGATGGCTTGGTCAAACATGAACTTGAACCGTGGATCGGCGATGATGCTCTCAAGCCTGTACTGAAGTGATTTCAGGAACGGTTTTTCGACCTTGCCGTCCAGCAAACCCAATCGTTCGGAAATAATGTCCAGCAGATCAGCCATGCGGTAGGGAACCGGTGCATCGGCAGTATAGCCATGCGCTGCCGAACGGCGTGCAAGACTGCTTGGTTTTTCGCCACTGGTTTCCTGCTTGTAGCGTTCCTTGGCAAGTGGGATAAGGTCACGCAGCAGTTCTGCCTCGTTTTCAAACCCGGTTTGTCCCCGAAACACCACTTCGCAAATCTCGTCCAGTTTAAACAGCCAGAATGGAAGCAGCAGATTGCTGGGGTCAACGACCACGGAATCCGATGGAAAGGCATTTGCAAATTCATTGTGCGGATCAAGCATCAAAACACGCACGTCAGATCGCGTTTTAATCACTTTGCGCAATAACAGGGTGACGGCGCTCGACTTGCCCACCCCGGTCGTACCAACAACAGCAAAATGCCGGGAAAGCAGCTTGTCCACGTCAATTTTTGCCGAAACGGTTTCGTCCTGTGTCAGGTTGCCGACCGATACGCTTGCTTCACCTTCCTTGCGATAGATGATTTCCAGATCTTCGGCCCTGATCCGGTGGGCAACGCTTCCCATGGGCGGGTAGTTGGTGATACCGCTTGTAAATCGGTCATCACCCGAGGATGCATGATTGTGGTAGATTTCGCCCACCAACTCGACGGTAATATGGAGCGCATTGCCTCCCTCATGAGCCCAACTTGCCTTTGGCACGTCGACAGCGCAGCACAAACCCACAACCCGGTTCAAACCAACCTTGATGGTGATCAACTGCCCGACACACCAATAATTTTCAAAGTTTGTCTCGGCATCCTTCACTTCAGAAAAAATTGTTGCATGTTCACCATCGCAATGGATGACAAAGCCTCTGGCCCGCGGTCTTGAAAACTCGCGTTCCATTTCTTCCTTCACCGATTCCGCATCCGGTGCTTTAAAGGAGTTGTCAGCAACCTGCTCCAAACCAACAATGTCACCTGCAGCAGGTGATTGCGAATGCTGTTCCATGTCGTCCCGTATCAGTTTTTCCGTGGTGTCAACAATTCTATAGGGCCACGGTTAACTGAACGTTGCTGAAAATGCGGTTTACAAATTCAGGATTGCTAGTACGAATACCGCCTGTAGCAGGTTCATTTTACCGCCATGACCGGACTTGGGAGCTTTAAGTTGAAAAAATGGGATTTCTGGATAGATCGTGGTGGAACCTTTACAGACATTGTCGGTTTTGCGCCCGATGGTTCGCTCCATCCCCACAAACTGCTTTCTGAAAACCCCGAAGTTTATCGCGATGCAGCAATCCAGGGCATCAAGGAAATCCTGGGACTGGATGTCTCCGACAAAGTGCCCAGTGACCTCGTCGGAAACGTCAAGATGGGAACCACTGTTGCAACCAACGCACTGCTTGAGCGCAAGGGCGACCGCACCGCACTGCTGATTACCAAAGGCTTCGGCGATATGCTGGAGATCGGCTATCAGGCGCGGCCGGACATTTTTTCCAAGGAAATCATCAAGCCCGAACTGTTGTATGATCAGGTCATCGAGGTCAAAGAACGTGTACTTGCCGACGGCACAGTTGAGCATGTTCCTGTACTCGACGAGTTGAAGCCTCAGCTGGCAAAGTTGAAGAACGACGGCATACATTCCATCGCCATTGCGTTCATCCATTCCTGGAACTATCCTGCCCACGAGCAGCAAGTGGCAACCCTGGTTCGTTCCATGGGGTTCGAACAGGTTTCCGTCAGCCACGAGCTTACCCCGTTGGTCAAGCTGATCGGGCGTGGCGACACCACAATTGTGGATGCCTATTTGTCGCCTATTCTCAAACGCTATGTTGACCAGGTGTCGGGCGAGTTGGGCGAAGGTCCGCGCCTGATGTTCATGATGTCATCCGGCGGCCTGACATCGGCAGAATTGTTTCAGGGAAAAGATGCCATCCTGTCCGGTCCTGCCGGTGGCGTGGTTGGAGCAGTTGAAACATCCAAGCTTGCCGGGTTTGGAAAAATGATCGGCTTCGACATGGGAGGCACTTCGACCGACGTTTCCCATTTTGACGGCACGCTGGAGCGTACCTTCGAAACGGAAGTGGCAGGTGTGCGCATCCGTGCACCCATGATGAGCATTCACACGGTAGCAGCCGGTGGCGGTTCAATTCTGCATTTCGCAGATGGCAGGTTCCAGGCAGGACCGGATTCAGCAGGCGCGAACCCGGGCCCGGCATGTTACAGGCGCGGCGGACCACTTGCAGTCACCGATGCCAACGTCATGGTTGGCAAGCTTCAACCCGAATTCTTTCCCGCAATTTTCGGACCGGAACGCAACAAGCCCCTGGACACCGAGGTGGTTGCCGACAAATTTGCCCAACTGTCAGGTGAAGTCGGTTTGAACCCCGAAGAGATTGCCGACGGCTTTCTGAAAATCGCTGTCGAGAACATGGCCAACGCGATCAAGAAAATTTCGGTACAACGCGGCTATGATGTAACCGGGTATGCCCTCAACTGCTTTGGCGGGGCTGGTGGTCAACATGCTTGCGCGGTTGCAGATGCCCTCGGGATGCAAACCGTTCTGGTTCATCCGTTTTCAGGTATTCTTTCGGCCTATGGCATGGGATTGGCGCAAATCCGTGCATCGCGTTCAAAAGCGTTGATCCGCGAGTTGAGCGATGAGCTGGCTTCGACGATGCACGCGTTGGAGAAAGAACTGACCCGCGAAACAGAAAGTGAATTGCAGGCCCAACAGGTAGCATCAGGCGAAATTGCAAGTCAAACCCGTATCCATATTCGCTATGAGGGAACAGATCTGGCCTTGCCTGTGGATTTTGACAGCGTGACAGCCATGACTTCCGCCTTCGAAGCAAACCACCTCAAACAATTCGGTTTTGTATTTGAAAACAAGGCCCTGATCGTAGAGGCGGTTGAGGTGGAATCCATCGGTGGCGGATCACAACTGCCGGAAACTCCCGCATCACTTGCGGCCAATGACCTTGAACCTGACCAATCCACCCGGTTTTTCTCACAAGGTACATGGCACGACGCAGGCATCTATTTTCGCGACAATTTGAAACCCGGCAATCGGGTGACAGGACCTGCGCTTATTATTGAGCCGCACCAAACCATTGTTGTTGAACCGGATTGGAAAGTTGAGATTAACCCGCTGAATCACATCGTTTTGAAACGCACAAAGACCAAGGAACGAATTGCCGCTATCGGAACAACCGCCGATCCGGTCATGCTGGAAGTATTCAACAATCTGTTCATGTCAATTGCCGAACAGATGGGCGTGACCCTGCAAAACACTTCCTATTCGGTCAACATGAAGGAGCGGCTGGACTTTTCCTGTGCGGTTTTCGCCGCTGACGGGTCGCTCGTTGCCAACGCGCCCCACATGCCGGTGCATTTGGGGTCGATGGACCGTTCAGTTGAAAGTGTTATCGAAAACAACAAGGGAAACATTGAACCGGGCGATGTGTTCATACTCAATGCACCCTACAATGGCGGCACCCATTTGCCGGACATCACAGTGGTAACCCCGGTTTACGACGAAACGGAAACAAACATCCTGTTCTATACCGCCTCGCGCGGACATCACGCTGATGTAGGTGGAATGGCGCCGGGTAGCGCGACACCGCTTGCCACCCATGTAGACGAAGAAGGGGTTTTGATCGACAATTTCAAACTCGTCAAACGCGGTGTGATCGACGAAGAAGGGATGCGGGAGATCCTCACCGATCACCCCTGGCCTGCCCGAAACCCGGACCAGAACATGGCCGACATCCGCGCGCAAATTGCATCAAATGAGAAGGGCGTTGCCGAACTGCGGAAAATGGTAAATCACTTCTCTCTGCCTGTCGTTCAGGCCTATATGAAACACGTTCAGGACAATGCCGAAGAGAGCGTGCGCCGTGTCGTGGATCGGCTCTCTGATTGCCAATACACCTACCACACTGACAATGGTCAACAGATCAGCGTCAAGATTTCGGTCGATCATGAAAAGAGAGAAGCGACGGTGGATTTCACCGGCACCTCGCCCATTGCAAAAAACAACTTCAACGCACCCGAACCCGTGTGCCGTGCCGCCGTATTATACGTTTTCCGGATCATGGTTGAGGCAGACATCCCCATGAACGCCGGTTGCCTGAAACCGATCAATATTATCATTCCCGATGGTTGTATGCTCAAGCCGCAATACCCTGCTGCGGTGATCGCAGGCAACACAGAGACCAGTCAGCACGTTACCAACTGCCTTTTGATGGCGCTTGGAGCCTTTGCCAACGCACCGGGAACCATGAACAATCTGACATATGGCAATGAACGCTATCAAAACTACGAAACCATGTGTGGGGGTGCCCCTGCCGGGCAAACCAATTCCGGCGACGGTTTTGCGGGCGCTAGCGCTGTACATGTTCACATGACCAATACCCGGCTTACCGATCCTGAAATTCTGGAAATGCGTTATCCGGTCGTCGTGGAAGAGTTCCGCATCCGGCGAGGTTCGGGCGGCGATGGCAAGTTTCCCGGTGGGGATGCTGTAAGCCGTACATTGCGGTTTCAGGAGAACATGACCTGTGCCATTTTGTCTTCATCCCGCAAAATAGCTCCAAGGGGGCTGGATGGCGGTGGCGACGGTGAATGTGGTTCGACCCTGATCCGCCGGATGTCCGGCGAGTTGGAAACCCTGGGTCATTGCGACCAAACACAGGTTAAGGCTGGAGAAGCGGTGATCCTCAACACGCCCGCTGCTGGCGGTTTTGGCAAGACCTGACGGAACCGATCCAACGGTTACCTCTCGATCATGTCGGCATATCCGGCGTCTCCCCAGCCGCCATCCTGACCTTTTTCAGCCCGTACATGGGGGTTGTTTCCCATATATTGGCCACCATCACCACCGCGGCCGCCCGGCCCTGCATTCGCGGCCACGTCAGGTTCGGTTAGGATCTCTGCAGCGCTGATCATCACATAACCACCATCCCCGCCGGGACCGCCACCGCCGCCACCTGCTGGTGACTGGCTGCAAGTACGCGCCTTGCGCCCGTTTGCACCCTGATGCCCATTGGCTCCCGTGCTGCCCGAAACATCGATAACACCTCCATCCGACGAAAGCTGACCACCGGCAAAAATGTAGACAAGTCCGCCATTGCCTGTGTCACGGCGACGACCACCATCGCCACCACGAATGTAACGGTTTCCGCCCCGCCATTGACTGGCATTGTCACCCGGTGCAGCAGGCGGGAGTTTGGTGGCGGTCGCCCCACCACCTCCGCCGCCACCATATTCGGTTGTTCCGGCCGCTCCTGCGCCACCGGGTTGTGATTTGCAATTCAGTGCTCGCCCGCCATAACCGCCGTAAGCCTGTTGGGGATGCTCAAAACTGAGTTGTGTTCCGTCCGGGGCAACTGCATCAACTGGACCGTTAGTCGCCCGCATTTGAGTGTAGGAAATTCTGCCATCAATACGCACATCCCCCTCGACATTCAGTATCAACCATTGCCGCTGGCGCGATCGCACTTGTAACAAGCCCTCCGACTCTATGGTCAGGCTTTTCAGATTGTGCCGTCGTGCCGATATTCTGCAGATCTCGCCGGGTCTTACAACCACATCGCCTGAATAGATGCACGTTGCGTTCGCCTCGGCTACAAATGCTGCGCCAACCAAGGCCAAGACACCTATCAGGATTCTTTTTCCCGCCTGTTTCATCACCTTATCCCCCGCATTTGGTATCAATTGCCCCAATGCGGTAAGTGTGCATGACCTGGCGCTGCAGTTCAAGTTTCAGGGTAAGACGGGCTAATTACCATCCGGCCCGAAACGGTCTGCATTAGCCTCACGGCGGCTTTGAAGACGCTGGAGAAAGCTCCCAGCCGAACCGATCAATGATCGGCCCCTGTCAACGACACCGGAAAGAACCGTGCCGGTCTGCGATTGCAGTTCGTTTGTCACCTTGGTCTGCACGGTTGACCGGATCGCCGTAGGTGCCATTTGCCCGTGTGGGCGAACGCTTGGCAACAGAAAGGGTTGAGCGAGGCTTTCAGTCTTCGCCGCCGGATAAGGGTTGCTCTCGACAAGCTGCGCCCGCCAGGCTTCAGGCTCAACACGTACCGGTTGCGTCTCCGGCAAACTTGCCGTTGTGGTCATGTCCAGCTGTTGAGCAGGGGTCTGCTGCGCATACTGAACCGCTCCTTCACTTCTGTGAATTGTACGGATGGCACGCAAAATTCCTTGCTGAACTTCCGGACTGTCATCCATGCGGTTATGCATATAACCGCCGACATGAATGTTCTTTGCATCCGGGTGGGTCGAGACATTGGTCAATTTGCCGTAAACCGGGTTGATGGAAAAATAGTTCTCAACCTTTTTGACATTGTCTCCCGCCACTCCAACCGGTCCGGGAATGTCGATCAGCGCCATGTATTCAATGTTGTAGCCTTCGCTCTTGAGCGTCTTGGCAATGGCCATCGACGCAAGCGCTCCCATGGAGTGCCCGACAAAAGCTATCGACGAAGGTTTGCGCGAACGGATCGTATTGAGGGCATTGTCTACCCGACTAAATCCGCGCACTTCGGCAAAAATCCCTTCTGCATTCAACGCATCCGCCATTTGTGTCAGCCCGCGCGAAAAATGCAGGTCGTTCTGAACAAAGGAAAAATCCCCTGCCCCGCGAAACATGTAAACTTCAATGGCCTGGGATGGCAGGCAATACGCCATGAGTGATGCCGCGCCCAAGAGCGGCTTGAGGAGAACTCGATACATAAAACCCCCGGGTTTCGGAAAGCGGGCAACCGGCCCATTTGCTCAAAGTGTGGGGGAATGTGGTTACCAAAGGGTTATTCGAATACAATCCTGCCTTGGCGCGCGCGCGGTTGGGCAGCATTGCCCACCAGATGAATGCAGTATCTCTAGCCAAAAAAACCGTTCGACGGCTATTGAATCTCATCTCAAATGAGACATATATGTCTCATGACAAAAATTAGACCCGATACCCGCGATGCGATAATCGAAGCAGGTTTTCAATTGTTGAACCAACGGCCCGCCAGCACACTTGAGGAAATCGCCAAACTTGCCGGAGTCGGCAGGGCAACGCTGCACAGGCATTTCAGCTCCCGCGATGCCCTCATGAAAGCGCTTGCGCAAACCGCAACGCGGGAACTGGACGAAGCGGTTGAAACAGCAGTCAAACATGCCTTGTCTCACACCCAGGGCCTTCGGCTTGCCATGTCGGCAATGATCCCGCTTGCCACCCGTCAGTGGTTTTTGATCCACCAGCATGTCGAAATAAGTGACGAAGTAAGCACCGCGCACGAAAAAGACATGGTGGAACTGCGTGAATCAATTGAGGCGGCAAAGCAAGAAGGGACATTTGACCCGGCCATCCCGACAAGCTGGATCATCGAAACCTATCAGGGCCTCATCTACAGCGCCTGGGTTATGGTTCGCGACGGCGAATGCACCCCCAAACAGGCGAGCGAACTCGCTTGGCGAACCCTGGAACAAGGATTGAAAGCGAAATAGAATGAAAGCTGAAACAATAGAAAACCTTGGCACCCAGATAGATGATGTCTTCTTCATCATCGCGGCGGTCATCTTTCTTATCGAAATCGCCGAATCCTGGTTCAAGGGAACGCTGAAATCAAAGAAGGTGCTGGAAATGGTTGCCAGTGCTTCTACGCAGATACCCTACCTTCTGGTTGAAGTTTTTATCATGACCGGCGCCTATGGCATCTACTACATCATCTCGGACACTTTTGTTTCGTGGACCATGCCCATCAACTGGTGGACAGTCGCGCTGACGATACTGGTCGCGGATTTCTTCTACTATTGGGAACATCGCATTGCCCATCAGGTGCGCTTGCTATGGACGCAGCACGCAGTGCATCATTCTTCGCGCGATTACAACATCATTACCGCTATCAGGTTCGGTCCACTGGAAAGCATTTGGCCCCTCATATTACATATCCCCATGGTTCTGGCCGGTTTTCCACCGGAACTTGTGTTCTTCGGTTCGCTTTCGGTTCTGGCCTATCAAACCTGGTTACACACCGAGACCATCGGCAAGCTGGGTCCGGTTGAGTGGATCATGAACACTCCGTCGCACCATCGTGTTCATCATGGTTCTGATCGTAAATATCTCGACAAGAACTATGCAGGAATGTTGATAGTCTGGGACCGTCTGTTTGGCACCTTTCAGAAGGAAGAAGAAACACCAAACTACGGCCTGACAACTGATTTCGACAGCCAGAATCCCACTGATGTATGGTTTTCCGAAATCCCGGCGCTTTGGCGTGACCTGAAGTCGGCAAAGTCTTCCCGCGAGGTATTCATGCGCCTGTTCGCAGGTCCGGGTTGGTCGCCGAAAAAAGACCAGGGTTGAATGACGATGCAGGCGCCAAAACTGACAATCTCCAACCTTGTCCGGCTCAAACCGGTCGGCGTAGGCACAACCTGGCTGCTAACCCTGATGGAAACATGCCTTATGGCACTTGTGCCACTGTTCACGGGCTTTGCTATTGACGGTTTGTTGCAAGGAGAAACTGGCACACTGTTCCAACTCGGCGGCTTGCTCGGTACGTTGGTTGTGTTGGGTGTCGGGCGGCGCATCTATGACACACGTATCTACGGAACCCTGCGGGCCGAACTGTCCGTGCAACTTGCCGATCCCGAAAACGTGGAAAGCGTATCGTCAACCAATGCACGGGTTGGCATGGGGCGCGAATTGGTCGATTTTCTTGAAGAGCAATTGCCGGAACTGTTGGATTCGGTTGTGCAACTGACCGTTTCACTGATTGTTCTTTATTGGTTTCACCCAACCTTGTCAGTTACGGCAATGGCAGCAACTGGACTCATTATTGTCATCTATCTGCTCTTTCACCACCGGTTCTACCGGCTAAACAGCAGACTGAACCATCGAACTGAAAAACAGGTAGATGCGATAGGTTCCGGACTTCCCGAGACGATCAGTTTGCATTTCAAGAAACTGCGCCGAACCGAAATCAACCTGTCCGACACAGAGGCCGTGCTTTACGGAATGATCTTCGTAGTTCTGCTGACGCTGATTCTGTTCAACATCTGGTTTGCGACAACCGAACTCTCCATTACAGCGGGATCGATTTTTTCGATTGTCAGCTATTCCTGGGAATTTGTAGCTGCAGCACTGGTACTGCCTTCAACGTTGCAGCACTGGACAAGATTGTCAGAAATCATGGACCGGATCAACGCACCAGCGCGACCCGTTACATGAGTTTGCCGTGCAGTAGTGGCCACGAAAAGACACGGCGAACAGTAAACGCACAGGAGCCAAGACAGTTGCGAGCATCATGTCATCAGCAACTGCAGGTTTCGGGTGGCGCGCACCGGTTTCAGTTGATAATTCGACCACATGACACAACACAACCAACCCACTGCGACCACGACCGATTGGGCACTGCTCGTTCTGCTGTCGATAATATGGGGCAGCTCCTTTCTTTTCGGTCGTATCCTGATGCTCGAATGGCCGCCTTTTGCGGTCGCATTCCTGCGCGTTTCCATTGCCGCAGCGGGACTTTGGTGTTTCCTTCTCGTTTCGCGTCGATATATTTTGGCCATTGCGAAACTGGCGCCGCAATTGCTCATAATGGGTATTTTGAACAACGTTATTCCCTTCTCGCTAATTCTGATCGGTCAACGCGAAATCGGGTCCGGTCTTGCATCGGTGGTAAATGCAATGACGCCAGTCTGGACCTTGTTGATCGCCCATCTTGCCACCAGCGATGAAAAAATCTCCGGCTCAAAACTGCTCGGAATTGCCCTTGGATTTGGCGGGGTCGCCGTTCTGGTTGGTTCCGACTTTCTGTCAGGGCTGGAAGCTTCGGCTTGGGCACAAATTGCGGTGCTGGGAGCAACCATATCTTATGGCTGCGCGGCGGTTTACGGAAAACGCTTCGCCGGAACCGATCCGGTCAGCATTTCTACCGGACAACTGACCGCATCAAGCATGATCATGCTACCATTGGTCTGGCTTCTTGAGGGGGGATTCGGTGGCATGACAGCACAGTCGGCCGAACTGTGGGCCTCGATGCTGGCGCTCGCCCTTTTGTGCACAGCACTCGCCTATGTGCTGTATTTCAAGATTCTCTCCAGCGCTGGCGCAACCACTGTATCGCTGGTCACCTTCTTGGTTCCGGTGAGCGCAATACTGCTTGGCGGAGTTTTCCTTGGCGAGAGACTGGATATTTCAACGATCATGGGTGCCATCATGATCTTGGGTGGGCTAATCCTGATCGATGGAAGACTGAGCAAGGGGGTTAAAATCGCGCGATCTTAGTAAATAATTCCAGATCGATTTGTAATCTGGAAAAATATTCCACAATTTTTCATTCAGAAATACACCACATATTTCAAATTGTTACAGCAGGTCATTCACACTCTCATGGTATGGGTATGAAAAAAAGCCTTGTCGGATCGAAAATCAGGCATAAACTTTAGTAGAAGCTGGGGACCAAATGAAGGAGGTCGTCATGGACGTATTTGTACGTAAAGCCAATTGGCTGCTGACGCTTGCGGTATTTGTATTCGTTTCCGCCGTCATTGTCGGCACAATGGGCTAAACAGCCCGATTTGTTTTTTGCTTTTGGTCAGGCAGGCTTTTCTGCAAGCCAGAGGCTGACAGTAAGAAGTTCTTGTTCATTATCACTTTTGCTGGTCGGTTCCAGCAAACGGGAGTTGACTGGTGCCAGCCCCACTTCAACAAACCAGTCCCTGATTTGCCCATCGTCAAACCCTAGCCAGCGATGGGCATGCTCCCGTTGCAGGAAATCCAAATGGTGCGGTGCGAAATCAACAATCAGCAACCTGCCGCCTTCGCGCACAAACTTGGCAGCCTCGTCAATCGCAGCTCTGGGATCATCCAGAAAATGCAAAACCTGATGGATGGTAACCAGATCAAAACTCTGTTTCGAAATCGGCAGATGATACATGTCGCCCTGACGGGTTTGCACCCTGGCAAGATTGGCATCGTTCAGCCTTGTGCGGGCAACTGCCAACATGTCCCGGCTGGTATCAATGCCAACGGCGCGCTCATAATGGTCGGAGAACAGTTCCAACATCCGCCCTGTACCTGTACCAAGGTCCAGCATTGCCTCAAATGGTTCCGGACCGACAATTTCGCGCATTGCCTCTTCAACCCGTGTTTCGTCTACATGCAAAGACCGCATTTCATGCCATTGTGAGGCGTTCTGCGAAAAATACTCTGCTGCTTGTTCAGCAATTCGCCTGCGCACTTTCTCCATATGTTCATTGTCGCGGACAATCTGTCCGTCGGTCGGGTCAACTTGCTCGACAATTGAATTGACAATGCCCGAACCCAATCCCTGGTCGGTGAGGCGAAAATATGCCCATGCCCCTTCCTGATACCGCTCCAACAACCCTGCCTCTGTCAGCAGTTTCAAATGGCGGGAGATGCGCGGTTGCGACTGGCCCAGAATGTCAACCAGATCTGAAACCGTCAGATCGCTCTGCTGAAGAAGATGAAGCAGGCGCAAACGGGTGGGTTCGCCTGCGGCTTTCAGCAGTTCAACAGTCTGTTCCAGCGAAAGGGGTGTTCTTTCCAGCAAATGAGGTCCTGGTTCGGAAAAGTATAAGCATATACTTATATGGAGTCTTGCGGTTGGGGCAAGTGACGATGATGAAGCTGTGGCGCGCAATCCACAAACACTGATCCGGTCAGGAGGGCGGTGAACAAAATCTTTGGAAGTTCTTGCCACGAATCCGTTCCTCCACTAGGCCTGAGCATAACACTGCGAAAGAGTCAGACCCCAGGTCCTCATGAAATCCACATCCCGCCAGAAAGAGATTGCCAAACGCCTGCGCGTCCTTGTGCCCATGGCCTCAATGGAGGATTTTCTGGCCATGCAGGAAACAGCAATTGCAGGGCATCTGCGCCACCTTCCCCCGTCTATTGCTGCATGGCAAGCAGTCACCACCCGTGCGCGCCATGCCCATACCGACTATGACGCGTTACTGGCAGACGGATACGACGTCGATTCTGCACGCCATTTTGTTCTGGACGACATCAATGCGGTTCTGGCAGCATGGGGATGTACCGAACGCCTTGAAATGGAAGAATAGACATCTCAAACTGGTGACCTGACGATTCCAGGAACCGGATAAACCAAACAACACAACTGAGGCCCACATGATATTTCCGCTTTCGACCATCGCAACAACCCTGATCGGCATAATCTTTTTGGCGGTATCCATTCAGGTTATCAGGGCGCGCCGGAATTCGGATGTCAGCCTCGGTGACGGGGGAGATGAAAAACTGCTGCGCCGTATGCGTGCGCAAGCCAATCTTGTTGAGTACGGTCCCATAGGTTTGTTGCTGTTGTTTTTCGCAGAAAGCCACGGCACACTTTGGTGGTTCATCCTGCTGGCTGCGGTTTGTCTTGTGATCGGCCGTGCATTTCACGCCTATTCACTGGGCTTTACCGATCTTCACCGTTTCACACGCTTTCATGGCACCCTGCTCACATTGATCAGCCTGTTATTGCTGATCCTGATCAATCTGGTCGGAATATTCGCTGCCATTTTCTAGATCGTTCAATTTTAGCAGCAACACGACAATAGCAGCTTTCTCCAGACATGATTGTGCATCCTTGTGTTGATGCTTCCATCACAACAAGAAACGCGAAAACGCCCGCGCTATAATTTCTTGCCTATTCATAAATCCATTGCGGCCAGATGCGAGCGGTCAGCCCCTCACCTGCCCTGATCAAACCTTCCCGCTCCACCCAGGCAACGAGCCCGCGTTTCATGTGTCCGGCTTCCTTGAAGCTGAGCGCCATGTCGGTCTTGGTGTGATCTTCAGCCTCAATGCCAACGGCCTTGGCAATCGCTCCCCCTGCCAACCGGCAAGGCGCGTTGTAACCATCAACGCGCAACGTCACGCCACCGTCGAAAAACAACAGCGTGCGCGCAGGCAGATAGCTCATATTGGGAATGCCTTCCAACACCAGGCTGGCTCCGATCCAGCCCGGATCAAGTTTCTCCAAGCCCATGGCAACGCGAATATCTTCCAGTTCTTCAATACTGAGAATGGACACCTGCCGTTCGTTTTTCATTTCCGTACCGCGCGGATACCAGGGTTCGCGCCCGCCGGACTTGCGCGTTAGCCCCTCATGAAAATCATCCTTGATACCACCATAGGTCAGTTCAAGCGCATCGGTTGGTTCTGACAAGAAGTCCTTGCCCCCCGCCTTGAATACCCCAGAGACTGTTGCACTCAGCTTTTTTGCCGGAACAATTTCCATCTGCATTTCTCCTGTTGCTGCATCCTACGCGATTCCATCTTGCAAGCCACCTCAATATCCGTAACCTTGTATGACAAAATGGAGGACAATATGAGCAAAAAACCGATCGTCGCGCTGGACATGCCGGAAACCGAAGACGCGCTTACTGAGCGCCAGCAGAAATACCTCGATGTATGCGTTGAGAAACTGGGCTTTGTGCCGAATGTGCTGCAGGCCTATGCCTTCCACTCGGCCAAGTTTGAAGGCTTTACCGCCCTGTATAACGATCTGATGCTGGGCGAGTCCGGCCTCTCCAAATTGGAGCGCGAGATGATCGCCGTGGTCGTTTCAAGCGCCAATCATTGCTATTATTGCCTCACGGCCCATGGCGCAGCGGTGCGGCAATTGTCGGGCGACCCGATCCTGGGCGAACAATTGGTGATGAATTATCGCACGGCGGAACTGGAACCCAAGCAACGCGCCATGCTGGACTTTGCCTGGAAGCTGACCACCAAGCCGATAGAGATTGACGAACCGGACCGGCAGGCCCTGCGCGATGCGGGCTGGACCGACCGCGAAATCTGGGACATTTCTGCCGTCGCGGCGTTCTTTAACATGTCCAACCGCATGAGCGCGGCAACCGACAAACAGCCGAATGACGAATATCACGCCATGGCGCGGTGAGATTTGGGGGGCGGTCTGCTTCCGGCCCATTGCGGACGTTCGGGAAAGTTAGGAATCTATTTTGGATGCTCCCAATAGCAGACCTCGCATTACCAAATTTACTACTCCATTTTCTTTTTAAATCAGTAAAAGAAGCTCCAAGAACTAGCTTGCAAATTCATCATCATTGTATTTGACCTGAGACCCGACTTCCATCCACTTTTGAGTAGAGTCCATCGGTTGTTTATGCCGTTATGCGGCCAGTTTTTGCAAGATCATTTTCCTTGCATATTCATTGGGCGTTAGATTGCCCAAGGATGAATGTGGTCTGTTCTGGTTGTAATCGTCCTTCCATTCTTTGATTTTACATCTTGCTTCGTCGAGTGATGTGAACAGTGTTTCGTTCAAGCATTCATCTCGGAAACTGCCGTTGAAGCTTTCGACAAATCCATTCTGCATCGGCTTTCCGGGTTGAATATAATGCCATTCGATACCAGTTTCCTGACACCATTTCAGGACAGCCATACTGGTGAGTTCGGTGCCGTTGTCAGAGACAATCGTTTTGGGCTGGCCACGTCGTCTGATCAACTCTGTTAGCTCACGGGTAACACGCAATCCTGACAGAGATGTATCTGCAACAAGGGCCAGACATTCACGGCTATAATCATCAACCACAGCGAAAATACGGAACCGGCGACCATCTGTGAACGCATCTGACACAAAGTCCAGGCTCCAACGTTCATTGGTGATTGAAGGCAAGAGCATAGGCTTTCTTGTGCCAAGAGCCCGCTTCCTGCCACCACGCTTGCGTACTTGCAGTTTCTCTTCGCGGTAAAGCCTTCTCAACTTCTTCTGGTTCATCACGATCCCTTGCCGCTCCAGCATGACGTGAATGCGTCGATAACCAAAACGTCTCCGCTCACTGGCGACCTTCTTCATGGCTTCTCGAAGCTCAGCATCATCAGGGCGAGTGGACCGGTAACGCACGCTCGAACGATCAACAGAAAGAATGGAACACGCCCTTCGCTCACTCACACCGTGCTTCTCACAGGCATGTGCAACAGCTTTACGCTTCGCGTCAGGCGTCACCACTTTTTTGAATTGATGTCTTTCAGAACCGCATTGTTCAGCATCTGTTCGGCAAGCAACTTCTTCAGCTTGGCATTCTCATCTTCAAGAGCCTTGAGCTTGCGAGCATCCGATACTTCCAGACCGCCAAACTTGGCCTTGTACTTATAAAAAGATGCGCTGCTGATCCCGTACTTGCGGCAGACTTCTGTGGTGGGGCTGCCAGCTTCCTGTTCCTTGATCATGCCAATGATCTGCTCGTCCGTAAAACGCGACTTTCTCATAAATCTGTCTCCAATTAGTTCGGACAGACTCTATCAAAAATTGGAGGGGATTACGGGTCTCAGGTCATATTCAATAGACTGGCACGACGCATTTATAGCCGTAAGAACACCGGTATTTTTGGGTTGATAACTATTCCAAATCTTGTTTATCGAAGCTAACGAAGCAATTATGCAATCCTCAAAGAAGCGCCCGCTTTTAGGGTGCCTAATCGATTTTTGACCGTCAAAATATTTTCCAAATCTTGCATCAATTGTTATGCTGTTATTGTCTAAGCTTACAACGTCCATGAAATTACCAAGCATACGTTGTGTTTTTGGCCCTCCGCCAAGCAGATGAACTGGTCCATCAAAAATTTCATATGGAACCAGAGTCTCTCCGTATTTTGTGGGGACACTGTAACCCTGAATTATGTTGCCCTCGAACTCTGACCAAAAATCCAAGCTTGTGGCTGGGTCTTTGGGAACTACGATAACAAATTCACAGTAGTTTTGAAGTTGTTTGACTTCTTCTTTTACAAAATCCACGTCACAAAGTGATAAGACGTCACGCGCTACCGTCAATACGGGCCTAGTTTTTTTTGCTGCGGTCAAATGTTTTTCAAACGAATAGGACTTCCAATCAATATCAAGAAATCCGAGGCGATCAAACCTGGAAGCGTTATGGATGTGCGTATACCGCGCACCGGGTCGCCAATTATGCTTTGAAAGTTGCTTAAGAACTTTGTCCCCGTAGCACATAAACTTTTGTACTCTAGCCAAAGACTTTATCCCAAAAACGTTTGCCTAACTGTTTTTTGATAAGAGGCATTTCTGTGTTTACTGCACTACCGAACTCACTGAAAATACCAAGGAGTAGATTGCATCTCCTAGCCAAGTCCTCATCTGTTGTGAGAGAAAAGCCAAATTCAAAGTCTTGATAATCAGAATATTGACCTTGCTTTGCATCAATTGTTCCAACATGAACTTTGCGAATTGGCCAGTCATTCAATAGGGCGCAGCAGTTAGTACCCACTCTTGAAGGAGAGATTTTTCTGCAGGGACTGATGGTAATCGCAAATTCATCAATCTTGTGAATGTCACGCCCACCCCTCACGTTCAATCGCTCTAAGATCATCGCTTCTGCATGAACAACCCTACCTGCACCTTGGAAACGGCTGGTCTCTGAGACAATTTCACCACTATCCAGCCGCGCAGTTGCGGCAACTATACCTACACTTTCCTTAAACCAATTTTCTCCTAGGTGGAACAAAGCGGTTCTCAGCAGTGAGTCACACCTAAGCATCAACAAAACCCGAAACTGCAATTATGATTATCGAGAACCAGAATACTTGATTTTTTGGGGGATTTGGTAACTCATCACGTACTGGTGGCCATTCCTTATAAGAGAATTGCCAATCAGCAAGAATCAACAATAAAGCCGGAATGACCAGTGCAAATTTAAGCGACCACTCTTCAGACAAATGTTCTGAACCTCTGAACTCCGTCAAAATCATATATAACAGCACTACAAAACAAAACTGCCATCTCCAAGAATTCTCTGCGCGAGCCTTTTTCCAAGCTGGAGCAATGTCCTTCAGCGTTTTTCGACTCCAATCACTGCTGGGTCGAGTTACTTTAGGTTCGCTTGCTAGTTTCTCTGTTCTATTTTCAAAGTGACGGATAAGTTTAAAAAAGTCATCTATGGTTTTTTCGCGGCTTAGTACGATTACGCCTCCAAGCCATATATAAATCGCAGAAAGTGCATTTGATATCCAATATCCATTTTCGCTAAAAAGGGTACTCAAATTTTTGTCTATTATTCCTTCATAAGTTTTTTCGACTCCATCAGTTTCGAAGAACAAAACGAAGTTAACCGACATCACCATGATAACAAACATTATCGCGATAAGAACAAAATAGCTTATAGGTGATGCATCACTTGAGAAAGCAGGATCTCGATAGTAGTCAGGAACAAACTGATAAAGTTCTTTCTCTTGGCGCTCTATTTCACCAATCATGACTCGGTTTCTTGCGCTCCACCATTCGGCAATTATGACAAGATTTATGGCCCAGTAATTTAGCAAAACTAATATTGGTAATCCCAACGCACGAATTTCGTCTGAGACTCTGGCACTAAAGAATAATCCGATTGTTGCACCGAAAAATGACAAGAATGTCCAAACACGAGCGTCTTTATTGTTAATGTTATCCCATAGCTTGTTATAGAGGTCCCTAGTGTATTCACTTGGCATTGCTTTCTAGCCCCAGTTCCCAAACTACCAACCTTCGTCTTTTCCCTTCTTCGAATGCTACAGCTTCCAATCCAGAAGTTAGATAAAATGAGTTAGCCTCCGCATCTTCGGGACATTTTAGAGAAATTTTCAATGTGTCCTTTGGTGCCGAGGTAGTTGCCCATCTTAGTAGCATGGACGCGATTCCATTTCGTCGGTATGGCTCACGCACCGCTAATTGGTGAATTTTGCGTATGCAATCTTTTCGATCGTAGACATGAATGAAACCAACTATCTCCTCCCCTTGTGTTGCAACAGCAATATTTGCTAGTCTTTGTGCTCGCTTTAATGTAGGCAACATAACAAATCCGAACAAATCTCCGCATTCGTGACAAATTTTCTGGAGAGTGCATAATTCCGAAATTTTCGGCTTTCTTAGTAAAATATTCAATTCTCAAAGTCGCGGTTACAGTTATGTTAAATTTACAATATACTCTCACGATTTTCCACGTTTTTCCAAGGTGGAGATCATCTAAAATTCACTTGTATTTTAATATTTGGAAATTCTCTTTTTTCAAACTCGGTTTTTGATAATCAGATTGGCCCTCAAAAAGTGGGATTAATGTCTGTATTTGCGATTTGCTTATCGATTAAAAGTTAAGTCTCGATGGCAGCTTCCCCCCAGCTTCCCCGCTAATCTTCCCCATCCCGTCCACTTTCGCAAAGCGCTCTATTACCCACTTTTACCCGCTATGCTGTAGCACATTTAGTAGATTGCCTGAGGGGTCTTTTACAAAAAACCGTCGCACACCCCAGGGTTCGTCGGTTAGCGCATAGGTGATCTCGGCGCCAAACTCTCTTGCTCTGGCATGTGTTTCATCCACATTGTCGACTTCGATCGAGACGCGGGGCATAGGCGCGCCATTGCCGCCATCTTTGCCAGTACTCAATTGAACAGGGCCTTGCGCTTCTGCTGAAAAGGTTTGGAACCAGCCCAGATCCATCTGGCACTCCAGCCCAAAAACCGATGTATAAAACGCTTTGGTCGTTTCAACATCGCCAACCGGCAGATCTGCAACAATTCTCATGACGGCCAAAATCCATACCCTTTCATAACCAAACAACATTCAGGCTAACGCGAAACAGCCACTTTCGCAAAACTGTCATCTAACAGTCATAAGGCTGTCGTCAGACGCGCCGGCGGTTCTTCGCCCGGCAGCAAGATTACAGGAAGCGATAATGAATTCTTCAACCGCGCTGGACGCAAACAAAACCGACGCAACCAAGCACACCGGCAAATTGATCAAAAAGGCCCAATCGGGCGACGGCTTTGCCGAAAAAATGTTCACCTGGATGTTCAAGGGTCTGGTTTACCCGCAAATCTGGGAAGACCCGGAAGTAGACATGGAAGCGCTGAAAATCGGCCCGGAAACGCGCATGATCACAATCACATCGGGCGGCTGCAACATGCTCTCCTATCTCACGCGCGACCCAAGGCAAATCATCGCTGTTGACCTCAACACCGCCCACATTGCCCTGTCGAAACTAAAGCTTGAAGGCGCACGGCATTTGCCGAACCACGCCACGTTTTACCGCTTTTTTGGCGAAGCCGATGAAAAGGCAAACCTTGCCGCCTACAAGCGGTTCCTGAAGGGCAAAATCGCGAAAGACGTTGAAGATTACTGGGAAGCGCGCGATCTGTTGCTGCGCAAACGCATTACGCTTTTCTCCCGCGATCTGTATCAGCACGGCCTGTTGGGCTATTTCATCTGGGCCGGACACCTGATCGCCCGCGCCTATGGTGTAAACCTGCAACACCTGACCCAGACCAATTCGCGCAAGGAGCAGCGCAGTTATTTCGAAAAACATCTTGCCCCCCTGTTCGACAAACGCCTTGTACGCTGGATGACCTCGAAGAAACTGTCGCTTTACGGTCTTGGCATTCCACCCGCCCAATATGAAGCACTTGCCTCGGCAGGAAATGGCTCAATGTCCGAAGTTTTGAAACAACGCCTCGAAAACCTTGCCTGCAATTTCGACTTGTCAGAAAACTATTTCGCCTGGCAGGCCTTCGGAAAACGCTATGGCGGCGGACCTTCAGGCCCCCTGCCGCCCTATTTGCAGGAAGACCACTTCAACACCATTCGCGAGCGCGTTGACCGGGTGAGCGTTGAAAACGCATCCTTTACCGAACGCCTGAAATCCGAAGCCGACGGTTCGCTTAACGGCTACGTGCTGCTCGATGCGCAGGACTGGATGAACGATGAACAACTCAACGAAATCTGGGCCGAAATCACCCGTACTGCTGCACCGGGAGCACGGGTCATTTTCCGCACCGCCGCCGAGCCTACAATCTTGCCGGGACGGGTTTCCGACGACATTCTGGGTCAGTGGGAATACAAGGAAAAGCAATCAGCGGATTTCCATGCCCGTGACCGTTCTGCGATCTATGGCGGCTTCCACCTGTATGTAAAATAGGGAAATTGAACAGGTGCCGAAAACTGCCGATGCCAGCGTAGAACACGCAGCCTTGATGGACGGCGTTTATGCCACCCAGCGCCATATCTACGACCTTACCCGCAAATACTATCTGCTGGGCCGCGACAGGGCGATTGCCGAACTTGATGTCAAAGCGGGTCAAACCGTGATCGAAATTGGTTGTGGCACTGGGCGCAACCTGATATTGGCGGCAAAAAAATATTCTGATGTCCAGTTCTATGGCGTCGACATTTCAAGCGAAATGCTGGCCACCGCCGAAAAGAACATCCGCAAGGCCGGGTTGCAGGACCGCATCATCGTTTCGAAGGGCGACGCTGCCGGGTTCAACCCAGGAAAACTGTTCGGCAAGGACAAGTTCGACCGTGTTTTGATGTCTTACACGCTGTCGATGATCCCGCCCTGGGAGGCAGCAATCGCGCAAGGCCTCAAAATACTGAAAAAAAACGGAAAGCTCGTCTTTGTCGACTTCTGGAACCAGGCTGGGCTACCGAACTGGTCAAAATCACTTCTGAAACTCTGGCTCGACCTGTTTCATGTTGCCCCACGCGAGGGACTGGATGCAGCAGCAGCAAGTATAGCCGCCGACCAAAACAAAACTTGCACCTTTATCCCGCTATATCGAGGTTACGCCTGCCTGGGAGTGCTTGGCTGACAAAACAGTTCGTTACCGGTTCCGTGTCAACGCATCGACCAGCGCACGACGGTCCTTGTTGGCCGGATGGGTGTCGATCCAGCCGGTTTCCCGGTCTTTGCTAACGCCCAGTTCCTCCACCAGCCGGTCCAGCAGAACAATAAATGCACGGGGGTCCCGGTTCGCATTTGTCATGATTTCGACACTGGTTCTGTCCGCTTCCAATTCGAATTCACGCGAGTGTTTGAGCGTATCAAGCAAGGCTGCTTGTGCTATCACATCGTCGAGTATCGCACCGGTGTCCCCGACAACAACTGAGATAACGACTCCAATTCCCAACGCGCGGTAGATCTGGCGCAACGAATGCTTGCCCGTGTAGTGGCCGATCTCATGAGCCATCACCCCCGCAATCTCATCTTCGGATTTGGCCAAAGCAACCAATTGGTCGGTCAAAATCACCGTACCACCCGGCAAGGCCAGCGCATTGGCTCCCAACCTGCCACCATCGCGAAATTTCAGGTTTAGCGGTGATCCCTCTTCCCTCGCTGCCACAACCAGTTCAGAAAACAGTTTGGTGTATTTCTGCTTGTCCTCTTCCCCGAGTTGGGAAGGGTTCAGCAATACCCGATCCACCGTGTCCAGTGCGTTGTTGTCCATAAAGGCCAGCACAGCGTTTGGTGTGGAATTGGCGGCAACATAAGCTGCTGCAGGCAGTCCCCACCGATACCCCGCAAACAACAACAAAACCACCGCGACAACTGCCAATACAATGAACCTGGTCGACGATTCTGCCACTGCCATGCGGGTAAAGAAATGCTTGTCCTTGCCGAATGCCAGATCAACAGCATCATTGTCGGCACACTCAAACAAACTGCCGTCAGCAAAGTAGATTTTGCGCGGCAGATCGGCGAGCCGGTCACCGAGGCGCTCGAAAACGACCCGTGTCTCTACCCCTGTTTCCCCATCAATGACCCCAAGTGCGTTACCCCGGTCCTCAAGCCAGGCATTGCGGCTGGCGGAACCGCCCGCCGCAAAATACCTGCCTGATAACCGTTCCGGAGTTCGGTGGGTATTGTCAGAGGCCAAAGTCTATCCCGTCAATGTCGAGATACTCGGCAGCGGCCACGTTACCGTCCGGCTGTTGCCCTTCGATAAACGTATCCAGACCTGTCTCGCTTTCCACGGCTGTGTGGTTTGCAAGATAGTTCCATCGCCGAATTGCCGCCCAGGGGATCATCAGTCCAACGGTAATGATGCTTACAAAAAAGTTGGAAACAACAACCCACACATAGCCAAGGCGGGGAACCGCAGAAGCAAGCGAATGCCCGCCTTCAATGGTGGTATTGGTGAAGGCAATGTTACGCACTCCCGAACCGTAAAAAACGAACCCGGCGATGATAACCAGATAGCCCAACACAACGACCAGTTGCACCGGTTGCTCAAGGGCATCACTTGTAAACGAGGAAAAAATCCACGCAGTCATTCCGGCAAGAACAAGAAGCGGCACAAGCACTGCGAACAAAGTCACTCCCAAATTGGCCAGCAAGGCCTTGTAGGCCAATTCTGCAGAAAACCCGGCCGTGCCAAAACGCATTCCGTTTGCAATATACTCGTTTCCCTTCTTGGATGTGTAGGGAATCATTAGCAAAGCCATGGCTACGCCGATCAGGCTAACCACAATAATGCTTGTCAGGTTTCCGTAGATTCCTACCAAACCGCCATCTAGTGCACCAGTGGAAATCGCGACAATAGCTGGCGGAGCAAGTATAAACAGCAATGTAGCAAGTGGCAGAACGATAAAAACCCAAAGCGCCTTGCCATAACTACCCTGAAAACTAAAATGAACATTGCGATAGCTCGTCATCCTTGCATTGAACGACAATGCCTTGTTGATCAGCCAGGGGAGACCAAACAGGTATACCGCAACAACAGCAAGACCGGCAATCGGGGCCAACTCTGCCAACAGGTTCATGACCAGTAGTATCGCGACCACAATAATTCGCCCGATCAGTATTTGCGTTGGTTTCGCGTGATATTCGAAATTGTGGCCGTCGAGCCAGGTGTTACCGTAGAAATAGCGTAACCGACGCACTTTTGCCCAAGCGGTGTATATACCCAACGTCACAATGCTAAGCAGCAGATTGACAATCCATATACCAAAATATTCGCCAGCCTTGCCAGTAAAGGAAAGTTGGTAGTGTTCTGCATCCCCATTTACAGTGGTTGAAACCACTTCATTCATAGTAAAAAATATCCTCATTGTTTTTTTCAAGACGAGTTACATAGCAATAGACCCGACGCACGTACAAGTTGTATGTTGTTTGTTGAACAAAAACTTGGAAATGGAACGAAACGATGCGCAATTTTCAACAGATCTACGACATCGCGGCGGACCGCAAAGGTGGCTTCGACAGTATTGAGGAACAAATTTCCAAGCCAAAACCGGCTGCCGAGCTGGCTGCCATCCCTGATGACCGCTGGCTGTCCGACATGACCAAGCGTGTGTTTCAGGCCGGTTTCAACTGGAAAGTGGTCGAAAACATGTGGCCCGGTTTCGAAGAAGCCTTTGAGGGGTTCGACATTGGCCGCTGCTCCATGTTGCATGACGAAGACTTTGACCGTCTGGTCAGCGACACCCGTATTGTGCGCTATGGTGCCAAAATCCGCTCGGTGCAGGAAAATGCCGTGTTTGTTTCCTCGTTGGTGAAAGAGCATGGCAGCGCCGGCACGGCCTTTGGCGGATGGCCGGCGGAAACCTATATCGATTTGTTGGACCTGATGAAAAAGAAAGGGTCACGGCTTGGCGGCAATACGGGCCAGTATTTTCTGCGCATGATGGGGGTCGACAGTTTCATCCTGTCGAGAGACGTGGTTGCGCGGCTTGTGGCCGAAGGGGTGGTTGACAAAAATCCGACTTCCAAAAAAGCCATGCAAGAGGTACAGAACGCTTTTAACCAATGGCGGGACCAGTCGGGGCGAAGCCTGACCGAGATCAGCCGTGTATTGGCCATGAGCGCAGGATAACAAATGTTCACAGCCACTGTCCTGACGGTTTGCACGACCATGCTGACCATCGTTATTCACTACGAGACAATTGTTCTGCTGGAGCGTTACAAGGACCGTTTTCTTGGCGGCCCGCGCACAAAGGTCATTGCAGGCATGTTCGTGTTGTTTGCGGCCCATTCGCTGGAAATTTGGCTATTCGCCGTGGCGATCTTTGTCGCAATCGAAGGCTTGGCGCTGGGCGGCCTCAATGGCGCCTTTGATGGCGAGTGGGCAGACTATCTGTATATCTCGGTCGTCACCTACGCTTCGGTGGGTTATGGCGACATCCAGCCGACCGACAACATCAGGACCATTTGCGGGTTTGAAGCCCTGACAGGTATCATGATGATGGCCTGGTCGGCATCTTATACAGTGTTCAACCTGCAAGGCCGCTGGCGGTAAACTTCTGTCTGAGCAAAGACGTGGGGCATCCCCTCGCTGTCACAAACACCTGTGAAAGTGCGCTAATTACCGCGTCAACCGCTTATAAGTCACCCGTTTCGGGTTCACGGCATCGGGTCCAAGGCGGCGGATTTTGTCCGCTTCATAGTCTTCAAAATTGCCCTCAAACCATTCCACATGGCTGTCGCCTTCAAACGCCAGAATGTGCGTTGCCAGACGGTCGAGGAACATCCGGTCGTGAGAGATGATCACCGCGCAGCCTGCAAAGGCTTCCAGCGCATCTTCCAGTGCTGCCAGGGTTTCAGTGTCCAGATCATTGGTCGGTTCATCGAGCAGGATCACATTGCCACCGCTCTTTAACATTTTGGCCAAATGCACCCGGTTGCGCTGACCGCCCGAAAGTGTTCCCACCTTTTGCTGCTGGTCGCCACCCTTGAAGTTGAACGACGAACAATAAGCGCGTGAGTTCACCTCATGCTTGCCCAGTTTGATAATGTCATTGCCGCCGGAAATCTCTTCCCATACGGTTTTGTCGCCAGCCAGCGCATCGCGGCTCTGATCGACATACGACATATCCACCGTGTCACCGATGGTGATCGTGCCGCTGTCGGGCTGTTCCTGTCCGGTAATCATTTTGAACAGGGTCGATTTACCCGCGCCGTTGGGGCCAATCACACCCACAATACCACCGGGCGGCAGTTGGAACGACAGGCCATCAATCAACAATTTGTCTTCATAGCCCTTGGTCAAATCCTCGGCATTGATCACCGTATTGCCCAGCCGCTCGCCAACGGGAATGACAATTTGTGCGTTTTGTGGGGTCCGGTCATTGGCAGCCTTGACCAGTTCGTCATAGGCCTTGATCCGTGCTTTTGACTTGGCCTGACGCGCCTTTGGCGACGAGTTGATCCAGCCAGCTTCCGAGGCAATGGCTTTTTGGCGCGAAGCCTCTTCGCGGCCCTCCTGCTCCATGCGCTTGGCCTTGGCTTCCAGATAGGCGGTGTAATTGCCCTCATAGGGAATGCCCCGACCGCGATCGAGTTCCAAAATCCAGCCTGTCACATTGTCGAGGAAATAGCGGTCGTGGGTAATCATCAGTACGGAGCCAGGATATTCTCGCAGGTGTTTTTCGAGCCATGAAATGGTTTCGGCATCCAGATGGTTGGTTGGTTCGTCGAGCAGCAGCAGGTCCGGCTGCGACAGCAGCAAACGGCAGAGCGCGACGCGGCGCACTTCCCCGCCTGACAGGTTCTCAACACTTGCGTCCCCCGGTGGGCAGCGCAGGGCATCCATCGCCATTTCCACCTGGCTTTCCAAATCCCACAGGTTTTGCGTGTCGATAATGTCCTGAAGTTTGGCACCTTCCTCGGCAGTCTCGTCGGAATAGTTCATCATCAACTCATTGTAGCGGTCGAGAATGGCCTGCTTGTCCGCAACCCCTTCCATGACATTTTCCATGACGGTTTTTGCAGGATCAAGTTCCGGCTCCTGCGGCAGGTATCCGCAGCTTGCCCCCTCTGCCAGCCACGCTTCGCCGGTATATTCACTATCGAGCCCGGCCATGATGCGCAACACAGTCGATTTACCGGCTCCATTGGGCCCCAGAATGCCGATCTTGGCATCCGGGTAAAACGACAGGTGAATGTCTTCCAGCACCTTCTTGGTTCCGTATGACTTTGAAAGACCTGACATGTGATAGATGAACTGGCGCGCCATGGCACTGTGACTCCGTGGGAAAAAGGTTCTGGACACAAGAACCCGGTTGAAAAAACTGAACATCCGTTTACGCTTGCACAGGTGTTAATTCAAGCATGACAACAACACGCCGGGGGAAATTTACATGCCATTGGCCGTATCGGGCATTTTTCTGATCCTCGTTGGTGCAGCGTCGCTTTATTATGGTTATGAAAACCAGAGCCCCTTGGTTTCCGGTCTGGCTTGGGTCTGTCTGCTGGTTGGCGCAGTTGTTGCCATGGTCGGTTACGGCAAGGCGCGACGCCGTGACATCAATGCAGACGAACTTGCCCCGGAATGGGCGGACCGCAGACATGTAGAGATTCGTGCCTTGGTTCAGTCCATGGGTGTCATGGCGCTTGCCGACAAGAAAATCCGTGACGAGGAGGTTGCAACAATAGCCTCAATTCATGAACAGATTTTGGGCATCACGATTACCCACGAGGAAGTGTATGAAATTCTGGACGAATTCGTCCCCGGTTTTGACATAACACGCAGCCTGACAGAAAAACGCGGTCTCATAAGCCCTTCGGTAAAGCGCAGCATTATCCAGTGTTGCCATCTGGTAAGCATCAGCGATCTGGAGATTGCCGAACCGGAAGTGGGGAAACTCACCGAGATCGGTCTCGCGCTTGGCTTTGACGAGGAAGAAATCAGGAACATCGCCGCAGAGGTAAGTGTTTAAGCGAGTGAACAAGGAAGAAGGACATGGCCAAGCCATCATTCTCTAAGCCCGAATTTTTGCAATCCCCGTCAGGGGCAAGACTGGCGACGCGCATATCGCCTGCAGGGAAAAAAGCCAAGGCAATCGTTCACATCAATCACGGCATGGCCGAGCATTGCGCCCGCTATGAACGGTTTGCCAAGGCGCTCAACAAGGCAGGGTTTCATGTGATTGCCCAAGACCATCGCGGCCACGGCGAGACCACAGCCGAACAGGCCCCGCTTGGGATTTTCGCTCCAAAAGACGGTCTGGACAAGGTGTTGGAGGATTGCCGCTTTGTCAATTCCCATGCGCGTGAACTCTGGCCGGACTTGCCGGTGGTATGGTTCGGCCATTCAATGGGGTCGATCCTGGGGATCGCTTACGCCATGCGCCATTCCGAGACGCTGGATGCCGCCGCCTTTTGGAACTCCGGCGTCGACGGAGGCGTGCTGTTGGTGGTTTTGCGCCTGATCCTGAAAACAGAGCGCATGTTGAAGGGGTCCGATGTACCCAGCGGATTGACGCAAAAACTGACCTTCGAAACCTGGAACAAGGCATTTGCCCCCAATCGCACGGAATTTGACTGGTTGTCGCGCGACGAAGCTGAGGTAGACAAGTATGTCGATGATCCGCTCTGCGGGTTTGACGTGTCAACCGGGCTGTGGCTCGACTTGTCGGGGGCCATCAAACAGGGTGCAAACGACAGGGAACTTGCCAACATCCGCAATGACTTGCCGATCTATCTGGTTGCCGGAAGCGAAGACCCGTGCACTGACAAAGGCAAGGCCATGGAACGGCTCGAAGCACGTTTGAACAAAACCGGCGTGAAGGATGTGACCCTTACCGTTTATCCGGACAATCGCCACGAAACCCTGAACGAATTGAACCGCGACGAGGCAACGGCAGCGTTTATTGAGTGGCTGGGCGAACGGGTTTAGGACTTTGGCCGATGGTCAGCCAGTGTGCGAAAACCCCCAACTGTCGGGGCGTGCGATTGCCTCGCCCCGACTCATCGCCTGCAGGCCCTGTACATTGCGAATGACAAACCACACCACCGCAGCAAGCAGCATCAAATATCCGATCAACACATAGGACAAAAGCGCTCCGATCAACATGAACAGCAAATATTTCCAGAAAAGGTTGATCTGGTTCGAATAATGGCTGTCGATCACCGCACCGCTTTTGCTCCTGCCGAGATACGCCATGATGACACCGACAATTGCCACGGGGCCAAACACAATTCCGACCAGATAAAGAATATAGATCAGATTGACATTGCCTTCAGTATCCTTGTCGACAGATATGTTGAGATTGGCCATGGTACCCTCATGCAATTTGCAAAATGTTACGTAACAACAAGACCATAAGCAGTAGCGAATTACAATGGTGTGACGTCGCGGTTTTCTGCGCTAGTCCGCTTGCACTTCGGCTGTGTTGATTTCGTATTCCTTTTGAGCCTGCAACCGCTTCTGGTACTGCGTCTGCACCACATCGGTCACGATAAGGACAATCAGCACGAAATAGAAGGTGGATTTTGACATCGCCTCAACCGGATAACCGAGCAATTTGATATGGGCCAGGTGTCCGCCCTCCGACACCAGCAAAATGCCGACAATAAACAAAATGAACAGGCCAAGCACCTCATACATGCGGTTTCTTTTGAGAAATTCCGCCACTCCGTCAGCAAGCACAATCATCAAAATCCCCGTGATGATGATTGCCGTTGCCATGACAACAAACACATCGGTCAGGGCAATTGCCGACAAGATGGAATCAAAGGAAAACACCAGGTTCATCAGAATGATCGAGAAAATGACCGACCATGTTGGCTTGGCTGGTTCTCCGTTGGCACCTTCAATGTGGTGGACCATCAGCATGTGGGTGATTTCCTTGATCGCGGTCCAGATGATGAAAGCCCCGCCGAACAGCACAATGATCGAATGGCCGTTGAACTGGCCTTCCACCCAGCCAGTCATGTAAATGCCGAACAGCTTGTCCTGAAACAGTTCAATCGCCGATAGCACCACAAACAGAAGGACGATCCGCAAGATGATCGCAAGTCCGATGCCCAGTTGCCTAACCCGCCGCTGGTCTTTTTCAGGCGCTCGTTTCGATTCGATTGCCACATAAAGCAAATTGTCGAAACCCAATACCGCCTGCAACAGGATCAGCATCGCAAGGGTAAGCAGGTTCTGCAGCGTGAAAAGGTCGGCCATGAAATCGTTCCCGGGAGTCAGAATCAGGCCGACAAGATAGGTCAATAGCAACCGAATCTAAAGATGCGAACCGCAAAAACTGGGGATTCGCCGGTTCATTCCGTACGGTTGGCCAGGCCAACGCAGGCGACCACAAACGCACTGCCGAGCAACTGCATTGGCAATAACCGCTCGTCAAACAGGAGCCAGGCCAGGAACATGGAAACCACCGGCACCAGATAAAACAAAGACGCAATGCTAACCGTGGTTTTCTGACGGAGCAAGAACATCAGCAACACAATCGCCCCGATCGAAAGAACCAGCACCAACCAGATCAGCGCAAAGGTTACATCGGCGGTAAATTCAATGCGGAAAGATTCCATCATCCAGGCTGCCAGCAGCGTGGCAACGCTTGCCCCGGCATATTGCAACAAGGTCGAAACCCACAGATCCAGGTCGGTGACATACTTCTTCTGGTATACCGAACCAACGCTGATTGCGACGACGGCGAGCACGCAGATGCTGACGGTTTCACCGGTCACCCCTGCAACCGTTTCCGACAGCTCAAACTCAGGGAACAGAACGACTGCAACTCCGGCCAATGCCAGCAGAAAATAAGCAGCTTTCTTCATTGAAAGCACTTCGCCCAGCATTGCCCGCGCCATGAAAGCAATCAGGAACGGTTGCAGCGTAATGATCAGCGCCGCCAAACCGGCTGGCATCCCGCGTGAAATGGCAACGAAAACGCAGCCCAGATACACGCCGTGGATCAACACTCCCGCAAAGAAGGAATGCACCATCTGGCTTGGCGAACCAAACCGGTCGCGCACAAAATAAAGAAGACACGGCAAGAGGATCAGAAAGGTGGCGACATACCGTACAAGCAAAAAGGTAAGCGGTTCAGCATCGCGGATGGCATATTTGGCTCCGATAAAGCCTGTTGACCAAAGCAATACAAAAATCGTGGGTGTCAGGCGCACAAGGATGGGCGTAGATGAGGAACTCAATGCAAACGCTTTCAGTATATTGTAGGGTCGCGAAAATCCGGTGGATATTGAACTGCTCGACTGTTCTTGTCCATCTCAAAATCATGAACCGCAAAACAGCAGCAGGAACCATGAATTGACCAAGCAGACGGAACTTGCCCGGCAAACCGACCTTATTATAACCAGTCCAGTTCGTCTGTCGCTGTTTGAAAGGGTATGTTCATGATCTTTCTGCGCCATCCCACACCACAGGTTGCATCCGGCACTTGCTACGGCCGGACCGATCTTGACATTGCCGAGATCGGGCACGAGCAGATTGAAAGGGCGATGAAGCTGGCCCCCAAAACCCAGGCGGTTCTTGCAAGCCCTGCCCTGCGTTGCCGCAAACTTGCAGAGTCACTTGCTGAACGTGACCAGGTTTCTCTGACGTTCGATGACCGATTATGGGAGATGCACATGGGAGAGTTTGAAGGCAAACTTTGGTCCGAGATCGACCGGAGCAAGACCAGTGCGTGGTTCAAAGACCCGCACAACAATCGCACCCCGGGGGGCGAAAGCTTCGCAGATGTGCAGTTGCGTGTACTGGACGCTTTGCGGGATGTTGATGTTCACACGACTGTTGTCTGCCATGCAGGTGTTATCCGCGCCACCCAAATGGCATGGGAAAGCAAAACTTTCCGTCAAGTGTTTGATGCACATCCGCCATATGCGGAACCGGTCAGGATTTGGCCGCCGAATCTGCGGGACGCCAACTAAAAGCATCTCCACCTCCCAAACTGCACAGCAAGTACATCCTTTGCATTCCAGCAAAAATGGTACAACGTTAAGGAGATGAGGAACGAACCAAAGATTGTTATCGTCGGCGCCGGTTGTATCGGTTGTTTTGTGGGCGGCCTGCTAAAGCACGCCGGCAAAAATGTAAGCTTTCTGGGTCGCAAACGTCTGGCAGGCATAATCAAAACCCACGGCTTGCATCTGAGCGACTGGAAGGGTCTTGATCTTCACCTGAATGGAAGTGACCTTTGTTACCGTGAAGAACCAGACATACTAAAGGACGCGGACATCATCCTGGTTTGCGTAAAAAGCTCAGCCACCGACGATGTTGCAAAACAGATCGCCACATATGCGCCTCCCACAGCGACCATCGCCAGTTTTCAAAACGGAGTACGAAACACTCAGCGCTTGCGGACGATTTTGCCGGATCATGACATTCGCGGGGCCATGGTTTCCTACAACATCATAGAACTCGCCAACGGGCATTTTCATCGAGGCACAAGCGGAAAAATCCTGGTCGAGACCGGCGAGCCTGATTTGGCAACCCTACTTGGAACTGATGATCTGGTCATCGAAACGACAGCCAATATCGGCAACGTCCAATGGGGCAAACTGCTACTAAACCTCAATAACGGGCTTAACGCATTGGCAGACAGGCCCTTGCGCGAGCAATTGCAGATCGCGTCATGGCGCAAACGCTTCGCCAGCCAATGGAGCGAGGCAATGGCTGTGATGAAGGCCGAGGGAATTCGTCCGGTTTCTCCCGCGCCGGTTCCGGCGTCGGTCGTCCCGTTTGTCTTGCGCCTTCCCACCCCAATTTTCAAACTCATTGCCCGTCAGATGCTGGCCATAGACCCCAAGGCCCGTTCATCGATGTGGGATGACATCAAGGCAGGGCGGGAAACGGAGATTGACGAGTTTCAAGGTGAAATCATCCGCCTTGGCGAAAAACACCACATCGAAACACCCGAGTGCAATAACGTGGCAGACCAAGTCCGCAGACTGGAAAAATGCAGTTGAAATCGCCATGTCAGCAGCGCTAGGATGTAACAGGTTTCAACGGTCGATTGTGGGCATGACCAAGGTATCTCATTATTTCGTAATTTTTGGCTTCGCTTTGCTGCTGACTTCCTTCTCGGCTTCGTTGGTGACGGGAACCGAAGAACCGCTACGAGAAACCATCAAAGTAGAATGCGACAATGGAAATGCCAGCCAATGCGCTGAACTGGCAAGGCTTTATCAACTAGGTCTTTACGGTGACGTAAGTCCGCTAAAAGCACTACAGTACTACAAAAAGGCCTGCGAAACAGGTTCGCAAAAGGGATGCTATGAAGCCGGGCACATGTACCGCCGGGGAAGCGGGATCGCCAAAAACGTCAAAGAGGGTTTTGTCTGGTACGACAAAGCCTGTGCGCTGGGCAGTGCAAAAAGCTGCGACTATCTGGTCAGGGCCAGGAAAACGGCCAAAATTGTAGACCAGGCGCGTGCGATGGGTGCGCAATGCCGTCGCGGAAATGCAAAAAGCTGCAATGATATGGCGGATTTGCTGATGAAGCATAAGGATATAGCTAACCGGAAAAGAAATGCAGCAAAAGCCTATGCCAGAGCATGTGATCTGAAATATGCCGAATCCTGCCCGAAAGCCGCAGAAATGATAAGAACCGGACAAGGGGTGATTCCAAATGCATACCGTGCGGATGCCATGCTCAAGAAAGGATGCGAACTGGGCGACGAAGATGCGTGTGCTGCAGTACCCGAACCCACACCGTTCGAACGGTTTGTCCAGCTGTCCGCAAGATGCAAAGCAAGAGATGCAACCGGATGTGTCGATGCAGCCAGGTTGCTTGAAGACAAGAAAGTCAATGCCGAACGGCCCGGTGAAATCGCAGGGTTTTACAACACAGCGTGCAATCTGCATAATCGGAAAGCCTGTCTGCGGCTGGCCGAAATCCATCAACAGGGTTTGGGTGTGCGCAGGAGTGTTTTTGCCGCGACAAGCGCCTTTGAACGAGCGTGCAAATTGGGTAGCGCCATTTCTTGTGCCAAGGCTGGAGAAGCTTACCTGTCTGGCAAGGGATTGAAACGAAACGAGGTAAAAGCCGTTGAGTTTCTTGAAAAAGCCTGCAATTCCAATGTGCAACAGGCGTGCACACAGCTTGTATCGATTTATGAAGACCCTTCCAGTAGGCTTGCAGATAAGGAAAAAGCGTCGGACTTTCTGGATATTTCGTGCGGGCTTGGCGCAACTCCGGCATGTCGCAGAATCAAGAATGTAAAACAGAACGATAAAACCATCCCGCGCGCCACCTTTTTGCGCGACTTTGAGCTTGCGAAAAAACACCTAAAAACGTTTCACCCCAACCTTTACGTCCATCGCACTCCCAAACAATTGAACAGGGTTTGGAAAAAAATCGAGGCGTCCGTTCCCGAAAAACTCAATCGGGCCGATGCAGCGACTTATCTTCAGATGCTAATGGCCTCAGCATGTGATGAGCACACATCGCTAAAATGGGAAGAAGAGAAACTGCCAAGCGCCTTCACCTACGCCTTGCCATTCGAGTTGTTGGTGAAAAACGGAGAACTCTACTTCGACAACATGAGAGGAAGCCGGCGAAAGTGGCGCATTACCAGAATTGGTCGCCGCTCTGACAAGGAAATCATCGAATTCATGTCTGCAATACAATCTGCAGATGGATGTCCGGCAGGAAGAATGCAATTCAGCCGTCTGATCGCAGGAGGATCTGCAGCAAGCGGAATAATTGCAAATTATCTTGGAACAGACACTTTACGGCAAATAACCATTGGTTATGAGGGCAAAGGAGACACATCTAACAACCGGCTTGTTCCTTTTAAAAACAAGAAGATAGCAAGCGAATTGCGTTATTTCATTTCCAATATCGCCGCATTGAACAGAGCTGGTTTTGAACTCGGGGGAACCGCCGCCGGGCTTGTTGGCCTGGTATCTCCCTTCAACATTACATACAACGCCGACGAAACGGTTGCCTATATCAGCATCAGCCAGTTTCTTGACGAACCGGGTTTCATCAAAGACATCAACAAGAAGATGAAAGAACTCGTCAGCAAAAACCCGAAAAAAGTCATTATCGACCTTTCAATGAACCCCGGTGGCCGGCTGACTACTGCACAGCGGTTTGCGTCCTACTTTTTGCGAAGCGGGTCGAGGCTTGGAAGCAAGATTCGCACCACTGGCACGCGTTCAACAAAAGTGAAAAATCTGGAATGGGACAACACCCAGATCAAGGCCAGTATAGCCGAGACAAAGACCTTCCTGCGCAAATGGGGTCACAAGAGCGGCAATGTGCGATCCATTGCAGTTCGCGCCCGGACCTTTGGAAACCGTTCAACCAATGCCGACATTTCGGTCATCGTGAGCCCGATTACACATTCCGCAGCGACATTTGTGGCAACGACATTGAAACGCAACAACAACGCAAAGATCTTTGGTTCTGTCGGTGATCTTTCGCTAAAATACGGTTGTACTGCTGCGCAAGCGAACTTCTTGCTGCCGAACACCAAGTTCAGGATCGAAATTCCGTTTGTCTGCTATTCCCGTCATCCGCAAGCCCGTACAAAAGGCGACATTACAAAGGCAGAAGCACCTCCGATCGACGATGTATTCGGTATGACGGACCTTGTATCCGATTCTCTAAAACTTGCCCTTGATGACGCCACCAAGCAAGTTTCGGCCAACTAAGCTGGCCTGTTTGATGCCGACATTGCACATGAGTTTGGTCGGCATTGTGTGATTGCTGCCGCAGGGAGCGCCTCAGACAGCAATCGCCATTCACACGGTTTCGGCTTTTTCGTCGGAGGCTTGTTCTTCCTGCCGTTCTCCGTCGATCACTTCATCTTCGTCTTTTGTTTTTGAAGAACCGAGGATCGCGGCAATCGTTCCAGCAACGACCACAGCACCAACCGCGATCCAGTGCGTATGGCCGGCAACTTCACCTACATGCCCTATGTGCGCCATGCCGTTAGCAGGAACCATCAACACCGAAAATGTCGGAAGAAGCAATCGTTTCATATCAGTTTGCGCTTTCATTATATCGAACGAAAAGCGTTCCGGTCCGTGCGGTAAGGTCGTCAAGAACACTTTTGAATACGCTGCCCGCTTCAACCATTCCGGAACCAATCTCAACCCGTCCGGGATACCATCATTGCACTGAACACTAGGAATGACATGCGTAAAGGTCAAACGTCAAAACGCCACAGCCCGCAATGCAATTGCGAGAAGGGAAACTATTTGCCCGAAGCTCTGGCTTCTGCAATATCCTGGGCGGTAATCCCCAGAATCGAGGCGGTTTTACGGATGATGTCCTGCTCTTCTTCATGCAATTCCTTGTCGGATTTGGCAATCGAAAGCATATGCAACAACAAGGCACGCTTCCGTTCCATGCTCATCTCCTGAAACATGGCCGATGCATCTTCTACGGTTGTCTCGTACCCGTAATCCTGCAGGTATTTCACAACTTTTGGAACTTCCTCAACCGGAATGCCGAAGGCTATATTGCAAATTCGGCGGAAATTCGCCAACTCTTCCTGTTTGAGCACACCGTCCGCAAACATCATCCTGACAAGCAGAATCAGTTCGGCGGTCAATTGCGGGTCTTCTGCAACTTTGCGCATACCCTTGTCTTGTTCAAACCAGCTTCTGAAATGTTCCAATATCTGCATTGCCCAATGCCTCCATCATCCAACAATACCACCCCAGTCTTTACGAGTTCTTAACCACGTTTTTTTACAGATCATAAACAAATGGCATCGTGGGCTGGAAGGTAATCAACTGATGCGTGACGAAACCCTGCCGAACTTGAACGGTATGCAATTGGCCGGTATTCTTGACGGGCTTGATGCTGGCATATTGCTGGTTGATGCAAAGCTGTCTGTTGAATATGCAAATCCGGCCTTCTTCGAATTGTGGGAAATGGATCAGGAACCCGGTCTCGTCGGGCAGTCGGTCAGGAGCGTGTTGCAACACCTTTACGATACCGATCGCTACGTACTCAAACCAAACCGTTGGAAATCGCATCTCGACGTTCATCTGGGTTACATTCGCCATGCGGTTGCAGAACCGGTTGAATTCCGTCCCCACCCTGACCTGAACTTGCGCCTCAACGTTACCCGGCTTAACGACGGTAAGCGACTGGTCAGCTACTCGCGGATGGTCGACACCGGAAAGGGCAATGACGAGCAGGAACGCTTGTTGAACTATCTGGCAAACCGATGCGAGAACCTTGAAGCGGCTATCGACAGTCTGGATGACGGTTTCGTGTTGTGGGACAAGGAAGACCGCATTTCCGTTTTCAACGACGCCTTTGTTATGCAGTTCGGGCAAAAAGGCAAAGAACTGGTGCATTCGGGACGAACCTTTGCTGAATTGACAATGAGCGTCGTCAAGGCCGGTATCATTCCCTCGGAACCGGGAAAGGAACAGGAAACTGTCGACAAACTCGTTGCCGCGCGCAACCGGTCTGACCAGGAAAAAGTGTTTCAAACCCATGATGGCCGCTGGATCAAGCAAAGCGACCGGAGAACAAAAACCGGAAGCCTGGTAGGTCTCAGGGTCGATATTACCGATCTGAAAAGGCAGGAGAAACGCGCAACGGATGTGCACGAGTTACTGAAAACGGTTGCAACCGTTTCACCAATCGGGATTTTGGTTCTCGAAGATCATACGATCAAGTTTATCAACCAGCGTTGGCGAGAGTTTTACGGAATTCCCGAAGATGTGGATTTGCTGGGCAGACAGTTGCCCGCGGTATTAAAGGAATATGTCACACCGTGGTCACCGGCAGGTATTTCGCGACGTATCGAAACGCTGAACCAGCTTTTTGCCAATCAGGAACCGTTTGTCCTTGAACGGGAAAAGTATGGCGGTGGCTGGGTCAAACTGGAAGGCACGCCTTGGGTTGATGGCACCTACATGATTACCGCTACCGACATCACTGAAACCCGCAGAACCTCGGAGCTGTTGGACCGCACTCAAAGAGCAATGTCACAGGGCATAATTGTTTTTGAAAACAACCGGCTCGAAATCATCAATCCCGCAGCTTATGAAATGCTCGACGTGTTGGCCGGCGATCTCAAACCCGGCATCACCCACAGCGAATTTTTTGGATTCTTGAAACGACAGGGCCATAAACTGGTTTCCGGCAGGGCAGAGGATGCCCTGCAAGAACAGACACGACAGGTCTATCAGCGCGTCACGCCAAGCGGCAAACATCTTCGGGTCGACTTCATCCCTGACGGACCGCAAAGGCTTGTGATTGCCTACACCGACATTACCGACCTGATCAAAGCAAAGATTTCTGCTGAGGCCGCCGAAAAAGCGAAATCGGAGTTTCTCGCCAATATGAGCCATGAAATCCGCACCCCGATGAACGGTGTGATGGGGATGGCAGAACTGCTTTCAGCAACCCAACTTGATGACAAGCAACAGATGTTCACCGACGTGATCATCAATTCCGGGAACGCTCTGCTTAGCGTGATCAATGACATATTGGATTTCTCAAAAATCGGTGCCGGGCAGCTGACACTCAATCAGGCACCTTTCAACCTTCGCGAAACCATCGAAGACGTCGCAGCACTTATTTCTCCCACAGTTGCAGAAAAAGGGCTGGAACTGATCATGCGAATTCAACCGGGAATCCACGAAACCGTAACTGGCGATGCCGGGAGAGTGCGCCAGATTATCACCAACCTCGTTGGCAATTCAGTCAAGTTTACTGATCGCGGCCACGTCTTTGTGGATGTCCAGGCCACTCGGGACGGACCTGATCATTCAAGATATCGCATAAGCGTTCAGGACACCGGAATCGGCATTCCTGACGACATGATAGACAAGATTTTCAGCAAGTTCAGCCAGGTTGATTCAACCGCAACGCGCGAACACGAGGGCACAGGACTGGGGCTTTCAATCGCAGCATCACTGGTTGAGATAATGGGTGGCAAGATTTGGGTTGAAAGTGAACTGGGCTCCGGTTCCACCTTTCATGTTGAGCTGGTGTTGAAATCCGAAGCAGGAAACAAGGCCAACGAAATTGCCATTCCCGAAAAGTTGAGTGGGGCGCGGGTACTTGCCGTAGATGACAATCCAATCAACCGCACCATCCTGCTTGAGCAACTGGGTGCCAGCAGCTTCGACGTCGCTGTTGCGTCAAGCGGGCCCGAATGCCTTGATATCATCCGGACCTGTCAGAAAATGGGAACAGCGATTGACCTGGTCATCCTGGATTATCAGATGCCGGGAATGACAGGCCTGAAGACCCTGGAAGTTCTGCGCACCAATCCGTTTTTCAACTACATTCCGGCGATAATGCTAACCTCGGTTGACAGTTCGCAATTCACCGATCTTGCAGAGGGGATGGAAATCGAAGCAAGCCTGATCAAGCCTACAAAATCAGTACAATTGCTTGAAACTGTCAACAAGGTCATTTTGGAGAGCCGCGCCGCCCGTGGAAGAAAACCGCAACAACCTGTTCAAGAAATAGCTGACGCTGAGCATCAACTGCAGGTTGCCGACAAGACCGACACAAACACTGGTGGCGTACAGGCTATTGGCACCCAAGACACCGACCGGATTGACGTGCTGGTTGCCGAAGACAACGAGGTCAATCGCCTGGTAATGCAACAAATCCTGGATGATCTCGGCGTAAGCTACAAGATCGTTGAAGATGGTGTTCTTGCTGTCGCGAACTTCGAGGCAAGGCGTCCGCGCGTTATTTTGATGGATGTTTCCATGCCGGAAATGGACGGGAAACAGGCGACAATGAAAATCCGTCAGATCGAACAGGCAACAGGGTTGGAAAGAACCCCTGTCATCGGCGTGACAGCCCACGCACTGGTCGGGGACGAAGAATCATGCCGCGAAGCAGGCATGGACGACTACTGCAAAAAACCGGTGTCACCGGCCGCATTGTCCGAAAAAATCTGTTACTGGTTGAACCTGAACAGTAACAAACCTTCTGAGCAAAAAACTGCCTAGCCGTTTTCACGGTCCCGGACTTTGCCAATTTCGTCCAAACGATTTTGTAGCGACAGGCTGTCGATGCTGCTGATTGGCAGGGAACAGAAAACCGAGATTCTCGCCTCAAGCATTCTAAAGGTATCCGCATAGGCAAGGGCAATTTCCGGCTCCGACCCCTCAACGGCGGCTGGATCGGGTACGCCCCAATGGGCAGTCATGGGCTGGCCGGGCCATACGGGACATGTCTCGTTTGCCGCATTGTCGCAGACCGTAAAGACAAAATCCATTTCGACAGCTCCCTTTTTGGCAAACTCCGACCAGTCTTTCGAACGGGCAAAATCGGTCTTGAAACCCGATTTTTGCAGCACTGCCAGAGCCTGCGGCTTCACCTCACCCGTTGGATGCGACCCTGCAGAAAAGGCCGCGAACTTGCCACGCCCATGCCGATTGAGCAACGCTTCGGCAATAATGGACCGCGCAGAATTTCCTGTACACAAAAACAACACATTATAAACTCTGTCTGACACTTTCACCTCCATTTCGGCCTTTGGCAATTTGCATGATTACGGGTTGGCAGACCGATGGATTGCCACCGCAGCAGTCTTCCATCAGGAAGCCCAGCAATCCCCGAACCGCATCAAGTTCTGCGAAGTAACGAATGGTGCGTCCCTGCCGTTCATTGCGGAGCAGACCTGAATTTACCAAAACACTAAGATTCGCCGACATCGTGTTCTGCCGAACCTCAAGATGTTCACCAATCTCGCCAGCCGCCATTCCGGTTTCACCGGCTTTTAACAACAACCGGAAAACCTCAAGGCGTGTTGGCTGGCTTAGTGCGGCAAAAACAGTCGTGGCGTGATTTAATTCCATATATCATGATTAATTGATATTTTAGACAAATGCAATCTCGAACTTGCGTGTTGAAGCTGCCGATCAATGGTTCAAATAACCAGGCTTCCGAGAATGTCGTTATCGGTAATGTCCTGCCAACGCATTCCCATCTCGTCCATCTTTCGGGTCAGTACATCAAAGTTCTCGCGTTTGCTGGTTTCGATCCCAAGCAGCACCGAACCGAAATTGCGGGCCGATTTCTTGAGATATTCAAAGCGCGCAATGTCATCTTCCGGCCCAAGCAACCCCAGAAAGTCCTTTAAGGCACCCGGTCGCTGCGGAAATTGCAAAATGTAGTACTTCTTTCGTCCGGTAAATTTCAGCGCCCGTTCCTTGACCTCGGGCAGTCGTTCAAAATCGAAGTTTCCGCCTGAGGTTATACAGACGATATTTTTACCTCGTATCATGTCTGCTGGCAGCCGTTTGAGCGCGTCAATCGAGAGCGCCCCGGCAGGTTCCAACACGATACCCTCGACATTCAGCATCTCAACCATTGTGTCACAAACGCCGTTGGTGGGGGCAAGCAACACCTGTTCAGCATCAAACCGGCGCAGGTGTTCGAAATTGACATCGCCTATCTGCGCCACCGCAGCACCATCGACAAAATTGTCAATCCGGCCTAGCTTGACGCGTGTCCCTTCCCGCAGGCTCGAAAACAGGCTTGGTGCCTTGTCCGGTTCGACAAAGGTGAACTCGCAACGGTAGCCTGTTTCTTCCATGTAGCGGGTTACTCCGCTCGCCAAGCCGCCACCGCCAACGGGCAGGATGACCCGGTCAAGCGATTTTTCAGCCGGAAACTGTTCCGCGATTTCCTTTGCCACTGTTGCCTGGCCGCAGACGATGCGTGGATGGTCAAACGGAGGCACCATCAACCCGTTTTCGGTTTCGCAATAATCCAGTGCAGCTTTGTTGGCGTCATCAAAACCATCACCAACAAGCCTGATTTCGACATGTGGCGCACCGAACGCCGTTGTTTTCATAACTTTCTGCTGCGGCGTTGTTTGCGGCATGAAAATCACGCCCTTGCGCTTGAAATTCCGACATGCGTGGGCAAAACCCTGGGCGTGGTTGCCAGCTGAGGCACAAACAAAAACCTTCTGGTCAGGATTATCTTCAAGTGCCGTGATAAAAAAGGCGTAGGCACCGCGAATTTTGTAACTGCGAACCGGCGACAAATCCTCCCGCTTCAACCAGATACTGGCCCCAAAACGGTCAGACAGATATTGATTGTGCTGCAAAGGCGTGGGTTCAAAGACGCTCGAAAGCTGTTTGTGAACCGCAGCAACTTCAATGGCAAACTTGGTCATTGTTATCTTTCGGCTTTTGTTTCAAGTGAAAACGCAATACAAAACAGCTTCTTCGCTCCATACTTAGAACCGTTGCTGAATCAACCCTGCCGTTTCCAGTTTACCCGCCACTCCATTGACCCATTCGCCTTGTGCGTCGAAGCTATTTTAGTTGCTGCGCAATGCCAGCCGTCACGAAATAGGCACTGTCACACGCGCCCGCTACCAACTGATGCACCTTTCCGGACAAGTCCACCAATTCGCGTGCCGACTTGTCGACCGGCGCAATGCCTTGACCAACCTCGTTTGAAACCAGCACTACGGGTATTTTTGACGTTTCCAAAAACTGGGCAAGGCCCTTGGCTTCAAGCATTACATCGGCCTCTGCCATAAGCAAATTGGTGATCCAATGGGTCAGGCAGTCAACCAACACCATATTTCCCTCATATGACACATATCGCAGGGAATCGACCAATGCCAATGGCTCTTCTTCGGTTTGCCATTTGTCACCACGGCGTTCCTTGTGAATGTCAATGCGCTCGCGCATCTCGTCATCATAAGCGCGACCGGTCGCCACATAGACCGGCTTTTGCCCGGAATTGAGTACCAGGTTCTCTGCAAAAACCGACTTGCCGGACCGGGCACCTCCCAACACAAATACATTTTCACCAGACATCTGACATCCTCCCTTGTTGCCCAGGACCATCACTCGACAACCTGAATGCAATTTGTTTTCAGGTATGCACACGTTCGCTTTGTTACCTTGTTAGTCTGTCAACACGACAAGAACAATGCGACGTTTCGAAATACTTGTTACGGGGAACCGGAGAGGCCGGGCCTATTTTGCCAACGCCAGAAGACCATCGACATCAAGATGATGCTCCATCGCCTGTGCCAACTCATCCAAAGCCGTTTCAACGCTTTCACGAAAGGCACTTACCCGGCTTTCAATCCCCAATGAGGAAAGCAACGCTTTGCGGTAATCATCGGAATTGAACAAGCCATGCAGGTAACAACCACGGACATTGCCCGCAACACTGACGGCTCCATCAACATGTGAACCGAAATCTATCATCGGGCGAATGCAATCCGGTCCTTGCGTTTCGCCAATATGAATCTCGTATCCATCCAGCGTACAATCAAATTCAACAGAATGAGGCCGCGAATTCCTGACGCTTTTTTCCCGGTGCATCACCGTTTCAACGTCCAGCAAACCCAGACCGTCGACAGCCTTCAAGCCGCCTTCCATGCCTTCGGGATCACAGACGGTCCTGCCCAACATCTGATAGCCACCGCAAATGCCTATGACCGGTCCACCGCGTTCGGCAAACGCCGAGATGGGCGCCGCCCAGCCGTTTCTCCTAAGCTCTTCCAAATCCGTGATCGTTGACTTTGAGCCCGGAAGCACGACCAGATCCACATCTGTGGGGAATGGTTCGCCCTTTCGGATGAACTCAACATAGACGTTATCTTCCGCAATTAACGGATCAAGGTCATCAAAATTGGCAATCTTTCCCAAGGATGGCACGACAACCTTGAAACCGGCTTCCTTCTGGTTCACAAGCCGATCCAGCGTAATGGAATCTTCTGACGGCAAGCGCCTGACCGCGTCCACCCACGGCAATACACCAAAGGAAGGCCAACCGGTGTATTCGGAAATGGTCTCCAGGCCATCGTCAAACAAAGAGATATCGCCTCTGAACTTGTTTACCAGATAGCCCACGATGCATTGCCGATCGTTTTCTGACAAAACCGTGTGGGTGCCGACCAGCGACGCAATGACCCCACCCCGGTCTATGTCGCCGATCAGCACCACTGGCACCCCTGCTTCCGAAGCAAATCCCATATTTGCGATATCGCCCTCTCGCAGATTTACTTCGGCCGGAGATCCTGCTCCTTCCACCAACACCAGATCGCACTGTGTACCAACCCGGTTGAAACTTTCCATCACGGCGGAAAGCAATTTTACCTTCAAGTCCTGGTAGTCGCGGGCATTTGATTGCCCCATGACCTTTCCCTGAACCACTACTTGGCTGCCAATCTCGCTTTGCGGTTTCAACAGCACCGGGTTCATGTGCACATTCGCTTCAATCCCGCAGGCAAGCGCCTGGAGCCATTGACCACGGCCAATTTCACCCTCGCCGTCATCGGACATTGCCACTGCGGCATTGTTCGACATGTTCTGCGGTTTGAAAGGCGCAACCCTGATGCCACGCCTCATCGCTGCGCGGCACAAGCCGGCGACAAGCACTGTCTTGCCAACATCAGAGCCGGTTCCCTGCAACATCAATGCGCGCGCCATGCTTGCCTTTCGTCCCTGCCGTTATGCCACGCAACGCTCTGGCCGTTGTTCGCGGAATTGGGCAAGCTTACCGGCACGTATCGTAGTGAGCAGGTTCAAATGCGTCAAAGCATTCATGCTTTGAAGAACAGTATTTCTGATCCGGCTTCGAGTAAGTCATGATGCCCGACAACAGCTTGCCTGAAGCTTGTCGACACTGGACAATCAGTTCAACAACCAGGCCTTTGTCAATCGACACTTCCAGCGGATTCTCCACATCTGTCGGCTGATGGTATTCAATCCAGTCTTTCGAACGATAATCTGATTGGCTCTGCGAAGCCTCCACGACAATCGGTGCATACATAAGCGAACCGATTGACAACAACGTCACCCACTTGTTCATTTGAGTTCTCCATCTAGAGTTTGCTATGCTCTTCATGGATGCAATGTTCGTGCCAATACGCGCATTGCGTGTATTTTTATGCTTCTCGTGAAATTTTTCTTGATTTTTTCACGAACATGCCTTTCCATCGTGTTCACTGGTCACGTGTGATCACATGCGGAGGATGAATGGCGGTTGCCCGAAAACAACAAGCCGATTATGTCGGTGGCAATGTCACTATCGGCAATGACATTCGTGCCCTGCGCAAAGCTCGCAGCCTGACCCTTGTTGAATTTGCCGGTGCGATTGATCGGTCTGTAGGTTTCATTAGCCAGATCGAACGGGGCATTTCTGAGCCGTCTGTGACCGATTTGCGAAACATCGCACGGTATTTCGACATTCCCCTGGGCTTCTTTTTCGGCACCCCGGAAGCCAATGATGGCGAAGCCCGGCATGTCGTTCGCGCCCACAGCAGGCGGCGTATCGGGAACGAAGAACACGGTTTGGTCGAAGAACTGTTGTCACCCGACCTGAGTGGAAGTTTCGAGATCATCCGAAGTGAGTTTGCGCCCTATGCACGTCTTGAAGAACCGCAAGCGCGCCCGACAGAGGAAGCCGGATTTATTCATTCGGGAGTATTTGAACTGGAGCTGGACGGAACCTGGTACCGGCTCGAAGCTGGCGATTCTTTCCGTTTTGCCGGACAAACCTATCGATGGAGAAACCCGTCGAGCGAACCTGCAATCATCATCTGGGTAATTTCCCCACCCGTCTATTAGCGAGGAATAGCCATGTCAGACTTTCCAACAACAGCTCGTGTTGTAATCATCGGAGGCGGTGCGGTTGGCGCATCTGCCCTGTATCATCTTGCAAAAGCCGGATGGACAGATTGTGTTTTGCTTGAAAAAAATGAACTGACCGCAGGTTCTACCTGGCACGCAGCCGGGAACATTCCGACCTTTTCAACATCCTGGTTGATCATGAATATCCAGCGCTACTCGGTGGACCTTTATAGCAAACTGGGAGACGAGGTGGATTATCCAATGAACTACCACGTAACCGGTTCCTTGCGCCTCGCCCACTCAACCGAACGAATGCAGGAGTTCGAACGGATCGCCGGTATGGGTCGCTATCAGGGTATGGATATTGACATGGTCAGTGTTGCAGACATGAAAGACCGGTATCCGTTCCTAGAAACACATGATCTGAAAGGCGGCCTTTATGACCCCATGGACGGGGACATCGATCCGGCGCAATTGACCCAGGCATTGGCAAAAGGTGCCAGGGACAATGGCGCAAAGATCATACGTTTTTGCCCTGCAACCGGGCTGCGTCGCGAAAACGGTGAGTGGATTGTTGAAACCGAAAAAGGTGAGATTCGCTGCGAATACATCGTCAATGCAGCAGGTTATTATGCCCAGCGCGTTGCCGAATGGTATCGCCCTTATGCCCAAAACGGTCTCGGTCGCATGTTGCCGATGATGACCATGTCTCACCAATATCTGCTGACGGATGAAATTCCCGAACTTGAGCAGTGGACCAATGAGACCGGAAAAAAACTGCCGCTGCTGCGTGACGTGGACACTTCCTACTATCTGCGTCAGGAAAAGGCCGGGTTGAATCTCGGTCCCTATGAACGAAACTGCAAGGGCCACTGGATGACACCGGACGACCCGATGCCGGATGACTTCTCCTTCCAGCTGTATCCCGACGATCTGGAACGGCTGGAGTACTATATTGAAGACGCAATGGCTCGTGTGCCCATGTTGGGAACCGTTGGGGTCAACAAGGTCATCAACGGTCCGATTCCATACACACCTGACGGAAATCCCCTGATCGGCCCTGTTCCGGGCGTACCGAACGCATTTGAAGCGTGTATCTTCACCTTTGGTATCTGTCAGGCTGGTGGCGCTGGCAAGTGTTTGGCCGAATGGATAACCGAAGGCAGCACGGAATGGGACAGTTGGGCATGTGACCCCCGACGTTTCACAGATTATTGCGACCAGGACTATTGCAACCAGAAGGGAATGGAAGTTTACGGCAATGAATATGCCATGCACTTTCCGCACCATGAATGGCCTGCCGGACGAGACAAGAAACTCCCGCCCCTGTATGACCGACTTAAGGAAAGCGGCGCACAATTTGGTGTCTATAACGGTTGGGAACGTGCCAATTGGTTCGCAAAGGAAGGTGACGACACCTCCCACGATGCGACCCAAACCTGGAGACGCGAGGGACCGTGGTATCAACGCATCCGCGAAGAATGCCACGCCGTGCGCGATGCTGCCGGAATTCTCGACCTGCCCGGCTTCTCCCGTTATCGCCTGAAAGGCGAAGGAGCGGCAGAGTTCCTGCGGGGAATTTGCACGGGCGGAATACCCAAGGTAGGCAGGATTGGCCTGATTTATATCGCCGATGATCGCGGTCGGATTGTTACCGAACTTTCCGCAATGCGTCTGGAGGAGGATTTCTTCTTCCTGATCACCGCGGCGGCTGCCGAATGGCATGACCTTGACCTGCTGCATGACCATGCAGGTGACAATCCGTCCTTTGAATTGATCAATGTCACCAAGGAATTCAATGCGATGATCTTCAGCGGCCCAAAAACGCGGGACATACTGGCTGAAATCTCTGACGCGGATCTGACCCTTGGCTGGCTGACCCATCAGACAGCAAAGATCGGCGACAAATCAGTGCAACTGGTGCGGGTTTCCTACGCTGGCGAACTTGGCTGGGAGATACACACAAAAGCCGCTGATACGGGCGAGGTTTACGACATGGTAATGGCCGCCGGAGAGCCGCATGGCCTGAAGCCTTTTGGCATGTATGCGCTGAACTCGCTTCGCATTGAAAAAGGTTACCGCGCCTGGAAAGGTGAATTGTCCACCGACTATTCTGTATTTGAAGGTGGTCTGCAAAGGTTTGTAAAACTCGACAAGCCCCAGGACTTTCCCGGCAAACTGTCCCTGCAACGCGAGATTCAGCAGGGTTTGAAGAAAAGCTTTTGCACCTTGATTGTTGAAGCTGGCGAATTTGACGCGCCCTACATGTCCACGCTTTGGAAGGATGGTGAAGTGGTTGGCGAAACCACCTCCGGCGCCTGGGGGCACAGAATCGACAAATCTGTGGCGCTTGGCATGATCCGTCATGATCTGGGTGCACCGGGAACCGAAGTTGAAGTCGAGATCTATGGTGAAAAGTACAAAGCGGTTGTCCAGGAGGATTTGCCACTTTGGGACCCACAGAACGAAAGGCTCAGGGCATAATGATCTCCGGTGATGCAAGGCAGTTGATTGAGCAGTTTCCATTGGGTTTCGTTGCAACGGTCACCTCACAGGGATTGCCGTCTGTATCACCCAAGGGAACATTCCTGATACTTGACGATAAAACCCTGGCTTTTGCCGAAATCAGGTCACCGCAAACCATGGCCAATCTGCAGCATCTGCGAGTACTGGAAGTCAATTTCGCCGACATCTGGAAGCGCAAAAGCGTTCGCGTTTTTGGACCAGCAGACATTGCAGACAAAGGAACCGAAGCGTTTGAAACCCTCATCCCCTTGTGGCAGGCTGCATTTCCGTCCCTGGTATCAAGGATAAACGCGATTGTTCGTATAACAGCAGAACGCGTCCGGCTCATAACCACTCCGCCGTATGACGACGGTGCCACCGAAGAAGAAATGATCGCGCTCTACCGTGCAAAATTCAGGGAAATTTATGACTGACGGAACGCGGCGGCTGCACCGTGAACCCTAACAGCGTTCAGGAGAACATCATGACCACCATGCAAGCAAGGCACCAGGCATTCCACGACTTGCACCAAGCAGGAACTTTTGTGATACCCAACCCCTGGGACGCCGGTTCTGCCAAAATGATGGCGGCGATGGGAGCGAAAGCACTCGCCACGTCCTCTGCTGCACATGCCTTTACTCTTGGAAAACCGGATATGGGCAATGTAACACGCGACGAGGCACTCGCACATGCACAAGACTTGGTAGCGGCAACACCCCTGCCGGTATCTGGCGACTTCGAAAACGGCTTTGGTGACGATCCCGATACCGTGGCCGAAACGGTAAAGCTGGCTGCAGAAGCTGGCCTTTCCGGTTGCTCGATCGAAGACACACAAATGACCGATGGCAACCCGCCCTATGAATTCAAATTGGCGGTCGAACGCATCAAGGCCGGAGTCGATGCTGCCAGGTCACTTGGCCAACCATTTGTGTTTTGTGCCCGGGCCGACGGGATATTGACCGGCACATACGATACACACGAAGCAATCAGACGGTTAAAAGCGTTTGAAGAAGCCGGTGCCGATCTGCTTTATGCTCCGTTGCTGCCGGATGCTGAGGCGCTCAAGCGCGTGATGGGGAGCGTTACCAAACCAATCAACGTACTGGCCGCTGGGGCTGTTGCCAAAATGAAAGTAACCGAGATTTCCGCGTTTGGCGTGCGGCGCATTTCTCTCGGCTCCCAGATTGCGCGTATTACACATCGGGCGATTCGCGATTGTGTGCACGAGATGCTCACTGAACCGGGAGAGTTTACAGCTCTGGCAAAGTCTATCTCAGGAAATAAAATCGACCAGATGCTGTTAAGTGTGGACGGAGCCCAAACCGATGGCTGACTTCAAGCGACCGGACAGCGACCCTGATTGGAGCGACACGGTATACGGCCCGCTCAGGTTTGAAGGCAAGACAAGCCGCGAGTTATTCATGATGGGTCTTGATAATTTGCCGAAGTGGTTTCAAGCCGCATTGAAAATCCGAAACCTGGTTGTCGCGCCTTTTGGCCTGAAAACCGAATTCGAAGGGACAGGGCATTTCCTCGCGCGCCTGCCAGTGCTCAAAGACACAGAACATGTTTTTGAAACCGGCATTGACGACAAACACCTCACCTTCACCCTGTGTTTGAAACAACAGGAGGGAATTGCCAGTATGAAAACAAACATCTGGTTTAATTCACTGCTGGGAAAGTTCTATCTGACCATCATCAAGCCAGGACATATTCTGGCCGTGAAAAACCTGTGCCGCACAATTGCCCATCCGGTCAATCGGGCAGTTGGCGAGTGGGAGAACACAAAAGGCACATGACACAATTCACCTTACTTTGTAGCGACTTGTACCGAGAGTTCATTGACTGTTTGTATTCCTTGCCACCCGCGCCTATGTCGACCCATGTGATGGGGGCCGCAAGTCTTGCAATCCACACAGCCACTAACTGCGACATTTGCCTTGAGAACAACAAGTGCAACTTCCAACAGCCGAGCCGGTTTGTGTAATGCCGAAGCCCTCAAAACGAATTTCCTCAATAACAAAATCCGACATGGAAGGTTGGGAAACCTACATGCAGGCATCGGAGAGACTTCGCAACGGTGAAGATGTTTTGATGGTATGTATTGGAGACCATGATTTTCCAACACCCCACGACACACTTGCAGCCGCCCATATCGCGATAGACGAAGGGCGTCATCCCTATACTGAAATCCCCGGTCAAACTGCCTTGCGACAGGCAATCGCCACATTCACGACGAATGAAACAGGCGCGGCGATCGACCCCGATCAGGTTGTGGTGGTTCCAGGCGGTCAGGCTGCACTGTATGCCTGTATGCAAGGTTTGATGGATCCCGGCGATCACATTATCATTATCAGCCCTTACTATGTTACCTATCCCGGAAGCGTACGCGCGGTCAGTTGCACCTACACAGCAGTTGAGGCCCTGCCCGATGACGGGTTTCAACCAAGGGCATCGGCAGTTGCAGAAGCAGTTCGGCCAAACACCAAAGCCGTATTGATCAACACCCCCAACAATCCCACCTGCGCGGTATACTCGCGCGAAACCTTGGAAGAAATCGGCAAAGTATGCACTGAAAACGATCTGTGGCTGATTTCCGACGAGGTCTACTGGACCTTGAGCAATGGCAAGCATGTCAGCCCCATCTCGCTACCGCAATTGCAAGAACGCACAATCGTCATTAACTCACTTTCCAAAAGTCATGCCATGACCGGTTGGCGGCTGGGCTGGACCATCGCGCCAACCGAGATGGCCCATTACTTTGCCCAGCACAATCTTGTTTCGACCTATGGCATGAACAATTTCGTAAGCAAGGCAGCTACCGTTGCGCTGAATGAGCGGATCGGCGTCGATGAGATCGCCGGGACTTACCGAAAGCGGGGAATGGCTTTTGCCTCGGCGATTGAAGGGGCCAACGGCATCCACATACGCAATGAACCGGGTGGCATGTATTTCATGCTTGATGTGAGAAGCATCGCCAGGGACACTCGCAAATTTGCGCTCGAACTTCTGGAAAAAGAAGATATGGCACTTATGCCGGGGGAAAGTTTTGGTCCCTCGGCGTCAGGGCATCTGCGCCTCAGCCTGTGCCAAACCGAAGACACGCTGCAGGAAGCGGCCAAGCGACTTCGTCGTTTTGCGGCAAGCTATATTGAATAATCGATCCGGTCTGGAGAAGTAACCATGAAAAACGTTCCAACAAAAGCAAGCGCGGTAATCATCGGCGGCGGTGTCGCGGGTTGTTCGGTCGCCTATCACCTCGCCAAGCTTGGCTGGACAGACGTTGTGTTGCTGGAACGCAAGCAATTGACCAGTGGCACCACCTGGCACGCGGCGGGATTGATTGCGCAATTGCGCGCCACCATAAACATGACAAGGCTCGCCAAATACAGCCAGGAACTTTATGGCACGCTTGAAGAAGAAACCGGCGTTGCAACGGGTTTCAAACGTGTCGGCTCTATTACGGCGGCGTTGACAGACGAACGCCTTGAGGAAATCTACCGCCAGGCGTCTATGGCAAGGGCCTTTGGTGTAGAGGTGGAGGAAATATCACCCACGGAGGTGAAGGACAGATACCCGCACATTAACACAGACGGCGTTACGGGCGGCGTCTATCTTCCCCTTGATGGTCAGGGCGATCCGGCCAATATTGCCCATGCCCTGGCAAAGGGTGCCCGTCAAATGGGTGCGTCGGTCATTGAAGGTGTCAAAGTGACAGCGGTCCATCAGGAAAACGGCCACGTCACCGGCGTCGACTGGCAACGGGACGGTTCAGACGAGACCGGGACCATTAACACCCAATTTGTTGTCAACTGCGCGGGCATGTGGGCGCACGAAGTCGGTCAAATGAGCGATGTAAACGTACCGCTCCATGCGTGTGAGCATTTCTATATCGTTACCGAATCCATTGAAGAGCTTGGTGCACTGCCGGTTTTACGGGTTCCCGATGAATGCGCCTACTACAAGGAAGACGCGGGAAAAATCTTGCTTGGTGCCTTTGAGCCCAATGCAAAACCCTGGGGCATGGCAGGCATCCGCGAAGATTTCTGTTTTGACCAGTTACCGGAGGATTTCGACCATTTCGAACCAATCCTCGAAATGGCCGTCAACCGTATGCCGATGCTGGCCGAAGCAGGTATCCATACCTTTTTCAACGGCCCGGAGAGCTTTACGCCGGACGATGCCTATCATCTGGGCGAAGCACCTAACCTGAAGAACTACTTCGTTTGTGCCGGTTTTAATTCCATCGGCATTCAGTCCTCTGGCGGTGCGGGCATGGCCCTTGCTCAATGGATGCACGACGGGGAACGCCCGTTTGACCTTGGAGACGTGGATATCGCCCGGATGCAACCTTTCCAGGGCAACAAGACTTATCTGTATGAAAGGTCAAAGGAAACTCTTGGCCTGTTATATGCCGACCATTTCCCGTATCGACAAAAAGCAACGGCCCGTGGGGTACGCAGAACGCCCTTCCATCATCTGCTTGAACAACACGGCGCGGTGTTTGGTGAACTGGCAGGATGGGAACGCGCGAACTGGTTCGCAAACGCCGGGCAGGAGCGCGAATACCAATACTCATGGAAACGTCAGAACTGGTTTGAAAATGGAGCAGCTGAACACCGCGCCATTCGCGAGAATGTCGGAATGTACGACATGTCATCCTTTGGAAAAATCCGTGTAGAGGGGCGCGACGCCGAGCGCTTTCTGAACCATATCTGTGGTGCAGACATGTCGGTTGCCGCCGGAAAGATCGTCTATACCCAGTTCCTCAACGCAAAGGGTGGCATAGAGGCAGACGTAACTGTAACGCGTCTTTCAGAAACAGCATACCTTGTCGTTACACCTGCTGGCACCCGTCTTGCAGACCAGACCTGGATGATGCGCCATAAACAAAACTTCGATGTTGTTCTGACCGATGTAACTTCCGCAGAGGGCGTATTGGCGGTCATGGGTCCCAACGCGCGCAAATTGTTGCAATTGGTAAGTCCGAATGATTTTTCCAACGAAACCAATCCTTTCGGAACTGCCAGAGAAGTTGAAATCGGCATGGGCCTTGCCCGGGTCCACCGCGTTTCCTATGTCGGCGAACTGGGTTGGGAAATCTATGTTTCATCAGACATGGCCGCCCATGTGTTTGAAACATTGCACGAAGCAGGCCAGGACCTGAACCTTAAATTGTGTGGAATGCACATGATGGATTCCTGCCGCATCGAAAAAGGCTTCCGGCATTTTGGCCACGACATCACCTGCGAAGATCATGTGCTGGAAGCTGGTCTTGGTTTCGCGGTAAAGACAGACAAACCGGACTTTATCGGCCGCGACGCTGTGTTGAAAAAACGGGAATCAGGGCTTGAACAGCGCATGGTTCAGTTTTTGCTGAACGATCCCGAACCACTCATTTATCACAATGAGCCGATACTTCGCGACGGAAAGATTGTTTCCTATCTAACCTCAGGCAATTATGGCCATACGCTCGGTGGGGCTGTTGGCTTGGGGTATGTGCCCAGCAAAAACGAAACCGCGGCACAATTGCTTGATTCCAAATATGAAATCGAAATCGCCGGACAACGGTTTGAAGCGAAGGCAAGCATCAAACCACTTTATGACCCCACTGGCGCACGGGTAAAACAAGCTTAGCCGTCATCCCGGCCATGGCTGAGAGCCGGGATCCAATTTGCGTCAACTTGCGCTCAGAACAAACGGTTAGGCTGTCTGGATCCCGGTTTGCATAGCAACCGGGATGACGGGGGACATGCGGCATGTTTTTGTAATCAACGCTCCCTCAACCTTATGCAGGGAATTTAACAAACAATGATGATTGCGCAGCCATCAGATATCCCGCGCGGGCATAAGCATGACGAGTCGATAGCGAACACATGCAAAAACCGGAGTAATGCACCGCGCTGCAAGAGCAGAGATAGCAAATCGAGACTCTAAAACATCGCAATAACATCAGCCAAAGCACTGTTTTTGCTACAAACTGCCATGATTCGCAGACCGAAATGCATTTACAGAAAAATAACCAAAATGGCAGCACATTTGCTCACGAAGTGTTACAGTCAACGCGCAATATTCACAGTTCGCGGGGGAAGTTGTTGCATTTTTGCTACACTCATGGCCAAACACTTCACTCGACCCCAAAAACGGCCTTGTCGAAATTGACTCCAAGCCTTGGGAAACCCTATAGATTGGTCACCTCCTGCCGGGAATGGTTCTGGCGTGGCAGGTAACAAGTAACCTTTAGGGAAAATAAAATGAACATCAAATCACTTCTTTTGGGCTCAGCAGCTGCTCTTGTAGCAGTCTCAGGCGCTCAAGCTGCTGACGCAATCGTCGTTGAGCCAGAGCCAGTAGAATATGTTCGCATCTGCGACATGTACGGCACAGGCTTCTACTACATTCCTGGCACAGAAACATGCATGCGCTGGAATGGCTACTTCCGTGCTACTTACTCACACGTTGACCGTGGCGATGACGTTCATCGCGTTCGTTGGCGCCATCGTGCACGTATCCATCTGGACACTCGTAACGAGACCGATTGGGGCACACTGCGCGGTTGGGTACGTATTCAGGCTAACTCAACACCAGGTGCCTCTCAGTCTCAGTTGACCACTGGTGCTGCTTCTGCAGGTACTGCACACACTCATACTGTTGACACTACCAACTCTAACGGTGTTTTCGGTATCGACAAGTTCCTGATTTCCTTCTCAAACGACAACAGCACATTGCGCGTTGGTATCCTTGACCACTATTTCGCAACAAACCACGGCTATGCTGGCGTGTTTGCTTGGGACGTGATGACTGGTTTGGATGCAGGTTCTGATGGTGGTTTTTACTCTGCGAAGTTCAACACACACTTCTTGGATTACACATATGCCATGGACGGCTTCGCGCTGACTGTTGGTATTTCTTCTGACACCGGTTACAACGGCACTAACTCAAACGCTGCAATTGGCAACGTTTCTGATATCGATGCTTACGCTGGTATCAACTACTCAGCTGATTGGGGTGGTTTCGCTGCTACTTACGTCCACGAAGGTGGTTCTGTGAGTGCCGACGACGCTTCAATCTGGAAAGTGTCTGCTGACCTTGACTTGAGCGAGTTCATTCCTGGCGGTCGTCTGCATGGTATGTACATGTCATCTGACGATGCAAACTCATACATCGGCTCTGCTGCTGATGCATGGCAGGTTTCATTCCAAATGGATTTGTCTGACGATCTGGCAATGTTTGCACAGTACTCAGAGATTGATCCAAATGGCGCTAACAACGACACAACAAACTGGTCAGCTGGTCTTCAGTGGCGTCCGGTTACCGGCTTCCGTGCCTATGCTGCTTACGCGCAGACAGACGCAGATGCTAACACAGACAGCAAGCAAGGCTTCACCTTCGGTGTACGCCGCGACTTCTAAGTCATAAGAACATCTGTTCTACGGAGAACCCGCCAGTTTCGATTGGCGGGTTTTTCTTTGTCCATTTGTTGGTCAGGAGATTGGGCAGCACGTGGATATTTCAGCCATCGTCATCCCGGTTGGCATCGCAACCGGGATGGCGGAAGTCTGGATCCCGGTTGGCACCGCAACCGGGATGACGGAAATCGGCATCGTCGGCACTTCCAAGCCTACATTCCTGTATTTTGTTAAAGGAAACCAAAGACCGCGCATTCGCATCGGATCATCAAACCGGCCAACACACTGAGCAAACAAGTTGAAGCTGGTCGGAGCTAAGGTCGCTCAATTGCCACCGCTGTACCTTCCCCACCACCGATACAAATCGCGGCAACACCCTTTTTCAGATCCCGTTTTTCCAGTGCATTCAGCAACGTAACAATGATCCGTGATCCCGATGTGCCAATCGGATGACCCAAAGCGCAAGCACCGCCATTCACATTCACCTTGTCGCGCTCAATACCGAATTCATGCATGAAGGCCATCGGCACCACAGCAAAAGCCTCGTTGACTTCCCACAAGTCCACATCGTCCTTGGTCCAACCAATCTTGCCCATCAGCTTTTCCGCTGCACCGACCGGGGCGGTGGTAAACCAGCTTGGCTCATGGGCATTTGAAGCATGGCCATGAATGTAAGCTCGAATTTCAAGACCCTCTCGCTTCGCCACTTCTTCGGTTGTCAGCACCAGCGCCGCAGCACCATCCGAGATTGAAGATGAATTGGCTGCTGTTACCGTACCGTCCTTCTTGAAGGCGGGGCGCAGGTTCGGAATCTTCTCCGGCATCGCCTTGCGTGGTTGCTCATCGCTGTCGACAGTCGCCTCGCCCTTGCGGGTCTGGTAGGTCACCGTGACAATCTCGTTCTCGAAAGCGCCGCTCTCTTGGGCTTGTTGTGAATTTTCCAGTGATTTGAGCGCATAAGCGTCCTGTGCTTCGCGGGTGAACTGGTACTTCTCGGCACAATCTTCAGCAAAAGTGCCCATGGCCCGGCCCTTGTCATAGGCGTCTTCAAGCCCGTCAAGGAACATGTGGTCCTTCACCTCGCTATGGCCGAGCCGCGCACCACCGCGCATCTTGTCGAGCAGGTAAGGCGCATTGGTCATGCTCTCCATGCCGCCAGCCACTATGATCTCACCATTGTCAGCCTTCAACTGGTCGTGGGCGATCATGACGGTTTTCATTGATGAACCACACACCTTGTTGACGGTGGAGGCGGGAACCGTATTGTCCAGCCCGCCGCTAAACCCGGCCTGGCGCGCAGGTGCCTGTCCCTGTCCTGCGCCGAGCACATTGCCCATCAACACTTCATCCACCCTGGAAGGGTCCAGCTTGGCATCTTCCAGTGCCGACTTGATGGCAACCCCGCCAAGATCAGAAGCCGAAAGTGCTGAAAGTTCACCCTGAAAACCGCCCATGGGAGTGCGTTTGGCACCTACGATAACGATGCGTTGCGACATGGTTTATCCTCCAAATTACATTGTCAGTATCGATACCCTTCCCGCCTCCCCCGTGTCAAAGATTCGCTCACTTGCCGACGTTCAAATTTGCGTTCAGCAATTAACCGGCGTTTCTGCACAGGTCGGTTTTTAAGTTTGCAAACATGCCTTCCCAACCATAAGGTCGGCTACCGTGCTGGAGGAAAATTTGCAGAAGAAAGATCACATCGACAGGTTGGGCGCAACGCTGTTGATCGCCATCATGATTACGCTTGGTCTTAATCAGGTGGCAGTCAAGATCGTAAACGAGGCCATGGCACCGATCTTTCAGGCAGGTTTGCGTTCCCTGCTTGCCATCCCGCTGTTGGCGATGTTTTGCATGTGGCGACAAACCCCGTTTAACGTAAGCGCGGCAATTGTGGTTCCCGGGGTGCTTTCCGGCATTGCATTCGCCAGCGAATTTGCGCTTCTGTTTGAGGCCTTTCAATACACGACCGTCAGCCGAGCCTCGGTGTTTTTCTATACCATGCCGTTTTGGGTGGCGGCGGGTGCCCACTTTCTGTTTCCCGGCGAAAGACTTACATTTTTCAAGATCATCGGCCTGATTCTTGCCGCTTGCGGTGTTGCAATTGCCCTTTCCAACAACGCAACCCAAGTCGGGGACTATACCCTTGTGGGCGACCTGATGGCCCTGCTTGCCGCCATGTTCTGGGCGTCAATCGCACTGTTGGCAAAGGGTACAGCCCTGTCTCGGGTAAAGCCCGAGATTCAGCTCATGTACCAGATTGTTGTTTCGGCTCCCTTGCTGCTGATCCCGTCTCTCCTTTTCGGCGAGACACTTCGTGAACCAGAGCTCTGGCATTGGGCAATCCTGGGCACCCAGGTGGTCGTGGTTATCTGCCTTTGCTTTTTGACCTGGTTTTGGGTTCTTTCCATATATCCGGCTTCTGACATGGCGTCGTTCAGTTTCCTTGCACCGGTTTTCGGAGTGTTCTTCAGTTGGCTGATTTTGGAAGAACCAATAACCTGGAGCCTGCTTGTGGCCCTTGTACTTGTAGCAATCGGAATTGTTTTAGTGAACCGGAAGTGATCCATGCGCACGATCGCAAAGCGCACTTAATTTAGGCCGCACAGTCTGGCACAGCCCACATTAGGTCATGTTCGCATAAATGCGGATGAAATGGCGGTAAAATTGGCAAAAACCGGATTTATGCGTCTACGGACTAGTGTCTTACCCCAGATAAATATTGTACCTCTTGCGGATTTCCGCATCGATTGCCGGGTCGATCATCGTTTCCCTTGGCGCGTTCAGAATGGCATTCTTGCGCTCAATCGCCTTTGCAATCAGATTCGGCTTGCCCAGTTCGGCCCACTCTTTGGGTGACGTTCTGTCAGCGATGTCCGGATAGACATATTCACTCTGCATAAGTGAAAGGGTTTGGCCATGACCAAGGTAATGTCCCGGCCCATCCAGACAAACCGATTTCATCGCTTCCAGCGAAACGCTGTCCTCGCTAATCTCAATGCCCTTGATGCAGCGCTGAACTTGTCCAAGCATATCGTCACCCAGTATCAGGGATTCCAGGCTGAAACCCAGCAGAGAGGCGTGCATTCCCACACTTTCGTAGACCATGTTCAGGCCTGACAACCCGGTCATTGTGTTGGAAATTCCCTGTTCCCACCCGGCCTGCATGTCGGGCATCTTTGAGTCTGCAATGCCGGCTGCAGCGCCGCCGGGAAGATCGTAGAACCGATGCATCTGGGCGCAACCTGCAGATAGCAGCGCCTGTTCACCCGATCCGCCAGACATCGCCCCGGTGCGCAGGTCTGAAACGAATGGCCAGGTTCCGAAGATTGCCGGAAATCCCTTTTCGATGGCGTTTACATATACCAGCCCTGCCAGGCATTCAGCCACCGCCTGAACAATCGCGGTTGCCAGCGGCGCTGGGGCGGTTGCACCCGCCTGACCGGCTGACAACAGCAATACCGGCATTCCGCCACGTACGCACTCTTCCAAAACCTGACAGGATTCGGTTGCAAATTTCATCGGGGGCACAACGAAACAATTTGTGTTGGAAACAAATGGCCGCGCGCGCCACTTGTCCTCACCGCCGGCAATTAGGTGCAGCAACTCCAGACACCCTGAAACATAGGAAGCCTCAGTAAATGACACACCCACATGTTTGCGTGTTCCGGAACAACTGGCATAGATCGTATTGACGTCAAGCTCATAATTGTCGGCAATATCGCGAGCCACCATGGTGCGTTGATAGAAATGCACATTGTCGAGTTGTTCGGTAATTCGGGCCGAATCGTACAAATCCTGCAAGGTTGAATCCCGGTACTCATTGTTTTCCACATCAACAATGTGAACCGCTGCGCCTGCCGTACCATAATGTACGCGGGTCCCGGACAACAGCAAATCATGTTTCGGGTCGCGGCCACAAAGTGTGATGTCCCTGCCGGCCACGGCAAGCATGTCTTCCACCAGCGAACGGGGAAAACGGATGCGCCCGTCATCACCCAATTCGGCACCGGCCCCTGTCAGGATTTCGATACCGGTTTCCGGCGCTTCAGAAAGGCCGATCGTTTCCAACGCATCAAGTGCCGCTTGGTGGATACGTTCAGCACCGGCTTCGGAAAGCGGTTTGTATTGCCCGCCGATCAGTCCGGCATGTATCGGACGAAGATTGTCCGCAAGTTTCTCCGACCGCATTGCCACACGCGCACTGCGTCCACCGCCTCGCCTGCCTTTGCGCTCAACCGATTCAACCATCTCGATCCTTTCGACAAATCCATCCGGAAAATTTGGCTCAAACGCTGCAAACCGTCAAAGCCAAATTGCGACATGAATGACGGTTTCGCATCGTGACGATTTTGCTTGCAACAATACCGTCGCGCTCCATATTATTGGCCGATGGATGAACAAAATGCAGACATGATTGACCCGTTTGGCCGCATGGTTGAGTATTTGCGCGTATCAGTGACCGACCGCTGCGATTTTCGCTGTGTTTATTGCATGGCCGAAGACATGACATTCTTGCCAAAGAAAGAATTGCTGACCCTTGAAGAGCTTGAACGGCTTTGCAACGTTTTTGTAGACAAGGGCGTTCGCAAACTTCGCCTGACAGGCGGCGAACCGCTGGTACGTCGCGGTGTGATGACCCTGATCGAAAACCTCGGCAAGCGCATTGGCAGCGGGCTTGACGAATTGACCCTCACAACCAATGGCTCGCAGCTTCAAAAATACGCCGGACAATTGGCCGATGCAGGTGTTAAACGCATCAATGTGTCGATTGATACGCTCGACGAAGATAAATTCTCCGAAATCACCCGTTGGGGCCGCCTGCCGCAGGTATTGAACGGGCTGGATGCAGCAAAGGCAGCAGGGCTTGCCATCAAAATCAACGCGGTCGCACTCAAAGGCGTCAACGAACACGAAATCGAACACATGATGCGATGGGCTCATGGTGAAGGGCACGACTTTACCCTGATCGAAACCATGCCTCTGGGCGAAATCAGCGAAGACCGCACCGATCAGTATCTGCCCCTGTCAGACGTTCGTGCCCGATTGGAAGAAACCTATTCACTGGCCGACATTCCTTACAAGACCGGCGGTCCGGCGCGTTATGTGAAGGTGAAGGAAACCGGCGGTCGCCTTGGTTTTATAACGCCGATGACCCACAATTTCTGCGAAAGCTGCAACCGTGTCCGCCTGACCTGCACCGGAACGCTTTACATGTGTCTGGGTCAGGACGACGCCGCTGATTTGCGCGAACCGCTGAGAGCTTCCGAAGGAAATGAACTCGTGGCGCTGGCAATTGACGAGGCAATTGCCCGCAAACCCAAGGGCCATGATTTTATCATTGACCGCAATGCCGGCCCCGCCGTTTCACGCCATATGTCAACCACGGGTGGGTAACCCCTGAGATCGTCTGGATCCCGGTTTGCATGGCAACCGGGAAGACGACGGCAAAGGCTGTGCAAAAACCCTCAGCATCGTCATCCCGGCCACGGCTGTGAGCCGGGATCCATAAGACCAACCCAACAGATCAACCACTCGGTGAGATTATTCCGTCCTACCGCTAGTACATACTTGCCCTATCCACTGGCGAATTGAGAGAAAACAGCACCAACCAAGCCGACCCGCACAACTCCTACAAACTTGTCATCGAATCAATACTGAATGGTGGCCCAAAAGACTGGTGGCGCAAGAATCTGAACTTCCTGATCGACGGCGTAGAGCTCCTTTTACAGGAGACGGACTAAGAACGTAGCAACTGCGTAAATTATATCGATAACGAAGCTTTATAAGCAAAGCTTTTCATGATTGTATGTCAGCATTACCAATGATCTTCTAACAGGAATATAAATGGTAAAACTAAGAATCGGGGAAAACTGCCCTGTCTGCTCCAACTTAATTACTGTAGATATGCTGGCTGGTGACTATCTGAAATGCGTTCATTGCGGCGCGTTCGGAAAAGCAGCCCGAAAGAACAATTTCTTGAGAATGCCGATCATTGCAAGCTTAGTCGTATTACTAACTGCGTCTATCGTTTGGCTATTTACCACCAGTCTGCCTCGAACAATTGCCGACGCGATTTCGCCACAGACTACGACAACAAAGTTTGAAGGGATGACTGCGCAGAAAGCGCTTCAAACAATTCGCCGCTGCTAACGGATGGCAGATCACGTCTGCCGGGAAGACGGATTTCGATATCTCACCGAAATTCAGCTCGGCAACTATATTTGGCGTGCAAACCATGCATTTGCACTAACGAATAACGGGAAATTTGCCGAAGCAGAAAATATCTATGTGCAAATCGTCGACGATGCTGAAGTAACGGCCGATGTATTTGGTTACGCCGCCAAAAATGCCAAAGCAATGGGGTCCATCGAAGCAGCCATCGAACGCTACGAAAATTCCATAGCAGTCAGCCCAAGATATTCAGATGTCGTTAGGGAGCTGACAGAGCTATATTCAAACAGGGGGGAAAATTTGAAGGCCCTGTCGCTCGTGCGCTCGTTCAGCTACAAGTTTCCGGATGCAGCGTACAGCGTCAAGGGAACACTTCAGTTTCTAAAGAACAGGCTTTCCACAGTGCCAACCGAAGAAGCTAGGACAGTGGCACTTAAATCCGTTGATCGGGGGCATTTTTACCTACCGGTCTATCTGAAAAACTCCGAAGAACCTGTTCCGTTCTTGTTTGACACAGGCGCAACAACGGTTGCGATGGACACAGAATCCTTTGAGAAAATTCCGAGCAACAACAAGAAGATAATTCGAACCACTTTCGTGACCATTGCAGACGGCTCAAAACTCAAAGCCACACTCGGCATGATAAAGACTTTCGCGGTTGGCCCCTGGCGCCTGGACAATGTGAAGGTATTGCATTGTCCGACTTGCCAAACGCTCCTCGGAATGACCGCAATTTCGAAATTCGACTATGATTATAAATCAAACGGCAACCTGCACACTCTGAACCTTAAACCGCGGTAATGCTGGAACTCAAGTATTTCTTGCGCGCCAAAAACACACGGAATTGAAGCGTATTCCTTACTGTCAGCGGCACACAATTTGCGTTAGCAAAATGGCGAGAGCACCTGCTTGATCGTCTGGATCCCGGTTTGCATGGCAACCGGGATGACGAAGGCAGAAGACGGTGCGAAAACCCTCAACACGTCATCCCGGCCACTACCGTGAGCCGGGATCCAGGGCGTGTTTGGCGACCGGGATGACGAAGGCAAAGCGTCAATAGTGGTCCAAATCCTGCTGACCCGTTGTTCCGGCAAGATGATCGAGCGCTATTACAATATATTAGAAACATAGTGTTGCAAAATAATTCGGCTTGGGTTATTCGGGGGTTTGGGTTTTACATCGCACCGGATTTCATCAATGCAATCGATCCGCATGATCTCGTTTACCGCTTCGGCGTTCGGTGCGCTGGCGACCACCATCATCATGCCAATTCTCGCCCCTCTGATCCGCGAACTTGACCTAACCGAAATACAGGGAGGCGCAATGATCTCAATTGGTTCGTTGATTATGGCGCTTTGTGCCCCGCTTTGGGGCAGATATTTCGATACACGCGGACGAAAATTTGTTCTCATCCTTGGTTTTGGCGGCATTTTCGTCGGCTATGTACTCTTCACCATGACCATTTGGGCGGGTTTGTCCGGCTTCTGGACAGGCACAATGCTGTTTGTTCTGCTGGTAATCACCCGCACTTTTCTTGGTATGTTTCTGTCGGTGCCACAGATGGGAGCCCAGGCATTGATGGCGGACATCACAAAACCCGAAGAACGCAGCTCGGGCATGGCGGTTGTGAGTGCCGGGATGGGAACGGGCACTGTGGTCGGACCAGCCATTGGCGGCGCACTGGCCGCTCTGGATCTTATCCTTCCACTTGCAGCAACAACCGTTCTGGGGTTGTTGGGATTGGTTTTTGTGGCAGTCGGATTGCCGAATACCGCCAAACCGGTCGCCGGTGACCGTGACGCAAGTGGTGCATGGTCACCGCAGGTAGTGCCCTGGATCGTTTTCTGCCTTGTCAATATCTACGCTGTCATGACCTTTCAGATTTGCGCCGGGTTTTACATTCAGGACACCTTGCAGCTGGAAAATTCCGAAGTGGCCCCACTGCTGGCCATCGCTTTGACCTGTGTTGGTGTGGCATTGGTCCTGACACAGATTGCACAGATCAAACTGCTCAAATGGGAGAGTCGCAGAATGGTCATCGTTGGTGCGCTGCATTGGATTGCAAGCATCGTTGTCCTGCTCACCTGGACCAACGTATTTGCTTACCATGTTTCTTACGTTCTGGCCGGAATAGGAGTGGGGCTGCTGATTCCCGGCTATGTTTCCGGCGCATCATTGGCAACACCCGCCGAGCATCAGGGAAGTGTTTCAGGCTGGATCGCTACTGCAATCGGGACCAGCGGGGTTTTGGCACCCATCACCAGTACGCTTCTCTATACATGGTCAATCAACCTGCCTTTTGAAATTGTGATTGCATTGATGGTACTGGTTATTCTTGTGGCGATGCTTTTGGGAAGGAACAGCAGCGAAAATGCAAGATAATCGAACAAACGGCTGTAAGAGCGTTTGACGGGTAAGATAATGGACAACCGAACGCGACCTGTCGGAAGACCTGCAAAAATCTCGCGGGAAAGCATCACACAAACCGCCCTGGAAATTGGCCTTGATCTGGTGACCCTGAAAGCTGTTGCCGAGCATCTTGATGTTGATCATTCCTCACTCTACCGACACATAAAAAACCGCGACGATCTCGTATACGCAGCAGCTGACCACGCAATTGCTACCCTTGATTGGGAGCTGGATACTGACTGCTGGCGGGACTATGTCGAGAATGCTGCGATGGCTGTCTGGGAGCTGTACCAGCGCTATCCCGGTCTTGCTGAGGCAATCCGCAAAATGGAGGGGACACCCCCAGCCGTCATCCGTGAGTTTTCACGGGCCTGTTTCTGGTTGCATGAGCATGGGTTCTCGGTCGAAGACGCCGCCCTTGTCATGGACAGCGTTTTGGACATGACCAGCGACAGCGCTTCAACATTGCAGAACCTTGCCAATACCCACAAAGAACCGGACGACCCGGTTGTCTCCTTGCAGCAGGACTGGCAACCCGAGGGAAAAACCCGCACCTTGGCTTACCAGTTTGTCATCGGTTCGATGCTGGATAGCGACCCGAAAGATTGGTGGTACAAAAAGCTCATGCTCCTGATCGACGGGGCACAAGCGCTGAAAAACAAGCAGAACAGTTAAACAACCATCACTCGGCTTATTGCCAGCTCAAAGTCCCGCTTCCACTGTCCACGCTTCCAAGTGGCTTAGTATGCACAACACCTTGCGGCCATTCTCTTCCAAGGCGTACTCAACCGCAAAAGGTTTGGTGCTGATTACCCGGCGCCTGATGAGGCGGTTTTCCTCCAACTCACGTAATCGTTGCGCAATCATCTTTTTGCTCGCTCCATTCAACTGGCGCGCCAGCTGGTTAAAGCGCTGGGGGCCGTCTTTCAGATGCCAAAGCAAAGAACCGGTCCATTTACCACCAACAACCCGCATTCCGCGTTCCACCGGACATGGCTTGTTACAATCGTCTTTTGAAACAACAATATTATGGTCGTTCACAGTAGATTCTCCAAAAAAGTTGCAGGTTACAAAAAGTAAACTGGTTGAAGATTGTACCCACAAAATCCATTTGCACAAGAGGGAATGAAACTCCCCTGTTATTTGAACTGTAATCACTGAGGTTATCATGCCAGAACTCACCACTCCCACCCCCATGGGTGCAAACAAACTCAACAATCGCGTCATTATGGCGCCGCTCACCAGAAACCGTGCGAATGCTGACGGCGTACCCGGCGAGCTTGCCGCAACCTATTACAAGCAACGCGCCTCTGCCGGTTTGATTATTACCGAGGCCACGCAAATCAGCCCGACGGGAAAGGGTTATCTGGATACGCCGGGCATTCACAGTGACAGCCAGATTGAAGCATGGAAAAAGGTGACCGACGCCGTACATGGCGAAGGCGGAAAGATTTTTGTTCAGCTGTGGCATGTCGGCCGCGTTTCGCACAATTCACTGCTTCCCGAAGGTGAAATTCCTGTCGCTCCATCGGCCATTCGCGCCGAGACCAAAACCTATACGCAACAAGGATTCACCGATGTATCTGAGCCACGCGAACTTGGACTGGATGAAATTCCCGCCATTATCGATGACTATCGACAGGCAGCTGAAAACGCGATCAAGGCAGGGTTTGACGGGGTCGAGATTCATGCAGCGAATGGCTACCTTATTGACCAGTTCCTGCGCGACCAGTCAAACACGAGAACCGACGCCTATGGCGGGTCCATCGAAAACCGGATGAGGTTCCTGGTTGAGGTTGTAGAAGCGGTTACAGGCGCGATCGGAGCCGACAAGACCGGCATTCGCTTAAGTCCTGTCGCAGAGGTAAACGGCATTGGCGACAGTGATCCGCTTACCCATTTTACGCCCGTCATAGAACGGCTAAACGGGTTCGGCCTCGCCTACCTGCATTTTGTCGAACGTTTCCCCGGAACACCGCCAAACGAAACGTCAGAGAACACCGTCAAGGTCTTGCGCGACCTTTGGAAAGGGTTCTACATCGCAAATGGCGAGTATGGACGCGATGAGGCAGTCGCTTCACTTACCGATGGGACAGCCGATGCGGTTGCCTTCGGGCGTCCCTTCATCTCGAACCCGGACCTTCCCGCGCGACTTGCCAGCAATGCACCGCTTAACGGGTTGAATCAGGACACACTCTATGGCGGCGGCGCGGAAGGCTACATAGACTATCCTGCCTTGGAAACTGAAACAGCTTGACCTTGTCGGCCTTTTGGTCCCTACCCTCCCGGCATTCCGCCGGGGGGATATTGATTAAAGCGAATTTCGTCTCATGAAACGTATGTGATATTTGCCAACCTTGTTTCATGCGCTCCTGGCGTCGCCGCTCCACTGCCTGGAACCCATGTTCGATGCCTGTTATCGGTGTCATGCCTGCGTCACAAACATAACGCAATCACTGGCACAATTCGGGAGCATGAAATGACCAACAAAATTTTCAACGCACTTGTGCTGTGCACCGGCAATTCTGCCCGCTCCATTCTGGGTGAGGCATTGCTCAACAAATATGGCATTGATCGAGGTTTAAAGGCGTTTTCGGCCGGTTCCCAACCCAAGGGTGAGCCCAACCCCGGTGCGTTGCGCTGCCTGAAGCGAAAGGGTTACGACACAACCTTCGCCCGTTCCAAGAGCTGGGACGAATTTGCTTTGCCCGATGCCCCTAAACTCGATTTCGTGTTTACTGTTTGCGATAACGCGGCAAATGAAACATGCCCTGTCTGGCCGGGCGTTCCGGTGACAGGACATTGGGGCATTCCCGACCCTGCGGACGTGACGGAACCGCAAGAGGCGGTCGACGAGGCCTTCGAACTTGCCTACCAACGACTGGACAAACGTATTTCGGCATTTTTCCAATTTCCGTTTGAAACAATGGATAGCGCTGCGCTGCGCGACGCCGTAAAACAAATCGGTTTGATAGATGGCTAGGCCATTAACTCATTAAATCTGATTGAAATGGCAGTACAAATGACAAAAAAGATGCGAGGAAAATCCCGAAAATCGGGGCAGCGCCCGGTTGAGGAGTTAGACGCGGCAGATTGAAGGCATTTTGCTGTCTCGTCGGACATAATTCCACCGCTACAAATGGACACCTTGCCCTGACCGGTGTTCTGACGCAAAATCGGCTCATGAAACAGGTCACCCCACTTTCCGCAACACCGCTGTTTGCCCTTGAATGCGTTTCGCTTGATTTGGAATCAACAGGCCTTGACGCCTCGAAGGAACGGATTGTGCAGATCGGCACCGTTCCTGTGGCCAGCCGCAAATTGGTGAACGAGGAAGCCTGGGAACAGATCGTCGATCCAAAGATCGCAATCCCTGCGCGTTCCTCGGCAATCCATGGCTTGACCGGCGCAGACATGCGTTCTGCACCCGAACTATCCGAGGTATGGCCCGAATTTCTCGCGCACCTGAATGGCAGGGTTTTGATCGGACATACGATCGCCTTTGACATGACGCTGATCGAAGCCGAAGCGCAACGTCACGGGCTCGAATGGCAACGGCCGCGCGCCTTGTGTATGCGAATGCTGGCCCCCATAGCACTGCCGGATTTGCATGATCCGTCTCTGGACAAGCTGGCGGCATGGTTCGGCATCGAAAACGACAACCGACATACCGCACTTGCTGATGCGGTAATGACCGCTGAAGTGTTCTTGCGCCTCGCCCCCTTGCTGGAGGAAAAAGGCATCCGCACCCTGGCGGAAGCTGAACGGGCATCAAAGGCAAAACCGGCCATTGTTCGCGAAAGCCTAGAAGCAGGTTGGGTCGATCCCGTTGCAGACCCTGCTGAACATACGCTTGCCGGCAAGGATGGTAAATTCGACACCTATGCCTATCGTCATTGTGTTCGCGAAATCATGGCCCAAGATGTGGTGGTCATAGGAGAATCCGCGACACTCGCGGACGCAATCGCGGAAATGGCCTCACGGTCGATCGGTTCAGTGCTGGTAGGAACGCCGCCCGAAGCCGGTCACCACATCTCGAATTACGGCATCCTGACGGAACGCGGCGTTCTGCGGCAAATCAAAACCCACGGGAAAGACGCCCTCGACATTCAGGCCGGTACGGTTGCATCGCGCCCGGTACAAGCCATTCGGGGCGGTGCGTATGTGTATCGCGCTATATCACGTATGCGGCGGTTGCAGGTGCGAAACTTGGCAGTACTGGATGATCAGCGCTGGCTGACAGGGGTTGTCAGTGCACGTGATCTTCTGCGGTTGCGAACCGAAGCTGCAATCGCCCTTGAAGACGGCATTTCTGCGGCCAACAATGCCGGTGAAATGGCCCGCGCCTGGGCCGGGCTTCCTGATGTGGTCCGCTCACTGATGACCGAGGAAATCGATCCTCACACCCTTACCGCCATTGTTTCTGAAGAAATCCGGGCAATGACCGAACGCGCCGCCTTTCTGGCCGAGCGCGCCATGTTTGATGAAGGACATGGCGACCCTCCGTGCCCCTACTGTGTTCTGGTACTCGGTTCAGCCGGACGAGGTGAGAGCTTGCTCAAGCCTGATCAGGACAATGCCTTGTTGTTTGCCGAAGGCGATCCCGGCGGCGAAAACGATCTGTGGTTCGAAGCCATGGGGCATCGCATGAACGACATTCTTCATCAGGCCGGAATTCCCCTTTGCGATGGCGGCATCATGGCCAAAAATGCACAATGGCGGGGCTCTGTTGAGACATGGACCAACCGCATTTCCAAATGGACAACCGCCACCACACCTGAAGCGGTTTTGTGTGTCGATATTGTCTTCGACCAGACCGCCGTTCATGGTGAGCGCAACCTTGGCACCACCTTTTTTACAGAGAGCTGGAAAGCAGCCGAAGGCAATGTGGGATTCGCAAAGGCCCTGGCAGCGGAACTGGAACACACCTCAAGCCAGATCACCTTTCTGGGCGGCATCAAACATGAGGGCAACCGCATTGACCTGAAGCTGCATGGACTGTTTCCAATTACCGCTGCAGCGCGCGCATTGACCATACGCCACGGGTTCCCCAATCACAGCACCCATGATCGGCTAGAGGCGTTGTTGGCCGTCGAACGGGGCGACACCGCCCTGATCTCACGCCTTTCGGAACACCATGCTTTTATTCTTTCACTAATGCTTGATGCACAGGAACAGGCGATTTCGTCCGGTCACAAACCCACAAACCAGGTGGACCTGACAAGGCTTGATCGCGCCCGGACGTCGCGGCTCAAAACTGCCCTGTCTGACATAGCCCTGATCCCAGATCTCGTCCGGGATGTAATGTTCTAGGTTCAACCTGAACGGCTAAACCAACTTCCAACGCGCCATTTGAAACAAACTGTGTGTTACGGTATGGTTTGTAATGGCAAAACGGTTCGGGAAAAAAGACTGGATAGAAGTCGGGCACAACGCGCTGAAAAGCGGCGGACCAGCGGCACTGACTATCGAAGAGTTGTGCGAAACGACTGGCAAGACCCGTGGGTCATTCTATTTTCATTTCGAAAATGTCGAGGCATTCCAGATTGCCCTTGCCGAACACTGGAAAGACCAGTTTTGCAACGCCATCATCAATGCCGCACCCCCAGCGCTCACCCGGAGCGATTTGCTAAGCCAATTGACCATGCGCCTTGATCTGGACCTCGAAACAGGCATCCGTAAACTCGGATTGGCCAATCCTGGTGTCTTTGAAGTGGTTGAAGATGTGGATGTGTTGCGAATGGATTGGCTGGAATCGCTTTACGCCAACAGCGGAAATTTTGCACCCGATCAGGCCCGGAACCTGGCAAAAATTGAATACGCAACCTTTATCGGCCTTCGTCTGATCGATCCCGACATGCAGGCCTCAAACGCCAGGAAAATTTACGATACCTTTCTGCAACTGACCGGACGTGGCTGAGCTATTGCCCGTGTCGTGCCGAGAGCAAACAAACCGACACTTCCAACACCCCTTTTTGGCAACAGGGCAACCGCCCATCGGTTGCGGCGTATGTCCGTAAAACAAAAAACCCCCTGATGGCTGCTGTGTGGGGAACAGCCACCAAGGGGCCTCCGGCCAACCCGAAAGATGGCGCGGATAAAACATGGTTCACAACAATTGGGTAAAGGTGTTCTTCGAACCTGATATCTTGTTCATCGCTGTAAAAACCCGGCAACTCACAACAAAAACCTGTTTGCAGGCGACATCAAAGTATCAACTCGCCCCAACACCATTGTGCAAACCGTATTCTGGTTTCTCACGAAAATCCTCAAAATCGTTTTTCATGAGAATTTCATCGATTGCATAACCCAACGCCACATTGAATCGTTGAAAATCGTTGTCCTGCCGGGTCATCTCGCGAATTGCTTCCAATTCTTCGAGAATGAAACGATCAAACATGCTTTTTTTGTTCATCACAAAACTCCCGCATCAAGCAATCAAACAATTTTTACTATAATGGGAATTTTTTCGCTTCCTAATGTAAAATATTTTTAACACACAAGATTTATTTTTAATCCACTACTTTTTTGAAAATGTACAGGTCCACAGGACTGATCAAACCGGATTTTTCCGTCACATTTTCGGTTTTGTCGGGATTGCACTTGTAACGACGCCTGTGATTCTTTCCATGAGGGCGTTAAAGTTTGGCCGTCAACTTTCAGCAATGTTGCATCGAATCATGCATCTCTTGAGCGTTCGGTTTTTCGCAGGATCCCGACGCACTTTGCAGAAGGGCAGCCAAACATGCATTCCAGCCTTGTCACGCCTAACGCGCCCGCTTGAAGCCACTGCAATTTGATTTATGGAAATCAGCCCCTACCCCGTGTCAAACAGCCCGTCGCCCTCAAAATCAATTACCTGCTTTGCTTTCAGGACCGCAAGGTTGTTGGCGGTAGGGGCATCCGGACACACATCGGCGCGAACCAGCTGATGACTTTTGACATCGTCATCAAACGACTTGGTGATCTTGGCCGCAACGCGATAGCCGCCAGCCTCCTTGATGGGTTGTGGCGTGATGTTGAACCCGAGATACTCGATGGTTTCTTCACCCGCTTCGACTTGGGGATCACGCCCACCAAACAATTTTCTGATAAACGACATAGCATCATTTTTAGCGCAGTTTGCCCCGGAGACCAAGTCAAGCTTAGCCCGGCATTTTTAGAATCTTTCCAGCCACCGGATTTTCTGGCATCATAACGCACTAAAGAAGTCTCGAGGCAAGCTATTGTGGAGGTGACCATAAAATGGGGGAAGTCATCGGGGCCATCTGTCAAAATGGCGGTTTGGTTTGCCAGTTTACCGTGTTGACCCTGCCCGGTCTGTTTACAGTAATCATCGCCACCGGGTTAACGGCATTCTTTTCTTATCAAGTGTTCGCAACCCGAAAAAACCGCTCCAACAACCATGTGCTTCATGCCTTGTGGGAAGAAACACGGATCGTCAACTATGACTGCCTGCAATGGGTCAAAAATTTTGATGGAGAAAAGATCAATCAACAAATCCGGGACAACAACAGTTACCGTCCTTACACGGTGAATTACAGAACCAGCAGCAAGGCGATTGAACTGTTGCTGAGCGAAATGCATGGAGTTAAGCCTAGCTTGATCAAAAAAGGCGGCTTCTATTTTCATTTTGAGGGAATTGATGACTATCTGTTTCATGTATCGCTACGACGACAACAATGCCGTCGCAATCATTGAATACATCAGTTCAGATACCTGGCACGAACTCTCCCAAACGCAAAAGTTTTCGGTAATTGAAGATGCACATCGGGCAATGAAAGCGCTTCTCGCCAGCAGCAAGGCACTGCACCGCGAACTTTCCAAAACACTCAAGGTTAAATGCGATGAAGACGTAGAAAAGGCGAGAGTTCCGCAAAACGAAACTCGCGTTTAAGGTCAGATAAGCGGGCGAATTGGCCCTTTATTTGCAAAAACAAGTGCAGCCATAACGCTGATAGTACATAGCAAACTTGCCTCTAACTGTCAAGAAAACTCCGCAGTTTACGGCTTCGGCTTGGGTGCTTGAGTTTGCGAAGTGCCTTGGCCTCAATTTGTCGGATACGTTCGCGTGTAACCGAGAATTGTTGCCCGACTTCCTCCAGCGTGTGGTCGGTATTCATCCCGATGCCAAAGCGCATACGCAATACCCGTTCCTCGCGCGGAGTAAGCGAGGCCAACACACGGGTCGTGGTTTCGCGAAGGTTTGCCTGAATGGCCGCATCGATCGGCAGAACGGCATTTTTGTCTTCGATGAAATCCCCAAGATGGGAATCTTCCTCATCACCAATTGGCGTTTCAAGGGATATCGGTTCCTTGGCAATTTTCAACACCTTGCGCACTTTTTCAAGCGGCATGGCAAGCTTCTCGGAAAGTTCTTCAGGTGTTGGTTCCCGGCCGATTTCGTGCAACATCTGGCGCGAGGTGCGGACAATCTTGTTGATTGTCTCAATCATGTGTACCGGAATACGAATGGTACGCGCCTGATCGGCAATTGAACGGGTAATGGCCTGACGAATCCACCAGGTCGCATAGGTCGAGAACTTGTAACCCCGGCGATATTCGAACTTGTCGACCGCTTTCATTAGGCCGATATTACCTTCCTGAATAAGGTCCAGGAATTGCAAGCCGCGATTGGTGTATTTCTTGGCAATCGAAATGACCAGACGAAGGTTTGCCTCGACCATTTCCTTCTTGGCCTGCGCCGCTTCACGCTGGCCTTTCTGTACTTTGTGCACAATGCGACGAAACTCGGTTGGCTGTAGACCCGTGTCGCCGGAAAGTGCTTGAATCTCGCTCCGCAACTCCTTGATTTGCCCGCTTTCCGCCTTGTTGAAGTCTTTCCAGCCATGAGATGCCAGGTTGGAAACCCTTCGCAACCAATTCGGATCAAGCTCTGACCCGAAATACTCCTCCAAAAACGCCTCGCGCGGAATGCCATATGATTCTGCAAGGCGCATCAACCGCCCTTCAAGTGAAAGCAATTGCTTGTTGATGGCATAAAGCTGTTCTATCAGAGCCTCAATCCGGTTGTTGTTCAGGGAAAGCGACTTGACCGCTGTCACGATACCGTCATGCAGTTCGCTATATCGTTTTTCCTGCGCCGGAGAGAGCTTCTTGCTGTCGAGTGCTTTTTCTACCAGTTGATCCTGCAATTTGCGGAGCTTCTTGTAGTCGGAAGCAATGAAGTTAAGCGTTTCAAAAACCTGTGGCTTTAGCTCCGCTTCCATGGCCGCAAGTGACAAACTTGCTTCCATGTCGTCATCGTCATCATCGTCTTCTTCTTCCTGCCCCTCCAGTACTTCACCGGTCAGCGGGTCAACCTGCTTTTCAGGTTTTGGAGCTTCTTCCTTCTTCTCTTCCGCAGGCGCAGCCACAACCGGGGCCTGTTTCGCTTCAGGGCCGGCATAGGTTGCTTCCAGATCAATAATATCCCGTAGCAGGATGTTGCCTTCGACCAGCTCGTCGCGCCAGATAATCAATGCCTGAAAGGTAAGCGGATTTTCACAAAGGCCGGCAATCATGGTTTCACGACCTGCCTCAATCCGTTTGGCGATCGCAATCTCACCTTCGCGGGAAAGCAGTTCTACCGTTCCCATTTCCCGAAGGTACATGCGTACCGGGTCATCGGTTCGATCTGTCGGTTCGCGCTTCTTGGCAGTGGCAACGGCCTTGTTTCCGGTTTCAACCAGATCACCGCCTTCGGCCTCTTCCTCGACTTCTTCCTCTTCAACAACATTGATGCCCATGTCGGACAACATGGCCATGGTGTCTTCAATCTGCTCGGACGAAACCTGTTCGGAAGGCAGTACTGAATTCAATTCGTCAGTTGTCACATAGCCGCGCTTCTTGGCAGCCTTGATCATTTTCTTTACCGCTGCATCGCTCAGGTCCAGTACAGGACCATCCTGATTTTCGGTTTTCTCTTCGACAACTTCTTTATCTGCTTTTGTCTTGGTCGCCATATGGCTATCAACTCCGTCGGGATCCAATCGGCCCAATCTCTTATCCGCCCGGCCTAAGGTAGAATCGCGCAAAATGCTGCGAATCATCTGTTAGCACTAAACTCAACTGCTAAATGAAGTATGGTTAACCGCTCATTAAAGCGAACCATTGCAACTGCCAGACCTGCTCCGGGCCATCGCAAATTCAAACAACAAAACAGTTATTGCCGGATAGTTAGTTTCTCTTCTGAAAATTTCCACAGAAAACAACGCAAAACACAAAAATGACGGCGCTAAAGCCCTCTCACATCCCTGCGTGAGGACACACCAAAACCGTCAATCAATGCTTCGACACCGTCACTGCGGGTCAATTCCTGTTGAATCAGCAGAATTCTCTCAAGATTTTCCTGGCTGTCTTCATCCGCCAGCGCACGCTCTGCTGCTTTCAACTCCTTATTTAACGTTTGATAGCGAAGATGCAAGGCATAAGCTTGATTCCAACCGTCGCGGGCATCTTCAAACGCGGCATTGGGAAGAAATTGCCACAGCTGGCTTGCTTTCAACTGGTTGGACACAGCCTCAACAATCGTAAACATTTCGCGCTCAGAAAGCTGGCCAGCGACAAACTCTCTCGGTGGATAGGGTTCCTCGCCTTGCCATACGGCGAAAATGTCCAGGAAATGGTGCTGCAATTGTTGTGCGTCCCGATTTTGAAACACCAGATCAGACATCTGTTCAAAAAACTCCGCGCCCAATGCAGGATGAAATACCAAGCCGCCGATCAACGCAGCTTCGCGCAAGGACATATGGCTGCCCTTTTTCATGATACCACTCGAGAGCAGTGACTGGCTGGCTGTAAAACGACGACCGCCCACTTGAACGCTTTGGTGTTTGCCTCCCCTGCCCTCACGGCCTCCCCGCGAGCGCTGGTAAGGATTGTTTTCTCTGCCACTGCGATCAAAGTAACCGCGAAGACGTTCCCGAAATTCCTGATCGTAATGGCGGCGCACATCATCGTTGCGCACCGTACCGATGATCTGGCGAATTCCCGCTTCCAAATCCGCCCGCCTCTCCGGGGTGTTAAAAATACCGCCCGATATTTCACGGTTCCAAAGCATGTCCGCCAAGGGAATCGCAGACTTGATGACCTCCTGCATGGCTTGCGGACCACTTTCACGGATCAGGTCGTCCGGGTCCTTGCCTTCCGGCAACATCGCGTATCGCACAGAATTACCGGGCCGTAACAATGGCAGGGAAAGATCAACCGACCGGTAAGCCGCCTTCAATCCGGCACCATCGCCATCAAAACACAATATCGGCTCCTGATGCATACGCCACAACAGTTCCAACTGCCTTTCCGTCAGCGCCGTACCCAGCGGTGCTACGGCGTTCTCAAAACCCGCCGCGTGTAAGGCAATTACATCCATGTAACCTTCCGCGACAATGACTTGCCCCCGATCAAGCGCAGGTTTTCGCGCTTTGGCAAAATTGTAGAGCACATTCGATTTGTGAAACAATTCCGTTTCCGGCGAATTGAGGTATTTTGCGAGAGCATCAGGGCGCATTGCACGACCGCCAAACGCAATCACCCGCCCGCGCGAATCGGGTATGGGAAACATGATACGGTCCCTGAACCGGTCATAGGAAACCGGATTGTCTTCGCGAACAACCACAAGTCCGCAGGCTTCCATCTGCTCCGCCTCAACACCCAAAGACGCCAGATATTGTTTGAGGGCATTGCGGCTTTCGGGTGCAAAGCCAATACCAAATTCCTGTTGAATCGCTGGTGAAAGTCCCCTTCCGCGCAGGTATGCGCGCGCAGCCGCCCCTTCGCTTTCATGCAGTTTGTCGCGAAAGAACCCAGCAGCCATTTCCATAACATCAAACAGGGTTCTGCGCTTTTCCTCGCGTTCCTGTTCCTGCCTGCTCATGACGGGCATGGGCAATCCTGCCATGTCAGCCAGTCGCTCGACGGCTTCGTGAAACTTGAGTCCATCCAGTTCTGTCAGAAACTTGAAATGATCTCCCGAAGCTCCACAACTGAAACAGTAGTATCGGCCTTTGCTGTCTTCACAGTGAAAACTGGGGGTCTTTTCGGAATGAAACGGACAGCAAGCCCAAAAATCCCTTCTGGCCGGATTGGACTTTTTCTTGTCAAAACTCACGCGCTGGCCAATGACTTCCGAAATGGGAAGCCGGTCACGAATGTCGTTAAGAAAAGAGTCTGGAAACCTCATAGGGTTTTCTAACCGCCAAACAGCCAACTGACCAGTACCCAAAAAAAATATCGGGGTGGAGTACCAGGTCATGTACTCGCAAACAAGATTCACAAAACCGCCATGACGTGATCCAAGTTTTCAGACATTAGGAGCTTGAACATAGCTGGTCGCGATGACCCTTACACGACTTGCTACAAACACTTTAGTCGCTGGCATAATACCGGTGTTTGGGACCAAATCATGGACGTCGTTACCGTGGCCTATGATGGTGACCTTCTAATGATTGACAGCTCCGTTGTCCGCCTTCATCCGTATGCAGCCAACGTAAAAAAAGCGACCGAGTTCATTGTATGTGCCACTCGCGAGGAGGGCTGAGCACCAGACATGACCTCACGGACGCACAAGGCCTCCCCATCAAACTCCTCTGACACCATGGCGTGGCGATGCTCTTAGGCGACCTTTTGAAGAGTTAGCCAGCGACTATCTTGTGATGGTCAAGCTGGCAGCAATTCAAATTTGGCTTCATGTCCAAGAGGCTGCAAGATAATGCCCTTGACTTCCGCTCTCCCCGAAACGAGTCATTTTATGCGAGTGGCGCAAACGTCTGGCATGTGCCAAAAGCAAACACACGCTCAATACTCTCGCGTTAATGCATTGGAAACCGACTTAAAGATATTTAGCCAATCCGCAGTAGATAGAGACCGTCTTTGGTATTCTCCGAAACTATACCCTAGCCTGACAATAACAATATTTCGATCAGTATCCACAAAGATGAACTGACCATTCTTACCTCGTGAAGTGAAGGTGCCGCTTTTCGTATCTATCAACCACCATTGGTAACCATAGTTTTGAAACCCATTTCCAAACCGCGCGCCATCCCATTGTTCGGATGAATAATGACCTTGCCGCGTTGATGCCTCTATCCATTTCTTGGAGATGACCTGCTTCCCCTGTGACATACCACCATCCCGGTACAATGCTCCAAGTTTAGCAAAATCCCGGGCGGCGGCGCTAAGGCAACACCATGTTTTTTCCAACCCATCATTGCTGTCCAACGTCCACTTCCCGTCAAACTCCATGCCCAATGGCGTCCACAACCGCTCCTGGGTATATTCTGTGATCGTTTTGTCTTGTAGTGCCCTTTTCAGTACAAGGGCTAGAAGTGCATTGTCACCGGACTTGTATATAAAAGTTTGATCTGGGGTCACCTTGAGTGTCAGCGATAGAATTTCGTCTTCTAAATCAGGTGTATAGTTGAAACGAACGTGGCGGCTGAACGGATTATCGCTCTCGGCATAATCAATGTTGGATTTCATGGTTAACAGATCAGCGATCCTGACTTCTGAAAAGCCGGCATTCGACAATTCCGGGACATAAGCAGTTATGGGTTGGTTGACGGATTCGATGATGCCATCGTCGATAGCGGCGCCAATCAAGATCGAAAGAATGGACTTCCGTTGATGTTGAGAATGGTTGGAATATTTGGTTGGCTGCATGACCGTGGTGATAATATCTTCCCATTATGAGCGTGTCACCCTCCAGAATGACCATTGCATTGTCTGCGTTTCAGAAAGAAGACTGTTGAGGCTTTCGCTTCCGAATCCAAAACGTCGGAACGCCTGCAGGTCACCCGGTTGACAAAAAGGAGAAAACGAAATGGGTTTGAACTGGCTTTGACGATCAAAGGGATACAAGCTTGCATCCTCGATGGTAAGTGTCGGCATGCAAAACAATGCGCATGACGGTTTCGGTACATTGTATTCCACCCCAAATCAACATGAAAATGACAAATATTCCTAGAATGGCTATAATGCCTACTTTTACATAGCCCATGTGATTTCGGTTCCTTTTGCACTATTCTCAGAATTAGTATGACAAGTGCCTAGCCAGTACAAAGTCATCTTTGTATAGTAAATTGATATATATTAGGTTTTTTCAATGAGTTTGTCGCGGAATGACTCGGTTTTGTCGTGAATGGCAAATTGGGAGCAAGCCCAGATTACCCCGCAAAGGTTGAGAATGAAAAGTGTACAGCAAGTACGGACCACTTGAACCTAAAAAGGTACGGTTATATCTGTCAGTTGCCTTTGCGACAGCATTAATTGCAACTGTTGTGGGGCCATTCGGAACCTACGCTGATATGCAAATGGAAACCCGTGCATCCTTTTGGTTTTCTTCAATTTTGCTTGGTTGGTTCACTTTGATAGTGATCACATTTGTTATACGCGGTTTTTTATCTGCTCATATAAAGCAAGGTTGGATGCACTTCGTGGTAAGTGTGTTGTTCACCTGCCTTCCAATCACATTCCTTGTTCGTACTTTAAATCATGCAATACTCGGCCCCGGTATTTTTGACGACCCCATTTGGTTGACGTTCATACATGTTTCAATTCTCACTGTTATATATTGGAGGAATTTTCTGCTTTGCTTTTTCGTCTTCAATGGCATCCAATAATGACCGACAACTCGCTTGATCTTGATCCTAATTTGAAGAGGCTCGGTTTTTAGGTCGGCTAATTGGCTGTTCCGATTCTGCACTTACAATGGAAATACATTGAAGTCTGGCCGTTCAGAAACTTCAACAGGCAACACCTAAAAGGTGAAATTCCAAGCACGTTCCTGAGCTTATCAGGTTAAAGAAAATGCCCACTGGTCTTTCTGGCCAAATTATTTGTTTACAAAGTGAGGATCACTATGTGCGCGTCTATACTGAGCATGGAAACGGTCTCGTTCGGATGCGCTTTGTAGATGCGATTGACGAACTAAAAAGTGTCGACGGATTAAGAGTTCACCGTTCTTGGTGGGTGTTACGTTCTGCAATCAAGGGAAAATCAAAGAATAATGATAAGTCATTTTTGTTGCTTAGAAACGAACTGTTGGTACCAGTATCAAGACGCAACAAGAAGACCGTTCAACAACTCGATTTGCATCGCTAAAGCGAGTGCGCCACAGTTCCGAATTTGGTCATTTCCGGACCTTTAAGAAAGCTCCTTGAAAAGGCGCTGTATGCGCCAAGAAGCGGAAATCATGTTGGCTAGCATTGTTTATGAGTTTACGGCTTACTCATAAAGAAAAACCTGACAGAAGCAATGCAACTCCATATAAAAAGTTCATGTGGCGATGCGTTCATCATCACGCAAATGCATGACCCATGACGAGAAGTTACCGTCTGGCCTAACTTGCCTTTGCCAACTCAGTTTCCTGAAATTGAACGATCAGCTCGCGACTGTCTTGGGCGTTCAGCTTGTTACAGACCGATTTTTCGATCAACCGTATGGTAACTTCAGTCAAACCCAGCGCCATTGCAATTTGGAGATTGCTTTTACCAGACAACAACGCATCTACGAACCTGGTTTCAATGGCAGACAATTGTTGGATGGACTTGTTTCTGGAATGCGCTGGCGCCTCAAACAGTGACACGGTCGCCTTAAGTCCGGCACTAAACTGACTGTGCGATGAAGCCAGGCGTTCCCTTTCGTTTGCATCCGGTCTGATGCCATTAAACCCGATTACCGACAGATGAATTGTATCGCCAAGGTCCTTAGCAAGTACCGCGAGTTGATCGAATTCAAGAGCTTCCAATGCAAGCAACAGCGTTTCAGAAAGCATGTCAGAGAAGCGCTCCCGGACCGACGACAATTCAGCATATATTTCACCGGCATCCAGAGCTTGCAATACGAATGGACAACGCCATTCCCCTGTTTGTGGAAACATTGAATCGGCAAGCGTTTCCTGCATTATCGAGAACAGACAGTTTGCCGGTGCGCCATCGCAAAGAACACCATATGCAGCAAGTTCATAACCCTCACGGTAGAGGGAAGCGGCATAATTCTCTATTGCGCGACCCGCGGTATCATCTCCGGTTTCATTAGCCTGCATCAAAAAACCCCCTAGCATGGCTGTGCAACAGCATTTTCCACAATGCGTGGCAACGACCGAATAGGTGGAAACGAATCAACCGATTCTTTGCCCGAATAAATGAAGCCATACCCTTTCATTCCAATCAATCGATGAATTAAGATAATCACATGGAAAAAACTGATTACTCTCAGCTGAATGGACGACTGCTACGAATTTTTCTGTCGGTCTACGAAACCGGGTCAATCAACAAGGCAGCAATTGAACTGGGATTGAACCAATCAACCGTAAGCTACAGCATCGACCGTTTGCGCGATCTTTTCGAAGACCCGCTGTTTGTAAAAAATGGCCGGGGCATCTCACCGAGCGACCGTGCGCGTATTCTCGCACCGCGTATCCGTGAATTGACCATCGACATGGGAACATTGCTCGCAGCGCCGGAATACCTTCCAGAGAATGACCATGAAAAAATCAAGATTGCGACTTACGTCTCCGGCCTCCTGCCAATCTGCAAGCGCCTATTCACCGAGTTTCACACGCAAAGTCCCAACGCCTCGATCCAGTTTCTGGAAGTTGGCCCCCGAAACAATGTGGAGCACTTCATAGACCACCAACTTGCGGAAGTGGTTTTGTCCGTCAGGCCAAGCAGCATACCCTACTTCATTCACTCTCAAACCGTATGGCCGCTTTCCTGGAGATGCCTGTACGACCCCACGCAACGCGGCCCGGTAAGCAGCGAGGAAGAATACTTTTCTGCAACGCACGCCGCACTTGACCAAGGTGGTTCAGACCGTGGTGTCCTTGGTCACATTCTGGAGGCCCTGTCCAGATCCATTGACATCAAGGTGACGGCGCCCGACGTGATCAGCTTGCAGCAAATGATCATCGGAACAGATTTGATAGCAACGCTTCCCGTCAGTTTTGTGGCAGGCAATCACTCAAAGCTGGCCCATTGTGACATCCCGATTCAGGTGCCCGGCGTCCATCTGGAAATGTTTTGGCACCGTCGTGTTGAGCATTCGCCGCGTAACAAATGGATCAGGGACGTGACCATGAAGACTTTCCTTGAGTTTGAATAGGCTGCGAAAAATACCGACGAGGGGCCATGCCGACAGACCCAATTAGCCACCAAGCCGCGATTTCACCAACGGCCCGACAATGGACATGTCCAACTGTCCCCGATAGCGCTCTTTCAGCAACCCCATCACCTTGCCCATATCACGCAATGAAGTTGCACCGGTTTCCGAAACGACATCGGCGACCGCCGCCTCCGCTTCATCGGCAGACAATTGTCTTGGAAGAAACTCGCGGATGATCTCTATCTCTTCCAGTTCCTGCGCTTCAAGTTCATCGCGCCCGGCTTCTCTGTAGAGTTTGGACGATTCTTCGCGCTGTTTGACCATCTTGGTCAGAATATCGAGTATTTCCTCGTTATCGGCCCTGTCCTTGCCCTTGCCACGCAAAGCAATATCACGTTCATTGATGGCCGCGCTGACAAGCCTCAGCGTCGCAGTTCTGCGGGCATCCTTGTCTTTCATTGATTGTTTGAGAGTGTCCTGAATTTGTTCGCGCATCTTTGCCTCCGATGGGACCAACGAGAACTTACATTGTTTTCAACATTCAATCAATGCCAGAAAAACCCGGTAAGCATATGATTTTTAACAACTAAATTAACTTTCCGAATTGTTGACCTTATAAGGCGCATCGACTATTTTCCAGACTCAGCCATCCACAGAAACCAGCATGAACTCGTTTGCCATCGTCGGCAAACAGAAAAACAGGCGCGCGACATGACCAAGACAACCCCACCATGGACTGAACAAAAACACACTGCCGTGATTGTTTTGGCGGATGGAACAGTGATTGAAGGGACAGGTTGCGGAGCGACCGGCATTGCAGAGGCAGAGGTGTGTTTTAATACTGCGATTACCGGCTATCAGGAAATTCTGACGGATCCTTCTTATGCAGGACAGATCATCACTTTCACATTTCCCCACATCGGAAATGTGGGAACCAACATCGAAGACCAGGAAACCCTGAATCCCGACACGATTGAAGCGGCCGTGGGCGCTGTCTTCAAGGCAGACATCACCAATCCTTCGAATTATCGTGCAAGTGAAAACCTTGATGCCTGGCTCAAGCAGCGCAATATAGTGGCGATGAGCAACGTCGACACCCGTGCCCTTACCAATCATATCCGCGAAAACGGCCTGGCAAACGCGGTGATTGCCCACAGTGAAGATGGCAAGTTTGATCTTGATGATCTTAAGGCGCGCGCCGTCGCGTGGTCAGGTCTTGAAGGCATGGATTTGGCAAAGGACGTTGGTGAGGGTCGCGACAAGCCCTGGTCAGAAAAGCCCTGGGTTTGGAACGAGGGGTATTCAGATGTCGGCGAAACGGCTTATCACATCGTCACGATCGATTTTGGCGTGAAACGTAATATTTTGAGGCTTCTGGCCGGACTTGGCTGCAAGGTGACGGTCATGCCGGCAACAGCAACATCACAGGAAGTCCTTGCACAACACCCCGATGGTGTCTTTCTGTCAAACGGTCCGGGCGATCCTGCGGCGACCGGGGAATATTCCGTAAAGATGATACGTGAGGTTATCGAAACCGGCATTCCTGTCTTCGGAATCTGCCTTGGTCACCAGATGCTGGCATTGGCGCTGGGTGCCAAGACCACCAAGATGCACCAAGGCCACCACGGCGCCAATCATCCGGTTATGGACCATACCACCAACAAGGTTGAAATCGTTTCAATGAACCACGGATTTGCGGTCGATGGCAGCAGCCTGCCCCAAGGTGTAAAGGAAACCCATGTTTCGCTTTTTGACGGCACAAATTGCGGTCTTGAGCTTGTTGGGAAACCTGTTTTTTCCGTTCAACACCACCCTGAAGCATCGCCCGGACCGCAAGACAGCCACTACTTGTTCCGTCGTTTTGTCAATCTGATCAGGCAAAACAGGAACGAGGAACTGATATCCGAACGGTGACAGATGAACGAACAACCAACAACGTTTAAGAATACTGACGGGGCAACGTTAAAAGGAACATTGTTTGCTCCCGCCGAACCGGTAGCAAGCGTAGTGATTCATCCGGCAACCGGCGTTCCGAGCAAATATTACCACGCCTTTGCCCGTTGGTTGTGTAACGAAAAACAAATCAACGTTCTTACCTACGCTTATCGTGACAGCGAAGACATCTCCCCAACTGACCAGAAACGTTCTGCCGTTACCATGGCGGACTGGGGAATCAAGGACCAGGCGGCAGCACTTGACCATCTGCTGGACGAACACGGAGAATTGCCGGTACATGTAATCGGCCACAGCCTTGGCGGGTTTTGTGTACCCTACCACCGCAATCGCGACAGGATTACCTCTCTGACCGCCGTCAACTCGGGACCGGCAAACTGGCTGCACCATCCATGGAGCAGCCTGCCGAAAGTCATTTTGTTCTGGTTTGTCGTTGGACCGGTGTTGACCTGGTTCAAGGGGTCCATGCCCGGGTTCTTGCTGGGAATGAAAAATGACATTCCCTCAGGCGTGTATTGGCAGTGGCGCCGCTGGTGCACGAATGAAAAGTTTTTTGAAATCGAATGGGGAATGGAAATTCCCAAACCCGACCTGCAACGTTTCACTGCACCACTTACACTGATCAGTGCCGTCGACGATGACTTCATACCCCCCTCGCGCGTCAAGCGGTTGAAACGCTATTACCCTTCATCAGTTTCGAGTTTCGTCTCAATCAATCCGAAAGACCACGGTTTGGCCTCGATCGGTCACATTGCCATTTTTTCCAAGCGTTGCCAGGCGGTATGGCCCTCATTGGTTGCAAACATCTGATTCCCGATCAGTTCACACACTGTTTACCGGACCGCCCTAAAAAAGTCGCAACACAGTGATTATCTGTTCGTCAGGTACGAAAAGGCTAGAAAAATGAACGAACACTACAACAATATAACACCAGATATCGAAAGTTACTCGCGGGGTCTGTATCAGGTCGCCAGTCGCAGAACCGAAGTTTCTGTTTATGACCGTTTTGTCGGGCTTTGGAACAAGACCCGACGCTCGGTCGGCTGTACAAAGTAGACCAGTCTGATCGCCCGGCAATCCTTGCCGGGTTACTGCCATTGCCGCCCGTCACGGGCGGCTTTTTGCAGGGCAATTGCAGATTTGTTCTCCCGTCGCTTGAATGGCAAGACAAACAATCTGGCAAAAAACCCGAAAATCAACGCACCAAACCCACCATATGTCGCCCCGGCAATCGTCACGGGTATCGCTGGTTTGTAATCAGCCCAGGCATCACTCATCAGTTTTTGGTCCGGGTATTGCAATACATAAAGTGGCCCGGCAAGCGGTCCTGCCTTGTCAAGCTGGGCTTTTTGCTGTGTCAGATAGCCAAAACGATTAATCGCCTTGCGCATACTTCTGGCACGGTTCTGTATCAACTGATCTTTGGAATGTGACATCACGGTCAGAGCTTCGGATCTGCTCATTTCCGAAGCTTTCGCATCGCGGTCGAAGTCAGCAACCACCGTTGAAAGCTCTTCAAGTGCACCACCAATACGCTGCTTGTATTGTTGGGCAAACTCCGGAGACTGTGAAAACAACGCACCTCCTGCAATCATGGTTGCCAATGTGACGGATTTTGAGCCAATTCCCATGAATTCGCTTTCAGGTTCAGGTCTTACAAATTGCGAGCCTTGAACGAATCGCAGGTTTCCACCCTGCCAGATTCGAAACCGCGGCGGAACCAGTATCGACGCTGCTCCGAGGTTCCGTGGTTAAAGCTCTCCGGAACCACATACCCTTGCGTGCGACGCTGGATGGCGTCATCACCAATCTGGTTTGCCGCGACAAGTGCCTCTTCCAGGTCGCCTTCTTCAAGCCACCCTTGCCGCGCTACATAATGCCCCCAGATGCCCGCAAAACAATCGGCCTGCAACTCCACCTTCACCGACATCTTGTTGACTTCGATCTTGCCCATTGAACGACGCATCTTGTTAAACTGCGGAAGTATGCCGATCACGTTTTGAACATGGTGGCCTACTTCATGCGCAATGACATAGGCTTGCGCAAAATCGCCCTTCGCCTTGAACTCGCGCTCAAGCTGTCGGTAGAAAGCCAGATCGATATAAACTTTCGAATCAGCAGGACAGTAAAACGGTCCCGACGCAGACGAAGCAAGGCCACAGGCCGACCGTACCTGACCGGTAAACAGCTCCAGGCGCGGTTTGGGGTAGCTTTTCCCATACTGGTTGAAGATTGCAGTCCACACCTCTTCGGTTGACCCCAAAATCGTTTCCACGAACTGCAATTGCTGATCATTGGATCGCGGTTGCGAACGGTCGACCTGAACCGTGTTGGGAGAGGGAGTGTTCGGCGCGAAAGCACCCCCAATTCCACCGCCCATCAACAGTTTCAACGGATTGATTCCCAAAAACCAAAGCACCAGACCGATGATGATCATGGTGCCGATGCCAAATCCGCCACTTGCGCGTTTGCCGCGTGAAACCGGGATGCTGCCGCCACGTCCAAATCCGCCACTGCGGCCGGAACCCCGACTGTCTTGAACGTTTGTGCTGCGGCGTCTGCCTTTCCAACGCATATCGGCTGCTCCTGCGGTTGAACTTCCAAGCCTTACGCTGTGTTAGGTAATGGAATTTATCCTGCGATGCAAATCGGTAACCCGCAAAAACGGCTGTCTATGGCTGATCACATGAACCACTCGCGAACAGACCGGCGACCTCGTTGCTGTGTCACCCTGGCTGCCGAGCGCTTTCGGTGGAAAAGTAATTCAGAGTGGGATTTAACAAACCGGTCCGGACAACAGGATACCAAACTCGCGTCGCGTCCCCATGAGCAAGCAGGTTTACGATCTTGCATATCGCAACAAGACCGCGCCAAGCAGCGTGGAAAACGTCGATAGAACCTTAACCAGGTTCAATCGCTCCTTCAGGAAGAACACACCAATCAACAAGGCGAAAATGATGCCGGTTTCGCGCAGTGCGGTCACCAGGGCAATAGGGGCTTGGGTAAAGGCCCATGTCACCAACGCATAGGCAATGAACGACGCGCTGCCGCCGATAACAAGAACGGGCAGTCCTCTTGTTGGGAGCAATCTAAGAGTACCTGGTGAACTGATGGCAAGGTACAAAATCATCAAGATCCCGTCCCCGATCGCCATCCAGCAGAAGAACCCCAGGGATGTTCCGGCAATCCGCGCACCCAAGCCATCGACCAAAGAGTAGGCAGCAATGAACAAGCCGGTTGTCAGGGCAAGCATTGCAGCGTTCCTGTTTTGCTGTCCGTCGGCTTGCCGGACCAATGCCAGACTTATGATACCCAGCCCGATAATCGCGATTGCGAGCACTTCAAGCCCTTCCAGGTGAACACCAAGAACCAGTGCCGAGAACAGCGCAACGATCAATGGCGCGGAACCGCGGGCAATCGGGTAAACCTGCGTCAGGTCACCCATCTGGTAGGATCGAAGCAGAAACAGCTGATATCCGAAATGAAGGGCAATTCCGCCGACAAGATATGGCAAGCTTTCGATGCTCGGCGTTGGAACGAACGGAAGTAGAATGATCGCAATCGGCAGATGCCCGATGACAACGGCTCCCATGCTCAGGGTCTTGTCTGACCCTCCCTTTATCACGGCATTCCACACGGAATGGAGCACGGCCGCGCCAATCACCGCCACAAATACGATACCGCTCATTGGAACACCTTTCGAAGCAACTGCCTTGTCCTGACCTTAGCTGCTCAGCAGCCATTCAGAAAGAAGGTCTCTGTCAGGTTTTTGCCAGCCAGCCTGCCCGAAGGCCCCGGCCTAGTCGTGCTTGTGGCCGTGATCATCGCCGTGTTTGTCCTCATGATTATGGCTGTGATCATGACCATCGCCAGCATCCTTGAACATATCGGCGAGCATGGCATCGTCCACAACTTTCATGGTTACGGTCACTTCGCCTGCTTTTTCAAAGGTCAACAAAACTTCGAGCTCCGAACCTTTTTCCACCGGTGCGGGCAGTTTCATGAACATCAAGTGGTTTCCGCCACGCTTGAGCGTAATCGTCTCGCCAGCGGGAACTTCAATTCCGTCGGCAAGCTCGCGCATTTTCATTACGCCTTCTTCCATTTTCATTTCGTGAATTTCGGATTTGCCGGCAAAATCAGCGCTAACAGAAATCAGACGGTCGGCATGTTCCCCATTATTCGTGATGGTCAGAAAGCCACCCGTTGCCTTCGTTCCTTCCGCAACAGCGCGAATGACCATGTTTCCAAACTTGATGTTTGAATGATCATGCGCAACAGCGGTAAAGGACAGCGTTGCGAATGCGAGAACAGACAGAAGTCTGGCAATTGACTTGAACATGACAGGGCCTCCAAATAACGGGATAAAAAAAGGTCTACTTCGGAAAAACTGATACACCCTAACCGACGAACGTTGAACCGGAATTCCGCAAATCAGCAAATTTGCCGCATTTCCCCAAATAACGCTTCAAGGCGCTTTCAAATTTCGAAAGCTTCGACTATAGAGACCCTTTAGCCAGACAATTTTTCCTTTCAATTCCCGATATCCAGCATATCAGGAAATCTCTTTGCGCACAGAAGACAAAACAAATGCCCGCCAGAAAAGATATCTCCTCCATCCTGATTATCGGTGCCGGACCGATTGTAATCGGACAGGCCTGTGAATTCGATTATTCGGGTACCCAGGCCTGCAAGGCACTGAAGGCCGAAGGATACCGGATCATCCTTGTCAATTCCAATCCCGCGACGATCATGACCGACCCGGATCTGGCTGATGCAACTTATATCGAGCCGATTACCCCCGAAATTGTCGCAAAAATTATCGAAAAAGAACGTCCCGACGCATTGTTGCCAACCATGGGCGGACAGACAGCCCTGAACTGTGCGTTGTCGCTTCGCAAGATGGGGGTACTGGAAGAATTCAACGTTGAGATGATTGGCGCAAAGGCGGAGGCCATTGACAAGGCAGAAGACCGCGAGTTGTTCCGCACTGCAATGAAAAAAATCGGCCTTGCAACCCCGCGTTCTGCCTTTGTGAACACCACGGAGTTAAAGGCGCGGTTTGAAAGTGACTACAATGAAAACCTGAAAAAGGCAGAGACAACAAGTTCCGTCGAAGCATTTGAAGAAGAATGGCGGCAAAGCGAAACCCTGAGGTTGGAAGAGCATCGCCTGACAGCCCAGATGCAAGCGCTTGAAGCCACAAAAACAACCGGGCTTCCGGCGATTGTGCGCCCTTCCTTCACACTGGGTGGCCAGGGAGGAGGCATCGCCTATACCCTCGAAGAACTCTACAAGCTGGTGATCGGCGGTGTCGATGCTTCCCCCACCAATGAAGTGCTGGTCGAAGAATCCATTCTTGGCTGGAAAGAATACGAGATGGAAGTCGTGCGCGACAAAGCCGATAATTGCATCATCATCTGCTCCATCGAAAACGTCGACCCTATGGGCGTACACACTGGAGACTCCATCACAGTCGCCCCGGCACTGACACTCACAGACAAAGAATACCAACTCATGCGCAACGCATCGATTGCAGTGTTGCGCGAAATCGGTGTCGAAACCGGCGGATCAAACGTTCAGTTCGCGGTCAATCCGAAAGACGGGCGGCTGGTTGTGATCGAGATGAACCCGCGTGTGTCCCGGTCATCCGCATTGGCATCAAAGGCGACCGGTTTCCCGATTGCCAAGGTCGCTGCAAGACTGGCGGTTGGATACACACTTGATGAACTCGACAATGACATTACCGGCGGCGCAACCCCTGCCTCCTTTGAACCTTCGATTGACTATGTGGTGACAAAGATCCCGAGATTTGCGTTTGAAAAATTCCCGGGAACCGAGCCTTTGCTGTCCACCTCCATGAAGTCAGTAGGCGAAGTCATGGCGATTGGCAGGACATTCGCTGAATCCTTGCAGAAAGCTCTGAGAGGTCTTGAAACAGGGCTTTCCGGACTCGATGAAATCGAGATTCCGGGTCTTGGCGAAGGCGATGACAAAAATGCAATTCGTGCCGCGCTCTCGAAAGCGACACCCGACAGGCTGAGATTGGTCGCTCAATCACTGCGGGCGGGGGCATCTGCCGAAGACGTCAACCGCTATTCGATGTTCGATCCCTGGTTTATTGAGCAGTTCCAGTGGATCATCGACAGCGAGGAACGGGTAAAGGCCCACGGCCTGCCGCAAGACACGCAAAACATGAGAATGCTGAAGGGTCAGGGCTTTTCCGATGCCCGTTTGGCAGAATTGTCCGGTAGCTCGGAAGCCGAAGTTAAAGCGCTGCGCGACAAGCTCGACGTCCATCCGGTCTACAAGCGCATTGACACCTGCGCTGCAGAATTTGCTTCGCCCACTGCCTATATGTACTCAACCTACGAGGTTCCTTTCGCTGGTCAGGTCGAGAATGAGGCGAAAGTATCAGAACGCGACAAGGTCATGATTTTGGGCGGCGGCCCCAACCGTATCGGCCAGGGCATTGAGTTTGACTATTGCTGTTGCCATGCCGCATTCGCGCTTGAGGACGCTGGCTATGAGACCATCATGGTCAATTGTAACCCGGAAACGGTTTCCACCGACTATGACACCTCAGACCGGTTGTATTTTGAGCCGCTTACCGCGGAAGATGTGTTGGAAATCATCCGGACAGAACAGGCTGCGGGAAAACTCAAGGGGGTGATCGTTCAGTTTGGTGGGCAGACACCCCTGAAGCTCGCCCAAACCCTGACGGAACACAATGTTCCAATTCTCGGCACCTCACCCGACAAGATTGACCTGGCAGAAGACCGCGACCGGTTCCAAAAACTGCTAAACGAACTCGACCTGCTCCAACCGCGCAACGGCATTGCGCGCTCGGTAGACGAAGCACGAGAGATTGTAGCCGAGATCGGCTATCCCGTGGTGATCCGTCCCTCTTATGTGTTGGGCGGCAGGGCCATGGAAATTGTGCGTTCCGACACTGGTTTTGAACGTTATATTAACGAAGCGGTCGTGGTTTCTGGCGACACACCGGTGTTGATTGACTCCTATCTTTCCGGCGCCATTGAAGTAGATGTGGACTGCCTTTGCGACCAAACCAACACCAAGGTTTGCGGCATCATGGAGCACATTGAGGAAGCTGGCATTCACTCCGGTGATTCAGCCTGTTCCCTGCCCACCCATTCACTTTCTGAACCGGTTGTTTCCGAGCTGGTACGTCAAACCAAGGAAATGGCACTGGCACTTGAAGTTTCCGGCCTGATGAATGTGCAATACGCCATCAAGGACGATGACATATATGTTCTCGAGGTCAATCCCAGGGCTTCGCGCACCGTGCCATTTGTAGCCAAAACCATTGGTTCCCCGGTTGCCAAGATTGCCAGCCGGGTAATGGCCGGTGAAGACCTGGCAGACGCAATCACCCATTATGGCGAATGGCGGGAAGCGCAACACCTTAACCACATCGCGGTCAAGGAAGCTGTGTTCCCGTTCAACAGATTCCCGGGTGTCGATATTCTGCTCGGGCCGGAAATGCGATCAACCGGCGAAGTCATGGGGCTGGATAGAGACTATTCGATGGCATATGCAAAAGCGCTTGTCGCCTCAGGCATGAGCCTTCCCAAGGATGGAACCATTTTTATCTCGGTCAAGGATGCAGACAAACATGGAATATTGTCTGCCGCCCAGACCTTTGAGAAACTGGGCTATGACTTGGTGGCAACGGGAGGCACCCAGCGTTTCCTTGCCGACAACGGGGTCGAATGCGGGCGCATTAACAAGGTTCTTGAAGGCCGCCCTCATATTGAAGATGCAATCCTGAACATGCAAATCCAGCTTGTGATCAATACGACGGAAGGTGCAAAGGCCCGTTCTGACTCACGCTCTTTGAGGCAGGCAGCCTTGCGGACCAAGACAGCACACACAACCACTCTGTCGGCCGCCGTGGCGATTTCACAGGCTTTGGAAGCGCTCGCCGACCGCGCGATGGATGTGCATCCGCTGCAATCATACTTTACGAGCTGACACAAAGGGGAATTTGGCAAGGGTGGTTTCCACCCACCATAAACCAAACCAGATCATGGCTTCCAACCGCGCTGAAGCATCACTTACCGAAGACTACCCTACCGGCCCGGTACAGCTTGAAACGCCGATCAGGTTTAGCGACCCGCTGCCCGATGCCGTAGACGTAGTAATCATTGGTGCCGGGATCATGGGCGTGTTTTCTGCACTTTATCTGGCCCGCAACGGGAAAAAGGTTCTGGTATGCGAAAAAGGTCGTGTTGCCTGCGAACAATCTTCGCGTAACTGGGGCTGGATACGCCAACAGGAACGTGACGAAGCAGAGCTTCCTATCGTCACAGAAGCCCTGACCCTTTGGGAACAAGAAAACAAGCGGTGCCATGGCAGGCTGGGTTTCCAGCGCAGTGGGGTGTATTATATCGCAAGTACGCAACAGCGCCTTGAAGGGTTTGAACGTTGGGTAAAAATCTCGCGCGAGCATGGTGTCGATTGCGAGATCATAAGTTCGTCACAGCTCGACAAGGCCATTGATCGCACTGACCGGGCAAAGTCGATGCATCCCTGGATAGGTGCCATGTGCACGCCTTCGGACGCACGGGCGGAACCCTGGATTGCGGTGACCGCAGTAGCGGAGTTGGCGCACAGCGAAGGGGCGAAAATTATCGAAAACTGTGCCGCCCGTTGCCTTGAGATCGAAGCCGGAAGGATTGTCGGGGTTGCAACCGAAAAGGGCATCGTGAAATGCGAACAGGTTGTGTTGGCCGGAGGGGCTTGGTCCTCGTTGTTTGCCCGCAACCACAAAGTCAACATGCCACAATTGTCGGTACGTTCCACAACCTGCAAAACGGCACCCCTTCCCGATTTTTTTGCAGGATGTGCCTCTGACGAGGGCCTGGCCTTTCGCAGACGTCAGGATGGTGGTTACACACTGGGCAATGGCGGCACGCATTACCTTTATATCGGACCAGACGCATTTCGCCATTTGTTCAAGTACCTGCCGGTCGCTTCGAAACATTTCCGGGATACAACTTTCCGCCCTCTCGGGCGAAGCAACTATCCCGATAGTTGGTTTACAAAACGAAAGTGGTACGGCGAGGAGCCCTCTCCATTCGAAACAACGCGCGCACTAAACCCCGAACCCGACCTGGCGCATGTGGAGCGAATGCGCAACAATTTTGCAAAACGGTTTCCCGACCTGGGAAAACCCGTCATTGAACATGCCTGGGCAGGAATGATCGATGCCATGCCGGATCTGGTACCTGTCGTTGACAGGGTTCCCGAATTGCCGCAACTGATTGTAGCCACCGGAGGGTGTGGGCACGGGTTTGGAATAGGCCCTGGTATCGGCCGCATTGTAGCTGATATGGCGTTGGAAAAACCGGAACAGCACGACCTGTCACGTTTTCGCTTTGACCGTTTCACAGATGGAAGCAAGCTGGTACCCGGCCCGGCGATGTAAGGCGAGAGGCTCTAGGCCGAAATATCATTGTGTTTGGCAAAAGCCAGAATTGCCTTGGCCAGATTATCGGCGTTCTGAACAGGGTCAAAGTGGTCGAGGCTGCGAACGTAATCGTGATCGACAATGCCCGGCCAGGCATTTTTCGAAACCTCTTCTACAGCCGCTTCGAACAGGCTGTCATCTTTCTGGTAACCTTCGATTTCGGCAAATTCCCACTGATCATCGATACGATAGGCGCCCGGCAGCCGATTCCAAAATGCGTAACCAAATACAATTACGGGTTTTCCAATCCTCAGCGCCTCCCATCCCGCAGTTCCACAGATTGTGGCGGTCGCAATAGAGCGTTTTATCAGCTCCCAGCTTTCGGTTTGGGAATTCACAAGCACCACGTTTGGAATACGATCCAGTTGGTCAAAAAAGGCGGCGCTGCGTTTCCGCGAATCCTGTTTCGGATTATCCTTGACGGCGATAATGACATCTTCCGGCAGTTTCTCGCGCAATCGTCTTACCACATCGACCTGATTGCCATATTTGCCACCCAATTTGTCCACTTCCATTTCCGGTTCAAGATGCAACGGATAGTATACGAATTTCCTTTCGTTAAGCTCTTCCAAAGAGCAGGAAAAACGGTCGTCGCGTCCACGCAAGTAGAACACATTTTCTCGCGCTAACGAGAGTTTGGCCATGTTTCGGCGAAACGCTGCCAGACGCCTTTCGCCTGATAGCAATGCGTAACCCAGCGACTTGAATCCGTAGGTAAAAACATCCAGCTTGGCTTGCCTTTGTAACCGCCGGTTGTTTTGAATGCCTGCCATATAGAAGGGTCTGAATTCTGGTTCCGACAAATCAACCGGAAATGGTTCGGTTTTTGGCGAAGAGTCAAATCGTCCCAAATCCGACCAGTGATCAAATACCCACATGCGTCCGGGAATGACACCTTGCCAAAATACCAATGTCGGCAAGTTCATGGCTTTGGCAACTTCATACAATACAACAAGCGCCCCTTCGTGCGGAACGTTGGAGAATACAACCATGTCCGGTTTTGAAGCACAAAGCCATCGATAGCAGTTGCGTACCGCATTCAAAAACAAACCTTCCGCATCCCCAAAACCGGAAATCAGTTCGTGCGACCAAGGCCAGCGGAAAAAACACCGGTAGAAATCATGTCTGTGTTTTTCAAGCGCCGACCACAAATGTGCGGGGACATCATCGGTGCTTTCGTCCAACCAACGGCATTTTTTGAATTCTGCAAACGGCCAGTGGGTTCCATCATCCGATGGCGCACCTTCACGCAAATAGAGCAGGCCTGTGACCTTTGCCCCATGTTTTTCAAGTTCCATTGCATCGTTCGAAGAGATGCCTGATATCGCAAGTTTCAAGGGCTTGTTTGCTTCTTTCGCCATGAGGTTAACACCGCTAGGTCAAACGAACCGGAATACCGGCATCGCGCATCGCCAATTTTGCCTCTCTGGGCGTCTGTTCTGTAAAATGGAAAATGCTGGCAGCTGCCACCGCAGATGCACCCGCGACACTTACAGCGTCAATCATGTGTTGGTAATTGCCCGCGCCGCCGGCGGCAATCACGGGAACGTTCACCGCATTTACCACTTTCTCGACCAGGTCAAGGTCATACCCCGTCATGGTTCCGTCGCGGTCAATTGAAGTCAGCAAAATTTCACCCGCACCCCGGGACGCCATTTCCTTTGCCCATTCGACAGGATCCTTATGTTGGTTGGTGGTCCCTGAATGGCTCATGCAAACAAGCGATCCCTCATGGCGCAGAACATCAATGCTGGCAACGACGCATTGAACGCCAAATTCTTTGGCGGAGGTCTCAATTAGTTCCGGATCATCATAGGCCGCTGTGTTGATCGAAAACTTGTCTGCGCCATTTTGCAGGAGCTTTCGTCCGTCTTCAACTGACCTCACCCCGCCACCGACAGTGAATGGGACAAAACTTTCATTGGCAAAATCACCCAGGCTCTCATAATCAACAAGTTCGTTTTCCTGGCTCGCCACAATGTCAACCAGAACAAGCTCATCCACATCGCGGCGATTGTAAACCTTTATTGAGGGCATTACTGCGCCAACCCGGCGCCAGGAATTGAATTTTTCACCTTTTACCAAGGTAAAGTTCTTCCAAAGCATGGTCGGAATGACACGCACCTTCAGCATCAGGCGATTCCAATGAAATTTCGCAAAACCCTCAAGCCGGCTTTTGAGCTCTTCTCCGGATGAAACTGCGTTCCCATTACATTATCCTTGCCCACGATACATGCAAAGTCGATACCGTGTCGGCAAGTTGCAAACACGTGTTCAGTCTTCTTTGGCACAAAAACATAGGAGTGCACGAAATAAAAATCTGTTCCATCCGCAATGCCATCAACCAACCGGTCGCTTTGTCTGATCGAGATATCATTCCATCCCATATGTGGTATACGCTCGGTACTCCCTTCATCAGAAAGGCTGATCACAGAACCGGGAACAAGGTCCAGACCTGCTGATTCTCCGCTCTCAAAACCAGTAGAGGCCAACAGCTGCATCCCAAGGCAAATTCCCAGTACCGGAATGCCATCGTCTGCCACTTGCTTGATCGCTTCGGTAAGGCCGGTTTCATTCAGCCTTTGCATCGCCGTTCTGAAATTGCCAACCCCGGGGAGAATAACCTTTGAAGCCCCTTCCAGCTGGGTTGGTTCCTTTGCGATCACCGTTCTGCTTTCAAATTCTTCCAGCACGCGACATATCGAACCCAGGTTTGCGATTCCCACGTCTACAATGACAACACTCATCTACTTTCTTGTCCTGAAACGCTTCTACACATTATCGTAGTTGACTTTGGTGAGATTACCTTTGCTGTCCCGCAGCAATGAACCATCATCCGAGCGCTGAAATATCTTCTTGTTTGTAAATCGGTCACACAACCGGTCAAACTGTTCTTGTGTAATTCCAAGGTGATCGAGCATGGCTTCCAAGCGTACGCCAAGATAATCCCAAGGGTACTTTCCATCATGCATTCTGACAATGTCCAGCGCATCCTCACGGGTAATGCGACCACGTCTTAAATGCAGACAGGCATGGTCGGTGGCGCGACCGAAACCGAACTTGATAAACTTGAAATAGTCATGGATACCGTGCAGCACATTGTCCAGATTTTCATAATTGAGCATCGCGCCTTCAACCGGCCGGTGATATGTTCGAAGCCCGTGTGATTGAGCAATCAGTGCATTGGATATTCCATCCCATGGCAGGTAATGCCCGAGGAAAATACCCGTCACCCCAACATGAGCCAGTTCTTCATCAGTCGGATAGAAATAGGGAATCAGATCTTTCCGTTCCAAACCCTCAATACCGATCAGGTCTGAAACCCGCATTCCCAGCAATCCGCCAAACTCTTCCAACCAACGGCGATCAAGTACATTGTTGCCGGAAGCTGCAGCCGGTCCGCCATATTCATTCTGTGAATTTTCTCCCCATACAATCAACCGAATGCCAAACTGCACCGCAGCCCTGACAGGAATTGTAAATATTCCCACATGTTCCGGCCACGAGACATCCCCTACTTCGGTCAACCCGATCCGGTTCAACTTCGCACGCACTTTCGGATTGGGTGACATCTCGATCAAATCCACCCCAAGAGACTTGAGATTTTCGATGTTTTGCCTGCCGATGTCAGAGAGCAGGCATGTACTCGCTGTCACACAAAGCGGATTTAACCCAAGCTGCAGCATTCTCACCACTTGGTAGGTGCTGTCCTTGCCGCCTGAAACGGGTACGACACAGTCCCAGTTTTTCCCGTCTGCAGAGCGATAGCGTTCTACGATTTCAAGTAGCTCTTTCTTTCTGGTATCCCAGTCAACCGCTTTGCGTGCTTCGAAGCTGCGGCAGGCATTGCAAACACCATTTTCATCAAGATGAAGGTCTGGTTTGGTGCTTGGCATGACGCATTTGGTGCAATAGGTCAGCACTGGAAAACCCCTGTAAAAGCCGGTAAAATTACTGAGTTATAGTCTGACCAAACCTATTTCATGCCGTGGCGTGGAATTCAAGACCCCAGCCCCATTATCCAAACCCTCGCAGATGAGCTCAATACAGCTCGTCGGCTAAAAACCGGTTTGTTAGCATGAAACCACAAAGCACTGGTAAAACATATTTTTTTGTCTATACTGCCCTTCCATTGTAGCGGCCTCGGAATTGTTTCCGGGGGCGTTTTGTTTTTGCCTGCGAGCAACATCTTGCCTCCCGACAGATGCTTGCAGTGAACAACAGCGAGATTTGATATGGAAAAAGTCCCCATGACCCAGGCAGGTCACAAGGCCCTGGAAGACGAATTGCAACGTCGCCAGTCCGAAGACCGACCGTCGATCATTACAGCAATTGCTGAAGCCCGTGCCCATGGCGATCTTTCAGAAAACGCAGAATATCATGCTGCCAAGGAGCAACAAAGCCACAATGAAGGGCGCATCAGTGAGCTGGAAGACATTCTCTCCCGCGCTGAAGTAATTGATGTCACCAAGCTAACGGGTGATTCCGTCAAATTTGGCGCAACCGTTGAACTTGCTGACGAAGACACAGATGAAGAAAGCACCTACCAGATTGTTGGCGATCAGGAAGCAGATGTGAAGCAAGGTAAAATCTCGATCTCATCGCCGATTGCCCGCGCGCTTATTGGCAAGAGCGAGGGCGACAGTGTGGAAGTGACCGCACCCGGCGGTTCAAAGTCTTATGAAATCCTGTCTGTAAAATACATCTAACCGAACGTCGAAACACTCATGTCGTTGAAGAATTACAAAAGCTTGCTGGTCACCGGTGGAACCGGTTCGTTTGGCAAACGGTTTATCGAGCGCGTGTTGAAGGAAATTCCGGACATTGATCGACTGGTGATCTACTCACGCGATGAGCTTAAACAGTTCGAAATGTCCCAACAATTCAGCACGGAAGACTATCCGGCAATTCGTTACTTTATTGGCGACATTCGCGACAAGGATCGCTTGCACCGTGCGCTTGAGGGAATCGACTGCGTTGTGCACGCTTCGGCGCTAAAACAGGTTCCGGCGGCCGAATACAATCCGTTCGAATGCATCAAGACCAACGTTATTGGTGCACAAAACCTTGTCGAAGCCTGTTTGGACAGCGACGTGAAACGGGTCGTTGCCCTTTCGACCGACAAGGCAGCGGCCCCAATCAATTTGTACGGGGCAAGCAAGCTCGCTTCCGACAAGCTTATTGCTGCTGCCAACAACGTGGTTGGCAACCGCGACCTTCGCTTTGCCATCGTGCGTTATGGCAATGTGATGGGAAGTCGTGGGTCGGTTATTCCGTTCTTTCTGGACAAACGCAAATCGGGTGTCCTGCCAATCACGGATGAAAGAATGACGCGGTTCAACATTTCCCTTGATGAAGGGGTCGATCTGGTATTGCGGGCTTTCGACACGCCGGTTGGCGGTGAAATCTTTGTGCCGAAAATCCCGAGCTATCGTATCACCGATGTCGCCGAAGCCATTGGCCCGGAATGCGAAAAACCGGTTGTCGGCATTCGCCCGGGTGAGAAGCTTCATGAAGAGATGATCACAGCCAGCGACAGTTTTAACACTGTCGATTTTGGAGACGGTTTTGCAATCTTGAGTTCAAGCGGACAGATGACCGTTGAAGAGTATTGCAAGATTTCCGGCGGTAAACCCGTCACGCACGGAATGTCCTACAACAGCGGTGACAATGACGATTTTCTGACAGTGAACCAAATTCGACAACTTATCCGCGACCACGTCGACCCGAATTTTAACGTCTGATTTCTGCTTGCGGGCAGATAGTGTTTTTCTCTGACTTCTTCTGAACCACTGTTCTCACACGTCCTGCGATGGCAGTTTGGTTTGCAGGTAAATGTGAACCAAAAGGAGACCAAACCATGCCTTATTTGATGAGCTACTCGCACCGCCCGGGCATACCCGGAATTCAAGAAGATGATCATTGGCAAAAAGAGTGGGGAAGTCGACTTGAAAAAAGAGGAAAACCTTGGAAACTGGGCCTGCCAACAGAAGCCAAGTACTTCCCAAAATCTGGGTATCTGATCGACAAACCAAAGAACATTCCCAATATTTTCTGCCAGGGATTGTGGTATTGCGATGAAGAAATCAAAAATACGATTGAAGCGCTGGAACCGGGCCGGCACCGGTTTTATCCGTTTGCGTTAAGGACAAGCAAGAATGGTGAAGTGAGAGCCAATCTTTTTATCATTCATGCGTTGGAACCCATCGAAGCGATTGATGTTGAAAAATCTCCTGTATTAAGCGAATTTATCGGGAATCTGGAGATTGACCAGGGAGCCCGCTCTTCAAAGCCAAGCAAGAAGGCCGGTAACTATGTCGTTCTAAAGCCGGATTATCCCAAAGACCGTCACATTTGGCGCGACACTCGTGTCGAAACACCTAACGGCATTTTCATATCTGACCATCTTTATTCCATCTTCAAGCAAACACCGAATGTGTGTGTTGCGTATATGCCGCTTTGGGAAGCGGACAAGGTGGCATAACAAACCTCGCAAATCAGGTTTTCACCAGCTTTTCAAACACGTCGCCAATTGCGTCCACCACGCGCTGCAAATCAGCATCTGTCAGTTCCGGATACAATGGCAAAGACAATGCCTTGCGATAATACTCCATGGCACCGGGAAACGCCGTGTCGCCATCCGGCTGGGCATATAGCGGCAAAATATGGGTGGGGACATAATGGACCTGCGTCCCGACCCCCAGTTCCCGCAATGCCATCACAAAATCAGCCTTGTCCACGCCCAAACCCTCAAAATCAATCAGTACCGGATATAGATGACGAACCGGATCAGAACCTTCGGGCGTTGGGATAACACTAAGCGGCAGATTGGATGAGGCAAACAATGCATCATATTTCTCTTTCAGCCGTTTGCGGCTCGTGGCGATGGAGTTGATCCTGCCAAGCTGACTGATGCCGAGGGCACAGGCAAAGTCGGTTAAACGGTAGTTGTAACCGAGACTTTGAATTTCATAGTACCAAGGGTTTTGTTTGCCAGACGATGATAGCGCATATTCATGCCGTTCCATCGAGCCAGGGTCGCGAACCATGCCGTGCATACGCAACTGCGTTATCATATCAGCCAGTTTTGCATCACGGCATGTGACCAATCCACCCTCACCTGTCGTCATGGTCTTGACCGGATGGGTGGAAAAACAGGTGCAATCCGAAAAACGGCTGTTGCCCACGGTCTGGGTATTGCCTGCACTGTCGACATATTGGCTGCCAAGCGCATGGCAAGCGTCTTCTATCAATGCAATTTTGTGATTGTGCGCAATCTCTGAAATCGCTTCAATGTCAACCATTTCGCCGGTCAGGTGCACAACCACAGCCAGTTTGGGCACCTCGCCTGCCTTCTGGCATCGAACAATGGCGTCCTGAAACGTTTGTGGGGTAATCAGGCCGCTTTCCGGATCGCAATCAACAAACCTTGGACGTGCCCCGCAATAGGCGGCTCCATTGGTAGAGGCTGCAAACGACATGGCCGGGGTCAGCACAATGTCGCCGGGTGAAACGCCCAATGCCAGACACGCCAGATGCAACGCTGCCGTTCCATTGGCTACCGCAACACAATGGTCGGCGCCAACATAGTTGCCAAAGTCGTTTTCGAATTCCGCGACCTTCGGGCCGGTCGTCAGAAAGTCGGACCGCAACACTTCGGCAACCGCGGAAATATCCTCTTCGGTGATGTTCTGGCGGCCATAGGGCAGAAAGGGCTGATCCATCGGGTTTTCCTTATTGCTGGTTTTCGCATCCGCGCCGCAGCGACGACGTGTCATACTGCAATTACATCTATGCTCAAATCAAGCTTTCGGCTATATGGAACTGAAGAAATGTAGCACTCTGGAAAAGTACATGCACAAGACAATATCGCTCGACGGAAGGCTGGTCGGTGACGGGCAACGACCGTTCATAATCGCTGAGGTTTCTGCCAACCATAACGGGTCCATTGAAAAGGCAAAGCAGATCATTTCGGAAGCAGCGAAACGCGGAGCGGATTGTGTCAAATTACAGACCTATACCGCCGACACCATGACCATCAGGAGTGATCGTGACGAGTTCAAAATCAAGGGCGGATTGTGGGATGGTCGCACCCTGTGGGATTTGTATGACGAAGCACACACGCCCTTTGAGTGGCATGACGAACTCTTTGCCCATGCCAAACAAGAAGGCATTTTATGTTTTTCGACACCTTTTGACGACACCGCCGTCGATCTGTTGGAGGGATTGGGCGCAGCGTTCTACAAGATCGCATCGTTCGAGATGACGGACATCCCGCTTGTGCGTCGCATTGCACAAACCGGAAAGCCTATCATCATGTCGACTGGCTTGGCCTCGCTTGAAGAGATTGAAAAATCCCTGAATGTGGCAAGGAGCGAGGGAAACGGAGAGATCATTCTGCTGCATTGCATCAGCGGTTACCCAACGCCGCTGGAACAGGCAAATCTGAAGTTGATGCTGGAACTGCGTGACAAGTTTGATGTACTCGTCGGCCTTTCAGACCACACCCTCGAAAATACCGCTGCGATTGCAGCGGTCGCACTGGGAGCTTGCATCATTGAAAAGCACTTCACAATGGACCGTGGCGAGGGTGGTGCGGACGCCGATTTTTCAATGGAGCCACCACAGTTGGAAGATCTCTGCAATACGACCAGAGGGGCTTGGGAGGCTTTGGGAACCGGCAAAAGGCTTGCGCCATCGGTTCAGGACAGTAACCGCATTTTCCGACGCTCAATTTACGCCGTTGCACCGATAAGGAAGGGCGAGGCGTTAAGCCATGAAAACATTCGCAGGATCAGGCCCGGCCTTGGTCTGCCGCCAGAACGATTCGACGAACTGATTGGCAAGAAAGCAACGGTGGACATTGAATATGGAACACCGATAACTGAGAGGCACATCTAATTTTGTGCTGAATTGTTTTGGCCAGACTGCAAAACCAACCTTGAAAAACCCTCGGTACCGTCATCTGACAACGCAAACCCTGCGGCATCGAAAATCTTCCGCGACGCACGATTTCCGAGGCTGACTTCAGCGGTGACTTCGCGGCCACCATTGTCGAAAAAATACCAACAGGCAGTTTCCAGAATAGCGACGCCAAAGCCCTTTCCCCTCGCATTGTATGCCAGGGCGATGCCAATTTCTGCCTTGTTGAAATCTTCTTCAGCGAAATCAAAGCGAATGTGCGCAACCGCGGTTCCGGAAAGCTCCACTACCAGAAATTTTCTCGATGGGCGTTCCAGTTCGCGTTTGAGCCAAGTTACATGGTCCAGGTAGTTTGGAACCGAACCCGTTCGGTAATTTTCAGGATCCACCTCTTCATAGCGAGCGTCATAGATAAACCGGGCATCCCCGATAGTTGCCTCCCGAACAACCAGAGAATGCCTGACAAGTTGACGAAACACCCTTTCCAGACCTCGCCCATCGCATATTGCTGCTGCGTTTTCAGCCATTTCAGCGCGAAGCGATTTCGATGACAGTAATGTCACTATCGCTTCTGCGATCCTGTCGGCTTCAATCGGCACAGGGATCGCTGCACCACTTTGCCCCAGAGCCCGAAAGTTTTCCTTCTGATTGTCTGCGACCTGGAGCACGACCGTTGGCAAACCAAGACAACATCGCTCCCAACTGGTCCCACCTGCTGCACCGATACAAATATCCGCCTGCAACAGCAGTTCTGGCATATCATCTGAATGGTCTATGAAAACGACATTGGGCAAACCGGCGAAACGAGGTCGTACATCTTGCCTGCTAAGCACCAATATTTCGATTTGCTTTGGCAGTTCAACCTGTTCCAAAGCCTCTGCAATCACTCCCAATTGCGAAACCATGTTTCCGCCACCGAGCGTAACCAGCAAACGCTTCACTTGCTGCTTCAATTTCCGCCTTGCGAGTGCATCTTCGCTGACACGTGCGAACCGGCGATCCAGCAATGCATAGTTCGCCCCGGCCAGTACGACTGCCCCATCTGCAAAAGACGCATACTCACCGTCTCTGCCGGGAGTCGGGTCCACCAGGATATCACACTTGTGGTCCCTGTTCGCCAGATCATCAATAACCAATACCTTGGCACCTGTCGGGGTCCACCGCTCCTCATATTCGCGGTCGAATTCATAACCGTCAAACACTACCCAATCCGGCGACAGTTTGGTGAGTTCATCTATTGCGGAATGTTCTTGGGTTACCGGGTGTAAAATGCATTTGCGCTTCTCGATTGTCTTCCGAACATCTTCGCTGTCAAACTTCGAGAAAAAATGACACTCCATACCGGATTGTACAAACGCATCAGCAAGCACCAAACAACGCATCAGGTGCCCGAACCCGATGGTTGCGGAGGCATCTACCCGGAATGCTATATTCATTGGATATTTCTTGCTGCGTGTTTCATCAATCTGGTGTTGGCATTTTTTGTCAGCTGTGCCAACAGTTTCCAACAAACGGAAACTTTATTGCGAACCCTGATAGGCCAGCAAGTCAAAATGGCAGCAACGGATTCAATTTGTATCATTCCCGCCAGAGGCGGTAGCAAGCGCATTCCGCGCAAAAACATTGTCGACTTCAATGGCAAGCCGATGATTGCCTGGTCGATTGAAACGGCTCTCAAGTCAGAACTGTTCACACAGGTGGTCGTTTCGACCGATGATGCCGAGATTGCGGAAATTGCCCGAGACCATGGTGCAAAGACGCCCTTCATGCGCGACAACAAATTGTCCGACGACTTTGCCACCACCGCTCAAGTATTGGTTGATGCGTTGGAGAAATTGCCGGAACACAAGCTGGCATGTTGTTTTTATCCCACGGCCCCTTTGACCGAAGCAAACCACCTGACGCAAGCAGAAAATCTTTTGCATAACCCTGCACTCGATTGTGTCATTTCAACCTGCGAATATGATTTCCATCCGCTTCGTGCATTTTCTGTCGACGGCGACCAGCATATCACCTTTGCAAATCCGCAGTATGAGCTGGCGCGTTCCCAGGATTTGCCGGAACAGGTTCATGATGCGGGGGCATTCTATTTTTTCCGGACTGCCTCGTTCCTGCAACACAAAACCCTTTTGCTTCCTGCAACGGCGGAACTTCGGTTGCCGCGAAAGAATGCTCTGGACATCGACACATTGGAAGACCTTGAACTCGCCCAAATCTATCATCGCGAATTTGTGTTGAACCAGAGATGAACAATCCACTGCCAGATACACGGTTTGGGGAGGCGTTTGACCGTTTCTTGGAGTTTGAGACGGAACTGAAATTGGCTAACTTGCTAGTGGATGGCGTGCCGGTTTGGAGGTTAGTTCGTGGTCAAGTATTCGATCATTGGCTTGAGATACAAGGCATTCAGGACCGCAATGAGTCCGGACGGATGGCCTTGTCAGAACAGATGATCGGTGCTGCTAAACGGATAGTTGGTGATTTTTCATCAAGGCGCGGAATCCATGCCATAGCACTTGCGATGTATGGTGTGTTTGAAAAAGGCGTCAACAAGTCGCTCGGTTTTATTGTCCAGACCTTCACAAGTCCGATTGAAAAAGTGACATCCGCCAACGCGCTCGTAGCAGGGTTCATACGGCTGCTACCGGGGCAAGTTCGATTGACCGACCCTTTGGAAAAGCGCCTTCAGGGAAACATGATGTTGATTGACAAGGCACATGCCGGACCAATGAGAAGAGTTCGCATCGACCCTTCAACTATCGACCGCGAAATCCGGAAACAGCAAAACTCGATCGACATGGCCAAGATTCAATCGATAGCAAAGAAGATTGCAGATGCTTTGGACTTTGATCAGCAATATGTTGCCAGTTTGATGGCGCTCAAGAGCATCGAGTATCTGAATCAGGAAGCGTTTTTTGATCACCTGTTTTCAAAAGGCCGTATTCAGGTGGTATACTTGGCATGGAACAAATACTATTTCGGCCTACTGGCTGCAGCCAAGAGGCACAATATCCCTACCGTTGAGTTTCAACACGGGATCATTGGTCCCTACCACATTCAATACGCATGGCCACACAAAACCCGGCCACCGGCTTATCCCGACACTTTTCTTCATCCAGGCGAAGCCTGGGCAGGCATTGGCAATCTCGCACCCGATACCATATCGATTGACATCGGGTCACATCACATGGATGAAATGATTGCGCGCTACGGAAACACATCCAAGGCAACGGGATTGGTTGCCGTTTTTTCGCAACGGATCATCGGAGTCAGGTTGTTCCGTTTTGTCGTGGAAGTCGCAAGACTGTGCCCGGACATGACGTTTGAAATCAAACTCCATCCAACAGAAAGATACCAGAACCTGAAGTCGTATGTCCAAGGGAGCATTCCCGATAACCTTTCAATCGCACCGAAGCACGAGAACAGCTATGCCCTCATGGCCCGCTCCGAGTTTCAAATCGGGGTTTCCAGTACAACATTGGTAGAAGCCCTGAAATTCGGGACAAAGACGATTGTTGTTCCGTTGCCGAGTTGGGAGTACATGAAAACCTGGCTGGATGACGGATCGATGCAGTTGGCCAGTAGCCCGCAGCTGGCGGCAGAGCTACTTAAATCCAACATGACCGTGCGAGAAAGCACGGATCGTTGGTATGGCCCTTCAAAACCGGATCGGATTCCGGTTCCAAGTCTGGACGGATAATTTGTGAACAACCATTGGCTCTACATCCCAATTGAAGTGAAGCACCGTGAATTTCACTCGCGATTGATCCTCAGTGCGCTGGCTGCTTCCCATGGTTACCGCGTTTTGCTTGGCAAAGACCGAACAATACGACGCATTGCACCAACGCTGCCAAAGGGAATTGTGTTTGATAAAAGTCTTGGCCCTGCCCGCCACGGAAAACCGCAACGATTGCGTCGTCTGGGCCATAAAATGGTTGTCCATGACGAAGAGGCGACGGGTTTTTTTGGTTCTCCCGACCGCTTTATTCTGACGCGCATGGAAAACGAAACCCTGGCGGCGTGCGAAAGCTGGTATTGCATTTCGCTGGCATTGCAACAGGATGCAGCTTCAAGATTCACTGAACACAAGAAGAGGTTCAAGGTAAGCGGCTTGATGCGTACCGACGTCTGGCGCAAGGAATTTCACGGATTCTATCTGTCTGAGCGCGACAGGATACTCAAGCAAACAGGCCGTTTCATCTTGTTCAATTCCAATTTCGGGGCGATCATTCACGCGCGCGGTGACCGGTTCTTCAAGAAGCAGGTTCGCGGCATGAAAAAGGAGTATTCCGGAATTGAGCAAGCGATCGACAAGATTACACGTGAAGCCTTGCCTAACCTGGAAGCGTTTGAGCAACTCTTGCCTAGGCTTGCAGAGTGGTTCCCGAACCACAAAATCGTCATCCGACCTCACCCTTCCGAAAGTCTTGCATACTGGGAAAACCGGTTCGCAGGGAACGGGCAAATTCTTGTCCGCAACCAAGGCGCCGCTGCCCCTTGGATCCTGGCATCCGACATGATGATCCACCATGGCTGCACGACCGGTATTGAAGCCGAGTTAATGGGAGCTCAACACTTGATGTATGCGCCGTTTCCTGACGAACACCACGAGACAGAAGTCATGCAAGTGTTTGCGCCCATCGAAAAATCCGAGCAAGGCGTGAAAGACTTTATCAGCAAGAATATTGGCAAGCCAGTGCGTACCCGCAGAACCAGGGAGAAAGAGCGGTTTTTTGCAAATCTGCAAGGTAAGTTGGTTACGGAAGCGATCATTGAAGATCTCGACAAAATCAAAATCCCGTCAGGCGACCTCCCCACATCTCTGCCACTTTTGGTCAAGGCAAGGATTTGGCTCGCCAACAACAAGCTCCGCTCGGCCAGGGACAAAACATATTCCCTGCAAAAATGGCCCGGCACGTCCACCACGGAAATTGAAGAAGGGCTGGTAATTGCCAATCAGGGCTTGGGGTTGGAACAGCGCCTCAAGGCAAACGAGGTTTATGACGAAGTGTGGGAAATCTCCGCCACTTAGATCCCGCAGGACTTAACCAGGCAGCCAATCTTGTTCGTGGGCTTCCAGCCATTGTTCACGCAACCATTTTGCCGGCTTTGTGCGGTATTTCAGCTTTGAACCATCGCCAACCAATGCTTCTTCCATTTTCGGGTTTCCATGGAAACACATCACTTTGCAATGATCCGGCAGATCGGGTTCGCGCAGCAGGTTAAACGGAACCATTGGTGTTGCGTCATACTTGAAGGAACTGATCCAACCTTTTGGGTAATACTCCAATGCACCGTATTTGTGGGCGGTCAGGGATATGTATTTTTGTTCGCCACGAAACGAAAGCGCTGCATCCGGATCATCCTCAAAATCCGTATACAAGAAGTCATGTTTGCCCGGTTCAAACTTGTAAACAGACCCATGCCCGCCAACAACCCAGGGTTTGTAACGGTACCGCCATTCACGCGCCATGCAGATTTTGCCGGGAGCATACTCGAACAATTCCTTTAGGGAACCGGTGACAATCACATCCAGATCCATGACCAGGGTCGGGCCTTCAAGTCCAACTGCATCGGGTTTGACCATGGTGACTTTGCGCCAGGCCCCTCGCCGTCCCTTGACACCAACTGTCATCGCTTCAACCATCTTGCCCTCAAATGGTACAACGGGAAGCGGATGAATCTCCACTTCTTCATTGATCCCTTCGGGATGTTCGGTAAAGCAAATGAAGCGAAATGGCGCATCAAGATGTCGTTTCACCCCGGCATACAGCCGGTTGACATAATAGGGCGGGAACTTTGTTCCCCATTTGATGCAAACAATATTGGGTTGGGTCATGGGTGGGAGGGACCGAGCGTGAAATTTCCGCGACACCTAGCATTCACGCCGGGCGCTGGCAAATGCTTTACCGCTCTGCAAAAGCCAATCGCAACCCCAGGAAACCAAACGCACCCGCAAACGAACGCTTCATCCACTTCATGATTACCGGGCGCGTTATGACATAGTCGCGTGCAAGCGATGCACATGCTCCGTAAACTACGAAAACCAGGAATGTCAGAACCATAAAAACCGCAGCAAACAACATCATCGACAGGGTCGCATCGGCTTGATTGACATCAACAAACTGCGGAAGGAACGCCAGAAAGAACAGTGAAAGTTTCGGATTAAGCACATTGATCAGGGTTCCGTTGACGGCAGTCTTGACCAGCGACATGGACTCCCTTTCCTCGCTTAAATCCATGGTCCCGCCATCACGCAAGAGGCTCCACGCCATATAGAGAAGATAGGCAACACCCAGGTATTTGACGAACTGAAACGCAAGCGCACTCGTGTGAAAGATGGCAGCCAGACCAACTATGCTCGCCAGAGCCGCAGGCAAGATTCCCAAGGTGCAACCAAGAGCAGCAGCTACGCTTGCACGAAAACCTGTCCCCAAGCCAACGGCCAGCGTATAAAGAACGCCGGCTCCGGGAAGCAAAATAACGATCAACGATGTCACCAGAAATTCAGAACTCACAGGGGCTTCCTTTAACGTTGAACAATCTCTGTTTGATCGATTTCTAACAATGGCAGGTTCATCTGCCATTATGGCATCAGATGATCATTCTGCAAAGTTGCTCCCATAGTGGATCAAAACCTGTTTACCTGTGTTCACCATGCTTGAAATCGCACGGCAGCAATTGTTATCTGATTGCAAGACAGTTACGGTTGAAAGAAAACTCCCATGTCAGTGAAACACTCCAAAATGCTCATTATCGGCTCCGGTCCTGCCGGCTATACCGCGGCAATATATGGGGCACGTGCGATGTTGAACCCACTCATGGTGACGGGTCTTGAACAGGGTGGCCAATTGATGATCACCACTGAAGTCGAAAACTATCCCGGCTATGCTGATCCGGTTCAGGGGCCGTGGATGATGGAACAAATGCAGAAGCAGGCGCAAAACGTGGGCGCTGATCTGGTCAACGACCACATCGTTGAGGTTGATCTGAATGTTCGCCCTTTCAAAGCATTGGGCGATTCCGGACAAGTCTACACCGGCGACACGCTTGTTATTTGTACCGGCGCAAAAGCGAAATGGCTTGGCCTTGAGTCAGAACAAACCTTTATGGGTTTCGGTGTCTCGGCCTGCGCAACTTGTGACGGGTTCTTTTACCGTGGCAAGGAAGTGGTTGTGGTCGGTGGCGGTAACACCGCAATTGAAGAGGCTTTATACCTTTCAAACCTTGCTTCAAAGGTTGTTCTGGTTCATCGCCGGGATGAATTCCGCGCCGAAAAAATACTACAGCAGCGGGTCTTCGACAAAGACAACATACAGATCATGTGGGACAGCGAAATTGCCGAGATCACCGGCGACACCGGTACTCCCCCATCTGTTACCGGCGTCAACATTCGCAACACCAAGACCGGGGAAATCTCCCCCATGGCAACGCATGGTGTGTTTGTTGCAATAGGGCACGCACCTCAAACCGAGTTGTTCGAAGGTGTATTGAAAAAGAAAGATAGCGGCTATCTTTGGACAGCACCTGATTCAACTGCCACCGAAATACCCGGTGTATTTGCGGCAGGTGATATTACTGACGACATTTATCGGCAAGCGGTAACCGCTGCCGGCATGGGTTGCATGGCAGCGCTTGAGGCAGAAAAATTTCTTGCAGAACATGAAAGCCTCAGCCAAGCTGCTGAATGATACCGGTTCAGCCTTGCTGCCTGCAGCCGGGCAAATTCCAGTTACAACACTGGTGAAAATTGGAACGTTGAAGCGTAAACGGAGGTGGCGCAGCACGTTTCATGGGGAGAAAATGGGAGCGAGGAAATGGACTGGGACAAGCTGCGGATTTTTCACGCGGTAGTTGAGGCAGGCAGTTTTACCCATGCGGGAGAAAAACTGAACCTGAGCCAATCGGCAATTTCCAGGCAGATCAGCAATCTGGAGCATGATCTCAAGGTGCCGTTGTTCCACCGCCATGCCCGTGGTCTGACCATGACCGAGCAAGGCGAAACCCTTTACGACACGGCCCATGATGTGTTGATGAAGCTGGATGCGGTTCAGTCGAAACTTGTTGATTCACAAGAAAAACCGGAAGGAAAACTCAGGGTTACCACAACCGTTGGGTTGGGGACTGGCTGGCTGATTTCGCGTATCCATGAATTTTTGGAACTTTATCCGGATGTGGAACTTGAGTGTTACCTGACGGACGAAGAAATTGACTTGCACACACGCGATGCAGATTGCGCAATCCGGTTTCGCCAGCCTACCCATCCCGACCTGATTCAGCGCCGGCTGTTTACGGTTCACCTGCATGTGTATGCAGCGCCTTCATACCTCAAGAAAAACGGAACGCCCGGTTCTCTTGAGGACCTCGAAAACCACCGGATATTGTCTTATGGCGAACATGCTCCCGGCTATCTTTCCGGTGTAAACTGGCTTATTCGGGCCGGAACCGGCAGCAAGAAGTTGCGAACCGCCAACTTTGAGGTCAACAATTTACGGGCCCTTCGCAGTGTTTGCGAAAATGGCGGCGGCATAGCGGTACTGCCCGACTACATCGTCGAAGACCGGCACGCCCTGGTTCAACTTTTTCCCACCATCGAAGTGCCGGAGTTTGAGACTTATTTCGTCTATCCCGCCGAAATGAAAAACGTTGCGCGTTTGGCTGTATTCAGGGACTTTTTGATCTCCAAGGCCAGAAGTTGGGAATACTGATGCAAGTTATCAGCTTTTCCGACGCAGACGACAAGATGAGCTGGAAAGGGGTCGCTGACGCCATCCATGCCGGGCATTTGCTATCAAGGGCAGAAATTGGCGACATGCTCTTGCAACAAAACTCCAATGCCCTGTTGAGTCGAGGAGCGTGGATCCCCGAACTGGGAATGGCACTAAAATCAATGAGCATCTTCCCGCAAAACGCCTCGGCCCAACCGCCGGTGCCAACCATCCAGGGTGGTGTCTTGTTGTTCGACGGCAAGGATGGCGGATTGAGCGCTGTAATTGATGGTGTTCTCGTTACGAAATGGAAGACCGCAGGTGACTCGGTTCTGGGAGCAAGGCTGTTGGCAAATCCCGAACCCAAAACCCATCTCACGGTGGGAGCAGGCACAGTGGCTGCGTCAATCATCGAAGCGTATGCGGAATTGTTTCCTTCCATTGAAACCTTCCATGTATGGAACCGGACCCATACTCGCGCTGAAGAACTTGCAAGATCGCTGCCATATAACATCGTACCGGTCACCAACCTTCCCGCGGCTTGTGAGGTCTCCAGCATCATTACTACCGCCACCATGAGCAAAACACCTGTGTTGCAGGGAGACTGGATTGCTCCCGGCACACATGTTGACTTGATTGGTGCCTTTACCCCCGAAATGCGCGAAGCAGACGACATTCTTCTGCAGAGGAGTGAGCTGTTCGTCGATTCCTTCGATACAACTGTCGGCCATATTGGTGAAATCGAGATGCCACTTCGGTCCGGCGCGATTGCGCGATCAGATCTGCTTGGAGATTTTTATGACCTTTGCAATGGAAAAGTCACCCGTAGCAGCGAGGAAGCAATCACAGTGTTCAAAAATGGCGGCGGCGCCCATCTTGATCTCATGACCAGTCAGTATGTCTATAAAGTCACACAGACGGGCACATCGTGACATTTTTGCAACAAATTGATACAACCTTAACTTGTTAACCGCATTTCCACTCATAATCCGCGAAAAAGAAACCTTCAGAAATTGTAAATTTTGTATTGCAGCCCCAATATAAAAGTGCAGTGAGCGATTCGGTCTGCTTTTTCCTCCCAGCAGGCCAGATGCTCATTGGTTACCCTCTTGAAGGTTGTTTGAAGTTACCTTCTCTTTCTCTTGCCGGGCCTCTTGGCCCGGCCTTTTTTCAAAGAGCCGGATAAAACAAATTGGGGCAACCCTTACATGTACAAGGCCAGATCTTGCTTGTCCTTGTACAACCCGGCGACTTGTTGGCCATAACCGTTGAAAATCTGCGTGGGTTGCCGATCGCCTGTGGCAATGTTGCGTTCTGTGGCCTGGCTCCATCGTGCGTGCGGAACCTCTGGGTTTACATTTGCCCAAAAACCATACTCGGCAGGAGCCAATTCCTGCCAGAAACTGACGGGTTGTTCCTTAACAAAACTGATTCTGCGGATGGACTTGATTGACTTGAATCCATATTTCCACGGCAGTGCAAGGCGCAAGGGTGCACCCATTTGTTTTGGCAACGGTTTTTCGTAGGCACCGGTCACCATGAATGCCAGTTCGTTCATAGCTTCATCCATCGTAATACCCTCGCTATAGGGCCAAGGATACCAATATTGCCTCTGTCCGCTTGCCACCTCCTTGTCATTAAAGGTTTCGAACCGGATGAATTTTGCTTCGGAATTTGGGTTTGCCAGTTTTACCAGTTCAGAAAGGGCAAAACCTGACCAGGGAACCACCATCGACCAAGCCTCGACGCAGCGGTGACGGTATATGCGTTCTTCCAGCGGCATTTTCGCGAGCAGGTCATCAATCGCCAAGGTTAGAGGTTTTTCAACTTCACCGTCTATTGCGATCTCCCAGGGCCGGATTTTCAATGCCTGGGCTGCTGCGTAAATCTGCTTGCTCGAACCGAATTCGTAGAAATTATTGTATCGGGTTGAGATTTTCTCAGGGGTTATCGGGCGATCATTCTTGTAGGTGTTGTTGCGGGGGACCGGATAAAGGCTCACACTTGGGTCAGTTTCTGCACGCACCGGGCCCGTCGTTCCCAAAAGGCCACCACCTGTCGTCACCGAAGCAATTGCCCCCAAACCGAAACCGCGCAGCAACTGGCGCCGGTTCAAGAACGTTGATTCGCCAACGCAATCCCGCTCCGCCAGCGACCATTCCGGGCGTCTCAGGATGGCAGGTGCGGCGATCAGATTGGCTTGCTCAGGGTCGTGGATCATGAAACACTCCTTTGAGCAAACCCTATGGTTTGCCAAACAAAATGCAAATCATGTTGCCTCAACTTCGCGTTATCAGGGAAATGCAAGCGAACCGGAAAACCGTTACTTCTTGGCAATACCGGTGGAACTCAGTTCGTTGATCCGGTCTTCATCGCTGCACAATGTGGAAATGTCTGCCCGCCACCCATTGGACTGAATGGGGGTATCGAGTTCGCCACATTGAGAGATGCTGGACAGGTTACGCGGTATGCGTACAATCGGGTCGCCGGTTCTGTCCCGTTCAATCAGTGTCGACCAACTGCCGGTCCCGAATGAATAGCGAATGCCACCCCAACCGGCGGCATAATCGTCTTCACCGATTTCCGCCTCGCCAAATATGCTCCAGCCGCTGTATTGCCCCTCGGAGATCATATGCTCAAACGAAACATTTGCCACGTGACCCCGAGAAATCCAGCGATGTCCGATAGAGCCGCGTGTGTTGTCATCGAAATAGAAGGACAAGTCCACTTCGTCGACAAAGTTCGTTTCGACATGTTGGCCGATTGCCAGACCGGCCATAACATCGAGAGACCACCGACCGTCATAAATGGCAAACTCAGCACCAACCCGTCCTGCATGTTCAGGATTGAGGTAGGCCCAATCGCCATATGCACCGATCAAGCCGACCGACGGATCACGCCAGAAAACATGCAACCCGCCAGCTGCCGATGTGAACTCGGAGTCATACTTGCCGATTGCCGCGTCAATCTGAATGCCAAAACTGTCATCAATGAAAGACAATGGCGCTGAAACAGAACCCACAAACATGACGCTCGAAGCGGTTCCGAGCACATTTCGGTCAACCGCGCCACCCAATACGCCAAACTTGAAATTATACCCATCGACCGCTGGTGAACGCTCCGAAATCGGCGTAGGGTCGAGCAAATCCGCAGCATTTGCCGACACAGCAAATGTCAGCATCACAGACGACGCAATGACAACGATCAGATGTTTCACAAAAGTACTTCTTTGACCAGCTTCATACCTGTGCACACAGCAATTCCATATTTACACGGTAATCGCAAGCGTTTCGGGGGAACCGGGTTAATATCATGACGCCTTTTCCAAAGTTCCACACAGCTTGTGACCGATCAGCAACACATGACTTGCATCACAGTCATCCCTGTTACACAATTCTTCGGATATCGTGCGTTTTCATCCACTCACAGTCAGGGTCATTTGCAAACAGTTCCGGAACACAATCATGAGCAGCAACATTACTCGCCGATCAATGCTTGCATATTTGGGAACCGTAACCTCGCTGCTGGCAATTGGTCGCGAACGGGCTGCATTTGCGGGAACTGCCGGACAGGAGGTTGAACGCCTTGTAAACAAGATTGACGAGCTGTCGGGCGCATTGCGGGGCCAAGCCGTCTCGGTTTCTGAATGGCGTTCGGGAATTGATGAACTGCTCTCACAGGTTTCGCCGGAAGAACTCATGGGCGCCATCGAGTTTGACAGGCTTGCCAGACAGGCCGGATTTGCTGATTTGGGTGTCTCGACTGCCTATGTCAGGTTTGATGCGAACAGGACAAGGAAACTGAACTTCATTGCCAAACTGTTTACTGTGGACAAGGGGCGTTCGATCATACCCCACGGTCATGCGAATATGGTTTCTGCCCATCTTCCATTGAAGGGACAGTTTCGGCTTCGCCAGTATGATCAAATCTCGCGCGATGAAACCAGCCTGGTGATTCGCCCGGGCACAGACAGAATAATTCGTGCCGGTGATCTGTCTTCCATAGACCATGAACAGGACAACGTTCATTGGTTCATCGCAGAAGAACCTTCGTACACGCTGGACCTGATCATGGTCGGACTTGATGAGACTGCTGCAAATCCATACGAGATATTTAATCTCGACATCGACGCTGCAGAACCAATCGATGGTGAAACGCTTAGGGTTCCCAGAATCGGTGTCGAAGAAGCGTTACAGAAATACGGCTAAGCCGATCTGTCTGCTTAAGCGATCAGGAACCCGGTCAAGCCTAACACAAAGGCTAAACGCCTTAGGTCAAGCTGCCACAGAAGCGCTGGATACGCTCGCACGCCTCTACCAGGTTTTCAGTCGAGGTCGCGTAAGAAATCCGGAAATTGGGTCCAAGACCGAACGCGCTGCCATGAACCACGGCAACACCCTCAGCTTCAAGCAACTCGGTGACGAAATCCTCATCGGTTTCAATGGTGTTTCCGGCCGGCGTTTTTTTACCTATCAGTTTTTGGCAAGACGGATAGACGTAAAACGCACCTTCCGGTTTCGGGCATTCAATGCCATTTGCCTGATTGAGCATGGACACGACCAGGTCGCGGCGTTCTTCAAACACCTTGCGGCGTTCGGGTATAAATTCCTGGGTACCGTTAAGTGCCTCAACCGCCGCCCATTGTGCAATTGAGCTTGTACCAGACGTCTGCTGGCCTTGTATTTTCGTCATCGCCTTGATCAACTCGATGGGTCCCGCAGCGTAACCAATGCGCCAACCTGTCATGGCATAAGCTTTTGAAACCCCATTCATTGTCAAAGTACGCTCTTTGAGCGAAGGCTCAACCTGCACAGGCGTTACAAACTCGAAATCGCCGTAGCAAAGGTGCTCATACATGTCGTCAGTAAGCACCCACACATGTGGATGCTTCAGCAACACCTCCGTCAGGACCTTCAATTCGTCGTGCGAATAGGCAGCACCTGACGGGTTCGAAGGAGAGTTGAACACCAACCATTTTGTTTTCGGCGTAATCGCTGCGTCAAGTTGTTCGGCAGTTATCTTGAAACTGTTTTCGATGCTGGCATCAATGAATTTCGGCTCGCCGCCATTGAGCAGAACCATGTCCGGATAACTGACCCAGTAGGGAGCCGGTATCAACACTTCGTCGCCTGCATTGAGTGTCGCAGCGAATGCGTTGTACAGGATTTGTTTGCCACCGGTACCGACAATCACCTGGTCGGGTTCGTATTTCAGGTCGTTCTCGCGCTCAAACTTTCCGCAAATTGCCTCGCGCAATTCCTGAATTCCTGCAACAGCGGTGTATTTTGTTTCACCACGGTTGATTGCCTCAATTGCCGCCTGCTTGATGTTGTCGGGTGTATCGAAATCCGGTTCGCCCGCGCCAAGTCCGATCACATCGCGACCCGATGCTTTCAAATCCCTGGCTTTTTGGGAAACTGCGATTGTTGCAGAGGGTTTAACTCGCGAAAGGCTGTCGGCAATCATGCCCATTTTGTTTCTCCCGATTGCAGGTTGGAAAGGACCATATGGCCAACAAAATTCATAGGCCTGTCTATCTCTGGAATCAAGAAGAGAGTGAGGTGTAAAAACCGTTCAGCTTCGTTTGCCCAAATTGTTGATCGCACCGACAATGGCTGCATTTGCCTCATCCAGCATTCGCAACCCCCTTATCTCGGCTGTTCCGGCTGACCGCGTGACAACTTGCAAATCACCACCGCCAAACATGCTGCCCAAAACACCTTTGCGCGCCCTGACTTCAACAATGTCGCTCAAAGGCAGTTCCAACGGCATTCCCGCAGGCCAACCGGGATGATAAACCAGCCGGTCGGCATGTACCTGCAAACGGATTGTTTCAAACCGCAAAAAGGCCCAAGCCACAATCAGCGGGACAATCACTGCGAACAACACGATGAAAACGCGGACAAAGTAATTGGTGGAAACCTCGGACAGCGCAGCAAGGTACCAAACCAGCGAGTAGAGAATTGCGATCACTACGCTGGGAACAAACAGATGCCAATGGGCCCGAAACAGCAACACGCCTTCGTCAGCGGCCTCACTGTCTTCCAGTAGCTGCGCTTCGGGGACTTCCAGACTGATTGATGGGTTCGCGTCTCTTACCATTGGATTACATGCTTTGGTGTACCATATCCAATTCTAAACTGATTCAAAACCAAGTCCAACCATTCTGTCACAATACGTCAGTTGTGACGCAGGTGATCAAACATGAAATCTCCGCTGTTATTGCTAGTCTCAACGTTTTTTATCGCTTTTTCCGGCGTTTCTTTTGCACAGCTTTATGAAACTGAAACCGGAAGGGTACGGGTGGAGAAAATTGCCGAAGGGCTTGATACACCCTGGGCGATGGCAAAACTTCCCGATGGAAATCTTGTTGTAACCCTGCGTGGCGGCAAGATGATGATCGTCGACAGCAATGGTAGTGGAACCTTGGAAGAGGTCGGCAACGTCCCGGCCGTTGCAGCGATCGGTCAGGGCGGTCTTTTGGATGTGATTGCGGATCGTGATTTTGAGAACAATACCACACTGTATTTTACGTTTTCCAAACCAGACGATAAAGGCGGGGCCGGAACTGCTATTGCCAGCACTCAATTGGTAACGAAGCCGAAACCGGTATTGAAGAACACCAAGGTCTTGTTTTCAATGAAGCACACCACTTCATCAGCCTATCATTTTGGTTCGCGGATAGTTCAGGCAGACGATGGCACCCTGTTTTTTACAATTGGCGACCGGGGCGAGCGCGAAAACGCCCAGGACCCCAAACATGCGGCTGGTTCAGTGTTGCGGGTCAACCCCGACGGCAGCATTCCCTCCGACAACCCCTACCCTCAAGGCGGCAAATGGTTGCCGCAAATCTGGTCCATCGGCCATCGCAATCCGCAAGGCGCCACACTCCATGACGAAACCGGCGAACTTTGGACAATCGCCCACGGTGCGCGCGGTGGGGACGAAATCAACATCCCGAAGGCAGGTAAAAATTACGGCTGGCCAATAATCTCCTATGGAAGGCACTACTCCGGTCTGAAAATCGGCGTTGGTACAACGGCCCCAGGGATGGAGCAACCGGTCCATTATTGGGATCCGTCTATTGCCCCGTCAGGCGCAGATTTTTACACCGGCGAAGCCATCCCCGGATGGGAAGGCAACCTTTTCGTGGGCGCGCTAAAAAACCAAATGCTGGTGCGCCTTGAAATTGAGGGCAACAGGGTCGTTTCAGAAGAACACTTGTTTGCAGAAGAGTTCGGTCGCGTGCGCGATGTGCGTGACTTTGGCGACGGCTCAATCTGGTTCTTGACCGACGACAGCGATGGTGCAATCTACCGCATTGTTGCAGCACAATAAGCCGTTGGCCAAACACCACCCGGCTTCATCCTGAAAGCCATCCATGTCGCGTACTCTTGCCAACACACTGCTTTTGCTTGCCGGTGCGATATGGGGCATGGGTTTTGTTGCCCAGCAAACCGCAATGGACGATATCGGCCCGATGTTGTTTGTAACATTGCGATTTCTGCTGGCCGGAATTGTCGTAACGCCGTTCGCATTGCGGGAATTGAAAAACACCCAAACACCCGGTTGGCTTGCCGCAGTGTCAGCCAACCGGTTCGGGTTCGGGTTCGTCGGCTGCGCATTCTTTCTGGGCATGAGTTTTCAACAAATCGGATTGTTGACCACCAGCGTAACCAATGCCGGGTTCCTGACGGCGTTGTATGTGGTGATGGTTCCTTTCATCATGATCTCGTTATTGCGCAAGCCTCAGCCCGCGATCATATGGCCAGCTGCATTATTGGCAATTGCAGGCATCTATCTGCTAAGCGGCGGAGACCTTATGAAACTCAATGGCGGCGATCTGCTGATCGTGGCCTGTGCCCTGTTCTGGGCAATTCATGTCATCGCAACCGCGCATTGGGGAAGGAACTCCGGACTGCCCATTACAATGGCGGTGATTCAATTCTTCGTAACCGCAACATTCGGGCTGTTTTCATGGTTGGTCATCGTCTCGATGGGACTTGGCGAAACCGTTCCGACCATGGACAAGCTCATCGGAGCGGCACCAGAGGTGATCTACGCGGCGACCATAGCAGGAGGACTTGGCTTTACACTTCAAGCAATTGGTCAACGCCATACCTCCGAAAGCGCTGCAGCAGTGTTGCTGTCAACAGAGAGCTTGTTTGCTGCCCTCTTCGGAACCTTGCTGCTGGGTGAGCAATTGTCGTACGTCGGCTATATTGGTTGCGCTATGATCTTTGTAGCCATACTGATTGTAGAATTGATGCCGTCCCGCAGAAAGCTGGATGCGTAAACCACAGGATTGCCAACTACCGGTATTTCGGTTAGCGTTTTTACTCGGTTTGCCGGTCGTGAAAGTTCGAAACCATGCTACCAACACTTCGTGTCCTGATCGCAATGGGCAGCCTGCAACGGCTCTTTCCGTTGTGGCTGATCGGACTGGGGTTGCTGGTTTGGTCCTACAGTCATTGGTTACTGCTTGCACTGGCCTACGGCTTCATTTTGCAGTTTTTTGTCGAATATGTGATGCACCGCTTTCTGATGCATTGTGAGCCGCCCAAAACACAAGCAGCTTTCAACGATTTGTACCGGTCACACATCGGACATCACGAATTTCCCAATGATCCGGAATTCTTCACCGGCGGCGATCACTGGTACGCGTTCCGCTTTGGTTTGACGTCAGTTGCACTTCATACCGTCGTATTGTGGCCCTTTACAGGGTTTTATCCGGCGCTGATTTGGTCCGCTGTCGCCCTGTTTGTCGGCTCCATTTCAGCCTTCGCGTTTTACGAGTACTGTCACACGCTTGCGCACCTGAAAGTGCCAAAGGGTTGGTTCGGTGAGAAGGTGACCCGAAGCCATCTGAAACATCATTTTCTCGATCATGATGCCACCTATCACGTCAGCTTCGGCATGAACTGGATCGACCACCTTTTCAACACCGCCTACGACCAGGATATTGCGAAAGAACGTTTTGACCGCGAAACCATTTTGAGCATGGGTATGGATCCCGAAGATTTGCGCCTGGTGACCGCCCGCAAGGCTTTCGGACTTCCCAAGATGCCGGGAATGAAAGAAAACACGTCAAATCCGGCAAGCTGACCGCTGGGTGCCGACACCGCTCACTGACAGACATCCACCCACACGCCGGATGTCAGTTCGGCTATTTTTTCCGGTCCGATCCTTATCGCAGCCTTTGGCCCACCGGCAGCCGGTATGAGTTCGTCATAGGCTTGCAGCGATTCGTCCAGATAGATTTTTAGCGGCTTTGACAGCCCGAAAGGGCAAACACCCCCGACAGGATGGCCGGTTTCCGCCTCAACCTCGTCCAGACCAAGCATTCGCGCTTTCGTAGCAAATTGTGCTTTGTATTTTTTGTTGTCGATACGCGCATCGCCCTTGACGACAATCAGCACAACCTCTTCACCCTGCCGAAACGACAATGTCTTGGCAATTTGCCCCGGCTCTACGCCGTAAGTGTCTGCCGCTTCCTGAACGGTCGCGGTGCTGCTTTGGGTTTCGCTAACTTTGTATTCGGGGGCATGTTCGGCAAAAAACGCCTTCACTGACGCTACGCTCATGAACGCTCCTGTCGTTACTGCAATCTATCTGGTAACCGCAATGGGATCAGGCACTCAACGAAAAAAAGGCACCCATTCGGGTGCCTTTCGCAATCATCAATTGTAGTGGCAATGTCTGCCCTGATGACCGTGACGATGGCAAAAACGGTGATGATGATGCTGACGCTTGCGCGTTACATATCTGTGTGGCTGGTAGTAACGCGGCTGTCTATAATGCCGGTCGTACACATAATAACGACCATCGCGGTGTCGGCGAACATGGTTGTAGATGATGGCACCGCCAATTATGGCGCCGGCAATCGCAGCCGCCTTGCGGTGTTTGCTGCCTGCCTCGGCGTGACCGACACCGGCCCCGACCGTCAACGGCAAGGCTATTGCAAGTGCAACAACAAGTTTCAAAAAATGGTTTCGAATCAATGTGATCATGACTACTTCCTTCCCTTACGCAACGCCCCACAGTCGCAACTGCTGTCTTTAAGGCGATCATGAACGTTTTAATCTGAACACAAGATGAACGTTGCGTAAAGTACAATCTGGTAACGTTTTGTTACCCCTGCCAACGCAGTGGGTCCGGCTCCATTTCCAGATGCAGCGGGCCACGCGGGTCCCATGGGTGTGCTTCTGCCACTTCCTCGTTCAGTTCAACACCCAAACCCGGTTCACTTGAGGGAATGACATAACCATCTTCCCACTGGATCGGTTTGGCAAGCAACTCGCCATGAAACCCGTCCCATTTCTTGATCGATTCCAGCACCAGAAAGTTCGGTGAACACGCTGATATCTGGGCGTTTGCAGCACCTACTATCGGCCCGCAATAGCAGTGCGGGGCAATATGCGCATGATAGACTTCTGCCATCGCGGCAATTTTCTTGGCGTCCAGCAAACCGCCTGAGCGGCCCAAATCCATTTGCAGGATTGATGCGGCACCGGTCTGCAACACACGGGCAAACTCGTAGCGGGTGCACAACCGCTCTCCGGTCGCGACCGGGATCGTCGTTTTGCGCGCGACTTCGCCCATCATCTCCGGCATGTCCGGGGGAATGGGTTCTTCAAACCATAGCGGGTCATAAGGTTCGATGGCCTTTGCCATACGGACCGCTCCTGAGGTGGAAAACTGACCATGTGTTCCAAACAGGATATCCGCTCGTGTTCCGATTGCCTCGCGCACCGCAGCAACCATGCGCGCAGACAGATCGATATCAACCAGACGCGGCATGTGTCCGTCAAATGCGGTATATGGCCCTGCCGGATCAAACTTTATGGCTGTAAAACCTTCCTCTACAGCCTTTACCGCTGCCTGCGCAGCAAGTTCAGGATTGTTGTAGACATTGGTGTCTTCCTCGCCGCGGTCTGCAGGGTAAACGCTTTCATCATCCGACGGATAAAGATAGGTGTAACTGCGCAGCCCCTCATGCACCCTGCCGCCAAGCAATTCGTAAACCGGCTTGCCTGCCTCCTTGCCGATGATATCCCAACACGCCATTTCAAGGGCTGAAACGCAGCCCATCATGGTCACATCCGGACGTTGCGAGAAGCCCGAAGAATAAGCCCGCCGCCAGAAGGTTTCGATATGGTGCGGATCATTGCCTTCAAGGAACCGGCGAAACACATCCTCAATGCACGACACCATGACATCGGGACTGAAGGTTGCAGCATAACACTCACCGTAACCAACCACGTTGCTGTCGGTGGTCAACTTTACGAAGATAAAATATCGTCCGCCCGTATGGGGAGGTGGATTACCAACCACGAAAGTTTTTAGATCGGTCAGTTTCATGGCTGGCTTCCTTTCGGTTGCATCCTGGTGACGGGTCATCCAGTTGAACCCGTTTGCCATAGGGTTGCAACCACTGATCGCATAATCTTCAACGGATCACTTGGCACCGATGCGACAAGTGCCTACATCAAACCGACGTAATATACCGGAGACTGTGTCATGAAACTGCTCGTTGTGGGAGCTGGACCAACCGGCCTGGTTGCGGCGCTGGAGCTTCGTCGCCTGGGCATCAATGCCGATCTGATCGAAAAGCGCAAAGACGCATCGGGGTTTTCGCGCGCTGTCGGCATTCTTCCAAAAAGCATGGAACTGCTGAAACCATCGGGTGCCACCGATCTGATCACCAAAGAAGCGGTAACCATAAAAGCCGCAAGGTTTTTGTGGAAGGAACGTCACTTGGCAACCGTTCCGCTTGAACCGGAAGCAGGCGACGAGCGTTCCATTTTGGGGTTGGCCCAGGACCGCACGGAAACAGCGCTTGCAAACCGTCTTGAGGCATTCGGTGGCGGGGTTTCCTACAATAGCGAACTGACCGGTCTTGAAATCAGCGAAGATGGCGTTTCAGTCTCCGTCAACGGCAAACCCGCGGGCAGTTACGACTATGTTATCGCCGCCGACGGAATTGGCAGTCAGATTCGCAAATTGCTGAAACTGGACTTCCCCGGTCTCACAGTTCCCGAGCAATGGTCCATTGCCGATGTCAGTCTTGACCAATGGGATTACCCGGCAACGTTCAACCTGTGCATGAAGCCCGATGGCAAGGTTCTTGTCATGGTTCCATTGGAGCCACGGCGTATCCGTTTTGTTTCAAATACCGCAGATGCACTTGCTGAAGTGCCGTTTCCGCTCCAGATCGCAGAAATTCACCGCCAGGGCAATTTTCACATTCAAGTTCGTCGAATGGAACATTTCAACCACGGACGGGTGCTGTTTGCCGGGGACGCTGCTCATGCCCACTCACCGGTTGGCGGGCGCGGCATGAATCTGGGTATTGCCGATGCTGCAGACCTTGCCGCACGCATGGCAGCCGGGAACCCGCAAACCTATGGCCCGGATCGTGAACGGGCTGCGCAATATGCCATTGATATCAGCGAACGCGGCAGAAAATTCATGACAAACAAGAGCAATCTGGTCCGGTTGCTGGCAAGGGCCGGCATTGTGTCAATGGCCAAGATAGGCCCGTTGCGGCGCTACTTCGTCAGCAATTTCTTGCTTGAATAAGGGTCAATCAAACACGATGACATTTTTCACCGCCTTTCCGGAGCGCACACCGTCCATGGCTTCATTGACCTCATCCAGCGTGTAGCGCCCCGAGATCAACTCATCCAGCTTGTAGTCACCCGCTTCGTACAGTGAAATCAGTTGCGGAATGTCTTCGGAAATGATCGTGTTGCCCATTTTGGTACCGATCAGTTTCTGGCCCCAGGCCGCAAGCGTGCCGGGATCGTAGTCGCCGCGCGTATCTGATGAAGGCATTCCCACCACCACCACACTGCCGCCCTTGCCGAGAAAACCTTGTGCACTGTCAATGGCCCGCTTTGCCCCGACTGTAACGAACACATAGTCGGCCCCGCGCGTACCCAGTATTTGTTCAAGTTGGTCGGCCACATCCTTGTCAGCCGGATTGATGCCGTGGGTCGCTCCAAAGGCTTTTGCAACCTCCAGCTTTTCAGCGTCAAGGTCCATGGCCACAATGCTTGAGGCACCGGCAAGCTTTGCCCCCTGTATGGAGTTGAGGCCAACACCGCCGCAACCGATGATGATGGCGCTTTGCCCTGCCTTCAAATCCGAGGCATGGCGCACCGCGCCGTATCCGGTTATGACCCCGCAGGCAAGCAGCGCAGCAACGTCGAAATCCATGTTTTCCGGAATTTTGGCCAACTGGCTTTGATGGACCACAATCTCTTCGGCAAACGCGCCACAATTCATGGCCTGGTCAAGCACCGCACCATTTGCGTCGCGGATCGGGCTGGTTTCTATGCCGGCAATATCGGCATCGCACAATACTTCCATCCGGTCGGCACAGTGATGGCACTCGTCACAATGGCGCACAAGCGTAATGACCACATGGTCGCCCACCTGATAATCCGTGACCCCCTCTCCCACGCCAGCGACAATTCCGGCCCCTTCATGACCGTAAACAGCAGGCAGGGTTCCGCCCCAAATACCATCGGCATAGGAGATATCGGAATGGCAGATGGAACAGGCTTTCAGCCGCACATGCACCTCGCCGGGACGAGGCGGATCAAGTGTAACATCTTCAATTGTCAGAGGTGCCCCGAAGGCACGGCAAACAGCAGCTTTCATGAAAACTCCGGGAGATGGAAAAATCGCGCCATGTTGCGTCGATTATAAAAATTTGTCGCGCGGCATTAGCGACACAAAATGGCGTGTAAACGGCGAAGGAAAAATAAGAACAAAATTAGAACATTACTCTTGATTTATCTTATCTATACATCTACACAAAGTGTATGAAGGACACACTCGTAGAATATATGTATCGTGACGCAGCTAATTTTAGATTCTATGGTAAGTTTGTAGTTTCAGGTAAATTTGGGATGGAAGACATTTCTCGATATCTTTTCGATAACGAGTTTTTTGTTCCTCATGAAGTTGGCCTTGAGCATCTACTAGATTTACCGATGAACCAAAACGATCATTTTTTACATTCGTTCACTAGTTTTACTTCCATACATGGCAGCGAGCCGAAATGCGGCGCGGACGAGTTGGTCGAAAGATTTAAGACTGCAGATGAAAAAGGTTGGTTTTCAAGTTTTGATCGTTAGAATTTAGTTTATGGCGAGCGGCGAGAGATGGACAGAAACCGAGATTGAGAAGGCAATTGGCCTCTATATCATTACTCCATTCGGCAGACTTCACCAAAGAAACCCTGACGTAATTGCGTTGTCAAAGGAACTTGGGCGAACGCCAGGTTCTGTCGCGTTGAAACTGAGTAATCTTGCTAGTATCGACGATACATTGGACCGAAAAGGGATGGCAAATGCCAGTGCACTTGACCGAACAGTATGGTCCAGATGCTTTGAGACACTAATCAAATCGGCCGCAGGACTCAAAAGTCTTGAGGAAACAGACCATCATTCAGGACTAGCCGACTCTACTCAGGATAGTTTTATGATTGACGAAGCAATCGGCGTCGATGTTTTTCGGATAAGCAGTATAAGACAGGGGCAACGGAAATTTCGAAAAATCATATCTGCAAATTACGAGGGAAAGTGCGCTGTTTCTGGAATTTCCAGAATGGAATTGTTGATTGCAGGGCACATTTCGCCATGGTCAAGCGACCCTGAGAACAGATTGAACCCGAGAAACGGCATACTGCTGAATCGATTGCATGATAGCGCTTTTGAAAATGGCCTGATTTCATTTGGAGATGATGGTCAAATTCTTTACTCAGATAACCTATCTGAATTTGACCGTTCTAAACTAGCGGAAATTGAAAGTGATGGCTCACTTCGGCAGCCAACAAAATTTCTACCTGATCCACAACTAGTCAGTCAGCATCGCGAGAAATTCGGATTCTAACCCCCTCACCCAAACCCGCCATAACGCAAAAACCGCAAAACACGGCGTTGCACCATTGGCGAGCGGGTTAGCAGGGAGTGGATTACCGGCACCACGTCATGGTCTCGCATTCCCTGTATTTTGGTGCTTTCAACAGAAACCTTGCCATCATCAGGGCCCGGGATAATGCTGGAAGACACCGGGTCAATCGAAAGGTCTCCCGCAATCACACCAAGCTCATAGTCGACCTCCCCAAGCAAATCTCCCAGCCCGGCGTCCTGTGTCACCAATTGCTGGCCCGCCGGTCCAAAGAACAACCGGTAAAGCCAGTCGTTTTTGAGGAAATCGGCCACCTCGCTGCCATGATTAGGTGTGCCAATCTGCACCACACGTCCCAGATTGTCTGGTCGGTAGCGGTTGAGCACAGCCCGGATCACCAACCCACCCATTGAATGGCCGACAAAGTGCACGGGAACAGACGGATCAATCTCGTTTTGCAACCGGCTCGCAATGCCTGCCGCAAGTTGCTCGATACTATGGCGCGTTGACGGATAATCCAGATTGATGACCGCAAATCCCTTTGCCGCCAGAAATGCTTCCATGGATTTCATGTCATTGTCGCTGCGGGTAATGCCATGCAATAGAACAACCTGTTCCTGCGGCCCGGCAGCAGCACCCACCGGCATCACAAACATAATCATGGCAAACAGCGCGTTTAATACAATCCTTGGCATGAGCTGTCAGTAACTCCAAAAGATATCACCATAATGACTCCAAACCGGTCCACAGTAAGACTATATTTCGTCCATGGCCAAATTACCGAACAAAAACGATGGCAAACCCTCCTCCCCGATAGCGGAAAAGGATTTTGCGCCCGGCGAGTTTGAAGAAGCACCAATGGCATCCTCGCCGGAAGATCCAGCGAAAGGTAGCAAGGGTTTCGCCGAGGCTCCACAACCGCCATTAAGCGGCGAACCTCTGGCGGGCGGTGTTTCAAACTGGGCAAAAGAAGTCGAAGACGCTGCCAGGAGCGAGACCGCGAAATGGCAAAAACCACGCGAATCATACGGTGAGGAACAACGTACCGACCGTGGCAGGAATTCCGGCTACGGCACCCCGCTTGGCAATGAACCGCCAAAACTGTTTCGCAAGAACACGCTCGACGAAATGACCGTCGGCCGCACGGAAAAACCCGTTGAAAGCAAAAAGCCAAAACGCAAGAAATCCGACTATACGGAAAAACGGGTTAACAAGGGCGCGATCATCGGCGCTTCAAGTGATCCGCAAGAACGGGCCTCGTCCGGCTTGAATCCCGTCGCCGGTCTCAACGTTTCGCTGGAAGATGCCGAAAAGGTCGACAATTCGGGGGTTACGAAAACTGTTGCAGCCCTTTCAAGGCTGATTGAAGGCGGCGATCCCAACCTTGTGAATTCCTGGGTGCCTCACCGCCCGGAACGACCAGCGAAATCGGAAGGCGGAATTGAACTCAAGATGCAAACCGAGTTCAAGCCTTCCGGCGACCAGCCAACGGCAATTGCGGAACTGGTCGAAGGGCTTGGCCTGTTTTCCGCCGACCCATCCGGGTCGCCAACCGTTCACATGAGCACCGACAACAACGAGCAAACCCAGGTCCTGCTCGGCGTTACCGGATCAGGCAAAACCTTCACAATGGCGAAGGTTATTGAGCAAACACAGCGGCCTGCGATCATTCTTGCACCAAACAAGACCCTGGCAGCCCAGCTTTACGGTGAGATGAAGTCCTTTTTTCCCGACAATGCCGTTGAGTATTTCGTTTCCTATTACGACTACTACCAGCCAGAGGCCTATGTGCCGCGCTCGGACACCTATATCGAAAAGGAATCCTCCGTAAACGAACAGATTGACCGGATGCGCCATTCCGCCACCCGTGCCCTGCTGGAGCGGGACGATGTGATCATCGTTGCTTCGGTCTCGTGCATCTACGGCATTGGCTCGGTCGAAACCTACACCGCCATGACCTTTGAGATGAAAATTGGCGACGCACTGGACCAACGTGCCTTGCTGGCGGATCTGGTGGCCCAGCAATACAAACGCAACGATGCGGCCTTCACCCGCGGAACCTTCAGGGTGCGTGGCGATACGATCGAGATTTTCCCCGCCCACCTGGAAGACCGCGCCTGGCGCATATCCCTGTGGGGTGACGAGATCGAGGCAATCACCGAATTTGATCCGCTCACCGGCCAGAAAACCGGCGATTTGAAATCAGTGAAGATATACGCCAATTCACACTATGTGACCCCGCGCCCGACGCTCAACCAGGCGACCAAGAACATCAAGGAAGAATTGAAATGGCGCCTCGACGAGCTAAACGATGCGGGTCGTTTGCTTGAAGCCCAGCGGCTGGAACAGCGCACGCGGTTTGACCTTGAAATGCTCGAAGCGACGGGCAGTTGTGCCGGCATTGAAAACTATTCGCGCTACCTGACCGGACGCAGGCCTGGCGAGCCGCCACCAACCCTGTTTGAATACATTCCCGACAACGCCATTGTGTTTGTTGACGAAAGCCATGTGACCATTCCCCAGATCGGGGCCATGTATCGTGGTGACTTCCGCCGCAAGGCGACATTGGCGGAATACGGGTTTCGCCTGCCGTCGTGCATGGACAACCGCCCCTTGCGCTTTGAGGAGTGGGACCGAATGCGCCCGCAAACCATTTGCGTTTCGGCCACCCCCGGCGGCTGGGAAATGGAAGAGGCAGGCGGAGTGTTTGCCGAACAGGTGATCCGCCCGACCGGCCTGATTGACCCACCCGTCGACATTCGCCCTGCCCGCACGCAGGTGGATGATGTGCTCGGCGAGATCAAGGACGTTGCCAAGGCCGGATACCGCACGCTGGTAACCGTGCTCACCAAACGCATGGCCGAGGATTTGACCGAATATCTGCACGAAAACGGCGTACGGGTGCGTTACATGCATTCCGACATCGACACGCTGGAGCGCATCGAGATCATCCGCGACCTGCGCCTTGGGGCGTTTGACTGCCTCGTTGGCATCAACCTCCTGCGCGAGGGCCTCGACATTCCCGAATGCGCGCTTGTGGCGATCCTGGATGCCGACAAGGAGGGCTTTTTGCGCTCCGAAACCTCGCTGGTGCAAACCATTGGCCGCGCGGCGCGAAATGTCGATGGCCGCGTTATCCTGTATGCCGACACGGTAACCGGATCGATGGACCGGGCCATGGCCGAAACCAACCGCCGTCGTGAAAAGCAGGTGGCCTACAACACCGAACACGGCATCACGCCGGAAAGCGTGAAAAAGAACATCGGCGACATTCTGGAAAGCGTCTACGAGCAGGACCATGTGAAAGTGGATACCGGCTTGGCCGAAGAAGGCGAATTGGTGGGCGCCAACCTTGCGGCCCATCTGGAGGCGCTGGAAAGCCAGATGCGCGATGCCGCTGCTGATCTCGATTTCGAGGAAGCCGCGCGCCTGCGTGACGAAATCAAACGCCTGCGCGAAGTGGAACTTGCCGTGGCCGACGACCCGCTAAACCGCGATGCCGGGGTGGAAAACACCCAACGCAAACGCCGGATCAAGGCAAAGGCGGGGAAGGATTTTCCTGACAAGGGCAAGGCGGGGAAAGGTTCGCGCTAGGGGGAAACAAAGCGGGATGGGGAAGGCAAAAGACAGTGCAAAAAACCCGCAACACTGTCATCCCGGCCACGACTGTGAGCCGGGATGCAAGGCGCAGCCCATACATAAACCACGCGGTCAGATCATCTGGATCCCGGCTTGCACCGCAACCGGGATGACGGCGGCAAAGACGGTGCGGGAACTCCAAAATCCGCCACCCCCGAAAACAGCGGAGCGGTCGTGGTCATGACAAGCTGGCGAACAGTATCAAGTGAGCGACTTTTAAAGCGGAGCGGAACCTCACGGCCGTTCTGCCAGAGGCCTTGCTTTACACTACCGTCATGGCTAGGCTAGCGTACCGGTGCAAATGAAGTGGGTCACGTAATGTATCTATTCAGGTTTTTCTGTTTCGTTTTCGCGATTGGGCTACTGTCCAGTCCAAATAATTCCTATTCAGCAGGATCAGGCTCGGGTGCACCAATCGCGAACAAGTGGGGTAGCATAGCGTTCTCAGAAAAGACGCGTGCTTACGGCTATTCATACAAACAGCCGAGCAAAAAAGCCGCCAGAAACACCGCAATGCGGAACTGCAGAAAACATGCTAGCGACTGCAAAGTTGTGACTACAAACATTCTGTGTATGGCACTTTATCTTAGCAAAAGCGGAAACGTGGGGGCCTCGTGGCAACCGACAGTTTCAGCGGCTAGAAGAAATGCAAACAAACGTTGCCGCAAGTATGGGGAAAGATGCAGTAAAAAGTTTGCAGTCTGCAATAATTAGATTGCGGCGGTTTACAATTTACCGGTTTTGACTGACAAAACGTGCGATCCCTCACACCTCGCACCGATGTGAGGTCGATTTGCGTTGAAACCAACATCAAATTACCCAAATGTTAACCTATAGGCAGGCGGAACCTGTCGGCATCTGTTTTGTTTGGAGAACCAAGATGAAAAAATTCGCAATCACGGCAATGGCAGCCGTTCTGTTGACTGGTATGCCGATGATCACCGGTTACGGCACACAGGCTGAGGCGCGTACCCCGACCCCTGGTCAATTGCGCGGCGAAGGTCGCCGCGAGTGTCAGGCCATTCCAACCGGCTGGGTAGGCATTGTACGGGGCGTTGAATATTTGGGTGGTCCACCGAGCCACAATTTCAGCATCCGCTACTGTTTTCGCAGCCAACGCGAGTGTGCCCGGTTCGTCAACAATATCGAACGCACCCTCTATCCGGTTGATTCTGTAACCTATCGCAATTGCCGCCCTTACTAAGCATTGGAGCACAGAAATGAAAACAATTACCACTCTCGCTATCGCTGCTGCAACGCTTCTTGCCATGCCGCAAATACCGGGTTTTTCTTTGGAAGCACACGCAGGTGCCCCGTCAACCCACCAATTGAAAAATGAAGGAAAGCGAACCTGCCGCGCCATCGCACACGGCTGGGTTGGCAAAGTCAGCGGCCTTGAATACGGCGATTATCATGACCCGTTCGACCGGTTCAACATTCGCTACTGCTTCAAAACCCGCGCCCAGTGTGCAAAGTTTGTGAACAATATCGAGCGCCTTGCCTATCCCGTTGAGGTGGTGACGCGTCGTTCCTGCCGCGCTTACTGACCGGGTAACTGCAAGTCGTTATTGCAGAAACGGGTTGGTCAAACGCTCTTGACCAAACGTGCTGCCGGGACCATGGCCGCAAAGAAAGCTGGTGTCGTCACCCAGCGGCAACAGTTTTTGTTTTATGGATGTGATCAGCGCGTCGTGGTCACCGCCCGGCAAATCAGTTCGTCCGACCGAGCCTTGAAACAGCACATCGCCCACATGGGCAAACTTGAGCTCTGAATTGTAGAACACAACGCTTCCGGGTGAATGGCCAGGGCAATGGAAGATATCAAACGGTACTCCGCCAATGGTTTCCAGGTCACCTTCTGCCACCCAACGATCCGGAAAGGCGTTCTTCATGCCGGTGCCAAGCCCGTAACTTGCAGCAATGGTTTCCACATTTTCGCAAGCCGCTTTGTCATCAATGTGCGGGCCGACAAGTTCGACATCCAGTTGCTCTTTCAATTCCATGGCACCACCAACGTGATCCAGATGGCCATGGGTCAGAAGAATTTTCCTGACCCGGATACCGGTCTCTTCGATTGCTTGAAGGATTTGGTCAACATCACCGCCGGGGTCGAATACAACCCCTTCCATGGTATCTTCGTGCCACATAAGCGCACAATTTTGCTGGAATGGGGTGACAGGAACAATGGCTATTTTGAGTTTGGTCATGGTAGGTCAAGGACAAGTATTTGCAAGATGACGCAGCAACGCGATACTGCAAACTTTCCCAAGCGTCAAATACTATTCAGCCGTGAAACCGGGTTTTGGAAAATCGCCGACAAGTTCTGCACGACAAAAACACTTGTTGTATCATTCACATTGCCCAACCGCTTTGCCGGGACAACACAAAACAGGTTCGCCGGAACACGGACGGTTGCAATGATGGGTCATTCATAAAACAAAAAGAGCGATCAGGTTTTCCGACCGCTCTTTCAAGGGTTTTTAAAACCGTGGCGGATTAGCCGCGACCTTTCAACAAGGCACCTGCAATGCCGGTAAGAGCGCCACCGCCGACAAGACCTCCACCGATGTTGCCAACGATCGAAGCAATATCCAGGCCCGCGCCGCCACCGCCCAACAAGTCAGCGATCATTGGCGCAAGCGCGGCACCACCGCCCAACCCGCCAAGTCCGCCAGCCAGCAGCCGTGGCAACATCGACATGGCAGCCTGCTTCAACATTCCGCCCACGACTCCGCCGCCTACAACACCCGAGATCACCTGAATGATAATCGGAACAAGAACTTCAACCATAAATACCTCCAAAAACAGGAACAAAAAGTGTGCACGGAACAACAAGCCCGCCGCTACAATGCTTCCTTAGCGCATTTTCTTACCTTGGGTAACCGAAAATCGCGGATATACTCACAAAACCGCTGGTCAGGCGGAATGCGCCCTAACGATCTTGTCGTAATCTTCCATCAGGTTGAGGGAAATCTGGCCCGGGGTGAATTTGTATTCACCGATTTCAGAAACCGGCGTCACTTCCGCAGCGGTTCCGGTCAGGAAGCACTCTTCGAATTCGGCCATTTCCTCTGGCATGATGGTGCGTTCGATCACTTCAATCTGGCGATCTTTCGCAAGACCGATCACCGTTTGCCTCGTGATCCCGTCAAGAAAGCAATCAGGCGTCGGTGTGTGAATTTTCCCGTCCTTGACGAAAAACACATTCGCCCCGGTTGCCTCGGCCACATGACCGCGCCAATCAAGCATCAATGCATCGGCATAGCCTTTTTCCTCGGCGGCGTGTTTCGAAAGCGTACAGATCATGTAGAGCCCGGCAGCCTTGGAAAAAGACGGGATGGTGGCAGGGTCGGGGCGGCGATAATGCGCACGGTCAAGGCGAATGCCCTTGATCCGCTCCTCCGGAGCAAAATAGCTGGGCCAGGCCCAAACAGCGATCGCAACATTGATACGGTTGGATTGTGCCGAGACCCCCATCATCTCACTTCCACGCCATGCAACCGGCCGGATATAGGCATCTTTCAACCCTTGGCGTTCCAGTGTCTCGATGCAAGCCTGGTCGATTTCCTCTACGGTATAGGGTATTTGAAACCCAAGTATTTCAGCGGATTTGAACAGTCTTTCCGTATGCTCACGAAGCTTGAAGATTTTGCCGTCATAAGCGCGCTCACCTTCAAAAACGCTCGAAGCATAGTGCAATCCGTGCGTCAGAACGTGAACCTTCGCATCCGCCCATTCAACGAATTCTCCATTGTACCAGATCTGGCCTTCCATATTGTCAAACGAAACCGACGGCATTTACTATCTCCAAACAAGTCAAGCGCATTTTTTCCTTGACCTGAAACGGTATGGAAGGAATAAAAATAAGTCAATAGTATTGACATAAATTTTGCAAGAAGGCGCTCCCAGATGTCTGACGACGGGAAAACTGTAACAAATGCAATGAAAGAAACAGACATTGATCATGTGGAAACCATGGAGAGTTTGTTTTTTGCCTATCGTGGTTTTGTCGCCGGTCCGGACGAAATACTTGCTGAGATAGAATTTGGCAGGGCCCATCACCGGGCCTTGTTTTTTGTCAATCGCAGACCCGGTTTAACGGTCGCGGAATTGCTGGAGATCCTCAAGATCACAAAACAAAGCCTTGCCCGTGTCCTCAAGCAACTGATCAATGGTGGTTTTATTTCGCAATGCGCAGGAACCCATGATCGCAGAAAGCGGTTACTTTTCCCAACCCCAAAGGGGCGCAAAATGATCCTGAAGCTTTCGCAACCCCAAGCAGACTTGATCGAACAGGCACTGGAAAACTTCACAGAAGAAGAACGCCAACTGGTCGCCACATTTTTGGGCAACATGTCTTCGGCAAATTCCACAAGCTGACTTTCGTGCTATGTTACAGGCTCTCAGCGTGCGGGAAGGCATGTTTCAGATGAAGAATGGCGATAAGCGATGAACAGCAACACAGAAATGGAGCGCATCCCGGACGATGAAGCACTGCACATATTGGTCGTCGATGATGATACCCGTCTGCGCGGGTTGTTGACCCGGTATCTGACCAGCAACGGTTTTCGCGTATCCAGTGCCGGTGATGCTGCGGAAGCTCGCCGAAAGCTTGCAAGCCTGGAGTTTGATTTGCTGGTCGTTGACGTAATGATGCCTGGAGAGACCGGCATTGAATTCACCGCCTCGCTCCGAGATACCACCGATGTCCCGATTTTGATGCTTACTGCACTGGGAGAAACAGACAACCGCATCGAGGGACTTGAGGCAGGCGCAGATGACTATTTGTCGAAACCGTTTGAACCCAAGGAACTGTTGCTGCGCATTAACTCAATCATGAAACGAACTGCAAAGCCCTCAGAACCGGCAATCGAGCAAATCCGGTTTGGTCCCTATCACTTTTCCGTCGCTCGCGGGGAATTGAATCACGATGGCGACTTGGTGCGGCTCACCGACCGGGAACGGGAAATCATGCTGGCATTTGCTTCCAAACCGGGTGCCACCATCGCCAGATACGAATTGATGGGCGATGACAGTGTGGCTGGTGAGCGCAAGATCGACGTTCAGATTAATCGCCTGCGTCGGAAAATCGAGAACGACCCCGCCAATCCCAAATGGCTGCAGACCGTCAGGGGAATTGGTTACCGCCTTGTTGTCGATTAGGGTTTGGTCACCTTGTTGCTGGCTTTGCGGGTGCAATGCTGATGATTGTGGTGTAGAAAACACTCAAAGACTTATGTTCTGTTGACAAACCCAGTTGGGATGCCGGTTTGACCATTGAGCAAATTGACAACGACATGCACGAGAAGCGCCTTGGCCGCATCCTGCAATTCTGGCACCGGCTTGCCCGATGGACATCAAGACGATTGCCGAAAGGGCTCTATGGCCGCTCGCTGATCATCATCATTGCGCCCATGGTGCTGCTTCAGTCGGTGCTTGCCTTTGTCTTCATGGAACGTCATTGGCAAACCGTTACCCAACGCTTGTCTCAGGCCGTAACGTCCGACATTGCAGCGGTTATCGATGTTATCGAACAGTACCCCCAAGACAGCGACTTTTCCAAGGCTGTCACCATTGCAAGCGATCAGCTTGGGCTCAACATCACAGTGCTTCCGCCTGATCCATTTCCTCCCGCAGTCGGTAAACCATTTTTTTCTCTTCTGGACGACACGTTGAGGCAGGCGATCACCGCAAAAATCGCAAGGCCGTTCTGGATCGACACTGTCGGAAATTCCAACATCCTTGAAATCAGGATCCGCCTTGAAAACCCCGCTGACCATGTTTTGCGCGTTTTTGTCAGGCGAAATCGAGCCTATGCATCGAACTCGCACATCTTCCTGGTTTGGATGGTAGGCACCTCCATGGTGCTGTTATTGATTGCAGTCTTGTTTTTGCGCAACCAAATCCGGCCCATCCAACAATTGTCCCAAGCAGCCGACAGTTTCGGAAAGGGGCAAAAGCTACCGCCCGATTTCAAGATCAGGGGCGCTCAGGAAGTGCGACAGGCCGGTCTTGCATTCCTGCAGATGCGGGATCGGATAGATCGCCAGATCGAACAGCGTACTGCAATGTTGACGGGCGTGTCTCATGATCTGCGAACCATCTTGACCCGCTTCAAGTTGCAGTTGGCCTTGATTCCCCAAACCCGGGAAATAGAAGAGTTGCAGTCTGATGTTGATGACATGCAGCAAATGCTTCAGGGATATATGGATTTTGCCCGTGGTGAAAGCAATGAAAAACCGGAGATGGTCAACATTGCAGAACTCTTGCAAAAGTATGAACTCGAAGCGGAAATACGGCGCAAGAAGTTCAACATAGAATGTGACAAAAATATTGAGATCAATACACATCCCGAAGCGCTCAGTCGCATGTTGGCGAATATCATTTCCAATGCCTTCCGCTATGCGGACACACTGAACACCTCCGTATCGGTCGGGAAACGCAGGTTGACCATGATTTTTGATGATGACGGACCGGGTATCCCGCATGACAAGCGGGCCGAGGTTTTCAAACCGTTTGTACGGTTGGACGATGCCCGCAACCTTGATGAATCAGGCACTGGCCTCGGCCTGTCAATCGCACGCGACATCGCAAGAAACCAGGGCGGCGACATCAATCTTTACGACAGTCCGCTGGGTGGCCTGCGGGTGATTGTGATTCAACCGATCTAGCCACAAAAAAACAAAGCATTGCCGAAGGAGCAGGCAGAACATGGATCCGGTACTTTTTGTTGCCTTTCTTACCACCACATTCTTTTTCCTTGTCGTGCCCGGCCCTTCCGTTGCGTTTGCCACCACACAGGCGTTACGCTTTGGACCACGTGCTGCATATATTGCTGTTGCAGGTGATGCACTTGGCACGGCAGTTCACATCATCATTGCAATTGCCGGGTTGACCGCGCTTGCCGCCCTGTCAGAACATGTTCTGCCGGTCCTGCAAATTGTCGGGGGAGGCTTCATTGTCTACATGGCCTGGCAGGCTTTTCAGAGCATGAATAGCAAGGTTGATGCGCTGCCAATGCGTTCGGCACATACAACCTTCTGGGCCGGTTTTTTTGCCTGTGTTACCAATCCCAAAGCCATCGTCTTTTTTATGGCCCTGTTCCCGGCATTCATTTCGCTTGAACACAACGTGTTGGTACAGGGGGTCGTCTACGGAACAATATTTATAGTTCTTGATGCCATCTCAATCCTTGCCTATGCCCTTGCAGCGAACGCGGCGGCAAAACGCATTACCGGTCGCTGGTTGAACCCCGAATTGCTAAGCGCCTTTGGACTGTTTGGCGTTGGCATTGCGATGATCGTCAAGGGATATCGCGAATTGCCTTCCAGTTAGAGTACTAATGCAGGCGCCCGCCAATGGGCACTTGCACGTCGACGGTTGCCAACACCACATTATCGTTTTCATCATTGAAGCCGAGCGTCAGCACCTCTGACATAAAGGGGCCGATCTGTCTTGGAGGGAAATTGACCACTGCCAACACCTGCTTTCCAACAAGATCGTCCTCACTGTAATTGGCCAAGATCTGTGCCGAGGATTTCTTGATGCCGATCTTTTCGCCAAAATCGATTTTCAACTTCCAGGCCGGTTTGCGTGCTTCGGGGAATTCCAAAACTTCAATGATCCGGCCTACCCGGATATCAACTTTCAAAAAATCTTCAATACCGATTTGTTCCGTCTGGTTTTCCATCACCCATGTCCAGCAATGTTCGTCCTGATACCGTAATGTATTCAATTTCGATGCGAGGAGCCAACGGCATCACGTCATTTGAACTTGTCCGCCTGACATGATGCCGTTTTGGTGCCGGTCCCCACCGAACGAAATCAAACAGCCGCCTATGCCGTTCCCTTGGTTTCGAACAAGGCAAAATCTATCGCCTGCGCGGCGTCGTGTCCCGCCCATACAACAAACTGGAAAGCTTGAAAGTATCTCTCACATGATTCCAATGCGCTACCGAGCAAACATTCCAATTGCTCGCCAGTAGGACTTGCACCACCGTTAAGCATCAGGGTCTGGCGAAACATGATCGTTCCTTCCGAAGCCCAAATGTCGAAATGGCCAATCAGCATCTGCTCGTTGATGAGTGACAAAAGGCGCGTAGCTTCAACCAACCTTGCATCGGTGACCTTCATGTCAAACGCACATGCCAGATGCAACGCTTCAAAGTCTTCCATCCATGAAAGAGAGACGTTGTAGTCTGTCCATTGCCCGTCGACTGTAAGGCAAATTTCGTCATCGCTGGCCCGGTCAAACTCCCACTTGTTGGAAAGTGCTACATGCTCGATCATATCGACCGGATTAAAGTCGCGCTCCCACTCAAGTTCAGCAAGTGCCATGTTTCGTTCCCCGTAAGCTAAAATTCCGCATCCATACAACCATCCGGCAAACCGGCCTGGAAACATGCACTCCACAATCACAAATCCGCATATTTGGGATTATGGAGTGCTCAGGCCCGCCGCGAATCATCCTGTAAATTCAGTCTATAAGAGTGAATCACGAATACCAGTCCGGCCTGATTCACATAATGCGCGATTCTGTGGAGAAGCCTTGAATCAAAAGATTCACGATCTGGTGTAACCGACTCTCAAATCTGGTTTTTTTGAAACTTGCTCACAGGGCAAAAAAAATTGAAAAATTTTTCAGTTTTTTTGTAAGCGCGCCGTGACCCGTTATTTTCTGTCTTTTTCAAGTGCCGAAAGACGTTTTTCCAACGATTCGATTTGGGATTTCAGGGAATCATTTTCATCGCGTGCTTTCGCAGCCATCGCCTTGATGGCATCAAATTCATCGCGCTGAACCAAATCCATGTCCGCCAGAAAACGCTCGGCTTGCGAACGAAATGCGGTTTCAGCTTCCTTCTTCAGTCCCTGGGCAGCGCCGGCTGCATCGGTCAGCACCTTGGCAAATTCGTCAAACAGTCGGTTGGGTCCCTGAGACATCGCATTTCTCCAGTTGGTTACCTTTCAAATAAACTTCCCGGGCGCCGAATTCAACATCGATCGAGGGTGACAATTTCGCACGATTCTGACATGTAGCCATGAGGTTCATACGAACAGGTACAATCCATGTTAATCCATCTTGCAGCCATCTCGCATCCGCAGATTGATCCGGTTCTGTTTTCCATCGGCCCCTTTCAGGTGCACTGGTATGGAATCGCCTATGTCGTCGGCATATTGTTCGGCTGGTGGTATGCACGGAAACTTGCATCTACCGACGCCCTTTGGGGAAGCAACGGTTCTGCAATCAAACCCGTCGATGTTGATGACTTTCTGACCTGGGCAGTAATCGGCATCATACTGGGCGGGCGGCTCGGCTATGTACTGTTTTATGATTTGCCGACATATGCGAGCAATCCCCAAAACATATTTGCAATCTGGCAGGGCGGCATGAGCTTTCATGGCGGGTTGGCAGGAACAGTTGTTGCAATGCTGGTCTTCGCAAAACGCCGCGGCTTCAACGTTTTCTCCCTGTTTGACCTGATTGGAGCCAGTTGCGGAATTGGCATATTGTTTGGCCGTATCGCAAACTTCATTAATTCAGAGCTCTATGGCGCTGCGAGTAATGTTCCCTGGGCCGTTATATTTCCGGGAAGCGATGGAGTTCCGCGCCATCCAAGCCAACTCTATGAGGGTCTTCTGGAAGGTTTGCTTGTCTTTGTTCTCGCAGGTTTGTTGGTTTGGCGCTTTGGCAAGCTGAAATATCCCGGTTTCATTGCCGGTGTATTTGTTATTGTCTACGCACTCGGCCGGATATCGGTAGAGTTTGTCCGGGTGCCTGATCCGCAGTTGGGATATTTGTTTGGTACCGGTTGGATCACAATGGGTATGTTGTTGTCCGTTCCGCTTCTATTGATTGGAATATGGTCGGTAATGACCGCGAAAGGCCGGTCTGTGCAGTCATGACATCAGACCTTGAAAGTCGCATCAAACGTCATGTTCGTATGAATGGACCATTGCCGCTCGCCGAATACATGCATTGGTGCCTGTCTGATCCCAAGGCCGGATATTATACAAACCGCAAGATGATCGGCAAGGACGGCGATTTTGTAACAGCCCCTGAGATCAGCCAGATGTTTGGTGAACTGATCGGAATCTGGATTTATAAAACCTGGCAGGATCTTGGATCACCAAGCCCGTTCAACCTGATTGAGATCGGACCCGGGAACGGCACATTGATGCGGGATATTTTGCGCGCGACCGGAAAGCTGCCGCGTTTTTTGCAGGCAGCTCGGATAAACCTTGTCGAAACAAGCCCTGCGCTGAAAACTGCCCAGAAAGATACGCTCAAACAGTACCGCAACATTAACTGGTGTGAAGCGCCGCACAATGTGTCTGGCGCACCGTGCCTGATAATCGCAAACGAGTTGCTGGATGCCATGCCCGTGCGCCAATACATCAAGGTTGCCGGTCAATGGCACGAACGATGCATCGCGCTAGGCGATGATGATCGGCTCTGTTGGGTTCTTGGCACTGGAACAATTGCCCCGGCCCTGCTTCCCAAAGGTCATGAAGATGAAACGGACGGATCTGTATTCGAAACCTCACCGTCGCGCGAAGCCTATGTTTACAGCATCTGCGAATTGTTGAAGAAAAACCGGGGCGCGGCATTGTTTTTCGACTACGGACACACACATTGCGGGTTCGGCGACACGTTTCAGGCCATTCGTGAACATCGCTACGCTGACCCTCTGGATAGGCCCGGACAATGTGACCTGACTTCTCACGTTGATTTTGGATCGCTCCGGCGCATCGCCTCCGACATGGAATTGTTCTGCCCTCCGGTTTTGGACCAGGGCAGCTTTCTGCTAAAGGCCGGGTTGTTGGAACGCGCTGGAGAACTGGGGCGGGGAAAGGACGAGGGAACGCAGGCAATGCTTACCAAACAGGCCGAACGCCTGGCACTTCCCGATCAGATGGGTGAACTGTTCAAGGCAATGGCCATTGGTTCGCTCCAAGAACTATGGTTGTTCGACAAACAGGGTTGAAAGAAGCGCCGGATTGGCTGAAACTGAAAAAGCTAGCGGGACCAATCATGACTGATCCAAATCCAATCACCTCGCCGAATATGGACCACCCATTGCTTCAGCACGGCTATTTCACGCGCGTGGGTGGCGTTTCGGGCGGTATATACCGTGGCCTTAACATCGGAATCGGCTCACATGACGACCCTGACGACATCGCGGAAAACCGAAAACGGGTATGCGCGCACTTTGCCCTTGGACCAAACTCAATCGGAACGCCCTACCAAATTCACTCGCCTGATGCGTTTTTGGCAGATGATGACTGGACACCGGACAAGCGGCCACAAGCCGACGCGGTGGTTACAAAGCGCAATGATCTGGTTATTGGCGTCGTAACCGCCGATTGCGGACCTGTTCTCTTTGCCGATGCGGAAAACGGCGTCGTTGCCGCCGCTCATGCCGGCTGGAAAGGCGCAACCGGCGGGGTCCTCGAAAACACAATTGACACCATGATATCGACAGGGGCCGACAGGTCAAACATTGTTGCCGTTTTGGGCCCGACCATAAGCAGGGAAAACTACGAAGTGGGGCCGGAATTCGTGGAGCGGTTAACGGCTCTGGACAGTCACAATTCGGATTATCTTGGTGCATCGGTCAACACCGGTCATGCAATGTTTGATTTGCCATCTTACATAGTAGACCGGTTGAAAGGGGCTGGCATTTCGGCTTCCTGGACCGGTCAATGCACCTATGCTGATGAAGAGTTGTTTTTTTCATACCGCCGTACAACCCATCGCAAGGAGGTTGATTACGGTCGCCAAATTTCAGCCATTCGGATTAATCAGGCTTGATTCCGTTCGCCTGATCTGCCTTTATCTCGTCGTGATCATGATTTAACGGTCAAAGTTATGAGTACGACCCCCTCAAGAAGTCTTTTCCCGATACTGGTAGCATTGGTGTTGCCGCTTGTTTGGGCATTATCCGCCTGCACGTCACAACCAAGCGTAAAACAGGCACTCACTCAAACCTCCAATGCGACCCGGCAAGTTTCACAAAAAGCCGACAGCAAGCCTGTCACGCAAAAGTCAGTCGAAAAAGCCGGCACCCAGGCACTGGCTGCAACCAAGCCCGAAACGCCGGCAGCTTCTGAACAACAGATCGCGGCTGCAATTTCAGAACCGACGGCAAGCGAGAAGGTTGAGATATCCTTCCTTCCTTTGAAAGGCATTCCGCAAACCGCCCAAACCAAACTGTCAAAGCAACTGTATGGTTCGGCTGGAAAATACGATGTCAACCTGCTTAACCAAAACCAGCCACGAAGCAATTATGGCCTGACCGGCTATTTTACGGCACTCAATGACGGTTCGGGTACACTGCTGATCTATGTCTGGGACATCGTCGATAGAAACGGAAAACGCTTGCACCGTATCAATGGGCAGGAAAGAAGTGGCGGGACCTCGCCTGATCCCTGGCGTTCGATTGACGACAAACAACTGACAGATGTGGCCGATCACACGATGCAGTCTGTTCAAACATGGATCGCATCGCGAAAAGGTTAGACCACACCTCTCAAAATCCCCAGCTAGTTTTGCATTTTCATGACAAAGGCCATTGCGACACAAGTTCGCTTGGCTTAAGACAGGCGCGAATACAGTTCAAGGCCACTTAGCGGGCAGAGGATTCATGAAACTTTTCGCAGGCAATTCCAACGAAACCCTCGCCGAGCTAGTAACACAATATCTCGAAATACCGCTGGGCAAAGCCAATGTAAGGCGTTTCGCCGACCAGGAAATCTTTGTCGAAATCCTTGAAAATGTTCGCGGCGAGGATGTGTTTATCCTGCAATCGACATCTTATCCGGCAAACGACAACCTGATGGAATTGTTGATCATGATCGACGCATTCCGTCGTTCGTCGGCCAAGCGAATTACCGCAGTGCTTCCCTATTTTGGATATGCGCGGCAAGACAGGCGCTCATCAGGCCGCACCCCGATTTCGGCAAAACTGGTTGCCAACCTGATTACCGAAGCAGGTGCTGACCGGGTTATGACACTTGATCTGCACGCTGGTCAGATACAGGGTTTCTTTGATATCCCGGCAGACAATCTGTTCGCGGCGCCGGTTCTTGCCCGCGACGTGAAGGAAAACTATGATCTGGATAACATCATGGTTGTTTCGCCCGATGTCGGTGGCGTGGTTCGGGCCCGCGCATTGGCCAAACGCCTGGATTGCCTGTTGGCAATCGTCGACAAACGCCGCGAACGACCCGGCGAATCCGAGGTCATGAACATCATTGGTGATGTCCACGGAAAAGACTGCATTCTGATTGATGACATCATCGATTCAGGTGGAACGCTTTGCAATGCGGCAGATGCCCTGTTAGCAAAGGGTGCCACGAGCGTTACCGCTTATATCACCCATAGCGTCTTGTCAGGCGGCGCGGTTGCCCGCATCAGTTCGTCTAAACTGAAAGAATTGGTGATCACAGACTCCATTCAGCCAACTGAAGCTGTTCTGACAGCAAACAACATTCGTGTCGTATCAATCTCCGAGCTGCTCGGAGAGGCAATCAACCGAACGGCAATGGAAAAATCCGTCTCAAGCCTGTTCGACTGATTTTCCGCGGAAGATCACTGCTGCAATTCACGCTTGCGAAAACCCTGCTTCTCGCCTATAAACCGCCTGCCTGTACAGACACCCTTGGAGGCAATGCAGGTTTGTTGTTTTCTTCACTACTTCGATGAGCAGCAAAAGCCGGCTTTGGCTGGTGCCTTGATAATTGTCGAAACGAACAGGGCGCACGCTCTTTCGGACCGGCATTACAACTTTAGCGAAAGGCTTCATTATGAGCGATACATCCGTTCTTGAGGGCCAGTTGCGCGAACGTGTTGGCAAGGGGGCCGCACGTGAACTTCGCCGCAATGGTATGGTCCCGTGCGTCATTTATGGCGACAAAAAAGACCCTGTTTCGATCGCGCTTTCTTACCGCGATTTGTCCAAGAAGATTCACAGTGGTGGCTTCTTCACAACCATCGCGACCATCAAGGTTGATGGCAACGATTACAACGTGTTGCCGAAAGACTACCAACTGCATCCGGTTCGCGACGTCATCGAGCATGTCGATTTTCTGCGTGTTTCCAAATCCACACAGGTTACTGTTGAAGTGCCGGTTGTATTTGTGAACGACGAAGATTCCGTTGGCATCAAACGCGGGGGCGTGTTGAACATTGTACGTCACACGGTGGAAGTTAACTGCCCGGCAGATTCCATTCCCGACAATTTCGAAATCGACATCATTGACTTTGATCTTGGTGACTCGATCAAGATTTCAAACGTGACGCTTCCAGAAGGTGTTGAACCGAGCATCACGGATCGTGACTTCACAATCGCCACCATCGCTGCCCCTGCAGGCCTCAAATCCGAAGAGAGCGACGGTGAAGACGGTGAAGGTGAAGGCGAAGTGTCCGCAGAAGCACCAGAAGCTTCAGAAGAGTAACCTTCTGACGGAGAACGGTGATGCTGGTCATTGCAGGACTTGGCAATCCGGGCGGCAAATATGCCGCCAACCGTCACAATATCGGTTTTATGGCGGCGGACGAAATTGTTCGCCGTCATTCATTTGGGCCTTGGAAAAACAAGTTCGGCGCCGAAATTTCTTCCGGTTTGTTAGGCAATGAAAAAGCATTGGTGGTCAAACCAATGACGTTCATGAACGTCTCGGGGCAGGCGATTGGCGAACTGATGCGCTTTTACAAAGAAGAACTGTCAAATCTCGTGGTCATCTACGACGAACTTGATTTGCCGCCTGGCAAACTGCGTATCAAGACTGGTGGAGGATCGGGCGGACACAACGGTATCAAATCGATCGACACCCATTGCGGCAAGGAATATCGGCGTATGCGAATTGGTATAGGTCATCCCGGCACCCGTGAAAAAGTAACCGGGCATGTTTTATCCGACTTTTCAAAAGCAGATCATGAGTGGCTTGATCCGCTGCTGCAGGCAATCGCAGACAATGCCCCCCTGCTGGCAAACGGCGATGACGCGACGTTCATGAACAAGGTAGCAATATCGACCCGGCCTGCCCCTTCGCAAAAACCGCAATCAAAAGGCACTTCGCATATTCGCCAGGCGCGAAATGCGGCGAAACCAACAAAAATGCCCCAAAGCGGGCCAATGGCAGACATGCTTAAGAAACTGTTTGGAGACAAGGAATAGAACAATGGGTTTCAAATGCGGAATTGTGGGGCTGCCAAACGTGGGCAAATCCACTCTTTTTAATGCACTTACCAAAACTGCCGCCGCACAGGCGGCAAATTATCCGTTTTGCACGATTGAACCAAACACCGGCGAAGTAAACGTTCCTGACGAGCGCATCGGCAATATCGCAAAAATTGCCGGATCAGCCGAAACCATTCCGACACGGATTTCGTTTGTTGACATTGCGGGGCTGGTCAAGGGGGCATCCAAGGGCGAAGGGCTTGGCAACCAGTTTCTTGCAAACATTCGCGAAGTCGATGCGATTGTCCATGTCCTGCGTTGCTTTGAAGACGATGATATCACCCATGTCGAGGGTCGTGTAAATCCTGTCGAAGATGCCGAAACAATTGACACGGAGTTGATGATCGCAGACCTGGAGAGCCTGGAAAAAAGGCTGGACCAGACCCGAAAGAAAGCAACAGGAAAAGACAAGGAAGCCCTGACCGTTCTTCCGATGATGGAGGCGTCAGTCGACTTGCTCAAGGAAGGCAAGCCGGCCCGTTTGCTGCTGAATGACATCGCGGCTGAAGACCTGAAAATTCTGAACGGACTGAACCTGCTCACCTCAAAGCCTGTGCTATTTGTTTGCAATGTCGGTGAAGAGGATGCCGCCGACGGCAACGACTTCAGCAAGACCGTTGCCGAATTGGCAAAATCTCAGAACGCAGAGATGGTGGTGATTTCTGCTGCAATCGAGGAAGAAATTGCTCAACTGCCCGATGAAGAACAGGGTGAGTTCCTGGAGATGAACGGGTTGGAACAATCAGGGCTCGACCGGTTGATCAGCGCCGGATACCGTTTGCTCGACCTTATCACTTATTTCACCGCCGGACCGAAGGAAACGCGCGCCTGGACAGTCAAGGAAGGCACCAAGGCGCCGCAGGCTGCCGGTGTCATTCATACAGATTTTGAACGCGGCTTCATTCGGGCCCAAACGATCGGTTACGACGATTACGTTACTCTTGGTGGCGAGCAGGCCGCCAAAGAGGCTGGCAAGGCCCGTGATGAAGGCAAGGAATATGTTGTCAATGATGGCGACGTGATGCTGTTCAAGTTCAACGTTTAGCAAATACAAAAGTCATCGGGTCTTAAACAGGAGGCAACTTGCTTTGAACCTGCTCCGGCAACGCTGTTACAATAGCACGGCGCAAGGCGCGCCAACCAGAGCCGATCAGCAAGACAATCAGGCCAACTGCAACAAGCACGCCTGCCAAGCTGCCTTGTAAATCCAACCCGGTTTCCTGCCAAAACACGGCGAGCGCAGTGCCCAATGATAACAGGCCTGATGTTACAAATGCCCGCCGGTCTATAACCAGGCCAATCATCGCCATTACCGTTACAAGGCCAAATGCGACCAGCGCTTCTGACATGGTCGGATCATGGGACCACCACAGAGCCCTTTCACCAAACAGCAGGAAAAACGTCGTGAACAACAACAAGGGCGCGGTCATCAGATGCAACCAAAACGCCACATCCGATCGCCGGGTCTCTCGCACCCGGTCGGAAAGATCAAAGCGCATGGCAATCACAAACAAGACCAACGCAAATACCATTGCGACTGTTGCCAATAGAAGAGTATGGTTTTCCAATGCGTCTGCTGTCGTTCCAAAGGCAGCTGCAATCAGGAAGAACAAGAAACCGAAGCCTGCCACGAATAATGCAGCTAGCGCGACAGGAACACGGTAACGCCAGTAGTAAAGCGCCAAAACTGCAACTTGCAGAAAGAAAATGGCAACCCCGTAATACCGTGCGCTGCTTCCAATAAACAGCTCGGCGGTATACGGCATCACCAAAGCCAATGCCGCTGTCAGGGCAAACGCAGGAAGGACAAGCCGTCGACGTTTGACAAACCACTCTGCCAGACCAAACACGACAATGGGAACCAACAAACCGCCCGATAGTGCCCACAAGCCGCCCAGTAATGCGACGATACCAATGGTGATCAGGACATCGTGAAATCCGCGAACAAACCGGGGAGCTTCGTTTTCCAAAGCGCCTTCATCTACTTCATTTGGCAAGACAGAAGTTGCAAGTTCCCCGTTCAACTCTAGCAATTGTGTCGAAATGCGATCATCTATGATCTTTCTGGCCTTCGCCTCGGTAAGCAAGGTTTCAAGTTCGGTCATATCGGTTCCTGGTTCTGCCTGTTCCTGATAACCAGCTAATTGAGGATTTTGACATAAATGAGTGCTTCATGGCGGCGGTTTAGCCTGTTTTTGACCGCTCCCGACAATCTTTCAAACGGGCTCGGCAATAGCAAGACTTAAAAGAGAGGGCTCGTAATTGATCGTTGTGGTTCTTTTAGACGAAAATTCGTTTAAGAATGATTTTCAAACCGCAGCGAGGAACCCATGGCATTTGATTTCATTTTCATGTTGACCGAAAACGACCGCACTATTTCCGATGCCCGCTCCAAGCTTGATGATGTCCTGTCCGGAGGAGCGCGCCACATTGGTTTCAAGGACATTGGCCTGCCCTTTGAAGAACTGAAATCCCTGGCTCGCGACATTCGTTCGGCGGGAGGCCGTGCATATCTTGAAGTTGTCAGCCTGGATGAAGAAAGCGAATTGCGCTCGGCAAAAGCAGCCATCGATCTTGAAGTGGATTGTCTTTTGGGCGGCACGCGGGCAAACGCGGTCGCCCCGTTGTTGCGACATCACCCAATTCGCTATTACCCGTTTCCCGGGCAAATTGTAGGTCATCCAAGCGAACTGGCCGGCACCATTGAGGAAATAACCGAAAGCGCGCGTGCACTTGCCGATCTGGAAACGGTTCACGGACTTGACCTTCTCGCCTACCGCTTCAACGGAAACGTCCCTGCCCTGATGAAATCGGTTTGCGAAGCCACTGACAAGCCGGTGATCATGGCAGGTTCCATTGATCAGGAAGAGCGGATTGTTGCAGTCGCAGAATCCGGTGCGGCTGGCTTTACAGTGGGAACTGCTGCCTTCAACCAGGCTTTTCCCGCATCACAAGTGGGTTTGGTCGCGCAGGTGCAATCCATTTTGGCAATGACCGGAAGGGCAAGGCAACATTCCTCCGCACCGCGCAGAATTGCCCTGGTGGCGCACAATAACCGGAAAGCACAATTACTTGCCTGGGTAAAAAGGCACGCTGGCGAGTTGGCCCGCCACCGTATCATATGTACGGGCGGCACTGGCACCATGCTTGGAAAAGAAGAACCGGACCTTTCCATTCATCGTCTGCAACGCGGTTCTCATGGCGGTGATCAGCAACTGGGCGCGCTGGTTGCAACCGGCGAACTTGATGGTGTGATCTTCTTTGCAGACCCTGAAGGTTCGGGCACGCTCGATTCGGACCTGTTGGCATTGATCCGCCTGTCGATACAACACGACATTCCAATGGCGTGCAGTCCGGCAGCAGCGGATATGTTCCTTACTGCCAATCTCTAGGGCCGGAACAGCGCAATTTGCACAGATGCGGCTGAGCCAGGTTCGGATCTGGCCCGATTTGCCGAAGTAAGCGCTGTGCGTGCCATCAATCGTAAGAGGATGCGAGCGCCCTTCTTGAATTTGAGAAAAACTGCCGCCTGACCAGCACACCTATAACCGCAACCGTCATGATGATCAGCGAGATCGGTCCTGCAAACCAGCCAATATAAGCAAGTGCCATGAATATGCCCCGCAAACCGGCCGTAAAGTGCCTGCTTCCGATGATGTTGATCCTGGCTGCAAGGAGTGCCTGCTTTCGCCGAATCTCAAGTTCGCTGACACTTGGTTGTTCGACCGACCCAACCAGAATCGAACTGTAATTGAACAAGCGATACGCCCAGGCAAACTTGAAGAAGGTATAGACGAAGATCAGGGTTAGTCCTGCCATTTTAAGTTCATAAACGGATCGGGAAACCGAATCGACGACCGTCAGATCGCGGAAGACCTGAAGCGCAAGTTCGGTTGCATCGAAAGCGGAAAAACACCCACCAATAGCAAGAATTGAGGAGGTTCCGAAAAAAATCGCACCCTGCTGTTGGCCGGCAATTATGGCGGTGTCCGCAATACGGTTTTCCCGTTCCGCAAGCGATAACATCCACTCGCGCCGCTTGTGAGCCATCATTCCCGACAGGCTCTTGTATTGCAACAATGTGTGTCCCACAACGATCTCAAAGCCGAGCCAAAGCAACACAAATGCACACAGTGCGACGATATCTGTTGTGCCCAGCAATGTGATGATTCCATCCATACCCAACCTTGACTGAGCCGGATGTCCAGGTCAATCCGCAGTAATGCCATGGCAGCAACACGCCAATGCGACGTCAAAACCTCCTACGTCCGGTTTCGCGGCACCACTTCATAGCCCTTCCCTTCCGGCTCATCATCAACCAGAAGCGCGGGGAAACCAGAAGCGGTAATATCAAGGCCTGTTGCTTCCTCAAGCCGACGGATAATGTCGTCAGAATTGGCGCGTTCTCCATAGCGTCTTTGACCATCCTTCATAAGGTCAATGACCAGGGGGCTGACCTCAAGCGGCACATGGTGTTTGTCGGCAATCGCCTGAAACAGCCCGATGTCTTTCAGCACCAAATCCATGGTGAACTCAATATCGCGGCTGCCATTCAGGATTACCTGGCCTTCGGTTTCGGCAACAAAAGAAGTTCCCGAAGAAATCGTCATGGCCTCATAGGCTGTTGCAAGGTCAATTCCGGCCGCCTTCATCGTCGCCAACGCCTCACACACCGAAAGAAGATTTGCTGTGGCAAGATAGTTGGTCATGACCTTTAAGGTAGAGGCAGAACCAAGCGGTCCGGTATGTAACACCCGCCTGCCAAGTGTCGTGAGCATGGGCAGCATCTTCTCAAACGTTTCCCGTTTGCCGCCTGCAAAAATTGAGATATTACCCGTTGCAGCCCTGTGGCAGCCTCCCGAAACAGGGCATTCGATTGCCTCGCCGCCACGTTCTTCCACCAGTGCGGCAAGCCGTTTGACCTCGCTTTCATCTGTCGTAGACATTTCTGCCCAGATTTTGCCTGGCCCGATGGCTCCGAGAATGCCTGCATCCCCTTCCATCACCTGTGAGCAGGCAGCAGGACTTGGAAGGCAGGTAATGACGAGCTCACATTCCGTCACCATCTCAGCAGGTGAGTCGGCCCACTTTGCCCCTTGGTCTAGAAAAGGTTGAGCAACCGCCTTGTCCAGATCACGCACAGTAAGATCAATACCATTGCGCAAAAGGCTGCCAGCAAGTTTGACACCCGCGTTGCCAAGGCCGATGAACCCCGTTTTCATGCTGTTCTCCCATATGTGTGTGCCAGGCAGACATACCGGTACAACGATTTGTAACGATCGTTCCCTGATGCCCGCACGTTTGTTCGTTGCCGTAAGACACCAACAGTCCGACAAACACGAGAATTGACCAGATTGCGACTAGGGAAAAGAGGCCGAATGCGACGCGATTGTTCTATTTGCCCTCGAACTCAACCAGATAGCGCACCGGAACACCCTCGGCCTTGATTGCTTCACGACCGCCCAGTTCTGGAAGGTCAACCACAAAGCAACTTGCCACCACTTCTGCCTGTAATTGCCGCAACAAGTTAATGGCAGCCAGAGCAGTCCCTCCGGTTGCCAACAAATCATCTACCACCAAAATGCGATCACCCGGCTGCAATGCGTCCTGATGCACTTCCAATATGTCCGTTCCGTATTCAAGCTGGTATTCAATGGAAACGGTTTTGAATGGCAGTTTTCCTTTTTTGCGCACCGGGATGAAACCGCATGAAAGTTGGTGGGCGATGGCACCGCCGAGAATAAACCCGCGTGCCTCTATGCCTGCGACAAACTTGATGTTGGAGGTTTCGTAGGGTCGAACCAACTCATCAACCGTTTTTCGAAACGCGTTCGGGTTGCCGAACAGCGTGGAAACATCGCGAAAAATCACCCCTTCATGGGGATAGTCCGGAATGGTCCTGATAGAATCAATCAGTTCCGAATGAATTGGGTTGTCCATGCAAATTCTCCCATACGGTGCGCCAGACCCACAAAAAAGGGCCCTGTCTTACATACAAGGCCCTTGTTGAAATTCAAATTTGTTTGTGCGCTCAGTCTTTCTTGTCGGCAAACAGGCGTTTTTTCGAAAGATAAAGCAACATCGTGAAGATGGCCAAAAAGACCATCACCATGAAACCCATTTGCTTGCGCTCAACCAAATGCGGCTCGGCCGCCCACATCATGAATGCCGACACATCACGCGCGTATTGGTCTACTGTTTCAGGCGAACCGTCATCATAAGTCACAACGCCCTCTGACAACTGATTGGCCATCGCCAATGTCTCTCCGGCAATGAAATACGGGTTGTAGTAGGTTCCTTCGTTGACTTCGACACCCGCAGGCGGTTCCTGATATCCGGTCAAAAGAGAATAGATGTAATCAGGTCCGTTTTCTGCATAAAGCGTAAATACGTCAAACACGAATGTCGGGAAACCACGCTCCGGCGCGCGCGCTTTGGCAAGCAGCGAAAAGTCAGGCGGTACTGCGCCATTGTTGGCAGAAGCAGCTTCCTTGCTGTTGGCATAAGGACCGGGAATTCGGTCTGATGGTTTGCCGGGGCGGTCAAACATCTCGCCATCTTCATTGGGACCATCTTCAATGTCATACTCTGCGGCAATCGCCTTTATCTGGTCTTCCGTAAAGCCCAGGGTTTCCAGATTGCGAAAAGCCACCAGATCCATGGAATGACAAGCGGCACACACTTCCTGATAAACCTTGAAGCCTCGCTGCAACTGTCCAAGGTCCCACTTTCCGAACGGACCGCCGAAACTCCATGACTGCTGGTGCGGCTTGTTGATCGGATAGTGCGGCGTACCACCATCTTCATGCCCATCGCCTGCGGCCAAGGCAACAGAACCGGTAAATGCTACTGAAACCGCGAAAGCAATTCCGGCGAATTTTGAGATTATTGTTTTCATCATTGTTTCTCCGGAACCTTATTCGGCTGGTGCAGCGGCAACTTTGGCGGCTTTTGCCTTGTTTTCCTCAAGAACCGCGTCAGCGATACTGGCAGGTATGGCTTTCGGCTTTTCAATCCTGCCGAGCAGGGGAAGTATGATCAGGAAATGGGCAAAGTAATAGGCAGTCAAAATTTGTGAGGCAATCACATAGCCGCCTTCCGCTGGACGTGAACCAAGATACCCCAAACCAATACAACACACCACAAACGCCCAGAAGAACTGCTTGAAAAGCGGACGATATCGGCCTGAACGAACCTTTGAGGTGTCCAGCCAGGGGAGAACCAGCAAAATGGCAATCGACCCGAACATTGCGATAACACCGCCAAGTTTGGAGTCAATCAACACAATGTCAGTGAACGGAATACCGATATTGAAAGTGATGGCCCGCAAAATCGCATAGAACGGAAGGAAGTACCATTCAGGAACGATGTGCGCTGGCGTTTTTAGCGGGTCAGCCTTGATGTAATTGTCCGGATGGCCGAGAAAATCCGGCAGGTAGAACACGAACCAAGCGAAGAAAATCAGAAACAGTCCGACCGCCACCAAGTCTTTCATGGTGGCATAGGGGGTAAATGGAACTGTCTCCTTCTTCATGTTCTTCACCTCAACACCGGTCGGGTTTGTCTGACCGGTTACATGAAGCGCCCAGACGTGAAGAATGACAACACCCGTGATCATGAATGGCAACAGGTAGTGCAATGAGAAGAAGCGGTTCAGGGTCGGATTTCCCACCGCGAACCCGCCAAGAAGCCATTGCTGAATGCCCTCACCCACAAACGGGATCGCAGAAAAGAACCCTGTGATAACTGTTGCGCCCCAAAAGCTCATCTGCCCCCAGGGAAGCACATATCCCATGAATGCGGTCGCCATCATCAGCAGGAAGATCAGCACGCCCAATATCCAAAGCACTTCACGCGGTGCCTTGTAGGAACCGTAATACATGCCTCGGAACATGTGAATAAACACCGCGAGAAAGAACATCGACGCGCCGTTCGCATGAATGCGGCGCATGAGCCAGCCATAGTTGACATCGCGCATGATGTGCTCGACGCTGTCAAACGCCAGTCCGGTATTGGCCACATAATGCATGGCGAGAACCACACCGGTGACAATCTGCACCACCAGCATCATCATGAGAATGGCACCAAAGGTGTACCAGCCGTTCAGGTTGCGGGGAACAGGGTAGGCAACAAAGCTGTCATACATCATCCGCGTCAGGGGAAGACGGTCATCCAGCCATTTGGAGAAGCCGTTGCTTGGAACGTATTTTGAATGTCCGGCGCTCATGTTAAATCTCCTCCTCAGCCGATCTTGATTGTGCTGTCTGAGACAAACTCAAATGGCGGCACGTGCAGGTTTTCCGGGGCCGGACCTTTGCGGATACGCCCGGCCGTGTCGTAGTGAGAACCGTGGCACGGACAGAACCAACCGCCAAAATCGCCTGCCAGTCCAACAGGTACACAGCCCAAATGGGTACAAGAACCAATCATGACGATCCAGTTTTCCTTGCCCTCGCCTGCCGAGCGATTGAGGTCGGTGGCAGATTCATTGTCCGCTTCGTTCTGGTTGCGGGCAACAGGGTCCTTCAACTCGGACAGTTCCACAGCATTGGCTTCTTCAATTTCCTGCTCGGTACGGTTTCTGATGAAAACCGGCTTTCCGCGCCATGTGACTGTTATGGCCTGACCAGGCTCAATCGAGGACACGTCAACTTCGATGGAGGCAAGTGCACGGGTAGACGCATCCGGTGACATCTGGTCAATAAACGGCCAGGCAACACCTGCTACACCAACCGCGCCCATTGCACCCGTTGCAATATAGATAAAGTCTCGTCTGGTAGGCTCTGGAGCACCAGCCTTTTTCTTTCCAGCCACTTGTTAAGTCCTTTCAATGATCCGGTTTTGAACCCGTGCAAACACGAGCACGAACAAACACCGATTCTTCTAGAAGAAACGTTTGGAAAAGTTCTAATCTCACGCAACCGTGGTGTCTACCTTGTTCCCCCAAAAAAGCAATATGTCGCGGTACGTCAAGGCAGTTTTCCTCAACTGACCTTGCAGGCACAACCGATTGCATCAGGTGCCTGCATGTTGAAAGTATGACGGCGCAACGCAAAACTTCGCCCGCTCACTTGAAATTGCAGGCAAACCCTTTAGTCGTAACGCAGAAAACATCCAGTACATGTCACTTTTGATTTGCCTGATTTGAGTCCGTTCAATGTCCTTTCCGCTTGAAACACTCGCCCTGTTATTTGTTGCCGGCATCGCAGCGGGTGGCATTTCAGCTGTCGCGGGTGGCTCTGCTCTGATCAGTTTTCCCATTCTGATTGCTTCCGGCTTGCCGCCAATCAATGCAAATGCCACGAATTTTGTTACCGTGCTTCCAGCCAATGTCGGCGCGTTGCTGGCTTATCGAAATGAAATTACCAATCATCGCCAAATCGCTTGGAAGCTTGGCACAATTGCATTGGTTGGAGGTATCGCGGGATGCCTTGCACTGCTCTACACAAGCAACGACATGTTCACCAAGATGGTTCCCTGGCTGATCCTTTGCGCCACCCTATTGATGCTGTTTGGCAGACAGCTCAATGCAGCGATTACAAGACGGCTGAAACAAAGGGGTTCCCCATCCCTTTCGATTGGCGCAGGACTCTGGGGTTATGTCCTGATTTTAATCTTTTCGGTCTATGGTGGTTTTTTCGGTGCCGGTCTGGGTGTTATTATGCTGGCTGGCATGACGATATTGGGGTTTTCAGACTACCATGACGCCAATGCCTTGAAAAACCTGACAAACTCGATGATTGGCCTGCTTGGCGTCGCAATTTATGCAGTCAGCGGCCTGATCTCATGGCCTCATGCCTTGAGCCTGATGGCTGGCTCGATGATCGGAGGAAACGTGGCAATACGCCTGTCGAAATTCCTGCCACAAGTCTGGCTCTCGCGATTTGTCGTGGCGTTTGGCTTCTGCCTTTCGGCTTATTACTTCTGGAAAGCCTGAATCAAAACCAATGGTTGCCCCTGTTTTATATCTGAAAGACATCCACCTTACCTTCGGTGGCACACCCTTGCTTGAAGGGGCGGATTTATCGATTCACCCTGGCGACAGGCTTTGTCTTGTCGGTCGCAACGGGTCGGGCAAATCGACGTTCATGAAAATCGCGTCCGGTTTGATTGAACCCGACCGGGGAGAACGGTTTGTCCAACCGGGAACAAATTACTATTACCTTGATCAGGACCCCGACGCTGCTGGCCACGATACCGTTGAACACTATGTTACTGCCGGCTTGGGACCCCAGGACGATTATCACGATGCCTTCTTGATGCTTACCGGCCTTGGACTGGACCCTGACAAACCAATCGACCATCTTTCCGGTGGTGAGTTGCGCCGCGCTGCGCTAGTGCGTGCATTGGCTCCGCAACCGGATATTCTGTTTCTCGACGAGCCCACCAATCATCTCGACCTTCCTGTCATTGAGTGGCTTGAAAGCGAACTGCGTTCGATTCGGTCTGCCATGGTGTTGATCAGCCACGACCGCCGCTTTCTGGAGAACCTGACAAGGGAAACGATCTGGATGGACCGCGGACAATCGCGACGTCTGGCAAAAGGGTTTGCTGCCTTCGAGGATTGGCGCGACGAATTGCTCGAACAAGAAGAAACCGACCGTCACAAGCTTTCGCGCAAAATTGTACGTGAAGAACACTGGATTACCCATGGTGTTTCCGGACGGCGCAAGCGCAACATGCGCCGCGTGCGCGAACTGGCTGGTCTGCGGCAGACAAAGGCAACCGAACGCAAGGTTCAGGGCGGTGTCAACATCACCATGGCGGAGGGCGAGGCTTCCGGAAAGCTGGTCACGAAACTGTTTTCGGTTTCCAAGAGCTTCGATGAGCAGCCGATTGTCAAAGACCTGTCCCTGATTATTTCTCGCGGTGACAGGCTTGGAATCGTTGGGGCCAACGGATCCGGCAAAACAACCTTGATTAACCTGATCACCGGGAAAATCGAGCCTGACAGCGGAAAGGTAAAATTCGGCGCAAACATCGAACCGTTGGTCATCGACCAGAACCGTGAAGCACTGGATCCGGACTGGACACTGAAAGACGCCTTGACCGACGGGCGCGGAGATACGGTCATTATTGGTGAAGAGAGCAAGTATGTTTTCACCTATATGAAGGATTTCCTGTTTCTACCTGAACAGGCAGGAACACCGCTTCACGCGCTGTCGGGCGGTGAACGCGCACGGCTAACACTGGCGCGGGGGCTTCGAACGCCATCAAACTTTTTGGTACTCGATGAACCTACAAATGATCTTGATTTGGAGACACTCGACCTGCTCCAGGAGTTTCTGGCCGACTATCCCGGCACGGTTCTGCTTGTCAGTCATGATCGCGACTTTATAGACAGGGTTTGCACTTCCCTTCTGGTTGCAGAAGGAAATGGCAAATGGTCTGAATATGCAGGCGGCTTTTCCGACATGATGGCATTGCGTGGTTCAGAGAATGAACAGCAGCCAACGCAAGGAACAAGTGCGCGCCGCAAAAAACCTGCCGACCAAAACAAGAGTACAACCGAAGACACACCACGGAAACTGTCATTCAAACAGCAACACGCCTTGCAAACATTGCCAAAAGACATTGAGCGGTTGGAATTCGAGATCGGAAAACTAAAGGATGCGCTGTCAAAACCGGGCCTGTATGAAGCGGACCCGAAAAAGTTCAACGCATGGGCAAACGAACTGTCAAAACGTGAAAAATTGCTGGCGCAAAAAGAAGAGGAATGGCTGGAACTCGAATTGCTGGCGGAGAGCATCGCCGACAATTAAGCGAGCATCCAAGACAGTTTCTCTGTCAAACTATCCGGACTTATGCGTCAAAGACTTAGTGGAGGGTGCCTTTTGCCAAAGTGGTCTTGCGAGCGCCGTCGCCTGAAACCAAAGTAACCGTGCCACCCGCCTTTATCATTGCTGCGAACTCGTCAGACAGTTCCAGGCTGGAAGCGTTTTCCAGGTTAACAGACCCAAGCGCGATCGCTTCGCCAGACGTGCCCCCTTGTGCCGGTTGAAAGAAGACGAACGGTTTGCGCTCGACCAAAGATTTTGCTTGCCAACCCAATTCAAGTTTTCTTGTCTGCGCGTCGAATTTCAGGTCAAGACCCAAGACTTCCCCGGAAACGGATCGCGCACCGGAATCGGTAGCCTCGTTGCCACGTGGACTGCGTGTGGGAACGTTGCCTGGCAGATCGTCGTCAATATCTATCATTTGGCTCGGTTCAGGTGTTTGGATGTTCGATGAAGTGCTTACCTTGTCAATTGCCGTGCGAAGCGCATTGATTTCCCGTGCATTGCTATCGAGGGCTTTTTCATAGGTATCGATTTCTTTTGCGCTTATGTCCAACTCTCTGACATAGGCATCGATTTCCTTTTCTTTCAACTGCAGTTGCCTGACTTGAACATCCAGTTCTTTCTCAAGGTTACGAAGCTTGTAGTTTGCCAGTTCCAGACTTTTGTTGCTGAGTTCATACTTCTGCGAAAGCTCTACAAGCGCCAGATTTGTCGAAACAAGCTCTTCCTCAACCGCGTTGGTTTCATTGAGCGAGAATGTGAGTTTGTTTTCCCTTGCAGAGTTCTCAGCCTTTAGTGTCTCATTCTCTTTTTCCAGCGTGGCAATTTGCTGGTGAAGCCCGGAGTTGGGACGCAAATCGCCGCCCGTCGCAAAGACCAGAAGTCCCAGAAGGCCCAAGCATACCAAGCTGAGCAATGATGTAGACATCTGCCAGAATGCTGAATGGTCATGTGTGCGCGCTGCTGGCGGGGTAACGATGCTGGCAGGCCTTGTCGTGTTTTTGATCTGCCGCCACACATCACGACCGGGTTGCAAAGGTTCTATGTCATCGTAAAGGCCGGTAAAGACATTTTGCCAATGCTCAACCGAGCGACGGAAAACCGGATCATTCAAAAGCCGTTTTTCCGCCGAAATCCTGTCGCCTTGTTTCAGTGCTCCAAGGGCATAGTCTGCGGCTTGCCAAATATCATTGTCACTGGACCGGTAATACTCACTCATGGTTTTCACAGCCCCCGGACTTTCAGCAACTCGCGATGCACGGTCGCTTTGAGTTCATTGTGGTCAACACCAAGACACCGCGCGGCTTTCCGATAAGTCAGGCCAAAATTGTGAATCAGTTTCATGACGTTAAAACCTTGGCGGGCCTCTTCGGTTTCCTCGTGGTCGAAACCGTCGCGAAAATGTTCGGCCAGTCCGGATTTTGCGACTACATCATAAACTTCCGAATGAACGTGCTCTTCAGGAGTGTCAATACTGCCATGTTTGTCGGCTGCCATGGCAAAGGCCTCTTTCCTGGCAATCGACATCAACCAGGCTTCGGGTTCAAGCTCTGTATCCTGAAAGCTGGATGCGGTATGCCAAACTGTTACAAAACAGTTCTTTAGTGCAACTTCCGCAAGCGCCTGATTACCAATGATTTTTGTGCATATAGCAAGTAGTCTTGGACCATATTCATCGTATACGCGCTTGAAATGCTCGTCACTGCCATAGCCAATTCGAGCTATGGAACGCCCAAGTTCCGGTTGACCAATACCCATCACAACTTTGCCCCAACCTACCACCACGGTAGCAATACCGGTGATTTATTACCATTATTGCCGCGTTTGGCAAGAACTATACATCTTCGGGAATATCCACGGTCGGCAAAAACCCGCCCGATTGCCGTTCCCACAGCTCTTTGTAGATGCCTTTTTTGCCGGTAAGTTCTTCATGCGTGCCAGCCTGAACAATCTCGCCCTGATCCATGACAATCAATCGATCCATCTCCGCAATCGTCGACAGGCGGTGCGCTATCGCGATCACGGTTTTGTCTTCCATAAGACCAAACAGGCTTTCCTGGATTGCAGCCTCAACTTCTGAATCCAGCGCAGACGTTGCCTCATCCAATACCAGTATCGGCGCATTTTTGAGAAAGATTCTGGCAATTGCGATCCGCTGGCGTTGACCGCCCGAAAGCTTTACACCGCGTTCCCCAACTTTTGCATCAAGTCCTGCATTGCCTTCCTGGTCTTCCAGTTCCTGGATGAATTCCCAAGCATTGGCTCGTTTCGCAGCTTCGATAATATCAGCTTCACTGGCATCGGGACGCGAATAGGCAATATTGTCGCGTACCGAACGATGCAGCAGTGAAGTGTCCTGGGTCACCATCCCAATGCTTGCCCGCAACGCTTCCTGTTTTACCTCGGCGATATTGGTGTCACCGATCATCACCTTGCCGTGTTCAACGTCATAAAACCGTAGAAGCAGATTTGTAATGGTTGTCTTTCCGGCCCCTGACCTGCCGACCAAACCAACTTTCTCCCCAGCCTTGATCGTAAGCGACAAATCGCTGATGACAGTTCCCTTGTTGCCGTAGGAAAAACTTACCTTTTCGAAGCGGATAGGCTTGCCGGCAGCGTCAAGTTCGATGGCGTCGGACTTGTCGGTCACATCAAGCGGTGTTGACATCATGTTAATGCCGTCACGAACAATACCGATTGCCTCAAACAGCCTTGCCAGTTCCCACATAACCCAATGTGCCATCCCCTGAAGACGGATCGCCACGCCAAGGGAAACTGCAATCGAACCAACACCGGCCTGTTCTGTGTACCAGAGGTAAACCGACATACAGGTAGCAGCGGCGAACAAAAGCCCGTTCAGCAGGATCATGGCGACTTCAAAAATCGTGCTAAGTCTCATTTGCGGATAGACCCAATTCAGGAATATATCCATCGATTCACGGGCGTACTCTTCTTCACGTTCCGCATGGGCAAACAATTTGACCGTGTTGATGTTTGTGTAACTGTCAACAACACGACCGGTCATTGCAGACCTGGCGTCCGCCTGGTTTCTTGCAATCGTTGAAAATTGCGGCATCAGATACTTCAGCATGACTGAATACAGTCCAAGCCAGATTACGAACGGAACGATCAGCGTCCAGTGAAACTGGCCAATGACCAACAGGCTGCCAAGAAAGTAAACGCATGTGAACACCATCACATCGAGAATGCTCATCGTTGCATCACGAAGGGCAAGTGAGGTTTGCATCACCTTGGTAGCGATACGCCCGGCAAATTCATTGGCATAAAAACCCATCGACTGGCGCAACAGGTATCGGTGCATCTGCCAACGTATGCGCATGGCATAATTGCCCATGATACCCTGCTGCAAAAAAAGCGAGTGGATCAGCCCAAGTAAAGGCAATACAACCAGAACGACTGCCAGCATGATGACCAAAGACAGCCCCTCATCCTGAAAAAACCTTTCCCGTTCAACACTGGACAACCAGTCGACAATGTTCCCCATAAAAGAGAACAACCACACCTCGACCAGGGCGAAAACAACAACCAGGATTGTCATGATCGCCAAATAATGCCAACACCCCTTGGTGTAGTGCCAGAAAAACGGCAATAGCCGATCCGGAGGTTGCGTGGGCAACTCTCTGGGGTACGGATCAATCAGTTTTTCAAACCAGGAAAACATCGCCATTAAATAGTAAACTCGAAAGCTGTTTTCCATGCCTGATTTGGCTCTTTTTCAACCTGACATTCCAGGGAACACCGGAACGCTTCTGCGCTTGGCGGCATGTATGAACGTAACCGCACACATCATTGAGCCAGCCGGGTTTCGGCTCGACGAGAAAGCCTTTCGCAGAGCCGGCATGGACTATGTTGAACAAGCGGCGATGCAAAGGCATCTCAATTGGAATGAATTCGACAACTGGCGAAGTCAGCAAACCCGCAGAGTGGTGTTGCTAACGACCCGTTCCGACCTGCCTTATACAAAATTCAGTTTTGCACCCGACGACCTGTTGTTGCTTGGGCGCGAGAGTTCCGGAGTTCCCGAATTTGTCCACGAGCAGGCCGATGCCAGCCTTACCATTCCAATGGCCCCCAACGCCCGTTCTTTGAACGTGGCACTCTGCGCTGCAATGGTGCTGGGCGAAGCCATAAGGCAAACGGGGAACGATTTCGGATGAACTCAGTCCGCACTCGGTAAACGACGCATGGTGAATTCGATCATGTCGCCTTCAAGGACTCGCCAGCTTTCCACTTCCGACCAATAGGCGGCCTTCGGATATTTTTTCAAAAAATTCCTGGCAAAATCGCGCGCTTCCTCGCGTGGCAATACCCGGCTCTCGCGGCGCCAGTTTCCCGAACCCGATGTTGAGGCAATCTGGCGCTCCCGCATACTGCGGCGGCGCTCGGCCCAGCTTTTGTTTGCAAGCCTTGATCGTTTTACCGCTTCGGCATGACTGTTTGCCTGGGTAACCGAGTATCTGACTTTCTGTTCCGTTTCGTCGGTCATGGTGAAATACCTAACAAACTCTTAACAAATGTGATGTTTGCCGGTGCTTTTGTCAAGAATTCGGCAAAAGTGGATTGCTCCCGTGTCACGCTGGCGATAAAAAACGACCGATGCGATTTGAAACTCGGGGGTCCCAAATTTGACAACCTCACATCAACCACCGCCCGCGGGCTTGCCAGACGACATTGAAAGCAAGAAGCAACAGGCAAAAACCTGGTTTGAAGAGCTGCGCGACACAATCTGCAAAAATCTGGAAGATTTGGAGGATGCGCTGGAAGGACCGTTCAGCGAACATGCGGCAGGCAGGTTTGAACGCACCGACTGGTTGCGCGAAAATGGCGAAGGCGGCGGTGGAACCAAGTCCATGATGCATGGGCGTGTATTTGAAAAGGTAGGTGTGCACACTTCGACCGTTTACGGCACGCTACCCGATGATTTCAAAAACCAGATCCCCGGTGCCGAAGAAAATCCGCAATTCTGGGCATCCGGAATATCGTTGATCGCCCATCCGTGGAATCCTCATGTTCCAACCGTACACATGAACACCAGGATGGTTGTTACCAGCAGCCAGTGGTTTGGTGGTGGTGCCGACCTGACCCCGATGCTGGATGCTCGCCGGACCCAGGAAGACGAAGATACCAGATTGTTTCACCGGGCCATGAAGTTTGCATGTATCCGCAACCCGGTCGCCGATTACGACGATTACAAACAGTGGTGCGACAACTATTTTTTCCTCAAACACAGAAACGAAATGCGCGGTGTCGGTGGAATTTTCTACGACTACCTGCACAGCACGGACGAAGCAGGTGGATGGGCTGCAGACTTTGCATTTTCCCAGGATGTTGGCCGGGCGTTCAATGTGGTTTATCCGACCATCGTCATGAAGAATTTCAACAAACAATGGTCTCCTGCTGAGCGAGAAGAACAGTTGTGTCGGCGCGGACGTTATGTGGAGTTCAACCTCCTCTATGACCGCGGCACCATCTTCGGCCTGAAAACAGGTGGCAATGTCGAAACCATTCTGTCCTCAATGCCGCCTGAGGTCAAATGGCCCTAGCGCATCGCTAGCAGTTTTTCCTTTGACAATGAAAATCCGCTTTCAATCCAGTCGTTTTCCAGTTTCTTGAGCAGCACACCCATCTGTGGCCCCGCCTCCTGGCCGAGAGAAAGAAGGTCTGAACCGCTTACCGGAAAGTCGGGCCGCACCCATTTGGCAGTCCTGTCAACAAGCTGAGCAACATGCGCCGCGCCATCTTCATCGCCACGCATGATCCTTGCGCAGCATTCAAGTTTCAGTTTGTCGAGCATTGCAACCTTGGTTCCGCGATAAAGCTGCTTCTCAAAATGTTCCCATTTTGCATCAGCATCCGAGATGTCGGCTATTGCCCACTCCAGCAGTCTTTGCCGGTCGGCATTTGACAGTGTCAGACGATCGGCAAGTGAATTGACCGTATCATCATTCGGCCGGACCATCGCCGCAAGGCGCACCATTGGATCACTTTCCCAACCATTTTGGCGTTCCTGTTCAATCAGCACCGGGACGGCATCTATACCCCATTTTGCAGATTCAGGCAGTATTTCGGCCAGCACATTTGCGGTTCGCATCCACAGCAACGCCCTCGCGGGATCTTCCGCCGCAAGCAGTTTCTTAAGTTCCGCCCAAACTCTTTCGCTTGACAAACCTGAGAGCAGAGAGCGGTTTGCATTACACGCTTTCAGTCCTGCCGCGTCCGGGCGACCCGAACCATACCAGGCGAAAAACCGGAAGAACCGGAGTATTCTCAATGCGTCTTCATTAACGCGATCATTTGCATCACCGATAAACCGAACGGTTTTGTTTTCAATGTCCATTACCCCGCCGACAAAATCATAAACCCTGCCGTCGCGATCACAGTACAGCCCGTTCATGGTAAGGTCGCGCCGTGCCGCATCCTGTTCCCAACCTGTGCCAAAGCGGACGACCGCATGTCTGCCATCGGTTTCGATGTCTTCGCGAAGTGTTGTTACTTCGTAGGGTTCACCGTCAATGACCGCGGTAACTGTTCCATGATCTATCCCTGTGGGAACCGCTTTGTAACCGGCAGATTCAAGCCGCCGCACGACTTCGGTAGGCAACAAGGTGGTTGCCAAATCAACATCTGCTATGTCCACACCCATCAGTGCGTTGCGGACCGCGCCCCCGCTCACCATGGCTTGACCACCATCGTCAAGCAGCACATCAAACAGTCTTTGCAGTTCAACCGCATCCAGCCAATCGCCTGCAACCGCGATCCCCTTAACGGATTCCATCAAATGGCTCCCGCGCGAAAATCCGCTCATAGAACATGCGCAACATGCCGGCGGTCATTCCCCAAATATAGTGTTGCTCAAACGGCATCTCGAAATAGTGCCAGACGTTTTTGTCAAAGGTTCGTGAGGCAATCGTGTGGTTGTCCGGGTTCATCAGAAACCGAAGAGGGACTTCGAAACGATATTCCACCTCATCGGGATTGATCTCGAAATCAGCCTCATGCTTCACCTCACCGATCACTGGAGCGATCAGAAAACGACTTCCCGAATGGTAGGTCGGCATACGACCAATCACAGAAACCTCGGATTGTTGCAGACCTATCTCTTCCCACGCTTCTCGCAGCGCAGCAGCCTCCGGTGAGGGATCCTCTGCATCAACCTTGCCACCTGGAAAGGAAATCTGCCCTGAATGGCTGTTGAGTTTTTCCGTTCGTTTCGTCAGGATTACATTGGTTTCGCCTTCGCGTTCCACCAATCCAATCAGCACCGCAGCCTGCTTCTGGGCATTCTCCATTATGCGCTCCCGCGCGAATTCGTTGAGCAGGAAATCACCGTCTTTTTCATGCGAGCCAAATGGCAGGCGGTCCTCGATTTGACGCCGCACCGCTTCGATGGAAAAGTCCCCGGTTTCATGTAACGATGACATGGCCAAATCCAAAAACTGTCTCAGGCGCTTTTCAAAGCGAGTTCATCTGCTGACATGATGGGGAACACTGCACCATTGCTGCGGATCGAGAACATGTTTACCCCATTCACTTCGATCTCTTCACCATGCGCAATCAGTTCATACATGACAGGGCGTGCCAAAAGGCCTTCCAAACGGGCGCGCACACGCACATAGGGTTTGACCCCTTCATTGTTTTCGGCTGTTACAAAGTGGATTGGGTTGTCCGGTCCGGCTTCGAAGACATCGTCCATATTGGTTCTGAAAGTAATCACCTGCTCACCCTCGCGCTCATGTGCGTTCATTTCCACAATCAGAAAATGAGCATCTTCAACCGTAATGCCGATTCGCTCTACCGGTGTAACCAGGTAGGTCTTGCCGTCTTCGTCTTTGCGCAGCACAGTCGAAAACAGTCTGGCAAGGGAATGGCGACCGATTGGCGTACCCATGTAGAACCATGTTCCGTCTGCCTTGATCTCCATCGGGATCTCGCCGCAATATTCCGGATTCCACTTGTCGACAGGCGGCAAACCCTTTTCATTTCCGCCTGCTCGCGAAATCAGGGCTTCCAGTCCGCTCAAGCCCTGCGCAACAGGATCATTCTGCAATTCGCTCATCGGTTCCTATCCGTTCGGTTTTCAAGTCTGATTCTCAACTTTGGTTCTCAAGCAATTGTGTTAGGCCGTATCCTCATAAATCCGGTTAAAATGTTTGTAGTTCGTTCAATTGGCTTGAAGTCACAGATTTGCCAACTACCATGTTATAGTGAGCGCAACACGCGGCGGCAAATACAAATAGAACTGGAGCTCAGATGGGCGCTATCGACAAAAAACTTTCCAAGGGTTCAGAAAAAGAAATCGTTGCACAGGCAGAGAGCGCCATTGAAGACACCAGGAAAGTTAAAAAGAACATCTCCAAGGTCATTTTCGGGCAGGAAACGGTAGTCAATAACACATTGATTACCATCCTGGCGGGCGGACATGCCCTGTTGGTTGGGTTGCCCGGACTGGCCAAAACCAAACTTGTTGAAACCCTCGGCACCGTTCTTGGTCTTCAAGACAGTAGAATCCAGTTTACGCCCGACCTTATGCCGTCCGACATTCTTGGGTCGGAGATCCTGCATCAGGACGACACGGGAAATCGCAGTTTCCGGTTTGTTAAAGGGCCTGTTTTTGCCCAACTGCTGATGGCTGACGAAATCAACCGCGCAAGCCCGCGCACCCAGGCGGCATTGCTTCAATCGATGCAGGAATATCACGTTACCATTGCCGGGCAGCACTACGACCTGCCGTCCCCATTTCACGTATTGGCAACGCAAAACCCGCTTGAGCAGGAAGGAACCTATCCTCTCCCCGAAGCCCAGTTGGACCGGTTTTTAATGCAAGTCGATGTCCACTACCCCGATCTCGATGCGGAGCGGCAAATTCTCCTTGAAACCACGGGAGCGGAGACTTCCGTTGCCAAAAACACGGTTTCAGCGGATCGAATCCGTGAGTTGCAGGATCTGGTTCGCAGGCTACCCGTTGGCGAAAGCGTTATGGAAGCGATTTTGGAACTGGTTCGGTCCGCACGCCCGGGCAGCGACGCAGGCGAGTTGGTGGATTTCATCTCATGGGGCCCCGGCCCGCGCGCTTCGCAGGCTTTCATGGTTGCGGCAAGGGCACGTGCCTTGATTGACGGTCGCCTATCCCCGTCGGTCGATGATGTGTTGGCGCTTGCAGAACCTGTTCTGCAGCACCGTATGCAATTGTCATTCGCAGCACGTGCTGAAAACGTTACGGTCAAAGATGTGATTTCCAATCTCAAAGGCCGGATTGGCTAATGGCGCCAATCGGTCAAATCGCAACACGGGAAACCGGCCGCCAGACCATGGGTCGGGCGCGGGCACGGGCCGCACTTATCCCCGATCTTCTTGTCGAGGCAAAACGAGTTGCCAATACAGTTTTTTCCGGCTGGCACGGGCGACGAAAACGCGGGATTGGAGAAAACTTCTGGCAATTCCGTCCTTACAATCCTGGCGAATCCCTTGCACGCATTGACTGGCGGCGCTCCGCACGTGACGAAGCAACAATCTATGTTCAGGACAAGGAATGGCAGGCTACCCATACGGTTTGGCTGTGGGTCGATGAATCACCCTCCATGCTCTACAAGTCCGAAAGTGCGCTAGTCGCAAAACAGTCCCGGGCGCTTGTACTTGCTTTTGCCCTTGCCGAATTGCTCGCCCGCAGTGGAGAGCGCGTTGGTTGGTTGGGCTTGACCAACCCTGTCCTCAGTCGCAACGCCGCCGACCGTCTGGCGGAAGCCCTGGTACAGGCAGACCCGCAATCAGAGTTTCCGGCAGTACCCAATTTGGGTAATCACAGTGATTTGGTTGTTTTCAGCGACTTTCTTGACCCTGTCGCGGAAGTTGTCGAACACTGGCGCTCGATGCACCATCTGGGAACGCGAGGCCATGTGGTTCAGATCGTCGACCCCTCGGAGGAGGTTTTCCCGTTTTCAGGCCGGGTGGAATTCAGCGACCCCGAATCAGGAGAAAAGTTCACAAGCGGCAATGCAGTTGCACTAAAAGCCACTTACGAAAACGAGATTGCGGCGCGCACCATTGCCTTTCGTCAAACAGCCAATTCGCTCGATTGGAGCTTTATTCGCCATCACACAAACCGCCTTGCATCAGAGGCATTGGTAGCACTTCACAACCATCTGGGAAGAAGGAGTTAACGATCGTGTTCGCAGGTGGCCTCGTATTTGCAAATCCGATTGTATTGCTCGGTTTGGCGGCGCTTCCGGTTATATGGTGGCTGTTGCGGTTTACCCCGCCCCGGCCGCAACAGGAGGTGTTTCCGCCAACGCGCATTTTGATGCGTCTCGAAAACGCCACGGAAACGCCGGCACAAAGCCCTTGGTGGCTGACTTTGTTGAGGCTTGCATTGGCAACCTGTGTAATACTGGCGATGGCGCAACCGGTATTGAACCCGAACGAAAAAATTCTGTCAGGCGACGGTCCGGTGCTATTGATTGTTGACGATGGCTGGACATCCGCAGGTAACTGGGACAACCAGATCCAAACCGCCACGCAAGTTCTGGACGATGCTGCCAATGAAGGCAGGTCAGTGGCACTTTTGAGCACTACCCGCCGTGCTTCATGGTCGGGAAATACAATGCTGGCAGAAGAAGCCGCAGCACTGTTGGCGGCAGCTTCCGCCCGTTCTGTCCGCCCGGACCGTGAATGGGCGGCACGCCAGATTGCAAACCTGCCTGAACCGCTGACAAACGGCGACATGGTATATCTTTCCGATGGCCTGACTGATGAAGGGTTTGTAGCGCTTGGGAACGCGATCGAAACAACAGGTGCAAATGGTGCGCTGTTCACCGCATCGCCAGACAACGTCGTTGCCATCGAAACCGTCCGGAATGAACCGACCATGATGATCGGCAGCGTCACGAAAGCAGACCGGTCGGGTCTTGGATCGGTTTCGGTTCTCGGCAAAGACCGGAAGGGCTTGGTCATTGCCCGCACAGTGGCATCATTTTCCGCCGGCAAGAACCGGGCAAGGTTCGAGTTCAGCGAACCTGTCGAACTTCGCAACCAGATCGCGCGGCTGGAAATCGCTGAGGCACAAAATGCCGCTGCAGTCCAACTGTTGGATGAAAACAATCGCCGACGACTTGTTGGCTTGCTTGCAGGTGACAATCGTTATCAGGCACAACCATTGCTTTCCCCGCTTTATTACGTGTCCAAGGCACTTGGTCCTTTCGCCGATCTGCGCCGGTCGCAGGCGACAACGACAACACAGGCAATAGACGATCTGCTCAATCAGGGAGTCAATGCCCTGATCCTGTCAGACATCGGCACATTGCCCGAAGCGACAGCAAACACACTTGAAAGCTGGGTGTCGAGAGGTGGACTTGTAATCCGGTTTGCGGGGCCACGATTGGGGGCCGCCGAAGAACACACATTGCTTCCGGTAGACATTCGTCCCGGTGACAGGGAACTTGGCGGCGCGCTTTCGTGGGAAACGCCGAAGAACCTAGCTGAGTTTGAGCCGGACAGTCCGTATTTCGGTATTGCCTCGCCCGGTGATGTAACAGTCAAAAAGCAATTGATGGCATTGCAGGAAACTGATCTTGAAGAAAAAACATGGGCCAGGCTTGAAGACGGAACGCCATTGGTAACCGCCGAAGCCCTTGGATCGGGAATGCTTGTTCTGTTCCATGTAAGCTCAGACAATGAATGGTCAAACCTGCCGATCTCAGCTACCTTTGTTGAAATGCTTCGCAGAACTGTCAATCTTGCCTCCGGCAACCGATCGGTCCTTGAAAGCAATGCGCCAAGCCAAAGTTTGCCACCGCTAAGATTGCTCAATGGACACGGAAGCATGAGCGAACCAGATGGCTCTACCAAACCCTTGATTTTGGAAAAGGGAAGGTCTGGGAAGGCAAGCTACGACATTCCGCCGGGTCTCTATGGCACTGAAGACGGGTTTGTTGCTTTGAACCTTGTGGAAGAGGAAACTGTGTTGTCGTCGCTTGAAGCCAACGACCTGCCAGGCAATCTCGAGGTACGCAATTACCAGACCGGAAACCAAATCGGGCTGACAGACTGGCTGTTGTTTGTGGCGGCACTTTTGTTTGCATTGGACTGTCTGGCGGTTGCCTGGATGAGCGGTTCGCTGCGCAGGCTGTTCCGTAAACCGGCGATTGCTGGCGCGTTGTTCACGGGCTTGCTTGCGACCGGGTTTCTTGCCTCACCTGATACGGCACGTGCGCAAAGTGCCGACATTGATTACGGCCCTACGCTCTCTACCCGCATTGCCTATGTGGAAACAGGTGTCCCGGACGTTGACGAGATAACCCTTGCGGGAATGCGTGGCCTGACCCAATATCTCATTTCCAGAACGGCGCTTGAGCCGGGCCCACCGGTTGGCTTGGACGTTGAAAGCGACGAGCTGGCATTTTATTCGCTCATTTACTGGCCGATTGACGAGCGTGCCGAACTGCCAACAGACCAGGCGATCGCACGCATTGATGCATTTATGAAGAATGGTGGAAGCATATTGTTTGACACCAGAGACGAGGCTGTAGGGGTGCTTGGTGGCACTTCCGGATCCCCGTCTGCCCGCAGGTTGCAGCAATTGCTGGCTGATCTTGATATTCCTGCACTGGAACCGGTTCCGGAAAACCACGTACTTACGAAATCATTTTATCTGCTTGATACGTTTCCAGGCCGGTTTGCCGGTGGCGATTTATGGGTGGAAGCATCGCGAACCGGAACAGAAGACCAGAACCGGATTGTCAGTCGCGGCGACGGCGTATCTTCGATCATGATCACCAGCAATGACTTTGCCGGTGCGTGGGCAGTCGACGACGAATATCATCCACTCCTTCCAACCGTGCCGGGGGATCCTTTGCAACGCAATTATGCTTTTCGTGTCGGTGTTAACCTGATGATGTACGCACTTACCGGAAACTACAAATCCGATCAGGTACATCTTCCGACGATCATCGAACGGCTTGGACAGTAGGAAAAACCGATGGAGAACATCGAAATTGTCTTCTCGCCGGAACTACCCATAGCCGTGCTGGTGGCGATAAGCTGTTTGATCGCCGCCATGTGCATCTGGTCCCTGCTAAATGGACAACCCGGTTCGGTTCTTCGCGCAGTTGCTGGCACATTGCTGTGTGTCGCCATTTTCAATCCCTCAATCCTGCAGGAACAGCGCGAACCTCTGTCAACGATTATTCCACTCGTTATTGACCAAACCTCCAGCCAATCACAGGGCGCGCGCGCGGGACAAACAAGCGAAGCAGTGAATGAAATCCGGGCACAGATCAAACGCATGGATGGTTTTGAATTACGCGAAGTGGTTGTCAAAGACCGTATCTCAACAACCAGCGATATATCGACGGCATTGTTTGCGGCCCTCAACAACGAATTGCAGGATGTCCCGAGAGATCGCATAGGCGGATATTTGTTTGTCACAGATGGGCAGGTTCACGATGTCCCTCCAATTGGTCCGCGCTGGAAAGACGGGCCGCCCCTCCATGCTTTCATAACCGGATCGGCGTCGGAACGGGACAGGAAAATCAAGTTCCTCAAGGCGCCGCGTTTCGGTGTAGTGGGTGAAATCGGGGAAATAAGCTTTGTCGTTGAAGAAAGCGGGTTTGGTCAACAACAGCCTGTTGATGTCACGATAAGCATGGATGGCGAGGTTATTTCAGTTGAACGGGTGTTTCCCGGAGAGGAAAACAGCTTTGAGTTTGAAGTCCCGCATGGCGGCGAGAACATCGTTGAACTGGATGTTGAAGTCGCCGAAAACGAGATTTCAACCATCAACAATTCAACATTCACAACACTGAACGGCATCCGCGAAAACCTGCGGGTTCTGCTTGTTTCAGGTGAGCCATACTCTGGCGAGCGTACCTGGAGAAACCTGCTTAAATCCGATACTGCCGTTGATCTGGTACACTTTACCATCCTGCGACCACCTGAAAAACAGGACGGAACGCTGCCCCATGAATTGTCTCTGATCCCGTTTCCGACCCGTGAATTGTTTCTACAGAAGATCGACGAATTCGACCTGATAATCTTTGACCGCTATGCATTGCGGGGAATTCTGCCAATCCTGTATTTCGACAACATCGCCCGTTATGTTCGCGATGGCGGCGCATTATTGATTGCTGCCGGTCCCGAGTATGCAACCCCGCGCAGTATCGACAAAACACCGCTTGTTTCAGTACTCCCGGCAGGGGCAAACGGAAACATCCATGAAGGAGGGTTTCGACCGCAAATCTCTGTGACAGGCGAGAAGCATCCTGTTACGCGTGATCTGTTTGGCTGGAATGACGGAGCTCCCAACTGGAGTAGGTGGTTCAGGACAGTCGGAGCCAACCAGACTTCCGGCGAAGCCATCATGGAAGATGAAGAGGGCAGACCCATGTTGCTGCTCGACAATAATGGGGAAGGACGGGTAGCCCTTTTCCTGTCCGACCACGTCTGGCTTTGGTCAAGGAACTTCGAAGGCGGCGGGCCACATGCCCAATTGTTGCGCCGGTTGTCCCACTGGCTGATGAAGGAACCTCAGCTGGAGGCTGAACGCCTGACAAGCAAGGCAAATGGCGACCAACTGCACATCACCCGGCAAACACTGGGCGACGCGCCAGAACCGGTGACCGTAACTGCACCTGACGGCAGTCGTCATGTCGTGGAGCTGCAGGCAGACAAGCCCGGTCTGTGGAAAGGAACTGTCGATGCGACCGGACTTGGACTTTACCGGATTACCGACGGGGAACACACTACCCTTGCGAAGGTCGGGCCTGCCAATCCGCGCGAGCTGGCATCCATAACCAGAACCACGCAGCTGCTGAAACCGGTTGTCGAGGCAAGCTCGGGTTCATTCCACCTGATCGGAGACCGGTCCTATCCCAGGATTACCGCAATTTCTGAAAACGGAACAAGAAGCGGAACAACATGGCTTGGTTTGATAGACCGCAATGCCAGCCTGCTTTCCGGTGTTACACGAATTCCGGTTTTTGCCGGGTTGTTGGGCTTGGCATTGCTGGTCTTCTCGATTTCGGCGATGTGGTTCCGGGAAGGCCGGTAGCTGATCTTATCGCGCCAGACCGGTTACCGGACGGCTTGCATCATCAAGGTAACATATCAACAGTCTTGCAGGGTCTACCGGGCCCGGAAGCGTTATGGATTTGTGTGGTACATGCTCAAATCCGAACTTGCCGTAATATGGCAGGTCCCCCACCAGCAAAATCGCCTTGTGTCCAGCGACGCGGCTTTCGGTGATTGCTTTTTCCATCAGTGCCGAACCGGCACCGGACCCTTTGAATTGCGGTAGTACAACCAGGGGACCAAGTAACAGTACCGTTTGATTACCAACGGCAATTTCGGTCATTCGCACGGAACCGATCAGAACATTCTCACGTCTGACAACAAAGGAAAGTTCCGATAGATGATGTTTGCCTTCACGCAAGCGAAAAGCGGTTCTGGCAAACCTGCCCGGGCCAAATGCGTCTTGTTCGAGTGCTTGAATTTGTTCGGAATCGTCTGGCTTTTCAGCCGAAATTTCCACGTCGGGAATGTTCATTTTGGTACCTTTTATACAGAGAGTGTCCTGCCCCGCTTGGGCCGGAACAACAAGTGAAATCAGCGCGCCTGATGCGTGCCGTTTCGTCGTCGTCTCTGTGAAAAGGTGAACATTCAATCTGCCCTTTGAAATATCAGAAAAGTTGCCCTACCACATGCAAACCGGCACGTCTATCCCGTTTTTTTGCTACCAGTTGGGAGAAGCGGCAACATCTTCAAATACTTCTTCCAAACGTCGTCTGGTTGCGCGTGTTGCACCAGATGGTAGACCATCGAGGGGAAAGAAGCCTATCTCGGAAATCTCGCGATTGGGTACGAACACCTGCACCTGCTCGTATTGTTCGCACAAAAACAAGGCAACGTGATCGCGAGGGGATGCGTTGATGTTGTAATGAATGCTTTTCAGTTCCAATTGATCCACACGGATGCAGGCTTCTTCCAACACTTCTTTACGCGCTGCCTCTTCAAGTGTTTCGCCACGTTCAACGCCGCCACCCGGCAGATACCATCCCTCGACGTAAGAATGCCTGACCAGCAACACCTCTTGCTTTTCATTGACTAATACAATCCGGACGCCCAACGTCATGGGCCTGCGAAGCAACCACCACCAATGAAACAGCCATGCGACAGACTTTCCAATAACCATGTTTAAGCACTATCGGTTGCCGGTTTCCAGTTCAAGCTTGCCCGTACGATCTCGCGATAGTAAGAGCGGGTCATGTTTCGTCTTGCCCATATTTCCGACCTGCATCTGCATCCTCTGCCTGATGTACGTTGGCATCAGTTGGCAAACAAACGCCTTACCGGATACTTGAACTGGAAATTCAATCGCAAAGACAAGAGTTCCAATTCCGCTTTCGCAGAACTGATTACACATCTGCTGTCCGCCGGGCCTGATCATGTCGCAATTACCGGCGATCTGGTAAATCTCGCACTGCCGGAAGAAATTTCACGAGCCAGAACGTTTCTGGACCAGTTTTTCTCACCCGAAAACTGTTCGGTCATTGGTGGCAATCATGACGCCTATGTTCCCGGTTCTTTCAAAAACTGCCTCAAGGCATGGCATCCGTTCATGACAGGCGATAGTCAGGCAAAGCCAGAGCTTCAGGAATTCCCGTATCTGAGAGTTCGGGGCAATGTTGCCATCATCGCCTGCAATTCAGCCGAAGCAACTCTTCCCTTCATGGCGACGGGTTATTTTCGGGAACAGCAGGCAATGCGCCTTTCTCGTATTTTGAAGGAAACGCAAGGCATGTTCAGGGTTGTGTTGATCCATCATCCCCCCTTGCATGATGCCACGAAACGTCACAAACGCCTGATCGGAACAGACCGGTTTCAGCAAACCATCGCGACCCACGGAGCCGAACTCGTGCTGCATGGCCACACCCATCTTGCCACAAGTCGGGAAATAGACGGAACGGAGGGCAAAAAAGTTCCAGTGATTTGCGTACCGGCTGCGGGAAGCAGTTTCGGCGGCCATCGTCCAGCGGGGCGGTACAATTTGTTTGAGATTGAAAAGAAAGGAAACGGCTGGAGCGTTGTTTGGCAAGCGTATGGCAAGAAACAACCGGCAAGCGCTGTTGAATTGATTGAAGAGCGGCTTCTTTGAGCACAAACCCGGCAAATAAAACAAAACCAAGCCCGGAATATTCGCCTAGTTTGACCCGACCAACGCGTTCAGCCACGCAATGAACGGTTGCAGCCCGTTATTCGCAGCTAGAGCCAACAGGGTCGCAAAACTCAACAGCAAACCTACAATAAACCAGAACAGGGCCGTTGGGATCACGGACGGGTTCTCTGAACTGTTTTCTGTAACTGCAATTTGCGGTTCTTTTTGTTCGTCAACCTCGGTCAATGACCGGGCGGCTACCCATTCACCTTCAATAACCCGCTCACGTTCCAGAATTCGCTCGGCCACATAGTCCGAAACATGTTTGCCCATCACACCACGATCAGCGGACCTGCCGAGCACCACTCGCCCAGCATAAGTATCCTTGACAAACTCATACTCCCGGCCATCGCCAACCAGTCGCACAAACGATGTCACATCCACCCAAAACCTTGGTGTCTGGCCCTTGCTGATGCCAAACTCAAACAGGTCATGGCCAGCGGGAACAGCCTTGACAACTTCTGCCAGATCCCCTGCCAAAAGTTCCAACCGGCTGAGCTTTGCGTTTTTCATGTCCACGACAACATCGTCGCGTTCGGCCTGGGCCGTACGGACACGCTTCATGGATTCGGCAAGATCATGGATCTTGCTCTCAAGCTCGTCGGCTTCCCACTCTATTTTCTTCGCCATGATTTAAACCCGAAACTGTTTGTTAACCAAAAAATCGGGCCTTGCGCAGGTTTTTGCAAGTTCTTTTTTCTTGTTATCGGATTTTCAGGCGGTTTGAAGCTGCCCGCAACACAGATCGATCAGGCGGCAAGAAGGCGGTAAACGAGTTTGTCACGCCCGTAAACGTCTTCAAACTGCTTGACCTTGCCATTTTCGATCCAAAGGGTGAAATAGGCCAAATGGATCGGTACCGGACGCGGAAGATTTACCCGTTGTGTATCTTCCTTCGCCAGAAGCTTGTTAATCTTGCTTTCGTTCAACCGTCGTTCGCCAAACAGTTTCGTGGCAAATTCCAGGGGCTTGTAAACGCGGATACAGCCATGTGAGTAGGCGCGCCGCTTTGAATTGAACAGCTTCTTGGCGGGGGTATCGTGCAAATAGATGTCAAGGCTGTTTGGAAACAGGAACTTGACCTTTCCAAGTGCGTTTTTCTTGCCGGGATTTTGCACAATCCGATATGGGAAATCGCTTCGGCTGATCTTGTGCCAGTTCACATCCTTGGCATCGATTTCCTTGGCATCTTCGCCCCAACCATCATAAAGACGATAGCCATTGCGTTTCAAATACGACCGGTCCTGCCTCAACCTTGGCAGAAAATCTTTCACCGCAATTGATTCAGGCACTGTCCAGGTCGGGTTGAACTCGACATATTCCATCTTGTGGCTGAACATTGGCGTACGGAAACTTGGTTTGCCAACAATCACCTTGCGACGGTCAACCACTTTGTGGTTTTCCTTGATCATCATCTCAAAAGACGCCTGATTGACCATCACGTAACGCTTGCCAAGCGCGTTGGGCAACCAGCGCCAACGCTCCATATTCACCGCAATCTTGTTGCGCATGTTGCCTTTGGCCGACTTCAACTTGCTACGCAACGCTGCATATTGCGGATGGGCCGGACGCATGGCGTCAGACACATATTCGGGGCCCCGCTTTGCTGCCAGTTCAAGCCATTTGTCAACACTGGGTTTACCGCGCGATACAATGATTTCCGGGTCCACTTTTTCCGGCCGTGTCAGGCCTGAGGAAAGGTCTGCAATGTAACGCCAAAACGATTGGCTGAGATATAACTCAGCTTTGGCAAGCTGCTCACCTGTCAGTTTCTGGATGTCTTTCGGCAGATGCCCAAGATACTTGTTAGGCTCAAGCGCATCAACACCGGATGCTTTTAGTACCTTGACCAGCTCCTTGCCACGCGCATTGAGGCCCTGGCTGGATGTCCAGATCCCCCTGCCGCGGTTTCCGCGGTAATACCTGCGCAGCGACCAGGTATCTATAAGTGCACCATTCCACCTGAAGGCCTTCTTGCCGACATATTCAGATACACCGATAGCCTGCGCATAGCGAGAAGCCATCGGCACAAATGCCAAAGCCAAACCACCCGTCAGAAATGTTCTGCGTGAAAACGACATACGAATCCAAAATGTAAAGTGCCTGATTCTGTTTACCTCATAACCTGCCGCAAAGGAAGTATCTGCAATAAACAATGGCAAACTTTTTAACTGGCCGAATTATGGAACGCCATTATGTGGCGTTTCCGTTGAGCAGTTGATTTCACTACACAATTTGATTCAAAATTAAAACAAGCCGGAACGAGCCCGTCCCGGCTTTGCGCCTGCTTGCGAAAAAGTGATTGCCGAGTGTGTTATTTTTGCAACCGGTTCACCGCGCTGGCAAGCGCCTCGAGCGAGGCTGCAACAATGTTGGAGTTGATCCCGACACCAAAGGACGTACGCTCGCCACACTTGATTTCCATGTAGCAGATTGCGGAAGCATCCGAACCGGAATGAAGCGAATGTTCAGAGTAATCGGCAACGGAAAACTCCAATCCTGAGTGTTTTGACAGCGCATCCACAAAACTGTCTATCGGCCCGGTGCCTTCACCATGAATAACGATTTCCTGACCATTGTCGGTGACTTTAGCCTCGATGTTGCGCAGCCCTGAACCATGCTCCCCGGCGGGAACAGTGGTGTGATCGAGATATTTGAAACGCCCGTTTTTCTGGGTGACATACTCATCAAGGAATACCTCATGGATACGCGCCGAGGGCAATTCCTTGCCTTCCTCATCAGTAATCCGCTGAACCAGTTCGCGCATCTCAACCTGCATGTTGCGCGGCAGGTTGATGCCATAGTCTTGCGCCATGATATAGGCTATTCCGCCTTTGCCCGACTGTGAGTTGATGCGGATGATCGCTTCATAAGTGCGACCCACATCTTCCGGGTCAATCGGCAGATATGGCACTTCCCACAACGGCGTGTTGGCAGTTTCAATCGCTTTCATTCCCTTGTTGATTGCGTCCTGGTGCGAGCCGGAAAATGCAGTGTAAACCAACTCGCCCACATACGGATGACGTTCCGGGATGCGCAACTGGTTGGAGTATTCGTATACATCCTTCATGCGCGGAATATCCGAGCAGTCAATCATCGGATCAACGCCTTGGGTAAACATGTTCAGCGCAAGGGTTACGACATCCACATTTCCCGTACGTTCGCCATTTCCGAACAGGGTGCCCTCGACCCGGTCGGCACCGGCCATCAAACCCATTTCGGTCGCCGCAATGCCCGTTCCCCGGTCGTTGTGTGGGTGCAGGGAAAGGACAATGCTGTCGCGTTTGTCGAGATTGCGGCTCATCCATTCAATCTGGTCGGCATAGATGTTCGGCGTCGACATTTCAACGGTTGCCGGCAGGTTGATGATCAGCTTGTTTTCAGGGGTGGGTTGGATCACCTCTGTCACGGCGTTGCAGATATCAAGTGCGAAATCGAGTTCAGTACCGGTAAAGCTCTCCGGCGAATATTGGAAACGATACCCGCCGCCTGCATCTTCAGCCATGTCCCGGATCATCCTGGCAGCATCAACTGCAATCTGCTGAATGCCTGCCCGGTCAAGGCCAAACACCACACGGCGTTGCAGTTCTGACGTCGAGTTGTAGAAATGCACAATGGGATTATGCGCCCCGTCCAAAGCCTCAAAGGTTCTGGTAATGAGTTCGGGGCGACACTGTACCAACACCTGCAGCGAAACATCGTTTGGCACATTGCCCTGTTCGATGCACCAGCGGGCGAAGTCAAAATCTGTTTGCGATGCAGACGGAAACCCAATCTCGATTTCCTTGAACTTCATGTCGAGCAGCAGCTTGAACATGCGCTCCTTTCGGTCCTGTCCCATCGGATCAATAAGGGCCTGGTTGCCGTCGCGTAGATCAACCGAGCACCAAACCGGGGCCTCGGTAATGGTTTTTGCGGGCCATGTACGGTCAGAAAGATCAACCTGTTGATAGGCTTGGTATTTTTCTTGTGCTGCTGGCATGATTGAGGACATGTTCTGTTCGCTCATCGTCTTGTTCCGTTTCAATTGTTTGAGCACGAATCACACTTTGTGAAATTGCTATCAGAAAATTGGAGTTTTATGAAAGTTTGAGAGCAGAAACCTCGCGGCGGGTTCGACCGCCGGGTGCCCTCTTAGCCACAAGCCCGACGATCGCCGCTAAGTGCGAGGAGAAGGAGTGAGCAAAGGACTGCGAAAATGTTCATCTGCAAAGTGTTACAGGAGGCTAAACGGGTTGGCAAGGGAATGTTGGAAAATACAGCGACCCAACCTGCGCCAGCCAACCTAAGCACCGAAACAGTTGTGCTTCCGACTGCGCCAACGCGCTGATTCTGGTGCGCTATGAAACGCAAATCTACAAGTCCCTACCCCCTGGTCAATAAAGGAATGGAAACCCACGCGTTGTTGCTTTCGACAAAACAACCAAACAAGACTTTGTGCTTGAAAAACCGGCAAGGGCGACTTAGTAAGGCATGTCTGACGGCATTTGCCTGAAGGGGTATAGCTCAGTTGGTAGAGCGACGGTCTCCAAAACCGTAGGTCGCGGGTTCGAATCCTGCTGCCCCTGCCATTACCATTTCGCGAATTTGGCCCCAACCAGTAGCGATTGGCAAACGGTCAGCGGAAGCCTCAAGCTACTTCCAACCCAACTTCCCCGCCCGCCACTTGCGCAGCGCTGCATTGAATTCAGCGCCGAACAGGATCAGAACCGACAGATAGTACAAATAGACAATCGCAATCATGACACCGGCAAGCCCGGCGTACAAATTTGTGTAGTTGGCGAAATTTTTCAGATAATAGGCAAATCCTGCCGAACCTATAATAATACCCGCGATGGAAACCAGGATGCCCCAGATTACATCCCCGAACTTCAACCCTCCGTCGGGAAGAAAATAGTGAAAGCTGAAAAGGGCGAACCACAGCAGGAAGAATGCCACTCCGTATTGCACAAGACCAACCGAAAACCCGAATGCCGCCAACCAGTCAAGACGGGTGACAAGAAACTGCCATGCCACGGGGGTTCCCACCAGAATGATGGCCGAAACAATCAGTGCAACAACTGCGCCCACTATAAAGCCGGTTCCCTGAACCCGCCGCCACAGATAGTTGCGTGTCTCGGTAAAGCCGTAGGCACGGTTCAAACCGTCCCGCGCGCTTTCGATGCCATTGGTGGCCAGCACCAGCGCGATGAGGTTTCCGATGGTTAGCAATTGCCCCCTGGCCTGTTCCAGCACCACTTTCATCTGTTCGGCAATAGGTTGCGCACTGCCCGCTGGCCAGTGATCAAATACAAGAGTGAGGATTTGTGCCAGAAGCTCCGGCTCACCCCAGAAGTTGAGGATCGCCGCCAGCAAAATCATGAACGGGAACAGCGACAGCAACAACGAAAGCGCAAGGTTTCCGGCATTCGCCAGCCCCCCGTCATAAACAAGGCTCTCTATCGCTTTCCAGAAAATCAATACCATCGCATACATGGCGCAGATATTGGAGATTCATACTCCAAGATCAAGACCGTATTCCGCCTGCATGTGACGGTCATCTACCGGTCCGCTTTTGCCAGCAGATCAATATCTGCACCACAGATTGCCGTTTCATTGGCAAGAATTGCATCAATCGGCCAGTCCCACCAGGAACAATCCAACAGGCTCGAAATGGTTGTTTTTTCAAAACGCATCCGGACAATCTCACCGGGATTGCCCACAATGACGGCATAATCGGGGATGTTTCCGCCCACCACAGCACCAGCACCAATGATGACGCCGGAACCGATCACGCAACCCGGCAGGATACGCGCACCTTGACCGATCCACACATCGTTGCCGATGATCGTGTCCGGGTAAGGTCCGTCCGGCAGCGACGGGCGCGACCCGTCCATTCCGTCAAAAATCGCGAATGGATAGCTCGAAATTCCATCGTAACGATGATTTGCTGAGGCTGTAATGAATTTCACGCCATCTGCAATCTGCACGAATTTTCCGATTTTCAGCAACTCCGGACTTTGCGGGTAGAGATAAGGTGAAAGATTCATCGCCCAGTCATCGGGCGGTTCGTGGGCCGATGCATAGGAATAGTCTCCGACCATCCAACGCGGGTGATCGATTGCAGCAGAGAGAAAAACCGTCGATTTATGAGGCTGGCCATCCGGCATAACCAGCGGATGGCGAGTTTCAGGGCTTGGAAAAGGCATAACATGCTCCTTGAACTAAGAGAAAAACAGGTTCCAGGGTGTTATGCTTTGTTCATTTCGCCCTCCATCGGCTGTCACAAGCATATATTCAAACCAGATGCAGGTTCAAGAAACTCTTTGCCAAAGTGATGACACGCTTTTTACGGAACTGGATCCCGGTTTGCACAGCAACCGGGATGACGCAGCCTGCAGCACCGCGTGAAGCACACGTCTGCGTGTGTTCACAAACGAAAAAGCCGTCGGTCATACCGACGGCTTCCGAAATATCAGTGGAGCAGAAGACTACTCAATAATGGCCGATACGATGCCGGCGCCGACGGTACGGCCACCCTCGCGGATCGCAAAGCGCAGACGCTCTTCCATCGCAATCGGCACGATCAGCTCGACTTCCATCTCCACATTGTCGCCAGGCATCACCATCTCGGTGCCAGCAGGCAATTGGCAAACACCGGTCACGTCAGTCGTACGGAAGTAAAACTGGGGACGGTAATTGGTGAAGAACGGCGTGTGACGGCCACCCTCGTCCTTGGTCAGAATATAAGCTTCCGCCTTGAACTTGGTGTGCGGGGTTACAGAACCGGGCTTCGCCAGAACCTGACCACGCTCAACCTGGTCGCGGTCAATACCACGGATCAGGGCACCAATGTTGTCGCCGGCCTCACCGCTGTCCAGCAGCTTGCGGAACATCTCAACACCCGTACAAGTCGTCTTCTGGGTGTCCTTGATGCCGATGATCTCAATCTCGTCACCCACATTGATCACGCCACGCTCAACACGGCCCGTAACAACCGTACCACGACCGGAAATCGAGAAAACATCCTCAATCGGCATCAGGAAAGGCTGGTCAACCGGACGGTCAGGCTGGGGAATGTAGGAATCAACATTCTCCATCAACTCGCGGATCGCGTTCTCGCCGATCTCGGGGTCACGGCCTTCCATCGCAGCAAGCGCAGAACCCTTGATGATCGGAGTGTCGTCGCCAGGAAACTCATAGGTGTCCAGAAGTTCGCGTACTTCCATCTCAACCAGCTCAAGCAGCTCTTCATCGTCAACCTGGTCAACCTTGTTGAGGAACACAACGATCGCAGGAACACCAACCTGGCGGGCCAAAAGAATGTGCTCGCGGGTCTGGGGCATCGGGCCATCGGCTGCAGAACAAACCAAAATCGCACCGTCCATCTGCGCAGCACCGGTGATCATGTTCTTCACATAGTCCGCGTGACCTGGGCAATCCACATGCGCATAGTGGCGGTTCTCTGTCTCATACTCAACGTGAGCCGTCGAAATGGTAATACCACGCGCGCGCTCTTCCGGCGCACCGTCAATCTGGTCATAGGCCTTGAAGTCACCAAAATACTTGGTGATCGCAGCAGTCAACGTCGTCTTGCCGTGGTCAACGTGACCAATCGTGCCAATGTTACAGTGAGGCTTATTGCGCTCAAACTTCTCTTTTGCCATGTTCTTTATCCGGATATTACAGTGATAACAGATTTTGAATGGACGCTCTGATATACGGCAAACCATTTGGATTCAAGCAAAAATAATCCGTAATGAACACAAAGCCGCAGGGATCATGACGATTTGTTGCACAGCTGCAGCAAATCTGGCCGGGGCGCCGCTAGCTGCCTGCCAAAACCGGCCCGGCATCTTCGGTTTCCGGAACAGCCACCGGACTTGCAGACAGCGGTGATAGGGCTGTCGTGGGCGGTTGCAGAACAGCTTTTCCCTTCAGGCGCGACTTGGCAGAAGACGGCAACTTGATTTCCGGGTAGATGTTCTTCATCACCGCTTTTGCCACACCCTTCGAAAGGGTCGCTTCGGCGGCCTGTTTTTTGACCACGACAGACAGGACAGCACCCGAAATCCCGTTTACCGCAACCGATGCAGCATCCAGATATTTGAATGTTTGGCCGTGTGCGCCCTGGCCGGTCGACGGGTCAATGAGTTTCGCAGTCCCCGAAACGTAATTGCCGTCACCGATCAAAAGCGATTGAAGAGGGTTCTTGAAATGCACTTTCTCAACATCTACCAAAAGCGTATAGGCTTTGTTTGCTGCAGGTCGGGTTGCGTTATATTCAGTAGCATAACGACTGAGCACATTATCAAGCATCGGTTTGAAATCTTCGGAATACTGCAAAGATTTGTGGGTTGCATGTTGCGCTGGCAGTGTGACTTCAACACTCGTGATATGGAAGCCGGAATCCTGAAACTTTGTATTCTTGGACGATTGACATGCCGACAAAACCCCAAGTACTGCCCAAAAAACAAAAATACTTCGCAGATACTTCATCATAAACCTTCATGGCTGAACAACAGAATGCAACTGGGTCTATAATAGAATTTAACCTTACGCAACGGAAGATTTTTGATTATTCTGCATTGGGAACAAAAAGCACCTTGCCGTCAATGCGATAATCACCAATCAGCTTCTGGCCAGCCTTGCCTGTTAGCCAGTTTTCCAGCTTCATCGCCAGTTCGTGTTTGACATGGGGATGTTTTCCAGGATGGACTGGAAGGTATGCATATTGGTTAAACAACTTCGGATCACCTGAGTAGAGCAGTTTCAACTCGCGTTTGTTTTCAAACTTCAACCAGCTTGCCCGATCCGACATGATGTAGGCATTCATTGCACTGGCAGTGTTGAGCGCAGCCCCCATGCCGCTTCCGGTTTCGCGGTACCAGTCAGCAGAAAACTTCGACGGATCGAAACCGCTGGACCTCCAAAGCGACAGTTCTTTTTTGTGCGTTCCGCTATCATCTCCACGGCTGACAAAAGCTGCTTTGGTAACCGCGATCTTGTTCAATGCGTTTTTGGCCGATGCCGCATCCGCTATTCCGGCGGCATCTTGTAATGGTCCGATCAGCACAAAATCATTGTACATGATCTCCCGGCGATGCGTCGCATAACCGTTAGCGACGAATTCATCCTCGGCTTTGCGGGAATGCACCAATACCGCGTCCACATCCCCAGCCCGTCCCAGCTTCAAAGCCTGGCCGGTACCGACCACCAACAGGTGAACATCCAGATCAAGATCGGCTTTTATGCGCGGCAACAACACATCAGACAGGCCGGAATTGTTGAACGATGTTGTAACGGCCAACCGCAATTCCGCGGCAAGCAAAACGCCCGAAGGGAAAACCGTTGCACAGGCAAAAACGATGGCAGACAGGACCCTCATTCGACAATGTCTCCTCTGACAAATGACTGCACTTTGGCAGATCTCGGGTTTTCCAAGACCTGATCCGTGCTACCGGTTTCAATGATTTCCCCATTGTAAAGAAACACAACTTCGTCCGCCAGACGCCTTGCCTGCGCGACATCATGTGTCGTCATGACAATACGCAATCCATTCTGGCTTGCTTCCTGCAACAAACCTTCAATTTCCTTCGTCGAACCGCCATCCAGGTTTGCTGTGGGTTCATCAAGAAACAAAATCTGCGGTTTGGTCACCAGTGCGCGGGCCAGAGCCAACCGCTGTCGCTCGCCACCGGAAAGAAAATGGGCGGGCAAACTCGACTTTTCCCGCAGCTTGATACGATCCAGCCAGACATCTGCAATTTTATTGCAACTGGCCGTCGGTGTTTTCCTGAGCTTGAGCGGGTATACAAGGTTCTCCACCACATTGCGACGAAGCATGATGGGGCTCTGGAATACAAACGACTGGTATGTACGAGCTGCTTTGGCGTCGCATTGCCATTCCACCGTGCCGCTGGCAGGGCGTTCCAATCCGTGCAGTGTTCGCAAAAGGGTTGTCTTGCCAGAACCGTTTGGTCCCATGATTACGGTAAAACCTTTGGTATCAATCGTCAGGTTCAAGGGCCCGACAAGTCGCTGCCCCTTTTTTGAAACCGTTACATTTGAAACCGTCACCGGTAGGATTTGCATCACCACCTGCTCATGCGTTCAGTTCGTGACAAAGTATGGATGGCAAGATTCACGGCAATCGCCAACGCTATCAACACAAACCCGAGCGCAAGCGCCAGGGCAAAATCGCCCTTGCCTGTCTCCAGGGCAATGGCAGTGGTGAGAACCCTCGTGACATGATCAATGTTTCCGCCAACGATCATCACGGCGCCAACTTCGCCGATCGCGCGCCCAAACCCGGCCAGTCCGGCGGTCAGCAAAGACCGACGACCATCATAAACCAGTGTTGTGATGCGTTGCCATTTAGACGTGTTCATGGAAATAAGCAAATCATGATATTCTGCCCAAAGATCACGAACCGCTTGATGGGCAATCGATGCGATCAACGGGGTAATGATAATCACCTGTGCGATGATCATGGCCGTTGGTGTAAACAGAAGGCCGAATACCCCGAACGGTCCGGAGCGTGACAGCATTACATAGACCAACAACCCCACGACAACTGGCGGCAAACCCATCAGCGCGTTCAAAACCGCAATCACATAACGGCGAAACCTGAAACGGCTGACAGCAAGCCAAGCACCAAATGGCATGGCGAGCATGGAGGCGATGACAACCGCCAGTACCGTAACCTTCAGCGACAGCCAGACAATCTCGAGCAATTCCCGGTCCATTGAACCAACCAGAACAAGCGCCTGGCCAATGCCATCAACGATATCACCCATTTGTCCCGTTACCGATCCAACCAAAATCCGCGCTGCAAGGTGCCCTTGCTATCAGCAAGTCAGAAGTCCCGCAATCTGTAGCAGATGTAATCGACACGGGTTTGTGACAGGATTTGATGGATTCGGCCATTTAAAATACATAGATTCCAACACGGCAGGCACCTTAGTTCAAACCAGTGGGCCTTGCGCACAAACGACGGAGAACACAATGAGTATGCTACCGAGTTGGGTCATCGGACCATTGGACCTGCTGACAACCCTGTTTGTCTTCTTGGTGGGTCTGGGTGTACTTGCGGTCATCATCATGTTTTTTCTCGATATTGCGCAAACCCATGATGCCATTCGAAGAAACTACCCGGTGCTTGGGCGTTTCAGGTATCTGTTTTCCACACTTGGCGAATTTTTCCGGCAGTATTTTTTCGCCATGGACCGTGAAGAAATGCCGTTCAACCGGGCGGAGCGCGAATGGGTGCACCGGGCAACCCGAAAACAGGAAAACACTATTGCATTCGGCTCAACCAAAAGACTGACCCACCCAGGAACTGCCATTTTTGTGAATTCTCCATTTCCGGCTTTGGACAACGGTGCGGTGCATTCCAAACCGTTGATCTTTGGCCCATATGCGCGGGAGCCCTATTCAGCGATCTCGTTCTTCAACATATCAGGCATGAGTTACGGTGCGTTGTCCAAACCGGCGATAAAGGCACTGTCGCGTGGTGCAAAGCTTGCCAATTGCTGGCTCAATACTGGTGAAGGAGGCGTTTCTCCCTATCATTTGCAGGGAGGTGCCGACCTTGTGGCGCAAATCGGCACTGCAAAGTATGGGGTGCGACACAAGGACGGAACGCTCAGCGACGAAAAACTGCGCGAACTTGCAGCCAATGAGCAAATCAAGATGTTTGAACTCAAGCTCAGCCAGGGCGCCAAACCCGGTAAGGGTGGAATGTTGCCCGGCGCCAAGGTCACCAATGAAATAGCCGAAATCCGGGGAATACCCGTGGGAACAGATTCGGTTTCGCCCAACCGTCATCCCGAAATCGAAAATGCAGGAGAACTGCTGGACATGATCAATCACATCCGCGATGTGAGCGGCAAACCGGTGGGTTTCAAATCCGTTATTGGTTCCTGTGATTGGTTGGAAACAGTTTGCCGGGAAATCCACAAACGCGGGATCGAAAGTGCGCCGGATTTTATCGCGATCGATGGTGGCGATGGCGGCACAGGTGCCGCGCCCATGCCGCTGATGGACAATGTGGGGCTAACGGTCAAGGAATCCCTGCCATTGGTAGTTGACCTGTTGATCCGCTACGGATTGCGCGAGCGCATTCACGTTGTCACTTCGGGAAAACTGATCACTCCCTCGGAAGTGGCTTGGGCGTTCGCCGCTGGCACAGACGTTGTCACCTCGGCCCGTGGCTTTCTGTTTTCGCTTGGCTGCATTCAGTCGCTGAAATGCAACAAAAATACCTGCCCGACTGGAATAACCACCCACAACAAACGCTTGCAGCGTGGCCTTGACCCAAAAGACAAGGCAACGAAGGTTGCCAATTACTGTCATAATATGCGTCATGAAGTGGAAATGATATCGCATTCCTGCGGTGTCGATGAACCGCGTCAGTTGCGGCGTTTCCACGTACGCATCGTTCAGGACAATGGCAAATCGGCTCCAATGGATCAATTGTACCCCTACCCGAAGCCCTTGCCCAAGGTTACAGACGAGCGAAAACCACCTGCAAAAGCAACTCACTGACGCGTTCTGTTATCCCGCCGGCGTGTCTGCCAGCACAATCGTTGCATCGTCGAACGCGATGTTCTCAAACTGGTAGAGCAGGTCATGCCCTGTATCACCCCACACAACAATCCCTTCTCCGTCGAGCGTCTCGTTCCAGCCGTAATCAGAAGAATTGCCTTCGATGATAAACGTATCATTTCCGGTTGAACCGGTAAGATGCTGGGTAACAAACGGTATGTCTTTGTAATCGCTGCCAGCCTGAACCAATGAAACGGATATGTCGTTGAACCGCAATTCCTCAAAGCCGAACAACAAATCCGGCCCGGCATCGGACCAGACAACAATTCCCTGACCATCTTCTGTCGGTCCCCAACCGAAATCTGTGGAATTGCTGTCAATCACAAACACATCATTGTCTGTCGTTCCTGTCAGAAACTGAACAGAACCTGCTATATCATTATAGAGCGTCTCACCGGAGTTGCTTGCACCGATGGACAACACAAACTCATCGCTTGCCGTCAACCCTCCCGCATCGGTAGCAGTAACCTTGATGACAAATTCACCAACATCGCTTTCGGCAGGTGTCCCGCTCAAGGTTCGCGTCTGGGCATCGAATGACAGCCATCCGGGAAGCGGTGAACCATCTGACAACGAAACGGTCAGCGACAGGTTTTCATCATCGGAGTCAGTGAAGACACCTTGTGGCAGTGCGAATGAAAAAGCAGCCCCTGTTTCACCGTTTTGGTCTTCAATCGGGTCCGCCAACACTGGCGCGTCATTCACCGCATCTACACTTAGTTTGAAATCCTCGAATACTGATGCACCAAGCGCATCTGTCGCGGTAACCCTCACCTCAAACTCACCGCCATCGCCTTCAAGCGGTGTCCCGGAAAACGTAAGTGTGTCAGCATCAAACGACAACCATGAGGGAAGTGCTGAACCATCAACCCGAGCCGCTGTCAAAACGAGTGTTTCGTCATCCGCGTCAGTAAATGTGCCTTCCGGCAAAATCAGCGAGAAAGCGGTGTCTTCTCTGGCATCCTGATCGGCGATCGGGATACTCACAACAGGTGCGTCGTTTGTGCCACCAATGACAAGCCTGAACACATCGCTGACGCGTTCGCCGATTGGATCGACCGCAGTGACTTCAATGTCGATTTCTCCCACATCACCATCATCGGGCGTTCCGGAAAAGGTACGTGTATCCGGATCAAACGACAGCCAGTCCGGCAGTTGGGAACCGTCGGCCAGAAACGCATAATAATCAAGCAGGTCCTGGTCCGGATCTTCAAACGCATCAGGCGCAAATGAAAAACTGAACGGTTCATCTTCCTTCGCCGTCTGATCCGCCAACGGAGCCGCCACGACAGGGGGAGAATTTCCCTCTCCAATCGTGATGGTAAATTCGTCATCGGCAAACAACCCGGCAGCATCGGTAGCAATGACCCTGATGTCAAAACTGCCGCTTGTTCCCGCAGGCGGATTGCCGGAAAAAACATACTGCCCGCCTGCTGATGGTCCGAACTGTATCCACGAGGGGACCGCAGACCCGTCCACCATTTCTATTGACAGGGCAAGCGTGTCATCATCGGCATCGGAAAAGGTTTCTTCGGGAACCGGAATCACAAACTGCTCTTCGGTCGAAACACTCTTGTCGATAAGCGGAGTTGCAAGTTGCGGTGCGTCATTGACGCCATTGACCGCGATGACAAACACATCCGTAACACTTTTCCCACCCGGGTCACTTGCAGTTACTTCGACCGCAAGCTGACCGACATCCGCGTCATCGGGTGTGCCTGAAAAACGGCGGCTATCGGCCTCGAATGTCAGCCAGTCAGGAATATCAGAACCACCTTCAAGTCTTGCACTATAGGTTAAGTCATCGCCGTCGAGATCAGTGAAACTGTTGGCATCGAATGTGTAGCTGAAAGCCGTCTCCTCATCGACGGTCTGGTCAACCAGGGGCAACTCCACAACTGGCGCGGCGTTTTCAGTTTCTTCAACATTGATCATGAAGTAGTCGTATACCTGTTCGCCAAACGCGTCGGTTGCAGTGACCTTGATGATCAACCTGCCTTCGTCTCCCGATTGTGGCGTACCGGAAAAGCTGCCCGTCTGACCATCAAACACCAACCAATCGGGCAGCACGTCTCCGTCATGCATGGACGCTTCAAGTGTAAATTCCCCGTCATCAACAAACATGCCTGTCGGCAGGACATATTCGAATGCACCGCCGATTTCTGCAGTCTGATTGAAGGCCGGTGACACGAGAACCGGAGCATCGTTTTTCTGGGCAACAATAAGATTGAACGTTTCAAACGTTTTAAGGCCATCAGCGTCCGTTGCAACCACTGTAATGGTCAATTGCTCCGCATTGTCGTCCGCCGGTGTTCCTGAAAACGTTCCCGTAGCGGGATCAAAGGTCAACCAGTCCGGTAACGCGTCTCCATTGGAAAGGGATGCCGTTAATGAAAGTTCATCCCCGTCATCGTCCAGAAAGGTTCCTTCCGGCAGAACGAAGTTGAATGTCTCATTTATGATTGCAGTTTTCTTTGAAATGGCATTGGCGACATAGGGTCCTGTATTTTCTGCCGGGCCCTTCTCGTTGATCAACAGCCGCTTGATGCTGCCATTCAACACCATTGCATACAGATAGCCGTCCGGCCCCTGGACCATGTTCACGACCGGGTTTGAAGCACCCACATTCCCCAGATACTCAAGTTGGGTTCGGTCGTTGGTATCGACGGAAAACAAAGTGTCTTTTACTATGTCATGGAAGAAATAGTCTCCCTTGAAAACTTCAGGGTACTTGTCACCGGTGTAGACACTGCTGCCGCCCACAATTGCCTGAAACTGATACCCCGGATCGCTCGCATCGTGAGAGAACGCGCGATACGCGGCGGTAATCTTCAATCTCACCATCCGCAACTGCCTGATAGAAGGTCTGGGCTTCTTCGAAATCCCTGTAACTGTTGGTTTGTTCCAGGACACCATTGTCCCCACCCTCGTACCAGGGCCAGCCAAAATTGGCACCGGCCTCGCCGGAGTTGATCTCTTCCCAGCCAAACCAGCCGGTCTCGCTTATGAACAAATCTCCGTCTTCAGCAAAAGCCATGGCGTAGGGGTTGCGCAGTCCCAACTGCCAGACTTTGGAACTGTTGGAATTGATATCATCGCCAACCTTGTAGAACGGGTTGTCCTCAAGGCCCTTACCAGTAAGCGGATCGACCCGCAAAATCTTGCCCGCCAGCGCATCTGTCGATTGCACTGATACGGTCTTCGGGTCTGCGTAATTAAAAGAAGTCCCGTCGCCAGTCCCTATATACAGCTTGCCATCGGGACCAAATGCCAATGCACCGCCAACATGTGAACTGCTGTCCATCTTGATGTAGTCCTGCACATACTCACCGGTCACAGGATCAACATCCGAAGCCCTTGCATCGGCGTAGGCGGTATCTGCATAGTTCAGGGCACCCCCGCCACTGATGTCATCAAGCGTCTGCCCGCCGCTGCCTACCAGAACTACCTCGCTGTCGGGATCGACAACGGGGTACTGACCATCGGTATTTACGGTAAAGCGCGACACATAGGCAAAACGGTTTCCGTCACCATCGGGACCTGCCCCGCCGGTTTTTCCGGCAGTATCGGCCGGATCGACCACATAGAATGCATAAAGATACGGATTGGTTTCAAAGTCCGGATGCAGGGCAATGTCCAGCATTCCACCATCGCGATTGGAGTTTACCTTGTCTGAAATATCGAGCGCGGTGGAGACAATCTGCCCTTCTGTGACATCGGCAATTTTGATCCTGCCATCAAACTCCACCACAAAGGCCAGACTGTTGCTGCCCGGCACCCATTCCATATTGAGCGGTTTGTCGACACCGGTGATGACGTTTTCAAGCGTGACGTCGTAATCACTGACCAATGGCGGATTTTGAGGGTCAACGGCAAGGTTTTCGTCATCAAGTATGCTGACATTGGCGGTTCTTGGAAACAATAGTGTCCCGCTCGATATTGTAATGAGGGAGATGTTGAATTTTTCAGTCGGTTCCGCAAGATCGTCGTCAAGGATCGGAATGGTGACGGTAGCCCGTTCCTGACCCGCTGCCATTGTAACGCTTCCATCGGTATCGACAAAATCGGTTCCCGCCAACGCACTGTCGGCATTGGTGGCATACTGGACGGTTACCGGCCCGCTTACGTCCCCGGTTCTTTCGATTGTAAAGGTAACGGAATTTTCTTGCTCACCCACTGAATAGGAGGTCGCACCCAAAAAAATTGAACCGGTCATTACCACTGATCTCCATCAAGTGTGTATCAAACAACCGCATCATTCCTGCTCTGGTCCCAAGCAAAACAGGTGCTTAATCGATAACAACTTCATGACAAAAATCTAGGGCAGTGACGTCTGAAAAATCATTATAAGTTTGTTAACGTTAACCCGCCTGGTTAATGTTCAGCACCTTTTGTTTGCAGATTGAAAGGTTCAACCGGCCTTTCCCCAAAAATGGGCAGGAAACAACTCCGAAAACACATTTACATTGCTGTACGAATAGTTTGGAATCGGCAAACTCATTGAAAATTATATGATATTTTTGCTCTGGACCTTCGCGGCAATTGCTGCAAATATGATCCCTTGGTATTATGTTATGGGAGAAACTTCATGAAATCTGTAATCACATTGCTGACTGCAACCCTGATGATGGGTGCCAGCAGCTTTGCGTACGCCGAAACCTTCAAGTGGGCCCGTGCCGGCGACAGCCTGACGCTTGATCCCCACGCTCAAAATGAGGGTCCGACTCATACGCTTGCCCACCAGATTTACGAACCACTCATTTTGCGCGACACCGAAGGCAAGCTTGAGGCTGCACTTGCTACCGAGTGGGCCCCAAGTCCGGACAATCCGAACGTCTGGGTTTTCAAACTCCGTGAGGGTGTGAAATTCCACGATGGCGCTGACATGACCGCTGAGGATGTTGTGTTCTCAATGGTCCGTTCCATGTCTCCTGACAGTGACATGAAAGAACTCATGGCATCGGTAAAAGAAGTACGTGCCGTCGACGATTACACAATTGAGGTCGAGACTGACGGCCCAAATCCGATCATGCCGAGCAACCTCACCAACTTGTTCATCATGGACAAAACCTGGACCGAGGCAAACAACGCCACGAAGGTGCAAGACTTTGAAGGCGGTGAAGAAACATTTGCTTCATCCAATACAAACGGCACCGGCCCCTACATGGTTGTATCACGCGAAGCTGATACCAAAACCGTTTTGAAAGCATTTGACGGCTATTGGGGCAAAGGCGAGTTTCCGCTCGAAATCACCGATGTTGAATACACACCGATTCAAAACGCTGCCACACGGGTTGCCGCACTGTTGTCTGGCGAGGTGGACTTTATTCAGGACGTACCGGTGCAGGATCTGGGCCGTGTTGCAGAAGCTGATGGCCTGAAAGTGATCAAGGCGCCGCAAAACCGCGTGATCTTCTTTGGCATGAACCAGGGTGATGATGACCTTACGACCGATGATGTGGAGGGCAAGAATCCGTTCGCGGAAAAGGCTGTTCGCGAGGCAATGAACATTGCAATCAATCGCGAGGCGATCCAGAAAGTCGTAATGCGCGACCAATCAATTCCGGCTGGTGTGGCCATGCCTCCATTCGTTAATGGCTGGACCAAGGAACTTGACGCTGTTCCTGCAACAGACCTTGAAAAAGCCAAGAAACTCATGGCTGATGCAGGGTATGCTGATGGCTTCTCAATCACTTTGAATTGCCCGAATGATCGCTACATCAACGATGAGGCAATCTGTCAGGCTGTGGTAGGAATGTTGGCGCAGATCGGCATCAAGGTGAACCTCGATGCACTGCCAAAAGCACAGCACTTCCCGTTGATCAACACGCTGAAAACCGACTTCTATATGCTTGGTTGGGGTGTACCAACGTTCGACTCGGAGTATATTTTCAACTTCCTGGTTCACACCAAGGGCGAAAAATACGGCTCATGGAACGGCACCCGTTACAGCAATCCGGACATTGATGCGAAGATAGTTAGCCTTGCATCTGAAACCGATCTTGAAAAACGCAACGCTACGATTGGCGAGATTTGGAGCACTGTGCAAAGCGACATTCTCTATCTGCCAGTCCACCACCAGGTGCTGAACTGGGGAATGAAAGAGGGCGTTGGCACCGAGGTTCAACCGGAAGACCAGCCAAAGCTGAAATATTTCACATTGAAATAATTCGTTTGCGCAATTTCAGGGCAGGATGAAACCATTCCTGCCCTGTAATGTATCCATCACCCATCCATGGGATGTTCAGCCTGATGTTTTCCTTCATTGCCCAGCGGGTATTCCAATCATTTATTGTTCTGCTTGTGGTTGGATTTGTGGCGTTCTCAATGTTCAGCTTTGTCGGTGACCCGGTCGAAAACATGCTTCCGCAGGAGCGAACGCAAGAAGACATCGACAGGCTCAACAAGCAACTCGGGCTCGACCAACCCTTCCCCGTGCAGTACTACAAGTTTCTTGTAAACGCGTTTCAGGGCAATCTCGGTCTTTCATACCGCCAGGGACGACCGGTCGCCGATATCATTGTCGAGCGCGCGCCAGCAACATTGGAGTTGGCAGCAGTATCTGCGTTGTTCGCAGTCTTTTTCGGAATTGTATTCGGCGTCTACACCGCCATCCGGCGCGACGGGTGGCTGTCACAACTCATCATGTCTTCCAGCCTGATAGGTGTATCGCTGCCAACCTTCCTGATCGGCATATTGCTGATTTATGTCTTCGCCGTTGAGTTGAAATGGCTTCCCAGCTTCGGCCGCGGCGAAACCGTTGATCTGGGAGCTTGGAAAACCGGGTTTCTGACAGTTAGCGGGTTGAAAGCCCTGATCCTGCCATCCATCACACTAGGTCTTTACCAGATGACCCTGATCATGCGGCTGGTTCGTAGCGAGATGCTGGAAGTGCTGCGGCAAGACTACATCCGTTTTGCCCGGGCCAGGGGCCTTGGCGAAAGGGTGATCAACTTTCGTCATGCCCTGAAAAACACACTGGTGCCGGTGATCACCATTACGGGCCTGCAACTGGGGGCGATCATAGCCTTCGCGATCATTACCGAAACCGTGTTTCAATGGCCGGGCGTTGGGTTGTTGTTCATCAACTCGATCCAGTTTGTCGATATTCCGGTAATGGTGGCATACCTGATGATGATTTCCGTACTATTCGTATCGATTAACCTGATTGTCGATCTGCTTTATTTCGCGATTGATCCGCGACTGCGAGGCAGCAATTCGGGCAAGGAGGCCTAGATGGAAGCGCTGCATAAAGCATGGCAATCTGACTTCATGTGGCAATTCTGCCGCTCGCCGGTCGCTGTGGTTTCTTTCATAATCGTCACGGTGCTCGTCCTGTCAGCGGTTCTGGCGCCGCTGATTGCTCCTTACAACCCGTTCGATCCGGCCACACTCAATCTCATGAACGGGTTTTCCAAACCCATGGAACCGAACGCATTTACCGGGGACACTTTTATGTTCGGGACCGATGACCAGGGCCGCGACGTGTTTTCAACAATCCTTTATGGTATGCGGATTTCGCTGTTCGTCGGGTTTTCAGCAGTCCTTTTCGCAATGGTTCTGGGGGTTACCCTCGGTCTTGTTGCCGGTTATATCGGCGGTTGGACGGAAACGGTAATCATGCGGATCGCCGACATCCAGCTCACCTTCCCGGCTATCATGGTGGCGATGCTGGTCTTTGGTATTGCAAAGGGTTTCACACCGGTAGGCCAACGCGATGAAATGGCCATTTGGGTTTTGATTTTTTCAATCGGACTTTCCGAATGGGTGCAGTTTGCAAGGGTTGTTCGCGGTGCCACGTTGGTTGAAAAAAGCAAGGAATATGTTCAGGCAGCGAGGCTGATCGGTCGAAAACCGCTTCCGATCATGCTCACCCACATCTTGCCAAACGTACTGAGTCCGGTCTTGGTGATCGCGACGATATCCCTGGCGCTCGCGATAATTGCCGAAGCCACCCTGTCGTTTCTGGGCGTCGGTGCACCTCCTACACAACCTTCGCTTGGTACATTGATCCGCATCGGGCAGGGATATCTGTTCTCCGGAGAATGGTGGATATTGTTCTTTCCGGCGATGGCCTTGCTCGCTCTTGCCCTGTCTGCCAATTTGTTGGGCGACTGGCTGCGCGATGCGCTGAACCCGAGATTGCGATGATCATGCTAAAACCCCCTGCAACACGCGAACTCGACGCGTTACCGGAGCTTTGCACAATTTCCAAGACCCATTGGGAATACAACGAGGCGTTCATGGAAACCTGCCGTGAGGAACTGACTATATCCGGTGAAGAAGGACTATTGCCATGACCCTGCTCGCGATCGATAACCTGACGGTACAGTTTTCAATGCGCGGTATTCCCTTTACCGCTGTAAAGGAAGCAGCTCTGACCGTGGAACCAGGCCAGATTCACGGACTGGTCGGAGAAAGCGGCGCCGGAAAATCGACAATTGGTGCGGCAGTTATGGGATTGCTGGAAGGGACCGGCAAAATCACAAACGGAACGGTTTCCCTTTCCGGCGGGCAGATTTCCGGGATCGACAAGAAAGCCATGGGCGCAATTCGCGGCAAGCAGATATCGATGATATTCCAGGATCCGCTGACATCTCTCAACCCGCTGTTTACGGTCGGTGAGCAGTTGGTGGAAACGATCACTGCCCATTTGCAGGTGACTGCCGAGGAAGCGCAAACACGGGCCATCGAATTGCTGACCCGTGTTGGCATACCCAACCCGCAAACGCGTATCGACCAGTATCCCCACCAGTTTTCCGGCGGTATGCGCCAGCGCGTGGTGATCGCGCTTGCCCTTTGTTCGGAACCGGAAGTGATTATTGCAGACGAGCCGACAACAGCACTCGATGTATCAATTCAGGCCCAGGTGCTTGAACTGATCAAGGACCTTGCAAGAGAGCGGCAGGTCGGCGTGATCCTGATCACCCACGACATGGGTGTGATTGCCGAAACAACCGATGTTGTTACCGTTATGTATGGTGGCAAGGTGGTTGAAAGCGGATCAACAAAGCAAATTCTTGGCGATCCGCAACATGATTATACCAAGAGCCTGATCGCAGCAGTGCCAAGAGCGGAAAAGAAGCTGCATCGTTTTCCGCAGATTTCCTATGATGGTCGCGAGACAACTTTCGCAATCGACCAACTTGCAAGCGGTTGGCCGAAACCGGAATTGACAGGCAAGACACTGGTCAGCGTCAACAACATCACGAAAAAATTCATCGAAAAACGCTCGATCATCCCGTCAGCAAACGTCATGTTCACTGCCGTGGACGGCGTCTCCTTCGAAATTCGCCAGGGCGAGGTCTTCGGTTTGGTCGGCGAAAGCGGATCAGGCAAGTCCACCATCGCCCGCATGATCTCCGGCCTGTACCGGCTGGATGGCGGCGAGGTGAGATTCGATGGTGAAATCGTATCAGGGGCAAGCGCGGAAACGCTGAAAGAGTATCGCCGGAAAATCCAGATGATTTTCCAGGATCCATACTCGTCACTCAATCCGCGCCACCGTGTGGAAGACATCATCGCCGAACCCGCATTGCATCTTGGTGTTGTTCCGAAAGACCAAATCAAGGATCGCGTTGCCGATCTGCTGGAATGGCTCGGGATCGGAAAGGAAGCCGGCAGGAAGTTTCCGCATCAATTCTCCGGTGGTCAACGTCAGCGAATTGCCATTGCACGCGCACTGGCAACCCAACCGCAATTCCTGATTTGCGATGAGCCCACCAGCGCGCTCGACGTATCCATACAGGCGCAAATCCTGAATATTCTCAAGGATTTGCAAGAACACCTCGGACTAACCATGTTGTTCATTAGCCACGACCTGCCCGTTGTGCGCCAAATGTGCGATCGCATCGGCGTTCTGAAAAACGGAAAACTGGTTGAAATTGCCGATGCCGAGACTTTGTTTAGCAAGCCGGAACACCCTTACACGAAAGAACTGCTTTCGCTGATGCCAAAGACCGGCCTGCTGTCGACCAAAGGTCTTGAGAACGCATAAGAAGGCCAATGGCGAACAGGCCAAAAAAGATGCGGTTGTATCCAATGCGACGCGTTGAAACTTCTGCGAGCCATTTAACCAGACAAAAACGGAAAACAGGGAATTCGTGTCGCGTACAGATCACGCTGCAGGGATCGCAAAGGCTTGAGTAAGCCAGATGGTTTAAGCTTGAAATTTTATACTTGAAACATTTTTTTTCTTGTGCAACATTTTCCTTGCCGCACTGATTGGATGAGGAGAGGCCAATGAAAATTGTGTGCTTGGGAGGCGGACCTGGCGGTTTGTATTTCGCCATTTCCATGAAGCTGCGTAACCCCGCCCACGAAGTCGTGGTGATTGAGCGCAACAAACCGGACGACACCTTTGGATGGGGTGTAGTCCTGTCAGACGAAGCGCTGGATAATCTTTATGAAAATGACGCGAAGAGCGCCGAACTGATCAAGAACCACTTTGCTTATTGGGACGACATCGCCCTGCATTTCGGTGGCCAGCGCATTGTTTCAACCGGCCATGGATTTTGCGGCATAGGCCGAAAACAGCTTCTCTTGTTACTACAGGAACGGGCGCGGGAACTTGATGTCGAAATCAGGTTTGAAACAGAGGCCGCAGACGCCGATGACTACCGTCAAGAATACGATCTTGTGGTTGCCTGTGATGGTTTGAACTCCAAAACCCGCATAACTCATGCCGACAAATTTGGTGCGCAGATCGATGAACGTCTGTGCCAGTTTATCTGGCTCGGGACCCACCAGAAGTTTGCGGATGCCTTCGCATTCATTTTCGAACAAACTGACAAGGGCTGGGTTTGGGCACACTGTTACCAGTTTGACGATGATACAGCGACGTTCATCGTGGAATGCTCCCAGTCCACCTGGGAGGCGTTCGGCTTCGGCGACATGTCCCAGCAAGAGTCGATCGCGGTTTGCGAAGAGATTTTCAAGGACCATCTGGGCGGTCATTCGCTCATGACCAACGCGAACCATATCAGGGGGTCGGCCTGGCTTCGTTTTCCGCGAGTACTGTGCGAAAAATGGAGCTACGATAACGTTGTTCTGCTTGGAGATGCGGCCGCGACTGCGCATTTTTCGATCGGGTCCGGCAGCAAGCTGGCATTTGAGTCTGCCATTGCTCTTGCAGACTATATTAACTCCGAAGACAGTCTTGAGATAGCGTTCGAACGCTATCAGGAAGAGCGCCGCCTTGAGGTACTGCGCCTCCAATCTGCCGCAAGAAACTCCCTTGAATGGTTCGAGGATGTTGAACGATACCTTCATCTTGATCCGGTTCAGTTGAACTATTCGCTGCTGACACGTTCCCAGCGTATCAGTCATGAAAACCTGCGCGAGCGCGACCCGGAATGGCTGAAATCAGCGGAGACCTGGTTCATGAAACAGTCGGGAGTAACCTCCGGAGAGCCTGCAAGGCCACCAATGTTTGCTCCGTTCAGGTTACGTGAAATGGAACTGAAAAGCCGGATTGTGGTCTCCCCGATGGCACAATACAAGGCTGTCGATGGCAGTCCGACCGACTGGCACCTTGTGCATTATGCAGAACGTGCCAAAGGTGGTGCAGGACTGGTTTTTACCGAGATGACCTGTGTCTCTCCCGAAGGCAGAATTACACCCGGTTGTCCGGGCCTTTATGAACCTGCGCACGAGGCCGCCTGGAAGCGGCTGACGGACTTCATACACGAACACACCGATGCCAAGGTCTGTTGTCAGATCGGCCATTCCGGGCGAAAGGGTTCGACCCAGTTGGGTTGGCAGCAGATGGATGCCCCGCTTCCTGAAAACAATTGGGAACTGGTCAGCGCCTCGGCAATCGCCTGGTCGCAAGGAAATGCAACACCGCGCGAAATCACCAAAGAAGAAATGGACAGGATCCGCGATGAATTTGTCGCCTCGGCACAGATGGCAGACCGGGCAGGTTTCGACATGATAGAACTCCATGCAGCCCATGGTTATCTTGTGTCGTCATTCATTTCTCCGGCTGTCCAACATTCGCACTGACGAATATGGAGGCAGCCTTGAAAACCGGATGCGTTGGCCATTGGAGGTGTTCAAGGCGATGCGTGCAGTCTGGCCGGATGAAAAACCGATGTCGGTCCGGATTTCCGCAAATGACTGGCTCGGTAGTGAAGGAATAACACCGGACGACGCGGTCGCGATAGCCAAGATGTTCGATCAGGCCGGTGCCGACCTGATCGATGTGTCAGCAGGACAGACTTCCGTCGACGCAGAGCCTGTTTATGGTCGCATGTTCCAGACACCCTTTTCCGACCGTATCCGCAACGAGGCTGGGCTGAAGACAATGGCAGTAGGCAACATTTATGAGGCCGACCACGCCAACTCCATACTGATGGCAGGACGCGCCGATCTTGTTGCGGTAGGCCGACCACATCTGGCCGATCCCTATTGGACTTTGCGCGAAGCAGGCAAGATTGGTGACCGCGCCGCAACCGATTGGCCAAAACCATATCTTGCCGGGCGCGACCAGTTATGGCGACTGGCAGATCGGGAAGCTGAGGTGATAAAGGCATGAGGCGCGTTCTCGTAACCGGCGGAGGGTCTGGAATTGGTCGATCAATCGCACAACATTTTTGCAAGAACGACGATTCAGTGACCATCGTGGGACGGAGAATGGATGCGCTTGAAGAAACTGCCAACGGGTTTGACATGCAATGCGTTGCCTGTGACGTAACCGATGAAAGCCAGGTGGAAGCAGTTTTCAAACAACCATTTGATGTGGTTGTTTCAAATGCCGGCATGGGGAAAGCCGGCAAGATTTCCGATATGTCGCTGGCTGACTGGAACCAGACACTGGCGGTAAACCTGACCGGAACCTTTTTGACGTTTCGCGCTGCATTGCAGCAGATGCAATCTGGTGGACGACTGATTGCCCTTGCGTCCATCGTTTCCCTCAAAGGCAATGCGATGGTGCCGGCCTATGTTGCGGCAAAGCATGGGGTATTGGGTCTGGTTCGTTCAATCGCTCTTGATGTGGCCACCAAGGGAATTACCTGCAACGCCATATGTCCCGGATTCACCGAAACAGAAATGGCGGAGACGGCAATCGCCGGCCTGATGCAGGGCAAGGGTTTGTCTCGTGAAGAAGCAACCAGTATTCTGGTTGCCGGAAATCCGGCACGACGAATGATCAAGCCCGAGGAAATTGCCGCCGCGGCCTGGTTTCTGGCGAGCACCGAAGCAGCATCGATTAATGGCCACGCATTGTCGGTGTCAGGAGGAGAGATTTGACAAAAGCTCCTGAATCCAAAACGCGCCTGCGCTTGTGGCTTGCCCTGCTAAGGGCGACCAATCACATTGAAGCACAGATACGCCGCCGCCTTCGGGATGATCACGAAACCACCCTGCCCCGCTTTGATGTGCTCGCAGCATTGTTCCGCCATCCGGAAGGCTTGAAGATGAGTGAACTTTCGCGGTACTTAAAGGTTTCCAACGGAAACGTCACCGGCATTGTCGAACGATTGACCGAGGAAGGGCTGGTTCAACGGGTCTCTGTACCCGGTGACAGACGTGCCAATCTCGCCAGTCTCACACAGGCAGGCCACGAAGTGTTCACAAATCTCGCTTCAGAGCATGAATTGTGGATCAACGAGTTATTGGGCAGGATCGGACCTGATGATGCAGAGGAGCTGACCAGACTGCTGGGAAACTGCCTGTTGGAGGAGAGGCTTGATGAACCTGTTTGAACCAAAACACTTTGACTGCCGGATTTCCGGCGGCATCGCAACCATCTCGCATCAGAGGCCGGAACGCAAAAATCCGTTCACTTTCGAAAGCTACGCCGAGCTGCGTGACTGGTTCCGTGCCCTGCCATATTCCGAGGAAGTACACGCCGTGGTGATACTGCCCAATGGCGGGAATTTTTCCTCCGGCGGAGACGTGCACGACATCATTGGTCCGCTCACCAAAATGAACATGAAAGAGTTGTTGGCCTTTACCCGCATGACCGGTGATTTGGTCAAGGCGATGTACAATTGTGGCAAGCCCGTTATCGCGGCCGTCGATGGCGTATGTGCGGGCGCCGGGGCGATCATGGCGATGGCTTCGGACATGCGGATTGCCACACCCGAAGCAAAGACCGCCTTTTTGTTCAACAAGGTCGGGCTTGCCGGTTGCGATATGGGCGCCTGCGCAATTCTGCCACGCATAATTGGTCAGGGGCGTGCAGCAGAACTGTTGTTCACAGGCAGAACAATGACAGCAGATGAAGGAGAACGCTGGGGATTCTTCAACAGGTTGACTGATCGCGATGCGCTCGAAACCACTGCAATGGATATGGCACAACGGATTGTCAAAGGCCCGACGTTTGCAAATTCGATTACAAAAACCATGTTGGCGCAGGAATGGTCCATGAGCCTGGAACAGGCGATTGAGGCAGAAGCACAGGCCCAGGCCATCTGTATGCAAGGCAGGGACTTTACCCGTGCCTACGAAGCCTTCGTTGCGAAGGAACGTCCTGTGTTCGAGGGGGACTGATGGCAGACCGGAGCTATCTCAACTGGCCGTTTTTCGACGATGTTCATCGCCAATGGGAACAGCATGTGACCCAAACTGCATCCGGCTTGTCGATCGACCATAACGATACAGACAATGCCTGCAGACAACTCGTCAAGGTACTTGGAGAAGCCGGGGTTTTGCAGCCAACCTCAAGCGGAGATGGAAGCTTCGATGTTCGAACACTGTGTCTGGCGCGCGAAACGCTGGCCCGTCATGATGGCCTTGCTGATTTTGCCTTCGCGATGCAGGGGTTGGGTACAGGCGCAATTACCCTGTTCGGGTCCGACAAACAAAAAGAACAATGGCTCCCGCTGACCAGAAGTGGCAAGGCGATCTCCGCCTTCGCACTCACTGAACCTGAGGCGGGGTCCGATGTTGCGGCATCGAAACTGACGGCCACGCTGGACGGCGATGATTACATTCTCAACGGCGAAAAAACCTGGATATCCAATGGCGGAATAGCCGACGTTTACACGCTGTTTGCCCGTACCGGTGAAGAACCGGGAGCCAAAGGACTGTCTGCATTTGTAGTGCCTGCCGATACACCGGGATTTGAGATAGCGGAAAGGCTCAATACAATCGCGCCTCACCCGTTGGCAACCTTGCGATTTACCGATGCCCGATTGCCGAAAAGCGCCTTGATCGGTGATCCAGGTCAGGGCTTTCGGGTTGCAATGTCGGTGTTGGATGTGTTTCGTTCCACAGTTGGTGCCGCAGCCCTCGGCTTTGCGCGCCGCGCACTTGACGAGGCAATCGGGCGCATAACCACACGAAGCATCCAGGGGGCTCCGCTTTCCGACCTGCAAATGGTGCAGGGCCATGTCGCCGACATGGCTGTCGATATTGATGCCGCTGCCCTGTTGGTCTATCGCGCAGCCTGGACCCGTGATGGCGGTGCCCCACGGGTGACCCGCGAAGCGGCAATGGCAAAACTGTTTGCCACTGAGCAAGCACAAACCGTGATTGACAAGGCCGTGCAATTGCATGGTGGTGAAGGGGTGCGGTCCGGCAATATTGTCGAAAAACTGTACAGGGAAATTCGTGCATTGCGCATCTATGAAGGGGCAACTGATGTCCAGAAAGTCGTAATTGCCCGGCAAACCCTGGCAAGTAGTGGAAAGATGCAACCATGACAAACGCCCTGCTTCCCTCCGGACACAGCGACACGTTTGCAAGGGACAATTTGCCTGCCATGAACACTTGGCCGGATTTGTTGTTGGACGGATTTGACTACCCTGAACGGTTGAATGCCGGTTACGAGCTTACCGACGCGATGGTGAAAAAGGGGTTTGGTGATCATACGGCCCTGATCGGCAATGGCAGGCGGCGAACCTACAAGGAACTGGCGGACTGGACCAACCGTCTGGCGCACGCAATGGTAGACGACGTTGGAATTCAAACGGGAAACCGTGTGCTGATACGTTCCGCCAACAATCCGGCAATGGTGGCATGTTGGCTTGCCGCCACAAAGGTTGGCGCGGTCGTTGTCAACACCATGCCAATGCTGCGCGCTGGCGAACTGGCAAAATATGTCGCCAAGGCCGAAATCGAGTTCGCCCTGTGCGACAGTCGGTTGATGGAAGAGATGGTTCTTTGTGCCAACGAGAGTAAATGTTTGAAGAAGGTTGTAGGGTTCGACGGTACTTCAAACCATGATGCAGAACTGGACAGGTTGGCACTTGAAAAACCGGTGATGTTTGAACCCTGCAATACCGCGCAGGACGATGTTGCACTGCTTGGCTTTACCAGCGGTTCGACAGGTGATCCCAAGGCAACCATGCACTTTCACCGCGACTTGCTGATCATCGCAGACGGTTACGCCAAAGAGGTGTTGGGAGTGACTCACGAGGACGTATTCGTCGGGTCGCCGCCATTGGCGTTTACATTTGGCCTTGGCGGACTGGCAATTTTTCCGCTGCGTTTTGGTGCCGCTGCAACGCTGCTTGAGAACGCAACGCCACCGAATCTGATCAAGATCATCGAAAACTACAAAGCCACCGTTTGCTTTACAGCGCCAACGGCATATCGGGTGATGTTGCAGGCGATGGACGAGGGCGCGGATTTGTCATCCCTGCGTGCGGCGGTCTCGGCAGGTGAAACCCTTCCCGCCCCGATTTATGATGAATGGCAAAAGAAAACCGGCAAACCCATGCTCGACGGCATCGGGGCAACCGAGTTGCTGCATATCTTTGTTTCAAACCGCTTTGAGGACCACAAACCGGCCTGTACCGGCAAGCCCGGTTTCGGCTATCAGGCAAAAGTGCTGGCAGCCGATGGCAGCGAGGCCAAACCCGGCGAAGTTGGCAGGCTTGCCGTTCGTGGTCCAACGGGATGCCGCTACCTTCGTGGCGAACGTCAGGATGAATATGTTCAGGATGGTTGGAACATTACCGGAGACAGCTTTGTGCGGGATGAAGAAGGGTATTTCCACTTTGCTGCCAGAAACGACGATATCATCGTGTCCTCCGGCTACAACATCGCGGGACCGGAAGTGGAAGCTGCCCTGCTGTCTCACGAAGCGGTAAGCGAATGCGCGGTAATTGGCGCTGCAGATGAGGCACGTGGTGAAATTGTTCAGGCACATGTGGTGCTTGCCGAAGGCATGGCCGCTGACGAAACCACCACCAAACAGTTGCAGGATCACGTCAAAGCTACCATTGCACCCTATAAGTACCCCAGAAGCATTGTATTTACCGCAGACTTGCCTAAAACCAGTACGGGCAAGATCCAACGCTTTCGGTTAAGAGAAGGATGAACTGAAATGACACCAGCCTTTTTTGTCCAAATTCGTTGTCGCGTGGGAATGGTCTACAAAGTTGCTGACGAAATTGCCCTGCGCGAAAAACACTCTTCACTCTATTCAACCAGTGGGGAATTCGATCTGCTGGTAAAATACTACCTGCCAGAAGGCGAAGACATCGGCCATTTCGTTGATCAGAGCCTGCATGACATAGATGGCATTGAGCGCACATTGACGACGCTGACTTTCAAGGCCTTTTAAACGACACACCAAAGAAGGTTAGCGAAAGAACTTTTCTTCATGGCACGGATACCCTGACCTGTTGCTGAAAAGTGCTTCGTGAGCCTGCACTCGACTAAACAATTTACGTCCTGCGTCAGGTTTCAACTTTGGTCCGCATAAAATTAAGCCGCTCCATGATCGGCGCATCGGAAAAGCGGAAGAGGTCAAACCTTGTCTCCGCTTCAAGTGACCAGGGCACCCAGGACGGCGCCACAAACATGTCGCCGATGTTGAGCTTGTGGGTAACGCCGTCAAGTACTACTGCCCCGCTTCCTTCGAACACCTGGAACACCGTGGAACCAACATCATTGCGGGTTGCAGTCTTGGTTCCGGGGCGAAGGCGATGGAACTCGCAACGAATGGTCGACATCACATCCCCGCCGGTTGTCGGATTGACGTAACGTATCGCGGCATGTCCTGGCGCAATGGTTGCCGGATATCCCTCATCTTCCAAAAGCAATTGTTCGTTCAGGGAACGATCGGTAAACTCCCATCGATAGGCACCTATCGGTGAAGACACTGTGTCCTGCAAACCCGAAAGGGGTCGCAGGCCCGGATGACACCACAACCTTTCGCCACGGGAGAAATTGGGTGTCTTATAATCTGTCACACGGTCGGAACCGAACTCGAAGAACCCTACATCCATTTGCTGGCTGAACGGAATGTCTAACCCGTCGATCCAGGCCATGGGTTTTTCGGTATTGTTATGGTGGCCATGAAAATGCCAGCCTGGTGTCAGCAACAAATCCCCGCGCGACATTCGAACCGGGTCACCGTCAACAACCGTCCACACACCTTCGCCTTCCACCACAAACCGAAATGCGTTTTGCGAATGACGGTGTTCAGGAGCGGTCTCACGTGGGCCCAGATACTGGATCGCAGCCCACATTGTCGGCGAAACATAGGCATTGGGTGCCAACCCGGGGTTGGCAAGCCCGATCGCCCGCCTTTCGCCACCGCGGCCAACAGGGACCAGTTCGCCCGATGCTTCGGCCAGCGGCAACAGCTTCGACCATTTCCAGACATGGGGAACTGCTTTTGATTTGGGGTGTACCGGCATCAGATCACCAATCTGCGTCCACAGCGGGATCAGACTTTCCTCCTCAAACCCTTTGTACAGCGCACGCAACTCGGCTGAGTCTTCCGGTTGCATGGCGTGCTCTACGTTTTCGTGATCAAGATTTTCGTCCATGACAAACCTCCCCGTTGGTCATCGGCCAACCTCTAAACGGCATCCGGCTGGTTTGGCGGTGCTGCATCGTTGAACGCTTTGAGCTGGTCTAGTTTGGCGAAAACTGCAGAAATGACCGGCCAGTCATCCAGGGTAATTCCGAAACGCCTGTTGTTCCAAACCTGAGCATAGAGGCAAATATCCGCCATGGTTGGCGCATCCCCGTGGCAATACTCACCTGTAGCTTCATTGGAGGCCAACTCCGCCTCCAACGCATCAAATGTGGTTTTCACCCAATGAACAAACCACTCTTTTTGTGCTGCCTCATCTGCATCAAACTGGTCGCGCAGGCGCAACAAAACGCGCAAATTATTGAGAGGATGAATCTCGCAGGCAATCATGTAGCTGAGAGCCCTGACCCTTGACCTGCCAAGCGCATTGCCGGGCATCAGCGGTGGCTCGGGACAGGTTTCGTCCAGCCATTCGATAATCGCGAGAGATTGGCTGATAAAAACGCCATCCCCGGTTTCAAGTGTAGGAACCAATCCTTGCGGGTTTTTATGAAGAAACTCGGGAGATCTTTGTTCACCGTCGCGCAGGGAATAGGCAATATACTCATACGACAAACCTTTGAGGTTCAGCGCTGCCCTTAAGCGCACAGATGTGGAAGAGCGAAAATAATTGTGCAGTTTGAACGTCATACCCTTGGTCCGATCTTTGTTGATATCGAACCCAGACCGTCAATCGAGACGACGCAAACATCGCCTTCTGTCAGCGGACCCACCCCGGCTGGCGTTCCGGTCATGATCAAGTCGCCTGGTTCAAGGCGAATATAACGCGACAAGATCGAGATAATTTCAGGCACAGACCAGATCAGCTCCTTCAAATCCGCCTCCTGTTTAACAACGCCATTCACTTCAAGCTTGATGGCACCACCGTCGAGATGACCGGTTTCTTCCACCGGGTGAACCGGCCCGATGACAGCCGACTTGTCAAAACCTTTGCCCATATCCCACGGGCGACCTTTTTCGCGTGCTTCAAGTTGAAGATCGCGTCGGGTGAGATCATTGCCGATGCAATAACCCCAAACCAGATCGAGACTGTTTTCCACGGTAACATCAGCACCCTGTTTTCCGATAACCACAACCAGTTCCGCCTCATAGTGAAGATTTTCAGTCAAGGATGGATAGGCAATATCGACGCCGCTGTCGACAACAGCATCGGCAGGCTTTGAGAAGAAAAAGGGTGGATCACGGTCAGGATCCTGGCCCATCTCACGGGCGTGCGCTGCGTAGTTTCTTCCAACACACAAGACCCGGCGCACAGGAATTCGCTTGCCTGTGTTAACGACGGCAACTGATGAGGGTTGTTTGGGAGGAAACATAAAGTGCATAAAACTACCTGCTAAACTCGCAATTTTGGAACGGCATCTGCAGTCACCGACCGTGCAATAATTGGACATTAAACTATCAGCATATTCCATATCATGCAATTCATTTCATATTACGGAATTTTTCAGGGCTCGATTTTCACGCTAGCGGTTTTGAGATTCCTGCACGATTCCGTTGGCATGTCCTGTATTCGGGTAGAGAAGCTTTTGCGCTGATTCAACCATTCGGCGGCATGGTTTCATTCAAGGCAAAATAATGTGCGGTTTTCGTTAAAGGCTGTCCCACAGTCCTGACGAAATGTCGTGTTTCCGCACCCATTCAAAACCGGTTGCCTCTGAACCGGCATTTCAACCGGCAAGGTCACTGACTGCAGGTCGTTGCGCATCATAGCGAGCCATGAACTTAGGTGCGATTTGGCGCAGCTTAGCATTATCGACCCTCCCCGAGTGTGTGAGATAATTGTATGCAAAATCAAAGGCCGTAGTTTGCATACGCGTGGAGAACGTTTCATACCAGTTGTTCGAAGCGCTGGCGGCTATCACGAATTTCTCTGCAATCGGCACGCGTGTTTTCTGATAGAGTTCCAGCCCATGTTCTACAGTATTGGTGTTCCTCAACGCTGCTACCAATGCAAACGCATCTTCCATCGCAAGGCGAATACCCGACCCGATAGAAAAATGGGCCGCATGAACCGCATCCCCTATCAAGGCACGATTTCCGCTTGTCCACGTTCGACACCAGAGTTTGGAAAACCGCTGCCAAGCGGATTTGTTGCAAACCAATGCTTCACCGTCCAACACCTCGGAGAACAAACCTGCGCAATAGTCGGCACTTTCCTGCTCATCCATGTCCGCAAGGCCGTGCCCTTCAAAGCCGCTGCTCTCAAGCTCGACGATGAAAGTACTCATCTCCGGCGAATAGCGATAGTGATGGGCAACAAGTGCCCCTTTTGGATGGTTGATGTATGATTGGATCAGCGTATCGAAGCGCTTGTGCGTCCCGAACCAAGCATATCGGTTGTTCATCTCTTTCATCGAACAACCAAAAGCCCGGGCATCGCTGGAGCGAACGAGGGAATTGATCCCGTCTGCCCCGATGATCAAGTCCGCCGCCAGCTCATCAACGTCCTCAATCTGTCTGCCAAAACAAAGCTCAACACCAAGCGCCGCAGAATGGTCCTGTAATATCTGCAACAGTACCTGTCCGCCAATTGCCGCGAAACCGACACCATCAATCACAATAGTCCCTTCGGGATGATTGAGGGTCATGGTCTGCCAACGCTCCATGGTAGGCAATAGAAGCTCATGGGTTTCGGCGTCATAGGTTCTTAGGAATTCGAGCGCCGGATGCGAGAACACAACACCAAAACCCTGCGTCTTTCCAGGTCGGAGCATCTCAGTGACCCTGACCGAAGCATCGGGGAAACATCGTTTCAACAAGATCGCTGAATAAAGCCCCCCAGGACCACCGCCGACAATTTCCACTTTGCCCGGACCAGACATGTCTCTATCCTCTTAATCACATATGTAATATTTACTACATCGCAGAATTGCACAATACGAAACTGTTATTATATTACAGAATCGACTAACAGGATTGTCTGCCGTAGAATCTTGGGGTCGACTTCGGCTATTGCAGCCCGGCGATGTTCCTAAGGTATTGGTCTGATCACAGCCAATCGCCCGTTTGGTCATACTGCTCTTCGGCTGGGCCAGATGTAGGCTAAGCCAGCACCATGCTTGCCCTGACGGGTTACAGGGTGCAAAAAAACAAGCGAAACAGAAATAGCAAGATGAACATTAAACCTGTTGTCGGTTCGTCGGAAATGTTTAATAGATTTTTGAATGAGTGAATCGCTAGGAATTCAGTCCCTCGACAGCGCTTTGCGTGTGCTAAAGGCGCTTTCCCAAATCGACGGCCCCGTGTCGTTGACCGAATTGGCTCGCCAAATGGACATGCCTACCAGCAAGGTGCACCGCTATCTTGTGAGTTTTGTCAATGCAGGGCTGGTTCAGCAAGCGGGGCGGTCGGGCAAGTACGATCTCGGCGCCGGCGCTCTTGAACTGGGGCTTGAAGCCATGAAGCGGATTGATCTTGTCAACAGCACATCCGATGCGCTTTCAAGCATCGCCGCACAAACCAACCTGACGGCGTTGCTGTCCGTGTGGGGAAATGCGGGAGCGACGGTTATTCGCTGGGAACGGTCGGCAAATCACCCAATCACCACATTGGGTCTGGGATCAACATTGCCGCTGCTCTCGTCCGCATCGGGCCGGATGTTTCTTGCCTATTCTCCCGATGAATTGATTTCGGAACACTTGGCCGAGGAGAAGTCCGAGCATCCGGAAATCAATGCCGATGAGCTTGCCGAAAAGGTTCGCAGCGATGGTTATGCATGGGTATCAGGAGACTTTATTCCTGGTCTGGCTGCAATCGCAGCCCCGATCCTGAACTGGCAAGGTCACATTGAAGCTTCGGTTGCTTTGATTGGCACCAACCCGACGATCATCAAGCCCGGATCTGCCGAGGTTGCCGCGTTGAAAAGCTTCTGCAAATCAATGAGTGTCAACATCGAGATGGCAGACGGCTAAGACGCTATAATCGCTTCAACCTTTGTAAGGGTTGCTTCGCTTACCGCAACACCATCGCGGTTTGCTGCGGTCCGCTTTTCGCGTCGCCCGTCTCCCGGCAGGTGTGCACCGTTCTGGCCGCGAATGGAGTCAACCAGTTCAGCTACAAGTCCGGGAAACAAACCGCCCGACGTGACCGACGGGTCAATGGCTATAAAGCACTGTCCGGTTTTGGGTGGACCACCAACCGTTCCGGAAAATGGTGATGCGTGAATGCCAAGCGTCGCGCCCGTCAGGGCTGCTGCCATAATCTCAGTCAGGATGGCAACCCCAACCCCCTTGTAACCACCCGATGGTGCCATAGAACCTTTCAGGCCAGTTTCCGGGTCTGTTGTCGGGTTCCCGTTAGGGTCAAGCGCCCAACCAATCGGGATTGTTTTGCCTTCTCGCGCGTGTTTCATGACCTCGCTCTTGGCAATGGTGCTGGCACTTTGATCAATCAGCAAAGACGGTTGTCCATCCGTACCGGGTACCGCAACCGAGAAAGGATTGGTACCGACCACAGGCTTCGAACCACCGGACGGAGCAATCGAAGCGGGAGCATTTGTAAACCCAAGTCCAACCAGACCGGACTGTGCAAGCCGGAACGTATGATAACCCAACACCCCGCAATTGTAGCTGTTGCGAATGGCCAGGATCGCGATACCCTGTTCTCTCGCGAGCCGAACCAGGCTTTCAAATCCAAGCTCGATTGCCGGATGCGCAAATCCGGTCGCTGCATCCACAGTAATCACAGATGCTTTGGGGCTGTTCATTGTCGGCGTTGCGTAACCGTCAACCTTGCCACATCTCACATGCTCGCAATAAATCGGGATATATGCCATGCCGTGGCTGGCGACGCCGTCGGCTTCGGTTGCAGCTGTTGCAATCGCCAGCGGTCGCGCATTATCCGGCGATGTCCCGGCAGCTACCAAGGCTTGAAACGACACATCTTCGATTTCCTTAAGCGTTAGAATTCGTGTTCCTGTCATTTCAACTCCCTGTCAATCATTATCAGACAATCCCGCTCCGGCACCAAGCATTCTGGATTCCTCGCTCGCAGGTGCATAGGTCCGGTGGGCAAAAGCATCGAGAATGCCTTTAGCCGTCATATCCGGTTTGGCGCGCATAACTGTATCACTCGCGTCAACGTTATCCGCGTAGCTTGATACCAAAACGGTTGAGCCATGTTCCGGAAAAGTCCCGGAACCCGCCAAGCGCGTTCCCTCAATGCAGGCTGACACACCATCACAATTCAATTCAAGGGCAACTTCCAAAGCAATCGAAGCGTTTGCAGCATATGGAAGAAGAAGCGCCGGAGCCGCAACGTTTCGGATCGTAACCGTGCCTTCGTTCAAAAGCCAACCGAAATCCGAAAGCGTTGCACCCGTCATGATCGGGCACAAAATACCGCTTGCTTCCCAAACTCCATGCGGGTCATCAACCCGGTGCTTTTCGGGCGCGGTTGCAAACCCTTTTTCGAGCGTTTTCGCCAAAACGGAAACCCCGTCAATGCCATGTGAACACAGCCATCTTGTCGCTTTGGCGGCATCTTCCGCAAGGCCCCAGCTATAACCGGCCCCTCGCGTGGCACGCTTGGCCATAGCTTCAATCTCGTTCAGCGAATAGGTCATGAAGCTTCCTCGGGATAGACCCACAAATCGCAGTTTTCCGGGCTCAGTTCTTCAGGATAGGGAGCACTGCCATACATACAAATCCGTACCCAACGGTCTGACCGAGGGTCAAAATCCGTGGCCCCAAAAAACGAGAGTTTTGCCCGTAACATGTCGATGGGAAGCATGTCTTTCGAGATTGTGTTGTCATGGATTTCGCCATAGGGCGCGATGAGGCGCATCTGGGCTCTTCGAACTGTGTGCCTGTGTTCGCTGTGCCGCAACAAAAATTCGGCAACCGGTTTTTGGGTGTCCCAACCTGCCATCGCATGATACGCCACTGCCGCGTCCCTGGCCGGAGCCAGCGGTTGCTCGTAGGCTTCAATATTTTCATCAAAGCGTTCGCCGAGACGCGGTTCCAGTTTTTCTTCCGAGACATACCATGCCCTGGCACAATTGTTTTTCGCTTGCCAATCAAGCTCCAACGCCCATCCGAACGATTGCTCAAGCAAATCCCTGACTGTTTCGATGGTCATGGAACCGTCTATAATACCTGCCTTGTCATTGTCGTCCGACATACAATGTGACAACCCGTCTACCAGCTCACCATAAGGTTCAAGCATAACCGAAGCCACCAGCTCCTGACCTTCCACACTCAGATTGGCTTCGCACCAGTTTGCAAGATGGTTCCATGGTTCATCAAGGTTCGACAGATCAGTCGCTGCAAGAAACGCCGTTGCTTTCCCAAGGTCCTTTTTCAACGCCTCAAGCTTTTCAAGTTGTAGCGGATGCTCTGACCGCCAACCCTTGACCATCAAACGGCAACGTTGGATCATGCTGGAAAACAACTCAACATCACTTGCTTCGGCTGAACCCAGTGAACGAACCCTTGCAATGGCCTCTTCCCGCGCCATGATCCAGTTGTTTAACAACACCGGATGATTGACAAGATAGGGCGCCATTCCGAGCCCGGTAGAATTGCCAATCCCAAGCGCGCGCGCAATATCCGTATCCATTTTGACACAGCAATCGCCACCCTTGGCCTCGGCACAGTGTTGAACCAGATCCCTTACAAATGCCCGTGTCAGGTAGACGGAAAGCATCTCAACCTGAAACGGTGAATGCAGTTCCTCTCGATCGGCGATCGCCTCCCGGTCGCAGGCACCGAACTTTCCCGAACCATAGACCGCTGTCGTGCGCATCAAATATCCGACCTGGTCAATCATCTCATGATCCGGCTGAAGACCGCCAGCGAGGCGATCAACGACGTGCCGCCAAAGTCTGACCGAACGGTTGGCGCGTGAAAGTGACAATTCGCGTTCGCTTATCCGGCCTGCCTCTTGCAGCGGTACATTTTTTGAAAGTCGCGAAATGTCGTCATGGTCCGGAACACCATCAAACAACACAAATGTGGCGTCCCATGCTTCTGCAATCACCCGGTCCGAACGCTGTTCGTCGGGAAGGTCATGCGCAAACGCAACCAGCGAATAGGTGTGTTCCGGCCCGCAAGCGCAATAAACAGCATGACCCACACCCGCTTGATTGATGTCAAAAACCGGGGTTGAAAACTCCCAACCCTCTTTCGCCATCCGGCGTGTAAGTTGGCGCATAAAACTGAGGCGGCACTGGTGCAAAGAGCCCAACCGCTCAAGGCGCATTACGAGCGAAGGGTCTCTGCGACCTATGGCATTCGGACGGTTGTTCATGGCGTTTGCGCCCCGAAATTATCTGCAAAGAAACGGTACCAATTTCCGCCCATGATACCGCTCACCTCTTGTTTGTTCATGCCCGTAGCCGACAGCCCCTCTTCAAGGTTACCGAAATCACGATTGTCAACAAACCATTCCGGCATCTTGGGGAACCCTGGATTGCTGGCCGAGCCTTCACCATAATCAACCTGCTTGGTCCAGCGCCCTACCCGCATCCATTCCACCACACTGTCTGGCTGGTCCTGGCAAAGGTCGCTGCCAATTCCCAGATGCTCCACGCCATATTTGTCGGCTGTTCGGGCAATCATTTCGCAAAAGCTCTGCAACGAACAAGCACTCTTGTCCTTTAAATGATGCGGATAGACGGAAAAACCCATCATCCCGCCATTTTGCGTCACCGCACGGATGACATCATCACGCTTGTTCCGCAGTGCCGGTGCCCATTCGTGAGGGTTGGCGTGGGTGATCGCAATTGGCCTTTGTGACAGGTCGGCAGCTTCAATGGTCGACCGGTCAGCGGAATGGCTCATGTCAATAACCAGACCGACCCGGTTCATTTCCGCGATCACCTGTTTGCCCATTCGGGTGATGCCACTGTCCTGGGCTTCATAACAACCAGCCGCAAGCAGCGATTGGTTGTTGTAGGTCAGTTGCATGAAACGGGTACCCAGATCATGTAATATCTCAACAAGACCAATATCATCTTCAATGGGTGATGGGTTCTGAAAACCAAAAAACACTGCGGTTTTGCCGGTTTCGCGGGCTACATCAATGTCACTTGCCCACTTCCCTTTCATGATCAGATCGGGATACAGCTCAAACCAGCGGTTCCACTGTTCAAAGTTTAGAACGGTTTCACGAAAATTCTCGTGATATGCGATGGTTACATGGATTGCATCCAATCCGCCCTCCCGCAACTGCCGGAATATTTTCTCCGACCAATTGGCATATTGCAGACAGTCAATTCGCGGTGCGGTAATCATAGACTTGTCACTCCCACTCTTCAAAAGGCAATCGCGACCTTGAACCAACTCCCATACCCGATCTTAACAGCGCGTTCGCGGCCGACCAGATGATCCGGTAAAATGGCACGCATGTCTTTCAGGGGCAATTACAAAATAGGATCAGGAATGCTTGGCCAGCTTCGCAATCACCGATGATTCAGAAACCTGACCGACAACCTTCTTGTTCTTGACAACTGAAAGCGGTGCACCGGCCTTTCGAAGCTTCTCAAGCACGGCAGAAACCCGTTCATCGCAATCAACGCTTGCAGTGTTCTTCACGCCTGAAGCGGCTTTTTCCATCACATCGGTAGCGGTCAGCACTCCGAGCGGATTCATGTGATCAACAAAGTCGCCAACATACTGACTTGCAGGATTGGAATAGATCTCGCGCGGTGTACCACACTGCACAATTCGCCCACCTTCCATGATCGCAATCCGGTCTCCAAGCTTGAAGGCTTCGTCCAAATCGTGGCTGACAAAAATGATCGTACGTTTCAGGTTTGATTGAAGCTCAAGCAATTCATCCTGCAGATGGCTGCGAATGAGTGGATCAAGCGCCGAAAACGGTTCGTCCATTAACAGAATTGGTGCTTGTGTCGCAAACGCCCTGGCCAACCCGACACGTTGTTGCATTCCACCGGACAGGTCTCCAACATTACGTCCTGCCCAATCTGAAAGGCCTACCAGTTCAAGCTGCTTGTTTACGCGTTCCTTGACAATTTCCGGTCGCAACCCCGCCACTTCAAGACCAAAACCGACATTGTCCGCGACCGTCCGCCATGGCAACAGGCCAAACTGCTGGAAAACCATGGCGATGCGTTCTTGGCGAATTGTGCGAAGTTGGCCAGCGGTCATCCCGGTGATGTCGACAAGTTCCTGACCATTGTTAATTCGAACTTGCCCGCGCACCACCGGGTTGAGACCATTGGCCGCTCTTAGTAAAGTCGATTTACCCGATCCGGACAACCCCATTAATACAAGTATTTCGCCTTCCTCAATTGTCAGCGAACAATTGTGGACGCCAAGTACCTGTCCGGTTTTGCCTTGAATGGCGGCCCGTTCCAAGCCCTCATCCATCAGCGGCAATGCCGCTTGCGGGTCTTGTCCGAACACGATCGAAACATTGTCGAATTCCACTGCCGCGCTCATTGCGCATTCCTTTTGCGGAGCATCCGGTCCAGGATGATCGCCAGCACCACAATCACAAACCCGCTTTCAAAACCGAGCGCCGTATTGACCTGGTTCAACGCCCTGACAACCGGTACACCAAGCCCGTCAGCACCTACCAAAGCGGCAATTACCACCATGGACAACGACAGCATGATCGTCTGGTTAAGCCCGGTCATGATCTGCGGCAGGGCATAGGGCATCTCAACTTTAAGTAACTTTTGCAGCGGAGTGCTGCCGAAGGCGTCTGCCGCTTCAAGCAGGGAGGTTGGTGTGGAGCTTACTCCCAGATGGGTCAGTCGAATGGGTGCCGGCACAACGAAAATCACCGTCGCAATCAACCCCGGAACCATGCCAATTCCGAAAAACACGATTGCCGGGATAAGATAAACAAACGTGGGAAGCGTCTGCATGAGATCAAGGACAGGGCTCATCATCGCATAAAGCCTTGGTCTGTGGGCGGCCGCAATTCCAATGGGAACACCAACAACCATGCACACCAGACACGCTGACAGAACCAGGGTCAGACTTTCCGTCGTCTCTTCCCAATACCCCTGGTTGATGATGAAAAGGAAACCAATTGCAACTAGCAGGCAAATTTTCCAGCTGCGTTGCAGAAACCATGTGGCACCAATAAACAAGCCTACAATGATCAGGGGATGCGGCGTTTGCATACACCATAAAATCCCGTCGATCAGGGCTTCCATGACAAATGCCAGCAGGTCAAAGAACCAGCCAGCATTGTCTTGTAGCCAGGAGAACGCGGCTTTGGCGGTCTTTCCTACAGGAATTTTGCTTTCGGTGAGAAATTCCAAACCTATTTCCCGGGATCAGTATCAAGCAGAAGGCAACCCTGACCAATGGCCAAGGTTGCGTTCTGTATCTTACCGAACTTTTGCACCTGTTCCAGTGACTAATTACCCAGGGCAGAATCGATAGCAGCTACAGCATCGCCGCCATCTTTGGTTGTCACACCGTCCAACCAGGCTTTGTAGGTGTCAGGATTTGCCTTTAACCAGGCTTTTGCTGCATCCGATGCTTCTTCACCATCATCAAGAATGGATGCCATGATCTCGTTTTCCATTGCCAGTGAAAACTCCAGATTACCGAGGAGCTTGCCAACGTTCTTACATTCATCGACATAACCTGCACGGGTGTTTGTGTGCACAGTCGCACCGCCCAAATTCGGACCGAAAAAATCGTCGCCGCCGGTCAGGTAGCTCATCTCAAAGTTGGCGTTCATAGGATGAGGTTCCCAACCAAGGAACACAATGGGTTCAGATTTCTTTGTCGCACGCGCAACTTGCGCCAACATTCCCTGCTCAGAGCTTTCAGCAACTTCAAAACCCTTCAGTTCAAAAGCATTGTCATCGATCATGCTCTGAATCAGACGGTTGCCGTCATTACCCGGCTCAATTCCGTAAACCTTCGCCCCAAGTTGATCCTTGAACTTGGCGATATCCGCGAAATCCTTGATGCCCAGATCAGCAGCAACCTTGTTTACTGCCAATGTGTACTTGGCACCCTCAAGGTTTGTGCGAACCGTATCAACCGTACCTTTCTCCCGATACGGGGCGATATCCGCTTCCATGGTCGGCATCCAGTTCCCCAGAAAAACGTCCACATCACCCTTTTCCAAAGACACATACGTTACAGGAACGGAAAGAACCTTGATGTCAGTCGAGTAGCCCAGGGCGTTGAGCACAGTTGTGGTTGCTGCGGTGGTTGCTGTAATGTCGGTCCAACCGACATCAGAAAATGTAACATTGTCGCAATTCGCCAATGCCTGGCTGCTGATCGCAGAAATCGCGATTGCGGTAAGTGCGGTCGAAAATTTCATCTAAGCCTCTCCCATGTTAATTGACTGGTCAATCAAAAACAGATAACCGTCGGCTAGGCAAGGTTTTTTTGCCCTTGTCAGTTTTGAGGCCTGTCGCCTGAGTCGATCGAAGAAGCAATAACATGGATCATTGATGCCAAAACAGGGAATGATGGCAATCAGAAAGGAAGCGATCGTTGAAGCGACGATCAGTGAGATCGGTCGCGTTGGAACGCTTGATGTAACCGTCAGCCAAATTGCCAAAAAAGCAGGCATCTCCAGCGGTCTTGCCCACCATTATCTTGGCACCAAAGATGACATCTTCATCGCTGCCATGCGCCACATCCTGACGACTTACGGAAATGAAGTCCGCCATGCATTGGCAGAGGCAAAAACCCCGATGGAACGGGCGAAGGCAATCGTTAACGCCAGTTTTTCGGAAGCCAATTTCCGCAAGGAAGTTGTTGGCGCCTGGTTGAATTTTTATGTTCAGGCAAACGCTTCGGCTCCAACCAGGCGTTTGTTGAAAATCTACCATGCACGACTGCTTTCCAACCTGACTTCCGCCTTAAGGCAGATTATCGGGCCAGCTGCCCGCGATACCGCAACGGGTATTGCCGCCATGATTGACGGGTTTTATATCCAGCTTGCACTTAATCACGATCTGTCTGGCAAAGACCGCTCACTTCAATTGATTATGGACTATCTCGACATGTCGATCAGGGAAAACACTTCTGCTGAAACAACCGACGGAACCTGAAGCGGTCAGCTTCATTGCTTTCGTGCCAGTAGGAACATATCAACCCTGCCACGGTTGTGTTTGAAAGATTGACCCGGTTCGACAAACAACATTCATTGCAATCAATAAATCAACGGTTTTCGAACAGCCTTCCCAAAACACTGTCGAGCGAAACCAGCCCCGGACCCTTGAGAACCAGAAAGGCCAGGACGAACAACCAGAACGCCCGTTGATCCATGATGACCGCCCCCGAAATATTGTCAAACCAAGCTCCGATGGTTTCGCCATCCACGCCATGAAACGCAATATCGACATAGCTTTGCACGATAACAAATACCGTCATTCCCAAAGCAGCAATGCGGGTAAACAGTCCCAACACAATCAACACCGGAAGTATGACCTCGCCATAAGTACCCGCAAGCACAATCAGCCCCCACGGAAAAAACGATACCTGTGAAACATCAAATCCGGCTGCCTCGACGATAGGTGGGAGAATCTGGAAATAAGCCGCATCAGAAATGGAAAATGGCCCGCCATCAAACTTCGTAAACGCCGAATTGAGAAAGTATACAAGCAGTGTCCCCGCAAAAACCAGACGTGCAAGAAGGCCGAGAAGCCATCCGTCGGTCCATCGGTTCAAACTGCTAAAAACGTTGGTGTGCAGTCGGGAAATGGTTGCTAGCATAATGATATTCCTCAATCACTCAATTCAATGGAAATAAACGCGCCTTCCTGAAACAGGCTTGAAAGATGCATCGACAGGTCAAACATTTCATATGTCTGTGTTGCGAGTTCTGCTGCTTGGGCAAGACTGTTACCTTTGATCAGGGCTTCCAAAAAGGAAACGCCGTCCTCAGGCAGAAGAGCCGTATTCACTACAAGAGCTGGCCGGATCACGAGTGCCGTTTCTCCCACGGTCATGTCAACCTGATCGGCGTCCAACAAACCGTTGGTGGCACCATAAAGCGAAACAACCGGAAAGTCTGATTTCACAATAGCCAGGCTTGGATGTGGGACCAAGCGAACCCTTGCAACAAGCGCGGGGTCAATCTGCGAAAGAGTATCAATGCCCAGCGGCTCGGCATCTTGCGAATGGTAAGCCTGCAAACGGGCATATTCCAGACGCGCAACATCTCCCAGATACGGAACGCGGTCCCTAACCGGCGGAAACCCGTCAAGAAAGGCTCCAAAGCCATACCCATACTGAAACAACACGGGTGTCGATGGCAATTCGACATCCAGATAGGATCGGCAAACCGCAGCAAAAAACTCATCACCCACCAGTGCGCGAACTGTGGGAAAACTTTCCCTGAGCGCATCAACCAGCGTAGTCACGACATTGTTGCGATATACATCAAACCGTTTGGTAGCGGTTTGGGTGGAAGTGGCATTACGGAGTTGCTTCAACTCTTCCGGCACCGCAAGGCCGGGTTCAAGCAGCGCGCGCGAAAACGCTTCTTGTGCACAAAGAAGGCCCTCGTCACGCGGAGACATGGACACTCTCCAGCGACCTCGAAACCCGGTGTTTCTCAAGCAATTCTTCGGCGGCCCTTGCCTCATGAAAAAGCGTTGGCCAATCCGGAACATTGCTGTCCCACTCTATCAGGGTCGGTACAGGTCCGCATTGTGTCAGCGCATGTTCGTAAAGAAGCCAAACCGGGTCCGCCACCTGACGGTCATGGGTGTCGATCAACAACACCTCGCCGTTCTCATCTGCGTCAGTCGCATGTCCGGCAAGGTGGATTTCCCCGACATTTTCCATTGGAAGCGCATCAATATACGCACGGGGGTCATAGGCTTGGTTGTTTGCGGAGATATAGACATTGTTTACATCAAGCAGAAGGCCGCAGCCGGTGCGCTTGAGAACGCCGGAAATGAACTCGGTCTCATCCATGGTGCTGGTTTCAAATGCCACATAGGTCGACGGGTTTTCCAGCAGCATTTGGCATTCCATGGCCTCCTGAACCTGATCTATGTGGTCACACACCTGATCGAATGATTGCTGGTTGTAGGGAACCGGAAGCAGGTCCGGATAATAGCTTGTCTTGTGGGTTGACCATGCGAGATGTTCTGAAAACAGACCCGGTTCATAGCGTTTACTGACTTGTTTCAAACGTTTGAGGTGGTCTTGATCAAGCGGTTGGGCCGCGCCAATGGAAAGGCCCACGCCATGCAATGAGATTGGATAACATTCGCGTATCCTGGAAAGGTAGCGGTGGGGAGCGCCACCTTGGCCCATGTAGTTTTCCGCATGGATCTCAAACCACCCGATATCGGGTAAATCGCGCAGAATTTGGTCATAGTGCTGCGGTTTCAGACCAACGCCGGACTTAGCCGGAATCTTGCAATCGGCCCACTGTTGTCTTTGCGAACCGGTCACATTTCCATTAGCTGATTCAGGCTCTGCCATCGCGTCAAATCACTGGCGATCGGCGTCAGCCTCGCGGCGCATCAGGCCGCGAGGAAAAGCCGACCAACTCGTCTATGCGGGCAGATCGCGTTCGAGTTTCTCAAGCGAACCTTTGCGATCACCTGGAAGCTGGAAATCGGCTGCAGCGTTTTCTGCACCAAACTTGATGCAATCACCCTTCGGGACCAGGGTCCATGCATTGCCCTGATAATCGACTTTCGAAGTACCCGCACATGTGGTCCCCGGTCCTGCGGCACAATCATTCTGTCCGGCAAGAGAAATACCATAGCATTTTTCTTTTGCCGCAGCGTGTGCGGGAGAAACCGAAGTTCCCGAGACAGCCACAGCAAGTGTCACTGCGCTGGCGATGCTGGCGGCTGTAAAGGCCTTGCTTGTGTTTGACATTTCATTACCTCCTTGATGTCAAATTCGCTTGCTACTCAAGGTACATGGCGGCTGAAGGTTTTCAGCCGACAGACCAATTCTATTCTACCGGGCCAACAGTTTTGAACGTGCCCTTGTTGTTGTCGATTGCCGTCCAGCTCTTGGTTGAAGCTGGCTTTGACTCTGCTTCCGACCAATTGGTATCAGCCGTTTTGATGAAACCCGGAATGTCTTCTTGCCAAAAACCCTGTACAGGCGGATTGATGTTGAAATAGAGCTTTCCCTCTACAATGGCCCAAAGGTTCGGGTTGCCCGGCACTTTGCCGCCTTTTGCAATGCCATAGGCGCAATGGCCATTGTACTCAGGCGCATACTTGGCCGGATTGGCCAGAAACGCCTGCTTGTTTTCTTCAGTGGCAAACGCCCATTTCGAACCATTCCATTCAGCGGTGATCGAAGCCTTGCCGGGCACGGCAGCTTCGCCCTTTTTCAATGATTGAAACGCAACCACATCATACCCTGAACTCGCATAGCCGGTTTCATCAACATATTGCGGTCCGGCAAATGCCCCGAAAGTCAGACTGGCCCAAATACCTGCGGCCATGGCTGTTTTGATGGCGAATCCCTTTTGCATTTCTTTACCTTCCAATCAATGTGCGCGCTTCTGGTAACAAGAGTTAGGAGATTTCAGGGTGCTCCACCAGTAAACAGTAATCACGTCAATGTGTGGGATTTTTTACCCGCCTCAAACACCGAGCAAATTGTTTGTTCGCCACGCTCCCTGAGCAGACCCGGCGACATACGCCGATACCGGAGAACAACAGGAACAGCAAAGCCAATTGGTGTTATTCAAATTCCGATGTCGCATCGATTGAAATTGTCTATCGGTTTCGCTATTCCGGTTTGTGATACCCCGACTACCCGGAGAACCGGTTTGACCACACTACGACAATTGGGTTACCTGGTAGCCCTATCACAGGACCTGCACTTCAGGCGCGCGGCAGAACGCATGAACGTGACGCAACCGACGTTGAGCCTGCAAATTCAGGAACTTGAACGCCAGCTTGGCGCATCGCTGATTGAGCGCAAGTCAGGCCGGATCATGCTGACACCTCTCGGACGTGAAATCGTCGAACGGTCGAGGGTTGTCCTGTCGCAAGTCGAAGACATCAAAACCCTTGCAGCCTCGTCCCAGCACGGCTTCCACGGCACCATTCGGATTGGCGTTCCCCCAACGCTGGGACCCTATCTGCTGCCACACCTTATACCGACCCTACATAGCGATTATCCGGATCTGAAGCTCTATGTGCGTGAGGGGAAACCGCAAGAATTGCAGATGCAGTTAAAGGAGGGAGCGCACGACCTTATTGTGTCGCCACTTCCAATCAACCACTCTGATCTTTATGTTGCACAGCTGTTTCGCGAACCTTTGCACATTGCGACCGCAAAAGATCACCCATTTGCGCGCGCCAAGACCATCAAGCCGTCCGCGCTTGAAGGCCAGAACGTGCTTGTCATGGAACGGGGACACCATCTGCATGACCAAATCCTGCAATTGTGCGAGGACATGAAAGCTTTTCCCTTGAGAGATTTCGAAGGCACCAGCCTGGACACACTTCGGCTGATGGTGGGTATGGGAGTTGGCATTGCTTTCCTGCCAGCACTTTATATACGATCCGAAATCGGAGATCGTGGCGAGATTGCTACAGTACGGCTCGACAAGATGCACCTTTATCGCCACATCGGTCTGGCTTGGAGGGCGCAAAGTGTTCATCATGATCTGTTTAACCGTTTCGCGGATTTGATACGTAATCTTGCCAAGAACGAACTGCAGGAAGTTTCCGTCATAACCTGACCACTTGATAGACAAAACTTATCAAGTTCGTCGATCCGATAAATTGGCAAAATTGTATAAAAGACACATGTTCAGGTTTTGTTGCTGAAAGAAAAATCGAAGATGTCGCAAATGCTGAAGCAAGCCCTGATCACCGCTTCCCCGGCAATTGCCAGACCACACAAAAAACCCTTGCTGAAAACCGAATACGACAGGATTGAGTTTGACGATTGTTCGCTGCGTCACCAAAAGCAACTGAAGGGTCACTGCATAACGAACGTCGCAAATGGATTTTGGTTCCTGACAAGTGCCTGTTTTCGGTCTTGCAATCCGAAACTGCCATCTCGACCGTTCTTGGCGTCAAATGGTTTTGGCTACCGCGCCGGAAAACTGAACCTGATTCAACCCACAAAGCTTGTCTGTGGTGAAACTTCCAGAGAATAAAGAAAACAATAATGACGAAAATTGTTAACCGCGTTCAGGACTTTCTGAAACTTGAAACCACCGCAGGCATTTTCCTGATGCTGGCTGCCGCTTTGGCGCTGTTGGCAAACAACTCCATACTTGGGCCCTACTATACCGCATTGCTGACAACACCTGTCGAGGTTCGTATCGGCGATCTGGAAATCGCAAAGCCATTGCTGCTCTGGATCAATGATGGCCTGATGGCGATCTTCTTTTTTCTGGTTGGTCTTGAAATCAAACGCGAGGTCCTGCAGGGCGAACTTTCAAGTTTCAGCAAGGCATCATTTCCGTTTCTTGCCGCAATTGGTGGTATGGCAGGTCCTGCAATCATTTATTCCTTCTTCAATTGGGACAATGCCGAAACCATTCGCGGCTGGGCGATACCATCTGCCACCGATATCGCATTTGCCCTTGGTGTGTTGGCTCTTTTGGGTAACCGCGTCCCGGTCAACCTCAAGATTTTCCTTCTCGCCCTGGCGATTATTGACGACATCGGCGCAATTGCCATTATAGCGATTTTTTATACCGAGAATCTTTCTGTGGCGATGCTTGGCCTCTCGTTCGCCGGTTTCGTTGCACTGATTGCGCTAAACCGTTCCGGCGTCAAATCCATCACACCTTACGCGCTGATCGGCCTGTTCATTTGGGTTTGCGTATTAAAATCAGGCGTCCATGCAACCTTGGCGGGAGTAATCACGGCCCTGGCGATCCCCATGAAGGGCACTACAGAGGACGCACCGTCGCCCCTGCACCAGCTTGAACATTCATTGCATCCCTGGGTCGCCTTCATGATCCTGCCGGTTTTTGCTTTCGCAAATGCCGGCGTTTCCCTGGCCCAGATTTCGATTGCCGATCTTACTTCATCGGTACCGCTTGGCATCGCACTTGGCCTGTTCTTCGGCAACCAGATCGCCATTTTCCTGCTTACGTTCCTTGCAGTGAGTATTGGCGTTGCAAAACTGCCTGCAGGTGTTCGCTGGATACAAATCTACGGAACGGGCTGTATTGCCGGTGTCGGCTTTACCATGAGCCTTTTTATCGGAACGCTTGCATTTTCCGACCCGGAACTGATCAATCAGGTGCGGCTTGGGGTCTTGATGGGCTCATTCGCCTCGGCTGTACTTGGATACTCAGTGTTACGACTGACAGCCGACAGGCCGGAACCCGCAACAGCCGCAGGCGCAGCATCGAAGTGAAGTATGTCGAGAAACGTGTGACGTGTGCGACGAAAATCCCGTCGCACGTTCTTGAATTGCCTTCAAAAACAACCGCTATTGTAGTTGGACACTAGGTATTGGAATATACGGGATTAGGCGGGATTGGACGGGATTAGGCGGGAACGCCTTGAAACACAACGGTTTGTGCGGGGAACTCCTAAAACAATCGGAACGGTAGTTTGGACACTAGGTTTTGGAATAAGCCGCCGATCTGGTCGACACCGCTGTTCTTCGGCAAACTGCTCAAACCATGTTTGAAAACCGTTCAAGCGGTCCTTGAAGAACGCCCCAAACCCGTTGGTCAGTAAAGGCGTCGGCGTTTGAACGGTATGATTTGAACATTTAGCTGATCGCCGCAAGACACGCCGAAATTCCAAACCGAAGTTGGACACGATGTCCAACTTCCCGTTTAAGCAACCCGAAAGCCATACAAATCAACGCTTTGCGCCGTTTTTGAACGCGGTCTGACGGGTCGGGAAGTTGGACATCGCAAATCGTCAAGCAGCCATCTTCAAGCGAACCATCGCCGCAACCATAAGTGCACATGACTGCGTAGGCCATTGGCCGTATTCTCCGGAAGATGTCAGTTCGATTTCTTCCGGAGGTTTGCCATGCGCGGCAATGAGCTTGTTGATTTGATCAACCGTTTCGCTCGATACAAAATCCATCTGTATGTACAATCCTCGCAACTCATTCCACACACCTGTCGGAACAGTGCGACGGTCTTGTACCCACGCCTCCACGGTTCTCACAGAAACGCCGAAAAACTCAGCGGCTTCCGTGTTGGAAAAACCAACCGCCTTGACAGCTTGTTTGAACTCGGTCGTCATTAAAACGTAATCCTTGGTTGCAGTGTTGCCATAGCGGCGGGTCTATGTGTCTCTTTTCAGCCGGAACGCGGCCCATCCAATTGAATAATCATTGCCGGCGGGCGCGATGTTAAGAGCAAGCCGCCACTTGGTTTCCTGTGCGGCAGCCCAATCGGCGGGTGTTTTGCTTTCGTCGCCGGCCCGCCATTCCAGAAACACTCTGCGATCGAACGGACATTCGACAACCTTCAACCGCGGATAGGTTTGCTGCAAGAGCCTAATTAGTTTGCGACTGGACCGGTTGTGTGCGTTCGCATCCACAAACACTCCACCGAATTCTTCAAAGTCGTTCTGGTTGGGATAGGTCAGGACCGCCACTTCGCGGCAGTCCTTCCTCTTTACAGCTTCGGCGATGTTTTCAGGAATTTTCAAACCGTAAATTCCCTCCGTTCTATCGACCAATCCAAAGTCTCAAAGATGTCTCCATCGTCATCTAGAGTTTCGACGATCTCAATTATATGAATACAGACAGTCTGATCCGCAAAGCCATCCAATTTCAAAGCTTCGGCAGAAAATTGGTCAAAATCAGCTTTGGCCTCCGCAACGCTTTCATAGGTTTTTGGTGTTGCATTGCTTTCGAACCTGTCGCCAGTCCATACAAACCCGCCATCGGTTGGGTGGTCGATTGTTGCTTCAAGAGAATATGTGGTTTGAGTGTTCATTTTCAGGTCTCCTTACCTCTTGAACCGGACCGTTCCGGCTCGTTGTTTACAAATACAATGTAGTATTAAATACTACACTTGTCAACAGCAAATCATGCTTTTTTCGAGATTTTTTGCGGACTGGTTTCATCGGCCATCGCCTTGCGGAACTCGTCGCTGAACTGACTGTCTGAAAACTCAAACTCGATGATCCAAGTGGGGTTGCCTTCGTCATCATCCAGTTCGGCCAAGATATTGTATTCATGACCGGTCAAACGGGCGAGCGACAGGGTTGCACGGGAAGCCCAACACAGCAATGATTGAATACCATTACCGGCCGTGAACCGGGCGACACCACGTTCAAGGGCTTTTAGCGCGCGGATTTTTTCGCCTATGTCCAGAGCAGGATCAGCGAACAACCGGCTCAACTCCCAGATGTGGTTCTCCTTGGGCGGTTTGAAACCGCCAGGACGTTCGGCAATCGCCTCAATCATATAGGGCCGAGTGGTCGGAACAATGCGAGCCATAGCGAGCGGGGTTACGCCGTCATGGGTTGCGATTATGTAACGGGCGGACGGCGTGTCGAATTCGTCATGCTCGAATTCGCCGTCATCACACGGCGAAGACCAACCGAGTTGTTCAACAAAAACCGACCGCCTAAGCCGATGGCTGTTGGCAAGCAGCAATCCCCACACGCCGATTGAACGAAGGTCAACAATCGCGGTGAAGATGTCGCTTTTTTGCTCGATCATGCTGCAAATCAGGTTTGGTAGAATTATTCGACCTATATCTGATTTGCGAGGGTTTGAAACCGGTTTTGCAAGTAATCGTCAGAAATATCCGAGCCAGTCAAACACAAGAGCAGGACCGAGACGGCGATCGGTCAGTGTAACCGTCTTCATTTTTGTAATTCGCTTGTTGATTGTTTGGCGGGTCATACCCAAACACTGCGCGATTTCGTCATCCGACAAACCCATTCGCACGTTGTAGAGTATATCGAGATCAGTCTGGTCAAACCGGTCGTCTTGAGTTCCGGTCGGAACGGCTACTCCGTGTTGTAAAAAATGGCAGGCGGCCACGAAGTATTTGGCACACGAGATCGCAACAGCAAACTCATGTCGCTGGATCGGCCGCGCGGACGCCAATGAAATAAGGCCCAGCGTCTCGGCGTTGCGGATCTGGAATGAAAAGGCTAGCCCATCGTGAATGCCGTGCGCTTTCGCGTCCGCCCAAATCGGATGGTTCTGCTTGTTCAAATGGGCGGCGATCGAGGCAAAGGTAGCCGGTGCGCGACGGGCCATGCACCACTCCAAAACCGGGTCCGACAATATGTAACCTTCTTGCAGGTATTTCATCACCCAGGCATTGGGCAGATTATAGCTTTCAATGCCTGCAGGCTTGCGGCCAATTTGGCCGACCTCAATATTATCAGAATATGTGTACCAGAAATTCAACTCAGACGTCAGCAATGCGAAGGCTTCAAACGCCTGGTCTATCGTGCTTGCATCTCTGATCTCTGGAAGGTAGTCAACGGCCGGTTTAAACCGTGGATACTCAATGTTCATAGCAACTCAACTCCACATTCAACTTGATACTACCCATCCAGTGTGCAACAAATCATAGCGATTTACAATTGTTGTTTGCTTTACATTTGTAAATGTTGATGGGGAAAGCATTGTGGGCGAAGCCAAGCAAATTCCGTTACTGGAACCGGTCGAAGAATTGTATGAGTACATGCAGTTCTGTCATTTGGCTGAAAACGACAAACAACTTTATCTTGAGTTTCTTGAGAGCCTTACTGTTGAGGCTCGTCGTCGGGATCAGAATTATCAAGTAGTGATCGAAGAGCGCGTTTTGCCTTCAACTTGTCGGCGTCCGACAGCGATCCGTATAGTTCAAAGAACTTATCGCCCTGTGGATCATCCTGTCCCGGCATAAGGAATTTCAGCGGCGACACATCAAGGGCCTTTGCGACACCCAAGGCCAGTTCCGTCGTCCATTCCAGGTCGTCCGTCTTCAAGGTTTCGATCAGTGAGACATCGACCTTCATCTTGTCGGCGAGTTCCTGATCGGTCACACCTTTTTCGTCCAGAATATTCACAAGCGCTTTTGACGCTGTTTCTTCATCGTCCACAACCAACACCCCGACTAAACCGGGGTCATTAATATCTGAATTTTCCAGATTTTCCAATGTGCGCGCAACCGACGCCGTTAGCATGATCGGGTTGAGGCCAGGCGCTATGCGCACATGGCCTTGCGCGACCAGCGGTTGAAGCGTCGACCAGATGGCAGAATGCAGGTTTTCGAACTTGACGTACGGATTGAGTTTTGGTGGCAATACCGTCCCGCTCTCAAGTCCGTATATGAGCCACTCAAGCGACTTTCCACTGGCCTCCGCCAATTCTATTGCTTTTTCTAGAGATGGCTCCCCATCGGCCTTCGTCATGCGCTTTACAGCCGCCAAAGAAACCCCTGAAACCTTGGAAATATGGGATTTCCCGCCAGCTTCATTGATCGCAGCGTTCAGCCGTTCAGCAAATACATCCCGCTCATAGTAGCTCACAATCACACACCAAAATTTACTTAGTACGTATTTGCACTTTACATTAGCTCAAATACGTACTACTACTCCGAAAAGTCGGAACCGAAAATTCGGAGCGACTTGCTTTCAAACTACTGCTCAACACCAGGAACCATAATGAGTAAGGAAACCCAAAAGGCCAAGATCAAATCATTGATTGCTCTCGCAGGTCTTACCGGTACCGCGATTGAACAGAAGTTTGGACTTTATCAGGGGCAAGTCCACGAAACAATCCGTGGACCCAATGCCCGTGGGGAAAAGGCAATCGCCAAAGCTCTCGGCCAACCTGCAAAAACACTCTGGCCCGATCGTTACGACCAGAAAACCGGTCTTCGGCTAAAGCCTCAACCCACGGCAAACTATAATCGTGCGACTGCCGACACGTCTCGGCAAAAGTTGGCGGGGTAGCAGACATGAAGATCGTCAAAACCACCCAAGAAAACGGACAAGATCGCACGGGCTTCACCACGCCGTTTGACTACACAGCAGATAACGGAACAGCGCTCGATCGATTGATTGCCATCGCCGCTGCTCTGTCCGTGCTCGCCGTATTTATCTCAATTCCAATCAGCGAGGTGCTGCTGTGAACTCTAGTCGCTGCCGAGCTCGAATTATCGCACGGGAAATCAAGACGGCCGAGGCGCTCCATGCCGTTGAGTATCCGGCGGGCAACTATGCGGCCGCAAACGAACGACTGGGCCGCTGTTCCCGGTTAGCCGAACAGGTGATCAGGGACGCTGGCATTTGGCCAAAAGGGGTCCGTTTCTTGTGCAACGATACCCGTTTCCGGCTGTTGTCCAAACTTTCAGAAACACAGGTGGGGCGCTGACGTGAACAACGACCTGCACTTTTTAAAGTTCGAATTGTCGTCCGGCCTGACCCACATAGGGTCGGATGATGATGGCGAGGACGGGCAGTCTTTAGCAACCAAGCTAACCCCTAACCCGACTGCCCGTCCAACCCTGATAGGAACCGTTCCACGGCAATATGAAGTGGCAGTGAAGCAGGTTCAAAAGCGGTTTCCCTACTTGGATATTGACGACATTTTTTACCCGCCGCATGGCCGCTATGAAGCCAAGCTTGCGCGTCAAATCGCGCTGTACATTCTGCACCACGAATTGGCGGTTCCCAAACGACGCCTGTCGGAAGAACTGGAACGGTCGCGCGGGCGGTTGAAGAACGCAATGGAAAGCATCGACCGCCGCCGCGAGGAAACCGCTTTCGCCCGTGCGTATGACGACATGGCAAAAGACACACGCGAAGCCATCCGGATATTGCGGGAGGGCGAATGATGGATCGCTGTCCCGTCCCCGGATGCATTCGCATGAAACGGCCAAAGGCTATTGTTTGTGACACCTGCTCGCAGAGCATGACTAACGCCGAATGGTTCCTGATCCGTGGGATCACCCACTCCCTGAAATTCTGCCCGGAAAGGGAAGAGCACCAACACCTGCAAGAGCAATTGCGGGGGTATCTGTCGGCTTTTGGCCGTCGCCATTTTGAAAAGGAAGATTGTAATGCGTAACAAAAAAACCTTCAAAACCCTGAAAGTCTCGGAAATCCAGTGCCAGGGAAAACGGCAACGACCCGTTGATGACGGGTATGCCGAAATCATCAAGGCATCGATTGAAGAGACCTGCCAGATCAGCCCTGTGCTGGTTCGCCCTACGCCGAACGGCAAAAAGAAATACCAGTTGGTTGCCGGTGGACACCGACATCGCGCGATAGAATTGATCGGCAAGGACGCGCCAATTGAATGTGTCGTTGTCACTGCTGCCACCGACGAAGCCGCTTTGTTGGAAGCATCGGAAAACCTGATCCGCAACGATTTGAACCCTCTCGACAGGGCGATAGCGGTCGAGAACTTTCGAGCGAATTGGGAAAAACTCTTTGGAAAGGTTAAGCCGGGAAAAGATGCAAACCCAATTAGTGCAAACTTTGCACTAATTGGCGACGACAATAACTCCGTCAACCTGACGGAGTTAGAAGAAGGGGCGTCCAAAGCAACGTTTCCTGTTTACTGCGCTGAACGCATGGGGCTCTCGCGTAGAGCAATCATGTACTCGCAGAAGATCGCCAAAAACCTACCCGCCGATCTTCGTCAAAAGCTGTCTGGAACCGCCGCTGCCGACAACCAATCGCTGTTGCTCAAATTCGCCGACCTGCCACCGGAAAAACTGAAAGTGGCTGCCAAGTCGATTGACACCTGCAAGGGCGACGCCAAAGCCGCGTTGGAAGCGCTTGAAGGCAAGAAATCGGTCAAGCCGCAGACCAAAAATGAACAGCAGTTTTCGAAACTGTTTGACGCTTGGGCGAGAGCCAATGCCGAAGTCAAAGCGCAGTTCCTTGCACAGGCTGGACTGATTGAAAAACCGGACGAGGCGATTAAAAATGCTGCATAGTCCCGACCAATCCGACTTCTTTAGCGAGCGGGTTTTCGAAACCCGCGAACGCAAGCCGATGATCGACCCGGATCTGTTTCGACTGCGGATGAAAACCGCCATGTCGGAAGTAATCCGCGAAGGCGGTTTCGACCGAACCGATCTTGCACTCGACATGGGCCGCATGATCGCAATGCCTGGACTGTCCAAAGGCATGTTGGACAATTACACCAGCCCGTCAAAAACCGATCACGACATTCCACTCATTCGCTTCAAAGCCTTTGTTCGGGCCACCGATGCCAACCACCTATGGGACCTCGCGGTCAAGGATGATGGCTTGATTGTGCTGCAGGGCGACGAAGCGCGGCTCGCGGAGATAGCGCGGCTCGAACAGGAACGGCGAGCGCTTGGCAAAAAGTTACAGGCGCTGCGTTCCAAACCCGTCGACATCAAGCGAGGCTGACACATGCAAGAGTGGTTTTCGCCCGAACAAATCCTGACGCACAATCGCGGCGAACTGCCCGAAACCGTGCGGTCGTTTAACCGGCTGGCAGAACAGTCCGGTTGGCGCGGGGATGATGGCAAGGCGAAACCTGCCCAACAAAAAGGCGGCGGTTGGCTGTATCACCTGTCGGTATTGCCAGCCGCCATTCAAATTCGTCTTGAAGCTGCACAAGCACCGCAAGATGAAACCACCAAACGCAATGCGGTTTGGGAAAACTACGAAAAGCTTTCTGCCAAGCACAAGGAAAAGTGCCAGCGGCAACTACAGATCGTTGACCGTCAGGAACAATTTGTTCTGGCTGGTCACAATGAGATTGTCGCCGCCAGAATGGCGGGTAAGGAATACGGCGTTTCCGGTTCATCCATTTTTAACTGGAAAAAGAAACTGCGCGGCGTTGCGAAAGCAGACCGGCTGGCGGCGCTCGCACCGCAATACGGAAAACCAACCGGCAACAAGAAAGAAATTCATCCGGACGCTTGGGATGCCCTCAAATCGGATTATCTGCGACCGGAAAAACCTTCATTCACCAGCTGCTATCGGCGGGTGGTCAAGGCGGCAGAAAAGCAGGGATGGGGTGAAATCCCTATCCGGCGGACCCTGCAACGCCGCCTTGAAAAAGAAGTACCGGCGGCGACCATCGTCATGCTTCGCGAAGGCAAAGACGTTGCGAAAAATTTGTATCCTGCACAACGCCGCAGCGTCGCCCATTTCAAGGCCCTTCAAGCGGTCAACATGGACGGCCACACCTTCGACGTTTTCGTGCAAAAACCCAACGGCAAAACGACGCGCGTTTGTCTGGTCGCCATTCAGGATTTGTATTCGCGCAAGATTATTGCTTGGCGGATTGCGGACAACGAAAACAAGCACACGGTTCGATTGGTCATAGGTGACATGGTCGAGCGTTACGGCATTCCAGAAAAAATCTTTCTGGACAATGGTCGGTCCTTTGCCTCGAAATGGATCACCGGCGGTAGCGCCAGCCGGTACCGGTTCAAGATCAAGGAAGAAGAACCGCAGGGCTTGCTGGTGACCCTTGGTGTCGAGCACACCTTCACGTCGCCCTATCACGGGCAAGCGAAGCCTATCGAACGGGGGTTCAGAGACCTGTGCGACACGATCGCCAAACACCCGTTCTGCGCTGGCGCTTACACCGGCAACAGCCCGACCAACCAGCCCGCCAATTATGGCAAACGGGCGATTGACGAAGACCTGTTCAAGGACTTTGTTGACACGCAGATCGCCGAGCACAATGCGCGAACCGATCGCAATACGGAAATGGCCAAGGGCGAGAGCTTCGATACGGTCTTCGAACGTTCGTATGAAGACCCTTCAAACATCATTTCAATGCCAACCGCGGCGCAAAAAGCACTTTGGCTGTTGGCCGCAGAACGGGTTCGCCCACAACGCAAATCCGGCGAAATCCATTTGTTTGGCAATCGCTACTGGCATCCCAAACTAACCAACTTCACAGGCAAGCCGGTCACCGTTCGGTTTGATCCGGATCATCTGCACGATGGTATTCGCGTTTATGACGTGCAGGACCGGCTTGTTTGTGAGGCGGCATCGATCGGCGATACCGGCTTTGACGATGTGGAAGCGGCCCGCACCCATGCGGCCAACCGCAACAAGTTCGTCAAACTGGAAAAGCAAAAGGCCGAGCTTCACCAACAGCTTTCAGCGCAGGAATTGGCCCGGATATACGCCGATGGCGAACCAGCCAAGCCCAAACGCAAACTCAAACCCGGTGTGCCGAGACTGGTCACCGAAGGTGGGAAAAAAGTCGAGCACAAAAAACAACCGCAACAAGAATGGGGGGAAACACAGGAAGCGAACTTTTCGCGTGGCCTGAAACTGATTTCAGGCGGCGACTAGCGGCGGGTCGGATTGGTGAGTTTCTGCGTACCGGCAAGCAAAAAAAGGGGCCCACAAGGGACCCCAGAACAAAAAATGCAGAAAGATCATAGCATGAACAAAAGCAAAATGACAAGTTGGGAACTGCCCGACTTTGAAACTCTAAGAGCAGACGGCTTTGGGCCATCTAACGGCGCTTTTGACGATTGGGTGAAGCTCGTTACCGCGGTTTCGGAAATCGGCCAGAACAATTCATGGTCGAAACGTGGCCTTAGCCAAAGCGCCGGAGTGGCGGACGGCACGTTCAGCCAATGGCTGTCCGGCAAGTACCAAGGCAGTTACGAGAATGTCAACCGGGACATCAGGCGGTGGCTCGACGCCTATGGTGAGCAGGCCAGAATGGCGGCCGAGCTGCCAAAATCTCCGAGCTATTTCGACACCAGCATGTCACGTCAAATGCTGGACTGCCTGCGAGCCGCGCAGATCATGCCCGGCATCGTCACAATTTCCTGCGAGGCGGGGCTCGGCAAGACCATGACCGCCGAACATCATAAAGCCCTGACGCCCAACACTTTTATGGCAACCATTTCGCCGCATACAAAAACGGTGCATGGCTGCCTGGTCGAAATCGCCGAAACCATCGGTGTCAGCAGTCGAAATAACGGCACGCTTGTTCGTTCGATCGGCGAGCGCATTCGCGGGACCAACGAAGTCAACACACTGCTGATCATCGATGAGGCGCAAAACCTGATCGATGACGCCATCAACCAGTTGCGCCACTTCACCGACCAGTACAAATGCGGGATCGCGCTGGTGGGCAACTCGGAGACCTACACACGCTACAGCAATGAATGGTCTTCGGGTCCGAAGTTCGGGCAGTTACGGCGGCGGATTTTCAAGCGCATGAAAATCGACAAGCCGCCGCTTGAAGATGTTGACCTGTTTTTGAGTGCGTGGGGCGTTTCCGATGAACAAAGCCGCAAATTTCTGACCGGCGTCGCCATGAAGCCGGGAGCGCTCGGACAGGTCGACCAAACCATCAAGCTTGCCAAGATCATGGCGACCGGAGAGCAGCGGGAAGCGACTTACGAGGATTTCAAGGCGGCTTGGCAGAACCGCGGTGTGGAGGCGTTGTGATGATAAAACACGCAGATATAATCCAACCGGACAGGCAACTTAGTAGAACGTTGGAGCGCGTCACCGTCGAACTTGCTTCGATCAAATCGAGCGGTGAGATCAGTCAATACAAGCTCGGTGAGTTGATCCAGTTGGTCGTCACCTCGCATGAATATGCGGTGAACCTTGAAAACCTTCGCGCAGAACACTTGCGCTTGGTCATTGATGCCAGCTTGATCGCCACAGGCACAAGGGGGTCGGCATGACCCGTTGGGAAATCGACCCGCGCATAGCAGGCGGCACACCAGACCGGTCAATCACCGACCTGATCCATCCATTGATCGTCAAGCTAGAAAGGGCAGAGCCGGAGGATTTGGCGGCTTCGCTCGTGGAAATGCGCCGCACCATGCGCGAAGTGTTTCGGTTAGCACGTGACTTTGAAAGCGAGGTCTCGAAGCTGCGCTGGAAGGATCGGATTGTTCAGGACGCCCACCGTGCGGCCCGCAACGAAGACGAAGCCATTCTGGCCGCCATGCGCGATCCGAACAGCAATGTCGTGTTTCTTTGCTCGGAGGTTCCAATCGAATGACGCTTGAAACCCCGCCACCTCAAAACCCGAACTATCTGGACATCGCCTTGACGGTTCACAACAGCCGTCGTGCACTCACCAATTTGTCCCTGGAACATATTGGCGAGTTGGCGGCCGCGGTAATTGTTCTTGATCATGAATTGAACGCCGCGCGGCAGCAGATGGTGACGATGTTGCAGGACAACCCAAGCCAACCAGCGCGGAAACGGCGGGAAGAAAAAACCGTCTACGTGGCAGCGTTCCGCGGCCACTCGGTAGAATTCACGGCGGCGCTGACCACGTTGGTCGAGAAGCGCGATGCGCTGGCTGAAGTCAAGTTCAGCCCGCAAGAAAACAATGCCCGACAGCAATTTGAAAAAGCGGCCGATCGGGTCGCTGAACTCGCAAAAATCAACGGAAGCAAATGAACATGACGAAACTGAACAACAAAAAACTTACCAACCAAGTGACCGTCCCACAAAACCGTGGCGAAGCGGACGTTATGATCAAGGAACTGGGCGACACCAACCGCAAGATCGAACGCGTAAAGTCGCAGATGAACGATGAGCTGGCCGAGGTGAAGAAGAAATTTGAAGCCAAGGCGCAACCGCTGCAACAGGCGGCGGACGATATGGTCGATGGGCTGGAAAAATACTGCAGCGCCAACCGCGAACACCTGACCAAAGGCGGAAAGACAAAGACCATTCCCTTCGGCAATGGCGACTGCAAATGGCGTCACCGGCCGCCCAAGGTGACGATCCGCGGCATGGAAGCGGTTCTGAAAACGCTAAAGAGCAAGGGATTGGATGCGCTGGTCCGCGTGAAAGAGGAAATCAACAAGGACGCGATCCTGGACGATCCGGCCTCGGTTGCTGGCATTAAGGGCATCTCGGTCGGCTCGGCTGGCGAGGACTTCATTGTAGAGCCGTTCGAAGAAGAACTGGCAGGCGCAAAGTCATGACCGATTGGACCAAGCAAACGGACATGGAACTGCTCGAAGCGTTTCAACTCGCCTGCAGCAAAGCGCACATGGCCAACTATTCAGACGATGAACGAGTGCGCAAGCGCGAGATCGAAGGCGCCGAAGAAATCAAATCGGAGATCCTCGCCGAACTGGATCGGCGGGGCAAAGACATTGACGAATTGGAGGGAAAGCACGATGAAAGCAACCGTTGAAAGCACAAAGCGCATTGTCGAAGTGAACGGCCATCCAGCGAGGATATGGCAGGGCAAGAGCGAGAACGGCGCGGACGTTATAATGGTTGTATGCCAAGTGGCATCACCAAGTGGACAGCCGCAAGAAGAATTTGAAGCTGACTTGAACGCCCACAGCGATCCGTCCGAACATGCGACAAACGCGATCCCACTACGGCTGGTGCTGTGATGGTTGCCTATTCATTCAAAAAGAGTTTTGTCCCGAAGATCGAAACTCATCGGAAACGGCAAACACTTCGTCTGCCGCGGAAACGACACGCACAACCGCATGAGCCGGTGCAACTCTACTATGCCATGCGCACAAAGCAGTGCCGCAAAATCATTCCTGACCCCATTTGTGTCGGTGTCCATCCTGTCCGCATGGAGGTCACAGACACCGAATTGCATGTAGAGGTCGCCGGTGTCGAACTGCTGGGCCAAAGGGTTGAGCACTTCGCTCTGGATGACGGATTTGACGCAATCCTAGAATTCACGGCCGCGCAGGTTATGCGCAAGTGGTGGGCACTGACACACGGATTCGGCACTTTCAACAATCTGGTCCTTATCCAATGGCAACCACAAACGGAGGCATCATGAGCCAGTTAGCGAAAATCCATGTTGGACTGAAACAGCTTGGCATTCAGAAAGAAGATGCCCGCGACTTGTTCGAACGGGTGACGGGCAAACGCAAACTGACCCTGATGAATTTCAACGAACAAAAAGCCATCGTTGATGACCTTGTTCAAAAGGGTTTCAAACCCACTTCAAACCGTTCTCGAAAGCGCCTTGAAGGCGAATATGCGCCGAAACTGCAAGCGCTTTGGATCGGGGCGTGGAATTTGGGCATTGTGCGGGATCGTCGCGACAGCGCCCTGTTGGCGTTTGTGAAACGGCAAACCGGATTGGACCACACAAGGTTCCTGACTGATCCGAAAGAGGCAATGAAGGCGATTGAAGCGCTCAAGGGCATGATGGCGCGTGACGGTGGTGTCGACTGGTCAATTGGTAACGACTTCTATCCGTTCGAGAGGGTTGACGGATACAAGATCGCATCAGCGCAATGTTGGAAACTGCGCAATGCGAAGCTGGAAGATCGAAGCTTCTTGCAAGTGGTTCATGCCATTAGCCCCAATTTGGTAGTTCACGAAGCAAGAAACCGCGATTGGGTTCCCGTCATGAATGCCCTTGGCAAACGCGTGAGGGCGATCAAGTCATGAAGTTATCCGAAATCAAGAGAAAGATAAACGCGCTGCGCGAAAAAACGGTCGCTAACGGCTGCACCGAAGCCGAAGCAATGAACGCCGCAGCCTTGGTCGCTCGACTAATGGCCGAGCATGGCGTCAGCGAAGCCGACTTGAAAATCGAGAGCCGCACCGGATCGTCTGACTATGGCTTACGGTCACCACGTAGCAAATTGTGGGGCCAGATTGGTTGGTGCACGAACACCAGTTGCCTGTTTCTCGGAGACGAACAGAAGCGGGTGCAATTCGTGGGTCGCGCGCCGTGGCCTGACGTGGCCATGTATCTGCGCCATGTATGCGACGCCGCCATCGATCGCGAAGTGGCGATGTTCAAACTGTCGGACTTTTATCGAAGCCGGCGCAAGCCAACGACACGTCGTAAGGCTGTATCGGATTTCACCGAGGGCATGGTTTTGCGTCTGCGTCATCAGCTCTACGACTTGTTTTCATCCACTCGCAACGAAGAACTGGCAGCCGCGGTCAAAGCATACCACGCCGAGCAATACCCCGCGATGCGGATCGTAAAAAGAGCCAAGAAGCGCACGCGTTTCAGACATGCCGCCAACCAAGGCTACGATGCTGGCGGCAATGTCAACCTTCGCCATGGCGTGGGAGACACCGGCGCACCGGCAAAGCAGATCGGGAGCGATCGGCGGTGAAACATCTTTTGCCACCCGTTTTGAAGGAAATCGCCGAAGCGGTAAGCTTGCAGGCCGCGCTGAATTTGGCCGAAGCGCGCGGCGGACAGCGGGTGAGCATACCGACACCTACAACATTAAACGACGCACATTGGCTTGTCGAAGCCTTGGGTGAAGAGGATGCCTATAAACTGTGTCAGTATTTCACGCACGATGCACGGATTACTTTAGATGTTCCTTTCGGCGTTGTTTATCAACGCGCATTGAAACATGCCAAAATAGACCAGATGATCAAGGCTGGAAAATCCGCCAATGACATTGCCGCAGAACTCAATTGCTCGCGGCGTTGGGCCATCGAAATCAGGCAACGGATCAAGCGTGGCTCAAAAGAGAGCGAAAGCGAGCGCGAAAACGAACCGGACCTGTTTTCTGACGGGTTTTAATGGTGAACCAGTTCACCAACCGAAAGCGCCAAAAAATCACATAAATTGAACCGGCAGGCAGTGGAAAGCCTGACGCAATTTCCACCGGCGGGGAAACCCGCCATTTCACTTATTTGGGATCAATCGTGTCTGTCAAGGATTTTGAATATTGCGGGATTTACGGGCTTGGCGGCGACGGCACAAGCACCGGCATTAATACAATCGCCGAGCGCCTTAGCGAGTTGGGAATTGCCGGACACACGATCCCGCAGGAGTTCGCGCAGCGAAAAGGCATGGAACTGTTCGGTCAGGCCGACAAGCAACTGATCGTCTTCGGCTATTCAATGGGCGCAACCGATGCAATCGATCTGGCGGCCAATCTGATAGCGGCCGGTCGCTCGGTCCCACTTCTGTTTACGATGGACCCGCACGCCGAACGCAACCAGGTGCCGGGTGTCAGTCGACACATCAACATCTGGCAACCACATCGCCTTCTGCTTCTCAAACGTTTTTATCCGGTTATCGCCAACCCCGCTTTGGATGGTGAGCTTGAAAACATCGCCGCCAAAGACGTAGGCAGTCACGGTGAACTTGACGACACGCCCTGGGTTCAGGAAACGTTTCTAAAAGCGGTGACCGAACTGGTTGCTGACAGCGTATCACCGTCCACTGAATTGGAAAGCGATCTGCCTTGGCTGGCTGAAGCGGATCGTTTTATGGGTTGGCATGAACAGCGAAACCGCAAGGAACTGTCTGAATATCTGCAATCCGATGGCAGCACGGTCGGCGATCCTTCACAAATCCCCTGGTGTGGCGATTTTGTTGAAACAGTGATCCGGTCGGTACTGGCGAATGAAGTCGTACCCGAAAATCCATATTGGGCGCGCAACTGGCAGCACTTTGGCCTGGTATGCAAACCCAAGCATGGCGCGATCATGGTGTTCAAGCGTGGCAGCGGCGGTCATGTAGGTTTCTATGTCGGCGAAACTGACCGGCATTACATTATCCGGGGTGGCAACCAGGACAATCAGGTCACAGACACGCCTTACACGAAGTCGCAACTGATCGCTGCAAGATGGCCAGCAACCTATCAGGCGGACACAGAACGAACCTCCGAAACGCCAGCGTTGGAAGCGTTGCACAAAGCGTTCTTTGATCATGTGCGTCGCCCCTTGTTCGATGGTCGCCTGAAGCAAGGTCAGGTTGATGGGATGAAAATGACGATCGGTCTATGGCTGTCGACTTCAAACCTGACGGATTTGCGCTGGCTGGCTTACATGCTGGCAACCGCGTGGCTTGAAACAGACCGCAAAATGCAGGCGATCCGGGAATATGGCGACGATGCTTATTTCACCCGCATGTACGATATACGAGGCAGTCGCCCTAACAAGGCGCGGGAACTTGGCAATCTGACGGCCGGCGATGGTGCGCGTTATTGCGGCCGTGGCAAGCCAATGGTCACCGGCAAGGCGAACTATGCCAAGGCAGACAGATATGTCGGCGATGCCCTCGGTGTCAGTTTTGTTGAAAAGCCCTCATTGGTGTTGGTGGGTGATTATTCCGACCGGATCATGTTCTCCGGAATGGTGGACGGTTGGTTCACTGGCAAGAAACTGGCGGACTATTTCAATGATGACATTGAAGCGCCCGTCAACGCACGCAGGATCGTCAACGGCACCGATCGCGCTGAAGAGATTGCGGACGCTTATCGCGTATTTCTGGAAGCGCTGAAGAATGCCTTTGCCAGTTTCGATCAGCTGAACCAAACCGCCGTTGTTGTTCATAAACCGGCACCCGATGGACCAACGGACATTCCCCAAATCACCGGACAGTTTGATCCGGACATGGACCCCGAAACCCGCAAGGCTCTGATCCGTCTGCTTAACCAGGCGGTGCAGGAATTCGCTGTCAAACACGGGGTCGATCTTAATTCGCCGCAAGTCAACCGCCTGCCCGGTCGCGGCACCATTCAATCGCCGGGCACGCAAACAGAAGGAAAAAGACCAATGCTATCCGGTTATAAAACACACATCACCATGATGGTGGTTCTGCTGGTGGCAATCTCTGAAGGATTGCTCGGCTTCGATATTCCCGGCGTCGAAATGCAAGACAACTGGGTCGAGTATGTGCTCGGCGCAGCCGGCGTAAGTTCCATGCGGGACGCCGTGAAGTCGTTGGGAAAGTCGTTCATCCGCTAGGCGTCAGGAAACGGCATCTTTGGGCGCTGCGATTGTGGATATGGCGATTGCAGCGCCGTATGAAACGGCGGGCCAGAAGAGGAAAACGAACATGGGTAAAAAGACAAAAGCGTTGAGCAGCGTTGCAATCGCGGGCGCGATCACCGCAGCACTTGCCAATTTTCCGACCGACAAACACGGCGCGCCGAAGATCTATCCCGGCCCCTATTTTGCCGAATTGGTTCGGGTGATTGACAGCGACACACAGGAATATCGTGTTCATGTTTTCCCGCAACAAACCATCCGTGTGTCCGTGCGAACCTATGGCATCGACACGCCGGAAAAATTCCGGCCGCAATGCGAGGTTGAAAAGTTCAAGGCGATCGACGCAACAACCTTTGTGCGCTCGCTGTTGGCTCAAAAGGATCACATCAATCTGACCAATATTCGCCTGGGCAAATATGCCGGCCGCGTCGTTGCCACTGTCAACTTCGAAAATGAAACCGGCCCTGGTCATGACACGCTCGCCGCCGCTTTGACCCGCCGGGGATATGCCGTTTCGTATTTTGGCGGCACGAAAACCGAGACTTGGGGTTGTCCGCAAGAGGAGACGCAGTGATGGACATCGGTGAATTTTTAAAACTCTGGGGAAGCCTGCTTGCCATCGCGATTTCGACGGGCGGAACCATTTATGCCTGGCTGACATCACGATCGAACACCAATGCCAAACTGATAGACGAAATGCAAAAACGGCTCGATCGCCATTCCAGCAAGATTGACAAGGTAGAGACCGAGTTAAGCCATCTTCCAGGCAAGGACAGCATTCACGAGCTAAAACTCGAAATCACCGAAATGAAAGGCGAGGTCGGGCAACTCGCCATCAGCCTTAGCAGCGTCGACACAACGGCCAAACGCCTTGAACGATTTCTTTTGGAGCATGGAAACAAATGACCAATTACAAGAACTTCAAACTGCTGGACGCTCGCCTGGTCATCTTGCGGGCGCTTTACGAGCAAACCGACTGGCGATTGAACCAGTCGCTACTGTTGGATGTGCTTGACCATCTTGGTCACCGGCACAACAAGGAATGGTTGCGAACGCAGCTTCGCGAACTTGAACAACTCGGCGTCCTGAAAATCCATGAGGTCGGCGAATTCATGATCGGCGAACTGGTCCAGTTAGGCAAGGATCACATTGAACGTCGCGTCGTGGTCGACGGGATCAAGCGGCCTTCGCCGGAGGAATAGCCATGGCGGACAGGAAGGGCCGTGGCCAACTCAATTCAATCGAGCTTTTGCCTGAAGAAGTTCAGCACCATGTCGTTTGGGTTCGAGACGAACTCAACAAACGCGAACGATTGCAGAAAGACATTCTGGGCGAATTCAATGCGCGGTTGGCAGATCACGGCGTTGCGCCGGTTTCAAAATCAGCCTTCAATCGACATTCCGTTCGGCTCGCTGGCGTAGCCCGTCGGCTTCACGACACGCGGATCGTCACAGACACCGTTGTCAAACGCATGGGACCAGGCGAAGCAGACGAACTGACGATCATGGTTGCCGAATTCATCAAGACACTTGTCTTCGAAATGCTCGAAGCAAACGACCATACGGAGTTTTCGCCAAAGCAGGCAAAAGAGATGGCCGAGGCACTACGAGCGGCAACCAATGCGCAACATGTTTCTGCGAAACGCCGCCGGGAAGTCAACGAGGAAATCGAAGCCGCGGTCACCCAGGTCACGGAGAATGTTGGCAAGCAGGCCGGTCTCGATGCCGACAAGATTGCACAGTTGCGCCGTGACTTCCTGGGCGTGAAAGAGAAGCAAGACAATAAAGATGGTGAGTGACCCGGACAAGGTAGCCGGTGAACCGGTCATTGATCGCACTGGCGAGGCGCTCCCGATAGAACTGCTCCGCAGCGGCGACATTCCAGATAATCTTGATCCCCTTTCCGACGGGGTGTTGATGAAACACCAGGCCGATTGGATTGCCGACAAGTCTGACCTGAAAGCGGCCGAAAAAGGCCGACGCACCGGCATCACCTTTGCCGAAGCCCTTGACGCGGCCCTGATTGCATCCGCGAGCCGAAAGGCTGGGGGTTCAAACTATTTCTATATCGGCGACACCAAAGACAAAGGCCGCGAATTCATCGGCTATGTCGCCCATTTCGCCAAGACGGTCAGCAAGGAACTCGCCAACATCGAAGAGTTTCTGTTTGAAGACAAGAACGAGAATGGTGACACAAAGTACATCTCTGCCTATCGGGTGACATTCGCTTCGGGCTTTCGGGTTGAAGCCCTGTCATCCAACCCGGCCAACATTCGCGGCCTGCAGGGCGTCGTCTGCATCGATGAGGCCGCCTTCCACAAGAATGTGCGCGAGGTTCTGGACGCGGTTACCGCGCTATTGATCTGGGGCGGCAAGGTTCGGGTGATTTCCACGCACAATGGTGTGTTGAACCCGTTCAATGAACTGATCAAGGAAGCCAATGCCGGCCGCATACCGTTCTCCGTCCATCACATACCGTTCTCGCTTGCGATCGAGAACGGGCTGTTCAAGCGCGTCTGCTACATCAAAGGCAAGAAGTGGTCCGCTCAAGCCGAGGCAGAATGGGAGGCGATGATCCGCGGAGCCTATGGCACACGCAAGGCCGCCATGCGTCAGGAACTCGATGCCATCCCGGCAGAAAGTGAAGGCGCTGCGCTGACCGGCGTCCAGATCGAAGCGGCGATGATTGACGGTGTGCCGATCATCGTTTGCGAAAAAGACGACGACTTCAAGAATGAACCCGAACATGTTCGCCAGGCGGAGATCGCCGAATTCTGTGAGCGTGAACTGAAGCCCGTTCTTGCCAGGCTCAACATAGCCCGCTCACATTGCTTTGGTCACGACTTCGGCCGCAGCGGTGACCAGTCATCCTTTGATCTCAAGGAGATCGGCACGGACCTGATCCGCCGCGGTAAGCTGATCGTGGAAATGGACAACGTGCCGTTTGAACAGCAAAAGCAAATCCTGTGGTACATTTTGCGGCGTGTTCCGAAATTGCGCGCTGGCGCAATGGATGCAGGCGGCAATGGTGCCTGGCTGGCAGAAGTCACCATGCAGGAATTCGGTTCGAAGATCCTCGAGGTGAAGTTCACGCAAGAATGGTACCGCCTTGAAATGCCACACTACGTGCGCGGGATCGAAGAACAAACGATCTTGCTCGCGCGCCATGACGATGTGCTGATGGATCACCGTTCGCTGCAATATGTGAACGGCATCATCCGCGTGCCGGATGATTTCAGGTTCCGCGGTTCTGATGGTCGCCAGCGCCACGGCGACAACGCCATTGCCGGTGCCTTGTGTGAGTTTGCAGCCCGGCAGGACACGTATGCCTATGAAGGATACCAATCAAGCCGAGACGCAACAAACCGTGATGACGATGACGACTTTGAAGAAAAGGACCGCGGTCGTGACGACTTCCGGCGGCATGGAGGTGTATGGTGACAACGAAGAAACTGACCCTGATGGATCGGCTCGGCCGGTTGGTGAACCGCAAGGACCTGACGCAGGAGCAAGCGCCGCCAACTGTCAGCGGCGTTCGCAAGCCGTTCTTTGATGCAATCTCCCGCGGCCTGACGCCGTCAAAGCTTGCAAGTATCCTGGACAGCGCCAGCACGGGCGACAACATCGCCTATCTGACCCTGGCTGAAGAAATGGAAGAACGTGACACGCACTATGCCAGTGTGTTGAGCCAACGCAAGCTTGCGGTCTCGCTGATCCAGCCGGTCGTGGATGGCGAAGGCGTTCCGGATGCGATTTCCGAAGCGGTCGAAAGCCTGGTCACCGATGATGCGTTTCAGAACCTCGTTGACGATCTGCTCGACGGGATCGGCAAAGGCTATGCCTGCGTCGAACCGATGTGGCCGGAAGATGGCGAACTGTGGCAACCCTATGACTATGTGTACCGGGACCCTCGCCATTTCATGTTTGACAAAAAGACCGGCCGCGAGTTGCGCATTCGTGAAGAAGGCAATGACGAGGGCCGCGAAATCCCGCCCTACGCCATGGTCATTCACCGGCCCAAACTCAAAAGCGGCCTGACCACCCGCGCCGGGCTGGCAAGGCTGTGTGCCTGGGCGTTCATGCTGAAGACATATACCTTGCAGGATTGGGCGGCATTCCTGGAAGTGTTCGGAATGCCGCTTCGCGTTGGCAAATTCCATCGCAATGCCAGCGATGACGAACGTAGGGTATTGCTAAGGGCGGTTCGCGATCTTGGTTCTGATGCGGCCGCCATCATCCCAAGCGAAATGGAAATCGAGTTCATTGAAGCCAAGGGCGGGCAAGGCAATGCGGTCTTTGGTGCCATGGCCGATTACCTGGACAAACAGGTTTCAAAGGCGGTGATTGGCCAGACCATGACCACTGATGACGGTTCGTCTCTGGCCCAGGCAGAAGTGCATGGCGATGTGAAGCTGCAAATCCAGAAGGCCGATGCTAGGCAACTGGCGGCAACCATTCAGCGAGATCTGATCGAACCATTCGTCAAACTCAATTTTGGCGACACGGCAGAAATCCCCAAGATCAAGTTCCCGGTCGCCGATCCGGAGAATATCGAGACCTTCTCAAACGCCGTTTCAAGGCTGGTTGAAGCGGGCTTGAAGGTCAGTCAGGAGCAGGTTCGTGATCGCATTGGCCTGACCGCTCCGGACGACGCAGACGAATTGTTGGTGCCGCCAGGTGCAACCCAAAACGAACCAGCCAATGAACCTGAAACAAAAGCAGGCCAGAAACCCAAGCGGCAAAAAGACGACGAAACCGAAACCGCGTCGTCCCAATTGGCCGCAGAACACATTGATGACGAGCGGGTCGAGGAAGCCTTGGGCGAGTGGGAATGCGACATGGGTCCCTTGGTCGAACAGGTCATGGCCGCCGCACAACAGGCAGACGGGTTTGAAGACTTCCTGAAATCACTGGATGACATGGACCCTGATGTCAGTGAGTTGGCAAAGACCCTTGCCATTCAGGCCATGAAGTCGCGCGGGGATGGCGACCTTGGCGAATGATCCAATCTTCACCCAGGCTCCAGACGAGGTTATTCGCTACTTTGAACAGAAGGGCCAACAGCCAAGCTTTGACTGGCGCGATGTTGCCCCGGCCGAACACGCCCGAACCTTCACAGTTGCCAAAACCGCCGGCTTCGATGTGCTTGACGATATTCGCGACGCGGTAAGCGAGGCCATCAAAGACCAACAGAGCTTTGAACAGTTCCGCGACAATCTGGAACCTGTGTTGCGAAAAAAAGGATGGTGGGGACGAAAAATCGCCGAGGATCCGCACGGCATTCCCACCATCTCGCAATTGGGATCGGTTCGGCGATTGCGAACCATCCATTGGGCAAATGTTGCCACAGCCAGGGCGGCAGGCGAATGGGAGCGTACGCAGCGCACAAAGAACTTCATGCCGTTTTTGCGTTACACCTTGTCTACCAGCGAGAACAAACGGCTTGAACACCGGGCATGGGTCGGCACGATTTTGCCGGTTGATCATCCATGGTGGCAAACCCACTACCCGCCAAACGGCTGGCTGTGCAAATGCGGTGTTCGCCAAATCACCCGTCGCGCAGCTGAAGCGGCAGGCTACGATCCGGAGGAGCCGGCGCCGGAAATCACCACGCGGCCCTGGAAGAACAAGCGGACCGGCGAAACCCTGAACGTGCCGGTCGGCATTGATCCGGGCTGGCATACCAATCCGGGTATCAATCGAATGCGAACGGTGATGGACAGCTTCGGATCGCGCTTGATGGAAATGTCAGTGAGCCAGGCACGCAATGCCTTGCGGAACTACTGGAAGGGAAACGAGGCAAGGGCGCATTTGAAGTTTGCAAAGGAGCGGGTCCATATGCCGGTGGCGATCTCATCGAGAATGCAGGAATTACATGATGCGCGGTTGCCGATGATTTCAATTTCGAACGACACGGCAAACAAGAAAATCCTGAAACGTGGTATCAACGCCGATGTCAAAACCCTGCTGGCCAACGCGGATGAAGTGATCATGAACGGCGAATGGCGAGAGGGAACCAGGCCGGGAGCGATAGACGTTTTTGCGGAGTTCGATAACAGGTTGTGGAAAATACCGATCGCGAAATCGGTGGATGGCTATCTGTACATTCGGACCGCCTACCCGCAATCGCGCTCGCGCAGAACCAACAAGGTGTTGAAAAAGGCGCAGGACGGGCGGTAGCTCCGTCGCGGTGACTGGACCGGGTAACCTTGCCTCTGCGCCTGACTGGATCATAGCAGAACCGGCCCCGAATTTCAAGAATTCAGAAAAGCCGCAAGTTTGGCCCCAGAATGGCGTTTTAGATTTTCGGGCACAATGGCGGCTTGAATGCCGCCAGGCCATTTCTGGGGCAACCTACCCTTCTCAAAACGTGTTCAAAAAACTGGCGGTTTTTGTCAGATGCAATTCTGGGCAGGTTTGGGCCGGATCGCGAAATCTGACGTCTTGTGTTGGTGAACCAGTTCACCAACCGGAATGGCCATTTGCTGATGCATTGTGGCCGCCATGTTGCACGATCTTACAAACAGCGTCACGACAATTCAACTTTGTTCGGCAAAAGACAAGGACGTCCAGTTCCTGGCACAGAGCATTGAGCTTGCCTTCGAAAACGATGCGCAGTCAACCGCGCCGGAATGGGTACAGGTGTTTCCGGCCGGTTCAGACCTGATTGCCAATGATGGTCGGGCATTTCGACTAAGCGATGTGTACGGTCTGGCGAGCCGGTTGAATGAGCGCAAGCGACCGCTGTTGATCGACTTTGATCACCGTTCCCATTTTCAACCCTTTATGGGCGGTGACCATCTGGCGGCCGGGTGGATGGATCACTTCAAGGTTCGCAACGATGCGCTTTGGGCACATGTGAACTGGACTAAAAATGCTGCGGCAAAGATCGCGGCGCTTGAATATCGCTATTTCTCTCCGGAATTCACGGTCAATGAGGAAACCAACGAGGTGGTCGATCTCGTTGCCGGCGGCCTGGTCAACCGGCCAGCTTTTGAAATGACGGCACTGGCCGCGCAGCAACAATCCAAACAACAAACAGAGGATCAATCCATGTTGAAAAACATCGCCAAGATGCTTGGCCTTTCAGAGGACGCGAGCGAAGCCGACATTATGGCTGCCATCCAGAAAAAGGATGATGACCACAAGACGCAGTTGGCCGCGGCGGCAACCCCGCCGGTGGACAAGTTCATGCCGCGCGCCGATTACGATGCGATGAAAGAACGGGCGGAGACTGCCGAGAGCAAACTCGGTGAGGCCGAAATCGCGGCGTTTCAGGCCAAGGTCGATGAGGCGATCGAGCAGGCGGTCAAGGATCAGAAGATCGCGCCTGGCTCGAAAACCCACTACGCGTCGCTTTGCAAGGACGAAGACAGTCTCAATTCCGTTCTCGAAGCGATCGACGCGTCGCCCAAAGTTGTCACAGGCAGCGGCCTTGATGGCAAGACGCCCCCAGACGCGTCAACCGAGCTGACTGCCGAAGAAAAGAAAGTCGCCGCGCAAATGGGCGTGTCGGAAGAAGACTTCCTCAAAACCAAACAGGCGGACGCCTAAGCCCGCCTGATCCCAAACCCGTCGCCTCGGCGGCATAGCAGCATTCATTCAGGAGCAAGACATGCTGAACAATGTAAGAAAAATATCCCAGTTGATGACCCCTGAAGCTGGCTTGCCGGTGAAGGCCGGCGAAGTGATCTTTGCCGGGGCGCTCGTCGCCCTCCAGGGAGGCTTGGCGGTGCGCGGCAAGACGGCGACCGATCTGCGGTCCTATGGCTGTGCGCTGGAAACGGTCGACAACAGCGACGGCGGTGACGGTGCGTTGAAAGTGAAAGTGCGCAAGGACATCTTTCTCTACCGGAACCAGGGCGACGATCCGGTAACGGCCGAGGAAATCGAGAAGGATTGTTACATCGTCGACGATGAAACCGTGGCGAAGACCGATGATGGTGGCACGCGATCGGTTGCCGGCAAGGTGTTCAATGTCGAAGCAAACGGTGTCTGGGTGGATTTCCGCTAGCGCACCGCCAACCACAAACTTCAACTCGATAAGGACAATCCGATATGGACATTAATGCAGCTACCCTGAAAGCCTTTTTCACAGCCCTGAAAACGTCTTTCAACCAAGCCTTCGGCGGCGTGACCGCGGACTGGCAAAAAATCGCTTTCACCGTTCCTTCCAGCACTTCGGTCACGACCTATGCCTGGATGAATGAACTGCCAAAGCTTCGCGAATGGATCGGTGCGCGCGTCATGCGCCGGATCAGCGAAACCACATACTCGATCCGCAACAAAAAGTGGGAAGATACAATCGTCGTTCCACGCGACACGATTGAAGATGACGAGCATGGCATCTATTCACCGCTTGCCAGCGAGTTGGGTCGGGCGACCGCCGAGCATCCGGGCGAATTGGTTTGGGAGCAGCTGAAGAATGGCTTCACGACGCTTTGCTATGACGGCCAGAACTTCTTTGACACCGAGCATCCAGTCATCAATCCCGAAACCAGTGACGCCGAACCGGTGTCCAACATGCAGGATGGCGCGGGTGCGCCTTGGTTCATCCTGGACACGTCCCGCGCGATCAAGCCAATCATCTTCCAGGAACGCCGCAAGCCTGAATTCGTGTCCATGACCGACGCGAACAACGAGCACGTCTTCAAGTATGATGAATTTGTCTACGGCGTGAGCGCCCGCTACAATGTTGGCGTATCGTTCTGGCAACTGGCTTATGCAAGTAAGGCGGAACTGAACCAGGCGAACCTGCGCGCAGCGCGCAACGCCATGAAACAATTCAAGTCGGACGAAGGCCGACTGCTCGGCGTCAAGCCCATGCTGTTGGTGGTTGGCGTTGGCAACGCTGACGTTGCCCGCGACCTCATCAAGGCCGAGCGCCTTGAAGGTGGCAAGTCGAATACCGATCGCGACATCATCGAAATCCTGGAAGTGCCCTTCCTCGATTAAAGCGCCGCGGGTGGCGTCGCCGCAACAGCGCCACCCGCAAACCCCGGCTTGTATCTCCTCGAAACGTTGCAAGCCGGGACCATTTCAAAAGTGGTTTGAACCGCCTTTGAAATTGTCCCGAACAGGAGAAACACGATGGACCTCAAAGAACTCGAAACCGCGCTTAAAACCGCGCGAGCCGAAAAGACTAAAGCGGGCAAGGTACTGAAAGGAGCCAAGCCGGAGGAAAAGGAAGCCGCCGAGGCACTGGTGAAAGAGGCAGACGAAAAAGTCGCCGCTGCACAGACTGCATTGGTTGACGCCAAAGCCGCAGCCTCGCCGGACCTTGTGGAAATCAGATGCACCGTGCCGCGTTTCCGCGGCGGCATCCAGTTTGGTCCCGAGCCGAAACAAATCGACAAGTCCGAACTTGATGCAAAGCAATGGGAGAAGATCGAAAACGATCCCATGCTGCAAATCAGACCAATCAAAGAATAAACCCCCGAAGCAAAACCCGGCCGGCGGGCAATCCGGCCCGCCGGTTCGGGAACCGAGGAACCCATGTACGCAACCCGCGATGACATCATCAAGCTTTATGGCATGGAATTTCTGTTGGCCGTGCTTCCGTCCGATATGGAAGAGGAAGCCGAGCAGAACGCGTCGATCGAAAACGCCCTGCTGAACGCCGGCCATGAGATCGACGGCCATTTGTCAGCGCGGTATGATGTGCCGCTTCCAGGCAAACCGGCCGTGTTGCTGCGGCCAGCCATCGACATTGCAATCTACATACTGGCGCATAGCGCGGCACAATCAACCGAGGCGATTGAAAAGCGCTACGATGATCACTTGAAGTTTCTCAAACTGGTGGCAAAGGGCGATGCCGGTTTGGGCGCGGACGAACCAAAGATTGAAACCGGCAATGCCGGCTCGGCATCGGGTGCCGAATTTACAGCCAATGATCGCTTGTTCGGGCGGGGGCGCTAATGGCGGGCGCGGCACTGCAAATCATTGACCAGGGCTTTGATGAGGCGATTGCCAGCATCGAGGGTGTCGAGCGACTTGAACAAAGCGAGTTGCTCGACAGCATCGGCCGGTATTTTCAGGAAGACACAAGAGAGCGCATCGAAGTCACCAAGACTTCACCAGATGGGCAAGCCTGGGCACCCAATCGCCAGGGCACATCGACGCTCTATGACAGCGGCAATCTGTCTGCATCGATCGACTACGCAGTCAGCGGCTCAAGTGTGGCGATCGGATCGGGACTGATCTATGCGCTGATCCATCAAAAGGGCGGCGAGATCAAACCGAAAAATGCCGACCGCCTGGCGTTTATGGTTGGCAATCAACTGGTGTTCGCGATGAAGGTCACCATCCCGGCGCGGGCTTATCTTGGCGCTTCGGCTGAAAACCGTGAAGCGGTCCTGTTGATGATCGTCGACACGATTGCGGAGTTGTTTCAATGAACGACATCATTCGCGCAAAAGACGGCTCACGGATTGAGGCTTTCAAGGCCGGCATGGAAGAAGCAATCAACCGGATCATGCCGGACCTCAAGTCAGTGGAAGTTTTGCCCGGCCGGTTCAATCTGGATGATTTGCAGGACCGCAGCTTTCGGGCACCGGCGGCCTTTCCGACCGTGCTTAAATCAAACTTCAAAATGAGCGCGGGTCTTCAACTCACCCTGGTTGCCAAATGCGCCTGCTTTTTTGTAGCCCAGGGCCGCGAAGACGAGCGCAACAAAAATGTGTGGGCCATGGCAGAAGCCTTTGCCAGCATTTTGCCTGGTAACCGTTTCGGTATGTTCAAGATCGGGTCGCCAACCGACATCGAGGTCGATCCGCTGATTTCAGCAAAGATCAAGAACAAAGGCGTTTCGGTGGTGGCGATTACCTGGTCGCAAGAACTGCACGCCCTCGGAGAAGGTCTCTTTGACGATAACAAGGTCGTACTCTCACAATTTTATGTGAATGGTGAACTGGCAGACGAGGTGGTCGATGACTGATCCGCTCGCAGACGAAATCCGCGACCTGCGCAAACACATCAACAATCTGGAAAGCCGCCAGTCGCGCATGATCCTTGATGGCAAGGTGGCCGAAGTCGACGGCAACAGGGTTCGCCTGGAACTGGTCGAGAAAGACGAGCATACGGGCGAACGGGTGTTGTCGCCATGGGTGCGCACCCAGGAGATCGCTGGCGACGGGCTTGGCGGTTTTTCACTCTATCAGGAACGGCGTGTTGGCCAGAACATGAAGCTGCTCTCGCTCAATGGCGAAATCGGTCCCAATTCGCTGGCGATCGACACGGGTCATAATGACGAGAACCCTGCACCAGGAGAAGGCAACCAAACCGTCCTGAAGCGTGGTGAAGGCACCATCACCATGAACAACGGTTCGATCGTTCTGACGGTTGGCGGCAACATCGTCACGGTCGATGGTGCCGGCATTCACACATCCGGCCCGACCTATCTTGATGGCGGCGGCAAACAGGTAAGCCGCGTTGATGATCTCGACGATGATGGCGACAAACTGATTGAAGGCGCACCCCGCGTCTACGCATAGAAAGGAAACGCAATGAGCGAAACAAAGACCAAATCCTACGTGGTGACCGACAAGGCCGGCCCTTACGTTTGCGGCCGTAAAAATCCTGGCATCGGTAAGACACTCGAATTGTCCGCCGAGCAGGCGAATTATCCGCTGCTCAACGGTGAAATCGAACCCAAGGTTGCGACCAAAGCCAAAAGCGAAAGCAAGAAATAATGCGCGCGGGTGTCGATCCAGTAACCGGAGAATGGCTGAAGGGTTGGCCGCATTGCGCGGCCTGCCTTGACCATTTGTTTCGCACGCGGATCGGCACAGTGCCTTGGCGCCGCTTGTTTGGCGCAAGCCTCAAGGAACTGCAAGACCAGAACGCCAGCGCGATCGATATTCTCGATTTCTATACGGCTGCAGCTGAAGCGGTTGACCGGTTCGAACCGGCCTACAGGCTGCGCAGCATCGAACTGGTTGCCGGTGGGCGTGACGGGCAGTTTGTTTTTGACATGGTGGGCGATTTTTACCCGATGGGCCATTTGGGCGACTACACCATTACCGAGAACCGCAGCCTTGAATTTCTGCCGATCGCACTGACACCGGGAGGCATTGAAGCCGCATGAGCAGATTTATAGCCCCCGACCTGTCTCGCCTTCCAAACCTGCCTCTGGAAAAACCGGACTTTGAAACGATCCTCAATGCGCGTTTGAACGACTTTCAAAGCCGCGCTGAAGCAGCGGGGCAAGACTACAATGTCGGCATGATCGAGGGTGACCCGATCGTTATCGATCAGCGTGTCGGCGCGGACCGAGAAGTTGAAGTCAGAGCCGATCACAATGACAAGGTGAAGGCGGTTTTGCTGGCCAGCGCATGGGGACCGTATCTCGATCATATAGCGGCGACCTATTTCGGGATTTCGCGACTGGTACTGGAAACCGATCCAGAGAGTGGCGAGGTTATTGCCTGGGAAAGTGATCAGGACTTCCGGTTGCGAATTGCCCTGGCTCCGGAAGCCTGGTCAACGGCCGGACCGGAAGGAGCCTATATTTTTCATGCGCTCGAACTGGACGGCGAGCGCGATCTGGTTGATGCCGCCTGTTACAGCGAAGAGGACGGGGCGACTTACACAGATGGTCGTTATCACGACGCTTACACCGAAGGGTCGATAGCCGGTCCCTTCGCCAACCGCGCCGACGGCGATCCGGTCATTGCACCGGAGGTCCTGATCGTGATCCTGCCGCTTCAACACAAGCCAACGCAGGAAGAATGGGCAGAACTGCTCAAGCGGACCTGGCGGGCAGTAACGCGCAAAGAAGTCCGGCCGATCGGCGACAATGTTCGCGTCGAACCGGTCAAGATTACCGAGTATCAGATAGAAGCCGAAGTGACCTTTGCGCCGGGTGCCGATCCAGCCCTGGTGATCGCGAATGCTACAAAGGGCGTTGAAGAATACGTCGCGGACCGCCGCAGGATCAGCGCCAAGGTCCAACGCGTCGGCATTGGTGCCGCAATGCAGGTTGCCGATGTGAACGACATCAACCTGATTGAGCCCGCCGCCGATATTCATCCCGGCTCCAAGGGTGCGGCCCAATGCACAGGGATAACGATTACCGCAGTAGAGGGAGATGCCACATGGCGCGCCACTCCCTGATCATCCTGCCGAATAGCGCGCTGCAGCTTAACCGCCTGATGGCCGCAACGGAGGTTGCCCGTTCGGACGGGATCAACGAGATCATTTCAACCATGTGGGACCCATACAATTGTCCCCGTCCCTTCCTGCCTTATCTGGCCTGGGCGCTTTCGGTGGACGTCTGGAGTAATGACTGGCCAGAGGAAAAACAAAGAGACGCGATAGCCGCTTCACCGCTCATTCATCGGCGCAAGGGTACATTGGATGCTGTCGAGCGGGCGCTTGCCGCGTTGGGCGTGAGGGTGCGGATCCTCGAATGGTTCCTTCAGGAGCCGATCGCCCGGCGTGGCACGTTCGAAGTCGTGACGGTCCAAGAGGACGAGGGCTTGCAAGTGCGCGAATTGATGCGGGAAGCAGAGGCGGCGGTATTGCGATCCAAACCAAAATCGCGCGTCGCCACGTTCACGCACAAATTACACCGCCAGGCCGGTATTCATTTGGGTGCTTTTGCCCATGCGGGCGGCAGGATCGTTCACCGGAACGAGATCACGGAAGACCAGGCAATCGAAATGTCGAATGGCCTGAAAGCGGTCGCGTATGCGCGCGGCAGAATAATACATAGGAATGAGCCATGAGCAACAAGGGTTGGTGGACTAACGCCGGGTTAGTTTGGAACGCGGCAAACACAAACGGTGACGACACCTCGCCGATTACCGAAATGGCATTCGGCGATGGAGAACGCATTCCAACGCTTGACGAGACAGCGCTCGAGAATGAGCGCTACCGGACAACCATTGTTGATCATGGGGTCGAGCAGGACGGCAAGACCAATTACTTCGACGCCAGCCTGGAGGATTGCCCGGGCGGTTTTGAAATTCGGGAAATCGGATTGTTTACCGAAGATGGCACAATGGTGGCCGTCGCTCGTCGCGGTGTGGGTCTGGCTCTCCATGCCGACGATAACTTCACTTATGGGTTCTTGTTGTTCAACGACCAGGCCGAAGTTATCAACGTGCAGATTGATCCGCTAGCCGGAGTGTCACCGAACCGGAGAATTGATACAGGCGATGGCCTGTCGGGCGGCGGATCGTTGGATCAGGATCGGAAGCTTAAAACCGACTGGTCGTATCTGGATGAAGCCACTCAAATTGGCGACGATGACACGTTCAATATCCGCAGGCTTGGCAAACAGCTCAAAATCAAGTTTTCCACACTGAAAGACTTTGTGCTCGCTTCGTTGCCCTGGGCGACAAATTTGCAGTTCAACAATCCGGCGACGACTGGCAAGGTGCCGCAAGTCGCCCAAATCCATAATCTGATCAATGAGGCGATTGAGGCAATTGAATTTCCGGAGGACACGGTTCTGACGACGGAGCAGGTTCAGGATATCGTCGGTAACTTTATTTCTGGGCAAGGGGCAACAGTAATATACGACGATGCCGGGAACGTACTTTCAATCGAGGCGGCATATGCGACGGCGGACGAGACCATTGCAGCGATCATTGGCGACAAGGCGGTCACACCGGCCGGTTTGAAAGCGCTGACAGCCACCACCGAGCGGCCCGGCCTTGCAGAGCGTGCAACAGATGTGGAGGCCGACGATAAAACGGACAATGTGCGCTTCGTTACCCCTTACCATCTGGGTGAGGCGACAAAACACCTTTACCGGCCAGTGGCGGAGATTTTGGTCAAGGGCAAAGGAACATCATCAAGCAATCAGAGCGAGGCACCGAGCGCGACCATCATTCACAATTTGGGCGTCGCTGGGCTTGTCGCGACGGCTGTCAATGAAGGTGGCAGCGGTGGCACTACCCGACTTGACCTGACCTGGGACAATGCAGGAGAAGTGGTTAATTCAGACCCGTTTGGTGTGGCTGAAGGTGAAGACTTTAGCTCGCTTACAGCAATGACCTACACGGATGGGAGAGGTAACATCATCCGTGCGCAAAACATTGATGATCCCGGTACGCCGGAAATGCGTCTCGGAACCAGTTTTACTGCTGTTCTATATGCGAGGGCGTGAGCGAATGGCTAATCGCAACCCAGCACAGGCGTTGAAAGTGAGAGTATCCATGCTCAATACCCGGCTGGACAATCTGGTATTTCATGAAAGCTGCTTTGGAAACCGCTCAAACACGACTGACTGAATTGGGATTTTGAAGATCGGTGGGTGAACCAGTTCACCAACCGGAAACCACCGCCTAGGCCCTAGTATCGCGTGCAAAGGCTCACATGCAAGCAAAAACAGGAGCGCATTATGGGCGTTACTCAATATAATCACGGTGTCCGCGTCATCGATGCCGGCGAAACAACTACCCCGATCATCGCGGCAGATATGTCGCCGATCGGCATGGTGGTCACCGCACCCGAAGCCGATAACGACGCGTTCCCGCTCGACGAACCGGTGCATTTCTATTCTAATGACACCGCCAAGACCGCGTTGCTCGGCTCGTCGGGTACAGCGCTTGGTGCAATTGATGCGATCAACGACCAGGGCATCGCCGCTTCCGTGGTGATGGTGCGGGTTGAGGAAGGCGCTGACGTGGACGCCACCCTGACGAAAATGGTGGGGTCTTCGGCGGCAATGACCGGCGTCAGTGCATTGCGATATGCTCGCGGTCATGTAGGCGTAGAGCCCGGTTTGTTGGTTGCTCCCGGCTACACTTCACAACGGCCCGGCAATGCAAAGAACCCGGTTATGGCGGAACTGGAAGGCGTCTCGGCCGCATTGAAAGCGATCAAGATCGGCGACTGTCCCGGCGATACGAAAGAAAACGCAAATGTCTATCGCGCGGATTTCTCCGACCGGTTCACTTACCTCATCGATCCGCATATCACCCTGCCCGGCCAGATCGTTGCACCTGCATCGGCACGCGCGGCGGCCCTGTTCGTCAAGCGTGACATCGAAAAGGGCGGCCCATACTGGTCGGCGTCCAACCAGACAGTCGGCGGCATTACCGGCACCGCACGTCCGGTCTCCTTCTTTGATGGCGAAATCAACCACGATGCAAACTACCTTAACTCAAACGGGATCAACACGATCATCCCGGCACGCACCATTCAGGAAGCTGGCGGCGCGGTAACCGCCAATGGCACTATCCTTTGGGGATCGGAGACCACTTCGCAAGACGCGTTGTGGCGGTTTGTCAATGTGGTCCGGACGCGTGCCGCGATCGAAAAGGCATTGCCGATCGCGTTCCGCTCGCAAATGGACAAGAACCTGTCAGCACAACTCGGCATCAACATCATTCGTTCGGTCCAAACCTTCCTGAATGGGCTTGTCGCTAAAGGTGCGATCCTTGGCGGCCGGGCTTGGTTCGATCGCGAGATCAACACCAATTCAGATTTGCGCGGCGGCATTCTGCAGGTCGAGTTCGATGCCGAGGAAACCCCGCCGCTCAACGATCTGATTTTCGGATCACGCCGCAACGAGGTCTATTTCGATGTACTGGCCGACGACATCATCAACGGTATTCAGCAGGCCGCATAAACGGCGGTAACAAGGAGACGAGATTATGGAAATTCTTCGAGGGTTCAACCTGATCGTTGATGACAACGAGAGCCTGCACCTCGAAATTGAGGAAATGAAACTGCCAACGCTTGAAGAAAAGTCGCACGACTTCACGCCAGGCGGCGGCACGGCCGAGATCGACGTTCCGATGGGCGTCACCAACAAGCTTGAACTGCCGTTCAAGGTCATCAGTCACAATGCTACGCTCAAATCGCTGTTCGGTCAGCAACCCGGCAAGCGCAATGCGTTCACGGCCCGTCAGTTGGTGGTTGATGAACTGGATGAAAACGGCAAGGAAATCGAAGTCACGCTCGACATCAAGGGCCGCGTCATGAGCCGCGAAGGCGAACAAATGAAGGGTGGGGAGAAGTCGGGTTACGACTACAAGATTTCTTCGATCCGCTGGTATCGGGAAGTCCATGACGGCAAGGTCGTCAACGAGATGGATTTCAGCCTTGGCGGCTGGACGGTTCGCAATGGTGTTGTGGTCAACCAGACCCGCAACCGGATTTTGGGGGTTAGCTGATGGTACGCGTTTCCACGATTACCCGCGAGCTCGAACATCCCATCGATGACGATGGCGACAAGGCGATTACAAAAGTGACCCTGCGGCGACCGACTGTGCGCGATAGCGGGGACCTGGCTTTGATCTTTGGCGGCGAGCGTATCGCTGAAATCATAAAAGAGTTTATTGGCATGGTCACCGAAATTGACGGTGAACGGGTTGACGAAAAAGCCGTTGTCGAAGCACTGAAAGACGGCAGGGTAGACAAACTCTTGAAGGGTTTGGCCAGTCTGGTTAATGCCGAAACCCTCGATGCCGCATTTGCGCTTCTGGGCCGTATGACGGGCATCGGAGACAAGGCCGAGAAAATGGCACCCGAAGATTTGGTCGGTCTGTTGTCCGAGGCCATTCCGGTTTTTTTTCCCAACCTGTTTGGGCCGTCGTTCTCCACGGACGAGACGGTTGGCGAAGCGTAGTCGCTGACATCGCGGCCACCCTTGGGTGGGGTTATGACGAATTGATGGCAATGCCGGCCGATGAACTGCTTGATTGGCATTCACAGGCCGCTCGCATTGCTGAAGCCAAACAAAAATCAGGCTGTGCCTGGTTGCAATCGGGAGACTGACCCTTGTCATCGATGGCGCTCTCACTGATCGTCAATCTGGTCAACAACACTGCGGCCGGTGCCGCCGGCGTGAAACGGGGTTTGGACGGGATCCGGAAAACCGCGCGAGACACCTATGGCGGTTTCGCCGCTGGCATTGCACCTGAATTTGCCGGCAAGCGATTTGAGGAAAACATTAGCCGCCTGGAAGGCCGCATGAACCGGGCACGGGGACGGCTGACCGGTGCCATTGCGCAAGGGATCGCCCTGTTTGCGCCGGCCAAATTTGCAGCGGATTTTGACCAGGCATTTCGGGGGGTGCGGAAGGTTCTGAACGACGTACCCGAAGACAAGATCGAAAGCCTTCGAAAGTTCATTCTGGAAACATCAACGCAAATTCCGGTTTCAGCGGCCAATCTGTCAGAACTGATGGCCTCGGCCATCCAGTACGGCATTCCGATCGACCAGATCGAGCGGTTCACGATGTTTGTTGCGAAAGGAGCGGTCGCGTTCGAGATGGCCGCTGGCGACATTGGCCGGACCATGGCGAAGCTGGCCAATGTTTACAAGCTTGACCAGGACGGCATCGAGGACCTTGGAGACGCCACCAACCATCTGGCCAACAACATGGCGGCCAATGCCTCGCAGATTTTTGATTTCACCAACCGCGCAGCGGCCGCAGCCAATATTTTCAAAATGACCGCCGTTGAGATGGCGGGTATCGGCACCGCAATGATTTCAGCCGGCATTCAGCCGGAAGTCGCCGCTCGCGGCATGAACGCCATGTCCAACAACATCTTGGCGGGTGGGAAAAAGGTTGATCAGGGTTTCAAGAAACTGGGGATCAACCGCAAACAGTTCCTGAAACGGATGAAAGATGATGGTGCTACCGCGTTCATGGAATTGATGGAAGCGGCCGCCAAATCCGAGAAGGGCATGGAAGCCCTGATCAACATTGTTGGCAAGGACTTTGCCGATGATTTCGGCAAGTTGATCAACGCAATGCAATTGTTTGCCGATCAGCAAAAACTCTTGAACGATGACCGGAGCGGTTCGGTCGATAAGGAATTCAAGGACTTGGCCGATGGCGCCAACATGCAGTGGCGGCAAATGGTCAACACGTTGCAGGTTGCCGCCATCACGATTGGTGCGGAGCTTCTGCCAACCATGCTCAAATTCGCCGACACCATCGGCTGGGCCGCCAAGGAATTTGCGGCCTTCGCAGATGCCAATCCCGAACTGGTAAGCTGGCTGGTTCACGGCGTTGCCGCCATGCTTGCCTTTGGTATCGCCTCGCGACTGGTCGCCTTTGCTTGGGCCGGTGCAACCCTCGGCCTGTTTCGTTTCCTTGGCCTGTTTTTCAGGTTCAACCAGGCCGGTAAAAATGTGGCGGTCATGGCACGACTGATCCGCGGTCTGGGTTGGGCCTTTACCGCCATCAAACCCCTGCGATGGGCGTTGCTGATCCCCAAACTGGCATGGCGAACCTTCCTTTCGCCCTTGCGCTGGCTTGCCTTTCTGACCCCGCTTCGCTGGGCGGCACTTGTCCCAAAATTGTCCTGGCGGTTGCTCATTCCGGTTTTGCGTTGGGGCGCCCGGATCATTCCGATGATCGGGTGGGCGGTATTGGCTGGCGAACTGGCCTGGAACCTGCTGATCAAGCCGCTTGGTTGGGACAAATACCTTAACCTGGACAAGTTGAAAGAGGGGCTGGACAAGGCCAAGAACTGGTTGCGCGAATTGATGGGGATCACGCGCGAACAAGACCCGTCACAAAATCCGGACGAATGGACCAACACAAAGCGGGGCTATCGCCGCAAGCCTCTGGCGGTGGAAAAAACACCTGAAGAACGCGCGCATGACCGAAGTCGCCGACGAACCCGGCACAAGGTCAAGCCGATCTACGATCCGGCCAAGGCGGGAACGGGTGGTGATAAAATCCAGCAAAAGATTGATGCCACGATTGCCGCAAAGGTTATCGACAAGCGGCCACCCAAAGTTACGGTCAATGCCCCGATCACCATCAACGAAGCGAGCGACGCCGGAGCGGTTGCAGCCGCGGTGCGCGGTCAGTTGGGTGCGGCTGTCAGCCAGGGCAAGGCCGGCGCATTGCATGACGGGGTGGATTGATGAACAGCTATCTTCGCCTTGGCCCTGCCCGTTTCGCCATCCTGCCCATGTCCTACCAGAAATTGCAGACCGAGACCGAACTGCATGTGGCAACGATCGGTCGGTTCGGCAACATCGATGCGAAACAGGTAACCGGCTTTGCCCAGCCGACCATCCAGATTGAAGGATTGATGTTTCCAAAAGAGTTTGGTGGTCGGTCGGATTATGAGAGCATTCGTGCGGTACAGGCGAGCGGCCGGGCCGTCATGATGGTTGGTCTGGCCGCGTCGGCGGGTCGCAATTTCGGCCGGGTCGTAATCACCACCGTAAGCGACACGCAAAGCGAAATCGATGTGGATGGCCTTGGCAAGATGGTAGAATTTTCTGTCACAGTTGAAGGCACGGACGCGTTTTCCGGCGCACCGGGAGGGTTGTTCTGATGGCAGCCATCCGCACGACTGACGTCGCCATGAGCGTCGAGGAAATCAGTTGGAAACACCTTTCGAACCTGTTTCCCGATGATGCCGATCGCGCAGCCAATCTGTCAGGTTATGTCGAGCGGGTCTACGAGCTGAACCCCGGCCTTGCATCACAGGGCCAGTTGATCCCGGCTGGAACCGAGATCGAAATGCCGGTACCGGAAAGCGAAACCCGCACTCTGTCCGCAAACAGGCTTTGGGGGTGACGATGATTGAATTGACCCCGAAGATCCTCGTCAATGCGAATGGCAGCCCTGTGAATGGCATGTTTTATTCGCGACTGCAGTCGGCCACCATCACCGATGTGTCGGGCCAGAAATCGGACACGTTTTCTGTCAAGTTTGAGAACCGCGGTAACACCATCCCTCTGCCCAATGAAGGCGACATTTTGGAACCGTTTTTCGGCTATCTGGAAACCGGCCTAATGACAATGGGTAAATTCGTGGTGGACGGTTGGGACAAGGAGATCGGCGACCAGGGCGAATTCCTGACAGTCAATTGCAAGTCGGCCGACATTCGCGAAACCCAGAAAGAAAAAGGCACCGAACACTTCGACGACACGACCCTCGGCGCCATGATGGAGAAGGTCTTTGCCCGTACAGGAACCCGGATCGAAGTCGATCCGGAACTGGCATCCAAGAAAATTGAGTATGAGGCGCGATGGAACCAGTCTGCGCTCGATTTCGGTACCCGAATGGCCGACAAATACAATGCGGTGTTCAAACCGGCGGGTGGTAAATTCCTGATGGTGCCGCGCGGCCGACAGCAAATGCTGTCCGGCGCCCGAATGTCCTCGCTGATTATCAAAAAAAGCGAATGGACCAATTGCACGATGTCAGGCAAGCCGCGGCCCAAACATGGCCGCGTAGTGGCCAAATGGCACGATCCGGCAGCGGGAAAAACCGAATTTGAGAGCGTTTCAACCGGCGGTAAAGGGCCGCTCAAGAGCCTCTCGAACACCTACAAATCGAAAGACGAAGCCAAGGCCGCAGCAGAAGCAGAAGGCACAAGGCTGAACCGCGAAAGCAGCGAGGGCAGTTTTACCGGTCCCGGCATACCGTGGGCAACCGCCGAGCAAGATGTTGTTGCCATGGATTGGGGTCAAGGCATTGACGGTGCCTGGCGGGCCGACCAGGTGGAACAAAAATTCGAAAGCGGCAATGGCGGTTACACAACGACCGTCAATGTAAAGGCTCCGGAAACACAGAAGGAGGCCGCGTGATGGTTCGCGAAAGGGACTGGTTCCGGGAGTTTGAAAACGATACCCATCACGGCCACCTGTCACTGACCTTGCTGGACGGTGGTCAACCGGTCGATCTGACCGGTTTCGAAATTCACCTTTATTTCAAACGCAAGAACCATGACCCCGAAGTCATCGTTGATGCGATCGGCGAAAAACGCGACGCGAGCGGGCAGGTCTATTTTTCCGTACCGATCAACCATAGATCGACCGAATACAAAACAGCCGACTATCGACTGGTTGCCATTGATGCCGATGGCCGTACCGAAACGGTGGTCCGTTGGGACGTGATCCGCGATGGCGAACTGGACGCCGCGACCGATGACGAACCCATCACCGCAACCAGCGATTTTTTTGGAACGCACGTCAAGGCGGTTCTTGCAAAGGGGCCGATTGACGACACCATCATTCCCGGCAACGGGGATACCACAGAAACCGACTATCTAACGCTCTACAGGAGTGCCAAATTATGAGCCAAGAAAACAATCTTGACGCCGCCTTCATTGAAATCGGCGGCGATATAAAGAACCTGAATTCTGCGATCGCGACAGCGCTGGCGGAGCGGGGGACAATGACAAGCTTGACCACCACCACGAAGGACAACCTGGTCAATGCAATCAATGAACTGAATACCGCGATTGGATCACTTTCAGGGTTTACCGACGCCGATGCCGACGCCCGCGTCCAGGCAGCGAAGGGTGACCCGAATACACCATCAACCACGCAATGGACATCCACCCAGGATTTGCTTGATCAGCTTGCCGCACTCAAAGACGAGATCATGGGGCCTGATGTTTCGGCCGCGCTCGATACGCTGAAGGAATTAGGGACGGAACTGGGTGACCAGGACAGTGCCATCAGCAACATTCTGACTGCCCAGGCCAAGCGGGTTGCAGTTGACCAGGCGCAGACCTTTACAGCAGCTGAAAAACTTCAGGCGTGCCAAAACCTTGGGATTGGCAATCCGGAAGCCGATTATCTGACGACTTACACCAACGAACGAGATAGCTGATGAGTGTAGAGACCGGGATCAAGGCGGCCTTTGTGGCGATCGGCGCGGACGTCAAATCTGTCTTTTCGCAATTGGCGGGTTTGACGGTTTCGGCTTCGCAAATCGTCAGTGGCACAGTGTCGATCTCACGCCTGCCCGAAGCAACCGCTGCGCAGTTTCGCAACAAGACCGCGAACCGGCTGCTTTCCTCGGACCAAGTCTGGAATGCGGCGGCAGAAGTCACGCTTTCCAATTCGTCAACCATACCTGTGAACATGGCGAATTTCATCAATGCGAAGGTCACGATCACGGCCAACCGGACGCTTGGCAATCCGTCAAACGAGAAAGTTGGCCAGTGTGGCCACATTCGGGTCATCGGCAATTACAGCCTGTCATTCCAATCGCAATACGTGTTTGCCGATGGCGAGGCTCCGAGCTTCGAAGGCAATGAGAATGTTTTATTCTACAAAGTGCTGGCCTCGAACCGCATTTTCATCAGCCATGCCAAGAATGTGAATTGACCATGCTCATAAGACACGTCGCAACCCAACAAATCTGGAATGGTGAACCGATCAACAATGTTCGTCATCCGCGCAATATTGCGACCAGATGGACCGATGAAGAACTGGCCGCAATCGGGTTGGAGCGGATCGAACCGGAACCGGTCGCTGAACCCGAAACCGACCCGCTCACCGTTCCTCTAAATTCAGTGCAGTTTGAAGCGATGCTCGGGCTGACGGGCAAACGTGATGACATCATGATCTTTGTCAATGCGCTGGACGAACCACAGCGTTCAATTGCACTGGCAAAGATAAACCGCTCTATAGCCTATCACCGAAACAATGAACTGTTCGCGCAGATCGCCACGGCGGTTGGAATTTCAGACGAACAGTTGGACGCCTATTGGCTTCAGGCTCTGGAGATTAACTAATGTTGCCCGGCGTTGTAGCGATGGTTCCTCCGACCGGCGCAGCCGTTGTTCCCGGCTCGCAGAGCTTTACGTCCTCTGGCAGTTTTGTGGTGCCACCCTACAATTCGCTGGTGATCACCGCTTGGGGCGGCGGCGGTGGTGGTAACGCAGCTTATTCTGGCGGTGCAAATGGCGGCAATTCGTCAGTCGGTTCGGTTGTTGGTGGCGGTGGCAAGGGCGGGTCGGCTCACAACGGCGGCAGTGGTGGCGGTGGCGGAACCGCTTCAGGCGGCGACACAAATCTGACTGGCAATTCAGGCAGTTCCGGTGGCGTTGGTCATAACGGGTATGGCTCTGGCGGCGCTGGCACGACCTACAGTTATGCCGATGGTAAATCGACCCGCACTTGGTACGCGAAGACCGGCGGATCGGGTGGCAAGGCCATCAAGAGTTGGGCAAAAGGCCAGTCCGGTGCGCCAGCCGTCAATGACACGCTGTCTGTGGCCGTAGGCGGCGGCGGTGGCAACGGCCAAGACGGAAGGGTCGAAATCTCATGGTCATAGTCAAGGATTGCACAGAGCTAACCAGCGCAGAAACAACGCAGCTTATTCGCCTGTATCGCCAGTTCTACACCGAGAGTTTTTACGATGGGCAGGTGAGCACTGCGAATGCTGCGCACCACGTGCTGACCGATACCCGTCGAGCGGGCGGGTTCTTTGTGTTGAACAAGGAAGGCGAAACCATCACCCATGCAAGCCTTTCATACCCACTGACCAGTTGCGACGAGATCGACACGGGTCTGTTGGAGTGGATCGCCACAAACGATCACATGCCCGAAGACTTTCTGTGGGGTGCATGGTTGGTTAACGTCCCTGATTGGCGGGGTCGCGGCGTCCAGAAACAGATCGGAGAGACGCACCGCGCCGAGATTGCCAAACGTGGTTTCAAAGGCGTCATTCTCAAAATACTGACCACTGGCGAAGCGGATGCCCCGGCTTATTTCAGAAAGCGCGGCTATCAGGTGATTGAGGGACTGGGTTACGAGATTGCCGCGCTAAACAAGACCCTTTCGTTTGAGACGGTGGTCCGGATGGCCCGATCATGACCAAAGGCGAACGCAAGGCCATTGCCATCGCTATCAAGGACATTGCGCACAAAAGCCCAGGCGCTTGCAGTGACGAGAGCATGGAAACGGACGGCTATGACTGGAAACAGCGTTGCCGCGAATTTGAAACCGAACTGCGCCGGTTGGCGCGTGATGTAGAGAAAGGGAACACATGACCGAAAAAGAACGGCTGGCAGCCGAAATGGAAGTGCACAAACATCTGCAAGCCGCGATGGCAAAGTACCAGCAGCTTCCCGGAACCACAAAACTTGAGGAAAGCGACTTTGCACGAGCGATCAGAAGTGGCCAGTACATTGTCGCTGCACTGACTGCCCGCCGGATGCTGTAAGGGCGGGCAGTCAGCGCTGGACAATCGCAAGGGATAGGCAATCGGCCCTCGCTAGAAACCCTGATCTGAACCCTGAAAGGACAAGAAAATGACCAAGAACACAATCGACAGCACGAGCGATACCCGCACTGCAAACAACACGGTTAGGCACCAATATCGGCAATTGAGCGACCTTGAAAAACAGCAAATGGACGATCTGAAGGATATGGGCGAAACGTTCATTGCCAAGTGCAATGAGGTGGGTGCAACCCGCGAGACTTCGATCGCAAAAACCAAAATGGAAGAAGCCGTTATGTGGGCGGTGAAGGGTCTGACCGCCTAGAGGGCGGTGATGCTGGCTGCAACCAGCACCACGATGGGCACTTGTTGGTTGCAGGAGCCCACCCGACGACATCACAGATAACGTCGCACCCACTTATCACCAGCGCACTGGGGATGGGTGGTTGTTAGCATACGAGGAATTAACAAAATGCAAGCGACGAACCTTCAACCTGTCCAACCGGCCCAGCCGGTAGCGGCCTATATTGGCGGCAAACGAGTGTTGGCGAAAACCATCATCAAACGCATCAACGCCACACCGCACACCGGCTATGCCGAGCCGTTTTGTGGCATGGGCGGCGTGTTCCTGCGGCGCGATCACAAGCCCAAAACCGAAGTGATCAACGATATCAACAATGAGGTTGTGAACCTGTTTCGCATCCTGCAGCGGCACTATCCGCAGTTCATGGAAACGCTCAAATTCCAGATCACCAGCCGAAGGGAATTTGAACGGTTGGTCGCCACCGACCCGGACACGTTGACCGATCTGGAACGGGCGGCACGGTTCCTCTACCTGCAGCGCACGACTTTCGGCGGCAGGGTATCTGGCAAGAATTTTGGTGTCGACAAATCCGGCGGTGGGCGATTCAATTTGAACAATCTGACGCCGACTTTGGAGGCGGTTCACGAACGCATGGCCGGTGTCATCATTGAGCGCCTGTCATGGGCGGACTTCATTCGCCGCTATGACCGTGAGGGAATGCTGTTCTACCTGGACCCGCCATATTGGGGTAACGAGACCGACTATGGCAAGGACGTGTTCAGCCGCGATGACTTTGCCGCCATGTCTGCCCAACTGGCAGGCATAAAAGGGTGCTTCATCCTGTCCCTGAATGACCGCCCAGAAGTTCGCGAGTGCTTTGACCGGTTCGACATTGAGCAGGTGGATTGCACCTATTCTGTGAAAGGTGGCAAGGGCAAACCGGTCAAGGAGTTGATTATTTCGGAGTGAGCAAAAATCATCCTGCCAAGGGGCTTCTTTGGTACCCGATTGCTCGCTAAATCGGGTGGTTTTTGCTATGGTATTTTCAACAACAAGGAAGGGAAAAACAAGCAATGAAAACCGCATTTTTTATGGAAAACAAACAGTCATTTGACAGCATGGAAGCGGCCATGGAATGGCTGATTGACCAAGCAAAACGTTTCGGTATGACCGGCCCTGAAGCCATCGAGCGCGGCTTCGCCGACATTTTCGATAACTGATCACCGACCACTTTAACTAATTGAAATAGGAACAATCTTGAACTAAACGTCATATGCGGCATGGAAAATCCAGAGGGAGTTTGAAAGGATTGATCCATGCCTGCATCCGGCAAGCCGACTTTGAGTTGGTACCTGACCCACCTCTTTTCCGTATCCGTCCATTGCACGAACTATCATTGCCAGCATGGATTTGACCTCGACCTTCACGCGCTTGTTGATCGATACGGTCCGAACACCCCAATCGAAAACCTCCGGTTTCGCTGTTCGCGGTGCGGCCATACCGGCCGGCAGTTCGCCGTTCGGTCACTGGGCACCGGCGTACCGAAGAACAATTCGAATGGCTGAACCGGCCTCAAACGGCATTTGAACACCGCTCAAGCTACGTTCGAGCCGCGCTACTGGCATAAAAGTTGTATCAAAACCTAGTGTCCAAAAACCAAAACCGAGTGTCCGGCTACAAAAAACAACCGCTATGTTGTTGATTTTACTGGTGCCCCCACACGGACTCGAACCGCGGACCTACTGATTACAAATCAGTTGCTCTACCAGCTGAGCTATAGGGGCGTATGGCGTCGGCAATCCGGCACTCGCCAAGTTCGCACTGTCTAGTTTCTTTTTTCCGGTTTCGCAAGCGCTTTGTCGCTGCAAAGCGCAACAAATCATCTGATGCGTTAACCATTCGCAAAGAATGTCTGGTCGGCTCCCGGTAACCATGTTGAACCCGCCGTTGCGAAGCTATAATCTGGGTGAAGATGCGGAAAACCGGCCATTGGCCAAACCCAGTGGCCTCAATTGTCAGGGGACAAACATGCCCGCATTTTATTCGCCGCTACTGCGGTATGCCATGGCACTTGCCATCGCGACTGGAACAATCATGATTACGGAAACTGCCGAAGCCGGAAAACGTGGCCACGGGGCCGGGTTTCGTTTGGTGATCAAGCCGTTTTTGTATCACCATTTCCACCATCATCATTCGTCAAGGCGCACGCGAACAAGTTCAGCCGACCCATGTCCGCAGGACTTCAATTGCGGCCATCGCGTGTATGCCGATGGCACCGGACCACGCATCATCCAGTTGGGGAGCGGTGACACGGGAAATCTGGATTTCGACGGACCACGCATCATTCGCCTGAAAGACTGAACGGTAAAGTCGCCAACCAGGCCGTAAACTCATAAATCCGGTTAAAATGGTTGGAGGAAATTTGTTGTGACAACAGGAGCAATCCCGCCGGAAACCTTTCGGTTTTCAAGGGTTTGCGACGCAGTGTCAGGGCAAATTACCCCAATCCTTGTGGACAGAAAAATGACTTCAATCTGCCTCGTCTAATCTCTCAACCGGGACGCTGCCCCGCTTTTCGGAATTTTCCTTGCATCTTTTTGTCATTTGTACTGCCATTTCAATCAGATTTGTGAGTCTGCGGCCTAATTGACAAGTTTGCTGCGCGCCACATAAAGCGCCAGTGCAGCGGCATTGGACACGTTGAGCGATTTAATGCGGCCTGGCATGTCCAATCGCACCAAATGGTTGCAGGTCTGGCGCGTTTTTTGTCTCAGACCCTTGCCTTCTGAGCCCAATACGAGCGCGATTTTGTTTTGGTCAGGCAAGTCTTCAAGGGCACTCTCGCCTTCACTGTCCAATCCGACCGTAGCAAAGCCCGACGCAGACAATTGCTCCAGCGCATCGGCAAGGTTGCGCACCTCGATGTGGTTGACCAGATCAAGCGCCCCGGACGCTGCTTTGGCAAGCACCCCCGATTCCACCGGCGAATACCGGCTGGTGGTGACCACCGCTCCGGCATCCATGGCAACCGCAGAGCGCATGATGGCCCCCACATTGTGCGGATCCGTGACCTGGTCGAGCACAAGCACAAGGGGCGTCTCGGACAAAGCCTCCAACGGCAACACTTCAAGGGCAGAAACCTGAAGCACAACCCCCTGGTGCACCGCATCACTGCCCACCATACGATCCAGTTCGCGAGGGTTTTTTTCCTCAAACACAACGCCAGCAAGGACTTCAGTTTCAAGTTCCAACCGGTTGAGGGCATTGAGCGTGGCATAAAGCGTGTGGCAATTGCGCTTCGGGTTCAAAAGCGCGTTACGAACGGTGTGAAGGCCGTAAAACAACAAGTCGGAGGTGTTCTCGCGGGCCACATCTGGTCGCGATCGCCGTCCCGAACTTCCACCGGCGTCACGGCGGGCGCGTCGCTTTTCTGCATGAAAACGATTATGCTTGTCGCTCATTTGGCGCGGTGGTTGCTTGCCGGTCATGGCGCCAGCTACGCTGGTTTGAGGCCAAACGTCAACCACGTTTGGAATAATTGAACATTCTGGCAAAATGACCCTGATCTTGTGTTGACACATTGGGCGACCGGTTGCATAACGCGCGTCAGACTTGCGCCATCGTGTTCAGGTTTGTGCGGGCAACCGCAACCAACGGCACCGCCGCCATGGAGGAGTGTCCGAGTGGTTAAAGGAGACGGACTGTAAATCCGTTCGCTTAGCGTACGCTGGTTCGAATCCAGCCTCCTCCACCATCGGCGTGTGCGCGTTTCATAACCTGCGGGTATAGCTCAATGGTAGAGCAGCAGCCTTCCAAGCTGAATATGCGGGTTCGATTCCCGCTACCCGCTCCATTTTCGCTTCGCGAAAATGGTTGGTAAGTTTCCGCAATATCATGCCTGACAGCGCAAGGTGCATTGCGAAGCAATCACCGAAAGCCTTCTGTCGTTTGGAAATTACCGGATTTTGAATCCTGCCCGAGACCTTGTAAACTCCCGTATTGGAACTCTACCACTTTCTTTGATGAAAAACTTGTTGTGTTTCAGGGTGTTAGAAGTGGTTTTGGAGGCTGGTGGGTCGCTTGGTTTGGGGATGGAAACGGGAAAGTGAGAGGAAATTTGGGAATGGCAGGTGTGGGGACAAAACAACAATTCGTTTCGACTAAATCAACGACCGCTTCCAATATATAAGGTTGTCATATATTCATTCTTCACATGACTAAAATAATTTGGAGGAGGTATGAAAAGAGATATTATACTCAGAACTGCCTGTTCGAAAATGAGCGTGTATATCACGGTTATGCTAACCCATAGGTCTTTTGAGAATAATCCTTTCGTACAGGCTGGAGAGATTTTAGGTGGCCCAGCAGTTTCCACCTTCGAGCATGCAGAATTTCTATTAAAAGATAAACTTGATTTAGCTGCTCAAAAGAGTGAACGTAAATACATTTTGGCAAAATCTACTGACGAATTTACTGACCACTTTTCTTCTGGCAACTATGACCATCACTTCGAAGATATTCTTGAAAACTATCTCGGTCTTGGCTATTGGGCAGGTGATATACCGACAACGCGTACTTTGTTTAAAGCCCCTACAACGCATTTAAAAATCTTGAATGAGCTAACAAGTCTTGGTTATCTCAAATCTTCTGAAAATAGATTTTTTTGGACTGATTTAGCGGGCACTGCGATGTCCTGCGCAGGGGCATGGAACCCAGATTTTCATTCTGTTCAGGATGTAGAAGAATATGAGCGCGAAACTAGTGCATTAGAAATTGTCAAAAACCTAGATTGTGATCTCGTGATATTAGCAAAGGCCGATGCAAGAGCAGCGTTCTGGCCAATTCTGAATAGCCTCTCTGGTGAAGCGTGGTATCAGACGGCTGATAAACTCCTTGTGGAACGTGTAATAGAGATTGTCAGGTCACGATAGTTTGAATTTGCCCCAATATGCAACTGACACCAGACTAGTTTTGCCGATAGCGGGCCTTCGATCAAAGTGCGACATCTGCAACTATGGGCTCAAAACAGCCATTCACCACCCCGTTGACCCTCCGTTTGTCCTCCCGGACGGTTCCTTTCACATTCACGAAAGGAACTTCCGATGTCATCATCGTCACAAAAACCAACTCCCAAACCATCACAAGATAAAATCAAAGACGCGATCAAGATCGGTCAGGACCTGATCAAAAAGAAGATGACGAAGGCAGAAGCTTCAATGGTGATGTATCGCCTGCTTCATGAGGCCGGGTGTGATCAAGAAGTGATTGTTGATGCTTTTGTAAAAGGCGCTTCCCTGACCCCGATGGGTGCAAGAACGTACTTTTACAATTGTCGCCGCAAATATCGAGCGGAACAGAAAGCCAAAACAGAAAAATCGGATAACACTTCTGCAACTGAAAATAACGGTACGTCCAAATGATTACCGATCAGGACCGGGTTGTTATCTCTCGGCAGATCAGGATTGCCCAAAAGCGGTTGAAGTCAGGAAGTGACCGGGAGCAGGTCGAGCGTGATCTGTTCCTGTTTCTTTATCAGCACGGGTTCAAACAAGGTGTGTTCCACGATGCGTTTATCCGCGCATTTGGGATCAGAGCGAGTGCAGCAAGAGCATTGTATGTGAAGTTTCGAAGAGAACTTGATCAGCAAGGCGAGACGTAAGTGCCGGCCGTTCTGAACAAATCCATCTCACCAAGAACGCATTTCAACAAACTTGATCCGTTCTCCTAACAGCCTGCCATATGGGACGCCTCTTCTCAAACAAGGAGAATGCTGATGTCGCTGGTCAGAAGAAACAATTCCAAATTCTGGTATGCCCAGTTCCAGATCGATGGTCAGACGTTTGTTAAATCAACCAAGACCTCTTGCAAGAAAACTGCCAGAAAAGTCGAGGCACAATTCAGGGCAGATGCTCATTCGGGCCTGTTGTTGAATGTGAAGAAGAAAGTCTCATTCGGTGAGGCTTTGAACCAATTCATTGAGGACCGGAAAAACACGGCCAGCTATAACAATCTTCTTTCCCGCAAAAAACTGATCTTGAAACTGATCAAACCTGCCAAGCCGTTACACAAGGTTGGATCAGCAGATTTACATCGGATCAAACTTCACATGGATCAGCAGGGATTAGCCGCACAGACGATCAAACATTACCTGAACAATGTGACCGGAGCGATCAAACTGGCTAAACAAAACGGGCTTCAAACCTTTCCTGATATAGTTGCACCGAAGATCAAGATCAGAAACACGAAGGACCGGTTTTTAACGCTTGATGAAGAAAGACGGTTGCTCAGTGAACTTGATCCCAATCGGGAAACCAATGGATTGTCACCTTTCAAAGGTCGTTCAAAAGAACGGATCAGGCAGCAGCAAGACAATTACGATCTGATTTGTCTCCTTCTTGATACGGGAGCAAGATACTCGGAGATTGCCACACTGGAGTGGAGACAGATCGATTTGAGCCGCAGAACAATCAATCTGTGGCGCTCGAAGGTTCAAAACCAGAGCATCCTGATGATGTGTGACAGATCGCTGGAAATCCTGAAAAGACGGGATCAAACCAGGCAAACAACCAACCGCAATCAAACCTATCTTTTTGAGAACAAGAAAGGTGGTCCAAGAGGTTATCAGGTACTTGCGATCAGAAAGGCGTTTGCACGGGCAGGTTTAACGGATTGTACCATCCACACGCTAAGGCATACCCATGCTTCAAGACTGGTTCAAATGGGAATGAGCATCTATGAGGTTCAGCAAATTCTCGGGCATTGTGATGTTAAAACAACGATGAGGTATTCCCATCTTGAACAGGTTGAGGTTCATCAACGAGCGGTGGATTTGATTAACCGGATGAAGACGGATCAACCTGTTGAACCAGCATGATTCAAAGCAAATCACCGGGAGCGAAGCTCCATAAGCTTATGGTCTTGCTCGATAACAGCTTGAGAAACTTGAAGATTACAAAACCAACAACAAAACTTGCCGATTTCCAGCAGGGATTTGAGGGTTATTTGCAAACCCACCCCTTACGAAAAGAGAAAGGGAAGAATTTGCAAAAGGGGATAAGAGTGTATGGGTTTTTGGGGTTCTATAATAATCGGTGGGCTTATCCCCTCACGTTCGAATGAGTGATTTGAATCGATTGAACGAATTGAATTGTTTTTCCAAGATCGGTGTTTTTGAAAACAGATGAAAAAACTAACTCATTGAAATACCATAATAAAACACATCGAACTGAATAAAAGTCCCTATGTGTGTGTAGAGTATAACATTTATAGAGTTTGCAAGGACCCGATTGAACGGTATTCATCATCCAAGTAATTGAAAGATATCAGTTTTGAACGGAATTGTAAGGTTCGATTTGAAACCGGATTTGATGATTGATCGAATGAAATGATTTGATTTCTTGGTTTTGAAGTGTTGAACGATTCAAAGGCAAACTACGTTTGTGATCTGGATTTCACTTCGTTCATCCATCTCATGTTCAACAAGTGGATTTTGATTGGGTGTTAAACAGGATTTGAATGATCGATTGATGATTAACACCGCAGGTGTTTTCCACGAAGTGGAAATGATGAAAAACACTTAAAAGATCATGGAATTGAATATTGCTGTTTTCTGAACGCACTTCGCCCTTTACGGCGAAAACGTCCAGAAAACCAAGTTGAGATATCTTGCTTAATTCTCGTCACGCTCATGTAAGCAAAACCATTTTCTTGGAAAATGAAAATGGGAAGGATAGGTGATGCGGTTTACCCTTTGACATGCTGCTTGTTCACGCAAAGCCATTTTGAGAGGACCTACATGACGATCCACTCGACTTTTGACGGTTTAAAGTATTTCCGTCTCTTAACAGGTTCGTTTAACGACCGTTCCTGATTGGGTCGTTTAGTTCAAACATCCACAGAGTTTGCAGACATGACCGATGCTTCTCTCCATCGGGGTTTCGACAAGTACTGACATCCATCAGGTTGAAGGGTGCGTTTGAAATCGAAAAGCTTGCACCAAAGCGTAAGAGAAGTTTGTTCCGTACTTATTTAGGATCAACAAACCTTCTAATGGCGATAATCCTGCTGTGTGGTCGGGAAATATTTTGGCTCGGATATGAAAAATACGGAAATCGTTTGTCCCGTTTAATTGAAGACGGTTGGTCATCTTCGTTCGATGAATGATCCTTGCCGAACTTCTTCACCCACCCATAAAGCGAGTGTTCACTTACGCCCAATCGCTTTGAGACTTCAGAAACCGGATGCCCGCGATCAATAGTTTGTTCGATTGCATCCCTTTTGAAATAGTCACTTTATGTTGGTTTACCCATTGTAAGCTCCTTAACTCATTTTTAGGCAAGAAGGTGTCTACAAATCCAGGTGCTATTCACTGTTATCTATATTTTTCCGGAAGAGATGGGAATGCAATTTGCGGCGCAGGAATTGGGGCATCAAGATTTGTTGTATTTTTCGAGCTAAACTCTTCCATGGAATACCAAAAATTTCCCCCAGTTACTGTAATGGAAAACCTCGACGATAGAATCTTAAAATTACAATTTGAATATTGACGATCTTCATTCAAATGATCGTAGCAAGTTAATTCAGGGCGCTTGTCATCAGAGTAATCAGCACCTTTAAATTCACAGAAAAATGAATTTGCAACGGGATCATAAATAGTCCTGTATCCATCAGTTCGTGTTTTACCCTGTTTTGTTTTAGTTTCGCCGAAATAATACCTTCCACTTTTATATTTAACGTGAATTACATTGTATCCGTCAGGAGGATTGCGACCAGACCTATGTTCCCAATTTACATTTGAAAGCAAACTGGAACACCTATTCCTGGCATCATGGAAAAGTGGTTCATAGTAAGCAAAAAGCGCTCGCTTGGTCCCTTTTCCCGGTTTTCCGTCTATCTCACCAGAATAGAGGCCTTTCGATTTGAGAATTTGTTGTACTGCTTTCCAGTTGCTCAAAGTCGATAACTCTGGATTCTCGGTCTTTGGCATCTCTGTATCTACAGGCTTGATCCTTGCCGATCTGAACAGATTCACAACATTCTTTGGATAGTTTTCCCGCTCAGCCAATACCTTTAGTTCACCAGTTTCATCAGCAAATAAGTTTGGCCGTTTTAGCTTTAAATCCAATAGAGTAGATGCAACAGCTTGTTTGTTTCGCTTTGCATTGCCAATTAAAATCGCATGCATAACGTTTATACCATCGACGTCAGGCGCTACTACATCATCCGGAAAGGTGCCCATCACATTCAGCAGCTGTCGGACAATATCATTATGTCCTCCCAGTGCAGCTAGCATCAAGGGCGTCCAACCGTTGGGTGCAATTGCAAATACGTCAGCTTCGTTCTTCAATGCAAATCTAGCAGCTTTCCAATCGCCAGCCTCTGCAGCCAGCAAGAGCAAATTATTTGCTTCTTGCTTTGTCATAATTGGAGGTAGCTTTGCATCATAAATTGGCCCAAAATTATTGAGCCCAGATTGTTCCGCTAGAACACGAACTGTCATGCCGTCTTTGGCGATGCCTTCAAGTGATGCACCAAGTTTTGATAACAGAACCGCATTATCAATTAAGCCAATTTTCAAAGCGGCCATTACCGGCGAATAGCCTTGGTCATCAACAACATTAAGAGAGACGTTTTCTCTTGCTAATAACCGTATGATCTCAGCAGATGGACTAACAGCAGCTTCGAAAATGATTGGTTTTCCATTGATTTCCAATTTGCGGAGATCGCCTCCCTTTTCGACAATTTCTTCCAACTTCTCCGCATCACCGGCTTGAATTGAAAACAAAACCTCACTCTCTATTGGAATCTCTTGCCCATTTGTATGGAGTGATCCGACGATCAAAGATAGCAAACATATGAATAAATAGGCGGTTGTCTTCAAAATTGAGCTCCGATTGCTTTTAGCGCAACTTCTTTGATACCATACAAATAATTGTTACGAAAAGAGAGCTCCAAGAATGACAGCCGTCACCAGAATAGTATTGTTGTTATTGGCAGTGTTGGCTTTAACTAACACTACTTCTGCTGGCGATTTGTACAATCCTACCAAATACAACGACTGCCACATTTATTCGACACCCACATATCAGAGCACCAGTGATCAACTTCGAAAAGAAGCAAGTCTCTGCAACAAGGTTCATAAGCCAAGCGGCTCTAGATCAAGTCCCAATTGGATAGGTGCTTTTCAAACTACGTGTAGCGGAAGTTGGAGCCGCCAATGTGGTCCAGTTCTTCAGCGCTATTGTGATTACAAGCAACATGCCACGCGGCAATATCAAGCCTGCATGGTGAGGCTGGAAGAATACCGAAGAGACAAAACCGCTTTGAAGGAGCGCCAGAAAAAATTTCAAGAAGAACAGGCCCGAACCGAACGAGAAAGACGCGAGCGTCTTCAAGCATCACAACGTCAACAGCGTGAAGATTTCAATCAAATTCAAAAATACAAAGATAGCTCGCTAGTCGCGGGAGTGCTCAGCGGAAGAGCATTGACAGGTGCTTTGCCTACAGCAAATGGCTCTTTCTATCTCTCAAACGCTGTCTCACAAATCGGCACTAGGTTTATAGCAAACACTAATGCGAATGCGTTTTGGCGACTACAAAACGACTTCAATGCGTTTGGCCGACCATCTGGTGAGAGGTTTGTTTTCAGCGACACAAGCCCTTATCCTACACGCAGCCAATTGAACTCATCTAATTCTAGATACACCGAGCTTCGTGAACTGCTGGACCATATCGAAGAATCCGATCACCAGTTGCCTTTTGGGAACAAAAGCGCTGTCAATTCCACCCAGGCACGCTTGTTGACAGAAATCGTGAAGGCACGTGTTGCAGGAACGATAACCGGGGATTTGACGGATGCACTCGCAAATTGGGCGCAAACCCAAATCAGTGGCGGGGGGCAGCGTTCAATTGATGGAAGAAAAATCTCTGACACAGAAAAACGCCTGAGAGAACGGCGGCTGGTGATTATGCGGCAATTCCAAGCACAAGATGCAGCTGAAGCTGAAAGAAAACGGCAAAAGGATTTGGAGTTAAAGCGCGAAGAAGAGAGAACTGCAAAATTACAGGAGGAGGTAAAAAGGAATACTGAAAATACCGGTCAGGAGGCCTCTTCCTATTGGAAAATGGGCAGACACAAATTTCATAATTGCATGAAAGATTGGGATTCTATAAAATTTGATGTGAGCACATGCCCGAAATCATTAGTTTGCGATGTACTTGATCATGAATCGGGTGAAAACTATGAGATCGTTCCATGGAATACCCCGGGTTATGGTCAATCTGGGCACTGGTGGCTTAGTAGAGGTGTAAATGGGTACGGTGACACAAAATTTGGCGTTACTAGGTATTTCAAATTCACTTTGACTTGTCGTGTTTAATTAACATGAATGAGTTTCAGATTTATCTAACACCGCCAAATCGGCTAACTGTTAGATCAAGTCGAGTCTTTTACAAATTAACACCTCAAATCTTCCATAAAGAGAAACCCCCAAAGTCGGAATTCTCCTTTGTAGTATCCCGATGCTAAACCCCAAGGTCTACCTTGGGAATCCATTTCATATCCCCGGATTTCCACTTTTCTTCCATTCCGCAGCCTGTTGATAATTTCTCCATTGGGAGCGTCTCGCACATTGAGTACAGGGCCGAACCGGTCTGCTACCACACAATGTTCAATCACCTCAGGCAGTGAATCAAGTTCAGATTCATCGTTCCCGGCATTCGAGGCACTCACATCAGAACTTTCACACACCAGGTCTTCCAAGTATAAATAGCCCCAGACGCGAAATGCACCCTTATACTCACCTGTAGCGTAACCCCAGTTCCGATTCTGAGAATCTTTTCGGTAGTTACGGATTTCAACACTCCTGCCATTTGCCAATCGATATAAAATTTTGCCGTTTGGATAAGCCCTAACATTCAGCGCGGAACCGTTTCGATCTGCCACCACACAAGTATCTAATACTGGTAAATTGATCGCTTGTTGTAAGTTTGATTTAGGTTGATGAAACCTGCTGTTGGCACCACATTCTAGATCGCGCATGAAAAGATAACCCCACACACGGAAGGCACCCTCATACTGGCCGGTTGCGTATCCCCAGACGTTTCCATTCTGATCTTGGTCAAATTCCCTTATCTCAACTTCCCGACCATTTTTCAGGCGATTAATGACTTCACCTTGCGGACTATCTCGGACATTGAGTGCGAAGTCTGATCTGTCTGAAACAATACATATTTCCTTTATCGAAATTGCCTTTACTTCAGCGTGAAGAGAAGCCATATCATCATCTGCTTTCCCATTTTCTACAGCGTCTATGTCGGCAACAGCTATTTTTTCCTCTTCTTCATCTGAAGTTTGGATTTGCATGTTTTTCAGTAGTTGCCGAAAATCTTCTGATGCACCTTTACTTTCAGCCAAAGCAAGCAGTGAGGTTTTCCGCTTCGCTATCAATGACGGAGCATTCGCCCAGATCATTTCCAAAATTTCAATTGCTGATTTTTCATTTCTCTTACCACTGAGCAACAACAACTCAGCGCCGGTAACACCTTTAACCTCATGAAATAGAACATCTGATATTGTCTTCTCGTCAAAGTTCGAAAGAAGGTTGGTGAAAACCTTTGAATGACCTCCCAATGCCGCAAGCATCAATGGTGTCCAGCCATTTTGAGCACGCGCAGTGATTTTGGCTCCATTATTTATTGCAAAGTCGAGCGCAACAAGATCACCATTCTCAGCTGCCAGCAGAAGTAGCCGGCTTGCCTCTTCGGTCGTTACAAGAGGTTTCTTTTGGGTCGGACCAAATTCTACGAAACCCAATTGATCCAAAAGCAGTTGAACGCTTGTGCCATCTTGAGCAACGCCTTCCGAAGACGCTCCCGCGGACTTTAATGCACCAGCGTTTTCTATGAGACCGAGTTTCAATGCCGCCATGACCGGGGTGTAACCCTGTTCATCTTTGATATTTAGATTCACGCCATGCCTCGCCAGAAAACCTATAACATCGGGATTAGGTTGAACGGCTGCAAGAAAAGCAAAAGGTCTGCCTTGAGGTCCGGTCACTGGTAATTCAACACCCTTATCAACCAGTTCTTTAAGCTTCTGGAGATCACCCGTTTGAACTGCAAGCATAATTTGGTATTCAGTACGCAATTCTTGAGAAAAAATTGACGTGATGCTGTTTGCACAAACAATAACTGCTGCAATTATGATTACATAGTGACGGAACAAGGCAAAAGTCCTATTTCTGAACGATATATCCTAAGAAACTCATTAAGCTTTGACCAATTATATTTGCGAATGAAATAGTGTTTTTAGGGTTCAAATATCTTTTTCCTTCAAATTCCTGCTGTGCGTAAGGGCGGATAATCCGAACATCTGCACCATACCTGAGATGGTTTCGGTTCCCGCTTCCAACAGTTTAGCAGCATGACTGAATAGCCCCTAGTTTGCAAAGAGTTTTGATGGCACTGAAGTTCTGATTGAACAATTTTGCGGTTCCGGACCTGATGGGGATATTTTGTGTGTTGAAGCTGACAAAAGCATTGTTGGTGAAACCCTGCTGACCGTTACCCTTGCAAAAGGAACATTGGGTCAGGGCGAAGTGACGTTTGACTAACGTTACACAGTGATCCGAAAAATCTACCATCTTAACAATTTGGTCCGTTTACATATCCAGCGTTTGGAAGGATGATTCCTCTCATAGCGTGAAGATTTGATATGATTGTGTGACCACGCTTGATCCAGAAAAAATTGAATAAGGATAAGCGTCATGAATTTCCATGAAACGATAAACTCGTCTGCTCTCGGTCAGATCGGTTATCGAGATTTACAAAAGATCATCACTCAAACGAATGATGATGTTGCCCCGCTACAATTTAAGGAGACAGCAAAGCAAAAGATAAATGTGTTTCATCGGGTTAAACCTGATGATCGTCATGTGGCCTTGAAGGGAAAAACGGTTTTGAATCATGTGATTGATTGTTTTTCAAACTTCTTCGTAGGCACAAGGTAGCGCTGATATACAAACCCCATACCCATCAGCACTGCGCCCAAACCAACAAATGAAAGGGCTCTCAACAATCCTTCAAGTGCCGACATATCAATCAAAAACACCTTCAAAACGGTCACTACGATAACAAACATTGAACCAAGTCTAAACGACCTGCTGTTGAAACCGAGCCCGACCAAGAAGAGCATGATACCCAACAACAACCACGCTGCGGAGTAGGTGTATTGCTCAAGATTGGAAGTATGGTAGGAAGAGAGATAGGCCATTGAGGTTTTGTCATTATATGCAAGACGCACCATTGTTGTCACGTAAACGAAGAGTGAAATCAGTGCGGCGGCACCAAACACTTCAATCAGGATGGTGTTTGATTCAAACCGAGCTTGCCTGAACAAAAATGCTGTCAAGCCAACCACTATGGCAGGTATCAGATAGGCCAGCATAAGGCTATTGAATACAAACCCGCCGTCCACCAGCACAGCTCGCTGAAGCATAGGATTATATGCGAACAAGTTGCCTACAGAAAAACTGATCCCTGCAAGCACAAGTACCAGTAGACCACTTGTCTTGACATCAAGCTCAAACGAACCGTAAGTGCCCTTTGCCAATTCGTTTATTGCATTTGACAACCAATAAACCAGACCTCCGAAACAAAACAACACGACTGTGAGCGTGTAGATTTCCATTGGCCATACGGATGACTGGACTAACGCAAATTGATCTGGAGACTGATATGCCAGTCGAGTTGCACACGTCAGATACGTAGTCAGCCCTGTTGCTGAAACAAACACCATAACGCGTAGTAGCAACTCGGGAAGCCTTTCCTTGCGAAACCAAACAATCGAAGCCAATAACAGGCTTGGAGTCAAATACCCGAGGAACAGTGAATTTAGAACTGTGCCGCCTGCGATAATTGCATCGTTTTGTACTAAAGGGTTGAACAGGATCAGGTTACCCAGCACAAACATGATCAATGTGAAAATCATCGAAAGGTTGCTTGCCGCAGATAGAAGGCCCGACGAGCCGACGCTTCTGACCCGTGAAAGCCCGAAGGAAAAACTCAGCCCCACAAGGATCTGAAGACTCAATTCGTCCAATGAAAGTTTCGCCGCGAATAATTCGCCGCTGTTCATGTAATGGCGTACTTCAAACACAGCCAGCAATGCCGTGAACGAAAGGCAAAGAGCTTCCATCGCCTGAGACCAAAAATCGTCTGAATTGCGCGAGATCAGCCAAGCAGAAAAACCGAAGGCCATTGCCGGAATCCCGAAGTAAATCAGCAAATCGTTCAATATCGGCATTTCACTGATAGCAGGCGAATTAAATCGAAGCGTAAAAAGCAGATATATTGCCAAATAACCACCTAGAAAGACAGACAAGCTCCTGAAAACCCAGTAACGACGACGCTGGTAAACAACAGCAACAACACTCACCAACAATGAAATAGCGATTGCATAGGCAGCACCTCCGAAAACAGCCTTCAGTGCAATCCCGAAAGCCAAAACAGAAACGCCCGCGTACCAACTGGCTGGTTGCAAAAGCTCATATCTCCAGTTGCCATATTTCGAAGGTTTGTATGCACCGCGCTGGAAAAGCAACTCGGTAGCGATCAACGCGAAACAGGAAAATCCTGCGAGGGCTAGCGATGTATTGACCTGAACCTCGCCAGCATATCTGCACAGCCAATTGACAATGAACATCAGCAACGGGAACACCGTGCCGGTGACTGCCCAAGCGATTGCTGAAATACTGGAGGTAGCAAGTCTTCGAAAGATTATGAACAAGCTAAACGCGAACAGACAAATCGCCAGAGTCGTGCCAAACATCAGATGGACGTCCCAGACGCGCTCAAATTCGGTATCTTTGACGAATGTCCAGTTCTGCAGTCGCGCGTGGCCGCTTTCAACAACATAATTCCAGTAATCGGCCGCTTGTAGCAAGTATGAAAGAAGTGCAGATAATCCAGCAATTGGGGCAATGTGGTACAGTTTTGACCATCGCCATGCGACCAGCAATCCGACAAGAACCCAGATGATTGCAAAAAACTGACTTTGAAAAACAAATGTCGCACTGAGTTCCGTTGCTTTGTCGATTCCCAATTTGGCAGCATTCTCGAAAAACGCGTTACCTGAAAATGGTAACCTCATACGGGAGACCGAGAACGCATATGCCGTTAATGCGAGCAAAGAAATGATTGAATAACCACCAACCGGCAGTGTAAATTTATAAAGAAACGGGTTGCCGGGCTCTGAGAGGCCAAAACGTTCACCGTTCTCAATGAACATTATCAAGCAGAACAGCAAGGTTAGATAAACCGCCCAGTGGACAAAGTAATCACCGAGATGCAGCATGATTCCCAAAACCGCCCAAAGCATCGCACCGGCAATTGCGAAAATCGAAAGCCAGTCCCAGTTTCGCTGTCTACCCAATACAAATGCGGACACAGCGACGGTCAACAGATAGACATAGAGGATGCCGAATGCGGGTTCGTTACTTGAAACCAGCAAAGGAGTGACAAACGCCGCCAGCAATCCAAGCGCCGAAATTGCCGGCCCTTGTTTCAAACCAGCACCTAGGGCACCCAACGATATGAAAGCAAGCAAAACAAAAGCAGTTGAAGCACCAATGAAATCGTAGAGCGCATAACTGACATACGCCGACCCCATCAATGCCAGAAAACCGACCGCCGTCAAAACGCCTGGAATATAGGCGCTGTTTTCTATTTCACTGAGTTGCTTGACCTCGTTCCTTCGCAACCATTCGCCTAAACCAAGTGAAGTTACACCCAGCGATGACGCTAGGAAAACTCGCATACCCGGACCGAAGAACCCGGAATTGATCGAATAGCGAAGCAGAAAAATAGCACCAATGGCCATTGCAATTCCGCCGACCCAAACAGACCAGCGCGAGCCTATGTCTTCCAGCAAATTTCCATGCTTTGATGCTTTTTTGGCACTTAGCCAAGGGCCCGATACCGTTTCAGTTGATTTATCATTCAAAGGCAGGTCTGACGAAACCGGGTGCTCATCTGTTTCTGGTTCAGAAACCGCATAATCGGTTTCGTGTGAAGCCCGGGCAGCTACATCGACAGTGTGCTCATTCGCAGCTTCTTCTAACGGTTCGTCAAGCTCTTCGTCTCGACTCTCGTCAGATTCTTCTTGATCCTGTACAGTTCCACCAAGATCGCCTCGCGAAGCTTCAAATCCACCAATTCGTTGCAGTTCTTGCCGCAGTTCAGCTTGATCGCGCTTGATTGCATTAAGCGTTGTGACAACATAAACGCTAAAAACCAAGAGTACCAGAAATGTAAACAAAGCGACGCTCCACAAACGACGAAATTGATATCATATGTACACACTACTCCGTATGGATCAAATTTTCTTTGGAGCTACGCATCTTTCTCAACCATTTAAAGCCTGCCCCTTCCAAGCTGAATATGCGGGTTCGATTCCCGCTACCCGCTCCAAAAAGCATTATACAAAGCAAAATGCGTGCGATCTTCAAACACCCCGGAAACTGCGAGCGGCAGGTGTATTTTCGAAAGAAAATCACCGAGAGCCTTTTCCCGTTTGGAAACTATTTGATTTAAAAACCTGCCCGTAACCTTGTGAATCTCCTTATTGGAAATCTACCACTTTCTTTGGTCGGAAACCTGTTGTGTTTCAGAGTGTTAGAAGTGGTTTTAAGGGTTTGCGTGTCGCTTGGTTTGGGGATGGAAATGGTAAAGTGAGAGAAGGCTTAGAGAATGTTGGGTTTGCGGATTTTTTTACTATTTCAACGATGTCGCAGAATCGATCCTTTTAGCGACTCGTCGGAATCGACGCGCAAGCGATCAAAATTGGAAAAATCAGGCAATCTTTTTGCGACAAGGTTTTGCGACTGCTAACCTGCTGAAATTTCAGGGCGCGAAAAACTGTTGCAAAAACTTTCCTTTTTGCAACGGTTATCAAGTTAATCAAACCTAAAAACCTATCACTTATAATTGTTAGCATGGAAAGCTATGAGCAACTGAAATATTTGGTTCAGCGATTGCGCACATGTGCAGGTGAACAATACCGTGCGCAAGATAGGCTTATGCGTATTGCATTCGACGAGCAGGCGATGAAGCCTCGCTTCTTCCAGAAGCAAAAATGGCCTCCATTTCTGAACAGGACTAATTGGAAACAAATTCGAAAGGCACTTCTGCGCAATTCAGCACTAAAGGAGCTATATCTCACTGCGAATCGTCAAAAATTGATTGAATTGCTTTCAATCCAAGTACCAGAAGAGCTTTCCAATCGGCAGTTGATGTTTGAAGGTCAAATAGAAGCTCTACCAGATATCATAAGCAAAAAGACGGTATTAACATCAAGTACAGAGCAAAATTTGGATACTGAAACCTCTGTTCGAATTTTTGTCCCCCTTGCACTCAGAGGAAACCTAATTCACGACTGCATAGGGTGTGAGTCACGAGCTATCAATTATATTGCAAGTTCATTTGGTGAATGCATCAAAAAGCGATCAAATACTAATTCTCGTCTACATTTCCAGTCTATAAGGAAAGCTGAGTATTTCGCAGAACCTTCTAATTTATCAACAGAAGAACGCGCAGTTGTCGGTTATCGTGATGAAATTTATGACCGCACCAAAATTGATCTTAGTATCCGATTGTCGCGAAATACCTTCTATATGATAGACCAACTTTCTGAAGAATGGTTGTCGAAGGCTTCTGAAGACAACAAGAAAACTGCGTTACTGTCTATTGATGTGCCAAATGATATCCACCTTACGCAACGCGATTTAGAGGACGGTGAAGGTAAGGATTTCAGACCAATCAAATCCTCCGACAATGTAATTACGTTAATGCACCTACACCTGTGCAACGGAATTGAAACGCCTATTCAGAGCTTCTCTATCTATGAAGAATTGGATGACAAAAAATATCCTGTCCGTTAACAATTTGGCCCGCACTAAGGTTTTTGCAACGGTTCTTAGCAGCCAGTGATTTCAAAGGCTTGGTTGTCGCAAAAAGAATGGCGAGTTTTACCCTTCTTGACCGTTTGAACGCTCAATCTGCCGAGCTGCAAAAAGGATGGTTGAGGGTTTTCCTCCAAAGCGTGGATGCTAAACTTCCATAAAGCCCTTGTGGTTATCGTTTACCATCAGCGATTTCAACCAAACGCCTCGCTAATTGTATTTCACCGGACAGGCTTATTTCTTTATCTCTGTCAGATAAGTCCCATTTCCCATCCTTCCAACCATAAGCCAGCAATTTTGTAATACCGATTACATCCAAAGGACGTTTAGAGAAGTGAGCTTTCCTGACCGTAGGCGGCATTGTTTCCCAAGCTATTCTCGCATTGTTTTCAAGCTCACTTTCTGCAACTTCGGAATACGAACGGCCTCCTTCTGACCATAAGTGAGCATAGCACATTGCGCCGCCAATTTTATCGTGCCAAGCGACCTCTGCCCCCATCTTTCTTACATATCCGTAGTATGCCAGTGCAGCAATCTCATGCATGTATTCATCTTGAGGCTGAAATGGTTTTCTACTGGTAGGCATAAATGATTTGTCTTCTCCATAATCACAGGCAACAGCCAAATAAGCAGCCAAAAGTTCAACCAAACTTACGACATCATTTTCAACCCAATCATGAAGTAGAATCCGTATTTCGGGATTTGTTTGAAATTGAAAATTTGGAGGCCAAACTTTCTTTTTCTCAAATATTCGACCTTCAATCCAATTTTGGTAAGATATCATGCCAAAGGTGTCTTGAGTATTGTAATACCCATCAGCAACACCTAGTCGCCACAAGACATCACAACCATTCTCAAAGTCACTTTGGTACATATGATGGACAGAGTTTTCTCTTATACCACATATGTGCACAAGACGACGAGATAAACCAATCGCCAGTTCAACACCTAGATTTGGTTTAGATTGTAATACACGCAAAATAACTTCTCCTAATCGGGAGAAAAGGTAGTGCGTCTGCATCTACAATCCGTTAATTATTGGATAAACATTCGCATCTCGTTGCTTCGTTGCAAAACCCATCCATTTAACGACGGCTTCCGGCCGTCGTCATGAGAACAGTCATCGGTGATGCCACATGTCGTTGAGGCCTCAAAGCCACGTTTCATCACCACCCCGTTGACCCTGCCCCACTCCCTCCCGGACGGTTTCTTTCACATTCAAGAAAGGAACGTCTGATGTCTTCACCGTCACCAAAACCTACATCCAGTTCATCACAAAACAAAATCAAAGACGCGATCAAGATCGGTCAGGATTTGATCAAGAAGAAAATGACGAAGGCAGAAGCTTCGATGGTGATGTATCGCCTGCTTCATGAGGCCGGGTGTGATCAGGAGGTGATTGTTGATGCTTTTGTAAAAGGTGCTTCCCTGACCCCGATGGGAGCAAGAACTTACTTTTACAATTGCCGCCGGAAATATCGAGCTGAACAGAAAGCGAAAGCAGAAAAATCGGATAACACTTCTGCAACTGAGAATAACGGTACTTCCAAATGATTACCGATCGGGACAGGGTTGTTATCTCTCGGCAGATCAGAATTGCTCGCAAACAGTTGAAGTCAGGAAGTGACCGGGAACAGGTCGAGCGTGATCTGTTCCTGTTTCTTTATCAGAACGGGTTCAAACAAGGCGTCTTTCATGATGCGTTTATCCGGGCGTTTGGGATCAGAGCGAGTGCAGCAAGAGCATTGTATGTGAAGTTTCGAAGGGAACTTGATCAGCAAGGCGAGACGTAAGTACCGGCCGTTTTTGAACAAATTCATCTCCCCAAGAACGTATTTTAACATTCTTGATCCGTTCTCCTAACAGCCTGCCATATGGGACGCTTCTTCTCAAACAAGGAGAATGCTGATGTCGCTGGTCAGAAGAAACAATTCCAAATTCTGGTATGCCCAGTTCCAGATCGATGGTCAGACGTTTGTAAAATCAACCAAGACCGCTTGCAAGAAAACTGCCAGAAAGGTCGAGGCACAATTCAGGGCAGATGCGCATTCAGGCCTGTTGTTGAATGTGAAGAAGAAAATCTCATTCGGTGATGCTTTGAACCAATTCATTGAGGACCGGAGGAACACAGCCAGCTACAACAATCTTCTTTCCCGCAAAAAACTGATCTTGAAACTGATCAAACCTGCCAAGCCATTACACAAGGTTGGATCAGCAGATTTGCATCGGATGAAGCTTCACATGGATCAGCGGGGATTAGCCGCACAGACGATCAAACATTACCTGAACAATGTTACAGGAACGATCAAACTGGCTAAACAAAACGGGCTTCAAACCTTTCCTGATATAGTTGCACCTAAGATCAAGATCAGAAACACGAAGGACCGGTTTTTAACGCTTGATGAAGAAAGACGGTTGCTCAGTGAACTTGATCCCAATCGGGAAACCAATGGGTTGTCACCTGTCAAAGGTCGTTCAAAAGAACGGATCAGGCACCAGCAAGACAATTACGATCTGATTTGTCTCCTTCTTGATACGGGAGCAAGATACTCGGAGATCGCTACGTTGGAGTGGAGACAGATCGATTTGAGCCGCAGAACAATCAATCTGTGGCGTTCGAAGGTTCAAAACCAGAGCATCTTGATGATTTGTGATAGATCGCTGGGAATCCTGAAAAGACGGGATCAAACCAGACAAACCACCAACCGCAATCAAACCTATCTTTTTGAGAACAAGAAAGGTGGTCCAAGAGGCTATCAGGTACTTGCGATCAGAAAGGCGTTTGCACGGGCAGGTTTAACGGATTGTACCATCCACACGCTAAGGCATACCCATGCTTCAAGACTGGTTCAAATGGGAATGAGCATCTATGAGGTTCAGCAAGTTCTTGGGCATTGTGATGTTAAAACAACGATGAGATATTCCCATCTTGAGCAGGTTGAGGTTCATCAAAGGGCTGTGGATTTGATTAACCGGATGAAGACGGATCAGCTTGTTGAACCAGCATGATCCAACGCAAATCACCGGGAGCGAAGCCTAAGCAGCTTATGGTCTTGCTCGATAACAGATTGAGAACCTTGAAGATTACAAATCCAACAACAAAACTTGCCGATTTCCAGCAGGGATTTGAGCGTTATTTGCAAACCCACCCCTTACGAAAAGAGAAAAGCAAAAAAGTTGAAAAAGGGGATAAGAGTGTATGGGTTTTTGGGTTTCTATAATAATCGGTGGGCTTATCCCCTCACGTTCGAATGAGTGATTTGAATCGATTGAACGAATTGAATTGTTTTTCCAAGATCGGTGTTTTTGAAAACAGATGAAAAAACTAACTCATTGAAATACCGTAATAAAACATATCGAACTGAATAAAAGTCCCTATGTGTGTGTAGAGTATAACATTTATAGAGTTTCAAGGACCAGATTGGACGGTTTTTATCATCCAAGTAATTGGAAGATATCAGTTTTAACAGGAATTGTAAGGTTCGATTTAAAACCGGATTTGATGATTGATCGAATGAATTGATTTGGTTTCTTGGTTTTGAAGTTTTGAAGGGGTCAAAGGCAAACTACGTTTGTGATCTGGATTTCACTTCGTTCATCCATCTCATGTTCAACAAGTGGATTTTGATTGGGTGTTAAACAGGATTTGAATGATCGATTGATGATTAACACCGCAGGTGTTTTCCACGAAGTGGAAATGATGAAAAACACTTAAAAGATCATGGAATTGAATATTGCTGTTTTCTGAACGCACTTCGCCCTTTACGGCGAAAACGTCCAGAAAACCAAGTTGAGATATCTTGCTTAATTCTCGTCACGCTCATGTAAGCAAAACCATTTTCTTGGAATATGAAAATGGGAAGGATAGGTGATGCGGTTTACCCTTTGACATGCTGCTTGTTCACGCAAAGCCATTTTGAGAGGACCTACATGACGATCCACTCGACTTTTGACGGTTTAAAGTATTTCCGTCTCTTAACAGGTTCGTTTAACGACCGTTCCTGATACAGGGTAATTTGAGCAAAACGGAAAACGTTCTTGCAAAAAATACCCAGCTTCTATCCGGAAACAACGTTATCTCGGCCCTGTATTGCCTCGAAACGTTCTGGTCGTTTATTACCAACAGATTGAAAAACCTGTGACCGATGCTTCTCTCCATCGGGATTTCGACAAGTACTGACATCCATCAGGTTGAAGGGTGCATTTGAAACCGAAAAGCTTGCACCAAAGCGTAAGAGAAGTTTGTTCCGTACTTATTTAGGATCAACAAACCTTCTAATGGCGATAATCCCACTGTGTGATCGGGAAATATTTTGGCTCGGATATGAAAAATATGGAAATCATTTGGTGATGAAAGTCACCAACTGCCACTATTCATTCAAAATGGACACATCCTAATTTCTCGAGCAAAAAAGTAGAAGGCGGAGCTTCTTTGGAAAACTACACCGATCGGTATCTTGTTTTAATCTCTGAACTGTTCGAGATGTAGGCACCAGACCCATCTCCGGTCACTGGCGTTCAAGATTGAAAATGTCATCTCAGCCTGACAAAGTGCTTTCATCTGCTGACGCCAGTATCGTACCGGATCATTGCCATGGCAAAACTTGAAGACCTTCCAGACCTGCTCGCCCGGCAGGACTGGCAAGCAGCCACCAAAGTGCTAAAACGCGAGGCTGAGAAGAAGTCAGCATCAGCAGAGGTTTTCTACAATCTGGCCAAGGTGCTGGAACAGGATGACAAGTGGCAGCAGGCCGGTCAGCACCTGCAGATCGCAATCCAAAAACGGCCTGACTATCAAATCGCATGGTTCGAATTGGGTCGCTGGTATCTCGATCAATACAAGCTGAGTGAAGGTCTGGCGGCATTTTCCAGGGCCCGTGAACTTGATCCGAATGATCAAGACGCGGTGCTGAATGTCGGCCGGTTGGCGCTTCGCCTTGGCAAGTGGCAACTTGCTGAAGAATGCTTCTCACACTTTGAAAGCCATGAGGCAAAACAAGCGCTTTATCGGACATCTGCCGAGAAACGCGAGACAACGCACGAACAGGCCAACGAACTGCTGGCAATCCCGGAAATTCGACCAGAAGTCCTCAAGACCCTGACAAGGGTCTCAAAAGGAAAGATCCCGCTCAAGCTTTAAAGCTTAGTTACGCACGTAGCCTAAAGATGCGTCTCTGGCAGCATTCACGAAGAATAAATGGCAGGCGTCACGCTGTGCCGCATTTCGAAATCCGTCCGTGCCAGCCTTTGCACATTTGAACATAAACGCAGATGGAAGTGAAAATTCGGAAATGCATGAACCTTCTTCAAGTCCCGACGGATAATCGGTCATCATCCAGGCAATGCACTGTTCACGCCGCTCTTCTCGTGTGGAAAATTCTGCGCTCGCCTGCCCCGAAATCTGTAGTACCAATGCAATTGCAAAGGTCGCAAAAATACGATTCATGTCATAAAACTGTCACAAGCGAATTCGCTCGTAAAGGTCTATCGCTTATATTGTTTGCGATATACCCCGCTTTCTGACTGCAGATTTTGCTGCACAGTGCGGTTCGCGTCGACTTCATCAGCAGTCATCGACCGCACATCAAGCTCCAAGGTTCGTCTAGGGACCGGGATAACTTGGGCCACCGGCGTGCCGGCTTTGATTACCCCTTCAAAGCCGGGTTCCAACAGCGCGGGAAAGTGCACATAACCGTCTTTGAAGCCGTGGCAATCGACCAAACCACTGATGGTATAAAACGGCAGATCAGGCTGGTTCAGCGGATGAACGAACAGCAATTGCCAATTCTCTGGCACTTCAAGTGTCCAGAAATTCATGAACTTGATTAGGAGATTGCCCTCCTTGTTATAGGGCGCGCCCTGCCCTTGTTCGGGAACATGAACGCCGACGGGTGACCTGCTGATCGCCGCATCGTTCAAAATGGGAGGATCCCAATCCCACGACAATTCGCCGTTTTCAACGACAAGATCAGTCGCAAGGGGAAGCAGAATACCGCTGGAAATTGCATCAATGAACGGAACGCAATGTTTGAGGGTCCGCACTTCGTTCCCGCCAAGCGTCTCCGCCTCAACCTTCGAGGGCATTTTGCGAAACCAGTCGGGCAAACTTTGCGCAGCAAGCATCGGTTTCGGCAGGATGGGCTCAAGTTTTGGATGGCACCGCGCAGTAATCTTCATCTTCAAGATTTAGCGCCTTCCTTCCGGATAAGAAAGGTATGAAGGAATGCCGCCGCGATTGTCAGCACAATGATGACCGTTCCAACAGCGTTGATCACCGGCGGATGTCCGTTCGGGTTTCTTGCCATGGCACCAATCTCGGTAGCAAACGTGCACGAACCTCCCTTAGCAAACATGGTGGTGTTGTAGTTTTCCATTGATGAAAGGAATGCAATTACCGCAGCAGAAGCCAACGCAGGCAGCAGGAAAGGCAGCGTGATACGCCAGAACACCCGGAACGGTGACGCACCAAGATCAAGCGCGGCCTCTTCCATTTCAATAGGCTGGCGTTGCAAGCGAGCCATAAGGATCAAAAGGCAATAACCGGCAACGTAAGTGGTTTGAGCCATGACAATGGTAAACAGACCGGCGTGAATGCCTAGCCTGCCCCAAAACACCAGCGCGGAAAGGCCAAGGATTACGCCCGGAGCAAGAATGGGAGACAGCAATACCCACCACAAAATACTGTTGAAACGGCTTTGCCAACGTGTCAGCAGCACCGCGCCAGACAGGCCAAGGACAAGCGATAGCGGCACAACGCAAAACGCAACAATCAACGAATTTTGAAAACAGGCTACAAAACGGTCTCGATCCAGCGCACGCAATACGTCGTCGGCCCGCATTTCGGCCTCAGACATCCAGAAGAATGCGTACCACTTGCCAGTCAACCCGTGCCATTCGGTGACCGACGGCGGCGAATGATCGTTGAAACTGGAGACGATCATCAACAGCAACGGGGCAAACATGAAGACCAGAAACGCCCAAGTGTATAACGACAAAATGCGGGATGAAGAAGCCATTAACGTACCCTCGCAAAGTCTTTCAACCGCGTGCGCATCAGCCACATAAAGACCGCAACGATGAGAAAACACACCAGCGTATAAACAAACGAATAGGCCGCACCGATGTTGGAATTTTCCGATTCAAAGAACTTGTTGTAAATCGTTTGCGCGAACCATTCTGATTGCAAACCGCGCGAAATAATCCGTGGCACCGAAAACGCACCGGCAGACAACATGAATGTGGCAATCGCGCCCACAGCAATGCCCGGTTTTGCGTGAGGGATGATCACACGCCAGTGGATACGCCACATTGATGCCCCCAAATCCTTGGCAGCCTCGATCTGGTTGCGGTCGAGGGTCGACATGACATTGACCATCGGGAACACCATGAAGAGCACATAGGTGTAAACGATCACCAGAAACACGGTGAACGCAGAGCGCTTGAATTGTATCCATTCGCCAGCCTGCAAATTAATGATGCCGAGCCAATCGAGAAACACGTTGATGAGCCCTCTATTGTCGATGATCGAAGTCCAGGCATACACCCGCATGAGTTCGACAATGGCATATGGAATGACCAAACCAAGGAACAGCCACACGGCACGTTCCGGCGTGGTTGCAAGAGCCAGCTTGTAAGCAATCGGATAGCAGACGATGAGGGCCAGCAGCGTCGCCATGATAGCAAAAGTCAGCGTCCGGGCGAGAATAACCAGTCCCAAACGTTCGTAAACTTCACCATTCTCGACATAGCGCAGGCCAACAACGGAGTACAAAATCTTCGAGATTTTCCGTGCATCCTGAGCGCGATTTTCCTCAGACAGCGGAATGAGCTTGGGCGCGGAGAGCGCCTCAAAGTTACTGATGGTAAGCCCGCTGGATTTTGCTTCTTCATCCAGCAGTTTTTTCGCCAGGTCGTCGGCAAGCGACACAATCTTTGCCGCTGTTTCGCTTTGAACCTTGATCGGATCGGTGTCTTTCACTGCCAACAATGGCAGATCAAACAATTCGTCAAGATACTCCGGCTCACCTTCGCGCACCATTTGCTTGTGGGTCGTGGAACGATCGCACTGCAAAATGTACGGTCGGGTTTTCTTGGTGTCTGATGACGGCGCGTTCATACCGGAAGCGGACGGTACCGCCATTCCCGATGCCGACGGAACCGCCATGCCGGAAGCCGATGGCACTGCCAGTCCACCAGACGATGAAGTCTCTTCCGCCGGCGTCTCAAAATTTTTCAAAACGGAAATGCAGGTATGAGAGTCACGCGCCAACTGCAACGCAATAGAAGAGTCGAGAGACCGCTTGGGCGCTGTCAGCGCGCGCTCCAGCATGGTCAGCTGCGGAAACGCTATCAGAACCGCAGACCAAGTCAGAATGGCCAGGAAGAAAAAGGTTGTAAGCCCCTTACCATATCCGCTCAACAATCCCTTCATTGCATCGTCACCTCAAACCTAATGCCCAATTTCTCGGCCGGTCTTGGCAAGTTTGCCTTCCGGTAGAACGATGCTGCGATTGCACTCGAAACCAACTTTCAGCGGCCCGTCGCCAAGTGCAATATCGCCGGTGTTGGCAGTCTGCATGGTCAGGTTCGCGCCGTTATCGGTTTGGAAATGATAATTGAGGAATGACCCTTCCAAATCGCGGCGGATGATATTCGCTGAAAACGTGTTTGCAAGATCATCCCCGAACTCAACCATTTCGGGACGTACAAACAACACTGCCTTGTCACCCTTGGACAATTCAGACGGGTTGGTGCCAAGCAGTTGGCCATATTCGGTGTCGATAAAGGCCAATCCATCATCGCGAAATCCTGCAACTTCGCCGTGGAAATGGTTTACCTCGCCCACAAACGACGCAACAAATGCAGATTTTGGTTGCGAATAAATTTGATCGGCACTGCCGACCTGTTCCACCACGCCTTCATTCATAACGGCGATACGGTCTGACATGGTCAGCGCCTCGCCCTGATCGTGGGTGATGTAAATAAAGGTAACGCCCGTCTGCTGCTGAATGGATCGAAGCTCAGCGCGCATGTGCTGGCGCAACTTCAAATCCAGCGCTGACAACGGCTCATCAAGCAGCAATACTGCCGGTTCAACCGCAAGCGCCCGGGCAATCGCCACGCGCTGCCTTTGACCACCTGACAATTCAGTAGGCTTTTTGTCTGCCTGATCTCTGAGAGCGACCAGTTCGAGCAGCTCCTCCGCCTTTTTCCGGCGATCCCTTTTGCCAATGCCACGTGCTTCAAGACCAAAAGCCACATTGTCTGCAACGCTCATTAGCGGAAACAATGCCAAGTTTTGAAAAATCAGCGCAGTAGAACGATCATTTGGGCCAACACCCGCTTGGTCCTCACCACCAATAAGCACGCGCCCTTTTGTCGGCTCAATAAAACCGGACACCGTTCGCAAGATCGTGGTTTTCCCGCAGCCAGAGGGGCCGAGGATTGAGAAAAACTCGCCTGCGTTAATCGTCAAATCCGTTTCCTGAACGGCGGTAAACCCGTTCGGATAAGTAATGGAGACCTTCTCCAGATGCACTTCCTTGCCGCGCATAAAACCACCCTCCCAAAGAAATTCGGCCCCGGTGTTGCCGGAGCCGAAAATCAGATTGGTTATGCGTTTGTGATGATTTCAACAAACTCGTTGCGGATAGGAGCAAAGAACGGAGTATCTGCTTGCCACCACCACATGTTACCAAGAACGTCTGGTGTGTAAACTTCGTTGAACTGACGCTTGAAGTCATCGTTTGCGAAGTCAGCAGCACCGGCAACAGCAGAGTTGTAACCTGTGTTGTTGGCGAACATGCCGCCGGTTTCAGGCTTCAGCATGAAGTTCATGAACGCAATAGCCTGATCTTTGTTTTCAGCGCCTTTCAGCATGCCCATGGAATCCAGCCATGTGATGATGCCTTCTTTTGGAGCGCCGTAGATGTAGTTTGAATCCTCACGGTTCAACAACAGGCCGGTTGTGTCCCAAGTCTGACCGATGATTGCACCAGTTTCCTTGAAAGCAGCAGTAGCTTCAGTTGCGTTGTTCCAGAAAGCACCGAAGTTTTCCTTGCGCTCAAGCATCCATTTTGTAACTTCACCCCAAACGCGGCGCGCATCGTCTTCTGACTTGTACACGTCGAGCATGCGGTTTGACTTAACTTCACCAATCGCATCAAGGTAAAGGCCAGTGCCCATGATGACTGATTTCTGACGGAAAGCAGCTTTGCCTTTTGCTTCGGGACGCCAAAGGTCACCATATGAAAGGTCGGAGTTTTCGATTTTCAAAGCAGAAGCGTTGCGGGTAACACCCTCTGTACCCCAGTCGAATGGCAGCAGGATTTGCTCGCCCTTGAACTGACCACCCAGTGTAGCACTGTCGCGAACGAATGAAGGAATAACGTTGTCGATTTTTACGCCTTCAGGAACGGTTGAGAAGTAGGTCTCACCTGCATCGTCAACATAGTTTGCCGAGTTGGTGATTGAAGGGAATACAACGTCGAAGCCCTTGCCGCCGTTTGCTTTAACGGTGCTTTCAGCTTCGTCGTTTGAACCGTATGTTGTCAGCTCAAGCTTGATGCCTGTTTCTTTTTCGAATGCTTCGGCAATGTTTGGCTGAACGTAATCCTGCCATGCAAACACTTTAACTGAACCTGAAGATGCAAGCGCGTCATGCGCACGAAGTACAGCAGGGGCTGCAACAAGAGCGGCGGTGCCCTTCAACATATTGCGGCGTGAAATAGTCATATCTAAACCTCATCGTGGAAAATCTGCGATTTCGAGATCGCATAACGAGTGGCGGCCTAAAGCCGGTTTGTGATATCCAAATTTCAATTTGATTACATTTCTGTGACATCCACTGGTGATATGGTCTGCCCCATTAGAAGTGGTCCATTATTCGGGTTAGAGTCTGCCCCTTCCAAGCTGAATATGCGGGTTCGATTCCCGCTACCCGCTCCATTTTCGCTTCGCGAAAATGGTTGGTAAGTTTCCGCAATATCATACCTGAAAGCGCAAGGTGCATTGCGAAGCAATCACCGAGAGCTTTCTCCAGTTTGGAAATTACCGGATTTTGAATCCTGCCCGTAACCTTGTGAATTTCCTTATTGAAAATCTACCACTTTCTCTGGTCGGAAACCTGTTGAGTTTCAGAATGTTAGAAGTGGTTTTGGCGGTTGTAGGGAGTTTGGTTTGGGGATGGAAACGGGAAAAATGGCGGATAGCAGATTCAGACTGAATAATTCTTGCTGTCTTAAATCTGCAGTTGCGGAGTTTCAATCGCCATCTTTCAACAATAAAAGCCATTCTTACGCAGGCTTTCCGTTTACTTTTCAGGCAACAAATAATCGTTGGCCGTGCACTTCCACCAGGACAGATCCTCGACCAAACAATTCCCTATAACGTTTTTTTCAGGCGAATTTCGTGTCGACATCAAAGGAATGAAGACAGCTTGTTTCTTGTAGTTCCCCAAAATTCCGCGTGGTGTCGATGAATTCGCTTGTATCGCTCAAATTTTTTATTTACGTAACGGAAGCTGCAAGATGTGGTTGCTGATAAACACAGTTCACAACAACAGTTTGAATTGGTTCCGACCGCTTAATACCCAATGTGGAGTTTGAAGACCCCCATCTGGTCAACTCTGATTGCAGCTGAGGTTCTAAGCCTTTATTAAATCGGGATTTTATCGTTTTTTAATGGGACTTGTATTTTGATAATTGGTATCGATTTAGGAACAACCAACTCTTTAGTATCTGTTTTTAAGGACGATGCTCCTGAGTTGATATCGAACTCGCTTGGGAACAAGCTAACACCATCTGCGGTTAGTTTCCAAAAAGACGGGACTGCCTTGATTGGTTCAGCTGCCAAGACCAAGCTCATTAGCGCACCAGAATTTTCAACTTCACGATTTAAACGTCTTATGGGTACAAACCAGATGACGAGATTGGGCAAGCAAAGCTATCGCCCTGAAGATTTATCGGCGCTTGTTTTGAGAAGCCTGAAAGACGATGCCGAACACTATTTGGGAGAAAAGGTAACAGAAGCTGTAATATCCGTTCCTGCCTATTTTAATGATATCCAAAGAAAGGCAACTAAAGTAGCTGCTGAAATTGCCGGATTAAGCGTGAGGCGATTGATAAATGAGCCAACTGCTGCAGCCTTAGCATACGGGTTACATGATAGAGATGGCGAAGACACATTTCTGGTAGTTGATCTTGGCGGTGGCACTTTTGATGTATCTATTTTGGAAATGTTCTCAGGCGTTATGGAAGTGCGATCATCAGCGGGTGATGCGTTCTTAGGTGGTGAAGATTTTACTGATCGAATTGTTGAATATTTTGCAGAAAAGTTGGGCACCAAAATTGAAAAAATAAACGCGGATGATTTATCTCGCCTACGGAAAGTTGCTGATAATGCAAAACATCTATTGGGTGACGATTCGATGGCAACTGTTACCTATCGGCATGGAACGGAAGAAAAAGAACTCAATATATCCCGTGACAAACTGGAAGAATTGTCTGTTGATCTCTTAAACCGAATGAAGTTACCTCTTCAGCGAGCCATTAGCGACGCCGGACTTCAAGTTTCAGAAATTGATAGAATAGTGCTTGTTGGTGGCGCTACAAGAATGCCGATTATTAGGAATCTGATAACACGACTCTTTAAACGCTTTCCCGAACATGAACTTGATCCGGATACAGTTGTCGCATTAGGAGCCGCGGTTCAAGCGGGCCTTGTTGCTCGTGATGCTGCACTTGACGATATGGTCATGACGGATGTTTGTCCGTTTACATTAGGTTACGAGACCAGCCGTAATATTGGACCGGGCGAAAAGTATGAACACGGTTTATTTAGCCCGCTTATTGAACGTAATACGATAATTCCAGTCAGCCGAAATCACGAAGTTCAAACATTACATAAAGGACAGAAAGCATTAGCAATTCGCATATTTCAAGGTGAAGCACCCTATGTAAAAGACAATATCGAGATTGGCTCTGATGAAATTAAAGTCCCTTATAATATGGAAGACCATGAAAGAATTGATATCCGCTTTACCTATGACAATTCCGGGGTCTTGGAGGTTATATCTACTGTGGTTTCAACCGGCAAAAATTCTCGTTTGATTATTGAAGGTAATCCGGGAGCCCTAAGTCCCAAAGAAATTGAGCAGCGGTTCAAGGAACTTGAGAAAATTAAAATTCACCCACGTGAGGAAATGCCTAACGAAGCTCTTATCGGGCAAATAAGAGCTGCATATGAAAATGCCTTAGGGGAGCGCCGTACGATGATTTCCGAATTGCTCTCTGAATTTCAATCTACCTTAAACACATATGATAAACGGGCTATTGAAAAAAAGCGTGATGATATAGCAGAAAGACTGAGATATCTGGAGAAGCAAAGTGACTTCGAATGACCCATTTAAACTGTTGGGTCTAGAAGAAGCCGAAGCTACGCTTAAAGCTATAAAAAAGGCCTATTCTGTTAAACTCAAAGAGGCAAGGCCGGATGATGATCCAGAAGGCTTTATGGCATTGCGGGAAGCCTATACACAAGCTCAAAACAGAGTTCGCTGGAAAGAGAACAATCCTCCACTACAACCAGTAGTTTCGCAAGATACCGGTGCAGATCAGTCAAGTCCTCACGAAATTAAATATTGGTATGATGAGGAACTAAATTACCACTTCAACTCTTCACCAAATGGAAAACTGACAGAAAAGACGGTCAAGTGGATTAGAAAAGATCAAGCAAGCGATCCTGAAACCTTTTTTAGAACGCTTGCTGAAGAGCCAATTCTTGAAGATGAGAATGTTTCAGAGCAATATACAAATTTTCTGCTTTCAGAAATTTATTTCGCTGCCGGTGGTGAAGACTATTACGACGATGATGAATTTACTGATGAGCCGGCATATGAATGTCCAACTTGGCTGTGCGATGATGTGATCATTGCAATCTATAAGTATTTTAATCCACTTTCTTTATCAGCAGAATATGAGTGGAATGCCCGTCAGTTAAACTGCGCGAAAGAGCTTTTCGAACCAGTTCTGATCGAGAAAGGGTATATCAAACAACGATCTAAAAAATTTGACCTGCTCAAGTACCGGGCCAAAGAAATGAATGAGCAAAACAAGGATGAATTTGGTTCTCATTACGATACAAAAACACGCCGCTGGATTGATATGTCACCAATTGGCAGGGCTATGCGGGATATAGAGGAACTAATCGAAAGCCCTTGGGCGGCCGCAGGTGTCGAGAAATGGAAAGAAATTACGTCACGTGAAGAATTACAGGTTATTGATCAGTTCCAACAATTTGACAATCGGCTTAGACATTTCATTACCAATCATACTGGGTATGGGGAAAATCAACCAAATCTCCTACTACCAGGCTGGTTGAGTAAAGAAGTTGTATTGCACCTTGATGAGACATTTGGTTGGAGCCATCAAACACCACGAAATACATGGGAATATGATCATTATCGTTGGTTATTTCGCATAATAAATCGTTTTCGCCCACAAAGTAGACCAGCAGTCAGTTTCAAATCGTGGGAAGATGTTGACCGCAACAGTTATGAGTTTTTGGGATATCAGCCGTTACCAATAATCCTAAACCCAATTATTATTTTAGGCACTTATGCCTTAATTCGGATATTTCAATTGTTGTTAGGCTAGTTAAATATGGCATTTTTTATTGTCGGTCTTTTGATTGCACTAATATACGTTATAATAAGTAACGTTGTGCCGATGTTGTGGAAATTTTTTAAATATACGCATTGGTCAAAAATTAGAATAAGTGACTATCGCAAGGTATTCTCAGCATTATTATTTATTTCTGTTATTGAATATAATTTCCCAACATTCGGTGCTACTGGGCGAGAAGAGATCTCGATTGTTGATCAAACACAAAACATAAATGAAATGGTAGCTTGGCCAAAAAATCCACCTAATCTTAGTGAATTGTCTGAAACAAGCTCTTGGTTATACCCATTCTCCAAAAAAGCTGATACGGAACGCAATCAGAAACTTCAAGCTTTGATAGATGAAATAAAAACCATAGAAGCGTCTGTATCAATCAAACAGAAGCGATACAATGAAGCTCGCAATGCTTATCAGAAATACCAAGCAGACAATAGAGGCGATAATAGCAACATAATTCAGAAAAAACTAAAGGCCTTCGAGCAGAAATATCTAGTTATCGAGAAAGAATTGTCTGAACTGGATTCTAGAAAAGCAAAGGCCAATAATCAAAGAATAAAGCTGCTAGAAGAGATTCTCCTGTTTTCCGACAATGATGATATTACTCAGTTTGAACAGCCAATTGCCCTGATTGATCAAGCGAAAAGTTTTTCATACAAAGAAGTAAAGCCTATCGACAAGATCAAGCAGCCAGTATCTGCAGACGGGGATACAGCAGTCGTTGGTCCGGCTAAAGCGGGACTTTTCAACATCGCGTCTGAGCGGTTTAAACACACCTATGGGGCTTTGAAAGGTTCGAACAGACCTGAAGTCAAAGGACTTAATTCTCTCTCCTGTTACATGACAATAAACAAAGACAACAAGGGGAAAAGATTTTGTGAAGTTTCCCATCCTCTACCGTTGAATTATGACTTAGTGAATTCGAACTGTCTTGCTCCTGATGTCATGCACGTTGGTGAGAGTGCTGTCATTTGTCTTGAAAGATGGAATATACCGCAGTTCAACATTCGAATTTTTGAAGACAAAATAATTTTCTTTGAGCCCAAAGCACTCGATAAAAACTTTGAATTTTTGGATCGGTCACCAAATTCTCAATGGGAAGTGAACTTTGAAGGCAAGCAGTACCAGCTTAAAGGGGAAGTGGTAATCGAATTTCCTACTTCAATTGAAGATATCGGTAAGGTCACTTTGATACATAAACCTACTGCTGCATCAATCGGCGTGTTTTCAGATATTGATATCGAATCTGACTGGTTAGGTAACTCAGCAGGTTTTCGGGATAGTTCTTTGGTGTCAAAGAATTTCAAATTTTCAGATATTGGCTATGAAGTGAATATGTCTGAAAATTTGAATTTCGCGCTACAATTTGTTGGTCAAAAAAAAGCTGAAGGACGCGAGAAGAATATTGATAGCAAATTGGGAATCACGCTTCTTGCTCTGAAACAATTTGGAACACAGAAGAAGCCGAGATGCAAAATAAGCAATACCGCTCTTGAGCCGAGTATTATAGAGAATGCTACCTTAAGGACCATATATAGAAGTATGAATCTACTGCGTATGAATGAATCGATTAAACCTGACTGCAATAAAGTCACCACCGTTTATGCGATCATTTCAAGCTTAAAATTGGCACTTTCAATAAAATAGAGACTTAAAATTTCGAACTGATAACCTGAAACCCAATTTGTACTGAAAGGGTGTACTGAAAGGGTATTCACCTGACACATGCCGCTCTTATTAGCGGGTTACGCGGCTTGTTTTTGTGTCTGGTTTTTAGGTTTTGTTTTCTCCTTTTTGTCGGGTGATTTTGGTTCCGGTTTTGGCATTCCGTCTTTGAAAGCCTGAAGTGGCGTTCTGCCATTCATGTTGCGGCCCTGGTGGGGTCGCTTGGTTTGGGGATGGAAACGGGAAACCGAGAGGGAATTAGGGAATGGCAGGTGTGGGGACGAAATGGCATCCTCATTGTATCAACCGGTATGTTCAACTAACTCAACTTTGCTCTCTCTTGTAGAAAACAATTGCAGCCAGCAACACCAACAACCCAACCGCACTAAAATTGAGGTATGGAGCGTCGGAACCCTTAAAGAAAATATCGCAGGCATTAAGGTGATCAGAGTAGCGCAAATGCGTGGTTCCTCCGACTAGGAACGAAAACATACTCACGATCGCGCTTAAGAAAAACAACACTTTACCGTGCCCATAAGTTACTATGGCCGCAAAGGAAAATGCAGCCAAACAGGAAACCACGTGGGCAGCCCACAAGCCTAATTTAATTAGAACATGGAGCCGATGATCTACTATTTGGCCGCAGCCATCACCCGCCAAAAGCAACGCCAGCGGATCGTTCGCAATGAAATGAACTCCCAATAAGACGGCCAGTACAAGAGAGAATGCAGTTAAAAATCTTAAGCACAAATAATGCATAATCTTTCCAAATTTCTCGATGGCGAGAGCGACCTATTATAGAGCGATAGAGGATATAGAGAAATGATAGAAGTGGGCGGTGCGTTCCACGGATGGTCGCAACACCTTATTCTTTCAAGACATGTTGAGCGTCATTCATAATGAGTTGGATTCCTCAATCTCGATGCGACCATATTTGCTATAAATGTAACGAACTTTCCCCTTGGTTCTATCGAACAATGTCCAAGAGGGATGTTGTTCAGCAATCATAAAGGAAATGCATCGAGCTCCATTCTCAAATTGAATTTCAATCTCTGGGAACCGACCAAATGTTGATAGCTCGGCAATTTTTTGTTTCAAGAGTACAGAACACACACGTTTCCATCTCGATTCCTTTGAGCAACTTCCGCATAGAATAGATTTCTTGCCTTCGATCCGCCAACTCCACTCAACCATCAGTCCCATTTCGCCGTATGGGTTGTATCGGCTTCCATCTCTCCGCAAGCCATTTCGTTGAGTAAGCTCTCCAAGCTCCAAAAAAATAGATGAACCATGCCCAAACCAAATGTGGCTCACGGGCATTCCGATAAAATTTCTCGTAAGTCTATTCAATTTCTTAGCGTTAGATCCAAACATTCAGCTTCTTAACACGACAACGGATTTTTACAACTTACGCCCTCGCCTCAAAACAGCCATTCACCACCCCGTTGATCCTTCCCTTGTCCTACCAGACGGTTCCTTTCACATTCACGAAAGGAACTTCCGATGTCATCACCAAAACCATCGACTGATAAAATCAAAGACGCGATCAAGATCGGTCAGGACCTGATCAAAAAGAACATGACGAAAGCAGAAGCTTCGATGGTGATGTATCGCCTGCTTCATGAGGCGGGGTGTGATCAGGAGGTGATTGTTGATGCATTTGTAAAAGGTGCTTCCCTGACCCCGATGGGTGCAAGAACATATTTTTACAATTGTCGCCGGAAATATCGGACTGTACAGAAAGCGAAGGCAGGCAAATCGGATAACACTGCTGCAACTGAAAAAAACGGTACGTCCAAATGATTACAGATCAGGACAGGGTTGTTATCTCTCAGCAGATCAGGATTGCTCGCAAACGGTTGAAGTCAGGAAGTGACCGGGAACAGGTCGAGCGTGATCTGTTCCTGTTTCTTTATCAGCACGGGTTCAAACAAGGTGTGTTTCATGATGCGTTTATCCGGGCATTTGGGATCAGAGCGAGTGCAGCAAGAGCATTGTATGTGAAGTTTCGAAGGGAACTTGATCAGCAAGGCGAGACTTAAGTACTGGCCGTTCTGAACCAATCCATCTCCCCAAGAACGTATTTCAACAAACTTGATCCGTTCTCCTAACAGCCTGCGATATGGGACGCTTCTTTCCAATAGAAGGAGAATGCTGATGTCGCTGGTCAGAAGAAACAATTCCAAATTCTGGTATGCCCAGTTCCAGATCGATGGTCAGACGTTTGTTAAATCAACCAAGACCTCTTGCAAGAAAACTGCCAGAAAAGTCGAGGCACAATTCAGGGCAGATGCGCATTCGGGCCTGTTGTTGAATGTGAAGAAGAAAATCTCGTTCGGTGATGCTTTGAACCAATTCATTGAGGACCGGAAAAAAACAGCCAGCTACAACAATCTTCTCTCCCGCAAAAAACTGATCTTGAAACTGATCAAACCAACCAAGCCGTTACACAAGGTTGGATCAGCAGATTTACATCGGATCAAACTTCACATGGATCAGCAGGGATTAGCCGCACAGACGATCAAACATTACCTGAACAATGTCACGGGAGCGATCAAACTGGCAAAACAAAACGGGCTTCAAACCTTTCCTGATATAGTTGCACCTAAGATCAAGATCAGAAACACAAAGGACCGGTTTTTAACGCTTGATGAAGAAAGACGGTTGCTCAGTGAACTTGACCCCAACCGGGAAACCAATGGATTGTCACCTGTCAAAGGGCGTTCAAAAGAACGGATCAGGCACCAGCAAGACAATTACGATCTGATTTGTCTCCTTCTTGATACGGGCGCAAGATACTCCGAGATCGCCACATTGGAGTGGAGACAGATCGATTTGAGCCGCAGAACAATCAATCTATGGCGCTCGAAGGTTCAAAACCAGAGCATCTTGATGATTTGTGACAGATCGCTGGAAATCCTGAAAAGAAGGGATCAAACCAGACAAACCACCAACCGCAATCAAACCTTTCTATTTGAGAACAAGAAAGGCGGTCCAAGAGGCTATCAGGTACTTGCAATCAGAAAGGCGTTTGCACGGGCAGGCTTGACGGATTGTACCATCCACACGCTAAGGCATACCCATGCTTCAAGACTGGTTCAAATGGGAATGAGCATCTATGAGGTTCAGCAAATTCTTGGGCATTGTGATGTTAAAACAACGATGAGATATTCCCATCTTGAACAGGTTGAGGTTCATCAACGAGCGGTGGATTTGATTAACCGGATGAAGACGGATCAACCTGTTGAGCCAGTATGATCCAACACAAATCACCGGGAGCGAAGCCTAATCAGCTTATGATCTTGCTCGATAACAGATTGAGAAACTTGAAGATTACAAAACCGCTCACGAAACTTGTCGATTTCCAGCAGGGATTTGAGCGTTATTTGCAAACCCACCCCTCACGAAAAGAGAAAGGGAAGAATTTGCAAAAGGGGATAAGAGTGTATGGGTTTTTGGGGTTCTATAATAATCGGTGGGCTTATCCCCTCACGTTCAAATGAGTGATTTGAATCGATTGAACGAATTGAATTATTTTTTTCAAAAATGGCGTTTTTGAAAACAGATGAAAAAAACTAACGCATTGAAAAACCGATACAAAACATATCGAACTGAATAAAAGTCCCTATGTGTGTGTAGAGTATAACATTTATAGAGTTTCAAGGACCCGATTGAACGGTTTTCATCATCCAAGTAATTGGAAGATATCAGTTTTAACAGGAATTGTAAGGTTCGATTTAAAACCGGATTTGATGATTGATCGGATGAATTGATTTGGTTTCTTGGTTTTGAAGTTTTGAAGGGGTCAAAGGCAAACTACGTTTGTGATCTGGATTTCACTTCGTTCATCCAGCTCATGTTCAACAAGTGGATTTTGATTGGGGGTTAAACAGGATTTGAATGATCGATTGATGATCAACAACGCAGGTGTTTTCCACGAAGTGGAAATGATGAAAGACACTTAAAAGATCATGGAATTGAATTTTGCTGTTTTCTGAACGCACTTCGCCCTTTACGGCGAAAACATCCAGAAAAACCAAGTTGAGATATCTTGCTTAATTCTCGTCACGCTCATGTAAGCAAAACCATTTTTTGGAAAATGAAAATGGGAAGGATAGGTGATGCGGTTTACCCTTTGACATGCTGCTTGTTCACGCAAAGCCATTTTGAGAGGACCTACATGACGATCCACTCGACTTTTGACGGTTTAAAGTATTTCCGTCTCTTAACAGGTTCGTTTAACGACCGTTCCTGATACAGGGTAATTTGAGCAAAACGGAAAGCGTTTTTGCGAAAAATACCCAGCAGTTAACCGGAAACAACGTTATCTCGGCCCTGTATTGCCTCGAAACGTTCTGGTCGTTTATTACCAACAGATTGAAAAACCTGTGACCGATGCTTCTCTCCATCGGGGTTTCGACAAGTACTGACATCCATCAGGTTGAAGGGTGCATTTGAAATCGAAAAGCTTGCACCAAAGCGTAAGAGAAGTTTGTTCCGTACTTATTTAGGATCAACAAACCTTGTAATAGCGATAAACCCGCTGTGTGGCCGGGAAATATTTTGGCTCGGATATGAAAAATACGGAAATCATCTGTCCCGTTTGATTGAGGACGGTTGGTCTCATCTCCCTGACAATTGACCTTACATCATTTTGATCGGAACGGCTCTTTTGAAAACTGCAATTCAACCTCTACAAAAAGGCGATATCCAATGAACAAGCTGATCAAATCCCTCATCACAACCACAACCATTCTGCTGTCCACATCAGCTAATGCTGAACCAATCAATCTGGTTGGGATCAACATCAAAATGACAATCGACCAACAAAAAGACGTGCTGACAAAATCCGGTTTTCAGTGTGTTGAGAAAAAGTATCCTTGGGGTATCCCCTATCAGGTTTGTGAGAACTCAGATAAACATATCCGCCCATCAAACAAAAAGATCAGGATCAATTGCCAGGCGTTCAATGCGTGTGCGATGGACTTCAAGCAACTGGCACAAGAACTGGTAAATCAGGGCAAGGTTGATCAGATGGAATACACTCCCAGATTTGCAAAGAGTTTTGATGGCACTGAAGTTCTGATTGAACAATTTTGCGGGTCTGGACCTGATGGGGATATTTTGTGTGTTGAAGCTGACAAGAACATTGTTGGTGAAACCCTGCTGACCGTTACCCTTGCAAAAGGAACATTGGGTCAGGGCGAAGTGACGTTTGACTGACGTTACTCAGTAATCTGAAATTCTACCATCTTAACAATTTGGTCCGTTTACATATCCAGCGTTTGGAAGGATGATTCCTCTCATGGCGTGAAGATTTGATATGACTTTGTGACCACGCTTGATCCAGAAAATTTGAATAAGGATAAGCGTCATGAATTTCCATGAAACGATAAACTCGTCTGCTCTCGGTCAGATCGGTTATCGAGATTTACAAAAGATCATCACTCAAACGAATGATGATGTTGCCCCGCTACAATTTAAGGAGACAGCAAGGCAAAAGATAAATGTGTTTCATCGGGTTAAACCTGATGATCGTCATGTGGCCTTGAAGGGAAAGACCGTTCTTCATCATATGCTGGATTACGGTCTGCAATTAACCCCAGACTTTGATGGTGCTATAGCCACTTATCATCACGTGCTTGAAGACAGTGTTTTTGATCTGAAAGCGTTTGTTGAAGACCTTGAGATTTGTCTGAACCGATTAGGTTGGGTGTATTTGGGGTGCGAGGCATGTTTATGTTAACCTATACAAGTAGTTACGAATATCTTCATCTTTGAAATACGACGAAATCAAATCAAACCGATTAACATACTTTTTAAAAGGCGATGATTATTTAATAATTAACTATAATGAATAATTTTCTACTTTTGAAAGACTTGTGTTGTATTCCTTAAAAAATTCCTCAAGAAAATCGTTGTGTTTTAGACAAAATTCTTCAAATGTTTCTGAATTAATATGATATAAAAAGGTTTCGTTATCAAATGTGATTGCACCCCCCGCTTTTAAAACTCTTAGCACACCATCACATCTACTACGCGAACAATTGGAAACTCGAGACGTAACAATATCCACAATATGGCTCTTGGAAGCTTCAATATCTAAAGTGATGGATGCAGCTAGTAACGCGTTATAAATTTCTTGAATTATATGATCTTGTATTTCATCTTTTTTATACTGCATACCTTGTTTTCGAAGCAATGCTAATGCTCTCTTTTCAGGAGTCAAGCTTTGGGGGTCAGCATCTACCAGTGTCAGTTTTTTGGGCTTGGAAAAAAGTTTTGATCTTGCCGTGTTTTTTCTTTTTGATAACTCACCAGTACCAATTTTCCTGAGTTTAATATTTTCTTGCACTTCATTGACAGTAAATTCATCTATGTCACCAACAAACCCCTCAGGCAGGATGCAAGTCTCATCAAATTCACAATTGACAAAAATTGTATTCTCAAAAAAACAGGTTGTAAAATCGATCAAAGTAAATTTGCATTCACTGAATGAGCAACCTGAAAGTTTAGCGTTTAAAATATTAGCATCATTGAGCGAGCAATCTTCGAAAATAATGTCCGACATATGCGTCTTTTCGAATGAAATGCCCTCGCAAATATTGTCAATAAACTTGCTACTAGAAATTGTTGAATTGTCAAAAATTGTACTTTCCATATTACATTCAATGAAATTACTGGCCAGTATCTTCGCACTATCAAATCTAGCTCTAGCAAGACTACTTTTATGGATCATGCATGAGCCCAATGTAGAACTGTTGCACTGGAGCCCATTAGCAGTACAGGACTGAATGCTAACATTTCGCCAATCTGAAAATTGCATATTGCCCCCAGTTAAAACACATTCGGTAAATTCTACGGTCTTGAAAATAGCTTCCATAAATACCACAGCTAGTGCATTGCACCTTAAAAAATTGGAATTATTCAGCTCTATCCTTCTGTGTTTGGACTGTAAAATCTCTAAATCTTTGAAATCGGTTTCTGAAAAAATATCAGGTATAGCAGCACCCAAATTTGTGTTACTTATAAAATCGAATAATTCTCCCACCCAAAACCCATTTAAGGTTCTAAACATGGAGCGAGTCTTGAATTTTAATGTCTGTTTTTCTTGATTATTAAGTTTATTACCACTATGGTATATATTTGTGTAATATTCTAAAAATGAATTAAATGCCGCAGCGCTATATTGTTCTTGTGCTATGCGTTGTTCGTTTTGAAACTTTGTTTCAGTGCTTTTGCTCTCATTACGGCGATTAAAATAATCTACCATGAACACGCCAATTGTAAGAAAAATTGGAATAATTGCAATTTCCAGCCAATCAAATAAAGTTTTATTATGAAAACCGAATTTAATTGGCTTAAATATAATTAAATAGGAAGCAAGTGCAATTGCTAATAATAGAATTACTATTATCCATATTTTATTTTTGATAAACACTGCGACAGCCTCATTTTTATGCGGCGTTAACCCAAATTTACGCTAACAAATCAGATTTAGTAAGTCCATTGACGGATGTTATGCCCCTGGTTCTTGGTTGACTTGACCTGCTTCCCGCGCCTAGGCCACCTGGCTGCCATATTTTCGGGCTATTGACCAAGCATTGTTATCCAACAAACTCTTCCCAGCCATTTAAAGCCTGCCCCTTCCAAGCTGAATATGCGGGTTCGATTCCCGCTACCCGCTCCATTTTCGCTTCGCGAAAATGGTTGGTAAGTTTCCGCGAATTCATGGCTGAAAGCTCAAAGTGCATTGCGAAGCAATCACCGAAAGCTTGTTCCTTTTTGGAAATTATTGGATTTTGAATCCTCCCCGAAACCTTGTGAATCTCCTTATTGGAAATCTACCACTTTCTTTGGTCGGAAACCTGTTGAGTTTCAGAATGTTAGAAGTGGTTTTGGAGGCTGGTGGGTCGCTTGGTTTGGGGATGGAAACGGGAAAGTGCAATACCATTGCTTAGTAAACAGGAGCGACCATTCAATGATCTTGCATGATATATCCTTAACAGGAGCCTGCTCTACAAGATGCCTCGCACTGCTCGCGTGGTGTTTTGCCAAAGAACTGCATGCTCGAAGGCGGTGGTATTGATGCACAACTTGCAACACACTTCCTGATCGACGATTTACACTGGTTCACCGCTCGTTGATTGGCCAGTTCATTTTGGCTAGGTGCATGGCGCGACAAATCTTTAAACAAATCGCCCAGTGTCAAACCACGCGAATGTTGCGCTGCCCGTTGATGCTGGCGGTCAAAAAGGGCAACATTGTATTTCGCATCTTCGTGGCCTTTGGCAGCGGCACGTTTGAACCAGTAATATGCTTTTGCAAGATCTTTCGATGTCCCCCGGCCATTCATATAAGCAACACCAACGTTAAATTGAGCCTGTGTATGGCCATTTTCTGCGGCTCTCTGGCTCCAATAAAGCCCCAGACCCTCATCTCGATAAAGGTCTACTTCTGGCATTCCTTCGAAATAGGAAAAACCCAACTCTGCTTGTGCATTTACATAACCTTTTTCAGCTGACTTAATGATCTTCTCGACGCCCTTTTTCTCACCATTATACAGCATCGCAAACCCCAGGCTATAGAGTGCTTCGGGGTGGTTTTTCGCCGCAAGTACCGTGTAGTAATTCAAGCAACCTGCCGTTATTGCCTTCACCTCCTTGTTGCTCTTACCCAGCGCTTCGTCACACGCAGCCCTAAAGTAGCCGAGTTCAACCTCAGCCGATTTGGGGATTACTTCACCATCCGTGGTCACTGAAAATTCCCCGCTAGTAAAATCAAATAAATCGCCATATTGGAAGATGGGATGACCATTCACAAACTTGCTGGTACGAGCAAAAAGTCCTTCAGCTATTTTGACGAATTTTAATTTGTCGTTTTCATCGCGTTGCAAGATGCCATAGGAATAGCTGTTCTTGCCTTCCCGCAGAATAACCTTTTCTTCCATTATAAGAATTTCATGAAAGCGAGGAGGAATTATCCAGTGACCTTGCCAGTCGGCTAGCCCCCTCCAATGGTTGTCGTCGGTGGCGACAAAAACTTCGTCATACCGGCCAGAGTTCGTATAATACCTGCCAGGCGTATAGCTGGTGCCTTCAATTAATCTATAATCCCGGGTGGTTTCACCAGACTTCAATTTTAGAAGCTGCTGCCTTCCCTGTTTTTTTACCAAGGCTATCATGTCGCCGCATGAAGCGGTGTAGCGTGACGAGTAATACTCCTCGTGCTGTTCAAATATGGTTGGTGTGGTTCCATCGAAGTGTCTTAAATGCAATTTATGAGGACTGCTCCGATCAATGGTAACGAACTGATCCGGACAGTTGCCTCCAAGTCTGGCGTTCGAAAAACGCTCAATCTCCCTGCCCCGATCATTCAGGAGCAGAACATCGTTTTTGGTAACTGCCAAGAAGACACTGTATTCTGGATTAAAACGTACTAATGCAAACGGCAGGGGTTGATCCCAGACTGTTTGATCCTTCGCTTTTAATGCATCAAAAACAATGTGCTTCTGGCCTTTCTTTAGATTGAAATATGGATCATTTAGCTCGTATATTTCCTCATATGTATCCTTGGTGAGAGCATTCGCACCTTTCAGGGAAAATAGGCCGCAGCTTCTTTCGCTAACACATATGGACAAAGCACTTTCAGAAACGTGAACATTATCAAAAGCTTGAGTAATATCTCCTGAAATATCCAGAACATGATTATTTTGCCCTTCTTGGGGACTGACCACTCTCGCAACTCGCTTTCCAAAAGGTTCAGCAAAGTCATATATGGGCTTGATTACCCAGTTACCTGACGTGTCGATGTATCCACACTCTTCATGTGGTTTCGCCACTTTAGCAATGCCGCTCTTTCGACTGAGACGGCAGATTGGAATGAGGTCTTTGGCAGCGCCCTTATACGACTTTGTGGCGTAGAGGCCAGCTGGCAGGGAGCGCAATCTGTTATCTAGCTCCAAATGGCTGGCGCGGTAGCGTAAATAGTTCACCTGTTCGTTACTTAGCTGACCGGTAATCGGGTAGCCATTGTCGTGCTGGAACGCTCTTATGGCTCGTTTGGTCCCTTTGCCGATAGCTCCGTCCACGGAGCCTGCTCCATAAGACTTCAAATTCAGATCATACTGTATCTGTTTGATTGTATTATGATCGAACGCGTAGCCTTTGGAAACAAACGAAAATGCTGCAAACACGGCAATAGCGAAAATATAAACAAGATACATGGCCAACTCTGAAATTGAATAATAATTTGTCTTCTTATTATTACACGAGGGAACATTGATTCAAATCCGATTTTCCTGCGTCCCGTTGACCGTCGCCCTACCCTCCCGGACGGTTCCTTTCAATTTCACGAAAGGAACTTCCGATGTCATCACCGTCACAAAAACCAACTCCCAAACCGTCATCGGATAAAATCAAAGACGCAATCAAGATCGGTCAGGACTTGATTAAGAAAAAGATGACGAAAGCTGAAGCTTCGATGGTGATGTATCGGTTGTTGCATGAAGGTGGGTGTGATCAGGAGGTGATTGTTGATGCTTTTGTAAAAGGTGCTTCCCTGACCCCGATGGGTGCAAGAACTTACTTCTACAATTGTCGCCGGAAATATCGAGCTGAACAGAAAGCGAAAGCAGAAAAACCGGATAACACTGCTTCAACTGAAAAAAACGGTACGTCCAAATGATTACCGATCAGGACAGGGTTGTTATCTCTCAGCAGATCAGAATTGCTCGCAAACAGTTGAAGTCAGGAAGTGACCGGGAACAGGTCGAGCGTGATCTGTTCCTGTTTCTTTATCAGAACGGGTTCAAACAAGGCGTCTTTCATGATGCGTTTATCCGGGCGTTTGGGATCAGGGCGAGTGCAGCAAGAGCATTGTATGTGAAGTTTCGAAGGGAACTTGATCAGCAAGGCGAGACGTAAGTACCGGCCGTTCTGAACCAATTCATCTCCCCAAAAGCGCATTTCAACAAACTTGATCCGTTCTCCTAACAGCCTGCCATATGGGACGCTTCTTTCCAATAGAAGGAGAATGCTGATGTCGCTGGTCAGAAGAAACAATTCCAAATTCTGGTATGCCCAGTTCCAGATCGATGGTCAGACGTTTGTTAAATCAACCAAGACCTCTTGCAAGAAAACTGCCAGAAAAGTCGAGGCACAATTCAGGGCAGATGCGCATTCAGGGCTGTTGTTGAATGTGAAGAAGAAAATCTCATTCGGTGATGCTTTGAACCAATTCATTGAGGACCGGAGAAACACAGCCAGTTACAACAACCTTCTCTCCCGCAAAAAACTGATCTTGAAACTGATCAAACCTGCCAAGCCATTACACAAGGTTGGATCAGCAGATTTGCATCGGATGAAGCTTCACATGGATCAGCGGGGATTAGCCGCACAGACGATCAAACATTACCTGAACAATGTTACAGGAACGATCAAACTGGCTAAACAAAACGGGCTTCAAACCTTTCCTGATATAGTTGCACCTAAGATCAAGATCAGAAACACAAAGGACCGGTTTTTAACGCTTGATGAAGAAAGACGGTTGCTCAGTGAACTTGACCCCAACCGGGAAACCAATGGATTGTCACCTGTCAAAGGGCGTTCAAAAGAACGGATCAGGCACCAGCAAGACAATTACGATCTGATTTGTCTCCTTCTTGATACGGGCGCAAGATACTCCGAGATCGCCACATTGGAGTGGAGACAGATCGATTTGAGCCGCAGAACAATCAATCTATGGCGCTCGAAGGTTCAAAACCAGAGCATCTTGATGATTTGTGACAGATCGCTGGAAATCCTGAAAAGAAGGGATCAAACCAGACAAACCACCAACCGCAATCAAACCTTTCTATTTGAGAACAAGAAAGGTGGTCCAAGAGGCTATCAGGTACTTGCTATCAGAAAGGCGTTTGCACGGGCAGGTTTAACGGATTGTACCATCCACACGCTAAGGCATACCCATGCTTCAAGACTGGTTCAAATGGGAATGAGCATCTATGAGGTTCAGCAAATTCTTGGGCATTGTGATGTTAAAACAACGATGAGATATTCCCATCTTGAACAGGTTGAGGTTCATCAACGGGCGGTGGATTTGATTAACCGGATGAAGACGGATCAACCTGTTGAACCAGCATGATTCAAAGCAAATCACCGGGAGCAAAGCCTAAGCAGCTTATGATCTTGCTCGATAACAGCTTGAGAAAGTTGCAGATTACAAAATCAACAACAAAACTTGTCGATTTCCAGCAGGGATTTGATCGTTATTTGCAAACCCACCCCTTACGAAAAGAGAAAAGCGAAAAATCAAGAAAACAGGCTGAAGAGCGTTACCATCCAAAGAGAGACTTCTGGTAATCTCCCCGCACGTTACGGTCTTTTAAGTTCCTACGAACAGCAATCACAAACTGTTATTCAGTTGCATTTAAACGGTGCAAGAAACGGAACGTAGTGCTTATGTCGTTTTCAAGTTGATCGAAAATTCGCATGTCAATTCTTTCTCAAAATTTTGAACGTCGCTTCGCAAAAGAATTTCATCAATTGCATAACCCAATGCTACGTTAAATCTTCGAAATCCACTCTCTTTTCTAGTGATTTCATGAATTGATTCCAGTTCTTCGAGAATATACTGATTCAGCATATCATCCTTACGCATTCTCAAAACTCCCACATTTCCTTTGAGCGAATATAAAACAATAATAGGAATTTATTCATATGTTAAGGTGTTATTTTTTTTACCACTAAACTTCAACATAGATTTCGTTCGGTTTGGGTCAGAGTAAGGTCAGATTTACCCTTTACGAAAAAGAAAAAGGGGATTGACCTGAGACCCGACTTCCATCCACTTTTGAGTAGAGTCCATCGGTTGTTTATGCCGTTATGCGGCCAGTTTTTGCAAGATCATTTTCCTTGCATATTCATTGGGCGTTAGATTGCCCAAGGATGAATGTGGTCTGTTCTGGTTGTAATCGTCCTTCCATTCTTTGATTTTACATCTTGCTTCGTCGAGTGATGTGAACAGTGTTTCGTTCAAGCATTCATCTCGGAAACTGCCGTTGAAGCTTTCGACAAATCCATTCTGCATCGGCTTTCCGGGTTGAATATAATGCCATTCGATACCAGTTTCCTGACACCATTTCAGGACAGCCATACTGGTGAGTTCGGTGCCGTTGTCAGAGACAATCGTTTTGGGCTGGCCACGTCGTCTGATCAACTCTGTTAGCTCACGGGTAACACGCAATCCTGACAGAGATGTATCTGCAACAAGGGCCAGACATTCACGGCTATAATCATCAACCACAGCGAAAATACGGAACCGGCGACCATCTGTGAACGCATCTGACACAAAGTCCAGGCTCCAACGTTCATTGGTGATTGAAGGCAAGAGCATAGGCTTTCTTGTGCCAAGAGCCCGCTTCCTGCCACCACGCTTGCGTACTTGCAGTTTCTCTTCGCGGTAAAGCCTTCTCAACTTCTTCTGGTTCATCACGATCCCTTGCCGCTCCAGCATGACGTGAATGCGTCGATAACCAAAACGTCTCCGCTCACTGGCGACCTTCTTCATGGCTTCTCGAAGCTCAGCATCATCAGGGCGAGTGGACCGGTAACGCACGCTCGAACGATCAACAGAAAGAATGGAACACGCCCTTCGCTCACTCACACCGTGCTTCTCACAGGCATGTGCAACAGCTTTACGCTTCGCGTCAGGCGTCACCACTTTTTTGAATTGATGTCTTTCAGAACCGCATTGTTCAGCATCTGTTCGGCAAGCAACTTCTTCAGCTTGGCATTCTCATCTTCAAGAGCCTTGAGCTTGCGAGCATCCGATACTTCCAGACCGCCAAACTTGGCCTTGTACTTATAAAAAGATGCGCTGCTGATCCCGTACTTGCGGCAGACTTCTGTGGTGGGGCTGCCAGCTTCCTGTTCCTTGATCATGCCAATGATCTGCTCGTCCGTAAAACGCGACTTTCTCATAAATCTGTCTCCAATTAGTTCGGACAGACTCTATCAAAAATTGGAGGGGATTACGGGTCTCAGGTCAGTGACAAGAAGGGGGTAATCTGAACGTGAAATTGCCTGTGACCCTCTAACCTTTTCCATTGCAGCAAAAACATCACGGCCAATTCCCGGATTACCATTGAAAACCCTCAAAGCCAGATAGCGAGTACCCTCGCCAAGCAGGGCAAAGAGAAAGCGCCCTTCACCCAAATCCACGAACGTTGCCTCGCCCTTATAACTTCCAGGATAATTGCCCACCGAATTGACATCGTTCCATGATACCGTAGTTACTGCAGCCCCGGAAACCAGACCTGAAGGGGTTTCAACTTCAACCACAAGCTTTTGATTCCACGACCAGCGGTCCGTAAAACAAGCAGCTAACCCAACCGCACAAAAGAACAGAACCGCAACTCTGGAAAATCCATTCATATTTGGCATTCCCTCCTCCAAACACAGTCTGTTACCGCTCGCCATTGTTTCTCTAATCCTTCTGATCATCCCGATCGGTTTGGCCGGAAACCGGTGCAGCACCCATTTTCTTGAGGGTTTCAACAGGTACTTAGAATCTAATTCTGAAGCCCACATTGCCGGTCAGGGAATAGGAGTCTCCGACATTCCCCAAACTGGTTTCAGCCAATACTTCTCCATAAAGGGAATATGCATCGTCATTCCAACTGTAGCTGCCGCCCACTCCGCCGCTGACCCAAAGCCGCTCTGGTCGGCTGGTCAGGGCCGCGCCGGAAACATTGACAGTCGCACCATCCAAAAATTCGTAAGTAAGGTTGGCTACGCCATAAACATGGCTGCGTACGGCACCGCCATCGTCTTGCCAGGATCGCTCCTGATCGACGGAAAAGCCGAAGCGCCCGCGCAATGATGCCGCATCTGAAAGCGACACGGTTTCTGCATTTGGCCCGGTAAAGGTGTCAAAGTCGACGTCCGAGTAGGTGAGTTGAACCTGCGGAGTGACAGTCCATTCGTCGTCAAAGGGGGTGCGTTTGCCAACCTCCAGGCTGAAAGCATGGCCAAAACCGCTTACGTCATCGCCTAATTTGCCATGTGCATCGGAGGAGGCTTCAATATCATACCAACTCACCTGACCTTGGGCGTCTGCATACACCCCGTCCATGCCATACCATGTAAGATTGCCGCCTATTCCAATAGCGTCCGCAACAACAGAACCATCACCAACCGTACTTTCAGCATCAGCCGAATTACTCCCATAGTGGGCTGAAAACCCTCCGATAAGGCTACGTTCAGACGAATGGCCCAATTGCCTGTCTATCCCGGCTTGCATTTTCCAGCGATTGAGATCGAAGGCGCTGCCGGTGGAAGAGACTTCCGGCTCGTGACGACCACGTGACGCATCAATCCGCGCCCAAAGCCCGTCTTGCTGGTTAATCAGGCAATCCAGACCGTCGGTGTCCCATTTCATCTTACTGTCGACATAGGCGTACCCATTCGCTTCCAGGTCACAATCGGCGGATGCCCCTGCCCCCGACCAAAAGCGATCGCCCAGGCGCTGGCGGAGCGTCGGTAAACCGTTCGATGCCTGAAGAAGCTGGCCGATCGCCTCATAAGCCGGCAGGGATGGCGATTGAGAAGCCTGCAGGTACCAGTCAGTCCCGCTGCGACCAAGATCGTATTGATACGCGCCATTGACAAACGGCCCGTTTGTAAAAGTAAAGTCGCCGTCCACACTGGTGCCAGCAACGTCAATCAGCACAATATCATTGCCTGTGGCGAAGCCGCTTGAAACATCGCTGATACCTATACTGGTAGGTCCGCCGGTCACGTCCCCGCCAACGACCAACAAATCAGCTCGACCGGTGGCAAGATCGGCATCAAGCAGAAGCGATCCCGTACCAGAATAGTCGCCTGCCACATTGATAGAATCTCCCGCAATGCCGTCCTGGGTTGTTATCCTGCCGTTGTTGGTCACGGAACCTGAAATCGAGTAGACCCCCGCCCCTGCGCCAAACGCCTCAAACGTACCATCGGCCGAAGTGGTCATATTGCCGGTCAGCGCAAAGGCTGTCCCGGCATCCATGACACCACCATTTGTAATTGTAAGCCCTGTTGCCGGATCAGCACCGACCTGAAGCGCTCCGTCGACGATGGCGATCCTCCCGCCATCAATCGTCACAACTTCCCAGTTTGTGATGTTGGTACCATTGGCATCAGCGGTAATGTTGTCAAAGGTCAGCCTGTCGACCCAGCCATCGGCGACAGCATGATCGTCACCACCATCGAGCACATGATGCGTGCCATCGTAGCTTGGCGCGGAGATCGTGGCAGCGTCGGAACCATTGCCGCCGAAGAAGCTTGAATTCCAGTTTCCCCCGGTCCAGTTGAAAGCGTCATCGCCGTCATTGGCTGTAGCGGCAATTCCATCGCCATGGATATCACCGGTCAGTTCGCCACCGGTAAGGTTGAAAACGTCGTCACCAAGGCCCAGAATTGCATCCCCTGTCACCGTGCCGGCAGTCGTGACAACGGCATTACCACCAATCTCGTCAACGCCGTCTCGATCAAGGTCCCCATCGCGTATGGCAATTCCGGAAGCAGAACCATTCACAATCACACCTGAGCCGATTTCTATGATGCCGCCGGTCGGTGCCATGGTATGAATGGCTGATCCAAGTCCCGACCCGCCCGTAATGCTGCCGCCGCTTAGCCGGACCCGATATATCGCATCCGCAGTAAGGCCAGATGCACCCAGCGCATCTCCCGTTACCCTGGCAAATATGCCTCTGGCATCAACTCCAGTAGCATTTATTTCTCCATCACTCATATCCAGATAGCTCAAACCGTATCGCGAGTAGATATACGCGCCGTTCGATCTTGTTCCGGTAGCGTTGACCGTACCACCGTCCATACGTATGCCCGTGGTGCCGATGGTCCGCGTCAAGCCGCGCGTATTTACCGCCGTAAGGCCTCCCGCATCACTGAGAACATTGACTTCACCGGCCTCCATGCCGACCAGGACGTCGCCGACATCACTGCTCGACCAGGCCCAAGCCTGGACTGCACCGGTCTGGCCACCGAAACCACCCGACATGGGAGTCGAGATGTTGATAGTTCCACCTCGCAGAAGTGCTGTGGGACTTTGCCCTAAACCTACGGTTCTGGCATAGATTCCTCTCTCGTTAACGGACGCATTGATGGTGCCGGACTCCATGACCACTGTAGCATCGCCGTCGACTCTAGCCTGGGCATATACCTGACCTGAAATCGTGTCGAAATTGACAAGTCGAACTTCCGGATTGCCGCTGCCTCCTCGATTAATAGCCACCAAAATTCCGCCATCAGAGACAGTCAATGCAGGATCATCAATCACGATTGTTACGCCGTCTGCACTACGGTATTCAATCCCGTTCGGGAAATCCGGGTATGTTCCGCCACCGGCATAGTTGCCCGGTTGACATGTGACAATGTCCGCACCAGCGGCTTCAGCGCCACATTCATCTGTCGCATGAGCACTGCCACTTATCATCGCCAGCGCGACTGCAACGCCACCCATTATTGGTGCATAGCTCGCGACGCGCCCGGCCACTTTGGTCATTCGACCACCGCAGAACGAAGTTCCGGTTGCTATATTGAATTTTTTCCCGTTAAAGTTGCAGAGTTGGCCACACTCCACTTTCCCCCATGCCGAATCATTCTGCATGTTCTATGAACCCTTTTGACTGCTGACAATCAATCTTGATCCGATTTCGATGCATCTCATCGCATCAACCGAATCACCATGATATAAGTGTACTACCACATGCTATGGTTGTAATTGTTAACAAAGCATTAACCATGTTTGACGCCGACGGCACCACCAGTCATGTGCTTTGTTGCCAACTGGATGATGCTGCAGACGGTATCTTGACAGTGCGTTTGCAGGTGCCTGGATTACCGGTGCCTAACCAAAAGCACCACGTATGAAGTCTTTTGTTCTCGGATCCTTTGGATCTTCAAACACTTGATGCGTGTCTCCCACCTCGGCAATCTCACCCAGGTAAAAGAATGCTGTTCGCGAGGTAATACGCTTGGTCTGTTCCATTGAGTGTGTAATGAGTACAATTGAGTATACTTCCGCCAACTCTGTAATAAGCTCCTCAATGACCGCCGCCGCGTTGGGATCAAGTGCCGATACCGGCTCATCCATCAACAACACTTCGGGGTCATTGGCAACCGCCCTGGCTATGCACAGTCTCTGCTGTTGCCCACCAGACAAATCTGTTCCACGCTCATGCAGCTTGTCTTTGACCTCGTTCCAAAGTCCGGCTCTTCGCAAGCTGGTTTCTACAAGTTCATCCAAATCCTTCCGTCGCCTTACGAAGCCGTGCAAACGAGGGCCGAAGGCAACATTGTCAAAGATTGACTTGGGAAACGGGTTTGGGGCTTGCGCCACCATCCCCACGCGGGTTCGGATGCGAACCGGATCAACCCCTGGAGAATAGATATTCTCACCATCAAGTGTAACAGTTCCGGTTACCTTTGTGTTGTCGATGGCATCATTCATACGGTTCAGGCAACGTAGAAATGTTGTTTTTCCACACCCGGACGGCCCCATGAACGCCAAGACCTCCTTTCCCTTGATGTCGAGCGAACAGTTCTTGATCGCATGAAAATCGCCGTAGTAAACGTTTACATCCCGGCACTCCATCTTGACAGCATGTCCTGCCCCGACCGTTATAGTTTGTTTGTTTCCAGGTTCTGTTTGCATTGCAGTTACCATTTCTTCTGGACCCGATCGCGTAAATAAATCGCTGCCGCATTCATGAGAAAAAGAATGATCAGCAAAACAATGATGGCGGCGGCAGTTTTTGCGGCAAAGGCACGTTCCGGACTGGTGGACCACGTGTATATCTGCACCGGAAGCGGCGCAGCCGGATCAAGAAAACCGGAGGAGGTGTCGACCACAAATGCGATCATCCCGATCATCAGCAATGGCGCAGTCTCGCCGAGCGCCTCTGCAATCGAGATGATGGTGCCGGTGAGTATGCCAGGCAGTGCGTTGGGCAAAACAATCATCGTGACGGTTTGCATCTTCGATGCGCCAAGTTCCAGCGCTCCTGTTCTGAGGGAGGGTGGAACGGCGGCGATCGCCGCACGAGCCGCAATGATCATGGTTGGAAGAATTAGTAATGAAAGCGCCAACCCGCCCACCAAAGGGCTTGAGCGGGGCATCCCGAATACACGTATAAACACCGCAAGCGCAAGCAAACCAAAAACGATGGAGGGAACAGCTGCGAGGTTGCGGATGTTAACATCAATGATGCGGGTGAGGATGTTCTTTGGTGCAAATTCTTCAAGGTAAACAGCCGCTGCAATCCCAAGCGGCAAACTCACAACCAAGGTAACAGTCAACATGAGCAAAGAACCTGTTACACCGGCAAAAATTCCGGCCACTTCAGGATCAGCACTGTTGTTTCGCAGAAACAAGTCCCATGCGAAAGCCGTGCGAATATGCCCCGCGCTGTCAAGCTGTGTGATCCAACCGAGCGCCTGATCGGTGATGACCCGGTCCTCTTCAGGTAGCTCAAGATCGACAACCCCTTGAACAAGATTGTGAACATCATCTGAGGTCGGTAACCAGAATTGTGTCCTGGTTCCAATCAATGCAGGGTTGTCCAACACCCGTTCAGCCAGGTGATACGCGGCGTGGCCGCTCACCAGTTTGACAACTTCGCGCCGTTCTTTGCGATTGTCGGGACGCCCTCCTATGCGCTCAAAGATTGAGCTGTTCACAAAGCCCCGATAATCCGCTGCTTTGATAGCCTTTTCGTCCGCATTTCGGCCTCCCTCAAAGGCTTCTGACGGCAGGTCAATGTCCAGCGATATCTGGGTTTGAACAAATGCTGTTCGGGATTCATACAGAATACTGCCAAACAGGGTAAAGAGCATTCCAACTGCTATGGCGATGGATAACATGCCCATCGCCTTCAAGATTGCTTCTCGGAACCTGCGTCTTCTTAGGCCGGAATCAAACTGATCGGAACTGTACCACTGGGCTGCTGTCGTCGGACGTTCAGTCATATTGATCCCTGTATTTTTCCATAATGTGGAGAGCAAAAAGGTTAAGTATGAGCGTGATAACAAACAGCGCCAGTGCCAGTGCAAAGGCCGAAAGTGTCATGGGGCTGTCGAATGGTTGATCGCCTGTCAGCACGGTGGTGATTTGCACGGTGATGGTGGTCACAGCCTCGAAAGGGTTGAGCGTCATGTTGGCAGCAAGGCCGGCAGCCATCACAACAATCATTGTTTCCCCGATTGCGCGACTTGTCGCCAGAACCATGGCGCTCACCAGCCCGGGCAGTGCCGCTGGCAATACAACCTTTACAATGGCCTCGCCTTTGGTCGCGCCAAGCGACAAGGCAGCCTCGCGCAATCTGTTGGGAACAGAACTGATAACATCGTCGGAAAGAGAACTGACGAAGGGGATAATCATGATTCCCATCACAAGGCCTGCTGCCAATGACGATTCCGAGCTGGATGAAACACCAAGCATTTCTCCCAGATCACGCACCAGCGGCGCCACCGTAATCACGGCAAAAAAGCCATAAACGACCGTCGGGACCCCGGCCAGAACCTCAATGACCGGTTTTGCAACCGACCGGACACTGTTCGGTGCGAATTCCACCATATAGACAGCCGAAAACAGGCCAATGGGCCCGGCAACAGCCATGGCCAGCAACGCAATCAGAGTTGAGCCCACCAATACGGGTACAAACCCAAACGCACCGCTTTGGGCAATCTGGTCTTCGCGTATTGCTGTGATCGGACGCCAGTCCAGGCCAAAGAAAAACTCAATCGGCGAAACCACTGCAAAAAATCTCAGAGAATCAAAGATGAGCGTGAAGACAATTCCAATGGTGGTTAGAATGGCAACCGCTGAACAAGCCATAAGAAGCCAAAGGAATATCCGTTCAGATGCATTGCGCGCCTGAAAAGACTTCGACAAAAACCGCATCGCATAAAGTGCCATGACCACGGCCAGCAACAGGGCGCCGCAGGCGGTGAACCAACTCGCCCAACGCGTGTATTTCTGAAGATTGTTGGCGGCATCACGCTCAATATCGAGTACATCGCCGACCTGAAACTCGCCATCCACTATCGTCCAAAGTCGCGTGGCAACCAGCGATGTATCCTTGCCCTGCATATAGCTGTCCGGCAATTGTCCCAACGCAAACCATTCGGGAATAAAGCCAGCAAGTACCAGACAAAAAAATATGAAAATGATGGGCGGCAACAAAATGCAAAGAGCAACCCACAACCCGTGATAGTGTGGTCGAGAATGCAATTCGCGCACATTCGCGCCTTGAAGCGCCAGCGCACGCCGATATCCTAGCAAATAGCCAATAACCGACAACGCCATAACCGCATAAGTCACAGTGGAAACAGACATGGCTTCCCTTAAGGCTTTAGATCACATCGTTAGAGTTTGTTGTGGAGTTTTTGTAGACAATGGCACTCCAACAGAACCTGCAAAAGATTTCCATGATTTGAATCAAGTTGCCTCAAGTTTCCTGAAAAAGTTTTTTCGCCTTGCAATGATGTTTCATGTCAGCAGCGTTCCCCTTTCTGGGAACCCGGGCACTGAACTTCTTAATCGAATGAAGAAAAAGGGCGTTTGAAATCGTCAGCCGGAAACGCGGGCCGAGGCAACCGGTTTCACCACATTGGCACGAAACTTGCTTTCCCCTACGTCACTAAATGAAGCTGTTACAGCCGCCAACATGATGATTGGACACGATATGAAAAAACTCATCCTTGCAGCAATGATTTCGCTGTCGCCATTGCAGGCTCATGCCGGTGCGACCATCCAGGTAAAAGTACACGGCCTTGTTTGTGATTTTTGTTCGCAGGCAATCGGCATGATCATGAGCCGCGACCCTTCTGTTGCTGCGACACAAGTCAACCTAACCAGCAAGATTGTTACGATCAGGCTCCGAAACGGGCGCAACATCACGAACCAGAGGGTCAACCAGCTTATTACATCGGCCGGTTACAAAGTGGTGGGCATTTCCAGATGAACACCAGCAAGGCATCATTGCAAAACCCAATGGAAACAAACCTTGCAGGCTATGCGAGGGGTACAACGGTGCTACTCAGTGTCCTGTCAGGCATGACGACACTTACCTGCTGTGCACTTCCCGCGCTTTTCATATCCCTTGGCATGGGGGCGTCATTGGTAAGCCTTGTTTCTGCAGCGCCCTGGTTAATCAGCCTTTCGGCACACAAGCATCTGGTCTTCGGTGTCGCTGTTTTACTGCTCGCCATCGCAGCGCTCCTGCAGTTTCGTGCGCGCAACGAACCATGCAGAATTGAGGGGTTTGGGGCAAAATACTGCAAGTTCTTTCGTCGTTTCTCCTACGCGGCGCTGGGAATATCAGCTTTGACCATAAGCATCGGTGCATTATTCGCCTTTGTTCCAGGTATGTTATTTTTAATATATTAGATTTAACCTAGTGTTGGTTCGTGTTGCTGATTCGCCCCGGCAGCAGAAACGAAACAATCTATTGGGAGAATCCAGATGTTAAAACTGGTTAAGACCGCCACAGTCGTACTTGGTATTTTTGCTTTTTCCGGATCGGCCATTGCCGACGAGAAACATCATGAAGGTCATGACATGGTAATGCACCACATGCACATGATGCTTAACGAAGCTGCAGGCATGGCAGCACGCGGTTCAAATCTGATAATGCTTGGTCAAATGGGAATGGCGGGCAAAATTGATGAACTATCAATTGAAAAGGGCAAGGAACTCGTTGCCGAGGCAAAATCTGTCATGGACGAAGTCATGAAGGGCGACGTCATGAAGAACATGCACCACGATGGTGTCACGGGAACAAATGCAATGATGGCTTATACCCATAAGCTGGGTGACACGATAAACACCTATATTGAACTCGTTGAATCCATGGAAGCCGTTGAAAGCCACCAGCATTAGTGACCCGCTGGCCCCACTTTGTGAGCGCCGTTTCACAACTTGTTAACCATAAACAGTGTTTAGTAACTCCCGGACAATGATTGGCCGGGAGTTTTTTGTGCGTGCAGCAACCACTCTTTTTCTGTTGTTTTTCCTTACAACCTCTGCGTTTTCACGACCCGTGTCTTATGTCGGCGGCGTCACGAGTATTACAAAACATGATGCCAAGGAAACGTCATCGCTCATCCACTACACGATTGATGCAAAGACATCCGTTGGCTTGCGCAATGCCTTTCGCGATGAATTACGCACCACCATCCATACGCTTGAAGTGAACAGAATTTTGCATCGCGACAATGGCGAAGACCATCAGGCAAATTTCTACCTTCGCGGCGGCTTTGGCATAGCCGATATCTATCAGCATGATGCGCCAAGAAATTCAGTACCAATCACTTATGTTGGTGTATCTACAGACTGGGAAAACCGGAAGTTTTTTGCCTCCTACGAGAACAAGTTCGAACACAATCCCCATCAGGGTTCAACGTTTGACCAGTCCGCCAGGGTAGGTTTCGCTCCCTATGTCGCAGAATTCGGCGAACTTCACACCTGGCTGATGCTCGAAGTCAATCACCATCCCGACGACCCGGAAGGCGCGTTGACCTACCGGCCACTTGTACGGTTCTTCAAGGGCCGCCATTTGCTTGAGCTTGGCATGAACGACCGAAAGGAAGCCATGGCAAACTGGATCGCACGGTTTTAGGGCAATTCCTGTTTTGATGGTTTCATCGCTGATAAGCCTGTACCGTCCTACATCCCCGCCAAAAAAACAGGCGACCAACCGGCCGCCTGCAATTGTTTTGTTCTGTTGGCGCAAAGGATTATGCGACAGCTTCATCAAGCGTAACGACCTCGTCGTTAAACTTGATTTCCTCTACATCGTACAGAATGTCGTGCTTGTCACCCGACCATACGACCGTGCCGCCATCATCGGTAGCACCCCAGTTGTAGTCTGACGACTTACCGTCAATCACAAACTGGTCCTTGCCGTCTGTTCCAACAACATAGTCGACTTCATTGGCGTTATCGACAAACTGTGTGACGTCAGAACCGCTTCCGCCACCATTGTTGTTGTCGTCTTCGACCAACACAACCTTGGTATCGTTGAAATGGATTTCTTCGACATCATAGAGTATGTCATGGTCATCGCCTGACCAGACAACATAGCCGCCGTCGTCAATCTTCGCCCAGCTGTAATCAGCGGAGTCACCATCGATGACGAAAGCTTCTCTGGCATCTGTGCCGAAAACGTAGTCGACTTCATCGGTGTTGTGGATCTTGACGATGTTCGAGCCATCTCCATTGTCACCACCACCATTGTCACCACCACCGTTGTCGCCGCCGCCATTGTCACCCAAGGCAGAGATGTCGACAGTTTGGTCTTTGAACTTGATTTTCTCAAAGCCATACAGGATGTCATGATAGTTGTCATTCCACACGACAACACCACCATCATCAGTTGCTTCCCAACCGTATTTGCTGGACTTGCCGCTGATGACGAAGACATCGTTGTCGGTTTCACCTTGAAGATACTGAACCTTCTTGGCTTCATCCTGGTACATCTTCATGCCGTCATGATCACCACCATCATGGCCACCGTCACCATCGCCACCGTCGTGTCCACCGTCGCCATGATCACCATCGCCGTGTCCGCCATCATCATCAGGAATCTGATACGGGTTGTCGACGTCAAAATCCAGGGTTTCTACATTGCCGTACAGCACGTCACGTGCTGCCTGATCAAGGTACAGTTTGGTGTTGTCATTGGTATTAACAACCATTCTGTTGCCAAGCTCGATGGCCTTGCTTTCCCGGCCCGAACCATCGTCATCACCAACCGCGGCCAACAGTTTCACCGAATCGATTGCTTCCCAAGTTTGGAGTTTGTCCGTATCGATCGTCAGACGGACATCCTTGGTTTTGAAATCGGTGCTTTTGAAAGCCAGTTCAACATCATGGTCGTCCCGTGTTGAACTTTCAGATCCGGTCCAAACGGTATGCCATTTACCTTTTTCATCACGCAGTTCAACCTTGAGCAGTGCACCGGTTGAATAAGCGCGGGCGCTTGTGACGATCACTCCTGACGCTTTGGTGGCGTTGTCGAACCCAAGTTCAACGGTAACTTCACCTTCGTTTTTCTTTCCGGGCCACCAAACCAGTTGGTCTCCCTTTCCGAGCATCCTCTTCACGTTCGTGTCTGCGCCATAGGTAGAACTTGCAGTTGCACTTGTGGCATATTGACCATCGCCGTCCCCACGCGGATAGCCGCTCAAATCGATTTTGAACGAACCCATATTGTGTCCGGTGTGGGAACCATTGTTGTTGTTCGAGATCATCGAGACCTCGTAAATGCCATCACCAAGATGGGTAGCAGTGGTCTTGTTCTTGTCGAGGGTGTGGGTATAGCCAAGGTCGATTTTAGTACTTGTAGAAAGTACCTCCTTGATCTCACCAAACGGCAATGGAGAGTGCAACAAATGGTTGATTGTGCTCTCGCGCTCTGCTGTCGTCATTCCGTCAAAATTGATGCCGGTCATGACCATCAGTTTTGCCTGTGTTGTTTCTGTAAGCTGCGTCCAGTCATTCAGATTTGTAATCTGCTGGGCGATTTTTGCTTCCAGCTTGTCGTAACCACCTGATGCTGCAGCGGCCTTCTGGACAGTGCTGCCTCTGAGTATTTGCTGGATGGCTTGTTCAACCACGGGCTGCAAACCGGTGATGGTGGATCTGGCAGTGATGTAGTCTTCGCCAAGAAAGGCGTATCCGCCAAATTCCTTCTGACCCTCGATCAGCGTACCCTTGTACATTGCTGATGCATGTTCAAGGAAGCTGTGACCCGCACCGGGGTTGTTTGAATGGTCATGATCTGGATGATCAAAGTCGACTTGCTTGGAATCGTCGTACAACACCTCGCGCGCCGCCGCATCGAGATACAGCAGATTGTTGTTGTTTGTATTCACAACCATGCTGTTGCCGATTTGTTTGGCAAGCGTTGCACTGGCATTGTCTCCAAGATCGATCTTGAACGAACCCATATTGTGCCCGGTGTGGGAACCATTGTTGTTGTTCGAGATCATGGTGACTTTCCAGACACCATCACCAAGATCGGTCACCTCGGTTTTGTTCTTGTCGAGCGTGTGGGTGTAACCCATGTCGATTTTGACGTTGGTGGACAACACCTCCTTGATGTCGCCAAATGGCAGTGGCGAGTGAAGCAGGTGATTGATTGTCTTTTCCTGCTCAGCCGCTGACATGCCGTCAAAGTTAATACCCGTCATGATCATGATTTCATTCTGGGTCTCGGTTTGTAACTGGCCCCAATCGTTGAGATTGGTCAGTTGGTTGGCGATCTTTGACTCAAGCTTTTCATAACCGCCATACACTTGCGCTGCCTGCTCAAGCGTACGGTTGCCAACGATTTGGCGGATGGCTTGTTCAATGACCGGCTGCAGCCCTGTAATCGTGCTGCGGGCAACAATGGTCTTTTCACCAAGAAATGCGTAACCGCCATATTGTTCCTGGTCTTGCGCCAATACATTCGCACCCAACATTGCATCTGCATGTTGGGCAAAGTCATGGGTTTGGCCTTCGACGTAATCATATTTGCCGGAGCTGGCAAAGTGATTACCGTGTTTATGTGAGTTGTTCATTTATCTTCTCCAATACATGGATATCATTTCCACTATTTACGCTTGGCGAAACTGCCGTCGGGGAACGACTTCGAAAAGCGCTACCGGTTACAGGCAAAATCCGTGCCATTACGTAACGTCATTCAAAAAACCCGCTGAATTTCCAGCCAGTTGGGGGGCAGGTTTGAATTTCGAGAATGGTCTTCAACGGGTTGCAAACAGCAGAATGGTCGCGTTGGGACAACCTGGAACTGACTTGGCCAGTTTCAGGGTTTTAAGATGAAACCGCATGGTCGGGTCCCGAAGGCAATGATCGGCCAAAAATAGTTCAGGATCATGAGGTTTCACGCCCCGGGATATAACCATTGATTATATCTGGTTGAAATAATTCACCTTGAATACCAATCAGTGCCATTGAAAGATGCCGTTACGCAAACGGGAGAATGAACAATGAAAATCGTATTGATACACGGTGCATGGCATGATGGGAGCCTCTGGGAGGAAGTCGCCAAACCCTTGCGTGACGCTGGTCATGAAGTCCACACACCAACGCTGGCTGGCAATGCCCCGGCAGGGGTCGAGGTTGACCGGACCATCGGTCACGCCGAGGCAGTGCAATCTGCCGTGGAGTACATAAACGAGAACGACCTATCGGATTTTGTTTTGTTGGGCCACTCCTATGGCGGCTCGATCATTTCAAAACTTGCCGAGGCGATGCCTGATCGAATTCGCCGCCTGGTTTACTGGAATGCCTTTGTGCTCATGGATGGAGAGAGTATCGAAAGCCTGAGCCCGCCCCCATACAAAGAAATGATGGACGCGATTGTTGCGTCCGGTGCCTATGGCGAAGGGGCAGTTAAACTGCCATTTCCGGTATGGCGGGAAGCTTTTATGAACGACGCCGACCTGGAATTGGCGCAAAAAACCTATGAGATGACGACGCCGCATCCCATTCGAACATTGACCGACCCCCTGGAGTTGAAGACCTTTTTTGATTTGCAGATTCCCAAATCATACATCAATTGCACTGAAGATATTGCCATGCCGCCCGGCGAGTTTGCCTGGGTGCCGCGGTTTCCGGCCCGCCTTGGTTTGTGTCGTTTGGTTCAAATGCCGGGCGGACACGAGGCGTGTTTTACGAACCCGACGTTACTTGCATCGAAAATCATCGAAGCCGCGCGCGATTAAAGAATAAAACGACAGGGATATATCATGAAACACCTCGCAAAACTAATTGCCTCAGCTGCGCTTGTTGCGGTCTCTGGCTTTGCCACACAGGCGGCAGAATTCCGTTTGGGTTTGATCACACCGCCTCCGCACATCTGGACCAAGTCTGCCGAAGCCTTTGGGGCGGAACTCAGCGAAGCCTCAGGTGGAGAGCACAGTGTATCCGTGTTCCCTGCCCGACAGTTGGGCAACGAAGCTGAAATGCTGCAACAGCTTCAGACCGGCGCTTTGGACATGGCATTCTTGACAGTTGCTGAGGTATCGAACCGTGCACCTGATTTTGGAGCCTTCTACGCACCCTTCCTGGCAAATGACATCGGGCACGCCGCGCGAATTATCCAATCGGAATATGCACGCGATATGCTTGATCAATTGCCCGGTAAAGTGGGCGTTGTAGGGCTTGGATATGGTATGGCGGGTCTGCGTCAGATCGTGTCACGCGGCGATGTGACATCAGTCGGCGATCTGGCGGGCAAGAAACTACGGATCACTCCCTTTGAACCGATCCTGGACTTTTATTCTGCTTTGGGAGCTGCACCCACGCCAATGCCACTTCCGGCGGTTTATGAAGCATTGGCCAACGGCCAGGTCGACGCCATTGACATGGACGGAGAACTGATCTGGGTGCTGAAATACTATGAGCACGCCGATACGATCATTGAATCCAATCACATGATGTTTCCTATGGTGGGTTTGGTATCGGCCAAGGTCTGGGCCAGATTGTCGGAAGGTGATCGCGCAACAATCTCGGAGTTAATGAACAAACATCTTGGGAATGTTGTTGCGTCATATGTCGAGAAAGAGCCAGCATGGATCAACCAGATCAAAGGGACCGGCAAGACATATATCAAGGTCGATTCCAGCTTCTTTGGAGACGTGACCGATACATGGAACGCCAAGTGGTCTGAGAAATCGGCAGCGCTTGACGGACTGCGTTCGGTTGCAACTGAAACCGCTGAGTAGCGATATGCTGCTATGCGGAACAAGGGCAGCCAGTTTTCTGGCTGCCTAATATGAAATGCGTTGTAAGCTGTAGCTAGGAACCTAACCATGTCCAACCGCCCATCCTCCGATATCGACCTCTTCTCGGATGCCGCCATACAGACGCCGTATACCTATTGGAAAGAACTTCGCGATATTGCCCCGGCGGTTTGGTTAACACGGTACAATATGTGGGCCGTTGCCCGATATGATGATGTAAAAAGTGTTTTGGGGAACTGGGAACTCTTCACCACCGCCCACGGTGTGGCAATGGACGACAAGGTGAACGCCGCCACCTCTGGCCCCGGTCGGGCGAATTCTCTGACCAGTGATCCACCACTTCATGACGAGATCCGCAATGTGACAGGCGTACCGCTCAGGCCGCGCGGTTTGCGAGAGATTGAAGAGCAGGTTCGCAATGCTGCCAAATCTTTGGTCGATGATATCTGCGTCCGAAAAAACGTCGATGCGATGGAAGACGTGGCACAAGTCTTGCCAATGAACCTGGTACGCGACTTTGTCGGCCTGCCAAAGGTGGGTAAGGACAATATGCTGAAATGGGCAGCGGCAACATTCGATGCGATGGGACCCATGAACGCGCTTGGTCAGGCCGCGATCCCAAACATTCAAGAGTTGCATCAATACTGCATCAATGAAGCAGTGCCTCCCAACTTAAAGCCGGATGGCTGGGCCAACAAACTCTATATAGCGGCAGACGAAGGCAAGGTTGAGCGTAGCCAATGCCCAGGCATGATGCGGGAATATATTGGCCCTGCATTGGATACGACAATATTCGGTATTGGCCACCTGTTACGATATCTGTCGCTAGATCGTTCCCAATGGGACCTACTTAAGTCTGACCGGTCACTTTTGCCGAACGCAATCAACGAGGCTCTGCGTATGGACGCACCTATCCGGTCGTTTACAAGGCTTGTCCGGGAAGACGCCAAGATTGGCGAGGTGCAATTGGAAGCGAATGACAGGTTAATCGTTCTTTATGGGTCAGCCAATCGGGATGAGCGTCATTATGACGACCCTGACCATTTTGACATCACACGAAAGAACCGCGACCAGATTGCCTTTGGCTATGGGTTGCACACCTGCGGAGGTATGCATCTGGCTCGCCTTGAAATGACTGCCTTACTAGATGCAATGCTTGACAAGATCGCGTATTTTGAGACTGACGCACCCACCATTGCGATGAACAATACGTTGCGGGGGTTTGACGCGATGCCCATGCGGGTGGTCGCTGCGTGATCTACCGATGCTAAACCGACTATCAGAGCATGTCGCACGGTTGGAGCTTTGGCTCTCGGCGCTAATGGCATTGTGCGTGACGCTATTGATTTTGCTGAATATCGCCACCCGCTACTTTGGAAATGCGCTCTATTGGGTGGACGAACTGGCCATCTACGCCATGGTTTGGATGACCTTTCTGGGCGCCTCCGCTTCACTACATTATAGAAACGCGATTTCCATTACGCTCTTGAGCGGCGCCGTGACGGACATTTCCAAGATTGTGTTGGGCAAATGCGTGGATGCTACAGTCTTACTTTTTGCCTTGGCGATGCTATGGTTTTGTTGGCGTTGGTTCTTGCCTTGGGATATGCTGAAAGCTGGTTTTGACCCCGAAGCCTTTCAAGGAAAAACCTTCAATTTCATCTACGCCGAACCAACAACCACCCTGGGCGTGCCGAAGTTTCTGTTCTGGCTGGTTATGTGGCTCTTTGCGCTTGGGGCGACTCTGCATTCGGCGGCGCATCTGCTGGCACGCCAACCGGAGGACGCCGCATGAGCCCTGTCGTTTTCTTTGTTACTCTGATCCTGTCTGTACCGGTTGCCGTGGTGCTGGGAATTACAGCCATCTGGTACATCTGGGAAAGCGGCAACACGATCCTCTTTGACAGTTTCACTCAAAAGATGTTTGGAGGTTTGGAAAACTACGGCTTGCTGGCCATCCCGCTGTTCATGTTGACCGGAGAGTTGATGAACGAAGGCGGCATGACCCGCCGCCTTGTGGCCTTGGCGCGCGTATTTGTGGGTGGGTTTCGCGGCGGGCTGGCTTATATCAACCTTTTGGCCAATATGTTCATGGCCGCGATCATTGGCTCTGCCACGGCACAGATCGCGGTCATGTCGCGCGCCATGGTGCCTGCCATGAAAGAAGAAGGCTATGACGAGGGCTTTGCCGCCGCCACAACCGCTGCCGGAGGGTTGCTTGCCCCTGTCATTCCGCCCTCAATGATGTTCGTTATCTTTGGTGTACTGGCACAGGTCCCTATCGGAGAAATGTTTATCGCCGGGATCATTCCAGGCGTCCTGCTATCCTTGACTTTTGCTTTGGTTATCACACTGATTGGCTGGTCGAAGCAATTCCCGAAGGGTCAGTGGATGTCACCTGGCGAGGCGTTCCACGCCTTGCTTGCCGCTATGCCCGCCTTGCTTGTTCCAGTTGCGATCATCGGCGGCATCCTGTTTGGTATCGCAACACCGACCGAGTCTGCGGCCATTGCGTCGCTCATCGCTTTCCTTGTCGGGTGGCTTTTCTACCGTGATCTCGACCCACGAAAACTGGGGGAGATGTTTGTTCGAACAGCGGCAAATGCGTCCATGATCCTGTTTATGATCGCGACCGCAAGTGTCTTTGGCTGGGTCATTATTTATGAGGAACTGCCGCAGAAACTTGCAGGCCTGATCACCTCCGTTACGTCCGATCCGTTCGTGTTCCTTTTGATCGTCAACTTGGCGCTCTTGCTCGTTGGCATGGTGATCGACGGCATCGCGGCCATCATCCTCATCACGCCGATCCTGCTGCCAATTGCCACCGGCTCCTACGACATCAGCCCCTATCAATTCGGCATCGTCGCTTGCCTGAACCTCGTACTGGGACTTCTGACACCACCTGTTGGCATTGGCCTTTATATAACATCGTCCATGAGCGGAGCCTCTCCGGGAGCCATATTGAAATCACTCTGGCCGTTCTTGCTTGCGGTGACCTTGGTGCTTGTTCTACTCAGTTATTCTCCGGGGCTTTCCACTTACCTGATCTGACGTCATACGGCGACACCCGACATCGTTTTCCTGTTAGCATACAACGAAGTCAATTCGTTCACGCGCGCCTTCATGAACTGGGAGGGAATGACACCGGACGCCTACCGGTCACACCATCAGTGATCTCCTGCAGAAGGCACCGTCTGGCAAGTATGCCGTCAGTTTATACCTGCAAGGGCCTTTGAATGCTCGCCAATCACTTTTACCATATGGTCCGCAACAATCCTTATGCGTCTGGAAGCGGATAGATCGCTATGGACCACAAGCCAAATCGCTTGGTTGAGCCCTATGTCTGCCATCACGGCTTGTAACCCGGCTTCAGCCCCCAAAAAGTGCGGAAGAACTGCCAAACCCAAACCCGCTTTGGCAGCTGAGACTTGTCCCTGGAGGCTGGAGGTCTGTATCGCTGGTGGTTCCCCCTTCAAAGCCTTTTCAAGCCATTGCGCAGCCGGAAGCGATTGTTGTCGTTCGGCCCAACCGATAAACCGGTCACCAGGTTGCAATTCCGATTTACCGGAATTGCGGGTGTCCAGATATTCCTGTGCTCCATAAAGTCCATAGCCCAACGTACCAATTCTTCGAAATGAGAGGTTGCCACGGTCGGGCCGCACTACCCGAACTGCCAAATCAGCGTCGCGTCGGTGCAGATTTGCCGTGGAGATGTCAGTCAATACCTCAATGGTCAGGCCCGGGTGATCTTCGAGAACCCCTTTCAGACCCGGAAGTATGAAATAATTGGCCAGATTTTCGGTTGTCGCCAAACGCACATGACCCTCCGCTTCTGACGCGAAAGCCGCATTCATCCGAAAATTCTGAGCCGCCTCTTCCAATGCCTCCGCACGCGGCAACAGCGCCTCACCCTCATCCGTGAGCCGGTAGCCTGTCTGGTGCCGCACAAACAAGGGAACCCCCAACGTCTGTTCCAGCCGTTCAATCCTGCGCGAAACGGTCGCTATTCCGGTTCCCAAAATCGCTGCAGCGGCAGTTAGCGTTCCTGCGCGTGCGATGGCCAAAAATACGGGAGCGTCATCCAGGTTCAATCTGTCCATCATTTTCCAATAATGGAAAACCTTATTCCATGCAATGCGATACCAAAGCCGTTTTTGGAAAGATACAATGTCCGGTAAACACGGAGATGAAAATGAAAAACGTCAATTTGTCAGGAACCCTTGAAGTAAGTGAACTGGGTCTGGGGTGCATGGGGATGAGTGAGTTTTACGGACCACGCAACGACGAAGAATCGCTGCAGGTTCTGCACAGAGCCGTAGATTTGGGCATCAACTTCTTTGATACTGCAGACATGTACGGACCCCACCACAATGAAAAATTGTTGGGGCGTTTTCTTGTCCAGCAGCCGAGCGGAAGTGGTCCTGGCTACCAAGTTTGGCATACGGCGCAATCCCGGGGAATATGCAAGATCCATTGACAACTCACCGCAATATGCAAGATCAGCCTGCGAAGCATCACTCAGGCGGTTGGGCCGCGACCATATCGATCTTTACTACGTGCACCGTCTGGATCGCCTGCAGGATGTCGAGGAAGTGATAGGTGCCTTGTCGCGCCTGATCGAAGAGGGAAAAATCGGACATATCGGTTTGTGTGAAGTTAGCGCGGAAACGCTCAGGCGTGCCCACAGCGTCCATCCGATTGCCGCTCTTCAGACTGAGTATTCCCTATGGACGCGCGATGTAGAGACTGAAATTCTTCCGACCTGCCAAGAGTTAGGTATAGGTTTCGTACCATACTCGCCTTTGGGACGTGGTTTTCTTACTGGAACGTTCGATCAAAATTCCCGGTTCGCCACCGATGATTTCCGCGCAATGTTGCCCCGCTTCGCACCTGACAACATGAAACATAACCACGGCATTGTGAGTGTGTTGCAAGAAATGGCACGGCAGAAGGACTGCACCCCGGCACAGATCGCCCTCGCTTGGGTAATGTCAAAAGGTGAAAATATTGTCCCCATTCCCGGGACGAAGCGGATTCGGTATCTGGAAGAGAATGTCGCATCAACGGAGCTTGATTTGACGGCAGCGGAGGTGGAACTGCTGGAGCATGGGGCCGGACAGGTCAATATCCGCGGAGACCGGTATACCGAAGAAGGAATGAAAGGTGTAAACGCATGACACAAACGGATCGTCGGGCTCAGGCACTTGCGGCATTTGAAATACTTGAAACGTGTACGGTTGACAAGGTGACGTCAAACCTCAATGGTTTCTTCGAAGAGTTGATTGAAATCGGATTGAGGTTTGCCTTTTGGGGTTTGTCGCGCCCGGATATCGACCTGTAAACCCGCGAATTGGGTACCGTCGCGGTTCTGACCGCTATGGGTAACGCTGCCGATTGAGCAGGTAGTCACATGGACTGATTCACCTTCCGGAGATGCGCTTTGCCCTTTGATTGATCGCAGTTCTGCAAATGCCGGTGCTGTCAGAACAGGGTAACCAATACAATTGCTGCAATTTGCTTTATTTTTTTACTTGTAACCCTTGGATTTCCATTGTTTGACCACGGACTCGAACTTCGGCCAGCCAAACCTCGTTGCTTTTTCTTTGGTCCCATCTGCCTTGGTATGGCGACTGGTGCATGAACCGTTTGAACATTTGATTTTCACAACAGCACCATTGTCATGTTTAAGCGTTGCGCGTCCCGCATGAGCCGGGATTGTCAATACAAAAGACAGGCCAAGAGCCGATAAAATGAGCAGTGTTTTTTTCAAAGCAGTGTCCTCCTGGGTCGGTTAATAGCTGGAAGACTAACCACTGACCTGCTTTCCAAACAGGGTAAATCTACCCTGTTTGCCGGTGTCTTACTGGCAGGTCGCTTTGACTGGATGCCGCACCGAATTCAAAAAACCTGTATGCTTTCGATAACGCCAACAGGCGGTTGGCATTACAGTCAAACTCCGGAATGTCGTTATCTCTGACCCGCAGCTCTTCAAAGGCATGTTCAAGGTGCCGGTATATTGCTTTGGTTGAGCTACCAATGTTTTTGGCAAACTCGCCAGCATGAAAAATACCTGGTTCTGCCAACCCTCTCAGAACGCGGAATCTGGCTGGCGGAGTACCGGAAAGCAGTTTTAACCAATGCAGCAAGGTTTGGTCGCAGATTGCACCATACTGGTATAGCCAACCCAGGTAAAATGGGTAGGACAGATATTCGACGTCAAACTCAGTCAACTCTGCAGCGTGCGCCACACCCTTGGCTTTCATGTAGTCAAAGGCCACAAATGTCGTTTTTTGGTGTGGATATCTGTAGCTCACACCAATCACCCAATGAAAATCATAGGGACTGCAATGCAGCTTGTACACGGGGCTGTCGAGCCAGTAATCGATTGGCTTCACAGCCTCGATAAACAGGGCTGTTCCTGTCTGCGAAAAGGTTAGCGGGGTGAACTCATCGAGTGTGATATGCTTCTCATAATTGCCGATAACACTTTTCGCCACATTAGCAACGGCACTTGTAATCTCTCCGTCCGGGAAGCCGTTTTCATCGACATGCAGTATGTTCACAGTCAAAGCGTCAAAGGAGAGTTTCTTGGCCGTTTGGTTAAGCGAATTCGCATGAAAACCAACATACTCGTCGCGATTCATTGTGACGGCAGCACGGTAAAGGTCGTCCAACAAAAAATGATTAGAATAGACCGCAGATGCTCTCATTTCTTTCTCATTCGCTTGAACCGACGGATTCAACTCAGGTTTAAGCAGGCACGGGTATGACTATACCCAACAGTTCATGGAAATTGTTTGTTATCTTGATTGGGAAGTCAACAGCAGGCTTCAGTTCGGTTGGCGGACCAGCTTCGGGCCTGCACTTACAGGGTTTTACGATTTGGAAGTCAGTTTACGGAGCTCAATGACAGGCAAGTACCCTGCGAAGTCGGCAGAACCGCCAGGGCACCGGCGTCATACAACTCGGCAACAAAACCAGGTTCCGTCGAATATATTGACAAGGAATGCCGTCCCATAGCCACAATGGAATGGGCGCTTGGCAGGCTTTCAAGGATCACCAGCGGGTCACCGACAGCGAGAAACTGGTTACCATTGTAAAAGTGGTAGGTAAAAACAAGTGCGCCGAGAAACCAGGCCACCAACAATCCGGCTGAAACAGCCAATGGTTTGACAAAATACTCCAGATTGCTGTTTCCTGAATCAGGATTCGCGGTCATGAGTGTGCTCGGCATGTTCCATTCAATGGTCGGCGTCTGGTTGTATCGCGATTGTACCCCAAAGAGGAAAACCCATGAAGCTTTATTTCTGTCCTGGCAGCCGTGCCGTCCGCTCAGCGTGGCTGTTGTTTGAACTCGGCCTGGAATTTGACTTGCACAGGTTTGAGCGGCTCGGGGACCCGGCGATGCGCTCCCCGGAATATCTGGCAATCAGTCCCAATGGAAGAATACCGGTGCTCGAAGACAACGGCATCCATATCACCGAGAGCACCGCCATTGCCCAATACATTGCCGCACGATATGGCAATGGCCGGTTGGTGCCAGAGGTTTCCTCACCCGAATTCCCGGTTTACCTGCAATGGTTGAACTATGGCGAAGGCATGATCATGCCACCCATGAACAATTATGTTGTCGAAACCATTCTTCTTAAACCGGAGCGACGCTCACAGGAACACGCCAATCGTGCACTCAAACTCATGGGCAAGACCTTGCAGGCGGTAAACTCCCACCTGGAAGGGCGCGAGTATCTGGCAGGAGACTTCACCGTCGCCGACACAATCACCGGCCACGCTTGTGTCATGTGCGAGAAATTCAACATCGATTTGTCCGAAATGCCGAACCTGAAAACCTATGTGGACCGACTGAACGCGCGCCCCGCGCTTCAGAAAGCTTTCGCACTCTAGCCTTCGCGCAGCAAAATGGCCGTGTGAAACGCCATTATGTATCGCGTAAGAAGGATCATGAAAAAATCGACAGGCGCCTCAATGCCATGGCGGTTTGGCGAAGGATATGAAGCGCACGTTCCCGTTCCTGGCTATCGCCGAACTTGTTAAGTGTATTGGTAGTACCAACCACCGCCGGGCGACTGTTCATTATTCCAACCGGAACGGCCAGCGCAGCCGCCCCCGGTTCAAATTCATTCTGCAAAAAACAATACCCTTGTCTTGCCGCTTCGTTCAATTGCTTGCGAATGAGCTGCAAATCCAACTGGGTATCGTCGGTATAGCGATGCGGAATGACACGCTCAAAAATGGCATCAACAACTTCCTTTTCACAACCGCACAATATCATGCGCCCGACCGCCGTATGAAGTAGCGGCAAGGTACTTCCAACCGTAAAACCAAACGAAAGGCGCGAGGCCCCGGCTCTGGATTCTGCCAGGTAGATGGCTCTGTCCGCGTCCCGGATTGCAAATGAAACCTGATAACCCAATTCGGTTGCAAACCTGTCCAGGACCGGTTGAACAGACAGACCGATGTCGTTGACAGCCAGATAGGCTCCCGCAAGCGAGAGAATTTTGGGAGACAAGCTTAGCCTTTGTCCGGACTTGTCCAGATAACCAGCTTCAACAAGACTTAAACACAGGCGCCGCGTTGCTGCACGGTCAAAACCGGTGCGCTTTGCAAGTTCAGCCATTGAGAAATTCCGCTGTCCGCCTTCAAAACAGGCCAACACCTGCAAGCCTTTTGAAAACGTGGATGCTCCGTTTTGTGTGCTCATATTGACAGCCTGGTTTGGGAATCTTATAGTCTTTATATAACTATTTGTTCAAATAACGCACATTCTGAAAACAATCAATGCCTGCTCCCCATACAATTATCAATACCGAAAACATTCATGATGACTGGGTGTATGTTGCAAGTCGTTCTGACCTGAATTCCAAACGCCCGCTTCTTCCATTGGTTATAGATGACCAACCCTATGTGCTGTTTCAGGACGAGCAGGGCGAACTGGGACTGATTGGACGTCACTGCCCGCATCGTGGCGCGGATTTGTGTTTTGGCAGGCTTGAAGACAACGGCCTTCGTTGCCCTTTCCACGGATGGCATTTTGACCGGACAGGTCAATGTGTTGAGCAACCGGCAGAACCGGAAGGTTCACAGATGTACAAGGCCATCAAAGTGCCGATGATCCCGCTTCGCGAGTATGGCGAAGACATTTTTGCCTTTGTGGGGGAAGATGAGACAGTGTACCTGCAAAATACGGAGACAGGTCAATGATCCCGCAAACACTGAACGATCAACTCACCCGTATTGGCCCCAACACTGAGGCAGGCGCTGTGTTGCGCCAGTATTGGCAACCCGCCTGCCTGGTCGACGAGTTGCAGGACACAAACAGTGTTCCGGTTAACCTGCTATGTGAACGCCTGGCTATGGTTCGCGGCTCACAAGAAGAGTGGAAGTTGGTAACACGCAAGGCTTCAGCCGACGAACGACCGACTTTCCATCCCGAAGACGTGATAATCGATCCTGACGGACCAACCTACCCGGTTCAGGAAAAACGCGGCATCATGTTTGCCTATTTGGGATCAGGGGAACCACCGGAGTTTCCCAATTTTGATTGTTTTCGTGCGCCCGACAGCCATGTGTTCGCTTTCAAGGGTTTGTGGGAATGCAACTGGCTGCAAGCGCTGGAGATTGGCATAGACCCAGCGCACGCAAGTTTTCTGCACCGGTTCCTGGAAGACGAAGACCCCGACGAGGGGTATGGCAAGCAGTTTCGCGACAGGGCTGCAACAACGGACCTGCCGATGACACAAGTGTTGCGCGAGTATCCTCGCCCCGAGATCTCGGTTGATGAAACGCAATACGGCCTCAAAATCACCTCACTGCGTCACCTTGCAAATGACATGACCCACGTGCGGGTCACCAACGCCATTTTTCCAGAAGCAATCTGCATCCCCATGAGTCGCGAAATGACCATTACCCAATGGCATGTGCCCGTCGACGACGAGAACTGCTACTGGTACACAATGTTCACCAGTTTCGACAAAGCCGTGGATAAAGAACTGATGCGCAAGCAGCGATTGGCAGAGCATCAACTGCCTGAATACAACCCAGTGAAAAACAAGGCCAATGATTACCATTACGATCCGGACGAACAGCAAACCTTGACCTATACTGGTATGGGGCTTGATATTAATGTCCATGATCAATGGGCAGTTGAAATGATGGGAAGCATACAGGATCGCACGAGGGAACACCTTGGGCGCAGTGATGTGGCAATAATCCGCAATCGCAGATTGCTGCGGAAGGCGATCAAGGCAATGGCAGAGGGCGAATGCAGTTCTCTTCCAATGCAGGGAAAGGACGCTTCAACCATTGTCGGCCCACTTTCCAATGACGCAATCGCCGTGACGGACGATTGGCAAGGCGCGAGTTGGGAGGCCGACAAGACGCGCCGGTCCGAATGCCCCTGGGATGCATCGGTCTGACCATGACAGCGTCAGCGCTTGAGAAAATAAAGTCGGGATCACTTTTTTCTGCCGGTGTAATTACGGAAGATGAAGCCGAACGCGCTGCGGCTTTGGTTGCCGAATACGAAACGGAGAAGGTTGAAACCGTACGTTTGGTGTTCACTGATCAACATGGCATTCTTCGCGGTAAAACCATCGTGGCAAGCGGCCTCGCATCGGCACTTGCAAACGGAATTGGAATGCCGTCGACCTTGTTGTTGAAAGACACCGCCCACAATACGGTGTTTCCGGTTTGGCATGAGAATGTTGCTGTCGGCGAACTGATGTTGCGAGGTGCCAGCGATGTACTTGCGGTACCACAAGTCAAAACATCGGTAAAAATACCCTGGTCGCCGCATTCGCGGTTAATTCTGTGCAAACTGATGGACCGGGACATGCAGCCCGTCCCGTTTTCATCCCACCAGATTCTGCAAAAGGCTGTTTTCGCCCTCAATGAGGCAGGGTTGGAAGCTGTCACCGGCTTGGAAACAGAATTTCAAATTTTTGAACGCGTGAACCCATCATTGGAGCATAACCAGGCAACAAGGCCACCAGCTGCAATAGAAACCCGCAATTCTACGCAGGGGTGGCAGTTTCTGACGGAAGCACGGTATGGCGAAGCAGAACCATTGCTGGATGTAATCCGTCGCTGCGCCGATGAGATGCAACTGGGCGTGCGCACGATCGAAATCGAAATGGGACCCAGCCAGTTCGAGTTTACCTTCGACCCATCCGATCCCATGACCCAGGCCCTTCGCTATGTTCTGTTCAGGACGATGGTCAAGGAAGTTTGCCATCAACGGGGATATCATGGAAGTTTCATGGCAAAACCAAAGCTTCCCAATTCTGCTGCCAATGGTTGGCACATTCACCAATCGCTCATTGAAAGCGCAACCGGAACCAATGTTTTCATGCCGGACGAAAATGGACCGCTCTCGCCTTCCGCTTCGGCCTGGATAGCCGGGCTTTTGCAAAATGCGCCCGCATCGTGTTTGCTCACCACGCCAACAGTAAATGGCTACAAGCGTTTCGCACCCTATCAGCTCGCCCCCAACCGCATCGCTTGGGGATACGATAATCGTGGCGCAATGGTCAGGGCTTTGCTGAAAAGCGGAGACACAGCCAGTCGGGTCGAGAACCGTGTGGCGGACTCCACGGTTAATCCGTACTTTGCATTCGCATCCCAACTTGTCAGCGGACTTGACGGCATCAAGCGCGGTGCCACGGCCCCCGAAGCGACCAGTTCCCCTTACGCAGAAACTGCAGAGCGCTTGCCCCAAAGCCTGATCGCTGCCGTGGAAGCCATGGAAACAAGTTCGCTTTATCGCGAGGCATTAGGCAACGCTTTCGTGGACTATCTTGTCCACATTAAACGGGCGGAGTGGGAACGGTACCTGATGACGGTTTCCGATTGGGAACAAACAGAGTATTTCAACCTTTTCTGATGGACAGGCCAGCCAATCCAATCACGGTCATCACCGGCACGGCCTTTGAGGATACAATTGACGGTTATTTCCCATTGCGTGAGAGCCTGCGCCAGATGTTGCTGAGGAACCGGTTCGGCGGGGCACTCGTTTTTTTGTTGCAAGCTCCAGCGATGGAAATACCCGGTTTGCCACCCGACAAACCCGTTCCGCTATACATTACCGATGGCCATGGCTGCCTGATACATGAGATGGCCGTTTTTACCCAGTTGGCAAAAGAAGAGGTTTTGGTTTCAGGGGTCGCCAACTGGTTCTGGTGGGGAAACCATCGTCCGGATGACCGGCAGTTTTCAGACATGCACCGGTTGGCTGAACCTGCCTTTGTTCGAGGCGTCGGGTTCAACGATCCTGGTTTGGTCACGACTGGAAAACACCAACTTCCAATTCCATCCGCTGCCCGGAAACAAAAACCTGCTGGCGGGTTACAGGTCACCTCCGATCAGCTGCTGCCCAGGATTGTGAGGGGAGAAATTCTTCGCAAAAATGGTTCTCTGGTGATGCAACCCAACCTGAAACCCGATGACACGCAGCAGCAGCAAGCAATCACATTCTTGTTCGAGTGTGATGGCGACGCCCTCCAACAACGGATCATGTCTGACATCATCAACGACAGGTGAAGCAGCAACAAATGCCTTTATACAGATGATTGTGTTTGACGCATCGACGTGCGACGGTTTTGCGTCAATCGATATACAAAAGCGATCAGAAACAGCGCGGTCAGGATCAGGATGATTGTTGGTGCTGGCGCACTGTCAAGAAAGAAGCTTGCATATACGCCAGACACCATGGCGGCCATACACAAGAACACCGACAACCAAAGCATCTTGTGAAACTCCTTTACCAACAGAAAAGCGATCGCACCGGGCGAAATCAGCAGCCCGATCGCGAGGATCAGGCCCGACGCAGACAGTGTAGCGACAATCGTCAGCGAGATCAGTGCCAGCAATCCAAAATGGAGCCATTGAACGTTCAGGCCCGATGCGCGGGCTTGGGCCGGATCAAAACTGTGAAGCAGCCAGTCCTTCCATTTGACAATCAACAAACCGGAAACCAGCAGGGATACAATTCCTGTCTGCCACAATTCGTGGCTTTCAACCCCAAGCATGTTTCCAAACAGAACATGATCAAGATGTACGTCAGTATCAATGGCAACGTAGAGAACAATACCAAGACCGAACATGCCGGAAAAAACCACACCCATGACGGTGTCCTGTTTGACCCGGCTGTTGCCCGAAAGGAAGCCGGTCGCAATCGCTGTAAACATTCCCGCTGCAAATGCCCCCACCAGAAGCGGGACGCCAAGGATATAGGCCAGCACAATGCCCGGCAACACGGCATGGCTGATCGCATCACCCATCAGCGCCCAACCCTTTAGCACCAGAAAACAGGACAGAATCGCGGTTGGAACGGATACGATAATGGCAATCAGGAAGGCGTTTTGCATGAACGCAAAACGAAACGGCAAGAGCGCAGTCGTGATATCCAGTTCCATCAGGTGCCTGACCTTTCCCGGTCGATGTCGGAAAGATCATCTTCTTTTGCGTGAAAGTGCTGCACGGCACTCGCAGCTCTGGCCCTTGCTGCCAGATAGCCGTGCTTTGGTGCAAAAACAAATGCAGCAAGAAACAGGAGCGTTTGGAAACAAACAATCACACCACCGGTTGCACCATCCAGAAAATAACTGGCATAGGCACCCAGAAAACTTGTGATGGTGCCAATCGCGACAGACGTCAAAACAAGATGCGGGAAGCGGTCACACAGCAGGTAAGCCGTTGCGCCTGGAGTGATCACCAGGGCAATCACAAGAAACGCCCCTACCGTCTGCATTGCCGCAACCACACACGCCGACAAGAGGGTGAAGAACACAAATTTGAGCACACTTGGTTTCAGACCGATTGCCAATGCGTGGTTTTCATCAAAAAATGTCACCATCAGGTCTTTCCATTTGGCAACGAGGATGACGAGCGAAACAACGCTGATCAACACCAGTTGAAGAGTGTCTTCAGGCGTTATGGCAAGGATGTTGCCCATTGTGATGGTCATGACATCAATTGGAACGGGACTGATCGAAACCATGAACAAACCGATGCCGAAGAATGACGTGAAAATCAGACCGATTATTACATCTGGTTTGAGCCCACAACGCTCTGAAAGAAACAGCATTGCGCCGGCGGCCAGCCCACCCGAGATGAAGGCCCCAATGGAAAAGGGAAGGCCGAGCATGTATGCCCCCGCAACTCCCGGTACGACCGAATGAGACAGGGCATCGCCAATCAGCGACCAACCTTTGAGCATCAGATACGCGGACAGGAATGCGCATACCCCGCCAACAAGGGCCGAAACCCAAATGGCGTTCGTCATGTAACTGTAGCCAAACGGTTCAAGAAGCAATGCGATCACTAACCGTTTTCCTCTTCTTTGGGCGCACTGATTGTTTTGTCGCCATATTGTACAAAAGGCCGTTCATCATCGGTCAGGATCGTGACAGCGCGTTGATCGGCATCGTCATGCAGATCCGTGCCGCCCAACGTCACATGTCGCAACACACCCCCAAACGCAATTTCAAGGTTTCGGCGGGTAAACACATCCTCCGTCAGACCATACGCCAGGATTGTACCCTTTATCAGGATGGTGTGGTCGCAGAACTCCGGCACTGAACCAAGATTGTGAGTTGAAACAAGCATCACACGGCCTTCGTCGCGCATCTCCCTCAGCAGGGCAACAATCTGGTGCTCGGTCTGCACGTCAACACCGGTAAACGGTTCATCGAGCAAGATTACCCTGCCGTCTTGGGCAAGTGCTCGGGCAAGAAACACGCGCTTTCGCTGTCCGCCTGACAATTCTCCGATCTGACGATCCTGAAAATCCGTCATGCCAACCCGTTCAAGGGCATCGGCAACGGCTTTGTTGTCTACTTTCGAGGGCCGCCGCATCCAACCCATATGTCCATAACGGCCCATCATGACAACGTCTTTGACCAGAACCGGAAACGACCAGTCAACTTCCTCGGACTGGGGAACATAAGAAACCAGGTTTTCTTTCAGTGCCTGTTTAACCGGTTTCCCGAGCAGCCGGATTTCGCCATCAGAAATGGGGACAAATCCCATGATCGCCTTGAACAGGGTAGACTTCCCTGCCCCGTTTACCCCAACAAGCCCGGTGATCGTTCCCTGACCAATCTCAAAACTCGCATCCCAAAGTGCCGTATGGCCATTGCGATAGTTGACCAGTGCATTGCGAACGCAAATCCCTTCCCGCTCTTTGGCGGGGGTACTGGCAACGGGCGAAACTGCTTTTGTATCTGTCACACATCACCCCCGTGATCGACGATAAACGTCAATTAACACCCGTCAAGCCTTGAGCAACTGTTTGGGATGTAGTCTTTAACAACTCAAGATAAGTCGGCACCGGACCATCTGGTTCGGACAGAGAATCCACATACAATTCTCCGCCATATTGGGCACCGGTTTCCCGTGCAACCTGCTTTGCAGGTGCCGTATTGACCGTGGATTCGCAGAAAACAACCGGAATATTGTTCTCATTCACTCCGTCAATGACCGCCTTGACTTGCTTGGGGGTTCCGACCTGATCTGCGTTCATGGGCCAGAGGTAAAGTTCCTTGAGCCCGAAATCCCTCGCTAGATAACTGAAAGCACCTTCACAGGTGACAAGCCAGCGTTCCTGTTCGGGTATCGCCATAACCTGTTTGCGCAATGGTTCAATTGTTGCACGAATCTGGTCCTTGTATGCCTCAGCGTTTTTCCGGTATGTATCCGCATTGTCGGGGTCATGCTCAGCCAACGCCTTTTCGATGTTGCTGATATAGACCAACGCATTGTCCAGACCCATCCAAGCATGTGGATTGGCTTTGCCCTTATAAGAGCCCGATGCAATCGATATTGGAGCAATCCCGTCGGTTACCTGTACCGAAGGAACATCGTCATAGTTTGCGAGAAACTGCTTGAACCATAGTTCCAGATTCAATCCGTTCCACAGAACAAGATCAGCATCTGCAGCTCGTACAATATCCTGTGGTGTGGGTTCGTAACCGTGAATTTCCGCGCCCGGCTTGGTCACCGAAATCACATCTGCTGCCTCGCCTGCAACATTTGCCGCCATGTCAGCAATAACGGTAAAGGTGGTGACAACCTTGAACTTGTCTTTTGCGTGCGCAGCAGGGATCGAAAATCCAAGCACAACAGACAAGGTCAGTAATAATCTGAGCAACTTCATTTCACACTCCATCATCTTTTAAACAATCAATATCGGTCCATATGCAGACCAGTCAAGCGCAAATGAGAATTATTTGCAATAAAAATTGCGACAAATGTGCGGCTGTGTTATTGGAATCATCATGAGCAGGAATCAAAACACCCTGATTGCTAAACTGGAAAACGAATTGCGCGCCGGTGGTTTGCGGATCACGCGCCAACGGGTCGCGATCCTTGAGGCACTACTTGGTTCCGACGATCACCCAAGTGCGGAAGAACTACTGGTGCGTTCGCGAAAGCGCGATGCATCGGTATCGCAAGCCACCGTGTACCGGACCCTGTCCGTACTGGAACAGCGCGGGACAGTACTACGCAACGAGTTCGAAGGAAATGGCGCCCGATTTGAATTGTCAGGCAAACCACACCATGATCATTTGATTGATGTCGATACCGGCCAGGTCATTGAGTTTACATCGCCAAAGATCGAGGAATTGCAACAGCAGATTGCACTCGAACTTGGCTATGATATCGTTTATCACCGTTTGGATCTTTACGGCCGCCGTCGCGCGAAAAAGGGCTGACAGACTTTACAACTATTGCGGATTTGCAGAAGCTGGCATGGTAGCATCAAAGCGGACGGTAACCGCCTTGGCAAAATTGGAGAAAACAGATGCAGGACAGGATTTCTGTTAACATAGAAGCTGGAGTGGCAGACGTACGCCTGACCCGGGCAGACAAGATGAATGCACTTGATCCCCCAATGTTCACAGCCCTGATTGAGACAGCAAAATCGCTTGAGGAAAACCGCGAGGTAAGATGTGCGGTTCTTTCTGGCGAAGGAAAGGCCTTTTGCGCAGGTTTGGACATGGCAAGTTTTGCAGAGATGGCATCAGGTTCGTTCGGGCACAATGAAGCCATAAGCGGGCCGCTCGAAGAGCGCACACATGGAATAGCAAACAATCCGCAGCAGGCAGTATGGGCGTGGCGTCAACTGCGTGTTCCCGTGATTGCCGCAGTGCATGGCGCAGCGCTTGGCGGCGGGTTCCAACTGATGCTTGGTGCCGACATCCGTGTTGTACATCCGCAGACCAAACTTGCCATTCTTGAAGCAAAGTGGGGCCTGGTCCCCGACATGAGCGCAATGGCCATATTTCGGCATTTGGCCAGAGAAGACGTCGTCCGCGAACTTACATACACTGGCCGTTTCTTTAGTGGGGATGAGGCCGCCGAATACGGATTCGCCTCTCATCTTTCAACAACCCCGCACGAAGACGCCATGTCGATTGCAGGGGAAATAGCGGCACGAAGTCCCGATTCCGTACAGGCAGCAAAAACACTGTTCAATGGCTTGGCAAATCAAACCGAAGCAGAAATTTTGCTGGCTGAATCAAAAGCGCAAGACCGTTTGATCGGACGCCCGAACCAGATGGAAGCGGTTCGCAGCGGGCTGGAAAAACGGGAACCCAATTTTTCTGATTGATGTCAGAGGTGGCAAAACTGACAGATAACAGAATTCGTTAGAAATCCTGACTTTGCCAAACTCAAATCTAACTGAATGGGGACTGTAGAAGCAGAAAATGACTGATGCTCTGATCGTAATAGATGTGCAGTATGATTTCTGCCCGGGCGGAGCACTCGCTGTACCTGATGGCGATGAAATAATCCCAGATATCAACAAATTGATGAATGAATTTGATGTCGTGATTGCCACCCAGGACTGGCATCCTGCCGGTCATTCATCGTTTGCTTCCTCACATCAGGGGAAACAGGCCTATGATCTTGTGGAAATGCCTTACGGGCCGCAAGTGCTTTGGCCAGATCATTGCGTTCAGGGCTCTGCGGGCGCCGAGTTTCATGCCGACCTCAACGTGTCCAGGGCCGATGCAATAATCCGTAAAGGTTTCCGCAGTTCGATCGACAGCTACTCAGCCTTCTTTGAAAACGACAAGACCACACCCACTGGTCTCGACGGGTATCTGCGGTCGCGTGGAATCACCGGTTTGGTAATGACGGGACTCGCAACGGATTTCTGCGTTGCATATTCAGCAATCGATGCCGCCACGCTTGGTTTCGCAACCACTGTGCGTGCCGACTTGTGCAGGGCTATTGACCTCAATGGTTCATTGGAAACCGCACTGGCAGACATGAAAAATGCAGGAGTAACGATCGATGGTTGATATCGCTACCCGTGTCTGGAATCACAAATGGAAAATCGACCCGATTGTGCGCTCGCTGATCGACACCGATTTTTACAAGCTGCTCATGTGCCAGTCAGTATTCCGCAACAAGCCAGACACAATCGTCCGTTTCAGTCTTATCAACAGGTCAACCCACATTCCACTTGCCGATCTGGTGGACGAACAGGAATTGCGGGACCAACTAGACCACGTGCGTTCGCTAAAACTCTCTCGGGGTGAAAGCACCTGGTTGCGCGGCAACACTTTCTATGGCAAGCGCCAGATGTTTCGACATGATTTCATGGAATGGTTCGAAAACCTTCAACTGCCTCCCTATCACCTGCAACGTGCCGGAAATCAGTACGAACTGACATTTGAAGGATCATGGCCCGAAGTTATTCTGTGGGAAGTACCGGCGCTTTCAATTCTTATGGAATTGCGAAGTCGCGCTGTATTGAACGAGATGCGCCGTTTTGAATTGCAGGTGCTCTATGCCCGTGCCATGGCAAAATTGTGGGAAAAAATCGATGCCCTGAAAGAACTCGACGGGTTGCGCATTGGCGATTTCGGAACAAGGCGCAGGCACTCATTCCTCTGGCAGGACTGGGCGGTTCAAGCCATGCTGGAAGGGCTCGGCCCGAAGTTTCTTGGCACTTCAAACTGTCAGATTGCCAAAGAACGCGACCTGGAAGCCATCGGAACAAACGCCCATGAACTGCCCATGGTCTACAGTGCATTGGCAGAAACCGAAGAAAGCCTTCGGCAAGCACCCTACGACGTATTGAGCGATTGGCACGAGGAACATGACGGCAACTTGCGGATCATTCTGCCAGACACCTATGGAACAAAAGGCTTTTTGGACAGGGCTCCGGACTGGCTTGCCGGATGGACGGGAATCCGGATCGACAGCGGAGACCCTGTGGTTGGGGCCAATACTGCAATTGACTGGTGGAAAAGCCGCGGTGAAGACCCTGCAAACAAGTTGGTCATATTTTCTGATGGTCTTGATGTCGAGAAAATTACAGAACTGCACAAACGCTTCAAAGACGTCACAACGGTTTCCTTCGGGTGGGGCACAATGCTCACCAACGATTTCAGGGGACTTGCCCCTGACGACCGGTTGGCGCCTTTCTCGCTCGTCTGCAAAGCGGTGGCGGCAAACGGCAGACCGACCGTCAAGCTTTCAGACAACCCCAACAAGGCAACCGGTCCGGAAAATGAAATCGAGCGCTATCGCAGGGTGTTTGATGTAAACGGCCAACAGGCAGAACCGGTGTTGGTGTAACCAGGGCCAGTCTATTTCGCGCAGCGAATACAAGCGCAACAAAATCAATGTTCTTGTTGCTTCAAAGCCCGGTCATTTGTTTGCTGCACCGTTTTGTTAGGCCGTTCAACCATAATTCCGGCGATTACGATCAATAGCATCGGTAGAGCGAGAATGCCGCGCAGGGCGAAAATCTGCCATAAGGTCAGTTCACTGCTGAAAAATTTGAACAAGACATCCTGTACTGAGATCACAAGGGCGGCAGCAATAATCAATGCTACGCCATGAAAGATGCTTTCCGGACGAACCCCAGCGCTACTGTTCATTCCTGTCTCAATGCTGAAAGGCCTCGGACATTCAGGAATACATCGATCCGATTAGTTTGAGAATGCACCTTCCACTAGATGAATTATTTGATAATTCTAAATAATGAAACGCATTCCCGCGCAAGGAATTGAAGTCTTTCTGACCATCGTACGCGAAGGTTCAATGCGTGCGGCAGCAGATTCGCTCGGTGTGGGAGCGCCTGCTGTAACCCCTCTTCGGGAAGTTTGCGAGAATGGTGGGTAACGGAAAGTGGTCAGGACATATGCATCGACCCTGCTGCAAGGTTGGTTTTCGATTCTGCTGCTGGCGTCATACAGGCAGCGCGTGAGGGGCACGGCATTGGTTGGTCGATGCGTGTTACCATGGAAGACCATCTCAAGACAGGTGACTTGCAAAATGTCCTTGAACCTTATGCCAAGGACTTGCCGCCATTCTACATCTTCTTTCCCCAACAAAACAAACGGGTCGAGTGCCTTGGACTGCTTGTTGAGTTCCTGAAGAAACACAAACAACGCAATGCGTAATGGTACCTTCCGGTGTGTCGGCGACACCTCCTACCCTACCCGCTTCTCCTGTTTCCCAATGCTCCAAGGCTTCTTTGGCGCTCAAGGTTGTACGATTTTATTTGAACCGGTCGTTGGAGAAAACCAACACCATCCGGTGTTTGGGGAATTGGGTTATGATTTTCAGTCGCTACAATACAGAAAACGCCCCAATAAAGGGGCGTCTCTTTAGTTTTACTTGATCCAAAGTGAGCAAGGATTATTGCAGGTCAAACCGGTCGGCATTCATGACCTTGTTCCAGGCGGCAACAAAGTCACGCACAAATTTTTCCTTGTTGTCATCTTGTGCATAAACCTCGGCATAAGCACGAAGAACTGAATTTGAACCAAAAACCAGGTCAGCGCTGGTCGCTGTCCATTTTACATCGCCGTTCTTGCGATCACGGATCTCGAACAATCCACCGTCGACCGGATGCCAGCTAAACGCCATATCGGTCAGGTTGACAAAAAAGTCTGTCGAAAGGGTTCCGACATTTTCAGTGAATACGCCATGGGGGGTGCCGTCATGATTGGTGCCAAGCACTCGCATTCCGCCAACCAATACGGTCATCTCCTGAGCGGTCAATCCAAGAAGCTGCGCGCGGTCAAGCATCATTTCTTCCAGGCTGACAGCATAGTCCTTTTTCTGCCAGTTGCGGAAACCGTCTGCCAGAGGTTCCAGCACATCAAAGGATTCCGCGTCGGTTTGTGCATCAGATGCATCACCACGACCCGGCGCAAACGGAACCTCGGCATCAAAGCCTGCCGCCTTGATCGATTGTTCAACACCCACATTGCCGGCAAGCACAATCAGATCAGCAATTGATGCGCCTGTTTCAGCGGCAATCGGTTCAAGCGCAGCAAGTACTTTGGCCAAGCGAACAGGTTCGTTGCCTTCCCAGTCCTTTTGCGGTGCCAAACGAATACGCCCGCCATTGGCTCCCCCACGCATGTCCGAACCACGATAGGTGCGAGCACTATCCCATGCCGTTGCGATCATCTCGGCAGATGACAAACCACTTTCGGCGATTTTCGCTTTTGCTGCGGCAACATCATAGTCAGCAGAACCTGCGGGAATCGGATCCTGCCAGATCAACTCTTCCTGCGGCACATCAGGGCCAAGGTAGTTCGCCCTTGGGCCCATGTCGCGGTGGGTCAGCTTGAACCAGGCCCGCGCGAAAGTGTCGGTAAAATAGTCGGGATCGGCCATGAATTTCTGGCAGATTTCGTTGTAAACAGGGTCCATTCGCATGGCCATGTCCGCATCGGTCATCAGAGGGTTGATCCGTTTGTCCGGGTCTGAAGGATCGACGGGCTTCTCTTCATCCGGCATGTCGACCGGCTCCCACTGGTTTGCACCTGCAGGCGATTTGCTTAACGCCCATTCCCATTCAAACAGATACTTGAAAAAGCCCATGTCAAATTTGGTTGGTTCTTTCGTCCAGGCACCCTCGATACCGGACGTAAAGGTATTTGCCGCCTTGCCGTCGTGACCCGGATTGTCCCAGCCAAACCCTTGTGCTTCGATTCCGGCAGCTTCAGGTTCAACCCCAATGCTGTCTACGGCACCCTTACCGTGCGCCTTGCCGACCGTATGGCCTCCGCAAGTCAATGCAGCAGTCTCTTCATCATTCATCGCCATGCGCGCAAATGTTTCACGAACCTGCTGGGCGGTTTTGAGCGGGTCCGGATTACCGTTGACCCCTTCCGGGTTCACATAGATCAAACCCATGTGAACGGCGGCAAGCGGGTTTTCCAGTGTTGAAGGGTCATCGAGATTGTCATATCGGTTTTCTGATGGTGCAAGCCATTCACCTTCCGAACCCCAGTACACATCTTTTTCGGGGCCCCAGATATCTTCCCGTCCAAAGCCAAAACCGAAAGTCTTCAAACCCATCGATTCATAGGCAATGGTTCCAGAAAGAAGAATCAGGTCAGCCCAGGACAGCGCGTTGCCGTATTTCTTTTTGACGGGCCAAAGCAGGCGACGTGCCTTGTCGAGGCTGGCATTGTCAGGCCATGAATTCAGGGGAGCAAAGCGAATATTACCTGCACCGCCGCCGCCGCGACCGTCTGCCAGACGATAAGATCCTGCCGAATGCCAAGCCAGTCGGATCATCAGGCCACCATAATGCCCCCAGTCGGCAGGCCACCAGTCCTGACTGTCGGTCATCAAGGCGTGCACATCCGCCTTCACCGCGTCAAAATCAAGTTTGGAAACGGCTTCGCGATAATCGAAATCCGGGTCCATGGGATTGGTGCGTGCGCCGTGTTGATGCAAAATGTCAAGATTGAGCGCATTGGGCCACCACTTGGTAACCGGTTTGTCCATCGACGTGTTACCGCCATGCATTACCGGGCAGCCTCCGGCTGGCTTTGTCATCTCGTTCATGATCGACCTTTCAATGGATTGGGGTTGAATCTCCTGTCACACTGGCGCCGGATTCCGACAAGCATTCGACAGTCTGGAATCATTCTAGATAAAACTTTTCATAAAATGAATTTGTATTTTCTGATTGTTTTGATAATTTTTTCTGATGAATAAGATGACCCTGAAACAGTTGAGATATTTTGAAGCCACCGCGCGGATTGGCCATTTTGGGAAGGCTTCCAAAGCATGTGCCGTTTCTCAACCGGCCCTTTCGATGCAGATACGTGAACTTGAGGCCGGGCTTGGTGCCCCCTTGTTTGAGCGAAGCTCAAGGCAAACCAGGCTCACAAGCATTGGCGAACAGTTTCTGATACGCGCAAGTGACATACTGGCAGCCGTCGACGAGTTGGAAGACCTTGTCCGGGCAGGCTCACAAACCATATCAGGCAGGCTAAGGATCGGCGTAATTCCAACGATCGCCCCTTATCTGCTTCCTGGAATCATCTCACAACTGGGAGAAAGTTACCCCGAACTAGAGATCAATATCCGCGAGACCCAGACACACAAGCTTGTCAGTGAGTTGACAGCGGGGAAGCTTGATACTGCCGTCTTGGCCCTTCCGCTTTCCGAACCCGCCATTGAGGAGGTGCCACTTCTTGTAGAAGAATTTGTGCTGGTACGATCTTCCAGGGACGGGCACCTGCCTGTCCCAAGTCCCCAGAGCCTCGACAAGATGAAACTGCTGCTGCTGGAAGAAGGCCATTGTTTTCGTGAACAGGCTTTGTCCTTTTGCAAAATCGGGTCAACAACGCCCCGCGAAGTGCTGGATGGCAGTTCTCTTTCAACACTGGTTCAAATGGTGGGTGCTGGAATCGGGGTAACTTTGATACCCGAGATGGCAATCGACATAGAAACGCGCTCTGCCGATGTCTCCATTTCCCGTTTCAGGGATGTAAAACCTACCAGGACAATTGGAATGGCATTCCGCTCGTCCAACCCGCTTTCTGTCCAACTGCGTCAGATCGCTGAAGTTCTGCGCGGGGCAATCAACCCCTAACGGTCTATTGTGCGCGTTTGGGTGAAGCCTTGTCCAAGGTCAGTTCCAGGTCCGAAAAGGTGATCGGTGTGCGCAGGCCCGGCACGCCTTCAGGCATGATTTTCATGCCGCGTGCAATGACCTGCGGATCGTCCATAGCCTCTTCGATCGAATTTATCGGCCCGGTCGGCACTCCGGCCTCTTCAAGTTCGGCAATCAAGTCTGCCTTGCGCCTGCTACCGGTTAGCTCATTCAGGATGGGTATCAACTCAGCGCGGTTCTTTACCCGTTCGGGATTGGTCGAAAACCGTGCGTCATTTACCAGTTCCCCAGCATCCAAAATACGACACAGCTTTGCAAATTGGCCATCGTTTCCGCATGCAATGATGAAATGACCATCGCTAGCTGCAAAAACTTCATACGGAACAATGTTTGGGTGACTGTTTCCCTGACGTTTGGGGGAAACACCGCTTGCAAAAAAATTCATTGCCTGGTTTGAAAGTGTCGCAACAGTTGCGTCCAGCAATGCCATGTCGACCTGCTGGCCTTTGCCGGTTACCTCGCGTGCGCGCAATGCCGCCAAAGTACCGATAACCCCGTAAAGACCCGTAATCTGGTCGGAAATGGCGATGCCCACCTTGTAGGGCAATCCGTCAGATGGCCCGGTAATGTCCATCATTCCGCTCATCCCCTGAACTAGGAAATCATAGCCGGCATGGCTCGCATAAGGTCCATCTTGCCCAAAACCGGTAATGGAGCAGTAGATCAAACGCGGATTGATCTTTGAAACAGACTCATAATCAAGTCCGTATTTTTTCAGGCCGCCGACTTTGAAATTCTCGATCACGATGTCTGCATCACGGATCAGATCAATCACGCGGGCAACATCTTCGGGATTTTTCAGATCAATCGGGACAGCGGTCTTGCCCCGGTTCGCGCAATGGAAATAGGCGGCTGAGCGGTCCCCCTCGCGTTCTATGAAAGGCGGACCCCAGGTTCGCGTATCATCGCCCTTCGGGTTTTCGATCTTGATGACTTCTGCGCCAAGATCGGCGAAAATCTGCCCCGCCATCGGACCGGCCAGGATACGTGACAGATCAACAACTTTCAGACCTTCCAGCGGTGATTTCATTGGATCGGTTCCTTTGCAACAAGCTTGACTTAGCGCAGGTGCGCCACAACATTCTCAATCATTCGCAAACCAACTTGACCACCTAATGACATAATCGATTCCGGATGGAATTGTACCGCCGCAATCGGTTCATTCTTGTGTTCCATCCCCATCACTATGCCGTCTGTCGTAACCGCAGTAACGGTCATGTCGGTTGGTAGTGTTTGCGGATCAGCGTGTATCGAGTGATAACGTCCGACAGTCAATTGCGCCTCAAGGCCTGAAAAAACAAGCCCCATATCGTTCACCTTTATGCGAGAGGGTTTGCCGTGCACAGGATAATCGAGTTGCTTGAGGGTCGCGCCAAAGGCCTCTGCGATTGCCTGCAAGCCAAGGCAAACCCCGAACAGCGGCAAGTTGCGCGCGCGCACTTTGGCAATGGTGGTCGCACAATCAAAGTCCGACGGTCTTCCAGGTCCGGGGGACAACACCACCAAATGCGGTTGAAGCTGTCCAGCACTCCTTCATCCAGCGGCGAACGCACTGTCAGCACTTCCGCACCGGTTTGGCGAAAATAATTCGCAAGTGTGTGAACAAAGGAATCCTCATGATCCACTAGCAGGATTTTCCTTCCGACACCGACCCCATGGGTATCGCGAACAGCACCGGTTGCGTTTGACTTGCCGGCGTCGCGCACCGCCGCCAACATGGCCGATGCTTTCAGTTCGGTTTCCTTCTCCTCTTCCATTGGATCGGAATCGTAAAGCAACGTCGCCCCGGCACGAACCTCGGCAATTCCGTCTTTGATTCGCACTGTGCGCAGGGTTAATCCGGTATTCATATCACCATTAAAACCTACAACCCCCACCGCACCTCCGTACCATGCACGTGGCGATTTCTCGTTCTCTTCGATATGCCGCATTGCCCACAATTTGGGTGCACCCGTTACCGTGACGGCCCATGCATGGGAAAGGAAGGCGTCGAAAGCATCCATTCCGGACCGCAACCGACCCTCAATGTGGTCTACTGTGTGAATGAGTTTTGAGTACATCTCAATTTGGCGCCGACCGATTACCTTCACGCTTCCCGGATCGCATACCCGTGACTTGTCGTTGCGATCCACGTCCGAGCACATGGTGAGTTCGGATTCATCTTTCTTGGAGTTCAGCAGTTTCAGTATTTGCTCGGAATCCTCAATGGCATCACGACCCCGTTTGATGGTACCCGAGATCGGACAGGTTTCCACCCTTCTTCCCTCGACCCGCACGAACATCTCCGGAGAGGCACCAACAAGATATTCCTGATTTCCAAGATTGAAGAAAAACGAATAGGGCGAGGGGTTGGTAGCCTTGAGTTTGCGTGAGATTTCTGCCGGTTCGGTTTTGCATTGTTCGTAGAACAGCTGGCCGGGAACAACTTCAAAGAGGTCACCCCGAGCGAACTTCTCCTTCGCTTTTTCGACCATTTTTGCATATTCGCCCGGTTGATGATCTCCCTTGGGGGGAACCACTTCCGAACGCTGGAACGGAACAATGGTACGTTCCCTTTCGATCCCGGCAGTCGAAACGTCACCTATCGCATATTCATAGTGGTCATACCAGGCGATGGCTTGATGGTGGTCAACAACCAAGATTTCATCGGGCAAGAACAACACCAGGTCACGCTGGTCTGCTGGCCTTTCCATTTGCATTTCAAGATCATCAAATTGAAAGGCCAGGTCATAACCAAAGGTACCGAACAAACCAAGGTTTGGATCTTCATCGCTGCCGAACAAATCGACGATCGCGCGAACGACGGAAAAAACTGTCGGCGCTTTCGAACGTTCTTCTTCAGAAACAACTCTTCCCGGTTCCTTCACTTTCAGGCTTATCCGGTCATCCGCGACTTCAATCTTTGCAACGTGATCATGGACTTTCAGCATGTCAAAAACCGGACCGAGCAAGACGCGGCCACGATTGTTGTAGGCGCGAATTTGCACTTGGCGCCCCTGCCCTTCAATGCCCAGGGGAGGATTGACGATCGCCGTATCCCATCGGGTATATCGACCGGGATACTCATAGTTTGAAGAAAGCACCACACCGCGCTCGCCGTTGACCCGGTCAAGCACTTGCTCAATTGCGTTTTCGTAACGTGCAGGAGCACTGTTCCTGCTTACGGTGATACCACCGCGCGTTACATATTGGATCGGTTTGGAAACCACGTCTTTACTCCCACTTTCAATTCCGGTCGCACCGTGGCCCCGACAAAGCAAAAGCCGCTCGGGGTTTCCGGCGGCCATATCGAGTCACAAACAAGGGTAGCCGCTGTTAGCGAGCCCACCACCAAGTCTGTGTTGTTGCAATCATGTTCATGGCTCTGCGGTACCACACGATTGTCGGCCAAGCAAGATGAATTGAGACAGGTCTGGAATTGGGATATCTTGCACAGCACAGGGAGAGACAACCATGACACGTATCACACTGGACATCGGAGAATTGCTTCGCGAGGGCAAAATCGACGAAGCTGAAGCAGAACGTCTAAAGGCTCTGGCTATAACCTCAGACCGAGGCTCGATTATCGCCAATCTATTATGTATTTTTGGCGCGTTGGCCCTGTCGGCAGGTGTTGTAGCACTCAAGCCGGACCCAAGTACTGGCTTGTTTCTTGCGCTTGCAGCACTTGGAGTCGCTGGCACTGTAAGGGTGCTGGCATATGACGGATGGCGCATTCTCGGGGATGGCATGGCGATTTGCGGTATCGCGGGCATCTCCGGCTGGCTGGGTCTGGAATATGGTGACTGGCTCGGCGGGTATTCGTACAACGCCATTGTACTTGTCTTTGTTGTTCTTGGTACCTTCGCGTTCAAGCAACCCTTCATATCGGCCTTCATACCGCTTTCCATTGGTGCACTTATAGGCTCAGGAACCGCCTATTGGCACGCCAGCTATGGCATTTTTGTCAGAGAGCCCAGCATAAGCATTGTAGTGTTCACTACGCTGACAACCCTGCTTTATTATCTGCTGAAACGCATCGAGGCCACCCGCTGGGCGGATTGGCGGACCATTGTTCTGATACCTGCACGCGTTTCATTCTTCATGATCAATTTTGCTTTTTGGGTCGGCACTTTTTGGGGAGACCATCCTGGCGAGCACTTTGTTTCAAAAGGGCTAGGTTCATATCAACTTCAACAGGAGTGGAAGCAGACCGCATTCTTCGTACCCGATTGGATATTCGTGATTGTCTGGGCCGCAGCTCTCGCGTTTGCAATCTGGTTCGGTTTGCGAGAACACAATCGTTTCATTGCCAATACATCAATTGTGTTTCTTGCGATCCATTTCTACACTCAACTGTATGAGTATTTAGGGGCCGAGCCGATTTTATTGGTTGTGGCGGGTGCTTCCATGCTTGCGGCAGCGGTTTGGTTTTTCCGGTTCATACGGAAACAAGCCCAGATGGAAGTCAAGGCAAATCCGGCAACTAGCTGAATGAGTTCGGGCAAAGACGGGGAGGTTCAGATCGGGCGGATTGAACCAAACCTCCCCTTTTAGAAACCTATCTTGAAGACAGGTACACGCCGCTCCGGATGATAGCAGGGGTTCCGGGACATTGTGTTCATCTGGTCTCTTTGCTGACCATGAAGGCACTATAGCAACAGACGCGTGCAATGTAAAGAATCTACTACTATAGGTTGTATATTACGTTGCTTTCAGAATCTCCAGAAATTACATATATTTCAACATATTAACAATGAATCGCATCGGCATCAAAAAAATTTTCAACCGGCTCATTTCAATTGATGCAACTAATACACGTAATAGTTGCACAACCGATTCTGGTGATTCGCTGCGCGTTGCGGCGCTTTGGCTTGCTTGTCTTCGACCGCCTGAGTGTAACAACCCGCCGTATGACGGGTGCGATTTCGGCCTTTAAAATGCGCCTGTGGCCCATTTCAACCTGGTCCGTTTCGCTTCATCATAGAGACGAGACAGCGGTTTTTTACTAGCGAAAGGAAGGTGCAATCTTGGGTTGAAGAAACCGTTACGACATGGATTTTGTAGACAGATAGCTGCCAACAACTGTGATCAATGGAAGCCGCATCTTAACCAGATTTATGGGTCTGCTGCCTAGTTGCGCAGCACATCGCGCATCTCGGTCAGATTGGTTCTGACCCGCAAAATGTAGAATCCCATCGTGGTCAAATGGGTTGGCATGACAAAACCGTCTTCATCACCATTGGAAATAATCAACGGATTGAGTTGAACCGCCTGAGACAGCTGTTCGTCCATCGTATCCCACAAATTGCCAAGATTGCGACGCTCAACAATCTCGCCAAAATCCTTTCGGGCGGCGCGCAAAATGCCAAGGTATGCATAAAGCTGCCCATTGGCTTCCATAAACACGTTGTCGGCACGTGTATCGAACCACCCCCAATTGTACTGCTCGGCCCGGTCCTTGATAACTGCGGTCGTCGAGCCGATGTCCTTGGCAATGCGATCAAGGAAATTGGACAGGTTGTCAGCACGCGCATCAAAGAACGCGCGGCAGTTTGCCAGGTTCTGATTGTATTCACCCAGTTCCTTGTATGCAGAACGATAAGAACCCCACGAGGTTTGTTTGAAACCAAACGGGTTAACGCCGAAGTACCAGTTGAACTCGTCAATCTGAATGTTTGAAAGCGCATCATTGAGGTCATTGTCACGCTCGGACGAACCGCGCACACGCCCAAGGGTTTCACGCATCTCAAGAACGGCAGCTGTCACGCCGCGATGAACGCCGCGTTGAAAGGTAGCCTTGTTATCCAGCCAAGGGGTTGCATCCCAGGGAATGCCAAACAACCCCATCTTGTAAACAAAAGAGCCGGATATCCAACTGTTCTGGTTGACATTGAAATCAATCAAATGCCGGGACACATCCACAATTGCAGAATTGCCGCAGGTGCGCGCGGTGTCGGTGCCGCCGTCAATCTGCACCCGTTCGCCGGGCGTTATCTTGCGGTCTTCAAAATTCATCACCGAGGTGTAGTCGGTATCGTATCCGCGCACCCACAACGTGTTCCAAAAGAAAAACGAGTAGGGAATGACAATGCACAACAACAATATGACAAGGGCAATCTTTATCAGCCATCCGGAGTTGCGATACAGGTTTCTCAAAACCACAAAAGGCGCCAATACCCAACTTACAATTCTCAGAATGAAGGCTTTTACGGCTCGAAAAATCCCGCGAAGAAGTGCAAAAACCGGATCAAGCATTCCTGATATTCCCCTTAGTTCTCTAGCTCAAACAGTGACGGATAAAGCCGCGATCTGTCCTTAATGTAGGTATCAATAAGTGATGATGCCACATATTCACGATAGTCTGGTGACCACGCTTCCTTGTTCTCGGAAAACAACGGCCTGTTGAATTCAAACCGTGACAGAAAATCAAACGGAAGGTAGTGCGAGATCAACCGGTTGGTCAGACGCATGTCACGGTGGTCAGGGTCTGCACGGCACAAAACAAAACGCAAATCCTCCTCGACCTCGTCAATATCGATATTATGCCACTCTGCAACTTCTTCGACTGCCCAGTCGATCAGCGGAATCACATTGTCTTCGGCGACAAGCCGGTGATTGTCGCGTTCCCACCGGCGCACCCAACTCTGGTTCAAAAAACTTGGCGGCAACTCATCTTCCTGTTGATGGGCAAGCCAGGCAGCCGCCATGTGACGGCGCAGATCCAACAAGCGCGAACGTTCAATCCACGAACCAAGTGGCGGTTGCAGACGCCCGGAATCATACAGGAAGTCGAACACGGTTTCCTTGTCATTGATGTCCAGATAACCAACCTGCCAAGGTCGTGAACGGCGAAACCCCCGGGCGGACGGATCGCAAATCACTGTGATTTGGTCCCCATCGCGGAAGATGTAGGTGCCACCAAAATGAGAGGTCCAGAATGTTTCCTGCCTAAACAGCACTTCTTCGGGCAACATTTTGTTCTCGCGAATATCACCCGTCTGTTTTGCCAGCTCCACCATCTCTTCGAGCATCGGCGTGTCACGCCATGCGTCCGGTTCTTTCATCAGCCGGTCGATCAGCAGCTTGAGTTGCGCGGTCTTGTCGGTCAGGTTTTCATGCGTTCCAATCTTGAACGCGATCTGTTCAATCGACAGCAGGTCTTCGATGTCATCGATCTCGTAGACATTGTCTTCAATCTCGCCAAACACGACATCCTTGATGGTAAGCGCATAGATTACCTTCCGGTTCTTTTCGAAGAAAGACAGCATAAGATCACGCGTATTCGAAAAAGACGGATGCAGCAGAGTTAGTTGCTCCTGCTCCGGCGACAATATGATGAAGCGTCGGTTGATTTTCTTCGGGTCCATGTAATCGCGGTCACCAAGTGCCTCGGCAATCTGCGGTGAGTATCCGATGAGATCAATCTCGAAACTGTCCAACTCAGGCATTTTAAGGCCAAAACCGGCCATAGCCCGGCGATAGCGTTCCACCAGATGCGGCAGGGAGATGGTCATGAGATTGGTGAGGGTATCAGGCATCCCACCTTCCATCAGTCTTCATCTCGGTAATTTCTTTTGCAGCCTTTTCTCGCTGGCGTTCGCGCCGGATGATTTCCTCGACTGCCGCGTCATCCGACTTGTCGGTATAGCGGAACTCGGAATCCGCATAGCGGTTGATTTCCTGCATCACCATGTCGAGAGTGAACGGCCCGCGCAATTCGGCGATCATGTCGCGCTTTTCTTCATAGGGTCTGTGCATGAAATCTTCAGGCTTTTCGAACCATTCGTCAGGCAGTTCAATATCCATCGCCCGCATCTTGATCGCATCAGTAATGTTCTTGATAGCGCGCCCGGTAAAACGCGGTTCGGCAAGTTTGATCATGTGCAGATAGGTCCCGACATCGGCCATGGTTTTCAACTTGTTGTCTTTTACAAACCGTTCATAAACCCGCACCAAACCGTCTTCCTGGGGCTTGTTGTATTTTTCATAGGCCGTCGTTACCGCCTGCTCAATCTCCTGCGCTGAGAACAGGTCATGCTTGCCGAGCGGAATGTCATGGTTTTTGCCAGCGAGCAGCGCAAAGATGTCGATATAGTCATCTCGGGTTTGCGGTCCGTCCACAAGCCAACGCGCCCCTGCCCTTTGACGAAGCGCATCATCGACATTTTCCGGATAATTGGAGAACATGCCGAATGAGCAATTGCCGCGAACCACCGTCGTTGCCCCGGCAAAACTCTCCATCAGCACAGCCGTCACTTCCTGCTGGCCGGCAGAAGCCCGGTCATCGGAACGTTTGGCCGCCACCTGGTCAATATCGTCGACCGTGCCAAGCCCGATGGTTTTGGGATTCACCACATTGGTGACGAACTGTTTGCAATTCTGGCCCGATTTGCCCTGATAGGACGAAATCTGGTCAACGCCGAAATTCTCGTAAGTAAAACCGTAGCCCGCGACCTGGCAATAATCATTGATCAAGCCAGCGATCATCTGGATCAGAATGGTTTTGCCTGTTCCCGGCGCACCATCACCAATAAACGTAAACAGAAAACCACCCAACTCCACAAACGGGTTAAGCTGGCGATCAAAGTCGTATGCCATAAGCATTTTGGCGAGTTTCAGCGACTGGTATTTGGCGATGTGGTTGCCGATAATCTCGTCGGGCTTTTTAAACGTCATGACCAGGGGCTTGGTCTTTTTGCCCGGTGCCACGTCAAAACCGTTGAGCTCAAAGCCATCACTGTCAAGGCGAAGATGTGTGTTCTCAAATGCCCCCAGCTCAGCAAAACGCCCCTTGCGCTGCAACAACTCTTCCAGAGCCATATCCGCCAGCGCCCGAATCCGGTCTTGCAGGATCGTATCGTCGTTTGATCCTTCGGCTACCGCATCCAAACCTGCAACAAGGCTTTTCAGCGCGTCATTGGGTGTCTCGAAATTGAAATCCGGCTCTTTAACATCGTTGGCAGGTTCGCCCGTCGCTTCAACAAACTGGTGAAGATAAGCGCTGGCAGCAAAAGCGGCCACATATCCCGCCGCTTCCAGCAGCGAATGGAACCGTGTCGCTTCATCGCCCTGCAACCCGGACGATGCGTTTTTTGATTTAAGCGCATCGAGCCCGGTCTGTTTTGCAAACTCGTCAGATACTGCGAGCGCCACACTCAATGCTCGGCGTGTCTTGAACAAAATTGTGTGCTGCACGGGCGACAACAAGGTGTCACCGGCATTCACAGACGAAAGCGTAGCGGCAAACTCAACTTCATGGGTCGAACGCATTCCAGCGGTCGAAACCGTCGAGACAAACCGGCGGCGGGTCCCGGCTATCTCGGTGCGAGACTTGCCGTCCGATGCCTTGGTCATCACAAATTTGGTTACCAGCGTTTGGGCGGTAGCCAGATGTTTGGCGATGTCTTTTTCATCAAGTGTGGTCAGTCCGGTATCCATCACAAATTCCTCAATACATGTCCGTCAGAAATGACATGCCGGTTGTATCCGCCAAAAATTTCGTCTTCCTGCCCCGATGCATAAATCGCCTGATACGCCTCATGAGGTACCAGAACATTTCGCTGAAATGCACTGACCCCTTGTTGCACACATTCAAGATCATCGGTATTGATATGGAACTCTTCACGCGCCGGCTGGCTTGACCAAAGCCCGTGCTTTGCCGGATTTTCGTTCACGGAAAAAATCTCTTGCAATGTCCAGGTCATCAGCCAGGCATTTTCCGGCCTGTTCACGCGTGAAAGGATGGTCTGCACCTTCTCGCCATGCCTGGTAAATGCCGAATGGTAGAACGGCCCCATCACAATGCGCCTTAGCTGCTTTGGGTGCAGATGATCAAAATCGTGATCCAGATTAGTCGCAATTGTCGAAAGCGTCAGGCTGTAAGATGAGTTCTTGTCGCAAAACTCATCAAATTTCAGAGCCAGTTCCGGGTTGAGCAAGCCGCCAACCGGGAAACTGATATTGACGGTTTTGTTGAGTTTGCCGTTCGGGCCAACCAACAGCTTGACAACCTCCGGAGAAGAATCCTCAACCGTAAGGATGTAAATCATCGGCAGGTTGGATACGCCATCATAATAGCCCCAATGCACGACGTAGTAAGGTCTGCGTGTTTTGGGATTAACAGAAACCCGAATGGTCTTGGGAAGAACAAGCGGGTCAAAATGCACATCATCGGAAAGGCTTTCCAGATAGGCCCGCTCTGCCATCTGCTTCTGCAAATCCAACGGCACCTTTCTGCGGGTCAGGATGACATCAACCATTTTTTCACGAATGATGTCCGCCTCCTCAAGCTCGGAAAGTCTGTCGCTTGCGCTCTTTCGGGCATTCTTGAGGTCAAGGACGTTTTCGAATGCCGGGAAACCGCTCTCGGTATGCGACACACGAAATTTGTTTTCAAACGCCAGCTTGCTGCGCCAGCTTTCCAGCGAACCATCGAGCCGCTCAACATATTCCGAAACGATTGCGGCGATTACATCATGCTGACGTGAACCCGATGCAGCATCATTCATGAAGGTCGTGAGACCGGCAAGGCCTCCGCCAAGCGCAGAGAAATAGTGACTGGCCTGTTCGTTAGCGGCGGTATTCAACTGCGCCCCCCGCCAACGGCAAGTTTGACCCCGATACCCCTGTCATCTCAAGCCGCGTGGTGTTTTCTCAAAACTTCTTCAAAGCGGCGCGCAAATGCATCATCAGCCAGTTTTTTGCGACGCTGGATGTCTTCGGTTGAGGCCATGTTCTTTTCATGCATCTCAAGAAGGTCACCGATATGCGACTGCGCTGCTGCCCCTATTCCAGCCATGGTCTCTTCTGCTGCAGTATCAACCTGGTTGCCAAGGGTGTTGATTTTGTGGGCAACATCCTGCTGCGCGGCAGTCTTGAGAGAATCTTCAAGCGCCTTGTAAAGCACGACGCGCTGTTCAGTGTCGATATTGAGCTTGTTGATCAGCGTTTGTTGTGCTGCAAGCTGGTTATTGAGAGAATCAACAAACGTCTGAAACATCGAGGTATAACGCTCCAACGTTTGGCTTTCAGCAAGCAACTCCTGTTCCTTCGCCTGAAGCTGGTTATACTCCGTTGCCAGTTTTGAGCGTTTGCCTTCAAGCGTTGTCTTTTTCTTCTGACCGGTTGTGGTGGCAATCTCGTTTTCAAGATCCAGCAACATCGGATTGACTTCTTCGATCCGCGCTTGTGTCGCCTCCAGCGTTTCAACCGTGGTTTTCCGCCGCTCTATCACTTTTTCAAGCGAAGCTTCCGATGATTGATACCGTGAATCAAGCACCTCTTTCTGCCCTTTCAAGATGCCGACAATCTTGTCAGACTTGGCAAGCAGTTCCTGCAGGTTACCCGACAAAGACATGTTGCGAACACGATCGGACCGCATTCTTTGCATGTTTTGCTTGGAGAAAATGCCAACGAATTTTTCCCATGTCGAATAGCTTTTCATGCTTTCGAACTCGGAACCAAAAACATTGGTTGCATCTTCAAGGCCAATGATCAGGTCGGCTATATTGCCTTCCATAACCTTTTGCTGTTTCAGAATGTCTTGAATTCGTGCATTTTCAATATCGAAATCCGATTGGCCAATCGTGTCTGATTTGGCAAATTCATCTAGCACCACTGAACTTTGGTCCAGCTTTTCACGCATCTCTTCGACGGCACTGCGCGTTTTTTCAATTTCGGTATCAAAACTTTGAAGCGAAGACATAAACAAACCCTCCGGAAATATTTGTCTCTATATAGTGATTTAGACACCAGACTTTAAGTACAATTTGGTGACAGCCCCGTACAAAAAAGGAATTGTTCGTGCCTGTTCGGCAAACTTTGTCGCAGAAAAACCGATGAAGAGGTTGCAAATCTGAAAACCGGCAACGAATGTTCGAACCGCGACGCTTCAAACAGAGTATGGCGAAGAAACAAACAGTTTGAAATCAGGCAGTTTGCGGCAAAATGAATTTGATTACCCTGCCAGCAATTCAGGCGAGGCAGGTTGACTGCGGGCACCATAGAACTCACGGATATAGCTCATGGTACGTTGTGCGTCCTGAGGTTTACCGAACAGATAGCCCTGCCCGGCATGACAACCGAACCGTTTTAGCCGTTCTGCTTGCGCAATATCCTCAATACCTTCAGCAATTACTGTAAGTTCCAGCCCGGAGCACATTCCGATAATTGCCTTAACGATATGCTCGGCCGGGCGCTCTTTGCCGATTTCGGTCACGAATGAGCGGTCAATCTTCACCTTGTCCAGATGCAGTTCGCGAAGGCGTCCAAGACTGGATTGCCCGGTACCGAAATCATCCATTGAAATTCCGATACCCGCTTCCGCGAGCTCATCAATCACCAATGAAGCTGTTTCGGGATCACTCATCATCGCCGTTTCTGTCACCTCCAACTGCAATCTGGTCGGTACAAGCCCTGCTTTTTTGACGGTTTCGATAACCCTTCCCGCGGTACTCGCATCACCGAGTTCAGCACTTGACAGATTAAATGACAAAAACAGGTTCTCCGGCCAGGCCGAGGCAGCGCGTGCCGCGTGCTGCAAGAGGCGTTCGGTCAGCTGGGAAATGAACCCTTGCTGTTCCGCCAGCATAATGAATTCGGCCGGTGAAACGTACCCAAGTTCAGGGTCACGCCAGCGCGCCAAGGCTTCAAAACCTAACAGTTCACCGTTCTGCAACGAGATGATTGGTTGGTAATGGGGTCTTACACTGTCTGTTTCAATTGCGCTTCGCAGCGCCTGTTCCATCTTCGCTTCGCCAATCAGTTTCTGTTCAATGCGGTCAGAATAGATCGTTACACGGCTTTTGTTGTTGCGACGCGAATAATAAAGAGCACTTTCAATGCGTTTTATAATTTCCTCAAAGTCCGGCGTATCCCGGTCACACAAGGCAAAACCGAACGAACCGCGTATCCTTACATTTCGACCGTTCAGGTCAAACGGACCCGACAAGATGTCTTGCAGGGTTTTGCCCATCTGTTCGGCCGAAGAATAGGTTGCGATTGCCGGAAACAAAAACCCAAACTCGTCGCCCTCTGTGCGAAAAACAAACCCGCTTTCCTCGACTGCAGCAGACAACCTTTGAGCACATTGCTTTAGTATTTCATCGCCGCCTTCGTAGCCGTACAAATCATTGATTGGTTTCATTCCCACGAGATTGACCATACCGACCAGAAAGCCATGGCCTTTTTCACCCATGTTTTCCTCAAGCAGCCGATTGTACTTCTCAACCATCCGGTGGAGATTTCCAAGCCCGGTCAGCGTATCGGTAAATGCCAGCTGTTCAGCGTCCAGCTTCTTTTTGGGTTCGTCACTTGCGCCAAACCCGGCTTGATCCGTGTAACCGGCATCGGCAAGCAAACTTGTTTTTTTCGCAGTTGAAGAAGGCGGACCGGAATGCAGGAAAATGCATCCGATTACAGCGAGCATCAGACTGGCTGCGGAAACGGACAACGCCAAACCTTCTACCAGCCCCAACGCCGGAACAGAAAACACCGCGCACCCCAATGCGGCGATTAATACCAGCGCGCTCGCCGACAATACCTTGTGATTGACCATAGACAGACAGTCCCCATAAGCGCAAAACCCCAACCTGCGCGACGGTCTAGTGCGAACAAAATTAATTCCAAATGGTAAACAATGTATTGCTGGCTACTTACGATGTTTTGCAAGCAGATAAAGCTCAACCGAACGGTCACGCGACGCGGGAGGTTTGATGTGGTGCACGGATTTGAAATTCTGCTTCATCAGGTTCAGCAACTCAGCCTCGGTTCCACCCTGAAAAGTCTTGCACAAAAAATGCCCGCCGGGCTTGAGAACCTCCAGGGCAAAATCCAAGGCAACTTCCACCAGATGCATGGTTCGCAAGTGATCGGTTTTCCGGTGGCCGGTAGTGGGTGCTGCCATGTCAGACAAAACCAGATCGGGAGACTGGTTGCCGATTGCTTCCATGATTTTTTCGGGGGCGTCATCGTCCAGGAAATCTTTCAACAAGATGGTTGCGCCTGCAACAGGCGCCATCTCAAGATAGTCAATGCCAACCACGAGAGGGTTGTCGGTCGTTGATCCGGTAATGCCGGCCGCGACCTGACACCATCCGCCCGGGGCAGCTCCAAGATCCACGACCCGGTCACCGGGTTTGATGATACCGTGCTTATCGTTGATTTCGATGATCTTGTAGGCCGCCCGCGAAGCATACCCTTCCGCCTTGGCGCGCTGAACATATGGATCGTTCAACTGGCGTTCCAACCAAAGCGTGGATGAAAGCTTTCTGCCACGGGCGGTTTTCACCCGGGTTCTGATGTTCCGCAGATTGGTTTTGCGCTCGCCGCCCGGTTTCTTGTTCACGATCTTGCTTCTCCGCCTTGCCGCGCCATGCGTTCATTACGCTTCATTTTGCGTTTGCGGGACCACCTTGCCTTTTTTGGGCGTATCCAGGATTTGTCATGTTCCATCATCTCAGTAAGCAAACCTTCCCGCAAACCACGGTCGGCAACTCTCAAACGTTTGCTTGGCCAAACGGTACGGATGCCATCAAGTATCGCACATCCGGCCAACACGAGGTCAGCCCTTTCAGTACCGATACATGCGTTTGCCGCCCTTTCGTCAAAATCCATGTCGAGCAACCGCTCCACAGCAGCATCAACCTGATGGTCTTGCATCCACAAACCATCAACTTTTCGCCTGTCATACTGCGGCAACTCAAGATGAAGTCCTGCAAGCGTAGTAACAGTCCCGGACGTACCCAACAGATGAACATTATCCGTTCCGATCAGATGGTCCAACTGGTTGCGCCCTTCGAAACGCCCGATCTCCTCGACAACATGATCAACCATGGTGCGATAAAGCTCGCGTGAAACCTGCTTGCCGCCATACTGTTCGGCAATCGTCACGACGCCAAGAGGCAGCGAAGTCCAGCCAATGATCTGCTTGGAAACTGCCCGCCCGCGGTTCTTCGAACGGTCAACAAGTACGAGTTCCGATGACCCCCCGCCGATGTCGAATAGCACGGCTCCGGAACTGTTTCGGTCGATCAGCGATCCGCACCCTTCTGCTGCCAGGAACGCTTCTCTTTCACGCGTTACGATTTCAAGTTCCAGACCAGCTTCTTCCTGTACGCGCTGCAGGAACAGTTCTCCGTTCTCCGCCTGCCTGCACGCTTCAGTCGCGATCAACCGCTTGTTCTGGACCGGCCTTGCTTCCAGTTTTCGGGCGCACATCTTCAGCGCACCAATCGCGCGATCCATAGCATCTTCCGACAATCGACCGGTTGCACCCAGGCCCTCGCCCAAGCGTACGATTCTGGAAAACCCGTCTATGACCCTGAATCTGCCACGTTGTTGCGGAATGGCGATCAGAAGCCGGCAATTGTTTGTCCCCAAATCAAGTGCAGCATATAACGGTAACAGGTCACGCTTCTTTTGCGCAGCGCCTGCTTTCCGCTGGTTGCCATGGTTGGCCTTGGCCTGTTGACGACCGGGACTGTTGTTGCTGGAACCAGACCTTTGAGTGTTGTTGCTTTTGTTGTCGGCAGCAACGTCTGTTTCCGACGTTAGACCTTTCTGGTCATCGACCTGCGAGGATTGCTTGCCTCGCCTTTTCCGATAATTCTGACCACCAGGTCTTTTCCGTCTTCGTTTCTGGCCTCGGTCCGCAGCTGGCGCATTTGCGCTCTGTGTCGGATTGTTCAAACCGGTATCCTTTGTCGCAAGACCGCGAACGGGCCCTGCAAATTTCTAAGTTACCGCAAGGGTAGCACCCAATACAGACTTCGCCAAGGGTCTATTGTCAGATCGTATTCACAGTTGGGTTGAGCTTGTTCCTTAACCTAAATGCACGCCCGACACCCATAGATTATTTTTCGGGGATCAGCCCTCTTGGACTGAAGCGCAAAACCAACAGCAGAATCAAACCCATGGTCATCAAACGCATATGCGCAGCGGACTTGAGCAGATGGTCGCGCAACGGATTGCCTTCAGCCAGTCCGGCAGTAATGGCATCCATCAACCAAATGCCGATTGGCTCGGCTTCAATCCAGAAGAACCAAATGACAAATCCACCCAGTATGGCACCCCAATTGTTACCTGACCCCCCGACAATCACCATGATCCAGATCAGAAAGGTAAAGCGTAACGGAATGTACGACGAAGGCGTAAACTGGCCATCAAGCGTGGTCAGCATGGCACCGGCGATGCCAACAACGGCAGAACCCAGAACAAAGACCTGTAAATGACGCCCTTTTACATTCTTGCCCATCGCCTCGGCAGCAGTCTCATTGTCACGAATAGCGCGCATCATCCGGCCCCAAGGAGATTTCAATGCTTTTTCGGAAAGGTAGAGAATAAGGAGCAAGATGATCGAAAAAAGCACAGCATAACAGAGTTTCACCACGATAGAGGAAAACTCGACAGCCGAAACGTTGAACTGCGCAGCCAGATCAATAAAGTAGGCAGATTGTTGAAGATCAACTTCATAAGGCACAAGAACCGGACGCGGCAGCCCGATCACGTTTTTCACACCGCGTGTCAGCCAGTCTTCAAACTTGAGCATTGCTACAATGATTTCGGAAATGCCAAGCGTTGCAATTGCAAGATAGTCTGATCTGAGCCCAAGCGATATTTTTCCAACCAGCCATGCCGCCCCGGCTGCAAAAAGACCACCCACGATCCACGAAACCTCAATTGGCAGGCCGAGCCCGCCCAGAAAACCGGTCGCAGCCGGATCGACTTTTTCGATCGCAGCAACACCCGGGTCGTAAAAATAGCGAATAGCAAAATACCCAACGACACCAATCAGGGTTATCAGCAAAGAGCGGTAGGGGCCGCGATATTTGAAATATACCCAAACAATCGCAGCGACCGTGATCAGAAGGAATACCCCGGACATAAGCACCAAATGTCCTCCAGCACTCCATGCATCGGGAACCGGCTCGCTTGATACAAGCACAGCAGCAACACCACCCAACGCGGCAAACCCCATGATACCGACATTCAACAGGCCGCCATACCCCCATTGAATATTGATTCCCAGGGACATGATCGCGGAGATCAGGCACAGATTGAGAATGGCCAGTGAAACGTTCCAGCTTTGAAACATTCCCACGATAACAAACAAGACGGCCATTACACCGAACATCATGACATTACGTGTGTTGATTGAGGATGTCATATCGTTTGTCCTCTGAAAATTCCCGTTGGTCGAACGAGCAGCACAATAACCAGAATCGCAAAGGAAACGGCAAATTTGTAGTCGGTTGAAAGAAGTTGAACCAAGCCATCTGGTGCCAGGCTGTCAGGTAGTAAATGCCCCAAAAAACGTTTGAATGCATAGGTCACAAACACTTCAGACAACGCAATCACAAACCCTCCCGCGATTGCACCAATCGGGCTTCCCATTCCGCCGACAATCGCCGCAGCAAAGATCGGCAACAGCAGTTGCTGGTAGGTAAACGGCTTGTAGCTTTTGTCGAGACCATAGAGTGTTCCGGCAATCGTGATCAGTGCGCCCGTAATGATCCATGCAATCATTACAACACGGTCGGGGTTAATGCCGGACAACAATGCCAGGTCCTCATTGTCAGAATAGGCACGCATGGATTTTCCGGTTCGGGTTCGGTTAAGGAACCAGAAAAGGGCAATCACACAAAGTACTGTAATGACGATTGTGATGCCCTGCGTCATCTTGAATGAAAGCCCTTCACGCAGTCCTGTCATGTCTTTGAATTCGCGAGCCGACATGATGAACCGGTCACCGTCGGCAAATACCTGATCAGATGGCCCGATCACAAATCGGATCAAACCATTATAAAAGAACATGACCCCCAGAGAGGCAATCAGGAAAATCACGGGGGATGATTTTTGCTTGCGGTAAAAACTGTACACCAGGCGATCGGTTGTCAGCACCAAACATACGACAACAACAATGCCAAGCGGAATTGCCAGCAACGCAGTGGGAAACGGACCAAGCGTTACCCCCCAGCCCTGCAACAGCCATGTAAAGAGGATACAAGCCATCGCGCCAAAAGACATGGCCTCGCCATGGGCAAAATTTGAAAACCGGAGGATGGCGTAGATCATCGTCACCCCAAGCGCCCCAAGTGCCAGTTGGCAACCATAGGTGACGCCGGGTACCAATACGAAATTCAACAGGACTACGAACGCGTTGACAATATCCATCGGCTAACCTCCCAAAAACGCACGGCGAACTTCTGGATCTGCCATCAACGCCTCACCCGTATCAGTATAGCGGTTCTCTCCCTGAACCAGCACGAACCCCTTGTCTGCAATGTTTAGAGCCTGTTTCGCATTCTGTTCCACCATCAGGATCGCGATGCCTGTACGTGCAATTTCAATGATACGGTCGAACAGTTCATCCATGACAATCGGCGACACGCCTGCCGTCGGCTCGTCAAGCATCAGCACTTTGGGTTGCGTCATCAACGCCCGCCCAACAGCAACCTGCTGACGCTGCCCGCCCGACAACTCACCTGCCGCCTGATGACGTTTTTCCTTCAATATGGGAAACAGTTCAAATACCTGTTCCATGGTTTGCGAAATGTCATCATCCCGGATAAATGCCCCCATCTCCAGGTTTTCCTCAACACTCATCGACGTGAACACATTGCTGGTCTGTGGAACGAACCCCATGCCCTTTTGTACCCTGGCCTGGGGCGTGAGCTTGGTAATGTCCTCACCATCCATCAACACCTGGCCTTCGCGAATGTTCAACATCCCGAAGACCGCTTTCATCGCGGTTGACTTGCCTGCACCATTGGGTCCTACCACAACAGCAATCTCGCCCTTTTCTACACCAATGGTACAATTGTGAAGAATGTCTGCACCTCCGTAACCGCCGGTCATGTTTTCGCCAATCAGGAAACTCATTGGGAAGTTCCCTTCTTCTGCTTGGCTTTGCTCTTTGCGGGTTTTTTCGCGGCCTGCTTACTGGCTGGTTTTTTGGTTGGTGTTGCTTTGGTTTCCTTGTTCTTAAGGCCTGTCCCCAAATAAGCTTCGATCACTTCTTCATTGTTTTTGACTTCTTCTGCAGTTCCCTGCGCCAAAACCTTGCCCTCGGCCATGCAAATTACCGGATCGCAAAGCCGTGAAATAAAATCCATGTCATGCTCGATCATGCAGAACGTATAGCCGCGCTCCTTGTTCAGCCGTATGATTGCATCACCAATTGTATTAAGCAGGGTTCGGTTTACGCCTGCGCCCACTTCGTCAAGAAAAACGATCTTGGCATCAACCATCATGGTACGACCAAGTTCCAGCAGTTTCTTCTGTCCGCCTGACAGATTGCCCGCCAGTTCATCGGCGACATGTGGAATTTCAAGAAATTCGATAACCTCATTCGCCTTGGCGCGAACTTTTTCTTCCTCCTCGGCCACCTTTGCCGAGTTGGTCCATGTTTGAATGAGGCTTTCGCCCGATTGGTTACCGGGTACCATCATCAGGTTTTCACGAACGCTCAAGGTCGAAAACTCATGTGCGATCTGAAACGTGCGCAGCAATCCTTTCGCGAACAATTCGTGCGGCGAAAGGCCCGAAATGTCTTGGCCATCCAGAAGGACTTTTCCCGATGTCGGTTTGTAATGGCCGGCGATCACATTGAACAGGGTCGTTTTTCCTGCTCCATTCGGGCCAATCAGCCCCGTAATCGTTCCGGTTTCGATGGCAAGCGAGGCTCCATCAACAGCGCGCAGCCCGCCGAAGTGCTTTGTGTACGTCTTCAACGACGATCATGTTATATACTCAACCCGATACAATTCGGCCCGGAACAAACCGGGCCGAAATGCAATGTTTTTCTTAGCGGTAGCCGACTACTTCGATTTTGCCGTCCTTGAATTCAACCTGACGGTAATTTCCGGCGCTCTCGCCCGGGCCAATCAGCTCAACCGCAGAGGCACCGACATAGTCGATGTCGCCGCCATCAGCCAAAATCTTCAGGGCTTTTTCAAGCTCGCCAGGGAAGATTTCTTCACCGGGGGCGTTTGCAACGTCCATCACTTTTTCTTTAAGCTTTCCGCTTTCTGTTGAACCGGCCGCCTGCATTGCAAGCAAGATGAGCGCAGCAGCATCGTATGATTCTGCAGAAAACGCTCCCGTTCCGTCAAATCCGGCAGCTTTGGCCAATTCCTGAAACTTCGCAGCGCCTGGGCTGTCGGTGCCAGGGTTTGCACCATAAGAGCTGTTCAGGCCATCGCCGATTGCTTCGGCAATTGAATCACCGACCATGCCGTCTGGCAGATAGAATGTGTCGAATGCACCAGAATCGAGCGAGCTCTGGATGACTCCTTTGCCGCCCTGGTCAAGATACCCGGCTACAACCAGCACTTCTCCACCAGCAGCTGCAAGCGCACCAACTTCAGCAGAATAGTCGCCCTTGCCATCTTCGTGTGCAGCAGAAATGGTTACCTTTCCGCCGGAAGCTTCAAAATTCGACTGAATGGCATCAGCCAAACCCTTACCGTAGTCGTTGTTGGTGTAAGTGATCGCGATTTCCTTGACACCTTTTTCGTTAAGGATGTCAGAAACAATCACACCCTGACGGGCATCTGACGGAGCCGTACGGAAAAACAGGCCGTCATCTTCTGCAGTCGAAAGGCCAGGGGATGTCGCCGATGGCGAAATCATCACAATACCGTTCGGACGTGCAACGTTTTGCAGCGCCGCTCCGGTTACACCAGAACAGTCACCGCCAACCATGGCTGCAACTTTCTCAGCGGTAACGAGGCGTTCGGCTGCGGCCGTAGCTGCGCCGGCATCAACACAAGTAGTATCACCCTGCACCCCGGAAACAGTCATGCCGCCCAGCAATGCACCACTGTCACTGACTTCCTTTATCGCCAGATCCGCTGCCGGGCCCATGTTTGCCACAACCGATTCAATCGGTCCGGTAAAGCCCAGGAAAACACCAATCTTGACCTCTTCGGCAAATGCCGCAGTTGAGATCATTGTAGAGGCTGCAAGCGCCAATACGAGTTTTTTCATATTATTCCCTCCCGTGGGATACACATTAAAAAAAACAACCAAGTTGCGATTACCTTGCGGTAATTTACCGCGATCATGAAAACAATCACGTCCCCATGTTCGCGATTGAGCCAGAGACTGCAATAATTGGTCAGGAAAATCAAACGCATATTCGGCGATAATCGAAATTCGAGCGGTACAGACGCGAAAAAAACCGTTCTAACGCGAAAACCGCCTGTATTTTCTTCGGTTTTGGTCGGATTTCCTACTCAATCAACCCAAATTCACCGCTTTCATGATCCAGTACCCACAATTCGCCGAGCGAAATATCAAACCAGGCACCATGCAAAACCAAGGCACCGGTTTTTTCTGCGTCAGCGATGAAAGGAAACGTTCTCAGATTGTTGATTGAGTGAATGATCGCAGCATATTCAAGTGCGGTCTGTCGTTCGGCTGCCGAGGAATAGTCTTTACGGTTGACTTCAGCTGCGACCGGCTCAAGCAGATCAACCCATTTGCCGATAAAATTGCCGGGCGAAAGCGGGGCCATCTCTTCATCCAGTGCTGCCTGAATACCACCGCAGCGGCCATGCCCCATCACCACTATGTTTTTTACTTTCAGGCTTTGTACCGCAAATTCAATGGCAGCAGATGTGGAGAAAAACCCGTCACTCGTTTGAAACGGCGGAACAAGGTTGGCGACATTTCGAACCACAAACAATTCACCCGGACCGGAATTGAAAATAGTGTCCGGCGCTGAGCGGCTGTCACAACATGCGATTATCATGGAAGTTGGCTTTTGACCCTTTGCCGCCAGTTCCAGATAAGCATCCCGACGCTCGGTGTAATTGCCAGAACGAAACTTTCGGTAGCCGTTTAGCAATTCAGAGGGGAAATTATCCATCGGTCAGGACCTCGGTTCACAAGTGGTGTCAAGCAAGCGTGCTTGGCGGCAGACAAAAACACCAAGCCGCATTGCAAAGCAAGTCAACTTTGTTGGTGTTCACTGTCGAGTTGGAATGCGCTGGTGACAGCTTGAACGAAACAGAACCGGTTTTCGCATTCATTCGACCTTCTGTATTGCAAGTTTCTGCAATTGATTGCAGTCTCGGTACTGGGGGTGTCGAAGTGGTTGATGGGGAAACCGTAAAACGCAAGGAAAAATCCTGGCTCGGTAAATTCCGGGCCGGTCTTGTTTCGCCTGCAAGGATTATTGGTTATGTTGCACTTTGCGTGTTCATTTTTCTTCGCATAGTAGAACCGCCAATCCTTCAGGATGTGCGCAACGCAGGTTTCGACTTCTTGCACCAGCAGAACCCGCGCGAATACAAACCTCTTCCGGTTCGTATCATCGATATCGATGAAAAAAGCCTTGAGGAAATCGGCCAATGGCCCTGGCCGCGCACAATAATCGCCAGATTGATCGATCGACTTTCCGCTTATGGGGTTGCGGTAACCGGCTTTGATATAGTGTTCTCCGAACCCGACCGGTACTCACCGCGCAACATCGCGAACGACAATCCGTCACTGCCAGAAGGGGTAAGGCAGGAGTTGTCGCGCCTTCCTGCCAATGAGCTGTCCATGGCCCTTTCCATGCAAAAACATCCCGTTGTACTGGGTGAAGCGAGTGTGCGTTCACTCCGGGACGCACAAGACAAGATGCTTGGGCAGGATGAAAAACCACCTGCTTTTGTGGGCAGCGATCCCAGACCCTTTTTGAAGCGTTTCCCCTATCTGGTCGAAAACCTTCCTGAATTGAACCAACACGCTGCAGGCAAGGGTGTTTTTGTCATTGACCCGGGAAGAGACAATATCATCAGGCAAGTGCCGTTGGTAATGCTGGTGGGCGACAAAATGAGACTGGCTCTGTCAACCGAGATGCTGCGGATCGCAACGGGCGGTCAATCCTATGTGACAAAAGCCAATGACGCGGGCCTTCAAAGCATTGTCATCAGACCCAACCAGATCGTTACAGATCGTAATGGGATGCTGTGGCCCTATTTCACGAGGCAGGTTCCGCAACGATACGTTTCTGCCAGCGACGTGCTGAACGGGAAAGCAGACCCGCAACTTTTGCAAGGGCATCTCGCAATCATCGGCACTTCTGCGTCTGGACTGGAAGACCTGCGGGCTATTCCGATGGGATATTCGGTACCGGGAGTCGAGATTCACGCCCAGATCATTGAGAATATAATGACCGGCGAAACGCTGGCGCGCCCTTATTACATGAAACTGGTTGAGTTGTTGGTGATATCGCTCCTTGGTATCATCATTATCTGGTTGGCACCATTGTTCGCCGCATTTTTGTCCGCAGTCCTTTTCTTCGTCCTTACAGGCAGCCTCGCCGGATACAGCTGGTACAGTTTCGCCAGCAATCGCATTCTGTTCGACGCAACCTGGCCGATCATCACAACCACCGGCATGTTCGTTCTGGTTGAGACGGTAAACTATATGCGCGAGGAACAGCAGAAGCGCCAAATTCGCGATGCATTCGGACAGTACCTGTCACCTGCCCTGGTCGGACGCCTTAGTGAAAATCCCGAAGAACTGGTGCTCGGTGGCGAGACCCGAGAACTTACTGTTCTGTTTACAGATGTGCGTGGTTTCACCGGCATCTCGGAAAGCTACAAGGACTATCCGCAAGGTTTGACACTTTTGATGAATCGGTTCCTGACCGAATTGTCACGACCAATTCTTGAGCGCAACGGCACCATTGACAAATACATGGGCGACGCAATCATGGCATTTTGGAACGCACCACTCGATTTCGAACATCATGTGATGCAGAGCTGCCACGCCGCGCTCGACATGATTGAAAACGTCGATGCCCTGAACAAGGCACGGGAAATTGAGCTGCAAGACAGCGAAACCGAAACCTATTTGCCAATCAACGTGGGGATCGGCATCAACACCGGCACTTGCGTGGTGGGGAACATGGGATCGATCGATCGGTTTGATTACACTGCGCTTGGCGATACGGTGAACATCGCTTCGCGTCTCGAGGGACAATCCAAACCCTACGGTCTGCCTATCGTAATCGGACCTCAGACAGCCGAGACAGTCCAGGACACGCTCGCTGTTTTCGAGATCGACCTGATCCGCGTCAAAGGCAAGAATGAGCCCATACGCATCTACAGCCTCGCCGGTCGCGACGAGATGGCAAAATCTTACGCATTCAAAGAGTTCCAACGGCTCAATGAGACAATGATGAACGCGTACAGAAGCCAGGACTGGAATACCGCACGAGCGCAATTCGGGCCGATGTCCGAAGCAGCAACCGATGCCGGATTTTTTGCTGATGACTACATTGCCCTGTTTGCTGAACGCATCGACACATTCCAAAATACCCCGCCCGGCGAAGATTGGGACGGCGTATACACAGCCGATTCCAAATAGGATAACAGGTTGGGCGGTTCACATTTGTTGGCGCAACCAACCAAGCAATTCCAATTGCTCCGGCAGCAATTCTGAAGACCGGCCCTCAAGAAACGTTTGCAAACTGGCCAGGTCGGCTGCCTCGTCAACATCTTGCATTTCCCCAAGACGGGCGACGGAAAAGCCGGATGAACCAAGCAACGCCACAAATTCGGCGAGCGTTGTTGACGCGCTATAGGTAACATTTTCCCAGATATCACGCTCAACCGGTTTTTTTGCAGCAAACAAATAGTAGCCGCCGTCAACAGCGGGCCCGCATACGGCATCTACCTCCGGTTCATTGAGCGTTTCGATTGCCTGAAGAATAACGCCAGCGCTCAGTTGGGGACTGTCAGTTCCGATCATCATTACTGCATCATTGTGTTTGCACAGCCTTTCACTTACATTTGCCAGCCGCGTTCCCAAATCTCCCTCACCAGTCCAGAACGCAGGAAAACTGTCACCATCCGTCATTTGGTCGGAGTTTTCTTCTGCCATGGCCCAAAACGGAAAAACGACTTCTGGCTGCATTTGTACAGCTTGGCGCACGATCGCTTCAACACACGCAACGCTGCGTATATAAAATTCGGTAGCCATTTTTTCGCCAATCGTTGCGGCCAGTCGTGTTTTGACCGGAGACAAGCCAACTGTCTTTGCAAACACGGCAATGGCGCACTTCATTTCAGCAATCTCTCAATCCTTCGGCGTTGAAGCAATAACCAGTTTGGAAGGGCCTGACGAATTGTGAGCCACACATGTAATCCCGTCACACTTGCCCAGCCACCTTGCCGATATTTTCGTGCCGACGTCATCAACCCCGCACCAGCGCGCCTGACCGGATAACCCTGCTGCCTAACCATCCAGACAAAAACGTGATCCTCTCCATATGGCAAATCTTCACGATAGCCGCCCAGTTGTTCAAACAGTTCTTTGTGGACAAGAAACCCCTGATCTCCGAACGGAATCTTAAGCCATCCCGCACGAACCCTTACCGCCAATTCATTGAAAACCATTGCCCACGGGCCGTCATCTGCAAATTTCAGATCGAAGAAATAAAGGCCAGGTGCCGCTTCTGCCACAGTCCGTTGCATGGCTTCCAACGTATCATCCATCAACTGGCTGTCGAAATGCAGAAACCAAAGCCATTCGTTTTTGGCGCATAACGCCCCGGCATTCATCAGCCCGGCTCTTCCCGGTTTTCCGGTGCAGGCGCTGATATCAACTCCATTTGGAACCGCCGGAAGATTTTGAGGTAATTGTTTGCTTTCACAGCAAATCAGGATCTCCGATGATTTCGGCAATTCAAGTTGCGCAACAAATTCCGGCCATCCCGATTCATTCGGCCCAACTGGAATGATAACCGAAACCGGTTTCACCTTGGTTTCCTATGCACGCAACACCTGCAACATGGCAAGCTGCTCTTTGTTCAAAACTTCGTCTGGCGTTAGTACCGCCATGGCCAACGACTTTCGATAAGTCTCGTCAATCCGCGGAAGCGGAGACTCGAGCAATGCCATCAGCAGGCCTTTTGCCTTCTCAAGACTTGTCCCAAACCGCTCAATGACCGCCTGAACGGTCACGTGGTGTTCGGGATCATCAAGCCAGCAATCATAGTCTGTGGCAATGCAGATCGTGGCATAGGATAGTTGGGCCTCGCGTGCCAGAAACACTTCCGGAACGTTGGTCATTCCCACCAGGTCACAGCCTGCCCCGCGCATGAAGAAGCTCTCCGCTTTGGTTCCCAGCCTTGGGCCTTCAACACAGGCGTAGGTCTTGTCCATGTGCAAACCGACATCATGGCGATCTGCAACAGACTTGATCCATGATGAAAGATCAGGACACGTTGGAACCGCCGTTGAAACATGGGCCGCAATGCCATTGCCGAAAAATGAATACTCGCGTTTGCCTTTGGTCAGGTCAAGATATTGCGAAGGAATGGAAAAATCCCCAGGGGCAATGTCCTGCTGCAGGCTGCCAACAGCGGAAAACCCGATTACCATGCGCGCGCCAGCCTGTTTCAGGGCGAAAATGTTGGCACGATAGTTTATCTCGTGCGGAAGAAATGAATGTCCTGAGCCATGGCGCGGCATAAAAATGATCTCGCGATCCCCCAGTCGCATGATCTTCAGTGGCGCAGAGGGTTGTCCAAAAGGGGTATCCACCTGCGTTTCAGAAACCGTTTCCAGCCCGTCAATATCATAAAGGCCGGTACCACCAATAATCGCAAGCATGAGAATGCCCTATTCTTTTACGCTGCAAGAGCCACCGCCAAGAACACAAAACTTCGCACAAAATTCGTGATTCAGCGCAACAGGTTGAGAGGCTTCTTCAAGGGTGTGGCCAATGTTGAACTGCTGATCATATGCCAGAAGGGTGCAGGCTTGAACAGAGGTTTTTTCATGCCCTTTGTGTTTCACCACCATTCGGGACGAAGCGCACATCATGTCAGCGGGATCAACGTTCAAAATGCCCCAGCAATCGACAGTGATTTCAGGAACGTCTTCGCCCGGTTCCATTTCCGGAAACAGAACCAGCATTTTCCGGTCGTCTGCATCAATTGCAATTTTGTTTGCTGCAAACAGCTTCGCAAATCCGGCTCTCAGTACAGCCTCATCCTCTCCCCACCTTGTGCGTCCGGCAATGTCGATTTTGAACCCGTGCTCCGAAAGCCATTTAAGGCCAAGCAACATGGGTTCCCAACTTCGTGGACCGCGCTCTTCTTCGTGGAACTCGCGTTTGAAATGATCGACCGAAACCCGCAATGTCATCTGGTCACCGAACCGCTTGTTGAGTTCCAGCAAGCCATCCTTGCATTTCATCATCGGTCGCATTGCATTGGTCAACACGAGCAACTGAAAACCGCGTTCAAGGCAACTTTCCATAATCGGAAGTATGTCAGGGTTCATGAACGGTTCACCGCCGGTGATTCCGATTTCCCTGGTTGGCAAGCGAAGATCCCGAATTTCGTCGAGGTATTCCAGCACCTCGCTATGGGTCAAATATACCAGCCGGTCGTTTCGCGGGGTCGATTCGATGTAGCAATTGACACATGCCAAATTGCAAAGCGTCCCGGTGTTGAACCACAGGGTTTCAAGCTCGCGCAGTCCTACCCGTGCGCGCACTTCTCCTTTGGCCGTTATTTTTGGATCAGAGAATTTTCCAATCGGATGAAGCGTTTCGGGATCGGGATTGATGTTCATCTTCAAATTCGTTCTAGGACCGTGTTGCGCGATTTGCAGATCAGCTTGATGTTTGCGAGTAAACAACCAAGATGCTTCTGTTTTCAACAGGCAAGGACTAACATTAACGTTATCACTTGTGAAATCAGAAAGCATGAAGTCGCTTGTTTTCTTTTGGTTGCAGGTGCAAGAACACCGCCAAATATCAAGGATGATGAATGAGCAATCCACAGACCTGCGCAGACATGATCGCGCAAACTCTCGCTGCCAACGGATGCAAACGCGCTTGGGGAATTCCAGGCGGAGAGGTACTCGCAATCATTGATGCATTTGAACGGGCCGGCATCGAGTTTTTGCTTTGCAAACATGAAAATGCAGGCGGGTTCCTCGCCGAGGGTGGCTGGCACGCAGATGGTTTTCCCCCCGTATTGGTAGCAACCATCGGGCCAGGGGTTGCCAATGCGGTGAATGTGGTCGCGAACGCCCACCAGGAACGTGTTCCGCTGATCTTCATTACCGGCTGTGTGTCCGGCGCGGAAGCCGAGAGCTATACCCACCAGGTTTTCGACCATGGCAAGATGCTCGCAGAAGTCACAAAGGCAAGCTTCACGGGAACAATAGCCACATGCGGACTAATGACACAAAAAGCGCTTGCCATCGCCAATGACCCGCAATTCGGTCCGGTCCATCTTGATATTCCGGTCACTGTTGCCGAAGCCAAAGCGGAAGAGATTTCCATCCCGCAGAAACTCGATCATGTTTCCATTTTTCCCGATGAAACTGCAATCGGCATCGCTGCTGAGATTCTTGCAACGGCACAAAACCCTGTCGCCATCGCCGGCGTAGATGCTGTAAACGAAAATGCCAGCACCGCGCTGACGCGCTTCTGCGAGCAGCATCAGATTCCCCTGGTTACCACTTACAAGGCAAAGGGCCTGATCGATGAGAAAAACCCGCTTTGCATGGGCGCGGCCGGTTTGTCACCTAAAGCCGACAAGCTGATCCAGCCGCTGCTAGAAAAAGCCGATGCAATCCTGCTCGTGGGCTATGACCCGATTGAAATGCGAGCAGGTTGGCGAAACCCATGGTCAACCGAAAAACCGGTGATAGAGATCACACCGGTTAACCGAACACACGGGATGCATCATGTCAGTCACACCATCCGTTCATCGGTAGAACCGGCACTGCAACGGCTCAGTGCCGCAATTCCGGAAAATGGCCGACCCCAGGGGGCATCTGAAAGCAATACAAAAGAATTAATGTCAGCGGCCTTTGCTGCGCAATCCCGGTTCGGTCCTGACCGGGTGTTCGACTGTTTGCGCCGCGTTCTTCCTGAACCTACGGTTGCAACCGCAGACAGCGGGGCACATCGTATCTTGTTAAGTCAGATGTGGCATTGCCGTCATCCCAGGGGTTTGCTGCAATCCTCTGCCCTGTGCACCATGGCCTGCGCGGTTCCATTGGCGGCAGGTTACAAACATGCCAGCCCGGACACACCAGTCATAGCGTTTGTGGGCGATGCAGGTCTTGAAATGGGATTGGGAGAGTTGGCGACCCTTCGAGAGCACGAGATACCGCTGATCATTTGTGTGCTCGTCGATGAAAGCCTTACGCTGATAGAGATGAAACAGCGCGCTTCCCAACGGCCAAACCTTGGCGTGGACTTTTCCGGTTCAGATTTCCCGGCGGTAGCAAACGCACTAGGGGGGCATGGTGTGTGGATTGATGATCAGGACACGCTGGAAAAAGAAGCGACAAAGGCGCTTAACCGGGAAACGTTCACGGTTCTTGCCTGCCGGATTGGCCGGAAATCCTATGACGGATTGTTTTAGCATTTCTAACGGATTGTCTCCGTTGCAATGCGCTCAAAAAGCGCATCCAACTCCCCAGCCAATTCTTGCAATGCCTGGCCGCCTTCGTCAAAATACGGTGAAAAGACTGTCGTTGGCATCTTGTACGATAGACTTGAACCCCCATCATTGCGTTCGGTGAGATAAAAACGCAACGGAGCTTCAATTCCGGCGGCAATGCTGGCCTCCAACATGCGGACCGCAAAGAAGTTGTTATAAACTCCCACAACCCTGTTTCCGGAAATGGTAAGCCCCCTTCCCTTTGCACCCGCCGAGGCAGACGCCGTCGTAATCTGCCTGAGCTCAGTGGCCTTGATTGCCGATTTAAGACGTGGATACAGTTCTGCAAAAGGGATGTCGGTCTCGTGGACCACCCATCCCGCCACCGGCGACAGTTTGCCTGAGCGTGCCTGGCCGTTAGCATTGGAAACGAAAACAATCATTGCTGAAAAAACAAGGGCCAGAATTCTGTAGTGCATGATTATTCTCCTGATCAGATTCCAATTTTGCGTTTGATAACGATTGCCGAACAACTTCCCACAAAAGCCATGACCGCCCAGGCCCAGCCGTGAAGACTTCCCGAGATCAGCCCGCCCAAATAGGCCCCGATATTGCATCCGTAAGCAAGACGAGCACCGTAACCCATCAGAAAACCGCCCAAAATTGCGGTCCATATCTGCGTGGTTGTCAGACGCCAGACCGGGGTGTATTTCGCGGCAAGGCCAGCCGCCGCCATGGCCCCAAGCATGATGCCAAAGTTCATTACCGACACCGAATGCTTGAATACGCTCTGTTCTAGCAGATTTGCACGCCACCCGCTCCAATACGGCCAACTGGCAATATCAACACCAAGGCCCGAAGCAATTTTTGCACCCCACAAGGCAAATCCGAATGTGATGCCCCACGGGCGACCAATGACCAGCAAACTAAGCACCCCAACAATTGCCAGGCAGATTGCACCTGATAGCGGCGACCATGGACCACGAAGAAATGAACCGGTAGGGAGCGGCTTTTCGAGCGAACCGTGCAAACGTTTCTCGTTCCACACGGTAAACAGGCCGACCGCCAGCAATGTTGAAGCAAGCACAACAAAGGCAGGTTCAGGACCCAGCCGGTTAATCATCCCGTAGCTGAAACGGCGTTCTGCTCCCACCATGTCCTGCACAACATCCGGGAACGCAATCGTCTGCCACCAGGGGAAATGGGCTGTACCCACGACAGACCCCGTTATGAAAAAGGCCAAAGTGATCATCATGCGGGTAGACCCACCACCGGCGGTGAACAATGTTCCCGACCCGCAACCACCCCCGAACTGCATTCCCACGCCGAACACAAACGATCCGAACAGCATTCCCATGCTGACCGGCAGTATGTTGCCCTGGGCACTGGTGTAGGCAATCAACGGAAAGGAAAAGGCTGACGTCACAACGATCAGCAGAAACTGATATCTCAACCCAGCACCACGGCCTTCGGAAAACACCCGCCGCCAGGCACCGGTAAACCCGAAAGAAGCGTGATAAAGCCCAAATCCTGCCAAAACTCCAATAAACACTGCGGTCGCCTGTGTCGTTCCACCAAGCCCAAGCGCCAGTGCAGCGAGGACAAACACACACACACCCGCGATCACGACAACGCGGCTTTGGGTGTTTTGAAACTGGGGCGAAACTGCAATTGCCATAATGAGTATTCCAGATCGTCTACGATTTGCCTTTGTTTTGACCTTATCGCGGATCAATCCGTTAGCGAGAGCAACATCCTTCACAATTGTTTGAAGTTTCAAAACGTTGTTTGATTTCGTTTTGAATTCATCAATTGCAATAGTCCCCCGGACAAAACAACAATGAGTCTGTTCACAGGAGAACATCGATGATTTTTCAGGACCGTTTCGGTTGCGATATTACCATTGCAAACAAACAGGCAGCCGAACACTGGGACAAAGTCACCAAAGGGTTTTTGTCCCATGCCGCGGCAACCGGACCGGAACTTGAAACGACATTGCAGCAGGACCCGCAATTTGCGCTGGGCCATTCATGCAAAGGTTTGTTCAGCCTGATGCTGGGTCGCCGTGAGTTGGAACCAACCATCCGCAAAGCGCTTAGCGATGCAAAATCAGGCCACAAGATGAACGCGGTTTCCAAACGCGAACACCATTATATTGAGGCCCTGGAGGCCTGGATAAATGGACGGCCCAGCGATGCAATCGGGCAAATGGAAATGGTTCTGCGGGATTGGCCACACGACGCGCTTGCCATGAAACTCAGCCACGGCATCCGTTTTATGCTTGGCGACCTGGATGGAATGCTTTGGTCATTACAGAATCTTGGCGAGGCCTATCGCGGCCACGATGCCGAAGGCTATTTCAACGGTTGTTATGCTTTCGCCCTGGAAGAAGCCGGGGAATACCAGACCGCAGAACGGCACGGCAAACTTGCAATCGAACTGGCGAATGATGATGCGTGGGGGCTCCATGCCGTTTCTCATGTTTTTGACATGACCGGACGCGCCAAGGAAGGCCTTGACTGGATGGAAGGAAAGGAAGCCGGTTGGGAGCATTGTAACAATTTCGGATATCATGTTTGGTGGCACATTGCGCTGATGCACCTGGAACTGGGCGAGTATGACAAGGTATTGGAGCTGTATGACCAAAAGTTTCGTGTAGACCACACCGATGATTATCGCGACATATCCAATGCAACGTCAGCCTTGTTAAGGTTGGAGTTTGAGGGTGTTGAAGTTGGAAACCGTTGGGACGAACTGGCAGAATTGTCGGCGCATCGCACCGATGACAATTGCGTGGCCTTTGCAGATTTGCATTACATGATGGCGCTATGCGGGGCCAAGCAGAACGAGAAAGCTTCCCTGTTGTTGTCCAACATGGCTTCATGTGCTGAGCAGCGGCACCACTGTGAATTTGCACGCTCTATTCAAGATGCAGGCGCAACCGCTGCATCTGGCCTGGAAGCCTACCGCAATCAGGACTTTGTTACCGCTTACCATTGCCTCTCGCGGTCGCGGCCAACGCTGCAGTCAATTGGTGGAAGTCATGCCCAACGCGACATTTTTGAGCGCCTTGGTATCGAAGCAGCATTGCGGGCCGGTTTGGGCAATGAGGCAAGGAAAATGCTAAAGGCCCGCGATAATCATCGTGGCCACCAGGACAACTATTCGATCAGCAGATGGGAATTGTTCGATCAGGCAGGTTCGCTGATTTTGAATCGCCTGACCCCGGTTGCTCCGGCCAGCGCTGCCTGATACATCCGGCACCACATCCATTCCGGAACAGTCTTATATGCCCATACCTGCTTCAACCGGAGCTACCGCACAAACCGTGCGCGACCCGCGCCTCGATTTCTTCCGGGGCATCGGCATGTTCATTATTTTCATGGCGCATCTGCCGGGTAATTTCTTTACACTTTATATTCCGGCACGTTTCGGTTGGTCCGACGCCACTGAAATTTTTGTATTCTGTTCCGGGATGGCATCGGCAATTGCCTTTGGCAAGATTTTCGCCCATGCCGGTTGGTGGATGGGTACGGCTAGAATTCTGCAACGCATTTGGCAGGTGTACTGGGCGCATATTGGTCTTTTTTTGGTAATTCTGCTTCTCGTTATCTTCCAAACCTGGGTTTCACAAACCGGAGCGTTGTGTCTCTACGAAAACAGCAGATTATGCGGCTCGCCCGACTCTGGTCCGGCCTGGAACTATGTCGGCCGTCTCAACATTATTCACGTGTTCCGCGAGACAAACGGTAGCCCGGCAATGGCAAATTTCGCTGGCATCATGACGCTGACATGGGTCCCGAACCTGTTTGACATCCTGCCAATGTACATTGTGATTCTCGGCATGATCCCGGTCATCGTCGGCCTTGCAAATTACCACAGGTTTGCAGCCTTTGCCTTTGTCATCATTGTCTGGTTGGCCGCCCAGGATTGGCTTGCCCAGTTCTTGGGATATCAAAGGGGCATCGGACTGCCGGCTGAGCCCTGGTCAGACCGGCAATGGTTTTTCAATCCGTTTGGCTGGCAGTTGGTGTTTTTTACCGGCTTTGCGCTGATGAAAGGGTGGTTGCCCAAACCACCCGTACTAAAAAGCGTAATCTGGATCGCCGGCCTGTTTCTTGTAATCACCATACCCTATGCGTTTTGGGGCATCCATAACGACGAGGTCTTCCAACCCAGCGATTACGGCCCGGCAATCGACTTCTCCTGGGCCAATGTCAGGGAAATCCGGGATATGTTGCAACCGCTTTGGGGAAAACCGGATTTTGGCCTTCTACGCTATGTTCACTTTCTGTGTCTCGCTTATCTGTGCTGGATTCTTGCCGGAAAAGGCGGCGAAAACCTTCAGTTTTCAGGAAAGTTTGGCCAGTTGTTCGTCAGGGTTGTGCACAAGGTCGGACAACAATCCCTGGCAACGTTTATGGGTGGCCTCGTTCTGGGGCGGTTTTGCGGCTTTGTTCTCGATGTGATTAACCCCAACATGGGCAGCGAAATTTTCGGTTCGGGAACTGATCTTGCCTACTGGTTCAATTGGCTGACGATGAGCATTGTCAACTTGGCAGGGATGGCAGGAATGGTCGGTATTGCCTATCTGGTATCATGGTACAAGAAAACACCGTGGAAAGACGCCGACCGCAAGAGATCGGTCTGAATGACAGAAAACAAATCAGTCCTTTGTCTTGTCTGCGGGAAAGCGGTGTTGAACCAAGAATGTCACGCGTCCTTCAACTTCAAAGCCGGAAGCACCTGGTCGAAGCGGGGGGGCTCATGCTTCCCGTCCGGCATTCTGAAACTGCCCCCGATCTGCAAGCTTGCCATGCCATGCACCAGGGACCAAATCATTGTTTCGATAGCGCCATCGGGTTCGCCGGGCAATTCAAATGGCAAACAGGCGGAACTTAGAATTCCATATGCCCTGTCGCCTGCCGCACTCAGAGCATCGTCAAACTCGATTTCCAGTCCCGAATTAAACATGAGAGTGAAAAGCGATGGTCTGGAGTTGGAGAACTCCAGATAACCCTCACAAACGCCCACTAGCTGGTCTCGCGGTGTATTATCCCGTCTCTGCCTCGCCACATCCATCGCGTTCGAAAGTTGCTCGAACCCTGACGCTGCAATTCCACTCAACAAACCGGGCAATCCATTGAAGTGATAAGCAGGTGCTGCATGACTAACGCCACAACGCGCAGCGCAGGCACGTAAAGTCAGTCCTTGAAGCCCCTCTTCACTCAGGATTTCAAGTCCAGACTTAATGAGTTCGCTACGCAGGTCAAAGGTTTCGGATTTATCGGGTTTTACATTCATCCAAACAGAATACAGAATTCAACTTGACAGTGTAAAGGAAATTGTGCTTTACAGTGTAAAGCGGCGACTTGACAGTGTAAAACGAGGGAGCTTGGAATGGGTCATTCCTCCCGTACCGATTTGATCATCGGGTTTCTTTCAATTGGTGTTGCGCTTGCAAGCTACCGGTTTGTGGCGCTGGGTTTGGAAAATGCCTTCCCGGGTATGGAACTGCACCTCCAAGCGCGCCAGACGGTGTTCCTCTTGCACGTTGGTTTGGCTCCCGTTGCGTTGGCGATTGGCGTTTTCCAGTTCATTCCGAGCTTGCGAACAAACATGCCAGGTCTTCACCGTTGGTCAGGCCGGATATACACATTCGCGATCCTGGTTTCAGGCTTTGCGGCGTTAACACTTGCAATCGGCTCGATTGACAGGCCCGTCGCGGCATCGGGATTTGGGTTGCTGGCAGTTTTATGGCTGGGAACGACCGTGCGCGCCGTTCATCTTGTCATGACAGGAAGGGTCCGGGAACACAGGCTCTGGATGATCCGTTCATTTGCGCTCACATTTGCCGCTGTGACACTTCGCCTGCAGCTCCCCTTCTTTGGCCTCTTGGGCATGAACTACATTGAAGCATCGCACTATCTGGCATGGACGTGCTGGGTACCAAACTTCCTTTTTGCAGAATGGTATATTCGCAAAACTACCCGGGACAGGACGGCCCCAGCGGTGTGATCAAGGCACAAGCATCACCTTGCCGGTATTGGCTCCGGCAAGTAACCCGGGAAGTTTTTCATGTGCTTCTGACAATTTTACAATACCTGCAACATCCGTCTTCCACTGCCCGGTGGCAAACAATTCCTGCACCCGCATACCGGCCTTGATCTGGTCTTCAACGGGTCTTTCCTTCATCCATTGGGTCAGCCAGAAGCCTTCAATTTTCTTGCCCATGAAAATCATCTGGCCCGCTTGCTCAATCACCGGCAACTCTGTTGACAGTTTTCCATAGATGATCCAGTGCGTGCGCGCTGGCATAGCGGTAAATATTTTCGACGAAGTAAGATCCGCAACAGCGTCAAGCATGGCGCGTGGTTTCAGTTCCTTGATTACTGCCCCAATCGACGCGGCAAAATCGTCGGCTGCAGAATTGAGCACATGGCTGGCACCATATTGCTTTATTGCCTCGACTTGTTCTTCACGTCGAACAACCGAGATCGCGTGCTTGCCATCAATTTTTGCAAGACCTGCAATAAGTTTGCACAACTGGCTGGCCGCAGCCGTCATGACAAACGCATCGCCGTCACGAGTTGCCTCTTCATACATGGCAATGGCCGTAAGCGGGTTGACCAGCAATGCCGCAGCGTCTTCGTCTCGGACATCAGGCCTTACAGGTATGCACGTTGCCTTGTCGGCGATCGCATAATCTGCCCAAACACCCGATGCATCACCGAAACACGCCACTCGCTTTCCGGCAAGGCCTTCCACGCCCTCTCCTTCTGCAACAACTTCTCCAACCGCTTCAAAACCGGCAGGAACACCGATGCGCCTTGGTAGACCGTACTCTCCCTTGATAAAGTGCAGGTCGGAAGGATTGATTGAGGCCATGGCAACCTTTACCAGCACCTTTCCCGGTCCAGGGGCAGGAACATCAAGCTCACGATGTTCCAGGTAAGGATCAAGGCTTTCGATAACCGGGCCTTCTGCTGTTCCGGAAAACCCTTCGTTCAGGCATACCAAGCCGTGCATTTTCTCTGTCATTTTGTTCCTTGCCATCAGGGTATGAGTACAACTTTACCGACCGCCTTGCGATCATGGATATATTCAAGCGCATCAGCCGCGTCACTCAGCGCGAAGCGTTGTTCAACAACGGGCTTGATCACACCGGATTGATACCAGGCAAACAGTTCTTTCATGATGCCGCCAAAGGCTTCCGGTTCACGCTGGACAAAAGAGCCCCAGAAAACTCCAACAACCGAATAGCCCTTAACCAACGCCAGATTGACCGAGAACCGGGGAATGTCTCCACCTGCAAATCCAACCACCAACAGGCGCCCACCCCACGCCACATTGCGCGAGCAGGCATCAAAGACATCGCCTCCGACGACGTCGAAGATTACATCTGCTCCCTTGCCACCGGTTGCAGCTTTCAGATCGTCTTTGAGGTTGTCATAACCAAGTGCCTCGTCAGCACCATTTGCCATGCACAAGTCGCGTTTTTTCTGCGAAGAGGCGACAGCTATCACCTTGGCACCCATTGCTTTGCCGATTTGAACCGCAGCAAGGCCCGTCAATCCGGCAGCTCCGGTGACCACCAGCGTTTCGCCGGATTGAAGTTTGCCGCGCAGTTTCAGGGCGTAGTGCGAGGTGCCAAAACCACACAGCAGGGTCGTGAGTTCAGCAGCATCTGAACCTTCAGGAACCGGCATCACCATGTTCTTGTGAGCCTTGACCTTTTCCGCGTAAGATCCAATCGAGGTAATTGCAGCAACACGGTCGCCCTGCCGATAGCCGGATTCTGCACCGGCTTGTGTAATGGTACCAACCAACTCCATACCGGGCACAAACGGCGTAGGTGGTTTGGCTTGATACAGGCCTTGAACAAGCAATCCATCTGGAAAATTCACACCAATGGCTTCAGGTGCGATCACTACCTCACTTGAACCGGGTTCCGGTTCAGGCCAGTCTGTGAAATTCAGGTTTCGGATTGGCCCGTATTCTTCGCAAACGATTGCCTTCATCACACTTTTTCCTGGGTGTATTTGCGCAACTCCGTCCGGGCAACCTGGCGACGATGCACTGCATCGGGCCCATCTGCAAGACGCAAGGTACGGACATGCTTCCATGCTGTTGCCAGGTGTGTGTCTTGCGATATCCCCTGTGCACCGTGCAACTGAACCGCTTCATCAATCACCTTGAGCGCCATGAGGGGAGCAACCACCTTGATCTGTGAAATCCACGGTGCCGCAGCGCGGGCATCCCCCTGATCCATCATCCAGGCTGCCTTTAGGCAAAGCAGGCGTGCCTGTTCAATTTCCATTCGGCAATTGGCGATAATGTCATAGTTCGCGCCAAGTGCGGCCAGCGGTTTGCCAAAGGCTTCACGTTGCATCGAACGCCTGCACATGGTTTCGAGCGCACGTTCCGCCTGGCCGATTGCACGCATACAATGGTGAATTCGACCGGGTCCAAGACGCCCTTGCGAAATCTCAAACCCCTTACCTTCGCCAACAAGCATGTTTTCGGCCGGAACCCGCACATCGGTAAATTTCATGTGCATGTGACCATGCGGGGCATCATCCATACCATAAACTTCCATCGGGCGAAGTGCCTCAATGCCAGGCGTAGATGCATCAACCACAATCATGGAATGTTGCTGGTGTTTGGGCCGCTCGTCATCGGGTGTTGCCACCATGACAATATAAACCGAGCACCGCTTGTCTCCTGCGCCCGATGACCAGATTTTCTCGCCGTTCAGAACATACTCATCGCCATCACGAACGCAGGCCATCTCAATGTTGGTCGCATCGGAAGACGCCACGTCGGGTTCGGTCATAAGGTAGGCCGAACGGATCTCCCCATCGAGTAGCCGTTTCAGCCATTTGTCTTTCATGGCCTGCGAACCATAACGTTCCAGAACTTCCATATTGCCGGTGTCCGGGGCGCTGCAGTTAAAGACTTCTGCAGCCAGGTGCGACTTGCCCATCTCTTCTGCAAGATATGCATACTCAACGGTTGTCAGGCCGTAACCGCGTTCGGAGTCAGTCAGCCAGAAATTCCATAGGCCGCGCTCTTTGGCCTTGGCTTTCAAACCCCCGAGTATTTCATCCTGCCGGGGCGTGTGTTCCCAACGATCGCCCACTGAAACCTCGGTGAGATACTCATCATCCAGCGGAATGATCTCGTCACGGATCATGGTTTTGACCTGCTCATGTATGGGCTTGAGACGTTCGGTCATTCCCAGGGCCATTTCATCGTTCATCGTCTTCTCCAAATCGGTTTATCGCGGTAAAATCGTCGCCAACGCAAAGTCTGCGAACTCTTCAATAATCTGTTGTTTGCCTTCATTGTTTCGGTCTTCAGAAGGTTTGTACCAAAGAACCGGGTTGTTCAGAATTCCCAGAACGGCCTTTGAGGCGAATGAGGCCGATCTGAAAGAAAAAACACGCTCTTCGCGCCCGTCAACCAGAACTTTGCGAAACAGGTTTTCATAACGTTCACGCTCTTCCATCAACAGTCGTAATTTCTGGCGCTGTTGTGGGGTCGTAGGCGTTGAAAGGTGCATCTCGACACCCTGCATTACAACGCGCTGGTAGCTGAACCAGTTCAAAATGTTCGACAGGTGCAGGTTCGCCATTTTCTCAAACCGTTGCAACGCTGGGGCATCACTCATCGCGACCGGCTCAATGGAGTTCAGGTTGATCGCCATGCCGACACGGTGAACATCGAAAAACAGTTCAACCTTGGAGCGATAGTAGTGATAGACCATTCCCTTGGTCGCGCCAATCGACTGGGCAACATCGTCAATACTGGTCGCCGAGAAGCCGGAAACGCGAAAACACTCGGCAGCAGCGGCAACGATTGCGTCCTTCCCCGCTGCCAACGGCTTTTCCGGTTCGGTGGCTGTATCTGCCATCAACATGCCTTCCTTGCATACGCCAGCGCATCTGTGGTTCGATGAACTGTTTGGTCTTGCACCATGACATACTACCGAGTATGTTGGACGAAAATCAACCCTAATTTGTGATCGGGAGGAAGCGTATGGGGTTCATTGACGACTTGTTCACTCTTAAAGGTAAAACGGCATTGGTAACGGGTGCCGCATCCGGCATCGGGAGAATGGCGGCGACTGCGCTGGTAGAGGCTGGCGCCCATGTCATGATCGCCTCGCGCAAGGGCGATGCGTGCGAGGCTGTGGCAGAACAGCTCAACGAACGGGACGCGCCTGGCAGCGCCGAAGGCTTCGCTGGTGATGTCAGTACCGAGGAAGGTGTCAAGGCACTTGCAGAAACCGTAAAGTCAAAAACCGGCAAACTCGACATTCTCATCAACAATGCTGGAGTTACCTGGGGTGCACCCATGGAAGAGTTTCCATACGCTGCATGGTCGAAAGTTATGGATGTCAATGTTACCGGTCTGGCGCATCTGACACGCGACTTGCTTCCGTTGCTTACGGCAGCAGCAACCGACGAAGACCCTGCACGGGTAATCAATCTCGGCTCTGTTATGGGTTCATCGCCAATTGGCGAAGGGGCTTATTCCTACGCAGCTTCCAAAGCCGCCGTTCATCATCTCACCCGCATTTTTGCAAAGGAGCTTGCTGACAAGCGAATTACGTTCAATGCCTTTGCTCCGGGTCCGTTTCAAAGCAAGATGACCGCTTTTGCAACGGCGACCGATGAGCAGGCAGCGAAAGTCGGCGAAGGTGTGCCCTTGGGCAGAATCGGTGCGCCGGAAGACATTGCCGGCGCTACACTTTATTTGTGCGGCCGTGGCGGCGCATACATAACAGGCGCTGTGCTGCCGCTTGATGGCGGACTGCATGTTGATCCGCGCGGATCATTGTTCGGAGAGTGAGTGAGACCATGAATACTGTACCAATTGAAGAGATGATTGCCAATCAGGGCAAGCTGGAAGTAACCTCCGACTGGGTAGAGTTGAGTCAGGACCGGATCAACATATTTGCTGATGCGACGCTCGATCACCAGTTCATCCATATTGACGAGGAAAGAGCGAAAGCAGAGACACCGTTTGGTGGCACGATCGCGCACGGGTTTCTGACCCTTTCCATGCTGTCGCACTTCCTGGCCAGTTCGTTGCCGCGCGTGGACAAAACGGTCATGGGTATCAATTATGGCTTTGAGAAAGTAAGGTTTCTAATGCCTGTTCCTTCCGGAAGCAAGATTCGTGGCCACACGAAGCTGGCTGAGGTTACCGAACGCAAACCGGGCGAATTTCTCATGCGCTATGAATGCTCGATAGAAATAGAGAATGTTGAGAAACCTGCCCTTGTCGCCGAATGGCTCGGGCTTACCATTGTTGGAAACGAGGATTAGAATATGACGATTTCATTTGAAGGTCAGGTTGCGATCGTAACCGGCGCAGGAAACGGCCTTGGCAAATCACACGCACTCGAACTTGGCCGCCGGGGAGCCAAGGTCGTCGTGAACGATTTTGGTGGTGCCCGCGATGGCACTGGCGGGTCTCTTTCCCCCGCAGAAGCAGTTGTGGAAGAAATCATCGCGGCTGGTGGCGAAGCGATTGCCAATGGTGCGAATGTAGCAAACTACGAAGACTGTGAGGCAATGGTTGCCGATGCAGTCGCCAAGTGGGGACGGGTTGACGTTTTGATCAACAATGCCGGGATATTGCGCGACAAATCTTTCGGCAAGATGCAAACATCAGACTGGGATGGCGTAATAGCGGTTCACCTCACCGGTTCAGGCAATTGTTCCCGAGCAGTATGGAACCAGATGCGCGAACAGGACTATGGCAGGATATTGATGACAACATCCACCTCCGGCGTATATGGCAATTTCGGGCAGGCAAACTACGGCGCTGCAAAGCTTGGCGTTGTTGGCCTTATGAACACGTTGTGCATTGAAGGTGCAAAAAACAACATCAACGTAAATTGCATCTCTCCGACCGCCGCAACCCGTATGACCGAAGACATTATGACCGAGGATATGCTGGAACAACTTGATCCGAAGTTTGTTACTCCGGCGGCGGTTTTCCTGGTCAGCAAGGATGCGCCGAACCATTGTGTCATGTTTGCGGGCGCAGGTTCCTACGCAACGATGCAGGTTTCCGAAAGTGCCGGGCTTCATCTTCCCGAAGACGACCGGACCGCGGACGGCATCGCAGCAAACTTTTCCCAAATTTCAGACATGTCAAAGCCGGACATTTTCTATTCCGGAAATGAGCATGTCGTGAAAATCGTGCAAATGGCAAACAAGGGCTAACCCCATGAGATCAGCAGTAATCGTTTCCACCGCCCGTACCCCGATTGGTAAAGCCTATCGCGGTGCATTCAACGACACCCAGGCACAGGAACTTGGAGGCCATGCAATTTCCAATGCGGTCAGCCGCGCCGGTATTGAAGGTGCCGAGGTCGAAGATGTCATTTTGGGAGCGGCCCTGCAACAGGGATCGACCGGCACGAATACCGCCCGGCAAAGTGCCCTGCGAGCCGGACTGCCAACATCAGTTTCCGGCATGACGATTGACCGGCAGTGTTCGTCGGGCTTGATGGCCATTGCCACCGCTGCAAAGCAGATTGTTTCTGACGGGATGCAAGTCACGGTTGGTGGCGGCTTGGAGTCAATCTCGCTCGTGCAAACCGAGCACATGAACATGCATCGTTACGTGGATCCGTGGCTGAAGGAAAACTTGCCCGAGACTTATATGACCATGCTCGAAACCGCTGAGATTGTGGCTGATCGCTATGGTGTTTCACGCGAGGCACAAGATGAATTCTCGCTTCAATCCCAACAACGCACCGCAGCAGCGCAAGAAGCGGGCAAATTTGATGACGAGATAGTGCCTCTATCTTCCACCATGAAAGTCATGGACAAGGAGACTAAGGAAATCTCTGATGTGGCGGTTACGCTCGACAAGGATGAAGGCAACCGTCCCTCCACCACATTGGAGGGCTTGCAAAGCCTGCAACCGGTTTTCAAGGGAGGTCAGCAGGTAAAGGAAGGGAAGTTCATCACGGCCGGAAACGCATCGCAGCTTTCAGACGGTGCTTCTGCATCCGTGCTTATGGAGGAAAAAGAGGCGGAGAAGCGTGGCTTGCAACCACTCGGCATCTACAAGGGTATGATGGTCGCCGGATGCGGTCCCGAAGAAATGGGAATAGGTCCGGTTTTTGCAGTTCCCAAATTGCTCGATGCCCACGGCCTCAAGGTGGACGACATTGATCTTTGGGAACTGAACGAAGCTTTCGCCAGTCAATGCCTGTATTGCCGCGACAAGCTTGGCATCGATCCCGAAAAGTACAACGTTAATGGCGGCGCCATTTCAATCGGTCACCCTTACGGCATGTCCGGTGCCCGCATGACCGGGCACGCCCTTATCGAAGGTAAACGCCGTGGTGCAAAACACGTGGTTGTGACCATGTGCATAGGTGGTGGCATGGGCGCCGCCGGTCTGTTCGAAGTCGCCTAGGCGGAAGGGAAAAAACAGGAAAGGTCTTCGGCTTCCAGTTGATAGGCCTTGCCAAACCCACCATTCAGCTGCGCACGCTCCACAAGGAAAGGGTAAAACCCGAAATCTGAAAAATCAATGTAGAGTTTGGATTTCGGGTGTAACGTCACGAAAGTCTCGCGCAACAGGGCACATTGTTGATGACCGTTTACAAGCCGCGAAGCCCTGCCAATCAATGTGATCCGGGGGTGGGCCAAACCATCGCCCTTGCCCGGCTCTCCAAGCATAAGCGAACAAACCGGATTGGCCGCAAGACACTTCGAATGCGAAGACAAATCGGATGCCAGAAAAAAGACCCCGGTTTCAGCAGTCGATGCAACCGCAATGCGGCTTACCAGAGGAATACTGGTCTCCGGCTCCAAAACAGCAAGCGCACCATACCGGTTCTTTTCCAACAGGTTCCCGGCAAGTGTAATCGCCTCATCATCTGTCTGTCGAATTGGATTGATTTTGTTCATTCGAAATGGTTCCCTTCCAACCCTGAAACTAGTGTCTATTGAGGAGAAAATCCATGCTCGGTGCCATGATGCATCAACCTTTGCTTATTTCTGGAATTGTCGAACACGCGGCCCGCTATCATCGCGACACCGAGATCGTTTCGGTCAACACTGACAAGAGTCAGACCAGAAGCAATTATGGTGAACTTGCCGTTCGTGCGAAGAAGCTGGCATCTGCTTTGGAAAAACGCGGTATGAAGCAGTCTGACCGTATTGGTACGCTTGCATGGAACAACATCCGTCACCTTGAGGTATACTACGCGTCATCAGGTGCCGGAATGATCTGTCACACGGTCAATCCACGGCTGTTTCCCCAGGAAATGTCTTACATTATCGAACATGCGGAAGACCGGGTCATGTTCTTTGACGTTACTTTTTTGCCGATTGTCGAAAACCTGCGCGAAAACCTGCCTGGTGTTGAAGCATGGATACTGATGGAGCCCAAATCAGACGAGCTTGCAGGCAAGCATGATTGGCTGGAGTTTTTCGAGGATTTCATCGCCACCGGAGCTGACGACTACACTTGGCCGCTGTTTGACGAACAATTGGCGTCATCGCTGTGCTACACGTCCGGCACAACGGGCAACCCGAAAGGGGTTTTGTATTCACACCGTTCCACCATATTGCACGCCATCATGTCTGCGACACCCGATGTGATGGGGTTCTCGGCGAGTGACTGCCTGCTGCCCGTGGTTCCCATGTTCCACGTCAATGCATGGGGCACCCCCTACGCCGCTGCACTTGCCGGAACCAAGCTGGTGATGCCGGGCCCGCATCTGGATGGTGAAAGCCTTACAAACCTGATGAACCAGGAACTGGTTACCATTTCCGCCGGGGTTCCCACGGTGTGGCAGGGTTTGATCGGTCATCTGGAGGCAACAGGAGGGAAACTTCCCCACATGAATCGCACCATAATTGGTGGTTCGGCCTGTCCGCCCAGCATGATCGAGAAATTCCGAAACGATTACGATGTGGAAGTGCTCCATGCCTGGGGCATGACCGAATTGTCCCCTCTTGGTACCGTGAACCACCTCAAGAACAAGCACCTCAATCTAAGCGAAGAGGAGAGAAACGAGATTCGCTTGGGTCAGGGACGCCCGTCATATCTGATGGAACTTGCAATCTTCGATGACGATTTCAACCGGTTGCCGGATGATGGAGAAACCCAGGGTAATCTGTATTGCCGCGGCCCCTGGGTCATTGAGGACTATTACAAAGCGGAAAAAGGAACGACGCTTCAAGACGGCTGGTTTCAGACTGGCGATGTGGCCACACAGGATCAGGACGGTTACCTTATTATTCGTGACCGCTCCAAGGACATAATCAAGTCAGGCGGAGAATGGATTTCGACCGTTGAACTGGAAAACATTGCCGTTGGTCACCCAAAGATTGCTGCCGCCGCGGCAATCGCCGCCAAGCATGAAAAATGGGACGAACGACCAGTGATCATCGCGGTGAAGGAAGACGAATCGATCGAAGAAGGGGAACTATTGAAGCATTACGACGGAAAAATCGCCAAATGGCAAATTCCCGACCGCGTGATCTTCGTAAACGAACTGCCGCTGGGGGCGACCGGAAAGATATTGAAACGCGAATTGCGTGACCAATATGCAAACATTCTTCTTGGTTGAAGCGGTGCGGACAACCGGGATGAACTATTTACATTGACGTAAACGTAACGTCTTGTGTTTTTCATAATTGGGTGTAATTGTCCGCCCAGATACAACCACTCTGGAGACCTGAGCCATGAGCCTAGATTCTGCAATTTCATCCATCACCGAAAAGGTAAGCTCCGGCGCGTCTTTTGGTGCAACCGTCAAATTCAACTGCGGCGATGCCGGTATTGTATACATTGATGGCAATGCAACTCCGCCTACCGTTTCCACCGACGATGTGGACGCCGATTGCACCATCAGCCTCGACCAGGAAACGCTGGAAGGCATGATCTCCGGCGATGTGGACCCGACCAGTGCCTTCATGATGGGCAAACTCAAAGTGGATGGCGACATGAGCGTTGCCATGAAGCTTAGCTCATTGTTCTGAGCCGGTTTCCGACCTATGTTTCAAAGGCAGCCTCTGAGCTGCCTTTTTTCGTTTGGGAGGTATCATGCGGGAAGAAGACATTCACAGTCTTGGGGAATTGGTGAATTGGGCCCAGGATATCGTTGTGCTTACCGGTGCGGGAATATCCACCGAATCCGGCATTCCCGATTTTCGCTCCCCCGGTGGCATATGGGAAAAATTTCGTATCGTCGAATATCCCGAATACATGGCCAGCGAAGAGGCAAGGATTGAAGATTGGGCGCGCCGTTTTTACATGAAGGACCAAATCGGGGAAGTGGAACCCAATGCCGGGCATCACAAAATCGCCGAGTGGATAGAAAAAGACAAATGTGCCGGGTTGATTACCCAGAACATTGACGGCCTGCACCAGCGCGCCGGCGTGCCAGACAACAAGATCATCGAAATCCATGGAAACGCCACCACCGCATCGTGCACCGATTGCGGCACCAAACACACCATGGACCAGTGTCGCGGTTTGTTTGAGGCAAGCGGTGAAAGCCCCAAATGCACGGCGTGTGGCGGGATCATCAAAACCGATGTGGTGATGTTTGGCGAGGCCATGCCGGTTGCTGCAACCAACGCTGCATTCGACCTTGCCCAGACCGCTGACTTGTTCATCGTAATCGGCACATCGCTGGTGGTGCAGCCCGCCGCCACCCTGCCCCTTCATGCCCAGCGCGCTGGCGCAAAATTCGCGATTGTCAACCGCGACGCCACCGAACTCGACCGCTTTGCCGACTGCGTGGTGAATGGCGAAATCGGCGCGGTGATGTGTGGGCTATAGAAAGGCGGAGGTAGTGGAAGCGGCGAAAGTAACAATGAGAGCAGTAATTCCCATCTGTCGGAGGGGTTGCATGGTCGGTTAAGTCGGACTGATCCCGATGGCATGTATTCTGATGGACTCGCGCCCGGTTTGCCGGATTTGGAGCATCCTTCAGGGGTGGGTCATGGGTCAGTTGCCCCCAAACACAACCCCGTCCTCCCCGCTTTTCCATTGCGGGTATTTGGTCATAACGGCCTTGAAGCGCTCGCTTTCCAGAAACGCTTCCAGCCAGTAGATGACATTCTTCCACTCGTCCGCCCAGAACCAGTCGCGGTCCACATGGGCGAATTGGCGCACAAAGGGCAGAACGGCACCATCGGCAAATGAGAATTTTTCACCGAACAGGAATGCCCGACCCTCCAGCAACTTGTCCAGTTTGCGGATGAACTGTGCCCCAACCTCGCGCTGCTCGATTGGATCACTATCATCATAGCGGTTCGGGTACTTGTAACGGTCGAGCGCGCTCTTGAACGGCCCGTCCAGTTCCAATACCAGCGCATCCATCGCTGCTAAGGCATCTGCCGGATAATCGCGCCAGCCGTGCGGATCATCCTGCGCCAGCGCCCAGTGCATCACGTCCAGGCTTTCGTCAATTACAGCACCGTCCCGCAGCACCAACACCGGCACAGTTGCCTTGGGACTCGCCTCAAGCATTTCGGCCGGTTTGTCGCGCAACACCACCTCGCGAAGGTTCACCTTCTGCCCACTTGCTTGAAGTGCCAATCGCGCACGCATGGCATAGGGGCATCTTCGAAATGAGTAGAGAACCGCAGTCATGCTTATCAAATACCGGAATTTTTCAAGCGTTTCCACAGAAGCAATTGTCAACAATTGAATGTTGAATTAATCTGATGGGGGTGATTCGTTTTGCGTTCGCATGAGTCACAGGCGGGGGTCTACCAAAAAATGGCTGCGCGTAGTAGTCCGAAAACAGAACAGGCACTGGATAAACTTTCTGATCTGCGATCGCGGATTAAGGCAGCGCGCCTTGAAAAACTGATCGCACGACAGATGGAAGATGAAGTGCAGTTGGCGCCATTGCAACTTGATGACGGTGCGATCCCATCCACGCAAGCCAGTCCGGTCGATTTACCGGAAAAAAAGGTTCATGAAGCCCCTTCCCGCGTACCCTCCTCCCGGCAGAACACCTTGCAGGAAACCGCAGCCGCATATGACGGAAAACCGAACGCAGCGAACCCGCAGACCCAGACATCTGCTCCGGTTGACAACAGCACAACTGTAGCAGCCGCAATGGAGCGGCTTGTGGAGCGCGACAAGCTTATCAGGCAACTCAAATCTGAACTGGAACAGAAAAACAGGGTTATCGAGGATTTGGAACTGGAACTCGCCAAGCCTGCAACAGCAGTCGAAACGCACGAGGAACCGGAAACCCAGCCTGTCATCAATATCGGCGAACTGGCGCAGTTGCAAAGAGCCCAGGCAGAAAAATTCGAGGCCATGCAACAGAAAACTGCCAGTCTTGAATTGAAACTTGCGCAACACAAGAACAGGTTGGAAATCGCGGCAGAAGAAAAGCAGATTGCCGAGATGCGTCAGGACAGCCTGGCCTGCAAGGCGCACGAGCTTGAAAGCGAATTGCACAGGCTTCGCAAAATGCAATTGTCGATTGACGAAGAGCAGGAACGCAAAGACCGCACCATCAATGTGCTTGAAGCCAAGGTTGCCGAATTGTCCTCAATCAAGCTTGAACTGGAAAAGCACATCATCAACCTGCGGCACATCAAGCAAACCGAAGTGGCAGAAGAAACAGCCGTAGCGGGTTAAGCAACTTCACCGCGCAACTGAACAGCCACGACGGCACAACAAGCCCTTTCATCGAACCGTCTGTGCTGAACAAATACCATCGGCATGTACAGGGCTTCAGGCAACCCCCTCATTCGAGCGTCTGGCATGTTCTTCCTTTGCCAGCCTCTTCTTTTCCTTCTGTGCAATCTGGTCGGCAGCAATATGCAACTCGCCGCGTTTCTTCGCCAAGTCAATCTGTTTCTGGCGCTCGGCAAATCGCTGTTTCTGGGCGGAACTCATTTTGTCGTAACAATGCGGACATGACACGCCACGCATATAGCGTTTGTCCAGTTTGTCAGCTTCGGTGATCGGAAAACGGCACGCATGACAAAGGTCATACGGACCTTGTTTGAGACCATGACCAACACTGACACGCTGATCAAAAACAAAGCATTCGCCTTCCCAAAGGCTTTCTTCCTTCGGAACTTCTTCAAGATATTTCAGAATTCCGCCCTGCAGGTGATAGACTTTCTCATAACCGCGTTCCAACAACAACGCAGTTGATTTTTCACAGCGAATGCCCCCCGTGCAAAACATTGCCACCTTGGCATTTTTCGGAAGGGTGTTGTCCTGATGATCAAGCCAGCCCGGCAATTCGCGAAACGAGTTGGTCTGCGGATTGATCGCACCCTTGAAGGTTCCAATCGCCACTTCGTAGTCGTTGCGCGTATCGACAACCAACACATCCGGATCACTGATCAATGCATTCCAGTCTTCGGGCCTGATATACTCTCCGACCTGCTGTGTCGGGCTGATTCCCTCAACACCCAGTGTTACGATTTCCTTCTTCAATCGCACTTTCATCCGGTAGAACGGGTTCTCATCAGCCCAACTTTCCTTGTGCTCAAGGTCACTCATGCGTTCATCTGACCGGATATAGGACAACAATGCACGTATGCCGCTTTCAGGTCCTGCAACCGTTCCATTAATTCCCTCATCTGCCAGAAGGATTGTACCCATTACCTGATGTTTGTTGGCACATTCCAAAATGCCTTGCTGCAACTCGGCATAGTCGGGGAGAGAAACAAATTTGTACAATGCTGCTACGAGAAAATTTGGCATATTGGCGTCCGTTCGGTTGGTTTGCGCAAAATACTGATTTCCAGCCACTTTGCCAGTCCGTTTTTGCCGCATGGCGGAACGGTTTTGACAGCGACACCGTTTCGGGCAATGTTTAAGGACACTTCGGCAGGAATTCCCGGCAAAAATGAAACTGGACGAAACCGATCTGAAAATACTGCGAATTCTGCAACGCGATGCAGACATGTCGATTGCCGACCTTGGCGAAGAGATCGGACTAAGCCACACCCCCTGTTGGCGACGTATCAGGAAAATGCAGGATGCTGGCATCATTGAAGGCCGCTATGTGCGGATCAACAGCGAAAAGGTGGAGTATGACGTTTCGATCTTTGTATTTGTCAAACTCGACACCCATTCGTCCGAGGTGCTTGAAATTTTCGAGCACGCCACGCTTTCTGTTCCCGAGATCCTGCAATGCTACACCATGAGTGGGGAGTTTGATTACCTGTTGCGAGTGGTGGTTCAGTCGGTCAGAGAGTATGAAAGCACCGTAAAGGGAAAATTGCTGAAACTGCCGCATGTCGGCACCATGAACTCCCACTTCGCTCTCAACGAGATAAAAAACTCTTCTGCTTTGCCGCTGTAATTCTGCGCTTTTTCAGAATTAGATTTTTTTCCTAACAATTTCCGTTCTTATAGGATGAATTTGTCGATCCATAAACAGCAGATTACAAATTGAGGCTGTCATTATCAACGAACTGCGCCATAATCAGGTTATTGCGGATTCTGCTGGAGGAGCACATGGCAAAACCTCAAAAGGCAAGTGATATCGCCAAGGCGGCGGAAATTTCACTTGACGACAAATACACTGCAGAAACCGGCAAGATTTATCTGAACGGCACGCAGGCTCTGGTCCGGTTACCCTTGGTGCAGATGCGCAGGGACAGGGCAGCCGGACTGAACACTGGCGCATTCATCTCCGGTTACCGCGGTTCGCCGATCGGAGCTTACGACTTCGCACTGCAACAGGCAAAAGTGCATCTCGATAAAGAGGGTGTAGTGTTCCAGCCCGGACTGAACGAAGACCTCGCTGCGACGGCCGTATGGGGAACCCAGCAAATCGACACGACGCCTGGTGCGAACAAGGATGGTGTCGTCGGTTTTTGGTATGGAAAGGGGCCAGGTGTTGATCGTTCCGGCGATGTATTCAAACACGCGACATCAGCAGGCACCCACAAAAACGGTGGCGTGCTTGCTTTTCTTGGAGATGACCATGCAGCAAAGTCTTCGACTGTAGCCCATCAATCCGACCATGCGATGATGGCAGCCATCATGCCGATGCTGTTTCCCTCCAGCATTCAGGAATTTACCGAACTTGGATTGGCAGGAATTGCCATGTCGCGTTTTTCCGGTCTTTGGGTCGGATACAAAGTGATTTCCGACACGATCGAGACAACCGGCGTCGTTGACCTTTCCCGCGAACAAACACAGTTCGTCCACCCAAGCGACTATGAAATGCCGGATGACGGGCTCAACATTCGCTGGCCCGATGCCATTCTCGCCCAGGACGAGCGCCTTCAGGAACACAAGGCCTATGCCGCCATTGCCTTTGCCAGGGCCAACAACATTGACCAATTGATCATCGACAGCAAAAAGCCACGGTTTGGCATTGTTGCATCCGGCAAGGCCTATGAGAATGTTCGAGAGGCTTTGCGGCAACTCGACATCGATGAAAAAACCGCAGACCAGATCGGCCTTCGGCTATACAAGGTACGGATGCCTTGGCCGCTGGAGCCGGAAGGTATTCGCAATTTTTCTGAAGGATTGGAAGAAGTTCTCGTAATTGAGGAACGCCGCGAGATTATTGAACATCAGATCAAACAGCAATTGTTCAACTGGCGCGCTGATGTGCGTCCCCGCATTGTCGGCAAGTTTGACCATGAAGACAATCGAATGCTCAAACTCAACGAAGAGATTACTGCAGGTGTTGCAGTACGGGCAATTTCAAACCGGTTGCTAACTCTTGATCTTCCCGGCGGTCTGTCAAACCGGATCAAACAGAAACTCTCCTACTACGAAGAACGTGCTGGCATTCGGGCAAAGCATGAAGCGCCGGTTACGCGCACGGCGCATTTCTGTTCGGGTTGCCCGCACAACACATCCACAAAGGTGCCCGACAACAGCCGTGCGCTGGCAGGCATTGGCTGCCATTTCATGTCAATCTGGATGGGGCGCAACACCGCAACCTTTTCCCACATGGGTGGCGAGGGCGTCAGTTGGACGGGCCTTTCCCACTTTACCGACGAAAAACACGTCTTTGCCAATCTCGGCGATGGCACTTATTACCATTCAGGCCTGCTGGCCATTCGGGCCTCCGTCGCATCCGGGGCGAACATTACCTACAAAGTCCTGTTCAACGATGCAGTTGCCATGACTGGCGGACAGCATCACGACGGGCCGCTTGACCCACCGACCATTTCCCATCAACTGAAATCCGAAGGGGTAAAAGAGGTTTGGCTGGTTTCCGATGAACCCCACCGCTATCCCAAGAAACTGCTGGCTCCCGGCACACAGATCCGGTCCCGCGAACATATTGAAGAAGTTCAGAAGCATTTGCGCACGGTGAAGGGCTGTACGGCCATCATTTACGATCAAACCTGCGCTGCCGAACTCAGACGCCGCCGCAAACGTGGCCTGGCTCCCGATCCTGACAAACGCGCCTTCATCAATCCGTTGGTTTGTGAAGGTTGCGGAGATTGTTCGGTTCAATCCAATTGCATCTCGATTGAACCCATGGAAACAAAATGGGGCAGAAAACGTCAGATCAACCAGTCTTCATGCAACAAGGATTTTTCTTGTGTTGAAGGCTTTTGCCCATCCTTTGTTACCGTTCACGGCGGAACGCTGAAGAAACCGGAATTGCCTTCCATTGACAGTACCGACCTTCCCGCTCCTGAAATCGCAAAAATGGACGGTGTCTATAACATCGCGATCACCGGGGTAGGTGGCACAGGGGTACTGACCATCGGCGCCATTTTGGGTATGGCGGCTCATTTGGAAGACAAAGCCGCAATCATATTGGATATGGCAGGCCTTGCCCAGAAGGGCGGCGCGGTGTTGAGCCATGTGCGTCTGGCCGAAAAGCCGGAGCTGGTTACGGCACCCCAAATCGTGACTGGCGAAGCAGACTTGTTAATGGCCGCCGATACAGTGGTTGCAGCCGCGCAAAATTCGGTGGCACTGTTCAGCGATGAAAACACCCAGTCGGTGATCAACACTCATTTGAGCCCGGTATCGAACTTCGTATTCGAACGGGATTTCGATTTTCGTGAGACAGGCGTTGTCGACACGATCAAACAACACGTTCGCGAGGATGCCAATCTGCTCGATTTCAGCAAACTTGCCGAACACGTTTGCGGCGACACCATCGCAACGAACATCATGATGGTCGGTTATGCTTCGCAAAAAGGACTGCTCCCGGTTTCGCCCCGGTCCATTGAAAAGGCAATCGAGCTCAACGGCGTAGCGGTAAATGCGAACCTTGTCGCGTTTGCATGGGGCAGGAAGTTTGCCGCCGATCCTGACACAGCCCGGGAAATGCTGGACAAGTTCAAGCCCGCCCGAAACGGCAAGGAAACACTGGAGGACATGATCAATGATCGGGCAGCGTTCCTGACCGAGTACCAGGACGGCGCCTATGCGCGGCAGTATCGCGACTTCGTCAAAAGGGTGGAAGCACTGGAAGCATCACACGGTGAAACACGCACGATCACAAAAAGCGTAGCCCGCAACCTGTTCAAACTAATGTCTTACAAGGATGAATATGAAGTCGCCAGATTATTCACCAACGGGGATTTCGAAGACCGCATCGCCAAAACGTTTGATGGTGATTTCAAGCTGAATTATCATCTTGCGCCACCAATGCTCGGCTTCATGAAAAAACCGAACGGCCGCCCACGCAAATTTGGTTTCGGACCGTGGATGATGCCGCTGTTTCGCATACTCGCCAAAGGCAAGGGGCTCCGCGGTGGCCCGTTTGATCCGTTTGGCTATTTCGCTGAACGAAAGCGCGAGCGGCAACTCATTGAAGATTATCAATCCCTGATGCTCGAAATCCTGCCGAAGCTGAACGACGTGAACCGTCCCTTTGCAACGGCTTTGGCTGCGGTTCCCAATGACATTCGTGGGTTTGGCCCGGTAAAGGCGAAGTCGATGGTGGATGCAGCACAGAAGCAGGCTGACTTGCTGGAGCAGTTTAAAACCGCCAGCAAACCAGCGGCCAAGAGAAAGAAACCCAGGAAGGAACCTGCAGAATGAAAGAAGCCCGGAAAGGTTCCGGGCTTCAACATTCAGGTTCATGGTTCGTTTAATTGCTATGCTGTCCAATAGTCGTAGCAAAGCGATGCATCCTGTTCGTCAAACAGACCCCGCAAATCCACCAAAGGTGAACCGTGCTCAAGTACCGTCTTCAAACGTGACAAGCTGATTTCCTTGACAAACTGGTCGTGCTTGGCTGTCACAACAACAGCGTCATACGGGCCTTCTTCTTCCAGAAAACTGATCGTTTTACTACCACGACCACCTTCAAAATGGTTGTCATCAGCAATCGGGTCATAAGAATATACGTCCGCCCCTCTTGCCCAAAGGCTGTCCATCACCGCAAAAGACTTTGAATTGCGGATGTCCGGGCAATTGTCCTTGAAAGCACGTCCCAACACCAACACTTTTTTGCCGCGCAGATCATGTGAGTTTTCGTCAATCATGGAGTGAACCTTGTCAGCGATGTAGGTCGCTGTACGTTCGTTGACACCACGGGCCGAGGCTACCATGTCCATTGAAAGTCCATGTTCGCGCCCAGCATTGAGCAGATAGAATGGATCAACCGAGATGCAATGTCCGCCGACCAAACCCGGGAAATACTTGTGAAAGTTCCATTTTGATCCAGCCGCCTCGACGACATCACTGACTTTGATATCCATTGCATCAAACAATTGCATCATCTCGTTAATCAGTGCGATGTTGACGTCGCGTTGGGTGTTTTCCAGAACCTTGGCAGCCTCGGCAACCTTGATCGATGCTGCTTTGAACAATCCGGCCTTTACAACACGGCTGTACAGTTTCTCCATGAATGTTGTGACCGTTGGCGTTGAGCCTGCCACAATCTTTGCGATGTCACCGACACGGCGGCAATGCTCGCCAGGAGAAACTCGCTCAGGTGAGTAACCGACAAAGAAGTCTTCACCCTCGGTCAGATCTGAAATCTGTTCCATGAGCGGAATACAACGGTTCTCGGTTGTTCCGGGATCAACGGTGCTCTCGAACACAACCACTGTTCCCGGTTTCATGTTGAATGCAATGGTCTTGGTAGCTGCCAGCACCGGACCATAGTCGGGTTTGTTTCCCTGCTTCACCGGTGTCGGAACGGTAACAATAATTACATCAGCCTTTGACAAGACCTTTTCGTCACTGGAGAACAGCAAGTTTTCTTTTGCCAGTTCTTCCGCTGTCGCCATTTCAGTGGCATCTACACCCTGTTTGAGCGCTTCAATCTTGCATGAATCAATGTCAAACCCGATGGTTGGGGCATCATCTGCAAACCCTACCATCAGTGGCAGTCCCACATAGCCGACACCTACAACGGCAACAATTGCATTTTCCGGATTTGGAAGTTTCGCGATACCCAGTTCTTTTGAGAATTGAACGACTTCGCCGCGTGCTTCAAGGCACGTCTTTTTCATTTGTACAGTCATCACTTCGTCCCTGCTAAACGATCATGTGATCTTCTTTACAGCCCGTCATGGGCCAGGTTTATGTTCGGGAATTTCTTTGTGTTTCCCTTGTTGCAACGGGGCATAATGCGCCGCTACACAAACCAATCTAACGCAAAGGAAGAAACAATCTCATAACAGGGATGGTTAAAATAAAATATTGTTTTTATTGAAAATTTATGAATCAAGGCAAGGTTTCATTAACCGCAATTTGCATCAAATTTTATTAACTATTTTTATTATTCGGTCATTAGCACCCCACAAATAAATTGAGTTCCACAAGCGCTGGGAACGGGCCGCAGGTGGAGCGACATTTCCGTATCCAGTCATGCAATGATTGCAGGGAAAATGGGCATGATTGGCCTTACATCGATTGAGTGGCTCTTTGCCATTCTGGTTATGATCATATTTGTGAACCGCTATCTGTTTGGTTCAATTCTCAGGTTGCTCGACAAGCGCACGCTTGCCGACTATGGAACCGAACCTGCCATATGGCCGACGGTTACCATCATCACACCGGTTTACAATGAAGGCCCAACCGTCATCGACACGGCAAACAGTTTTGCCAAACTGGATTACCCGCGTGAAAAACTGTCCGTCATTTTTGTAGACGATTGCTCGACAGACGATACTTACGATCATCTGCTGACGGCACAACGCAACCATCCCTGGATGCGGGTTGACCGTAATCCACACAACATGGGCAAACGCCTTGGCATCAAACGCGCGGTGCTGACCGTGACATCTGATCTCGTCATGTCAGTTGATTCCGATGTGATCGTTGAACGTGATGCCATGCGCAACATGGTGCGCCACATGCATTCCACAGGTGTGGATGCCGTCGGCGGTTGCGTTTTCGTTTCAAACGCCGATGAAAGTTGGCTCACAAGGATGCAGGCGGTCAAATACTGGGTCGGGTACATGTTCCTGAAGAACATCGAGAACACCTTCGATCACGTTATGTGCCTTTCCGGTTGTCTGACCCTGTATAAAACCGAAGCATTGGTTGCGGTTGACGAAGACGTGGCCGACCGCCGTTTTCTTGGTGACGAAGTCAAATACGGAGAGGACCGTTATCTAACGCGAAAACTGGTGGAACGGGGCTACAAGACCCGTCTGACGTTTGACGCCCAATGCTACACAAAGGCTCCGGCAACCTTCCCGGCATATCTGTCCCAGCAATTGCGCTGGCGTCGCTCAAACATGGTCGACCTGATAACGGCGATACCGAACATCCACAAATTCAATCCCTACGTCGCAATCCATTACCTGGCGATGGGCTTGTTGCTGTTGTTTTATCCGCTGGTTTTGCTGACCGAATTTATCCGCCTCGGCTTTGTGATTCCATTTATCGTGCACGCACTTCTGGCTGCCTGTTTTGGGATCGCCTATGAACTGAACAAGCACAAGGTGCCCGAGATGGCACGCACCGACGGCATCTGGTTTATGGCGATGGCACTTATATTCCCGGTCATCTACATGACCATGAACCCGCTTGCGCTTGCCACGCTGGGCACCACGTCATGGGAAACCCGCGGTTCCAAGAAGAAAGATACGGGTAAAGCTGCTGCATGACCATTGAGCTGGCGCATACGGAACATGCCCCGGTCGAAAACAATTCCACCAAATCCAGTATTCTGGTCCTTGGCCCTGCAGCACGCGAGCTGGCAGGGGCCTTGCTGCGTTTGGAGGCCAATGCAGTAATCTGTTCTGCCGTTAATCTCGCTGACGCGATTGAGCTTTTGCGCACAAAAAAATTCGATCATGTACTGGTAGACAATCGAGCCGACGGCCCTGCTATCACCCTTGCGGTGCCCAGGATAGCAGCCGTTGAATCTGCCGGAAAACTTACAGTCCTGGCAGGTAAAACCTCGAAGGAGCAATTTGCGTCGCTGCATTGCGTGGATACGCTGATTGAGGCGCCGTACAACCCGTTACAGATTGCCGAAGCGCTCAACATCGAGGTTACTGACAATCGTGGAAACTGTGTCAAAGACAACGGGATGCGGCGGCGCAAAGACGACACCGAAGTGGCACAAGAACCAACTCCGGAAATTCCGCTGACCAACTTTCCAGGCACCCTCGCCCGTTTCATTCCCGGACTGACGCCACTGATCTCGCTGGTTTACAAGAATGTTGCGCTGACCATGCTTTGCGCCCTGTTTCTGGCTTTCATCAGCTATGGCCTGATGATCGTCTTTTTCCTGACCACTGACGACTGGTCCAGTCCATTGCAACTTCAGCGTGGTCACGAACTGGTGCTCAAGGCCGAGCGCGAACTCGGCGAACTCAAGGTCAAGCGCAATCTGGTCATGGAAAAGCTAGCCAACGCCGAACAGGAGGCCAAGGCAGGCCGTGCGGCGCTTGATCGCGCAAAGATGCTGAAAACCATCATCGGTTCAACGATTGACCAGGAAATCGCATCCCAGAACGAAACCCTAGAAAATCTTGGCGTTGACATGAATGCAATTACCGGGGTCATCGACAGCTATGGTTCACGTGATGAACGCAACGGTGAACGCCAAAAACTGAAGCGCGCCTTCGCCAAACGGACCATCACACGCAACACCTATCAGCATTCAATGCTGAATCTGTCAAAGGTCGATGAAAGCATCGTACTGTTGGAAGAAAAACTTTCATCGAAGCGCGAAGAAGAACGTCAACGAGAGTTGGCTGTCGAATATCTACAACACCTCGACGAGCACCTTCACAAAACCGACGATGCTGAGCCAGTTATGCAGGGCATAACCGATTACATTCCTTTGACAAACCAGGTGATCGAAATGAAACAGTTGATCGCCGGCGGCTCTTCAAGGCTCAACCAGTCATTGCATTCGAAAGAAAGTTTGGAAAGCAGTCGGGAATTGCTGAGCCAGTCGATCACGGAACTGGAAAACACACCGATGATCAGGGCCCTAACCGCACCGGTCAACGTGTTGTTTGTTCCTTACAGCAACCTTCATTCATTCAAACAGGGCGACAAGCTATATGCATGTGCTTTTACCCTGTTCTGGTGCAGCCAGGTGGGGACCGTGGGTGCCCCGATTGGCGGTGAAATAACAACAACCCACCCATTCTTTGGAAAACCGGTCCGTGGCCAGTTCGTTGAAGCGAACCTGACGGAAACATCCGCAGCACATAAAGAGATTATCCATGTTGGAAGACCCCTGTTCATATTCTAGTACCAAGATCGCGTTCCGACTGTTGTCGGTCTGCATGTTGGCAATGTCACTGGCAGCCTGTTCTGCCTCGAACGGAAACAAGCCTGTAATCGCAAAGGGGTATGTCGCGCCTGAGCCCGAAGTGGCGAGCCGAACAAAGATGCAGGCGACCAAAGTCGCGTCAGCAACTGTGAAAAACCGCATACAGCAAATCGACTTTGGCCAAACCGGTTCTGTAGCAGCCAACAAAAGAACAGATAATGCCAACTGCCGTTATCTGAAAAACACAGCTGAGGCGGAGGCCGCAATCATCGGTTCCCCTACCTTGGAGGCAAGCAGTGATGAAGAGGGTTCCGGTTCGGTTTCTCTTTCAATGGACCTGTTGGATTTCAACAAGGCAAAACTGGTTCGTTCCTCCGCCGATGCAAAGTGTCGTTATCACCTTGCATCGAAGAAAATTGATACAACACTGGCCCAAGCCCGAAAAAAACGGTTGCGGCGCAAAACCATGCCAAGTTCAACTTTTTAAAATCCCAACTTGGAAAGATGGACGAAATTGGAAGCGCCGCACGGCAGAAGATGCGAAACGGCACCCTGACGCGGCAGCACGCTAATGCAATTGATACCACCATTGGTCAACTCAAGGCCGAGATGCAATTGGCTAAAGCCGAGGCAAAAAAAGCAGGTGGCCTGCCCGAACCGGACATTGATTTACTTCGTGATGGTTATACCGATTTGATGCTTGCCGGGCAGGAACTGCAGCAGATCGAACGCGAGATCAGAACCAATGATGCATTGGAACTAAGCATCGGTGGTGGATACCGGTACAATGAAACGAGTACAGGCATCACTTCAGCGAGCCGCGAAGACGATGCATTTGCAAACGTCACATTGGGGATCAGGCTGGGTGCATTGTCACCGCTAAGAGCTGAAGCCGAACGGGCCGCAGAAACTGCCCGGCAAGATGCGTTGTTTGAACAATATTCCGGTACGATATGGAAAAGCGAACATGCTCAACATTCCATCCAGGGTGTGATCGTCGATTTGAAACGAACGGAGCAAGAACTCGCTCTGGCATTGGCAAAAACCCAGGACACCATCATTGCCTTGGCTGGTGGCGAAAGTTCGGAAACAGAGTTTATGTCGATGCAGGCAAAGCTTCGCAGAATTGCAATTTCCGCCCGCATAACCGAACTGCGTGCAGCCATCAAGCAATTGCAGAAGAGCGAACGGCAACTGACAAGCCTTTCCGGGGAAGCGAACTAACGCTCAACAGTCGCCGCGACCGCAATGTTTGGTTCAAGGCCGCACTGCCGCCTGGGAACACGCCATTGCTATTCGAAGATGTTGTCGGTTTTTGACTTTTCAACACCATTCGACACCAGGATTAAGCATCTCATCAAGTCGGTCATTGGATTCGCCAAGCGTATCAGCTAGAGTGGCAGATGGGGCATGTATTGGGTGGACTGGCGCGTTTACAGTATAGAACGATGCGCGTGCAGGATGGATTGGAGTATATCGTTGCGAATATTCAGCGGTATTTTGTTGGCATTTGCGATGTGTAGCGCTTCAAACGCCACGAGCTTGAAGCAGGCCGTGCGAAAAGCCGTTGAAACCAATCCCAACATCGAAGCAGCAATTCTGGAACGTCGGGCAAACGAATATCGTCTTGGTCAGGCAAAAGGGCGTTTGTTTCCGGAAATTGAATTGAGTGCAGATATTGGATCCCAGCGAATAGACCGGCCCCAGGGACTAGGCCCCAATGTCAACGACCGTTGGCGCAACCGCAAGCAATTCACATTTACCATCCGCCAGGCATTGTTTGATGGCTTTGACCGCGCCAATGACATCTATCGGTCGCAGGCACGGATTACTGCGTCGATGTTCAAAACCCTCGCTCGTTCTGAGGCAGTTGCTCTGAATGCAATAGAAGCGTATGTGGACATCGACCGGCACCAGACGCTTCTTTCCTTGGCCAACCGGAACGTTGAACGGCATCAGCAATTGCTGAAAATCACCAAGGAACGTATTGACGGAGGCAAGGCGCCGGAAAGCGACGCTGTCCAGACCCAGGAGCGACTTGAAGCCGCCAAGGCACTGGTGTCGCAAATAACCATCGCCCTTCAAACCTCCAAGGCAAAATACAAAAGCGCTGTTGGGGAAGCCGCAAAGAATATCCGCAAGGTACCTGCTGCAACCGGAATACCAACCAGGTTGCGCTCGGTCATCGACACTTCGCTCAAGAACAATCCCGAAGTTCGCGAGCGGGAATCCATTGCCGAAATCGCGGATTTTGATCGCGAGCAATTCAAGTCAAACCTCTATCCGAAACTGTTTTTTGAAGGCAGTGCCACACGCGGTGACGAGATTGAGGGAACACCAGGCAGGAATGATGAACTTAAGGCTGCTGTCGTCTTGCGCTGGCGATTGTTTGACGGTGGCGTTTATCTCAATCGCGAACGGGAACTTGCCGAGAAAGCGTCTCAACGTCGGTTGGAGCAGCAGGTTTTGGCAAGGGAACTGGTCGAAACAATTGAAGTGGTATGGTCACGCTGGACAACGGGACGCAACGAAATGAACGCACTCGCAGCGCAAGTCAGGCAAAACGCGCGGGTCGTGGAACTGTATGAAAACGAATATGAAGCGGGGAACCGTTCACTGCTTGACGTACTGGATGCAGAGAGCGCAAAATTTGCCGGTGAATTCCAGTTCTACAACTCCCGCTCGCTACAATTGTTCTCCGGATACAGGCTTCTGGCGAACATGGGAAACCTGCTTGAGTATTTTGGCATTGAAAATCCGGCAAATGAGAGGCCACTCGACGTTGGGGTGTTTTCGGTTGGTGAATCAAATCCGTTTGAGAAACTGAAGATTCCCCCCCTGCGTTGACGTCAGTTCTTTGGATGGTTCAGTTGAATGCCATATCGCCATCGACATCAAGGCAAGCTAGGATGTAATCCATGGCGAGCAATGCGAACAATATCCAAAACGAAAACACCCGACCATCGGGCGACCACACCGTTGCGCTAAAACTGCTTGAACAGCTGTGTGAGAGGTTTTCAAAACGGTTTTCAAGCGCCAATGCCATGCATTCGCTTACACCCTATGAGGGCAGTTTCGATCCACAGTGGTTTTGCAGGGCGGCGGAAAAACTGGGAATAGCGGCAAGGTTGGAAAACCAAAAACCTTCAAGAATTCCTTCTTTGAATTACCCCTTTGTTATGCTGTTCAAAGACGGAACAGCCGCGCTGGCACTGAAAAAACACCCAGACACCGGGAAAATCGACTACGCCTGCGCTGGTGAACCTGAAAAAACAGTTACCGGCAGAACACTCGACCGAAAAAGCACAGGGCAAGTGATTTACACAACTCCTTTGCCGGAACAAAAACGCGGTCAGAACCCTGACATTCGCCCCCATTGGCTCTGGGCCCCGGTGCGCACATTCTGGTCCAGTTGGGCTTACATGGCAATCGCTGCGCTGATCGTAAACCTGATGGGTTTGGCAATGCCACTGTTTGTGATGAACGTCTATGACCGGGTCGTTCCCTACAATTCCATTTCTACGCTGTGGGCACTGGTTATTGGCGTAGCACTGGCACTTTTGATCGATTTTGGCCTCAGGATTTTCCGCGCATTGTTTGTCAGCAACACCAGCCGTCGGATCGATATGGGCATCTCGTCCAGCCTTTTCGAACAGGCGATGGACGTCAAGCTTGGGGAACGAAAGGTCAAAACCGGTGAACTTGCAAGCCAGATCCGGGAATTCGACAGCGTGCGCGATTTTTTTACTTCAAGCGGACTTGTCTCAATCATCGACCTGTTTTTTGTAGGCATTTTTCTGCTTGTGTTGTGGATGATCGTTGGTGAACTGGCGCTGATACCGCTGTTCGCGGTTCCCGTAGTCCTTGTTGCTACCCTGTTACTTCAGCTGCCACTTGCGCGCGCAGTTGAAAAATCCCAGTCCGCCCAGCTAAACCGCCATTCCGTGTTGGTTGAATCGCTCGCAAACATCGAAACCGTCAAAGCGGTCTCGGCAGAGGGCGTTTTGCAGAAGCGCTGGGAAAATGCGGTGGCGGGGTCTGTTCGGGCAGGTTCATCTATTGGTTTCTGGTCATCGCTTGCAATGTTTTTTTCCTTGCTTGTGCAGCAATCGGTTGGGGTGCTGGTCATTACATGGGGGGTGTTTCTCGTCGCTTCGGGAGATATATCCATCGGGGCATTGATTGCATCAAACATACTGGCCGGTCGTGTTCTTGCTCCCATCAGCGGCATCGCAACAACACTTGTGCGTTTGCAACAATCCATCACCGCATATGGTTTTCTCGACAGGTTCATGAAGCTCGGGCGTGACAATCAACCCGACAGATTTGGCGGCATCAGCTCAAATGACCCCACGGGACGTTTGGAGTTCCGTGGTTTGGGCTTCACCTATCCCGACCAGTCCCGAAAAGCACTGGACGACATTTCCCTTACCATAAACGCAGGCGAAAGAGTTGCCATTCTGGGGCGTGTGGGCTCCGGTAAATCTTCGGTCGGCAAACTCCTGTGTGGCCTTTATGACGCAACTGAAGGCGGGATCATTTTGGATGACGCCGACCTTCGCCATTACTCCAAGGCAGAACTGCGCAAATTTGTGGGTTACGTAAGCCAGGAACCGGAATTGTTTTCCGGAACACTTGCCGAGAACATTGCGTTGACAAATTCCAACCCCGACCGGCTGGAGCAGGCAGCCAACGTTTCGGGTGTTACAGCCATCGCCCAAGAACACCCGTCGGGGCTTCAAATGCAGGTTGGGGAACGCGGAAAAGAGCTTTCTGGAGGGCAACGCCAAGCCGTTGCGCTTGCCAGGGCAATGATGTCGGATTTCAAGGTATTGTTCCTGGATGAGCCTACGGGCCAGATGGACACCGCCAGCGAAGCTGCTTTTCTTAATGCTTTTTCCTCTTGGCTTCGGCCCGACCAGACATTGATCCTTTCGACACATCGCAACGCCATGCTTGCACTGGTAAGCCGGATCATTGTTCTGGACAAAGGAAGAGTGGTTGCAGACGGACCCCGGGACAAAGTCCTGGAAAAGATGAAGGTCAACGGGTTTGCCAGACAGGGGGGAAAATCCTGAGATGTCGCGAGAAATGGATTTTGCCAACAACCCCAGAGCGGCAATCGAAACATCAAATCCTCGCGGAGCATGGGGATTTCTGCTTTTCGCCGTTCTCGTTTTCACAGTCGGCTTGTGGTGGGCCTCATGGGCGAAGATTGAGCAGGTTACCAGCGGTGTCGGTTCGGTAATCCCGAGCCGCCAAATCCAGGTGGTTGAAAGCCTGGAAGCAGGAACAGTTCAACAGATCATGGTATCGGAAGGCGACCAGGTCAAATTGGGACAACCCCTGCTGAAAATAGATGACACCAATGCGCGAGTACGCCTGGAGGAGTTGCAAAAAAAACACGCAGCGTTTTCAGCCGAGCTCCTGCGACTTGAAGCACAAGCCACACGCGCCAATACCTTCAATCCGGTTCAAACTGCGGACCCGCTCCTTGAGGTGTTCCTGAAAGACCAGATTGCTGTTTTTGATGTGGAAGAGCAAAAACTGAAGGCCACTCTGGCTGTGCTTGGAAGCCAACAACGACAGAAACAAGAATCCATTGCTGAGATCAACGCCACCAAAACCAAGCAGCAAAATGCTCTCAAGCTTGCCGAACGGGAGCTTGAACTTACTCGAAAACTGTTCAGAAAGAAGGCTGTTCCGGAGCTTGAGTATTTGAAGATTCAGCGCCTTGTCGGCGATTTGCGCGGTGAACTTGAAATTATTGTGGCCAGCGTTAATCGCATCATGGCCGAGGTGGACGAAGCGGATGGATTGATTGATGCCGAAGTATCGGCATTTGTCGCCGCAGCGCGCGACCGAATTGCCAAGGTCAACGCCGAATTATCAATTACCGAAGAAAGCATCATTGCAGCGCGCGAACGGGTCGAGCGCACAACGTTCCCTGCCCCTGTAAGCGGCATCGTAAACAAACTCCATGTCGCAACCATAGGTGAGGTTGTTCAGTCCGGCGCGACGCTTCTCGAAATCGTACCAGCGGACGACAAACTCAACATTGAAGCCAAGATCAGGCCCCAAGACATTGCGTTTGTGCATCCGGGTTTGCCTGCCACAATCAGGCTTACCGCCTACGATTATACAAGGTTTGGCACGCTTGACGGGCAAGTTGAGCGCATCAGCGCAGACACGATTACCGACGAAAACCGCGAAACCTTCTACAAGGTTATCATCAGCACTGACGATAGTCAGAAATTGCCTGACGCGATTGATATAATCCCGGGACTTGTTGCAGAAGTTGATATCTCGACGGGAAATCGCACCATACTGGAATACTTGTTAAGACCTATCACCAAGATCCGGGACCGGGCGTTTCGCGACCCGCGTTGATCGCAAACCCGTTCACGCTTCCAAGGCAAACAAGGCAGTTGTGCAATATGGCACAACTCCAGAAGTTGCGCCGCCCCAAGTAGCATATCAGGAGAGCATATTACGTGCTGCATTAACCAGTCGGTCAACGATCAGTCGACTCTTAACGATTTTTTTAGTTTAATGCACTTGGGGGCTTTTTGGGTTTGTTATGTCAGCGTTTGAGTATCATGGCTCCGTAACCGTCGGAAACGGCGAAAGCGAGTCCGAATCCGGCGTACCGTTTGCATCAGGGGCCATCATTCGGTCGGTCGTTGACGCGGGCACGAATGAACAAATCCATGTTGATTCCCAAGAGTTGGTATTTATTGGAAACTACTCGCGCGAAGCAGACGACCTGCTGATCGAGAACGGTTCCGGAACTGTTGTTTTCATCAACTATTTTGCCAACCCGTCACAGCCGGATTTGATCGCTCCCAATGGCGCAAAGATAACCTTCAAAACCGCATCGGCATTGGCGGGACCAGCTTCGCCGGGTCAATATGCCCAAGCTGGCTCAGCAACAGGCGAACCTCTCCAGATCGGGGAGGTTTTGCAACTCGACGGCAAGGCCACCGCAACACACACCAATGGCGTCCAGAAAACACTGAACGTCGGCGATCCGGTTTTTCAGGGCGATGTCTTGGAAACGGGAAGCGATACTTCGCTCGGCATCAGTTTTCTCGACGAAACCGTTTTTTCTGTATCTGCGAACGCCAAGATGGTTCTTGACGAACTGATCTACGACCCCAAAGAGGCCGAGAAAAGCTCGATGACCTTCAATCTCGTCGAGGGAACCTTTGTCTTTGCTGCAGGAAAAATTGCCCCTAGCGGCAGTATGAATATCGAAACACCTATTGCGACAATGGGGATACGGGGAACCACACCAAAAGTATCTGTCAGCACCGAGTTCGGAACGGGCGAGTTTGCTTTGTTGCCTGATCCGGGAACGGGAAAGATCGGCTCATATGTCTTGATCAACCGCGACACAGGGCAGATCATCGGACGCGTCAATTCTGTAGACAAAAAATGGGTTGTTACGAGCCTCTCCAACGAAGCCGTTGAGATTGGAAAATCAACGGCCGACCTGCTCGAAGACAATCAGGCGATTGACGATATCCAAACGGTGTTTTCCATATCTATCGGCGAACGCAGTTCGCTTGAGGGAACGGCCACCTTCCAGCAAGTATCCGTGACCTCAATTTCCGCACTATCTGATCAGGCAGACGATGCGATTGTTGTGACGGATACAAGCACGGGCGGAAGGCAAGTCGGAATCATCGACAATCCGAATGTTGACGACCCGCCCGTTGCGGTAGACGATGAATTTGACACGGGCGAAGACACACTTATCACCGGGCGCAATGTGATCGACAATCCCGATCCGGGGACAGATTTTGACCCCGAAGGGTATCCCGTTGCCGTTCAGGCAGTCAACGGAACCCCCTGGATTTCTCAAACGGATCGGTGTCCATTCTGTTGCCATCGGGCGCCATACTGGTCATTGCCCCCAATGGGGACTTCACCTACGACCCCAACAATGCCTATGAGTTTCTTGGCTTGAATGATCAGGACATTGACAGTTTCAAATATACGATCGTGGATGCTGGCGGCTTTACCGACACTGCAACGGTGGAAATCATCCATACGGGTAAAAACGATCAACCTGCAATCACACAAACCGCGACAACGGTTCATTCCGGAGCTTTTACCGAAGATACCGATACGGGCAGTGTAGTGTCCCGTACTGTGCTAGGTAACGTCACATTTTCTGACACAGATGCATCAGACACCCATACCGCAAACGCCGGGATCCCGACCGTCACCTGGAACCAGGACAATGGAAATCAGGTAAGTCTTGCTCCCGTTGGCACTATGGCTGTCACGCTCTCCGAAGACGCACCTGATACGAACCCGGTTTTGGTTTTCGATGCGACAGGCAATCTGGTGTCCCGCCCCGCACCCATCGAAGGCACAGCAAACTGGCAGTATTCGGTAACAGAAAGTGATATTGATTTTCTCGGTGTCGGTGAAACGCTGACCCTGGTTTTTCCGATCACGATTACTGATGACAGTGGTGTAGGAAGTGGCAGTGGAACCAACGAGCCAGCTTCCGTAACGCAAAACGTGACCATTACCATCACCGGTACCAATGATGTGATGGTGGTTGGCGCGACCGATCTGGTCGGGGCCGTCACCGAGGATGTGGCGGTCACCTCCGGCGATCTCACCGACACCGGAACCCTTGCCTTTGACGATGTCGACCTGAGTGATGTCCACAATGCCTCGGCGTCCTTCAAGACCACCACCCATGGCGGCGGACAATTGGGAACCCTCACCGCTTCGGTCACCACCGATACCACCGGGACGGGAACGGGAACCGGCGGCATCATCACCTGGGACTTTGCCGTGGCCACTGCCGATGTCCAGTTCCTGGGCGCGGGCGACACCATCACCGAGACTTACACCATCACCTTTACCGACAATGAGGGCGACACCCAGACCCGCGATGTCGATGTCACCATCACCGGCACCAATGATGTGATGGTGGTTGGCGCAACCGATCTGGTCGGGGCCGTCACCGAGGATGTGGCGGTCACCTCCGGCGATCTCACCGACACCGGAACCCTTGCCTTTGACGATGTCGACCTGAGTGATGTCCACAATGCCTCGGCGTCCTTCAAGACCACCACCCATGGCGGCGGACAATTGGGAACCCTCACCGCTTCGGTCACCACCGATACCACGATTGGAACCGGGACCGGGAACGGGAACCGGCGGCATCATCACCTGGGACTTTGCCGTGGCCACTGCCGATGTCCAGTTCCTGGGCGCGGGCGACACCATCACCGAGACTTACACCATCACCTTTACCGACAATGAGGGCGACACCCAGACCCGCGATGTCGATGTCACCATCACCGGTACCAATGATGTGATGGTGGTTGGCACGACCGATCTGGTCGGGGCCGTCACCGAGGATGTGGCGGTCACCTCCGGCGATCTCACCGACACCGGAACCCTTGCCTTTGACGATGTCGACCTGAGTGATGTCCACACTGCCTCGGCGGCCTTCAAGACCACCACCCATGGCGGCGGACAATTGGGAACCCTCACCGCTTCGGTCACCACCGATACCACCGGAACCGGGACGGGAACGGGAACCGGCGGCATCATCACCTGGGACTTTGCCGTGGCCACTGCCGATGTCCAGTTCCTGGGCGCGGGCGACACCATCACCGAGACTTACACCATCACCTTTACCGACAATGAGGGCGACACCCAGACCCGCGATGTCGATGTCACCATCACCGGCACCAATGATGTGATGGTGGTTGGCGCAACCGATCTGGTCGGGGCCGTCACCGAGGATGTGGCGGTCACCTCCGGCGATCTCACCGACACCGGAACCCTTGCCTTTGACGATGTCGACCTGAGTGATGTCCACACTGCCTCGGCGGCCTTCAAGACCACCACCCATGGCGGCGGACAATTGGGAACCCTCACCGCTTCGGTCACCACCGATACCACCGGAACCGGGACGGGAACGGGAACCGGCGGCATCATCACCTGGGACTTTGCCGTGGCCACTGCCGATGTCCAGTTCCTGGGCGCGGGCGACACCATCACCGAGACTTACACCATCACCTTTACCGACAATGAGGGCGACACCCAGACCCGCGATGTCGATGTCACCATCACCGGTACCAATGATGTGATGGTGGTTGGCACGACCGATCTGGTCGGGGCCGTCACCGAGGATGTGGCGGTCACCTCCGGCGATCTCACCGACACCGGAACCCTTGCCTTTGACGATGTCGACCTGAGTGATGTCCACACTGCCTCGGCGGCCTTCAAGACCACCACCCATGGCGGCGGACAATTGGGAACCCTCACCGCTTCGGTCACCACCGATACCACCCGGACGGGAACGGGAACCGGCGGCATCATCACCTGGGACTTTGCCGTGGCCACTGCCGATGTCCAGTTCCTGGGCGCGGGCGACACCATCACCGAGACTTACACCATCACCTTTACCGACAATGAGGGCGACACCCAGACCCGCGATGTCGATGTCACCATCACCGGCACCAATGATGTACCGGAACTGACCACTGTATTGGCCGGATCAGTGACGGAAGATGCCAACAATACCGCGACTGAAAAAGTTACAGGCGCGATTTCGTTTACCGATGTGGACGTTACCGATACCCACACGGTTACGGCTTCCTACAACAATGATGCGACTTGGAGTGCAGGCATAATTCCATCGGCAGTCCTGACTGCACTGGAAGCAGCATTTTCTGTGACGAACAGCGAGTGGACGTTTGAGATTGCCCAAACGGATCTTCAAGGCATTGGCGAAGGTGAAACGACAACCTTGAGTTTTGATGTGACGGTTACCGACGATTCCGGTGCTGCAAACAATACCGATACGCAAACGGTCACCATTACAATTACCGGCAGCAATGATGCGCCGGAACTGACGGTCGACAGCACCGGATCAATTACAGAGGACGCAACCACACCTGACCTTTCTGCAAATGGGTCCGTGACCATTAATGATATTGATGGCGCTGACACCCATACCGTGACCGCATTGTTAAACGGTACGCCGAACTGGTCCGGCGGAAGTCTTTCAAGCGCCCAGATTACCGCCCTGACCAGCGGAACATTCGATGTTTCAACTCCGGGTCAATGGGACTACACCATCAGCAATTCCGAGGTGCAATTCCTGGCTGCTGGAGAAACCATTGACGTAAAGTTCGACGTTACCGTTACCGATGATTCCGGTGCGGCAAACAACAGCGATACAGAAACGGTGACGATCACAATCAACGGCGTAAACGATGCGCCAACCGTCACCACACTTGCCGATCCTGTTGCCATCAACGAGGGAAATACTGGCATAACAACCAATGTTGAGTTTGTCATAGCGAACTTTTTCACAGCATCGGATGTGGACAGTGGTGAAACACCGAGTGTTGATGAAGGCAACGTCTTCATCACTGCCAATACAAACAGCGACACAACAAATGCTGCACCGTTTGTGGTTCAGGGAACCGGCAATGGCACCAAGGTGGTGGTAGAAACCGGCAATTATGATTCTCTGAATGCAGGTGAAACGGGTATCTTTGATGTCACCTATAACGTGGTTTCCGGAAGTGATACAGTAACCGAATCCTTCACCATCACAATCAACGGCCACAATGATGCACCGCAAGTAACCGCAATCAGCGCGGGAACGGTGACCGAAGATGATGCAGTTCAGACAATCGACTTGCTGGCCGGTGGGCAAACCGATATCGACAGCAACACTACGCTTTCTGCAACGAACATTTCGGCGCAGGACAATCTGGGCAACGCAGTTGTGTTTACAAACAACAATGATGGCACCATTGACATAGACCCAAACCAGTTTGGCGTAGCACTCAACACTGGTGACAGCCGCACCGTAACCGTAAGCTATGATGTTTCTGACGGAACCACAGGCACTGCCAACACTGCAACACTGGTCGTTGATGGCGTTGATGACAACACTGCACCGGTGGCAAACAATGACAGCCTTGACGAGTTGCCCGATGTGCTCATTCTCGCGGCCGATTATCACCTCGAATACGTGGGCACCAACAACGACCGGCTAACTTCTGCTCAAACAGGACTGGCATCACTGGGAGTTTTCGACAGTTATCGACATGTCTGGACGCCCGTAACGGTCAGCCAGGCGCAAGCCCGCTGGAACTGGCGTTTGACGGATATGAAACTGTACTGACCTGGTCTAACGTCGCATTTGGCGATGCAACCTTGATTGGCAATCTGCTGAAACAGTATGTGGATGGCGGCGGCGGGCTTGTTACAGCAGCCCATGCAACATGACGCCCTGAAGCGATTGGCGGGCAATATTACCGCTGCTCTTCCAAAATCGGAAGCGGTACCAGCAACGGTGCCGACCGGCAACCTGGTTGCCCAACTGCCCGGCGATGCCATTTTTAGCGGATCAATATCGCCACGACTTCAACACTCAGAATTTGGTTAACAATGGGTAGCGCACCACTCGCCGGCGGCGCAACTCTATTGGCTACTGACTTATCACCAATAGTAATTTAATGTGCGCGCAATGCGGACGGGGACATTATTTCCGCCCTGTTCTATCCCGGCTTTTTGAGTTCACAAACTGAAACGGCAAACCTGTTTGGCAACATGCTGTTGGACGTTGCAGCCCCAACAACATTTACCGGAGAGGACACTTCTCAAATCATTCAAGCCTCCACTCTTTTGGCAAATGACAATGACGCTGATGGGCATTCAATTTCAATTACCGCTGTGAATGCAACCAGCACCGAAGGTGCAAGCGTAACACTGGCCACCGGTGGCGGAACCATTTCATATGATCCAACGACCGCTGCCAACATTCAGGCTCTTGCAGCAGGTCAAACCTTGACCGACACGTTCACTTACACCATCTCGGACGGCAATGGTGGCAACGGCACAGCGACCGTAACACGTGACGGTAGAAGGCCACAATGATGCCCCAGTCGTTTCCGCTGGCGGGACACTGAACTTCCAGCATGGCATTGGGGCACAGAGAATCGAGCCAACACTAAGCGCAACAGATGTTGATACAAACGACCAGATGACAGGCGCGACTGTTACCATACAGGGCTTTACCAGTGGCGATGGTGACCTCCTCAGTTTTGTGAATCAGAACGGAATAACCGGAAGCTATGACAATACAACGGGTATACTGACACTCAACGGGTCAGCGACAGCGGCACAGTATCAGAGCGCCCTTGCATCGGTGACCTACAATACATCCGATCTTCCAGCCACTGCTGAGACCCGCACCATAGAATGGGTATTGAACGATGGCGATGCGAACAGCGCAACCGTTACCTCAACGATCAACATTCCCGCGATCAACGAGGTTCTCGGTGCCGTGGCGTTTACAGGCACCAACGGCAACGACGTTTTGACTGGTTCAAATTTGGTTGACGACATCAACGGGTTGGATGGTGACGACATCGTTTTCGGCAGCAATGCGGATGATTTATTGACTGGTGGTGCGGGTTCCGATGTGTTTGTTCTTTCTTCCGGTTCAACCGATACCATACTCGATTTTGATGTGTTGAACGACTACATCGACATCGCAGGTGTGGTCGATCCGGCATTTGATCCCAACAATCCGGATGCTGATCTGACATTTTCCATGAACGGAAGCACATTGGTTTTGAACATGGATGACGGTTCTGGCGGCACTGAATCTGTCATCTTTGGCGGTGCTTCGCCTCCATCGAACGGAGACAACATCAATGTGGTTTTTGATCCAACCGCCGAAGCCCTTCAGGTGCAGGTTGGTCTGGGAATAATCTGACATGTTTCAAAGAGTCTGCTCCGCCTTTGTCTTCATATTCTGCTTGGTAGCAGCAACCACCGCCAACGCAACAAACAATGAAGCCGTTGCTGCAAAGATCAAGGAATTGCTTGAAACCCGTGATGCCGCAATTGCATCGACTCTCGAACAAGATTTCGATCAGGTCAAAGTGTTTTATGCCACACGGAATTTCAAGCCCATATGGGTTAGGGATGATGGTCCAAAATCCAAAGGAAAGGCACTGTTGCAAGAGCTGAAGCGCTCAAAACTGCATGGGTTGTCACCATCGTTCTACCGCACGGAAACACTCGATAAACTGGTTTCCCAAACCGCTCCAACAGAACTTGCCAAACTCGACCTGCTTTTTTCAGCTGCGTTTATTGACTACTCTGCAGACCTGAAAAACGGTCATGCCAACCCTTCCAGCGGATTTGGAAAAAACCTCGTTGAACCTGTACTCACGACGGCAGATGCGCTTGTGAAAGGCGCAGCGGAAGCTGGCAATTTCCGGAATATGGCGAAGTTGTTTCTGACACCAGACGAACGCTATTTTCGCCTGATTGCAAAATTTCTGGAACTGGTGCGGATCGAGCGCGCCGGAAACTGGCCACAGATTGCTGCAGATGGCAAACCGATTGGTGCAGGCAAAACAGACCCGCGCATCAAGAAGATACGTGTCCTGCTGGCGCTGTCGCAGGATCTTGCACCCAACCAAATGACGGGCGACAACACTCTTGGAGTAAAACTGCAAAACGCGGTAAAAAGCTATCAGCAACGACATGGCTTGCCTCAAAGCGGAGAAATTGATCGCGCGACGCTCGCCTTCATGGCGGTACCGCTGAAGCAATACATGAACCAGATACTGGTCAATCTGGAGCGTCGCCGTTGGCAAAACCGAAACCTTGGTCCGAACCATCTTTACATCAATCTTGCCGATGGCATGGGGCGGTTGGTGCTCGATGGCGAGACTGTCGGTTTCTTTGGGATCGAGGCGCCCACTGACCTGCCCGCATTTTACGGAAACCTGCTCGGGTTCGAACGGGACAGTCAGAACCCTGAACTTGCGAGACTTGTATTGGAAGCCAAACCACCTGCAACTGATGCAATCGAAGGAAAATCAATCGGGATGAAGGTTCCGAAAAACTGGAAGCCCAATTCCGCATTTGCTTCATTGGCAAAAGAGAACTTGCCAACCTTTGGGAGTATGGTGCTGAAAAAGCCGCTCGGACTGTACATCACCTACCTCACAACCTGGTCTGACAAAGCTGGAACACACCATGTCAGGAAAGACGTTGCGAACCGTGACCCTGCACTGATGATTAATCTCGGACTGCAGTAAAACAAACCAAGCCGGAATGGTTCGATCAATCAAAAAACCTTGCCTGCAACGGCTCGTGCCGCGCAAAGAAACTGCATACATTTTCCTGGCATCTGGCGAGTGAACCAGATGGGTAACGTGCAATATGGAACCACGTCGTCCTGCGCAACGCCAGCTTTCGCCAATGGTGCACGACCAGGATACGTGCAATCGAATTTTCAAGGTCTGAGGCGATCTTCGATCTAGCCCTCCCATCAGGCAACGTATCGGCAAGCAACGCCGCAGCCTCCCGCGACGAAACCGGAACAATCCTTTCATCGACCCACGCAGGCAATGTTGTCAGGTCCACCGGAACGGTGATCGTCTGGACAGATTGTTTGAGCAATTCCGATGGAACAAGAAATGTGTCAGGTGAAATACCGAAACCGGCATTTGCAGTTTCACCTTCGCACGGCTGGATCTGCAACCACCATTCGGACCGGTATTTGCTCCCTTCACGGTAGACATCGTCATGAACACGTACAGTTTCACGCATGGCATCAGGGGTCAAACTGTAGAGCGTTTCGCGGCCTGCCTTGCGTGTCTCAATCCACTTGTCCTTGCGCAAGCGGTGCAACGCAACACGAAGCGCTTCAGGCTTGACCCCCATCGGGCCGGTAATCTGGCGGATTTGGCGTCCACTCAGGCTGGTCAAATCGCCCTTGGTCAAGTCGCCAAATATCGTGGCAATCAACGACCATACCTTGATGTTATCCAATGCAGCGAGCGCTTCGATTTGGTTCCTTGCGGACAGATGTTGCGGTTCCATGTTTACCTGCGAAGAAGGAAACCCATAGCAATCAACTGATTACCATGCTTCACCCGCTTCTCCAACGTTGGAGACCAGCTGCATCCACGCCTATTTTTCAAAGGCGTTCATCGTCAACAACTCATATTCGGCCACAGGTTCGTCATCCTGATTGGTCAAGGTAACATGCCACCTAACCTCGCCATACTCCTTGCCCGCAGGTGTCTTTTGTTTCACACTCAGTCGAACCTTGATCGTATCGCCCGGAGAAACCGGTTTGACAAAGCGCAGATTGTCAAGCCCGGTATTGGCCAGCACAGGTCCCTCATTGGGTTCAACAAACAAACCCGCCGCAAAACTCAACAGCAGGTAGCCGTGTGCAACACGACCGGGAAAGAACGGATTACGCTTTGCAGCATCTTCATCCAGATGGGCATAAAACGTATCGCCGGTAAACTCAGCGAAATGCTCAATGTCATCCATCGTGATGGTACGGCTTTCAGTGTGAAGCGTCTCTCCAATCTCCAGTTGGTTATAGGTTTTCGTAAAGGGATGGGAAGGTGTGTGTTTCTCGGCAGCACCCGGCACCCATTTTCCGCCGATCGCGCTCAAAATTTCGGGGCTTCCCTGTATCGCTGTACGTTGCATAAAATGCATGACCGCACGAATGCCACCAAGTTCTTCCCCACCGCCGGCGCGACCTGGGCCACCATGAACCATGTGGGGAAGCGGGGCACCATGACCCGTGCTGTCCTGCATGGACTCGCGGTTGTTATAATAAAGCCGGCCATGATATGCCGCAGCCCCAATCGCCACATCGCGTGCGAACCCGTTGTCATGCGTTATTACCGAGGCAACCAAACTGCCCTGCCCGCGATTGGCGAGTTCGATGGCATGGTCGGTATCGCGGTAGCCCATCAAAGTTGACACGGGGCCAAACGCCTCGACGCGGTGCACTGCTTCTGCAGTGTCAGGGTTTTCGCAATGAAACAAGATGGGAGGAACAAAAGCTCCCTTGGTTCCACTGGCGCCATCAACATCAAAATCGTCCGGATCACCCGAAATTCTGATCGCTTCGCGCCCAATCTCGGACACACTGGCCAGCACATCCTGCTTGTGGCTGTTCGAAACCAGCGCACCCATGCGCGTGGTATCAAGACGTGGATCGCCGATCTGGATCTTGCCCAGCATGTCGGCAAGGGTTTTCGACATGGTTTCGACATGGGTTTCAGGAACAATAATCCGGCGAATGGCGGTACATTTTTGTCCAGCCTTTACGGTCATTTCACGCACGATCTCTTTGGCGCAGAGATCAAATTCGGGCGTGCCAGGGGCCGCATCCGTTCCAAGAATTGTTGCGTTCAAACTGTCCTGCTCTGCGGAAAACCGTACAGAGTTTTTTAATATGTTGGGATTTGAGCGCAACACCAAAGCTGTATCTGCAGAACCGGTAAACGTGACAACGTCCTGTGAACCGACATGGTCCAGCATTGACCCGATCCCGCCGCAAACCAATTGCAGCGTACCTTCAGGTAAAATTCCACTGTCCAGCATTATCCGCACACATGCTTCGGTGACATAGCAGGTCGCAGTGGCGGGTTTCACAATCGCCGGAACACCGGCAAGAAACGTAGGCGCCAGTTTTTCAAGCATCCCCCAGACCGGGAAATTGAATGCATTGATATGAACGGCAACGCCCTGCATGGGCGTACAGATATGCTGTCCGGCAAAGCTTCCCGACTTGGATAAAACCTCCAGATTTCCATCCAGATACACCTGACTGTCTGGCAGTTCTCTCCGCCCTTTTGAAGCATAAACAAATAGCGTTCCAATACCGCCATCCACATCAACCAAATGATCCTTCAGCGTAGCACCGGTGGTGTACGAAATATCGTAGAGTTCCTGTTTTCTTTCGTTCAACAATCCTGCCAGAGCCTTGAGCATGGCAGCGCGTTGGTGAAACGTTAGGTTGCGCAGATTGGCACCACCAACCGTCCGCCCGTATTCGAGCATGGCCAGGACATCAAGGTTGGAATTGCCCGCCCGGGCAATGACTTCGCCATCAATAGCAGATTCAATAGTCCGCGCGTTTGCATCCGGCAGGACCCACTCACCCGCTGCAAAACTGGAAATCTCCTGAATACCCATTCTTCCCTCCTCCAAAGTACAACAGAAAAGCCTCTCGTCGCGCTATTCCATTAATTGACCTACTGGTCGGTTTATGTAATAAAGCATTAAAGTAGCAGACACTGAAAATCAAGGAGGAGGGTTGTTCGTGTCCATTCTAGTCAACGATTACGGCGACTGGGTTGAGATTACCCTCAATCGTCCCGACAAACTTAACAGCTTCAACGACGAAATGCATATGGCGCTTCGTGAAACGTTGGAAACGGCAAAAAGGGATGGCAAGAGAGCCATCCTGCTAACCGGCGCCGGTCGCGGGTTTTGCGCTGGTCAGGATCTTGGCGACCGCGATCCTGCAAAAATGGAAGGAAAGCCGGATCTGAGCAAAACGCTCACCACATTCTACAACCCGTTGGTCCGGTTGATCCGCTCTATTGAGGCACCGGTAATCTGCGCCGTCAACGGCGTTGCTGCAGGAGCAGGCGCAAATGTGGCGCTGGCCTGCGACATTGTATTGGCATCGGAAAACGCAAAATTCATTCAGTCATTCTCCAAAGTCGGTTTGTCGCCAGATGCTGGTGGAAGTTGGCACCTGACCAAATTGCTGGGTGAAAAACGGGCGATGGCGCTTGCTCTGACCGCAGAACCGCTTTCAGCAAAAACGGCGGAGGAATGGGGACTGGTCTGGAAGTGCCTGCCGGAAGGGGACCTGATGAATGCGGCCCGTACAATGGCAGAAAGTTTCTCTGTGGGACCGACCATCGGTTACTCACTAATCAAAAAGAGCATTCATGCAGCCCATGCAAATTCGCTCGATGCACAACTGGAAGTCGAAGCGGCGCATCAAAAAACATGCGGGGAAACGCCTGATTATGCTGAAGGCGTTTCGGCCTTCCTTAACAAACGGCCCCCAAATTTCACAGGCAAACAGAAATGACCCCAAAAGAACGCGCCGAAAAATCTGCCGCTGCCTTGTGGGAAAGTGACGATGCCAGCAAATGGATTGGTATGAAGATTGACGAGATGGACAAGGGAAAGGCAGTCCTGTCCATGTCGGTCGAAAAACACCACACCAACGGTATTGGAATGTGCCACGGCGGCATCATTTTTACGCTCGCAGACAGTGCGTTTGCGTTTGCCTGCAACAGCCACAACCGGTCTGCTGTGGCTCAGCATGTCTATATCTCTTTCGATGCACCGGCCCAATTGGGTGACCGGCTGACAGCGGTCGCAACCGAGGTGAACCTGAACGGCAAAAACGGCATAACCGACGTGGACGTCACCAACCAGGCCGGAACATTGATTGCAAAATTCAGGGGCTGCTCGCGAATTATTAGTGGGCAGCATTTTGAAGAATAGGACTTCCCGATGAAAAATCTGACGCCAGAAAAAAGCACATTAGACCCTATCGAAATCGCTTCGGTCGACGAAATAAAAAGCCTTCAGTTTGACCGGCTCAAATGGTCGTTGCAGCACGCTTACGAAAATGTACCCATGTACAAACAGCGGTTTGAGGAACATGGTGTACATCCGGATGATCTGAATTCGCCTTCAGATCTTTCAAAATTTCCTTTTACCTATAAGGCAGATTTGCGTGACAACTACCCGTTTGGCCTGTTTGCCGTTCCTCGTGAGCAAATCGTGCGTCTTCACGCTTCTTCCGGGACGACCGGCAAACCTACCGTTGTAGGTTACACGCAAAACGACATCGATATGTGGGCCGAGCTGGTCGCCCGTTCGATGCGGGCAAGCGGAACCAAACCCGGCGACATCGTGCATGTCGCCTATGGCTATGGCCTTTTCACAGGCGGATTGGGTGCCCATTACGGCGCGGAGAAACTGGGTTGCACCGTCGTCCCGGTCTCAGGTGGCATGACCGAACGGCAAGTCATGTTGATCGAGGATTTCAAACCCGGAACCATCATGGTAACCCCTTCCTATATGCTCAACATACTCGAGCAGTATCACAAGGCTGGGATCGACCCTCGCGACTGCTCACTTGACGTTGGCATCTTCGGGGCTGAACCCTGGACCAATTCGATGCGCGAGGAAGTGGAAGCAGCGTTTGATATGCACGCTGTCGACATCTACGGACTTTCCGAAATTATGGGACCGGGCGTTGCCAATGAATGCGTCGAAACCAAAGATGGCCTGCACATTTGGGAGGATCACTTTTATCCGGAGATCATTGACCCGGAAACCGGCGAGGTTCTTCCCGATGGCGAAATGGGCGAACTGGTCTTTACAACCCTCACCAAGGAGGGTTTGCCAATGGTGCGTTATCGCACACGCGATCTGACCCGCTTGCTGCCCGGAACCGCCCGATCAATGCGCCGCATGGAAAAGATTACCGGCAGGTCAGATGACATGATCATTCTGCGCGGGGTCAATGTATTCCCTACCCAGATTGAGGAGCAGGTCCTTTCCATCGACAAGCTCGCACCCTATTTCCAGATCGAACTGACAAGGGAAGGTCGGATGGACGCGATGTCAATTATGGTAGAAGCAACACCGCAGGCTACTGGCGACGATGACAGAAACGCCACTGCCAATCTGCTTGGAAAGAAAATCAAGGATGTCGTCGGCGTGTCCGCAAAAGTACATGTGGGAGCACCAGGCTCCGTGGAACGTTCACAGGGCAAAGCACGCCGCGTGGTGGATAACCGCCCCAAGGAGTAGCTGTCTTGGTTCGCACCATCGCAAAAGATCACGATGACAAGCGCCGGAGAATTCTCAAGAAGGCCGCCGAAGTGTTCGCAGATGAGGGTATCACCCGGGCATCAATGAATCAGGTTGCCGAGCGCTGTGGCATCTCCAAAGCCAACATCTATCACTACTATGATGGCAAAGATGCCCTGATTTTTGATATTCTGGATCAATATCTTTCCGGTCTGACAGAACGCGTTACTTCGCTTGATTTCAAAGGCCTCGGCGCTGCAGAGCGTCTCGAACGAACCATACTTGAAATCCTGATCGCCTATGACGGCGTCGATCATGAGCACAAAATTCAAACCGAAGGATTGCCTTTGCTGGATGAAAACAGGCAACAGGTATTAAAGGAACACCAGCGCAAGCTGGTTGGTTTTGTAAGCGCGGTCATCGAAGACATTGCACCGGCCTTTTTTTCAGGAAATGACAAACGTCTGCGAGACGTTACCATGTCAATTTTCGGGATGTTGAACTGGTTCTACATGTGGAACACCAGTGCTGATCTTGAGCGACGCAAGGAGTACGCCAAGGTAGTGAGCGAATTGAGCCTCAACGGACTTGCGAGAAACTAGGCCGTATACTCAGTGACCAGCCGGATCGTAGTCCCATTCAACCGTTTCGGTAACGGGATAACTCTGGCAGGAAAGAACAAACCCCGCCTCGACTTCATAGTCTTCCAATGCATGGTTGGCCATCATCTCCACTTCGCCTTTGACGATTTTGCACTTGCACGTAGAACACACGCCAGCCTTGCAAGCGTGAGGCGCGTCAAGATTGGCTTTCAATGCTGCTTCCAGCAAAGAAACATCAGCCGCTATGTCCAGTGTTTGACTAACACCGTTCAATGTAACACGCCCCTGTGTTCCGGTGTTTGCATTGCCAATTACCGGTGCCTTTTGCTTCAAACGCCCCGGTTGGCTACTGCCAAACAATTCGTAACGGATTTGCTTCTTGTCCAGGCCATGTTCCAGCAGGGAGTCTGATATCGTATGCATCATCTGTTCAGGTCCACAGATAAAAGCAATGCTGACCGATTTAAGATCGATCCAGTTTTCAAACAGTTCCGCACATTTCTGAGCATCCACGCGCCCACTGAACAGATCGATTTCCTGACTTCCGTCATTGAGGACGTGAATGAGATTGAAACGACCCATATACGCATTCTTCAAGTCTTCCAGTTCTTCGCGGAACATGATCGAACTCGTGTTTCGATTGGCATAGACCAATGTAAAACGCGCGGTTTCGTGGCTTGCCAATACGCTTCTCAGAATTGACAGAACCGGTGTGATCCCGGAACCTGCTGCAAAGCCCAGATAATGCGGGTCATCGGTTTCACTTTGGGAATAGAAATTACCCATCGGCGCCATGACGTCCAGCTTGTCCCCGACCTGCAGTTCGGTATTGGCCCATGTTGAAAACGCCCCGCCGTCAACACGTTTGATGCCGACCTGCAATGACCCATTTTCCTTGCCCGAGCAGATGGAGTAAGACCTTCGCAATTCCTCTCCTTCGAAATCGCGTTTAAAGGTAAGATACTGCCCGGGAATAAACTCGAACGCATCTCCCTCTTCCGGTTTCAAGGTAACAACCACAGCGTCGCGTATGGTTTTTTGCAATCCGGTAACAGTGACAGTGTGAAACTGGGCCATGAATATGTTTCCTTAGATACACTTGAAATAGTCGAATGGTTCAAGGCAGTCTGCGCAGCGCCATTGGGCCTTACACGGGGTTGATCCAAACTGGCTGACCTTCTCCACATTGGTCGACTTGCAATGCGGACATCGGTCCGGCCCGCCGGCTGCTTGGGGTGGGGCAATACCAAACGCCTCAAGACGCGAACGCCCCTTCTCGCTCAACCAGTCAGTGGTCCACGCAGGTGCAATTTGCGTCGTCAGCTCAACATTCGTAACGCCGCATTGCAGCAGTTTTGTTTCAATGTCGAGGGCAATAACGCTCATCGCCGGACAACCGGTGTAGGTTGGGGTAATCGTCACCTGCACCTTGTCCTCATCAACATGGACATCACGGACAACTCCCAAATCAACAACGGAAATTACAGGAATCTCCGGGTCCGGAACGGTATCCAGCCAAGACCAGATTTGTTCATTGGATACCATCTTCGTCCTACCAGTTCACACCCGGATAGGACCGTTGCAACACTTGCATGGCCGAAAGCATATGACCCAGATGTTCGGTATGCCTCTCGCCATTGCGGCCACCGGAATGGGCGAAATGGCTATCCGGTGTATTCAAAAGCGCTTCACGAAATGTGTTCGCAACAATCGCATCCCAAGCCGGACGGATGGTTGAAGGCAAGGGGGCAATGCCGACCTTGTCCATTGCCTTGTCAATTTCATCATCTGCGAAAAGTTCGCCCACATACGGCCACAGAAAATCGAGGGCCGTCTGCATCTTCAAATTACTCTCTTCCGTCCCGTCGCCCAGCGCAACAACCGTGTCCTGCGAACGCTCAAGATGATAGATCGCTTCCTTAACCGATTTTTGCGCTATCTCTGCGACACGCTCATCAGCAGACTCCCGAAGGGTTTCAAGCCATGGCACCTGAAAGGCGTCAAACAAAAAATGGCGCATCATGGTGCGTCCAAAATCCTCGTTGGGAACCTCAAGCATCAACGCATTCCTGAAATCCGCCGCGTCGCGCAAAAAGGCCAGGTCATTGGCGGATTTTCCGTTCCCATCGACTTCAGCGGCATAACCAAGCCAAAGCTGGGTTTGGCCAATCAGGTCCAGTGCGGTATTGGCAAGTGCAATGTCCTCTTCCAATACCGGGCTCTTGCCGCACCATTCCGACACTCTGTGACCAAGCACAAGCGCATTGTCACCCTGGCGCAGGAGAAACTGGAACAGGTGATCACGTTCTGTCGACATCACATGTTCCCCGCTTCTTCGGGAATGTCATAGAAAGTCGGGTGTCGGTAAACCTTGTCGCGCGAGGGATCGAAAAGCGGCCCCTTGTCGGACGGACTGGAGGCAGAAATATGGGAAGCTTCGACAACCCAAATGCTGACGCCCTCATTACGACGGGTGTAAACGTCCCTTGCATTTTTTATCGCACGTTCGGCATCGGGCGCGTGTAGCGACCCGACATGTCGATGGCTCATTCCGTGCTGACCACGGATAAAAATCTCCCACAGGGGCCACTCGTTTGACATTATTCTGCTCCTTCGTTCTTTCCCAACCCCGGGACTTTTGTTGGTTCAAGATCCTGACCGAACGCCAGACGATGGCCATGTGGATCGACAATATCAAAATCGATACATCTGTAGTCAGTCGGGCGATTAAGCTCACTTGGGTTCAGACCGGCTTTTGTGAATTCCTCGTGCAATGCGGTCGCGTCCTCGACATAGATATAGGCAGCCCAGTATTCCTGAATTGGAATATCGCCTTCCCGTCTTCGAAGACCCAAAGTCACATCACCGCGCCGCGCAATACCAAAACTGGCCGGTTCGCCCCAAAGACTACCGTTCGCAAACCCAAGGCGATGATAGAACGTCATCGCAGCTTCGACATCGTTTACTTCAAGAATCGGCATGGCGCGATAAATCTTCACATGGCACCTATTCGGCGGCTTGCTTGCGCGCCGCTTGTTTGCGTGCATGGGCCAGCATTCCCTCGCGAACCCATGCACCGTCCTCCCATGCTTTTACGCGCGCGCCAAGCCGTTCCTCATTGCATGGCCCATTACCGGATACCACGGCAAAAAACTCCTCCCAGTCCGGTTCAGAGAAATCATAGTGACCGGTTTCCTCATTCCAGGAAAGGTGCTCGTCAGGCACCGTCAATCCCAAAAACTCAGCTTGCGGCACCGTTTGGTCGACAAATTTCTGGCGCAATTCATCATTGGAGTTGATCTTGATCTTCCAAGCCATCGATTGTGCGGAATGCACCGAATTTTTGTCTGAGGGGCCAAACATCATCAGCGACGGGTACCAGAAGCGGTTCAACGCATCCTGCGCCATACGTTTTTGCTCCGGCGAGCCGTTGGCCATGGTCAGCATGATGTGATAGCCTTGGCGCTGGTGGAAACTTTCTTCCTTGCAGATACGTATCATCGCCCTTGAATAAGGGCCATAGGAACAGCGCTGCAATGGAACCTGGTTCATGATCGCGGCACCATCAACCAACCAACCAACAGCGCCCATATCGGCCCAGTTCAGTGTCGGATAGTTGAAGATCGACGAATACTTCATGCGACCGTCGTGCAGCATTTCCAACAACTCATCACGGCTCACACCAAGGGTTTCTGCAGCACAATACAAGTAAAGCCCGTGCCCCGCTTCATCCTGCACTTTGGCGATGAGGTTCGCCTTGCGCTCAAGGGTCGGTGCCCGTGTTATCCAATTGCCTTCCGGCAATTGCCCGACAATTTCGGAATGGGCGTGCTGTCCGATCTGGCGGATCAACGTTTGGCGATAACCTTCCGGCATCCAGTCTTTGGGCTCAATCTTCTCGCCACGGTCAATCCGTTCCTGAAACGCTCTCTCTTCGGGCGACATTTCATCAATCGTCTTAACCGCCAAGCCGGTAGACTTAACCATCTGTGCGTACATGTGAAGTTCTCCTCAATCCCATTATATGTTACAATTATTCTAATTTCAATAATTTTTGTAACATTTAGAGTTGGAGGCGGAGAGGTGTTTGTCAGGCCACCAGTTGCGAGGTCTGATGTGTCTCGCACGACGTGCCGTGGTTGTCATGTACATCCGATTCCGTTTTGCAGTCGCAATCAATTGCAGCGCATATCGCCCGGACAAGCATAATGGAATTAACCGGCTTCGTGATTTGTTCATATCTCAACAAATCATCATGCTGATCGACCATGTCATCTTCGCCTGCGGTAAGCACAACTGTCGGAAGGCCTTTCAAAACCGGGTTTCCTCCGATCGCATCAATCAGTCTTTGTGCTCCGTCACCTGATACCGGCTTGCCCACAATGACACATTCAACGCCGCCACCCAGTTCAAGAGCTGTAAGAAGTACCTGGATTGCTTCGTCGACATCTGAAGTGCCGGCACAATCCATCCCCCATGCGGTCAGCTTCTCTTCTATGGTTTCACGCAAGAGTTCGTTCGGATCGAACACCAGAACTTTCACACGGTCAAATTTCTCGCGGAACGAAATGCTTTGGTCATCCGGACAATCAACAGGCAAACTGATTGAAAAATGGAACTTCGAACCCTTCCCGACTTCAGATTCCACCTGAATTTGACCCTGCATCAGTTGTACCAGCGACGAAGCAATCGACAGTCCCAGTCCCGTTCCCTCGTGTTTGCGGGTTGCTGAACCATCGACCTGGGAAAACTTTTCGAATATGTCTTGCAGATGATCCTCGGGGATTCCAATGCCGGTATCTTCGACCCGGAAAACCAGTTTCGCTTGTTCACGGTTCTCACAAAGTTCCCCGCTTACCGCAATCAACACATACCCTGCTTCGGTAAACTTGACGGCATTCCCGGCAAGGTTGGTCAAAACCTGCCTGATCCTTCCAGAATCGCCCCGGAAGAATTCCGGCAACTTCGGATCAAAGCGAACGACCGTTTCCACGTTGCTGTTGATGCTCCGCGACGAAATCAGTGTGGCGACATCTTCAACAATCTCGCGCAGATTAAAGCGGTCTTCTACCAGCACCATCTGCCCGGCATCGATTTTCGAAAAATCCAATATGTCATTTATAACAGTCAGCAGCGCAGTCCCTGATCTGTATATGATGTCGGCAAAACCCTTCTGCTTTGCGTTCAGCTCAGTACTTTTCAGCAATTCCGCCATGCCCATGATTCCGTTCATGGGAGTGCGAATTTCATGACTCATATTGGCCAGGAACTCGCTTTTTGCACGATCAGCAGACATCGCCTTTTCACGCGCCTGGCGAAGGGCACTGTGTGCCACCATAATCCTGTTTTCCAACGGGAAGAAGATCAGCAAAACGGTTCCGATAACAAGAACAACAAGAATGGTGGAGCCCGCAAAGGTCGTTCTCATGGAAAACTCACTGAGCCGCTTTTGCTCATTCGCAGTGTCATTGGTAAGCTTGCTGATCACAAGTGAAAATTGCGTTGTTGCGAGGGTGGAAAATGCAAACAACTGTTCCTGCGTCTCCTTGCCTTCCTCAATATTGCGAACGAGTACATGACCTCTTTCCACCAGCGCTTCGATAATGGTTGCACCATTGGCGATTTGATCAAACAGGCTTGTCAGGTGTGCCCGTTCCCGTGAGTTTGGAGAACTGGTCAATTCGGTAAGCGAGTTCTTCATCAAGTTTAGTGCAAGCCTTGCCGACCCTGCATAATCCTCGCGTTCATCCAAAGGTAGCGAAGCAAGCTGATAAACCTTGTTCAAAGCATCAGTCGCCTGCCCGCTCAGCTTCGTGATGGTTTGAAAATCGGAAGTCACTGCATGGTATCTGTTGCTTGTCAACGATCCAAGCAGCGTGCTTACTGTCGCAACGATCAACATCAACGACATCGCAAAACCGTAACGGAGTCGAAGATATTGTCTTGTGATCTTGTGCTTTTTGCGCCCCATACCCATCACGTTCTGATGACTGTTTTCTGCTGTGTCACTTCAAAACACAGGCCTTGCCAAACAGTGCACCCCACTTGCCGGTTACCTGAAATCTACGCGCACATGCTTTAAATACCGGTAAACAGATTATGACAGTTCAATGAATTTTTCGAAGAATACCCAAGCCAGTTATTGTTCCGATGATGTCATCACCACAACAATGCAGGAAGCCAAATTGCGCGGGAAGAACTTTTGTTCCGTTTCGATCGAACCTCGACCGACGTTGGTTATTCTATTCTGACTCGATGACTTTCTTCGCCGCCCGAAAGCACTCCACCGCCTGCGGCACACCGCAATAGATGCCGACAACATGAATGATAGCGCGAATTTCCTCCTTTGAAACGCCGTTGTTCAACGCCCCGCGACAATGGAGTTCCCACTCATTCATTTTTCCAAGTGCCCCGATCATGGCGAGATTCATCATTGATCGTGTTTTTGCATCTATTACTTCATCGCCCCAACCAAATCCCCAGCACCAGGCCGTCATCGCTTCCTGAAAAGGGCGTGTGAAATCATCTGCGGCCGCAAGGTTTTTCTCGACATATTCCGGTCCGAGAGTGGATTTTCTGTTTTCCAACCCTTTCAAAAAAAGGTCTTCATCGAATGTACTCATCTGGATCCTATCGCCTCACTGCCATGTCTTTGGTTTGCACTTAAAAAGAAGTGCCTCTTTACAATAGTCGCGACCATAACCGCATTTTCCGGTCACACCAAATTGCGTGCCTGTACCACCGAATTCCTGATTGCGGCAAAATACCGGATCGGTGTTCAGTCAACGAATATGGGCCGTCAGGTGCTTGCGGCCTTCCTCATCCCATTTACCCGTTGGCCGTCCTAACTCTCGTCCAACTTCGTAGCCGCGCCGCAAGGCGGGGCGTGTTTTGAGATGATCATACCAACGCCTGACATTAGGAAAACGGTCTAGGTCAACACCCTGTTTCTTGTAGGTAATGACCCAAGGCCAACACGCCATGTCCGCAATCGAATAAGCATCGCAAATGTATTCGCGCTCCTCCAACTGGCGGTCCAGTACCCCGTAGAGACGAAGGGATTCTGTATGGTAACGCTCCTGAGCATAGGGAACCTGCTCGGGTGCATAGAATTTGAAATGACCGTTCTGCCCGAACATCGGGCCCATCCCGCCCATTTGCCACATCAGCCATTCCATCACCATTGTCCTGCCCCTCAGGTCGGTGGGCAGGAACTTGCCGGATTTTTCCGCCAAATAAACCAGGATTGCGCCACTCTCAAAAACCGGAACAGGTTGGCCACCGTCGGTCGGGTCGTTGTCAACAATTGCAGGCATACGATTGTTCGGGCTGATCTTGAGAAATGCTTCTCCAAACTGTTCACCACGATGAATGTTAAGCGGAACAACGTTGTAGTCCAGTCCCATCTCTTCCAAGGCAATCGAGACTTTCCAACCATTGGGAGTAGGCCAGTAATAAAGGTCAATCATCCAATGCCTCCAGACCGCTACGTTTCGTAAACTGCATTAGGGATTCACGTTGCGCACGCAGAACACATCTCAAACGTTTCCCAATTCAAAACCGTACAATCAGAAATCAATAATGAACCGATTTCGCATCAAGAGGTTTTTGTACAGGCGGTGCGAACTTCGTAAGGTTTATGCCTTCCACTGCCGCCTCGTATTCGTCCATGTTCGGGGTACGTCCAAGAATGGCAGACAAAACAACAACAGGCGTGGATGCCAACAGGGATTCTCCCTTTTTCTCCTCGGAGTCTTCCACAACCCTGCCTTGAAACAAACGCGTTGATGTCGCCAGAACCGTGTCACCCTTTTCCGCCTTTTCCTGATTACCCATGCAAAGGTTACAACCTGGTCGTTCCAGATAAAGGATGTTCTCATACTCGGTGCGTGCAACATTCTTGGGTGCAGCATCATCAAACTCAAAGCCTGAGTATTTCTGGAGGATGGCCCAGTCACCTTCTTCCTTGAGTTCGTCGATGATATTGTAGGTCGGTGCAGCCACAACCAGGGGGGCCTTGAACTCCACTTTGTCGGTAGACTTTTCCAGGTTCTTCAGCATCTGGGCAACGATCTTCATGTCGCCCTTGTGAACCATGCACGATCCAACGAACCCAAGATCAACCTTTTTCTCACCGCGATAATAGGAGATGGGCCGTATTGTATCGTGGGTATAGCGCTTGGACACTTCCGCATTGTTGACGTCCGGATCGGCAATCATCGGTTCATTGATCTCGTCCAAATCGACAACGACTTCTGCAAAGTAGCTGGCGTTTTCATCTGGCGCCAGGGCGGGTTTTTCTCCCGATGTGATTTCGGCAATTCGCTGGTCCGCCTTGTCTATCAAGCCTTGCAGGGTCTTGGCAGCATTGTCCATTCCCTTGTCGACCATCACCTGTATCCGGCTCTTGGCAAGCTCCAGAGAACCGATCAGTGTCTGGTCGTTGGAGATACAGATCGAAGCCTTTGCCTTCATCTCTGCTGTCCAGTCGGTGAAGGTAAACGCCTGATCGGCCAGCAGGGTACCAATATGAACCTCAATCACCCGGCCCTGGAACACATTGTCGCCGTGCTGCTTGAGCATCTGCGCCTGTGTTGCGTGGACCACATCGCGGAAATCCATATGGTCGGCCATACTGCCTTTGAAGGTCACTTTGACCGATTCAGGAATCGGCATGGTCGCCTCACCCGTCGCCAGCGCAAGTGCAACTGTCCCAGAGTCTGCGCCAAACGCCACCCCTTTCGACATGCGGGTGTGACTGTCACCACCGATAATGATATCCCAGTCATCAACGGTTATATCATTTAGAACCTTGTGGATCACATCGGTCATGGCGTGATAAACGCCCTTTGGATCACGGGCAGTAATCAGGCCAAACCGGTTCATGAAACTCATCAGTTTTGGAATGTTTGCCTGCGCCTTCAAGTCCCAAACGGACGCAGTGTGACACCCGGATTGATATGCACCATCAACCGTCGGAGAAATCACGGTCGCCGCCATCGCCTCCAATTCCTGCGAAGTCATCAGGCCGGTTGTGTCCTGCGAACCAACTATGTTGACCTTTACTCGAACATCAGAACCCGCATACAGGGTTTTTCCCGGAGTTGTACCGACGGCATTACGATTGAAGATTTTTTCAACCGCAGTGAGACCCTGCCCCTCACGCGAAACCTCTTTCGAAGGGGCAAACACCAATGGCATTTCAATCCCCAGCGTTGAAGCAGCAAAGCTTTGCAGTTTCTTGCCAAAGACAATGGCATAGGAGCCACCGGCCTTCATGAACTCGACCTTCTGTGGTGTAAAGGCAGGCGAAACGTCAACAAGTTCCTCATCGCCCGCTTCGTTGAACAGCTTCTTTTTTCTGGTGTTGATCTTGAAAACCGTGCCGGTTTCCACAGAGTATTTTTGTTCAAGCACCGGACTGTCATCATTGTTCAGGATCGGCTTGCCATCGGGCCCGGTTTTTTTGACCCAGTTTTTCAAATCAAGACCGATGCCGCCGGTCACACCTACCGTGGTCAGGAAAATCGGGGAAATACCGTTCGTACCTGCAACGACAGGAGCTATGTTTACAAAAGGAACATAAGGGCTTGCCTGTTTGCCGGTCCAAAGCGCCACATTGTTGACACCGGACATGCGGGACGAACCAACTCCCATGGTACCCTTTTCAGCGACCAGCATAACCCGCTTGCCAGGATGTTGCAGTTTCAGTGCTTCAATTTCAGCCTGTGCCTTTTCTGAAATCATGCACTTTCCGTGCAACTCGCGGTCTGCCCGCGAATGGGCCTGATTGCCCGGCGACAACAAGTCAGTTGAAATATCTCCCTCTGCAGCGACATAGGTTACGACTTCGATCTCTTCTTCAATGTCAGGAAGCTTGGTGAAAAACTCCGCATTCGCATAGCTCTCAAGAATGGCTTTGGCGGTTGCATTGCCCTGCTTGAAAGCGGCTTCCAGACGATCTGTATCGGCCTCGTACAGAAACACCTGCGTCTTCAGTACGTCTGCGGCTTGTTGCGCAATCGCTGCGTCTTCGCCAAGTGCAAGGTCGAGCAGTACATCGACGGAGGGGCCGCCCTTCATGTGTGAAAGCAACTCAAACGCATAATCGGGGACAATTTCGTCTACCACCGCACCTCCAAGGATAATCTCCTTCAGGAACTGTGCCTTGACACCCGCCGCACTCGTTGTGCCTGGCAATGTATTGTAGATGAAGAACTTCAAACAATCTTCACGATGCTCGCTACTGCCATCTTTGATGTGTTCAATAATTTCGGCAACCAGGTCGCCGTCTTCTACCGGTTTGGGGTTTAATCCCTGTTCTTTTCTGGTTTCTATTTCACTTAGGTAATCGGTATACAAGCTCATGAAAATTCCAACGGATTGGTGTTGCTCTTTGCGCAATCCGGACATCGCAATTTTCCCGCGACCCGGACAACGGGCTTTGTTAGTCGCATGAATATTTCAGCACCCTCGGATATTCAAGGTGCTTGCGACTAATTTCTGATAAGGTTGCAACAAACCGGTTGAAGGCAAACCGGTCAGCTTTCCAAGAATCCGTTTATCAGTTGGGCGCTGGCCTCATCCGCCAATGTTGGCGCATGTCCACATTCTGCAAATTCATGAAACTTGGCAGCAGGAAGCCGGGACAACATCTCCTCGGCAACATTTTTGGGCAGAACATCAGAATCTTCGCCTCTCAGAAGCATCACTTTCAGGTTTTCGTTCTTCGCCAATCCGTCCCACTGCGGCCAGCAATCAAGATCAGCCTTGTGCACCGTAAACTGGCTAACGATTTGTGGGTCATAGTGAACCGTAATGCGCCCGTCATCTTTGCGCCTGCAAGACTGGTTTGCCATGCGCCTCCAAAACGCATCCGTGTTTTTTCCAAACGGAGCGTAGTTTTCACGGAGCCATTCTTCCAGTTCAACAATCGTGGCAAAATCAGGCGGATTGCCAACATAATCTGCAATGCGACCGGTCGCCTCCTGCGGTATCCATGGGCCAACGTCATTCACGACAAGATGTGAAATGCGATCTTTCATCGGCCCGGAGGCCATATGCACCCCGAGCAGGCCGCCCATTGACGTGCCGACCCAGCGAAAATTTCCCACGCCGAAAAACTCCAATATTGCGGTTACATGCTCGCCATAAGCTTCGTAGGAATAATCTGTGGCGGGGTCGACGGCCCAGGAAGACAACCCACGTCCCAATGTATCGGGTGCCAGAACAAGATAGCCCGCGCTCAAGGCAACAGCCAATTCGTCAAAATCCCTTCCCGTCCGGGCAAGTCCGTGCCAAAGCACCACTGCCGGATGGTTTCTGTTACCCCATGCACTGACATGCATCTCATGCTTTCCGGCCTTTACGTAGTGAGAACTTCGTTCATTCATTGATGATACCTTTCTTCATCAAGGTTCCTGCAATTCCCGCCGGAAAGAAATAAACCAGCAAAATAAACAGAACACCCAGCCACAACAGCCAGCGATCGGGGTTCAGAAGTTCGGGCAAGAGCGGCAGGTTGCCTGTTGCGTCAGCAGCCACATGCATCAGTTCTTTCAGATAATATTGGGCCAAAACAAGAAAAGTTGCTCCAACCACGGCACCTACCATTGTTCCCATGCCGCCGATCACAACCATCAGGAGAATGTCGATCATGATTGTGAAGGACAAGGTTGTTTCTGGTCCGGTGTATTTGAGCCACACAGCCCAAACGATGCCTGCAGTGGCGGCAATCACTGCAGCCAGCACAAACACCACCGTGCGATAGGCAACCACGCGATAACCTATCGCTTCAGCTCGAAGTTCATTCTCCCGGATTGCCTCCAGAACGGTCCCAAGTGGTGACCGGACCACCCGCATCAACCCGACAAACAGCACAAAACAAGACAGAAACACAAAATAGTAGGCGGCGATTTTTCCATTCATCCGCACACCAAACAGGCGCAACACCTTGCCATCATCATCAACAAAAAGTTTCGTTGCCGGTTTGAAAAGCTCGGGCACCTTGTAGACGATACCGTCCTCACCACCCGTGAAATCTGAAAACTGCGAAGCCAGCACCATCATTACCGATGCGGCAGCCAGCGTGACCATGGCAAAGAAAATGGCTTTTACACGAAGGGAAAGAACGCCAATCAATACAGCAAGGATAACAGATGCAACAATGCCTGCACCACCGCCAATCAATATTGCATCCCAACCCGGCCCCATGACCTTGAGCATAATCGCTGTACCGTATGCCCCGAGCCCAAAGAACATTGTATGGGCAAAGGAAACGATACCTGTGTACCCGATCAGCAAGTCATAACTTGCAGCCAGCACGATGAAAATACAAATCCGGGCGGCGACCTGACCGGACCGCACATCCTGAAAAAGGAACGGTGCAAAAGCCAGTGCCATACCAATCACCAAGACGATAGCGTAGACAATTAACCTTCCGTGACGGGCCGGAAACGTGCTGGGAGCAGAAGCAAGATCACTGGCTGTCATCACATCACCCTTTTACCGCCGGGCGTAATCCCCAGGGTCGCCAAAGCAAAATTGCCATCATCAGCAGCATGTTTGATGCAAGCGACAGTTTGGGGAAAATAAAGGCCACATAATTGCCCAGCAGACCGACCAGAAGCGCTCCCAACAGTGAGCCTTCAACAGAACCAAGCCCGCCTATAATCACCACAATGAAGACAAGAATCATCAGCTCAGCGCCCAACGCGCCGGTGATCAGTCCCTGATATCCCGCCCACATTGAGCCGCCCATCGCTGCGAGCGCCGAACCAACCATGAAAACCATGATAAAGACGCGTTCAATTTTGAAACCCAGGGCTTCAACCATTTCCCGGTTCTCGACGCCTGCGCGGATTAACAGGCCAAGCCGGGTCCGGTTCAGTAAAACGCTGAGCATGATGAAAACTGCCAAGCCAAGCAGGAAGGCAAAAATCCGATAGGTTTCAATCGCAATATCGCCAATGATGATTGAACCCTCCAGAATTGCCGGACGCGGAACAGCGACCGGATTTCCGCCCCAAACCGCCAGAACAATCTGCTCGGAAACGATCAGCGCCCCGATTGTGATAAGAATTTGCCGCAAATGATCGGCGTAAACCGGTTTGATGATGATCCGTTCAAACAGCAAACCTGCGACAAGTCCGAACACGGTTGCTGCACTGATAGCGGCAAAAAGGGCAAGAAAATTCAGCGTTACTGAATCTGCACCAACCCAGGCTGACAATGCCGCGAGCACCGATGCGGCAATAAACGCTCCAAATGAAATGAAGGCAGAATGACCAAAATTCAACACGTCCATCAAACCGAACACCAAACTCAATCCCGATGCCATCAGAAAAATCATCATGCCCATCGCCAAACCGGCAACCGTCAGGGTTACCCACGATGAAAATGACCCGACCAGCGGCAATGCGATGATCATCAACAATACGGGCAGTGCGTTCACACCACCCAACCGCTCAAACATGTTTCCGATTGAATTCCGGTCTTCCATGATGCACCCTACCCTGTCTCTTCCAGTGAAAGGCTCAGAAGCCTGTTTTGCAGGTTCTTGTCGTCCAGCAACTCCTGCATACTGCCGCTGTGAACAATCCTGCCATCATCTATCACCGACAGGTTTTGACCCAGCGAAGAAGCAAAATGAAAATTCTGTTCGACAAGCAATATCGTGGATTCTCTGGCAATTTCCCGAAATGCGTCGATCATGGCCTGAATGATCGCCGGAGCCAGCCCCTTGGTAGGCTCGTCAATGAGGATCAAATCACGTTTCTCGATTATTGCGCGAGAAATCGCCAACATTTGTTTTTGGCCACCAGACAGGACCCTGGCAGGTTTTTCCCAGAAGGTTTTCATCGCCGGAAAAAGATCAAAGACCCGGTCAAGTCTGTTTTTGTCGAACACCCCGGTGTGGCTCGCAAGGCGCATGTTTTCAGCTACGGTCAATCCGCCAAAGATGCCCATGTTTTCTGGAACGTAGGCAATTCCCAAACGGGCGATGTCCGAAGTGTGCAGGTTTGTGACATCGTGATGGCGAAACACAACAGCACCTGTCCGGGCCTTCCAAAGCCCCATAATGGTTCGCAGTGTTGTTGATTTCCCGGCACCATTGCGGCCAAGCAATACATAAACACCGCCTTCTTGTATATTCATGGTGATACCGTGGAGAATTTGGTATTGTGCAATGTCGGTATGAACATCATCGAGACGCAAAATATACTCGCTCATACTGCCTCCTTCGCCGGAACACCAAGATAAATTTCCCTCACAATGGGCATCTCAATCACCTCGCCCGGAGACCCGTCGGCAACAAGTTCGCCATTGTGCAGCACAACAATCCGGTCCGCCAATGCTCGAACAATGTCCATCTTGTGTTCAACCAGCAATACCGTCTTGGATTTGTCGTTCCTGATTTCGTCAATCAGTTCCAGGATTACCGGCGCTTCGTCCAGGCTCATCCCCGCGGTAGGTTCATCAAACATCAAAATGTCCGGCTCCATGGCGAGCAACATTGCCACTTCCAGTTTGCGTTGATCTCCATGCGGCAACGCTGATGCGGGCAGTTTCGCAACGTTTTCCAACCGTGCTGCCTTCAAATGCAAATACGCCTTGTCAGCGATTTCGCCATATTGGGTTGCCGACCTGAACATGTTGAACCCGACGCCCATCCTGGCCTGAACCGTCAAACGAACATTCTCAAACACTGACAGGCTCGGGAAAAGGTTTGTAAGCTGAAATGCGCGACCAATACCGGCGTTCGCCCGTGCCGACGGTGCCAGGTCTGAAATATCATGTCCATCCTTGAAGATCGCACCACTGGTGGGCGTCAACTGGCCAGACACCAGATTGAACCACGTCGTTTTGCCCGCCCCGTTCGGTCCAACTATCACCGTAAGTTCATCGGGTCGGAAGGAACAGGAAACATTGTTCACCGCTGCATGACCACCAAAGCGGATCGTCAGGTTTCGTGTTTCCAGAGAAGGGGTTTGTTTTTCTGACATGGGATTTTGACAGCACAGTATCGCCTGGGCAATGTAACAGGAAGGGCCGCATTGTTGAGGCCCAACCTGTAGCGGGATTTACTGCTGGTTGTTTCGACCGAGCGGGATATCCATCTCGTCCGGCTTGATTTCACGAACAAGATCAGGAATTGCCCATTTCACATCATCGTCAACACGGATTTTGAAGTGATACATGGATTGCAGTGCCTGATGGTCTTCTGGCCGGAACGTCATGGTTCCCTTGGGGGTTTCCCAACTCATTCCCTCCATGGTGGAAATGAGCGTGTCAGTTTCCCAATTCTCGGCGGTTTCCAAGGCTTTCACTACGGCCATGGCTGCAGCCATGCCACCTGCGGTGAAGAAATCAGGTGGTGAATCGAAGCGTTTTTGGTGCTCTTCAACCAGCCAGTCATTGATCTCGTTTTTCGGCGCTTCATAGTAGTAATAGATCGCACCTTCCATGCCTGGCACGCGCTTGTAGGTTGGCAGCACCGCAAGAATGTGTCCGCCCGTCGATATCTCGATATCGAACCGGGAAGGGTCCATGCCTGTAAGCGCTCCCATCGGGTCACCCGAACCGGCAACGTAGATCAGGATCACCTTGCGGCCCGGCTTGTCTTTCAATGCGTTGAACAGACGCTCGCCCACAGCAGTGTAATCGGTAGTTTTCAACGGAACATATTCTTCTGTTACGACCGTTGCGCCGGTACCTTCAAGGGCTTTCTTGAAGGCCGCGATGCCATCCTTGCCAAAGGCATAATCCTCGGCAAGCGTTGCGACATAAAGGTTTTCATCGGGTTTCAACGCGATCGCCTGGGCTTGCATGTCCATCGAAGAGTTGCGAGATGTCTTGAAAACATACCTGTTGGAACTTTCGCCGGTCAGCGAATCAGCGACCGCCGGTTCCACCAACAGAACTTTTTCGTATTCTTCCGCCACCGGCAGCATCGCCGTTGTCACGCCCGATGACGTGCCGCCAACCGCGATCAGAACATCATCATCGCCGTAAGCTTCCGCAAGAACCGAACGGGCTACATCAGGCTTGAACTGGGTGTCTTTTTCAAGCACCTCGATTTTCTTGCCTTTCACCATCATGGTGCCCTTTGTTGCATATTCCAAACCCATGTTGAAACCGGTCGAGGTTTGCTTCGAGAAGACTTCGAACGATGACCCCGAAAGGCCATGTACAAGCGCAATCTTCGCAGTTTCCTGGGAATGTGCGACGTTGAATGTGCCCAAACATAGGGCTGCGACGGTAGCCACTGAGGCCAGTAAATGTTTCATGTTTCCTCCTCCATCCTGGGTTTGGGCGTCCTTGCCGGAACGCCATTACCTGCCGCTTCACACCGCAGGCCATGACATCACGCATGTCAAACATTTGGTATTACCAGAAGCGGGCCCATCCATTATCATTGAGTTTATCTGTCCAGCGCAATATCGTAGTATTACGTATGTCTCTGATACCCGCCCATGATGAACTTGACCTGATTGCCTTTTCCATGGCCCCGGTTGGAGTGGTCATGACCGAAAACCGCGTGATCCGAACCTGCAACCGCGCCTTCGCAACCATGTTCGGATATGGTGTAGATGATCTGCGCGACCAGTCGTTTGCGATCCTCTATCCATCTCATGAAGAATTTGTCCGCATTCGGAATGTAGGGGTCGTTCCGTTGCGCGAAACAGGAAGATATTCGGACGAGAGAATTATGGCGCGGGCCGACGGTACCCTTTTCTGGTGCCGCGTGCGTGGAGCAACCCTGACGGAATCCGGTGACCCTTTGATGAAGGCGGTTTGGAGCTTTGCCGATCTGTCAGAAGAACGTCCGGTGACCAGCCTAACGGTGCGTGAGCGCCAGATCATCATGTATCTTGGCGAGGGCAAGACCAGCAAGGAGATCGCCCGAATTATCGGCATCTCACCACGCACGGTTGAAACCTATCGGGCCAAACTTCTCAAAAAGTTCCAATCGTCAAACGTTGTGGAGTTGCTTGGCAGGCTGGGCGGAATGCCCGATGTCAGTTAATGGGCCAGTTCACGCAAGATCAAATCGGCATACGCCAGTGACGCCGTGCATCTGCGCCACCCCGTCGCTTTTTGACTGGTATGGACAACGGCAACGGTTTTGTCGGATTGCTTGCCGAAAGCAAAACGAGCCTGCAAAACTCTGCAACCGCCGGCGAATGCAAGACAAATGGCGCTGCTACATCACAAGCCAGAAGTGCCGCTTTTGTATAGTCAGCCTCGCGGGGCAAACCCGCAAGCCACTGCAAATAGCCCAATTTACCCATCTCTGCCGCTTCATGTGGCGGCACATACCCAACATCAAGTTGGGAAATAGTTCGTTCCAATAGCATCGCGCCCTCCGCGCAAATGGCCGGGGAATATGAAAACGGCGATGTTCAGAGACTTTCAGTCCATCCGAATTTAGCCGTCCCGAAGCTCCCCGCCCGGGTTAACATGGCCAAGCGCTAATCACGCTCCGGATGGCAGGTCTCCTGACTTGCAGTTCGACGCTTCCCTGAGCCTTCCCGAACCCTTGGGTTCAGTGGCTTTTTTCAGAGTTGCTCACCGCCTACAGTTGCGGGGGCAGTCGCGGAATTGGGGTATACCCCGCACCGCGTTCCCTTTTCAGCCGACTCAGCTGAGTCGGACACCATCAGCACCAAGGTGACAGAACAACCTACAGATGTCCAGCAATACAAGTTGGAATATTTCAGCCTGGATTTCCGTCAAACGGAAAAATACTCCGCCATGTCGTTACCGGAACTGTACTGCTCTTGGAGTGGTTGATAGCCTTTGCCGATGAATACAAACAACGTTACCCAAGCCCATAACCAACCAGTTTTGGGAACTGTTTTCATAATCCTTGCAATGAGCGCCATCTCCGTCAATGACATGCTTATCAAGCAATTGTCCGGCAGTTATCCATTGCATGAATTGGTGTTCGTGCGTTCAATAGTCGGAATTGCCTTCAGCTGCATTTTTCTTCACCTGGAGGGCGGCTGGCGCGAATTGAAGACAAAGAACCCCGGCCTTCATGCGCTGCGCGGTATCATAATTGTCATCTCAAACATGACGTTCTTCACAGCGCTTGCTGTTGTTTCTTTGGCCGAAGCAACCGCATTGTTTTTCGTCGCTCCGTTGTTCATCACACTTCTTGCGGTTCCAATTCTGGGGGAGAAAGTCGGGCCAATGCGCCTCGGGGCTGTGATCGTAGGGTTTGTCGGGATTCTGGTAATGGTTCAGCCTTGGTCGTCGGATAACGAGCGTACTGTTACCACCGGCGTCTTGCTGCTACCAGTTGCTGCTGCAATTACCTATGCGCTCAATCAAGTGTTGACCAGAAAGCTCGGAGCCGCAAGCAAGGCGTCGGCAATGGCGATTTACATACAGGGCATGTTTATAATCGTTTCGTCCCTGTTTTACCTCGTAGCGGGTGATGGGCACTACGCGGACGGGGTGGAAAGCGAAAGCCTTCAGTTTCTTTTGCGTGAATGGATTTGGCCTGATCAGGATGACTATTGGTTATTTGCCGCTCTTGGCGCGGCGTCTGCCGTGATCGGCTACACGATTTCGCAAGCCTACCGAATGGCAGATGCGGCGACGGTCGCACCTTTTGAGTATGTCGGGTTGCCCTTTGCAATCTTTTGGGGCTGGTTGCTATGGGGAGAATTGCCTGGACCTGCGGTAATGTCTGGCATCTTCTTGATTGTGGGCGCTGGCTTGTTTGTATTCTGGCGCGAGCGGAAAAAACAGGTCGCACTTGCCAGCGCCGCAAAAATCAGACGCCGCTAGGAGTTGTCATCGACCGTTGTGTCGTGAAACAACGCCGACATTCAGGGAATGGAACAGCGCGCAAAATCTGCTTTCGATACACCAACCAACACCTCCATGCCTAACAGCAGGAAGGGCCTTTTGGTTATCTTCGCAAATTCAGCGCCCGATAAGCCGGTCGGAGATGATTCTGAGCTGAATTTCAGACGTACCCTCGAAAATCTTCGTAAGACGAGCATCGCGCCAGTACCGTTCGACCGGATAAAGTGTGGTATATCCGGCACCACCAAGTATCTGCAAACAGTCGCTGGTCACACGCTCAGCCATTTCTGTGGCGTACCATTTCACCATGCTGGATTCAGTGTCGCAGCGACCACCCTGGTCAATTTTGTCTGCTACTGAGTACATAAGCTGACGTGCCGCTTCGACCTCCGAGGCACAGCGCGCGATTTTGAACCGGGTTTCCTGGAACGCAGAAATCGGCTTGCCAAACTGAATTCGCTCCTTGCTGTACTGGATGGCACAATCCAGCGCACCCTGGGCAAGTCCGATCGCACGCGCTGCCGTATGAGCGCGCGCTGTTTCAAGTCCGGACATCATCATTTTGAAGGCCTGACCTTCTTCTCCCAGCAAGGCTGAGGCCGGGATGCGCGTTCCGTCAAAGGCGAGCTCCATCGTGTTCCAGCCGTAATACCCGATCTTGGGAATGGGTGCGCCGCCGCATCGTTCGGGTAGCTCACCACGCGGCTTGTCTACCAAAAACGCGCTGATGCCCAAATGAGCCTTGCGTGGGTCTTCCGATTTGGGTTGGCTTCGGGCAAACACAATGATCGCATCTGCATCATCGGCATAGGTACACCAGTATTTCGCTCCGGTGAGAACAAACTCGTCACCATCGCGCTCAGCCCTGCAAGACAAGGAGGAAAGATCGGAACCCACATTCGGTTCCGAAAGGGCGACTGCTGTAAGATAGTCACCCTTTGCCATGCGCGGAAGGAACTCCTGTTTCCATTCTTCATCCTTGGAGGCAAATACTTGGGTGTTTGACCGCGCAATGAGAGACGCAACTGACATCCAGCCGCGTGACAGTTCTTCAGCAACAAGGCAGTATTCAAGACAACCCAGATTCGAGCCGCCCCATTTTTCTTCGGTTTTGATTCCAAAGAAACCAAGTTCCCCCATCTGCTCAATCAGGTCGCGCGGGATTTTGCCCTTCTTTGGGTCAAGCTCGTTGGCCAGCGGCAATACCACATCGTTGGTAAACTGTGCCGCCATGTCTTTGAGCATTTTGCGCTCTTCTGTGATGTACGTCATGGCTCAGCTCTCCAGCCCGTAGAATTCAGCCTGATTCAAGACTTGCTGCAAAAGCGGTATCGCGGCTTCATCCAACAGCCCGCCATCAGGTGTTTTGATAGCACCTTTGCCCTCTGCACGGGCAGCCTGAAACTGCTCAAGATAATCCTTGGCCATTGCGATCTCTTCTTTGGAAGGGCCAAATTCCTCGGTTGCTATCGGAATCTGTGTTGGGTGAATGGCCCATTTGCCAACGCCGCCAATGGTCTTGACCATCTTACACTCACGCCGGAAACCATCGAGGTTAGGGATCCGGGCCCAGGGACCGTCCACGTAATCAGCCCCAACACATCGTGCAGCAACAACAATGGAATTGCGTGCATGAGACCACACATCACCGGGATAATGACGCGGCTTGCCAAACGCATCGCGCATGTCGACACCTTGCGCACGCGTATAATCACCAATCCCGAATATAAGGCATTCAACACGTTCCGAGGCCGCTGCGATATCGTTGATAAAGGCAACGCCTTCAACTTCCTCAATCAACAGTTCGAGACCAATCTTGCGTTCCAGTCCCAGTTCCATTTCCAACTGCTCAAGAAACGTCTCGACAAAATGCACATCGCGTGCGCCTTTGACCTTGGGAACCAGAATAGTGTCGATGTTTGCTCCTGCCCCGCTCACAACCTCTACAAGGTCCTGATAAGCCCAAGGGCCATCCAGCCCGTTAATCCGGAAACAGCGAACCGTATTTCCCCAGTCAAGTTCATTAAACGCCTTCACAACGTTTTTCCTTGCCTCAGGTTTTTTTGATGGTGTGACCGCGTCCTCCAGGTCAAGAAAGACGTGATCCACCCCGATGGAAGCGGCTTTCTCGATCTTCGACCAACTGCTTGCCGGGACGGCCAGTTGACAACGCCGACGACGTTTTACCTTGTTTTGTGACATCACTTTTCTCCGAACTAAATTTGCAGTGCTGGGCGCGATAACAAAAACGGTAACCGGTTGTCAGGAGGGAATTAAGTAGAATCAAAAGTGCGATCATTGAAATCACATATAGGATGTTGATTGAGGATCAGTTGATCTCATACGTGATAGACAAAAGCACCTACTTGATGAAAAAGGTTTGAAACCGATAAGACCGTGCCTATAGCTGATTACTTTTTTCCGAGGAGCACCATGAAATTCACATCCTTGGTTTTGGCTGCAGGCGTAGCCCTTTCGGCCTTTTCAGCCGGAAGCGTTGAAGCGCGTGAACTACGCTTTGGCACAGGGGCTCCTGAAAACACACCATGGGGCAAGGTCATGGCGGCATTTCAGGCCAAGGTGGCCGAAAAATCCGGTGGTGAACTGACGCTCAAGATGTTCTACGGCGCTGCCTTGGGTGATGAGCAGGAAATGACCCGAATGCTTGTCAAAGGCCGCTTGGATGTGGGGTCGATTTCCGCTACGGCCATAGCGCTTGTCGTGCCCGAATTCAACTTGCTCTCGCAGCCTTATGCATTTGAAACTTCCAAACAACGTTACTGTGTTGAAGACAATCATGTACAGAAAATTTTCGGCTCTCGAATGGACGAAGCAGGGCTTGTTGGCTTGTCTTGGGCAGAGGTCGGAAACGAAATCGTTTATTCCAAAACTCCGGTGGCAAAACCGGAAGACCTTAAAGGGATAAAAACCCGCACTCCAGCCACTAAAGCAGCGGTACGTTACATGGAAGCTGTAGGCGCTTCCGTCGCCCCGTCCGGTATTTCCGATATTGTTCCCAATTTGAAGACCGGTGCCATTGACGCTGTTGTTACCCCTGTCGTACTTGGCATCGCTTTTGGGGTTCCAAAACTTGCGCCAAATCTGACCTTGACCCGCCATGTTGGCTCTGCGGGCGCTGTTGTGACCTCAAATCGCACTTGGGGTTCGTTGAGCGAGGATGAACAAACATGGCTGCGTGAATCCGCGCAAGAAACTTTCCCGTCCCTGCGTGCTGGAATTGCCAAAGCCGAGGTCGGTCTGTTGGCAAAAGTTAAAGAGGCCGGTGTGAGTGTTCACGAATTGACAGATGAAGAACTGGCAGAGTGGAAAGCGATTGCAGAAGAGCAGCGCGAGGCCGCTGTAGCGGAAATCGGCGGCGACGCGGTACCACTTTGGGCAGAACTCATGGATGCAAAGAAAAACTGCAACCCGTAAGTCGGCAGAGTTTCACCGACCTTGAACCCAACAGGGTCGGTGTTTCACCCAAAGGGACCCAGCAGTGCTTTCGTTCATACGTCTCCTTACAAAACTTGAAGAAATCGTAGCGGTCTCAGCCTATTTCCTGATGACCGCAATGATCGCCGGAGAGATATTTGCTCGCGGGATTTTCAACACGACCATATTCGGGTCCGAAAAAATCGCCATCCTGTCTTCGGTAGTCGCTGGATTTGTTGGTTTTGCCCTGGTTTCACAAGCCGGTTCCCATTTGCGGATGTCCGCATTTGACGGAATGATCCCGGAACGTTTCAGGGCGTTCCATGAACGGCTGGCCGATCTCATATCAGTGGCATTGTTGTGTTTCCTCGCATGGGTGGCGTTCGAATTTCTTGCCGAGAGCATCGAGTTTAACGAGAAAGTTGCAGTCCTTTACATACCGCGCTGGCCATTTCAGGCAGTAATCAGTTATGCCCTGCTGTCCTCTGCATTACGCCATTTGGCGTTCTTTCTTTATCCAGAAGAACGTCCTGGCAAACAGGTCAAACCTGTCGACATGGAGAACGACTAATGGAATGGCTTGGCCTTGCGGCAGTGTTCTTTGGCTTGTCATTTTTGCGGCAAAACCTGCCGATTGTTCTGATTTGTTCTGCACTTTATATCCAGATGGTTTGGGGCGACGGGGTACCGACCTATCTGATTGATGACATGTGGAGCGCTGTCGACAGTCCGTTCCTGCTCTCCATTCCCATGTTCCTGGTAGCCGGAGCACTGATGGCTCGCGGATCAATCGCGCAGCGCCTGATCAATGTAGTACGTGAGCTGACAAACTGGATGCCCGGCGGCCTGGCTGTTGCCACAATCGTCTCTTGTGCCTTTTTTGCCGCAATTTCAGGTTCTTCCACCGTGACCATGATGGCGGTTGGAGCAATCCTGTATCCAGCCCTTCTGGAAAGCGGGTACAGGAAGTCCTTTTCACTGGGTGCACTGACCTCGGCGGGAACCTTGGGCATTATCATTCCGCCATCCATACCCCTTATCATCTACGGCATCGTGAACCAGGTCTCCATTGCAGATCTGTTTGTCGCCGGTATTGTGCCCGGTATTCTGCTTACATTGGTATTGGCGTTCTATTCTTATTTCGCCAATCGTGACATAGCCTCGCAACCCTTCAATCCGGGGCGGCTTGCAGATGCGTTGAAGCAGGGAATTTGGTCACTCCTGCTTCCCGTAATTCTGCTTGGAGGCATTTATTCCGGCTACTACTCCCCAACGGAATCCGCAGCTATAGCAGTTATATACGCATTGTTCGTGGAGTTCTTTGTTCACCGCGAACTGCGCCCGGCAGATTTGTGGAGCGTGGGTGTGGATACCGCGCGTTTGCTTGGCACACTTATCCCCATCGTTGCGGTCATTCTGGCAACCCAGAATGTATTAACGATACTGGGTGTTCAGGAAGGTTTGGCAGACTGGGTGGTCGGAATGGTAGACAGCAAGATCGCCTTTCTGATCGCGGTGAACATTCTTCTGTTGATCGTCGGCTGTTTCATTGATGCCGTCTCTGCAATTCTTATCCTGTCGCCGCTGTTGCTCGTACCTGCCATGAGGCTTGGCGTTGATCCATTGCACTTTGCAATCATCATGGTGGTCAATCTTGAAATCGGCTTGTTGACCCCACCGGTCGGTATCAATCTGTTTGTCGCCATGACAGCCTTTCGTGAAAAATACGGCCTGATCGTAAAGGGGACATTGCCCTTCGTCGGATTGATGATCCTGTCACTGCTGCTGATTACATTTGTTCCGTCAATCAGCCTGCTTTTCATTGGTTAGCCCTTATATACAGTTGGTTGTTACACACGCTTGTCCAAAAACAAGTGTGCAGGGGTGCTGGCTCCGGTTCGCGTAACATCGCGTCTGGATATCCGGGATGAAATTCATCCAGCATATCACGTACGCGATAGTGTTCGCCTGCAGGCAAAAACAACGCGCAAATACCTCCGTCAGGCAATAAATTTTGATAGATTATTCAAGGGCTTTATCGCGGGACTGGTTGAAACCGATCCGGTCACCGACGGTAATGGAACTGATATGGGAGGAAGATATGAAGTTCGTGAAATGGGCAACTCAAATAGTCTTGTTACTTGTGGTATGTGGGCTGGGTTATTTGTTTTTGTTGCCGTCGCCGGTTGAACCCGTTGCTTGGGATTCATCCAAGAACCAGGGATTTACCGGGCCTTATACAATTAACGACCGGCTCGCCGCGTTAGAGCTTGTGCCATTGGAGGGTAAAAAGGGACCCGAAGGTCTGGCGCTCGCCGCCGATGGTTCGATATGGACGATCACTTCGGATTCGACGTTGATACGGGTTGATCCCGTTACCGGAGTGCCAAAAGAAATAGCAAACCTTGGCGGACACCCGCTTGAACTGGAATTTGCACCCGATGGCGTGTTGTATTTTACCGATGCGTTTCATGGGCTAAGAAGCTGGACTGCTGAAGGCGGTGTCAAAGAAGAACTGACCGAAGTCGATGGAATCAAGTTCAGCTTCGGCGAAGATGTGGATATCACGGCTGATGGGACAGTCTATTTTTCGATCGCTACCACACGCCATAACCCGGTGGATTACGGCAGCGTGTACGATGCATCGATTAACGACATCATCGAGCATCAAAAAACCGGTGCTGTTTTCTGGTATGAACCTGCGACAGGGGAAAGCGGTATTGTTGCCCAGGGTTTCGCCTTTGCAAACGGGTTGGCCCTGTCGGAAGATGACAGCTATCTGCTGCTTTCGGAACTCGGTTCAAGCCGGGTCTGGCGGATCGCCTTGGAGGGTGAAAAAAAACATGTTCCGGAAATACTGCTGGAAGGGTTGCCTTCTGTACCGGACAATTTGAGCAATCATCAGGGTGACGTCTTCATTCTTGGTCTGATCAGCCCGCGCAATCCGACACTGGATTCCCTGGCCGACAAACCGTTTCTTCGAAAAGCGCTGCCTAAGCTTCCGGCAAGCCTGCGCCCGGCACCAACATTGCATAGTTTTTTGTTGATGGTTGACGGCAGAACCGGAAAAATACTCGAGAACCTGCAAGACCCCGACGGTGGATATCCACTGACCACGGGAGCTGTTATATCGAAGGGCAATTTGTGGGTGTCGAGTTTCTCAGCGCCTGGATTGGGAAGGATGACCTGGCCTGACTAGGCTCTAAACTCAGGGATTGTAAATGCTTTCGGGACTTACCCGATAAACAAAAAAAACCCGGCAAACCTGCCGGGTTTTGTCCGAAGTTTGGCATGTCAGGCTGCAGACAACAGTTCCACCAAATAGCCTTCAACCGGTTTGGACTCCGAAAGAGGTATAAGGGGCCAACAGTGGCACATGCTATCGTCAAAATGATAATGATGGGGAATGTTCATCTCTGTAAGCTTGGTATGCAACCTGTCGCCATCGGGCATAAGCGTGTCCCGACCAGCATTGAATATATGCATCTTGGGTAGCCCGTCCATGGTGCCAAAAAGCGGGCTGACTGATGGATCATCAGGTGAATCCGAACCTGCAAAAAGCTGGCCGGCATGTCTCAAACCTGCCGGATGCAACATGGGATCACGCCTCGCGATCTCATTACTTCGCGGATCGGAAATGGAACAATCCAACCAGGGTGATATCAAGATAAGGTCCGATGGAAGGGCCAGTTTATCGTCGCGCAATGCTTGTGCCAACCGTAAAGACAGCCCAGCGCCCGCAGAGTCTCCTGCTAGCAGCGGAGGTTCTCCGAGGCGCTCGGTCAAATCAAGATAAGCGTCCCGTGTCGCAGACAAGATTTCAGCGTGCTGTGCTTCCGGCGCCAACGGGTATTGCACCATATGCACATGTACACCCGCACGCGCCACCAATTGCACCATGCTTTCCCAATGCGGCGGGATCGCTTCAAACAAATAAGCACCGCCATGCAAATAGCAGAGGTGTTTTGCCTTCTCAGCACCTTGTTCTGGCGACAGGGTAACTGTGGCGCATTCGCCCAGCATTGTGGTTGTCGCGGTCACTCCCTTCGGTAGTTTTTTTGGCGCTTCATGCCGATATCCCGCTGCCCGCATGGACTTGACCCGTTTGTCGACGGCCTTGGCCGATTTGTAATGCGGTCGCACGGTAAAGCCGACGGCAAACATCAAGATACGTGCTTTCAAACTTGTCATAACTGATCCTCTTTTTTTTGATGCCGAATGTTAAGCCCCTAACAAAACCGAAAGGGTCAAAACCAGGACAGCGGCATCCACCACCCAGATAAGACTGTCCAATGACCGGTTTCGATCAATTGATCTAAAGGTCAGCGACAAGCCCAGAAACCCGATGCTGGTAAAAACCAACGTCGCAACCACTGCGTAACTGACAGAAAACCAGACTGCCGCTGCAAGTGCTGAATAGATAAACCCGAAAATCAAAACCGGCTTGTTCTCGGCAGTGCCATAACGAGCCACGACAACAAAGTGCAACAACGCATCTATGGCCAGAAGAAGGGCAATCACTGTCAACACGGTCATTCTTGCATTCCTTCCTGGGCATCCAGTTCCGAACCGGCTCTAAGCATTGTCTTCCAACAGCATGTCCGCACATTTTTCGCCGATCATGATCGAAGGGGCATTGGTGTTGCCGGAACATATGGTCGGCATAATGGAAGCATCCGCCACCCTGAGCCCTTCGATCCCGTGAACACGAAGCCGTTCATCAACGACGGCCATCGGATCGCTCCCCATTTTGCATGTACCCACCGGGTGATAGACAGTTTGTGCTGTGTCCTGAATGTACGAACGTATATCCGCATCGGTCATGGGCAATTTGTCCGGCGCTACCATTCCCTTGACCATCTGTTGCATGGCAGGGGTTTCAAAAATATCAAGCACCTTCCTGAAACCAGCGGTTAGTGTCGCGTAATCTGCCTCGTTCGAAAGGTAATTGAAGAATATTTTCGGCGCATCCTTGGGGTTGGCAGAGGCCAGGCTGACCGTACCGCGGCTTTCGGGTCGTAATTGTGTGAGTGATGCAGATACGCCGGGAAATTTGTGGATCGCGGGGGTCGCACCACTATAGTCGATCGACACAGGCCGGAACATGACCTGAACATCCGGAGCATCGGAATGAGGCATGACGGTGGTAAACATACAGGCGTTTGACACCGCCATCGACAAGTGACCTTTTTTGGAAGTCAGATAGCGCAACACTTGCGGGATCAGGCGAATTCCCTGAACCTCGTGGTTAATCGAATGGACAGGATCGACCTTGCTTACATGGTTCACATACATATGGTCCTGCAGGTTCTTACCCACGCCGGGAAGGTGATGAACCGTTTCGATACCATGGGCAGCCAGTTCATCGGCATCTCCAATTCCCGACAAATTCAGGATCTGGGGTGAGTTGAATGCCCCGCCGGATACGATGATTCCGCGCCGTGCCTCAGCACGGATTATGTTTCCGCCCTGATCGTAAACAACCGCTTTTGCGCGCCCTTCTTCGATCTCAATTTTCTGAACCAGCGCTTCGGTCTGAATGTCAAGGTTTGCGCGCCCTGCAGCATCGCGCAGGAATACTGCGGACGTTGTGCGGGTGCCGTTCTCGATGGTGTATTGCAACCAGCCAAAACCCTCTTGCCGCCCATCGTTGAAATCGTCTATCTCGGAAATCCCGACAGCTCTTGCACCCTGGAAAAAAATTTCCGAAGACGGATGCCGCGTTGTACCATGGCTGACACCCATCTCGCCTTCTGTTCCATGGGAATCATTTGTGAACGTGTTATTGCGCTCGCCTCGTTTGAACAGCGGAAGAACTTCATCCCAACTCCATCCGCGATTCCCTGCCTGGGCCCACTGGTTGTAGTCCCACGGGTGACCGCGAATGTAGGCCATTCCATTGATGGCTGAAGTGCCACCCAATACCTTGCCGCGCGGATGATATACCCTGCGCCCCTTCAGCTCAGGCTCGGGTTCAGAGAAATACATCCAGTTGACTTCCGGATCTGTCATCGTGCGGCTGACACCTGCAGGAATATGAATCCACCTGTTTTTGTCGGCCGGACCAGCCTCAAGCAACAAAACCTGATAGTCACCACTTGCACTTAAGCGGTTAGCCAATACAGCGCCGGCCGATCCCGCACCAACAACGATGAAATCGCATTCTTGCGTCATTGAACCCCTCCCGAATGTTCCCATTATCAATTTCAACCGAGATGCTGGTCGGATCAATGATGTATCACCGTACGGGTTGGTTAAATCACATATGCGATCCAATGAGGGTCTGATTTGGTGTCAGTTGATCAAATTCAATCAAAACTCGCGTCGTCTGACGGCCTCCATTCGAGCGGAATAGTCTTTCACTGCCTGCCGCAAGGCATCGCCCAAAAATTCTTCGTTATCGCGTATTCGGCTCGACGGTCCGCCTATTCCCATAGCCAGGGCGCGACTTCCGGGAACCAGCGGCAATAGCATCGCGACTACCCCGGCACCGGTTGTGCCGAGATCGTAAGTGCATGCAATTCCGGTTTCCCGAACCTTTTCAACGCGTTCAAGCGTTTCTTCGACCGAAGAAGTTGGACCAGCGGGGTTCTCGGCATCATACCGCCGAATGATCTTGCCAATTTCGTCTTCGGTATTTCGCGTCATGAGCGCGATCCCGAGCGATGCACGGTGCAAGGGGCGCAGGGTTCCCGAGCGCACCGAAAAAGCAAGCGCAGACTCTGTCATGGTTGTCGCTACATACTGCACGTTCAACCCATTGCGCGCACCCAACAATGTAGACTCCCCCGTCAGATCGGTCAGGTTGCGCATCACTTGCTGGATGATTTCAACGCTTTCATAATGCCCCAGGGCCCAATGGCCGAGAAAAGCAAGGCGCGCTGTAGGGCTGAATGCCCGCAAATCATTGTCAAAACGCGCATACCCTTGGGAAACCAAGGTCTTCATAAGACTCGACACGCTGGATTGCGGATAACCAAGTTCATCTACAAGTTCGGAGATGCGCAACGGCCGTTGCACTTTGTCGAAGTATTCAAGGATCGCGATGATACGCACCGCCGATTTTACCTGTCCCTTTTCCATTAGACATCTCATATGTGATTTAGTTCATTACATCTACGATGCAATCTTTCTTCAAACCATGCAACCCTTGTACTATAGTCGGCGAAAATCTGGAATTTCGACGAGGAGACACTCATGACCGAAACCGCATACATATATGACGCAATACGTACACCTCGTTCGAAAGGCAAAGCCGATGGCTCCCTGAACGAAGTCAAACCAATCAACCTGGTGACAACACTGCTTGAAGAAATGCAAACACGGCATGATCTCGATACCTCGCGGGTAGACGATGTAATTATGGGTTGTGTTGGCCCGGTTCGCGAGCAGGGCTCAGTGCTACCCAAGATCGCCTTGCAAAAAGCTGGCTGGGATGACAGCGTCCCGGGCGTACAGGTCAACCGGTTTTGTGCAAGCGGTCTGGATACGTTCAACACAGCCGCTGCAAAAGTGGCTTCGGGTTGGGAAGACCTTGTTTGTGCCGGCGGATTTGAGTCCATGAGCCGCGTTCCAATGGGTGCCGATGGCGGACCTTTGTCAGAGGATCCGGAAACCGTGATCACCACTGGCTTCGTTCCCCAAGGCGTTGGCGCAGACCTGATTGCAACGATCGATGGTTATTCCCGCGATGATGTCGATGCGTTTGCAATGCGCAGTCAGAAACTGGCGGCAGCCGCCCGCGATGCAGGCTGGTTCGACAAGTCTGTAGTACCGGTTCAGGATGAAAACGGTTTTGCCGTCCTCGACAAGGATGACTTCATCAAGCCGGATACAGACATGCAGGTACTTGGTGGATTGAATGCAAGCTTCGAGAAGGTCGGAGCGCTTGGCTATGACGATGTCGCACTTGCCAAGTACACCGAAGTTGAGCGCATCAATCACGTCCATACACCAGGCAACAGTTCGGGCATTGTCGACGGAGCATCGCTGGTGATGGTCGGCAATGAACAGGCCGGGAAAGACATGGGAATCGACCCGCGCGGCCGGGTGTTATCCATTGGCGTAACTGCAACCTGCCCCACGATCATGCTTACCGGACCGGGGCCTGCATCCAAAAAGGCGTTGGCCAAGGCCGGTTTGACCCTTGACGACATTGACCTGGTCGAAATCAACGAAGCATTTGCCTCGGTGGCCCTGCGATTGCAGAACGATCTCGAAGTGCCGGACGAAAAACTAAACGTTGTGGGTGGTGCCATCGCAATGGGACACCCTCTGGGCGCTACCGGCGGCTGTCTCGTCAGCACCATGCTCGACGAGTTGGAACGTCGCGAACTCAAGCGCGCCCTGATCTGCATGTGCGTCGGCGGCGGCATGGGCATCGCCAGCATCATTGAACGCGTTTAAGGGAGAGCGCAATTATGGGATTTGCATACGAAAAAGACGCCGACGGCATCGTCACGGTAATCATGGACATGGAAGGACAACCGGCCAACACCATGAACCATGCCTATCGTGTCTTGATTTCCGATACGCTGGACAAACTCGACGCTGAAGACGGGCTCACAGGCGTGGTTTTCGCCTCGGCAAAAAAGACGTTTTTTGCAGGTGGCGATCTGCATTCGCTTCTTGCTGTGGAAAGTGTCGATGAAGAGTATTTTTCCTATGTCGAGGAAAACAAAAGTTTTTTCCGTCGTTTGGAAAAGCTGCCCGTACCCGTGGCCGCTGCAATAAACGGCGCGGCGCTTGGCGGCGGGTATGAACTTTGTCTCGCCTGCAATTACTGTGTGGTGGTCGATGAACCCCATGCTGTCGTGGGACTGCCGGAAGTAACATTGGGACTGTTGCCGGGTGCAGGTGGGGTTGTGCGAATGGTGGCCAAGATCGGGCTGGAAGCTGCACTGCCCTTGTTGCTGGAAGGCAAACAAGTGCGCCCGGAACAGGCCAAGAAGTTGGGCCTCGTAGATGAAGTCGTTGCCCCCGGAACCGATCTGGTGGGCAACGCAAAAGCCTGGATCAAGGCCAATCCGGACAGCGCAGTACAGCCTTGGGATCAAAAGGGCTTCCGGTACCCCAAGGGTGGTGCCGATGCTCCTAATGTGCGCATGGCTGCTACAGTTGCGCCGACCATGCTCGTCAAGAAAACACGCGGCTTGATGCCCGCGCCTGAGAAAATTCTCGATATTGCTGTTAATTCCATGCGCATGGGTTTCGAAAGCGCTCTGCGCGTTGAGAGCCGGGGATTCTGTGATCTTGTTGCGACACCCCAGGCGAAGGCAGCCATTAGCACTTTCTTTTTTGGAATGAATGCCGTCAAGGGCGGCAAGTACCGCCCGGAAGGTGACAAGTGGAAGGCAACCAATTCAGCTATTCTGGGTGCTGGAATGATGGGCGCAGGCATCGCTTGGTCCCATGCCTATCGTGGAATACCGTCGGTCCTTAAGGATATGTCGATGGAAAACGCCGAAAAAGGCAAGGCCTATTCCGAGAAACTGGTGGCAAAAAACGTGGAACGTGGGCGCATGGATGAAGCAAGGGGGCAAGCCCTGCTGAACCTCATCACTCCCTCCACCGAGGACGCGGACTACGCTGAAACCGACCTGATTATCGAGGCAGTGTTTGAAGACATCGCGCTTAAGGAGAAGGTCATACCGGAAACCTTCAAACAATTGGGTGAGAACGGCATCTATGGGTCAAACACGTCAACCTTGCCAATCAGTCTTCTTGCGGAAAGCTGCCCTGAGCCTGAACGGTTTATCGGAATTCACTTCTTTTCACCCGTCGACAAGATGCAACTGGTTGAGTTGATCGTTGGCGAAAAAACCAGCGAGGAAACCCTGCGCAAGGCCTATGATTACGTGTTGCAAATCGGAAAACTTCCGATTGTGGTGAACGACAGTCGGGGTTTCTTTACCAGCCGTGTGTTCGGTACTTATACCGATGAAGGCGCAGCATTGCTCCGTGATGGTGTCAGTCCGGTTGCCATCGAACGCGCGGCCTGGGCGATTGGAATGCCTGTCGGTCCACTGGCTGTTTCGGACGAAGTAAGCATGGAGTTGCAAAAGAAGGTCTTCGCCACTCATGTAGTATTGGATGAGCGCATGGACACCAACCGCGGCTATCCGGCCGAACATGCATCGACCTTGGCTGTTAATGCCAAGATGGTCGATATGGGTCGTGGTGGACGTAAATTCGGCGCTGGCTTCTATGAATACGCCAAGGATGGAAGCAAGAAACTTTGGGACGGTCTGGACCAGTTCGTCGAAGATGCCAAAGACGTTCCCACCCAGGACATTCGCGACCGGCTGATCTATCGTCAGGTGATCGAGACTTTGCGTTGTTATGACGAAGGGGTTCTGCGCAACGAACTTGAGGCCAATATAGGTTCCATTTTTGGAATCGGATTCCCGGTTCACACCGGCGGAGCAATTCAGTTTGTGCACGGCGTTGGCCTTAACGCATTCGAGGTCCGTGCCGCAGAACTGGCCGCGCAATATGGCGAACGCTTTGCCCTTGCGCCCAGTGCATTGAACAAGCTTCGTGAAGCACAGGCAAAAGCGGCCTGACCGGAAAGTCATGATCAACAGGCGCGTTTTTGAAGAAGAACACGAGATGTTCCGTGACAGCGTTCGCAAATGGGCGGACGCTGAGCTGCTCCCGTATGTGGAGGCGTGGAAAGCAGACGGTCAGGTCAGCCGCGAAGCATGGAAATCGGCTGGTGAGCAGGGTTATCTTTGCATGTATGCCGACGAAAAATATGGCGGAATGGGATTGGATGATTTTCGTTTCGACCAGATATTGATCGAGGAAATCACCCGCCGCGAGTATGGATTTTTCCTGCCGCTGCATAACCGCGTGGTCGGCCCCTATCTGCATCACCTTGGAAGTGAGACGCAGAAGGAAAAATACATGCCGGGGGTCGTCTCTGGTGAAACGATTCTCGCAATCGCAATGACAGAACCGGGCACCGGTTCTGATCTGGCAGCCATAAAAACCCGCGCAGAAGACAAGGGAGATCATTGGCTGCTCAACGGTTCTAAAACCTACATTTCAAACGGACATCTGGGAAATTTGTGCATCGTTGCTGCAAAAACAGACAAGGACAATCCCCGGGCCATCGGCCTGTTTTTGGTCGAGGACACGTTTGAAGGTTACCGAAAAGGTCAGAAACTCAAGAAACTGGGCCTTGCTTCACAAGACACAGCGGAACTGTTTTTTGAAGACGTCAAGGTGCCCAAGGAAAACGTTCTTGGCGATCCGGCTGGTGGCTTCAAGATGATGATGCGCAATCTTGCCGAGGAAAGACTTGTTGGTGCAACCCAATACGCAACCAGGGCAGAACGTGCTTTCGAGATCACGATGGAATACATCACCGAACGCAGAGCGTTTGGCAAGGCCATCGGGACGTTCCAGAACAGTCGTTTCAAGATGGCGGAAATGCGTACGCAAATCGATGTATGTTGGGCATTTGTCGACCATTGTGTTGCAGAGCATGGGCGGGGCAGCTTGTCGGGTGAAACGGCTGCAGAAGCCAAATTGTTCTGTTCAGAGGTTGAAGGCCGTGTTGTTGACGAATGCTTGCAACTGCATGGTGGCGCTGGCTACATGGAAGAATACGAAATCTCACGCCTCTATGCTGATGCCCGTATCAGCCGGATTTACGCCGGCACGTCCGAGATTATGAAAGAGATCATAGGTCGCGGGCTCGGGCTTGATGATCGCGGCCCTGCCCGTTGACTCTGCCCGCCCTTTTTGGGGGGTGGACAATCGCTATGTTAAGGCGCACGCCGGGCAATGCGACCCCCAAGCTGTCCTTGTCTTCTCCGCTATGCAAGGTTTGGAAGCCACAAGACGATCGCGGGGAAAGCCACGAGCAACGCAATCGTAACAGCGTCAGCTACAAAAAACGGTGTAACGCCCTTGAACACATCTTGTACGGTCAAGTCTTCACGCACACCGGCAACGACAAAACAGTTGAGGCCGATCGGCGGGGTAATAAGACAGAACTCCGCCATTTTGACAACCAGGATGCCAAACCAGATCGCACAGCTCGTTCCTGACATGCCAAACGTACTTTCGGCAGCTGTTACATACTCGCCGCCATTCAGCGCCATGACAGCTGGATAGACGACGGGAAGGGTTAACAGCATCATGCCAATTGCATCCATGAACATTCCCAACACAGCATATGCCAGCAGTATGCAAACCAGGATCATCATTGGCGACATTTCGAGCGAAGTAATCCAGTCTGAAAATGCTCCCGGCAAATCGGCAAAACCAAGAAAACGCACATAGATCAACACACCCCAGATGATGGTGAAAATCATAACGCTAAGCTTTGCGGTTTCAATCAGCGCGTTTTTGAGTTGTGGCCAGCGCATCCCCCGAAACACAGCCACCAGAAAAACCACAAACGCTCCCAAAGCACCACCTTCCGTCGGCGTGCCCCAGGCATCTCCGCCAAACGGATTGTAAACAAAAAACACAATGGTTACGACAACGAAGACGATGGGAAGCGCCGGTGGCAGGGACAAAAACCGCTCTTTCCAGGTGAACCCCCGCACGGGCGGACCAAACCCTTTTATTGTCAGCGCCATCCCAACGATCAAGGCGGCATACACAACTGCAGAAAACACGCCAGGAACAAATCCGGCGAGCAAAAGCTTCCCGACATCTTGTTCGACGATTATGGCATAGATGACCAAAATGGCCGATGGTGGAATGAGTGAGGCCAGCGTGCCGCCAGCGGCGACAACACCAGCTGCAAATTTTTTGTTGTAACCGATTTCGAGCATCTCCGGAATCGCAATGCGCGCGAAAACCGCAGACGTGGCAACCGATGCTCCTGACACGGCAGCAAACCCTGCGGTGGCAAAGACAGTTGAAACCGCCAAGCCGCCCGGTACCCAAGCGATCCAACGCTTCGCGGCTTCGAACAATGCGCGGGTCAATCCGGCATGGTAGGCCAGGTAACCAATCAGAATGAACGTCGGGATGAGCGAAAGGGCCTGTGATGAAATCTTGGAATGCGGTACTTGTCCGGCGGTCTTGACTGCGACACCAAGCGCCCAACCAAAATCGTCAACACCATAGTCTTTTTTAGCCCAAAACAGCCATATCAACCCCAGCATTCCTGCCAGCCCGGCGGCAAATGCAACCCGCATCCCCAACACGACCAAAACCAAAAGCCCGCCAGTAACCCACAATCCGATTTCAAGTGGTTCCATCAGGCTTCATCCTTCAACTGGTCTGCTTCCATCTGCGCCTGTTCCGCAACATCAGGAACAAGTGGAACGGCGACAGCCTTTCCCGTGGCAATTGCCCGTGCGTACCCCCAGACCTGAAGACACAATCGAAGGCACAGGATAAAAAACGCTACAGGAGCAACAAGCTTCGCCGGCCAGAGTGGTAGTGCAATATCCATTGAACTGTCCCGGCTCCACATCGGTGCAGCGAAATCAAAACTCCGGTCAAAATGCGCCCATGACCCCCACACCATCAGCAGCATCAACAGCAAGACTGCGATTGTTGTAACCAACTCGACGACGAACAGTGGCCTTCCTTTCAACTGACCAACCAGCATGTCCATGCGAATATGGCCACCCTCACGCATAACGTAAGAAACACCCAAAAACGCGATCAGAGGCATTACCTGCTCGATCCAATCGACATAACCAGGCAATGGCGAACTAATCAGATTGCGCCCGCCAACTGACAAGGCAGCCAAAATCATGAGACTGAATACAGCAAGGCCGCTAAGCAGGGCGAATAACCGCTCAAGCCGCAGCAACGCCAAATCAATTCTGCTCAGAACGCTGTCGTCCGTGAGGACAAGAGAAACAGAGGCCATGAAAACACCGATATTGTTGGTCCCGCCAAACACTTGACGGGACCGTTAAAAGGTTTATTTGCCGTCGGCAATCATACCGGTGACAAGATCGTACAATTCTTGCGCAGGCAATCCTGCAGCAGTGTTTGTTTCAATCCATGCCTTGGCCGCAGGAGCAGCTGCAGCTTCCTTGAACGCGGCAATTTCATCGTCAGAAAATGTTACCTCGGCAATTCCCCGCTCTTTCAGAGTCGGACCCCAGGCATCCATGGTTTTACCGTTGTAGCTCGCCACATAATGATCCAACGCTTCATCAATTGAACCCAGAAGCGCTTCTTTGTGTTCATCACTAAGCGCTTCCAATGCATCCGTGTTTGCAACAACGGGACAATTCACGGTTCCGGGGTTCAGGTTTGTCGTCCACCACTTTGCACTTTCAACAGTACCGAATGACATATGGGCATGGGGTGCAAATGCGACAGCCTTCACGACGCCCGAATCAAGTGCCTGGCGCACTTCTGATGCGGACATTGAGGTTGGAACCGCACCAATCGATTTCATTGCCGCGCCGATACCGCCGGTGGCACGAACCGCAAGACCGGAAAAGTCTGCCAGTTTGGCCGGGGCATCACCAACTCCGGCAATATTGTATTGTGGCAGTGGGGATGGCATCAACAATGTGGCATTCCAACGACCCAGATCTTTTACCGTCGCAGGGTGCTCGTAGACTGCCTTGGACAGTTTGATCTCCTGTTCCAAAGACGAAACCCCGAGGAAGGGCAACTCCAATACCGTAATCGTCGGGTTCTTGTCGCGGTGATAGCCGGCACAAAACTGCGCCATCTCAAATGCGCCAATGGAAATGCCGTCCAGGTTTTCCTTGTTCTTTGACAACCCGCCATACGAAATCTTGAGTTTGAACTCGCCATTGGTTTTTGCCTCAACCAATTCGGCCAGTTTCTCGACGTGTTCGGTAAAGGCCCTGCGTTTGCCCCAAAGCGAAACGTTCCACTCGGTAGCCATGGCTTCTGTGCCCAACCCGATCGCAAGTGCAGCCGTAGCTGCTGAAATATACAGTTTTCTCATCGCTAGTTCCTCCAGACTCTAGATTGGGATTTCTTAGCCTATCTGCCCACAAACCACTCATGAAGAAAACCGCGCATTGGGTGCGTGAGGCCCTGCGGATTTCCGCATAGCGGAAACGGCTATAAAAACGCTTCCTTGTCGAGACCGAGTTTAACAATTTTCTCGTTGAGCGTGCGCCTGCCGATTCCCAATATTTTGGCGACTTCATCCATCCGGCCCTCATGCTCCTTGAGCGCCTTTCCTATAATTTGCCGTTCGAAGGAAGCCACCGCCTGGCGAAGGCCGGGACGGGGAAGTTCCACACCATCGGTTCTTGTCAGCGCTTCTTTCATGCTGCCAATGCCTTTGCTTGCGAACAACATTCGCCTTTCCACCACGCTTTTCAGTTCGCGTATGTTGCCTGGCCAGTCATAAGCGATCAGGCTTGCCAAGTCTTCATCTGTCAACTCCGGAGGGGTAATGGAATAAGTGCTGGAGAGTTCCTGCATGAAGCGCGTCGCAAGCATTGCCACGTCATCCAGCCGGTTTCTCAGAGGAGGAAGCTGCAACCGAAATCCATCCAAACGGAACAACAAATCCGGCCGAAGCCTACCTTCAGTCGCGGCCAATTCCGGATCTTCATTTGTTGCCGATACCACACGAAGATCAATCATGTCCGGTTCGCCCCGCGACGGGTCAATGATTTCATTGGCTTCAATCAACCGCAACAGCATTGGTTGTATGTCCGGCGGGCAGGCACAAATTTCGTCAAGAAACAGGGTCCCGTCAGAGGCGTTTCTGGCAAGCAAAGGTAATTGTTCTGCGGTAAGTTGAGCAGCATTTACTGCTATGTAAGGACCATCGCAACGTGAGGACAGATCGTGAAGCGCGCGTGCGGTGAGATCTTTTCCTGTGCCAGTTTCTCCGTGAATCAACACCGCCGTTTCACTCACTGCGACCATGGTTACCAGATCACGGAGCCTCAGCATTTCGGGCGTTTGCCCCAGTATGACACGATTGAGGCCGGACAATTCCGCCAGCCTGTTCTTCAAACGCTGGTTCGATTTTCGCATCTGGTGCTGTTCAGCGGCGTGGGACAACACCAGTAACAGCCGCTTTGGTTCATATGATTTTTCCAAGAAACTGTAGGCACCCAGATTCATTGCCTCAACCGCCATGGGAATGTCACCGTGCGCAGAGATTAAGACAATCGGTGGAGCCGATTTCAATTCTTCCACCAGTTCCATTCCGGTCTTTCCCGGCATACGCACATCCGACAAAATCACATCGGGTTGAAACTGGCTGATCCATCGTTCGACATCGTTGGCTCGCGCAAGCGCCTTTGCTGTCCAACCTGCCGCCTCCAACAGGTCGACAAGCGAGTTGCGCATCATCTTGTCATCATCAATAATCAATACCCGGTAGGCGCTCATGATACTTGGTACCTTTGCCTTGTGGGCAATTCAACCTTGAACACCGCTCCGCGCGGTGTGTTGTCATACGCGAAGATGGTTCCGTGGTGATCCAGAACAATTCCCGCTGAAATTGTCAGGCCAAGCCCCATTCCTTTTCCACTTTCGCGGGTGGTAGCAAACGGTTCGCGCAGTTCGTCAAACGATTTTTTTCCAAGTCCGTGACCGGTGTCGGCAACCGTAAACCAGACGGTTTCGCTATCACGACCGATTGACACAACGATTTTTCGCTCGTCTTCCTCTTCAACCGCATCAAGTGCATTGCGCACCAGATTTGTCACAACCTGTTCAATTCGCAAACGGTTTGCAAAAATTGCAAACTCGCCCGGCTCCCGTTCAAATGCGACTGTCGCATTGCTCTGAACAACACTTGGCTCTGTCAGTTCCAATGCATCTTCGACAATATCGGCAAGATCACAGTTTTCGAACTTGTCGCGTCCCTTACGAGAGAAAAATTTCAACTGTGTTGTTATGTTCTCCATACGCGATACCAGACCATTCATCTTGTTGTAGAGTTTTGAACTCCCATTGGTCATTTCTGCAGCCGCCAACTGGTTCTTCATTGCAGCAATCGGCTGGCCAAGTTCATGGGTGACCGACGATGCCAGTTGCCCGAGTGCGGCAAGGCGCCCTGCCCGTTCCAACTCGGCCTGGGTTTTTTTCAAATTGAGTTCTGCCGAACGCCTTTCTTCAATTTCAACCGCAAGCCGTTCATTGGCCTGGCGCAGTTCTGCCTCTTCCGCCTCCGAGCGCTGCAACGCAGCATCAATCCGGCGCATCCGGAGTATTTGGCTGGCGATCAAAACCAGCATGATCACCCCAACAAATACCGCCAGCGTAAGCCATGCGCGCGTGACCGCCTGATCATCGGGTACAAACAGATGCAGTGACCAGTCATTTGGCAGGGCATCTGTTTTGATATGCAGTACATTCTCATTGGCAATGTTGGCAGTCTGGCTATCGTGCCTGACTTGCCAGTTCAGCGGCTGGAGTTTTTGGCCTCCAAACTGGCGCGATGCCAGTATCCGCTTTTGTTGTGAATCATCAAGGGTCCGCAAGGTGCGGTAACGCCAGTCGGGTTGCGAAGCAAGAAGCACAACACCGTCGGAATTTGACAGCAGCATCCACTCACCGGAGTTTTGCCAACTTTCCTGCAAACCCGACAGGTCGACCTTCACTGCGATCACACCGTTGCGTTTCAAATCAGGGGTTTGCACCCGCATGGCATAGAAGTATCCGGGAATGCCGGTAGTTGCCCCAATGCCGTAAAACTCGCCCAACTCACCACGCATTGCACCGGAAAAATAGGGTCTGAAACCATAGTTCTGACCTTTGAAACTTCTGCTGGAACCCGCGTTGGATGCAGAGATGGTAAGTCCGGTCTCGTCCATCAAATAGATCGCATCAACCCCGGCACTTTCGGCAAAACGCGCCAGATGTGAATCAAGCACGTCGGTTTTTCCGCCTGCCAGGGTTTGACGCACCACCGGGTCGAGCGAAAGCAGGAAAGGCAGATGCGCAAAATGGCGCAGCTCCGCTTCCAGGGTGCTGGAATAAAGGGTCAGGCGCGCGCGGGCCCGCTCATACTCCTGCGCCTTGAAATAGGCGAGCGAAGCGGCAAACACGGCAAATGAAAACGCCGCGGCAATGACCAGGACAAGGAATTGAAAAACACGCATTGACCGAATTTGCACATCACACGGCTCCAGATCAACTTTATCTTGCAAAACCGCGCTGCGTTTGGAGCATGAAAAAGGTCGGGGAGACGATGCAAGGCGTAAACCCGGTATTGCCTTGTAATGAACTGCAAGCAGGTATTGGTGAAGACATCAAATGTTCCTTTCGTGAATTTGAAAGGAACCGTCCGGGAAAACAAACGGAGGGTCAACGGGGTGGAAGGACGAAGTCTGCCTGCAAGGTAGCTTCAGTGGCAAGTTACGCCAAGAATGCCGGTAAAGTGCGCAGTGAGGGAGATGTACTGGAACTCAGCACTGATGGGGATCGCGAACTGCTGGATAGATGGCTGATCGACCTTTGATGCCAAACTGTTGATGCTCTTGGTTGAAACCAAATTGCCAATTTTGATCAATCCCCACAGACTTAGTCCACCCTAAGTGTTAGTTCTACGGAAGCAGGTCGGTGCAACTCAATTGCCGGATCATGATCTGGTTTCATTCAATAATGTGCGTCGCAATGGTGACTAATTCCAACATTTCCATGGCGCAGACCCCCGGTCCCACATATTTTGTAACAATTCCCTTTCACGAAGCGTGTCCATCGGTTGCCAAAAAGAGTTATGGTGATAAGCGAACAACTCTCCGGTTCTTGACAGGTCCTCCAAGGGTTGGCGTTCCCATATGTCAGAATCATCACTAAGGTAATCGAAGATCTTTGGAGAAAGCACAAAAAAACCCCCGTTGATTCTATTCGCGTCTCCGCTGGGCTTTTCGAAGAAGCTGGTGACGCGATTGGTTGAATCGGTCTCAACCATTCCGAACCGACCAGGCGGGTTTACTGTGGTTATGGTGGCGGAACCATTGTGGCTCTTGTGAAACTCAATAATTTTCGAAATATCAGCATCTATCAAACCGTCACCGTAAGTCAGACAGAAGTGTTCATCTTTTTCCACATATGATTGAATACGCTTTATTCGACCTCCTGTTTGGGTATCCAGGCCAGTTTCGACAAGTGTTACGCGCCATGGCTCTATCCGAGAGTTGTGGAACTCGACTTCGCCACTCTCACAGTCAAACGTCAATGCTTCGGCGGAATGGACCGCGTAGTTGGCAAAAAACTCTTTGATGAAATAGCCGCGAAAACCCAAGCATATCACGAAATCAGTAATTCCGGACTGCTGATAGATCTTCATGATATGCCATATGATCGGCATACCACCGATCGTTACCATGGGTTTTGGTCTCAAACTTCCTTCTTGAGCAATGCGTGTGCCGCGTCCACCCGCAAGAATTACTGCTTTCATGGTTCAAGCCTTTATAGTGATCACAGCCGTTTGTGTAGCAGTTGGCGCTCAGAATGCCAGCGTTAGTTTCGCTTGTCTAAGTGTGCTCGCTCAGTCAGTTCTGTTTACAAGCAAGCGCTTCCTGAGTTTGTTTAAACCAGCATCTTCTCTGATAAATTCAGGCACCCCGTCGCCGGCTGCCCTTCCGGCCAACCACTGAATGGTGGCGTCGACCATATCGGAACCGATCAGACCATCGTCGTTGGAATGGAGGCCATTATAGTACTGTCGATGGTTCTCCGAATCAAAGCTGGAAATGATCTCGCGAATAGCAAATTCAACCGATTGGCGGTTCGCGACATTGGGGTAGGTAGCCACCGCCTGCTCGATCTGGTCGTATTGTAGTCGGCGGATGTGACCAAGTATCAGTTCAGCTATCTTGATTGATTCCAACGCAAACGCGACACCGCAGATATTTGAAATACTCCTATCGAGCTTTCCGGTCAAAACACTGGAAAGTTGCCTTGCCAGAGGTCCCATCGGCTCGGATTCAGAAAACGAAAGCTCGCGGCCATCCAACAAAAGTCGACCTGGCACAGTTGCAAAGTCTACTGTTGCGCTTCCGCTGCTACCACGGGCTGATACCAACCGCTCTCTACGTTCATGATACCTGGAAATTTCCACAAAGACGCGTTTGTTGCCAAATGCAAGCTGGATTCGGGTCTCTTGCCCATCCATGGACAGGTCAACATCAAGATATTCAATGGGAGAATGGCTATCAACCTGCCTCAATATGCTCCAGATATGCGGGAAAACATCGAGGACACAGTTGAGTCCAACATTATGGACCTTGTACTCTCCATGACGTATTTCGTCGCGGGGATCATTCCACGCAATTCTTAACTCTTCCAGATCGCCGATTTGTGAGAGGGCCGATGTGAACTCGCGCAAACCTGGATGAAACAAGAATACAAGCCCTGTATTGCAAACATTTTTCTCATCTGCAGCTACAACCGTTTCAGCCTCACGGACATTAAGGGCAAATGGCTTTTCGACGAATACTTTCTTTCCCAATTTCAGAAAATCCGTCGCGGTCGCCGCGTGGTGGCTTGGGTCTCTAGCGATGAGTACGTGTTCAACGGATCCAGCCTCAAGCAATGCCTCGTATGTAACTATGCTAAACTTACGCGCTTCTTTCCGGTCTCGAGAAACCAACCATTCAACCCAACTTTCAGCATTGCCCGGCGAACAGAGCGAAACCTCCAGGTAGTCCGGTGCCACATCGCAAACCACGTCGGCAAGTACCCTTGCCCAACGACCTCCACCTACTATTGCAATATGGTCCGGATACTTGTCAGACAAACTGGTCTCATCCATTACTTTTTCCTACCGACAGGCTAAACCTATCAATCTTTCACTGGATTGGGTATACGGTCTGAGCAACCTGATTTCGGAGTGTCTTTCTTGAGGTCAACCAGGTGATGATAGCCTGAGACTTCATCCAACAAAACGTCAAGTATCTGTGAAACATCGGTATATCCCTTGGCGATATGCTCAAAACTCCACCTTCCTACGGAACACTGAGATGAATGAACAATCCACACACGAATTTGATGAGTACAAAGACAATTACAGTCCCGATATCAATAGCAAGCTTGCCTATACCGGACAGGGACATGATTTCTATCTAAAATTGAAGGCAGATCACCTACTTGATCTGATTGATGATACCTTTGGGGTCGGAAAGAAAGTACAAGTCCTGGATGTAGGATGTGGCCACGGATTAATGCATCCATTGCTTGAGGTTGCAAATATTGAACTCAGTGGCTGTGATCCTGCTGCAAGCGTGGTTGAGGAGGCCAAGCAGAGCAATCCAAGTGTTGAATACAAATCGAACGACGGACATATACTGCCATATCCGGATGACAGTTTCGATGTTGTGTTTACCGTTTGCGTAATGCACCATGTTCCTCCGCAACAATGGCTTGATTTTCTGGCGGAAATGAAGCGCGTGACAAAGTCAGGAGGAATCTTGGCTGTATATGAGCACAATCCATATAACCCACTTACGGCGCATTTGGTACGGACCTGTCCGATAGACGAGAACGCTGTTTTGCTCAAAGCGGCTGAACTGTACGGATTCATGAAAGAAGTAGGAATTCAGCAAGCGAGACGAGAGTACATCATCTTCTTCCCGTTCAAGCAGAAGATTTTCCGCGCAATTGAACGTCTCATCACTTGGCTTCCCTTAGGCGCACAATACGCCATGTATTCAAGGATCAGTAAGAATTGCGAGGCCTAAGGTCTAATTGGCCAATGATTGCTCAGTTATTCCGGTTCGCGGTATCGGGCGGACTGAGCACCCTTCTCTATGGCGTTTTCTCAATATTCCTTACGTACTTCACAACATGGTCCGTAAATGGGGTGCACGCGCTTTCATTCCTGCTTTGTGTACCAGTGTCCTATTTGCTGCAGCGTAGCTTTACCTTCAGGTTCGACGGCACCTACACAAAAAGCCTCATCAGGTTTTTTATGCTAATGCTTACGACCTTCGCAATTAGTGTGGTGGCTGTAAATGTTGTGGATGGACTCGGTTATCACCGTCTGGTAGGCGTAATTTCCGTGATGGTGGTTGTTCCGATCACAAGTTATTTAGCCATGCAACACTGGATTTTCCGCTAACCCAAAATGCCTGAAAAGTTATGCTAGCAAGTAAGATAGTTGAGGACGATTGTTTGGTCCTGATGGAGCGGTATTCCGGGTTGTTTAATCAGCTGTCAGGCAGTCAGATCCTGATCACCGGTGCTGCTGGATTTCTAGGCTCTTATTTCTTGGATATATTTGCGCATCACAACCTCAAAAACCCCTCCAATGCGATCAATGTCTTGGCAACAGACAATTTCCTTTCCGGAGTACAGGATCGGTTGAAGGCCTTCCAAGGCATAACAGGAATCACGCTAAGACAGCACAATGTGTTGAACGCATTGGAAGTCGATTTCGCGTTTGACTATATCATCCATGCAGCGAGCATTGCTTCACCGATCTATTATCGCAAATATCCACTTGAGACTATCGATGTAAACGTCAATGGCACCTGGAATATGCTTCGCCGAGCAACTACGGACAAAGCCAAGGCGATTTTGTATTTCTCATCATCGGAAATCTACGGCGATCCGGATCCAGCGCGAATTCCTACCGATGAATCCTATCTTGGCAATGTTTCCTGTCTTGGGCCGAGGGCGTGCTACGATGAATCCAAGCGCCTCGGCGAGACATTGGCCTACAACTACCACCGTCAGTTCGGAACACCCGTTAAAATTGTCAGACCATTCAATGTTTACGGGCCGGGCCAGAACCTTAACGACCAACGCATCCTACCAGATCTAATGGCTGCATCTGTGGAGGAGCGCGACATTGTCTTGTATTCGGATGGCAAGCCCAGCCGCTCCTTCTGTTATGTTCGTGATTTTTTTGCTGGCACTTTAAATGTGATGCTGAAAGGAAGTCCTGCAGAGGCTTATAATATTGGGAATGATGAAGAGATCACCATCAAAGAGACCGCCCGTTTGATGTGTGAAGTGGCATTGGAAAACGGTAAAAATATCGACGTAACATTCAAGAAGAGTGCGGATAGCGATTACCTGGTGGACAATCCCAACCGCAGATGCCCGGACCTCACCAAGGCACGAGCCGAGTTTGACTGGGCACCAGAAGTTCTTCTGCGTGAAGGATTATCACGTACCCTCAGAAGCTATCTTGAGAACATTGAAAATGCCGAACGGAATCGCTGACACATGAAAATAACCGTGGTTGGTGCTGGCTTTGTAGGACTCACGACGGCTCTAGGCTTATGTTCTCAGGGCCATTCAACTGTTTGTGTGGATTTGGAAGAGGCGCGGCTCAACTCTCTCCGCAAAGGAGTTCCTCCTTTCTTTGAACCGGGAATGCAGGAGTTGCTCACCGAACAGATCGATTCTGGTTTGTTCAGCGTTAGCACTGACCTAAAGAGCGCGATGGATGGATCGGATGTTTCCATTATATGCGTGGGCACGCCAAGCACGGATAGCGGGATCGATCTGTCCTATGTCGTGCAGGCAGCGCGTGATATCGCTGCTTTCGTTACCAAAGAGAATTTTCATGTAGTAACCGTAAAGAGCACGGTTGTTCCCGGTACGGTTGATGAGGTTGTCAGGCAGGCCTTGGAAGACGTCACCGGATTGAAAGCTGGCATTGATTTTGGTCTGGCGATGAATCCGGAGTTCTTGCGAGAAGGCTGCGCTGTTTCAGACTTTGAGAACCCCGACCGGATCGTAATTGGCGCGGAAGACGATCGCTCCTCTGATATCATTAAGAAGATGTACACCGGTTTCGATTGTCCCATAATTGTCACCACGAGCCGCAATGCGGAAATGATCAAGTATGCATCGAATGCTTTGTTGGCGACCCTGATCTCCTACGCGAATGAAATCACCACTATATGTGAGAATGTTCCCGGACTTTCCGAGGAATTCGTCATGCATGGATTGTTTGAAGACCGGCGTTTCTGGTCAACATCCGATGCAGAGACGGGCAATCGTTTGCGCCCGGATCTTATCTCCTATTTGAGGGGTGGAATCGGTTTTGGTGGTTCTTGTTTTCCAAAGGATGTCAAAGCGCTGTTGAGGTTTTCACAAAACACTGGCCATAAGGCGTCTTTGCTGCAATCCGTATTGGACCTTAATGAACAACGTAGTGCGAAGGTCGTGGACCGCATCTCACAGGTACTAGAGGGCAATCTGGCGGGAAAAACCATTGCTGTTCTGGGGTTGTCATTTAAACCGGACACGGATGACATTCGCGAATCACCAGCGCTGAGCATTATCAGGTCGTTGCATCAAAACGGGTCGCAGATTGTGGTGCATGACCCGGTTGTGATGAAAGAGGCGATTGTTGCTGAAACTGGAATCCCAGTAGATGCTCCTGGGAGTATTGAAGCCACGCTATCAGGTGTTGATGGGGCCATCATTGCCACCGGTTGGCAGGACTACAAAGATGCGGATTGGCCAAGTCTGGCGAACAAAATGAAAAATCCGGTGATCTTTGATGGCCGACAAGTAATTCCGGCTGAAATGCGCGGACTTGGATTTACTTTTTTGCAGCCGGGCGATTCTGCCTTGATAAGAGAGTACTGAGTAGGAAACTGTATGATGGATAACGTGAAGCGCATTAGCAGTTGTGAAGTTTGTGGAAACACAACACTCGTTCCACTATTAAACTTGGGTTTTCAGCCAATGTGCGATGACCTCGTACCGATTGACAGCCAAGCCGTACCACAGTCCTATCCCCTTGAAGTCGTAGGTTGCGAAGAATGTTTAACCGTGCACCAAGCCTACCAGATAGAAAAAAAGCTTCTTTTTCCTCAAAGTTATCATTACCGGGCTGCCCTGACCAAAGATGTTATATTGGGGATGCAGGAACTTGTAGATTCTGTCGAGCAGAGCATTGGCGACCTAACAGGGAAACGAGTGCTTGATGTGGGTTGCAATGACGGCAGTTTGCTTTCAATATTTGGAGCACGTGGAGCTTCAACCTACGGGATCGAGCCGACAGGTGCCGCCGAAGATGCCCGGCCCAATGCGGGTTGGATTTACAACGGGTTTTTCGACAGCGACTCGGTGGATGCGTATCTAGCCAAACACGCGAAACCAGATGTCATCACCTTTACCAATGTCTTTGCTCATATCGAGGATCTGAATGGCGTTCTGGACAATCTACTCGCATTGATGATGCCCAGTACCAAACTGGTAATAGAGAATCATTACCTTGGTGCGGTAGTCAGACAGAAGCAATTTGACACGTTTTACCATGAACACCCTAGAACCTATTCTTTTGAGTCGTTCCGCCGGATTGCACAGAAGCTTGGCCGAAATATTGAGCGGGTAGAATTCCCGGAGCGCTACAGCGGAAACATTCGGGTTTTCATGGGTCCAGGAAGTTCGGCGTCTACGCCAACTGTCGATGAGCGCGGTTACATTTCTGCCATCACGGACATGCAGGAAATGTTGGCCAATGCCCGCAACACAACGCAAAATGAGTTATCCAAGTTAGCTGGCAAACATGGCCCCCTGCCAGCAAAGGCCTTTCCCGCGAGAGCATCCATTCTCGTTCATTGTCTGGGTCTGGATCACACCATAATTGATGCGACTTATGAACGTTCGAATTCCCCAAAGGTGGGTAACTACATACCGGGCACAAAGATAGAAATTCGCGATGAAGCAGAATTTCTCAAAAACCGATTAGGCTCTCCGGTGCTCATCAATTTTGCCTGGCACATTCAGAAAGAAATTCAGGCTTACATGCGCGAAATGGGATACACTGGCGAAGTCCTGCCTATTTGGAAGCAGTAGTTACGCTTGCCCGCATTGGGATCATCATAAGCCTGATCCCAACCGAGGGGTACTTCAAGGTTGATTTTGGGAAAGCACGATGAATAAGCAACCAGCCCGCTCAAAGCGGAAAAAGACAATCTCCATAGTCATTCCGGTTTTCAATGAAGAAGAAAACGTGGGAATTGCCTATCAGGCGGTAAGGAAAATATTTGACGAACAGATCAAGCACTATGACTTTGAGATCGTATTTACCGATAACTGCAGCACAGACGGAACGTTTACTGAGCTTAAGAAATTAGCCGAAAAGGACAAGCGGATACGCGTGGCCCGCTTTGTCCGCAACTTTGGTTTCAACAAATCCCTTCTTACCGGCTATCGCTTGTCGAGCGGCGATGCCGCAATTCAACTGGATTGTGACCTTCAAGACCCACCGAAATTGTTTCCCGTCTTCATAGAAAAATGGGAAGCCGGTCATGATGTAGTTGTTGGATTACGCGAGAAGAGACCTGAGCCAGTCTGGTTACTTACATTGAGAAAGGCCTTCTATCGACTGTTGCGGCGTATTTCCTCTGACAATCTGGAAATTGATGGCGGTGATTTTCGGCTCGTCGACAAGTCTATCCTTGATAAATTGCGGGGATTACAGGATGCAACACCATATGTTCGGGGCTTGGTATCTACACTTGCTACCAATTCAGCATCTTTTCCCTATGAGCGGCAGGCGCGCCAATTTGGAAAGAGCAAATTTCCGCTTATTCCGTTGATCGGCCTAGCCTTGGATGGCATAGTCAATCACTCGATCCTACCACTACGTCTGGCGACACTGTTCGGCATTGCGGTTGCAACCGTCACATTTTTGCTGGCGTTGGCGTACGCGATTGCGCGTCTGGGGTTCAACTCAGCGATGCCTGGCGGTTTTGCGACATCGGTTATCCTTGAATTACTATCGATAAGTATAAACGCGATATTTCTTGGCATCATTGGTGAGTATGTGGCACGCATATACCAGAATTTGCAAAACAGGCCTACCACCGTTATCAGTGATCTCGTGAACTTTTCGGGCTGAATGCGCTCTCGCTGAGATATTCAACGAACGATAATCACTAGATGATCTAATGCTGACGATTTGACCCCCAAGCCAAAAATGAACAACAGCACCCTCCCGCCCGCGTCTTTACTCGACGGCAAAACTGAGTTGACAAATGCTCACACATTTCAGTTTCAAATCGCGGTCTTTGGCACGCTGCTTGTTATATTCTCTGTAGGATTGGTGGCCCTTATCCGATTACCGGTGGGCAATGGAGGTCTGGGAACACCTGAAGCAATAGACTACGTAAGAACAGTGGTTTACGCGCTGGTTGTGGTTTGGCTGCCAATAACCGTTTCCAAGTTTTTGCCCAATGGTACCTGGCGCAGTGCCAGCATTGAAGTTTGCGTCACCTTTCTGGCCATTGTGATGGTCTTGTTTTTGCCATGGTGGTCATCTCGGATTTTGGCAGTAGGACATTGGCGACTGCTCGTTGACGTACTGCTGGTGACCGCTATTCTGGTACAGATCCTAAGCCTTAGATCATCTGAATTTGAAATCACAAAGCAGGAGAGCAGCTTTATCGTTCTGGTCGCCTTGCTTGTTTCTCTGGCAATCATGGGTTCCGTCCAAACATCAGGCTATTTTGTACCTTGGTCATACGAGTTTGCGCTTCTCGGACAACATCACAGAGACACGGTGTATCATGTCGCGTTAGCCAACATGCTTGAGTATCATAACGTTAAAAGTGTTGGCTTAGATGGATTGCCTTTGATTGGATACCACACTCTGAGTCATAGAGTTGCGGGAGCGTTTTCTAATTGGGCGGGTTTGAATACTTTTGTTGGTTACTCGCTATTTTTCAGCGGTGTCGCTTTACCCTTGTTGTTCACTTTTTTTGCCAATGCGGCGATGTTTCTAAGACCTTGGGGATGGGGACATCTAAAACCTTTCGTCGGAATAGCCAGTCTCATGGCAACCCTTCTGGTTTGTTCTAACTTTGAATTTGCCTCCTATTTTGCATCAGAGTCGTACATTTTCAGTCTGTTGATGCTTATGATTGTAATTCCGGCAATGGCTGTCTGGTCCCTTGATTCCGCCGGCTTTAGTGAGAAATTTCTTTTGTCTGCCGTGTTCATTATTGGCATTACTCTGGCGAGTTTGGCAAAAATCTCCACCGGTGCCGTTATGTTTGCCGGTGTAGCGTTTCTTATTACCGCTTCCTTTAAGTTCAGATTGTCGGGTTTCGTGCTTGCGTTCTTGGTCTCGCTGCTGCCATTCGTTTTCATTTATACGATTTCCAGCATAGGCTCAGGTTATGAGAGCGATTTTTTCTCACCATTTAGCTTTCTGATTGAACACCAACGCGTAGCGATATTTCATATCATCATTACCTTTATTGCCTTCCTGTATCTTGGGTATTTCTTGCCCGGGGAATTCAGTCTTAAAGTACTGTATGGGTCCATGTTGATTATGTCGCTGGCGGCTACGGCAAGTAGTCTCTTGCTTGAGCTTGAAGGAGGAAACGCATACTACTTCGCCAATCCTGGGATTTGGGCCGCAATACTGCTGATTTCGTCAGTGGGGCCTGCAAGCACTAACCCAAACAGTCTTGCCATACAGCACCAATTGACCCTTGCCAGTATGATACTCTTGCTTGTTGTTGTTATTAATCCGGATCGATGGAAATTTGCTGAGAAGCTAAGTTCTGGCTACACCCGAATAGAACAAGCTGCCCGGTCATATTCGCCAGGCAGTCATGCAGATAGCCTGTCCGCGCTGCTCTCAAAGAACACAGTGCTGGGAAAAATTGCCTCAGAGATTGACGACATCAAATCCAAAAAGGAGGATTTCGCCGTTTTTGTCGCCCCCGAGTTTCGGGCATACTGGCAGTTGGCTCGATATTGCTGGGCTCAACCGTTCTACATTCCTGCACTTACGGCAATACCGTTGGTTAAAGGCCTTCCACCAGAAGTTCCTGAATGCGTGGGGCCGTCATTCTTTGGACTATACGCCTATGATCCCGCCGTATCAGCTTCGGCGACAATCTCGGATAGAGAACTTTGCGATCACGCGAAAACAAGAAACATAAGCGAAATACAAAAATTCTCCCAACATGGCAGTAAGTATATAGTTTGCGGGCGTTAAATTCCAATTTTGGAATAGGGCATCGATACAGGCAACTGGCCAATGAGACGCGACCTGCGATCCACGTTTGAGTAGAGTCCATCGGTTGTTTATGCCGTTATGCGGCCAGTTTTTGCAAGATCATTTTCCTTGCATATTCATTGGGCGTTAGATTGCCCAAGGATGAATGTGGTCTGTTCTGGTTGTAATCGTCCTTCCATTCTTTGATTTTACATCTTGCTTCGTCGAGTGATGTGAACAGTGTTTCGTTCAAGCATTCATCTCGGAAACTGCCGTTGAAGCTTTCGACAAATCCATTCTGCATCGGCTTTCCGGGTTGAATATAATGCCATTCGATACCAGTTTCCTGACACCATTTCAGGACAGCCATACTGGTGAGTTCGGTGCCGTTGTCAGAGACAATCGTTTTGGGCTGGCCACGTCGTCTGATCAACTCTGTTAGCTCACGGGTAACACGCAATCCTGACAGAGATGTATCTGCAACAAGGGCCAGACATTCACGGCTATAATCATCAACCACAGCGAAAATACGGAACCGGCGACCATCTGTGAACGCATCTGACACAAAGTCCAGGCTCCAACGTTCATTGGTGATTGAAGGCAAGAGCATAGGCTTTCTTGTGCCAAGAGCCCGCTTCCTGCCACCACGCTTGCGTACTTGCAGTTTCTCTTCGCGGTAAAGCCTTCTCAACTTCTTCTGGTTCATCACGATCCCTTGCCGCTCCAGCATGACGTGAATGCGTCGATAACCAAAACGTCTCCGCTCACTGGCGACCTTCTTCATGGCTTCTCGAAGCTCAGCATCATCAGGGCGAGTGGACCGGTAACGCACGCTCGAACGATCAACAGAAAGAATGGAACACGCCCTTCGCTCACTCACACCGTGCTTCTCACAGGCATGTGCAACAGCTTTACGCTTCGCGTCAGGCGTCACCACTTTTTTGAATTGATGTCTTTCAGAACCGCATTGTTCAGCATCTGTTCGGCAAGCAACTTCTTCAGCTTGGCATTCTCATCTTCAAGAGCCTTGAGCTTGCGAGCATCCGATACTTCCAGACCGCCAAACTTGGCCTTGTACTTATAAAAAGATGCGCTGCTGATCCCGTACTTGCGGCAGACTTCTGTGGTGGGGCTGCCAGCTTCCTGTTCCTTGATCATGCCAATGATCTGCTCGTCCGTAAAACGCGACTTTCTCATAAATCTGTCTCCAATTAGTTCGGACAGACTCTATCAAAAATTGGAGGGGATTACGGGTCTCCAGGTCACTCCTGATGTTTGCAAAACTAACAGAAAGTCTCTCTACTATTGCAGGGTAAGTCCAAAACGCTCCAATCGTGAATTTGAAAGGAACCGTCCGCGAGGTGATCGCAGAGGGTAAGCAGTGTTCTGCATGGGAGAGGAAGGTTACACGGAGCTTGTGTTTAAAGCAGATTGGTTTGCAGTTGCTCTATTATCGCAGGGCAGTTGTACGTTTTATTTGTTGGGATTGCTCGTGCCGGAACACATGATAAGCTGGAAGTCGCGTTTGATGCTTGGCTTGATGGAAATGATCAAGTGACTATTCCCCAACCGTAAAAACTGGCTCGCGATGGCAATGATCGTGCTTGGTCAAATTGCTAAAATGCCCAGCAACTTTGTTACTTGCATTGAAAACTTTTCACGGAAAAAACGGATTGCTTTGCTTAAATCTCGCAATGTGAAGTTTGGTGTGTCTTGGCTCGAGCGGATCAAGAAAAGCCGTTAACTGGCCGAAGCGCTTTTGGGCATAGACGATCCGGGCAATCGGTGAACCCAAGTGGTAATCCGTCCAGAATCCCTGACAACGATCAAGTCGCCAAGAGATAAATCGAATACAAGTTGAATCGCACCAAATATTTAACCCTTTGTAATTAAAACACAAAAAAAGTACCTTCTGGTTTGACTTGGATTCTTATAGGTTTCTAGCTTTCAATATGGGAGGATCGCATGCTCTACCTGGATGTTGCCAGAAGAATCAAAACAGAATTCAGCGACGGCAGGTTTTCACCGGGCTCCTTGTTGCCATCTGAAAACCACTTCGTAGAAGCCTTTTCTGTCAGCAGGACGACCGTACGCAAAGCGCTGCGAAATTTGGAGGAACAGGGATTTCTCGAGAGACGGCAGGGCCAAGGCACCTTCCTTTGTTACGGCAAGTATACAAGACGCGTCTCCAGTACACTTGATTTCGTTTCACACGGACAGCGATCTGGTGGACGCCCCACTACCAAACTCCTCACAAGAGAAGTCAGGGAAAGAAGTATAGCTGAAACATCTCTGTTTGATAGCCTGTCAGGGGATGTGGTTTTTGAAATAAAACGGCTTCGATTGATGAAAGGCGAAGTGTGCGTTCTGCAGACCTCTGTGTTGCCCGTTGTAGAGTTGGACGGATATCCGCCATCTGATTTTGAAAGTCGCTCACTCTACAAGATTCTTGAACAAGATTTTTCTATTCTCGTTGGCCCGGTTAAAGAGACCCTCACCTGCTGCAATGTTGCTGCTGATATAGCAGAGATTATGGGTATCGACACTGGCACAGCCGTTTTCGTTTCGCATAGGATCGTTCGCAGCAAAACCGGACAGGTTATTGAGATCTCGCGCAACTATATTCGGTCGGACAGATATTGCTTTGTTCAGGATTCCTCAATTCTGGGGCATTCCGAATGAACGATGTGCTCGCATACGACCTTGGTGGCAGCAGCCTTAGGCTGGCGATCATCAACAATTTGAACGAAGTGACCAAGCTTGTTCGTATCCCAATGCAAATTCCCAGGGGCAGAAACGGCGAATACGAAGCTGACCCGCAACATTGGTGGGACAACTTTCTTATAGCACTCAGTCAACTGGCTGATAGAGGTGCTAACCTGGATGCTGTTGGAGCAATCGTTGGTTGCGGTTTCACCAGAACACAGGTGGCCATTAACGAAACCGGTGATGTGGTTCATCCGGCAATCACGTTTCAAGATTCTCGAGGAACGGGCGCTTTAACGGAATATCTGGAAAAAGCGACTGCTGGTCTGAGTGATCGCGTTGCCAATCTAAGTGCCTACCATCCAATTGCTCGACTGATTTGGTTAAAAAAACACAAACCGGAAATCTGGGATAACGTGTCATCAATCCTGGAGCCAAAAGACTACATCAACTTCAAACTGACGGGTGTGTTTGCGACTGACCGAATATCCATCAATGCTTCGAGAGACTTCTTCGACGCCATCCAAGATGACGAGCAATCGTTCAATGCCTTGGGTATTGATCGGAACATATTGCCAAGGGCAATCAGTCCATTCGATGAGGTCGGTGTCGTTCGCAATGACCTGCCTGCCGGATTCTCCTCCCTGATCGGAAAGCCGGTTATCTGCGGATCAACCGATACCTGGACGTGTGTTTTGGGAAGCGGTGGTCTGAACCCCGGTGCTGCGTATAACATATCAGGTACAAGTGATGTGTTTGGCGTTATCGCCTTGCAGAAGCATGAATGCGACGGACTAATGACTGTTCAATGGGGACCTGAGCAATGGCAACTCGGAGGACCAAGTCAGGGAGCAGCATCCCGTCTTACATGGGCAGTTGAAAGGTTCCTGCCGGGCCTTTCAATTGAGAAAGCTGTTTCCCAGGCATTTGAACGATCATCAAATCCCCCGATTTTCCTGCCTTTCCTCGAAGGTGAGCGTACACCGTTCTGGAACGCTGACCTCAGAGGCGCATTTATTGGGGTCGAACACTCCCATAATGGCGAAGATTTCGTGCGCTCTGTCGCCGAGGGGATCAGTTTTCTAAGCGGCTTGATCTTGAAAATGGCGGAAGCGGCTACTGGCGAAGAAGTGGCTCATATTTGTTTTTCAGGCGGATTGTCGAACAACCCTGTCCTTTGCCAGTTGAAAGCAGACAGTCTGAACCGGCCAGTCTTCGTCCCTGACGTGAAAGAGTCAGGTCTGATCGGATCTGCATGCATGGCTTTCGTTTCATCTGACAAAATCGCGGACATCACCTCCAACCTTTTGAAAAGCGGGACGTGGTTCCATCCAAACGAAAAATCATTCGCCTTCTACTCTGAACGTTTCTCAGTGTTTGAAGATGCGTGTTCAACCGTCTCGGATCTATCACACCGCATGGCCAACCTTAGCAAAGCACAACTAGTGCAAGGAGCATAAACAAGAGATGAAAACGCTTTTTAAAGACAGATACAATCAGGATAAATTCATCGTCGGCATGGTTCACACGTTGGCCCTTCCGGGAGCGCCACTGTATGACCGCACAGGTGGAATGAAAAAGCTTATCAACCAAGCCAAAAAGGAAGCAAAGATCCTTGTAGACAATGGATACCATTCGATCATGTACTGCAATGAATCTGACATGCCCTACCTTCCCGTAATGGCTCCTGAAACAACGGCCGCCATGGCAGATCTTGTTGCCGAGTGTCAGGCTGATCTGGATATTCCTTTTGGTATTAACATGTTGATCGATCCGATTTCCTCATTGTCGATTGCACACGCAACTGGCGCAGAATTTATCAGATGTTTCCTTACCGGTTCTTATGTTGGCGATATTGGCCACGTTGTGCCGGACGGGGCTCGCACATTGCGACTGCGTAAGGAACTCGACGCTGAAAACATCGCTTTGATATGTAACGTTACTCCTGGTTTCTCGATCACACTTGATAACCGTTCCACACCACAAGTTGCATCTGGCGCCGTATTCCTCGGCTTGGCAGACAGTGTTTGTGTTTCCGGACCGGCGGCTGCAAAGGAAGCAGATCTTTCAAAAATTGCAGACACAGCTGCAGCCGTTCCTGACACTCCCGTCATGGTCGGAACCGGGGTGAGCGAAGCAAACATTCTGAAAATGGCAGAAGTGTCCGATGGCTTCATCATCGGGAGCTCAATCAAAGTCGACGGACAGACGCTGAATGAAGTGGATCCGAAGCGCGCTGAAGCGCTGATGACGACGTTCAACTCGGTATATGGATGATGAGTGCAACTACCGGACAAAAGGTTGGTATTGTGACCGGCGCTTCAGGTGACATTGGACTTGAAACCGTCCGTTGTCTTCAACGCGATGGATGGTCGATTTGTGCCACGTCGCTTGAAATTACAGATGAACTCTCGGAATGCCTGAAGGAAACTGATCTTGCATTCCAAGCAGATGTAACGGATTCGGCACAGGTAGAAGAGACCATCTCGCAATGTGTTCAGAAATACGGTCGACTGGATGGATTGGTAAATTGTGCAGGCGCATCTGGCGTTTCGCTGTATCACGAACAGAGCAATGAACAGTGGCACAAGTATATCGACATAAATTTGAACGCTGCCTTCTATGTATCCAAGGCCTTTGTTTCGGCGGGGCTGATGTTGCCGCCGGCGGAACGATCAATAGTAATGATCTCTTCATTGGCGGCACTGGCCGGAGGTGCAAATCCTGCATATGGAGCAGCCAAATCCGGTGTTTGCACCATGGTCTATAACATGGCCCAGAGCTATGCCAATCAAGGGGTGCGTGCGAACGCTGTTTTGCCGGGCATTATTGATACCAAAATGGTTCGAGAATCCTTTCCGGGCGAAGAGTACGATGCGCTTAAATTGGCGGCTTGCGCGCGGACACCGGCAGGAAGATTGGGAACACCGAGTGATGTCGCAGAACTCTGCGCATTTCTCTTATCAGACAAGTCGTCCTTCATCACGGGTCAGTCTATCAACATAACTGGTGGGTTCGAGCTCATTCCGCCGATTGGGAAGATATAATGAAAACAACAGAGGTCATTGAAAAATACGGAACATTCATTGCAGGAATCTGTCTGTTCATCTTTTTGATGACATTCGCCGACAATTTTGCTTCCACAGCAAACCTGCTGAATATCCTGAAGCAGGTCAGCTTCTTGGCGATCCTCTCCATAGGCTTTACCTTCGCTCTTATTACATCAGAGCTGGATCTTTCCTTTGCTAATGTGTGCAGTTTTGCAGGGGTGATTGTTGGGATGTTGATCTTCAACGGCTATCCTTGGCAACTGGCCGCAGTCGCCGGGATTACGATAGGTGTTCTTGCCGGGTTACTGAACGGCTACCTTGTGACTTACCTGAAGGTACCATCCCTAATCGCGACTTTGGGGAGTTCTTCAATTGCCAACGGCTTTGCCTTCATGATCACAGGCGGTGTGGCTTTTGTCGGACGCTGGGATCCCGATTTCCTTTTCCTTGCGCGAGGAAAACTTGGCGCCATTCCTGTGCTGGTTATCATTATGCTTGTTGTTGTCGCCATTGCGCTGTTTGTATCCACACAGACAAAGACCGGGGTCCACTTGCAGGCTACTGGTGAAAATGAAGAGGCCGCAAGAAGGTCAGGCATTTCAACGCGAAACTGCAAAATATTGGGCCTTATGATTTCTGGCGCAGCCGCTGGGGTAACCTCTGTGCTGCTAGTTTCCAACCTGTCCTCTGCAGCGCCTCAAATGGGGGGTGATTTCCTCCTGCTTGCAATCGCGGCAACATTGCTCGGTATGACAATGTTCACACCCGCCAAACCAAACATATTGGGATCCTTTGTTGGGTCTCTCATCATTGTGATGCTCGCCAACGGGCTGGTCCTGCTAGGGGCGCAATATTACGTCCAGGACATCGTGTTGGGGATCATCATAATCGCATCGGTTGCCGTATCGGCATCCGTACTCAAGCAGGCTGCTTTTAGTCTGTAAGAACTTAAACCGAAGGGAGGTTGAGATGAAATTATTCAAACTTACTACTGCAGTATCAACAATTGTTGGAGGCGTAATGATGGCTGGTCAGGCTTTTGCCTTTGACCTTGGTATTGTTGCATTCCAAATGTCAGCAGAAACACACGCACGTTGCGCGAATGCTGCTGAAGCAAAAGGCAAGGAACTGGGCTGGAATGTTCAGGTGCTGAACTCTAACGGCAATCTACAAACGCACTCAGAGCAGATCGATAATCTAGTTCAAAAGGGTCTCGATGGATTGATCCTGTGCATGTCAAAACCAGTCGAAGCTGATGCTCAATTTGCAGCGGCCAAGGAAGCTGGCATCCCAACTATCTCAGTCGTGAGTGGCAATAGCCCGCACACGCTGTTTGACGTGCAATCCAACGAGTATGGAGTGGGCGCAGACTCTGCTCTTTATCTTCTTGGCACCATCAACTACGAAGGTGGAATTCTTGTTCAACGGTTTGAAGCAAACGTTGCTACACGTATTCGCGGATCAGTCCTCAATGCCGTACTTGCTGAGAATAAAGCCGTTAAGGTCGTTGGCGAACATTCAATGGCACGGACGAAGAGCTGGCGTGAAGATGTACGCAACGGAATGCAAGCGCTCATTCTTCAACAAAACGGTAACTTCAAAGGTGTTTGGGCATCATTCGATGGCCAGGCGTTCATCATCGACGATCTTCTGAAAGAGGCAGGCTTTAACAAAGGTGATGTCTCTCTCGTGTCCATTGATGGTGGTGATGAAGTGTTCCGTCGCATCAAGGCAGATGACTCAATGATGACGGCAACTGTGATGATCCCGTTTGAAGAAATGGCCATTGCTGCAGTTGAATCGATGAATGCGATTGCCGTGGACGGCAAGAAGAAAGAGGACATCGTTTCAGGTCCTTATCTCTACAAGCCGGCCATCTTGGTTGATGCAAGCAACGTCGACCAATTCATCAAAAAATAGAATGAAATGCCAGTCAGAGGCAGGGAGTTTCGTATGGCTACCAAAGTTTCTACCAAGGACATCTTCAAGAACTATGGTGCTGTTGAAGCGCTCAGAGGTGTCAGTATCGATGTTCGGGAAGGTGAAGTTCATGCGATCTGCGGTGACAATGGAGCTGGAAAATCCACTTTAATTAAATTGCTCTCTGGCGTGGAAAAGCCGGACAAGGGCGAAATCGTGATAAGCGAACGCCCTTGTCATTTCGCAAACCCAACAGATGCATTGCAAACTGGAGTGGCAACGATCCACCAGGATCTTGCTGTCGCTCCGCGAATGACCATCTACCAGAACATTTTTATGGGTGCAGAGCTGACCAAATCTTTTTTTGGCATTCCTTACCTCGACAAGAAATCAATGCGAGAAGACTCGTTGGACTATATGTCCCAGCTCAACAAATCGATCACCAATATGAACACAAAGGTCGATGAATTGTCGGGGGGGCAAAGACAGGCGGTCGCGATCTGCAGAGCACTGCGTTGGAACGCTGATGTCGTAATTCTCGACGAACCCACCGCTGCTCTGGGCGTACGTGAAACCGAGCAAGTTCTTGAACTTATTCGTTCCCTGAAAAAAGCAGGAAAGACAGTCATATTAATCAGCCACTCAATGAAAGACATTGTCGCTGTCGCTGATCGTGTCACCATCCTTCGACATGGAGAAAACCAGATCGATTTGGATGTTGATGGCCTCACCGCAGATAATTTGTCTCATTACATTTTAAGTGGCGATACGAAGAAAACTCACTGAATGGAACTGCGCTCTAAGAAGTTGTCGCTCGAAATGCGCCCAAACCTCGTCATTTTCGATTGTGACGGCGTTCTCGTTGATAGCGAAACTCCAATGCACGAGGAACTGCACAAGGAGCTTCGAGATCGTGGTCTCGACATGTCATTTGATACGTGCCTAGCCAACTTTGTTGGAAAGTCCATCGAAAGCGTTATACAAACCGCCAAAGATTTGGGGGCTGACTTGCCAGCGAACTGGAAAGCGGTTCTTTACGAGCGTGTGTATGAGCGGCTGAAGCAGGGTGTGGACCTCATTCCGGGCATACCGGAATTGGTTCAGCGTCTCATCGAAGAGGACGTGCCGTTTTGTGTAGCCTCTAACGGCAGTGAGACGAAAATGGAGCTCATGCTTTCACAACACGGTCTGTGGGAGGTCTTCAAAGAGAACTGCTTTTCTGCGCAAACGATAGGCGTCGCAAAGCCGGATCCTGGCTTGTTGCGCCATGCATTGGTCTCGATGGGTACACAAGCCAAGCGGTCAGTGGTCATCGAAGACAGCCCAATCGGAATACAATCCGCCGCCAATGCAAGCGTTCCTTGTCTCGTTTTTGCTCCGAAAGAAAGCAACCTGACCAGAGACATGTCGCTCGAACTCAGTTTCCAAACAATGTCGGAAATTGGCGATTTTATTTTTACTCAAATCCCCGCTCAAACCGGTTGATCTGCTCCCCTGATTGTACCCGTTTACAAGTCCCTTTGACAAAAGCATCAACAATCACCTCGTGGAATACGCCTTGTTTGAACCCGTGCTGATAAAGAAACAGGAACAGATCACGCTCGACCTGTTCCCTGTTGCTTCCTGACTTCAACCGCTCTCGAGCAATCCTGATCTGCTGAGAGATAACAATCCGGTCCTGATCGGTAATCATTTGGACGTACCGTTAGTTTCAGTTGCAGCAGTGTTATCCGATTTTTCTGTTTTGGTTTTTTGTTCAGCTCGATATTTCCGGCGACAGTTGTAGAAGTATGTTCTTGCACCCATCGGGGTCAGGGAAGCCCCTTTTACAAATGCATCAACAATCACCTCCTGATCACACCCGGCTTCATGAAGCAGGCGATACATCACCATCGAAGCTTCTGCCTTCGTCATTTTCTTCTTAATCAGGTCCTGACCGATCTTGATCGCGTCCCTGAATTTATCTTGTGATGGTTTGGGAGTTGGTTTTGGTGACGGTGAAGACATCAAACGTTCCTTTCGTGAATTTGAAAGGAACCGTCCGGGAGGACAAACAGAGGGTCAACGGGGTGATGAACGCCGAATGGTTCACAACAACCAAGTAGTCACAAACCGTCATCAATAAGTGGCTCAAACAGTACAATCACATCGGCCTGCACCAGGCACTGAACATGCGACCGCCAATCCCGAAACTCTATCAAGAAATGGCTCATAACAAGGGGGCTTTACACTTCATACTTCAAAGATAATCTGCTTCATGTCTGAATAGCAACCTAAGGGGCCTTAGTTTTGGGTCATTGCAGTCCGCAAAGAAACTGTGTGGCCTGGCCAGCAGTTTCCATCTATTGTCTTCACTCATTGGAACGATAATTTTTATCGACTTCAAAAACCAAAACCGGGGGTCTAAAGTGCGAACGATGTACTTAAACCACTTTTGATTCCTAACAGGCACAGCTTTTTTGATTGATAACAGCTTCTCCACAGCGCGTTCCCATTCATGAAGAGTTGCTTCACTAGAATAGTTTTCACTAAAAATTTCTATTGCTTGTTGCCCAAAACGAAGGCGTTTTTCTTTGTCTGAACAGAGCAATCTCATGCTACTTGCAAGCGCCTGTGGCGTATCCTCTTCCACAAGTAGACCATTTTTGTTATGAATAATTAATTCATTTACCCCCGGGCAATTTCGAAATCCTACTGCAGGCAATCCACTCGACAGCGCTTCGGCAAGCACGTTAGGAAACCCCTCAAATCTGGATGGCATTGCAAGAATAGAAGCACTGGCATAAACTTTGTCTATATCATCAACTGGCGCGAAGAATGACACACGGTCAACCAAGCCCAATTCTTTGACACGATTCTTGAGTTCTTCAATCTCTTGTCCCAGACATGAACCGTAGAAGTGCAATTCCCAGTCACCGACCTCCTCTGCGATTAACGCAAAAGCCTCTAATAATAGTCCTTGTCGCTTCTGGGTAGTATTGATACGACCTACACAAACAATAGTGTTTTTTCTACCGTGGCTAACCGCGGCAGAAATTTTTCGAATTGGATTATGCAATACGACAAGTTTGTCCTCGAATCGTTTGGCAAATACGCGCTTAAATGACGACAATTGCACAGCAATTTGATCTGCCTTGCCGTATGCCTGCAGATATTCTTTTTCTTTGTTTTCTCCCCAATAAGTAGATATTGCGGCATAAGGCTCCGCCCGTTCAGATAGCATAAGCGGAATACCTAATTTTTCTGTTACATTTGCAAACGTCGACACCACCGGCCCTGAAGCCAATACCAACAATGCATCTGGCGACAAATGGCCGATTTTTTCAGCAACTTCATTGCCAAACCTGGCGCGAATATGGAAAATATCGCAACCTTCCGCTATCGGATAGACAGGCCGCGGGATGGTTTCCAGATTTCCGTCAGTCAATATTGTAACGTGATAACCGATTTTAACAAATCTGTAACTCAGCACGGATACGACTCGCTCGATCCCACCCTTGATGCGTGTCATCGCTGGACAGTAAATTACGAGATGCTTTTTACCATTTGATCTTTTGCCAATAGCTCGCCTACTTCCGGATATACCGTAGTAATCGGCCAAGGTCATACGTCTTTCATTAGAAATGGAATCTTCATGCGTAAGTTCATCAAATAAACCTAGATCGGCCTCTGATGTCCAGAACTTCGAAATAAGATAATTCGCTGACTTGGTGTTTTGAGGTTCATCGTCCAGCAGTTTGCCTAACTGCATTCTAATATCTTGCAAATATAAAAGAGCGCCTTTTTGAATTTCTTTGACTATTTTCGAACTTTCAGCAGTTGGAGCTGTCGTTGGATCAAAAATTGGTGCACCATTCTTGTCCCAACCAAGAACGGATTCTCCGGTCGATGAAAATAAAATCTCATAGATTATGGTATCTGGTTCATTTGGATGAAGTTTGCGGTCCGTTTGCGGGAATGCTGCAAGAAAACTTTCGACATCAATATTAGCGGTCACCTGCCCTTCCGTCAGAACATAAAATCCGAAAATGTTTGACTTTATCAAGCGTGAAATAATGTTTTGGAAAGTTCCTTTCCTTCCAACATCGAACAATGCCGGTTTAGCAAAAGGTTTGATTTTTTCTGAAAGGTACTTTTTTGCATTAATTGCATCCTGTTGAACATGATTTAGGATAGTCTTTTTGTTCTTGACAAGAAATTCATGTAATACCGTTTCATGATGCCTAATAGGTTCAGCGGGATTGATCCCAATCTGATCTAATTCAACTGTTAGTTGAGATACTAGATTTTCAGGCAATCGAGATGACAGAAATTTTGAGATCGATAAGCTTGGCGATGTCTTGATACTATTAAGTGCAGACAAATAATTCCCGTAGTGCATGGATATAGGTAAAAATGATCGGCGTGATGCCAGCAAATAGCTGACAGAAGGCACATTATCGTCATTCTCAAACAAAATTTTCCAAGCTTGAAGGGGCAAGTATCCATCACGCGCCAGAAAGAAAATATGATCAATCTGGCGAACCTTGGCTTCGCGGCGCATCCAATTTAATAGCCAGTACAAGAATGGTCCGACAGCATAATAACCGAACTGTTCATGGCTGCCATTAAATAGCGATTGTTCAGGCTCCCCCTTTAATCTTGAACTCAAATAACGATTGGAGAAAACAGCATGGCTACACCGTAACGAAAGGTCTAAACCTTTTGGATTCGCCCAAATTGATCGATGAGCACCGCTCTTATTTAAATACTTGTCGCGCGGAGCAATGATCCTAATTGTACGTATACCTGACTTCTTGGCGTTGATATCATCTGAAATACGATTATCTCCAATATGCAAAATTTCCCGCGATTTCACACCAAGCAATTCTAAAATTTTGGGAAAGAAAGTTCCAAATTTTTTAGCTGCACCCAATTCACATGAAGAAAACACGCTGTCGATTTCCTGATATCCTGCATTAACCAACATCTCTTTGAGAGTTCCACTATCCAAATATGAATCAGAGCAAAAAATGACCTTCTTTCCAGCACTAATTGCTTCATGATATAAATCAAGTACGGCAGGGTTTGCATATGTCGCTGATTTTTCGATGTCTACTTCGGCAGCTAATATGCCTTGAACATCTTCAAAATCTATCGCTAAGTCGGCACAGAATTGTTCGTAAATTTCTTTTATGGTTGGGTCGCTAGTCGCACCTTGTTCTTTCATCGCTAGACGCAGCTTACGTTCACTCAAGCGCCGTTGCTGCGAAAAGTTTATGTTTATCGATGAAAGCTCTTCTCTTACAAACTGATCAAGAAACAAAAATAAATCATGAGGCTCTAGCACAGGTCTCAGCAACGCTGTATCGAAAACATCAAAACTAACAAATGTTGTTTGGGCGTCATTTATGGCTTCTAAAACCCGAACATAGCTTTCGTCTTTTTCAATTTTTGTATTTAGCTCGAAAAACTCACTGGATCGTTGTTTCACATACTTGTCGATTTTGCCTACTGGGTTAGTCAAATTCGTTTGCTGATGGATACTTTTTAAACTCAAGTCTTTGTATATAGAATTGACACGGGTTCTAGCGACTTTTTCATACCCTAAATTTGACAAGTATTGATCCATTTCCTTGCTTAGTTCATTACCAACGATTTCAACGCTAGGTTCGAGTATGATAAACCAGGGGCGGCGTTTATTAAGATCAAGTTGCCTCAATACTTCAAGGTCAAAACCTTCGGTGTCGATGCTTAGTAAACCGAAATCCGCATCGACCATGACCTCATTAATTGACTGATTTAGATCGATAACCTGAACTTCAAGTGTGTCGGTATATTTTAGCTTTCCATTTTTAGATTCAATAAATTCATCGAGGAAATCTTCATTGGCCGAAGAAACAAAATGACTATCAGTTCTGTGCAATATTGTAACGTCTGAGTTGCCGCCAAAATTTGCAGCACCTTCAATGCAAACATCTCGCGGACGCTCAGTATGAATGAGTTTTGTCAGTTCAGGATTGGGTTCAACAAGTAAGCCTTTTGCTCCCAATTGATAAAATAAATGAGTATTAGAATATTCAACCGGATGACAAGCACCGATATCTACATATCTAAAGCGCGTGAAGTCGTACTGGCTTCCCAAACTGCCCCGTATTAGATTTAGAATAAGAAAATCCTCCCCGCATTGAGAAAAGAATTGAAGCTGCTCAATTTCTGCCATTTTACGATATTCGATTTTCTATGTTGAAAGGACTGCGCTTAGTCGAGTTAACAGTATTATCTGGGGGCTTCAACAGCTTAGCTCATTTATTTGCCGGAAAAAATAGGGCGCCAATTGCTCTAAAATGCGCCTCATTTAAAGACGCAAAGAAGTAAGACGGATCATCGTCGAACTTGATGATATCTTCTGCGCTCCCAATTCCCTTGATGAATGGCCGTACAAATGGAACAAAAATAACGCGCCACCCAATTCGAGCAAACAGCGTTTTCCCCGTTTCGAAGTATTTACCTTTTGTCGAAATCGATAAATACCCATTCTTCCATATGCTTTCATTCAGCGTTTCGCCAATAAATGGCTGTCCAGTTTTTCCAGTAACTTGATTAGAAAACTTCAGTCCATCCAATAATTTTGCATCGCGATAGCTTGGGGAATTTGAGAAATGTGACATTACACGACCTGCAATCTTCGGAGATACCTCCAGATATCGGACATCCGATCCAAACAATTCAGTTAATTCTTTACAAAATTCCAACGCACCTTTTTGAATGTCTTTAACTTTTTCAATGCCCTTAGAATCCAATTCTGGAGGTGCTTTCTTGACAGTCAATCTAGTACCATCTTCTTCAAAACTATAAGCAGTTCCGCTTTCCGGGTCTGAGAACAAAACCTCGAGTAGTTCGGTCAAAATCGGCGGTATTTCAAGATGTTGATTGAATGCTGAACTATAGTAATTTTTTATATTCTCACTCTCTTCTTTTTGAAGCAACCCCTTACTAAAGGTAAAAAAATAAAAACCAACGATACTTTTTTCTAGATAATTACGCAGCGACCTCTGAACTCGCGCCGTATAACCGATATCAAAAACAGCAATTTTTTTTGTCTCCTTAAATACTTCATTATAATAAGCCGCACCTAATTCAAACTGCCTCTCCAGTCCTGTAAATGCATCTCCTCTAAACCTAAGAAAACACTCGATAAATTTGTCATAATTAGATATAGGTTTATCTAATTCTATTTCACTTTTTAAAAAATGCCGCCTTAGTTTTTCTGTATCCTCAAGAAAAAATCTATTTGTTAAAAAATCGATCGCTGGAGCCGTATTGTCGACACCAATATCATCAATCAAACCACATAGATCTCCATAGCCCCTATATTGCGATGGAAATGACAGGCCTCTAGAAGATTCAAAGTACTTAGCACTAGGGGTGCTCGGGATGTGGCCACGCAACATACGGTAGGCGTGGTATGACAGATATCCGTCGCGGGCAGCAAAACCTACTTGATCGATCTCTTCGCGCCTTGCCTCGTCCATTATCCATTTTGTTAGCGAAAATAGAAGTGATCCAATTCCATAATATCCTAACAAGTAGGTACTATCCAAAAATAGCGAATCGGAGTCTGAATTGCTAGCCGTTCTTGCAAGTTTGTTAGCCAAAAAACCAAGCATTATGCGCATCGGCAGTTCCAACAAATCTATATGCGGGGTCCATATCCGTTGCCGATCCAATGAGGAAAAAAAGAGAGCACTGTTTTTTTGCACAAGAAAGGACAGAATACCAAATTTTTTGGCTTGGGCATAATCTGCATTCTCGTTGTCTCCGATATGGAGAAATTTGGAGCCATCAATTTTTTGATCGGCAAGCACATGCTTAAACATGCTGCCTGTCTCTTTCGTTTTGCCAATCTCCGACGAAACATAAACCTTCTTAAAGCCTGTAATACCTTGCTGCTCTAGAACCCTATTTATGAAACCATCATTAATATAAAAATCCGAAATTAGAACAATTTCTTTATCCAAACTCAAAACATGTTCATATATTTCAAATATTGTTTCATTTTTCCTTATGTACTGTATTTCTACCTCGATTTCTATTTTCTTTAATTTATCTAAGCAATTAGCATCTAATCGTGTTATTTGACCCATGACGTGATAAATGTCATCAATAGATACTTCTTCAACTTCCGGGCTCTTAGCTATATCATTTCTGGCTATTTTTTCTGCCAATTGGCGTACTTTCAAAAAAGAGAAATGAAACTCATTAATCGACTCATTAGCTCTTTTTTCTACAATATAAAAAAGATCTGTTGGTTTTAAAACAGGCCGTATCAATAGTGTATCAAACAAATCAAAGCTTACCACCTTAACATTTTTCATTTCTATTTCATTTAGTATTTGTTTTTTAATATTTTTATTCATATTCCTAAAAATTTCCCTCCCAAATATTGTTCCAGCAAGAATTTGACGCGCTCAGCCGTGTCAGGGACCATAGCAATGAAAGCAACAAGTAAAATGCATATGAGTGATTTAGCCATTCTCTAGTTGTTGTTTCCGACCAATTTTGTAAGTTGACCAGCCCGCTTGAATGATCCGGTTGCAAAGACCGCCACCTGGTCGAAAATGCATTCTACACATTGAAAGACTTCCGCAGAATAGCAACACGATACGACAAACTCGCAAGAAACTTACTCTCAGTAGTCGTGCTGGCAACTCTCGCGGCCTTTTGGTTATGATTGCGTCTGAACCTTAAGTGTGAGTTCTAATTAGGTTGTTCATTCGTTTTGACATCTAGAGACTGGTTGGTGCGAACCATATCAGTTTCAGGAGACCGGAATGAACAGCCCGCACAAGAATGCACGAACCTTTGTGTATAGTCGAGAACAGATTGTCTTGCGGCATCGTCAGGGCCAGTCAGATGGTCAGATTGCCACCGCCTTTGGCATCTCAATTCGCACGGTCTATAAATGGCTAAAGCGGTTTGGGGAAGAAGGGGTGATCGGCCTTTCCAACCGGCCGAGCGCGCCGAAGAGCAACCCAAATGCCTACATCATGGGCTGGTGTGCGTTGATCGAGAAGCTACGCAAGCTCCGGATGAGCGTATTGGAGATTGCCTGAACGTTGAACCTACCTCGCTCGACTGTTTCACTCGCCCTGAAGCGCATGGGTTTGAACCGCTTGTCTCGATTGACCCCGCCTGAACATGTTCGCCGCTACAAGCGCAAGCACCCCGGCGATCTCATCCACCTCGACATCAAGAAGCTTGGTCGCTTCCTCAAGCCCGGCCACCGGGTTGCCGGCTGGAATAATCGTCAGCGCTCGCGTGGGCTTGGCTCTGACTATGTTCACGTGGCCATTGATGATAATTCACGGGTTGCTTATGTCGAGGTGCTCGACGATGAAAAGGGCGATACCTGCGCCCGGTTTCTGGCAAGGGCAACGCAGTGGTTCTCAAGGAAAGGCGTCTCCGTGCGCCGTGTGATGACAGACAATGGCGTGGGCTATGTCAGCCACAAGTTCCGCGATGCAGCAATTGCATTGGGCCAACGCTACATCCGCACAAAACCCTACACGCCCAAGACCAATGGCAAGGCTGAACGCTTCATCAAAACCCTGCAGGAGGAATGGGCCTATGGCAGTGGTTCAACTCATACCATCCCCGTAACGCCTGGCTGACAAAATGGCTCAAAATCTACAATTGCGAAAGACAACATGCAGGCATAAACTATCAAACTCCAATCAGCAGGTTGAACCTTCAAACGTGGACAACCTCGTTGGAATACACACCTAGGTTTCAGCAACGTACAATAGAAACTTCATATGTACTTTAAATTGCGTAACTGCAATATTGCGTTTTGGAACAACGATCGACATAGTAAAGCTAATCTGCAGAAAAATAAAGGTTTTAGAATGCACACTAAGAAATATTTGACTGATAAACATCGTCGATTTTGGTGGTGGAAAATCCCAAACATCACACACGATCCTCTTGTTTATATGATTGCTGATGAACAAGAGAAAGCGATTCTTGATGCTTGGTATGAAGACACCGGACGTGAAAACTTAATCGGCGAATGTGCTCCGCCTTTGGTTTCACTGTTAATAGGCCTTATTTGCGGCAATTCAATTGAGCGAATTGTGCAACTTGGTCATTATTCTGGTTTTTCGACGCTTCACATCGCTATGATCTTTCGCAAAATGCAAAAAGGAAAACTGTTCTCAGTTGATATTGTAGAACGGGTTTCCGACTATACGAAGCAATGGATTGACCGAGCCGGACTTGAAGCATTCGTAAGTGTAACGACCGGTGATTCAGCCGACCCAGCTATGCCTATAGTCGCGGAGGATTATCTAGGAGGAGCCCCAGATATTGTTTTTATAGATTCGTCACATCAGTATGATCATACGCTTAAAGAATTAGACTTATGGTACCCAGTGGTGCGAGAAAACGGCTTTATATTGCTTCATGATGCTTCATATGCAGCACGTTCTTATGATCCTGAAAATGGTGCTGTCGCAGGTGCTCTTCAAGAGTGGTGTGAAAGAAATGACGTTGACTACTATGTTCTAAACGGTGAAGCTGCTACGCCAGCAAAGTCACACGCTGAACTTGTTTATCGGGATGGGAGAGGACTAGGAATAATTCAGAAACGTACCAAGCTTTGATGACCTGCCCCGTCTGACTGGTCCAGTTGCAATGTTAGGCTTCGGTCTCATAGCCCATTACTGATTGTTGCAGCGATTGCGATTGCTGCGAAAGAGTGTACTGAAAGGGTATTCACCTGACACATGCCGCTCTTATTAGCGGGTTATGCGGCTTGTTTTTGTGTCTGGTTTTTAGGTTTTGTTTTCTCCTTTTTGTCGGGTGATTTTGGTTCCGGTTTTGGCATTCCGTCTTTGAAAGCCTGAAGTGGCGTTCTGCCATTCATGTTGCGGCCCTGGTGGGGTCGCTTGGTGTTATAATGGACCAGATATTCATCGAGCACCACCTGCATTTCCTCGACGCTTTCAAACCATGTTCTGCGCCCCTCGACACGGAAGTGTTCATCCAGAAGCGTGCGGTGCAGCCGTTCGACAATGCCGTTGGATTGTGGTCGCTTGACCTTGGTTGTTCTGTGTTCGATCTCTTCCAGTTGCAGGAAGAGTTCATAAGGATGCTTGTCCGGCTTGCCACAGAACTCTCTGCCGTTATCGCTGAGGACCACGTCAATCCTTGCACCTGCCTCTTCGAAGGTCGGCAGCACATCATGGTTCATGACATGAACAGCCGTGATGGGAAGCTTGGAGGTGTAGAGCCGCCCCCACGCATAACGCGAGTGGCAATCAATGACGCTTTGAAGATAAATCTTGCCAACCCCCTTCAGCGTGCCAACAAAGAACGTGTCTACCGCCACCAGAGAGCCTGTATAGGGCGCTTCTATGTGTCTTTCGCGGAACTCGGGTGAGAAGCGTTCCAGCAGACGGATTTGTTCGTCAGAGAGTTCCATCTTGCGTTGGGCCGTTGCTTTCTCCAACCGCAGAAGGCGTTCATGCTTGGTGAGAAGATCGTGGCGTTGCCAGACACCGCGAACACCGCCCGATGAAACGGCAATGCCTTGAAGGCGCAGTTCCTGTTCTACCCGCAAGGCACCATGACAAGGGTGCGCAAGGGCATGGTCAAGCACGGCCTTCTCGATCTCTTCGCTGACCCGGTTGGGATGAGGGCCCTTCGCACCAGGCAACCGATCAATCAGGCCATCGGCACCGTAGGTCTGGAAGTTGCGCCGGATCTCGTAGAATTGTTGTCTCGAATAGCCCATGATTTTGCAGGCTTTGGAAACGTTGTCCAAATCTTTTGCCAAATCCAGCAAAGAGAGCTTGCGACGTGCTATTCTGTCGTTCGTGGTCATGTTGTTCTCCGTTTGGTTAGTGAATGTTGTGGTAAACTTCATCTAACCCGCCAAAGGAGCGGCATGGCCATACCAAATATGGCAAACTGTCAGGTAAATACTATCTCAGCACAGAAAGAGTTTAGGACGAGCTTGGTCCCTATGTTTATGGAGTTTAAGCAACACGCCAGCTTTCCCTAACTACGTGCTTGCTCTTTAGTATTTATCAGCAATCCGCACGCCCTGGTTCCCAAATTTCCGCTTCCCCCCACCAAAACAATTGACACAAACGCCCACTTCACCCTATATGCGCACTCGCCTGACAATTTTACATTGAAGGCCCGGTTGGCGGGGTAGCTCAGGTGGTTAGAGCAGCGGAATCATAATCCGCGTGTCGGGGGTTCAAGTCCCTCTCCCGCTACCAGATTTCACAACAGATCCTACCCTTTCGGGACCCAGGCGTTTGTTCTGGCTGCAAAGTGTTGTTCGCTGACTTGGCCCATCGCTTCCCGATTATATCTACATACAAAAACAAGCTCGAAGCGAGCATTATCCGGCAACGGAAAGCCCAATTACCCCGGTTGGAGAAGCCGATTGTATTCAAGGCAAAACCCGCAACCACCAACCAATGACACAGGGCGGATAGCCAACCGTCAGTTGTCTGGAACCTCATGCGATTTGGTCGTGACAACACTGAACTTCGGCAGATCGGTCTCGTCGATGTTACATCAAAAGCTGATCGTACTCTTCTCTTAATACCTTCTTTTGAACCTTGCCCATCGCGTTTCGCGGCAATTGTTCGACAACGACCAGTTTTTTTGGCTGTTTGAACCGGGCGATCTTGTCCCGGATGTCTGCCAGAATTTGGTCTGCGTCCAGCATCTGACCTGATTTGGCAACAAGCACCCCGACAACGCCTTCGCCGAAATCAGCGTGCGGCACGCCAATAACAGCCGATTCCAGAACGCCCTCCTGTTCATCCAGCAACAACTCCAGCTCTTTTGGATAGATGTTGTAACCGCCTGAGATGATCAGGTCCTTCGCGCGGCCGACAATTTTCAGATACCCGTCTTCGTCAATGGTCCCCAAATCACCTGTAATAAAGAAGCCGTCATCGCGAAACTCTTCCCTCGTTTTCTCGGGCATTTTCCAATACCCGGAAAAAACATTCGGCCCCTTTACTTCCACAACACCAATATCGCCATCCGGCATGAGTTCGCCGGTATCGGGATGTGCAACCCTTATCTCGACCCCGGGCAAAGGGAATCCGACCGTTCCCGCCTTTCGCTCACCGTCATACGGATTTGAGGTGTTCATATTGGTTTCCGTCATCCCGTATCGTTCAAGGATTCTGTGACCGGTACGTTTCTCGAATTCGACATGCGTCTCGGCAAGAAGCGGCGCGCTGCCAGACACAAACAGCCTTACATCCTTGACCAAATCCCGGTTCAGACGCGGGTCATCCAGCAATCTTGTATAGAAGGTCGGAACGCCCATCATGCAGCTGACATCCGGCAAATGGGCAATGATTGCATCTGCATTGAAATCGCGCAGGAAAACGAGCGAAGAACCGGCAACCAGTGTTACATTTGTCGCCACAAAAAGGCCGTGTGTGTGAAATATCGGAAGTGCATGTAACAGCTTGTCCTGATCTGAAAACTGCCAACAGGTTTTCAGGGCTAATGCGTTTGACAACAGGTTGCCGTGCGAGAGCATGGCACCCTTTGATTTGCCGGTCGTACCTGACGTGTAGAGAATTGCGGCCAGGTCATTCTCATCGCGGGGAACGGTATCAAAGTGTTCAGATGCTCTAAGGGCATCTGTAAAGAGCAAGCCCGCATCAGAGCTTTCGTTCTCCCAAACTCCCAACGTCGTTCCATTTATTTTCAGCCGGTTGAGCAGCGGTTCATATTCCCGGCTCTTCTGAGGATCACAAACAAACAGGCTGGGAGCGGCGTTTTCCAGAAAATACGCTACTTCAGTTTCCGTATACGCTGTATTGAGCGGAAGAAAAACCGCACCTGCCCTGATGGTCGCCAAATAAAGTATGATGGCCTCAATCGATTTGTTCACCTGAACCGCGACCCTGTCTCCGGGTTTTACGCCCTTGTCCAGCAGAACATTGGCAAAACGTCCCGAAGCATCAACCAACCCCTGGTAGAAGAAATCTCTGGATGGACCAGAAGAAGGAATTTCCGCAAACAGCTGATCGGGGTTTCTGTTTTCCAACAGTCCATCGAATAGAACATTCATTTAGCTTCTCCCAAATTGGAAATTACGTCATTTTCCGCGAGCAGGTTTTTAATTCCGCTCGAAACCACGACTGTTTGCCCGGTGGCATAGGCTTCGTGGTTCTTTTCTATTCTTTTTGGATCATACAGATAATTCACCATGACCCCTGCCGACTGTTTCAACCCGTTCGCCGACAGATCTGCATTGGCGTGGATGTTCTCAATCAGTGCGCCGTTGTTCAAGTGAAAGCGGGCCACAGGATCCAAAGGTGCCAAGGCGTCATTTTTTGCATCATACAAATACCGTGCAGCCATGCGGCGCAACCATTGGGGGTCCTTCGACTCGCCGGAAGCTATCAATCGGGTATGAGTTCGAATGGCGTCATCTTTTGCGGCCTGGCTCTCCAACCACGGCAAAAAACCGGGTAGCGGAGACAAGGTGATAAATGTTTCAAAATTCGGCAGTTCATTCTCCAGTTCCTTGACGACCTGCTTGATCAGAAAATTGCCGAACGAAACACCCCTCAGACCTTTCTGGCAGTTGGAAATAGAGTAAAAGACGGCAGTGTTGGCGGCTTCCTGGCCAACAATGCTACGATTGGCCGACAGGATGTCCTGAACTGAATTCGGCACCTTGTCGGTAAGGGCCACCTGAACGAATATCAACGGATCGTCTGGCATGGACGGGTGGAAGAAGCCATAACAGCGTCGGTCTTCCGGTTCCAAGCGCCGTCTCAAATCGTCCCAGTCGTCTATTTCATGAACCGCCTCATACTGGATGATCTTTTCTAGAATGCTGGCTGGTGTTTGCCAGTCAATCCTGCGCATGACCAAAAACCCCCGGTTAAACCAGGAGTGAAACAAATGCTGAAAATCAAGGTCTACTCTTGCCAAATCTTTTTGCGACTTTGCCAAACGAAGCAGTGTTTCCCTTAGTTTGACGAGTCTGGCAGTCGCTCCCGGAAGCTGGTTCAACCTTCTCAGCAGCTCTTGTCGCTTGGGCTCGCTGGCTTCCATGAGAGCTGCCAGGTTTTCAGCCGACCGGGTTTTTCTATACTCGTTACCGGCTGCCAGGATCGCATCATCATTGACATCAAAGTCACTGGCCAACAGGGTAAAAAAATCGCCGGTTTCTTCACTGTCAAACGTTTCAATTCGGTCCAGAATTGTTTTTGCAATTCGATATCCTGAAACCTCTCCTTTGCTTGTCAGCAGCTCTTTACACAGTATGTCCAGCGACCTTGAATCCGGTTTCACCTCGCCGTATGCACGCCGGTCAAACAGAGAGGAAAGAATGTCCTGAAACATTCCGAACTGTTGTCTCATTACCCTGTTCCCTTTGTGGAAATCGGATGCCGAACTGAAGCGATTGACGCCGCCGCCACCATCGCCACGACCAACACACGCATTCCCAAACCGAAACTGTGACTGAGGGGACTACGCCACCAAAGGAAACCCGACATACCGTTTTCTCCCAGCCAAGCTTGGGCAGATAAGCTGATCATCCACCATCAATATGAAGCATGGTATTCAATGTCAAATTTTTTGTATACAAAAATTTTTGAATTGTATTTTTATTTTTGACGGGTATGGTTCTGGCATGGAGCCGAGAACAGCAGACAAAATTCGCGAAGAGCTTGAACAGATGATCGTGGCAGGTGAGTTTCGCGACGGCGAGCGGCTTGATGAAGTTAAACTTGCAGAGAAATTTAATATCTCACGCACGCCACTGCGAGAAGCATTTCAGGGGCTCGCCGCTTCCGGATTGCTTGAGTTGCTCCCGAGGCGCGGGGCGTTTGTCAGGTATCCAGACCTTGTCGAATTGGTGGAAATGTTTGAGGTAATGGCCGAACTGGAGGTAATGTGCGGAGAGCGTGCGGCCAGACGGATTACGGACGAACAGCTGGCTGCGATCAAAGGCACCATCACCGGTTGTGAAATAGCTCTCAAAGCGGGTGACAGTGACGCGTACTACCGCGAAAATGAATTGTTTCACCACCTGATATACCATGCCAGCGGCAACAGCTTCATGGCCCAACAAGCAACGTTTTTGCACAAAAGGCTTCAGCCATTTCGTAGGATGCAACTGCGTGTACGCGGACGAATGCCCCAATCCATGAGCGAACATCACGAGATTGTCGCCGCGATTGAAGCAGGAGATGCTCCGAAAGCAGCAGAATGTTTGCGAAGGCACGTTGCCATCCAGGGCGAAAAATTCAATGATTTGATGGCGAACTACAACGCTGTAAAAATGTTGGCCAATGGTTAGCGCCATTATTCAGTGGCCTTGCGAAACAGTCCGTCCCGGAAAACCCACTGAACAGGGTTTTCTCTACAATGTTACTCTTTACTGAGTCTGAAAAACGCAACCTTGAAACGGGCATCCTCAGAAAGCCTGATGTAGTGTTTTTCTTGCGGAAGAATTGCAAGGTCCTGCGATGGCCCCACTATCCGCAGCGGCGTGGGTTGCTGTGACTGAAAGTAAACGACACTCCCTTCAATTACCGAAAGAAGGCCGAACGTACCCGGTTTCAGATCATGGTCCTTCAATAACCCGCTGGGAACCGAACTCATGTCATATATCGGTGTCTCAGAATATTGCTTGTAGCCGGAAGGAATTCTTCGTTCATCCGAAACCTCATTCGGCGACTTGCGATTGCCGGCGCGAAGCACAGCAAACGCAACTCCGATCAGCGCCAGGAGTTTTGCTGTTTCAAGCAAGATGTAAATCAAATGCAGATTGCTGCCGTCCAGGACACCACCATTTATGATTGTCTCGGTGCGCACCGAGAGCAACGGCATGACAACCAGCTGCTGAACCAAAAAAAGCGTAATTGGAAGGGCTGCAAGCCAATATACTCGCCGTAAAACCACAAACAGCACAATGGTTAGAACGCAAAATGCACTTTCCCCGACCATTAGCCAGAAAAACTGCGCCTCACCCACCTGCAATGCAAGTTGCAGCGAAAGCTCTTTCACCTGAAACTTTGCTGGTGCGGCTATGAATGATCCGCCAAGAAGCGCACCCGCCCAAACCAGCAACACAGCCCCGATCAACACCTTTCCCATTGTCTTTGTGCTTACGAAAGTTGCAGTTTGTCGAACATCGCATATCTGAGGCTTCTTGCAATCATCTGCGCCTTGCCGAGCAGGTATTGCTTCGCTTCATCCGACGGAGCGGTCTCGTCGAGAGTGCGCTCAAAAAGCCTTAGCCATATATCAAAATCCGATTCCACAACGTCAGCAAGTGCCTGATGTTTGACGACCGGGGTTCCGTGGTAGGTTCCCGTGTTTAGGGCAACTGAACCCCAAAACCGCTTCATGGTATCAAGATGGCGGTCCCAGTTGCCACCGATGATGTTCTCAAAAATTGGCCCCAGCCTGACATCAGACCGGACAGTTGCGTAAAACGCCTCGACAAGCAGTGACAGATACGCTTCATCAATCCCCATTGCGTTGGCGTTTGAGCGAACCTTTGCCCGCCGCTCCGAAATTGTTCTGGGAAGGTCATTCATGGCAATTTCGATTCCTTTGGTTCAGACCAAACTTTGAAGTTTTCAGTATCAGGCAGCATCTTCAATCGACAGCAAATCGAGGATGAACGAGTTTTTCTCGGTCAAGTCCTGAATGGAAACCGGATCGAGCGCCAGAAAAAACTGTTCCTGTGCATTCGCAAGCGCCCGTTTCAACCTGCAAGCCGGGTCAAGGATGCATACGCCATCGCCACCCGCCATGCATTCAACCAACGAACTGTTTGCCTCAAGCACTCGCAAGGTTTTGCCAACACTTATCTGGTCTGGTTCCCGTGCCAACCGCAATCCGCCCGACCGCCCGCGTGTGCTTTCGATAAGCGACATGTGCACCAAAGTCTGGGCGACTTTCATGAGATGGTTCTTCGAGACGTCAAAACGATCTGCAACTTCACTGATCGTAGTCAACCGGTCACGATTGGTCGCCAACATCATTAGCATCCGCATCGCATAGTCTGACTGTACCGTTAGGCGCATAACTTCACTCTCCTAAATTAGGTATCTCATATATTGCTTTTTTACGCAAACAAATTTATATCATGTATTTCAAATACCACTTAGGGAGTTTCAACATGAATGCATTCGAGGAAAAACCTGTGTTTGAATTGTCTTCCAACTGGTCACACGAGCACCAGGATGATGAAGCCATCGAAACCGGCGGGCAAACGGGTGTTGAACCGAACACAGCGCTGCATCCCATGGTCAGCTACCTTGTTTTTGGAATTTTCATGGTGATGCTTGCAGCTTATTTGCTGCGTTTTCTTCACGACAGCTACACCACTTTCATGGTTTCAATCAGCATTGGCTATTTCCTGATCTACTTTGGAGTGCCATACGTGATGTTGAGAGACAGGGACGCAGAAGGAACTTGTGATCAAAGCTTTACGGTCTTCCTTCGCAAACCTTTTGCAACAAATACCGGAATTATCTCTGGCTTCGAAGCAACCATGCAAGCCTGCCTTATTCCAGCAGCCATCACGGTGTGTACAATCGGTATATGCTTCGTCATGTAACCGGTCTTGCAGACTGTGTTAAACCTGTGTTCCGCCGCTGCTCCACTATGCGGCGGACCCTGTCACAAACTGGTCCGAACACGCCATAGTTCGGGAAACAATTCAACTTCCAGCATCTGTTTAAGATACTCTACGCCACGCGTACCTCCGGTCCCGCGCTTGAAACCGATAACCCTTTCAACAGTGGTGACGTGGTTGAAGCGCCAGCGGCGGAAGAAATCTTCAAAATCCACCAGTTTCTCGGCCAGATCATACAACGACCAATGGGCGTTCGGAGCTTTGTAGACTGTACGCCAGGCGTCTTCTACAGACTGGTCAAACCGGTGCGCCTGAGAAACATCGCGGTCAATCGACTGGGCGGAAATCTCAAAACCGGAGCGGGCCAGTGCCCTGATCGCCTCGTCGTACAAGCTCGCAACGGTTAATTCGGTTTCGAGTGTTTTGAGTATTTCCGGCCGGTGTGCATGGGGTTTGAGCATCGCCTTGTTGCGATTACCCACCATAAACTCGATCAGGCGATACTGCCAGGATTGAAAACCGGAAGACTTTCCCAACGCGTCACGAAAGGCTGTGTAATCGCTTGGCGTCATGGTGCGCAAAACGTCCCAGGCACCGTTCAGTTGCTCAAAAATCTTCGCGACCCGGCTGAGCATCTTGAATGCCGGCGGCAACTCATCGCGACCGATGCATTCCCTGGCGGTTTGCAACTCGTGGATGGCAAGCCGCATCCACAATTCAGATGTCTGGTGCTGAATGATGAACAACATTTCATCATGGGTTTCGGTGAGCGGATGTTGTGACGCAAACAGTGTCTCGAGACCCAGATAATCCGAGTACGACATCTGTCGGTTAAAATCCATCTGCGCACCCTCTGTGGCAGGGTTATAGGGGGTATTGTCACTCATGTTACATCCTCTCGAACCTGATACTCGGGCCGCTTCCATGTTTCATCGCGCATGATGGCAGTCAGAACTTCAACGGCCTTGAGCACATCCTCTTCATCGATATACAGCGGGGTAAAACCGAAACGCATCACATCGGGTGCGCGAAAATCTCCGATTACGCCAGCATCGATCAATGCACGCATTACTGGATAGCCATGTTCAAAACAAAATGACACTTGCGAGCCGCGCATCATTGAATCGCGAGGACTTGCGAGCGTCAGTTGCGGGCAATTTGCCTCAATTTCGCGAATAAACAATTCAGACAGTTCAACCGAGATTTTTCGGACTTCAAGCATGTCCACTTCATCCCAGATATCAAGTGCCGCTTCGAGACTCGCCATTTGCAATACTGGCGGCGTCCCCACACGCATTCGTTCAATACCTTTTGCCGGTTCATAGTCGAGATCAAAAGCGAACGGTTCCCGGTGCCCTAGCCAGCCAGCCAATGCAGGTTCCAGTCGATCAGCAATGTCAGGCCGCGCATAAATAAACGCAGGAGCCCCGGGCCCACCATTGAGATATTTGTAGGTGCAGCCGACTGCAAACTCCGCATGATTGCCGGCCATGTCCACAGGGACCGCTCCAGCAGAATGGGCCAGATCCCAAATCACGACAATTCCTGCATCATGTGCCGCCCGTGTGAGCTTCTCCATGTCATGCATACGGCCGGTCCGGTAATCTACCTGCGTCAACATCAAAACGGCGACGTCTTCATTGAGTTGTCCAAGAACTTCCTCGGGCGCAACGATAACCAGCTCGTGTCCCTTGTCGAGGGTTTTCAGCAGGCCGCGCGCCATATACAGGTCAGTTGGAAAATTGCCATTGTCTGAAAGCACCTTTTTCCGATCAGGTTGCAATTCCAATGCAGAAGAAAGCGCCTGATAAACCTTGATCGACAAGGTGTCGCCGAGCACAACGCTTCCAGGTGCACAACCCAACAACCTGCCAATTCGGTCACCTAGCGATGAAGGTTGTTGCATCCAGCCGGCTTTGTTCCAGCCCGTAATCAACATGTCGCCCCATTCGCCACGAAGGGTCTGTTCCACTCGCGCACTGGCGCCCTTGGGAAGCGGCCCGAGTGAGTTGCCGTCGAGATAGACCATGCCTTCAGGCAGGTGAAACATTTCTTTCTTCACATAGTCCTCCAACTGAAATGGATGGTCATGGCTGTAGGTTTCATGCGCTTTGGTGCTCCCCAAATATGCAATGCATCAGCGGTGAGTTGGCATCCATCAACCCCTCAACCACACTGAAATGATGCCTGTCCGGTTCTTCTACGGCTTGTGTCCAGGAACCAAGTCCGCGCCACATGTCGACAATCAACCGGTTTTGGCGCAGGAACTCCGAACGTTCGCCGCCGCCGACCCAAGCCGTCAGCTTGAGGTTTTCAATCGGACGTTTCAATACAGGGCTCAAACCGCTCGCTCCTTGCCAATCGAGTTTGAGCGCATCGTTCAGCTTTGTTCCAAGCAACGGCCTCAGATCAAACAACCCGGATAGCGGAACCAAATGGCAGATTCGGGCCACCGTTTCAGCGCTCAATGGGGTTCCCACGGCACACATTTCTGCCACCAAATGTCCGCCGGCAGAATGGCCGGTCAGAACAATAGGCCCGGATGTGTTCGCAGCGGCATCCTCAATTGCCGCGCCTACCATTTCAACGATATTGGCAACCGAAACCGCAGGACACAAATCATACCCGGGCAACACGGCTGTCCATCCACGATCAACCGCTCCTTTCGCAAGATGCGACCAGATACCTTTCTCGGTGGCTTGCCAATACCCGCCATGGACAAATACAAACAAGCCCTTTGACTCTCCGTTTGGGTTAAACTTGTCGTACCGTGAGGATGTGCCGCCAACCGTGACATCCACTTGGCAATCAACCTTCCTGCGAAATTCATCTGCCATCACCGGCCAGCGTTGCAAGTATTGGCTGCTACCAACGATGTTGCCGCCGTTCTCATAAGCATTGTCCCAATCAAGTACCTGAAACCCGGCCAACTGTTTCTCCCCGCACATTCTAATTGCTATAACTATAACACCAGGGCAGAAAAATCCTGTCGAATTTGCCCACAATGCACGCTACTATGGTCAATAATTGCATCAACCAAGAATATTACGGACAATTCTGCCATGATGGAAAGCGAAATTAGTGTTTCCGACCGGAAACTGCTTAATCACCTGCAAGAAAATGGACGGATAACCAATCAGGAACTGGCGGATGCCATGAACATGTCGGCGTCAGCTTGCTGGCGTCGGGTTAAAGCGCTTGAGAGTGCCGGTTTGATTGAAAGCTATCGGGCGCACCTTAATCCCGAAGCGTGTGGCTTCGGCTTTCACGCAATGGTCTACCTAACCCTTGCGAGCCATCGCGATTCTGCGGTTAAGCTAATATGGCACCAGATTCAGGCGAGACCGGAAATTCTTGACTGCTTTGCAACGGCAGGTGATACCGATCTGCATCTTCGCATCCGTTGCCGCGATCTCAATCACTACAACGAGTTTCTCGAAACCTTCCTGGCTGAACTTGATGGCGTGTCAAACATCAGAACCAATCTGATCTTGCGGCAGATCAAACAAGGTGCTCCGCTTGATCTTTAGCCTTCGCAACCCCGAGTTCACCAAAGCCAGGCGGCGCCGCGTACTCCCGAAGAGTCACCATGAACCGGTGGCAAAACTGCCGTTTCCAGACTGTCGCTGAAAACGTAGGGTTGCATCAGCGGTGGAACATCTGTGTAGAGCGCCTTCTGTCTGGACATCCCGCCACCAAGAACAATCACATGCGGATCTACAAGATTGACGATTGTGGCTAGCAACCGGGCAAGCCGGTCACAATAAGCATTATAGGTTGCAAGGCTTTCGCTGGTTTCAAGGGCAATGATTTCAGAACCTGATCGCAGGACGGGTTCACCCGTCCGGCGTTGGTAATCACGTTGAAACCCGGTACCTGATACCCAGGTTTCATAACAGTTCGTCTGACCGCACCAACATTCCAGCCCCGGCAATTCGTCTGCTTTTGGCCAACCCAATGGAATATGGCCGCATTCGACCAATCCGTTCGCCGATGGCAATGGCTTGCCATCCAATGCGATCCCGCTTCCGCATCCGGTTCCGATGATGACCCCGGCAACCAGGCGATGACCTTTGCCGGCACCGTCAACCGCTTCGGAAACTGCAAAACAGTTTGCATCGTTTTGAATTCGCACCTCACGATTAAGCTGTGTTTCAAGGTCTTTTTTCAAAGGCTTGCCGTTCATCCAAACCGAATTGGCGTTCTTTACCAATCCGCTAGTGGAAGAAATGGTTCCGGGAATCCCGACGCCCAAACTGCCAAATTGCCCGAGCCGTGTTTCAACACCGGAAACAAGGCCTATGACAGCATCGACCGCATCGTCATAATTGTCAGGGGTCGGAACGCGTTCTCGCAGCAACACCTGACCATCGTCAATCGCAATGATTTCAAGTTTCGTACCGCCCCAATCCACACCCAACCGCATTATGCGCCAGCCCCCGCTTCAAGTACTTTGACAAGGTCGGCTTCAATCGCTGCTTCACGCAAGGCAGCATCGATAAACCCTCCGCCAAGCACGCGCGTGTCCTCGGTGTCATCTTCATAAAAGACACACGCCTGACCGGGTGCAATACCTGCTTCACCGCCAATAATATCAACAGCAACGCGGCCCAACAGGTCTGGTGAATGCAGAATAGCTTCTATCGGCGGGCGGGTTGAGCGCACCTTGACGTAGAGCGGCAGACCCTCCTGAGGAAGATCGTTGATCAAGCCGTCGCCAAGCCAGTTCACATCCCTGAGGTAAAGCCTGCGTGTCTCCAGCGCTTCTTTTGGTCCGACAATTACCCGCGCATTTTTCGCATCAAGATGAACAACATAGATCGGTTCTCCAGTTGCAACACCGATGCCACGACGCTGACCGATCGTAAAGTTGATGATTCCCTTGTGCGCACCAAGCAACCTGCCGTCTATATGGCGAATCTCACCGCCAGTCGCCGCATCAGGTTTAAGTTTGTTGATGATATCTGAGTATCGCCCCTGTGGCACAAAGCAGATGTCCTGGCTGTCTGATTTTTCCGACACCGACAAACCAAGGTCACGTGCCAATTCACGCGTTTCGGTCTTCGGCAGACTACCCAGTGGAAACCTCAGATAATTAACCTGTTCTTGTGTGGTGGCGAACAGGAAATAGCTTTGGTCACGGGCATGATCGAGAGGTCGGTATAGAGCGCGGCGGCCCGTTTCAGGATCAACCAGCCGCGAACGAATATAGTGACCAGTCGCCAATGCGGCCGCACCCAATTGTTTTGCCGTTGCCAGCAAATCTTCAAACTTGACCGTCTGGTTGCAGGCAACGCAAGGAATTGGCGTTTCTCCCGCAATATAGCTTTCCATAAATGGATTGATCACCTGTTCACGAAATTTTGCTTCATAATCAAGTACATAATGCGGAATTCCAAGGGTTTCCGACACACGTCGTGCATCATGAATATCCTGTCCGGCACAGCAGGCTCCTTTTCTGCGCACCGCCTCACCATGGTCGTATAATTGCAAGGTCATGCCCACCACATCATAACCTTCGCGGGCGAGCAAACCTGCAACCACAGAAGAATCCACACCGCCCGACATTGCCACAACAATGCGCGTGTCTTTCGGATCGCCCGGTAAATCGAGCGAATTCAGTTTTCCGGATGTCATTTTCTTGTCTCCAAACATGTGACGGTTAAGGCGTCACCGATGAATTTTTGCCCTTATAGGGCACCTGCCCTGCTTTGAAAAGTACACGTTGACATTAAAGCCGGTTACATAAGAGATCGGGTGAGGAGGTACTCACATGGCAAGTTTCAAGAACTGGATCGGCAAACAGCAGGTCCACGAGGGCATGATTGATCACCATCATGCCAGCCTTTTGGCAGCAACATTGGATTTGCCCGTTCCCAAGAACGGAAGTGAACTGCCTCAATGCTGGCACTGGGCCTGGTTTAATGAGGCGCGACCTCCATCCGAACTTGGCAGGGACGGACATCCGGCAAAAGGTGGGTTCATACCAGCCCTGCCGTCGCCGCGCCGCATGTGGGCTGGGGGAAATCTCACCTTCCACAAGCCCGTCCTGGTCGGCAGACACCACAGAAAAATCTCAAGCATTGAGCAGATTGAACAAAAAGACGGTGCCAGTGGAGCGCTGTTCATCGTTACCATTCGTCACCGGTTGTTCGACGAAGATGATGATCTATGCGTCGATGAAGTTCAAAACCTCGTATATCGCGATGACCCCGATCCGAACGCGCCGCCACAGCAGTTCCCGTTAGCGCCAGGAAACGCTGAAACAACCAGGGAATTTAAACCCGACAGCACGCTCTTGTTTCGTTACTCGGCATTGACGTTCAACGGACACCGCATCCACTATGATTTAGACTATGCACGCAAGGTAGAAGGTTATTCGAATCTCGTGCTACATGCGCCCTTGAGTGCCACATTGCTCTGTCAATTGGGTAATGAACAGCTTTCAGATGTCCCCTTGCGCAGCTTTCATTACCGTGCAACAGCACCCGTTTTCTGCGGTGAGACCGTTCGTTTGTGCGCTCGTGGCAATGGCAATCGGGTCCAACTGTGGATTGAGAAAACCGGTGGCATTCAGGCAATGATTTCCACCGCAGAAGGTTAATCTTTATTACCCAATCGTAACCGCTGCCTTAGGCGAATTTTAAGGTAAATGGCGTAACTTGGCCGGGTATATGGTCCAGTTAATGTAGTGAGTAATATGACCGATATTGTCAGACCCCGAGTTAAATTTGTCATCGGACCTGATGGCAGTCCTTTGACGGTTTCCGATCTGCCGCCGCCAACGACACGGCGCTGGGTGATCCGCCGCAAGGCAGAAGTAGTTGCAGCCGTACGCGGTGGATTGCTTTCCCTGGAAGAAGCATGTGAACGTTATACCCTTACGGTTGAAGAGTTTCTTGCATGGCAAACTTCAATTGATGCCCATGGTTTGGCAGGTCTTCGCACCACTCGCATCCAGGAATACCGCGCTTAACAACCGCTTTTTCTTCTGCAAAGAATTCCAACGGGGCCGGATGCGCTCCGTTTTCTCTGTTTGAAAATGACTACTTGCTTCGCAGTCCAAGTGACGCAAGCGAAATGGTAATGGTCGACAATGCGAAGAACCAAAGCCCGGGCTGAGTGAAAGCATTTGCCAGTCCGCTGGTTTTGGCTGCGAATATGGCAATTGCCACCAGCATCACATCCATCATCGACCATTTTGCCAGTGTGCTCGTCCAACCCTTGGGTATTTTGCCGGCAAACGCCGCCTGATAGACGCTGAACATTTTGACAAGCGGAAAGGCAATCGAGAAGGTCGCCACAATCGCGGCAAGAACCGCTTCGCCATCACCCCACAAGTCAACAATGATCGACACAAGCGAAGGCGTTTCAGAAAAAATCCACAACTTCTCCAGTTTGACCAATGGCAACACGATACCCAGGCCGAATGAAACGGCGGAGACAAGCAACAGAATTGGACGAAGTATGTTCATGCTGCGCTGATATAATGGTTGATGCAACAAACACCAATGCCCCACACGTCAAAACATGCAGGGCAAGATGGGTGTACTGGTGTAGGAGTGATCGTTAGCCGATCATCATCGCGCGGCTTTCAGCAAGAGCGTCGGCCTTTTGGTCAAACTCTTCGGCTTCGCCATCACGGCGTTCTTTCAACTGAGCCTTGCGAAGGTCTTCTTCAGCTTCTTCAAGCGCGGCGCTGGCGTTGATGCGCTTGTCTGTCAGATCATCAATTGAATTTTTCAGGTTTGCCTGACGGTCTCTGGCCGCCTTTGCAAAGGTCGGATAAGCGAAATGGTTCGGGTCGGTGATGCCCGCCTTTTCCTCTTCTACCGTAATCTGTGCTTGTAAATCGCCGTGCATTTTTTCAAATTCGGCAATCATGATATCGATTTGCGCCAATTGGCGTGTCTTATCTTCTACCTGAAAATGTTTCAGGCGAAGAAGATTATCGCGCGATCTCATACTCAATACTCCCGTAATCGCATCGGAGCCGTCCCGCCCCTATATGTAACAGTCAGGCAAAACTGATGCCTGAACAAGTTCCGTGGCAATACGCACCACGAAACTCCGCCGATCACCCGAACGGGCCAAATAATTAATCACAAATAACCATCGCGTTAATCATTCGTTTACTCGGCTTCTTAATTATAGGGCGAGGTCGTTAAGGAGCCGTAAATTGCAAGACAAGGCTTTCTTAACGATGTCGATGTTTGAAGTGATTCGCGAAAACGACTTGCCCCAAACATGTGTCCGATTAATGTCTATAATGAAAGTGTTTGTTTTTCAAAGGTTTATGGCGAATTGGTAAACCATTGCGCTTGTGGATAAGTATTTGTTAACCATTATGTACCAGCATCGCGGTTATGAATTTTTTAACCACGCTGGGTCCCGGGCGAACGAGGCAACCAGGAACCATTGACGCTGAGGAAAGCAGAAGGGGAATAAGATGCGAGTTTTGCTGATTGAGGATGACAGCGCAACAGCACAGAGCATTGAGCTCATGCTGAAATCCGAGAGTTTCAACGTGTATACAACCGATCTGGGTGAGGAAGGCGTAGACCTCGGCAAGCTCTACGATTACGATATCATCCTTCTTGACCTGAACCTGCCGGACATGTCTGGCTACGAAGTCCTCAGAAGCCTTCGCCTTTCCAAAATCAAGACTCCGATCCTCATCCTTTCAGGTTTGGCAGGCATTGAAGACAAGGTGCGCGGCCTTGGATTTGGCGCAGACGACTACATGACCAAACCCTTCCACAAGGACGAATTGGTTGCTCGTATTCATGCAATTGTGCGCCGTTCAAAAGGACACGCCCAATCAGTTATTACCACTGGTGATCTCGTCGTGAACCTTGATGCAAAAACCGTAGAAATCAACGGCCAGCGCGTACATCTTACCGGTAAAGAATACCAGATGCTGGAATTGCTGTCCCTTCGCAAAGGCACAACGCTGACCAAGGAAATGTTCCTCAACCACCTTTATGGCGGTATGGACGAACCCGAACTCAAAATCATTGATGTATTCATTTGCAAATTGCGCAAAAAACTCGCCTCGGCAGCCGATGGGTTGAACTATATCGAAACTGTCTGGGGTCGCGGATACGTATTGCGCGAACCGGATGGATCGGAAGCCGAAGTTCGCGAAATCGCCTGATCCATTCCCGGCAATAATCCGAAATTAAACCCGCGCCTGGCGCGGGTTTTTTGTATCCAGATTTTGTTTGTAAACGCAGCAATTCTTCTGTTGGCGAAATCAACAACAAAAGAATGCACGGTCATTTCAAGAAGAAAAACTGTTGTACCGTTCTTTTGGAAACGGGATACGGTCCTGCTTTAACGCAAGACCGTTCGTTTATCAGGCAGCGACATCGCCGTCTGAAAGCAAACCGGATTCCTTGATTTTGTAGGTCAGGATCTCGCGGTCAAACGGCTTGAGGAGAAAATGGTCCGCACCCATGCGTTTTGCGCGGGTCATTTCTGAAACAGCAATTTGGCTGGTGCAATAGAATATTCTGGTTGAACCGGATCCCGGCAACCGTTTGAACTCCTGGAGGAATTCAAGCCCTGACATGTCGACAAGATCCCAGTCAATCATCATGGCGTCAGGCATGAACGACTTGACGCGTTGCAACGCTTCAATTCCGTTCTCGGCACCAACGACCCTGAAACCAAGATCTTCCAACACAATACTTGCTACGCGCCTTACAACTGGCGCGTCATCAACAACAAGAAAGACTTTCATTTCTTATTCACTCACTCTCCTGCCGCCCGGCTATTCATCTCGCTAGGGTAACAAGCGGGTGTTAAAGAGTGCTAAATACTAAGCCGTAAACTCATAAATCTGATTGCAATGGCAGGGCGAATGACAAAAAGATGCAAGGAATATCCCGAAAAGCGGGGCAGCGCCCCGGTTGAGGGGTAAGATGCGGCAGGTTGAAGTCATTTTTCTGTCCGCAAGGATTGGGGTAATTTGCCCCTGACACTGCATCGCAAACCCTTGAAAACCGGAGGGTTTCCGACGGGGTTGCTTCTGGAGTCATTACAAATTCACTCCAACCATTTTAACCGGATTTGTGAGTTTACGGCCTGGTGGAATAGGAAGTTGCCAATCCGCCAATCTCGCGGCAAGTGTGATTATGCTTAACAAAAACCCTACGGCTCTCGTTAACCGGCATCAAAAATTACACGTTCGCCATCGAGTGTCGCACCGACCTTCAAACCGGCCTCGTTTGCAAGTTTAAGGGTGTAAATCGGTTGAATGGAGTGAGCGTCGATGTTTTCCTCGAACTCATCGTTCAGTAATGCAAGAAACGCAGCGGGAACCCGCGCATTCTTTCCTTCAGAAGTGACTTTCAGCTTCAGTTCACCGTTTGGGTCAATAATTTCAACATTGACCTTTCCGCCACGAGGTATTGCCGCAAGTGCAACCAGCAGCAGGTTCAGCAGGAATTTCACCTTGTTCTTGGGAACCAGAGCCCTTTCGCCAATCCATTCCAGGTCGGTTTTCTTTTCATTGTCGAAATAACTTTTGGCCACGGCCTCAGCATCGCCTGTATCAATGTCAGCACCTGCTGAACCTGCAGCCCCGAACGCAATCCTTGCAAACTGCAATTTTGCAGACGCGTTCCTTGCCGAACTGCGCACCAAATCCATGGCAATCTCGGTTGTATCGGCGTCCGCACCTTCATCCAGCAATTCAAGACCGTTTGCTATGGCACCTACGGGCGAAATGACATCATGACAAACCCTGGAGCACAAAAGTGCCGCCAAATCCATTCCAGCAAGTTCAGGAAGTTTCAGCATCTAATTACCTCGACATACGAATCAACAACATTCTTGACACAATAGCGCAGTAGGATCGCATTTGCTCTATTTGACACCAATTATGTCACGATTTGTTCACCATTCGGAAAAGGTTTTGGTGAACAATACCGGAGAGAACCACACTCGTGTTCAACAAAGGAACAAAGAATGCTTTTTCATGGAATATTGAATTGCAAACGCACAGTAAGACCAATTTGCCAACTAGCTCTGGTTCTGGTTGCCGCTTTTGTGTTTATGGCTACTCCCGGTGAGAGCCGCGCGCAAAGCAGTGCGGTTTATTCAAACGATGAAGTTGTAAATGCCGGTCACAGGTTTTTCGGCGCTGCTTCCGGCAATTTGGCCGCAGCATTTGAAAGGGCGTTCAAGAGGTATGGTCTGCCGAATGGCTATATTCTTGGTGAAGAAGCCAGCGGAGCGTTTATTGGTGGCCTGAGATACGGCGAGGGCTACCTCTACACAAAAAATGCCGGCGACCACAAGATTTTCTGGCAAGGCCCTTCCATCGGTTGGGATTACGGCGGCGACGGCAACCGAACCATGATCCTGGTTTATAACCTGCCATCCGTTGACTCGGTCTACCGCCGTTACATCGGTGTAAGCGGATCGGCCTATCTGGTCGGTGGTGTGGGACTGACCGCGCTGGTACGTGACGGGGTGGTTCTTGTTCCTATACGAACCGGAGTAGGAGCACGTCTGGGTGTGAATATCGGGTACCTGAAGCTCACCAACACCCCGAGAGTGAACCCATTCTAACCGCGTGATACAAGGTGCCTCATTGGGCGGTTTTCAGATCGCCCAAACTACCACTTCTTAAGGTTAATCAACCCTTTCGTTGGACCTTTCCCATGCCACCGTGTATTCTGACCGCTATTGGGCAACCGCACGAATTGTATTTCCGATGAACCTCGACATTATAATGCATTTTGCTTTGGGATTTTTGGCAGCAGCATTGCTGGCGCTGATGGTCGCACCTGCAATCTGGAACAGGGCAGTAGCGCTGACACGGCACCGTATCGAAACTTCGGTACCGCTTACGCTAAATGAGATTCAGGCCGAAAAAGACCAGCTCAGAGCAGAATTTGCCATGAGCACTCGGCGCTTGGAAATGACCATTGACGAATTAAACAGCAAAGCGTCGGCACAGTTGATTGAAATCAACCGAAAACGCGACGACGCCAACAAACTTGACGCAGAAGGCAAGAAGCGTCTTGCCGAACTGGAAAAGCTTGAGCAAAGGCTTGAAGACTTGAACCGTCAGCTTGAGGACCGGGAATCGGCGCTTGAGTTGATGAAAGAGCGCAATGAAGAGCTCGAACTGCGGCACTCCAGCCTTGCAGAAGAACTTCAGTTGCTTCAAACTCAATCTGATGACAAAAGCGAACAGCTCAATGCTCGTAGTGCCGAGCTAGCGGCAAGCAATTCAGCGCTAAGTGCCCTGCGCTCCCAGTCTGCTCAACAGCCCGATGGTGACAGCACCAAACTCGCTGCGGAAATTGAAAAACTTCAAGACATTCTGCAATCAGAACGACGCAAGTTCGCTGACATTTCTGCAGAAGCAAAAATGACAAAACGCGAATTGAGCGAAGCGAAGAAAGAAATCGCCAGAAAGGCCAAAGACATCGGAAAAAGCCGCAAAGGCATGTCCGACAATAACGACGAGATTGCCGGTCTTAATTCGAAACTGCTTAACGAACAGGCCCGAAACGTGGAGCTTGAAGCAAAACTGGCCAAAAGCGCGCTTCAAATGGAATCGTTACTCACAGACGCCTCCAATGAGAATGTGAAACAGATCGTTGAAGGCCTTCGCGGCGAACTGGAAGAAAAGTCGGATATCGTAAAATCACTAAAGCGGGAACGTGACCGCCTTTCTGATGAATTGGAAGCTGCCCACGCTGCCGCGAACGCCGATTGGTCGGAAGAACGTCAGGATAAAGCTTTGCTGCGTGAACGGATCAACGATCTGGCGGCACAAGTCGCCGCAATGACGGCCAGCGAAGAAGGCCCTTCCTCGCCAGCAGGAAGCAAACGGTTAAGCTCGCCAATAAACAAAATGCTGGAAGAGGCTGAGTCCAACCCGGGCAAGAAAAAATCTGGCAAGCAAAGCAGCATCGCATCCCTTGCGGACCGCATCAGGGCAATTCAGCAGGAAGCAAACGGTTAAGCCAGCCTATTGTTCGGGCGTTACGTGCCTGGACACGCTTAAAGGCTTCGACTAATGGTTGACGATCAGGTTTGCACAGAACGCGAATTTGGCTTGGTTCAAACGGACAATTGTGTTTACGCCGATTTCATTCGCTCAACACCATCAAGCTTTATTAATGTTCGACTGGACCCGCCTACCGTAACTGGTCAAGCGCTTGTTTTTGTGCTTCGGTCAGTTTGGAATGTGAGTTGATATAGTTTTCAAGTTCAATCAATTTGAAATGTCTCCCTAGCCGCAAATGGCAACAAAACCGCTATTTGACTACAACACTGGTCGTTACCGAACCCGCGACCAAGTCGATAACAAAAAATTCGCGCCCACCATCTTCCAGTTGAACATCAATTATCAGCACTTTACCATCTATTTTCTTGTCCATGACCCTAGCCCCTTCTGGCAGGTCAATCGCAATCGAAGGGCCAGAATACAAATGTTCGGTTGAAAGGTTCTTTGTTGGACGGCCAGCGTCAATTTCCGCACCATCCGACGCTTGCGTGTTAAACTTGTAGACAACGCCTGCGAACACGGCGATAAGCCCTACCAACATAATGAGAATTGAAACAATCATCAGCCGCATCATCCGGCGGCGAATTTTCTCAACCTCCGGATCGAGTGGTTTTTCCTCGTGGTCTGGCATGATTTTTTCCATCTGACTGGGATAAAGCGATGATGAGTGTTAGCGGGAATGGCGACGAAGTGAAAGAGCTAATCGTCAGTGAATCTGACGCTGGAAAGCGACTCGACGCTTTTGTCGCCGCAAACATGCCAGATCATGTTTCCCGCTCGCGCGTAAAGGACATTATCAAGTCGACAGGAATTCTGGTCAACGCTCAAACGGTTCTGGAGCCCAATTACCGAACCAAGCCAGGTGATGAGATTACTTTTGTCGTTCCAGAACCTACCGAAGCAGAACCTGAGGCGGAAAACATCCCGCTGGAGGTTGTGTATGAGGACAACGATTTGATTGTTGTCAACAAGCCTGCCGGATTGGTGGTGCATCCCGCAGTTGGCCATTGGTCCGGTACCCTCGTCAATGCGCTGCTTTATCATTGCGGCAATACGCTGGCAGGAATTGGCGGGGTTAGAAGACCGGGAATTGTCCATCGGCTGGATAAAGACACTTCGGGACTTCTCGTTGTTGCCAAAACAGAACAGGCCCATGCCGGGCTCACCGCCCAGTTTCAGGACCATGGACGCTCTGGCCCGTTGGAAAGAAAGTATCTGGCGCTTGTGTGGGGACGGTTTGACAGGATGACAGGAACCGTGGAAGCCCCACTGGGCCGGTCATCAACAAACCGCAAAAAACGTGCAGTGGTAAAAAGTACACACCCTGACGCCAAGCAAGCCATCACACATTTCTTGGTCAAGTCGGAGCATGGTGAAGGGACCGACGGGTTTCCGGTTGCATCACTCGTGGAATGTCGTCTGGAAACAGGAAGAACCCATCAGATCAGGGTACATATGAGCCACATCGGTCACCCGCTCATTGGAGACCAGGACTATGGAAGGCACTTTCAGACCAAGGAAAACACCTTGAACGAGGCAACCCGAAACATTGTGACAAACTTCAAACGCCAGGCGCTCCATGCAGAAACGCTTGGTTTCGAACATCCGGTAAGCGGAGAATCACTTCGTTTTCAGGCGCCGCTGCCATGTGATTTCCAACAGCTTCTCGATTCATTTTGAACAAAGCGACGGGTCGTTCAGGCCAAGATGAACAAAATTTCATGAAAATGTCTGAAAAAACACCTATATGAGACTCACTGCGCGCTTGCCGTTAACGGAAGCGAAATTATAGATGGGAGAGGGTGCTATACATGGCCCAGAATGTACCGACAATTTCGGAAGGTGGTGGTGGACTTTCACGCTACCTGCAGGAAATACGAAAGTTTCCGATGCTCGAGCCAGACGAAGAATATGTTCTGGCAAAGAGCTACGTGGAGCATGAAGACCGCGCCGCGGCCCACAAACTTGTAACCAGCCATCTGCGCCTTGTAGCCAAAATCGCAATGGGATATCGCGGCTATGGCTTGCCTATTGGCGAGGTCATCTCTGAGGGCAATGTCGGCCTGATGCAGGCGGTCAAGAAGTTTGATCCTGAAAAAGGCTTTCGCCTCGCAACCTATGCCATGTGGTGGATCAAGGCATCGATCCAGGAGTATGTTCTCCGGTCATGGTCTTTGGTGAAGATGGGAACAACAGCAAACCAAAAGCGGCTTTTCTTCAACCTTAAGAAGGCAAAAAGCCGAATTCAAGCGCTTGACGATGGCGATTTGAAACCCGACCAGGTGAAGCAGATTGCAACGCAGTTGGGGGTTTCGGAGGAAGAAGTTGTTTCAATGAACCGCAGGCTTGGCGGCGATACATCACTTAACGCTCCGATCAAGGCAAGCGAAGGCGAAAGTGGCGAATGGCAGGATTGGCTGGTCGATGAAAGCGACAGCGCTGAGACTGTGCTGGTGCGCGAAGACGAGTTGGAAACCCGTCGCGAGATGCTCGCTGACGCCATGGTAGTGCTCAACGATCGTGAGAAGAGAATTTTTATGGCGCGCAGGTTGGAAGAAAGTCCGATTACGCTTGAAGAACTGTCAGTTGAGTTTGACATTTCACGCGAACGTGTCCGCCAGATCGAAGTTCGTGCTTTTGAAAAGATTCAAAAAGCAATGATCTCGGCATCACGCGACCAAGCGCGCACCCAGGCCGAACTGCTTCAATAAGCCGGACGGCTTGGTGAGGTGGCACCTTTTGTCAATCTGCAAAACTACAACGGCCCGGCGAAACCGGGCTGTATTTGTTAGCGGTTAGCCCAGTCGTTAAACGCGTTCTGGAACACCGCCCCGCCTTCTGCGCCCTTTGAAAGGGTCAGCAAGCCGCGTTTACCATCTGCATAGGTGACATTGATATCAATCCAGTTGGAACTCAGTAACAACTGGCGGTTAACCTGAACGGCCTGTTCAAGATTATCGAGCGCAATCAAAAACTGGTTGTCACGAACCTTTACCGGAACAGCGACAAGGGGTTCACCTCTCGCCTCTTCGGTGTTTTTCATCACAAACCTTGTCACATTGTCGACCGAACCATGCTCAAAACCCGCCGGTACTTCAAACTTCATGTCAATGACATGGCTGGCGGAAAGCGTTTCGTCCACATTCCGCGACATGTGCATCTCCATGGAAAGGTTTTTCTCAGGCACACTCATCTTGGCGGTGATTACCGGTTCTTCAGCAAACCCGGTCAGTGGACTTTCCTGAGTTACAGACCAGGCAACGCTTGCATCCGTTTTTGTTACGCCGCTGGTTCCGTCAGCTTCCTGATAAAGATAGGCGGTTTCACCCGGCGGCAACGGAACGGCAGGTTGATTGTCAGTCTGGGCGGCTTCAGCTTGAGTCTGATCGGTTTCCTGAGTCTGTGCCACTTCGTCCTGCTGAGGGTTTTCCGCCGGCGCTTGTCCGGCTTCATTCTCTTGTGTGGCTGAAGGGTCCGCACCATCCTGGGTCGAAGCTTCCGGCGTAACTATTGGCTGGGCTGTTTCATCTTCGCCGTTGGCTCCCAACTTTACGGCTTCCTTGTCGCTTACCGTTACCGATGCATCACCGTTGGATTGGTCGTTCTGCTGACCAGAGTCACCACCGCCCAATAGCGACGTAACCATTGGAGAAAGCGCATCCCTGTTGGTCCAGATGCCAAATCCGCCAGCGAGCAAGAGGACAAGAATAATAACCGGCAAAACCAACCGATTGAACAGGCTCGGTCCGGGCTTCTTGGCATATTTGTCCAGTATGGCGTCGGTCGCATCAGCCTGCCCGATTTCCGGAGCGTCCGCAGGCGCATTTGTTTGTACAGGAGGTTGCTGCGGTTGGGGCTCGGGTTGCGGAGTTGCAGCCATTGGAGTTTCAACTGCAACAGGTGCACTGGGCGGTTCAACCGCCTGCGATGGAAGAACCACCGGTTGGTCGGCTGTCGTCGCAGACAACTCGCTTGGAACCGCATCGGGCGGAGGCGGAGGAACCTGATCCACAGAAGGTGGCTCTGGAACAGAAGGTGGTGGAGCAAGGTCCCCATCGACTCCAGGGGCCGAAGGCTGAGTCAGTGTGCCCGCATCAACGGGTTCGGCAATTGGCGGAGAGCTATCCGGTGGCGTCTCCACCATTGTTGCCGGCGTAGCGGTTTCGGGTTCGGCAGTTGCGTCAGCAGGAACTGCATACTCTCCGTCAATCGTGGAAATAGCAGTTTCCAATAGCTCCAACTGTGAAGCAATCACATCTTCTGCTGGCACTGGATCAATATTGCGTAACTGCCGTTCGATTGCAGCGCGAGCCTTGGTATAGACCGCTTCGCGAACTTGTGGAGTGTTGCTTGGCAACCCCTCAATAGTCTTCTTAAGAATTGAATAATAATCTGCCATGCCTCGAAATCCGGTGCCAATTACTGTGAATCTGTTTTTGCCGCCTACCGTGAGGTAACATTCTAGTCCTGAAACGGGTCGTGAACAAGTATAGTGTCATCACGTTCGGGACTTGTGGAAAGCAATGCGACCGGACAACCGATCAGCTCTTCAACATGCCGAACATATTTGACCGCCTGTGCCGGTAATTCGTTCCAGGTTCTGGCTCCAACCGTCGTGTCTTGCCAACCTTCAAGCGTTTCGTAGACCGGTTCGACGCGCGCTTGGGCACCCTGGCTGGCAGGGAGGTAATCAATGTCTTTTCCGTCCAGCTTGTAGCCAACACAAATCCTGATTTCATCAAGCCCATCGAGCACATCCAGTTTTGTCAGTGCTATGCCGGTGATACCGTTTGTCGCAACAGACTGGCGAACCAACGCGGCATCGAACCATCCGCAACGCCGCTTGCGCCCTGTCACTGTTCCGAATTCGTGGCCCTTCTCCCCCAAAAATTGCCCGATTTCGTTTTCTTGTTCTGTAGGAAACGGTCCCTCTCCCACGCGGGTGGTATAAGCTTTGGTAATGCCAAGCACATATCCCACCGAACCAGGCCCCATACCGGAACCTGCCGCCGCTTGTCCGGCAACCGTGTTTGACGAGGTAACAAACGGATATGTACCGTGATCAATGTCCAGCAGGGTACCCTGCGCACCTTCAAACAAAATTCTGGAACCTTTGCGTTTTTCCTGATCCAGCAAGCGCCAAACCGGTTCCGCGAACATGGTCAACTTCCCGGCTACACTGGCCAGTTCTTCATAGATTACGTCATAAGAAACTTCCGGCTGTCCCAAACCCCGTCTTAAAGCGTTGTGATGCGTAAGTATCCGATCGATCTTCGCCGGCAATGTTTCCAGATTGGCCAGATCCATAACCCGAATGGCCCGGCGCCCAACCTTGTCTTCATAAGCAGGCCCAATGCCGCGACGTGTTGTGCCGATCTTGGTCCCGGAATTTGACGCAGCATCCTCACGAATTCCGTCCAGCTCGCGGTGCAAAGACAAAATCAGCGTTGCGTTTTCAGCAATACACAGATTGTCGGGGGTCACCACGACGCCTTGTTCTGCAAGACGGTCAATCTCTGCGATCAGGGCATGTGGATCAATCACGACACCATTGCCGATCACTGCAAGTTTTCCGGGTCTTACCACGCCCGACGGAAGCAGGCTCAACTTGTAGCTTTCGCCGTCTATCACCAGCGTATGGCCTGCGTTGTGCCCCCCCTGAAAACGCACCACCAAATCAGCGCGTTCAGACAACCAGTCCACAATCTTGCCCTTGCCCTCATCTCCCCACTGAGAACCTACCACCGCAACATTTGTCATGAATTTTCCCGAACTGGTTTCCGAAACTTTTGTGTTCTAACGAAACGCGAGGCGACAAACATGCCTGGTTCAGTTAGCGGTTGTTATTAGTCCAAAAAAGGAGCAAACATCAAGCCTTGCAAAGGCGAAGATCGCAAAACAACATGGCTTCAACTTCCAAACCATCGACAAGTGCATACGCATTACTGACCATCACAGCAGTGTTTTGGGCGGGAAACGCAGTTGCCGGGAAATTTGCGGTCGGCCATGTTTCGCCATTTATGCTGACAACCCTGCGTTGGACACTCGCCTGCCTGATCCTCCTGCCCTTCTCGTTCAGGCACTTGCGAAAGGACGCTGCTGAAATCAGGGCTCACCTGCCCTTTCTGGTTTTCTTGGGCTTGTGCGGTTTTGCTGTATTCAACAATTTTCTTTACCTGGCGCTCAATCACACAACGGCCATCAACGCAGCGATCATCCAGGCAGCCATGCCATTGGTGGTTTTCGGCCTCAATTTCTTGCTCTTCCGGGACCGTGCGACGCGCTTTCAAATTGTTGGTTTCAGCCTCACTCTGATCGGGGTGATGCTCACTGCCACACGGGGAAGCCCCTTCGCCCTGGCAGCAAATACGCTCAACTACGGTGATGTGCTCATGTTGTTCGCTGTCCTCGCCTATGGCATTTATTCAGTTTTCCTGAGTAAGAAGCCGGACATTCACTTGTTGAGTTTTATTTTCGTGCTGGCGTGTGCATCGCTGGCAGGCAGCTTATTCTTTAGCGCTAGCGAAGCAATGATGGGCAATCTCGTTTTGCCTGATGTCAGGGGTTGGGCGGTCGTGGTTTATACAGCGGTTTTTCCCTCACTTGTTTCCCAACTTTTTTGGGTGATGGGAATTGAACGCATCGGGTCAAATCGCGGAGGGGTTTTCATCAACTTGGTTCCGATATTTGCAGCTATGCTGGCAGTGTTCCTGCTGGGCGAACAATTGGAACTGTATCACGTCGCCGCGATTTTTTTGGTGCTTGGCGGCGTGACACTCGCCCAACGGACGAGTGTTTGAACCAGGCCGTAATCAAATGTGACACCAGCTCGGGAGGAACCAACCTTCCTCCCGTTTCGTTCCAAACCCAAACGATCTAATCAATCTCGAATTCGAGCGGCTTGACTTGCGTGAATTTGCCGGTTCCCATCAATCCGTCCAGAACCGATTGGTCTGCGACCTGATCCAGATACAGCAAAGCAATGGCATCTCCCCCGACATCGTTACGCCCAAGATGGAAATTGGCAATGTTTAACCCGGCCTGAGCCATGTGGTTGCCCAGGGTTCCGATTATTCCCGGTTCATCATGATTGGTGGTGTAAAGCATGTGCTGTCCCACTTCCGCATCCATGTTAATGCCCTTGATCTGGATGAAACGCGGCTTGCCATCAGAGAACACGGTCCCGGCAACTGAGCGGGCCTGTTTCTCGGTGACAATATTGACCTTGATATAGGTATCATAAACACCGGACTTGTCCTGCTTGGTTTCAGACACCTTGATACCGCGCTCTTTCACCATGATAGGTGCGGAAACCATGTTCACATCAGCTACTTGCGGACGGATCAGTCCTGCCAGCAATGCACTTGTAAGCGCATTGGTATTCATTTCGGCAACCGCCCCATCGTAAAGAATTTCGACACGCTGGATAGGGTTTTCCGTAACCTGCCCGGCGAATGCCCCCAAATACCCGGCGAGTTTGACAAACGGCACCAGTTTTGGCGCTTCTTCGGCTGTGATCGACGGCATGTTGATCGCATTGCTGACCGCACCTTTTAGCAGATAATCCGACATCTGCTCGGCCACTTGAAGAGCCACATTTTCCTGCGCCTCAGTTGTTGCCGCCCCCAGGTGCGGTGTGCACACCACGTTCGGCAAATTGAAAAGCGGACTGTTTTCGGCGGGTTCCACCTCAAACACATCAAACGCGGCACCGGCTACCTTTCCGCTTTCCAGAGCCGCGGCAAGAGCGGTTTCATCCACCAGCCCTCCCCGGGCGCAATTGATGATACGCACACCATCTTTCATTTTGGCAATCGCCGCAGCATCGATCATATTGGCGGTTTTGTCTGTCTTTGGCACGTGCAGCGTAATAAAGTCTGCGCGCGCCAACACATCTTCCAACTGGCACTTTTCGATACCAAGCTCTTTCGCGCGTTCTTCCGAAAGGAACGGATCGTAGGCAATCACCCGCATTTTCAGGCCAATGGCACGGCTTGCGACGATCGAACCGATGTTTCCTGCTCCAATCAGTCCGAGCACCTTGTTTGTGATTTCCACGCCCATGAACTTGGACTTTTCCCACTTGCCGGCATGTGTGGATTCATTGGCAGCGGGAATTTGGCGTGCACACGCCAACATCAGGGAAATTGCATGTTCGGCAGTCGTGATGGAATTGCCGAAGGGTGTGTTCATGACAATCACACCCTTGCGCGAAGCAGCAGGTATCTCGACATTGTCAACACCGATGCCAGCGCGGCCAATCACTTTGAGTTTTTCGGCCTTTTCAATCAGCTTCTCATTGACTTTGGTGGCCGAACGGATTGCCAGTCCGTCATATTGGTGAATAACTTCGTAAAGCCGGTCCTTGTCTTTCCCAAGATCGGGTTCAAAGTCCACTTCAATTCCGCGGTCGCGGAAAATTTGTACGGCAGTTTCAGACAGTTTGTCCGATACAAGAACACGTGGTGTTTCGGGTTTAGCCATTTTGGCTTCCTTTCACGTTTATAAAATGTTGGATTAAAATGCGTTGATCAGGACGCTGAAAGCTGAGCGTTGAAAGCCCAGTCCAGCCATGGCATCAAAGCTTCCAGATCGCTCGCTTCAACAGTAGCTCCGGTCCAAATTCTAAGACCGGGAGGCGCATCGCGATATGCTCCAATATCGAACGCGACACCCTCTGCTTCCAGCAATTGGGTCATACCCTTGGCAAATCTGGCCTTGGCTTCTTCATCCATGGACGCAACACGCTCATCGGTTATTGCAAGGCATACCGAAGTATTGGATCTGCTTGCAGGATCGGTTGCGAGAAAGTCTATCCAGCCGTGGGTGGAAACAAAGGCATTGATGACCGCAAAATTGTTGTCCGCCCGTTCAATCAATCCGGACAGTCCCCCTAGGGTTTTGGCCCAATCAAGCGCATCAATGTAGTCTTCGACACACAACATTGAGGGCGTGTTGATCGTGGCACCTTCAAAAATACCTTCGATCAACTTGCCGCCCTTTGTCATGCGGAAAATTTTGGGTAACGGCCATGGCGGTGAGTAGGTCTCAAGACGTTCTACCGCACGTGGAGACAAAATTATCATTCCATGTGCAGCTTCGCCTCCAAGCACCTTTTGCCACGAGAAAGTTGTAACATCGAGTTTTTCAAATTCCAGATTTTGGGCAAACGCGGCAGAGGTCGCATCGCAGATTGTGAGCCCTTCACGGGTATCCGGAATAAAGTCGGCATTGGGAACCCGCACTCCGGACGTCGTACCGTTCCAGGTAAAGACCACATCCCGGTCGAAATCTACTGAGGCAAGATCCGGCAAATCACCATAGTCGGCTGTAAATTCGCGTACATCTTCCAACTTCAATTGTTTGGTCACATCGCTGACCCAACCCGAACCAAAACTCTCCCAGGAAAGCATGTCGATGCCGCGTTCACCTAGCAGGCTCCACATTGCCATTTCCACTGCCCCCGTGTCGGAAGCCGGGACAATGCCAATCCGATACCCGGCAGGCACTTGCAGAACCTCACGTGTCAGCTCAATCGCTTTGTTTAATCGGGCCTTTGGCCCCTTGGCACGATGGGAACGTCCGAGTTCGGCATTTTCAAGATTTTGGAGAGACCATCCCGGACGTTTGGTACAGGGTCCGGATGAAAAACGCGAATTGACCGGGCGCGCACCCGGTTTTGCTAAAGCAGTCATGTGGCTAACCTTCCAGCTAGTTTGCCCCTCGTTGGGGAGGGGTTACCCACAAACAGCCCTAGCCAATCGTGCCGAGAATGTCCACAGTCAAATTGCAAACAACAAAAAAGGGCGGTGAACCCGCCCCGGTATTTCGTAACAATCTGTTGAACTCACCAGAGTTCATACCTCAAGCCAGCCCTGAATTGATGAAGGTCAACACCATTGTCGTTGAGGGCAGTTCCATCGCTGTAGGACAGCTCTCCACCTTGGCCAACGCGGGTCCAGCTATATCCCACATCCATCGAAAGCCTTTCGTTCAGCCTGTAAGCGGTTCCGGCGCTGATTTGATACACCGGTCTGAAATAACGTTCGGAGAGAACAATCGATGTTTCTGCAGTTTCGCCCTGGCTGGCAACCGGATACCCGCAAGTTTCTGAGGCTGCGGCTACGCAAGTCAGGCGGCGTGTTTCTTCCTGATTGATGTAACCCAGACCCAACCCGGCACCAATATATGGTGTGAACCTGCCAATCGTTGGAAGGTCATAATATGCATTGGCGACAAACAGCGATGCATTGTATCTGGAGTCTATTTCCTCGGTACCGGATATTGGAGGGACCGAAGTTCCGGTAAACGCATTACCGGTTGTACCGGTTACATTTCCGCTAGAATCGAACGAAACAGTGTCTGAAATAGTCGTCGTCGTCCCACCAGTGGTGACAAGCACATCATATGCGCGTGATCCGGCAAAATTTGTCCCGAAAGTCCCACTGAACCTTGAATCGAGCACACTTTCACCGCTCAGCTCCAAACGCAGATTTGGTGCTATGTAGTAACCTGCACCGACACGAAATCCGACCGCATCATCATATTCAGCATCCAGTGACCGTTGCCCGACACTGGTATCTAATGTCTTGATACTTGTTTTGCTGTCGCCATGAAAATTGTATGAAAGGTCGCCTCGCAGATACCAACCACTACCGTATTCAACCTGCGTATTTTCCCCAGCCGGGCTTTTGGAAACCATGGCTTGATGATTGCGACCGGAAATCACACCGGAATTGTAATCATCCGCATGGGATGTCTGTGGGGCCAAACAAAAAACCAGGGTGATGGCAATTGCGCTGGGGGCTGTCGATTTCATTTCGATTTCCACTGATACTTGAGCGGGGAGGCAACATGCCCCCCCAAAGGGAATATTACTTGAACACTACTGGAGGGTGCTGTGGAGCGGGTTGATGACAACCTGAGTCATCAAGCGCATACCGAAGACCAACGCGACCTTCGTGGAATTCCAAACCATCATCCCAACCATAGCCACCGCCATGGAAACCGCCGGTCGCGTGACGACCGGAACCAAACATTCTTCCACCTTCAACGCGGGTATAGGTGTAACCGGCATCAATCTTTGTGCGGCAGGAAACATCATAGCTTGCACCCGCATGGATGGCCCATGCAAAACGCCACTCTGATTCACCGCCATGCGTGTAGTCATATGTGCTACAGTTTGCATCATTGCCTGTTGAGGTCGCCCCACAGGTCTGGTCATTGTGAAGGTCGCCCCATTTGACATGCGCTCCGCCAATACCGGCACCTACATAAGGCGTGAAGTGGTTAAAGGTACCCAAGTCAACATAGGCATTTGCCATAAGCAGCGTAGCGGACTCCAACTCGGTATCATCATTGTAGGAACAATCGGAGCCAGCCACTATTGTACCAAACGTTGCGCCGGCACAGTTGTTGGAACTTCCACCGACAGATGCCCCGTCAAAATCAGCACCCATCATGTATTTCAAAGTCGCGTCAACCCGTAGATAATCGGTTGCCTGATAGCCAATGCCACCCTGGAAACTCCAGGTTGAATCCAGATCATGCTGCGAAAACTTGCCTGTATTCAATGCAGCGCCGCTCGCCTGGTATTGTTGGTAAGTCACACCTTCAACATCGGCTGAAACATAACCGATATCTCCGCGAATATACCAATTGCCTGTATCGTGGTTAGACACAGATACTTCAGGCGGATAATCGTCAAATACCGGGGGCGGCAATAGATCGGCTGCATTTGCCATCATGGTTGAAGCCATCAGTGCAGCGGTCGTCACATACACTTTGTTAAAGCTAGGCATTGCTCGTTCCTTTCTAGATCGACCCGAATTTTCACGTGGGTCGGCAACATCGATGGGACGAACATCGCGCAGAAAGGTTAAGAGCAGCTTAACCATATTCATTAGGGTTAAGAAATTTGGTTAACCGAGATTAACCGGCAAGTCCTTGCGTAGTACACAAAGCAATAGGTGCTTCGGTAAAAAGACAGATTATCCGGAAAACGGATCAGTTTTACCGGCTATGCCGCAACCTTGCGAACAACATCGGCAACATCGCTCACAACCGTGTCAACCAGCTGTTCGTCGTCGCCTTCGGCCATGACGCGAATTAACGGCTCGGTTCCGGATGCACGAATAACAAGGCGACCGGACTTTCCAAGTCGGTTCTCTGCTTCACGGATGGCTTCCTGAACCTTGTTGTTTTCAAGCGGCTTGCCTTCGCTGTAGCGCACATTCTTCATGATTTGCGGCACCGGCTCGAACTTGCGGCAAACATCGCTTACCGGTTTGTTACGCGACTGAACCACCGCCATCACCTGCAGCGCAGCGATCAACCCATCGCCGGTGGTAGCAAAATCGGACATGATCATGTGGCCAGATTGTTCGCCGCCCAGATTGAACCCGTGATTGCGCATGTGCTCAACAACATAACGGTCACCAACCTTGGTACGGGCTAGTTCAAGTCCCTTATCAGTCAAAAACCTTTCAAGCCCCAGGTTCGACATAACGGTTGCCACCACACCGCCGCCAGCCAACCGTTCCTGGGAATGCCAGTATTCCGAAACAACCGCCATGATCTGGTCGCCATCAATCACCTTGCCATTCTGGTCGACAACAATCACACGGTCTGCATCCCCGTCCAGTGCGATACCGATATCTGCGCGGGTTTCAAGAACGCGGCGTTGCAGTTCCCCCGTGCTGGTTGAACCGCAATCTTCATTGATATTGGTACCATTTGGCTTAACCCCCAATGGTACGACCTCTGCACCAAGTTCCCAAAGCGCTTCGGGAGCAACTTTGTAGGCTGCACCATTTGCGCAGTCGATAACCACCCGAATTCCTTCAAACGTCAACTGGCGTGGCAGGGTTCGTTTCACATATTCAATGTACCGTGCATGTACACCTTCAAGACGGGTAGCGCGTCCAATTTGCTCCGAGACAGCAAGTTCAGCAGACAAGTCTTCTTCGATCAGTTGCTCAATGCTCATCTCGATTTTGTCGGAGAGCTTGAACCCGTCGGGACCAAACAACTTGATCCCGTTATCCTGATACCGGTTGTGCGAAGCCGAGATCATCACGCCAATATCGGCGCGCATGGAACGGGTCAACATTGCCACTGCAGGCGTAGGTAACGGCCCCAAGAGCAGGGTATCCATACCGGCGGCTGTAAATCCGGCGACCAGCGCATTTTCGATCATGTATCCTGAGAGCCGCGTGTCCTTGCCGATGACAACACGGTGCCTGTGTTCGCCACGGCGAAACGCAACACCGGCAGCCATTCCCACCCGCATTGCAATATCCGGGGTCATAGGGAACATGTTGGATGTTCCACGGATTCCGTCTGTTCCAAAATATTTTCTGCTCATGTTCCCCAAGCTCCATGAAAGTAAACTGCACTTTCCCTTCGGCTTATATACCGAATCCAGCGGGCAAGTGCTCACAAGCTGTGTCAGAATATAACACAAACACCAGAGAAAAGCCGCGTTACAAGAAAGAAACGCGGCTTATGGTTAAGCGACTGAACCTAAATGTCAGTTCGAGGGTTGGGGTTCCATGTCACCAGCATCGGGTTCTTCGCCACCCTTCTTTTTGGTTGACTTACCTGCCGTTGGCACAGCAGACCCGCGAGACGGCGGCTTTCCGTAATCGTCGTCACGATTGGGTTGTTTACCCTTGATCAGGTCGGTAATTTCATCGCCTGAGAGTGTTTCATACTCCAGCAGGGCTTTGGAAAGCGTAACCCAGTCTTTTTTCTTTTTCGTCAATATCGAACGCGCCGTTTCATAGGCTTGGTCAATCAGGCGCCGGACTTCTTCATCGATTTTCTGGGATGTTTCTTCGGAAATGTTCTTCGATTGCGTCACTGAGTGACCGAGGAACACTTCTTGCTGGTTTTCGCCATAAGACACCTTCCCGAGTTCATCGGAAAAACCCCATTCGGTTATCATGGCACGCGCCAGCTTTGTGGCTTGTTGAATATCCGACGCGGCACCCGAAGTGATGCTGTCCTTGCCAAAATGCAACTCCTCGGCAACACGGCCACCCATCAAGATTGCCAGGCGAGATGTCATCTGGGTGTAGTTCATGGAATAGCGGTCACCTTCAGGCAATTGCATCACCATGCCCAACGCTCGTCCCCGCGGAATAATCGTTGCTTTGTGAACAGGATCCGTCTCGGGAACATTCAAGGCAAGTATGGCATGTCCTGCCTCGTGGTAGGCTGTGAGTTCCTTCTCCTCGTCACTCATCGCCATGGTTTTGCGTTCGGCACCCATCATCACCTTGTCTTTTGCATCTTCAAAGTCCTGGTGGGTCACAAGACGCCGGTTTTTTCGCGCAGCCATCAAAGCTGCCTCGTTGACCAGGTTCATTAGGTCTGCACCGGAAAATCCGGGAGTGCCACGTGCAAGAACCTTCAGATCAACATTGTCAGCCATTGGAACCTTGCGGGCGTGAACCTGCAAAATTTTCTCGCGTCCGCCTACATCCGGGTTGGGAACAACAACTTCCCGGTCAAAACGTCCCGGTCTTAGCAAGGCCGGATCAAGCACGTCAGGACGGTTGGTTGCGGCAATCAGGATAATACCCTCATTGGCTTCAAAGCCGTCCATCTCAACCAGCAATTGGTTAAGCGTTTGCTCTCGTTCATCATTGCCACCACCCAGGCCTGCTCCGCGATGGCGACCAACAGCATCAATCTCATCAATAAAGATGATGCATGGCGCATTTTTCTTCGCCTGTTCAAACATGTCCCGCACCCGGCTTGCACCCACACCGACAAACATCTCAACAAAGTCAGAACCGGAGATGGTGAAGAAAGGAACGTTGGCTTCTCCTGCGACAGCCCGGGCAAGAAGCGTTTTACCGGTACCAGGAGGCCCGACCAGCAACACACCATGGGGAATTTTTCCGCCCAAACGCTGGTACTTTTGCGGATCACGAAGAAAATCGACGATTTCTTCCAAGTCTTCCTTCGCCTCGTCTACACCGGCAACATCTTCAAATGTTACCCGCCCCTGTGCTTCGGTTAGCATTTTTGCTTTCGATTTGCCGAAACCCATAGCGCCGCGGTTCGAGCCCTGCATCTGGCGCATAAAAAAGATCCACACACCCAGAATGATAAACAATGGCAACCAATTGATCAGATAGGCACTGAAGAACCCGCCGCTGTTCGGCGGTGTAGCTTTAATACCGACACCCTTGGCCTCAAGTTTGCTGATGAGTTGCGGATCATCGGGGGCATAGGTCTCAAAACTGCCCGACTTGTCCGAGAATGACCCGCTGATTTGACGTCCGGCGATCGTAACCGTGTCGACACGACCATTATCCACCGCCTCAAGAAACTGGGAATACGATATATCTTTGCTGGCCGAACCTGTCGTTGACTGGTTTTGGAACAGGTTAAACAACGCGATCAGCATAAGGCCAATAATGGCCCAAAGTGCAAGGTTTCTGAAATTGGGGTTCATCAGGTCATCCAGTTACAAACATGATCTGCTAACGTAGTGCAAATCCAACTCATTTTCAAAATAGGTCTTCAACTATCACTTGCCAAGGTAAACGGTGACGAAAAAACCATACAAGCCAAAATGTCGCTCGCAACCTGCACCGATTGCACTTCAGTTCGTATCCTTCGGTTTGTTCGCGAATTCTGGGTTGAAGCGACCTCTCGCCTTGTCGACAATCTCTAACAGTGAAAAATCAAATTCTGGACAAAAATGCTCAATCGCAGGACAAATCATGGAGGCATCGACTGACGGAATTTTTGAAGCGCTGTCAACAAAGGGTAATGTATAGGCTTCATTTGCGCCATATATGACCGGACTGGCACTCGCAGCGGATCGCGGCTTAACATCAAGCTTTTCACCACGCATGTCTTCCAGTTGTTTTATCCGTTCTGCATCGAGTGGGCCGCAAGAAAGTACGGACTTGCCGAGATTGCTTACCTGCAAACGTCCATCCCAGATGTACTCCTCGCCGGGCATAATGCTGATCGTTTCCAAATTGCGAATTTCACGGAAAACCCTCAGCTGCTCGCCATGCCGCTCCAAAATGGCGTTTCCAGCGGTAATCCGCACCTCGTTTGGAAAATCGAAGAACCGCATTGCACTCGCCTTTGGAATGAAATGCTCACCCCCACCCGCCATGGCCGTAAGCACCTGTAACAGCAACACACGGTGCGGATTTTCCAACGATGTAATCAAGTCCAACGGAACAGAAAAAACCGGGCCGTTGGACACTTCCATATGCTCCTTCAATGCATCTGCCACTTTTACAGCACTCAGCTTGCGATCACGGCCAACCAGTTCGGCAAATCGGCAAATCTCCGCTATGCGGTGTGCTTCCTCGCCAAGTGCCTTTCTGACCCTTACCCGTTCATAGGTTTCATCCTGGTTGCTTGGATCTTCAATCCACGATTGCTGCATATCCGTCAGGTAAGCCCGAAGGCTGGCACGAAGCACACGAAGCAATGGCCGTACCAGCATGGTTCGTCTCGGCAGCATAACTTTTGGAGCCATTCCTGAAAGGCCTCGACCCGATGTATAGCTTGAATAACGCGCGTTACGCATCAAAACGGTTTCTGCCTGGTCATTTGCGGTATGGCCGGTCAGGACTTGCGTTGCTCCCAAATCAAGCGCAAATTCCTCAATCAGCCTGTACCGCGCATCCCTTGCTGCGCTTGATATGCCCGATTGCGGTTTCATGCCCTCCCATGCCAACGTTACATGGGGAACACCGATGGCTTCGCATATTCCGGCAACAAATGCCGCCTCGGCAGCCGCTTCCGGTCGCAATCCGTGGTCAACCGTCAGTGCCTGCAGATGGACATCTGCAACTTGCGCCCAGGCATTTGCAAGCATAAGCAATGCAATGGAATCACTTCCGCCTGAAACTGCAACCAGCACAGTCTCTTTTGTTTCAACCGATGAAAAAAGTTGCTTGGGATCCAGATCGTCGAACATGCGGGGTCAGTTCGTAACACACTGTGCAGCGCGCTGCTCAAATGCAACACTTCTTCTGACCGCGCGCGATGAATTGGGGTATTTTTGCAGCACCTCGGCAAATGTCGCACAGGCCAGTTCCCGCTGGTTCATGCCTGCAACAGACACCCCAAGTTTCAGCAAGGATTGCGGTCCGTATTTCGACGACGGCCAGCGTTTGTGGGCGTCAAGATAAACCTCTGCAGCCTGTTTGTACTGCCCCCTGCCCAGATAGCTTTCACCCAGCCAGAATCTCGCCTCGGCAAGACGCGGATGGTCCGGATAGCGGTTTGAAAACTCGGACAGCGCCGTCTGCCCATCCGCATAGCGACCTGACTGGATCAGGTCATATCCCCTCAGGAAAAGGTCGTCGGGATTGTTTGGAAGCAAGTCCGGTTGGTTCAACCTTGCGGTCAGGTCAAGCGGCTTGCCGATCTGTGTGTCTACCACATTGCCCTGTTCATCAAACTGCATTGAACCAAGCGACCCTGCAACTTCATCGCTCCGTCCACTCTCGCCCTGGTAAATCTCGACGCCATCAATCGTTCGCTTTTCAGGGTTCTGATCTGTCGAAGGTTGTGCGGTTGCCCCGTCTGAACTTGCGCTTGCAGCGGCTTGTTCAGACGGCCCGGACTTTTCCAGGCTTATGAAACCGTCCTCATCTTGCACGATCTTTTCAGACCCGCCCTCCCCAAGGCTACCTTGTTTGTCTTCCAGCTCCTGCAGTCGAAAATTGTTGTCTTCTTGCGTTCTGCGCATCTGCTCCTGAAGTTCAAGTATGCGGAAGTTCAATTCCTCAATGGTACCATTGAGACTGCGTATCTGCTCTTCGAGCACACTTACCCGATAATCGGTCTGGCTGGCCTGGGCCATGACAATTGGTTTGGAGGTCCCGTTTGCGTTTGCAGGCGTAATGCTGGCACCCGCAATCAGCAAAGAAATTAGCAAATACTTCATATGGTAAGTCCGGTTTCGTCAATAACAGTCGCGGCGAATTGGTCGTTAAGGCTTATTCTACATGACTACGACAAAACTATGATGATTTCATCATCTTGTCATCATGCAACAAGGGCCAATCAAAAAACCGGCCCTTGTGAATATTCGAATTGGTATTGTGGACAGAGCTAGCCGGACGGTGCGGCCAACAGTGTAACGGCACGGCGGTTTTGCGACCAACAGGAAATGTCGTTACAAACTGCCACCGGACGCTCCTTGCCGAACGAGATCGTTCTCATACGGTTTGCAGGAACCCCGCGGTTTGCAAGATAATCGCGTGTGGCCGCTGCCCTTCGCGCACCCAGAGCCAAGTTGTATTCCCGGGTGCCGCGTTCGTCCGCATGACCTTCAATCGTAATCGGATAGTTGGGATATTTTACCAACCATTGTGCCTGACGGTCGAGTGTCTGGCGCGCAACCGGTGTCAGGATTGAAGAATCCGTCTCGAAGAAGACGCGGTCGCCAACATTTACTGTAAAGTCTTGCGTTGAGCCAGGTGTTGCACCATTCAGGCCAAGCTGGCCGGCATTGTCTGGCAATTTGTTGTTTTTTGCACATGCACTGAGTGCCAGGCCCATCACAAGGGCGATCACGGCTGGCGATTTGAAAACTGGATTTGAAGCGAGCATTGCCCGTCACTCCTTTAAACTTCTAGTCTGTCAGGTAATACCTTGTTCAGGTTAAGATCGGTTCAAGAAACAGGGTAAACCAATCGTTAAACCGCCCCCAGGTAATAAACTCCCGCAGTATTGCCTCAACCGGGGTCAGGTTCCATTTCAATGTGACCAAACAACGGCAGGCAGCAGGTTTATTTCAACAGCGGTGACCAAGCAGGGTCAGAGGCAAAGCTGGGAGTTTGTACCTGCCGTTCATTATACCCCGTCAAATCAATGGAAAAGAGTTTGGGGCCGCCATTCGCACCGGGGCTTTCACGGAAAAACATCAAGACACGACCATTTGGCGCCCATGTCGGTCCTTCATTGTGATAACCCTCGGTCAGGATACGCTCGCCGCTGCCATCGGGGCGCATCACACCAATCAGGAACTGCCCGCCCGCCTGTTTGGTAAAGGCGATCAAATCACCACGCGGAGACCACACAGGCGTTGAATAGCGCCCGTTTCCGAACGAAATTCGCTTCGCACCTCCACCAGTCGCATTCATGACATAGAGCTGCTGGCGTCCGCCGCGATCCGACTCAAATACAATCTGCTTGCTATCAGGGGAAAATGATGGGGCCGTGTCAATCGATGCGCCTGTTGTCAGGCGTGTGGTGTTTCGAGACCGCAAATCCATGGAGTAAATATTCGCACCACTTCCCTGCTGCAGGCTCATGACAATTTTCTGGCCGTCAGGCGAAAACCTCGGGGCAAAGGTCATGCCGGGAAAGTTGCCTACAACTTCACGTTGGCCGGTTTCAATCTGCAAAAGGTAGACGCGGGGCTGGCCACCAGCGAAGGACATATAGGTTATTTCCTGACGCGTCGGCGAAAACCTCGGTGTCAGAACCAGATCGCCACCACGGGTCAACATGTTCACATTGGCTCCGTCCTGATCCATGATTGCCAACCGCTTCACGCGTTTGTCCTTGGGACCGCTTTCATCAATAAATACGACACGGGTATCAAAATACCCTTCCTCACCTGTCAGTTCCTGGTAAATTTTGTCAGCAATAATGTGCGCCACCCTGCGCCAGAATTTTGGCTCAATGTCAAATCGCTGACCTGTGAGCTCACTTGCGCCAAACACATCCCACAGACGAAACTCGGCGCGCAACCTGCCGTCGGGCAACTTGCTTACACGGCCATTGACAAGCGCCTGGGCATTGATCTGCCGCCAGTCCTGAAAGCGCGGGGTCTGGTCCGGTCCAAGGTTGTTCTGAATGAATGCAGCCTTGCTGACCGGTTTGAACAAGCCTGAATTTTTCAGGTCATTTGAGATGACTGAGACAATGTCGGCCGCAGCCTTGTCTCCTTGAAAATCCATGATCGCAATTGGCAACGGCTCGACATTACCCTTGGTGATATCAATTTCCACGCGGGCATGGCTGACAGAGACAAATCCGGCAAATATCAGACAATAGGCAGCAAATGCGGTTGCCAGGTGTTTGGGAGCAGTTCTTGAGAACATCATGTAGATCCGGTTCTGGGTTTCACTATTCAAACATCTTGGACGGATGGAAGGTCACAACGATCTGCTTCCATGTGTCATATTTTTCGGACGGAAGGAAGTCATAGGGGGCACAACGCTTGGCATACCGCAGCGAATCCAGTGTGAAACGCTTGCGCTCTTCAGATGTCCCGCCTTTTGCTTTTCCCTTCGGGTTTACCTTGAAGGTTCCGTCGGGATTGAGTTCCATAATAATTGTAACACGCAAATCATCCGAGATAATGCGTCCTGCCTGACCGGTAGAGCACCGACTGATACGGCCTATCAGCGTATCCTCTTCGCGACGCGACAGCCGTTTGGCAAAACTGGTTGTATTCGTGCCAAGCGAAGCCTGTTTTTGCGAAGCCTTTGCGCCGCCAGAAGCTGCCTGCTCGGTCGTTTTGTTGTTCTTGATCAGGTCACTGACGCTTTGCTTTGCTTCCTTCTTCGCATCCGTTGCTTTTTTTGTCGGGGTATCCTGCGGTTTTTTGCGCTCTTTGGTTTTTGCCGTATTGGGCTTCGGCGGCTTTGGTTTTGCTACGGGTACCGGGACATTTTTTGGCAATGCAGCAAGCTGCCTTGTTGCCTCATCGACTTCAACAGGGGGTTGTTCCTCTGCGGGCGTCTCGGGGGTAATGGGCGTCGCTGGATCATTGAGCCTGGAAAGCTGTGTTGCAGGTGTAGGCTCTTCTTTCACCTGTTTGTCAGGCACCTGATCGGGCTTTTTTACAGCCTGATCGGGGTTTGGCGCGGTAGCCGATTTTTCGACCACCCGATCTGCCGGTTTTTCGCGGGATTTCGATTTTTCGTCATTCTTGGAATCACCAACATTTTTTGCCTCCGGTTCCGACTGTTTTTTCTCAGTGGGTTTCGGCGAAGGAACTTCCTTGACCTCGGCGTCTTCAAGACCCTGAACCGGCTGGCTTTCGTTACTGGTTTCGAAGTCAATTTCAACGCCGGACAGTTCAATCTGCTGATTTGGAGAAGACGATACAGACAACAGGCCAAATCCGATTACGGCGGCGTGCAGTACAGTAGATGTGGCAACTCCCAACTTCATGAAATCAAACCGTTAAATTGTTCCCTATTGGCTTGGAAGGCTGGTCATAGTGAATTTTTTGTAGCCTGCAGCCGAGATCTCGCCCAAGACCTTTGCGATCACCTCATAGGGTGAGGAGGCATCACCACGAATGAAAATACGCGTTTCCAGCTTGTCCCTTGCCTCTGCAATCGCTGCAAGTCTGGGTGACAGTTCTGCCAGCGCAATTTCGGTCTCTTGAAGGAAAATCTGACCTTCCTTGTTGATTGACAGCGTGATCGGCTCAGTCTCGACATTGACCGGCCCGGCACTTGTCTTAGGCAGATTGACTTCAACACCAACCGTCAACAGGGGCGCCGAAACCATGAAGATGATCAGCAATACCAACATAACATCCACAAACGGCGTCACGTTGATTTCATTGATCGGCTGATGTCGACGCGTGCGGCGGCGTTTTCCGCCCCCCGATTTGGCAACTCCAGTGGACATTCCCATGGTTTGTCAGTCTCCAAGATTTAACTTTGACGGTTACCCGACTGGCTGTTTCTTTCATCAATCTGGCGCGAAAGTATGGCAGAAAACTCATCTGCAAAGCTTTCCATCCTGCCGATGATCTTTGCAGCATCCGAGGAAAGCTTGTTGTAGAAGACTGTTGCAGGGATCGCTGCCAGCAATCCCAACGCGGTCGCCAGCAATGCTTCTGCAATCCCCGGCGCGACCACTGCAAGATTTGTGGATTTCGACGATGCAATCGCCTGGAATGAAACCATGATACCAACAACGGTACCGAACAACCCGACAAATGGTGAGGCGGAACCAATGGTTGCCAGATACATCAACCTTTTTTCAAGCCGCTCCGTTTCCTTGGAGAGCGATACATCAAGCACTTTGTCTATGCGGGTCTGCAAACCGATTTGTGAATGGGCATTTCGCTCAAACGAACGCTTCCATTCGCGCATGGCCGCTACAAACAACGACGCCATGCCTGTTGGGTTCTTGTTTGCAAGCGACTGATACAATTCCTCGAGCGATTGGCCGGACCAGAACACGCTTTCGAACTTGTCGAGTTGCCTACGAACGCGACCGAACATGAAGTATCGGTCTATGATGATTGACCAGCTCCATATGGATGCCAACACCAGGCCGATCATGACAACCTTGACAACAAGCGACGCTTCCAGAAACAGCGAAAGCAGGGAAACATCTACCGTGGCTTCAAGTTCACTGCCTTCAACGCCTTGGGCATAGGCCGCTGAAATGCCAAAAAATGCGTTTGCAAACATTGTTGCTCTTTTCTTTCATTATTGCGCTTGGCACCAAATCCAATGCCGCACGCCCTGTTGTGATAGCAAAAACTGTGGTCAAAGCATGACAGTTCCGAGTCAGCCCGACATTATCTAAGTTTAGAATCGATTAGGGTTAAGGAAGTGTTAGGGACATCACCTGATCGCTTGTCTAGCCACCCAGTTTTTCCCGAAGATCATCAGGGAAGCGTTTGGCGCCACCACCATGGTTGATGAATGCCACTTCAACATCCGCGCCGCAAAGCATGACTTCTTCACCTGAATCATCCTTGCGCAGGACTTCCTGACGCAAAAACGAACGCGCGCCCGTCAGCTTGTTCAATTTGGTCCTGACGATCAGCAAATCATCAATCTTGGCGGGTGGGCCAAACTGCAAGTTCATGCGATGAATGGCAAATGCACTGTCGTCCTGTTCCAGGTCCGTATGAAAGATTTCAAGATGTCTGAGCCATTCGGTACGCGAACGTTCCATGTATTTCAGATAGTTCGAATGATACACCACGCCGGAAAAATCCGTGTCTTCGTAATAAACCCTGACCTCCATCTCATGACCCTGTTCAATAAGACGGTTGGATAATTCTGATTTGTTGCGTGACATTTACAAACGTTTCCATCAAATTCGCAATTCAAAAGCCATAGCAGGACGATCATGTCAAAACCAAGTCTTCATTCAATTCTGTACTGCCCTGTGAAAGGATTTCCGGGACTGGAACTCGAAAAAGCCACACTGGAAACAGGAAGCGGCATTCCAAACGATCGCCGTTACGCCTTTGCAATGGGAGGTGGGCAATCCGCCGAAAGACTTCCACCAAGCAAACTTTTCCGCTGTTCGCGTCACGACGGCCTTTTGAAGTTTTCAATCAGATCAACACCGGCAGGATTTTCTTTGACCAATCCCGATGGCGACGAGATCGCCATCGACTACAATGATGCGCAGACTGTCTCCAGCGCGAACCATGCCTTGTCAGACTTTCTTAAAAGCGTGGAGCCCGCATCGCAGGATGTTCCGCAGCTCATTGAAGCGAACGCAAAAGTTCGGAACTGGGATTTTGTCGACACCCCCGTGTCGTTGATCAACGCGGCCAGCGTTCAGCAGATTACCGAAACACTGGGCATGAGCAACGATCTCAAGCGGTTCCGGTGCAATCTTGTGATTGAAGGACTTGAAGCTTGGGAGGAATTGGCCTGGGTCGGCAAGCGCATCAGGATTGGTGAAGCGGAAATTGATATTTCGCGCCCGATCAAACGATGCCCTGCCCCGGGAGTAAATCCGGTATCCGGCGAACGAGACATTGATTTCGCGAAACAACTGCCAAACGCATTTGGCCATGCCTATTGCGGATTGTACGGTGTTGTCGTGAAAGGCGGCGAAATCAAACCATCTGATGGGTTCGAAATTGTCGGAGATGCCGCAATGAGTCTGGAAACGGCAACCGCCGAATCCGAACCCTTTGCGGCATGGACACGATTTGTTGAAATCTCGGACTGTTCCAGAACTGAGGACAGGACACTCTATACCCTGACAGCGGGTTCAAGGTGGCCGTTGGCGGAAGCAAAAGTCGGACAACGCCTGCGTGTTTGCATGGCACCAAACAAATGGACGGCTGCTTACATCGTGGCAGTCGATGCCGATAGCTACACCCTGGAAGTGGAAAAAAGCCCTACCTCCGATCCCGTCACAGAAGAATTGCGATCTGCTTACAATACGGGAGACAAATTGATCACCTGTGGCCCGTTTGGACGGGTTTAGCAATGCAGACCGGTAAATGCGAAATCCGTCGATCCGAACCGGATGAAACCGAAACCATAGTCGACTTGTACAAAACGGCTTTCCCTGAAGAAGACTTAACATCTTTGGTGGAAGAACTGGCCATCAGCGACAAAACAATCTCGCTTGTTGCGGTGCTGGATGGGCAGCTTTGCGGCAATATCATTTTCAGTTTTTGCAATCTTACACCCCAAACAAACTTCAGTTCAGCATTATTGGGACCGCTCGCAATTGCTCCCAGCTTCCAGAAACAAGGCTTTGGCACCCAACTGGTCAGGTCAGGTCTCAAAATCATGAAATCGTCGGGTGTCGAAAAGGTTCTCGTTCTTGGAGACCCGAACTACTATTCCCGCCACGGTTTTGTAAGGGAAGACAACATCATCGCACCTTACAAGCTACCCGAAGAATGGGCCGATGCATGGCAATCGATTGCGCTTGGTAAAACCGACCATTCGGAAAAGCACACCCTGGTGGTTCCCCAACCCTGGCGCAATGCCATCTATTGGTCATAGAGAACCAAGACCTACTCATCCCCTTCTTCAAACAACGTGCCTTGCCTTGCGGCAAAGTCTTTAGGTGTTGCAAGACCAAGGTGCTTCCAGGCACGTTCGGTCATAACACGACCCCGAGGGGTGCGTTGAATAAACCCCTGCTGGATCAGATAGGGTTCGATAATGTCTTCAATTGCATCGCGCGGTTCTGACAGGGCGGCGGCGATGGTCTCGATCCCCACCGGACCACCGCCAAAGTTGCGGGCAATCTGGTTAAGATAACGACGGTCCAGTTCATCCAGCCCGATGGAGTCCACTTCAAGCCGCTGTAAGGCTTCATCAGCAATTTTCGCGGTCACTTCATCGGCTTCCGCAACAATCGCGAAATCCCTGACCCGCCGCAACAAGCGACCCGCAATACGCGGTGTGCCACGGGCGCGGTTGGCGATTTCCTTAGCCCCGTCGGTCGCCAATGGAAGCCCCATAATCCGTGCGCCACGCGTTACGATCAGTTCCAATTCTTCTGGCGTATAGAAATTCAATCGTACCGGAATGCCGAAGCGGTCGCGCAACGGTGTCGTCAACAACCCAAGACGGGTGGTTGCAGCAACAAGCGTAAACTTGGCAAGATCGATTTTTACCGACCGCGCCGCCGGCCCTTCGCCAATGATCAGGTCAAGCTGATAGTCTTCCATCGCCGGATACAAAATTTCCTCAACCGCCGGATTGAGCCGGTGAATCTCGTCGATAAACAACACATCGCGCTCTTCAAGATTGGTCAGAAGCGCGGCAAGATCCCCCGCCTTGGCGATCACCGGCCCGGAGGTTGAACGGAAATTCACGCCAAGCTCTTTCGCCATGATCTGCGCCAGTGTGGTCTTGCCCAAACCGGGCGGCCCTACAAACAAGACATGATCCAGCGCTTCGCCACGTTTCTTGGCCGCTTCGATGAACACTTTCAGATTGGCCCGCGCCTGCGCCTGTCCGATAAAATCATCCAGCACCTGCGGACGCATTGCGGCATCGGCATCTTCGCCACGTATCTCAGGTGATATGAGACGGTCTTCACTCACCCGGCAAGCTCCTTGAGGCCGAGCCGGATCAGCGTGGCACTGTCCGCATCATCGCCAACATCTCGCAATGCAGCAGAAACCGCACCCGCAGCCTGTTGTGACGAATAACCAAGATTGCCAAGCGCAGAAACCGCATCCTGCACGGCACTCGAGGCAACTCCATCGCCGATGTCCTGCGAAAGTCCCATTTCTGCGGCTTCAGCGCCGGTATAGGCTGGTGCCTTGCCTTTAAGTTCAGAGACAATACGCTGCGCTACCTTGGGCCCAACCCCGGGCGCGCGCGCCACCATGGCTTTGTCCTGCAAAGCAATTGCAGAGGCCAGATCACCGACAGACAAGGTTGACTGGATCGCAAGCGCCACTTTCGCGCCGACCCCTTGGACACTTTGCAGCAGACGAAACCACTCGCGTTCCAACTCGTCGGAAAACCCGAAAAGCTTGATTTCCGTTTCCCGCACATGGGTTTCGATCGAGAGGGTAATGGCCTCGCCAACGGACGGAAGACCGCCTAAAGTACGTGAGGAACAATGCACCTCGTAACCGACGCCATTAACGTCGATAATCGCCGTGTCTTCACCGATGGTATCGAGTATGCCCTTGAGTTTGCCAATCATGTTCAAGCCGTAACTGCTTCAATGCGCGAGATCAATTCGTCACGCACATGATCCAGACCTTTGTATTGCAGCTGGGCTTCATCCATCGCGCGAATGGTTTGGATGAAACCCTGACCGAGTTCCTTCCTGTCATCACGGTTTCGTAAGGCATCAAGCGGGTCAAGATGGATACGGATCGTAAAAAGAATGTCTTTGCTCACAGGCAATTTCCGCAAAGTCTGGTGCTCCACTCGCAAAAACGGTTCACCGTCTTCATTCAATTTGTCATTTACATGTTCGCCCGAATGACCTGGTTGGAAAAGGCGATCATCACCGTATACCGACCAGTTGAAACGTTCGACCGGAAGTTCCACCTGCAGATTGTCGAACACCCGTTCGATCATGCCCGCATTTCTGCTGCCCTTTGCAAACCCCGGGACAGGCGCATGAACCTCATGCATCAATTTGCCAGCCTTGTCACGCAGCCGCCATGAAGAGGGAAAACACACCGACCCGGCCACCAACCGCCAACCCGCTTCAGTCTTGCCCATCAGGACAAGGTCTTCCTGCACCAATAATGACGCGGTCATCAGGGGTGGTCTGGAAACCTCATTCACATCAACTTCAAACTGCCCCGCGATATCCAACAGTGGTCCTGTTTGTCGATAGATATTGGGGTATCTTTCCAGCAAATGGATCAGCAGCATCGAAAGCACTTCGTTCTGGGCTGCTTCGCTTGCAAAATCCCCTGCCCAAATCTGGTCTGGAATCTCTTCCAGCAACCGGTGTTTCTCGGCCAGAAATTCCGGCAGTTTCTCGTCAATCTCAATCCAGTTGGCCAGATCAAGCGGTCGCAACCCAATGCCGAAGGGATGGGATGAACCGTCATAGGGCGTATGTCTGAGCGTCATTAAAAAGCCGCCGCAATCTTGAGTTCCGAAACGCCTCTCGAATTGGCATGGCAAATCGCAATTGCCAGTGCATCGGCAGCGTCATCGGTGTCAAACGAGGATTTCGGCAACAGCATCTTCACCATCATGCGGATTTGCGCCTTGTCGCCATGCCCAACGCCAATCACGGTTTTCTTGACCTGATTGGGGGCATACTCTGCGACCGGCAATCCGAAACGCGCCGGAACCAACAATGCAATCCCCCTTGCCTGTCCGAGCTTGAGGGTCGCCTTGGCATCCTTGTTGACAAATGTGTGTTCAACCGCAGCTTCGTCCGGCATATGTGATTTCACGACATGCTGCAAACCATCATGCAACTGGCAAAGGCGCGATGACAGATCAGCCTTTGGATCAGACCGCACCGTGCCGGCGGCCACAAACCCAAGTGAACTGTTTTGGCATTCAATAACCCCCCAACCGGTGCGTTGAAGCCCCGGATCAATTCCGATTATGCGAATCAGATTGCTCATAAACAATACCTACTCCCGTTTGCTCGACTATTCATCAAAATTGTGAACAAAACGGAAACATTTATGTTGAAATCCCGAGTACAGTAAGCTAGTGCTGGATTTTCCTGAAGCTTTCCAATGGACCTGCAGATGAGCCTACAGAACCTGTTCATGGATCTGATCAATGACTGGCGAGTGTGGTCGGTGATTGTGGTTGCGCTGATCTGCGGAATTGTAAGGGGATTTGCCGGATTTGGTACCGGCCTTATATTCATGCCGCTTGCATCTGCCTTGCTGGGGCCAAAGTTTGCGGTGGTTTCGGTTTGGATCATGGATTCCTGGCCGACACTGACGATACTTCCAAGAGCCCTTAAACAGGTTGACTGGAGCAGCGTCATTCCCGCGATCATCGGCTACGCCCTGACGGTTTATCTGGGCGTGTTGCTTTTGCTGGCGATGGACCCTCTTGTTTTGAGATGGTGCATATCTATCCTGACCATCGGATTTGTGGTCATTCTTGTAGCTGACATACGTTACCGGGGGCCAAGACCATCTTGGCTTTCAGCCATTGTTGGCGGTATTTCCGGGATTTTCAGCGGATCTACAGGGATACCCGGCCCTCCGGTCATTACCTATTGGATGGCAAGCAGCAAGAATGCCGCAACGATACGGGCAAACCTGCTGACTTTTTTTGCAATTAGTGAAGTAATGTCGGGAATTGCGTTGTTCGCAGGTAATGTTTTTACCTGGAGAACGGTCATCGCTGGTTTTATATTTATACCGTTTTACATCGCTGGGCTTTTCATTGGACAAAACATGTTTGGCCTGGCCACGGAAGCGACATACCGAAGGGTTGCGCTTGCGATCATCACCGCCAGCGCAATCATTGGCTTTCCGTTGCTGGACGGGGTGCTACGCGGTTAGTTTCGCCATCACGTCCTCGTCGATGTCTTCATTGGAATACACATTCTGAACATCGTCATCCTCATCCAGCGCATCCAACAATTTTAGCAATGTAGCGGCTTTCTCTTCATCGACAGGGGTTTGGTTTTGCGGTTTCCAGATGGATTTCACCCCTTCCGGTTCACCAAGTGTCGTTTCAAGGTTCTTGGCAACCTCGCCAAAGTCACCAAAATCGCAATGGATTGTGTGGCCATCCTCATCAGAGATCACATCGTCAGCACCAGCTTCGATGGCAGCTTCCATTACCGCATCTTCGTCACCCGCTTCCGGCTTGTAAGTAATTTCACCCACGCGGTCGAACATGAAAGACACTGATCCGGTTTCAGCCATTTGCCCGCCATTTTTTGAAAAACACGCCCTAATGTTGGCTGCCGAGCGGTTCTTGTTGTCCGTAAGCGCTTCAACAATCAACGCCACGCCACCCGGCCCATAACCCTCATAGCGGATTTCCTCATAGTCCTCACCGTCAGCGCCGGACCCCTTGTTGATTGCCCGCTGAATGTTGTCCTTGGGCATGGATTGACCTTTGGCGTTCTGGATCGCAAGCCGCAATCGCGGATTCATGTCCGGATCGGCAACGCCGCCACCCATCTTTACGGCAACGGTAATTTCTTTTGAAAGCCTTGAGAACAGTTTTGAGCGGGCCGCATCCTGGCGACCCTTGCGATGCATGATGTTTTTGAACTTCGAATGGCCGGCCACGGCACACTCCCCATTTTGCTGTTTCGTTTTGGTGCTTATAAAAAAGCTTGCCTGTCCGGTCCAGTGCGATGTTTGACAATGCATCGTTTCGCGGAACTCGAGGATGCCTTTAGGCAAATGTTAACTCAGCCGCTAAACCGAAATTAAACAAGACTGTGTTTGTGTAGCCGGCGAATATCGTGGACGGAGTATACATGATGGATACATCGATAATTGCAGACTGGAAGCCCGAATATGCAGAGAGCTATGGCGCTCGGCAGTTGTTGTTGCATCACCGCTTGAACGAGACCGGAATGTTTACCCGTGATGCATTGGGTAAGCTGATCGACAAATATCCCGAAAAATTCTGCTACCTCGCCACGATGGGGTATGACCCGGAAAACCCGCAATGGCGTGAAGGCCGCGTCGGGAAGAAATCCGGCACAGAAGTCATTGAGGCGATTGAACGCGGCAGGATGTGGCTCAATCTTTTGAATTTGCAGGATGTGGATGAAAACTATCGCAAGGTGTTGGACGACATCTATGAAGAATTCCGGTCCTACATGCCTGATTTCGAGACGTTCAAGCGCCGTATAACCATTCTGGTTTCCTCACCCCTGGTGCAGGTTTTCTATCATGCCGATGTTCCCGGCCAGTCCCTTTGGCAACTTGAAGGGCAAAAGCGCGTTTTTGTTTACCCAAATCAGGCACCATTCCTGATGCAGAAGAACCTTGAAGGCATCATACTGGGAGAAACCGAAGAGGAAATTCCCTATAAAAAGGAATTCGACGAAGGTGCAACCGTTTATGAGCTGAAACCGGGACAGATGGCCCACTGGCCAATAAATTGTCCGCATCGTGTTGAAAACCGGGATTGCCTGAACATCTCGATTACAACAGAGCACTGGACAAGCAATCTGCGCAAACATTATGCCGTCAATTACGCCAATGGTGTTCTGCGTCGCAAGTTCGGCTTTAACAACCTCTCGCAGGACACCGATTCAATCGCAGCATATGCAAAGGCGGCCCTGGCAATTGCCTGGCGTCAGATGAAACTGGCAGAAAAACAGAAATTTGTTCACATGGTCGAGTTTGAGATTGACCCAATGTCAGAGACGGGAATTGTCGACATCGAACCGGTTCAGAAAGCTGGCTAACGAACGGCGTTCCTGCTGGCGTTGATATTGCGGCAACCCAGAAAACTTCCGGTCCGTGAACTTTTGTTCCTACCTACGATGGCGGCACTGATTGGGTCAGCTTGCCGCCAAGTCGCAACGGTTCAATATGTGTTGCAAGGCCGGTTTTGTCATCAAGATCGACCAAAACGCCACATACTGTGGCAGGGCCGGTCGACGGTTCAAACCGGCCTCTGGGAATCTTGGTCACGAAACGGTTGATCGGTTCTTCCTTGTCCATCCCCAGCGATGAATCATAATCGCCGCACATTCCAGCATCTGACATGTATGCCGTCCCATTGGGAAGAATCTGGTGATCTGCAGTCGGCACATGGGTGTGTGTTCCAATCACGGCAGATACCCTGCCATCAACGAAATGTGCAAAGCACTGTTTCTCGGAAGTCGCCTCTGCATGAAAATCAATGAAAATATAGTCAGCCGCAATGCCAAGGCCACCATCGACCAGCAACGTTTCGATACACGAAAACGGATCGTCCAGTTCGGGGTGCATGAACACACGGCCCATGATATTAATCACCATGATTTTGGCACCGGTGCGTGTATCAAATATGTAAGCTCCAACACCGGGGGTTCCCGCAGGATAGTTGGCTGGGCGCAGAAAGCGATGGTCTGTGTCTGCCAGCATCAGGGCTTCTTTCTGGTCCCACACATGGTTGCCAGTTGTCATGACATCCGCGCCCGCGTCCATCGTCTGATTGAAAATTGCCTCGGTTACGCCAAAACCGTTGGCTGCGTTCTCGCCATTTACCACTGTGAAATCAACGTCGTATTGGTCGATCAGGGACGCAAGACGGTCGAATACCGCCATGCGGCCCGCCTTGCCAACCATGTCTCCAAGAAACAACAACCTCATAAGCGTTCTTCTCTGGTTTCGAAAAAACCGGACTCGGTGATTACACCATTCAACAATTGGTCATGGCTTTCCACCGGAACCTTCTCGGCACGTTGGCAGTCAAATGCCAGGCCAATCAATTTTGGTTCAATTCCCTTGGCCAACAACCTTGAAATTGCCCTGTCATAATGCCCGGCACCATAACCGATGCGCCCGCCAAAAAGATCAAACACCGACAAGGGCATAATCAGGATTTCAGGGTCCAGAACCTCCGCATCTTCGCCGGGCCCCCATGTGCCAAAACCGGTATCGACCAGCTCGGCTCCACGGACCAGTTCTCTGAAAACAATTGTCGTTTTGTTTAGCACGACCGGCAGACACAAACGTGCACCGTCCTTGCGCAACGCGTCCATCAATGGGCGCGGGTCAATTTCGGAACGAATTGGGAAAAAGGCTGACACAACGGTTCCACCGGGAAACTCAAACACTCCCTGTGCGTGTTCGGCAGCAGCGATGCTCTTTTCAATGCGCTCCCCTTCCGGAATTGCATCTCTCACAGCCAGCTTTTGACTGCGCATTGCCGCTTTTTTTTCCTGACGGTTCATCGCTCTTCCAGATTTATGCGCACCGCCTTGGCCGACAGACCGTTTGACGATCCCGGGAACCTACAAAGTAGGTGGGCACCGTGATGACCAAGCCCACGAGCGAGGTCAGGGACAGTTCCCTAAGAGATCGGTAAGGCCCCGGGGATTGTGCGTCTGGCAAACCAGGCAGGAACGCCAATGCAATATAGGTGCGATACATCTGGCTGTCCAGCAAACGTGACATATCATTTTGTGAGCAAACCGCCCATGTTTTCGATCTTTTTTGCAATTTCCTCAATCGACGCCGCCAGGGCATCATCACCGTCCTGCCGTTGGCGGTCACCACTCGCACCGGTTTCCCTGAGGGCCGTAATCTCCGCATCCAGTCGTTCGACTTTGCGTTTAAGTTCCATCAATTCGTCGGTCACCATGATTCCCGCCATCACGGTCAGGCGCTGATCGCCAATTTCGCCGAAGGACCCGCGTAAATCATTGACATAGCGGTCAAATACGGCAGCAAGACTTTCAAGATGAGGTTCTTGCCCCTCATCACATGCCATCCTGTAATTTTTTCCGTTAATGGTGACGCTAACCGACGGCATTATATATCACGCTCGTTTTTGTTGTTCGATAACGTTGCGAACCACTTCCATGACATCCACCAATCTGCGCGAGACTTCGCGGTTCACATGATCCAGTTGTTGATGTCTTTCAGTGGCGCCGTCAAGTGCTTCGGCCAGTCTTGTACGATCGGCACCCATACGCTGGACCTCTGCATCGGCATCAAGGACTGACCGGTCTTGTCCGACGCGGGTTTCAATCTTTTTTTCGAGTGCATCCACAGCTTCGCTAAGCTTTGTGAGGGCATCCGCAAGTGAACTAGATGGAGACATATCCAGCAAACCCTAAACATTATTGGCGCTTGCAACCTGGAAACGCCCACCCCCGCAAACATCGAATCGTACAACTACAAGCAGTTACAGCGCTTAACCTAAGCGTTGGATGAAGAATGCGTCAACAGCAACACACTCTTTTCCCGCATTTCTGCGCGTCGGGACTGTCATGGGAGCGTTATACCCTGTTCATGCCCGACGCCTGTTGACAAACGCGACTGGCATGTCGAAGCTGCGATTGACTCTTCCGGTGCAATTGATATTTGTGCGCGCCAGTAGCCATGACCATGGATCATGTGCAAATCTGGTTCAACGCAGTCCACGCCCTAATTATTGAAAATTCAGCGAGTGAATATGTCGAAACCCAAATCCTCCAACGACATGGCAAATGCCATTCGGTTCCTTTCAATTGACGCAGTGCAAGCGGCAAATTCAGGCCATCCCGGTTTGCCAATGGGCGCTGCCGATATAGCGACTGTGCTGTTCACGAAATTCATGAGCATTGATCCCAAGAACCCGCACTGGCCTGACCGGGACCGGTTTGTGCTTTCGGCAGGGCATGGCTCGATGCTGCTTTATTCGCTGCTGTATCTGATGGGTTTCGAAGATTTTGATCTGGACCAGATCAAGAATTTTCGTCAATTGGAGTCGCGCACCGCTGGCCATCCCGAGTTCGGTCATGGTGCAGGCATAGAGACGACCACCGGCCCGCTAGGCCAGGGCGTAGCCAACGCTGTGGGAATGGCGATCGCCGAGCGCAAACTCAATGCGGAGTTCGGCGATGACCTTTGCGATCATTACACCTATTGCCTGGTTGGTGACGGGTGCCTGATGGAGGGCATTAGCCAAGAGGCAATCACGCTTGCAGGACACCTCAAGTTGAACAAGTTGATTGTGCTTTGGGACAACAACAACATCTCGATTGATGGTCCGATCTCCCTTTCGGACTCGACCGACCAGATCGGCCGGTTCAAATCAGCTGGCTGGAACACCTTGAACATTGACGGACACAATCACGACGAGATTGCCGATGCGCTTGAAAAAGCGCGCGCAAGTGACGTGCCGACCATGATTTCATGTCGCACAACCATCGGATTTGGCTCTCCCAATCGCGCAGGCACCGCCAAGGCCCACGGCGCGCCGCTTGGAAATGAAGAAATTGCCCTGACCCGCGAAGCACTTGGTTGGGACCATGAACCATTCAAGGTTCCTGAGGAAATTCTGGATGCCTGGCGCGTTGCCGGTCTTAAAACCTGCAAAATCCATAAATCCTGGGAAAAGCGCTACAACGATTTGGAACCTGAAAAACGCGGCGAGTTTGAACGGCGTATGCGCGGCGAGCTTCCAACCGGTTTCGATGATGCAATTGCCGATCTGAAGAAGCAACTCGCCGATGAAAAACCGACCATCGCCACCCGCGTTTCCTCGCAACAGGTTCTTGAAGTCATCAATTCCGCAGTTCCTGAAACCATGGGTGGATCTGCTGACCTTACCGGCTCCAACAATACAAGAACCTCCGAACTGCAAACCTTTGACTCCGTAAATTACAACGGTCGCTATATCCACTACGGCATTCGCGAACACGGTATGGCAGCGGCGATGAACGGCATGGCACTGCATGGCGGAATGATTCCCTATTCGGGTGGGTTTCTGATCTTTTCCGATTATTGCCGTCCGTCAATCAGACTGGCCGCGCTCATGGGAATAAGGGTGATCCATGTTTTGACGCATGATTCGATTGGTCTGGGAGAGGACGGACCAACCCACCAACCCGTTGAACACCTCGCAGCGCTCAGAGCGATTCCGAACCTCAACGTATTTCGCCCAGCCGACACCGTTGAAACCGCCGAATGTTGGCAGGTTGCGCTGAAAAGCGCGAAGACGCCTGGCGCCATCGCATTGTCAAGACAGGGATTGCCAGCCGTTCGCCGCGAACATGTCAGGGAAAACCTTAGCGCCCACGGAGCTTATGAACTCGCAGAAGCTTCCAAAGATGCCGTTGTTTCAATTTTCGCCTCAGGTTCGGAAGTTCAACTGGCAATGGAAGCAAAAGAGCAACTGGAAGAGTCGGGCACCCCGACACGTGTTGTCTCGGTCCCTTGTTTTGAATTGTTTGAACACCAGTCCGACGACTACAAGAAGGCGGTAATTGGCAATTCACCAGTGAAGATTGCGGTGGAGGCCGCCATCCGGCAGGGGTGGGACAGGTTCGTCGGTTCCGATGGCATTTTCATCGGGATGAACTCTTTTGGGGCATCGGGTCCCGGAGGAGAACTGTACGAGCACTTCGGCATTACAACCGAGGCAATTGTGGAAGCGGCCAAGGCAAAACTCTGATCAGTCTCATGCACGGAAAAACGGCTCTGGAAGGGGCTTTGTTTGTTCAAAGATTGACGCTATAAGGCTAAAAAATCCTTCCTCGCGGATTGTCCCGCAAAACATCAACCTTGTCCTGGAGGCCTTATGTCTGAAAAAGTAAAAATCGCAATCAATGGTTTTGGCCGCATTGGTCGCAACGTGGCGCGTGCCATTTTTGAATCAGGCCGTACCGATGTTGACATCGTCGCAATCAATGACCTTGGCCCGGTTGAAACCAATGCGCACCTGATGCGCTACGATTCAGTACATGGCAGGTTTCCCGGTGAAATCAGCGTCGAAGGCGACGTGATTAAGGTCGGCTCCGAGAGCTTCAAGGTTTTTGCAGAACGCGATCCAAAGGCATTGCCTTGGGGCGATTTGGACATCGACGTTGTCATGGAATGTACCGGTATTTTTGCCGACAAGGAAAAAGCCTCAATGCACCTTGAAGCAGGGGCAAAACGGGTGCTGGTTTCTGCTCCGGCATCGGGTGCTGACAAGACCATCGTTTACGGCGTAAATCACGACACGCTGACTGCCAACGATCTGGTCGTTTCCAATGCGTCATGCACCACCAACTGCCTGTCTCCGGTTGCTTATGTATTGAACAAGACGATTGGCATTGAAAAGGGCATGATGACAACCATCCACGCTTATACTGGTGACCAACCGACATTGGACACCATGCACAAGGATTTGTATCGCTCCCGCGCAGCTGCCATGTCCATGATCCCGACTTCCACTGGCGCCGCGAAAGCCGTTGGTCTCGTTCTGCCTGAACTTAACGGCAAGCTGGACGGTATGGCAATTCGCGTTCCAACGCCAAATGTTTCCGTGGTTGATCTGAAATTTGTCGCCAAGAAAGACACATCGGTTGAGGAAGTAAATGCAGCCATCAAGGAAGCTGCCGATGGTGAACTGAAAGGCATTCTCGGTTACACCAACGATCCGAACGTATCGATCGACTTCAACCACGACCCGCATTCATCTGTATTCCACATGGATCAGACCAAGGTCATGGAAGGCAATTTGGTTTCCATCCTTACCTGGTACGACAATGAATGGGGCTTCTCAAATCGCATGTCCGACACGGCTGTGGCCATGGCAAAACTGATCTAGATGCCTACAACTTCGCATTACCGGTATGAAAATGGCCATCGTCACATCATTGTGCGATGGCCGTTTTTCTTGGCGCGAACGCCATAGCAGAACAAAAAGTTCGCCCGCCGGCGACAACAACAGGAAAAGACAATGCCAAAATTCAAAACGCTTGATGACTTGGACGCTACTGGAAAAACCGTCCTGGTTCGTATCGACATCAATGTTCCGGTTCAGGACGGAAAAGTTACCGACACAACCCGCATCGACCGTGTGGTTCCAACCATTAATGAAATATCTAATGCCGGTGGCAAGGCAGTGTTGCTTGCCCATTTCGGACGACCAAAGGGCCAGTACGTGCCGGAAATGTCATTGCGGGTCACTTTGCCGTCACTGGAAGGCGCGCTGGGAAAACCTGTTACCTTCGTTGAAAGACCAAGCCGGGAACTGTTGGACGCTTCACCGGCAGGATCAATCATTCTGATCGAAAACACCCGCTTCGCCCCGGGTGAAGAAAACAATGATCAAGGCATGTCGGAATTCCTCGCCTCATTGGGCGATGCCTATGTAAACGACGCGTTTTCATGTTCACATCGCGCCCATGCTTCAACCGAGGGCATTGCAAGGTTGCTACCGGCCTATGCAGGTCGCACCATGCAGGCGGAATTGGACGCTTTGCAAGCGGGACTAGGCAGCCCGGAACATCCGGTGATGGCAATTGTCGGTGGTGCCAAGGTTTCGACCAAACTCGATTTGCTTAAAAACCTTGTAGAAAAAGTCGACATGCTTGTAATCGGGGGCGGCATGGCAAACACGTTTCTTGCTGCAAAAGGTGCCGATGTTGGCAAATCGCTGTGCGAGCACGATCTGGCAGATACCGCACGTGAAATCATGGCAAAGGCTGCGGAAGAAAACTGTGAAATACTTCTTCCGATTGACGTGGTTGTGGCAGGCGAATTTGCAGCCAACGCCGAAAACGAGACGGTTGGTTTCAATACCTGCCCTGCCGACAAGATGATACTGGACGCAGGCCCTCAAACGGTCGCCAATATCACCGAAAAGCTCGGGGCGGCAAAAACACTGATCTGGAATGGCCCGCTCGGAGCCTTTGAAATCGAACCCTTCGATGCAGCCACAGTAGCGGTCGCAAAATTTGCTGCCGAACAAACGAAAGCGGGCGAGTTGGTTTCGGTAGGCGGCGGTGGCGATACAGTTTCGGCCCTTAACCAGGCAGGTGTGGCCACACACTTTACCTATGTATCAACCGCTGGCGGCGCATTTCTTGAATGGATGGAAGGCAAAGAGTTGCCGGGGGTAAAAGCCCTGGAGGAAACCGCATAAACACAAAATGTGAATATTGACCAACTGAACTGTGAACAGTGGGTTTAAATATCGCTTCCCATAGAATAGAAGAAGCAAAACTCCATCTTCCAACTTTCAGGGGATTATCATGAAACCAGGCGTCGTTTCCGGACAAGACTATGCAGACCTGATTGAAGCATGTAAGGCGGGCAAATATGCGCTGCCGGCGATCAACATTTCAGGTACAAACACAATCAACGCGGTGCTCGAAGCGGCAGCGCAGGCAAACTCTGACGTCATCATCCAGGTTTCAAATGGCGGCGCGGGATTTATTGGCGGAAAGGGCAACCCCTCCAGTCATGACGCCATGGTTTTGGGCGCGGTCTCATTTGCCCAGCATGTAAACTTGCTGGCCGAGTATTATGGGATTTGCGTTGTGTTGCACACTGACCACGCCAATCGCAAACTGCTCCCGTGGATTGATTCCCTGATCGAGCAAAACGCTAAATACAGTGACGTATATGGAAAGCCGCTTTATTCGAGCCACATGCTTGATCTCTCTGAAGAGCCTACCAGGGAGAACATCGCAACGTGCCGCGACTACCTAAAGCGACTGAATGAACTTTCCATCAGCCTTGAGATCGAACTGGGTGTTACCGGCGGCGAGGAAGACGGCGTAGGCTCCGATGACATGTCAGACCAATCCAAACTTTATACGACACCTGAAGATGTCTGGTATGCCTATGAGCAATTGCAGGATTTGGGACACTTTTCTGTCGCCGCAGCCTTCGGGAATGTGCACGGTGTATACAAGCCGGGCAATGTGACCCTGCAACCGAAAATCCTGAAAGCGTGTCAGGAGTATGTGCAGGAAAAGCTAGGTGATGGAAAGGAAAATCCATGCCACTTCGTTTTCCACGGCGGGTCGGGCTCAACACGCGAAGAAATCAAGGAAGCCCTGGGGTATGGTGTGTTCAAGATGAACATTGATACAGACACACAATTTGCTTTTTCAAACGGGTTGCACACATTGATGCAGAAAAACCCGACGGCATACGAACATCAGATCGACCCCGAAACCGGCAAACCGAACAAATCCACCTATGATCCGCGAAAAGTACTGCGAGCAGGTGAGGAAAGCATGGTGGAACGCATTCAGGAAGCGTTTGAGGTGTTGGAGAGCAAGGGCAAGTCTCTGGCCAGCGCGTAGGTCGGACGCCTGAGTGGTTCCCAAAAATATGATGTGATCGTGCTGGGTGCCGGCGGCGCCGGGCTGATATGTGCGTCGGTGGCAGGAAAATCTGGCAAAAGCGTACTGGTAATTGATCACAATGATGAACCCGGTCGAAAAATCCTGATATCGGGAGGCGGACGCTGCAATTTTACGAACCTTCATGTGGAACCGGGAAACTTCCTCTCCCAGAACCGGCATTTTGCAAAGTCTGCCTTGGCAAGGTTTACCCAGCATGATTTTCTGGAACTGGTGGAAAAACACGCAATTGCCTGGCATGAAAAGACCCTTGGGCAATTGTTTTGCGACGGCAGTTCCAAGCAGATTGTAAAACTGCTGATGGATGAATGTGCAGAGGGAAATGTGACATTCTCATTGTCCACCAAAATCGAATCAGTCGAAAGAAATGGCGAGGGTTTTGAAGTTGCCACCTCTTCCGGAAAGTTTCACTCAACGTCGGTTGTTGTTGCAACAGGCGGTCAGTCGATTCCAAAACTTGGTGCAACGGATTTGGCTTACCGGATTGCCAGACAGTTCAAGCTTAAAGTCATCGAACCAAAACCCGCATTGGTGCCGTTCACACTCGACCGGGAACAAACCCTGTTCAAGGATTTGTCAGGCGTTGCAACTGATACCGTTGCAAGCAATGACCGGGCAAGTTTTGCCGAGGCATCGCTTTTTACACACAAGGGCCTGTCGGGACCGGCAATCCTTCAGATATCCTCGTACTGGAACCATGGAGAGTGGATCAACATCAACTTTGTTCCCGACGCCGAAGAAGATTGGCTGCTGAAGGCCAAAGCGTCAACTCCAAGATCAGGGATCAAGACAGCATTGGGAAATCACTTGCCCGGGCGTCTTGCTGAAGCGTTATGCAACAGGATGGGAATCGATGACCGCAACCTTGCTGACTACACCGACGAAGCACTGCGTGAAGTGGAGGGGAAACTAACGGCATGGCGCTTCAAACCGAATGGTACAGAAGGATTTGCCAAGGCGGAAGTGACCATTGGCGGTGTGTCAACTGCTGAACTTTCTTCGCAGACCATGGGAAGTAAGAAGTGCGCTGGCCTCCATTTCATTGGTGAATGTGTCGATGTAACGGGTTGGCTCGGCGGCTACAATTTTCAATGGGCCTGGTCCAGCGGTTATGTGTGCGGCCAAGCCATTGCTGAATCAGTTCACTGACAAATTGTCAATTGCGGTTTGTTATAGCCAACGTTAGGTATGCCGGATGGTCACAACACTTGAAAAAATACTCTCTTGGTCGGCTTTGCCGGTCTATGTTTGGCAGGGACTGAAAGTTCGTCGGGCATCGACGCGCCTGGCGCCACCCGACCAGAAATTCAGAATCTCGATCAAGGGCAAGGGCAAACCAATCCGTGTTTTGATGGTTGGGGATTCGTCAGTCGCGGGTGTTGGGGTCGATAATTTTGACGATTGCTTGTCAGGCAGGCTACCGGTGCTTTTGTCTGAAAAATCGGGCCGTCCGGTTGAACAACGCACCTGCGGCAACAATTCGGCAACAGCAGGTCAAATTCTCAACCATGTTATACCTAATCTGGAAACTGCGGAATATGAATTCATCATCCTGAATATCGGTGTCAATGACAGCAAGAATTTTCATTCAGGAAGACGTTTCAAGAAAGAATTCGGAGCGTTGTTGTATGCGCTCAACACCAAGTTCCCAGGCGCAAAAATAATCTGGCAGGGCCTTATCGATCTCAGTGTCATCCCTGTCTTGCCATACCCATTGAACCGGATCCTGGGCATCAGGTCACGCATCTTGCGGGAAATTGGTGTTCAACTGTGCCGGGAACGGATTGCCTTTGCGCCGGACACTGAATGGAAGCCAATCGCCGAGAATTGGTCTGTGGACGGGTTTCACGCATCAGCCAAAGGTTACGAGAGTTGGGCGGAAGAACTGTCAGACTACATGTTGGTCAACAATGACGCATGAGCCTTCCGTCGGATAGACTTGTTTGTGGCGTTCGTCATAGAATAACTGCCAATACAAGTGATGTTGGCGTGGAGGAGAACAATGTCATCAACTTACCGGGAAACATATGAAAGCTGGCAGAATGATCCGCTTGCATTTTGGCAAAACGCTGCTCGCGAAATAGACTGGTTTAAGCCTGCTGAGAAAATATTTGATCCTGACAGTGGTGTTTACGGACGTTGGTTCGCTGGTGCCGAATGCAACACTTGCTACAACGCTCTCGACCGCCACGTGGAAAACGGAAGGGCCAACCAGCCAGCAATCATCTATGACAGCCCGATAACCGGTGCGAAAAAAACCTTTACCTATGCCGAAGTGCTGGAGCAGGTAAACGGTCTCGCCGCAGTGCTTCGGAAAAATGGCGTAACGAAGGGCGATCGCGTCATCATCTATATGCCCATGGTTCCGGAAGCTGCCTTTGCTATGTTGGCTTGTTCGCGTCTGGGGGCTATCCACTCTGTAGTTTTTGGAGGTTTTGCAGCAGCAGAACTTGCAACCCGGATTGACGATGCAGAACCCGCAATCGTGGTATCAGCCTCATGCGGCATCGAACCCAACCGCATTGTTGAATACAAGCCCCTGCTTGATGAAGCAATCGAGCTTTCAAAACACAAACCCCGCTGTTGTGTCATCCTGCAGCGCGAACAAGCACCATGTGAACTGATTTCCGGGCGCGATTACGATTATGAACAGGTTGTTTCAGCCGCGATAGAAGCGGGGGAAACGGTTGAGTGTGTACCCGTGGAAGCCACTGATCCGCTATATGTACTTTACACCTCGGGGACGACCGGCCAACCCAAAGGCGTTGTTCGTGACAATGGCGGTCATATGGTGGCGCTAAAATGGTCCATGAAGGCAATCTATGATGTGGATCCGGGGACCGTTTTCTGGGCCGCATCAGATGTCGGCTGGGTCGTGGGCCATTCCTATATTGTCTATGGACCGTTATTACACGGCTGCACAACGGTGCTGTTTGAGGGAAAACCAGTTGGAACCCCCGATGCTGGAACGTTTTGGCGCGTCATTGCAGAACATAATGTCGAAGTGCTGTTTACGGCACCGACCGCATTCAGGGCCATCAAGGGCCAAGATCCGCAAGGCAAGTTTATCAACGACCATGATCTTTCCAAATTCCGTATCCTGTTCCTGGCGGGAGAGCGTGCGGACCCCGACACAATCAAATGGGCTGAAAACAACCTCGGCGTTCCGGTAATTGACCATTGGTGGCAAACCGAGACTGGCTGGACAATTGCCGGCAATCCGATGGGTCTTGGAATGCTGCCGGTCAAGCATGGCTCCCCTGCTGTGCCGATGCCCGGTTATGATGTGCAGGTTTTAAGCGATGAGGGAGAGGTCCTGGAACCCGGAGAGTTGGGTAATATTGTTGTCAAACTACCTCTTCCCCCGGGCGCATTTCCAACCCTTTGGAACGCGGAAAAGCGTTTTCGTGAAGCGTATCTTGAAGAGTTTCCAGGTTACTACAAAACCGCCGACGCCGGGTACATTGACGATGACGGGTATTTGTTCATCATGGCCAGGACCGACGACATCATCAATGTAGCAGGACATCGATTGTCTACCGGTGGCATGGAAGAAGTGGTTGCTGCCCACAAGGATGTAGCCGAGTGCGCCGTGATCGGCGTTGCCGATGAGATGAAGGGGCAGTTGCCGCTTGGTTTCATGGTGCTCAATGCCGGGTGCAACCGTGAGCATGATGAAATCAAGCAGGAAGTTGTCAAACTGGTCCGCGAGCAGATTGGACCGGTCGCAGCATTTAAAAACGCTGTAGTTATTCCCAGACTCCCCAAAACCCGTTCCGGCAAGATACTGCGTGGCACCATGCAGAAAATTGCCGATGGACTGGAATGGAAAATGCCTGCAACAATCGACGATCCTGCTATACTTGATGAAATTATCGAAGTACTGGACGAGGCAAACTAGGTTTCATGACACTGGAAAACAAGGTCGCGATTGTAACCGGCGCGGCGCAAGGCATTGGTTACGCCATTGCTGACCGCTTTCTAAGGGAAAAAGCAAAGGTCGTCATTGCCGACATAGATGACAAGGCTGGACACAAGGCGGAAAATGATCTCAGAAAGATCGGCACCGTAAAATACGTCCATTGCAATGTGGCAGAGAAACTGGATGTTCACAATCTGATTGCGGGAACGATCGACGAATTCGCCCAGATAGACATTCTTGTCAACAACGCAGGAATTGCCGCTGCCGCTGACTTTCTTGAACTGACTGAAGAAACATTTGACCAGGTCATGGATGTAAACCTGAAGGGCGCGTTTCTTTGTTCACAGGCGGCTGCAAAACACATGGTCACGCGGGTCGAAGATGGCGGTGAGCCGGGATGCATTATCAACCTCTCGTCGATTAACGCAATTGTTGCGATCGAAAACCAGATCCCTTATGCGATCTCGAAAGGCGGAGTAAACCAGCTTACGACTGTCAGTGCACAGGCCCTTGCCAAATACGGGATCAGGGTAAACGCCATTGGCCCCGGTTCGATAATGTCAAGCATGTTGGCCACGGTTAATGACAATCAGGAAGCCAAAGACAAGATGCTTTCACGTACACCACTGGGACGAATTGGCGATGCAGCCGAAATCGCGAGTGTGGCGGCGTTCCTTGCATCAGACAATGCAAGCTATGTAACCGGCCAAACAATCTATGCAGACGGCGGACGACTTGGGCTTAACTATACGGTTCCGGTCTACGAAAGCTGAAACCATCACGGCAACCTTGGTGTTTTGTAGGATATGGTGAACACTCCTGACAGTATGGTGTCAGGAGGGGTATGCAACAAAGGCGGTGTCAAACTCACCACAAGGAGAAACTCGATGTCTGACACTCCAAACACCGCAGTCGTATGGGCCGAAATTCCGGTAAGCAATCTGGACGCTGGCAAGAAATTCTATGAGAATGTGCTCGCAACCAAACTCAACGAAATGGAAATGGGCCCAAACAAAGTCGCTGTTTTGCCTTATGGCGACGGTTCGGCATCTGCCAACCTTTACGAGGGCGAAACAGGCGTTCCAGGCAAGGGCAATACCATTCATCTCAAATTGCCTGATGCCGTTGAGGCGGGCATGGATCGTGTGGTGAAGGCAGGCGGCCAGGTCGTTTCTGACATTGTCTCCATCCCCACGGGTCGTTTTGCCTATTGCATTGACCCGGACGGAAACTCCATCGGCATCTTTTCGGACTGAGATTTGGGATGCGCCGCGCCGACAGACTGTTTCAGATTGTACAGATATTAAGGTCGGGGCGGCTCATTACCGCCGCCAGTCTCGCAGAACAACTTGAAGTATCCGAGCGCACCATCTACCGGGATATAGCCGACCTGCAGGGGTCCGGCGTTCCCGTTGATGGGGAGGCGGGTCTTGGTTACCTGATGCGTGAGGGTTATGATCTGCCACCCGTTATGTTTTCAAGAAAAGAAGTTGAAGCACTGATCGTTGGCGCCAGGTTGGTCTCTGCATGGGGCGGTGCCAGAATGGCACTTGACGCAGAGACCGCACTTTCAAAAATTGACAACATCCTGCCGGACGACATGCAGGATTTGGCTTCTCGCACCTCGGTTTTCGCATTTGATTTTCTTACCTCGGACGAAGTCAAAAAACGTTTCGACACGGTCAACCAGGCCGTTGGCGAATACAAGGTGCTTGAGTTTGAGTATCGTGACATGCAGGATGCGCCTTCCGCACGCACGATCCAACCACTCGCCCTTCATTACTGGGGTAAGGTTTGGACCGTTGCCGCCTGGTGTAGACTAAGGGCAGATTTCAGAACCTTCCGCCTCGACAGAATGTCAGATGTCAGCATGACTGGCGAAACATTCGACCATAAAACGGGCCAAACCCTGCGAGATTATCTCAAGCGCATGAGCCATGAAAACGAATAGGCGTTTTCATGCAATGTTGCACAATTACAGATCGCTGATCGAACTATTCTTTGTTGGTTGAGAAATTGGCAAACACATCGTCGGCGCTGATGCTTTCATCGGGTTTTGGCGCAGGCGGGGTCATATCGATATCAAGCGTTTGCGTATCGTGTGCTGGTTTAAGCGTCTCACCACCCTCTGCACCTTCTTCCTGAACAGGTTTTTCCGGTGCCCATTTTTCCGCCTTCTTGACCTCCGCGTCCAGCGCCAGTTGGGTGCAGATACCCAGGGTCACTGGGTCCATCGGCTGAAGGTTTGCCGAATTCCAGTGTGTACGTTCACGGATCGCTTCTATTGTGGTTTTGGTTGTTCCAACCAGACGAATGACTTGCGCGTCTTTCAGTTCGGGATGATTACGCACCAGCCACAATATCGCGTTTGGCCTGTCCTGCCGTTTGGATAAGGGCGTGTAACGCGGGCCTTTTTTCTTGAGCGGCGGAACGCTGACTTTCGGTTCAGCAAGTTTGAGTTTGTGGCCGGAATCACTTTGCGCTTTTTCAAGTTCGTCCCGGGTAAGCTGCCCGTTGGAGATAGGGTCCATGCCTTTAATGCCTTGGGCGCTTTCACCATCTGCGATTGCCTTGATCTCCAGGGGGTGAAGTGCACAGAAATCCGCAATCTGGTCAAACGTAAGCGATGTGTTGTCCACCAACCAAACGGCAGTGGCTTTGGGCATCAGGGGTGTAGCCATTTCTTTGTTCTCCTGAACGCAAACCTTGCCCGTGTGCTTGCCCTGATTTTTGGGAAGCTCCCTTGCGGGAAAAGTTCACGCATTGTCATGAAATCAAATCAATTATACGCTTTCCCCCCACACCATGCAATCAAATTCAATTGTGAACGAAGGGGAAGACTATTGGATGAGGAAGAAGATGCCAAAGCCAAGTTCGAATACCGGCTTGGCCAGCCACTTGACGAACTTTCGGTAGACGAATTGCAAAAACTTGCCTCGGAGTTAAGGTTGGAAATAGAGCGCCTGGAAAGAACAGCAAAAGAAAAGTCTGAACATCTTTCCGCTGCCGATTCGCTCTTCAAGAAGTGACATTCGCGTTCCAAACCCGATCAAACATGGTTGCCGTTAACCTTGGGGTAAGGTTTATATGGCATTAACTTAATTGTCCGGTTTTTACCGGATTCAAACTGGCAGCTTGGTCTGCTCTGTTTGACGCCTCCCTGTTAACTTTTCAGAGCCGTTCTTACGGCTCTTTTTTTTGCGCGTTTCTGCCAGTTCGATGGATTGTGGATATTAACCATCGCCTAACCATGCTCTTTACCGGCTTTTGATGCTGATTTATGGTAGTGCTACAGCAATCTCTGTTTTGATGATTTAGTCACAACAAGAATGCATAACCATTTCGAGCGAAGACAACTGTTTTTGCGTCTCTGTCGAAACGCGAAACGGTCTGGATTGCATCCACGCAGGGACAAGCATTTGTCGAACACCATCAGCCTGGCAGAAAAATTCGCCAACTCTGAAAAATTCAAGGAACTGTTTCGCGACGGAATGGACTTGGTCGAGGAAAGCGCCACTTTTCTGGACGGTGAAGGACGAGAAATCGCCAAAACCCTGCCGCGCAATGTCGCGATGCTTTACGGCTCTGAATCGATGCGTTTGACCACCCGCCTGATGCAATTGGCGTCTTGGCTGTTGCTGCAGCGTGCTGCCAATGAAGGCGAGATGACACGTGACCAACTGCTTGAAGAGAAGCAGAAAGTGAAACTCAGTGAGTTTACGCACCAAACAAACAATCCGGGATGGCCGGAACTTCCCGCCGAGTTTTTGGAACTGGTAGACCGCTCTGTCAAGCTGCAGAAACTGGTGATCAACCTTGACCGGGAACTTTACGCCGATGCACAAACGACTGGCGAAACGGAATCGGGGAACAATCCGGTAGGGCAACAGCAGGAACTGCTTTCAGCCGCGTTCGGTACCAACAAGAACAATTAGGCCGCAAACCATTGCGTGTTTCGACAGAAATTGGCGCAGAACTGGCTTTAGAAACAAAAAACCCGGCAGCTGTACTACCGGGTCTTTGTATTGCGACGCGACTTGTGAATCTAGATACCCAAGCCTTCGTACTTCTTGTTGAAACGGGATACACGACCCCCACGGTCTACCAACTGGCGATCACCACCTGTCCAAGCGGGATGAGAGTTTGGATCAATATCCAGGTTCAACGTATCACCTTCCGCGCCCCAAGTGGTGCGTGTTTCAAACTCGGTTCCGTCTGTCATGACTACCTTCACGGTGTGGTAGTCGGGATGAATTTCTTTTTTCATCTTGCACATCCTTCGTGCCGACTAACGCATCAAAATGGAGACAACGCAATCGGAACTTGTAATTTTTCTGCTTTCGATAAATAAACCGCAGGAACAACCCACGGCATCGCTGGCGGGTCCTATACTACACGATTTGAAAATAAACAAGAGCCTGTCAATACATGACCGATGGTGATGAGAACAACTCACGAAGTGGCGCATTGAAGCCTCTCGCCCAACTGGTCCCGTATCTCAGGAATTACAAAACACAAATCGCTCTCGCACTGCTGTTTCTGGTGTCTGCGGCTGTAACGACGCTATCCCTGCCTTTGGCGGTTCGCAGGGTAATAGACCAGGGCTTTACCGCAGCCAATTCAAGCTTGGTCAATTCCTATTTTTCCGTCCTGATTCTCATCGCCGTCCTGCTGGCAGTATCGAGCGCAGGACGATACTATTTTGTGATCTGGCTCGGTGAAAGGGTCGTAGCAGATCTGCGCAAGGATGTATTTGCCAACGTCACCCGTTTGAGCGCCTCATTTTTTGACACCGCCCATTCCGGCGAAATCATCTCCCGCCTTACAGCCGACACCACCCAAATCAAGTCTGCGGTCGGTGCCACGGCATCAATGGCACTGCGGAATTCCATTCTCGGCATCGGCGCCATGATCATGATGATCTATACCTCGCCCAAATTGTCCTTGTTCGTCATCGGAGCAATACCGCTAATTCTTGTTCCCATGATCACGTTTGGCCGTGCAGTCAGGAAACGCTCCCGCGCGGCGCAGGACACGCTGGCGACTGCAACCGCTTATGCAAGCGAGTCGATTGGCGCTGTGCAAACCATGCAGGCCTACACGAATGAAAAAAATGTCAATTCCGGCTACTCAAACGCCGTCGACTTTGCCTTTGACGCGGCACGATTGGCCACCCGCACGCGCGCATGGCTAACCGCACTGGCGTTTTTTCTGATTCTGTCCAGCGTCATCGCCGTTTTGTGGATTGGCGCAAGCAATGTGCTTGATGGCACCATGAGCGCCGGTACACTGAGCCAGTTCCTGCTTTATGCGGTGTTTGCCGCGGGCGCTTTCGGCAGCCTTTCGGAAGTGTGGGGTGAGTTGACGCAAGCAGCAGGTTCCGCAGAACGCCTGGTTGAATTGCTTGGCAAATCGCCAGATGTCCCAACTCCCGCAAATGCAAAAGACCTGCCTGAAGATGTCAAAGGGAACATTGAGTTCTCGGCTGTCGGTTTTTCCTATCCAACACGACCCGATACCAAGGCGCTTGATGATGTTTCGGTCAATATCAAATCGGGGGAAACGGTTGCAATCGTGGGCTCTTCAGGGTCTGGAAAAACCACCTTCTTCAATCTCTTGCTAAGGTTTTATGATCCCCAGACAGGCTCCATAAAGCTTGACGGCTTGAATTTGACGGACCTCGACCCGGAAGCGCTTCGAAAGCAGTTTGCACTGGTTCCCCAGGAAACTGCGATATTTGCCGCGAGTGTGGAAGACAATATTGCGTATGGCTCCGGCGAACACACCGAAAAACAAATACGCGAAGCCGCCATTGCTGCAAACGCCCACGAATTTATCGAAAAGCTGGATAAAGGTTATGACACCGTTTTGGGCGAGCGTGGGGTCACCCTTTCCGGTGGGCAACGTCAGCGCCTTTCTCTTGCAAGGGCGATATTGCGCGATGCTCCAATTCTTTTGCTCGACGAAGCAACAAGCGCACTTGATGCGGAGAGCGAACGCCTGGTTCAGGACGCGCTTGAACGGTTGATGAAAGACCGGACCACCCTTGTCATCGCCCACCGCCTTGCGACCGTCAAACAAGCCGACCGGATATTGGTGATGGAAGCTGGCAAAATCGTAGAGGAAGGCAGCCACAAATCGTTGGTTGCCAAGAAGGGAATCTACGCCGGACTGGCTAAACTGCAGTTCAGCGATGGTTAACCTGCAGCCCTGCCCGCTTTCCGGCCGCTGAAAATGCAGCCACCCAAAAACGTTCCCTCCAGCGAATTGTAACCATGATAACCGCCACCGCCAAACCCGGCCACTTCTCCAGCAGCATAAAGGCCGGGCACCGGCTCACCGTTCTTGCCGAGCACCTGCGAATCCAAATTGGTGTGCAACCCACCCAGTGTTTTGCGGGTCAGGATGTTGAGCTTTACGGCAATTAGCGGTCCGTTTTTCGGGTCGAGAATCTTGTGCGGCGGTTGGCAGTGCGTATCAACCTGTCACCGCGATAGTTTCTCGCGGCATGAATGGCCATGACCTGCGCGTCCTTGCTGAACGGATTATCCATTTGCAAGTCACGCGCCTCAATTTGCGACTTGATTTTTTCGTGATCAAGAAGCCCGTTTCCGGCAATTTGGTTCATTCCGTCGATCAGGCTCGGCAAATCATCCCGAACAACAAAGTCTTCGCCATGTTCCTTGAATGCTTCAACATTGGGGGTCGCGCCCTTGCCAAGACGGGCCTTGAGCACTTCAATCCATTTCTTGGAGGTAAGATCCGGGTTTTGCTCTGATCCTGACAGGGCAAATTCCTTTTCAATGATCTTCTGGGTCAGGATGAACCAGGAATAGTCATACCCGGTCGCCATGATTTCTTTCAGGGTCGAAAGCGTATCAAACCCGGGCAAACAAGGCGGTGAGAAGCGATTGCCTTCGGCGTCGAACCACATCGACGACGGGCCGGGCAAAATGCGAATGGCATGGTTGGGCCAGATGGGATCGAAATTCTTTATACCCTCAACATAATGCCACATGCGGTCTTCATTGATTGCTGCACCGCCAGCCTTCTTTGTGATCGCGATCATCCGGCCATCGACATGGGCTGGAACACCGGCGATCATGTTTGCAGGAGCCTTGCCGAGGCGCTTGGTCGGCCAGTTTTTTCTGACCAGATCAAAATTGCCGCCAATACCGCCCGACGAGACAATCACTGATGAGGCATTAAATTCAAAATCGCCAACGACTTCGCGGTTACTCTGCTGACCACGCTCAACATCGGTCGGAGCCAACACTTCACCAGAAATGCCAACAACCGCACCATTCTTAACGACAAGCTTTGAAACCTGATGGCGGAATTTGAACGTAAGCAATCCCGCTTCGGCTGCCTTGTAGGCGCTGGCAACAAACGGTTCGATGGCTCCGGGTCCGGTGCCCCATGTGATATGGAACCGTGGCACCGAATTGCCGTGACCATCGGCAAAGGAACCGCCGCGCTCTGCCCAACCGACCACCGGGAACCAACGCATCCCCAACGAATGCAGCCAGGGGCGCATTTCCCCTTGGGCGAATTCAAGATAGGCATTCGCCCACTGCTTTGGCCAATGGTCCTCTGTTCGGTCAAACTGCGCCGACCCATACCAGTCAAGCTTTGCCAGTTCCAGACTGTCGCGAACACCCATGCGCCGCTGCTCGGGCGTGTCGATCATGCACAACCCGCCGAGCGACCAGAACGCCTGACCGCCAAGATTCTGCTCAGCCTCCTGATCGACCAGCAAAACCTTTTTGCCGCGCATGGCAAGTTCGTGAGCGGCGACCAGTCCGGCAAGCCCTCCGCCAACGATAATTACATCACTAGTTTCTGGCATCATCGCTCGGTCAGCTTGAGTTCAATTCGCCGGTTCTTGGACCTGGCTTCTTCGCTGTCTGAAACATCCAGTGGCTGGTGCTCACCAAACCCGGCTGCCAGCAGCCGCCTCGGCTCGATACCCTGTTCAATGAAATAACGTACCACCGAAGTTGCCCGCTCGGTCGACAATTGCCAGTTGTCCCGGATCGCGCCTTCACCCGAAAGCGGAATATTGTCGGTATGGCCATCCACCCGCAACACCCAGTTAATATCATCAGGAATTTCCGAACCGATATGCAACAGCGCCTGGGCCACCTTCAACATCTCCTCCTTGCCTGTTGTGTTCAGTTGGGCATCGCCGGAGGAAAACAGCACTTCTGAAGGAAAAACAAACCGGTCCCCCACGATACGCACATCTGAACGGCCGCTCAGGATTTCCCGCAAACGCCCGAAGAAATCAGAACGATAGCGATTCAGTTCCTGAACCCTTTGGGCAAGCGCCACATTAAGCCGTTTGCCCAAATCCGCGATCTTGGTTTGGCTTTCCTTGTCTTTCTGCTCCGAGGCTTCGAGTGCTTCTTCAAGTGCTGCGATCTGCCTGCGCAAGGCGGATATCTGCTGGTTTAGCAACTGCACCTGGGCCAGGGCTCTGGAGCTGATCTGCTTTTCTTCCTCAAGACCCTCATTGAGAGCACCAATTTTGGCAGCGGTTTCATCGCCATTGTCGGCATTTGATGCCAACAAATCTTCCAACCGGCTACGTTCATCTTCTGTGCTTGCAAGGGATGCCTGCAAATTGGCAATGGAATCCTCAAGATCCTGCTTGTTGGATTGTTCCAGCGCGAGCAGGGATGTAAGCTCTTCAATTTGCGAGTTCAGCCGGTTCAGAACCTCATCCTTGCCGGAAATCTCCTGACTGAGGAAAAACTGGATCAAGACAAACACCGACAGCAGAAACATGATCGCCAACAGAAGCGTTGCCAGCGCATCCACAAAACCCGGCCAGTAGTTGACCCCTCTTTCGCTGTATCTCGACCTGGAAATAGCCATGTTACGTCACGTCTCGCACGCTATCCTTTTGCGGCTTTATCGAAAAACACACTCATTTTTCTGAGCAACTGCAAAATTTCCTTCTGCTGCGCATCCTGTGCATTCAACTGCTCACGCGTAAATTCCTGTTCGGTTCTCATTTGGCGAACCATGACTTGAATGCTGTCTACCAGCCCCCCCAGCGCCTCTCCGACACGGCCACTGGCCTGACCGCCCTGCAAACGCTGTGTCAGCTGTTCAAGGTTTTGTTTCACCGAATCATCTCCAATCGCGGCGAACTCGGAATTTACGTCGGTAACCGATGACAACCAGTTTTCAAGCTCGGTATAGAATCTCGTCTGTGCTCGCCCTGCCTGCAGATCCAAAAAACCCAGCACCAGCGATCCTGCCAGCCCGAAGAGCGATGAAGAAAACGCAGTCCCCATGCCATCAAGCGGTTCTTTCAAACCCGATTTGAGTGCGTCAAGCACGTCATTTGCATTGCCCGAACTTGGATCGAGCGACTGTATGGTATTTCCGATCGAGCCGATGGTTTGCAGCAAACCCCAAAACGTCCCGAGCAGACCCAGAAAAACCAGAAGACCGATCAGATAGCGCGAAATGTCCCGGCTTTCGTCCAGCCGGTTACCGATCGAATCCAGTATTGAGCGCATGGAAAGGGTGGAAATGGTAACCCCCTCGCCGGTTTGCCCAAGCAATTGTTTCATGGGTGCAAGCAACACAGGGTCACGCCTGCCTTCAAGATCGGGATTGCCACGGCGAAATCCGTTTACCCAGCCCACTTCTGGAATAAGGCGGACAACCTGAATCAACGACAATAATATTCCGACCGCCAGTACACCCAATATTAGTCCGTTCAGACCGGGGTTTGTTTGAAATGCCTCAAAAATTCTCCGGTACAACATGGCACCCAGAAATCCGCAAATCGTCAGAAAGATCAGCATACTCAACAAGAACAAACTGGGATTGGAAAGTTTGTAAGGATCGAATTCCCGTGCCACCGCGCACCCTCCAGGCTTAAGCATCTTCAAAGCGCTTTGGCGGTGCCTTTATTCTTACGAATCGCTAAACTGCCAAACCACAAGCTTTGCTGCCCTAAGAATTAAACGGGATAGGTGGCAATTAAAAGAAATTAATTTTCCGGACGGCCTGCATCGCGAACAATTTCCCCCAGCAATTTGTGGATGCGGTCATTACCCGCCAGGATGTTGTGCGTATCAAACATCTTCTGGCCACCGCTAAAGTCGGTGACAAAACCGCCAGCCTCACGGATCATGATAATACCAGCGGCAAAGTCCCATGCCGAAGGCCCTTGTTGCCAGGTGGCGTCCAGTCTACCGGCAGCGATATAGGCCAAATCAAGTGCAGAAGAACCGGTCGCGCGCACCCCGGCACATCGTTTCATCACTTCGCCCATAACCGCAAGCGCTTGCTTGTGGCCGGTATGACCCAGATGTGGAATATGGGTTGCGACAACACAATCATGAAGTTCACGGCGCGCAGCTACGCGCATCCGGGTATCGTCGGCATATGCCCCGTTACCTCGCTCGGCAACAAACAGTTCATCGGTCGCCGGACTGTAGATGACCCCGGCGACAACCTCACCTTCGCGCTCTAGCGCGATTGAAGTACAAAAATGCGGGTTTCCGTGCATGAAGTTGTGGGTTCCGTCCAAGGGATCAACGATCCAACGGTTTTGTGGATCCTGACCGGCAATCTCGCCCGATTCTTCCATCAGGAACCCGAATTTCGGACGTGCCTTTTCAAGCGTCTCACGAATGATTTTTTCGGCACGCAGATCGGCAGCGGTTACAAAGTCACCCGGCCCCTTAACTGAAACCTGAAGGTTCTGTACTTCGCCAAAATCCCTCGACAGGGACCGCCCCGCCCGAAAGGCGGCATCGACCATAACGTTTAGTAAGGCAGAACGTGCCACTGCAATTCTCCGTTAAGACTATTCGGAGCGACGTATGTATTCGATAGTGGTCGTATCAACAACAATGCTCTCGCCTGCTTCGATAAACGGAGGCACCATGACACGTATACCGTTTTCCAGTTTCGCCGGCTTGTAGGAAGAGGACACCGTCTGGCCCTTTACTACCGGGTCAGCTTCCTCGATTTTCAACGTCACCTGATCCGGCAATTTGATCCCGATCGGTTTTTCCTCATGGGATTCCACTGTAACAATCATGCCGTCCTGAAGGAAAGCAGACCGGTCTCCTACAAATTCCTGTTGCAACTCCAATTGCTCGTAAGTTTCGGTATCCATGAACACAAGCATTTCGCCTTCCTGATACAAATACTGATAGTCTTTTTGCTCAAGGCGCACACGCTCAACAGTTTCTGTCGCGCGGAAACGCTCATTGTGTTTGGAACCATCGAGCAGGTTTTTCATCTCAACCTGATTGAACGCCCCGCCCTTGCCTGGCTTTACCGCATTGGCCTTGACCGCAACCCAAAGCGAATCCTTGTGCGTGATCACCATGCCCGGTTTGATTTCATTGCCATTGATCTTCATGAAAATCAGGGATGCCTGAAACACCCCTCTCCAAATCTGCAGATTTTTGAATGATGCGGGTTGACCACAAAAGTGCAGCAAGCGCAAGAGTTAAAAAGCCCAGGTCCTAATACGGCCAACGGTTTGCCAAAGCCAACGCTTCTTTTCGCGTTTTTTCATCCAGTTCGGAAAACTTGAAATGCAGCTCAGGATCAGCCCTTCCTGCGCGGCTCGACAGAACGTACCATTTTGCTGCCTGCAGTTTGTCTTCTTTGACATGCTTGCCATCAAACTTAAGATGCGCGAGGCGGTTTTGGGCAATAACGTTTCCACCGCGCGCGGCGGCTTCGAACCAGCGAGCTGCCTGCTTTTCGTCCTTTGGGCCGTCAACGCCGGCCAAAAGGTTCATAGCCAGGTCAACCTGGGCTGTATCCACGCCGGTTTTCGCAGCGCGCTCAAGCCATTGACGCCCTTTTTCCGGGTTTCCAATTCCGGTTGCCAAACCCTCGCCGACAATTTTCGCAAGCGCATAGTAAGCGTCACCCAAACGATACTCAGCAGCCTTTTCAAGATACGTCAACGCACGTTTGTAGCCGGCGCTTGTTGGTCGTTGTTCAATCAGGTGCATGGCATGATTGAACATTGCAAGCGGATGCCCGGCATCTGCCGCGGCTTCAATCAGGTCAAAGGCCCGCTTCTTGTCCCGTTCAACATCCCTGCCCTCCAGCAGTTTCATAGCAAATGAAAACTGTGCTTCCCTGTTGCCGGAATTTGCAGCGACTTCATACCACTGCGCAGCTGTTTTGGTGTCTTTACGGACGCCCCTTCCAAGGTCAAACATCTCTGCAATCAAGGTCTGCGCCGCTGCATCACCTGCTTCGGCTCTTGTGAGAGCCAGATTGAATGCCGTGAGATAGTAACCACGCTGATAGGCTCCGTATGCTGCATCGACCTTTCCTGAAACATCTCCACCATTGTCTTGCGAAGTCAATGCATCCCTGGACGTCCAATCCAACCTTTCGGGCTCTGTAGCCAATGAGGACGAAGTCATGCCCACGGCAAACAACATCCCCGTAATGACAGCAAATGACCTCATCACACCTCCTGAACCAGCGGTGGGGCATGTTCATCAAGCAGTTGGTTCGCACGTGAAACGGCATCAGCCGGTGACAAGTCCGCTTCAAAAACCGCTTGTTCAAGCAATACGAATTCGCAACCGGTTTGAGCGGCTGCAACGACGCTGCTCACCTCATTGCCACCCAGCACCACTCCCGGCACTTCAACGAGCTCGGCCCACCATGCTGCAAGATCAAGGTTCTTCGGGTGTGGCTGCGGGCGGATGTCTTTCCCCAGCTTGCCAAACATGACGAAATCAGGGTTCGTTTCACCGTAGATTAGTGCACTGTGACGGTTCATCATACCACCGCAGCCTACAAGTTTGTGTGGCGAAAAACGGGCAACATAATCGCGAACCTCACCGTGCGAAGCTTCAGTATAAAGCCCGTCTGCCTCAACACGACCCATGATCTGGGTCTCTGAAAAAACAAGTGCTGCACACCCGCGTGATTGGACCAACGGCACGACTTCACGGCAAAAGGCTTCAAACACCCCTGCAGAGGTACCCTGATCACGAAAGATCATGCAAGCAACATCACCAGCATCCAAAGTTTCCATCAGCAGGTCAGGGCTGACAGATTGGGGACCGGCAGACAACATCAGCCGACATCGGTTCAAGTTGATTTCCATGAATGCAAACTAGCGGTCAATAACCACAATACAAAGCCAAAACTTGATCCCGTGATGTGATGCCTGGTTCAAGTTTGTTCAAGCGTAGGATCGTCGACTGAGCTCCGCTATTCGGTCTTTGAGAACAAGTTTCTGACGTTTAATCTCGATAATTTCCTGATCATTGCTGCTGGCACTAACCATAAGAGCATCCAGTTGCTCTTGTAATTGCTGATGCCTCTCCTGCAAACTTTCAATGTGAGATTGAACTGCCATGAAAAACCTCCTTGTGTTGGTCACGCAATACCGTGTTTGTTCTCCGCCAAGTGAAAGTTTGTCAGAAAAACAACCGATTGTCGAACCCGCTCGCCGGAAGCTGTTAACAATTCATTTCTAACCGGCTTCCCCGTGTCGCAGGGGCATTGAATTTTCCTTGCCTTCTGCTACAAACGCCGCTTTCCATTTATGTCGAACGCAACAGATTGCAGAGCAGCACATGACCGATGAAAAGTATGATGTTTCAGTTATCATGGGCAGCCAGTCTGACTGGGACACGATGAAACATGCGGTCGATGTGCTAACCGAACTTGAAATCGGTCATGAATGCCGAATTGTCTCTGCCCATCGGACGCCTGAGCGAATGGTTGAATTTGCCAAGTCCGCCAAAGATCGTGGCATCAAGGTGATTATTGCAGGAGCCGGCGGCGCGGCCCATTTGCCTGGCATGACCGCATCTTTAACCCCAATTCCGGTACTGGGCGTTCCGGTTCAGTCAAAAGCCCTGTCAGGAAAAGACAGCCTGCTTTCGATTGTGCAAATGCCTGCAGGTATTCCGGTCGGAACCCTTGCTATCGGAAGGGCAGGCGCAACCAATGCAGGGCTGTTGGCAGCAGCGATCCTCGCGACCCATGACACCGCTCTGGCTGAGCGGCTTGATGCATTTCGTCAATCACAATCAGCCAGAATTGCAGAATTTCCTGCACAGATCTGAGCAGTATCATGGCGCATTGCAAACCCGGCGATACAATCGGCATTATAGGCGGTGGGCAACTGGGACGCATGATGGCAATTGCGGCAGCACGTTTGGGCTTCAAGACGGCCATCGTTGACCCGTCACCGGACGCACCGGCTTTTCAATGTGCAAATATTGCCCTCACCGCGCCCTATGACGATGCAGGGGCACTCGGCGACCTTGCAGCGCAATGCGCCGTTGTTACTTATGAGTTTGAGAATGTGGACGTTGAAGCCCTCCAGTCATTGGAGACCCGCATCAGATGTTCACCCGGGTCCGATGCCCTTGAAAACAGTCAGGACCGTTTGGTCGAGAAGAACTTTTTCCAACAACTCGGCGTCGAAACAGCACCCTTTGCGGAAGTTACAACAGAAAATGATCTGCGCAGCGCGCTTTCCCGGTTTGGCGGAAAGGGAATCTTGAAAACCCGGCGACTGGGATATGACGGCAAAGGACAGATACGACTTGGCTCCGATGATGCTGAGGCCATCGAAAAGGCTGTTGAACTTCTGGCGGCAACAGAATGCATATTAGAAGGGTATGTTCCTTTTGATCGGGAACTGTCCATCATAGCGGCCCGCAGTCTTTCAGGAGAGGTCGCAGTTTATGATATTGCAGAGAACGTCCACCGATCAGGCATACTGCACAGTTCGACAGTACCGGCCAACGTGACTTCACCTGTCGTGGAAAACGCGACTCAAATTGCCACAAAAGCCATCGAGGCTCTGGACTATGTAGGTGTGTTGGCGATCGAGTTTTTCATGCTTCCCGCCGAAACCTTGCTGGTAAACGAATTCGCCCCAAGAGTGCACAATTCCGGCCATTGGACCGAAGCGGCCTGTGCCATCTCGCAATTCGAACAACACATCCGGGCGATTTCCGGGATGCCGTTGGGTGCAACAAAGCGGCACAGCGATTGCCGGATGGAAAACCTGATCGGAGAGGATGTCGAACGTTCCTTCGAAATTGCCAAACAACCGAACACACTGCTGCACCTTTATGGCAAGGCAGCAATACGGCCCGGGCGCAAAATGGGTCACTTCACAACCATCAGCCCCAGAAACGACTGACACAGCTTTCTGAAATCTCGCTAAAATCAGGCCAGTTCCGCTTTCACCATACTGGACAAGTGTCAGAAATTTTGTTATGTCCGACTCAATCGGCAGACAGGCTTTGCGGAACCGCTTTGCTGTTGCCAGTTCCAAACCAATCGAAATGGATGTGATCACTTGCAAGTACTTGTACGCGACAACAATGTTGACCAAGCCCTTCGTGCGCTGAAAAAGAAGCTGCAGCGTGAAGGCGTTTTCCGGGAAATGAAACTTCGGAATTTCTACGAAAAACCATCTGAAAAACGTGCCCGCGAAAAGGCTGAAGCAATCCGCCGCACTCGCAAACTGGCTCGCAAAAAAATGCAGCGTGAGAATGGTATCGTCGGCAGAAACGGCCGCTAAGCCATTATTTTGCCCACATTGTTGAGATATTTGAGTGGTGGAGATGGTGGCATCTTCACCTTTTTTGCATTCCAAAGTCATTGCGGCGCGACGTATGGAAGTTGAATGATCGGGACACTCACTACTAGAATACTGGCGCTTCTGGCCTGTGTAATGGTGATTGCTTGCCAGTCCTCACCGGTGGAAAAGGCTGTAAAACTTGATCCGGTTCAGGGTACCGAAGCAAACATCGCTTCCCTCACGCAAGTTGTAAACAAGAATCCGAACTCCGCAGAAGCCTACAACGTTCGCGGCACCGCATATGGCCGGGCCGGACAGAACCGTGCCGCACTCGAAGATTTCACGCGTGCCATCCAGCTTAATCCAAAATTTTATCAGGCATTTGCGAACCGAGCCCTGATTTATCGGCAGGTTGGTGAACCGGCCAACGCGATCACCGACTATTCCCGCGCCCTTAAAATCAACCCACAATACGATGACGCCTATATCGGGCGCGGCAATGTTTACCGCTTTGCCGGACAAAACAAACGTGCATTGCGAGACTATGAACGCGCAATAACGTTGGGAACGACTAACCCGCGCGCCTATCATGCTCGTGGCCTTCTTTATCAGTCGGCAGGGCGTCACGATCAGGCAATCGACGATTTCACAACCGCCATTTCGCTGGAACCAACAGCACCGGAACCGCACAACGCGCGAGGCGTTTCCTACATGGCTCTGAGCGATCTCGAAAATGCCATGACGGACATCAACCGAGCTTTGATTCTCGACAGCAAATACGCAGAAGCCTGGACCAATCACGGATTGATCAACGAAAAAGGTGGCAAGAAGCGCAAAGCATTCAAATCCTATTCCCGCGCATTTTCAATCGACTCGACTTACCAACCCGCAAAAGACGGGATGAGTCGGACGCGTGGAAGCTCCAGCTAGCACCAAATTCTAAAGCCGGAGTTATTTTTCGAGTAACGCCCGCCTTGTCGCATCGTCGTCTATCATTCTGTAGGCAAACAGTTCCTTCAACATGTCACCATCGGCCTCATCATACAAGATTCTGTCGTAAACACTGCAAGCATGATGGTAGGTCTCAATGTCCATATAGAATGAATGAGGATTATACCCAGACGCTTCGTCTTCAATGGCCATAAGCAATGCATCCTTCATCTTGTTTCTCAGTGAAACAATACGTCGAATGGTATTCTTGATGTATTCTTCCTCTAGTCCGATTCCCGACAGCGCTGTTTCAACTCCGCTCAGGGTAGCGGAAATCTGGCCAGCGACCCTGACCGCATTGCTGCCGGGCGAAGTATACGCTGCCACAACACCGGGTAACGGTTCCAGCAATTGTTTGGATATTTTGGCGCCGGTTCTCAGGTCAAGAATATGGTCCAGATAAGCCTTGCATACCCTGTCTGACTTAATGATAAGCCCATACTGAACAGGTTTGGTATAAGTTTCATCATAATCGGCCATCAACTGTATGAACACAGGCATCGTTAGAACTTTGTCGCTCATCAGAACGCTGATCGGGCCAAATTCTTCGACATCTTCTTCAGAGACATAACTCAGTGACGAACCACCCTCTACACCAGAGGAACGCTTTCCAAGATTTGGCAGAACCACAATGTCTTCAGCCCGTTTCAAGTTTACAGGGCTACACGCGACCAAAGAATACAAAAAAACAAACAAGAGAATTCTGCACATATTTCCCCCATACGTACAAAAGCCCCTATACAAAGTATGATAAACAAGTTTTTGATTGGAATATTTGTTTTTTTCAACGTGTGGAAAATATTTGAATCTTTTATATTTAACAACAAAATATCAACATTGTTTCTGTTGATAAGATGCCAAACGTGGTGCAGTGGATATTTTTAAGACAACGAGCAAAATGCTTTAGGCAGTTCTGGATAGAGCAAATTTTCCCGCATCAGACACCCAAGCACAACATGGTTCTACAAGTTGTTTCGAGTTTGCATTGCCCTGAAAACCGTCGATAACTCTGGTGGTAAACTGCCTTTCGAGCATTGAACAAATCCGGCACGCATATATATTACCAAACGTAAGAAATTTTACTTGAGGGGGTCTCATCATGGATAGCAACACGGTCGCAGAAGTCGGTCAGGGCGCAAACTGGTTGGTCGACAACAGCCTGAACGTACTCATCGCAATCATTATCCTGATTGCAGCCTTTATTTTCGCCGGGTTTGTCAAACGCATGATTGTCGGGATTGCAAACTCTAACGAGAAGCTGGACGACACGCTGTTTGAGTTTCTCGGCTCCCTCGCCCGCTATGCGGTGCTCGCATTTGCTGCACTCACGGTACTGGAACGGTTCGGCATTACAACCACCTCGCTGGTAGCGTTGATTGGTGCTGCTGGCTTGGCGATTGGCCTTGCATTGCAGGGCACACTGACCAATCTGGCCGCAGGGGTTATGCTCTTGTTGTTTCGCCCGTTCAGGGTCGGGGACTTTATTGACGGTGCCGGGGTATTTGGCAAAGTTGAATCCATCACGCTGTTCACAACCGATCTGGGCACATTTGACAACCAACACATCATAGTTCCAAACAGCGAACTGTGGGGAACAAAGATCATCAACCACAGCCATCATCCGGTTCGCGGGGTCGATCTTACCTTTTCTGTCAGTTATGGAAGCAATCTTGAAAAAGCCAAGTCGGCCATTCTCAAAGCTGTCAATGCAAGCGAATTCGTGCTGAGCGATCCGGAACCCTGGATTGCCGTTGACAAGCTGTCAGATTCTTCCGTCGACATTGTTGTGCGACCCTTCTGCAAAGGCGAACACTTTTTTGATGTACGATATTCTTTGCCACAGGCGGTCAAGGAAGAACTCGACAAGCAGAAAATCGAGATCCCTTTCCCGCACAGGGTGATTGTTCAAAAGAAATAAAGGTTCTGAATTCGCAACAACGCTTATTAGCGTTTAAGACGTTCGGCCCACCATTCCGAAACCAGAATTGCAGTCAACGACATGGCGATACCCATGACAACCAGGGTAATGGCCATGCCGTCACCGCTCGGAGACTGCAGAAACGAGTAGATTGCCAATGCGAGTGTTTGGGTTTCGCCGGGAATGTTCGATACAAATGTAATCGTGGCCCCGAATTCTCCCAGGGCCTTTGCAAATCCCAACACGGCCCCTGCGATAACTCCTGGCATGGCAAGTGGCAGAGAGACCGACCAAAACGCTCGCCAGCGATTGGCACCAAGCGTTTTGGCACTGTCAATCAAGTCTGTGTCTTGAAGTTCGAACGCCAATCTGATTGGCCGCATGACCAACGGGAACGCCATGACACCGGCAGCCAGCGCCGCTCCCAGCCAGGTAAAGGCAAGCGATATTCCAAAGGCAGATTTTAGCATACCGCCAACTGCATTGCCCGGGGCGAACACCTGCAGCAACAGGAAACCCGTGATTACCGGCGGCATGACCAACGGCAAGTGGCACAAGCCATTTAACATGTGCCACCCGACAAACCGCTTACGTGCAAGCAGGTAGCCAACAGCAACCGCCAAGGGCAATGTAAACAACATTGCCACAAACGACACCCTGACAGAAAGCCAGACAATCTCGGTCAGTTGTGGTGTGTATTCAAACATTCTGTTCAATCCGCCACAATACTAGGAGAGAACCCAAACTTGACGAATATGTCCTGGGCGGGGGCGGAGCGCAGAAAATCGACAAACCCCTTTGCCAGCGAAGTCGGTTCAAGCAGGGCAATGACATATCGGATAGGGTCATGGACTCCGTCGGGAAAAACATGGTGAACATGCAATCCGGATACATCTGTTAAATCCGAACGGTAGACAATACCCGATAGCAAGTCACCGCGCCTTATCGAATAGAGTGCCAAACGCACGTTTTCTGCATAGACTGCATTGTCTTTTACCTCGTCCCATAGCCCCGTGTTGCGAAGCGCTTGGGCTGCATAAATTCCAGCGGGAACGCTTTGCGGATCCGCCATGGCAAATCGCTGGCGTTTCAGAATATCAAAACTGTCCGTTGTTTTGTTCGTCGAGGCAATAACAAGCTGATTTCCCGCAATGATATGGCGGTCTACCGCATCAACTTTTCCTCGATCCTGTAACCAGTCCATCCATTCAGTGCTGGCTGAAACAAACAGCTGTGGATTGGCCCCTGCATCAATTTGTCGTGCCAGGACCGCAGTAGAGGCAAAGGAGAATATCACCTGACAGCTGCAATTTTCTTCGTATTTCGCACCAAGTGTTTCAAGCACGTCACGCTGGCTCGCGGCTGCAAAAACCAACAGGCGTTCCGAGGCTACCACGGGCGAACCGGCAATAATAAAAACAATCAGAACGATGAACCGTAGCATGGGCCGATGGATTAATGGCAAGGAAACTTCTTGCCACAATCATAAATGAGCCGCGCTCAGGCCACAACGGACAGTTTTCGCAAGATCATTTCTACAGTCTTGGGACCAACAATTCCGTCGACCTTCAAACGACTTGCCTTCTGAAACCTGCGGACACAGCGTTCGGTTGCAGGACCAAAATCGCCATCGACAACAAGGAAACAGCCAAGTCTTCGCAATTGCTTCTGCAATTCGCGAACCAGATGCCCCTGACTTCCAACTGCAAGCAGCAACACCTGGTTTCGGTACGGCATCTGTCTTGGCGATTGCGGAACAGAGAAGCGGCTCGAATGACGTCGATAGGCTGAGTTTAGCCTTCGGTCATATTTGAATTTCCGAAAGAGCGGTCCGTTATACCGCCTGGCAAAACCTGCCCAGTCATGGTTGCGCAATACAGGCAACAAACCGGCCTTCCTGATGAAACGCATCATCAGGTGAACCTGTCCAGCCTCCCCGTCCCTGGCCTCTGCGGCTAGCGCGTCAACACTGCCGTAGTCCAGCCAGCGCCAATGGATGCCCATAACCTGTCCGCACCCCCAGGAACACGATGACAGGGCAGCCACGCGGTCAATCTGACAGGCATGTTTCAACAGTTTCCAGCGTCCGGACTGCAGTATCGGATTACGGATTTTCCCTGCCTTTGGCGACGCCAATCCTCTCGCAACGGCCCGGTTTCTCTTTCCGCGCTGCAACAGCTTGTAAAAATAATGCCCTTCGAAGCGGATCAGCGGTTCCAGGCGCCCATGTACCATTGTTGAAATGCGACCGCCGCTTTCCACCTCAATGACTGCCTTGATTGCAGCCATCTCAACGTCATGAAGTTTGGCGACATGTTCCAGTTCGCTATCAAGTTTCTCGTTAAACACATCATCATCCATGCTGAAAAATCACCAAAATCATCAGATGGTTTTTGCCAATGGGAACAAGTAATGTTCCAAATCCTGTGTTTTCCTGATATGGGGCAGTTCATGAGCAAGGCGATTTTATTGATTAACGGGCCAAACCTGAACCTGCTAGGAACGCGTGAACCAGAGACCTATGGATCACAGACATTGCCAGATGTAGAAGCTCTGTGCCGGGATCATGCATTGTCTTTGGGAATGCAACTCACCGCATTTCAATCAAACCACGAAGGTGCCATCGTGGACGCCATTCAACAGGCGGCGGGCAAGTTTACACACATCATCATCAATCCAGGGGCATATACCCACACTTCAATTGCAATCCGCGACGCAATTTTGGGGGTGGATGCGTGGGTATGGGAGGTTCACATCTCCAACATTCACGAACGGGAGGCGTTCCGCCACCACTCCTACATTTCTGATATAGCGAAAGGTGTTTTTGTCGGAATGGGAATTCCCGGCTACCTTGCCGCAATTGAGGACATCGCAAAGACATGAGTAAGCGCGACTACAAACCGGTCTCGCAGACCATTGCATCTCTATGCGAAGGCGAGACCGATGCGATTTCGAAGATGGCGACAATCTCCTGTGAACTGTTTCATGCGTTTGACGGATTTGACTGGGTGGGTTTCTATCGTGTCACCGAACCGCGCTTACTCAAAATCGGCCCTTATCAAGGGACCCACGGTTGCCTCGTTATCCCATTCGACAAGGGCGTATGCGGGGCCTGCGCGAGAACACAAACCACCCAGTTGGTTGGTGATGTGAGCACTTTCCCGGGACATATTGCCTGCTCGGCGACAACCCGGTCAGAAATCGTTTTGCCTGTGCTTAAGTCTGACAAACTAATCGCAGTATTGGATATAGACTCAAACCTTCCAGATCACTTTGACGATGATGACCGAAAGGCGCTTGAGCAAATTATCGCAAACAGTTTCTGACTTACGCGCTCTTGTTGGTGCCTTGTGCACGCCGCTGTCTGGCAGAAGCACCAAATTGCCTGGTGTATGCCCTGGAAAACGCGGATAACGATGAAAATCCGCTTCGCACCGAAATTTCCCGCAAATCCAGATCGCTGTTTAACACCAGCCGGTCCGCGAGCTTCAGGCGCAAATTGAGAAAAAAGCGGCTTGGCGTCGTTCCCAGATCACGTTTGAAAATCGTCTCCAATGTTTTGCACGAAACCCCAAGCTGACGGGCAATCGTATTTGTGGAACACGGGTTTTCTACTGAGCTTTCCATCAAACGTACGGCTTGTTCCAGCCTGCGATCGCGAATATCGAGGCGCCCAAGCGAGAAAACCGGTTGAGCATCGTATTGCGAACGGGCTTGTTCATAAATGAACACGCTCGCAACTTCCGCGGCAATCGTATTACCATGACACTGGCGGATGTAACTCAAGGTCATGTCAAAAGCAGGCGAGGCTCCGCCGCAAGTCAAGCGATTGCGATCAGTAACAAACCGGTCCTGTTTCAACTCAACGTCCGGAAACCGGCTTGCAAAGGCCTCAAAATCCTCCCAATGTGTCGTTGCCTGGTAACCGTTCAAAAGCCCTGCACGCGCGAGAACCCAAGTACCGGCTTCAACACCTGCAATGGTAGCAAAACTGCTGGCGGATTTTCTGATCTTCGCCAATTCAGCGCTGTCAGCATGGCGTTGCTGATTAAAACCTCCGATGACGACCATCAAATCCCCGCGTAACCGGTCTGTGAGGCGTTGCGAAACTTCGCACGCCATGCCACAGGTCAATGCAACCGGGTCATCATCTATACCAATCAATTGCCAATGGTAGAGCCGTTTCCCGGCAACCCTGTTTGCTGCCCGCAACGGATCCAGCACCGATGCAACGCACAGCATGGAGGATTCTGGCAGCACCACAATGGCCACTTCAACCGGCTTGATTAGCTCAAGATGTGAGTTCATACGAAATATGTCATATCAGTTTCGAAAAATGTTAAATAATTTTCAAAATTTGATCAATGATGCGTTGAATGGCAATGGAAGGATTGCAGATGCCCCTGGCCCCAAATCGCGATGTGTTTATTACCTGCGCAGTTACCGGTTCCGGTTCCACGCAAGACAGAAGCCCGAACGTTCCCCGTTCACCAAAACAAATTGCCGATTCCGCAATTGAAGCAGCAAAAGCTGGCGCAGCGATCGTGCACTGTCACGTTCGTGATCCTGAAACAGGCGTACCATCGCGAAAACTTGAGTATTACCGGGAAGTGACGGACCGGATTCGCGATGCAGAGATCGATGTCGTACTCAATCTTACCGCCGGAATGGGTGGCGACATGGTATTTGGATCAACCGAAGCCCCATTACCTGTCAATGACGCAGGAACAGACATGGCGGGTGCTTCTGAGCGCATGGCGCATATCGCCGAATGTCTGCCTGAAATCTGCACCTTGGACTGTGGCACCATGAATTTTGCGGAAGCAGATTATGTAATGACGAACACACCGGGCATGTTGCGCGCCATGGGAAAGATGATGACAAACCTTGGCGTGTGCCCCGAGATCGAAGCCTTCGATACAGGTCATCTTTGGTTTGCCAAACAACTGGTTGAAGAAGGAGTGCTCAAGTCCCCCGCGTTGGTTCAGCTTTGCATGGGGGTTCCTTGGGGTGCGCCGGACGACATGAATACTTTCCTGGCCATGGTCAACAACGTTCCCGCTGACTGGAACTGGTCAGCTTTTTCCCTTGGTCGCCACCAAATGAACTATGTCGCCAATGCGGTGAATGCCGGTGGTAATGTACGCGTCGGATTGGAAGACAATCTATGGCTCGGCAAGGGCGAACTGGCGACAAATGCCCAACTGGTCGAACGCGCGGTCACCATTGTTGAAAACATGGGTTCCGGCGTTATCGGGCCGGACAAGGTCCGCGAGAAGCTCGGCTTGCAGAAACGGAAACCGGGAGCTGCAACATGATGAAGCAAGCAGCGATCATTGGAGGGGGTGTCATTGGCGGCGGTTGGGCTGCACGGTTTTTGCTGAATGGCATCAACGTAAGCATCTTCGACCCCGATCCGGACGCAGAACGCAAAATTGGTGAGGTTCTGGACAATGCACGGCGGTCTTTACCTGCCCTGCTTGATTACTCGGTTCCTGTTGAGGGGGAACTGACATTCTGTTCCTCCATTGAAGTGGCGGTAAAAAACGCGGACTGGATTCAGGAAAGCGTTCCTGAGCGCATCGAAATCAAACACAAGGTTTTTGCCGAACTGCAAAGGAATGCAAAACCGGGTGCACTGATCGGCTCTTCCACCTCCGGCTTCAAACCATCCGAACTTCAAGAGGGATCAGCCAATCCAGAACAGATATTTGTCGCCCACCCTTTCAACCCGGTATATCTGTTGCCGTTGGTCGAACTGGTTGGCGATGCCAAAACCTGTGGGCGGGCCAAGACCACTCTAACCGATATCGGCATGAAACCGTTGATCGTGCGTCAGGAAATTGACGCCCATATTGCCGACCGGTTCCTGGAGGCCGTTTGGCGCGAAGCGCTTTGGTTGGTGAATGATGGTGTTGCCACCACCAAGGAAATCGACGATGCCATCCGTTATGGTTTCGGTTTGCGCTGGGCCCAGATGGGCCTGTTTGAGACCTACCGCATTGCAGGAGGTGAGGCAGGAATGCAGCATTTCATCGCCCAGTTCGGTCCTGCGCTTGAATGGCCATGGACCAAGTTGATGGACGTACCCGAACTGACCAATGAGCTGATTGCAACGATCGCCAACCAGTCGGATGAACAATCCGGCCATTTTTCAATTCGCGAGTTGGAGCGCATCCGTGACGACAATCTTGTCACGATTTTGCGCGGATTGAAGGCGAGAAACTACGGAGCAGGGGAAGTGCTCGCAACGCATGAAGCCAAAACCCGCCCTGCCTTGCCGACCGACATCACAAAACCTCTGCGAACACTAGACCGTACAATTCCGATAGACTGGACCGACTACAATGGCCACATGAACGAAAGCCGCTACGGGCAAGTGTTTTCCGATGCCGGTGATGTGGTTATGGCAATGATTGGCGCAGACCAGAACTACATCGCCTCTGGCCTGTCATATTTCACAGTCGAGAACCTCATCCAGTTTCGAAACGAGACCCATCCCGGTGAGAAGATTGTCGTGATTACGCAGGTCTTGCAAGCGGAGGGGAAAAAGTTGCGGATGTATCATGAGATGTCACGCGCCAACGACGATGGCTCATCTGGCGATCTTTTATGCACCTGCAACCAACTGCTTGTTCATGTCTCCCTGGAGACCCGCCGGTCATGTGAACCAGGTTCTGAGATGGCAGAAAAAATGAAACAACTGCATGAGGCGCAAACCGCTTTGCCAAAGCCGGCGAGCATGAGGGACTAGGCGATGAACCTGACAATACGTGATGCCACAGTTGACGATGCAAGCGCCGTCTTGGAGATTTATGCTCCCAATGTGGCCAATACGCCTATCACGTTCGACTATGAAATTCCGACGGTTGCGTTTTTTGAAGACAAGATTGCGACGCTGCTAAAAACCCATGCTTATCTGGTTGCTGAGCGAGACGGGGCACTTGTCGGATATGCTTATGCCAGCCAGTACAGATCCAAAGCCGCCTATCAGTTTTCGGCAGAAACCACGATCTACCTGCATGAAAGCACAAAACGTACCGGAGTTGGCACGAAACTCTATGAAAGTTTGCTGGAACGGCTAACGACAAAAGGTTTTCACATTGCCATCGCGGCCATAACCGTTCCCAATGATGCGAGCCTGGCGCTTCACCGGAAAATGGGTTTTGCACGCGTCGGTAAGCTTTGCGAAATCGGGCGGAAGTTCGACACCTGGCACGATGTCGAGTTTTGGCAACGAACGCTTTCACCCGAAACATAAAAGTACACAAGCCATGCATTTCGCTCTTACCGAAGAACAACAGATGATCGTGGAAACCACACGAAGCTTTGTTGAAAAAGAATTGATGCCCCATGAGCTGAAGATTGAACGTACAGGGGTTCTCGACATGGACCTTGTCCGGGATATCCAGAAAAAGGCCATCGAAGCGGGTCTTTATGCTGCAAATATCCCAGAGAAGTTTGGTGGCGCGGGTCTCGATACACTTTCCTGGTTGTTTTATGAAAAAGAACTCGGGAAAACGAACTACGCCTTGCACTGGACCGCTGTTGCGCGCCCCTCAAACATCTTGTGCGCAGGTACCAGCGAACAGCGTAAAAAATATCTGGAACCTTGCATCCGTGGTGAAAAATGGGACTGCATGGCCATGACTGAATCGGGTGCAGGCTCCGATCTACGCGGCATGAAGGCGACCGCCCGCCAGGACGGTGATGACTGGATTATCAACGGAACCAAGCATTTTATCAGCCATGCCGATATTGCCGACTTCGCTATTGTTTATGTTGCTACAGGTGAAGAAGAGACGCCTGGAGGCAAGAAAAAACTGATCACTTCGTTCTTTGTCGACAAGGGAACGCCTGGTTTCACGGTGCGAGAGGGATACAACAATGTTTCCCATCGCGGCTACACAAATTCGATTCTTGAATTTGATGATTGCCGCGTTCCCAAAGGCAACATGTTGGGTGAGCTCCACAAGGGGTTTGATGTAGCCAATGAATGGTTGGGGGCAACCCGCCTTCAAGTGGCTTCAACCTGTCTGGGACGAGCGGAACGCGCCTTGCAACTGGCCATCGGATATTCTGCCAAGCGCGAGCAATTCGGCCAAAAAATCGGCAAGTTTCAAGGCGTTTCATTCAAACTTGCAGACATGGCAACGGAATTGAAAGCCGCCGAACTGCTAACCTGGGAGGCTGGGTGGCGATTCGATCAGGGCAGCTGTACCGACGAAGACATGGCCATGGCAAAGCTGAAAGCCAGCGAAGTTCTTGCATTCATTGCAGATGAAGCCATCCAAATTCATGGCGGCATGGGAGTTATGGATGAGCTACCGTTGGAGCGCATCTGGCGCGATGCAAGGATCGAACGCATATGGGAAGGAACATCCGAAATCCAGCGCCATATCATCAGCCGTGCCCTGTTAAGGCCGCTAGGCGCATAGCGGGAACCAGACAACATGAAAGAGACCGAGCTATACGAACCTGTCAAACGATTGCTTGAAGGACAGGGGTATGAGGTTAAGGGGGAAGTCGGTTCGGCAGATGTTATGGCGGTTCGCGACGATGACCCGCCAGTGATTGTTGAGTTGAAAACGAAATTCTCGCTTGGGCTCGTTCATCAGGCCATCGAACGGTTGAAGGTCAGTGACATGGTATATGTGGCGATACCCGAATGGAGCGGCCGGAGCGGTTGGAAAGCGTTTCGCCAAAACCGCACTTTGTGTCGTCGTCTTGGTCTTGGCGTTATCACCGTAAGAAACGGCAAGGCACAGGTAAATGTTGATCCTGTACCCTATCAACCGCGCAAGTCAAAAGCACGGAAGGGTCGTTTGCTTGGAGAGTTCCAACGGCGGGTTGGCGATCCTAATGCAGGTGGTTCAACGCGGACCAAACTCATCACCGCCTATCGACAGGATGCGCTGCGGTGCCTGAAATTTCTGGAGGCATCAGGCGCAACAAAGGCATCTTTCGTGGCACAGGCGACCAATGTCGGTCGGGCGCGTGAAATTATGGCAGCTGACCACTATGGGTGGTTCGAACGCGTTGAGCGGGGCATTTATCAAATCACCCCTATGGGAAGAGCAGCAGTTGAAGAATACGCGGCAGAGTTGGGAGAGTTGTGATCATGCGCAATTTGTCCCGGTTATTCAAACCCAAATCTGTGGCACTGGTCGGAGGCACGTGGGCGGCAAACGTTCTGGAACAACTGCAAAAATCGGGGTTTGATGGAGACATCTGGCCAGTCCACCCCTCACAATCCGAGTTGCGCGGTGTACGATGCTACAATTCTCTGGACAAATTGCCCGGCACACCTGATGCCGCCTTTATTGGCGTCAATCGCAAAGCCTCGGTAGGCGTCGTCAGTCAATTGTCGAAAATGGGTGCTGGTGGCGCCACCTGTTTTGCATCAGGATTTCTGGAAAGTGAACGGGAAAACCCCGGCGGCGCGAGTTTGCAGTCACAACTGGTTGAAGCTGCCGGTGACATGCCTGTCCTTGGTCCCAACTGCTACGGCATGTTGAACTACGTTGACAATGTAACCCTGTGGCCTGATCAACACGGAGGAAGGCCCTGCAAAACGGGCGTTGCTATCATTGGCCAGTCATCCAATATTCTGATCAACATCACCATGCAAAAGCGTTCGCTCCCAATAGCCTACGCCATCGCGGTCGGAAACCAGGCGCAAACCGGGTTCAGTCAAATAGCATCCCATCTGCTTGAAGATGAACGGGTGACGGCAATTGGACTTTACATTGAAGGGTTCGGCGATTTGCGTGATTTCGAGGCTTTTGCGGCCAAAGCGCGAAAAGCAGGAAAACCCGTGATCGCCATAAAATCGGGAAAGTCTGAAAAATCGCGCATCGCAACGCTGACACACACCGCTTCGCTGGCAGGCGGTGCGACAGCAGCGTCGGCATTTATGGCAAGGCTGGGAATCATCGAAGTCGATTCAATTGAGACTTTTCTGGAAACCCTTAAACTTGTGCACCAATTCGGTGCTTTGCCAGGAAAAATGGTTTCGTCCGTCTCCTGTTCTGGCGGAGAAGCCGGGTTCATGTCGGACATGGCGGAAGGTTCCGATATCGCATTCCGGGATTTCACCAAAAAGGCAACCGAGAAGTTGAAGGATGTACTCGGTCCCATCGTCACAATCGCCAATCCGCTCGATTATCATACTTATATATGGGGCGACCGCGATGCGATGACCGCGACGTACAGCACCGTGTTCGACGATGGCTATGATTTGAACCTCGTGGTGATGGACATACCGCCCTCAGATCGTTGCGACATGACCGCGTGGCAGGCACCCTTGCAGGCCGTGGTTGATGCAAGTTGCAAAACAAACGCTAATGTTGCGCTGATGGCGACCTTGCCGGAAAACCTCTCTGAAGAGATAGGCGATTGGCTAATGGAAAATGGTGTCGCACCCGTTCACGGAATGGCGACCGGGATCGAAGCGGTAAGTGCCGCAGTCCGAGCGGGAAATCGGTCTGAATTTTCATCCGAACCGGTGCTTGTTGTACAACGCCCGCAAGCCAAAACGGTCACCTTGTCAGAAGTTCAATCAAAGAAAGCACTGGCACAATATGGTGTAAACTTTCCTGTTTCATATTCAGCAACCACCCCGGAAGAAGCCGCCCTTCATTCACAGAAACTGGGTTTCCCGGTCGTATTGAAGGGTCTTGGTATCGCTCACAAAACTGACGCGGGGGCGGTGGCGCTCGGCCTTGCCTCGGCCAATGAGGTGCACTGCGCTGCACAAGCAATGGCTAGCGTCAACGGATTCCTTGTTGAAGAGATGGTGAAAGATGCAGTTGCTGAAATACTGGTCGGCGTCACACGCGACGAGACAGGTCTTTTTTTGCTCACCATCGGTGCAGGCGGAACCTTGACAGAACTGCTTAGCGACAGCACGAGCCTGATTGTTCCGGCGACCCGCCTAGAGATTGGTCAGGCGATCGAGACCCTTAGAGTTAGCAACATCCTAGCAGGTTACCGCGGAAAACCTTCCGCAGACACAAACTCACTACTCGATACAATCACCAGCATTCAAAACTACGTAATGCAGAACCCGCAAGTCACTGAAATTGATATCAACCCGATCCTGGTACTTAAGACCGGTGCAGTTGCTGTTGATGCCCTGATCGTTGAGGAGGAAAAATCATGACAATGGCCGTAGAAACCCGAAAGGAAGGTGGCATTCTTGAAGTCAAACTGAATCGCCCGAAAGCCAATGCTGTAGATTTGGCAACAAGCAGGCAACTAGGTGAGGTTTTCAAACAGTTTCGTGACGATCCGGATTTGCGAGTAGCCATCTTCACTGCGGCGGGAGACAAGTTTTTTTGCCCGGGTTGGGATCTGAAAGCCGCATCTGATTCAGATGGTAGCGAAGCAGATGCCGTTGATGGCGATTACGGGGTTGGCGGCTTTGGAGGGCTTCAGGAACTGCCAAATCTCAACAAACCGGTTATTTGTGCTGTCAACGGAATCTGCTGTGGCGGCGGGTTGGAAATTGCCCTTTCCTGCGACATCATTCTTGCCGCTGAACACGCCACATTTGCATTGCCGGAAATTCGTTCTGGCACCGTTGCTGATGCCGCTTCAATCAAATTGCCAAAGCGCATCCCCTATCACATCGCTATGGAACTGCTGCTGACCGGGCGTTGGCTTGATGCCGAAGAAGCCAGCCGGTGGGGATTTGTTAACCGGGTCTGCAAGGCCGATGAGTTGCAGGACAAGGCTTGGGAAATGGCGCGCCTGTTGGAAGCGGGCCCCCCGCTGGTATACGCGGCAATCAAGGAAGTGGTGCGCGATGCCGAGAACTCCAAATTTCAGGACGCACTGAACCGGATAACAAAACGGCAACTTCCCACCATCGATGCACTTTACAGTTCACAAGACATGATGGAAGGTTTCAACGCTTTCGCGGAAAAGCGCGATCCTGTATGGAAGGGAAGATGAGGAAAAACTTCGAGCCAAGAAATCCGGATTATTCTCAACGAGTTCACCGCAGTTTTGCAGCCCAGGGTGCAATGGCAACATTGAGCGCAGAACTGTGTTCGGTTGAACCGGGAAAGGTCGTAATAGAAATTCCGTTCAATCCCGGTTTCAGCCAGCAACACGGTTTCATTCACGCAGGCATTATCACCACCTGCATGGACAGTGCCGCAGGTTATGCCGCTTTTTCGCTGATGCCAAATGACGCGGAGGTCCTGACGATTGAATTGAAGACCAGTTTGTTATCACCGGCAAAAGGGGAACGTTTCCGCTTTGAAGGAAACGTCATCAAGCCCGGAAGAACCATAACGTTTTGCGATGCGGTAGCGGTTGCGATTGATTCAAAGGGAAATGAACAGCAGATTGCAACCATGACAGCCACCATGATGAACGTTATCGGGCGGGAAGACCTAATGGTTGAAAACAATCAGCCCGGTTCAAATTGAATTGTTGCAATAGCCACTTTGACGGATTCATCAACACGAAAACGCGACAGACATATCGGGCAAAGCAAGCGTCGTACCGTTTCTGGCTAAACCCTAAACTGTTTAGCCGTATTTCGCGACAAAATCGGCGGCTGTTAGCGAACGAAAATCGTCAAGCCTTTCGCGAAGGGTTGCATGGTCCCAGTCCCACCAGGCCAAGTCCATGAGTTTTTGCTTCAAACTATCGGAAAACCGGTCCCTGATTTGCGTTGCAGCGACCCCAGCGACAACCGTGTAGGGTTCCACATTTTTGGTTACAACCGCACCGGCTGCAACAACCGAGCCGATACCGATGGTTATCTCCGGTCTGATAACCGCATTGTGGCCGATCCAGGTGTCATGGCCCACGAAAGTCGTGCGCGACTCCCGCCATTTCCAGAAATCACCCCACCGTTCCACGTCATCCCAATAATCCGGCGAGCGATAGAGGAAATGGTGCATGGTCGCCAGATCCATAGGATGGTCTGTCGGTCCAATACGGGCGAAACTTGCAATGTTTGAAAATTTTCCGATCTTTGTGTTGGCTATGTCGGCGAACTGGTCTGTGTACGAGTAATCCCCAAACTCAACATTTAACAATCGCGTACCGCGGCCAACAGAAATGTATGCCCCGAATTCAACATTGCTGATCTGGCAATCGTCCTGAATCAATGGTTCGTTTGCGGATAGCTTGGACATAGGCATTCTCCCACTGGTTTCGGGAAAAAACACCTTTCTTGTTTCAGGTTTGTGACACAAGCAGTGCGCTGAACAGGTGCGCTGCTGTGTCAGGAAAAACTGCGGCGAATGTTCGAAATGTTGTCGCGATAAGCTTCCTTCGTTCCACCCTTGAATACGGCTGACCCGGCAACCAGCACATCAGCCCCTGCAGCAACTACATCAGGCGCTGTAACCGGGTCTATGCCACCGTCTATTTCAATGTGAATGGGCCGGTCACCAATCATTTCCTTTATGCGCCTCGTTTTCTCAACAACTTCGGGAATGAACGTTTGTCCGCCAAAACCAGGATTTACACTCATCAAGCAAACAAGGTCCATACGGTCCAACACGTGTTCAATTACATTAACGGGGGTATGCGGGTTGATCGCCACTCCGGCGCGCTTGCCGAGATCGCGGATTGCCTGCAATGACCGGTCAAGGTGCTTGGTCGCTTCCGCGTGCACTGTGATGATATCACAGCCTGCATCAGCAAAGGCCGCAAGATACGGATCAACCGGTTCGATCATCAGATGGCAATCAAACACCCGGTCAGTGCGGTCACGGATGGATTTTATGACCGGGGCACCAAAAGTGATATTCGGAACAAAATGCCCGTCCATCACATCAAGGTGAATCCAGTCCGCGCCCGCCGCGGCGACGTTCTCTACTTCATCGCCAAGTTTCGAAAAATCGGAGGCCAAAACCGACGGCGCAATCACAACAGCAGAACTCATGCCAACAATCCTTTTGGCAATTTCCTAGATGAAGCCTTGATTGATCTCAACTTTCCAGTTGGGCTACTACCAGTTTTATTGGTGTGCGGGGTCAACAGCCGTTTGCGGAGACAATGAAGGGCTACCGACATCATCGCGTACAGGATCGTAGATAACGAACCTGCCCTTGCCGCTGTTCTTGGCCTGATACATCGCGATGTCGGCCAAACGGATCAGTTCATCAAAATTGTTTGCCTGTTCAGGAAACAGCGATCCGCCAACACTGCCATTCACATTCAAAGAAAGCCCCGAAGGCAGCAAAACATCGCCAAAAACATGATGGAACAGGCCTTTTGAAAATTCATGTACCAGCTGTCCGTGCTCAACCCTGGAAATCAGCACCACGAATTCATCGCCTCCCAAGCGAGCCGGCATGACTTGCAGAGGATTGTTTACTCCATTTGCATGTCGCTGCATCACTTGCGAGCAGTATGTATGCAGTCGGGTTGCAAACACTTTCAGCAGATCGTCTCCGGTTCTGTGGCCATAAAGATCATTGACCTGTTTAAACCCATCGAGATCAAGAAACAGAATTGCACATTGCAAATCGGTGCTGTAAAGGCGCTCTATCTCCTCTGAGGCCAGCACACGGAAGCATTCACGGTTCGGCAGTCCGGTAATGCCATCAAGATAGGCGTGCTGCGAAATGGAGTCGATATTGTCGCGCAGCTTCTCGGACATCGCCCTTATTGCGGAGCGCGCCGAGTTAAACTCAACTGGTTGCAGGAGGCCGTGGCGCATGTCTTCATAGGCGCGTAACTCTCCCCTTCCAATCCGGTTCATGACTTCGACCATCTGGACAATTGGCGCGGTGATCAATTGCGAGGCAATCACGGCGAACCCGCCAGCCATCGCCAGACCGAACAGCAAAACCCCCAGCACACCATATTGGACGGTGACTGTTTTGTGTCGTATCTCGGTTGTCGGCTGGGCTACAAACACGGTCAGGCCAGCCTGCCCGGCCGCCGCAAACGAACCGATCATTTCCGTTTTCATCTTTTCAGAGTTGTATCTTAGTGTACCGGTTTGTTTCTCTTCGGCCGCCAATACAAAATCGTATCCACTCAAACTACGCAACTTGTCCTGATAGGTTTCATCAGGATGAGACACCACACGCGCATTGCGGTCGAGCACAAACGCGTGCCCAAACTGGTCGAAAGCCGCTTGACCTGCGACTTGCCGGATTCGCTCAGGCGAAACACTCGCGTAATAGAGTTTCCCGCTCTGGCTTTTTTGCACCAGCCGCAGGGTTGCATCGCCGGAAGCCAGTTTTGAAATTCCGGTGAATACAGCGTCGCCACCGGACTTTCCCAGCAATTCGTCAAACCCGGTCTTGTCCAGGTCGGATAGCTGTTGCGGACATTTCTCCGGGTTACTCGCCACTGCGTCAGTTGTTTTGTTGCCGTCGGTGGTTACCTGACATACTTGGCGAATACCAAGAGTATAAAAAAGTGGACCAAAGTTCGCGGCATCACCGGTTGATTCAACCTCTAGAATTACCGAGTTGAGACCCCGGACAATGTCCTGGGTATATCCTTCAAGTCGATTTGCAAGATTTTTGGCGGTGCGCAGATTGCTTTCTTCGGCGTTGACAATTGCACGCTCCGAAACGCTCGAAACCGGCATATACCAAAAAATTGCCAGCGGTGTGGATGCCACCAGGCAAAATATAACGAACATGATGGTTCGAAGCCGCATATGCATATCGCATGATTCTTCCTGCTACGATTCCTGTTTATGGGCCAAAACTGCTTAAGAAGGCCTTAATTCAGGGGTTTCAACTTTGCAAAGGAACTGCCTAAAGCCCAGTGAGACGGGCTGTTCTTGCGGGTTCGGGAAGCCGCTGGAAACAACCCGCGTTCAGGTTGTGACATGATAGCCCATTCTATGATAGCACTGACCCGACAAATTTCCGGGAGTTGGATATGTGGCCAGATCGCGAATTGATTGAAAAATTGGGGTTGGAGCTGCCCATCATTCAGGCACCGATGGCAGGTGCAAACGGGGTCGAGATGGCCGTTGCAGTGTCCAAAGCCGGAGGCCTTGGGTCCTTGCCCTGTGCTATGATCGACAGCGAACAGTTCCGTGACCAGATGCAGGAATTTCGCCAACAAACCGACAAACCGATCAATGTCAATTTTTTCTGCCACACCCCGCCTTCGCCGGATCCGCAAGGCCAGGCCAACTGGAAACTGCACCTGGACCGTTATTACAAGGAATTTGGCCTCTCGTCAGACGATCCGGTTCCTGCGGTCAACCGCGCTCCATTTGACGAAGCAATGTGTGAGATCGTTGAGGAAACCAGGCCGCAAGTCGTGAGTTTTCATTTTGGCCTGCCCGAAAGGTCATTGTTGGACTGCGTGAAAGCTGCGGGTTCATTTGTCATAGCATCGGCCACAACGGTTAAGGAAGCAATCTGGCTTGAAAAAAATGGAGCAGATGCGGTAATCGCCCAAGGCAATGAAGCCGGCGGACATCGTGGGATGTTCCTTACTGAAGACATTCAGGCACAGCCGGGCTTGTTTGCCCTACTACCGCAGATTGCCGATGCAATTGATCTGCCGGTGATTGCCGCAGGCGGCATTGCCGATGGACGCGGCGTTGCGGCCAGCTTCGCGCTCGGAGCGTCATTGGCTCAGATCGGTACGGCTTATCTGTTTACCCCCGAAGCAATGATCACCGACATGCATCGTGCGGCGCTTGATAACGCGACCGCCGATGGCACGACGCTGACAAACCTGTTTTCCGGACGGCCTGCCCGTAGTCTTTACAATCGTGTCATTCGTGAAATTGGCCCGATCAGTGAAAAAGCGCCTGCCTTCCCGACCGCTGGCGGGGCATTGGCACCCTTGAAAACGGCTTCTGAATCAAATGGTTCCGGTGATTTTTCTTCGCTTTGGTCGGGGCAATCGGCAAGCCTCGCGAAGAAAATGGGTGCCGGAGAATTGACGAAGAAACTGGCAGAAGATGCGTTGGAGCGTATGCGGAGGTTTCAGACGTAAGTCCCTGCTCAAAACTCAGCTAAGTACATCAGGCCCACAAAATTTCCTGACGAAATGCGAAGTGACTCTGACAGATTGGAGGCATGGAGCGAAACGATAGCGTTTTCTTTGAAAACGCTTTGGTTGCGGGGGCAGGATTTGAACCTGCGATCCCGCTGGTCTGGCAGGTGCATAGCAAAGCAGTCACCGAGAAGACTTCAGGTTGTGAGAATTGGTAATTTTTTGGCGCTCTCGCTATTTCGCTGTGCGAATTAGCTGGCGCTGTTCCGCAATTCGCGAAGCGAATTGCTTTGGTTGCGGGGGCAGGATTTGAACCTGCGACCTTCAGGTTATGAGCCTGACGAGCTACCGGGCTGCTCCACCCCGCGTTAAAAGCCTGTGGCCTTTGACGCACCCCTGACTGATGTATTGCAAAGCAATCACCGAGAGGAACCACGTCAGCAACTTTCAATCAGAAAGCGCTTCCACCCCGCGTTAAAAGACTACTTGTATTGCCGTCAGCATCGCAGTTCGATTTGCCAAATGCACCGACAAAAAAACCGTCGGCCAAACAAGCATCTGGCTGACGGCCAACAAACCATTCAATTCCTGTCAAAGAAGAAACCCGTGAAACTGTTCATGTAATTTGCAGACCTGGCAGCGACCTACTCTCCCGTGCCTTAAGACAAAGTACCATCGGCGCTGAGGCTTTTCACGACCGAGTTCGGAATGGGATCGGGTGCAGCAACCTCGCAATAACCACCAGGTCAGCGAATTACATGAAACTGGTCAAATCATTGCGCTTCAAGCGAAGCATGATGAATAAATATGGGTAATGAGAACAATCAAGCCGATCGAATTATTAGTACTGGTAAGCTTCACACGTTACCGTGCTTCCACACCCAGCCTATCAACGTCGTAGTCTGCGACGATTCTCAGGGAATACTCGTTTCCAGGTGGGTTTCCCGCTTAGATGCCTTCAGCGGTTATCCCTTCCGTATTTAGCTACCCTGCTATGCTGCTGGCGCAACAACAGGTCCACCATTGATACGTCCACCCCGGTCCTCTCGTACTAGGGGCAGATCCTGTCAATATTCCTACACCCACGGCAGATAGGGACCGAACTGTCTCGCGACGTTCTGAACCCAGCTCACGTACCACTTTAATTGGCGAACAGCCAAACCCTTGGGACCTGCTCCAGCCCCAGGATGTGATGAGCCGACATCGAGGTGCCAAACAACCCCGTCGATATGGACTCTTGGGGGTCATCAGCCTGTTATCCCCGGCGTACCTTTTATCCGTTGAGCGATGGCCCTTCCACGCGGGACCACCGGATCACTATGACCGACTTTCGTCTCTGCTCGTCTTGTCAGACTCGCAGTCAGGCTGGCTTATGCCATTGCACTCAACGAGCGATTTCCGACCGCTCTGAGCCAACCATCGCGCGCCTCCGTTACTCTTTGGGAGGCGACCGCCCCAGTCAAACTACCCGCCACACAATGTCCCGGATCCGGATAACGGACCGCGGTTAGACATCCATAGTGATAAGGGCGGTATTTCAAGGGTGACTCCACCTGAGCTGGCGCCCAAGTTTCAAAGTCTACCGCCTATCCTACACATGCCAATACGAATGCCAGTGTGAAGCTGTAGTAAAGGTGCACGGGGTCTTTCCGTCTAACCGCAGGAACCCCGCATCTTCACGGGGAATTCAATTTCACTGAGTCTACGTTGGAGACAGCGGGGAAGTCGTTACGCCATTCGTGCAGGTCGGAACTTACCCGACAAGGAATTTCGCTACCTTAGGACCGTTATAGTTACGGCCGCCGTTTACTGGGGCTTCGATTCAAGGCTTGCACCTCTCCTCTTAACCTTCCAGCACCGGGCAGGCGTCAGACCCTATACGTCGTTTTGCAACTTCGCAGAGCCCTGTGTTTTTGATAAACAGTCGCCACCCCCTGGTCTGTGCCACCTCTTCACGGTTGCCCGATCGAGGTCACGCTTATCCCGAAGTTACGCGTGTAATTTGCCGAGTTCCTTCAACGTAGTTCTCTCAAGCGCCTTAGTATGCTCTACCTGTCCACCTGTGTCGGTTTGGGGTACGGTCTATACGGGAGAGCTATTTCCTGGAACACCTTCGCAGCCTCCACAATCCAATAAGTGGAAACAACTTACAGCATCCGTCACTACTCCCAGGTTGAGGAATATTAACCTCATTCCCATCGTCTACGCATTTCTGCCTCGACTTAGGGGCCGACTAACCCTGCTCAGATTAACTTTAAGCAGGAACCCTTGGACTTTCGGCGAGGGGGTCTCTCACCCCCTTTATCGTTACTCATGTCAACATTCGCACTTCTGATACCTCCAGGAGCTCTCACGAGTCTCCCTTCACAGGCTTACAGAACGCTCTGCTACCGCGTGCTTACGCACACCCGCAGTTTCGGTGTATGGCTTTAGCCCCGTTACATTTTCGGTGCAAAGACCCTTATTTAGACCAGTGAGCTGTTACGCTTTCTTTAAATGATGGCTGCTTCTAAGCCAACATCCTGGTTGTTTTGGGATCTTCACTTCCTTTCCCACTTAGCCATAACTTAGGGACCTTAACTGGCGGTCAGGGTTGTTTCCCTCTCCACTACGGACGTTAGCACCCGCAGTGTGTCTGCCAGATAGTACTTCCAGGTATTCGGAGTTTGGTTAGGTTTGGTAAGACGTTGGGTCCCCCTAGCCCATCCAGTGCTCTACCCCCTGGAGTATTCGTCTGACGCTCTACCTAAATAGATTTCGCAGAGAACCAGCTATTTCCGAGTTTGATTGGCCTTTCACCCCTAGCAACAGGTCATCCCCGCATATTGCAACATGCGTGGGTTCGGTCCTCCAGTGCGTGTTACCGCACCTTCAACCTGCCCATAGCTAGATCACTCGGTTTCGGGTCTAATTCAACTAACTATTCGCCCTATTAAGACTCGCTTTCGCTGCGCCTACACCTATCGGCTTAAGCTTGCTAGTTAAACTAAGTCGTTGACCCATTATACAAAAGGTACGCCGTCACCCTTGCGGGCTCCGACTGTTTGTAGGCATCCAGTTTCAGGTACTCTTTCACTCCCCTTGTCGGGGTACTTTTCACCTTTCCCTCACGGTACTGGTTCGCTATCGGTCATACACTAGTACTTAGGCTTGGAGGGTGGTCCCCCCACGTTCAGACAGGATTTCACGTGTCCCGCCCTACTCGAGAACAAAAGATATATTACCCGTACGGGGCTATCACCCACTATGGCCCGTCTTTCCAAACGGTTCCGGTTGCATCACTTTTGTTACTGGCCTGGTCCGCGTTCGCTCGCCGCTACTAGCAGAGTATCGGTTGATTTCCTTTCCTACAGGTACTTAGATGTTTCAGTTCCCTGCGTTCGCCTCTTATCCCTATGTATTCAGAATAAGATATCCTTATGACGATCACTGTAAATCCGAAGCCGGAAGACAAGGTCTTGCGACCTCGCAGTTACAGTAATCAAGGATGGGTTTCCCCATTCGGAAATCGTCGGATCAAAGCTTATTCGCAGCTCCTCGACGCTTATCGCAGCGTATCACGTCCTTCATCGCCTGTGTATGCCAAGGCATCCACTAAATGCCCTTTAGACACTTGATCATTCTCATTGCCGATATTCATTCAAATGAATTCAACAATGATTTTTCTTAGATTTCAGGCGGAATAGTCATTCGCCGGAACCGGCGAAGCCGTGCAAGCTTCAACGTAGCGAACAACACCTGAAATCTAGAAAGACCAGTTTCACGAGATAGACCCAGTTGCAGCGGTTAGGCTCACAAACATATGACAGCACATGGCAAATGCACTGCCGCATACCGGAAATCCGGTATCTGGGCGTATCTTCTCTTGACGATGGAATTGAACAAGCACTCACGAATGAATGCAAACTTTTGTTTTCTAACAGTAAACTACCATCCAACAACCACAACCTTCTGTGAAATGGTGGAGCTGGACGGGATCGAACCGACGACCTGAAGCTTGCAAAGCTACCGCTCTCCCAACTGAGCTACAGCCCCATTTTCACCCGAAGACGAACAAGGAAATGGTGGGCCGAGGAAGATTTGAACTTCCGACCTCACGATTATCAGTCGTGCGCTCTAACCAACTGAGCTACCGGCCCATATTTTGCAAAAGCCATAATGGCCTATCAACAAGGCCCGGCACGAGCATGTAATTTACTGCAGAAAGAGAAACGAAGGTGGCGAGCCTGCTACTGTAAGTCGGTACATCCGTGACTTGGATGAACCTTTTGTTCTTAAGAATTCCGATAAGACCGAAGTCAATAAGGGAATATCCTTAGAAAGGAGGTGATCCAGCCCCAGGTTCCCCTAGGGCTACCTTGTTACGACTTCACCCCAGTCGCTGAGCCTACCGTGGTCAGCTGCCTCAAAAGTTAGCGCACTGCCTTCGGGTAAACCCAACTCCCATGGTGTGACGGGCGGTGTGTACAAGGCCCGGGAACGTATTCACCGTAGCATGCTGATCTACGATTACTAGCGATTCCAACTTCATGCTCTCGAGTTGCAGAGAACAATCCGAACTGAGATGGTTTTTGGAGATTAGCTCGACCTCGCGGTCTCGCTGCCCATTGTCACCACCATTGTAGCACGTGTGTAGCCCAGCCCGTAAGGGCCATGAGGACTTGACGTCATCCCCACCTTCCTCCGGCTTATCACCGGCAGTCCCATTAGAGTGCCCAACTAAATGCTGGCAACTAATGGCGAGGGTTGCGCTCGTTGCGGGACTTAACCCAACATCTCACGACACGAGCTGACGACAGCCATGCAGCACCTGTCACCGATCCAGCCGAACTGAAGGGAAGTGTCTCCACTAACCGCGATCGGGATGTCAAGGGCTGGTAAGGTTCTGCGCGTTGCTTCGAATTAAACCACATGCTCCACCGCTTGTGCGGGCCCCCGTCAATTCCTTTGAGTTTTAATCTTGCGACCGTACTCCCCAGGCGGGATGCTTAATGCGTTAGCTGCGCCACTGAACAGTAAACTGCCCAACGGCTAGCATCCATCGTTTACGGTGTGGACTACCAGGGTATCTAATCCTGTTTGCTCCCCACACTTTCGCACCTCAGCGTCAGTATCGAGCCAGTGAGCCGCCTTCGCCACTGGTGTTCCTCCGAATATCTACGAATTTCACCTCTACACTCGGAATTCCACTCACCTCTCTCGAACTCAAGACTACCAGTATCAAAGGCAGTTCCGGGGTTGAGCCCCGGGATTTCACCTCTGACTTAATAGCCCGCCTACGTGCGCTTTACGCCCAGTAATTCCGAACAACGCTAGCTCCCTTCGTATTACCGCGGCTGCTGGCACGAAGTTAGCCGGAGCTTCTTCTACGGTTACCGTCATTATCTTCACCGTTGAAAGTGCTTTACAACCCTAGGGCCTTCATCACACACGCGGCATGGCTGGATCAGGGTTTCCCCCATTGTCCAATATTCCCGACTGCTGCCTCCCGTAGGAGTCTGGGCCGTGTCTCAGTCCCAGTGTGGCTGATCATCCTCTCAGACCAGCTATTGATCGTCGCCTTGGTGAGCCATTACCTCACCAACTAGCTAATCAAACGCGGGCCCATCCAATTGCGATAAATCTTTCCCCCATAGGGCGTATACGGTATTAGCACAAATTTCTCTGTGTTGTTCCGTACAACTGGGTAGGTTCCCACGCGTTACTCACCCGTCTGCCACTCCCCCGAAGGGGCGTTCGACTTGCATGTCTTAAGCCTGCCGCCAGCGTTCGTCCTGAGCCAGGATCAAACTCTCAGGTTTGAATTGAGATTTTGATTGGCTTCAATAAATCGTTGCGGAAAGTGCAACGACCTGGTCACGCATTTGTCGGCCGTGTGAACAGCCGACGAATTGACGAGAACTTACATAACACACCATTTTTCAGGCCGAAGCCTGATCCATGATTATATAAAGTAACATTCTCGAAACGTGATCCGCCAAAGTCTCTGTAAACATGCACACCACAAAGGAAATGGTGCCATGATCGCAGGGCATCGCCAACCACGTTTCTCTTTCTATCATATTCAATTTTCAAAGAACCGAAGTGAAACCACTTCGTGACTGACAAAACAAGGCATCGCCTGCATCTCAGCCGATTGAAACACGCACAATGTGCCAGTCTCTATTTGGGTAACAAGAGAGCGAACTGTGTCGCCGCCAGCGGCGCTCCGCCCTCGTTGTGGAGGGTATATATTCTCAACCCACTCTTACTGTCAACCGGATTTTGGAAAAAACATGAAGTTTTTTTGACAAAAATTCCGTGGCTGGATTGCGCATACAAAAACATCTAAGAAAACAACAGCTTATAACCATGTTAAGCAACAATTAATTTTTTGGCAAATTCATGCCCCATTGCTTTGCAAACACACGTGCAATGGATAAATTGACCCGACGATAAAGCGATACGAATTGGATGGATTCAACCACACTCACAGAAGCTGAATTTTTGGGTGACCAGGAACCTTTGCTGGCGTCCAGACATGAGAAGCAACCGGAGAAACGACAGATCAGCAATCGCTGGCTGGCGAGTGCGTTTGTAGTGGGCGTAACCTCATTGCTTTTAATGGGCGGTGCATTGTTTGCAGCGTTCGAGGGAAGGGAACAACTCACCGTCACTGCCCAAACCATGGGAACCAGCACGGACGCTTTGGACACGCTTGCCCCGAAAGGCAATCATCCGGGCCTTAACGCGAAGATCCAGAACCAGACAAACGACGTCATGATGGTTTCAACACTAATTCGCGAAGGCGACCGGAATGTGGTTCGGCAGAAACCGTTTCTGAGCATAGGTTCATCACTTGCATCAGACCCAGGTCGAATACCGGACTATCCCAAGTTCGACGCGCTCAGGGTATTTTCCGAATCCAGCAAGGAAACCATTGTCGCCAAGTCTGATGCAAATATCTATGGCGCAGATGTACAGGGCGAAATTTCGTTAAATGTAATGCCCTTTCCTTATCAGCAAATTACAGGGAACATGCTTCGACAGAAAAACGATCAGCAAATTATCAATCAAGTAATGGCACTTGCCAGCAATCTTGGTTCGGGTGGTGAATATGTTTCTGCGCTTTCGTATTTTAATTCGGACCGGTTTGGTTCAAATCAATTCAATGCACCCGGTACTGGCGATTTCACAATCACCGCTGAGAATGTCTCGGTACTGCTGCGCAACAACCCACTAAAATACTCCGGAGCTCGTTACGAGGAACGTACCATCAACATTCGCGACAGCGTTACGATTTCCGCAATTTTGCAGCAAAATGGCCTGTCGCTGGAAGAAGCAGTGAGTATTCAGAGCGCCCTTGCCAGCGACCTTGGTACCGACACAATCCGGACAGGTGACCGGCTTCACGTTTGGTTTCACCACAAATTCAATGAAGACGGCGCCAATACAAGTTCGATTGAACGAATAAGTGTTTATCGCGGACCAACACATCTGGTCACGATGGCCCGCACAGACGACAACGCCATTGTATATTCCCAGCCGCCAGCGTTGTTGGAACAACAATTGGCCACTCTTCCACAGGGCCCTCAGATTCAGTTCGAAAACCTGCCGACCGTGTATGACGCAATTTACCGCACGGCCCTTTCGAAGGGATTTAACAACGAACTTGCAGATTCTCTGGTACGGATATTTGCTTTCGATGTGGATTTTAAAAGCCGGGTAACACCCGATGACTCGCTGGAACTGTTTGTGTCACTTGAAGATGGCAAACAAAAACCAACCGAAGCATCGGAAATCCTGTATACCGGGATCAGGATCGGAAACCTGAAGAAAAAATACTACCGCTACAGAGACCCTGCAACCGGGATTGTCGATTTTTATGACGAAGCGGGCAAGAGCGCCAAGAAGTTCCTGCTTCGCCAGCCCGTTCCAAACAGCCGCTTCACCAGTGGTTTTGGTATGCGAAGACATCCGATATCCGGTATTCGAAAACTGCATTCCGGAGTAGATTGGGCAGCGCCACGGGGAACTCCCATCATTGCCGCTGGCAATGGTGTTGTTGAGAAAGCCGCCTGGGCCGGCGGTAGCGGAAAGCGCACCATCTTGAGACACGCGAACGGTTACCAGACATACTATCTGCACCAGACGGCATTTGCCAAAGGTATTAAACCCGGTGTTCGCGTACGTCAGGGACAGATCATCGGGTATCTCGGGTCTACGGGGTATTCTACAGGGCCACACCTTCATTATGAAGTTCATGTAAACAATCGCCCGGTTGACCCCATGAGGATCCGTCTACCCAAGGGACGTGTTTTGAAGGGTGAAGACCTGATAGCATTCGAAACCGAGCGTGACCGCATCGATTCATTGCTGGAGAAGAAAAACTCGTCACGGCAACTGGCATTGAACTGATGCCGATAAAACCACTCTCGGCAAACGGCTTAGTTGCCCTGGTTTAAACCCAGTTCGTTTTGCAGTTTCTTGCTCAGGTTCAGTGAAGCCAAGCGATGCGATTCCCGGATATAGGTTTTCAGGTCGTCAACACTCAGGGTTTCAACCGACGTCATTTGTATCCATTTCATGCCACGTGAAGCCAGATAGGGTGCAGGGCGAAGACCCGGTTGGGACTTCATGATTTCATAACTCTGCGGGCTGCACTTAAAGGTAACAAACGGAAATTCGCCATCCGACCAGCCGGCAATTGCAAACACCTTCTGACCGCCAACTTTCCATACATGGGAACCGCCCCATTGAATGACACGCTCTGCGGCGGGCAGTGATGCACAGAACGTGTCGTATTCTTCAATGGTGATCAAAGGCTTCCTATTTGTTTTTTTGCCAGGAAAACTTTTCGTTGACTGCATCCAAAGGTGTTTGGGCAAGATGGTTTGTGTAGTTCGACATGACTTTTTGTGCCACACCCAAAATGACTTCGAGAACTTGCCGTTTTGTATAGCCTGCTGCAAGGAATGCCTCAACCTGTTCATTGCTGACGTCACCGCGTTGACGGACGACTTGCAATGTAAAGGTTCTCAGGGCTTCAAGATGCTCATTCGGCAAAGGGGTTTCGTCGCGCAGCGCATTTGATATTTCATCGTCAACTTTCATCATCTTGGCGATGCCTGTATGGGCAGGAACGCAGTAATGACACTCATGCTCAACATTAATGGTTTGCCAAACCACCGTCAGTTCGTCCTTGTCAAAGCTCGTATTCTTGGCAAACAGGGTATGCAGGTATTTGTAGCCATCTAGCAACGCAGGGGCTTCGGCCATGATACCGTGCAGGCCGGGCACACGTCCAAACGCCTTGTTTGAATCCTCAAGAAACGGCCTGCTTTCCTCAGGAGATGATTCCAGTGTGTAGATTGTAAAGTCTGTCATGTCATGTTCCTCAATTCTTGAATGATCGCTCAAAAATGACATAGCTTTACTTGCCAGCAATTTCAACTATATTTTTGAGCGATCATTCAAAAACATGGTTGAGGCAATCAGGTGCAATGGCAAGAACCGCCGGTTTCGACAAGGAAGACGTGCTTGAAAAAGCGATGCGACTGTTCTGGAAAAGAGGTTTCAACGGAACCTCTTTAAAGGACCTGGAGCTTGCGCTCGATATGCGACCCGGGTCAATCTACGCGGCATTCGGTTCAAAGGATGCGTTGTTTTGCCAAACACTTGAACGCTACGCCGAAAAGTCGGTGCAGCAACTATCAAAGACGCTTGAAAATGCGGAAACCCCCATTGCCGGCCTCGCGGCCCATGTCCGCAACCTAGGTTCTGGCATATCCGGCGAAAAGGCCTCCAATGCCTGTATGCTGGTCAAAACCATGCTTGAAACCACCCACACAAACCCGGAACTGAAAGACCATACTGAAACCCTGATACAAAAAGTGGAGAGCGGTTTCGCCGATGCATTTCGGCAAGCACAATCTATGGGCCTTATCGATCAGGGTCTTGATACTGTGCTGTTGGCGTCCAGACTCCAGTCCGACATTTTTGGCCTGCGCGCCTATGCAGAACGCTCGGTTAACCCGGAGCGTGTCGCGCAAATCGCCGAAGAAATCGCTGTATCGCAAATCGCCGAAGAAATTCTGCTCGTTCCTAACGGAACACTCAATGCTTGAAAAAATGGAACCCTCGATGGCTGAGTTGTGAAGCCTACCCTGTTGACCATCTTTGCTCGATCAATGCGAGGCTGGCAATCTGGTTGCTGCTCCTGTGGCAAGCCCCAGATTCCCGATTCTACATTCCTGAAACGGTGCGAAGCCAAAAGATAGCACCATGCCCAGTGATATAGCCAAGCAACAGTTCCAGATTTCTCTTTTCCAATTCGCCATTCTGGTCAACATAAAGTGTCCCGTGAATGCTAGGCAAGGCGCCGCTGAGCACCGTAATGTCGCTGAGCCAACCAGCCATTTCAGCAATATCTCAGGCATCTTGCGAGAGAAATTGCTACGCAGCGGTTTTTTCAAATCGTCATTGATCATTGTCGGCAAGTCCGGTTGCCGTTCAAAGTTCTGCCTGTTTAATAGCTCGCGGGTGAAACGAATCTGACCTTGTCACCTCTTGAAACAGCGATTGGAAGTAACAGTGGTTTCATCCGCTCTTTTGCTCATAGCGCGATGGGCCGCAAAAAGCACGGCCCACATTGGTCGTCAACTTCTCCTTAAGCGGCATCCTTCTCCGCATCGTTATCAGCTTCGAGAACTTTTGACCTGCCCGTTAGCCAGACGGCAGCCAGACGCCTCTATTTTGACCTCCATACCATCGTGAATGTCACCGGCAAGAATTTGTTCGGCAAGCGGATCCTGAAGTTCGGTTTGGATTACTCGCTTCAACGGGCGTGCACCATAGGCCGGATCGTATCCCTTATCGGCAAGCCAATTGATCGCTTCTTCTTCCATAGAAATCGTAATGCGCCTGTCCTCCAACAGTTTCCTCAAATGGCGCAACTGGATTTCGACAATCGCAGCCATGTCAGACTTCTTGAGCCGTTCAAACAATATGACATCATCGATACGGTTCAAAAACTCCGGTCTGAAGTGCGAGCGCACAACGCTCATGACCTGCTCATGCACGTCACCGGCGTCCTTGTCATCTTCCAATGCCACAAGGAACTCAGCGCCCATGTTCGAGGTCATGACGATGATCGTGTTGGAAAAATCAACCGTACGGCCCTGACCATCTGTCAAACGACCATCATCCAGCACCTGAAGCAACACATTGAAAACATCCGGGTGGGCTTTTTCGATCTCGTCAAACAACACGACCTGATAGGGTCGACGACGCACCGCCTCGGTCAGTGCACCACCTTCATCATAGCCCACATAGCCAGGAGGAGCCCCGATCAAACGGGCAACGGAATGTTTTTCCATATACTCTGACATGTCGATGCGGATCATCGCTGAACTGTCATCAAAAAGAAAGTCAGCCAATGCTTTGGTCAGTTCAGTTTTGCCGACACCCGTTGGTCCAAGAAACATGAATGAACCGATCGGACGGGACGGATCCTGCAACCCTGCCCGTGCACGACGCACCGCGCGGGACACAGATTGGACCGCTTTGCCTTGTCCGACGACCAGCTTCGCCAACTCGTCTTCCATGCGCAGCAGCTTGTCGCGCTCACCTTCCAGCATTTTCTCCACAGGCACACCGGTCCATCTGGAAACAACACTCGCGATATGGTTTGGCAAAACCGTTTCATCAACCATCACGCGGTCTGCTTCTCCTCAGCACCATTCTCCATCTCTGATATCTGTTTTTCCAGTTCGGGAATTGAACCATAAGCCAGTTCTCCTGCACGGGCCAAGTCGCCGTTTCGCTGTGCCTGTTCCAGCTCAGTTCGTGCTTGCTCCAACTGTTCCTTGAGGTTTTGGGCACCAGAAAGCTTTTGCTTCTCCTGTTCCCAGCGGGTGGTAAGCGCATCGGATTTTTCCTGAAGATCAGCGACTTCTTTCTCCAATGACGCCAAACGCTCAACCGACCCTTTGTCGGTTTCTTTCGACAATGCTTCGCGTTCAATCTTCAACTGAATAAGACGACGGTCAAGTTCATCCAGTTCCTCAGGCTTTGAATCCACCTGCATACGAATGCGCGATGCAGCCTCATCCATCAGGTCAATCGCCTTGTCTGGCAAAAACCGGTCGGTAATATAGCGGTTCGACAAATTGGCTGCAGAGACCAAAGCCGAGTCACTGATCCTGATTCCGTGGTGCAATTCGTATTTTTCCTTGATGCCCCGGAGAATCGAGATGGTGTCTGCGACATCCGGCTCGGAAACAAACACCGTTTGAAAGCGACGGGCAAACGCCGCGTCCTTTTCCACGTGCTTGCGGTACTCATCAAGCGTGGTAGCACCAACACAATGAAGTTCCCCGCGCGCCAGTGCCGGTTTCAACAGATTGGACGCGTCCATGGAGCCTTCGCCGGCACCTGCACCAATGAGTGTATGCATTTCATCGATAAACAGAATGATCTTGCCGTTGGCAGATTCTACCTCGCCAAGCACAGCTTTCAGCCGTTCTTCAAACTCCCCGCGATATTTCGCACCCGCAATCAGCGCTCCCATGTCCAGAGCAAGCAACTGCTTGTTCTTAAGGCTTTCAGGTACATCACCATTTACAATCCGCAAAGCCAGTCCTTCTGCAATCGCGGTCTTGCCCACTCCGGGTTCCCCAATAAGGACCGGATTGTTTTTGGTTCGGCGCGAGAGAACCTGAATGGACCGTCTGATTTCCTCCTCACGGCCGATAACCGGATCAAGTTTGCCCTCGCGAGCGTCTTCCGTCAGGTCGCGGGCATATTTTTTCAATGCATCATATGCAGCTTCAGCATTTGCGCTATCTGCAGTTTTACCGTTTCTCATATCATTGATCACCTTGTTCAAGGATTTTGCCTCTACCCCGCTTTCGGTCAAGATTTTCGAGGTCGGAGAAGATTTTTCCATTGCCAATGCGAGCAACACACGCTCGACAGTAACGAATGAATCGCCAGCTTTTTTCGCCAGGTCCTCTGCCATTGCTGTTACCTTGGCAAACGCCGGCGACAAATAAAGCTGACCGTTCCCGCCTTCAACAGCAGGTTGTCCGGCAAGTGATTTTTCGACTTGTTGAAGCGCCCGTTTTGAATCGCCATTGCTTCGGTCAATCAAACCTGCAGCAAGACCTTCAGGATCTTCGATCAGAACTTTTAGAAGGTGTTCGGGCAGAAACTGCTGATGCCCGGAAGAAAGCGCCAAAGACTGCGCTGACTGGATGAATCCCTTCATCCGGTCGGTGTATTTTTCAATATCCATGTCTGTACTCCTTTGACTTGACCACCCAAAAACTCAGCATGGGCAAGCGTATGGATCTGGCTCCCAAAAGCGGCGAACCATTGAAACAGATATAGGAGTCGTCAATAGCGATTTAAAGGGGAAACGATGCCACGTTCAGGCGTCGTCGCTCAAAAATCCTGCGGTAAGATTCTCAGGTAATTTTGCTGCATCCTCGGAAATTGTTTCAACCGCAACAGCTTCGGCAGAGGTATCTGCGACATTCTTCGCAGCACCGCTTTCACCATTCGCAACGTGTTCCTGAGCATTATCATTCGCTTCTGCTGCAGCACGCGGTTTGCGTCCTCGTCCGTTACGACGAGGCTTGGCTTGTGATTCCTCGCCTTGCGTTTCATTTGATGTTTCCCCATCAGCGGATACACCTGCATCGCCCTCAGAGGTTTTTTCCTCATTCTGCTGCTGTGCGGCTTGCGCTTTCTCGTTCGCCAACTGCTCTTCAGCCCGCTGTGCCTGCGCTGTTGCGACAATGCGATTATAATGCTCGGCATGTTGCAGATAGTTTTCCGCCATCACGGTATCGCCATTGGAGAGTGCATCACGTGCCAGCGATGCATATTTTTCCGCAATATGACCAGCATTTCCGCGAATTTTTACGTCTGGCCCATTGCTCTCGTAATTACGGGACAATGGATTTTGCGGTTTACGATTGCGTCCACGTGAACGCGACTTCTGGTGAGAGTTTCTCATCAATTACCTACTGTACGATGATGTTAAAATCAGTTCAGATTTCTCATTTTCCTGCTGCAACGCATCATGCAATGTTGCTAAACAGCCCTACGCATTTGCGACTTTACCGTTTGGCCCCCAAATGTCGCGCCATCACAAATTTCACGGAAGTCTTGCGAATCGAATTGTTCGATTGGCTGTAATGTAGTGAATACAGACTTAGTGCCGAGAATCCAAGACAAAAATGCATGTTCGGAAAAAACTAGGTGAAACTGGGTTAACAATTAGCTGGACCGGCGCAGTTCCATCACTCTTTCTATTCCGGACAAGTCATTACGTATATTGACAACTTCGAGACCGCATTGACTTGCCAAGATGCGCAGGGCGCTTGCCTGACCAATGCCGAACTCGACCACAATGGCGCCGTTTTCACACAGAAAATTCCGACCTGTATCGAATATCGCTCTATAGAAGTCCAAACCGTTTGCGCCGCCGTCAAGCGCCAAGCGAGGATCGTGATCCTTAACTTCCCGATCGAGCTTTGCTATTTCTTTAGTAGGGATATAGGGCGGATTCGACACAATCAGGTCAAACAACCCGGTGACATTTTCAAAAAGACCCGAAAAAACGAACTCAATTCGGTTTGCCACCGAATACTGGGACGCATTGTTTTGAGCGGTTGCCAACGCATCTTCAGAAATATCTGTGGCCACAAAGGTGCTTTCCCGCAACGCACACGCCAGTGAGACCGATATTGCACCGCTGCCAACACCAATTTCCAGAATTCTGGCAGGAGTTCCACGCTGATTGTGCAATTCGATGACAGCTTCAACGAGAATTTCTGTTTCCGGCCTTGGGACAAGTGTATCTTCGGAAAGTTGAAACTCGCGGCCAAAGAACTCTCGCTTTCCCAAAATCCGGTGCACGGGTTCACCACACGAACGCCGCGAGACAGCTTTGTAATACCTTTCGACTTGCTCAGCGCTTGGATGCTCGTCAATCATTGAGATCAGTCTGGCATGAGAAACATCAAGAATATGTTGCAACAACAGGCGCGCATCAAGTCTGGGGTCAGCAATCGCGTTGTCTTTTAATATGTGCTCTGCGTTTGCAAGCAATCCGGCAACTTGCATCCGGTCAGGCATCTTCTTCCATGGCTGCCAGTTGGCTTGCCTGGTGGTCAGTGATCAGTGCATCAAGCACTTCATCAAGTCCCTCACCCATGATCAGGCGATCAAGCTTGTAAAGTGTCAGGTTGATACGATGATCTGTCAACCTTCCCTGGGGAAAATTATATGTCCGGATTCGCTCCGAGCGGTCCCCGCTACCGACCTGCCCCTTGCGCGCATCCGCCCGTTCCTGATCAGCCTTGGTGCGTTCCATGTCATACAGGCGGGCACGTAGCGTTTTCATGGCATTTGCCCGGTTTTGGTGTTGTGATTTTTCCGAAGAAGTTACCACAATGCCTGACGGAATATGGGTAATGCGAACCGCAGAATCGGTGGTGTTCACATGCTGACCCCCGGCGCCTGACGCCCGCATCGTATCAATGCGAATGTCATCGTTCCGGATTTCAACATCAATGTCTTCCGCCTCCGGCAGCACTGCAACTGTGGCAGCAGAAGTATGCACCCTTCCCTGGGATTCTGTTTCCGGCACGCGTTGAACCCGGTGTACGCCAGACTCAAACTTCATCTTTGCGAACGCGCCGCGCCCGTTAATCGACGCAACAATTTCCTTGTAGCCGCCAACTTCACCGGCGCTTTCAGAAAGCACCTCTACTTTCCAGCCTTTTTCTGCCGCATATCGCTCATACATCCGAAACAAATCACCGGCAAACAATGCCGCTTCGGAACCACCCGTCCCGGCCCGTATTTCCAGAATACAACCTTTCGAGTCCGCCGCGTCCCTGGGCAGCAACAATACTTTCAGCTCTTCCTCACATGCTGCGATAATTCCTTTTGCTTCGTCGCGCTCCAGCTCCGCCAGTTCCCGCATTTCAGCATCAGTCTCACCGTCGTCCAGCAATTCCAGCGCGTCGGCAAGATTTGCATTCGCCTCATTGAATTCGCGAATCTTTTTAACAACCGGCTCAAGTTCGGAATGCTCCGAAGCCAGTTTCACATAGGTTTCAGGGTCCGGCCCTTCTGCCATCTGGGATTCAATGGCAGCATGGCGGTCCAGCATCTGGTCTAGTTTTTCCTGTACGAGCATGTTCGCAGAGATACGCTAATTTTCGGGATTATCAAGTAAGCAAGTTGAAGTCGGAATTATCGGAACCTGTAACCTAACAGGGAATGCCATGCTTGTCGGCAAAATCGGACAACAGTTCGATCATGGTTTGATCCGCAGAAACATTCTCCAATGCTTCCTGCAATACCGGCTGCAAGGCTCCCAGATCAAGTTCCCGGAGCATTGCCTTTACCGGACCTATGGCAGCGCGCGACATGGATATCGAGCGGTAACCCAGCCCTAGCAATGCCATTGCCTGCAAAGGTCGTCCTGCCATTTCCCCGCAAAGCGCCAAAGGCGTTCCATGCTCTTCAGCTTTTTTGCGAATCTGATCAAGGATGCGCAGGAAAGATCTTGGAACCGGACTGTATCGGGCCGCCAGTTTGGGGTTTCCACGGTCACACGCCAAGGCAAATTGGTACAGGTCATTAGACCCCACAGAAACAAAATCTGCCTCCTGCATAAGCTCATCCAGCTGATAAAGCAGGCTTGGGACTTCCAACATGCAACCGATTTCCAATGCAAGCGGCATTTCATGTCCAAAGCGGGTCTGTTGCTCCACTTCACGCCGCACAAGGTCGCGAACCTGCCGCAACTCCCACACTTCCGAGACCATGGGCAACATGAACCTGAGGTTCCGACCTGCGGCGGCTCTCAACATTGCCCTGACCTGCGACCTAAGCAAGGCAGGCCTGTCCAGCGACAACCGGATCGCACGCCACCCAAGCGCCGGATTTTCCTCATGCGTCATTTTCAGATAAGGGAGCACCTTGTCACCGCCAATATCAAGGGTCCTAAACGTAACGGGCTTGTCACCAGCCTCATCTAATATCCTGCGATATAATTCTTCCTGTTCGCCGGGCCTTGGCAAGGACGACGCCACCATGAACTGGAGCTCGGTGCGATACAGGCCTACCCCGTCCGCTCCGGACTCTTCCAATTCCAGTAAATCCATTAATAGTCCGGCATTCATGTTGATGGTAATCTCGGTGCCATCTTTGGTGACTGCACGATCACGGCGCAGCTTCTCATACTGCTTTTGCCGGCCAGCCAGAAACTTCAGTTTTTCAACATAGGCGGATTCGATGTTGAGCGGCGGCCGTAGCGAAACGATCCCCTCGTCACCATCGACAATGATCGAGTTTCCGCTTTCTGCATTGGAGACAAAATCAACCAACTGGCCAACGACCGGAATTCCCAATGCCCGGGCAACAATAACGACATGAGAAGTGGGGGCCGCATCCTCAAGCACCAATCCACGCAGTCTGGAATTGTTGTATTCAAGCAGTTCCGCAGCACCCATGTTGCGCGCAACGATCACATGATCCCCCTCGAAACGCTTGGCATCTGCGGCGAGTTCCTTGCCGACCAGTTCTCGCAGCAGACGGTTTGCCAGATCATCAAAATCGCTCAACCTGTCCCTTAGATAAGGATCAGGTATGCGCATCATCCGCGCCCGGTTGTCGTTCTGCACTTTCTCGACTGCCGCTTCAGCTGTGAGCCCTGCCTTTACCGCCTCTTCCATCCGCCGGTTCCAACCACGGTCCTGGGCAAACATCCTGTAAGCTTCCAACACATCACGGTGTTCACCCTCGCTGGGAACACCGCCATTTTGAAACAACACGTCAAGGGAAACCTGAACCTTGATAAGCGCTTCCCTCAGTCGCTCAAGTTCATCCTCGACTTTTTCATTGAACAAGCTGGTAACAACTACGCGCGGTTCATGCAGGATCACATAACCAAGACCAATCCCGTCAGACAACCCTACGCCCTCAACCTGGAGCGGGCGGCTCTGGTCCAGGGTTACATTCTGCGATGAAAGCCCCTCAAGTTCGCCGGTCGCAATCAGTTCCCCTAGCACCATCGCAATGGTTTCAAGCGCTTCGATTTCCTGCTGTGTATAGACACGGTGTTCCTTGTTTTGGACAACAAGAACACCCAACACCCTTCCTGCACGCAGGATCGGGACCCCCAAAAACGCGTTGTAAACTTCTTCGCCGGTTTCAGGAAGATAGGCAAAAGCAGGGTGCTTTTGCGCTTGCGAAAGGTTCAGGAACCTTGCGGTGGCCGCAATCGTACCCACCAATCCCTGGCCAACGCGCAACATTGACACATGAACGGATTCAGAACGTAGTCCACGGGTTGCGTACAGTTCAAGAAGGTTGTCAGACCGCAACACATAGGCCGAGCAGACCTCGCCATCCATGGCTTCCGCAATATTCTTAACAATGGTATCGAGACGATCCTGCGGCTCCAGCGGCTCCGCCATGATCTGGCGCAACTGCCTCAACAGCGCGTTTGGCCCCTTGATGTTGGTCCCCATGTCAACAAGCTAACATTTCGGCAATCCCTCTTCCACACAGATGGGAATGAAAATCTTTAATTCAATCAGGTATCGAGTCCGTAGACCCCATGCAGTGTCCTGACAGCAAACTCAACGGCATCAGCATCAATCAGAATCGAAAACTTTATTTCTGATGTGGTTATCGCACGAATGTTGATGTTTTTGTCAGCAAGCGCTTTGAATGCCGTCGCAGCAACACCTGCATGGGAACGCATTCCAATGCCGATCACCGACACTTTTGCCAATCCGGTGTCACTTTGCACATGTTCAAACTGGATGGTGCCCTTTTGTTCCTCAAGCACCGCGCGGGCTTTCTCCATGTCATTTTCCGGGATCGTAAATGTCATGTCTGTTCTAGAACCATCTTCAGACACACTTTGAACAATCATGTCGACGTTGATATTTGCTTCTGAAAGTGGCCCGAAAATGGATGCTGAAACGCCTGGTTTGTCTGGAACACGCCTCAATGAAATCTGCGCCTCATCCTTGGTATACGCAATGCCTGTGACAACTTCTTTTTCCACGATTTCATCCTCATCACAAATCAGGGTTCCGACCGGTTGGTTCGACCCCTCTTCTGTTTGAATTGCTTCCGGGTCATCAAAACTGGAACGAACAAATGTTCTGACCCCATGCACCATTGCCATTTCCACTGAGCGAACCTGCAATACCTTTGCGCCAAGCGAGGCAAGCTCAAGCATTTCTTCAAACGAAATTTTACCCATCCGGCGGGCTTTGGGTTCAATCCGTGGATCAGTTGTATAAACACCGTCCACATCAGTATAGATATCACAACGGTCTGCCTTGATCGCAGCAGCGATTGCAACAGCTGACGTGTCAGAACCACCCCGGCCAAGCGTTGCGATTCGGTTATCGGGGCCGATCCCCTGAAATCCTGCAATCACGGCTACTTGTCCGCCGGAAATCCTTTCAACGAGCAAGTCGGATTCAATCTCGTCAATGCGCGCGGCCCCATGGGCATTGTCCGTTTTCAATGGAATCTGCCAACCCTGCCATGAACGTGCGTCGACACCGATTGCATGAAGCGCCATTGACAGGAGGCCAGATGTCACCTGTTCGCCTGAAGCCACAACCGCGTCATACTCGCGGGCGTCATGCAGAGGATTGATTTCGCGTGTCCACGCTACAAGTTCGTTGGTTTTGCCGGCCATGGCCGAGACAACAACAGCAACTTCATGTCCGGCATCGACCTCGCGCTTGACGTGGCGTGCCACATTGCGAATTCTGTCCAGGTCGGCCACCGAAGTGCCGCCAAATTTCATGACAAGTCTTGCCACCAGACCAATCCATTCAAACTATAAAAAGACAAAGCCCCGGCAGGCCGGGGGGTTGGCGAGGTTCTAGCGGATAATCCATTTCAGTGCAATTGCGACTGAAGACGGAGTTTACGCGTCCCTGTCACGGGGTTTGTGTGCATCAAGAGGTGCCGCGGCCAACGCATCCCGGGTCTGGATCAATGTCTGCAAGAACCGTTTCGAACGCTCAATGTTCGCTTCGACTTCACGGATTTTTCCTTCAAGAAACCGCTCCCCGTCATTGTCGTTTTGGGCAAGATCACGGAGCTGACTTACAAATCGTTTGAGCTCTGCAAGTGTAAAGCCTGCTGCCTGCGCTTCGCGAATAAGTTCAATCGTGAAAATCGTATCTTCCGGATAGTCGCGATAGGAATTGGTTTCGGTTGGCGTTGGATTCGAGGCAATCAGGCCATGCCGTTCGTAGAGCCGGATTGCGTCCCGGCTGATGTCTGCTTTTTGTGCAAGTTCACCAATTCTCATTTCACTAACCATTGACTTAGGTCCACGCTTTATGCATGATCATGTTGCTTGTGTCCATACCAATTACCAAGCATTCTGCTGTTGGAGAGGAGATCCGGAATGGCAAATGTATGTCAAAGTTGCGGGATGCCGCTCAACAAGGATCCAAACGGCGGAGGTACCGAACTCGACGGAACCTTGAGCAAGAAATATTGTTCGATCTGCTACGCTGATGGACAATTTGTCCATCCGGGCGTATCTGCTTCCGAATTTCAGGAATATTGTGTAAAAGCACTCAAGGAAAAGGGTATGCCCCATATCATGGCCTGGTTGTTTACACGTGGCATACCAAGACTTGAGCGATGGCAGACAAAGCACTGAACAGCACGACCACTATCGATGATGGCGAGGTCGCAAAATTTACTGCCATGGCAGCAGAATGGTGGGACCCGTCTGGCAAGTTCCGGCCTTTGCACAAGTTCAACCCGGTGCGTTTGCAATACATCAAGGAAAAAGTCTGCGAAAACTTTGACCGGGACATGAATGATCCCAAAGCGTTTGCCGATCTGAGGTTCCTGGACATTGGTTGCGGTGGTGGGCTGCTTTCAGAACCTATGGCCAGAATGGGCGCACAGGTAATCGGCGCGGATGCATCCCCTGCGAACATAGAGATCGCGAAAATTCACGCTGCCCAGTCAGGCCTTTCGATCGATTACCGCTCTCAAACGGCAGAAGAGCTCGAAGCCGCCAACGAAAAATTTGACATTGTCCTGAACATGGAAGTTGTTGAACACGTCTCCGACGTAAACATGTTCATGACCGCCTGCTCACATATGGTCAAACCCGGCGGGTTAATGTTCGTAGCAACCATCAACCGAACACCAAAGGCAAACGCGCTCGCAATATTCATGGCAGAAAACGTGCTGCGATGGCTTCCCCGGGGAACGCATGACTACAACAAATTGGTGAAGCCGGAAGAACTGGAGATGCCAATGGAAGCGGCTGGCTTGACCCTTATTGACCGAACGGGTGTGTTCTATAATCCATTCACCGATCAATGGAACAAATCAAGGGACATGGATGTCAACTATATGGTTTTGGGCAAGCGCATCGTCTGACTGCCTGGGGTCATAATCCGGTGCAGCGACGTTAAAAAGATACTGGACCAATAACAACCAAGCAGGAATCGACGCAAACGCCAAAACCGTTTGAATCGTGATTATTGACGCCATAAGCGGCGCGTCACCGCCCATCTGGCGTGCAAGGGAGTAGGAAGCGGTTGCCGTTGAACCGGCACTGAACAACAACGCAATCGATGCTTCCATCGCTGTAAACCCGACTGCAAGTGACAACACCAACGTCACCAGGGGAAACACAAAAAACTTGCCCAAAATCGACAACATGATTGGCAAACGTGAAGTTTTGAGCGAGTCGAATTTCAGGTTCGCACCAACACAAAGCAATACAATTGGCAATGCAGCGCTTCCGAGCAGGCGCAAGCTTTCGTGCAGCACAGGCACTTCGCCAACTTCCAACACATTAAACAAAAATCCGCCGACAACTGAGAGAATCAACGGATTGCGCATCAGGTCCCGAAAAATGGCGTGCAGCAAACTTGTTTCCTGATCTGCCTTGCAAAGTGCAACCATCATTGCCACCGTGCAAAAATTGGTCGTTGGAATAAGGATGGAAACCACCAACGCCCCCAGCGACAGGCCCGGTGTTCCAAACAAACGTTCAGCCACCGACAGGGCCACAAACGAGTTGTGCCGGATCGAACCCTGAACAACCGAACTGGCGACCGGTCCTGAAACGCCAGCCACTCGCACAAGAAGAAGCGAAAACGCCAGCACTGCAAAAAACCCGCCGAGCACCGCCAGGGCAAAATTGCTGACCAAACCCAAACTGACTTCGGCAGTCGAAGTGCGATAAAACAACAGGCTCGGCATCAGTACCCAGTAGACCAGCCGGTCATTCATGTTCCAGAAATCAACGTCCGGGATGCCGTTGCGCTGCAAGATATTTCCAAGCAGGATCAGCAGGAATACCGGTGCGATGGACAACAGGATTGGGGCGAGACTCATATGTGTTTTCTTACACGAAACCTGGTTATTGAAAACGTTCGATTTCAAGCACCTGTACCAACTGCACATATTGAACCTGCAGAAGCGGGTTTACCGTATTTCCGACTGTGGAGACAATGGAAAGACGCGCCGACACCAATGTCAGGCCAAATTACCCCATCCATGAGGGCAGTGAAATGATTTCAATCAGATTTAGGAGTTTACGGCCTAGTTTTTTTCTTCAGGCAGTTCGGGTATCGGCATCAGGCCAACGCCCTCGTCCAACAGTTCCGCTGCCTCTTCAAGCGTAGCCTGACCATAGATTCCGCGCGCTTCGGTTTCACCATAATGGATTTTACGCGCTTCTTCGGGAAACTTCTCGCCAACATTGTCCGCATTGGCCTCCACATGTTTTTTGAACTGACGGAATTGATCCACCATCTCAGGCGGCAATTGCGGCGGTGTCGGCATGGCAGCAACAGGTAGCGTGTTTTCGGCATCTGTCGATTTCCTTGTACCCGAAACCGACGGTGCCATCAGCATTTTCTCAACGTGTGACGACCCGCAAACCGGACACTCCACAAAACCACGCTTTGTCTGCTTGTCAAACTCCTCGCTTGAACCAAACCATGCTTCAAACTCATGGTCAGAATCGCAAATCAATGAATATTTGATCATCCCGTTTACCCGCTTGAAAAATCAGGTTGCATCTTGAAGCACATACTCGCGCACATTGGCAAGGTTCGGTATGCGGGCACGCGCCTCCGCTACTTCGGTCAGGTCAATCTCGGCCGACAATACATCCGGCCCATCATGATCGAGTTCCGCAATCACTTCGCCCCAAGGACCAATGATGACAGAGTGTCCGTAAGTTTCGCGCCCATCGCTGTGTTTTCCGCCTTGGGCGGCGGCGATTACGAAAGCTCCATTTTCAATGGCCCTTGACCTGAGCAACACATGCCAATGGGCCTCGCCGGTTTGCCTGGTAAATGCGGCAGGGACCGTCAAAATCTGTGCTCCACCTTGCGCCTGTCGCTTGTAAAGTTCCGGAAATCGCAAATCATAGCAAACAGAAAGCCCGACTGTCGCATCGCCGACCTTTGCCAATCGCGCAACATTGCCGGGCTGATAGGTTTTCGATTCCCGCCAACTTTCGCCATTGGGCAGGTCCACATCAAACATGTGGAGTTTGTCGTAGGTGGTGACCAACCTGCCTTCAGGAGAGAAAACAAAAGCCCGGTTTGCCGCACGTTCATCATCCACCTTCACCGCGTGAGAGCCAATATGCAGCCAGATACCGAGTTGTGACGCCAAATCAGACATCGCATTGACCAGAATATCTTCATCCTGGAACTTGATCTCTGCAAAAAGCGCTTTCCGTTTACTCTGGACAATTCCGGTCATTTCCGGGGTTTGCACATAATCCGCCCCATCACTTGCGGCCTTCCTTGCCAATTCGGAAACAATGTCGAGGTTTTCTGCGATTGAAACACCCGATCTCAACTGGATTGCTGCTACGTGCATAGTATTTATCCCGCCAACAAGGCGTCCAACTTTCCGGCATGTTCAAGCGCATGAAGGTCATCACACCCGCCTACATGGGTATCACCAACAAATATCTGGGGGAACGTGCTGGCACCATTTGCCTTTTGTATCATTTCCGCGCGCAACTCTCTGGAATAGGAGGCATCGTGTTCAGTGTATTCGACGCCTTTCCGGTCAAGCAAAGCCTTGGCGGCAGAACAAAAGCCACATAGTTGGCGCGTATATATGGTAACATCCTTCATAGGGAAACCTCTTGCTGTTTGTAGTCGATATGGGGATCAACCCTGTTCAATTTCAACCTTGGCAAAGACAAGCACTTTCACGCATTCCGCCTTTGCCCGCAAAAGCGCCCGGGTCGCTGCTTTGGCTGTTGCGCCGGTCGTGTATACATCATCCACCAACAACACCCGCTTGCCCTGAATGGTAATAAGCTGCTCATCCGGCACCACGAAGGCCCCTGCAACATTGCGTTGACGTTGGGATTCCGTCAATCCGGTTTGTTGCTCGGTTTTGCGGCGGCGCGTCAACACGTCGGGACAAAAAACCGGACCTTTGTTGCGATCGTTGCGACAGATGTTCCTGGCCAATTCTGCTGACTGATTGTACCTGCGCCCCAAAAGGCGATAGAAATGCAAAGGCACCGGAACGACGACGTCAGAGGTTTCCAACAACTCTTTTCCCGCAACTTCCATCCATCGCGCCATCCACGGTGCAAGATCGGTCCTGTCCGAAAATTTTAGCTGAGTAACCAGTTGGCGTGCCCGCTTGCCGTACAACACCGCGGCCCTGAGATGTTCAAATGGCGGAGGTTCTGAAATCGCTTCAAGACTTTGAACCTCTTCACCCATGTCAACCGGAAACGGGGTTCCCATTACCGGACAAATCGGGGCGTGTATGAAATGCAACTCGTTCCAGCACTCAGCGCAACAACCGCCCTGCCGGATGACCGTTCGGTCGCAGGTAAGGCAGGTGGGAGGGACAAGCTCATTCACAACCGAGGCGACGGCACCACCAACCAAACCTGCCACATCGTAAATGTGCTTGGTAAACTGCATTCAAACAGACTATTAAATCGGCATGGACAACACCAGCCACAAATTTCGGTTCAGTTCGCATTTGCGTCTGCTTCGCGATCAACGCGCAGCCAGGATTGGGAAACCCGACGCCGACTTTCTTGCAAGAATTGCAGCAGAAACGATTTCCGACCGCCTGGAGGTTGTAAACCGCTCGTTTAACAATTGTTCAGATGTGATGTCGCGATTTGACGCCATGCAAGACAGGCTGGAAGCATCGATTTGCAATGGTCTTGTCAGGCGCATTGGTGGTTTTTCGCAGACCGGTTGCGCCGAAAACTGGGACCCGCTCACTGAAACCTTGCCGCTACAACCACAATCCCAAGACTTGATAACGTCAATATTCGGATTGCACAGGGTCGGCAATTTGGCATCTGTCCTGCAGCAGATCCGCCTTGCCCTCAAACCGGATGGATTGTTCATGGCAGCGGTTCCCGGATCACAAACACTGCAAGAGTTGCGTCAATCATTCATTGAGGCGGAAACAGAAATTACCGGAGGCGCTGCGATGCGCGTTGATCCATTCGGCACACTCCAACAATACGGCTCATTGTTGCAACAGTGCGGCTTTGCATTGCCTGTAGCCGACAGCGAAATCTCGGTCGTACGCTATTCATCCCTACGCCCATTGATCGGTGACTTGAGATCGATGGGATCAACCTTGAACGTGGAAGGTCCCGTATCGCTTTTGAACAGAAAACTCTACGAGCGGGCGGAACAAATCTACTTTGAAAAGTTCTCCGACGACGACAAACGGATCAGAGTGACATTTGAGTGTGTTTACCTGTCAGCTTGGGCTCCAGACAGCTCCCAGCAAAAGCCGCTCAAACCAGGCTCTGCCAAAACACCGCTTTCTCACGCATTGTCCACGAGCAATCGAAGCTGACGAAACACACCGTTATTGGACAACGTTATCGGTAACGACTTTGTAAACGTCTTCAGTTGAGTTACCGAAATTTGTCAACCCGGCAACGATGGCTGTCACAACCAGAATACAAATCAGGCCGTACTCAATCGCTGTCGCGCCCTTGCTACACTTAATGAACCGCATCATGGTATGCATAACCAACTCTCCACATCCGATAACAACTGCCTGGGTGACACACCATGGCATCGGAACTTTGTTTTCCATAGGTCAATCGTCAAGAACACTCTTTCTGATTGTGTATCTTTTTACCGGAACAACATCATTTGTTCCCGCCGAGTTTACCACCGACCCGGTAACAACGCGGTCTACGCCGTAGTGCTTGTTGTCAACATACTCGATGGCAGCTTCGTTCAGTTTCGGGGAGGCAGCGATTGCAATGACTACAACAACAGCAGAACACAATATTGCAAGCTGCAGCGGCCCGGCGGTTGTACCCGGCAACACAGTCGCAAGAATCCTTGCCAGCCTGCTACTCATTATTCACTCCGTTACCTGGCAGGAAAAAACATCCTGCTCATGCCGGATTGTCGCGTGAAACTATAAAATATCCATTAACGCAGGAATCAGCGGCGCATCGGCGGGAGGCATTTGATAGTCTCTAAGATTTGCCGCGCGAACCCATTTAAGGGCCTGCCCTTCTTTCGAAACGGGCGTGCCGTCCCACTTTCGGCAGATAAACAATGGCATCAACAAATGGAATTCTTCATAGGGGTAGGAAGCGAACGACAAAGGGGCAAGACAGGACTCCCAGGTGGTGATCCCCAACTCTTCATACAGTTCCCTAATCACCGTTTCTTCCGGATTCTCGCCGTCTTCGGTTTTACCGCCTGGAAACTCCCACAGACCGGCCATAGACTTGCCTTCCGGTCGTTGGGCAAGCAGAACACGTTTGTCTGCATCAACAAGCGCACAGGCGCTCACTAATAGAATTGATTTGCTCATTTGGTAACCGGTACCACCTTTTCTATTGCACCGCCGCCTTTCGGTAGCTGTAGCGGTAGAGCTCCCGAAAACCCAATGACTGGTACAAGCCAAGCGCAGCCGCATTGTCGGCGACAACCTGTAACCAGGCATGTTTTGCACCAGCCGATTTGGCCCATTTGAGCGCACCACCAATCAATTCACGCGCGTGCCCACGATTACGGTATTCTTCGCCAGTTACCATGTCAAAAATTCCGGCGAGATCGTTATCCTGCACGCATCTCAGAGCCGCAACATTCCGATATCCGTCACTGCGAACGAACAAACCCGAATTCGGTTCAATGGAATCGATTACTGCTGAAAGGCCCGGTTTGTCGGAATTATCCTCTTTGGACAGTTCCAGAAACATGTCCACCCAAGCCGCAGTATCGGCGACCTTCTGCACTCGATGGAAGGCAGGATAATCTCGTTCAACAAGGTCGTTCACCATGACGACGCTTTCTTCAAACCGGCTCCACCCCATTCGATCCAGCATTGTGTCAAGTTCACGTGGCGCAAGTGGTGACTGGCGAAAGATCATCGGTCTTCGAAAGTTCACAAATCGTCGTTCGGCAGATTCCAATCGTTGCGCAAGCCCGACAACATCCGATGGATCAAGCGGATTAATTGAATTCAGGCGTTTTGCCGCGTACCGCTCGGTTAACCTGATTGCCCAGGTACCGTCATAATAGGTCGAGGTGGACGGAAATGATCGAAAACTGACCGCCTCCATACGTCTTACCTGAGCCAGAAACGGCATCGCCGGATTGCCAGAGACCGAAACCATGATCAGCTACGATAGTCGCCATTGATTGAGACATATTCCTTGGTGAGGTCGCAGGTCCAGACTTTCGCGTTACCCTTTCCGATTCCCAAATCAACAGAGATTTCAATCTCATCTTGTTGCATGATCTGGCTGGCACGCTCCTCACTATAATCAATCACGCGCTCACCATCGCTTGCAACCGTCACGTCACCAAATGCAATTTTGATCTTGTCGCGATCTGCTTCTTCTCCAGCTTTTCCAACAGCCATCACGATCCGGCCCCAATTTGCGTCTTCGCCCGCAATCGCTGTTTTGACGAGCGGAGAATTGGCAATTGCCATGGCTATTTTTTTCGCCGCCCTTTTGGATTTGGCACCGCTAACCGTTATTCCGACTTGTTTCGTTGCACCCTCACCATCTCGCACCAGAAGCATTGCCAATTGATGCATTACCTCATCAAGCGCTCGCTTGAATGCGCCCAACCGACGATCTTTCGGGTCATTGATCTTCTTGCCGGTTCCCGCGGAACACAACAAAACCGTGTCACTTGTAGAGGTATCACTGTCAACCGTAACGGCGTTGAAGCTCGATTTTGTCGCCCGACCGAGCAGCTTCTGCAATATCTTGTGGCTTACCGGAAAGTCGGTTACCAAAAAGCCGAGCATGGTCGCCATGTCCGGTGCAATCATCCCGGACCCTTTGGCGATCCCGTTGAGATTATAGGTTTTGCCGTTAACTTCGAAACTGCAGGTGGCAAGCTTCGGATAGGTATCGGTGGTCATGATGGCTTGCGCCGCCTCGTGCCATCCGTCAGGCTTGAGAATTGCGGACAACATGCGCAATTTTTCCTCAAATCCGGTCGTCTCCAAAGGTTCGCCGATAACACCCGTTGAGGCAGTAAATACCGCTTTCTTGTTGCAACCGAAAACAGCTGCAGCGGCTTCTGCTGTTGCCTCCACCGCCGCCTTTCCACGCAACCCTGTAAAAGCGTTGGCATTGCCCGAATTTACAACAATCACCCTGGCCTTGCCCCTTGGCAAATGTTCGCGACACCAATCCACCGGAGCAGAAGGGCACTTTGAAGAGGTGAACACGCCGGCAATTTCTGCTGGTTTGTCAAAATGAAGGACACACAAGTCACGCCGCCCCGCATATTTGATGCCCGCTTCAACGGCAGCAAGTGTCACGCCGTCCAGCGCCGGTAGTTCGGGGTAGAGTTTCGGTGCGAGTGGTGAGATCTTGCAGAGCATCATGCATCCGGTAGTTGAAATGACTTACTGTAGACTCTCAACCTGAGATTTCAATTCTTCGTCCAGGATGTCGACCTCAAACTTTTCGCGAGCAGCCTTGGTCAAGGCGAGGTAACGCTCCCTTGCAACCGCCTGACGAATGTTGTCCTTGATCTGGTCAAATGCCGGGGGCTGACGGTCGCGTTCGTCTTCCTTGAAGATAACATGCCATCCAAACTGGGTTTTCACCGGTTCTTTACTGAAGGTACCTGTTTCAAGTGCGAATGTTGCCTGTTCGAATTCCGGCACCATCTGGCCCTTGCCGAAATATCCAAGATCGCCGCCGTTCGGTCCACTTGGGCCGGTGGATTTCGTTTTTGCCAGTTCAGCAAAATCCGCGCCACCATCAAGCTCCGTTATTACGGCTTTCGCGGCCTCTTCGGTTTCCAGCAATATGTGTCTTGCCTTGATCTCGGTTTCCTTTGGCGCATTTGCGATTTCAGCATCATAACGGGATTTCACATCCTCATCGGAAATGTTCTCAAATGCTTCGCGCAAATACCATTCATTATGGAGCGTCCGGGCTTCGAAGAATGCCAGGCGTGACTTTATGGACTGTTCATCTGCTACACCGGCCTTGCGGGCTTCGGCGGCCAACAATTTGATGTCGATCAGCGCATTAAGCACCATCGCCTTCATTTGTTCGGGCGGCGCACCGGTAAACTGTCCTTGAAGGTCTTCCTGTGCCAGGGCAAGTTCTTGCGTCGTAATGCTTATTTCGCCGATTCTCGCGATCACGTTATCGCCGGTTGCTTCCGTTTGGTTTGCACCGGAAGAAGACTGGCCATCCGATTGGGTTTGGCTATCGTTTGAACAGGATGCAATAAAGAGCAACGAGCAAACCATTAACGCCATTGTGGGCACTCTTGAAATGCGCGCCATCAAATTGATATCCATCAATTTACCTTTCAATTAACTTGTCCGGACCTGCATTGAACAGCAATGTGTCCAAAATGCACCATCGCCGGACATTGACATCATATTTGCACCCTCTTATCTGTCCACTGTTCGCAGGTCCAGTTATCAATGACCCGATTTTGTATGCAAATGACAACAATCGTAGGTAAACTGAATCTGTAAGGGCGCTAAAAGTTTCAATCGCCGGTACAAGGCGCAATTATCGAGAGATCAAATGGGTATTTTTTCCGGCGTGGCGAGCAAGCTGTTCGGTTCATCAAATGACCGGCAAATCAAGCTTTTTATGCCCAAGGTCGACGCAATCAATGCCTTGGAGGAAGAAATATCAGCGCTATCAGACGACGCTTTGAAAGCCAAGACCGATGAATTCCGGCAGGAGTTGGCGAACGGCAAAAAACTGGATGACCTGTTGGTTCCTGCCTTTGCGGTTGTCAGGGAAGCTTCAAAACGCTCGCTTGGTATGCGCCACTTTGATGTTCAGTTGATCGGTGGCATGATTTTGCACGGCGGGAACATTGCCGAAATGCGCACGGGCGAAGGTAAAACACTCGTTGCAACTCTGGCCGCCTATCTGAACGCCCTGCCGGGCAAAGGCTCACATGTGGTGACCGTCAACGATTATCTTGCAAAGCGCGATGCCGAGTGGATGGGCAATGTCTATGGCTTCCTGGGTTTGACGACCGGGGTAATCATAGGCGGACTTGAAGATGACGAGCGCAAGGCTGCCTACGAATGTGACATCACCTATGGCACCAACAATGAATTTGGTTTCGACTATTTGCGCGACAACATGAAATACGACATGGAATCCATGGTTCAGCGTGGTCATCATTTTGCGATCGTCGATGAGGTTGATTCCATTTTGGTCGATGAAGCCCGCACACCGTTGATCATCTCGGGGCCGCTGGATGACAAATCGGACATGTATAACGTGATTGATGCTGTCATTCCGAAGATCGCAGATGAAGACTACGAACTCGACGAAAAACAGCGCACCGTGAACTTCACCGAAGAGGGCAACGAGAAGCTGGAGGTTCTGCTTCGCGAAATCGGCGCTCTGCAAGAAGGCAATCTGTACGACATCGAAAACGTTTCCATCGTGCATCATGTCAACAATGCGTTGAAGGCGCACAAACTGTTTACCAAAGACAAGGACTACATCGTCAAAAACGATGAGGTCGTAATCATCGACGAATTTACAGGCAGGATGATGCCCGGTCGGCGCTATTCGGAAGGCCAGCATCAGGCACTGGAAGCCAAGGAAGGGGTTTCTATTCAACCGGAAAACCAAACCTTGGCTTCGGTTACATTCCAGAACTATTTCCGGATGTACGACAAGCTTTCAGGCATGACCGGCACTGCCATGACAGAAGCGGAAGAGTTCGGAAACATCTACGGGCTGAATGTTATTGAAGTGCCTACCAACGTTCCGGTGGCAAGGATCGACGATGATGACGAAGTCTATCGAACCTTTGACGAAAAATACAATGCCATTGCGGAACTGATTGCCGATTGCCGTGAACGCGGTCAACCTGTTCTTGTCGGGACTACCTCGATCGAGAAATCCGAATTGGTGGCCCATCTGCTTGAAGAAAAGGGGGTTAAGGATTTCAAGGTTCTTAACGCCCGTCACCATGAACAGGAAGCGCAAATCATCGCCGAAGCGGGTGTTCCAGGTGCCGTTACCATCGCGACAAACATGGCAGGCCGCGGGACTGACATTCAGCTTGGCGGCAACTTTGAGATGCGATGTGCAAATGAAATTGACATCGATGCCACGGCCACTACACGCAAGAACGCGGAAAAGAAGATTCGCGAGGAAGTCGATGCGCTGAAGGAGAAGGCCAAAGAGGCTGGCGGGCTTTATGTTATCGGTACCGAGCGACACGAGAGCCGTCGCATCGACAATCAGTTGCGCGGACGATCCGGTCGTCAGGGCGACCCCGGCCACTCCAAATTCTTCCTGTCCTTGCAAGACGACCTGATGCGCATATTCGGTTCAGAGCGAATGGATGGAATGTTACGGAAGTTGGGTCTGGAAGAAGGTGAAGCAATTGTTCACTCCTGGATCAACAAGGCGTTGGAACGAGCCCAGAAAAAGGTTGAAGCACGGAATTTTGATATCCGCAAAAATCTTCTCAAGTTCGATGATGTAATGAACGATCAGCGAAAAGTGATATTCGACCAACGCATAAAGCTGATGAAAGGCGAGGAACTTTCCGAGACCATCACCGAAATGCGCCATGAGCTGATCGATGATCTGGTTGACAAGCACATTCCGGAAAAATCCTATCCGGAGCAATGGGAAACAGATGCACTGCAAGAAGACGTCGCCCGTTACCTCGCGCTCGACCTTCCGATTGTCGAATGGGCAAAGGAAGACGGAATTGATGAGGAAGAACTGATTGATCGCATTACCGAGGAGTCCGACAAACTTGCCAAAGACAAAACCGAACGTTTTGGTGAAGAGATCAATGATTACGTCGAAAAATCCGTAATGCTACAAACACTCGATCACCTTTGGCGCGATCATCTTGTGAATCTTGATCATCTGCGCTCTGTCATTGGTTTTCGTGGTCTTGCCCAGCGTGATCCGCTGCAGGAATACAAGGGCGAGAGTTTTGAGCTCTTTCAAACCATGCTCAGTAATCTGCGTCAGGCAGTTACCGCCCAGATGATGCGGGTTGAACTCGTCACACAAGAGCAGATGACCCCTGCCGAACGTGCAATGGCCGAAGACCCGGATATCCCCGAAGTCGACGCCGAAACCATCGCAAGTTGGGGAAAAGTGGGTCGAAACGCGCTCTGTCCGTGCGGATCGGGCAGGAAGTACAAGCACTGCCACGGTCGGTTTGCCTAGCCCGTAGAGACACGTTCGCTACCCCGCTTGGCACAAAAATTGCTTCTCCCAGCCAATTGATAGCAAATTGTGCTAGGGAACATGGCAAAGTTCAAAAAACATGACCGGATTACGCAACTTGACGGATTGCGTGGCGTCGCCATTCTCGCAGTATTGTTTTATCACGCGTATTATCGTTGGAATGAAATTGAGCCCTATCAGCAAGCGGATTTTTTGTCCGCAATGGTCACACCACTGTGGCTGGGGGTTGAACTGTTCTTTGCAATATCCGGTTTCGTGATATTCATGAGCCTTGAACGCTCAAAAGGCTTTGTGCATTTTGCAACCAATCGCTGGTTGCGGCTGTTTCCTGCCATGTTACTCGCAAGTCTTGCCGTTTTTCTGACAGCATTCCTTTTTCCCTTTCGTCCCTCCGGAATGCCGGATGCCGTTGATCTCATACCCGGATTGACATTTATCCGCCCTGAAATTCTGACCGCGTTTACCGGACTTGAGATGCACAGTCTGGAAGGGGTGTTCTGGTCGCTTTATGTGGAAGTCGTATTCTACGCATTCGCTGCGTTTGCCTATTTCATCCTGCAAGACAGGAAGCTCCACTCAGTAGCGGCGATGTATCTGGCGCACCTTGCGCTCCTTCTTGCATCTTTGTTGATTCCCGAAGCCGACAATTTGCAGTTTGCCCGCAAGGCTTCATTCGCCATTGGATTTGCCCATTACGGCTGGTTCCTGATCGGGATTTATGCATATGCTTGGTATCGCGACAACGATGAAAAACACTTCTTGGTCTCCGCAGCGCTTGGAATGCTGGTTTCGATCCAACTTTATGCAGAAAGTCCAATCAGCATCTACACACAGTTTGTTTCATTGTTACTCGTGTGCGTCTTCCTGTTTGCAATTCACAATCCTGTTTTCGCCAGAACGCTCAGTCGACCAACCCTGCTGTATATTGGCGCGATCAGTTACCCGCTGTATCTCGTACATGAAAACCTGGTTGTGGGAGGGGCTATCGGCTTTTTTCATCAATATCCGTACCTGCCTTCCTTCCTTTACCCGGTACCGTTTATTGCCCTCGCAATCGTCCTCGCGCACTTGATTGCTGTAACTGAACCGACGATACGAAACCTCCTGCAACCAGGCATAAGAAAACTTGCAGGCGTTTCAGAGAGCCTCAGTCGTAGCCCTTGACCTTATCTGGTCTTGGTGTGGTTTGGAAAAACGGGGCTTCGGAACTCCACCGCCCAGAACACAAAAAAATCACGAACCTTGAGAAGGCGCCGGTCGTGGTTGTGGTACGGCAGTCGCAGCAGGCTGGTTGGCAGGCACAGGATTCTCCACGGAAACGGCAGGCGCAACGACTGGATCAAACACGACAACCGCACCTTTGGTAGGCCTTGCGGAAATTGAAATCCCGGCAGGAGGCTGAGATGATTCAGCAGAGAATGCCAAACTGTTTTTCTTTTTCGAAAGAACTTCTTCAAATTCAGCCTGATCAGTCGACTGCTTTTTCTGGAATGCCAAAGCCAAACTGCGCGGCGTTTTCATTGGTGGGCAAACCCTGTTTGACTGGAAACGCTCATTGTCCTCAACATATCGGTTGAACACATAACGTTTTTCGCACACATCAACTTTCGGAGGCAGGTTCGTGACCTCGAAATGATCGCTTCCCTCCTTGAGCATCACCCAAAATTCGAAATTCTTGTGACCAACATTTTTCGCCATGTTTTCTGGGGTCATGCGAAACGGGTAGGCTTGGATCTGGAAGTGTTTCTGACCGCCCTTGAAGGCTTCGCGTGCCATTGCATAGATTTCTTCGACATATTCGTCCGTCATGGAATAGCAACCCGCCGACGAACAAGCCCCGTGTATCATGAGATGAGAACCGGTACGCCCGTGTGACCGGTCATAAGTATTCGGAAAGCCCATATTGAACGAAAGATGGTACTGCGATTTGGGATTCATCAACCCTTTGGACACATGGTAGAACCCTTCGGGAGCCTGCTTGTCTCCCTCCTTGAGCTTCGGCCCCAATTTTCCGGACCATTTGCAAATTTCATAAGAAGTCAGAAATGCGAACCGCTTTGTGTGGTCTCGCATCCACACTTCCAGCTGGTTTTCTTCCTTGTAGATCCGAAGCAGAATCGGCGCACCAACGCTCATTCCCTTGATTTCCATTTTCTTGAGAATGTGTTTGGGTATCGGACGGTTTTCCTTGGCACCACCTGTGCCGAGCACGTTGTTACATGCTGCCAATGTACCGGCAACAATTACAATCAGAAGAACTCGCGCCAAATGTGCCATAAACAGATCAGTCTTTTCTTTGCAACACACGCACTATAGACAAGTTCAGTTGACAAGGCGTTACTGTGGCCGGTCACAAATTCGTCAACTAAAAGCGTTTGAAACCAGATGATCTGGGCTAAAATCAGGCGAGGTTCCTGCCCATGGCAAGAAACTTCTGCTGTCGTTGCTTGCGAAGTTCGGCACCTTCGATCTCCGACATTTCGGCCAATGCTTCAGAAATCGTTTTTTCGGTTGCTTCAAATGCGGCTTCGTGATTGCGATGTGCCCCGCCTTCGGGTTCATCAATTACAGCGTCTATGATTCCAAGCCCAAGCAAATCCTGCGCTGTAATACGCATGGTTGTGGCAATGTCCTCAGCGCGTGTCGAATCGCGCCATAAAATTGAAGCCCCGGCCTCGGGCGAAATCACACTGTAGATCGAATGCTCAAGCATATAAACCCGGTTTGCAGACGCAATCGCGATAGCCCCGCCTGAACCGCCCTCGCCGATCACTACAGAAACCATCGGCACTTCAAGGTTCAGGCAACGTTCGGTGGAACGTGCAATAGCTTCGGCCTGACCTCGCGCTTCTGCTCCCATTCCCGGATAAGCACCTGCGGTATCAACCAATGATATAACAGGCAAACCATAGCGATCCGCCAGTTCCATGACCCTCACCGCTTTCCGGTACCCTTCTGGTCGCGCCATCCCGAAATTGTGCTTGAGACGGCTTTCGGTGTCCATGCCTTTTTCCTGACCCAAAATCGCAACTGATTGGCCCTGAAACCGTCCCAAACCTGCGAACACGGCGTAGTCTTCGCCAAAATAACGGTCACCTGCCAATGGGGTGAAATCGTCAAACATCGCCTTCTGGTAGTCAACAAAATGCGGTCGGCTTGGATGTCGCGCGACTTGTGTTTTCTGCCATGGAGTGAGTTTCGAATATAATGAAGAAATCAAGTCGGAAGATTTTTTCTCAAGCCGTGCAATTTCATCGGTCAGATCGACGCTACCGTCATTGCTTCCGACACTCTTAAGTTCCTGTATCTGGCCTTCCAACTCGGCAACAGGTTTTTCAAAATCGAGATAACTCGTTGGCATGACAGTTCTTTGGGAGAATTACATAAAGATCAAAATTCTGGGCACAGACACCACTTTGCATGTGTAAAGTCAAGAATTTTGCACTGAAAGCAGAATTGTACCTCAGTTTCTTGTCAGTTTCACAAGAGGGTGATGCTCTTCCACCAATGCCTTGAGCCGTTCGTCAAGAACATGGGTGTATATTTGGGTCGTTGAGATGTCTGAATGACCAAGCAATTGCTGTACAACCCGCAAATCGGCACCGTTTTGCAAAAGATGGCTGGCAAAAGCATGGCGCAATACGTGCGGCGACACCTTTGAAACCGCAAGCCCTGCACGTAGCGCCAGTTCCTTGAGATCGCGGGCGAAGGCCTGCCTGGTGAAATGCCCCTCACTTGAACTTGCAGGAAACAGAAACGGTGACTGCTTGTCATTTCCCTTTGCTTTCTTTCTCTCCAGATAGATTGCAACGGCTTGGCGGGCTGGTTCGGAAACAGGCACGATCCTTTCTTTTCGTCCTTTGCCTACAATCGTAAGAAAGCGACCCTGCGCATTGGCTGCCGAAGCAGGCATGGAAACGAGTTCGCTAACACGAAGACCGGTCGCATAAAGCAGTTCCACCAAACAATACAACCGGGCGGACCTCACTTGTTTTGCTGGTGAAACACTTGTGTTAGCCATCTCGCTTGCAGCCAGGCCTATCAACCTGTCGACTTCTTCAACACTCATTATTTTTGGCAGGGGCTTGGCCTGTTTTGGGCTGTCGAGATTACTGGTCGGATCGTCTTGCCTTATCCCTTCGCTGAAGAGAAATTTGTGAAACTGCCGGATCGCAGACAAATGGCGCGCTTGTGTGGACGCAGACATACCTTCCTCAACAAGCTTGCCAAGATAATTCCTGACATGCTCGCTATCGCATTCAGACAACCTGCTCCCGTCAGCAACCACGCTCTCATGATATCTGCCAAGATCGCGCAGGTAGCTCTCAAGTGTGTTCTTCGCAGCCCCGCGTTCTGCGTTCATCATCTCGAGAAAGGCTTCTATCAGGTGGAATTCGTTCAAAACTGGTTCAGGTCAAATTTCTCTGCAGGTACTTTGACAACAATTTCCCGCGGCGTGGGCTCCACATAAAACACCAAGCCGAACATCGCCCCGTAAGCGAGTCCCGTCAATATGGCAGCAAACACAAGATACCTGAACAATGTGGGCATTGGCAAATCTTCTCCTGTCCGGCACTATGCTGAAACAAGACCGTTTTTGCAACGACGACAAGCCGATTAGGCAACTTCCGGAATACAATTCTACTTGACGTTGTGTCACTATTGCGTCACTTCAACCGGGGCTATGGCGAAGAATGAACGGTCATCATGATCTTCAGATTGAAATCTTCCAACGAAAACGGAATACTTGAAGCACTGGACGGGCGAAGCATTGTCCTTGTGGGTATTATGGGTTGCGGAAAATCGGCAATTGGGAAACTTGTTGCCAAAAAACTCGGTCTCAAGTTTCTGGACGCCGATACCGAAATCGAAAAGGCCGCCGGACGCAGTGTGGCAGACATATTTGAGGAGTATGGTGAAGCCGAGTTCCGAAGACTTGAAGAACGGGTTGTTGACCGCCTGCTGGGCGGCAAAAGCTGTGTATTGGCACTTGGCGGCGGTGCCTTCATGAACGAAGCTACCCGCACCAGCGTTCTTCAAAAGGCCGTTTCAGTTTGGATCAGGGCGGATGTTGAGGTTTTATTGTCGCGGGTTATGCGCAAACCGGGAAAGCGTCCATTGCTGGCAAATGGTGAACCGAGGCAGAAACTGATGGAACTGTTGAAACTGCGTGAACCGGTTTATGCCAGCGCTGATCTTTCAATCAATCCCGGCGATGTGAGCAAGATCGAAACCCGCAACATTTTGATCGCTGCCTTGTCAGATTTTCTGTCCAAACCCGGAGCAAAACCATCATGAACGAGACCGGGGAATTGGTAAAAGTGGGGTTGGGAAACCGTGCCTACAACATCGTAATTGAACACAATGCAACTTCCAGAATAGCAAATACTGTTGCATCTGTAGCACCGGAAGCACGATGCTGCATCATCACCGATGAAAACGTAAACATGGCTCATGGCGACCGGTTGCGCAGCAACCTTGATGCCAGCGGTATTGGCCACCACACCATCGAGATCGCTCCGGGTGAAGGTTCAAAATCCTGGCCTGTATTCCAGTCCGTTGTGGAACAGGTTCTTGAAGCAAAAATGGAACGGTCCGACTTGATCCTCGCCTTGGGCGGCGGCGTGGTTGGGGACCTGGCGGGCTTTGTTGCGGCCAGCGTCAGGCGCGGAATAAAGTTCATACAGATTCCCACTTCCTTGCTTGCACAGGTAGATTCGTCTGTTGGTGGCAAGACCGGCATCAATTCCAGTCACGGGAAAAACCTGGTCGGCGCATTTTATCAACCTGCGGAAGTGTTGATTGATCTCGACGTTCTCAAGACCCTGCCAATGCGGGAATTTCGGGCAGGATACGCCGAAATCGTCAAATACGGATTGATCCGGTATCCTGATTTTTTTGAGTTTCTCGAAACGCATCACCAGGAGGTTTTTTCCCACGGAAAAGCGCTGAAGACCGCTGTTGCGCAATCCTGCAAAGCAAAAGCAGATATTGTCGCTGCCGATGAAACCGAACAGGGGCAACGCGCATTGCTCAATCTTGGACACACATTTGGTCACGCTCTGGAGGGATACACGGGTTTCGACGGTAGACGTCTGGTTCACGGTGAAGGGGTCGCCATCGGCATGATGTTGGCCTTCAAGTTCTCAAACCGGTTAAACCTATGCTCACAAGATGATGTAGCCAGAGTGGAGGCACATCTGAAGTCTGTCGGCTTGCCCACATTGATCAATGACATACCCGGTGAGAAACCTTCCACCCGGACACTGATGAAGTTCATCGCCCAGGACAAGAAAGTGAAACGCGGTGCGTTAACCTTCATCCTTACAAATGGCATTGGAAACGCCTATATTGCTGAGGACATACCACCATCCGAAGTTGAAAACTTTTTGAACGAACAACTATGACAACCGCAATCTGGCTTATTCCGTTTGCCATACTGGGATTGATCCTTCTCTCCGCCTTTTTTTCGGGTTCCGAAACAGCTCTGACCGCCGCATCACGCGCAAGAATGATGCAACTTCAGAAAAATGGAGAAAAGCGTGCCGGCATTGTTACGCGTCTGCTTGAAAAACGTGACAAATTAATCGGCACTCTGCTGATTGGCAACAATCTGGTCAACATCCTGGCATCGGCGCTTGCAACCTCACTGTTCCTTAATCTGTTCGGTCAGGCCGGGGTTGCCATTGCCACACTGGTCATGACGGTTCTGGTTGTCATTTTTGCCGAAGTCATGCCAAAATCAATCGCCCTGGCAAATTCCGACCGGTTTGCTGTCATCGTTGCGCCAATCCTGCGGCCGCTTGTGCTGGTGCTTTCACCGGTAACCAGCGTCATTACCATGACGGTTAGGCTTGTCTTGCGCCTGTTCGGATTTCAACTCACCGAGGAGCAATCCATTCTTTCGGCCCATGACGAAATCCGCGGCGCTATGGAAGTCCTTCACAAGGACGGATCAATGGTCAAGGACGACCGCGACCGTTTGGGTGGCATTCTGGATTTGCATGAACTGGAACTGTCCGACGTCATGATCCATCGCACGAACATGGAAACCATCAATCTGGACGACAAACCTGAGCATATCGTCAAACAGATACTCGATAGTCCGTTCACCCGCATTCCCATCTGGCAGGGAGACAATGACAACATTGTTGGTGTGCTGCATTCAAAGGATGTGTTGCGTGCAATTGCCGGTAAAAACCAGGAACCGCAGAATCTTGATTTTAAGAAAATTGCCAGCAAACCCTGGTTTGTGCCGGAAACCACAACCTTGCAGAACCAGCTTAACGCGTTCCTGCGCAAGAACGCCCATTTCGCGCTGGTTGTCGACGAATACGGCGAAGTGGAAGGCATGGTCACCCTGGAAGACATTCTCGAGGAGATTGTCGGCGATATTGCCGATGAACACGACACCGAGGTTTCAGGCGTGGCAGCACAGTCTGACGGGTCATGGATTATCGACGGATCGGTGCCGATCCGGGACTTGAACCGTGCGCTTGACTGGGAGTTACCCGATGAGGAAGCTACAACCATCGCCGGCCTCGTGATTCACGAAGCAAAAATGATTCCCGATGAGAAACAGGCTTTCACCTTCTACGACAAACGGTTCGCCATATTGAACCGCGAGAAAAACAGGATAACCAAACTGCGCGTCAGAAATATCTGAACCGATTGACTATTCGTCTGGGGTTTTCGCTTCAATTGCGCAGGCGTGCAAACCCTCGTCTATCTTGGGTTGCACAATTTCATTGATTGCTCGATGGCGCTCAACCCGGCTCATCTTGCCGAACACATGCGAAACAATACGAATACGCAGATGTGTTTCGCCGGAACCGTCATGCCCGTGATGACCGGCGTGAAGATGGGATTCGTTGACAATCTCCAGTGAAACCGGGCTGAAAGCCTCGGACAATTTGCTATGAATATACTGGGCAACCTTGCCCATTGCCGCTTCATTTTCGTGCATGACTGAATCGAAATTCGCAATTGGGATAACTGCGCTTTTTGGGGCCGAACACGCGTAAAGTCAATCCTTGTTCATTTTTCATTTTTCCCCATAATTAGAAGATGAGCACAAATTCAAAACTTTTCGATTCGATCCGCATCAACAAGGGGCGCAAAAAACCGGGAGTTGCGAAACCGGTAGGACAAACCTGCCAGTGGGAAGGTTGCAATAAACCGGGAACCCACAAGGCTCCACTTGGCCGTGATCGTGAAGGTGAATATTTGTATCTGTGCATTGAGCACGTGCGTGAGTACAACAAGTCTTACAATTATTTTTCCGGACTTGCCGATGACGACATAAAGAAATTCCAGAAAGATGCCTTGACCGGGCATCGGCCGACCTGGGCGATGGGAGTCAACAAGGAAGGCAAGAAAAACCCGTACAGCGAAGGCGATCCACGTGCAGAAATCGCAGACAGGATCATATCGCGATCGATGCGCCGCACAGGCCAGATGAAGGGTTCAGGGACACCCGCCAGGAAGTTGAAACCCCTGGAAAGAAAGGCATTTGACGATCTGGGTGTTCCCCATTCTGCAAATGCAGATGACATCAAGACCCGCTACAAGGAACTGGTAAAAAAGCATCACCCCGACACGAATGGCGGCGACAGGAGCGCGGAAGTCAGGCTTCGCCAGATCATTCAATCGTATAAAATACTTAAGCAAGGCGGATTCAGCACTTGAAAAACCTTGTATTAGGCGCGAATAGTCTCTGACGAAAGAACGACAAGAACTAGGTTAAGGCCATGACACAGGGTTTGCCGGACACAGAAGTGTCCGTTAAAGAAATTTTTGACATTGACTGCGACTGGAAAGTCCCCGCATTTTCCGAAACAAGCGAGCATGTTCCTGCCCTTGACCCGGATTATCTGTTTGACGGACCTACCACCCGTGCCATCCTCGCCGGCTTTGCCCACAACCGGCGTGTCATGGTTTCCGGGTATCACGGAACCGGGAAATCAACGCATATTGAACAGGTTGCGGCACGTCTGAACTGGCCCTGCGTACGGATCAACCTTGACAGCCATGTCAGTCGTCTGGACTTGATCGGAAAGGACGCTATCACGGTCAAGGACGGCCTTCAGGTTACCGAGTTTCGCGATGGCATATTGCCCTGGGCATACCAGAACAACATTGCGCTCGTATTTGACGAATACGATGCCGGTCGGCCAGACGTTATGTTCGTTATCCAGCGTGTACTGGAATCGTCAGGACGCCTGACCCTCCTCGACCAAAGCCGTGTCATTACCCCGCACCCGGCATTTCGCCTGTTTGCGACCGCCAACACGGTCGGTCTGGGTGACACGACTGGCCTTTATCATGGCACGCAGCAGATCAACCAGGCCCAGATGGACCGGTGGTCGCTGATCACAACGCTCAATTACCTGCCCCATGACAACGAAGTCGACATCGTTGCAGCCAAGGTAAAATCGTTCGGCACTGAAGCCGGTCGCGATACACTTTCAAAAATGGTCCGCGTTGCAGACATGACCCGGAACGCCTTTATCAATGGTGACATTTCCACCGTCATGAGTCCTCGAACGGTCATAAACTGGGCTGAGAACTTCGAAATTTTTGACGACCTTGCGTTTGCGTTCAAGCTGACATTTCTCAACAAGTGTGACGAGTTGGAGCGCGTAACGATTGGGGAGTTTTACCAGCGCGCCTTTGGTGAGGAAATAACTGAAGCCGTCGCGACAATGGCCGTCGCCTGAACAGGACGTACTGATGGCAGGTTCCGGCGACAATTCACGGCGAACAGGCAAGAAAGGGAACGTCCACGAGCCGATCAAGCAAGCTGTGGCCAATTGTATTCGTTCCATGTCGGGCCAGGGCGATCTGGAGGTCTCTTTTTCAGGTGATCGCCCCGGTATGGTCGGAAACCAGGTTCGCCTTCCAGAGCTTTCGAAAAACATGTCACAACGCCAGTTGGCCGTGACGCGCGGATTGGGCGATTCGATGGCCCTGCGCAAAGCTTGCCATAATGCGGCAATTCACAATCGTCTTTCACCGGAAGGCGATAATGCAAGAGCTATCTTCGATGCAATGGAACAGGCCCGCGTCGAGGCAATCGGTGCGAACCGGATGCAGGGTGTCGCCAAGAACCTTTCGCAGATGCTTGATGACAAATACTCAAAGCAGAACTATGCGGCTGCCGATAACCGAAGCGATGTCCCACTCGAAGAAGCTGTTGCCATGGTCGTGCGCGAACGGCTCACAGGCTACAAACCGCCGGTAAGCGCCGACGGTTTTGTTGGGTTGTGGCGTGAGTGGATCGAGGAACGTGCAGGCGAAGAACTTGATTCACTTGGTGAGGATATTGACGATCAGGCGGCCTTTGCCGAAGCTATCCGTAACGTTCTTGTGGCATTTGACATGGGCGACGAGCTCGGTGACCAACAGCCTGATCAGGATGATGACGAGGATACGGAAGACAACCCTGACGATGAGGAGCAGGAGGGACAGCGCGATAACGAGGAATCTTCCGGCGAAGACAGCGGCGAACCGGACCAGAGCGAAGACCAGGCGGACGACGAACAAACCGGCCAGATGGAGGCAAGCGAGACTGAAGGCGGAGAGGATTTCGACGAAGAAGGTGCCGAGGAAGACAGTCCTGGAGAAACCAACCGGCCAGATCTGCCATTTTCTGAGTTGCCACCCGATTTCGATTATCAGGTTTTCACCACGGAGTTCGACGAAGTTGTCACGGCAGACGAATTGTGCGATCTGCCTGAACTTGAACGGCTTCGCGCGTTTTTGGACAAACAACTGGCGCATTTGCAAGGGGTTGTCGGGCGTTTGGCGAACCGGTTACAACGTCGTCTGATGGCCCAGCAAAACCGCGGCTGGGACTTCGATCTGGAAGAAGGCGTTCTGGACACAGCCAGACTGACGCGGATCATCACCGACCCGGCCACGCCCCTTTCCTTCAAAATGGAACGGGATACGGTTTTCCGTGATACCGTGGTGACCCTGTTGCTGGATAATTCCGGCTCGATGCGCGGTCGGCCCATTACCGTTGCTGCTACTTGTGCAGACATTCTGGCACGCACCCTGGAACGCTGCGGTGTAAAAGTGGAAATTCTGGGTTTCACCACCAAGGCATGGAAGGGCGGTCAGGCACGAGAGCAATGGCTCAAGGACAACAAGCCTCCGTCCCCCGGACGCCTGAACGATTTACGCCATATTGTTTACAAGTCTGCTGACGATCCCTGGAGACGTTCACGTGACAATCTGGGCCTGATGATGCGCGAAGGGTTACTGAAGGAAAACATCGATGGTGAAGCACTGATATGGGCACATCAGCGGTTGATGGGTCGCTCTGAACAACGGCGCATCCTGATGATGATTTCAGACGGTGCACCTGTTGATGATTCGACCCTGTCGGTGAATCCCGGCAATTATCTTGAACGTCATCTACGATTGGTCATTGAAGACATCGAAACCCATTCGCCCATCGAGCTTCTTGCTATCGGCATTGGCCATGATGTCACAAGATATTACAAAAGGGCTGTTACAATCGTTGATGCCGAGGAACTGGCGGGTGCAATCACCGAGCAGCTGGCAGACTTGTTTGAAGAAGACCCTGAAGTTGCCAAGCGCCCGCAATCAAGACGAAAGAAGTCCGCAGCCTGAGGAAACAAGATTGCGCTTTGCTCTTTACCTGTTTTCACTGTTGACGCTGTTCCCGGTTTGCGTATCCGCTGAACCATTGACCATTGCGGCGGAACCCTTCGCCGAGTTTCTTCCAGGTTCCCAAAAAAAGATTTTCGGCAAGCTTGAATTTCTGGGCGGCCTCGAATTGTCTTCAAACCACCCGGAATTTGGCGGGATATCTGCCGCACGTTTTGATGCAGACGGCAAACTGGTCATGCTCACTGACAAAGCCCGTGTCATCGTGGCAAGCCTTAAACGCAATGGAGACAAGCCAATCTCGCTTGAACAGGCTTCGATCACCCGGCTCAGGACAGAAGGCGGCAAAACAATCACCGGTGCCAGGGACAAGGATTCAGAATCGCTGGAGATTGTCGGGCAAGCCTATTTTATTGGCTTTGAGCGCAATGATCGTTTGCAGCGTTTCACCAGACGCAAGGAAACGTTTAACGGCGACCGTTCTTATCGTGTTGATCTTGGGTCTGAGAACATACCAAACAATCGTGGCGCTGAAGCGCTTGCCTATCGGTCTGATACCGGAAAACTCTACCTGATTACCGAAATGGCCATGGACGATGAGGGTAACCACAAGGGGTACATCATTGCGAACGGAAAAATCGAGCAGCGATTGAAGTTTAAGAACCGCAATGGCTTCTCACCAACCGATGCGAGCTTTGTGGATGAAGGTTCGTTGATATTGCTTGAACGCTATTACAGCCCTCTGACCGGGGTATTCCTGCAGATGCGCAGGTTCACGCCGGTGACGCTTGATGGTGTCGAACCTTTCGATGGTGAAATTCTGATTGAGGCAAACCGCCATCACAACATCGACAACATGGAAGCACTTGCCGTATCAAAATCAGCCGATGGTGGAACGCGTCTCACGCTCATTTCCGATGACAATTTCTCTGACAGTCAGCGCACATTGTTGCTGGAGTTCCGGTTGGTTGAATAACCGTATCTTTCAATTTCGCTCAAGAGCCGTTCGGCCTTTTTTCGAGTACCTTCTGCATCAAGGTCACGAAGTGCACTTTTTCACGTTCAGACAGCGATTGCAGTATCGATGCATTTACCTGGATGGCTGCAGTAGTAGCAGCTTGTTGAAGACCGCGCGCATGTGGCGTTAACCATATACGCTGTGCACGTCCATCGCTTTCGTCTTTCCGTCTTGTAATCAGCTTGTCACGTTCCATTCTGGCCAGGGTATTGGCCATGGTTGCCTGTTCAATGTCCAAGCCAATCACCAGTTGTTTTTGGGTCTGGCCATCCTGTTCCCATAATTCCAGCAGAACAGGAAAGGTTCCCGGTGTAATTCCAAGCGGCTTGGTTTGCTCTGCCAAGCCGCGTGCGAAAAGCCGTGCAACGTGATTTACAAGATACCCGGCTGATTGTTTCTTTTTGAAATCCATGAACAACACTAGCACTTGCATAGCAAGCAATTCAATAGTATATAGCTAGCTATGTATTCTACGATCATGGAGTTTCCAATGAACAAGATCATCCACCGAAGCGCCGGAGCCCTTGCGCTTCTCATCATTACCATTTTTTGGGTCTCCACCGTGGTGGCCGAGTTCTTTGCTGGTCCGCAGACCATCGCTCTCGTCAAAACCTCAATCCCTTACGGTTTCTTTGTTTTGATACCTGCCCTTGTAACGACTGGCATAACAGGCAATGTCCTGGCAAAAAAAATGCGCGGCCCGGTGATTGATACCAAGAAGAGGCGAACGAAATTTGCAGCGCTTAATGGCATCCTGGTTCTTGTGCCATCTGCGATTTTTCTTTCTTTCAAGGCACAGGCTTTGGCATTTGACGCCGCATTCTATGCAGTGCAGTTCATTGAGTTGACCGCCGGAGCATTCAATATTGCATTGATTGGTCTCAACATTCGTGACGGATTACGAATTGCGGGTAGGAAAAACAATATGACCGGAAAGAAAGAGCCCCGACTACCTTTACAGGGTACCGGGTCTAGGTAACCCGTGGCTCCATGACCCGCAACAGACCGCCATATAGCAGTAATGCAACCGCACCAACCAACAGTTTGACAAGAAAGTCGCCAATTGCCAGCGATTGCCAAAGCTGCATCTCGATCCCGAGAATTCCAGCGGGAAACCCTAGCGACCCATCCTCCATGCCGAAGGCAACATCTATACCTCCAAATGCCGGAGCAAAAGCCAAACCAAAGAAAATAGCGGTATCAAGTACCGATCCTGCGACCGAGGAAGCCAATGGTGGCAGCCACCAACGATTGTTACGCAAGCGGTCAAAGATGCTCACATCAAGCATCTGCGCCACGAAGAACGCACTCCCGGAAGCGATGGCAATGCGTGGGGTCGCAAGCCAAATCGACAAAATGACCGCAACCAGAAATCCGAAGACAACGACCAAACGCGCGATCCGGGTACCAAACTGGCGGTTCGCCAAATCGGTCACCAAGAAGGCCAGTGGATAGGTAAAAGCACCCCAAGTCAGCAATTCGCCAAAGCCAAAGTGGTCAAACGGGATTTGCACCAGGTAATTTGACGCAACGACGATGACCGCCATCAAGACAATATAGGGTAAAGAACGTGAAACAGTATCCTGCATTTTTTTATCCTGGGTGATGCCACCAGTTAATCTGAAGGCAGGGGAAACCCCCTGCCGGTGAGTGGTTCAGCAGGCCACAACCTATGCAGCCGCAGAAGCCTTTTTAAGTTGCTTCTTGATATCGCGAACACGTGGTGAAAGTTCAGCGTCTTTCGCTTTTTGAAGAAATGCATCCAATCCGCCACGATGTTCCACCGAGCGCAGCGCCTGTGTGCTGATACGAAGCTTGAATTTCTGGTCAAGCTTTTCACTCAAAAGCGTAACATCTACCAGATTTGGCAGAAAACGGCGGCGCGTCTTGTTGTTTGCATGGCTAACATTGTTGCCACTCATCACGCCTTTTCCAGTCAATTCACAACGTCTGGACATGGTCTCAATCCTGAAATCAATGTTGTTTGTCCTGAAATCCAGCGCATTACGCCGCTCTCACTTAAGCGCATCATGCCCGCAACTTTCAGGAAGGTTGGAGGGTCAATAGTGCTAACAGCGCTCCACGTCAAGCAAAACATGTGGTATTGGCAGGCACAAGGGCTAAATTTGTGCTTTGAAATTCGGGATCACCAGAATGCCTTGCATAATTTTGGCATATTCAGCCAATATTCAGGTTCGCACAATTATGTTGTCGATCAACAGAGGCAAACGGGAAAATTCAATGCATTTCAAAATCTCAAGATGTTGCAGCCTTGCGGCACTCATGGTGGCATGGTTTTCAATACCGGCTTTTTCTCAAGTCATTGATCACGAAACACGCTTTTCAGTTCGGTTTGGCGGAATCGAGGTGGCAAAAGCAGGGTTTAAAATTCACTACGATGAGAAAGTGTACAAACTGACCGGTTCAGGCAAGACAACCGGACTTGTTGAATGGTTTGCACCCGGCAAGGGCAATTTTGAAAGCACCGGAGCGATAATCGAGAACCAACTCAAGCCGACAAAACACAGCGTTTTTGTAAAGGAGCAAAGCAAGAAGCCTGAAACCTTGAAAATGGCATTCGTTGATGATCGCGTCTCGGACGTCGAATATCAGACCAACAAGCCACGCAAAAAACGGGTCGCTCCAAAATACGTACCAGTCGAAGCCAGCCATATGGCAGCGGTAATTGACCCGGCCAGCACGTTGATCATCCCGTTAACGGGCGTTGAGGCCCGCGACGGGCACGTTGTTTGTGGCCGCCGTTTTCCAGTGTTCGATGGTGAAAGCCGCTACGACATCCAGCTGAGCTACAAAAGCACAAAGCCCATCAAGACCGCCGGTTACAATGGCCACGCCTACGTTTGCCGTATGCGCTATATACCGGTTGCAGGACACAAGAAAGGTCACAGGGACATCAAGCAACTTGCAGAAAACAACGGCATGGAAATCTGGCTGGCCCCCATGGCCGGTGTCAGTGTATTCAGCCCGATCCAGATAGTGGTTTCCAGCAAGTACGGCCGCGTCACTGCCCTTCCCGAATACTTTGGAACCGCCAGGAACTAGGTTCAGCCGGATCGTTCATTATACCAAATATGCGCTAGATGTGTTGAGCGGTTCACGTTAGAACATTGCCGCTGTTCTATGGTATCTCTTCATGTCAAACTCAAGTACAACAGGTTATGGCGTAAACGCTGTCCTTGGGCCGACCAACACCGGCAAAACCCATATGGCGATCGAGCGGATGGTTGCTCACGAGACAGGGGTTATCGGCCTTCCGCTGCGTCTCCTTGCACGTGAGGTATATGGGCGTATCTGTGATGTGGCCGGTGTCGCAAATGTCTCACTGGTGACCGGCGAAGAACGTATCTCTCCCAAAACAGCGCGGTATCAGGTTTGCACGGTCGAAGCCATGCCCGAACGCACCGACGCCGATTTTGTTGCCATCGACGAAGTGCAATTGGCAACCGATCTTGAACGTGGACATTTCTTCACAGACCGGATCATGAACCTGCGCGGAAAACACGAGACGATGTTGCTGGGTTCTGACACCATGATTCCTGTGTTGAAGGAATTGCTGCCAGGCGTCAGCATAACAACCAGACCGCGCATGTCTGTCTTGTCATATGCCGGCTCCAAGAAAATATCGCGTATGCCGACGCGGACAGCCGTTGTGGCATTTTCCGCCAACGAAGTTTACGCAATTGCCGAGTTCCTGCGTCGCGAACGCGGAGGGGCGGCGGTAGTGACAGGATCGCTTTCCCCGCGCACTCGCAATGCACAGGTATCACTTTACCAGTCTGGTGATGTCGATTTTCTGGTCGCTACCGATGCCATCGGAATGGGCCTGAACCTCGATGTAAACCATGTGGCCTTCGCGCAGGATTCAAAGTTTGATGGTTATCAGTATCGGCGCCTGACTGCCGCCGAACTTGCCCAGGTTGCTGGCAGGGCTGGTCGTTACAAGCGTGACGGAACGTTTGGGGTCACCGGACATGTCCAGCCGTTTGATCCGGAACTGGTTGAATCGCTTGAGACGCATTTGTTTGAACCTGCCAAAGTCCTGACCTGGCGAAACCGGGACCTCGATTTTTCTTCAATCAGCAGTCTGCAGTCTTCGCTTGAGCAGCCATCGAACCATCGCAAGTTGATGCGCGCTCCATCGGGTACAGACATAGTCGCCCTGGACAATCTTTCCAGAAACCCCGAAATACGCGAACTGACAATCGGCGAAGAAGATGTCACGACCCTTTGGGAAGTGGCCAAAACGCCGGATTACCGGAAAATTTCACCTGCGTCACATTCCGACATTCTTGCAGAAGTATATACCGGTTTGATGAAAGACGGGCATATCCGAGAAGACTGGTTTGCTGGTCTCGTTAACAATGCCGACAACACGCATGGAGAAATTGACGCATTATCTGCAAGAATAGCCTCGATAAGAACCTGTACTTATTTGTCGAATCGTGATCGGTGGCTTGAAAAACCTGACGAATGGCGCGAAAAGACACGTGAGGTTGAAGACCGCTTGTCTGACGCACTTCATGAAACGTTGACCAAACGCTTTATCGATCGCCGTACCAGCATCCTGATGAAGCGACTGAAAGAAAACCAAATGCTGGAAGCTGACATCTCTGATGATGGAACTGTAACCGTCGAAGGTATGAAGATCGGCACACTCAAGGCATTCCGCTTCGTGGCCGACGGCGCATCGAACAAGGATGCCAAGGCGCTGGACAGTGCGGCATCAAAAGCGCTATCGAGCGAGATCACAAAACGTGCCGAACGCCTTGCGGCGGCTCCAAACAGCGATTTTGCACTCAGCAATGATGGTTCCCTTCGCTGGCTGGGCGAAGTGGTAGCCAAACTTGCCGCTGGTGACCGACCGCTCAAGCCCCGAACTATCGTATTGGCAGACGAACATCTGACAGGCCCAAACCTGGGCAAGGTTCAACAAAGGCTGGAACGGTGGGTATCCAATCAGGTTAACACCTTGCTCAAACCACTTGCTGATCTGGAGAACAACAGCCAGTTGAACGGGATAGCAAGAGGCTTGGCCTATCAACTGGTTGAGAGTCTGGGATCGGTTGATCGCAGCGCTGTCGTCAACGACGTAAAAGCGCTTGATCAGGAGATGCGTGGCTTTATGCGCCAAAACGGCGTTCGTTTCGGCGCTTACAATATTTTTCTTCCAGTTCTTTTGAAACCGGCTCCCATACAACTCATTTGCTTGTTGTGGGCGATTGCAGAAGGAAAAACGGAAAGCCCCGGCCTTGTGGAAATTCCCGAACTGTCAGCAGCAGGAAGGACATCAGTGGCCGTCGATCCGGCATACGAACCGCACTTCTACCAGTTGTCTGGATTCCGGGTTATCGGCAAGAAAGCGGTGCGCCTCGACATTCTTGAACGCTTGGCAGATCTTGTTCGTCCAGCCACCATGTGGCGGCCCGACAGCGGCACCCCAAAACCTGACGGCGCAATTGATGGACGCCTGTTCTACGTGACCCCTGCAATGATGTCGATATTGGGCGCCACCCATGAAGACATGGAAGTGATTCTAAGCAGCTTGGGTTATAAATCCGAACGTCGCCTGAAAACAGAAGTTTTGCCACCCGAAGCAGTCGCTCCACCACAACCAGTCACTGAACCTGCAGCAGAACCAAAACCTGACGCAGAAACACAGGTTCCTGAAGAAGACCCGACGATGCTCGTATGGCGATATGGCGGAACAAAGCGCAAGCACAGCAAAAAGCATTCGTCGGATCGTCCTCGAAACCACGATGGCAAAAACAAGAACAAAAACAAGCCAAAGCACGCTGGCGCTGAAAAACCTGTCGGCAAAAATAGCCGAAAGGCACCGGACCCTGATTCACCTTTCGCTGCTTTGGCGTCGCTTAAGTCGGATCTTGAAAACCGTGGTGACTGAACCCGATAAGCAACGTTTGGACAAATGGCTGTGGTATGCGCGTGTAACCAAAACCCGAAGCCTTGCCCAAAAACTCATAAGTACCGGGAAGATTCGTGTTGACGGAAACAAGGTGCAGAACTCCAGTCAGCAGGTGAAAATCGGCAATGTACTGACAATCACCTTGGCAAACACCATCAAGGTTTTGAGGATTGCCGGGTTTGCCGACAAGCGGGGCGCGTACCCCATTGCCAGACAATTGTATGAAGATTTAAGCCCCGCTCCCCACCCGCCGTCCCGGTCCGATGTTGAGAAAGTCGCCGGGGTTACGCCCATCGGCAAACCGGACAAACGCCAACGCCGTGAAGCGGTAATGATGAAACAATCGCGCGGCCGGTGACATCTCTGGAATTTTTTTCCAAGGCGCGACATTTGTTTGCAACCATCGCACTTGTTTCATGGGTTTGAATGATGGTATCGCAAGTCCCGTTCTTATCCTTCCCGGAGCGAAAGATGACCTACATCGTTGATGACAAATGCATCAAGTGCAAATACATGGACTGCGTGGAAGTGTGCCCTGTGGATTGCTTCTACGAAGGCGAAAACATGCTGGTCATACATCCCGATGAATGCATTGATTGCGGCGTTTGTGAGCCGGAATGCCCCGCAGAAGCGATCAAACCTGATACTGAACCGGGCCTTGAACAGTGGCTCAAATTGAACGCAGAATATGCAGAAAAATGGCCAAACGTAACAACGAAGGACAATGCCTCGGCCAAGCCGGAAGAATTTGATGGCGTGGAAGGCAAATTTGAGAAATACTTTTCTCCAAATCCAGGCAAAGGTGACTAACCTCAGAACGCAAGCCAACAAACTTCTGGCGTTAACTATTTCGCAATAAAACTGTTCTGATTTGCAACTAACGGGACACGAACGTTGATAATCCGACCATTTTCTGCTATTTTGTGCGACTAATGGAATTTTCCTGCGGTCTTGCTATCAACAAAGAGTTTCTTATTAGCCCTGAACACACCACGCACCTGGCCTCAAATGAACACATGGCAGGTGGTGGAGTCATCGCTTTAGCCTGAAATTCTGAAGTATCTTCCAATGCCTGACAACTTCTGTTGGCAGGCAGGGTTGCCTTGACCGTCCAAATCAAGCCGTTACATGCGGCGAACAACAAGGGAGCATGTGCAAATGCCTGCAAAGAAAACTGTTCAACGCCAAGGTTTTAAAACGAATGAGTTCATTGTGTATCCGGCTCATGGCGTCGGCCAAATTGTTTCGATCGAAGAGCAGGAAGTAGCCGGCTTCTCACTTGAATTGTTCGTAATCAATTTCGCCCAAGACAAGCTTACATTGCGCGTGCCCATCTCAAAAATTGAATCTGCCGGTATGCGCAAACTGTCTGATGACGCGATCATTGCAAAAGCACTGAAAACCTTGCAGGGTCGTGCTCGCGTAAAACGCACCATGTGGAGCCGGCGCGCACAGGAATATGAGGCGAAGATCAATTCTGGTGACCTGATCTCGATTTCAGAGGTGGTTCGCGACCTGTATCGCTCGGAAAACCAGCCCGAACAGTCCTACTCCGAACGACAATTGTATGAAGCAGCCCAGGACCGGATGGCGCGTGAGATTTCAGCGGTTAAGAAAATATCTGCGACCGAAGCCGTTGTGGAAATCGAGAAGAATCTTGCAAAGGGCCCGCGCCGCAATGCGAAGTCTGATGAAGATGGCCAGGAACAGGCTGCATAACACTTCCATCTCGAAGATGGTTTGACAAACCCGCGCCGGTTGGCGTGGGTTTTTTGTTTTGCAATCACATTTATGTGATCCGGTTAACTTGAAATGTGATGGACTTGTCCTTGTTAGGACTTCTTCAATACTTACCCTAGATGCAAAGGGAGCTGGTCATGGCATATCAGGAAAACATCAGCGGAGGGTTGGCAAAGGCTGCAAGTTCCGCTCCCTATCTCGAACGGGACGTTGAACACGATCTGGCCGTTCGGTGGGTTGAATGCCAGGATCAGGAAGCCCTTCACAAACTGACATCCGCTCACATTCGTCTTGTTATTGCCACCGCTGCCAAATTTCGCCGCTACGGTCTGCCAATGTCTGATTTGGTACAGGAAGGTCACATTGGATTGCTGGAGGCAGCATCCCGGTTCGATCCCGGTCGTGAAGTTAGGTTTTCCACCTATGCAACCTGGTGGATACGTGCCTCTATGCAGGATTACATTCTTCGAAACTGGTCCATTGTTCGCGGAGGAACAAGTTCGGGCCAGAAATCCCTGTTCTTCAATCTCAGACGTCTTCGGTCAAAAATCACTGCAGGCAATCAAAGCATTAACTCCCAGGAGCTGTACAAGGAACTGTCAGCTGCGATTGGTGTTTCGGTTGCAGATGTCGCCAGCATGGATGCAAGGATCAACACACCCGACACTTCCCTGAATGCTCCGGTTGCATCCGATGAAGAACAAGGCGCAGAGCGTCAGGACTTTCTGGTTAGTGAAGATCCGTTGCCAAGCGAAACAGTTGGCGAATCCATCGATGGTGAACGCAAGTCAAACTGGTTACGCGACGCGCTCCTTACGCTGAATGACCGGGAACTGTTGATCGTTAATCGCCGACGGCTTTCCGAAAGCGGCGCCACGCTTGAAGAACTTGGCAATGAACTGGGAATTTCAAAGGAACGCGTTCGGCAGTTGGAAAACCGCGCATTGACCAAATTGCAAAGTGTATTGACGCGCAACCATCCCGAAGTGAAGAGCTGGGTCTAACGCGTAGTCTGGCTACGGTTTCGCTGGCAATTACCGGTCGGTGACAATCTTTACGCGTTTGTATTCACCAAGGCTGTCACTATTACCCAAGCCGTTAATCAGACGGAAGGTCTTGTCTGGATCAGACACCCCGGTCATTTGTGAAACATACCAGCCAATTCCCCTGCCCGGGAACACCGAAACAACTTTTACGGACAGCGATCGCAGGTTCTGTTTTTCCGTCGGGTTCAGTAAGCGGAAACTGGAGACAATCTGGCGAGCGACCGAGTCAAGGTTGGTATTCGTCTGCGGTGCGGCTGTGATAAACCGGAACACCTGGTTTTTGTTTCTGACAAGCCAGACCTTGAAACGCCATCCGTCACCAGCAGCACTGGCGGTTGCAGCTGGAAGGCCGTTTATTTCCTGTTCGCGAATGGTTTCTTCCACCAAGCCCTTTATCCAATCGCTTTTTAGGTGACCGGCCAACGAAGTAGACCCACTGATTACCGTCGCATCAAACCGGGTAGCGATGTCACCGGGCCCCGAGATCAGAACGGCTTTCGACTGGTTGTCAATTTTAAAGCCGATCGGAGCACGGAACGTCACCCCAAGGCCTTTGTGGGAAAACTGCCTGCCACGCACGAAACCTTCTTCGGCAGAATCGCCGTACATAATCCCGTCAATGCCATCGAGATAGCGCTTGCGACCCCGGTCCCCATAACCGGGAGAACCGAATGCCCGGGCATGATTTTTTGCAAGGGCAATACGTTTGGGAGTTGACGGATGACTGGAGGCCAACGAGGCCACATCTGCCAGGCGGCGGTCAGCGGAAGTTTCCTCAGCATATGCCGCCATGGTTTCGAGAAACCTTTCCGCGGCGTAGGGATCATAGCCTGCCTTGCCGATCATCCTGATACCGATAGCGTCAGCCTGCAACTCCTGATTCTGCGAGAAAGCCGCAAACCGCAGCTTGTCGGCGGCCAGCGCTATTTTTCCGGCAGTACTGCCATCCAGCACATCAGTCACAACCTGTTTGCCGATCGCTGACGAATTCAGTTTCTCCTGTCTTACCAATGCGTGATCTGCCAACACATGCGCCATTTCATGTGCCAGAACCGCAGCCAGTTCGGAGGAATCATTTGCAAGCGCCAACAAACCGCGGGTCAGGTACAAATAGCCGCCAGGTAATGCAAATGCATTGATCTTGGGTGAATCCAATAGCGTTACCTTGAAAACCCTGCCCGGATCATTCGATACGGCTATCAGGCGATCAACTATAACGGCAATCATGCGTTCGGCTTTGGGGTCTGCATAGATGCCCCCATATTTAGCAACAACCGCCGGATGTTCTTTCTTTCCAATGGCTTCTTGCGGATCAAGCGGCCGAACCCAATTTGAGCGGAGTGTATCGCCACTACCGTTTTGCTCGACACATGATGCAAGCACCACTGTACAGGCCATCATGACAGACAATGCTGCCTGACGAGCCAAGCTGACCGGGTTCGGGCCCGTGATGCCGACGAATACACGATGTGCAATATGTGCAAAGAACGGTTTCAGATCATTTTTCCCAAACAAACAACGGCGGCAGGTCAAATGCCACAATCAACCACAATAGCTTACACAAGGTTAAGTAGGTTTGCACCCTGCATAAATTTGTACAATTGCTTGCAATTTAGCCGGAAACAGGGCGCCCGATTGAGTGATAGTCAAAATCACCTATTTCCTCCAGGCTGTAGATGTTCCGAAGGTCAATCAAGACAGGCTGTTTCAGCAATTCTTTCATTCTCGCAAGGTCAAGCGCACGAAACTGGTTCCATTCTGTCAAAATCACGACTGCATCAGCACCTTCCATGCAATCATAGGCGCTTTCGCAGAAGGTGACACCTTCGAGCATGGTTCGGGCTTCTTCCATACCTTCCGGATCATAGGCCCTGACGGAAGCACCTTTTTCCTGAAGGCCTGGAATGATAACCAGACTTGGTGCTTCGCGCATGTCATCGGTATTGGGTTTGAAAGTCAGCCCGAGAATCGCAATCTTCTTACCGGATACACTCCCACCAAGCCCTTGCTCGATTCGACCCACCATGTCGTGCTTGCGCTGTTCATTAAACCGGATGACTTCGTCAACAATGGAAACAGGGGTGCCAAAATCATTTGCGGTTTTGGACAGTGCGAGAGTGTCTTTTGGGAAACAAGATCCGCCATATCCGGGCCCTGCATGTAAGAACTTGGAACCAATACGGTTGTCCAGACCAATCCCCTTGGCGACCTGTTGCACATTTGCTCCAACGGCATCGCACAAATCAGAAATCTGGTTGATAAAGCTGATTTTTACCGCGAGAAACGCATTTGCGGCGTACTTGATCAATTCCGCTGTTCTGCGTTCGGTTTGCAGAATCGGAGTTTCGTTCAGATAAAGCGGGCGATACAGTTCGCTCATCGTTGAGAATGCCCGATCGCTCTGCGCCCCCACAACAATCCGGTCGGGTCGCTTGAAATCCTCTATGGCGGCCCCTTCACGCAGAAATTCGGGGTTGGAAGCGACATCAAAATCCGCTGCCGGATTGGATTTTCTTATTATGTCCTCCACTTCATCACCCGTCCCTACCGGAACAGTGGACTTGTTCACCACCACGACATAATCCTTGATGTAACCGGCGATTTCTTCCGCCGCCTGATAAACATAGGTCAAATCTGCATGACCATCACCCCGGCGTGTGGGAGTGCCGACTGCAATAAAAACCACATCGGCTTCCGCTATGGGCCCTTCCGCTTGCGTTGAAAAATCAAGACGACCACCGCTCACGTTCCGCTCAACCAGTGCGTCAAGGCCCGGCTCATAAATCGGCATGACACCTTCCAGCAGTTTGCTGATTTTTTCTTCGTCCTTGTCGACACAAGTCACTCTGTGCCCAAAATCGGCGAAGCAGGCACCTGACACAAGCCCCACATACCCGGTCCCAATCATCACGACGCGCATTCTCTCGCTCCATCATCAAAATTCATGCCTGTCTAGTCCGCTTAATATGACAATTTTGCGAAAATGTAACGAAAAAAGCCGACCCGAAAATGACACGGAGAGCTGTGCCGTTGCGTCTTGGTCCATGCTTTTCCTGCTCCGGCAATACATTGAAACCAGCATCTTTTCAGGGAACTTCTTTTCGGCTATCCAAATACTCAGCGGTCCCGTAGCTCATCAGGATAGAGCGCAAGATTCCTAATCTTGAGGTAGCAGGTTCGAGTCCTGCCGGGATCGCCACGGCGTAGATACTGCAACGATTATGCAGTTAACCGCCCGGACGAATAACGCGACAGCAAGCGTAATCCCGACGCCATCTCCAAACAAGCATTGTGTTTTTTGTTCCAACTGGTCATTTTCCTTACGTCTCCTTCTGAAGACCCCCACAAGGAACTGAAAAAATGGCAAACAAGCCGAACGTACTCTGGATTATGGCCGACCAATTGCGGTTCGATTATCTGAGTTGCTACGGACATCCGCATCTGCATACCCCGCATATCGATGCAATGGCGAACCGTGGCGTGCGATTTTCCAATGCCTATGTACAATCTCCGGTCTGCGGCCCGTCGCGCATGTCTGCCTATACCGGGCGTTATGTTCGCAGTCATGGATCAACCTGGAACGGAATGCCGTTGCGAGTTGGTGAACCGACGCTTGGCGACCATTTGCGTGAGGCTGGCGCACGTGCGGTTCTTGTTGGCAAAACCCATATGGTCGCTGACAAGGAGGGCATGGCATGGTTGGGAATAGACCCCCAAAGCATCATCGGCGTTCGTATGGCCGAATGCGGTTTTGAAGCCTTTGAACGGGACGATGGTCTGCATCCCGACAGCGACCGGCAAAGGTGGTCAGCCTATGATGACTATCTTGTCAGCAACGGTTTTGTTTCGGATAATCCCTGGGGTGATTTTGCCAATTCCGGCCTTGGCACAAATGCTGAATTGCTTTCGGCATGGCTGCTCAAGAACTCGCGTCTCCCAGCCAACATACCTGAAGAGCATTCTGAAACCGCCTACATGACCAACCGCGCCATTGAGTTCATGGGCCAGGCAAAACAGGATGACCGGCCTTGGGTTTGCCACCTATCCTATATCAAGCCCCATTGGCCCTATATTGTTCCCTCCCCGTACCATGAGATGTACGGGGTGGAACATGTGGTTGATCCAATCAGGTCCGACCTTGAACTCGAAACCGATCACCCGCTCGTCAGGGCTTATCATCAAGCGCGTGTTTGCAGGAGTTTCGCACGCGACCAGGTACGCGAGCATGTCATTCCCGCCTATATGGGCTTGATCAAACAGCTGGACGACAATCTGGGCCGGTTGTTTGGCTGGATGGACCAGGAAGGTTTGAGCGAGAACACAATCATCGCAATCACATCAGATCACGGCGATTACCTGGGAGACCACTGGATGGGGGACAAGGATTTTTATCACGAGGTCGCTGTCAAGGTTCCCTTGATTATATACGATCCGCGCAAAGAGGCGGACAAGACCCGCGGCAAGGTGTCAGATGAGTTGGTGGAGATGATTGATCTTGTTCCGACCTTCATGTCGGCGGTCGGTTGTCGACCCAAACCGCATATTGTTGAAGGGCGCGATTTGACCCCGATTTTGCATGATACCCATGGGTTTTCGCGGCAATACGTTATAAGTGAGCATGATTATCACTGGTCGGAAATGGCGGAAACGCTCAATGTGTCGCAAGAAAATGCACACACAACCATGATCTGTGATGGCCGTTGGAAGTACATTCGGTGTGAAACGTTTCAACCGGTCATGTTTGATCTTCAATCCGACCCCAACGAACTGAACGACCTGGGACGCTCGATGGAGCCTGAGCATGTCGAAGTGCGCGCAAGAATGGAATCTGCTTTGTTGAATTGGGCAACACGTCACCACACACGCATTACCGCCACGCCGACCGTATTGGAAGAACAGAAGATTGCGGCGGAACAGGGCATCTTGATCGGGTTTTGGGATGAAGCTGAGTACGAAGCGGTCACTGGCAAACGATTTGACAGCCTGGTTGCCATTGGTCGACCAAAGGAATGAAAACCCGGTTATTCTGCCCGCACCGCCAGATACCAGTCTACCAGAATTGCCACCATGGCTTGTCCTTCTGGTCTGATTCAGTACCCGATGGTTTGGTGACAGGTTCAGTTTCTGCTGACTTTTCTGCACTGGCATCGGTGCCAAATTTTTCTGTAGCACCTGCCTGAGCCAGTTCAAAACCCTCTGTGATCTTTGCTTCAGCGGCTGCAAGATCGCCTTCACCGCATTTCGCCATTCCTTCGTTGATCAATGCCTCAGCCTTTTCTGCGGCATCGGGGGTGGTACGGCCCAAGAGCAACCTCGTCTTGCCACGCAACAGCAAAATGTCTGTGTTGTCGCACTTGGCGATCAGTTCCTGAAACGCGGCATCGGCCTGGCCTGCGTCCGCACCGGCCTGCTGCGTTTGCGCAAAAGCGGCACTTTGGAAAACCCACAAGGCGAACAAGGCAATTATTATTCTCATGAATGATCTCCTATTTTTCGTGGTTGTCGACGCCGATTAACGCCCGGCGCAGCTTTGCAGAAAGGTAGTCCATCAGGATAACAACAATCAAAACGAGGATCGCAATATATGCCACATTCTCGAAGCTGGTTCCGGTTTGCAGGTACCCGAGAAACATCAAACCAATTCCGCCTGCACCCATTGCGCCGATGATCACGGCACCTCGTGTGTTCGATTCCAAATAGTAGAGCGACTGCGAGATGAATACCGGCAAAATCTGTGGCAATATTCCAAAGCGTTGTTGCTGCAACTGGCCTGCGCCAGTTGATTTAACGCCTTCCCTTTGCTTGTCGTCAGCATTTTCTATGGCCTCGGAGAACAGCTTGCCGAAGGTTCCTGTATCGGTGAAGGCTATTGCAAAAATGCCAGTGAACATTCCAGGGCCAAATGCTCGAAGGAACACCAGGCTCCAAATCAGGACATCAATCCCGCGCAACAGATCAAAATAACGTCGCAAAACAAACCTGACCCACGCAAAAGGTTGAATGTTTTTTGCTGCTGCAAACGCTAACGGCAAGCTGGCCGCTGATGCAATGATGGTTCCGATCAGGGCCATGAATATGGTTTCCATCATTGCAATCCAGACTTCACGATGAAGCCAGATTTCATTGTACCAGATCTCGGAAGCAACAAGCGAAAGGTTTGACTGGGAGGGATCGATGCGGTCTCCTGAAAAAATTGAACCCATGGCCTGCAGGAGCGAATACTCGGCAAGCGGACTGTTAAAATCAAACCAGAAATACTTCCAGCCGGTTTCGTAACGATGGATCTCGACTTTCTTGCGGTACACCTGAAGGCGTTCATACAGCGACGGTCTGACTTCAACCTTGTTTTCCGTCTGCCGAATCCAGCCCGGCAGTTCAAACCCGCCGCCATTGGCCCATTCGGTTTGGGGTTTGCCGGTTGAGTCAACAAAGAAATCAAGATCAGCCGGTAAGCCGGGCCAATTTTTCATCTCGATCTTGTCGGGATATACCAACATGACACCCCCGTTTGAAAAAGAAACGGTTTTGAATTCAGCGCCATCTTCAAACCAGTCGGGAAGTCTCTCCCCTTTGTAGACAAACCTTCGCGACCCCTCATGCGCCACACGCACCTCTCCGGGGTTGTCCCAGCGCATCGACACATGGTCCTTGTAGGCATAAGTGTCGAGAATGAACAAGGACGCCCTGTCCGGGAACCAGATCGGTTTTCCTGACGGAATGAAGCTGTAGATTGATCCTGCCATATACACGATCAAACCGATGATTACGGAATACTGCACGACCCGGAAACGTCCAGCCTCAGTATCCGCCATTCGGTTCAGCTCAGACAAGCGGTCTTGTTGCACCGACATGATGCTCATCTCGCGCTCCCTATTATTTTGCCGCGCATCCAGCCTGACAAATAGTCGAGCACGATAATGGTTGCGACAAGCAATACCATGATTGCCATCACTTGATCGCCATGACGCCACTGGATGACCGTATTTAAGGCTTCACCGATACCACCCGCGCCGACGAAACCAAGGATGGTCGACGCGCGTACATTGATTTCAAGTCGAAGCAGCGCATAAGAGAAAAAAAGCGGCAGCACTTGCGGGAGCACAGCGAACCGCACACGCTGGACCCAGCTCGCACCCGCTGATTGAAGACCTTCCAGCGGTTTGGGGTCAATGTTTTCAATCGCTTCGGAGAAAAGTTTTCCCAACGCACCGGTTGTATGAATTGTAATTGCAATTACAGCCGGCAGAAGGTTCTTGCCCATCAGGAACAACAGCACCATCGCAATCACAAGTTCGGGAAACGAGCGAAGTATGTCCAGAAACCGTCTCGTAGATTGAACAATCCATTTGTTCTTCACAAGATTGCTCGACGCGAAGCACGCCAGTATCACAGCAAAGCAGAATCCCAGGAAAGTCGAGAAAAATGCCATGTTGATTGTGGAAAGAAGTTCCGGGAAGTACTCAACCAGAAGACCGAACCATGCAAATCCACTGTTCCAAGCCTCTACGATCATGTCGTATGGGAATTTGAAAATGCGGGGCAGGCCTTCCCAGAAGCTGCTGGCGTTGGTGGCGTTCGCCAACCCTATGCCAGTCACAAGGATGAACGCCACAACGGCGATTCCAAGCAGTGTATAAATCGCGCGCTGACGCGCCATCTTGTGAAGGTTTGCTTCAAGATACTGCAGGTGGCCAGGCAGCTGATTGTCGGCGATTGACGCGTTCATGGGAACCAGGAAAATGTCTGAAATATAAAAAGGATCGCCAACTCAATGGCGATCCTTCACGGAAAAGAGCCTAGTCTTTTTTCTCGATCTTGGCCTTGCGGGCCTTAACGATCACTTCGTAGAACGAATGATCGACCGGAACCCAGGCCTTAACAACACCATTGGCAATGTTCTCATTACACTCAGGATCGTTTTCCTGGATCCACTGTTTCATGCCGAGCATTACGTCCTTGGCTTCCTGCGGGAGCTTTTTCGGCATCACAATCGGGCCATTTGGGATGAGTTTTGAAGACCAGACCTGAACAATGTCATCCATGTTCAAAATGCCCTTGTCCACCATCTTGCGCAAATTGCCTGAAGAATAGCCTTCGTCCCATTCTCCGACACCGGAAACCCATGTTACCGCAACATCAACGTCTTTGTTGAGAACAGCCAGAACTCCGTTTTCGTGACCGCCCATAAAGTCTGCGGACTCAAAATACGCATCAATTCCGCCTTCAACCTGTTCAGCGAGTTCGATTGAAGGGATCAGGTACCCTGATGTGGAGTTGGGATCAGCAAAACCAAGTTTCTTGCCTTTCGCATCATCAAGCGATGTGATGCCCGAATCCTTGCGCGCGACCATTACCGAGAAATATCCGGTATCGCCGGTCGGCTGCATCCGGGTCATGATAGGTTCAATTGCATCCGGGTTTTCCAGATAAACACCCGCATAACCTGATGAACCCAGCCAGGCGTAGTCGAGATTGCCACCAAGCAGGGATTCAAGCGTTCCCGCATAGTCCTTGAATGTGAACATTTTTGCAGGCACTTGATACGCTGCTTCAACATAGTCTTTGAGGCAGGCATTTCGTGTCAATATGTCCTGCGCAGCTTCATCACCAAGAAAACCGATGCGGAATTCGGGTTGTACCTTGCTGAAGTCCATGGTTGGACCTTTGTAGTCTACAGCAAATGCAGAAGTTGCGGTCATGACTACAACCGCTGCAGAAGCTGCGAGCGTTTTCAGGGATTTGCCAAACATTTTAGTTCTCCTTAATGTCGGGTTGGATCAGTAAATCGGTTTATGCGACGGTTGAGACCGCTTCTTGTTTTGATTTCGGTGTGGGTTTGACCGGCCTGGATTTGGAAGACGCAAGCGAGGTCGAAGTTACACTTGCTTCAAACGCTTCATCGGCTTCTGCACCATAGATTTCCCGCGCTTTTTGATCGGTCAGCAGCTCGGGAGCCCCATCAAAAGTAACTTTTCCGGCAGCCATTCCGATAACACGATCACAGTAAGTGCGGGCGGTATCCAGTGTATGCAGGTTGCAGATTACTGTTATTTTTTCTTCGCGATTGATGTCATGGAGCGCTTCCATAACAAGGCGTGCGTTCAACGGGTCCAATGAGGCAATTGGTTCATCCGCCAAAATGAACTTGGGTTTTTGCATCATAGCGCGGCAAATGGCAACGCGCTGCTGTTGCCCGCCAGACAAGGTTTCCGCCCGCTGTAACGCAGTTTCGGCAACGCCGAACCGGTCAAGCAGTTTCAGTGCGGCGAAACGCTCTTCTTTGGTGAACAGTTTGAGCGAAGACCGCAGGGCCGACTGATTGTTGAGTTGGCCCAATATCACATTGGTCAGCACATCAAGCCTGGGAACCAGATTGAACTGCTGAAATATCATGGCGCAATCGCGCTGCCATGCGAGCTTTGCACGCCCTTTCAGGGAAAGGACATCCTTGCCTTCGTAAAATACCTTGCCGTCTGTCGCGTCGGTCATTCTGTTCAGGATGCGAAGCAACGTCGATTTACCGGCACCGGAACGGCCAATAATGCCCACCATCGAGGGTTTATCAATGGACAGCGTCACTGCATCAACCGCGGTGACAGATTTGAATTTCTTGGTAAGTTTCTTGATTTCGAGCATAGCGCCCTACAGTTTGGGAACACAATTTACCCAACTGCGCTATGACTCTATTGTTTCACTTTTTTAACAGTATCACTACAGTTCAGTGACTATCAACGGTTAAGCAGGTTTCCGCCAAATCCCTGGCAGGATTCCAAATCACCAACCCGGGCTGAATATCTTGTAAACGAATGCGGCAATTTCTCCCTCCAGCGGGAAGGCCAACATGCCGAAGACCGAATAGCCAAGCAGCCAGGGCAGCAGATAAAAGCGGCCAAGATAAAAAAACCAAGCCACATAGAGCGGACGTAGTTCATCGATAAGAAATGGTGGGGTAACCCATTTGAATGCCCCAATCAGCGGATCGGTCAGCCTGATGAAGATTCGGTTGAAGAAGAAAGGACTGTCTGCGGGAAGGAAAAACCGCATCGCTGTGCGCCCGATCAGGGTCCACATGACAAAGCCGCAGACCGTATCCAGAATAACCGCCCAAAGCGGGAGCTGATGTATCGGAATCGTTTCCATTGCTGTCCCCGTTAACCCCGGACCAGAGTATTCATCTCATCTGAATAAGGAAAGTCAAAAAGAAAGGGGCGGGACCGAAGCCCCGCCCCAATCAGGTTTTTGCCGATTAGTGTTCACCAAGAATGGTTTTACCACCCGGGATACGCACTTCATCCACCATCTTCTGAACTTCTTCAGAAGGCGGAGGTGTCAGCAATGATACGACCACCATGGCAATCAGGCTTGCCGCCATGCCAAGGATGCCAAAGCGCAGATGGTCAAGCTCAAAAATCGGAGCCATGCCATTTGCACGCATCATGTACAAATATCCGGCACCTACCAGGAAGCCAACCGCCATCCCGGCAATCGCGCCTTGCGTATTGGCCCGTTTCCACCAAATGCCCAGGACGAGCGGGAAGAACAGACCGGAGTTTGCAAAGCAGAACGCCCAGGCAACCGCACCGAGAATACTGGTCAATTGCTGCATGGCGATAAATGCCGCACCTGCACCAATGATAACCAACAAAATCCGTGCAACAATCAGTCGCTTGCGAGTGTCAGCTTTGGGGTCGATGATTGAATAGTACAAGTCATGTGACAGGGCGTTTGCAATCGCCAACAACAGACCGTCAGCGGTGGACATCGCAGCAGCCAGACCACCCGCGGCAACAAGGCCGGAGATGACATAAGGCAATCCGGCGATCTCCGGAGTTGCAAGCACGACAATGTCACGCTTCATGTAAAATTCATTCAGCTGCAGGATTCCATCACCAGACGAATCGATGATTTTCACCATGTTTACAGCCGACCAGTTCTGGACCCAGGCAAGGTTGTTCACCTCTTCGATGGACTTGCCGATGATGTGGGTTGCCTGATCAGGATCAAGCAGCACAATCTTGGTCATAGTCGCCAGAGCTGGCGCTGATAGATACAGCAACAGAATGAAGCCAAGTGACCAAGCCACTGATCTGCGCGCAGAACGAACAGACGGCGTCGTGAAGTAACGCATCAAAATGTGCGGCAGCGACGCGGTTCCGGTCATCATGGCAATCGCCAGGGTAACCATTTTCCACGCCTGGATGCTGTCGCCCGGGTCATTCTGGGGCGTTGTTAGCACCGACATACCGGCGACTTTCTCAGCCCCCGCTGTCAATCCGTACATTCCTTCCAGTTCAGCAACACGTGCAACCGCGCCACCATATGAGAAATGTGGAATGGTTCCGATGCCAAGCTTGTTGGATATCCAGATTACAGGAATGAGATAAGCGGTAATCAGGACGATGTACTGTGCAACCTGTGTCCAGGTAACACCACGCATACCACCAAGCATGGAACAGACGAAGATACCCGCCAGTCCAAGCCAGACACCAACGTTAAACGGAATGCCCAATGCGCGTGAAGCAACAATACCAGTACCCGTGATCTGCGCTGTCACATATGTGAACGAAGCAACCACCAACACGATAACCGCCAAGAAACGGGCCGTGTTGCCGCCGTAGCGCGTACCGATGAAATCGGGAACCGTATAACAGCCAAACTTGCGCAAATATGGTGCCATCAGTGAGTTAACCAGCACATAACCGCCGGTCCAGCCAACGATAAAGCCAAGATATGGATAACCACCGAAATAAACACCGCCGGCAAGAGCGATGAATGATGCACCAGACATCCAGTCAGCTGCAGTTGCCATACCGTTAAACATGGCCGGGACTTCACGACCTGCCACGTAGTAGGCATCAACTTCCGCTGTACGCGAAAGGTAACCGATAAGGGCATAAATGGCGATCGTGAAGATCAGGAAGCCAATGCCGATCTCGCGAGCACCGACACCCATGCTCTCCAGTAGAGCCATAAAGCCGAAAAAGACAAGGAAGCCAAGAGTATAGAGGCCATAAACCTTGCCGAGATTTGCAGTAAATCCGCCTTGCATGATTTAGTCCTCCCTACTCGCTGACACCTGCCTCGTCGTCAATTGCATCTTGTCTAAAGTTTTGAAAGACAATCATCGCAAGAAACGCGAGCAGTGAACCTTGAACACAGAACCAGTAGCCTAACGGGAAGCCCAAAAAGGACATCGAGTTAAGGGCACCGGCATTGAACGGGATGATAATGGAAAACAAAGCCCACAATACCAAAACCACATAGGTCAGGTTCCTGGTCTTTGTCCAATGTACAGCCCGAGTGTCAGAAGAATTGTTTGCCAATTTTTCCTCCCCCAAGTTATGTATCTGCGAAGCCGTCAAAACCCCGCCTTTAATGAGAACCCGATAAACCGGGACTCCCTCCTGTCACGCTACAAAACGTCGCGCTGATTGAAAAACTGCCACGAAATTGTCACAATTGAAACAGCCAAACACGGCTTATTCGCCACATTTTGTTAAGACATTAGTATAAGCCGATAGGGGATATTGCATCATGGGCCTGGTCAGCGAAATAATTTCAGCCTTCGAAGGCAAGTTTCGTTTCATCAAAAAAAGACGACCGATCAAGGACTTTGATACTTTCTTTGATTTTCTCACGACCAGGGCTTCTTTTGTCGCCCAAAAAACCCTCTACGGCTATCTCAAGACCCGCATGGGTACAAAATACCCTGAAATGTTTAGCGACGATGTGTTTGTGGAGTCCATAAATCTGGCAAAGTGGAATATTTACGCTGCCTGTTTGTCTGATCTTTCAGTGTTCATGACCGCACAGGCCGCTGTCGGGTTTTCCGGCGAATGGTCGGATACGGAAAAAGCAGACATTGCTCGCGAGTTATATGGCAAAGCACTCAAGGAAAAATTTGAGAACGGCGAATTCGACAAACCGGTAGAACCATTCGTAAAAGACTTCGAAACCCGTTTGCTGGGAGTGAACTGGAACAATGCTCACGAGTCCGAGAACGCATTTGTCGTTAGCCCGTCAAGCCTGGTGAAATGGTCTCCCATCGCCGATGAATTGAAGAAATACGATGCGGAAATCGTGCGAAATTCAATCCGGTTTCAATGGAACCTTATCCGGCAAGAATATTGCGACCTTATAGAATATGATTCGCTTTTCTCAGATTGGAACGAAATCTCCGCCTGAGACACCAGGAAACACCATTCCTGCTTTAAGATTTTGTTAATCCGGCCTGCAATTCCTGCATGGCTGCAATTCCGCATTGGCAATCGTAAAACCAAGCGCAATCGACTATATCCAAACCAACACCAAGAGCAATACGAACTTGAGGAGAAAAGCAATGGACGTTTTTGGTTCTTACAAAATGTGGCGCAACTATCGTCGTACGGTCAATGAGTTGAACTCCTTGACAAACCGGGAATTGAATGACCTCGGCATCAATCGCGGCGATATCCCGTTTATTGCCCGTTCAGGAAAATAAACCGGACGCACCGGTCGCAGACCGGAAATGAATTTTGGCACCGTTAAGTGCCTGATCAACACCTGCCTTGTTCTACAAGGCAGGTGTTGTTGTATTCGGACATATCTCCTATAGGAAGGCAATGGCGAGCAAACTTCACATCATAGGTGGTGGCCTTGCAGGCTCTGAAGCCGCCTGGCAGGCAGCAGAACTCGGACAACCGGTTGTTCTGCATGAGATGCGCCCGGAACGCAAAACTGACGCCCATCAGACTGATGGCCTTGCAGAACTTGTGTGTTCAAACTCATTTCGCTCCGACGATGCTCAAACCAATGCAGTGGGTCTTCTGCACGCTGAAATGCGTCTGGCCGGTTCATTGATCATGAAGTGCGGTGAAACTCACAAAGTACCCGCAGGCAGTGCTCTGGCCGTCGACCGTGTCGGATTTTCGGACGCGGTCACAAAGACCCTGGAAGAGCATCCGCTCGTTGAAATCCGGCGCGAGGAAATAACAGGTCTTCCACCCGATGAATGGGAGCAGTCAATCATCGCGACCGGGCCGCTGACCTCTCCAGCACTTTCTGCCGAGATAGCCAAAGCGACCGGCGAAGAAGAACTGTCATTTTTTGACGCGATCGCTCCGATTGTTCATTTTGATTCAGTTGATCTGGACAAGGCTTGGTTTCAGTCCAGATACGACAAGGTCGGACCGGGCGGAAACGGCAAGGACTATATCAACTGTCCGCTGGACGAACAGCAATACAACACCTTTATTGATGCCATTCTTGACGGCGACAAAACCGAATTCAAACAATGGGAGAACGTGCCCTATTTTGACGGGTGTCTGCCGATTGAGGTTATGGCGGAACGGGGGCGCGAAACATTGCGTCACGGACCCATGAAGCCCATGGGCCTGACCAATTCCCATCACCCCGATGTCAAACCTCACGCAGTTGTGCAACTGCGCCAGGATAATGCCTTGGGCACCCTCTACAACATGGTTGGATTTCAGACCAAGCTCAAATATGGCGCCCAGACAGAAATCTTCAAAACCATTCCCGGGCTTGAACAGGCAGAGTTTGCCAGGCTTGGCGGCATACACCGCAACACCTACCTGAATTCACCCAAGGTGCTTGGTGAAACGCTCGGGCTTTCCGGACGGCCCAATGTCCGTTTCGCCGGACAAATTACTGGTTGCGAGGGGTATGTGGAAAGTGCCTCAATCGGTATCCTTGCCGCACGTTTTGCGGTTGCAGACCTGCGTAGGGCAAGAATCGAAACCCCGCCCATTTCCACAGCAATCGGCGGGTTGCTGCACCACATCACCACGGGCCATGTGGCATATGATGAAAGCGGCGAGAGTAATGAGCGGTCACGCCGATCGTTTCAGCCGATGAACGTCAATTTTGGCCTGTTGCCGCCCCTTCCAGAAGGCACAATCACAAAACCTGAGGGCGTCAGGCGTTGGCGCGGCAAGGACAAGGCAATTGCCAAAAAGATGGCGATGAGTGCCCGCGCGCTAAAGGATTTTGAAACATGGCTCAACGACAACTCATTCATGACGAGCGCATGAACATACGCGTTATCGTAACAGATACTCTGGAAGCCAGGTTCCCAATCCGGGAAACATAAGCAGTGCCGCCAAGACAACAAGCTGCATCATGATAAAAGGAATGACGGATTTGTAGATGTCTGTCATTGGCAATCCGGAAGCAGATTTGAAGTAAAACAGGGAAACCCCCATGGGAGGCGTCAGGAAAGATGCCTGCAGGACAACGCCGATCAATACTCCCAGCCAGACCGGATCAACATCCATTGCTAACAGTACAGGCGCGGTTACCGGAACGACGAGATAGGTAATCTCAACAAACTCAAGCACAAAACCGAGTACAAAAACACCCAACAAAACCACTGAGAGTGCCATCATTTGGTTGTGTTGCTGAACCGGAAGCAAGTCGATGATCAGCCGGTCTCCGCCAATGCCCCGAAAAACCAGGGCAAACACGGTTGCTCCAATTATGATCCCCATAATCATGCCAACAAGTTCCAGTGATTGGCCAATTGCCAATTTCCAGGAGTTTGAATCCATGCCGCGAAAAGCAATCGCAATACCGATCACCAAAATCCCCAGTGATGCCGCCTCCGTTGGTGAGGCAACACCTGATATGATTGATGCCGGAACAGCCAACAGGGCTGCAACGCCAACCAAACCGGGCCGGATGGACCCGTCATTGTCCGTTCCGGCAGTGGTCGGGGTCGGTGAGACAGGGGCGGCCAGCATCGCGTAGGCTCCATACAGTAACGCCAACAGCAGGCCGGGGATCAATGCACCAGCGAACAGATGCCCCACAGTAACCGGATCGGGAGCAAAGTTGCCTTTCTCCAATTGCACAGCCTGATAGGCGACGGCAATCTGGTCAGCAAGCAGAATCAGAACGATGGAAGGCGGAATGAGCTGCCCTAGCGTTCCTGCGGCGCATACCAGCCCCGCCGAAGCACGATCCTTAAAGCCGCCACTTCGAAGTGCAGGAAATGCGATGGACGCCAGTATCACAATAGATGCACCAACCAAACCAGAGGATGCTGCCAACACAATGCTGAAGAACAATACCAGCACAAGTGTACCTGTTCTGCCGGTTCCGCGTTGAAGCACCCAAGCGAATAGTTCCTCGATCATGCGGGAGTGTTCGAGCAACTTGCCCAACAAGACAAACAGCGGAATCGCGTAGAGCACCTGCTTGTCGAACAGCCCCAAAAGGCGCGGACCCACCGCGCCAAACAAGGACGGGTCGAATGCCCCCAACAATGTCCCGAGGCCACCCACAAAAAACGCAACAGACAATAAAACAAACATGACCGGGAAACCTGCCAGAATGCCACTGAACAGCAATCCGGTCATAAGCAAGGCAAGAGCCAGCGACATCAGCTTGGACCGTTTCGTCTGAATGATCGTCGCACGGCAACAACAGCCATCAATGCAAAGCAAACTGCCAAGGCAGATTTTGCAATAAAATACCCGGGCAGACCACCCACCTCTCCAGAGGATTCCAATTGGGACCAAGACAAGATCAGCAGCGGAACCTGAATACAAGCAAGCGCAAATGCCGGTAGTGCAACCAAAACAAGATTCTCAAACCGGAAATAACCAGCCTTTCCGCGAAAATCGAACACGCCTGCCCTGACATGCGCGTTACCGAGATAACCTGCCAAAACCGAAATCGAAACAAGTAACGCGAACAAATACTTCTGCAAATCAAACAGCCAGATATGGCCGCTCGCAAAACCAAACCTCAACAGCGCGACCAAAATCACTACCAATGCAAAGCAGGACAGAATTGCCCCGCCGCAAGTCAATATTCTTCGTTCGCCAAGCATTACAACAAAAAGACCCCGTGCTTTACACGAGGCCTTTTACCACAATTTCCAAAATTCGCATCCCGGTTTGCCGAATGAACAGAACTGGAAAGATCAGCTAGCCAACCGGTTTGGCAGAAAAACCCCGGCTGCTTCAGGCAACTCCAAGGCAGGTGGTTCAGCAAACAAAAGACGCCGCTCAGTGAGGCTGGATTCAAAGATGGGGTAACGACGCAGAAGCTTGCCCCTGAACTTGCTGACATTGGTTGCCATCAAACAGACCGGCTCTTTCAATGGGGGGTGCGGTCGTGGATCACAAAGGATCTCCGCGCGAAATACACGACGATAAAACGCACGGTGCTCTGTGCGAACGGATGCAAGACAATAGTCAGCTCCAAACTGGTCATAGGTCATGCAGGGCGCACGCAAAGCCAGGTAGGGAATTTCGGGATAGAGCTTGCTGAGTGCCTTGTCGGCAACAAACCGCGTCGGGTCTACAAGGGTTAGTCCTTCATCCAGCATCGGGCGCACGATGTCAGGATAAACATCAACTGCGGGTCCGTAAGGTTTATCGGGAGAAATCAGATGACAACGGATTGAGCCCACCAACCGCCCATCAATATGAACGCCGAAAATCCAGCAATTGTCCATATTATCATAATGGTCGTAAAACAGATTCTCAGGGTTTTCGGTGATCGCACCCTCACTAAGATACGCTTTGTATCGAAGTTCATAGATCGTTGTGCGTTCGCGCTCTGTCCGAGCAATCTTATAATCCGCCTCCTGCAAATATCCTAACAGCTTGGTAGCAAAATCAGAACCATCCGGAGCAACATACATATCGTTTCCATCCCGTTAACCTCCCGCTAGGTTAACAGAATATGAACATTTGTAAAGCAATTTGTAAAAAATTTACCTCGTTAAGGTGCAAAAATTTACCGGTTATGGGTTTTGTTTATGCAACAACCTTCCGTATCGCTCCATCAAACTTGTCGGCTTGACCGGCATTAAGCAGTGTTTCAATGTCCTTTGCGGGCAATGGACGGGAAAACAGAAAGCCTTGCATCTCATTCACCTCTACATTGCGGGACAGGACCCTCATCTGGTCTTCAGTTTCGATTCCCTCAAGTACAATCGAAAGGCCAAGGCGCCTTATGAGATCAACAATTCCCTTTAGCAACACAAGTGACCTTTCTTCGGCCAGCCCGTGCTTGATGAACGATCGGTCAATCTTCACCTTGTCGAACGGTAAATTGTGAAGATAACTGAGCGAAGAGAATCCGGTTCCAAAATCGTCAAGTGATATCTTCACACCCAACGCAGCAAGCTTGTGCAATGTTGCGGTTGCCTCTTGGATGTTGTTCAGCATTATCGTTTCGGTCACCTCAACTTCCAGGCGATCAGCCGAAAGGCCTGTTTCCTTTAGCAACCGGGTAATGAGTTCACAGATGTCGGTTTTTTCGAACTGGACAGATGAAACGTTGACCGCCACCCTTACGGAGCGCGGCCATTTTACGCATTCCTCCATCGCACGCCGCAGCACAAATTCGCCAAGCTGGACAATGTGGCCTATTTCTTCTGCAAGTGTAATGAAAACACCCGGCGAAATATATCCGAGTTCAGGGTGTTTCCAGCGGGCAAGTGCTTCGCAGGTCGTGATTCTCCCAAGCTGCAGATTGATCAATGGCTGAAAATGCAAGTCCAGTTCGTCATTTTCAATTGCAGTTCGCAGATCGGTTTCCAGGCGGCGGCGTTCCCGTAAGCTTTCTCCGAGTTGTTCAGTGTAAAATGAGAATGTGCCACAACCGGTGCCTTTGGCGTCATAAAGCGCGGAATCGGCAAATTTCAGAAGCTCTTCAGGGGTGGTCCCGTCGTTTGGCGAGCAGGCTATTCCAACGCTTGCACCAACCGTCATGGTGTTTCCGTCGATGACCACAGGCCTTGCCATCTCCTCGATAATCCTTTCGGCAAAATCGCATACTTCCTTTCGGTTCGACAAACCTGAAAGCACGATGACAAATTCGTCGCCGCCAAAACGGCTGATAACCCCGTCATGGTCTACCAATTGGTCGAGGCGCCGCGCTGCAATGTTCAAAAGCTTGTCGCCAACTGAATGACCCAATGTGTCATTCACCTGCTTGAACTTGTCGAGATCAACAAAGAACATCGTACAAGCGTTTACCTGCTCACCATCGCCCAGCATCTCCTTTACCTGGCCAACAAAATACCTGCGATTTGGAAGATTGGTGAGTGGATCAAAATTCGCCAGATCACGGATAACCTTTTCTGTTGCCACCCGTTCGGAAATATCGGCGAGCACCACCACACCGCCTTCTGCCATGGAGTTGAAATCGGCTTCAACCACCCTCTTCTCGCGGTTCTGAAAGCTGAAACGGCCAGAGCGCTTGGTTTTCATGTAGCTCTTGATATGCGAAGCGAGCTTTTTGCCATAATTGCCCTTTTCAAGACTGGCATCGAGGATTGAAAGGTCAGAACCTACAAAATCCCAGTCCGAAAGACCCGCCAATTCTCCAAACCGTTCATTCGCAACAATGATTTTTCCGTCGGCGTCAAACATGGCGATACCATGCATCATGTTGTCGAGAGCGATGTTGAAACGCTTGGCAATTGTTTCGTTCTGCAGCGAGTTTACTTCTGAAGTTACAAGAATGCTCCGGATTCGCATCGCCATGATGCGCATGGACATAAAAAAGGGAAAAAGAAACGCAGCCAAAATAAAGTGATAGTATGAACCGGTATAGATCAATGCGGCAATTATCAGTGCCGAAATGAGGGTCACCTGACCGGTGACGACCATGTCACTTCCAAAATTTCGCCCGATGATGCCGATCATGAATGCCAATGAAAGACATAGCGACAACATGTGGGCAAATTCATCATCGGTGTTCACAACACAGGCCACGAACCAAAGTCCGATCAGTCCTACATAGGCACAGGAGATCACCAGATAGCGCCGTTCCCAGCGCCTCAGCTCCGCAGTGCTTGCTTCTTCGTTTGTCGCAGCATTGAAGTACTGAGCCAGCAACAAGCGCGCGATACCCAGGAACATGAAGCTCGCACAGAACACCAACTGGATCGGGTCATTGATCTTCCAATACAAGACCAAGGGGGCGGCCACCATACAAAGAATGCCCAAGAACAAACTCTTGGCATCCTTGTACAGAGATCGAACAATCGCCTGATATATCTGGTCCGGCAATTCCTTGTTTTCCAAAGACACCCGGCCAGACTGTGCAAATAGGTTCATTACTCCAGATCCCATCGACTCTGGTGCAGTTTCTTCACGCCCATAACTGCCAACTATCAATCGAATTGGTAAACAAATGGTACATTTTACCAATTTAATGTTACATTTTTCACTCACTCCCGCCCGGCATCAATGGCCTTGCAGGACTGGGATCGTTGACAATGCAGTATTGTTGCCCCCTATTATAATCCGCATCGATCAAATGCAGCGGCATTGGCAATCTGGTCTCCCGGGGGTGAAATGGAAAACTTGGCTGATATTCCCCTTTTCGCATCCCTTGATCGGGCGACTGGAGACCGGTTGGGGAAAAGTTGTCTTTGGAAGAACTATGAGGCCCATGAACTGGTTATTGATGCCGATGATGAATCAGCTGACGTCAGGTTCGTGATCTCGGGGCTCGTACGCATTATTGGACGGTTTGCCATCGGCAAGGAAGTCATCCTTGCCGAAATGGGGCCGGGAGACTATTTCGGAGAGCTGGCAGCCATCGACGGCAATGTCCGCAGCGCAACGGCTACCACCCTTTACAACAGCCGGATTTGCATAGTTCCGCAGAAAATCTTCCTTGAAACCATGGCTTCGGAACCGGAAATCGGCCTGTGTGTCATGAAAGTTCTCACACGGCGAATTCGCGACTTGAACGGGCGCTTGGCTGAGCAATCCTTCTTGCAGGCAAAACACCGTATTTATGCAGAGCTCATACGTCTGTCCAAGCCGCGCTTAGGCAAGGAAGGTCAGCGTTCCATCAGCCCGCCTCCTACGCAAAAGGAACTCGCCGAACGCATTGGCACACGGCGCGAAGTTGTCTCGCGTGAATTGAATTCATTGCAAAAACAGGGTTATTTCGAAAAAACGCGCGGCGCCTTGGTGCTCACCGACGTAGCCGAACTCCAACGCCGCATCTCGGAAGGCTGGGAAGAGTGAACTTTCCTGCCCACAAGACCCGCTGGTTTCGGTTTCATTGGAAACAGCCGTTTCAAATTTTGGAAATTTGACCCGCCTGCAAACACCGTTGCCAAGCCAAAGCCACATGCAACCGAACCGGCATAGCGGTGAACTTCATCACACCTCCATGCAAACCAAAAAACCCGCCGATTTGCGACGGGTTTTGTATTGAAGATAACGATCACGGACCGGGATTCGGGAAGGGGCGTTACCGTCATCCCGGTCCGGTTGCCCCTTTCCTTATAGGTAAGGAGAACGGCAAGTCTTGCGGAAACCACGGTTTGTGGTGAACGCGTTATCGTGGTGACTGTATGAACGGTAGCGATTGTAGCAATAGCTCACATGGGCGTCCCAGTTTGAGGCACGTGGTGCAACATAAACCGGTGCGGGCTGATAGTAGCGCGGGCGGGTGTTGTGGGTGATGATGGCTCCGGCAACAACGCCTGCACCAACGCCAGCCCAGAATTTGCCGTTTCCTGCTTCGGCAGTTTGGACGTTACCGAAAGTTGCCGCCGTGGCAACAGTTGCAATGGTCAGAGCTGCAGCAGCTGATTTGGTAAACATGGTCATGGGTTTGTTCCTTCCTGTCTGTGGCCGGGTAGAGGGCCGTTATTTGTTTCAGTCAAAAGAAGGACCGCTTCGCTTGTTCCCGTTGGTGTGTCCCTCCGACACAACAAACATGGGAAGCCCAAGAACAGAATAATGTGCAATGAGTCACACATTGACAAAGACGTAATGAAAAATGGATCCAGATGTCTGAAATCCGGCCCTGATGAGGATCACAATAGTACAGCAAGACAAGTCGGTTTTGACGTTCGCAAAGTCGTGTTACCATTCCACTCGGGACTTTATCAGATGACCGGAGTGACAGGTGCATGGACAAGGTGGCGGTGGTTACAGGTGCAGCGCGGGGCATTGGCCTTGCCACAACAAAATTGCTATTGGCCGATGGCTGGGGCGTTGCAATGGTGGACCGTGACGAACCGGAATTGACCAAAGCCTCTGCAAGCCTCAATAACGCGATTGCTATTGTTGCCGATGTATCAAAACCCGAACAAGTCAGCGAGATGGTGGGCGAAACCATTCAGGCATTCGGCCAGGTCGATGCTGTTGTGAACAATGCAGGCGTTGCCGACTTCGGGCCAATCGAAGAAACCACGTTTGAGCGCTGGCGCGAAGTAATGGAAACCAATTTGGATGGTGTGTTTCTTGTCACACAAGCATTCATTCCCGCTCTCAAGAAAACCGGCGGCGCAATTGTCAACATCGCTTCCATCTCGGGTTTGCGGGCATCAACCTTGCGGGTCGCCTACGGAACCTCCAAGGCCGCCATCATCCATCTGACCAAACAACAGGCCGCAGAATTGGGTGAATACGGAATACGGGCCAATTGCATATGCCCGGGCCCGGTCAGGACCAAACTGTCCATCGCCGTGCATTCACAGAGCATCATCGACGCCTATCACGATGCGATTCCACTCAACCGATATGGAAACGAAACAGAGATTGCCGAGGCGATTGCTTTTCTTTGCTCACCAAAGGCGAGTTATATCACCGGCCAAGTGCTTGCAGCAGATGGCGGCTTTGAAGCGACGGGGGTTGGCCTGCCCGCATTGCGGATGTAGGTGTTTTTTCTGCATGATTCTGCTAAACTAGGCGATCTTGTGGGAGGTGACATGCGAGTCCTTATAATTTTAGCAGCAATTATTATTGGTACAGTATCGAGTGCAAGCGCGCTTACAGTTCAGAAACAAAAAACGGTGTCCGGATGGTCAGCATTAGTCGGCCAAACCAAATATGACGGTCAGACGTGCCAAGCTATGAAATGCAAAGGTGGTTGCAGCAGCAAATCGAAAATTTCGTTAAATTTATGGGGTTCTAAACGTAGACGTGCCATAACTCCACTATTGGGAATTAGCACAAACTATCCAAGGGGAACCAAAGCTACCGTGATGGTGGCCGGAAAGAAATTTCGGTTCCACAAATCGCGGAAAAATAGAACCACAAAATTTCTCCCTATCAGGGCAAGCGACGACGCCAAGTTCATACGTGCTTTGTTGAATGCTCAAGCACGGAACCTCGTTTTCAGAGCTCGCAACGAGACTGTGTCCCTTTCAACCAGCGGTGTCCACAATGCAATAAAGTACATAGACGCGCAATGCGGCATCAGGCGCTAGCTAATTTCTCGCATTGTTCCACTAAGCTGCAGGCATGAGCGTCTCGGCAAGCTTCACCCAATATGAACTGCCATAGGGAATTGCCTCATCATTGAAATCATATTCCGGATGGTGCAGGCCCGCCGTGTCACCATTTCCCATGAATATGAAAGCTCCCGGGCGTTCCAGAAGCATGTAAGAAAAGTCTTCACCTCCCATTACCGCAGCTGTTGCCGGGTCTACCTTGTCAGCACCAGCAACTGCGCCTGCTATCCGGATCGCCGTTTCGGTTTGGGCCTCGTGATTGCTTGTAGCCGGATAACCCTCAAACAAATGGAACTCCGAAGCAGCGCCTGCCGAGGCGGCAATACCTTCGCAAACCTGCTTCATGCGTTCGATCGCAGCGTCACGTGCTTCGCGTGACAAACTCCGCATAGTGCCTGAAATCTCTGCAGTTTCAGGAATCACATTGAGAGCAGTTCCGGCGTTGATCTTGGTAACCGAAATCACCAATGGTTCAAACGGGTCAAGATTGCGCGAAACAATCGTTTGCAGACCTGTCACGATCTGCGCTGCCGTTGTCACCGGGTCAATGCCGTTATGCGGCATTGCAGCGTGCGCGCCTTTGCCGGAGATCTTTATCCTGAACTCGTCAGTGGCTGCCATCAAAGGACCGGGACGTATTGCAAATTCTCCGACTTCAAGGCCGGGCATATTGTGCAAACCGTAAACTTCGCGAATGTTGAATCGGTCCATCAACCCGTCTTCGACCATCGCCTTCCCGCCTGCTCCACCTTCCTCTGCCGGTTGAAATATCACCGCGACAGAACCGTCGAAATTTCTGGTTTCAGCCAGATATTTGGCTGCGCCAAGCAACATGGCAGTATGTCCGTCATGTCCACAAGCGTGCATTTTCCCTTCAACTTTTGATTTGTAGGGCTTGTCGGTCGCCTCTTTAATAGGCAGAGCGTCCATATCAGCACGCATACCGACTACATGCCCGCTGGTTCTGGTCTTGCCATGAATAATGCCAACCACTCCCGTACGCCCGATGCCGCTTTCCACTTCATCGCACCCAAATGCCTTTAGTTTTTCAACAACACTTGCCGCAGTTTCATGAACATCATACAGCAGCTCCGGATTTGAGTGGATTTCCCGGCGCCATTCCGTAATTTCTTCGTGAAGTTCTGCCATACGATTGACAATTGGCATGGTGTTTCCTGTCTTGTCAGATTATTGTCGTGACAAGACTTAAGCATTTTATAATCAATGGCAACCGGCAATAATTGAGCATGGCATTTCAAGTCATTACCAATCAGGTATTGAAGCATCTGGCAGCGGCGTTCTTCTTCTCGATCGCCATATGCAACCCTTCTTTTGCGGACAACCCCTATATTCTTGTCGACGCGAGCAATGGCCACATTCTTGCGGGGAACAAAATCAATGATCGCTGGCATCCCGCCTCGCTCACCAAATTGATGACAGCCTATGTCACTTTCAAAGCCATACGAAACGGAGAAATAACCGAAGCGTCTCCGGTTGTCATAAGTGCGGCAGCTGCCAAACAACCGCCCAGTAGAATGGGATACAAGATCGGGGTGAAACTAAGGGTCGATACGGCCCTCAAAATCATCATCATCAAAAGCGCAAATGATGTTTCACAGGCCCTGTCTGAAGCGGTTGCCGGCAATCTCGGAAATTTTGTTCAGCGCATGAACCGACAGGCAGCAACGCTTGGAATGACCAATACCCATTTTACAAATGCCAACGGACTTCACAACAAGCACCAGGTAAGTTCCGCAAGGGACATGGCACTGCTTGCAACGCATATTTTCCGTGAGTTCCCGGAATACGCTTACCTGTTCGAGGCGGTTGGCATCAGAACCGGTCAAAAAACACATTACTCTTACAATTTGCTTCTGGAGCGATTGCCGGGAGCCGATGGCATGAAGACCGGTTTTGTATGTGCTTCGGGTTATAACATGGTGGCATCGTCCCAAAGGAAGGGGCGGCGTTTGGTAGCCGTGGTTTTGGGAAGTCCATCGCAAACAGATCGCGCGATCACTGCAGCAAAATTACTGCAGCACGTTGGCGTGAAGAATGTCAGTGGCACCATTCATGACGCCGCACCAAGAGGTAGAAAACCCATTAACATGCGCCCTGTCCTGTGCACGAAAAAGGCAAGAGAAACGCGCTATGACCCGGCAGCCGGCCAGGCGGTGATCAAGTCAAAATACCTGCATCCAAGAAAACGTTCGAACAACATTCTTGCTGTTCGAACGGGCGGAACAATCGGCGTATCCCGTGCGCAATCGGATTTTGCAGGCTTGTCAATTCCGGTACCAAGACCGAGCCCGCGAAAACCCCGGAACTTCAAGTTGCGACCGTTCAAACTGGTTCCTGCAAACGGGCGGGAACCGGCTACCCAATGACATTGCAGAACAAATCACCAGTTATCTTGCTAACCGGGTTTTTGGGTTCGGGAAAAACCACCTTCCTCAACCGGTTGCTTGCAACCGATGCATTCGATAACTCCCTCATGATAGTCAATGAATTTGGCACTGTAGGCATTGATCATCATCTGGTTGAACACTGCGCCGAGACATTGTTGGAATTGCCGAACGGTTGCGCTTGCTGTTCCGTACGTGGAGAACTGGTCAAGGTTTTGGTAAATCAGGCGCTTGAGAAATACGAACGCGTTATCATTGAAACGACTGGAATCGCAGACCCCTTACCAATTTTTCAATCACTCGCATGTCACCCTATGCTTGCCCAAAAATTGATGCCGGCGTCTGTAGTAACGGTTTTTGATACCGTTAGAGGGTGCGGTCTGATCGAACAACACATCGAAGCAACACACCAGATTGGTCTTGCAGACACGATTGTATTGACAAAAACCGACATGCCGGGCGCGATAGACAACGCACAAACGCAATTGCGTAGCATTAACGACACGGCGAACTTCATACCTTCATCGAGAACCATAACGCCCGAAGAACTTGCAAGGGTTTCAACAAACAAGATAGCGACCCAACGACTGGACCACCACTCGTCAGCCTATCAATCAACGGTGTTGTGTACCGACAAACCGGTAACCATTCCTTTGCTGTCAGGATTGTTGCATGTTTTGATAAACCATTTCGGCGAAAAACTGCTTCGTATCAAGGGTTTCTCCAGAGTTGAAGGAGAAACGATGCCCCTGGTGGTTCAGGTTAGCGGCAACATTGTTCATGACTTCGAACCGATGAAAACCCGGACAAGCGGCCTGAACACCACGCAGTTGGTCGTCATCACAAAGCAGACAGACCCGCAAATTGTCCAAGACCTGTTTTCAGCATTTCTAGGCGAAAGCGTGGTCAATACCCCCGACCGCGATGCGTTGGCAAATAGCCCGGTTGTAATCCCAAGTCTCTAGCGTCAGCACCAAGAACTTGTCTTTCCTGGTTCACATCGCCGTCCCCTTTTTAAGCAAAAATCGCGTAAAGCCCTCTGCCTCGGTGGCCTCCAAAAGCGTATGGCCTTTTTCCCTGCAATAAGTCGGTATATCGATTGCCGCCAGCGGATCAGTGGTTTCAATCGCCAGACAATCACCATCATTGAGCATTCTCATCGCCTTGTCAGCCTTCAATACCGGCAATGGGCATTTGAGACCTCGCAGATCCAGATTCTCTACATTTTCCGGCAATTTTCTCCTCCCAGTGTCAAGCTTGTGGGTGAAATTTGTCGCATTAACGATAAATCGCAATACCAGGACCTCACCAAGCGCAGATCATATAATGTTAAGCCTTGAAGTATAGGGTCAGTTTCTGTTGGGGCGCATCACACTTTGGAACAGGTATTGACGATCAACTTGGCATCCGCATTGGGAAACAGGACACCTGCAGCACTCCGGCCGCAGGTCTTGCCCTATCTTGAAAAACTCGATCTTGCGTTCAATGGTGATAGCGCCGAAGCGCGTTCCTTGCGAATGGCGCTCATGATTTTCGTTATCAGAGTGTTCAACGCAGCGATTGCGTTTGTTTCACAAGTTTTGCTCGCCCGGTGGATGGGTGGGTTTGATTACGGCATATTCGTTGCTGTTTGGGCGGCGTTAATCAGCATGAGCAACATCGCCGCACTTGGTATGCCGACGGCCAGCGTGCGCTTTATCGCAAAATACCGGGAAGAGAACGACCATGCCCGGCTTTGGGGTTTCTTTTACACCGGGATTGGACTTCCCTTTTGTTTGTCGATTGTGGTGATGCTCGGAGCGATCATTGCAATCGTCAACTTTCCGGGCATGGTCAATCCATACTATCTCATGCCAATCTACATCGCGATCATGTGTCTGCCCATCGGGGTTGTGATTGATATTGCTGAAACCGCTGGCAGGCCATTCAACTGGGTTTCGGTCAGTTTCCTGCCAAGCTATGTATTTCGCCCTGTCCTCATCTTGCTGGCAATCAGTGTTTGCGTTTTGCTAGGCATCGAGGCCAACGCGACCGTCGCAATGTGGTGCGGTTTCTTCGCATTGAACGTTGTTGGCATTTTGCACATTGCCGCGCTGTTCAAAAAAATGCGCGGAGCCGTTCCCGGAGCTACTCCGAAGTACGAGATTTCCCATTGGGTAAAGATGGCCCTCCCCATCTTTCTGCTCGAAGGCTTTTTTAACCTGCAGTCCAGCGCAGATGTCTTGCTGGTTAGTTTTCTTACCAATCCGGAAAGCACAGGCGTGTATTTTGCCGCGGTAAAAATTCTTGCCCTTGTCCATTTTGCAGGTTTTGCAGTGCGAACAGCCGTTGCCCACAATTTCTCCGCCTATCACACTGCCGGCGACATGGCTGGTTTGGGCAATCATCTGCGTCACGCAATCAAAATGAGTTTCATACCGACATTCGCATTCGCACTGCTAATGGTATTTTTCGGAAAGTACATGTTGCTGCTGTTTGGTGATGACTTTGTTGGAGGTGCCAACGTCATCTGGATTCTGGCGATCGGGATCATTATTCGTTCCATGGTCGGACCAGCCGAAGCAATTCTGGTTATGACAGGGCATCAGACAACCTGCGCGATCATCTATGCATCCTCGTTGACAACCAACATATGCCTTAACCTGATCCTCATTCCGCAATATGGCATCCAGGGCGCAGCAATTGCGACCGCTTGCGCAACCATCTTTGAAAGCGCGGCCCTTTATTATTTTGTACGGCTAAAACTTAACCTCGACTCTTTCATCGTCAAAACATTCACATCAGGCAAGGACGGGTAACCTCAACTAGTTCCTGTCTACCGGCGGGTTAAGCGTAACGACCCTCTGCGGAAACGGAATTTCGATGTTCTGTTCACGCATGGCTCCAAGAACCGCAAATCTCAAATCACTTTGCACTGACAAACGTTCGTTGACATCATACAGGTAACAACGCAGTGAAAAATCCAGCGAACTTGCCCCGAATTCCATAAAGTATACATTGGGTGCAGGAACTTTCTTGATCCTTGGATGTTCTTCCGCACAAGCCAACAATAACTCCCTGACTTGTTGCGGGTCGCTGTCGTAACCAACACCAATGTTAAGCACCAAACGTCCATTCTTGTTCAGATGCGTGAGATTGGTTACCCGGTCAGTAATCAGGGTGGAATTGGGAATAATCGTGGTGGCTTGGTCAAACGTTTGTATCTCCGTCGAACGGACAGAGATTTTGCGCACTATTCCCTCGCCATCTGTCGTCTGAATCCAGTCGCCCGACTTGATGGGCCGTTCAGCCAGCAAAATAAGTCCGGAAACAAAATTGTTGATGATACTTTGCAAGCCAAACCCGATACCAAGGGATAGAGCCCCCGCCACGATCGCCAGGTTTGAAAGATCAAATCCGGCAGCACCAATTGCCATCAACGCGGCAATGCCAAGCCCCACATAACCAAACATTGTGGTAATCGAGTTTCTCAGGCCGATGTCGAGATTTGTCGACGGAAGAAACCTCTGGCCGATCCACGAGCGCAAGGATCTCGTGATCCAAAATCCCAGAGCAAACAAAATGATTGCGGTAAGAATATTGTACACCGAGATGTTGATCTCACCGACTTGCAGTCCAAAAAAGGAAGACTGAAACTGATATACCAGATCGCTGGTACGATAACCCCAGGGGATCAACATCGCGATTGCAGCGGTACAATAGATTGCCAGATGAATCAGTCCGTTTGCAAAAATTGCAAACTGGCGGCCGCCGCTCGTTGCCTTGTTTGAGGTAGATGGTTCCAACCAGTTGGTGGAAAGAAAATCGACGAATTTCAACAAGAGCCATGCTGACAAAAGAACGACGAACCCGAACACGAGTTGCTGGGACAAAAACTCGGCAAACGCCACATAGCCCGTCAACGCTGCCAGAATAATGACTGGGGCAACAACCCAGATGACCCAACCCGTCAATCGCCAAAAAAGGCTTCTGGCCTCCACATCTGGCCTGTCGCCATAACCTCTGCGCGCTAATTCAAGTGCCGCAATGCTTGTGGCTCCAGTCGCAACACTTGTAAGAAAACTCAATCCAACACCAACTTCAATTGGCAGAACAAAGATGAGGCTCAACAAGTCGGCAAGGGAAAGAAAAATTGCAATGCCCAAGCCAACGCTTATGCAGGAACTGATTGCCCTCGCCGTTTTCGCGGAGAACGCGGTTAGCCGGGATACCGTGCTGTCAGTAGCCAGCAGGAGTCTGGCAAGCAAAATTGCCAAAAATCCTACAATCGCCATCAAAAGTCCGGTTGACAAAAATTCATGCAGGCGGGTGGCAACAAACCCCATGAATGAAAACAACCAAAATACAAACAAGCAGGTAAATGCCGGCAAAATACCTGACTTGAGAAATCCGGCAAAAACGATAACGCGAGGGTCCGCGTTTTCGCGAGTTAATCCCTCCCGCAAACTCTCCAAATAGCGCTCAGCCCTCAAATACAAAAGTGCCGTCAACAAAAGCGCAGCAATCAAGAACAGCAGATTAAAGGGCCTGTTGGCAGCATGGTCCGCGAACGCTGAAGCGGAATCTGACAACAACAGACCGAACGGCCTTGGAAAAAGCGCAAGACCTTCAATAAAGCGCCCGACAAAACCCTGCTCGAACATGACCGGACTTCTGGCGCTGATCTGCCGGAAGAACCTCGTATGCCTGAGTTCAACAGCCTTCGATCTTAACTGCGATGCGCGTACAGCTATGTCGGACGCTTCCTTTGCATTGCCATCCACTTCAGAATATTCTTCATTGATTGCTTTTCTACTCTCGCGGGTCTCCTCGGCTTCGGGCGGTTCTCCCTCCTTTGGCTCGGGACCAAGCGCATCCAGCCGTTCTTTGACGAGTTGGAGTTGCTCCCGCCAATCCAGTGATGCTGCGAGGGCATCGTCGCGGATACCTGCGGTTTCTGCAATCAGTTCTGCCAGCTCTTCATCGGTTACCCCTTCCCGCGAAAGGGCTTGCTCGACCGAGTTCAGCGTTCCCGACCATGTCTCGGGCGTGAACGTATCATCTTGCTGCACCTGCAGTTCGCCTGAATCAGGCGCAGGCTGTTGTCCCGAAACAGGCGCGGTTAAGACCACTGACCAGCAAATACAGACCATGGCAAGAACATTGATGGGGAAACGCAATGTCAAGGGTGCTCCGGGCGATGATGATTCTTCTACCCTTAAGCATCGTGCATCCTTGACCGGTAATCAAGGGTGTCCCGGACACCCCGCAACGAAGGTTTATCGTAATGTAGTCACATTGAATCCGGCTTGTCTGAGTTGCTCTACCAAACCTGTTTTTCCGGGCAAGTGAAGCGCACCAACCGCTACGAAGTTTGAGGCGCTCTCTAGCATTGGCAACAATCTTTCTGCCATGTTGAGATTGCGTTTCTCGACAAGCTGTTCCTGAAACCTGGCAGCACCTGCCCCGGTTGCGGATTCCGGCATCGCAGCCCGCATTAGCGGAAACACAGCGCCGATATTGCCTTCTTGGTAAAGCACCTTGAGGGTTTCAATCATGTCAAGACTTCCCTTGCCTGAGGCCAGTGTCTCTTCGAGCGCAGAGACATGATATTCCTGCGGAAGCGATGCTATCGCCTCAAACTGTTCCTTGGCTGTTTCCAGCCCTAGAAGCGGCTTGCCGAGTTCGCTTGCCGATTCCACCAGCACACTATCAAGAACCTTTTCACCGGATTGTTTCCGACGCATTTCGCACACAGGCAGGGCGACCATTGTTGCAACCAGCCATGGCTGCATCCGGTCAGCAAACTGGATCGGCAAACCGCGTTCAGCCAACGCCGCTACCAGCGCATCTTCCAGTTCGTCTTTCACCAAATCGCGCAACGTTCCTTCTTGCAGAAACGCCAAATGGCTCAACTTCGCCATGGTTTCTTGCGCTTTCTTGGGATCAAGCGCATCGACAGCTTCAACAACCATCTGATCTGAGTTGGCGATTGCTTCCTTTACATCGTTTGGCAAGATTGCAATCTGCGGATCTGACAAATGCATGGTTCCAAACAGATATGATGTCGGAAGACCTTCCTTCTCAATTTTCCAGAATACCGAACGGCCGTTGATTTCCTTCGCCGCCGCACTGTTTATTGAAGCGTAGACCTCCGGTTTTTCCAGTTTGAATTGCTCCATCAGGTTGTTGCCGCTGCAGTTTTCGACGCTTTGTGATTGCGCGTGGGGCACAAAAAGAAAACTTGCAAAGAACAGGGAAACAAGAGCCAGCTTGAGCAGTCCGGCAACAACAAATACCAGGTTGGTTTGTGTTTCAGTCCAAACGTGTTGCATTGCGATACTCCCGTGCTTAGCAGCGCATCTCAAGTTATGACAATTTCTGCCAAACAAGAGCGGCCAAACATGATCAACGTCATACGTTATGTCCCGGTTCCAGGCCGTAAACGGTTTGTGGTCGAATATAAGCATCAAATCTGGATCGTAACTTAAACCGATAGGTAAATTTTTGGTTAAGCCCTTGGGTGCGACTTCCGGTAAACATCAAACAGGCGCTCAGTATCAACGGCGGTGTAAATCTGCGTGGTTGAAAGACTGGCATGACCGAGCAGCTCCTGAATGGTTCGCAAATCTCCCCCTGCAGCCAGCAAATGCGTTGCGAATGAATGTCTCAGCGCATGTGGTGTTGCAGTGTCCGGCAGCCCAAGTGCACTTCTTAGCTTTCGTACACATTTCTGAACAATTGCCGGTTGCAACACCCCGCCTTTGGCTCCGCGAAATACAGGTGCGTTCTCTTCGATGACATATGGGCATTGGTGCAGGTAATCTTCCAGACCTTCAACGACACCCTGCAGAACCGGAACCAATCGGGTCACGCCGCCTTTGCCTGTGATCCGAATAACCCCATTCTGCGCCGCCCTGACTTCATCGGTTGTAATGGAAAGTGCTTCGCCTACACGAAGGCCGCATCCGTACAGCAAACCCATAATCGCAGCATCCCTGGCTGCAATCCAGGGCACATCCGACAAATGTTCCGCAGGATCGGCCAGTTTCATTGCCTGCGAAGCCTTGATCGCTTTGGGGACGGTCTGGGGCTGTTTTGGAGAACGCGTTGCCGCAAGTCCGGCGGAATTTGCAAGACCCTGACGCTCCAGATGGCGGACAAATGAGCGGATACCGGCCAACCCGCGTCCAAGAGTGCGAGCCGATGCACCATCATTGCGACGGCGTGACAAAAAACCTCGCATGTCCAGCGGTTTGAGATTGGCGATGTCTGAAAGTGTTGTGGGATGGCCAACGTGGCCGGTCATGTATTGAAAAAACTGGCGGAGATCCCGTTCATAAGCGTCAATGGTTTTCCCGGATGCTCGCTTTTCATGGGCAAGCCACGTCAGCCAGCGGGTTTTGAGGTCAGCCAGTTCAGGCGCACAGACAACAAGAAATTTTTCTTCGGCACTCATAACTCGATTATGGGGAAATCGGGTTAGCAAAGCGTTATGGGTGCCACAATCGTCCGTGCGCCTTTCCGGGAGACCTGCCCGGGAAAACGGGTTAACGTTTGGCGCGCGCTGGCAAGATGTACCCCAGTATTGGTGACCTGACCTTCTCCTTGGCAGGCACATCAGCATTACCGGTAGAAATGCGGTTTTCATTCAGCGTCGCGATGTAAACTGTGTCTGCGATGATATGAAACATTTTCTTTCTCCAAGACTTTTCATAATCTCGATTTAACGTTACTCTAGGTCAAAATCCAGTCAAAAACACTTTCGATATGTAAGGTGAAATTACATATGAAATGGTCCGAGTTTCCACCGCTTACCAGTCTACGGGCATTTGAAGCCGCCGCACGTACGGGCAGCTACTCGCAAGCAGGCCGGGAATTGAATGTCAGTCATGCCGCCATTGCACAACAGGTCAGGACGCTGGAGAAATTTCTGTCGGAAAAACTTGCCGAACGCAGCGGACGGGGGATCAAAATCTCGGAAAAAGGCAGCCTTCTCTACAATCATCTGCGGGCGGGGTTTTCTGAGATTTCAGCTGGGCTCGAATTGTTCGATGACGAGGACAAGCCGATCCATATCACGATGACACCGGCATTTTCTGCGAACTGGTTTATGCCGCGCATGGAGCAATTGCGGACCGAGCATCCCGATATTGACCTGACCATTCACCCCACTGCAGATTTGGTCGATATGTCGCAAGGCGATTATGATCTTGCGATCCGCTATGGCAATGGCGAATGGCGAGGGGTCGAGAGTGAGCTGATTGTTTCTTCAGATTACGTGATTGTGGGGGCACCCAAACTGGTTGGGGAGCGCTGGCAGGGAAGCAAGGAAGATTTGCGTCAGATGCCCTGGCTACAGGAACTTGGTACAAACGAAGTCATGTACTGGCTGGAAGAATCATCGATCGAAACACCGCGACCGCGCCACATTACAAACCTTCCAGGCTACATGATCATCAAGCCGTTGCTGGACGGTCATGGTATTACCGCGATTGCGCGCGCCTTGGTGAAGGAGTTCCTGGCAGATGGAAGATTGATTGTTCTTGCAACCGATACAACGGTTAATGACCAAACTGGGTATCACATGGTTTGGCGTACAGGAATTCAACGTCAATCAGTCAAGGACCTGATCAAATGGCTGCGCAAAATGGGCAGGGAAGAGTACTGATTGCGTGCAGTTTGACCCTCAGATTTTGAACCCTTTTTCCGACAAGCGCTTGTTAAACCGTTCCATGATCATCGGCATTTGGGTCTGCAATGACTGAATGATTTTTGGCATGAACTCCGCCATGAGCTTGGGGGTGACAGACAAAGCCTTGCGACCAACCTCAGATGTCTGGAACTCCAGGATCTTTGTCAACTCATCAGTTGTGAAATACTTTGCATAAATCCCAGGCATATCAACGACAAGTTCTGCCATCTGTTGCTTTTGCACGGTTTCAAAATCCATCCTTAGCTCTTCAAGCGCCGCGTCATCAATATTGGGGTTCCGCGACCGGATGTCGTTTTCAATTGGAGGCCAAACCGAGGCGGTCATGTTCTCAACAAGACTGCTGGTGACCGTTTCCTCCACCAGCTTCTGCGCCACCTGCAACCTGCTCTCTGGCGTGTCTTCTGCAAATGCCGGTTGGCCTAATACCGTTATAATCGCGAATGACGCAGCAATGATTTTGAACTTGGCTTTCGTTCTCAAACGAGTGTGGGAAATGATCATGCTATTGTTTGCCCTGTCTTGGCCCAATCGGCCAGGAATGCTTCCAGCCCCTTGTCGGTTAATGGGTGTTTGACCAGGGCCTTGAGCGTTGAAGGAGGAATGGTCGCGACATCGGCGCCGGCAATCGCACAATCCTTCACATGATTGACTGTACGAATTGAGGCGGCAAGAATTTCTGTTTCAAAACCGTAATTGTCATAAATGGTGCGAATGTCTTCGATGAGTTCGAGACCATCAATGGCCATATCGTCAAGACGACCGATAAACGGCGAAATATATGTGGCCCCGGCCTTGGCAGCGAGCAACGCCTGGTTTGCAGAAAAACACAAGGTCACGTTGGTTTTGTGCCCGTTCGATGTTAGTGCCTTGCAAGCTTTCAGACCGTCCATCGTTAGTGGAAGCTTGATGCAAATGTTATCTGCGATTTCCGCCAGTACAGCGGCTTCCTTCATCATGCCTTCGAAATCGGTTGCTGCAACTTCGGCAGACACCGGCCCATCAACAATCCCGCAAATCTCCTTGGTTACTTCTGATATGTCACGACCGGACTTCAAGATAAGTGACGGATTGGTTGTCACACCATCGAGCAGCCCCGTATCTGCCAGTTCGCGTATTTCTTCCACATCTGCGGTATCGACAAAAAACTTCATTTCAAGACTACCCTTTTTAATCAGCCAAGTTCATCTTATCCCATACAGTAGAATCGCGAAGCTTTGAAAGACAAAATTGGACCCCATGCAGACCGTATCTGTTTTGTTACCGATCCCGACTGACGGGCCTTACAGCTACTCGGTACCCGATGGAATGGATTTGCAGCCCGGCGACTACGTACAAGTACCAATCGGTAGCAGAAAAGTTGCAGCGGTCGTATGGGATGATCAAACCAATACAGTGGATCCAAAAAAACTCAGACCGGTTATCGAAAGATATGACTGCCCCTCCATGAAAACTTCTGCCCGAAAGTTTGTCGAGTGGGTAGCAAACTACACGCTCTCTCCTCCTGGAATGGTGTTGAAGATGATGCTTCGGGTGCCTGCTGCACTGGAACCGCCAGCGCCGACACCGGGACTGGCATTCACCGGAAAACAACCCGAGAAACTGACTTCTGCACGCAGGCAGGTAATGGAATTTGCCCAATCCGGTTTAAGCTGGACCAAATCCGGCCTCGCTCATGCAGCAGGCGTTTCGACATCGGTTGTTGACGGGTTGGCCAAACATCAGGTTCTTGAAACCGTGCTGATTCCGCCACAACCACTGGTGGCAAAACCCCAGGCAGGTTTTGGAGACCACGCGCTTTCAGCGGAACAACAGGACGCAGCGAACAGTTTGACGCAACAGGCTTCGGCAGACCAATCCGGTGTGACCCTGCTTCAAGGCGTGACCGGCTCTGGTAAAACAGAGGTCTATTTTGAGGCATTGGCAGCCTGTTTCGAAGCAGGAAAACAAGCGTTGGTGCTGATTCCCGAAATTTCATTGACAGCCTCGTTTCTCGAACGTTTTGAAAAACGCTTCGGCAGTCGCCCGGCTGAATGGCATTCTGAGATTTCCCCCAACGTGCGCGAGAAAACCTGGCGACAGGTGGTGACGGGACAACTCCAGATTGTCGCGGGTGCTCGTTCGGCGCTCTACCTGCCTTTTTCAAACCTTGGCCTGATTGTGGTCGACGAAGAGCATGACCTGGCATTCAAGCAATCTGATCGGGTATTCTACAGCGCCCGCGATATGGCAGTGGTTCGTGGGCAGTTGGAAAATGCACCCGTAATCCTGTGTTCCGCGACACCATCGGTTGAAACACAGGTCAACGCCCGTTCAGGCCGCTATAATCATGTCCCTCTGGAAAACCGCTTTGGTGACGCGGTCTTGCCGGACATTGAGGCAGTCGACCTGCGCAAAACTCCTCCCGGGCGGGGAAAATTCATTTCGCCGCCATTGATTGAAGCGGTGGGGAAAACAATCGATAGTGGCAACCAAGCGCTGCTGTTTCTCAATCGTCGCGGCTATGCACCATTGACCCTTTGTCGGGTCTGCGGACACCGGTTCGAATGCAACAATTGTTCGGCATGGCTGGTACAACACCGCTTCAGAAATGTGCTGCAGTGCCACCATTGCGGCAACACGCAGCCGATACCTGAGGCCTGCCCGGCATGTGGTGCGCTTGATCATTTGGTCGCGTGCGGGCCGGGAGTTGAACGACTGGCCGAAGAGGTGGTGGAAGAATTCCCCGATGCACGCACCATTGTACTGTCGTCTGACATGGCAGGCGGGGTCAAGCGAATGCGCCTTGAAATGGAAGCCATTGCCCGGGGCGAAGCCGATATCATCATCGGCACCCAATTGGTTGCCAAAGGTCACAATTTTCCGTTGCTCAGGCTTGTTGGCGTGATTGATGCTGACCTTAGCTTGGCCAATGGAGACCCACGCGCAGCAGAGCGAACCTTTCAGCTGCTGCATCAGGTCACCGGACGTGCTGGCCGTGCCGGCGGTCAAAGTCGCGGAGTGTTGCAAAGCTACCAACCAGATCACCCGGTAATACAGTCAATTGTTTCCGGTGATGCAGCAGCCTTTTATGAGCGCGAGATACAGGCAAGACAGACAGGCTCGCTACCACCGTTTGCGCGATTGGCGGCAATTATCATATCGGGAAAGGACCGGCGCGAAACTGAAACATTCGCACGAACCATCAGACAGTCTTGTCCCGAAGTGAAGGAAGCAAGAATTCTCGGCCCTGCCGAAGCGCCCATGGCGTTGGTTCGTGGGCGTTACCGATTTCGGATACTTGTCCACGCTCCCAGGAATTTCAGTCTGCAGCAATGGCTCAGGACTTGGTTCCAGAATACGCCTCCTGCGCGCGGCAGCATTCGCGTGCAAATTGACATCGATCCCCAGAGTTTTGTCTAAGGTTGCAAGATGTCCCAACAGCCAATTTTCAGATTTGCCCCAAGCCCAAACGGTGAATTGCATCTGGGACATGCCTTCAGTGCCCTGCGCAATCTCCGCATGGCACGGGAAATGGGAGGGAAGATGCTGTTGCGCATTGAGGACATCGACACCGTCCGCTGCACGCCCGAACTCGAAACACAGATGCTGAAAGATCTGGAGTGGATCGGTTTTGAATGGGACGAGGAACCCAGACGCCAGTCGCACCATTTCGACGAGTATATTGACGCAATCAACCAACTGAAAGAACGGGGATTGGTTTATCCGGCCCTTTTGACACGCAGCCAGATCAATGACCTCGTCGCAGCAAAATTCGCTGCCGGAGAAAACTGGCCGCGCGATCCTGATGGCAGCCCGGTTTATCCAGGCCGGGAACGAAATCTGGATACCCGCGAACGACGGCAGGTTTATGCAGGAACGGATGCATACGCAATCCGGCTGGACATGGACGGTGCTCTTGACCAGTTGGGACCCGAAATAACATGGAACGAACAGAATGTCGGCAAGGTTTTTGGAGAACCAAAGGCATGGGGCGATGTTGTCCTGGCCCGGAAAGACACCCCAACTAGCTATCACCTTGCGTGTGTGCTGGACGATGCCCTGCAGGAAATCACCCACATTGTGCGGGGACGCGACCTGTTCGAGGCGACCAGCGTACATACCGTTCTGCAGTTGTTGTTTGGCCTGTCCCAACCGGTATACCATCATCACAAACTCATCACGGACAACACCGGAAAGAAGCTGTCAAAATCGGAAAAACCCCGCGGTTTGAAAGCCTTGCGGGAATCTGGAGTGCGCTGGCCCGAACTGGAAGAGATGTTGTTCGCTGACAGCTTAACGTAAGACCATTCGCTTTAGAAGCATCCCGACTATCAGCGCAACAAAAGCAGATACAAACACCGCCGCAATCGTCCAGTTTGGATTGCTTTCAAAGCGATAACCCTGCAGGTTAAAGACGTACAGACCCAGATAAGAACCTGCCAGAATAACCAGCCAGTTGCCTACATGCCCAAAGCCGTTTGAATGCACAATAGCGTTCGAAAACCAGCCAAGAATGTATGACAGGCTCGCGATAAAAGCGAATGACTGAAGCCATTCAGTCAGGGACAGTTGCCAAAGCATGGTTGCTCCAAAAAATTCTATACCTATCCCGTCGACCCGACTATAGTTCTTCAGCATTAAGTTTTCGAACTGCTTTTTCTCACAAGTTTATCGAACCCAGATAGCATTCATGAACCAAAATTCCCGCGCCATTCTTGTTACCGGCTGCTCCAGTGGAATTGGCTGGCATTGCGCACGTCGCCTGAAGGAAATGGGTTGGGATGTCCATGCAACGGCCCGCAAAGCGGAAGATATCGATCGGCTCCGGGAATTAGGGGTTGCAGCTTATTGGATGGACTACACGCAGGTGCGCACCATTCTTGAAACATTTGAAGCTGTTCGTGAAAAAACAGATGGCAGGATTGACGCACTTTTTAACAACGGCGCCTATGGACAACCCGGAGCGGTCGAGGATCTTTCCACCAACGTCTTGCGTGAACAGTTTGAAGCCAATTTCTTTGGATGGCACGAGCTTACGAACCTGTGTGTTCAATCCATGCGCAAACAGGGCCACGGGCGCATTATTCACTGTTCATCGGTGCTGGGTTTTGTGGCGGCGCCTTGGCGCGGGGCCTATAATGCATCCAAGTTTGCGCTGGAAGGATTGGCCGCAACAATGCGATTGGAACTGAAAGGCTCAGGGATTCACGTTTCAATCATTCAACCGGGGCCAATTGCAACACGGTTTTCCGACAATGCCCTTAGCAAGTTTCTTGAGAACGTCGATATCGCCAATTCGAGCCACAGTGAAATCTACGATCAGGAACTGGCACGGTTGAAAAAGGACCGGTCGTCATCAATTGGCCGGTTTACCCTTCCACCAGAAGCTGTGTACAAAAAACTGCAGCACGCTTTAACGTCCAGCAAACCAAAGGCCTATTACCCGGTAACCGTACCGACCCATTTCATGGGATGGACCCAACGGCTGATGCCCCGGTCATGGGTCGATCGTTTGGTTGTCGGCAACACCTGAGTCAGATTCACCCCCGTCACTTCTGTCAGCGTTCCAGTATTAGGACATGCGCAGTGCGTTTTCTGTTTGGTTTGGCACCGGCAATGCAGACCGTGTAGGCACGGTAAAATGGACGGGTGCCGTGATGGTGTGGTAAGATTCCGTCCAACAGAAAAATCGGACACATTACATGCTCTACATCGCATCAATTATCGGGATGGCACTGGTCGCATCAGTTCTGTTTCTCGGTTTGCGCAACATGGCCATCGGCGGCAGCCCAAGCCGTTCCCAGAACCTCATGCGACTGCGTATTCTGTTTCAGTTTACTGCGGTGGTTGTGGTCATGACCATTCTTTATCTGCAAACCTGATAGGAACCGCAAAACATGGTTGTTCTCAACAAGATTTACACCAAATCCGGCGACGACGGCTCAACCGCGCTTGGCAACGGTGAGCGTCGGAAAAAATTCGACTTGCGTGTTGAGGCATATGGAACAGTAGACGAAACGAATGCGTGTGTTGGTTTGGCTCGCTTGCACACCAAAGCCAGCCCTGAGATGGACGATGCGTTGGCGCGCATTCAAAACGATCTGTTTGACCTTGGAGCAGACCTGGCTACCCCGGATTCAGGCGAACCGCTTGAGTATGAACCGCTAAGGGTAACCGATACCCAGGTACAACGCCTTGAATCGGAAATCGACAAACTGACTGCGAAGCTTGATCCGCTTCGCTCGTTTGTGTTGCCGGGTGGCACGCCGTTGGCGGCCCAACTTCATCTGGCACGCACCGTTTCAAGACGCGCAGAACGTTTGATTGTGGCGCTTCGGGAAGAAGAAGATGAGCCTGTCAGTTCTGCTTGTGCACTCTACATGAACCGCATTTCGGATTTTCTTTTTGTTGCTGGTCGCGCCGCCAACAACATGGGTAAAGACGACGTGTTGTGGGTTCCCGGAAAAAACAGATAAATCCGCGCCCATGTTCATTCCCTTGCATGACAAGAACCAATTGGAAAATATCAGGTGGCAATATGTTTCACTTGCACTGATCGCCATTAATGTTGGTGTGTGGCTGGTCTTTGTTGCACCATCGTTAAGTGAAGGTGGTGAACCCAGCGAACTTTATTATGCTTATGGGTATGTCCCTGCGGTTATTGGTGGTTCGGCAAACCTGCCCCCCGAGCTGGTTGAAATACCACCCGTTGCCAGTTTCATTACATACGCTTTTTTGCATGGTGGTTTCATGCATGTTGCAGGCAACATGCTGTTCCTTTGGGTGTTCGGCGACAATGTAGAAGATGCAATGGGCCATCTTCGGTTTTTGTTGTTCTTTCTGGCCTGCGCCGTTGCAGGTGCAATTGCCCACGGTATTTCAGACCCGGTTTCACAATCGCCTTTGGTGGGTGCGTCAGGGGCTTGCGCCGGTGTGGTAGGGGCGTATTTGATGTTGCATCCAAACGTGAAAATCTGGGTACTGGCACTGGGAAGCATACCGGTAAGACTTCCCGCATCCTGGTTGCTCGGCGCATGGATCGCCTATCAGGTATTCAGTTTTCTTGCCTTTCCAGAAAGCGAGGTATCCTGGGCTGCACATATTGGTGGGGCATTGGCCGGCATGGTCCTGATTGTGTTTTTCCGCAAATCGAATGTGCAACTGTTTGACAGGGACCTGGCAACTGCCCCTCCAAAACCAACAAAAACACGGGTTTGGGGACGAGAAAACGCGGACTAATTTACGTTTACGTAAATCGTGACCTTGACGTATCCGCGAAACGCCATTACGCAAACAGGCACTATCAAAGACTGTAAACTCCATATAAACCAGCCTTGAAAAGTAATACCGTAAACAGAGCCGAAGGGTTGTGAAATGAAGATTATTGTCCCGGTCAAGCGGGTTGTAGATTATAACGTCAAAATTCGCGTCAAGTCAGATGGGTCAGGCGTAGAGTTGGCCAACGTCAAAATGTCGATGAACCCGTTCGACGAAATCTCCGTCGAGCAGGCAATTCGTTTGAAAGAAGCAGGTCAGGCAGACGAAATCGTTGCGGTTTCGATTGGGCCTCAACAGTCGCAGGAAACCATTCGTACGGCCCTTGCAATGGGAGCGGATCGCGGAATTCTCGTAAAGACCGATGACCTTGTGGAACCGTTGGCAGTTGCCAAAATTCTCAAGGGAGTGATCGAAGAAGAAAATCCCGGACTTGTGATCGTTGGCAAGCAGGCGATTGATGATGATTCAAACCAGACCGGTCAAATGCTGTCGGCTTTGATGGGCTGGAGCCAGGCGACATTTGCCAATGCAATGGAAATCAAGGGCGATGTTGCAGAAGTGACGCGCGAGATCGATGGCGGACTGCAAACCATCGAAGTGAAAATGCCAACCGTTGTTACAACCGACCTTCGCTTGAACGAGCCGCGTTATGCTTCGCTGCCAAACATCATGAAAGCGAAGAAGAAACCGCTCGATGAAAAATCTCCTGCAGATTACGGCGTCGATACCTCGCCACGCCTGAAGGTAGTTGAAACCACTGAACCACCAGCACGTCAGGCAGGTGTCATACTCGGTTCTGTTGAAGAACTGGTAGACAAGCTCAAAAACGAAGCTGGCGTACTGAAGTAAGGGAGAGAAAAATGACAACACTTCTAATTGCAGAACATGACAATGCTTCCCTTAGCGACCAAACCGCAAAGGCACTGACAGCAGCAACAGAAATTGGCGGCGATGTAACCGTCCTGGTTGCGGGCAAGGGTTGCGATGCCGCTGCCCAGGAAGCGGCCAAACTGACAGGCGTTTCAAAGGTTCTTGTTGCAGACGCTGACCAGTACGAACATCAACTGGCAGAACCTGTCGCAGATTTGATTGTTAGCCTCGCTGGCGACTATGAAAATCTGGTTGCCGCAGCGACAACTTCGGGCAAGAACATCATGCCGCGTGTCGCAGCACTTCTTGATGTAATGCAGGTTTCAGACATCACTGCTGTCAAATCTGCTGACACATTCGAGCGCCCGATCTATGCCGGTAACGCCCTTCAAACCGTGCAGGCCACCGACGCAAAGAAAGTCATAACCGTTCGTACCGCAGGGTTTGCAAGCGCAGAGCAAGGTGGAACTGCCTCGGTAGAAGCGGCCACTGCGGCCGGCGATACCGGGCTTTCAAAGTTCATTGGCGAGGCAATTGTTGAAAGCGATCGTCCTGAATTGACCTCTGCCAAGATCATCATCTCCGGTGGCCGTGCGCTTGGGTCGTCCGAGAAGTTTGAAGAGGTCATTCTTCCGGTTGCAGACAAGCTTGGAGCCGCCGTTGGTGCCTCCCGTGCGGCTGTTGATGCAGGCTATGCCCCCAACGACTGGCAGGTCGGTCAAACCGGTAAGGTTGTTGCTCCCGATCTCTACATCGCTTGCGGAATTTCTGGAGCAATCCAGCATTTGGCGGGCATGAAGGACTCAAAAGTGATCGTCGCAATCAACAAAGACGAAGAAGCCCCGATCTTCCAGGTTGCTGACTACGGCCTGGTTGCGGATTTGTTTGACGTTCTGCCGGATCTTGAAAAAGCCATCTGAGGTTTTTCCGTAACTCGCAAGCCGCGCATATTGTTGCGCGGCTTTTTATTGCTCCGACAAACCCTCAAGGATCGGGCAGTCAGGGCGATCATCGCCTTTGCAACAGGACACCAAATGCGCCAGTTCGTCGCGCAGGGTGTGCAACTCTGAAAGTTTCTGGTCGATGTCATCAATTCGCAATTGAGCAAGCCGCTTGACTTCTCTGCTCGGCCGTTGGCGGTCTTCATAAAGACCAAGCAATTCGCGACATTCATCAACCGAGAACCCAAAGGCCCTTGCCCGACGTACAAAGACCAGTTTTCTGACTTCTGCTTCATCATATTGGCGATAACCCGCCGATGAGCGTCCGCTTGGTGCGACCAAACCAATATCCGCATAATAGCGAACAGTCTTGGACGGCAATTGCGAACGCCGGGCAACTTCACCGATTTTCATTTACATAACTCCTTGACCTTCCAGTTAGGGGAGACATTATATTTGATGCACAGAATTGAAAAGTGAATGCCATGAATGCAATTGCCGAAAACCTTGTTGCCTTGAACTGGGCTTGCAAACCAACTTGGAAGCGGGCGTCAATCAATACGTTGTGGTGTCTTGTCGGGTGTTCAATTGGAGATTTCGGCACCATATTGTTCTTCCAGATAACCCAAATTCCCTGGCCCGTCTGGGCAATCATGGGTCTTGCCATCATCAACGGTCTTCTAACGTCCATCATGTTGGAAACATTTATTCTGTCGCGCCAAATGCCATTAAAGCCGGCGTTTCAGACTGCCATCGGAATGTCATTCATCTCCATGGTGGCGATGGAAACTGCCATGAACATTACCGACTATTTTCTCACGGGTGGGGCAGTCCTGACACTATGGGTTATTCCGCTCATGTTGTTCGCCGGGTTTGTAACGCCACTGCCGTATAACTACTGGCGATTAAAAGCCCTTGGCAAATCTTGCCATTGACAGAAAGCAAATTTGGACGGTTCAACCACTACCAAAGCGCCGCTCGACGTACTCATGAACCAGTTTGCGGAAATCATCAGCGATGTTGGGACCGCGCAATGTGTGAGCCTTCTTGCCATCCACATAAACAGGAGCAGCCGGGTTTTCCCCCGTTCCGGGAAGAGAAATCCCGATATCAGCATGTTTGGATTCCCCTGGACCATTAACGATGCAGCCCATAACCGCAACTTTTAAAGCTTCAACACCGGGATACTTTGTTTTCCACTCCGGCATATCGAGCCTGATCTGTTCCTGAATGTCTTGTGCTAGCTCCTGAAACACAGTCGATGTGGTTCTTCCGCAACCGGGACAGGCCGCAACAATTGGGATGAACGAACGAAAACCCATCGTTTGCAACAGTTCCTGTGCAACCTGAACTTCCTGGGTTCGGTCACCGCCGGGCTTGGGGGTAAGGGAAATCCGAATGGTGTCTCCAATGCCTTGCTGCAACAAAAGACCCATCGCCGCTGAAGAGGCAACAATTCCCTTGCTGCCCATACCCGCTTCGGTCAAGCCAAGGTGCAATGCCCGGTCACCCCGCTTGGCAAGCTCACAATAAACAGACACCAAATCCTGAACCTGACTGACTTTCGCCGACAGGATGATCTTGTCGTCATCCATTCCAATTTGGTTGGCAAAATCCGCCGACAGCAACGCCGACTGCACGATGGTTTCGCGCATGACCTGACGGGCTGAAAGCGGCGAACCATTGGCCTGGTTCTCATCCATCAAATGGGTAAGCAAAGCTTCATCAATCGACCCCCAATTCACACCAATCCGCACTGGCTTGCTGTGTTCAAGTGCAATCTCAATTATCTGCGAAAACTGCTTGTCGCGCTTGTCCTTGAAACCAACATTGCCTGGGTTGATGCGGTATTTGGCAAGGGCTTGTGCGCAAGCCGGATGCTCGGCCAGGAGCCGATGCCCGATATAGTGGAAATCTCCAACCAGTGGCACATCGACATTCATCGCCAGCAATTTCTCGTGGATATGGGGAACCGCTGCTGCGGCTTCGGGGCGATCCACTGTAATTCTGACAAGTTCAGATCCTGCCCTGTGCAACGCCGCCACCTGCGATACCGTCGCTGCGACATCAGCAGTATCGGTGTTTGTCATCGATTGCACCACAACAGGTGCACCACCCCCAACCACAACTCCACCGACGTGAACTGCGGTTGTGATTTTTCGCTCAAACGGCTCTGCAAAATAGTCGGGCAAACACGGTTTGTTCATCTCTGTTTTTCTCCAACCATTTCAACCGGTTCTATCAGTGTGCGGTCTGGTTCGGGTTCCATATGTTATGCAAAAACCTGGTGTTTGAGCAGGTGGCGGAAGCGGGACATTTAACCTTTGTCTTTTCTTGCCCTTATCTCGGCAAAGACTGCTGCATCACTGGCATCTTCCATGTTTAAATTCTTGCGAATGGCAGGATCGGCAACGCGCAGAAATACATTCGTTTCCAACTCTCGCGCCAGGGTTGTAGGCACAGTTGGCTGCCCCTCTGCCCGCAGGGCGTTCACTTCATCTACCCGTTCCGACAAAACTGCATTGTCAGGATCAATGGTAAGGCAAAAGGCTGCGTTGGCTTGTGTATATTCATGTCCGCAATAAATTTTCGTATCCAATGGTAGTGCCATCAGCTTTTGCAATGATTGCCACATCATCTCGGCGTCACCTTCAAACAACCTGCCGCAGCCCATGGAAAAAAGCGTATCGCCGGTGAAGACCAAACCAGTATCGGGAAAATGAAAGTTCACCATACCCAACGTATGGCCTGGTGTTGAAATGACGTGAACCGGTTCGCCGCCAAACTCAAAAACGTCGCCATCGTCGACAGGAACATCTATGTTTCCGATCTTGTCAGCCTCTTTCGCAGTGCCAATTACCTTGCACCCCGTCTTTTGTTTCAGTTCTGCCAGACCCTCAACATGGTCAAAATGGTGATGGGTGACAAAGATATGGCTCAGGGTCCAGTCGTTTTGCTTACACGCGGCTTCAACGTCGGTCGCAACTCCGGCATCAATGGATGCCGTGTCACCTGAGATGGGGTCATGCACAAGCAACCCATAATTGTCTGTTCGTGACAGGAATTGATAAACTTGGAGTTCTGACATGTTGGTTCCCGGCATCTGTGGCGCACTGAATTTTGATACCCTTTCGGGTTTGTGCTGGCAACCACAGACGCAGAACAGTATGTTCACATCATGCATACAGACGTCGTCGAACTGAGAGAATTTTATGCCACCGGCTTGGGCAAGGCTGCGGCAAGTTCAATCACGATGGCATTGTCCGCGATGTGGCAAAGCTCGCCAAGCGATCGCCTGATGGGGCTGGGATATCCGGTTCCCTATCTGGATCGATTTGAGCCGGAGGGAGGTTACGGTTTTTGTCTTATGCCGGCAAGCCAGGGGGCTTTGCAGTGGCCCTCCGCCGAAAACTGCGCGACGGCAATGTCCTATGACAATGAGTTTCCGATTCGAGACGGGTCAGTTGACCGAATCATCATGGCCCATTTTCTTGAACACGCCGAAAACGCTCATGATTGCCTTTCCGAGGCCTGGAGGGTGCTATCGCCTGGTGGCCAGATCTACATGATCGTCCCCAACCGACGTGGTGTATGGGCCCGTTTCGAAACCACGCCGTTTGGAACCGGAAGCCCTTATAGCCGTGGTCAACTCAATCGCATCTTGCATGATGTCGGGTTTTCACCGGAACATTGGGGGGATGCATTGCATTTCGCTCCCTCAAACCGCGAATTTTCCCTGCGAATTTGGCCATCGGTAGAAAAGCTGGGTCGCAAGGTCTGGCCGGTTTTCGCGGGTGCATTGATCGTTGCGGCCAGCAAACGACTTTACCAGGGCATTCCCGTAACGGCCAGATCACGCAGGCGGTTCGCGGTGCCTGTATTGGTTCCCCAGGGAAGCGGCAGATCGAACCGCAAGTGAACCCTCAAGGTTTGCTTTGCAATTTTCCAAAGTGCGCACTAAAAACGAGGCTGATTTTGTAACAGGACATGTCTCATGCAACCGCAACCGAAAGCCGGAATTTCCAACATTGAAATTTATGTTCCGGGAAAATCTGGAGCCAGGGAAGGTGTCAAGGTTCACAAGCTTTCCTCGAACGAAAGTCCGCTAGGCTGTTCGCCAAAGGCTCTGGATGCAGCAAGAGATGCGACCATCAATCTTCAGGATTACCCCGATGGCAGCGCCAACGTTTTGCGGGATGCCATTTCACAGGTGCACGGGCTAAACAAACAAAACCTTATCTGCGGCGCAGGTTCAGATGAACTGCTCAGCCTGCTTTCCTACGCCTATCTGTCTGACGGTGATGAAGCAATTTACTGCGAACACGGTTTCCTGATGTACCGGATTTCGATATTGGCAGCCGGTGGCGTACCGGTCGTTGCTCCTGAGACGCAATGCAAAGCCAATGTCGACGCCATACTCGGCAAGGTTACGCCAAAAACCAGGATGGTATTCCTGGCCAATCCCAACAATCCGACCGGAACCTATATACCGATTGAAGAGGTCCGCCGTTTGCACGCGGGACTTCCCGAGAACGTTGTGCTGGTTCTTGATGCCGCTTACGCGGAGTATGTTCAGAAAAACGATTACGAAGCTGGCGTGGAATTGGTTTCGGCGAATAAAAACGTCATCATGACACGTACCTTCTCGAAGATCTACGGCTTGGCTGCGTTGCGGATTGGTTGGGCCTATGGTCCAACCAATATCATTGAAACATTGGAACGTATTCGCGGGCCGTTCAACATGAATTCCGTCGCAATCGCCGCCGGTGCTGCCGCCATAACGGATGCATCATTTGTGGATACCGCTGTTGCACACAACAACACATGGCTCGACAAGCTTACGGACGCATTTGAAAAACTCGGCCTCACGGTTACCCCCTCCGTAGGCAATTTCCTTCTGGTCCATTTTCCCGAAGTACCCGGTAAAACGGCGTCCGAGGCAAACGATTTTCTTACGGAACGCGGGTTTATCCTTCGCGCAGTCGCAGGATACGGGTTTCCCAATGCGTTGCGCATGTCGATAGGAAACGAAGAGGCCAATATGGGAACACTGAAGGCGCTTGAGGAGTTCTTGGCGTAATGTTCAACCGTATCTGTCTGATCGGCATAGGCCTGATCGGGGCTTCGCTTTCGCACGCTACAAGGCGCAAGAACCTGGCCAAGACCATAAGCGTCACAACCCGTAAACCGGAAACGTTGGAACGGGCGCGAGAGCTTGGTTTGGGAGATTTTTACACACTTGATCCGGCCGAAGCGGTCAAGGATGCCGACCTTGTCATTGTTTGCACCCCTGTCGGGGCAGTAGGCACCGTGGCCGAAGCCATCGGCCCCCATCTGAAGGAAGGTGCTATTGTCACCGATGTAGGATCGGTGAAACAATCGGTCATCGACCAGATGAAACCGCACCTTCCGGACAATGTTGAATTCATTCCCGGACACCCGTTGGCAGGCACTGAATATTCAGGACCGGATGCAGGCTTCGCAACACTGTTTGACGAGCGTTGGTGCATCCTGACACCATCGGAAGCAAACGATCCGGATGCGGTCAGAACACTGGTAGAATTTTGGGAACATTGCGGTTCTCTCGTTGAAATCATGGATGCAAAACACCACGACTTGGTGTTGGCCATCACCTCTCATTTGCCACACCTTATTGCCTACAACATCGTTGGCACCGCAGATGAACTAGCATCCGACACGCGTTTCGAAGTCATAAAGTTCTCCGCGACCGGTTTCCGAGACTTCACACGTATTGCCGCATCTGATCCGACCATGTGGCGCGATGTTTTTCTGCACAACAAGGATGCCGTACTCGAAGTACTTGGCAGGTTCTCGGAAGATCTCAGTTCGCTTCAACGAGCCATTCGCCGCGGCGATGGTGACATGTTGTTCGACTTGTTCACCAGAACCCGCGATATCCGGCGTTCAATCATCGAGATTGGTCAGGACATTGATGCACCGAACTTCGGTCGAAATATCGACAAGTGAAGCATCAATAAACCGGCGGAAAGAAGCCTACCGGAATCAATCCGAAATTGACTTGCCCCTTGTCGAGGACAAGGACAATGCTCATTGAACCATCAGCATTTCGTTGGGCAACAGACGAGAGCATGGTTCCCAGGTTTCGTACTTCCTGCTGGAACAAGGGGTTTGATTTTGCAAGCGCTTCAATCAGGGCAGGCACATCGCTTGCAACCAGATCAAACCGGCCACTTACCAGTCCGTTCTCGTTCACCGAAAACGGTCCGGACATCGTCACCTTTCCGGCATCCTTTGGTGAGAAAACCGCTTTTTCAAGTTCGCCTTTCAAGCCAGAGATACGACCTATCTCGTCGAACATTTTGCCAGCCATCAGCTGTTTGTAAACCGCAGAAAAGCTGAAATACATCTCCAAATCGAAATCCGGCCAAAGTGCCAGCTTCGATGTGGCATTGCTCGCTCTTATGGCAAGCTGCACATCATTTTCCTCTGATTTGCGTCCATGCAACTGGATTTCACCAAAACTTGCAGCAGCGAGTTCATTGTTGACCGGTACAATTTGCATTTCCTTGCCCAACAGTGAAAATCGTTCCACACCTTGAAGCGTTGCAAAGACGCTTGCCCGCAAACTGTTCCAGTCAACCGCCATCAATCCCTGTTGCGGCAAGTTCAAACTGCCAACTGGGTGCATCTCCGCAACAATTTTCCCGGGTTGATAAACCTGTGCGGCAGTTTTGACAGACTTGAAATTAAAACCGAACCCGCTGCCAATGTCGTTAAACAGAAATCCGGGACAATCGACTACAATCCTAAACGGATAGCCACCTACGGACTTTTTCTGGCATTCGATGATTTTGCCTTCTTGCTCCAGACGCGCGATCTGCGCATCCAGCATTTGTTCGACCCGGCCTTGAACAAAAAACCAGCCAATGGTCCAGCCCAGACCGAGCAGTACAATGGTGAGGAGAAGAATAATTGTCTTTTTCACAATCATGTCCTATGTGCAAACGATTGGGAACTACTAAAACTGGCGACTCTTATGGGCGATTTTTGGGTATTTGGCTACGGTTCGCTGATCTGGAACCCCGGCTTCGACTTCATTGCAAAACAAAAGGGTATATTGAATGGTTTTCATCGCTCCCTGTGTATGCAGTCCTGGGTACATCGCGGCACGCGCGAGAACCCTGGTTTAATATTGGGTCTTGATCATGGCGGAGAGTGCCAGGGGATGTCCATGCTGGTGAGTGAGGCAAAACGAGAGGACGTAGTCGGCTATTTGAGGGCCCGTGAACTGGTCACGGATGTGTATCAGGAGATCTGGGCGGAGGTACTTCTGGAAGACGGAACCACACAACCGGCACTGACTTACAAGGTCGATGTTACCCATGAGCAGTACGTTGGAAAACTGCCGGTTGAAGAACAATATGAAATCATCAGGAATGCACGGGGAAAATCCGGCAACAACACCGACTATGTAAAAAACACCGCCAAGGCATTGCGCGAAGCAGATATCGAAGACCACGAACTTCAAACCCTCGACCGGATGCTGGTATAAGATTACAACTTTCCAGGTGTAGGCTCATAAACCCTGGTTTTCAGATCTGGTGAAAGCCTTGGCAGACGGCCCATCATACTCAGCATCCGAAATGCCCTCTTCAAGCAAACGCGTAGTTGCTTCCTCAATTGCTTTTTGCATGGTTGCGGAAAACGTATCGGAATCCAATCCCGGTTCAATGACCGGAAGAAATTCAAGAATGCATGTTCCCCGGTGCAACGCCAAGGAGTTTCTGGGCCAGAAAATTCCGGAATTCAAGGCGACCGGCAAAACGGGCACAGTGATGTTGTTGTACATATGTGTGATGCCATATTTGTAAGACGGCTCAGCAAACGCTGTTCGCCTTGTGCCTTCGGGATAAATAACAACCTGTCGGTTTTCAAGAATTTGGCGTTTTGCTTCACGGTTCATTGCCAACAATGCCTCAGACCGCTTTCCGCGGTTGACCGGGATTACATCGCCCTTGTTGGCAAGCCATCCGAAAAACGGGATGAACATAAGTTCACGTTTCAGGATGTAACTGGGGTCATCGAGGAACAGCAGAGTGGCATAGGTTTCCCAGCTTGATTGGTGCTTTGCAGCCACAATAAAGCCCCTGTCTTTTGGAATGTTTTCCAACCCGCGAAAGTCGAATCTTGTACCGATCAGAAGATGTTGCATCCACAACATTGACCAACCCCAGCTCTTGGGAATGTTCCAGAAAAACTTTCGCGGCATAAAAAATGCAACCGGCAACCAGAAAACCATCTGAACAAAAGTGAGCGCATTAAACAAGAACACAAACAGAATTGAGCGGGCAAGTTTCATGGATGTTTCCGGTAGTTTTGGAGCCGTTCGACCTGTCTTCGTACGGTCAGTGAAGAGGTGAATGCACAAATGAAAGCTATCAGCAGGGTAACAACGATCATTGCAAAATAACCGCCGAAACCGACGGAAAACGTTCCGAACAGGGCAGAAACCTGGTCAGCCTCCGGTGTGGCTTGGCTCTGCGAGGTCCAGAACCCAAGTGCAAGAAACATTACGATTGCTATAGAGGCTCCCGCAGCAGCGCCCTTCAAACCCAGTATCAAGAAATGCCCCTGAAACTGGGAAGAAATGAACTTTCCGTCTGCACCCACGAAGTGCAACACCTCTACAACATCCTTGTTGCCAGCCATTGCCCCGAGCGTGGCAAACACAACAATCGTGACTGTAGCGGCCATTACCAGAAGAAAAATCGTCGACCCTATGGTGATAACGGTATTCGCCATCGCGGTGAGCCTATTGACCCATGCGCGGTGATCATCAAGGCTGGCGCCGGGAACCTGAGCTTCAAGCCCGGAGCGCAACGCAGAAAAATCCGGTTTTGATCCGCCTTCCACCGCCACTGTCAGAATTCTTGGAACAGGAAGTTCATCCAGACTGAGACCAGTTCCGAGCCAGGGTTCAAGCAGACGTACTGTCGCTCGATTGTCGAGTAGCGTGACTTTTGAAACACCTTGCGTGTCCAAGGCAAGTTTGCGGGCGGCATTGATCGCCCCTTGCATATCTACATCGTCGATAGGCCGAATTTGAATGGTGACTTCGCGCGAAATATCGCTCTGCCATTTTTCCGCACTGGAATTCACCATTGAGACGGCGCCCAATGTAACACACGCCAGGAAACTCATAATGGCAATGACAAAGATCAGCGCGTTCGAAGCAATCGATTCGCTTGGAACAATGCCAAGACCGCTTTTCAGACGTTGGGAATTCCCGCCCGGTTGTGCTGTTGGCACCTTGTTGGCGTCAGCATTCGCGGAAACAGAACCGGGAGGATGAAGAGCGCTATCATTCATAGATTTGCAACCTCCCCGCATTCAGGACAAGACGTCTTGCATCGAACTGGTCCATGAGACTGAGATCGTGCGTCGCAATCACAACAGACGTTCCCGACCGGTGCAGTTCAACAAACAATCGCAACAATCGGCTTGCCATGGGCGGATCCACGTTTCCGGTCGGCTCATCTGCAAGCAGTATATCAGGTTTGTCAATCAACGCCCGTGCGATGGCAGCGCGTTGCTTTTCGCCGCCTGACAGCACCTGCGGCATGACATGCATTCGGTCTCCCAATCCAACCCAGTCGAGCAGGTCGATGACATCTTGCCGGTAATTGGATTCCGTTTTCCCTCGCACAAGCAATGGTAGCGCTACGTTTTCATAAGTCGTCAAATGATTGAGCAGGCGGAAATCTTGAAACACCACGCCAAGTTTTCGGCGCACAATCGGCATCTGTCGGGGATTGATGGTCGAGGCTTCGCGACCAAAAACGTGTACCAGCCCGCGCGTTGGCCGGATTGAAAGAAGCATGAGACGCAGGAGGCTGGTCTTACCTGCGCCCGATGGTCCTGTAAGAAACTGAAAGGAATCGGGGGCGATCTGAAACGAAAGATCGCTTAGAACTTCCCGCCCCAAGCCGTATCGCAACCCAACATTTTCAAACTTGATCACACAAGATGCCCTTACAAGGTGCTGACCCGTCCCCGTCGAAGCCGGGCAGATCATGGTTAACAACGTATTAAATACATTGCTGTATCAGATTCATTGAATTGAACAAATGCACGACTTTTCCATTCTACAGAAAGCCGTTCCACATGTTGGTATGCCCGAGCTGCGACTATGAAAACCACCAAAAAGGCCGACCGGTCCTAAGAAACGGCACGGCAGTCTGCCTTGATTGTGGAAGTGTCTGGAAAGAGTTCTCAGGCAGCATTGGTGACCCGGTTGCTTCATCCGTCATGCCAACCGGCCCTGACCACCATTTAGATCACGTTTTGATGCCGTCGCGGACGTCTGGAAGTGACAGGCAAGCACCAAAACCGACCTTGAACATCCTAAGCGGCACAGTCATCGTCCTGGCCTTGTTCGCGTTGGCCACATCCTTGTTTGTGGGATATCTAAATATTGTTCAACCGGCCACCAGCAGCACCGAACTGACAATCGCAGACGTGCGGGTCGAAACGACCCAACGTCACAATGGCGCACAAATTGTTACGGTAAGAGGAAAAATCGAAAACAACACAACTGACGAAAGAAAGCTGCCGCCTGTCATCATCATGTTGCGTGACAAATCTGGCAAAGAAATTTCGCGTTGGCGTTACAATTCGCTTGCGGTCGCCCTTTCGCCGGGAAATGCGACCAGCTTTTCATCATCGATACAACACGCGTCGACCCGAATTTCATCTGCCCAAATTCTCTTGAACCAAAAATCCGTCGGGCATCATTGACGGTTGAAAATCCTGGCGGGACTACTCGGAATTGAGCAGTCTTTCCAAATATTCTTTCTCCAGCAACGGATTGTCAGGGATGGACAAGCGCTCACGTATGGTTTCGAGAATTTCACGCGCGCGGGCTGCATCAATCTCACCTGGAATTTTGATATCGCTGTCGAAGCTGCTTCCGTCCCGCCCGGAATTGCGACCTAACGGGTCACTGGCCTGTCTGCGGCCTTGGGCTGCATCTCCCTCGCTTTGTTGATCTGGTTGTTGTCCCCCTTGATCGCGATCACCTGCCATCTGCTGCATCATCGATTGTGCACCTTTTCGCAACGCTTCGAGTGCGCGGCCCTGGCTCTCCGCAGCAGACCCTGAATCCCCCTGACCAAGACTGCGGCCAGCCTCGCCCATTTCCTGCCCGGCTTCACCCATTTCCTGCGATTGTCCCAAACCAAGTGCCTCAAGTTGCTGCTGCAATTCTCCCAATTGCTGCTGCAAGCCTTCTTGTTGCTGTCGCAATTGCTCCAACGCTTCTGCCAATTCTTCGCTGGTCATCGGTTCCTGTCCATCGGTCTGGCCCTGCTGACGCTCGCCTTGTTGCTGTCCTTGCTGTTGTTGTCCCTGCTGCTGGCCGTTCTGCATCTGGTTCTCACGGCGTTTCATGTCATACGTCTGATCCATCAAGTCCTGCTGGCGCTGCATAAGTTCGCTCAACTTGTTAAGCGCCTGGTTTAACTGGTTTCCTTCTGCCTGCCTTTGTTGTTGATGATTGCCAGCACGCAAATTCTCCATCATGCGTTGCATTTCGCTTAGCAATTGCTGCGCGGCATCGCGGGAACCGGACCGGGCCAAGTCTTCCAACCGGGTTAACATGTCATCAATGTCTCGCTGGGTCAGCATTTGGGCATTGTCCTGCATGAACGGATTCTGCGACGTCGGATCATCCAGCGATTTTTGGGCCAATGCTCGGATCATCTCATTCATCGCCTCACGTAGTTCTTTCATCAAACGCTGAATTTCTTCATCCGAGGCACCGTTTTCCAGCGCTTGTGCCAGATTTTCCTGCGCGTCCCGCAAGCGGCGTTCCAAGTCACTCAACTCGCCGCTTTCAATGCCAAGTGCAACTTCCCAATACAGGTCGAGAACGGAGTGTAACTGTTCGTCTGACCGGGCCGAAACCAATCGGCGGTAAACAACAGCCAAGGCAATTGACGCGCTTGCATTTTCGGCATGGTCATTTGCGGCATTTGCAACGGCATACAACAGGTCCGAGACATATTGCTGTTTGTTGGCATCAAGTGCCAGTACCCGACGTTGTTCGGCCAAAGCGCGTGCCAGAGGGTCGCTAAATCGCCTTCCAGGAAGCGTGATGGTACGTGTTTCACTCCTGCCAATCTGACCTGCTGCGTCAGTGGCTTCGAGCATGATTGTCACTTCACTGCCTGCAAGAGGGTGCTGCGTCAGGTCTTTTGTCGCTTTTGAAACCGCTTTCTTCCCGCGTGTCCGTGGCATCGACAGCGCAATGCGCGGAGGTTCAACCAATGGTCGTGCGTTTTCGTTCTGACGTTCCTGCGGCTCGATGATGGCTTGTCCCTCACGTACGCCATAATCATCCTGAACGGTGTACGTCAATTGTAATGAACCGGAAAGCGCTCCGTTGGGGTGTTCAAAAAAGGTGATTGTCGGCGGCATATCGGGTGCCAGTCCGTAGGCCCATTGGGCAATTTCGGAGCCACGATGCACCAACCTGATCAAACCATCTTCCTCAAGCACAGCTTTTATTTCGCGATGCTGTTGCTCGTCAGTTTGCGAGTGAATTTTCTGGTTATCGCCCGCCGTTGTGATTTCAACGTAAAAATCCCCGTCACCGATGAATCTGAGATTGAGTTCACTTCCCTTCGGTGCTGTTACAACACCAGCCCGTCCATCTGAGATCTCTCCACTCTGCTTGGACAGGAAAATCGGTGATGTCCTTGTGTAATCGGGCGGCGAAATCCAGGCATCATAGCGCACCGGCTTGTCGGAGGCAGAACCGTTCTGCAAAACTACATCACTCAAGCGTCCACCGATTGGAGAAAATGAAACACAAAAGGCCGCAAACACAAGCAACGGCAAGAACGAACGCAACAAGACCGGATCAAAACGGCTCCCGTCAGCGTGCGGTTGGCCAGCAGTCATGTTCTCTAGACGCTCGCGCATCCGCATTTGATGTTCCCGCCAAAGAACACCGGCGAACACCTCGTCACCACCGGAAACAGGCTGGTCGTCCTGGGCAGTCAATGGGCGGTCTGTGAGACCGGACTCCCTTTCAATTTTCCGAAGGGCCGCATCATCTGAGGGCAATTTGAAAAGACGCAAGGGATAAAGCGACCAAAGAAATGCAAATACAAACCCTGCTCTGGCGGCAAACAGCAGAGCGGGAAAGGCACTCAACTGTGGAATGCGCCATCCGCCGGTCCATGAAAAAACAAGAAAACCGCACACAACAAGGAACAGCGGCACAAGCAAAGGCCAAAGTGTTTCCCAAATCAACAACAGTCTCGCGTGGGTTTTGAGAAGTGCGAACTGAAACTTGCGGTCTTGGTCGTTATGCTCCAAAGAATTTGCTCCGGTTACCATACATAACCTAGCACACAATGAGACAGTATCGAGGCTGTTTCACCAATTACGCAAAAAGTTGATCGGTTCTCAAAGCCAATCTGGAATTGAATCCATGCTGATCAGTTGTTCCACGTCAATTCGCGGGCGGACAACATGATAGGCATCACCGTTGACCAGCACCTCAGGAACCAATGGTCTTGTGTTGTAGGTGCCCGACTGCACCGCACCATAGGCACCTGCAGAAGCAACCGCAAAAAGGTCTCCTGCAGCCATAATGGGCATTAGACGGTTTCTTGCAATATAATCACCACCTTCGCAAACCGGTCCTACCAAATCGGCCTCGGTTTTTTCTGCACCCGGGGCCACTTCCTTCACCGCAATGATCTCATGCCAGGCATCATAAAGCGTTGGTCGTATCAGATCGTTCATTGCTGCATCACCAATAACAAATGTCTTGGCACCCGATTCTTTTACATGAATGACAGAACCAACCAGAATTCCGGCATTGCCTGCGATCATCCTGCCCGGTTCAAATACAACCCTGCATCCAAGTGTTTCGACATGGTAGCGGACAATCTCGGCATACGCCTTGGGTTCTGGTGGGGGATTGTTGTCGTGCTTGTAGGGGATGCCGAGCCCGCCACCCACATCAACATGGTCAATCGTGTGACCGGCGCTTCGCAACCGCTCGATCAGTCCCGAAAGTTTGGAAAACGCCCGATCGAACGGTTCAAGCTGTTCGATCTGGCTTCCGATATGCATGTCAATTCCGGTAACGTTCAAGCCGGGAAGCGTTGTGGCAAGTGCATAGACCTCCTGTGCCTGCTCCCACTCAATGCCGAACTTGTCGGTTTTACGTCCGACCGAGATTTTTTCATGACCGCCGGCTGCAACATCGGGGTTGATGCGCATCGATATGGGGGCAACCACTCCGGCTTCTACCGCACATTCAGAAAGCAATTTGAGTTCAGGAATGGATTCCACATTGAAGCAGTATATCCCCGTTTCCAGGGTAAACATGATTTCTTCACGCGTTTTCCCGACGCCGGAAAACATGATTTTTTCAGGTGGGATGCCGGCAGCAAGCGCCCGTTTCAATTCCCCGCCCGAAACAACATCTGCACCCGAACCAAGATTTGCCAGGGTTTTCAATACTGCCTGATTTGAATTTGCCTTCATCGCGAAACAGACCATAATGTCCATACCTGCAAACACTTCCTCAAACACCTTGTAGTGACGTTCAAGCGTGGCAGTCGAATAACAATAAAACGGAGTGCCGACCTGCTCGGCAATCAACGGGACAGGAACATTCTCGGCATACAGAATGCCATCAATGTAATGAAAATGGTTCATGGAATAAATTCCGGTTATAGCAACCCGTCAAGTATGAACGGCTTGTCCTCAACGGTCTCAGCTTCCTGCGTCTTGATTTCATTGCCATTATCATCAACGGAAATCACGGCAGGTGACACAGGCGCTTCCAGCGAACCACGGCGACCGCATGAGGTGAAGGCAATCCCGATGACAAGCAGAAGAGCCAGCTTGAAGAACAGATTTTTCTGCAATTGAACCATTAGGTTTTGTTCCCAGACCAAAGTCTCGCTCATATTCGACAGTAACAGTGAAAAGTCAAACCCTGCTTAACCGCTGCTTCCAGTATTTTACCTGATTAGCGACGTTGTCCGGCGCGGTACCACCGAAACTGGTTCTGCTTGAGACAGATGCATCAACTGACAGAACAGAAAAAACGTCGTCACTAATATCGGGATGAATGCCCTGCAACTGCTCCAGCGAAAGTTCGTCAAGTTGCTTGTTTTCCTGCTCTGCAAGCGCAACGGCGCGACCAGTGACATGATGGGCGTCGCGAAATGGCATGTTAACCTCACGCACCAACCAGTCTGCAAGGTCCGTAGCCGTTGAAAACCCCGAGCCAGCTGCTTTACGCATGGCATCTGCATTTACTGTCATGTCAGAAATCATTCCGGTCATTGCAGCAAGCGCAATCTCAAGCGATGAGGCTGCATCAAAAACCTGCTCCTTGTCCTCTTGCATGTCCTTGGAATATGCAAGAGGCAAACCTTTGAGCACTGTAAGCAGGGCAATCAGCGAACCGTTGATACGACCGGTTTTTGCACGCACCAATTCGGCTGCATCAGGATTCTTTTTCTGCGGCATGATCGACGAACCGGTAGAAAACCTGTCGGACAGATTAACAAAACCGAATTGTGGTGTTGACCAAATAACAATCTCTTCTGCCAAACGCGAAAGGTGCCCTGCACAGATCGAGGCGCACGACAACAGATCGAGCGCGAAGTCCCGGTCAGAAACCGCGTCGATCGAGTTTCTGGTTGGTCTCGGCAAACCCGAGCGCTTCGGCAGTCATCTCACGGTCAATGTTGAAACCGGTGCCTGCCAGAGCCGCAGCGCCGAGCGGGCACTCGTTCATTCTGGTGATGGCATCATCAACACGTGATTTGTCGCGTGAAAACATTTCCACATACGCGAGGCAATGGTGACCAAATGTTACCGGTTGAGCGCTTTGTAAATGGGTAAACCCCGGCATAACCGATGACTGGTTCTCTTCAGCCTTTTCCAGCAACGCATGTATTATGGCCACCAGGCTGTTCGAAATGCCATTCATTGTTTCGCGCACCCACATCCTGAAATCCAGAGCCACTTGGTCATTGCGGGATCGAGCGGTATGGAGCCGACCCGCAGCCTCTCCAATCAAATCGCGCAAACGCGCTTCGATATTCAGATGGATGTCTTCCAGTTCGCGGGAAAACTCAAAACTACCGGTTTCGATTTCTGACAAAATCGTGTCCAGTCCCTGATCAATTTTGTTGGCGTCCTGACTTGAAATAATATCTTGCTTGGCCAACATGGCAACGTGAGCCTTGGATCCGGCAATATCCTGGGCATACAATTTCTTGTCGAAATCAATTGAAGCATTGATTTCTTCCATGATTGCATCGGGGCCGGAGGCAAAACGCCCACCCCACATCTGATTGCCGGAACCGTTTTTGGTCATGGACCTGTCCTTGCCTGTTTGAATCGGAACGAATTGACAATGCGTACTAAACCAAGAATTCTGATATTGCTCTCAGCCCTTGCAGCAGTGATCGGCGTATACGTCATGTTAGGGGGACTTGGCAACAACTGGAGCTTCTTCAGTTCTCCCGATGCAGTGGCCAGCACAGAACACAATTGCTCCCTTTCGCAAGCCCAAAGAACCGATCTCGACAACGCAGCGCAAGGCGATGTGGCGGGTATGCGTCTGCTGGACAAGGCCATTGATGTAAAAGCCGTTGCATTCAATGATCGCGATGGCAACGGGAAAACAATTGCAGATTATCGCGGCAAGAAACTGTTTTTACACCTGTGGGCAACCTGGTGCCCACCTTGTCGCGACGAAATGCCATTGGTTGAGCAATTGCACATGGAAAAGAAGGATGCAGGTCTTGTCGTGCTTCCAGTGAGCATTGATCTGGGCGACGACCTTCTACCTAAAGCATTTTATGAGCAGACCGGTTTGAAGCAGCTGCCTTTTTTTCATGACGGCACGATGGAATCCTTCAATATTTTACGCAAAAACGCAATTGCCCTTGGTATGCCGACCACCCTGCTGATCAACGAAGCGGGTTGTGGAATTGCAGTGCTTAGCGGTCCGGCCCACTGGAACAGCGCAGATTCCTATGCACTGATGGATGTGTTCTTGAGTGACCGGCTCTAAGCCAAAGCCAAGCAGACACACAAATTCGTGTTGCCGTTGCGCTTGCTCATGAGCGCTTGTTGTCGGTTTCGTATTTGTTATTACAACTGAAGTTGATAACTTCCAGGCACAAAATGAAAACCGTCTCCACGCGTTTCAACAAACCCCATTGCCGGGAACGGAAGATGGTAGCCGATTACCGGAATTCGATCCGTCGCCACCATGCCCAACAATTTACGGCGTGAAGAAGCAGCGGCAGTCTTGTCTGCATCAAACCGCACTTCCCAATCGGGAAAGGCAAGGGACCAAACATAGTGGTTTGCAAGATCGGCGAGCAACATCAATTGTTGTCCATTACTCTCCAGCCGATAACACATATGCCCGGGAGTATGACCGAATGCCTCAACTGCCGTAATACCGGATACAATGGCATCGTCGCCTTTTACAAAGCGCATCTTGTCGGCGAGCGGTTTGACGTGACTGATCATCAGTTTGCCGATCGGATTGTCCTCGCCCATCGGAGACCAGAAATCATATTCTGTTGAACCGGTCACATAACGGGCGTTCGGGAATGTCGGGGTTTTCCCAATCATCAATCCGCCTATATGGTCTGGATGCATATGGGTAATTACCACGACATCTATCTGGTCCGCACTGTAACCGGCACTTTCAAGTGCGGGAACGATGCCCGGTGTTTCGCCACCCAATCCAGCATCAAACAACACAAGTTCGTTACCGGTGTTAACAACCGTTGGCGTGAAGTAGAATTTTGCCGTGTCCGTGGGTAAAAAGTGGCGTTTGGAGACCTCTTCAAACTCTTCCTTGTCAACATTCATCGCAAAGGTGCCTTGTGGGTCACCCGGTACGGTGCGTTGTCCGGCAAGCAAAGTCGTCACTTCAAAATTTCCCAGTTTGTAGCGAGAAAAGACCGGGATGGAGACACCACTCATCTCTGACTTGGCATTGGCAGGTGTCACTACGCTCGGGATTTGCGCCGCCATTCCGCCAACGGCAGCCCCGATCATCATATTCCTGCGGCTCACATTGATATCAGACATGAATCTTCTCCTTTGCTCAATCCAACCTGTCACTTCATACCTAGTGGAGAAACTTGGAAAACAATCGTCAGGGGTTACGATTCTTGCGCTGGGCAGTTCAAGCTATCGTGATCTGGCTGCACTTCCTCCAAGCTAAACACTTTCAATCACTTGCCGGTGAACCGTGCCCTGCTGGTATTGGCAATGCCTTTCTGCTCAATCATGTTGTGGGTACAAATTGGAGAACTTGAGATGTTGAACCGGACAAACAAAATTCTTGCGTTGGTTGCTTCCATTGTCGTGACAAACCTTGCAAGCACTACCGCCAGAGCCGAGCCCGACAAACTTACCCTTGCCGGAGGGTGTTTTTGGTGCATTGAGTCCGATTTTGAAACTGTACCCGGTGTTCTTGAAGTTGTTTCTGGTTACACTGGCGGCAACGTAAAAAACCCGACTTACAAGCAGGTTGTACGCGGGGGGACCGGTCACTACGAAGCCGTGCAGATCCGCTTCGACCCCAAGGTCGTGTCAAAGGAACAACTGCTTTCAATGTTCTTCCGCTCCGTCGATCCCACAGATGCAGGTGGCCAGTTTTGTGATCGTGGGGACTCCTACCGTACAGCCGTGTTTGCACACGATGAAGAAGACCGCAGCCTCGCGGAAGCGGCCAAAGCAGATGCGGAAAATGCGCTGGGGCAGCCCGTTGTAACTCCCATAGTTCCAGCAGGGGTGTTTTATGTTGCTGAAGACTATCACCAGGATTACTACAAGGGTAACAAGCGCGTGTTGACGCGATTTGGCCTGATCAAACAATCCGACGCTTATAAACGTTACAGAAAAGCGTGCGGCAGGGACGCCCGGGTACTTCAGTTGTGGAGCGATCAGGCTCCGTTCGCCGGAAAACACTGAACCCTCGGCTATGTAACCTGGAGCCACTGCCAGTAAAAACTGCATTTAGGATTGTCTTTGGATCAATCTGTGCGCTTTTTGCCTTGCTTGTTTGTTTCCGGCGACTACGGTACGGCGAGTTCCATTTTACGCAAAGTTGAAATGTCCCATGTCCAAGCTCAGCCTTTCCCGCGCCAACCGGATCATAAATCAGGCATTCGCACACGCAAAAGAAAAGTCCTACAAACCGCTGGCTGTAGTGGTTTTGGATGCCGGCGGAAACATGAAAGCGTTTCAAGCACAGGACGGGTCATCAAACAAACGCTTTGAAATCGCTCGCGGAAAAGCCAACGGCGCTTTGGCTGTTGGAACGGGCTCACGCTGGCTGAATTCCCAGGCAAATGACAGACCGCATTTTCTGGCCGGCCTTAACAGCGTTGTTAAAGGTGGTGTGGTCCCTGTTCCCGGAGCAGTTATTGCACGCGATGCCTCAGGAAACATTGTTTGTGCAGTCGGAATTTCAGGTGATACGTCGGACGCCGATGAGGAATGCGCTGTAGCAGGGATTGAAGCGGTCAATCTGAAAGCAGATACCGGCGGTTAGAGCTCGCCATATCCGGCACCTACATTGACATCGCGTGTCGCGGATCGGATCGAGATGACAAATCCCGCAAGCACATCGGTCAACGCAATGATCATCAGTATGAAAAACACTGAATGTGCTGCGAAACTGTAGACAACAAACTCAACCACATAGGCAATCAACACAAATGTCGAAAGCAGATGATCGACAACGGCGCTTGAACCGATACGTGTTGCCTTGATGACTTCGAAAAACAGCAGGAAAAGACTGACAACGATCATCAGATCGCCCATGTTCATGGTCCATTGGGCACCTACCAGCGGAAGGGTAAAAACCTCCTGGTCCCATATGGCAACACCGCCATTGAAAACGACCTGAATGTTATAGACCAGAAACGGCACTATCAGTAGTGGCACATTGGTAAGCATGGGACCCCCGTCTGTCATGCCGAAAATACTCATATGGCATTGACCTAACCCACATCTTGGCCAGAAAAAAGGCCGACACATCGTCAGCCTTTTTCTTGTTTTTTGAACTCTTAGATTGAGTTTTTGGGTTCCAAAATCTGACGACCACGATACATGCCAGATTTCAGGTCAATATGATGGGGACGACGCAATTCGCCCGAATCTTTGTCTTCAACATAAGCCTTGGCTTTCAGGGCATCTGTTGAACGACGCATTCCGCGCTTCGAGCGCGTGATTTTGCTCTTTGGTACAGCCATAGTCCATACTCCGGATTTCAATTTAAAAAGGGCTCTTCAAAACGCACACATGGTTTGCGGGAGCCCGAACCTTGCGATTGACGGGTTCTATACATAAACAATGGCCGTTTGACCATACCAATAATTCAATTTCTTCGCGTCAAAATTAACGCTTTATGCAACCGACATAGGCACCCGATGCGCGTGCCCTGCGCACAACAATGCGGGCAATCCGGTTCATGCTTCGGCTCGGCTTTGCAGAATTACGGTTTTTGGGATTGGGCAGGGTAACGGCCAGCAATGCCGCCTGTCGGCGGCTCAGTTTCGAAGATGAACGGCCGAAATAGTGCTTCGCTGCGGCTTGGACACCAAACACCCCCGTATCAAGCTCGACAACATTCAGATAGATTTCCATGATACGTTGCTTGTCCAGAATGAGATCCGCCATAAGGGCGTAAGGAATCTCCAACCCCTTCCGCAAAAACGACCGGTCCGGCCACAGGAACAGGTTTTTGACCAACTGCATTGTAATGGTACTCGCCCCACGCGTTCGTTCTCCGTCGATTACGTTTTCAATGACCGTGTTGAGTTCCTGCCAGTCCACACCGTTGTGTTGACAGAATTTCCCGTCCTCCGACATCATTACTGATTGATAAAGTACCGGCGCGATGTCTTCCAGTTCAACCCATTCGCGCCTTGCACCCGGCCCGATGAGCCAATCACGCATCATCAACGTTGAAACCGGATGAACCGCTTCAATTTTGTAAACAACAAGCAAAGGCAGCGGCGCAAAAAAAACGATCACCAGAAACGCCACGACAAAGCGAACCAGAAACCGCGAAAGTCTGAACTTTGTTTGCCTTGCCAAAGGAATTTCCGCTCGCCTCCTGTATGGCCCAAACCGCTTGATTTCTGCCGTGTATCGCCCCGACGATTTGTGTACATCATAGTCGCGCTTGTTGAAACACCGCTTGACGGACAATTGTGCAAATGTCAGTTGGAGCACAATCCAAACTGCGAACTTGCCATGACAACCATTACAGACAAATTGCAATCAAATTCCAAGCTGGTGGAACAGAAGCTTGGGGAAATTTTGCATTTCGATGTTGGCATTGGAGAAATTCAACGCCCTTCAATTCTGGTAGATGCCATGCGCTACGGAACATTGGATGGCGGAAAAAGGCTTCGTCCTTTTTTGGTAACGGAAACCGCAAAACTGTTCGGCGTTACACCGGATCAAACGCTGAATGCAGCCGCTGCAATTGAACTGATCCATTGCTACTCGCTGGTGCATGACGACCTTCCGGCAATGGACGATGACGACCTTCGCCGGGGAAAGCCCACTACCCACAAAGCATATGATGAAGCCACCGCCATTCTCGCCGGCGACGGTTTGCTGACGCTCGCATTCAAGGTTTTGACCGACCATGCCTCTTCCAACGATGTTTCCGTGTGTCTGGAACTGGTTCGCCTGTATGCGGACGCAGCAGGTATTGGCGGCATGGCAGGGGGCCAGATGTTCGATCTGGCAGCGGAGAATGCCAATTTGACTGAGGCCGACATTCTTCAAATGCAATCGATGAAAACCGGGGCGTTGATCCGATGCGCCTGTGAAGCAGGTGCTGTGTTGGGCAATGCTTCGCGAGAAGATCGAAATTCCGTCGTTCGCTATGGTTTGTTGGTCGGCCAGGCATTCCAGCTGACTGATGATATTTTGGACATCACCTCGGATGCTTCTGCCATGGGAAAAAACACGGGCAAGGATGCCGATCGTGGCAAGGCGACGCTTGTTGGACTGCTTGGCTTTGATGCAGCGAAACAAAAGGTCAACGCCCTTGTTGAGGAAGCGATCAGCGCGTTGGAGCAAATCGGTGGCAACACCGATACCCTCTCTGATCTCGCACGTTACATCGTCGAACGAGACTTCTGATCACCAACGACTACACTTGAACGTTGTACACCATGGCAATTTGGGCATGAAAAAGTGTCCTCGCCACAGCACGTGGTATCGAGGATGCCGGGCTGTGATCCCAACCAGATTGCTTTGCCAAAAGAGGGTTCGCAAACCGCAATTGGCTAAACCTCTTTCACCCTTCTCCGCACATGATCAATAAGCGCGTCGGAAACCACACGGATCCGATGCAATTTCGCATAGTCTTCGTGCACAATGTACCAAAATGTCCGTGTGAAAGAGATTTCATCAGGGAGAATTTTTACAAGGTTCGGATACTTCTTCGCTATGAAATCGTGGAGTACACACAACCCGCCATCCGCAAGGACCGCTTCAAGCTGGACATGCACACTTGAACTGGTCAAATGGGGCTTTACGTCCTTGGAAATCAGCGGGATGTAATCCAGTTCCTTGTCATAGATCAGGTCCGGCACATATCCGATTCCCGTCAGTCTTTTCAGATCGGCAATTTCATTGACCGGCGGTCGCGATTTCAAATAGTTGCTCGTTCCGTAAAGATGCAGTGTATAGTCCGCGATCTTGCGGAACTTCAAACGCCCCGATTCAGGTGCAGATACGGCAATCGCAATATCGGCTTCACGTTTTGAAAGCGAAAACGTCCTGGGCATGGCGATGATCTGTATCTCAAGGCGCGGATGTTCGCGGCACAGCTTTGCTGCACATTCGGCTAGAATAGTAGTCGCCATACCTTCCGGAGCACCGACCCTGACGACCCCGGAAACCGAGCCCGCATCGTCTGAGAAAGTCGATTGGGCGGCAATCGCGTTGGTCTCCATACCCTCTGCGATGGTCATCAAACGCTGGCCATGGTCGGTTAACGAATAGCCTTGGGGGCTTCTGTCAAACAAGGGAACCCCAATCACGTTTTCAAGCGCCTTGACCCTTCGTCCGACTGTCGCGTGGTCAACACTCAATTGTTTTCCGGCGAGACTCAGCTTGCCGGTTCGCGCTACCGCCAAAAAGAAACGATAGTCATCCCAATTCACTTAACGCCCCCTGAAAACGCAAATTCCTGCCACAAGAACATCAGTTGGAAGTATAATGGGAATGTGCAAATCTGCAAAATAAATTATCCAAATTGACAGTTGTAGGTGTAAATTCAAACAATTAAACTCTGGTATCAAGAGACTAATGGAGGCAGTGTCGTGAAAACCATCAAGCATTTAATCAACGGTCAGGAAGTCGAAGGTACGTCCGGACGTTTTACAGATGCATTCAACCCCGCATCCGGGGAGGTGCAATCCAAGGTTCCCCTGGCAAGCAAGCAGGAAATTGACAGCGCGATTGAAAAAGCGGCTGAAGCCCAGATCGGTTGGGCAAAAACCAATCCGCAGCGCCGTGCCCGGGTGATGATGAAGTTTGGTGCTCTCATAGAGGCCAACATGGACAAACTGGCGGAAGCATTGTCGGCGGAGCATGGCAAGACGCTTCTGGATGCCAAGGGTGATGTTCAACGTGGCCTTGAGGTTGTTGAAGTGTGCATGGGTGCGCCGCATATGCTCAAGGGAGAGTATATGGATTCAGGCGGACCGGGAATTGACCTTTATTCCATGCGCCAGCCGCTTGGCGTGGTAGCCGGCATCACACCTTTCAACTTTCCTGCAATGATCCCGCTCTGGAAAATGGCACCGGCTATTGCTTCCGGCAATGCCATGATTTTGAAACCTTCCGAACGCTGCCCGACAGTTCCGATGATGTTGGCAGAATTGATCATGGAAGCAGGCCTTCCCGAAGGCGTGTTGCAAGTGGTGCATGGCGACAAGGAAGCGGTTGACGCCATTCTTGACAATGAGACCGTTCAGGCTGTCGGTTTTGTGGGGTCCACACCAATCGCCCAGTACATCTATGGTCGTGCGGCTGCAAATGGCAAACGCGCCCAGTGTTTTGGTGGTGCAAAGAACCATATGATCATTATGCCCGATGCCGATATGGACAAAGCCGCTGATGCGTTGGTTGGGGCCGGTTTCGGCGCCGCTGGCGAACGCTGTATGGCGATTTCGGTTGCGGTACCTGTCGGCAAGAAAACTGCCGATACCCTTGTGGAAAAACTGCTTCCGCGCATCGAAAACCTGAAAGTTGGGCCTTACACTGCCGGTGATGATATCGACTATGGTCCTGTCATTACCAGCGCTGCCAAAGAGCGCATCGAGGGACTGATCGATTCGGGTGTCAAACAGGGTGCCGACCTGTTGGTAGATGGTCGCGGTTTTTCTTTGCAAGGATACGAGGACGGTTTCTTTGTTGGTCCGTCAATGTTTGACAATGTCACGCCTGACATGGACATCTACAAGGAAGAGATTTTCGGTCCCGTGCTGAGCCAGGTGCGCACCGATTCCTACGAAGATGCGCTGGACCTTGTCATGGACAACCAGTATGGCAACGGAACTGCAATCTTCACCGCTGACGGCGACACCGCACGCGATTTCGCTTCACGGGTGAACGTCGGCATGGTCGGAATCAATTTCCCCATCCCGGTGCCATTGAGTTATTTCACATTTGGTGGCTGGAAGAAATCGGCATTCGGCGATCTCAACCAGTTTGGCCCTGACGCATTCCGGTTTTACACAAGAACCAAAACCGTCACGTCCCGCTGGTTCTCCGGTATCAAGGAAGGCGGCGAGTTCAACTTCAAGGCAATGGACTGACTCAATGCTGACCACCCAATTCCTGTTGGGTGGTCTCGTTTGCCAGGTGGAGGGAAGGAATGCATTTCGAACTTTCAGATGAACAAAAGGCCATTTACGACATGGCCTTTGCCTTTGGTCAGGACAATGTGGCCCCCCATGCAATCGAATGGGACGAGACTGGCCATTTCCCAAAAGACGTCATCAAATCGACCGGTGAGTTGGGCATTGCAGGCATCTATGTCAACGAAGATGTCGGCGGTTCGGGTCTGACGCGCCTGGACGCGGCACTAATCTTTGAGGCACTTGCCTATTCCTGCCCCTCATTCGGTTCATTCATCTCAATTCACAACATGTGTGGCTGGATGATCGACACTTTTGGAACTGAGGAACAGCGCCAGAAATGGCTGCCACAACTTACATCATTCGACAAAATCTGCTCTTACTGCCTTACCGAACCCGGATCCGGTTCAGACGCAGCAGCACTGCGAACCAAAGCCGAGCAAGACGGTAATGGCTGGAAACTCAACGGCACAAAGGCGTTTATTTCCGGCGGAGACTCTTCCGACCTTTATCTTGCAATGGTTCGCACCGGAACGGAAGGCCCCAAAGGCGTCTCTGCGGTTCTTGTCGAAAACCCCAGCGAGGGACTGTCATTTGGTGCCAATGAACGAAAGATGGGATGGCGAAACCAACCGACCGCGCAAGTTCAGTTCGACGATTGCAAAATCCCTGCTGACCAACTCATTGGCAATGAAGGCGATGGCTTCAAATATGCGATGGCCGGGCTTGATGGCGGACGATTGAACATCGCGGCGTCTGCTTTGGGCGCAGCCCAATTTGCACTCGACAAGGCACTCGCTTACGTTAAAGAACGCAAAGCTTTTGGCAGACCCATCGCCGATTTTCAGGCGCTGCAATTTCGTTTGGCAGATATGGAAACCGAACTTCAGGCGGCGCGCATCTTTTTGTATCAAGCGGCCTGGAAATACGACAACAAGGCACCCGACACAACCAAAGCCTGTTCAATGGCAAAACGGTTCGTTACCGACACCGCATTCAACGTTGCCAATGAAGCGCTGCAATTGCATGGCGGCTATGGTTACCTGGCAGACTACGGTATAGAAAAAGTCGTACGCGATCTTCGGGTTCATCAAATTCTTGAAGGCACAAACGAAATCATGCGACTGATCATTTCCCGTCAGATGTTGGCGGAGGCCTAAATGCCTGTTTCGGACGACATATCCATCCGCAAATCAGGAAAAGCCGGTCGCATAACGCTAACCCGGCCGCAGGCGCTCAATGCCCTGACCTATGACATGTGCATGGAAATTGGCACGGCACTGGGGCAGTGGGAGACAGATCCAACTGTTTCAATTGTTGTCATCGACGCAGAGGGAAGCAAAGCGTTTTGCGCAGGCGGAGACATCGCCGATCTATACGAAACCGGCAAGGCAGGTGACTTCGAATTCGGCCGCAAGTTCTGGGCAGACGAGTACCGCGTGAATGCGCGTATCAAGAATTATCCCAAGCCCTATGTGGCAATCATGGATGGTATTGTGATGGGGGGAGGTGTCGGCATTTCGGCGCACGGCTCCCATCGCATCGTTACAGAAAACACCATGTTCGCAATGCCAGAATGCGGCATTGGCCTTGTGCCTGATGTAGGTGGAAACCTGTTGCTGTCCCGTGCACCCGGTCACGTTGGCGAGTATCTCGCGACAACCGGCGCACGCCTGGGCGCTGCTGATTGTATATATACTGGCATTGGTGATCTTTTCATTAGTACTGACAAACGCGCAATCCTGTTATCTGAGCTTGAGAAAAACGGCGACGTATCAGTACTCGATCAGTTCGCAAGCGATGCAGGCGAGAGCGAACTGGCATCTCTACAAACACGCATCGATGGCGCATTCAGCTCCGGCAATGCAGCCGAAATTGCTTCACGTCTTGAAGGCTCCAACGGTGAATGGGAAAGCAAAACCGCAAAGTCAATTCGCCGCGGTTGCCCTCTTTCCGTTTCGTGCGCAATTGACTTGGTCAGGGCATCACGCAATCTCGACACCATTGAGCAAATACTCGATCTTGAATATCGTTTCACCTATCGGTCAATGTCCGATGGTGAGTTTATTGAGGGTGTTCGCGCCCAGATCATCGACAAGGATCGTAATCCGAAATGGCAAACACCAACCCTTGATGACTTGTCGTCTTCAAAGGCCAGCCATATGCTCTCCCCACTTGAGGAGGGGCTGTTTTGACCGCTGAAGCAACTGGTATCGCTCCGATTTTTCTTGTTCGCGACATGGAAGCCAATATCGCGTTTTGGGAAGATAAGCTGGGTTTCCAGACCGAACGCTACGGCGAACCGGAAACAAATTTCGCTATCGTCTGGCGCGGTCAGGCGCGAATCATGCTGGCAACCACCAGCGCTAACGCAGATCTGGTTCCCAACTGGAAACTGGAAGAAAAAATCTCGAATGCATTCATATGGGTTGATGATGCAAAGGCGATGTATGAGGAGTTGATCGAACGTGGTGCGCCGATTGATTGGGAACTCTACAAAGCGCCTTGGGGTGGTCTCGAGTTCGGGACACAAGACCCGGAAGGCCGCGACATCGCCATCGGTCAAATCTTGGAGGAGTAACAAATGGCAAACATTGGATTTATCGGGCTTGGTAACATGGGGCTGCCCATGGCAATCAACCTTGCAAAGGCGGGGCATTCTGTAAAGGTATTCGACACCGTTCCTGCACAACTCGAAAAGGCAGCATCAGAGGGCATGACCACTTGCCTGTTCGCCGGTCAGGTTTGTGACGGTTCAGACATTGTTATTACCATGCTGCCAAACGGTCAGATCGTCCATTCGGTTCTGGATGAGATTGTTCCGGCGTGCAACAAGGGCACTCTCATCATCGACTGCTCGACGATTGACGTAGACAGTGCGAAGTCCGCACATAACAAGGCACTTGAAGCTGGCTTGGGATTTCTTGATTGCCCTGTCTCAGGTGGAGTCGGTGGCGCAGAGGCAGGCACACTGACTTTTATGATTGGCGGCGATGAGGGTGATCTTGAAAACGGCGAGAATGTTCTGAATGTAATGGGTGGCAAGCTGGTTCACTGTGGTGGCGCTGGTGCTGGGCAGGCGGCAAAAATCTGCAACAACATGATGCTCTCAATCTCTATGATCGGAACCGCCGAGGCCTTCAATCTTGGCACGAAGCTGGGCCTCGAACCGCAAGCTATTTTTGACGTTATGTCGACCTCTTCAGGCTTTTGTTGGTCAATCAACAACTACTGCCCGGTCCCCGGTGTCGGCCCGCATAGCCCGGCTGACAATGATTTCAAGCCGGGGTTTGCCTCATCATTGATGATAAAAGACGCGACCCTGGCCCAACAGGCTGCTGAAAGCGTTGGCCAGTCGACTCCTTTGGGCACGCACGCCTTGGAGTTATACAAACAATTCGCCGATGCCAGCGACACCGATTACGATTTCTCAGGCATCATCAATTGGCTTGAAACACACAACAGGTAGTGGAGAACACAATGAGCGATTTGGTACTGGCAGAAAAACGCGGCAATGTTGGCTTGATCACCGTAAACCGGCCCGACGCATTGAATGCCGTAAACAGCGGTGTGGCCGATGGCATTATCTCAAACACCAAAACATTTGATGACGACCCGGAAATCGGCTGCATGGTTATTACCGGTGCAGGCAAGGCATTTATCGCAGGTGCTGACATCAAGGAGATGCACGAAAAATCATACATGGACATGTTCATGGAAAACAAGCAGGCGGCATGGGAAGGCTTTGCAGCGACCCGTACCCCGATCATTGCTGCGGTAAACGGTTTTGCCCTTGGCGGCGGCTGCGAGCTTGCCATGATGTGTGACATGATTTTCGCATCAACCGAAGCAAAATTCGGTCAACCTGAAATCAAGCTGGGCGTTACCCCAGGTTGGGGCGGTTCGCAACGCCTGACCCGGGCCGTTGGCAAGGCAAAAGCCATGGACCTTATCTTGACCGGCAGAATGATGGATGCCGAAGAGGCAGAACGGTCAGGACTGGTTGCTCGCATATGCGAGCCTGACACGTTGGTTGACGAAGCTCTGAAAACCGCCGAAACAATTGCCAATTACGGGCGTCCATCGGTCTATGTGGCGAAGGAACAGGTCAATCGTGCTTTCGAAACCACCCTCAATGAGGGCTTGATGTTCGAACGCCGTACCTTCTATGCACTCTTCGCGACCGAAGACCGGACAGAAGGCATGAGCGCGTTCGCCGAGAAACGCAAACCCGAGTTCAAAAACAAATAGGAAAGTGGGAACAGTTCCATGCAGGACGTAAACGCAGAACTGGACAAACGGCGCGAAGAGGCAAGTCTCGGCGGTGGCCAAAGGCGTATCGATGCCCAGCATTCCAAAGGAAAGCTGACCGCGCGCGAACGCATTGAGCTGTTGCTGGATGAAGGCAGTTTCGAAGAATACGATATGTTCGTCACCCATCGCTGTACGGAATTCGGCATGGAGAACACCAAGATCCCCGGCGATGGGGTGGTGACCGGCTGGGGCACCGTCAATGGCCGCATGGTCTATGTGTTCAGTCAGGACTTCACCGTATTTGGCGGTTCGCTTTCCGAAACACACGCAAAGAAAATTTGCAAGATCATGGACATGGCGATGCGGAATGGTGCTCCGGTTATCGGAATTAACGATTCCGGCGGTGCACGCATTCAGGAAGGTGTTGCGTCTCTGGGTGGTTACGCGGATGTATTCCAGATGAACACCCTGGCCTCGGGCGTCGTTCCACAAATTTCGATGATCATGGGTCCGTGCGCCGGCGGCGCGGTATATTCCCCCGCCATGACCGATTTCATTTTCATGGTACGCGACACATCCTACATGTATGTTACCGGGCCGGATGTCGTGAAGACTGTCACCAACGAGATTGTAAGCCATGAAGAACTTGGCGGTGCATCGACCCACACCAAAAAAAGCTCTGTAGCCGACGAGGCGTTCGACAATGACGTTGAAGCGGTTTGTGCGCTTCGCAGGTTTATCGATTTTCTGCCGCTCAACAACCGCGAGAAACCACCGACGCGGCCATTCTTTACACCCACTGATCAACCTGATCTGTCACTGGACACATTGATACCTGACAACCCGAACCTGCCATACGACATCAAGGAACTGATTTACAAAATTGCCGACGAAAACGATTTCTTCGAACTTCAACCAGACTTTGCCGGAAACATCGTTACCGGCTTTATCCGCATGGAAGGGTCGACGGTTGGGGTGGTGGCAAACCAGCCCTTGGTGATGGCGGGTGTCCTTGACATCAATTCATCACGCAAGGCGGCCCGTTTTGTCCGCTTTTGCGATTGTTTCAACATCCCCATTCTCACCCTGGTGGATGTTCCCGGATTTTTGCCCGGAACAGCACAGGAGTATGGGGGGGTTATCAAACATGGCGCCAAATTGCTTTTCGCCTATGGCGAGGCAACTGTACCGAAAGTTACACTGATCACCCGCAAGGCTTATGGCGGGGCCTATGATGTGATGGCCTCGAAGCATCTGCGCGGTGATGTCAACTATGCATGGCCTTCTGCCGAGATTGCCGTGATGGGGGCCAAAGGCGCTACTGAAATTCTGTATCGTTCGGAACTCAACGATCCGGAAAAGATCGCCGCCCGCACCAAGGAATATGAAGACCGCTTTGCCAATCCGTTTGTAGCCGCAGAAATGGGCTTTATCGACGATGTGTTCAAACCACACAACACTCGTAAAAGGGTCGCAAGAGCCTTTGCCTCCCTGCGAAACAAGGATTTGCAGAACCCGTGGAAGAAGCATGACAACATACCCTTGTAGCATTACCTTGGTAAGGAACCTGAAGAACAGCAAATGTGGAGAAAACTAGATGTTCAAAGTTGAAAAAGAACGTGATGACCTCGTTAACCTGCAATTCGACGGCCAACTGGATGCTGTCGAAATGTCGATTATTCTCGATCAATTGGTGGAAGCAACAGGCGAAATGGAAAACGGAAAGGTGCTCTATACAATCAAGAATTTCGAGTTGCCGACTTTTGGCGCGCTTGCCGTCGAACTTGGACGCTTGCCTAGCCTTTTTGTAATGCTCGGAAAATTATCCAAAGCCGCTGTGATTGCTGACGAAAGCTGGATGCGAACTGCAGCGGAATGGGAGGGGGTTTTAATTCCCGGCCTCGATATCAAGGCATTTGAACACGGACAAGAGGAACAGGCACGCGCCTGGCTTGATGCGTGAGCAATGAGCCCATTCGTATGGTTTTTCCGACTCGGCTGAGTGGGGAAAACTACAACAAATTCGTTGGCAAGCCGTAAGTGCTGTTACCGCAGGGATGCACAACAATGACTCACCAAAAAAACGCAAATCGATTTGACAAACCGCTGACCGACGAGGATCGGAAGCAAATCAGGGCGGAGCATTTCAACTGGCTGCGGTATATCGCCAGGGCTGCGTTGGATGGTGCGTTGATCGGTTTGGCGGTCGGGCTTGCCGTCATCTTCTTCGATATAAACGGAATTGGGTCAATGCTTCACAAATCACAAAACCAGACGGGCTACACCGTAATGTTGTTGGGAGCGCTTGCGCATACTTTTGCCATGGTGTCGGCAGGCATGGCCATCTGGATAAGGGCAACACAGGAAGAAGAATAAAAATGTTCAAGAAGATACTGATTGCAAACCGGGGAGAGATTGCCTGTCGTGTGATCAAAACAGCCCGGAAAATGGGCATTGGCACGGTTGCCGTTTATTCCGATGCCGACCGGGAGGCATTGCATGTGAAAATGGCAGACGAAGCCATTCACATAGGCCCTCCGCCTGCCGCGGAATCCTACATTGTCATTGACAAAATCATAGATGCAATCAAATCGTCCGGTGCGGAAGCTGTTCATCCCGGCTATGGTTTCTTGTCGGAAAACCCTAAATTCGCCGAAGCGCTTGAAGAAGCAGGCATTGCGTTTATCGGGCCACCTGTTGGTGCCATTGAAGCCATGGGCGACAAGATCACCTCCAAAAAACTTGCTTCAGAAGCCGGGGTTTCGACGGTGCCGGGTCACATGGGCCTGATCGAGGACGCAGACGAAGCGGTGAAAATCGCTTCAGAAATCGGTTATCCCGTCATGATCAAGGCATCCGCTGGCGGCGGCGGCAAAGGAATGCGGATTGCCTGGAATGACGACGAAGCACGGGAAGGTTTTCAGTCTTCAAAGAACGAAGCGAAAAACTCGTTCGGTGATGACCGGATTTTCATCGAAAAATTCGTGACCCAACCCCGGCACATCGAAATTCAGGTGCTTGGCGACAAACACGGGAACTGCATTTATCTGGGTGAGCGGGAGTGTTCCATCCAGAGGCGCAATCAGAAGGTAATCGAAGAGGCCCCATCCCCGTTTCTTGACGAGGCAACCCGCAAGGCAATGGGGGAACAGGCCGTCGCACTTTCCAAGGCGGTGAACTACTGTTCTGCCGGAACGGTGGAATTCATCGTTGATGGCGACAAGAACTTCTATTTTCTGGAAATGAACACGCGCCTGCAGGTTGAGCATCCCGTCACGGAGCTGATTACAGGGATTGATTTGGTCGAACAGATGATCCGCATCGCCAATGACGAGACGCTTTCCATCAAGCAGGGCGATGTGAAACTGAATGGTTGGGCAATTGAATCACGCCTGTATGCCGAAGATCCCTATCGGAACTTCTTGCCATCAATTGGCCGCCTGACGCGCTATCGCCCGCCCGCCGAAGGGGATGCAAGCGGAAACATCGTGCGCAACGACACCGGTGTCTATGAAGGAGGTGAAATCTCCATGTTCTACGACCCGATGATCGCAAAACTGTGCACCTGGGGCCAGGACCGTCCTGCTGCACTCGCCGCCATGCGCCAAGCGCTGGACGGGTTTGAAGTCGAGGGCATTGGCCACAACTTGCCGTTTCTTTCGGCGGTTATGGACCATCCAAAATTTTGTTCCGGCAACATGACCACTGCGTTTATTGCAGAAGAATGGCCCGAAGGTTTCGAAGGGGTGGAGCTTGATAAAGCAGAGAAAATCAAGATCGCCGCCGCTGTGTCAGGCCTGCACATGATCAGCGAATTGCGAAAGACCCGGCTGACGGGTGCACTGGCCAACTACAAGCGCAAAGTCGGAAAAGAATGGGTCGCGGTAATTGGCAAAGACCAATTCCCCATAAAGCTGAAGAGATTGCGCAATGAAGGTGTCACCGTAAAAATCGCTGAAAGCAAGATTGAGATGGAAACCGACTGGCGACCTGGCGATTCGTTGGCCGTTGTTCGTCTCGACGGCGAAGAACTGAGCTTGAAAACCGATCCGACAAACACCGGCTTTCGTGTTCGCTGGCGTGGTGCCGATCTCGACGTCAAAATGCTAACCAAAAGACAGGCGCATTTTATTGATCTGATGCCTGAGAAAATTCCGCCGGACACCTCAAACATGTTGCTGTGCCCAATGCCCGGTCTTGTGGTTTCAATCGCGGTTTCAGAAGGTGAAGACATTCAGGAAGGCCAGCCATTGGCTACCGTTGAGGCAATGAAGATGGAAAACATTCTTCGCGCCGAAAAGAAATGCACCATCGCCAGGATCAATGTTGATGCAGGCGACAGCCTTGCACTGGATGACGTTATCATGGAGTTTGAGTAGGATGTCAGACAGAACCCTTCAAGCTGGGAGAAATTTGAGCGAGGAGCTCAATCCCGGAATGGAAAAAGCGCTGGAAGAGCGTTACGGCCATCTGGTTCCAGGTATTGGAGAGAGTGTTGCAGACTTTGCATATGGACAGCAATATGCACGGGATGGCCTTGATTTGAAATCGAGGTATCTTGCCACGATCGCGGCACTTACCGCTCTTGGAGGCCAGACAAAACCACAACTGAAGGTCAACATTTCAGGCGGATTAAAAGCAGGTTTGACACAGGAACAAATTGGCGAAGTAATCTGGCAAATGTCCCTTTATGGTGGGTTTCCAGCCGCAATTAACGGACTCAATGCCGCGCTGGAAGTTTTTGAAGAGCATAAAGAATGACCGAAAACCCCAACAAGCGCGGGTAAGAACTTTGCTACAATGAAATTTGCGACGGCGCGCGAGAAAGACACTATCGTTGAACAGGCGACACGAAGTGTCTTGCAAGGTTCAATCTAACATCATTATACATTGAATAGCGATGTACCCGTGCAGCTTGACAAGCGTCAAACTGCACAAGTGGATTGTTTTGGCTTAGTCTTTGGCCTGTGCATCAGAAATGAATTTGAGTGCCATGCGACGGGGCATAAGCGGGATGACCCAACCCAGCATAAAACTCAAACGCTTCTCGTTGATGGTCACCAACTCGCCATCCATCATCGCGTCATAACCATGCTTGGCGACAGACTGTGCTGTTGCCCCGCCACTTTTTACCAAATTCGTACCTTCCAAATCGGCAGTTTTCGCAAATTCGGTCTCAACATAACCCGGGGCAAGAACAGTACTTGTTACCCCTTTTGGGCGCAGCTCATGATCGATCGCCTGACTGAAAGAATTCACAAATGCCTTGGTACCAAAATAGACAGCCTGCTTGGGACCCGGCATCATACCGGCAGTAGAACCAACATTCAGGATTTTTCCGCCACCGTTTTTCACCATGTCGTTTGCAATTTTGTGAGTGAGAGTAACGAGTGCCTTGATATTCAGGTCAATCATCGCCATTTCCTGGCGCAGGTCGCGGTCAATATGGTCCCCATGACCACCAAAACCGGCATTGTTGATCAGCACAGACACAGGCTCGCCAATTTTCTTAACCGCCTTGTATAGCTCGTCCGCGCCTTTTGCCTTACCCAGATCGAGTGCCACAACGTGCACCGTTACGTTGTGTTTCCCTTCAAGTTCTTCTTTCAATGCAATCAACTCTGCTTCACGTCTCGCAGTGATGACCGCATCTCCGCCTTTTGACGCGTGGTAACGCACAAATTCTGCTCCAATACCAGAAGAGGCACCAGTGATAACGGCTAGGTTTGGCATGTTAATCTCCGAATTTCAGATTGTTTGACATTGTTTGTCAGCTTGTACAATTCTCGCAACATTTCAAGGTTTGTGGAGTATATATTTTGCTGTGCAGATAAGCCCCATCAAGACGGGCAAGTTTGCCGTTTGGCATTTTGCTGTTGAACCAATATAAATATGCTCAGGAGAATGAGCATGGCAGATACCGTAAAAAAGCCCAACAAACGAGACTGGATAAACCTGGCCGCAAAGGAGATGCGAGGGGGAAATCCGGACTCGCTGGTATGGAACACCCCTGAGGGCATCGCGGTTGACCCGGTCTATACCGCTGAAGATCTGGACGGCATTGACCATCTTGGATCAATGCCGGGCTTCGAACCCTTTGTGCGCGGGCCAAAAGCGACCATGTATGCCGGTCGACCATGGACAATCCGCCAGTATGCCGGGTTTTCAACAGCTGAAGAATCCAACGCATTCTATCGCAAGAACCTGGCCGCTGGTCAAAAAGGTCTTTCCGTTGCCTTTGATCTCGCTACACACCGTGGGTACGATTCCGACCATCCCCGCGTTGTCGGCGATGTGGGCAAGGCAGGGGTTGCAATCGATTCCGTCGAAGACATGAAAATCCTGTTCGATGGCATTCCGCTAGACGAAATGTCCGTCTCAATGACCATGAACGGCGCTGTTATACCGGTTCTTGCTTCGTTTATCGTGGCAGGTGAGGAACAGGGCGTTGACCGCGCGAAACTCTCAGGCACCATCCAAAATGACATTCTCAAGGAATTCATGGTGCGCAACACCTACATCTACCCTCCCGAACCTTCAATGCGCATCGTCGCAGACATAATCGAATACACCGCCAATGAGATGCCCAAATTCAATTCGATTTCAATCTCCGGCTACCACATGCAGGAAGCAGGAGCGAACCTGGTTCAGGAGCTTGCCTATACGCTGGCAGATGGGCGCGAATATGTGCGAGCGGCACTTGCCAAGGGCATGGATGTGGATGCATTTGCCGGACGCCTGTCGTTTTTCTTCTGTATCGGCATGAATTTTTTCATGGAAGCGGCCAAGTTGCGCGCTGCGCGCCTGTTGTGGTCACGCATTATGGAAGAATTCAAACCGAAGAACCCCAAAAGCCTGATGCTGCGAACCCACTGCCAAACATCGGGCGTTTCACTGCAGGAACAGGACCCCTACAACAATGTTGTGCGAACCGCTTTTGAAGCGATGAGTGCGGTGCTGGGTGGAACCCAGTCCTTGCACACCAACTCATTCGACGAAGCCATTGCCCTGCCGACCGAGACTTCGGCACGCATTGCTCGAAATACCCAATTGATACTGCAGCACGAGACTGGAGTGACGAATGTGGTAGACCCTCTCGCCGGGTCTTACTATGTCGAAAGCCTGACCGATCAACTCGCCAAAGAGGCTTGGAAGCTGATCGAAGAGGTGGAAGACGCCGGTGGTATGACCAAAGCTGTTGAGGCCGGACTTCCAAAGGCACGCATTGAAGAATCTGCGGCCGCCAAACAGGCACGCATTGACCGTGGCGAAGAGGTAATCGTGGGGGTCAACAAGTTTAGGCTGACCCAACAGGATGACATCGACATTCTTGAGGTTGACAACCAGAAGGTACGCGAACAGCAGATTAGCCGCCTCAATCGAATGAAAAAAAACAGGGATGCAAATGCCTGCAAAGCAGCATTGGCGGAACTTGAAAACGTTGCTGAAACCGGAGACGGCAACATTTTGGCTGCCGCGGTTGAGGCCGCCCGTGCACGTGCATCAGTCGGGGAAATCTCTGATGCGATGGAGCGCGCCTGGGGACGACACAAGGCCGAAACCCATGTGATTTCAGACGTGTATGAAGCTGGTTTTGAGGGCGACGAGACTTATGAAAAACTAAAGTCAGACATCACATCGATGAAAACCACGCTTGGTCGCAAACCGAGGATCATGGTCGTCAAAATGGGTCAGGACGGCCACGACCGTGGCGCAAAGGTAATCGCAACTGCCTTTGAAGACATGGGTTTTGATGTTGTGGTTGGACCGTTGTTCCAAACCCCGCAGGAAGCGGCAGACATGGCGGTTGAAGAAGCGGTTGATGTCGTTGGCATTTCCTCCCATGCAGCCGGTCACAAGACACTTGCTCCCATGCTTCTGGAGGAACTTGCAAAGCGTAACGCTGCAGACAAGATTGTTATTTGCGGCGGTGTAATTCCCGCTCAGGATTACGACTTCCTCAAACAGGCCGGTGTGGCTGAAATATACGGACCAGGCACCAACATTCTCGACAGCGCTTCCAGTTTGCTTGGCCATATCAGAGAACAGTATCGTGGCCGTAATTTCGCGGCAGAATAAACAATCGCGCCCGTTTCGATGAAGCGCCGCGAGTTTCTCACATCTGTAACGGCTGCAGGAGCTGTTTGTACCCTCGCCAACCATGTATTGGCGACTGACAGGGAAAAACTCCATGTGCCGCCGGAAGAAGCGCCGCACGAACGTACATTTATGCAATGGCCGGTTAGTCGCAAAGTTTATGGTGACCAGGCATTCCTGCGCGCTGTGCAGGAAACCATTGCCAATATAGCGAACACAATTTCTCAGTTTGAGCCAGTCGTGATGCTCGCTGGCAACGACCATCACGGTTCTGCGCGCAAATTGCTTTCCGAAAAAGTCGTTATTTGGGATGTACCCACCGAAGATTTGTGGTGCCGCGATTCCGGGCCTTTGTTTGCTATTGATGAAGCCGGACAGCTTGTCATTAGCCATATCCAGTTCAATGGTTGGGGGAACCGGCAAGTCAGCGCCAATGACAATCTGATTGCCGAACGGGTTGCCGAACGAGTTGGCCTTGGAATCGTACCAAGTGGTCTTGTTGGTGAAGCAGGTGGTGTAGAGCACGACGGGCATGGTCTGCTGATGGCGCATGAAAGTTCCTGGTTGAACGACAATCGCAACGTCGGCCTTTCACGCAACGAGATCGAAAAACGTTTGCTAGCCGCTTATGGTGCGAAACGCATGATCTGGGCACCCGGCACAAAAAACTGGGACATCACCGACTATCACATCGACAGCCTGGCACGGTTTACCGCGCCGGGTCGCGTATTGATCAACCTTCCTGAGCTACCCGATTATGAAGACCCGTTCCATGTGGCGGCATTGGAAACCCATGATATTTTGCAGAGCGAGGGTTTGGACATTCAAGTCATTGCGGAGCCTGATGACCGGCGCGTTCCCGGTGTGGAATTTGTCGCCTCATATGCCAACTATTATGCGTGCAATGGAGCAATCATCGCCGCGCAATATGGTGATCCGGAAGCTGACCCGGTTGCCGTTGAGGCATTGAAACAGCACTTTCCTGGGCGCGAAGTGATCACGCTAGACGTTGACACGCTCGGAATGACGGGGGGTGGCATTCATTGCGCTACCCAGCAAATGCCAAAAACCGGTTAAACCTCACTGCGCCAGTTTGATGTCGCATTACCCTCTTCAATATACTGGTGTTTTGGTATTGAGTGGCAGGACTTGCTACAGGAGCGTTGCTTTTGGTTATGACCTTCATTGAACATCTGAACTCGGAACTGAACGGATTGAAAGAAACCGGCCTGTTCAAAAAAGAGCGTGTGATCGTTTCGAAGCAGGCCGGCACCGTTTCGCTGAACACCGGCAACGAAGTGATCAATCTGTGTGCCAACAACTATCTTGGCCTTGCTGGTGACCCCGAACTGATTGCAGCCGGACAGGAAGCGCTTGCCGAATATGGTTACGGCATGTCATCTGTCCGTTTCATCTGTGGCACACAAGACATTCACAAGAAACTTGAAGAGCGGATTTCGAGCTTTCTCGGATTTGAAGATACAATCTTGTATGCCTCATGCTTCGATGCAAATACCGGGCTGTTTGAGACCATTCTTGGGCCCGAAGACGCCATCATATCTGATGCCCTGAACCATGCTTCAATCATAGATGGTGTCCGGCTGTGCAAGGCACAGCGTTATCGCTACGCCAATTCGGACATGAATGATCTGGAAAAACAGTTACAGGCTGCGAATGAGGCAAACGCACGTTTCAAGCTGATTGCCACAGATGGTGTGTTTTCAATGGATGGATTCATTGCCAAACTTGGCGAAATTTGCGATTTGGCCGACAAATACGACGCCATGGTGATGGTGGATGACAGTCATGCGGTTGGCTTTGTTGGCGCGACCGGAAGAGGTTCGATCGAACATTGCAATGTCATGGGACGGGTAGACATCGTGACTGGCACATTGGGCAAGGCGCTAGGTGGAGCTTCCGGCGGATATACAAGCGCCAAAAAAGAGGTAGTTGAATGGTTGCGGCAGCGTTCGCGGCCCTACCTGTTTTCCAACACGCTTGCACCGGTGATCGCAGCAACGTCACTCAAGGTACTCGATATGCTTGATGCGTCTACCGAAAAACGAGACCGGCTTGAAGCCAATGCCCGGCACTTTCGCAGCAGGATGGAAGCGGCTGGTTTTGATCTGTTGCCTGGGGAGCATCCCATTATTCCTGTCATGCTGCGCGATCCGAAACTGGCGCAGGAAATGGCAAGGCGCCTTGAACAGAAAGGGGTTTATGTTGCACCGTTTTCCTTCCCCGTTGTGCCGCGCGGACAAGACCGGATTCGGACGCAAATGTCTGCTGCCCATGACATCAAAACGCTGGAGCGTGCTGTCTCCGCATTTGTGGAAACCGGACGCGAAATGGGTATCCTCTGATGAGTAACGAAATGAAAGCACTTGTAAAGGCCAAGCCAGAGAAGGGACTTTGGATGCAGCAGGTGCCGGTCCCCGAGCCAGATGTCGACGAAGTGTTGATAAAGGTGCGAAAATCGGCAATCTGCGGTACGGACGTACATATCTGGAATTGGGACGAATGGTCCGCAAAAACAGTGCCAGTACCGATGGTTGTTGGGCATGAGTTTTGTGGAGAGATTGTTGACACCGGTAGCGCGGCCAAGAAATTTTCCCGTGGTCAAAGAGTGTCTGGCGAAGGCCATATAGTCTGTGGCACTTGCAGGAACTGCCGCGCAGGAAGAGGGCATTTGTGTCGAAATACCCTTGGAGTGGGTGTTAACCGGCCGGGTTCATTTGCCGAATATGTCTGCATACCCGAAGACAATGTCGTTCCGATCCCTGACGATATTCCCGACGAGATCGCCGCCATACTTGACCCCCTGGGCAATGCGGTTCATACCGCCTTGAGCTTTGATCTGGTTGGTGAGGACGTGCTGGTAACAGGTGCCGGGCCAATCGGCATCATGGGTGCGCTGGTTGCACAAAAGGTCGGCGCGCGCAAAGTGGTGATCACTGACATCAGCCCTTACCGATGCAATCTTGCCAATCAATTGGGGGTACAGCATGTGGTGAACGCCGCTGAGCGGAACCTTAAGGATGTAATGGCGGAACTTGGCATGACCGAGGGCTTCGACGTGGGCCTGGAAATGTCGGGCGCTGCGCCTGCGATGCGCGACATGATCGACAAGATGAACAATGGTGGCAAGATCGCCCTTCTTGGCATTGCACCCACAGCATTTGCGGTGGACTGGAACCAGATCATATTCAAGATGCTGCAGGTCAAAGGCATTTATGGTCGCGAGATATTTGAAACCTGGTACAAGATGATCGCGTTGGTACAGTCAGGCCTTGATTTGTCGGATTTGATTACCCATCGCATTCATGTTGATGATTTTGAAGACGGTTTTGCTGCCATGCTCTCCGGGAATGCTGGAAAAGTGGTGATGGAATGGGATTGAGTGCCCCAGGGCTGACGACCAATCCATGTTTACTTTCTTTCCCGTCGAACGGTAAGATGTAACCAACTCAAGTTTTGTGGAATTGGAGTTTTGGCATGCGCTTTTTCGTATCGTTGTGTTCCCTGACATTATTGTTGTTTCCCGCACCGGCAGATGCCGCCAGCTATTCCTCACTCAAGAAAAAAGGATTCAAGACCGGAAAACTGACACGCAGCAAGGGCGGAAGTTGGGGTTGGTTCGCAACCAATGGCAGCACACGCTATTTCTGTACCATGCGGGCGTCAATCGTTCTGATAAACACAAGAAAATATATATCTTACACTACCGCCGGTCGACAGATTCCAGGGAATCGCGTTACATTTGAAAAAATTTGGGGCCGTTCGATGGAGGGTAAATTCCCCTACTTGCGTGACTTGAAGAATGGCAAGCTTCGCAAACAAGACGTCGGGCCCTGTACCAAGCAGCGATAGCTATCCCGCGAATTTCTCAAACTCCGCTACAACTTGCAGATAGATTTCCCGTTTGAACGGGACAATCAGATCCGGCATATCAGCAAGCGTCTTCCACTCCCATCTGTCAAATTCCGGCTCGGCACCATCGGGTGGATTGGAAATATTGATTTCGCTTTCATCGCCTTCAAAACGAAACGCAAACCATTTTTGCGTCTGGCCGCGATATTTGCCTTTCAGCGCAATACCCAGAATTTCGTCAGGCAAATCATAGTTCAGCCAAGTGTTACATTCACCCAGCAAGCTAACTGACGTCATTCCGGTTTCTTCAAACAGTTCTCGCTTGGCGGCAGGGAATGGATCTTCTCCCTTGTCGATACCACCCTGTGGCATCTGCCAGCGGTGCGTATCTGGCGTCTCCTCGTCGGTAATGCGATGACCCGCCCAAACCTTGCCGACAGAGTTCAAGACCGCAATGCCGACGCAGAGCCGATAGGGCATATCTTCGCGAACAACTCTGTTCATCGGTTCGGATCTTTCACGATTGCTGAAACCGGGGTAATTTCTATCCCGATCCGTTTGGCCTCTCGCGCAAATTTTGCAACCATCTCAATGGTATCGGGAAAGGCATTCCCCATGCCAATTGCAAGACCTGTCCGTTTTGCCTCAAACGAGAGTTTCTTTAGTTTTTCGGCGATTGCCCCGCGCGAACGAACATTGTCAATCTGGACATTCGCTCGAGCGTAAGGCAACAATTCCTTCACCGCCACACCTTCGCCGACCGAATTTTTTACTGAACCGTCTTCAAAGAACAACAGTCCGCGCCGCGAAATCTCCTGGAAAATAGGCGACAGACTGGCGGGTTGTTGAAGGATTTTGCCGCCCAGATAATTGGTAACGCCGACATAGTTTGTAATCCTGCTCATGACCCAATGCATGTTTTCCTGGTTTTTATCAAAATCCGCCAACGCCAAAACTGTATGCTTGCCCGGATTGTTGTTTGGATAATCCAGCGGCTCCATTGGCATCTGTAACAGTAACTCATGCCCCGCACGTCGCGCTTTTTGCATCCAGCGTGTTAGCGAATTGCCATATGGTGCAAATGCAAGCGTAACTCCGGCTGGCAACTGCCTGATTGCATCATTGGTTGTAGTCTGGCTGATTCCAAGGCCCCCAATGACAATTACTACGCGCGCGACCCCGAAATTACCCTGGGTCTCCGGCGGCCTCGAATATACGTCCATCGGTCGCAAGCCGTCCTGGGCCTTTTTTGGCAACACCCCAAATCGCCCTCGTTCCAGCAAGGTGTTGTCCGGAAGATGTGCCAAGGCAATTTCCTGGCGTCGTTTTGCAGGTACAGGCTTTGGTTTGGGCACCACGGCAACCAACTCACCGGTTGGCTCTACGATTTGAAAATCGCCTTTGTCGGGATCAAGCTTTTGGCCACGGCTTGGAATCGTGCTTGTAACCTCGTTCGAAACCCCGTTTTCCCTGTTTGTTGCGACTTCATTTGAGGGTTCCGGCGCAACAGGCGGTTTGGTCACAATGATTGTTTTTTCCCGCACCAGAAAACCGGTCGGTAGATCGCCATAAAATCCAATAAAAGGAACAGCGGCCATCGCACAAAGCGCGACCCCGATTACGACGCGTTTTGACGACTTCATCGGTCGCCGTTCCATTACGCCTTTCAGAGGGTTGCGTGTATTTTCCGCCGGGTTTCAAATCAGGCCGCATCAAATCCAACGTCACATGCGAATCATTTGGGGGAAGCATAGCCTCCCCCACCAAATTCCTAAACAAGAATGTTTACCCTTGGGTAAGTAGCCCGGAGCGGAAACCTTAGTTCTCGAACTGGACTGCCTTTTCGGGATCAGGTGGAAACGCCGGATCGGTCACTTCACCGTTGATCAGATCTTTTGCGTATTTAAGCTGAAGATCATCTTTTGGATCGGGCGGAACATAGGCAATCGAACCCGACCCCTCGTCGCCTTCGTCCGCTCCCTTGATGTGTCCACGCAAGTTAGATTCTCCACGAGCTTCAACCCTGCCTTTCAGCTCATCTGGCAATGGCTGTTCGACTTTGATGTCAGGCGTAATGCCGGTTCCCTGAATGGAACGGTCCGCGGGTGTGTAATACAGGGCTGTTGTTAAACGTAATGCACCGTTTGAGCCAAGCGGGATAATCGTCTGGACAGACCCCTTGCCAAATGAACGCGTACCTACGATCGTTGCGCGCTTGTGATCCTGCAACGCACCCGCGACAATTTCAGACGCAGATGCCGAACCCCCATTGATCAGGACGACCACCGGCTTACCGCCGGCAAGATCACCCGGCTTGGCTGAATGCCGCCGCGCCTCATCGGGGTTACGCCCACGTGTAGAGACAATAAGACCACGATCAAGGAACGTATCCGAGACGTTTACCGCCTGGTCAAGCAAACCACCCGGATTCAATCGCAGGTCGATGATATATCCCTTGAGCTTTTCATCGCCCACTTCTTCACGAATTTTTCCAATTGCTTTTTCAAGACCGGAAAAGGTTTGTTCGTTGAAGGCATTGATGTCCACAAACCCGATATCGCCATCCTCGACACGATGCCGCACCGAACGAATTTTAATCACGTCACGAATGATGGTTATGTCTATGGGACCATCAGCCCCTTCCCGCAATATCGTCAATACGATCGGGGTATTCACCTCACCGCGCATTTTCTCTACCGCCTGCTCCAGGCTGAGGCCGCGAACATTGTCGCCATCGATCTTCGAAATCAAATCACCTGCCAGAACACCTGCTTTCATTGCAGGGGTTTCATCGATTGGAGAAACGACTTTTACAAGTTCATTCTCCATGGTCACCTCTATGCCAAGCCCACCAAACTCACCCTTGGTCTGCACCCGCATGTCAGTAAAATCTTTTGGATTCAGGTAGCTTGAATGCGGATCAAGCGAGGTCAACATTCCGTTGATCGCGTTCTCTACAAGGTCTTCCTCTGAGGGCTCGGTAACATACGACGCGCGTACCCGCTCAAATATGTCACCAAATATGCTCAACTGGCGGTAAGTGTTGACCCCCGCGGCCTGGGCAGGTCCCGATTGTTGAATGCCGCCGAGGACCGAGAGTGCCACCGTGGCACCTATCACTATCCCCAACGCTAAAATTCCCAGTTTACGAACCATTGGCTACTCTCTGAATGTTTTTCTCCGACCACCATGCAGCCGGATCTATTGGTGTGCTGTCTTTTCTGAATTCTACATACAAAATGGGCTTTGTTAAGGACAGATCAACCGTTCCTGCACTTGCAACCCTTTTTGCACCCATTTTTCCCAGGGGTTCACCCACAATCACAAATTGGCCGACCGTGACATTGGTTTCGTCAAGCCCTGCCAATACAATATGATAATCATTTCCGGCGTTGATAATCAACAACTGACCATAGGTTCTGAAGGGCCCGGCATAGACGATCCAGCCATCCGCAGGGGAAATTACACGTGCGTTTTCACGGGTTTGAAGGTTTTGTCCAAGAACTTCATCACCAAGATCATCTTTTTCACCAAATCCGGAAACAAGTTCTCCATTGACCGGAAGCGGAAGCAGTCCCTGCGTTTGCTCAAAGGAAAGTGCAGGTGCCTGTCTGCTCGTGTCTGAAAACACTTCTTGCGATTGGTATTTTATATTGGCGTCAATACGCGCCTGCTCAATCTGTTTGCGCCGGTCGTCGGCAAGGCGCGCTGCTTCGGTGGCTTGGCGAACACTTTCAATTTGCGTTTCGAGCGAGCCGATCAAATCTTTGAGAGATGACGCCTTTGAAGCAAGCTCGACCGATTTTGTATATTCTTGCTCCAGCCTGAGTTGCGCCGCGCCCGACAGTTTCTTTTTCTCCGCAAGCAGAAGATTCAACCGTTCTTCCTCGCCTGCAAGCGCCTTCAAATTGTTCTCAAGAGTGCCGCGCTGGTTCTCTATCTCAGATGTTATGCGCACCATCTGGTTCAGCTGCGCGACAAGTTTTTCCGTCTCCCCACGTATTTCAGGTACGACAGCTCCCAACAAAATGGCGGATCTGACAGAGGAAAGCGCATCCTCCGGGGTTACCAGCAGGGCCGGAGGCGGATTTCGTCCCATTCGTTGCAAGGCCGCAAGAACTTCCGACAAAAGAGCGGTCTTTGTACGAAGGAACCGTCTGACTCCTGCTTCTTCCTGACGCAATTCAATTAAGCGGGCACTTGCCTTTGCGACGCGCTTTTCCAAACTCCGTGATTTTTTTGATGTCTCGATCAAGTCCCGGTTGATCGTGACGCGGTCCTTGTCAATTTTCGATATTTGTTGCTTAAGTTCCAACCGTTGCTGGTCATTCAGTTTTATCTGTTGTTCAAGTGTCTGCAATTCCCTGAGGGTGGTTTCGCGCTGTTCGACTTGTTCTCTGGCGGCATCATCACTCGAACCAGCTTCAGGCACATTTTCTTCAAGGGCGACAGACAGGTTTGAAGGCGAAAACGCAAGCAACAAAACTGTTACCAGCGCCGAAACCGTCCGCCATCGCCAAATTTGCCTAGTGTAGAACATGCATAACGTTTATCTGAATCGCCGGAATCCGTGAAGGGTTTAACCAAACCGGCCTATTTGCGGTGATAAGGGTGTCCGGAAAGAATTGTCATCGCACGGTAGAGCTGTTCTGCAAGCAATATGCGCACAATCTGGTGAGGCCAGGTCATCGAACCAAACCTGATTTTCTGATGTGCTGCGGTTTTCAGTTTTTCGCCATGCCCATCCGGTCCGCCGATCACGAAACTGAGTGACGGGGTTCCCGAATCGCGTTCCTGTTTGATCTCGCTTGCAAACTCTTCACTGGTCTGGTCCTTGCCGCGTTCGTCCAACAATATGATGCGTGAATTCGTTTCGATCCTGCCGAACAGCAGTTCTGCCTCCTCTGCTTTGCGCGCCTCAGCATCCGCAAGACGCGATTCCGGCAATTCAAGAAGCTTGAATGGAGTCAAGTGCAAGGCTCGCCCCGACTTGATGATCCGGTCTTCAAATCGATTGTAAAGGTCATTGTCCGGACCGGCTTTCATCTTGCCGACCGCAAGTATTGTTAATCGCATGGCGTCACAAGGGCAGGCCCCTAGTTCACTTCATCCATACTGGGCATTTGCCACATCTTTTCCAATGCGTAAAACTCTCGCACTTCGGGACGGAATACATGGATGATGACATCACCCACATCAATCAACACCCAATCGGCGCTTTCAAGTCCCTCAATTCGGGCACTTCCCGCACCAGAATTCTTCAGCTCACGCAAAAGATGGTCGGCTATCGCATTTACATGCCGGTTGGACCGACCAGAAGCGATTACCATATAATCCGCCAAAGCTGATTTTTCAGTGATATTTATAGTGACAATGTCTTCCGCCTTGGAACCATCCAGGCTGTTTGTCACCGTTTCTAAAACATCCTCAACTGCCAATGTCGCGGTCTTGGTTGTTTGGTTCGGGGTGCTACTAGCACCCGAAGTTTGCATTGCTGTAGTCAGTGTTCCCTCTCGCTAAAGCATTGCCAAATGACCCTTGGGCCCCACGACCACAGCATACGACTGATTCTATGATCGTTTCAAGACAATATACTTAACTTGCGTTAACCATTGATGAATCCTGGGCAATCCGGCGCAACTGTGTCGATGACAACGAGCTTCTGGGACCATGAATGAATGTCCAGGCTGGTGGTCGCTTGTAAGCAAGTAACGCTGCATCATCCTGGTCGACCCGGAACCGTGCCATAAACAAAGCCGCCGGTGATGACCGGTAAGCGAACGTTGCGCCGGGTCTGTCGATAACAGCGATTGGCACGGATTTCGCGATAAATTGCCAATCCTGCCATTTGTGAAAGTCAGCCAGATTGTCAGCGCCCATAAGCCAGACAAAATTCAAACGGGCACGAATGCGCTTCACCAGTCTCACGGTATCGGCAGTGTATCGAACCTTGTAAGACGCCTCAAAGCCTGTGACCCGGATACGATGATCGGTAACCATCGCCTTGCACAAGGCAATCCGCTCCAGCAAACCCGGCAGGCCTGATGTATCCTTTAGAGGGTTTCCCGGTGTCACCATCCACCATATCTGGTCAAGTTCGAGTTGTTTGAGCGCAAGATCGCACAAATTCAGGTGGCCTTCATGAGGAGGGTTAAAAGAGCCGCCGAACAAGCCAATCCGTTGCCCGTCACCAGCAACCGGCATTTTTAGTTCAGGAATTCTTGCCAGCAACTGACTCAAGGCCGGGTCTGTCCTGTTCCACGTACAAGATATTTGAAACTGGTCAACTGTTCCACTCCGACCGGTCCGCGTGCGTGCATCTTTCCTGTGGCAATGCCGATTTCCGCGCCCATGCCAAATTCATTTCCATCGGCAAATTGTGTCGAAGCGTTATGCAGCAAAATGGCAGAATCGACTTCGTTGAAGAACCGTTCAACCACCGTTTCATCTTCCGCGATAATCGCATCGGTGTGATTGGAAGAAAACTCCGCAATATGATTGATCGCGCCGTCTATTCCGTCGACCTTGCGGACCGACAGGATGGCGTCAAGATATTCTGTAGTCCAGTCTTCTTCTACGGCTTGGTCGGCAGAGGGAAACAATTCAATCAAGTCACTGTCGGAGCGCAGCTCACAATCGCTTTGTTTCAGCGCTTCAAGTATCATTACAATCTCTTCGTCGCCGATGGCCTGGTCAATCAACAGGGTTTCGGCAGCACCACAGACCCCTGTCCGGCGCATCTTTGCATTTACAATAATCTCCGCAGCCATGTTCATGTCGGCAGATTTGTCGACATAAACGTGACACAAGCCTTCCAGGTGCGCGAACACAGGAACTCTCGCATCATCTTGAACGCGTTGAACGAGCGAGCGGCCCCCTCTTGGAACAATGACATCAATGCTTTGAGACAAACCCTTGAGCATTTCACCAACCGCTTCGCGGTCACGCGTCGGAACCATCTGTATCGCATTCTTGGGTAAACCGGCGGCTTGAAGGCCGGACACCAGGCAGGCATGAATGGCACGCGATGAGCGAAAGGAATCCGAGCCGCCACGCAAAATCACGGCATTTCCGGATTTCAGGCACAACGCCCCGGCATCGGCTGTAACATTTGGTCTTGATTCAAAAATCACTCCAACAACCCCAAGCGGCGTCCGTACCCGGTCAATTTTCAACCCGTTTGGCCGCTCCCAACTGGCAATAACATCCCCAACAGGGTCGTCCAGCCCAGCAACTTCCCGAATCCCCTGCGCAATCGCCGCAATGCGACTCTCATTCAGTGTCAGGCGATCAACAAATGAACCTGCCATGCCGTTTGCTTCTGCAGCTTCAAGATCAGCTGAATTTGCTGCAAGAATTTCTTCTGTACTTTCCTCAATTGCATCAGCCATTGCATTCAAGGCAGCGTTTTTTACGTCACTCGGTGCAAAGGCCAACGTTCTGGCTGCTTCCTTTGCCTTTGCGCCAATGTCGGCCATGACGGTTGCAACATCGGTCCTGTTTACCTGATCAAGCATGATTTGTTTCCTTCAACACAAGGTTGTCACGATGGATCATTGCCCCGCGACTGACCACGTCGTCCAACTTGTCTATCTCGTCACTGCGACACCCGAGAATTTTCCGGGCATCTTCAATATCGTATGAAATGATGCCGCAGCCAAGTACCTTCCCGTCGATTGACGCAACTTCCACCACGTCACCGCGCTCAAAAGCCCCACCAACCTTCTTAACTCCTGCAGGCAGAAGGCTTTTTCCTGCAGCAAGCGCAGAACAGGCACCTTCATCAATAAACACTGTACCGGAAAAGCCCATCTGACCGGCGATCCATTTCTTGCGTGCGGTCACCGGATTGCCTTTTGGTTTAAACCATGTCGCAACGCCTCCGGCAAGAACAGCAGTCAACGGGTTGAGTTCCCTGCCCGACGAGATTGCCATGCGTGTTCCAGCCGATGTTGCAATTTTTGCCGCCTCCAGTTTCGTAACCATGCCACCCCTGGAAAGTTCGGTTCCGGCATCGCCGGCCATAGCTTCAAGCTCTGGAGTGATTTCCTCAATGACATCGAAACGGCGAACATCTGCACCTGTTCCCGGTACGCCGGAATAAAACCCGTCGACGTCAGAAAGCAGCACCAGAATATCGGAGCTTACCATTGAAGCGACCCTGGCCGCCAAACGATCATTGTCACCATAGCGGATTTCGGAAGTTGCCACCGTGTCATTCTCGTTGATGATTGGCACTGCGCCGAGTTTCAGCAGGGTTGAAAGCGTTTCACGCGCATTGATATACCGTCTTCGCTGCTCGGTATCGCCAAGTGTAAGCAAGACCTGACCCGCGTTGATTCCATGCTTTCCCAAGGCTTCGGAATACGCCCTTGCCAGCAGAATCTGGCCAACGGCTGCTGCGGCCTGATTTTCTTCAAGTCTAAGCCTGCGAGGCGACAGCGCCAGATGTCGCCGTCCAAGGGCAATTGATCCCGAAGAAACAACCACAATTTCATTGCCGTCATTGTGAAGCGCAGCAATATCATCGCACAACGATCCCAGCCATTCGTCCTTCAGTCCCCGTTGCGGGTCAACCAGCAGCGAGGAACCGATTTTCACCACTATTCTTTGACTGCCAGTCATTACCACTTCAGCCAGTCTCCGGGTTGTTTTTCCTCAGGAGCGATTTCTGCTTCCCGTGCACCTTCCACGGCAGAGATCATCAACCTCAACACCTCTTCCACCCCTTCGCGACTGACAGAAGACAACAAGACAGGATCCCGTCCGGAAGCAGTTTTCAACTCCTCAAGTTTATCCGCACGTTGTTGCGGTGAAAGAATATCTACCTGTGACAACGCAACGATTTCATGCTTGTCGGTCATCCCGGCGCCATATGCTTCAAGCTCGCCCCGCACCGTTCGATACGCACCTGCAACATCCTCCTCGACTGCAGAAACGAGATGCAGCAACACGCGCGTACGTTCCACATGACCCAAAAACCGGTCTCCGATCCCCACACCCTGATGTGCGCCTTCGATCAAACCTGGAATATCGGCGATAACGAATTCGCGCTCATCAACCCGCGCGACGCCCAGATTGGGATGGAGTGTCGTAAAGGGATAGTCTGCGATCTTGGGTTTCGCGGCTGTAACGCTTGCAAGAAATGTTGATTTTCCGGCGTTTGGCAATCCCACCAAACCGGCATCGGCGATTAGCTTGAGGCGCAGCCAAATCCATCTTTCCTGACCTTCCAGTCCCGGATTGGCGTTTCTGGGGGCCTGATTGGTCGAAGACTTGAAATGGGCATTGCCGAAACCACCATTGCCGCCTTTTGCGATCAGATAACGTTCACCCAATTCGTCGAGATCGGTGATCAGGGTCTCGTTGTCTTCTTCATAAACTTGGGTACCGACCGGGACTGCCAGTACGATGTCTTCACCGGCGGCGCCGTTGCGATTGCGCCCCATGCCGTGCATACCTGTCTTGGCCTTGAAATGTTGTCGGTAGCGGTAGTCGATCAGCGTGTTCAGCCCGTCAACAGCTTCAATCCAAACGTTGCCGCCCTTGCCTCCGTCTCCTCCGTCTGGACCGCCAAAGGCAATGTATTTTTCCCGTCGGAAGGAAACAGACCCCGCACCACCATCTCCGGAACGGACAAAAATTCGGGCTTGATCTAGAAACTTCATCTGATTTGGGCCCCGGCTTTCACGTTCAGGCAGCTACCGCGCCAACCCAACTTTCGCGGGTTATGCGGTAGTGTTCGACAGTCTGCTCATCTTCAAAGAACGATGAAGCTTTCTTGTCGGATTTCCAAAACCGTCCACCACACTTTTCAATAACCCGGCGCGACGCGACATTCGTGGCAAGCACCGACATCAATAGAGTGTCCTCCTGTCCGGCCTTGAAGAACAGGTCAACCAGTGCTCTTGCAGCTTGGGTGGCATATCCTTTGCCCCAATACGCCTCGCCCAGCCAATACCCCATGTGTGGCAACTCAAACCGGCGTTTCAACAAGTGCAGGCCGCACATCCCCATTAATTGACCGGTTTCGGCATGGGTAATGGCAAACACACACTCGCCTGCGTCGGGATGCGAGATGGATTCAATGAAGCGTTTGGCATCTTCATCATAGTAGGGATAAGGGAGCGATTCCAGCATACTCACTACGTTTTCATTGTTTGCAAGAGCCGCAATGTCAGCAGCGTCTTCCAGGGTGGGTGTCCGCAACAACAATTCCGCTGTTGTCAGTATTTCCTCTGCAAAGACCAGGCTTTGCGCCGTATACAACTGGTCTTCAATCATGACCTTCTCCGGGTGTTTTCCACATCTGTTCCCCATCAAAAAAGGGGAGTTGGTTTCCCATCTCCCCTTGAACATTCTTTCCTGACTGGGTCGATGAGAACCAGCCATTGGATTGGCCGGTTATTCCGCTGGTTCCGAGGGAATGACGTTTACGTAGGTTCGACCATTCGCCTTGGTCTGGAAATGTACTTTCCCGTCGGCAAGCGCAAACAACGTATGGTCTTTGCCCATGCCAACATTGTTGCCCGGGTGCCATTTGGTTCCGCGTTGACGGCAAATAATGTTGCCTGGCACGACCATTTCGTTACCAAACTTTTTTACGCCGAGGCGTTTTGATTCTGAATCGCGACCGTTTTTGGACGAGCCGCCTGCTTTTTTGTGTGCCATCTCTGTATCTCCTGGCCGAAAACCCTAACCGGTTTTCTCTTTCACCTGAGCCTGCCAGTCTTTGACCTGGTCAGCGCTAAATGACATGTTTTCATCAATCTTTGCAATATCTGCATCAGTCAGGGCAGCAATTTGTGCAAACGTGGTAATCCCCTGCTCCTGCAACTGGGTCGCGGCAACGGGGCCAACACCCTTCAATTCTGTTAGCTTGTCGCCGTCCCCATCAGGTGCGGTGAACAGCGGCTTGGCCTTGGTATCAGAAGCTTTCGCCTTGGCTGGTTTCTCTTCCTTCTCCACCTTTTTAGGCTTGTCTTCCTTGGCCGGTTTTTCTGCCTTGGCCGATGTTTCTTCCTTCGGCTTTGTCTTTGCAGTTTCTGCCTTGGGTGCCTTTGCCTCTGCTGGCTTGTCGGCATCTTTCACAGCAGCAGCTTCTTTTTTGGCTACAGGTTTGGCAGCGGCTTTCTTCGATGGTTTTTTGCCACCGGTAAGAATTTCCGCAATACGCACAGTTGTGAAATGCTGACGATGGCCAATGGTGCGCCGTGAGTTCTGACGGCGACGTTTCTTGAAAGCGATGATCTTTCTGGTTCGGCCCTGGTCAACAATCTCGGCAGAAACACATGCGCCGTCGACCAACGGAGCGCCAGCAGTGATGTTGCCTCCGTCTCCGACAACCAACACATCAGACAACTCAACAAAATCGCCAGCTTCACCGGCAACTTTTTCAATCTTCAATACGTCTTCCGGGGCAACGCGATATTGCTTGCCACCGGTTTTAATGACTGCGAACATCGTTTTTCCTTTTCGTGTTCAATCATGGCACGTTTCGAACGCATGGTCCGACGGCCACCTTTTTTCAGTCGATCCTGTGGGATACGAATACAAAAAGCGGGATGGTTCCCGCGATTGCGCGCATATAGTGGCATTAGCCATCGAATGTCAAGTTCAACCTGACGTGCGGCACTGCAGACCGGCTCCAGATGCTCTTAATCCACATCCCCCAAAATTGTGATTTGAAACTTACGCTACGTTACATTAATGTACCCGACAAGCAATGCGCTTGTGAGTCGCTAGAAACAGAGGCGAAATTTGGGGTATCTTGAGGACACACAGGCCGAATCAGTCGGTGATTTTGTCGAATTGGACAATTTGATTGCCCGTTACGAGGACGCGAACGTTACATTGCGCGAGGCAATCGAAAACGATCTGGAAGATTCCATAGAATACTATGATCGTGTGATTGCTGAACTTACCGAACAGTTGGTAAACTTCAGGAGCCAGACAGAATCTGCAGAGAAGCTTCTGATAAAGTTCCTTGTGCGCAAATTCTCACTGCATGACGAACAACACGACAGTCTTTCTTCCAGGGCGTCGAACAGGGTGCTCAAATCTTGGCTTCTGAATACCTAGTTTCGGGACATTGCAAATAGCCTTTGTCACCGTTCGATCAGGTTAGCGCCTGCAAAGCGTCTGAAAAACTGTTTCCTGAACCGGTTCATGTTTGGGTATGGCACTCTCATTCAAATGTTCTTCAAAACAGCCGAGTCTTGCCCAATTTTCAATCTACCGTCCCGGATAGGTCCTTCAACGGTGGTATTGCAGGCATGTGTTGCGGGCCATACACTTTGGCACTGCCTGAAATTGGCCTGTAGCGAAAGATTCGCGATTGCCAAAGGGCCGGATTTCGAAATATGGGTATGGGTACTGACCGCCAACAGGTCCAAAGCAGGTTTTCAATGAAAGACAAAATGACATGCCAGTGCTCGATTCAAACTATATAAACGGCCGATGGCAACGCCCTGAACCTGGGGCGCAACCTTTTGAAGTGGTGCACCCGGGAAATGAGGAGGTCATCGGGCAACTGATGCTCGGCACCAGCGCCGATGTTGACAAGGCTGTGGGCGCGGCAAAAGCGGCATTCGCGACATGGCAGTTCAGCACTAAAGAGGATCGCATCGAACTGCTTCAAAAAATTTGCGATCTGTACCATGAGCGCAACGAGGAATTTGCCAGCGCCATGTCCCGGGAAATGGGAACATGTCTTACCTTTAGCCGTGAATCGCAGGCTCCTTGTGGCGACGGGCACATAACAGCGACAATCGAAGCGCTTAAGCATCACCAGTTTGTCAGGCCGTCTCTCAGGGGCGGTTCAACGCTTGTCGATGAACCGGTCGGGGTTTGCGGCCTGATCACCCCTTGGAACTGGCCGGTCAACCAGGTCATCGTGAAGGTTGCTCCCGCTCTTGCTGCCGGTTGTACCATGGTCCTGAAACCTAGCGAGTATTCACCCATTTCTGCTGCGCTCCTTGCTGAAGTCATTCACGAAGCGGGTTGCCCGGACGGGGTATTCAACATGGTTCAAGGTGATGGCGAGGGCGTAGGTGCCCCGCTAACCATCCATCCCGATGTCGACATGATATCCTTTACCGGCTCAACCAGGGCAGGTGTTGCGATATCGAAAGCTGCAGCGGAATCAGTCAAAAAGGTTGCGCTCGAGCTTGGCGGAAAATCAGCGAACATTGTCTTTGACGACGCGGATCTGGAAAATGCCGCAGCCGTTTCAATTGACGCTTGCTTCAACAACAACGGACAATCCTGCGATGCTGGTTCACGCCTGCTTGTTCAACGCGGCATCTATGAGGATTTTGTAGAACGCGTTGCCGCAAACGTCCGCGCAATACCAGTTGATAACCCCATGCATGAAGGCGATCATCTCGGGCCGGTCGTAAACAGGAAACAGTTCGAACACATTCAACATTTGATCCAGGTCGGCATTAACGAAGGTGCCAGACTGGTTGTCGGAGGTCCGGGCCTTCCTGAGGGCTTCGACCGCGGTTATTACATCAGGCCGACGCTCTTTGCGGACGTGACCAATGATATGGCAATCGCAACTGAGGAAGTCTTTGGACCGGTGCTCGCAATCCTGCCCTTTGAGACCGAAGATGAGGCAATAGAGATTGCCAACGATTCCGTTTACGGCTTGTCTGCGTATGTCCAATCAACGGACCGCGAGCGTATAAAGCGTGTTTGCCGCCAATTGAGAGTTGGATCGGTAAATGTAAACGGAGCGGTGGCTGATTATGATGTCCCGTTTGGCGGATACAAACGTTCCGGCAATGGCAAGGAAAACGGTATTTTTGCACTGGAAGAATACCTGGAAACCAAAGCACTTAATATGTGAAGCACAATGACAATTCAGACCTTTCTTGCTTTCAACCTTGTACTGCTTGCTGCACTTGCAAGCCCCGGCCCGGCGTTTGTGATGATGACGAAGACAGTCATTTCACGCGGCCTGAAATCAGGGTTGAAATTTGGTGCGGGGCTTGCGTTGATGGCAGCAATCTGGACCTGTTCGGCACTTTTGGGCCTCCAGTCATTGTTCACGCTCTTCCCCTGGGCGTACATTGCAATAAAAACAGTTGGAGGTGCTTATCTCATTTTTATCGCCTACAATACGTTTAAGAATGCCCGCAACCCCTTGTCAGTTGGCGCAACCACGGTCCGCCGCGACTTTCTGGATGGAATGTTGGTGAACCTGGCCAATCCGAAATCCGTTCTTTTTGCAGCTTCGGTTCTGGTCCTGGTCTTTCCACCAAGCCTGACAATGACAGAAAAAGCGGTGATTGTCGGCAATCACTTTGCGGTCGAACTGCTGTTCTATTCAGTTGTTGGATGTGTGTTTGGCAACCGGCTTGTGAGAGACCGGTTTTTGCAGTGGAAAGTGTTGATTGACCGCGTTTCAGGGGTTTTGATTGGGGCACTTGGCTTTAAGCTTCTGCTTCAACGCTGAGGATTGAAATGAGCCTGCAAGCCTGGACGGGAAACACTGTTGAGCTGCCGTTCAGCAACGTTGCAAAGACAATGTTCGACCCGGTGAGTTTGCAGATCATGGCTTTTTAAGAAATCAACCACGGAATTAGTTTTTTACATTGCGAAGCTTGCATTTGGGACATTGTGATTCATGATCTATGTAGACGCGGATGCATGTCCGGTTAAAAATGAAGTAATTCGCGTGGCTGAACGACATGGCTGCGATGTCGTGATGGTCGCAGATGGGGGTCTGCGTCCAATTCGTCATGAACTTGTGAAAATCCATATCGTTCCCCAAGGCGCTGACGCTGCCGACAACTGGATCGCACTTAACATTACCGAAGCAGATATTTGCGTCACGTCAGACATCCCCTTGGCCCAGCGATGTCTTGAAAGCGGAGCTGCGGTGATCAAGCCAAACGGAAAACTTTTTGATCAGCACAATATCGGAATGGCACTTGCAATGCGCGATCTAAAGCAACACATCCGTGAACGCGATCAAACCCAAACCTACAACGCCGCTTTCTCAAAAGCGGATCGTTCAGCGTTCCTCGACTCGCTTCACCGACTCGTGTTATCCCGCCGCCAACGTTGAAGGAAAAACAATTGGATCACGAACAGACCATTTTTGACGAAGCGCGCGACCGCGACACCCTGGGAGGCCGTATTGGCAGGGCACGAGAGATGACCGGCATGACCGGTGAGGAAGCCGCTGTACAACTTGGGGTTACTCTGGAAACATGGGAAAACTGGGAAGCGGATCGCGTAGAACCGCGCGCCAACCGCCTTGCGATGTTGGCCGGATTTTTGGGCGTAAGCACTACCTGGTTGCTATATGGCATTGGAGAATCCCCCGCATCGGGAGACCATTCCGAGATTATCGCCGAGTTGGAAGAGAAACTTGCCCTGATCCAGGACCAACACGCGAAAACCGCAGAAGCCATTCAGGCGATGAAGGCCACGATCGAGCGTCTTGACAGGTCCAGTGACGATCCTCAGGAGAGCCTTGACTGAAGCAATTCAGGTTTCGACGGGTATCACCGATAAATCGATGTAAAACATGTTGAGATGGAACAACCGTTTGCCATTTCGATCGAAACGCACGGCAATCTAACCAATTCCGTGCGCCTCCAGATATGCCACGGCATATGCGACTACAATTCCGTACAACACATGCCCGATCAGCGCGACATAGGTGATTCCGGTCCAGTTCAGGAACCAGGGGTTCCCTGCAAACAAAGGGCCTGCAATGATACCGATTGCAAAAACAAACAACCCAAACCCGTAGAGAGCTGACGAAACAACAAGCGGCAAACCGGGAGCTATTCTTTCAAGTATCGGACGCGCCACAAAAACCCATCCAAAAGGGTAGGCAATCAGACCAACCAGAAAAAGGTGCATGAAGTGACCGGCAGCTACTGAACGAATACCCGACACGATTTTGAACGTCTGGGTTGCCAGACCGACCGGGGCCAGTTTTGCCCAGCCAAATACACCCGGACTGATTGCCTGACCCCACAAATCAAATGCGATGGTCGCGACCGAGCCCGAAACAACTAACAATATCAGTACCCCAAATGAAATTGGCGGCACTTTGCCCTTGGCTCTTTCAGTTGGATTGTAAGACATCATCAGGTCCTTTCGATAAGCAAGCAGTGGTTCAAACTTGCACGACAATGTGCCGTTTGTGAAAGTAACATATGGACTCGGACCCACAGTATGTAGAACATGCTGTTAACGAATCTTCAAATATGCGTGTCCTCGGAGCGAGATCATATGCTGACCATTTCAACAAACAAATCGCATGGGGGTGTTCAGGGGGTTTACCGCCACGACTCACGGTGTTGCAATTGCGAGATGACATTTTCGGTTTTTGTTCCGCCACAAGCCGAAACCCGGCCTTGCCCCGTTCTCTACTACCTTTCGGGACTTACTTGCACTCATGCAAATGTCACGGAAAAAGGCGAGTACAGGAAAGCGGCGGCTGAGCATGGCATTATCATTGTTTGTCCCGACACTTCACCTCGCGGCGAGAACATTGCCGACGAAGATGTTTACTTCTTTGGTACTGGCGCCGGTTTTTACCTGGATGCTGTCCAGGACCCATATGCATCCCACTACAATATGTATTCATATGTTGTTGATGAAGTGCCAAAACTGATTGCGGAACACTTCAATGCCGACATGTCACGCCAGTCAATATTCGGCCATTCGATGGGCGGTCATGGTGCGCTTACAATCGCATTGAAAAATGCTGACCGGTACAGATCGGTTTCTGCTTTTTCTCCGGTTTGTCATCCTTCAACAACCGATTGGGGAACAAATGCCTTTGGGAAGTATCTCGGTAGTGATCCCGGCAAGTGGCGAAACTATGATGCAGTCCAGTTGATTGAAGACGGTTTTACTATTCCCGAAATATTGGTCGAACAGGGTGCGGATGATGAGTTCCTGGAAGACTCCCTTAAACCTGATACGCTGGCCCTTGCATGTGATACAAACGGGATCAAACTGACTTTGAACATTCGCGAAGGCTATGATCACTCTTATTATTTCATCTCAAGTTTCATGGCAGATCATGTTTCCTGGCACGCGGAGAGGTTGAGTTAGTTCCGGTGTCGAAAATTCCTGATCCCAAAGCCCCTACCGCCACAGCGTGGATGGTCTGGTTACTTGCAGCCCTGGCGTTCGGTTATGCCTTTTTTCAACGTGTCTCGCCAAGCGTTATGGTCGACGAACTCATGGCAGAATTCTCCATTGGTGCGGCGGTATTGGGAACGCTCTCTGCTCTATATTTTTATCCCTATGTTCTGCTCCAAATACCACTTGGCGTGTTGATCGACCGATGGGGAGCAAGACTGCTGATGGCATTGGCCCTGTCGATTGCAGGGCTCGGCTCGGTGATCTTCGCGTTTGCCGACGGAATTGCCCTCGCCTACGCAGGAAGGCTTTTGATCGGTATTGGTTCGGCAGTGGGGTTTCTCGGTTCGCTTGCGCTTGCCGCCAATTGGTTCCCGCCACACCGCTTCGCCATGCTTGCAGGGCTTACGATGTTTTTTGGGCTGATGAGCGGGGTCTTTGCACAAGGGCCGCTTTCAGGGGTTATAAGCCAGTTCGGATGGCGGGCAACAATGTTTGGAATGGGGTTCGCAGGCATAGCACTTGCATTGACAATTTTTGTTGTCGTTCGTGACAATCCACTCAATTCTGAGCAACATGCCAAACCCAAACAAGGCCTGCGCTCGATGTTCAACGGCATTAAACAGGCCGGCTCAAGTTTTCAGGTATGGAAGATCGCAATCATTGCATCCACCATGTCGGGTCCGATGCTGGCACTTGGCGCCCTGTGGGCCATACCATACATGATTGCCACTTATGACTTGCCGAAAGCAGTCGCTTCCGGGCTCGTTTCAAGTCTGTTCGTAGGGTGGGCCTTTTCAGCCCCTTTGGTTGGATGGATTTCCGACCGGTTGAAAATGCGAAAGCCATTGCTCATTGCCGGTTCCACCACCCTTACCCTGTTGCTTGGACTGTTCGTTCTTGTCCCTGACCTTTCGCTCTGGGTTAGTGTGGCGCTTCTTGTAGCGATGGGGATCGCTGGTTCGTTCATGACAATCTGCTTCGCGCTGGTGCGCGAGACATCACATTCCGAAATCTCAAGTTCGGTAACCGGTATCGTGAATTCACTGACGGTTGCATCGGGCGCATTATTGCAGCCGGTAATCGGGCTGATACTTGACTATTCGTGGGATGGACAGGTCGTTGAAGGAAGCCGGGTCTATGCCAGCAGCGATTATCGGATCGCATTTTCAAGTGTACTTGTCGCGTGCGTTATTGGTACCGCTTTTTCGTTGACCGTCAGGGAAACCGAAATCTGGGACAAGCGGTAAACCGGTTTCAATTGACCGACACACAAGAGTTGACTAGTAAACGCCTGTGTACGCAAACCAGATATTTCAGGTTTGCGCATTGCTGGTAGGAGGAGGAAACATAATGGCCAGGAAACCGAAAAAGAACGACGACAAGCCTTGGTTGAAGTCATATCCCGATGCTGTCGCCCATGAAATCGGTGAGTTGGAGTTCCAGTCGGTATCCGAACTTCTCGTCGCATCTTGCGAACAATACGCAGCGCATCCGGCCTTTTCTTGCATGGGAAAATCGCTCACTTACGCAGAGTTGTTGGCCGAATCGCGCAAGGTGAGTGTCTGGCTACAGACAAAAGGGCTGCAAAAGGGGGACCGTGTTGCAATCATGATGCCCAACATTTTGCAGTACCCAGTTGTGTTGATGGGGGTTCTGGGTGCGGGCTGCACAGTGGTTAACGTCAATCCGCTCTACACACCGCGAGAACTCAAGCATCAGCTAAACGATTCCGGTGCCAAAGCCATTTTCGTGCTTGAAAACTTCGCCAGCACTTTCGAAGCGATAGCAGGTGAGGTGGAAGTCGAACATGCTGTGGTTACCGCGATGGGTGATATGCTCGGCGGGCTAAAAGGAATGATCGTCAACATGGTTGTGCGTCATGTCAGGAAAATGGTTCCCGCCTGGAACATTGCGGGCCATTCCACCTTTAAGTCGGTATTATCGACAACCGGTGCACCGGAAAAGGTTGAACTGGGTCATGATGATTTGGCGTTTCTGCAGTACACTGGCGGCACAACAGGTGTTTCCAAAGGCGCCATGCTTTCAAATTACAACGTGCTTTCGAACGCAGCACAGAACAATGAATGGCTGAATGCAATTCCGGACCAAACCCCTAACCCGGTATATGTTTGTGCACTTCCGCTTTATCATATCTTTGCACTGACGGTGAACCTTGTCATGGGAATGGACAAGGGCGGCCATAATGTCCTGATCCCGAATCCGCGCGACATCCCGGCGTTTATCAAGGAACTGGGAAAGTACAAGTTCAATATCTTGCCCGGTCTGAACACCTTGTTTAACGCAATGATGAACCATGAAGGCTTTGCGAAACTCGACTTTAGCCATCTGGAACTTACACTTGGCGGCGGCATGGCGGTTCAACAGCCTGTCGCTGAACGCTGGCAACAATTGACAGGGTGCAACATCTCCGAAGGGTACGGCCTGTCGGAGACTTCACCAGTTGCCACGGCAAACCGGTTTGATGCAGAAAAGTTCTCTGGAACCATTGGTCTCCCGCTCCCCTCGACCGAGATTTCTATCCGCGATGAGGACGGCAAGGAGTTGCCGTTGGAGGAAGTGGGGGAGATCTGCATCAAGGGTCCCCAGGTCATGGTGGGGTACTGGAACCGGCCTGACGAAACTGCCAACGTAATGACCAAGGACGGGTTTTTCCGCTCCGGCGACATGGGTTTCATGAACAAGCTCGGACAAACCAAGATCGTTGATCGCAAGAAGGACATGATCTTGGTTTCAGGCTTCAATGTTTATCCCAACGAAGTCGAAGAACACGCGGTTTCCCACGAAGCCATTGTTGAAGCAGCTGCGGTTGGAATGCCGGACGAACATTCCGGTGAAGTCGTGAAGCTGTTTGTTGTAACCAGCGACCCGTCCATGACTGAACAGGATGTCAAGGATTGGTGCGCAACGGGTTTGACGAACTACAAGCGTCCGCAATTGGTGGTGTTCAAGGACGAACTTCCGAAAACCAATGTCGGAAAAATCCTGCGCCGTGAATTGCGGGATGGCTAAGCGCCGATCCTCCGCAAGGTGAGTATACAAACCAGCCCGGCTTCATTGCGCGGGCTGGTTCTTTCATTTTAGCCGATCAGGCCGCCATCGTCGCGACGTACTGCAATGACCGCAGAACGGGGAACCGACTTGCCACCACCTGGCCAACTGCTATCGCCTTTTTCACCAGGATGCTGAATACCAACAAACATGGTTCTGCGGTCAGCTGACCAAGCCAGGCCGGTCACTTCGCATTCCTTCGGGCCAACCAAAAAACGTTCGATTTGACCCGATTCAGTGTCCCCGACCAGCATCTGGTTATTACCCATGCCCTCGAAGTCGCCCTTATTGGAATACTTGCCATCGGTTTGGATCCAGAGGAACCCGTTACTGTCGAATGAAATACCGTCCGGCGAATTGAACATGTTTCCGGTGGTTACATTGCGCGAACCGGCCTTTGGATCGGTTGCGCTGTGCACACCGGGATTTCCTGCAAGCACAAACAAGTCCCAGTTGAATTTGTTCGATGTGTGATCACTGCCTTCAGGAATCCAGCGAACAACTTGACCATACTTGTTTTCCGGGCGTGGATTTGGTCCGCCCACGGGCGTTTCGTCACCACCCGCGTTGGGTTTGATGCCACGGTTCTTGTTGTTGGTCAGGGCACAATAAAGCTCGGCCTTGTTGGGGTTGGATGAAATCCATTCCGGTCGGTCCATGGTAGTGGCACCAACCGCAGACCCGGCTACACGCGTCCTGATGCAAATTTCAGCTTGCGATTCCATGCCCGTGGTTTCCGGAGAAAGCTCCAGCCATTCACCAGTTTGGTCATCGTTGAATTTGGCAACGTATAGCGTTCCCTCTTCCAACAAACCCGTATTGTCACCAGCGGCTGAGAACTTGCCTGCACTGATGAACTTGTAGATGAACTCACCGCGCTCATCGTCACCCATATAGACAACGACCTGTCCGTTCGCTGCCACAACCACCTCGGCATTCTCATGCTTGAAGCGGCCAAGCGCGGTCAGTTTGCGTGGCGTCGAGTTTGGATCAAACGGGTCTATCTCAACCACATACCCGGCGCGGTGGGGTTCATTTGGTGTTTTTGAAAGGTCGAAGCGGTCATCGACCTTCGCCCAGCCATAACCCCAGTCCTTGGCTTTCAAACCATAACGTTTTTGGTCTGGTGTTTGTTCAAAACCCTCGTCGCTGGAAGAGAAATACCCATTGAAGTTTTCTTCACACGCAAGGTAAGTTCCCCAAGGTGTGTTACCATTACCGCAGTTGTTCCAAGTGCCTAGAGACTTCGTTCCTGTTGCGTCCGCAGCAGTCTTCATTAGGTCGTGACCTGCAGCAGGACCGGTAATCTCCATTTCGGTTTCGGGAGTGATTCGGCGATTGTATTCCGAACCCTTGATAATGCTCCATTTACCGTCTTCCTGCTTGACTTCACACACTGTGACGCCATGACCCATCATTCCCTTTTTGACGTCATCGTCGGTTTCAGGCAGCCCGGACTCACGGTTTCCAAAGATGATGCCGCGGTTAACATATTCATTGTTGACTGCGAATATGTTTCTGCCTGCGTTCGAAAACAGATGCATACCGTCGGTATTGTCACCAAATGCCAATGCTTGCGAGGCCGCATCACCGCGCGTTTCCTCGTCAAAGGGAATGGAATTGTCAAATAGTTCATCACCCCATTGCATGGCTACGTGCCAGTTAAAACCTTCCGGTACGGTTATGGTGTCCTCTCCATTCGCAGCAACAGGCTTGAAACCAAAACGGTCAGCAGAGGCATCCGCAAGCGCCTCGCCAACACCGGTTCCCGTTAAAAAAGTAGCTGCACCAACGCTAATGACACCCCCAAGGAATCCACGACGCGATATCGCACGCTCCACGATGGCGTCGAACTCGGGATATTCAGGGCGGTCTGAACCCACCTCATCGAACTCGTCAAACGATAGGTCATGGAAGCTTTTGTGTGTCATGTGAACTCTCCTTGTAATTCTTCCAAACTACATTAAGGGGGGTTTTTGACAGTTCTGTTTCAAAAATGTGGCAGAGGGAAATTTAGGCTTCTACTTGTTTCTGGTAGCGTGACTTGGAGGAGATTCAGATACATAAAAATTAGGGCTGATGCCTTAGTTTTTATAACAAGTAGAAGCCACGTATTTGATAGCAATCTGAGCCGTTGCCGTCTGCTGCTAAAATTCTTCTGTCGCGGTGCATTTTTTGCAACACTTGGTTCGTCCAGTTTTTGCAATTCAGCCTGTTGGGAGTCGCTCCGGCAATACTGTCAATCGCGTACCAAAACCAATGCAAACATAACTCTGCTTATGATTTTCAAACAGAAGACGGCGGTTCAAGATACAAAAAACCCGCTGAAGTGTTCCAGCGGGTCAAACAATCAGCGTTTGAATGGCGTCAGGCGTTTGCCCGGGCATACGAGATTGCATCCTTGCTTTCTTTCAATTGTGCAAGTGCGACCAAAGCCTTTTCCTTTTTCTCATCAGTTTCGGCATCTGCCACATCTTCTTCGGCATCCTTGATGTGTTGATCAATGTCCGCTTCGTTCATGTCTTTCAGATCAGTTGCCTCTTCTGCCAGCAGGGTAAAACCGTCCGGCGAAATATCGGCAAAACCGCCGCGCACAAAAATCTGGCTCTTTGAGCCATCGACCATCACGACATCAACAACACCAGGCTTCATGGACGACATCATCGGGGCGTGATTTGCCATTACCGTGAAATACCCTTCACTTCCGGGCACCACAACCTGCTGCGCCTCGCCTGAAAGAACGAGTGCTTCGGGTGAAACAAGCTCAAATGATAGTGCGTCATTCATGACAAAGCTTCCAAGTCAAAGTTCATGTTGGTCCAAGGCGGCATCGAACTCAAGCGTCGCCTTTTCAAATTTGTCGCGGCATCCCGGATTGCAGAATCCCACTACTTTTCCCTTGTAAAATGTCAGGCTGTCGGCAGATACCGCTTTTCCCGACCAAGGGCAGGTTTGGTTCACGCAGTCTTCCAAATCAGGGACATTGCGTGAACCCATATTCATCAGGCAGCTTCCGCAGCCATTTTCTGGGCCTTCTCGATTGCCTGGTCAATACCGCCAACCATATAGAAAGCCGCTTCAGGAAGATGGTCATATTCACCTTCGACCAGTCCCTTGAACGATTGGATTGTATCTTCAAGATCAACCAACTGGCCCGGAGAACCGGTAAACACTTCAGCAACGAAAAATGGCTGTGAAAGGAAGCGTTCCACCTTGCGGGCACGTGCCACAGTCAGCTTGTCTTCCTCCGACAACTCATCCATTCCAAGAATCGCGATAATGTCTTGAAGTGACTTATAGCGCTGTAGAATCTCCTGGACCTGGCGCGCTACCTGATAATGCTCTTCACCAACAATCAACGGGTCAAGCATACGAGAAGTCGAGTCAAGTGGATCAACCGCAGGATAAATACCTTTTTCAGAAATCGCACGGTTAAGAACCGTTGTAGCATCTAGGTGGGCGAATGAAGTCGCCGGTGCAGGGTCAGTCAAGTCATCCGCAGGTACGTAGATCGCCTGAACTGACGTGATCGAACCTTTGGTGGTGGTTGTAATACGTTCCTGCATTGCACCCATGTCGGTTGCAAGCGTAGGCTGATAACCCACGGCAGACGGAATACGGCCCAGCAACGCCGACACTTCGGAACCTGCCTGCGTAAAGCGGAAGATGTTATCAACAAAGAACAAAACATCCTGACCTTTGTCACGGAAATCTTCCGCAATGGTCAAACCCGTCAGGGCAACACGGGCGCGCGCTCCTGGCGGTTCGTTCATCTGGCCGTAAACAAGAGCACATTTTGAGCCCTCTCCACCACCTTCCTTGTTCACGTTGGATTCGATCATTTCCCAGTAAAGGTCATTTCCTTCACGAGTGCGCTCTCCAACACCAGCGAACACGGAATAACCACCATGGGCTTTCGCAATATTGTTGATCAATTCCTGAATCAAAACCGTCTTGCCAACGCCGGCTCCACCGAACAAGCCGATCTTGCCGCCACGAGCGTAAGGAGCAAGCAAATCCACAACCTTGATGCCCGTTACCAGGATTTCAGCTTCGGTGGATTGGTCCACATAGTCAGGGGCAGGCTGGTGAATGCCGCGGGTGGTCTTGGTTTTCAACGGACCAGCCTCATCAACTGGTTCACCGATCACATTCATGATGCGGCCAAGGGTTTCATCGCCAACCGGAACAGAAATCGGGTTGCCGGTATCAACAACTTCCTGCCCACGGACAAGGCCCTCGGAGGAATCCATCGCGATTGTGCGAACCGTATTTTCTCCCAGATGCTGCGCTACTTCCAGAACAAGCCGCTGTCCGTTGTTTTCGGTTTCAAGCGAGTTCAGGATTTCTGGCAGGTGGTCATCAAACTGCACGTCAACAACCGCGCCAATAACCTGTGACACCTTGCCGACAGCACCACTGGCAGCCTTTTTGGCCGGTGCCTTTTTGGCCGGCGCCTTCTTGGCGGGGGCCTTTTTGGTTGTAGCTGCTTTTGCCATTTGCTTACTCTCCAGCTTTACAGCGCTTCTGCGCCCGAGATAATTTCAATCAATTCTTTGGTAATCTGCGCCTGACGCTGGCGGTTAAAGCTCAGTGTCAGCTTGTCGATCATTTCGCCAGCATTGCGTGTTGCGTTGTCCATCGCTGACATGCGCGCACCCTGTTCCGAAGCGGCGTTTTCAAGGATCGCGCGGAATATCTGCACCGAAACATTGCGTGGCAACAAATCAGCCAGCAGTTCTTCTTCACCTGGTTCATACTCATATTCGGCGTCAGAACCTGCCTCTTCTTCATCGGCAGATACATTTGCAGGAATCAGCTGTTGTTCAGTAGGAATCTGGCTGATCACCGACTGGAACTCCGAATAGTACAGATGGCAAATATCAAATTCACCGGCCTCGAACATCGCCAGCACGCGTTGACCGACAATGTGCGCTTCCTGATAGCCTACATTCTTGACCTCACGAAACGTGATTGGCTCTAACATGATGCTCGAAAACTCCATTTTCAACGCATCAAAACCCTTCTTTCCAACGCACAGGATCTTGACTTCCTTGCCTTCTTTTTTCAGGGACCGGGCCTTGTCGCGCGCCAAACGGGCAATTGACGAATTGAATCCGCCACACAAACCACGCTCGGCAGATGCAACAACAAGCAAATGGGTGGCATCACTTCCTGTACCAACCATCAAGGCTGGTGCACCGTCCTGATCTCCCATCGCCGACGAAATATTTGCAAGAACCTTGGCCATACGTGCCGAATACGGGCGAGCGGCCTCAGCTGCGGTTTGCGCCTTGCGCAACTTCGCCGCTGCAACCATTTGCATCGCTTTTGTGATTTTCTGCGTGGCTTTCACAGAAGCAATGCGGTTTCTAAGTTCCTTGAGGCTCGCCATTTTCCAGTTCGTCCAGACCTTGCGTTTCGGTTCGCGCTTTTATGCAAAGCTCTTTGCAAACTTCTCAATCGCCTTTTTCAGCTTATCTGTCAGATCATCATCAAGCGCTTGTTTTTTGGCAATGCCATCCAACAAGTCCTTGCTGTCATTACGAAGTGCGGTAAGCAGTCCCTGCTCAAACGGGCCAACTTGAGATATTTCCAGATCATCAAGAAAACCGTTTACACCTGCATAGATCACGGCGACCTGCTCTTCCGTCTTCAACGGAGAGAACTGGGGCTGTTTCAGCAACTCAGTCAAACGGGCACCACGGTTCAGCAAGCGCTGTGTTGAGGCATCCAGATCAGAACCAAACTGGGCAAACGCCGCCATTTCACGATACTGCGCCAGCTCACCCTTGATCGAACCTGCAACCTGTTTCATGGCCTTGATCTGCGCGGATGAACCCACACGGGAAACCGACAAACCAACGTTCACCGCGGGTCGAATGCCTTGGAAGAACAGGTCAGTTTCCAGAAAAATCTGCCCGTCCGTAATCGAAATCACGTTTGTGGGAATAAACGCTGACACATCGTTACCCTGCGTTTCAATAACCGGCAATGCGGTCAGGGAACCGGCACCATTGTCTTCGTTCAACTTCGCGGAACGTTCCAGCAGGCGGGAGTGCAGGTAAAAAACGTCACCTGGATAAGCTTCACGGCCCGGCGGACGACGAAGCAACAGTGACATCTGACGGTATGCAACAGCCTGTTTGGAAAGATCGTCATAGCCGATAAGCGCATGTTTCCCATTGTCACGGAAATACTCGCCCATCGCACAACCGGCAAATGGCGCAAGGAACTGCATGGGAGCCGGATCGGATGCGGTTGCTGCAACAATGATGGAATACTCAAGAGCACCGCGCTCTTCGAGAACCTTCACAAATTGGGCAACGGTAGAGCGTTTCTGGCCAACCGCAACGTAAACACAGAACAGTTTGTCGTTCTCACGGTCTTCATCATGGGCAGGTTTCTGGTTTAGAAAAGTGTCCAGGATAATCGCGGTCTTGCCTGTTTGGCGGTCGCCAATCACAAGTTCCCGCTGGCCGCGACCAACCGGGATAAGAGCGTCGATTGCCTTAAGACCGGTTGCCATCGGCTCATGAACAGATTTGCGCGGGATAATACCGGGCGCCTTGACGTCAACACGGGCGCGTTTCTTGGCCTTGATCGGGCCTTTGCCGTCAATCGGGTTGCCAAGTGCATCCACCACACGACCCAGCAACTCCGGGCCAACCGGAACGTCAACGATCGAGCCGGTACGCTTGACTGTATCACCTTCCTTGATGTCACGGTCATCACCGAAAATAACCACGCCGACATTGTCAGTTTCAAGGTTCAGCGCCATACCGGCGATACCGCCCGGAAATTCGACAAGCTCACCAGCCTGAACATTGTCAAGGCCGTAAACACGGGCAATACCATCGCCAACTGAAAGAACCTGACCGACCTCTGAAACCTCGGCTTCCTTGCCGAAATTTTTGATCTGATCTTTGAGAATTGCGGAAACTTCCGCGGCACGAATATCCATCTTAGCCGACCTCTTTGAGTGCAAGCTTCAGTGAAGAAAGACGGGTCTTGAGAGATGTATCAATCTGCCTTGATCCGACTTTCACTATCATTCCGCCGAGGATCGACGGGTCGATTGTCGCATTGATTGCGACGTCTTTGCCAACTGTACCCTTGAGTGCAGTTTTCAATTCTTTTTCCTGGGCTGCAGTCAAGGCTTTCGCAACAACGACTTCAGCCGTTGCCTCACCCTTGTGGTCTGCAACAAGTTTTCTGAATGCTTCGAGCATTCCGTTCATGGCGAACAGGCGACGGTTCTTTGCAACCACCCTCACAAAATTGCCGACCAGTCCGTCAATTTTCGCTTTTGCAAGCACCGCGTCAATTGCCTTGAACTGATCCTCTGCAGAAAAAACCGGGGCAGTGACCAGTCGCATCAGGTCTTCGCTGCCCTTCAGCAAACTGTCAAAACGCTCAAGGTCTTTTTCTACGGCCGGAATTTTCTTTTCTGACAACGCAAGATCGAACAACGCAGATGCATATCTTGCGGTAACTGAGGAAGTAATCGTATCGGAATCAGCCACGGTACGTCTTTTCTGCCAGAGTTTCAGCAAATGCGTGAGGTTGCCAAGAACTTCCGTATATGCCGAACAAGTAGTGTTTTCTTTGAATACAACTCCCGGGAAGCCGTTTGAAACTCCCCTGAAATCGAGGTTGAACTAGCACAGCGATTTTAAACTCGCAAGCTAGTGTGAGTTTTTTTGTTGGAGTCCTTTGTCGCATTCGCCGCCAAGGCGGCAAATCACGTCAAAAATACCCCAAAATCAACCCTGCAAGCCATATGCCCAGCGCCAGTTCAAAGGAGGCGGTAAGCAGGTTGAACAAACCTGTCGCCCGATCCACAACAACAGACACAAAACGAAATGCACCCGTTAATGCCCAACAACCGGCCAAAACAAGCGCAACAAATTCGACAGGTTGTGGCGTGAGCAGAACTACAAGTCCGACCGAAATATACATGCCAGCGAGAAGTCCCCGCGGCTCTCCGATGGCAAAGAGCACCCGTGCCCTGGGTTCCAGCCGCATCACCTTCAACGTTTGACCCGGAAGCAACAGCGCTACCATGCCCATTAACAGCGTCAGCACCGCGACCCCCAGAATGGCCTGACCACGAATTGTCTGGGGAAAGGCGCAATATTGCGATGAAAGATCAAGACACACGAATTTCGGGATTTCTGCGACATACCAGGCGATTGCGGAAAGCACCAAACTTACGACCAACCGGAACTGCAACCGCTTTCGCCATCCGGCATCAAACATGATCTGCATCATTCTGCCAACCGCAGCCAAAGTCCAGGCCAGGGCAATTGAAAAACTCAGGCCCGGTTGCAATGCAATCGGCTCCTGCAGCAACACCGACCCCAACCCGAGCGCCAACATTGGGGCGGCAAAACTGGCACGACCTTCCCCAATCGCTTCCGGTTTTCCGGGAACCGGCCTTAGTCCGCTGTAGTAAAGCAACGGTCCGGGAAAAATCAGATAGGCCAAACCGATCAATATTGTTAAATAAGGCACGAACATTACGAGCAGTTCGTATGCGGTATTTGGAAATGTGATGTTCAAGAGCAACACCCTGGCGAAGATGCGATATTCGATTCGCCATATTATAAGGCTGTAGACACATAAATCATGCAAGCAATACAGAAACAAAGTGACGTGGACGATGCTTTGACGGCTCTGTTAACGGCATCACCTGAGCTTGTGCCATTTGCAAAACGTTGCGGACAGTTGCCTTTGCGCCTTCATTCCGGCGGTTTTGCCGGGCTCGCACGCATCATTATCGGGCAACAGGTATCAACAGCTTCCGCCGCAGCCATCCACGCACGGTATCTTGAAAACATCACTCCCAACAACGCGAAGACGTTTCTGGAAGCTGGCGAAACAGTCTGGAAAAAAATCGGTCTGTCCCGACCCAAACAGCGAACCCTTGTGGCTGTATCCGAGGCAGTGCTCAGTGGGACTGTCGATACCCAATTGCTTGCAACGCTTGAAGCCGACGAAGCAATATCAGTACTGACTTCAATCAAGGGAATCGGTCCCTGGACTGCCGAAATATACATGTTGTTTTGCTGCGGCCATCCAGACATTTTTCCCGCCGGGGACCTGGCCCTGCAAGAAGGTGTAAGAACCGCATTTGATATGGACACCCGGCCCTCAGAAAAACAGCTGAGAACACTTGCCAAAAAGTGGTCGCCATACAAAGGTATAGCCGCCCGGCTTTTTTGGGCGTATTATTCACGCATCAACTCTGAAAAAAGCACCGTTTCGCTGTAACTTCAGCGCATGGAAGAAACCCGAAAGGAAAATCGTTTTCAATACAAGGCCTTACTTTCGTTATAGACCTGTCACAAAATCTTGCAAAATGGCGGTTGAAACACCTAACCGATTCGAGGAAGGGAGGTTGTTTTGACCATTGCGGTGTCTCCGGAAGCACATCCGGCATTAGTACTGAACGCCGATTACCGGCCTTTGAGTTATTATCCACTATCTTTATGGTCCTGGCAGGATGCCATCAAAGCTGTATTCCTGGACCGCGTGAACATAGTCGCCGAATACGACCTGGAAGTTTCAAGTCCGTCATTCGCGATGCAACTGCCAAGCGTTGTCAGCCTGAAAAGCTACGTCCGGCCATCATCCACTCCTGCATTTACGCGGTTTAATGTTTTCCTTCGCGACAAGTTCGAATGCCAGTATTGCGGAGCAACCGGCGATCTGACGTTCGATCACGTCATTCCCCGCTCCAAAGGCGGAATCACTTCCTGGACGAATGTTTGCGCTGCCTGTTCGCCCTGCAATTTGCGCAAGGGCAACCGGATGCCGAAAGACGCAGGAATGATCCCGCGCCAAAAGCCGTTTGTCCCCAGCGTAGAAGACTTGCATCGCAATGGCCGCAAGTTTCCGCCAAACCACTTGCATGAAAGCTGGATGGACTTCTTGTATTGGGATACCGAGCTGGAACCGTAGACAGCAAAAAAGCGTTGCTTTCTAGCGGCTTGAAACTGATGCAGGTGGCGACACAATACGTTGTTCGGACCACCACCTGCATCTGGTAACGCCCCATTTACCGAAACGGTATCTACCCACCCTTCGATCATCGGTCTAGGGAATATTTCGCCAACTATCTGGTTGCGATGAAAATGCTCGTTGCAGCCATGAACGTGCTTGCAACGGCATTCCAACCTGCAAATGAAAGTCCCAGTATCCTCAGAGACGCTTCGGTGCAGGACGGTGCAATTGTTTGTTCAAGGCCCTTCGCCAGGTCTGTGACAGACATCGACATGTCGGTCTGCACAGCACCGCAGTCACCCGGTCCTTCCCACCAGGCCCACTCCACACCGGCATGACGCACCCCCAAAAACACCGAATAAAGCAGGATAAGCCCGACCACCAACAATAACAATCGACCAACCGTTGCGGGCCATTTCAGAAACAACCCCAGCACTGCAATGGCCATAACCGGAATACCAATGTACCAGGGGTTTCTCTGCTCAAGGCAAAGCTTGCAAGGGATGTAACCGCCGATATGTTCAAACGCCAGCGCGGAAGCAATCACCGCACACATGCCGACCAACACCAGCATTGCGAGGTATTTTGCATTTGGGGGAAACGGGTAATCAAGCATGAAATCAAAACAAGTACTTTACTGAAACAAAGCCGCCAATCAGCAAAACCATCCCAAGGGTGAACATTAGCCCGAGCCGTTTTTCGACGAACTCGCGGACCGGCTCACCAATATGGAAAAGAATGGCAGAAACAAGGAAAAACCGCATACCTCTTCCAATCACGCTGACAATCGCAAACACCATCAGGTCAAGGCCGGTCGCGCCGGAAAATATGGTCAAAACCTTGTAGGGGAAAGGCGTCACAGCCGCAAACAACACACCCCAACCTCCCCACGTGTTGTACCAATCGCTCACCTGTTCAAACGAATCTTCCTTGCCATAAAATTCCAGCACCGGCTTTCCGATGGATTCGTAAAGCACCGCACCGATAAAATATCCAAGAAATGCACCAAGAACCGAAGAAATCGTGCACAAGGTTGCATAATAGATCCAGCGGTGCCGCTTTGCCAAAACCATGGGAATGAGCAATACATCAGGCGGGATTGGGAACACCGAGCTTTCGACAAACGACACACCCGAAAGGGCCCAGTCTGCGCGCTTGTGCCTGGCAAGCGAAAAAACCCAGTCATAAAGCCTCCGGATCATCCGAATCTCCCGAATTGCATTGATGTTGGTCTTTTGAAACGTTCTTGACGGAGAGTAAAGCGACAAGTTTGCCAAAAAGGGTTGCTTGCCTTCAGAAAGTAATTGACCGTGCAAGGCTTGTGACTATAGTCGCCGCACATTCCATGCCCCTCTGGCGGAATTGGTAGACGCGCGGGATTCAAAATCCCGTTTCTTCGGAAGTGCCGGTTCGATTCCGGCGGGGGGCACCATTTAATCCCTTCCCGGCACCGGAATCATATCATCCAACGATCTGTTGAAACCAGCAACCAATCACCCATCATCACCAGCAAAAACCAATGAATCCAGAAGGTCGTTTGCCCGTATCAGCATGTTGCCGCAGCAAAGCACCAATTGCGGCAGCAACATCCATTCCAGGGCCATGGCAGTTCCGGAGCGTTCATTTTCGTGAATTGCTGCAATGTTCAAACCGCTCAATTGAACCTGGCAAAACCGTGCCTGGGCGACAACAAATTCTGCGGCAACCGGATTTTGCTTGTGGGCCATGGAAGACGATCCGCCCGAACCGGAAAGCTTGACCTCACCGATTTCACTTTGTGACATGATTAATATGTCTTGTGCGATCTTGCCCAACCCGTTGGAAATACCCCCGATCCAGTTCGCAACATCGAGCAACGGTTTTCGATTGGTTTGCCAATGATGCGGAGGAATGGCAAGCCCAAGTTCATCGGCCATCGTTCCTGCAATCTCGCTGTAATGCCCCCCAAACCCCGAAGCAGTTCCGTCAGGGCCGCCCAACTGCAAGGGGAAGTTTACCGGACGTGCAGTTTGCGCCTCAGCCAACATTGCCTGCCACCCAGCCAGCTTATGGTGGACGTTGATCGGCAAAGCCACCTGCATACGTGTTCTTGATTTAAGCGCCATGTTCTCCGAACCGTTTCGGTCCAGTCCACTCAGGGTTTGCCGGGTTATAGCCATCCGGGCTTCAATAACCTTTGCTGCTTCCGACAGACGGATCATCAAACTGGTGTCAGCAAGATCCTGGCTGGTGGCGCCGACGTGGAAACTGTCTGCCACTTCTTTTGCCAGCGTGGCTTTGAACTGCCTGACCATGCTAGGCGCAGCTACGCCATCCTTGCGAAAACCTTCCTCCAGCAAATTGTGGTCTGGTGAAAAAACTTCCGCGGCTGCGCATATTGCATCAGCTGCTGTTTTGCTGATTACCCCTGATAGCGCATGGGCCTTTGCCAATGCCAACTCAAAACGCATCATCGCCCTGATATCCGCTTCAACCGAGAACAGCGCATCCAGTTCCGGGTCACTGGTCAGAGAACCCAAAAGTGCATCTGAACCAACCGTGAAGCTCAATGGATCATCTCCTTGTATTTATCCAGCAAAGTCCCGGATAATTTTGCAAAACCCCTGCGGTTCTTCCAGACACGGGATGTGGCCTACACTTTCAAGCACTGCGAGTTTGCTTCCGGGAATGTTGTCTGCCATCTCCCTGACAACCTCTTCAGGTGTCGCCAGGTCATTCGAACCGGCGATGCACTGAACCGGAACCTTGATCTGTCGTGCAGATTGGCGCAGGTCAGCGTCCCGCAAAGCAGTGCACGCAGCCATGTAACCTTCGTCACTTGTCTGGGAAAGCATAATCCTAGCGGCCGCGAACCGGCCCGGATGCAAGGCGCGAAATTCTTCTGAAAACCAGCGGTCCAGCACACCGTCTACCATGCTTGACAGACCGTTGCTCTCAATCAACTGAAGACGCTCCGCCCACAGTTCGGAAGAGCCAAGCTTGCTTGCCGTGTTTGTCAGAACGAGCTTTGCAACCAGATCCGGCCTAAGACGACAAACCTCCTGCACAACAAGCCCGCCGATCGAAAGTCCTACCAAAATGCCCGATTTGATGCTTTCCGCCGCCATTGCGGCAATCACATCTTCCGCCAACGCTTGCGCAGTGGTTTCAAATCCATTCGTTTGCGAAAGGCCATGACCGGGTTTGTCGATCCGCAAAATGTTGAACTGGCTTCCAAGTTCATCTGCAACGATATCCCAGATACGAAGATCAGTGCCCAGCGAATTGGCAAACACAAGGGTTTGCGCATTCTTTCCGGCACGGTTCATCAGATAGTGAACATGACGACCATTCGTTTCAAAAACCTGCATGATCTTCAGACCCGTTCTGTGGCAATCGCTATGCCCTGACCAACGCCAATACACATGGTCGAAAGGGCGCGCTTGCCGCCTGTTTCTTGCAGTTCAAGAACTGCCGTTCCTGTTATTCGCGCCCCTGACATCCCAAGTGGGTGGCCAATTGCGATCGCCCCGCCATTTCGATTAACTCGCGCATCATCGTCAGCAATGCCTAGTTCGCGCAGCGTTGCAAGTCCCTGACTGGCAAACGCCTCATTAAGTTCGATGACATCAAAATCACTCGAATCTAGACCAAGCCGTGTCATGAGTTTCTTGGATGCCGGAGCCGGTCCGATACCCATAATGCGGGGAGGAACACCTGCCGTGGCACCACCAAGAATACGGGCAATGGGTTTCAAGCCGTGCCTTTTAGCCGCTTCTTCCGACGCAACAATGAGAGCCGCAGCACCATCATTTACCCCGGATGCATTGCCTGCGGTAACAGTTCCATTTTCACGAAACGGGGTCTTCAGCTTGGCCAAACCCTCAAGCGTCGTTTCCGCGCGGATGTGCTCATCCATCTCAACGAACTTTGGATCCCCTTTGCGCTGGGGGATGGTAACAGCAGTAATCTCCCTTGCCAGCCGTCCGCTGGATTGTGCCTCGGCTGCTTTCTGTTGGGAGCGTAGCGCAAACGCGTCTTGGTCTTCGCGTGAAATATTGAACTCCTCAGCCACGTTCTCTGCAGTTTCCGGCATTGAATCGACCCCATATTGCGCCTTCATGACCGGATTGATAAACCGCCACCCAATGGTCGTGTCATACACCGCGTTCGCGCGCGAAAAGGCGGTTTCCGCCTTGGGCATAACGAAAGGTGCCCGCGACATGCTCTCAACCCCGCCGGCAATCGCAAGGTCGATCTCTCCCGCGCGAATGGCACGTGCAGCTTCAATAATGGCGTTCATGCCGGAACCACAAAGCCTGTTAACCGTGGCACCTGGAACATCTACAGGCAATCCGGCCAGCAAAGAAGACATTCTGGCAACGTTGCGATTGTCTTCACCCGCCTGATTGGCACAGCCGTAAAACACATCATCGACTGCCTGCCAGTCAACATCGGGGTTCCGTTTCATCAGCGCCGCGATGGGAATTGCTCCCAGATCGTCAGCACGTACCGGGGCAAGGACACCGCCAAATCTGCCAACGGGAGTGCGTATGTAATCGCATATGAATGCTTCTGTCATATAGGCCTCTAAAGTTCAGGAACGGATAATACCGCAAGTTCAGGTGATACCGTCAACGGCGCCCCGGTAACCTGCTGCAGTTCATCGACAGACATTGTGGGAACAATTTCGAGCAGAAGAAACCGCTCGTCAACAATGTCGATAACTGCAAGCGAAGAATATATACGGGTGACACAACCTTTGCCGGTCAGCGGCATCGTACATTCAGCCACCAGTTTTGGCTCACCATTCTTGGTTACATGCTCTGTCATAACCGCCACGCGTTTGGCTCCGTGCACCAGGTCCATCGCCCCGCCGACCGCTGGAACACCGCCTTTGCCGGTGGACCAGTTGGCCAGATCACCGTTCTGGGCGACCTGAAAGGCGCCTAATACTGCAAGATCAAGGTGCCCGCCCCTTACCATCGCAAAACTGTCTGCATGGTGGAAAAACGATGCGCCGGGATTGATGGTTATCGCTTTTTTCCCGGCGTTGATAAGATCCCAGTCTTCCTCTCCCTCCGCAGGTGCCTTGCCAAAACCCAGAACACCATTTTCGGTGTGATAGGTAATGTGACGCCCATCGGGCTGAAATCTGGCAATCATTTCAGGAAATCCGATCCCCAAATTCACATAGGAACCATCTTTCATGTCCTGGGCTGCGCGCCAAGCAATCTGCGAACCTGACAGTTTTTTTGTATCAAGGGCGGTCATGGATATACCGCTCCTGACCGGTTCAGTTCTTCTTCCTGTTGCGGGTTCGGAACTTCTACGATGCCGTCAACAAAGATACCCGGTGTAATGACATGTTCGGGATCGATCTCGCCTGGTTCAACCACTTTATTTACCTGTACGATACTCGTTTCAGCGGCCATCGCCATGAGAGGATTAAAATTCCTTGCTGCCATGCGGTAAACAAGGTTGCCGTGTTTGTCTCCGATTTCGGCTTTCAATATGGCAAAATCGGCTTTCAACCAATTCTCCCGGACATAATTTTTTCCCTCAAATTGCTCGACCGGTTTGCCAATTGCCACATCCGTTCCGTAACTTGCAGGCGTAAAGAATGCCGGGATACCCGCACCGGCAGCACGAATGCGTTCGGCAAGCGTTCCCTGCGGTACGATCTCGAGTTCAATCTTACCCGCCATATAACGTTCAGTGAAAGCAACAGGGTCTGCCGAGCGCGGGAAGGAACAAATCATTTTCCTGACCATGCCCTGTTCAATCATGGCTGCGATGCCGACATGACCGTTTCCGGCATTGTTGTTGATAATTGTCAAGTCTTTCAGGCCCAAATCGATTAACGCATGGGTCAATTCGACAGGAGTGCCGGAACCGCCAAACCCACCAATCATGATTGTCGAACCATCGGAAACCTGCGAAAGCAGTTCTTTGGGGTCGGCATGGACTTTATTCATGAATCAACCGGCTCACCGTTCAATCAGGTTTGGAAAAACACGGTTTCATTATCACCCTGGAGGTGAACATCAAAGGTATAATTGGATGAAATTTCGGTGGATTGCGCGATAAGCGTTGACCTTCTCGCTTCATCAACCAGCGCCAAATGCGGGTCATTGACGTTGAGCTCTTCATTCTCGGGAAAGTAAATGCGTGTCTGCAAGCCAATATTTATGCCACGCGCAACAACCCACACGCTGATAAAAGGCGCCAACAGCACGCCACTATTGTCCTCATAAGAACCGGGCATGACTGTATCAACACTGTAGCTTCCATCTTCGAAATTTGTACCGGTCCGTCGCCAGATCCCATTTTGAAAGCTGCCATTTTCATCTGGTTGCCAGAACTCGAGCATTATGTCCTTGCCCGGTTCCTGATTACCCTCATAGACAAACCCGGAAATCGTAATGGGCCTTGTGGCGGAAATCTCACCATTGTCCCTCAAGTCGCTGGAATATACGCCCTCAATCCCGGCCATGTTCGGCAGGGCTCCAATATGAACGTAAGGGCCAGCAGTCTGGGAAGCCGATTCACGCAAGGGTTCTTGTGTATTTGTTTCAGCCGGGCGAGAGCGCCTTTTCTCCAACGGTTCCATCTCAATTGCCCTCCGCCTTGTTCTCAAAATAAGTCGAACCCGGTCCGCGCAGTACCAAGTCAAAACGATATGCCCGCATGTCAAACGGCACGGTATTTGCCATGTCAAGGCGCGCAACCAACTGGTCTACCGCTCTTGCGTCACTGATCGAATGCACAATCGGGCAGATCGCTATATGCGGATCACCCTCGAAATACATCTGGGTGATCAGGCGGTGTGCAAACCCCGATCCAAAAATCGAAAAATGAATATGTGCCGGACGCCAGTCACACTTGCCATTTGGCCAAGGATACGGACCCGGTTTGATGGTCTTGAACGAATAATTGCCGTTCTCATCAGTAACGCACCTTCCGCAACCGCCGAAATTGGGGTCCATGGGAGCAAGGTATGTATCCTTCTTGTGCCGGTAACGGCCTCCTGCATTGGCCTGCCACACTTCAATGAGGGCACTGGGTACAGGGCGCGCCGCTTCATCAAGAACACGCCCGTGAACTAGGATTCTTTCGCCAATGGCGCTTTCGCCCGGCTTTGCAAAATTGACAATCATGTCGTCGTCATGCTCACCCAGCGACATGTCCCCAAAAGCGGGACCTGTAGTGTCTGCAAGCGTTTGAGGCACAACGACCAAACGTCTTTTTGGGTGTCTCAGAATGGTTGAGCGATAGTCCGGATAATCCGCAAGCGGATGCGCTTGAGGATCGCGGGCAGCGATCGCTTCTCTTTCATTCGGGATCATGTGTTGTCTCCATTTCCAAAAGCGTTTGCTTGGCAATTTTGAGCGCATGGTTTGCGGCAGGGACCCCGGCATAAACAGCTACGTGCATCAATGCCTCACGGATATCATCTGCTGAAGCACCTGTATTGGCTGTAGCCCGAATGTGCATTGCCATCTCTTCGTAGTGTCCAAGACCAGCCAAAAGGGCGATCGTGACAATCGATCTTTCACGCTTGGTCCAGTGATCGCCTGACCAAACCCTTCCCCAGGCAACATCGGTGATCATCTCCTGAAACGGTGTATCAAGTTCGCTCTTGTTGGCCAGGGCCTGGTCAACATGGGCATCACCCAGCACAGACCTTCGGGTCGCCGTTCCCTTTTTCTGAAAATCGCTCATAACTCCTCCCACTCGAATGCCAGGTAACAAATGACATGCATCGAGCAACCCGTCGTTTGCGCCAAACCCTCTCTTTGGTGGAAACAACGAGACAATTTAGTTATATTGTATAACTAAATTGTCTGCAACATGCATTTTTTTGACTGATTTGGATGTGTGCTGATCGCCAATTGTCGCGCTAGCGGTTGAGCATTGAAATGTCAAACCGTCCTGATACCAACAACAATTGTGCCGCCAACAGGCTTTCTCTTGCTTGCATCTCAAGGGCTTGACGTTCCGCATCCAACAGCGAGTTTTCTGCTCTTATGGCTTCATCCAGAAGACCAAAACCTTTTTCGTAGCGCTGTCGTGCCGCTTCCGCATTCTTAAGGCGTGCAGCTACTTCCTCACGCGCATCTGCCCGCATTTTTCTTGCAGCGTGTTGATCTTCCCACAACTGGTCAATCTCAAGTTTCACCCCATGCAAGGCAGTCGCCTCACGATGCAACGCCACATCCCGTTTTGCTGCCTGCGCCCGTGTATCAGACACCATTGAAAGATCCACCAACGGGACACTGACTTCCAACCCGACACGAATGCGGTCATCGGTATTGGTTGTACTCGAAATCCCCTGTGTGTTGGTGTATTCGCGATACTCACCGGTCAAGCTGACCTGAGGCAAGTGTCTGCCAAGGGCCGCCCGTGCAGCATAGGTTTCAGCACGATAGGCCGCAGCAGCCCCCTGCAGCGAGGGATTGCTGGTGTAAGCATTTTGTATCAGCGCCTGTTTGCCTCCGGAAAGATAGGCATTGAAATTGGCAAACCGGGTTTTCGGTCCCGGCGCAGACGCGCCAGAACGATGCAACTCGGCGCGTGCCTTTGCAAGATCAGCGGTAATCGTCGAAATGGACCGGCGCGCAGAAGCCAGATCCGCATCTACCTGTGCCAGGTCAGAGGGGCTTGCGAACCCGACACTGACCTGTGCCGCTATCGCCTCACGCAACTGGTTTAAACGCCTGACGGACGCATTCGACAGTGACAATTCCCGCTGGGAAACAATTGCCTGCGTCCATACTTCCAGCAATCGCAGCGCTCTACGGTCGCGAACTGCCAAAGAGTTGAAGATGCTTTCGTCTCGCCGTGCTTCAGCAGACTTGTAACCGTAGTATATGCTGCCACCCGTATACAAAGGCAAAGAGGCAGACAGGGATACATAGGCGGAACGCTCACGCTCCGAGAAACTGGCCGCGCGATAGGCATCATCGTTCTGAACGTAACTTGCAGTCAGGGTCGGCAGGTATCGATAGGCCTCGCGGCGCATTTCGAATTCCGATGCCTTGATCTCGATCAACGAGGCGTGCCATTCGGCATCTTGCAGCAAAGCACTTTCAATCGATCCACGCAAACCGGTCGAGGAAGGAGGTGCGACTGGTTCACCGACAAGTTCAGGCGAGCTGAGTTGGTAAACCGGGACTTCAGTCGGGATCAGTTTGGCTGCTTTTTGAACCGGACCACGCAATAGCCACCCACCTTCGCCTGCAAAAGAGGTATGAGCAGGAAAGCACATAAGGCTTGTAATCAGATACGCAGATAATACTCGGTTACGCATAACTTGGTGTGGCTCTACTTAGAATGGCTCTCTGAACGCTCTTGAAAATCCGTCAAAAAACGGCTGCAACATGTATTTCGCGAAGGTACGCGACTGGCCTACGATAAACACGTCACCGGCCATGCCCGGTCTCAAAGGGATCTTTTGTTCCTCGATGGTTTTAGCGTCAAGCAATGCACGAACCTCATAATACCGCTCATCGGTCGCTTCATCACGAGTGGCGTCAGCCGCAACAAAAGTAACCTTGGCAGGGATCTTGTCATAAATGCGCGAGTTCAGGGCCGTTACCATGACCTCTGCTTCCTGGCCGATCGCTACATTTCCAATGTCCTTCAACGGAACACGCGCAAGCGTTTCGAGCGGCTCACCTGCCGGAACGACTTCGACAATGGTTTGTCCGGCCCTGAAAACAGAGCCTTCTGTAACAACCTCCGGAAACAACACAAACCCTTCAACAGGCGCGCGCAACGAAGTTTGGGTTCGGGCGATTTCAGCAGCTTTCAACTCGTCCTTGATTTTGTCGAGTTCAGCAATCACTTCGGTCAACTGTTCCGAGGTTTCTGCACTGTCAGCCATTTGAACGCGAACCTGCTCTGCCTCAGCTTCCCTGACAGCGCTTTGGGCACCTGCAAGCTCAGCCCTGACACCCGACAGTCGGCTTTCGGCGTCCAGAAGGCTTGCTTCCAGTTCCCAAACCCTGGCCTTGGGCAAATGCCCTTGCCTTGAAAGGGTCTGTGCGTTTGCGAATTGTTCTGAAAGCAACTTCACCCGTTGTTCGCTGTCAGCCAACTGTGCTGACAGGGAATCGACCCTGCGACGCTGACCCTCCGCCCGGTTCTCAATTCCACGTAATTGAGCAGCGATTGCCTGACGACCCTTATTCAACTCTCGTAACTGTTCCGCGCGCAAAGCTTCCTGAAGAGCTTCACCTTCAGCCCCCAGATTCGGATCGCCATCGATTGCAACACTGCCTCGCATGTCAAGATTTGCAGGTATCACCAGCGAAGACCCACTTTGCGACGGGGTTTGTTTCTCTGCATCCAAACGCTGTTTCAACGCAACCAACACCGCATAGCGAGATTGCAACGCAGACAATTGTGCCTGATCAGTGGCAGGGTCAAGGCTTACGATAAGATCGCCTTTTTTCACCAGATCGCCCTCACGCGCACTGATCATGGTTACCCGACCGCCACTGACATTCGCGAGTTTGTGATTTCTGGCGCTCGAAACAAGTTGCCCAGTAGCAACAACTGCAGAACTCAACGGAATCAAAAACGCCCAAGCGGCGAGTATAAGCAAGCTGATCATTACGATCTTGCCGGCTTTGCCGGTCACACCACGTGCGCCGGTAGCGACACCGTCAAACGGGTCTTTTTCTTCTTCAAATGCGACCTGCGTCATCACGCGCCCTCAGAAAGTTCTGGTTTACCTGCAACTGATTTTTCCAACCGATCAAGCTGTGCGTTGGCAACCTGCTGCGGTGTTCTGGTACCGGACTGCACGGGTTTAAGCGCCGCGCGCGGTTGTTCGTTTGTGGTGGGACTCTTCATCTCACCGGCAACCAAACGCCCGTTCTTTATCTCGACAACCCCGTCTGCCAGATGCATCAGGATAGGTGCCTCGGTCGTCATGGCTACCGCGACCTGATCCCTTTTCGCCTGCGCAATGGCATTGGCTAGCAAGCCCGTTATCCGACGGTCAAGAAGATTGGTCGGGCGGTCAAGAATCAGCACTCGCGGATTTCCATAGAACGCCCGCGCCAGGGAAATCTGTTTCTTCAGTGAAGCAGACATGATGTCCGTACCGTTTGAAATCTGGGTCTGGTAACCTTGCGGAAGCTCGGTGATCTTTTCATGAGCCCCGATCAGTTTTGCAACGCGATAGACTTCTTCCAGATCGGCTTCGGGATCAAACCGCGAAATGTTTTGGGCAATGGTGCCGACGAGGAAACCCGATTCCTCGGGGCAATAACCCATGTTCCGGCCCCATTGATGTTGCGGCCAGGCCTGTCTTGGCGAACCATCCATAACCAGATGGCCGCCTTCGGGTTCCCTCGCACCGGCCATAATTGACATAAGCATGGATTTGCCGGCCCCCGTATCGCCATGTATGACAACGGCCTTTCCGGGTATCAACTCCATGGACGCTCCGGCAAGCACCGGTTTTTTCCCATATCCGCGAAACACTATATCATGAATCTGAAGTTTTCCGGTTGGTTCCGGCAAATCGGGCCGGCGCTGCAACTTCTTGTCAGGTCCGGTTAACAACTCCACATTGTTGAATGATTCAAGTGAACGTTGGATGGTTTCCCAGCCACCAATGAGTTGTTCGAGCGGCGCCAGGGCGCGACCCGAAATCATGGACGCAAGAAAGATCATTCCGCCAGACATGTCACCCTGAAGCACGAGCCAGGCCCCCCAGGCCATGGTAGCCACCTGAATGCTCTGGCGCACGGCTCTGGTAAATGCATAAAGTGCCGAAGAAACCGATGTCGCTTCCTCGCCGGTTTTCAACGTGGCAGCCATTCTGCCACCCCAATCATTCAACAAGTGGGGCACCATGCCAAACGCACGTACCTCGCCACTGCGTGTGAACACCGTATGGGCAAACCCGGCGGCTTCACTTTCCACCTGGATGTTTTCGCCACGGCTCTTTTGGGTAAGTTTGAAATTGAGGTAACCTGCCCCCACCATCGCAACAAACCCAATCACGGTAAGCAACGCCACTGTGGGGTGTACGAAAATTAGAAGAAACACGTAGAAGGGAATAAATGGCAGATCAAACAACGCGATAAAGGTTTTTGACGCGAGAAACTGCCTTACGCTTGAAAAATCGCGCAAATATCCGCCAGACTTGTCGATGGCCGCGGGGTCGCCAAGTTTTGCGAACAGTTTTCTTGATACCCCAACCGAATAAACAGCTGAAAGCCGCTGTGCCACACGGCCCCTTACGGTTTCGCCAACTGCATATACACACAATACAAACAGGATAATGGCGGTAATTGAAAACAACGTCGCGCCGGACCCGGAAGACAGAACCCGGTCATATACCTGCATCATGTGAAATGACGGACCCAGCAGGGCCAAGTTTACCAAAACAGAAAAGAAAAACAGCGAGCGGGTGTGCGAAGAACCACTATATCGCAAGAAATTCAGAAACCTGCCTACTGGAGAAGAACCACTATTTTCTTTCTCATTACTCACGGACACAATACTCCATCGACCATCACCTCCCTGAATAGCATTGCCCCATTAATTTTGGGTTAAGTCTGTTTGTTAACCACGACCATCTGCCTGAAACAAAGGCACAAAAAAACCGCGGACAAATCGATGTCCGCGGTCGCAATTTTGAGTATGACTACTGCTTCAATCAGCAATCATTGTTGTGGTGGCCATCGTGGTGATCCCAATGGGAATCATCGACGCAGTTCTTGGCGTCATCATAGATGTCCTTGCCGTGCTTGGAGTAGACCTCGCTGTGACTATAACTATAGCTATGACCGTGGTCATGATCACTGCCCATCATATCCATGGCATCTTTCCAGGACACGCTGTCGCTAGTGTCTTGATGGACGAAGTCCTTGTTGAAAAGATCTTTCCAATTGCCCCAGCTTCCGCCCCAGCAACTGGTTTCTACAACCCTGCAGCCACCATCATTGTCTTGATAGCCACCCTCAACTGTCAGGAAGACAGTCGCCGTGTCAGTCGCGCCATTCTCATCTGTAATGGTATAGGTGAAACTGTCCGTTACACACTCACCATATTTTAGATCAGACAACTGCCCGGATGTACTCGGGTCATAGGAGATTTTGTCAAAAATCCCGTTGCCATCGGTATCAACAAGGCTCACCGACGCGCCCAACGCGCTGGTTGCATCAGCAGCCGTAATTGCAAAATTGTCACCTTCCGGATCAAAGTCATTTGCAAGCAGGATGCTGGTTCCGCCTTCGGAAGTCTCGTTGTTCCAGACAGTCAGATGATCATCTTCAGCAACAACGGTATTGTCACGGACGTTCGGGCTCATCACTGTAAAGCAGATTTCCGCTGTGTCCGTTCCACCGTTGCCATCGCTGATGGTGTAGGTCAGGGTATCTTCGATACTCTCACCAGGAGCCAGATGCTGGATCGCATCAGACGTTGATGGATCATAAGTGAACGAGGTGATCACACCATTGACGATCACAGGCGTAATGGTCGCCCCGAACTCGGATTGTCCATCCAGGCTGATAACCTCAAGGTTGTCGCCATCCGGGTCACTGTCATTGGCAAGAATGTCAGCTACATCGGTTGTTGTAACCGCATCTCCTTCAATCTGACCCAGCTTGTCTTTCACAGCATCGGGATCATTGTTGACCGCTTCCGGAGCTGTCACCGTAAAGCTGATGGTAGCTGTGTCGAATCCGCCTTTTTCGTCCGTGATCGTATAGGTGATCGTGTCGGTAACGGTCTCGCCGGGAGCCAGCTTCTGAATGGTGTCAGACGTTGACGGGTCGTAAGTGAACTCGTCCACGAGACCGTCGCCATCCGTATCAGCAAAGGTAATCGACGCGCCAAGGTTTGATGTTGCATCAATATTGGTAACCGCAAGCGGATCGCCATCAGGATCGCTGTCATTCGAAAGAATGTCAGCCAACGTTACTGTGGTGGTATCGTCACCTGGTACAGTGCCTTGATCATCATCAACCGCATCAGGCGGGTTGTTGTTGCCCGTGCCAGTGTTCTTGCCCTGCAAGGTGTAGCTGATGGTTGCCGTGTCGGTGTTACCGTCCTTGTCAACAATCGTATACTCAACCGTGTCGGTGATCGACTGGTCACTCGGCAGGTTCGCCAGAATGGTCTGGATATTGGAAGACCCTGATGGATCGTAAACCACCTGGCCGTTCACAAAGCTGACCGTCGCACCAAGGTTGGACGTGTCATCCACACTCTGGATGACCGGATCATCATTGGGATCAACATCCGTGTCATTGGCAAGAATGACAGACTCATCCGTTGAACTGCTGGCGTCAGACGGAACCGTTCCGATGGCGTCATCAACCGCATCGGGCGGGTTGTTGTTGCCCGTGCCGGTGTTCTTGCCCTGCAAGGTGTAGCTGATGGTTGCCGTGTCGGTGTTACCGTCCTTGTCAACAATCGTATACTCAACCGTGTCGGTGATCGACTGGTCACTCGGCAGGTTCGCCAGAATGGTCTGGATATTGGAAGAACCTGATGGATCGTAAACCACCTGGCCGTTCACAAAGCTGACCGTCGCACCAAGGTTGGACGTGTCGTCCACACTCTGGATGACCGGATCATCATTGGGATCAACATCCGTGTCATTGGCAAGAATGACAGACTCGTCCGTTGAACTGCTGGCGTCAGACGGAACCGTTCCGATGGCATCATCAACCGCATCGGGCGGGTTGTTGTTGCCCGTGCCGGTGTTCTTGCCCTGCAAGGTGTAGCTGATGGTTGCCGTGTCGGTATTACCGTCCTTGTCAACAATCGTATACTCAACCGTGTCGGTGATCGACTGGTCACTCGGCAGGTTCGCCAGAATGGTCTGGATATTGGAAGAACCTGATGGATCGTAAACCACCTGGCCATTCACAAAGCTGACCGTCGCACCAAGGTTGGACGTGTCGTCCACACTCTGGATGACCGGATCATCATTGGGATCAACATCCGTGTCATTGGCAAGAATGACAGACTCGTCCGTTGAACTGCTGGCGTCAGACGGAACCGTTCCGATGGCGTCATCAACCGCATCGGGCGGATTGTTGTTGCCCGTGCCGGTGTTCTTGCCCTGCAAGGTGTAGCTGATGGTTGCCGTGTCGGTGTTACCGTCCTTGTCAACAATCGTATACTCAACCGTGTCGGTGATCGACTGGTCACTCGGCAGGTTCGCCAGAATGGTCTGGATATTGGAAGAACCTGATGGATCGTAAACCACCTGGCCATTCACAAAGCTGACCGTCGCACCAAGGTTGGACGTATCGTCCACACTCTGGATGACCGGATCATCATTGGGATCAACATCCGTGTCATTGGCAAGAATGACAGACTCGTCCGTTGAACTGCTGGCGTCAGACGGAACCGTTCCGATGGCGTCATCAACCGCATCGGGCGGATTGTTGTTGCCCGTGCCGGTGTTCTTGCCCTGCAAGGTGTAGCTGATGGTTGCCGTGTCGGTATTACCGTCCTTGTCAACAATCGTATACTCAACCGTGTCGGTGATCGACTGGTCACTCGGCAGGTTCGCCAGAATGGTCTGGATATTGGAAGAACCTGATGGATCGTAAACCACCTGGCCATTCACAAAGCTGACCGTCGCACCAAGGTTGGACGTGTCGTCCACACTCTGGATGACCGGATCATCATTGGGATCAACATCCGTGTCATTGGCAAGAATGACAGACTCAGTCCGTTGAACTGCTGGCGTCAGACGGAACCGTTCCGATGGCGTCATCAACCGCATCAGGCGGGTTGTTGACAGGATCAACCGTGTTCGGGCTCATCACTGTATAGAACAGCGTTGCCTGATCGGTGTTACCATCCTCGTCTGTAATGGTGTAGATCACACTGTCGGTGATCGACTGACCGGCAGGAAGGTCCTGGATCTGCTGGGAAGTCAGCGGGTTGTATTTGACCACACCGTTCTCAAGCGTCACCGTTGCACCAAGGTTCGAGGTACCCTCGACCGCTGTCACATTGATATCATCACCATCCGGGTCACTGTCATTGGCAAGGATCTCGGACACATTGGTCTCGTCAACCTTGTCGCCATCAATCTTGCCAAGATCATCGCTCAGCGCATCGGGCGGGTTGTTGTTGCCAGTGTTCCCGTCACCAGGTCCCTTGACCGTATAGAACAGGGTCGCCGTATCGGTGCCACCCTCACCATCCGAGATGGTGTAAGTCACACTGTCGGTAACCGTCTGGCCATCGGCAAGATTGCTCAACAGGGTCGATGTGGAAGGATCGTACTTCACAACCCCGTTGACGAACGTCACCGTTGCACCAAGGTTCGAGGTACCCTCAACATTGGTGATCGTCAGCGTGTCATTGTCAGGATCGCTGTCATTGCCAAGAATGACCGTTTCGTTTGTTTCCTTCGTCTCTGTCGCCTTGACCTCTCCAAGCTGGTCATCAACCGCATCGGGCGGATTGTTGACAGGATCAACCGTGTTCGGGCTCATCACCGTATAGAACAGCGTTGCCTGATCGGTGTTACCATCCTCGTCTGTAATGGTGTAGATCACACTGTCGGTGATCGACTGACCGGCAGGAAGGTCCTGGATCTGCTGGGAAGTCAGCGGGTTGTATTTGACCACACCGTTCTCAAGCGTCACCGTTGCACCAAGGTTCGAGGTACCCTCGACCGCTGTCACATTGATATCATCACCATCCGGGTCACTGTCATTGGCAAGGATCTCGGACACATTGGTCTCGTCAACCTTGTCGCCGTCAATCTTGCCAAGATCATCGCTCAGCGCATCGGGCGGGTTGTTGTTGCCAGTGTTCCCGTCACCAGGTCCCTTGACCGTATAGAACAGGGTTGCCGTATCGGTGCCACCCTCACCATCCGAGATGGTGTAAGTCACACTGTCGGTAACCGTCTGGCCATCGGCAAGATTGCTCAACAGGGTCGATGTGGAAGGATCGTACTTCACAACCCCGTTGACGAACGTCACCGTTGCACCAAGGTTCGAGGTACCCTCAACATTGGTGATCGTCAGCGTGTCATTGTCAGGATCGCTGTCATTGCCAAGAATGACCGTTTCGTTTGTTTCCTTCGTCTCTGTCGCCTTGACCTCTCCAAGCTGGTCATCAACCGCATCGGGCGGATTGTTGACAGGATCAACCGTGTTCGGGCTCATCACCGTATAGAACAGCGTTGCCTGATCGGTGTTACCATCCTCGTCTGTAATGGTGTAGATCACACTGTCGGTGATCGACTGACCGGCAGGAAGGTCCTGGATCTGCTGGGAAGTCAGCGGGTTGTATTTGACCACACCGTTCTCAAGCGTCACCGTTGCACCAAGGTTCGAGGTACCCTCGACCGCTGTCACATTGATATCATCACCATCCGGGTCACTGTCATTGGCAAGGATCTCGGACACATTGGTCTCGTCAACCTTGTCGCCGTCAATCTTGCCAAGATCATCGCTCAGCGCATCGGGCGGGTTGTTGTTGCCGTGTTCCCGTCACCAGGTCCCTTGACCGTATAGAACAGGGTCGCCGTATCGGTGCCACCCTCACCATCCGAGATGGTGTAAGTCACACTGTCGGTAACCGTCTGGCCATCGGCAAGATTGCTCAACAGGGTCGATGTGGAAGGATCGTACTTCACAACCCCGTTGACGAACGTCACCGTTGCACCAAGGTTCGAGGTACCCTCAACATTGGTGATCGTCAGCGTGTCATTGTCAGGATCGCTGTCATTGCCAAGAATGACCGTTTCGTTTGTTTCCTTCGTCTCCGTCGCCTTGACCTCTCCAAGCTGGTCATCAACCGCATCGGGAGGATTGTTGTTCGGGTTAACGACCTTCGTTCCATTGACCGTAAACGATATGGTCGCTGTATCGGTGCCGCCTTTGCCATCCGAGATGGTATAGGTGATTGTGTCGGTTCTTGTCTGACCAACAGGAAGGTTTTGAAGTTCCTGCGATGTGGAAGGATCGTACTTTACAACCCCGTTCACAAAGGTAACCGTGCCACCAAGCGTTGAGGTGTTACCAACATTGGTGATCGTCAGCGTGTCACCGTCAGGGTCGCTGTCATTACCGAGAATTGTTGATTCCGTGATCTCTTTCGTCTCATCGGCTTCCAGGGTTCCAGCGTCGTCGTTAACCGCATCCGGCGGTTTGTTGTCGATGTCATCATCATGTTTGACAGTATAGAACAGCGTTGCCTGATCGGTGTTACCGTTCTCATCTTCAATGGTATAGATCACTGAATCGGTGAGGGATTCGCCCGGTTTCAGGTTCTGGATGGAAGTTGAGGTGGACGGATCGTAACGAACAGAATCGGGAACATTGTCGCCATTGGTATCAACGAGCGTTACTGTTGCGCCCAGATTGGAAGTCGCTTCTACCGCTTTGACGGTAATAGTGTCTCCGTCAACATCTGTATCATTGGCAAGAATGGTATCAAAACCAGTCGTCCTGATGGCGCTTTTGGCTACATCACCCAGATCATCGCTCAGCGCATCCGGCGGATTGTCATCGTTTCCACCTGTACCCGAATTGCGCCCCTGCAACGTATAGCTGATGGTCGCAGTATCTGTGTTACCATCGGTGTCAACCAGCGTGTATTCTACTGTATCCGTGATGGTTTTGTTGGTAGGCAAATTGTCCAGTATGGTTTGGATGTTGCTTGAACCTGATGGATCATAAACCACTTGTCCGTTCACAAATGTAACATTTGCGCCCAATGCAGAAGTGCTTTTCACACTCTGGATCGCAAGTTCAGCTTGTGTATCTTCGACGTCGCTGTCATTGCTCAAAATGACCGACTGGTTCGTTGATGTGGTGGAATTGGCCGGCACCGTTCCAATTGTATCATCTACCGCATCCGGGGGGTTGCCGTTGCCATTGCCGGTGTCACGCGGACTTCTTACCGTATAAGTGATTGTCGCGGTGTCGGTACCACCCTTGCCATCCGAAATGGTGTAGGTGATGGTATCAGTCAGGGTTTGCCCTGCTGGCAGATTTTGGATCTGCTGGGACGTTTCCGGATTGTAACGGACAGTATCGGGGACGCCATCGCTGTTTGTGTCGATCAGCAATACTGTTGCACCCAAGGCAGATGTCTTGTCGACTGCGACTATGGAAATATCATCACCATCGGGGTCGTTGTCGTTCTGCAAAATAACTGTTGTCGAAAGATCATTTGTCTCAGAACCTGAGACCTTTCCCGCATCGTCGTCTTTGGCAACAGGTGGATTGTTGCCGTCCTTGTCCTTTGGACTCGTAACGGTATAGAAGATGGTCGCGGTGTCGGTACCTCCGTGCTCATCTCTTATCGTGTAGGTTACTTTGTCTGTAATGGTTTCACCTGCCGGCAGGTTTTGGATCTGCGTCGAAGTGGTTGGGTCATATTGTATAACCCCATTCACAAAACTGACAGTTGCACCAAGTTCTGACTTGTTTTGAACCGATACAATGTCAATTGCGTCACCGTCTGGATCGCTGTCGTTACTCAATATGGTAGTACCGGCAATCTCGCTGACTTCGTGACCCGGCACCTTGCCAGCAACATCATCTATCGCATCCGGCGGATGGTTATCCTTCGGATCCTTGGGGTCCTTCTTATCGTGAATGAACATATATACCATTTTGAGCGTCCTCCGACTAAGACATACAGATTCGTTGTAACCACAAATGGTTAGCGAAATGCGAACAAACAGCTATTGCTTTCATGCTTGGTGATTTTTCGACCACAGCGCCCACTCGCCTTGTATTACAACGTTTGAAAATTTCCTTGTTCAACAAAGAAGGTTTTTCATAGGGCTACAAGAAGCACAAATAAGTATATTAATCAAAATATTTGTCGAATATTGGTATGTTAAAAGCAAATTAACCTTAACAAAAAAACCAAAAAGAAATTAATAAATAAGTATAGTAAATATATAAAAATTTATTCAATATTTTTATTTAATATGAATGATCAGAACTAGCCGAAAAGTCGGCGGAGCGCAGAAGCTTGCAAAGCAAATCCGGGAAAATCACTTGGAAGGTCCGTTTAAAAACGTTATCTAACATGCAAAATCAACCACAAGGTACTTTGCATTTCATGACACCCGACGAACTCATCGACCGAAGACAATTACGCAGGAAGCTCAGTTTCTGGCGGTTGGCATCATTCGCAGCGATTGGGCTGTTCCTGTTTGCGATCATCCTTTACGGCGCACGTGACACCATTCGTTCTGCAACCATTGGCAAACACATCGCGCGCGTTGAGATTAGCGGCGTGATTACCAATGACCGGCCAATGCTGAAACTGCTTGAAAAACTTGAGGAAGCAGAAAAGGTCGAAGCAGTTGTTCTCAACATTTCTTCTCCGGGCGGCTCAACGGTCGGTGGTGAAACCATGTATGAAGCGGTTCGCTCACTGTCGGGGAAAAAACCTGTTGTGGCACAGGTGGGAACTATGGCGACTTCCGCAGGATACATGATTGCTTCCGGCACTGATCATATCGTCGCCCACCGTTCGTCAATTGTCGGCTCCATCGGCGTCCTTATCCAATATGCCGACGCCTCCAAGCTGCTTGACAACATCGGGGTTAAAGTAAATTCGGTAAAGTCGGCGCCACTAAAAGCCGAACCAAGCCCGTTCAACCCTGCGAGCGAGGAAGCGGTTGAGATGATAAGCAAGGTGATAGACAGCTCCTATCAATGGTTCATAGATCTGGTCGCAGAGCGCCGCAAGATGGACCGCAGCAAAGTGTTGCCACTGGCCGACGGCAGTATATTTACCGGCGATCAGGGCCTTGCCAACGGATTGATCGATTCAATCGGTGGCGAAGCTGTAGCGATCAAGTGGCTGGAAACCGAAAAAGGGATCGCCGAAGACATGGAAGTCGTCGACTATGCACCCAAGCACCCCGAAGATTCCATTTTCTCTTCCTCTTCCGGCGTCGTGACACTTGCGCGAATTCTCTCCATCGATTTGAATTCAGAGGAATTTTCAAGACTTGAGAAGGTCGTTCGGGAAAGACTACTGCTTGACGGTCTGGTTTCTATTTGGCAAGTTTCAAAGTAAGCTGGAGGCCACTGGAATGATCAAATCGGAATTGGTTCAACTAATCGCGGACAAAAACCCGCATCTGTATCATCGCGACGTGGAAAATGTTGTGAACGCCATTCTTGGTGAAATCACTCAGGCCCTTGCCGATGGAAACAGGGTGGAATTGCGCGGGTTCGGTGCGTTCTCTGTCAAAAATCGGCCTGCACGGGCAGCCAGAAACCCCAAAACCGGTGAAAAGGTAGACGTGGAGGAAAAATGGGTTCCGTTTTTCAAGACCGGCAAGGAACTTCGAGAACGACTGAATCAATAAGGCTGACACTGGCAACGGGACCGACTGATGCGCAAGTTTTTTAACATATTCTTCTGGATCCCGCTCGGAATCCTGCTGATCCTGCTTTCTGTGGCAAATCGAAAGCTCGTGACGTTCAGTCTCGATCCGACCAATACCGAGGCCCCGGCTCTTTTCCTAAGTCTCCCGTTGTTTGTTTTGCTGTTCGCTTCGCTGGCGGTCGGCGTATTGATAGGAAGCAGCATTACCTGGGCCAAGCAAGGCAAACACCGTAAAGCGTTACGCGAGAAATCATTTGAGGCCAATAAGCTGCGCCGTGAGAAAGAAGAAATGGCCTCAGATCAGGAAACGGGCTCACAGGTCGAGATCGCTCCAGGTCTGCCCATGGTAACGAGACACTAAAGTCTGACAATCCTGCCATAAGCTTGAAAGTTCAATTCTGAATTTATTCAGCAGGATCGATTTGAGCATTCGTCGGCTTGTGACCTGCCGGATGCACCATTCCTTCCGCAAACATTGATTGCTGCCCGACATCCGGCAGAACTGCGGGCAAAGTCAGCTTGCTAACTACTTCCGGTGTGCGGAATTCCTCAGGTATTTGCCAAACGCCCCATTTGGCAAGCAGCAAGCCGAGCGACTTGCTGGATGTCAGCCTGCCCAAGCCAATCGATATCAGAGGCCCGAGAAATACCGGCAAAGAAAACAAATAGACGAACAGGCCTGAGTATTCGCTCGCCATCACTGCCGCCAGTCCGATGCCACCAAACAGTGTTTGGGGCCAAAGATGCCAGGTTACAAGCCCCAAAGGCAATGAACCTGCCGCGCGCGACTGGGCAGCCCATGACTTGGGTTTTTTCAGAACAAACAACTGGAACAAGAATATTGTGTTAGCTATTGCCACGACTGGTGCCAACAGCATTGAAAACACAAATTCTGTGACAGAGCTCAAAACGGTTTTTGCTAAACCACCAAACCGGTTGCGCAATTGCCTGTCGAGAATTGTATCGGCAAACGAAGCAATTTTGGGTGCAAACACCATGGTCATTACAATAACGAAAAGCGGAAAGCCTGCCTGTTCAATATGCATTGAAACCGGCACGTACTCTGGCATCGCGAGCGATGCCGTTGCAATCGTCACAAAAAGCATCCAGGCTGGTGATCCGATGAACATCAAAATTGCCAACACCAGCTGGATCCGGCTCGTAAACTCAAGGCCCGGCTCCGACAGCAACTTGAAATACTGCATGTTGCCATGACACCACCGTAAGTCCCGTCTGATAAATTCCAAAATATGAGGCGGGTTCTCTTCGAAGGAATCGCATTCCTCTGCAAGTACTCTGCATTCATATCCGGCACGGCGCATATAAACCGCTTCGACCTGGTCATGGCTCAATATCCATCCGGACAACGGTCCTCTCCCGGCCAGTTTGGGCAAATGGCAATGGTCCACAAACGGTTTCATGCGCAACAAGGCGTTGTGTCCCCAATACGGGCCGCAGTCTGACTGCCACCAGGCACTCCCCAATGTGTAAGAGCGCATTCCCAAGCGCATCCCGAACTGAAAGACACGGGTAAACGGGCTAACGGAGGGCAACCCGACAACCAGGCTTTGAACAATCCCGACCCGCTCATTCTGTTCCATTATCTGTACCATTCGCAAAATGGTCTGCGCAGACATGACACTGTCGGCATCAAGGGTCAGCATGAACTCATAATTGTGTCCCCAACGCTCGCAAAAATCGCGAATGTTGCCAGCCTTGTAACCGGCATTGTCATCACGGCGGCGATAGGTAATATCTGCAAGTCCGGTCCATCTTGTTTTCAGAAAATGAACTGCGGCTTCTTCTTCGCGGATTGTTTGTGGATCGAAAGAATCGCTGAGAACAAAGAAATGAAACCGGTCGGCCTCACCTGCTGTCACCAAACCGTCGATCATGGTTTCCAGATTTCGACGCACCATTGCGACATCTTCATTGCGTACGCAAAGCGCAACCGCGGTTTTTGACGTAATCGGACATTGCTGGTCCAATTGCTCCAGCGCGGGAAAAACATGTTGTGCAGGGTCATCTGTCAACCGCATCAACAGCAATCCCGTCACTGCGTTCCAAAATCCAATTACCGTCCAGGGCAAGGTTACCGCAAAACACAATAACAGAACAAACTCGGGCCAGGCATACCCGTCTTTTGACAAGGCGTATGCCATCAACACCAGCAATGCGCCAGCAGACACCAACACCAGCGACAGAAATACAAAACGGCGGCCGAAAATACTCACACAACACCCTTACTGTTCAACGAATTGCGATTTGACAAATTTCTCAGACACGTTCTTTGTGACGACATTCTGACAAACTTTGCTGCAAAAGGTATAACTTCAAATTTGTTGAACCCGACTGCACAAAAACTCCGTGACAATCAAAATAACGTGACCTCTGCTTTTCAATTATTCTTTCCAGAACAAGGCGTTGCAGCCATCAGACAGGAACCGGTTTTGAAACCCGGTCCAGGTCAAGTGCTGATTGAAACACGCTACGGCGGCATCAGCACCGGAACGGAGCGGCTTGTATTCAATGGCAGGGTTCCGAGCAACTGTTGGGAGAGCATGAAATGCCCAAACCAGTCGGGAGAATTCGCATTTCCGGTCTCCTATGGTTATGCCTGTACCGGACTTGTGGTTGAAACAGGGCCCGAAGTAAAAACGCTGGCAACGGGCGACTTGGTTTTCGCATTGCATCCCCATCACACTCACTTCACAATTTCCGAAAACCGGGCAACGTCTGTCCCGTCCCACATTCGCAGCGACGTGGCCGTGTTGTCTGCCAACATGGAAACCGCACTTAACGGCATTTGGGATGCGCAGCTGCAAACCGGTGACAACGTACTCGTGATTGGCGCGGGAGTGGTTGGCCTGCTGACAGCATACTTGGCGAGCAGGGAAGGTATCACAACAACAATTTCGGACATCAATCCGGACAAACGCGAAATTGCGGAAGCAATTGGGCTGGTCTTCTCGTTGGTGGACGAAATAGGTGCAGGCAAACAGGAATATTCCGCCATCTTCAACACATCGGCATCGGGGTCTGGGCTTCAAACCGCGATCGACAATGCAGGTTTTGAAGCAAGGATTATAGAAATGAGTTGGTATGGGGACCAACAGGTCAATCTGACACTGGGCGGCGGCTTCCATTCAAAGCGCTTGATGATAATCTCAAGTCAAGTTGGCTCAGTATCGCCTTCCAAACGTAACAATTGCACAAATTCCCAGCGGCTGCGCCTGGCGATGGAAAAGCTTGATGATCCCAAGCTTGCTCAATTGCTCAACCCTCACATTGCGTTTCAGGAACTGCCTGAACGAATGTCGGCGTTGCTTGATCCGGCATCCGGGGCACTTTGTCCTTTGATCATCTACAAATAACAGATTGGAACAAGGAGAACTGCTGTGTATGCGGTCGAAGTAAGAGAACATATCATGATAGCCCACTCATTCAGTGGCAAGATGTTCGGGCCAGCTCAAGCGTTGCATGGTGCCACATTTGTCGTCGATGCCTGTTTTTTCTCGGAAACACTTGACGACAACAATGTTGTGATCGACATCGGGGCGGCTCACGAAGCACTGCAAACCATACTGGCTCCGCTGAACTACAAAAACCTCGATGAAATTCCCCAATTTGCCGGTGAGAACACAACGACGGAGTTTCTTTGCAGGCATATTTGGAAAGCAATGGCGAACGTAGCCAGAGGAGGTGGTTTGGGTCGGGAAGGCGGCGAGCTTGCGGCGCTCAAAATAACGTTGCATGAAAGTCATGTGGCAAAAGCCTGGTTCGAAGCTTCACTGAACCCGTCATGAGAATAGCCTTTATTGTACCCGGTAAACTTGACCAGCCAACCGGGGGTTATCAATACGACAAAAACATCATTGCCTGTTGGCGAAACAACGGCGTATTGGTCAAAGTAATTAGCCTGCCCGGCCAATACCCCTTGCCAGACCGCCATGATCGACAGCACGCAATTCAGATATGCGAAGAACTTGGTGAGTTTGACCATGTTGTAGTTGATGGCTTGGCCGGTGGCGGTTCCCCAAAAATGTTGGAACTGCTATCACTCAAGGCCCCTGTGGTTTCGTTGATCCATCATCCGCTATGTCTTGAAAACGGCCTCAGTTCCCGGAAACAACAGCTTCTGGAACGAACGGAACGCGAAGGCTTGGCCTTCACGCGTGGGGCAATCACCACAAGTCGCGCGACAGCAGCCACCGTAGTCGAACGTTTTGGCCTTGACCCCAAAAGCGTTAAAGTCGCAGAACCCGGAGTGAACCGCGGGTCGGTCGCAGAGCCGTGGAAAACAGGCCCGGTCCGGTTGATTTGCGTGGCTTCCCTGACAGAACGCAAAGGGCATCGGTTCCTTGTCGAAGCGCTTGCACAACTCAAGGGATTGGACTGGAAGCTGGATTGTTACGGCTCCGAGCAGTATGACGCCAAGCTTTCAAATTGTTTGAAGCAGCAAGTCTCCCATTATGGATTGGAAGACCACATCTGTTTTCACGGGGCGATTGCACCCATGCAGCTCGAACAAGCTTATACCAAGGCGCACATATTTGTACTTCCCTCGCTTTACGAAGGGTATGGAATGGTGTTGGCTGAGGCCATCGTTCGCGGCCTTCCGATTATCTCTACAACGGCAGGGGCGATTCCACAGACCGTTCCTGGCAATTGCGGAATGTTGGTTGAACCTGGAAGCAGCAATGCATTGGCAAGGGCCATACGCAGCCTGGTTAGCGACCATGACCTACGTCAACAATATCGAGATGCAACAATGAGCGCAGCATCTGCTTTCCCCGACTGGCAACAATCAGCAGATATGTTTTTGACACACCTGAAAGAGCTTTCATGAACCTGTTTTCTTCACATTGGCTTTCATTGCGTGAACCGGTGGACCTTGGGGCCAGAAACAACAGTGTACTCAATGCGATAAACGACTACTTCCGGAACAGGGAAGAAATCTCGGTCACCGACATTGCCGGTGGAACCGGTTCTACGCTTCGGGCTTTGCAGGAAAAATTGGCGGTCAGAGCAAACTGGCGTTTGCTCGACAACGATCCCACCCTTCTTTCCCATGCGCAAGCCACCTTCAAACATGGCAACACCACGGTGGAGCAGGTCGATCTTGCGCAGACCCTCGAACCTGTCTTGGACACCAATCCAGATCTGGTTACCACGTCCGCATTTCTGGACCTTGTATCACAAACATGGCTTGAACACCTTGTCGACCTTTTGGCGCACAACAATACGCCGTTCTACGCCGCCATCACTTACAACGGAAACAAGTCACTAAGCCCGGTTCATCCGTTGGATGCGGCTGTATGCGAGCTTTTTGATATGCACCAGAAAACCGACAAGGGATTTGGACCTGCAATGGGGCCAAGTTCCGCGCAGCAGTCTGTCGAAACCTTCCGCAATGCCGGATTTGTTGTTGATACCGGTTCTTCGGATTGGTGTGTCGAAGGCAATCATCACGAGTTTCAACATCAGCTGTTGACGGGATGGCATCAGGCTGCACTTGAGCTTTCACCAGAAACCAAAACGGAGCTGGACGAATGGCTTCAGTTCAGAATGCGGATGATCCGGACGGGCAAATCCCGACTCATTGTCGGCCATACAGATTTTTTTGCCCGTTTAAACCGCTCTTGAAACTCAACTAGACAGTTTGCAATCAAAAACGATATCGGAACCCAACGGATGCACAGTGACTTCCGGGCGAATTGCGTCCTTGAGTTGGAGGACTTTGGCCAATGCAAGTCCACTTACACCTGCTCCGATCAACATCGGAGCAACAATCAGATGCAAACGATCAAGAATTCCCGCGTCAATGAATTTTGAGAGGGTTTTGTTCCCACCTTCAACCAATATCCGTTTCATGCCAAGTTTGCGAAGGACGCGAACAATCTCGACCGGATCAATAATCCCGTCCTGATTCCTTGGTATTTTCACTACCCTGGCACGCCCCTTCGCGGTGTGCTCGACACCCTGATCTGTCACAATCACAATCTTCGCTTTCGTGCAGCGAAACATCTCACTTTCTGTGTTGACCCGATTGTTTGGATCAATCACGACCTTGACCGGATCTTCGCCTGCACACAGCCGTACCGTGAGTTTGGGATCATCCATGTTGACCGATTCAACGCCGACGATAACCGCATCAACCGCACTTCTCAGTCGGTGCAAATGCATCAATCCGCTTTTCGAGTTGATGTATTTAGAATCACCACTTCTGGTCGCGATGCTACCGTCCAAAGCCTGACCGAGTTGGCCAATGACAATCGGTTCCTCAGCAACAATCGCCGCAACCGGATCGGAGGTGCTGATCTTGAAGGGTATGTTGGTCGCTAGTTCTGTCATGGAAATTGACTCCGGGATATTCCCCAGCGTCAATTATGCCACTTGGCGGCTAGCCCCCCAATTCAATTATCTGTATTGCAAGTGAAATATATGTGATCGCATCGAAGCGTTTGCCCGCTTTCATGCAGACACCCTGCTAACGACCGGTGATTGTTCCCTTAAGGGTAACCGGTTTGGGTGGTTGGCTGCCCGGACTGTTTTTGAGCGCCCCCATGGTAGCATCCACGTCACGCGATTGCTGGTATACAACCTCGCCACCACGCCCAAATGCCGCCTTCAGAGAATTCAATCCGCAGGTACTTGCCAATCGCAGGCCCAGTTCACGCATATGAACTCGCTGATAGCAGAATTGTGCAATTCTTGCCCGCTGCATTTCAGGCAAACTTTCGCCCACTGCAACCCCGTCCTTGGGATCGTTCATCAACTGACTCAGCACGTCCGCCTCGGAAACAGGCGCTGTCTGTGCTTGATACTCGGTTACTTCTGCTTTGCGTTTTGCAACCATGTTTTTTCTCCGACGGGAATCACTACCCCGACGCCAAATTGCCAGTTCGCTGGTTAACACTGCGTTAAATTCTAGCGCCTGTTTTCCAATATCCGGGCTTCAAGACAAAGCGAAAGCAGGGTTGTACTACAAATGGAACCGGCGGCGCTCGATTGCTTACGGCAATCAAGAATGGCTTGATCAAGTCTTGAAAGTGCTTTTCCAAGCCTGTTAAGAGGCCAGTTTGTAAGGGCTTTTCTTATCGCTTCCTTGCGGGCAAAGTAAACTGGTGGGCGCAAACCTCCAATCACACTTGCTGCAGGTTGGCGTCGTTTCTCCATGGTTGCACGCGCTGAGTGCAAGGTTTGGAAATACCGTAACACGGAATAAACAATCATGTCGGGTGAATGGCCGCTTTCGAGAGCCTTTGGAAGCAAGGTCTGCAACCGTTCCGGGTTACCTGTTCCCACGGCATCAATCACATCGTCCAGAACCAGGGCCGAGGCGTCACCAACGATGCTGCGTACATCTTCCTGAGAAATATGGGACTTGCCTTCACAATAAAGGGCAAGTTTTGCAAGTTCCCCGCGCGACAACATGCGATTGTCTCCAAGCATGGATTTCAACTCCTGCCTGGTTTCATGATCCATTTTCAAACCGCGGGACAGTATTTCCTCGTCAATCAACTGCTCAAGTGCGGCGTCATTGTCCTGAAAGCAGGGGAGACAAATCGCCTGTTTGCTAGCCTCCAACTTCTTTCTCAAACCGGCGGTTTTCTTAAGATCACCAGCCTCAATTAGAATGATTGCATCTTCCGGCGGAAAATCCAGCACCGGCGCAACTGCCTTTGCCAGATCTTTTCGTGTTGTCCCGGAAATCCTGATCAACCTTTTTCCGCCGAACATGCCAATCGTATGCGCCTCGTCCGCAAGACGTGCCACATCACTTGCCACATCGTCCGCATCAAGACGAATGACGCAAAACGGGTCGGAAAGGTCAACACCTGAAGCTTTTGCCAACATGTCAGCGCGCTCGGCAACAAGCCCCGCATCGGGACCGTAGATCAGAACAACTTTTTGCTCGAAATGAGGTTTCCTGATAAAGCGATCAGCGTCTTTTGCCTTCAGAGCAACCATCGCACACGATCAGGTTCCTATACGCTTGAGGTCGGAGGCAATTGCCAACCGCAAGGCTTCAGCCGCTTCCCTGGCAGCACGGTTCTGTGCGTCAAGCGCCGCTCTTTCATCTGCAAACACCTGACTGGTTCTGTCATATGACGCAAAGGCCTTGCGGTTTCCCGAAGCAATCACTTTGCCGGTGGCCACTTCCACCAAATCATAGGAAACAGATACCGTGACAGTGCCAGAGGTTGTATCTTCACCTGGCACGGATGCCAATTGCTTGTTTTGGTCACTTACCCTCAACTTTGCCTCATAGGCATTTTGCCCGACACCAAACCCGCCATTCAACAGAAACAGCAGATGATTACGCACCCTTTGGGCTACGCGTGTGTCAACCGGGGCAACACCAACCTGATCAAGGCCGGCAAGCGAGCCTGATGCGGAACCGGAACCATGCAAAGGCTCAAACTGGCAACCCGACAACACCAGGACAAACGCCAAAGCCATCAACCTTGCAAAGGCTGCACCTGAAACATCTGCCAAACTAGATAACGACATTCACAATTCTCTTCGGTACCACAATCACCTTCTTCGGTGATTTGCCATCAAGATGTCTTACTACCACATCAAGCAGCATAGTTGCACTTTCTATTTGTTCCTTTGTCGCTTCCGGATCAACGCTCAAATCTGCCCGTTTCTTACCATTGATCTGAACCGGCATCACGATCACATCATCCTTCGCCATCGCCTCATCAAACCGGGGCCACGGTTGTTCGGCAATCAACCCTTCGTTTCCGAGCTCTTGCCAGCACTGCTCAGCCAAATGCGGCATATAAGGCGCAACTTCCTGCACAAGGAAATCCAAACCTTCCTTCATGGCCGATTTAAGGTCGTTACTCGCGTTTTCCGGATTCCCCGATGAAGATAGCACATTGACCAGCTCATAGATCCGCGCAATCGCCCGGTTAAACCCGAGGCGATCGATGTCTTCGCCAATTGCCTTGAGTGTCTTGTGCGATGCTTTTCGCAGTTCCTGAACCTTTGCGTCCGTCGAATTTCCGTACGGCAATGAAACAGCAGAGAGCGCTGGAGCCCAGCTATGAACCAACCGCCAGACGCGTTGAACAAACCGGTGAGCCCCTTCTGCACCGGCATCGGTCCATTCCACGTCACGATCAGGCGGCGAATCCGACAACATGAACCAGCGGGCGGTATCAGCACCATAGGTTTCGATAATGTCATCCGGATCGACCACATTGCGTTTTGACTTTGACATTTTTTCAATGCCGCCAATCGGGACGCTCTCGCCATTGTCCAATCGTGTGGCGACCCGTTTGCCATCGGTTTCAGAAATGTTCAATTCAGATGGTTGAAACCACCCCATGTTCTTTGAGCCATAGGTTTCGTGAACCACCATGCCCTGGGTAAACAATCCCTTGAAGGGCTCCTTGATATCCATATGTCCGGCAATCGACATCGCGCGGGCAAAGAACCTCGAATAAAGCAGATGCAAAATCGCGTGTTCAATGCCACCAATATATTGGTCAACCGGCAGCCATTTGTTCGCCTTTTGCGGATCAGTTGGCGCTTCATCATGCGGCGTAATAAACCGTGCAAAATACCACGATGAATCAACAAAAGTATCCATCGTATCGGTTTCACGTTTTGCAGGCCCACCGCAAACAGGGCAAGCCACGTCACGCCATGTCGGGTGTCGGTCAAGCGGATTTCCGGGGACATCGAACGTTACATCGTCAGGAAGCGTCACCGGCAGGTTCTCTTCTTTTTCGGGCACAACACCACATTTTTGACAGTGAACCACCGGGATCGGGCAGCCCCAATAACGTTGCCGCGAAATCCCCCAGTCACGCAGGCGGAACTGAATTTGTTCCTCGGCCAGACCCCGTTCGGACAACACATCAATTGCGGTGTCAATGGCATCGGCCTTGCGCTTGCCGCTCATGGGACCGGAATTGACAAGAACCCCATCATCAACGAACGCTTCGTTTTCCACCGCAACCGGCGTCTCGGGATTCTCCAAGGTTGCAACTACAGATGTGACTTCCAGATCGTATTTTCGGGCGAAGTCGAGATCGCGTTGATCGTGCGCAGGACAGCCAAACACTGCCCCTGTACCATAGTCCATCAGCACGAAGTTCGCCGCGAAAACCGGCAGTTCCTTGCCCTCGATAAATGGATGAGCAACGGTCAACCCCAAATCAAAGCCCTTCTTTTCGGCCTTCTCAATGTCTGCTGCGGAAGTGCCGGTTTTCCGGCATTCCCTGACAAATTCTTCCAGTTGCGGATTTGACTTGGCCAACTCAAGGCAAATCGGGTGTTCGGCTGCAATCGCCATGAAACTGGCACCATAGAGCGTGTCGGGCCTTGTCGAAAAACAAACCAGTTCCTTAGCTGAAATGCCTTCTTTCTTTACCAAGGGAAACTTGACCTGAGCGCCGCGCGAACGGCCAATCCAGTTGGACTGCATCAACTTCACTTTTTCAGGCCAATCATCCAGCCCGTCAATCGCCTCCAACAATTCGTCTGAGAAGTCAGTAATCTTGAAGAACCATTGCGTCAGTTCGCGCTGCTCCACCTCGGCGCCAGAGCGCCAACCCTTGCCATCAATCACCTGCTCATTCGCAAGGACGGTCATGTCGACCGGATCCCAGTTCACCTTGGCGTTCTTACGATAAACCAGACCGTGCTTGTGAAAATCGAGAAAGAGTTTTTGCTGCTGGGCGTAATACTCCACATCACAAGTCGCAAACTCGCGCGACCAGTCCAGGGACAGACCCATGCTCTTTAGCTGTTTGCGCATGGTCGCGATGTTGTCATAAGTCCAACCCTTTGGATGGGTCTTGTTTTTCATTGCCGCATTTTCGGCCGGCATACCGAATGCATCCCACCCCATCGGGTGCAGGACTTCAAACCCTTTGGCACGCTTGTAGCGGGCGACCACGTCTCCCATCGCATAATTTCGCACATGGCCCATGTGTATCCGGCCCGACGGATAAGGAAACATCTCAAGCACATAATACGGGGGCCTGTCTGTTTCAGCTTCCGTTGTGGATTCAAAAATTTTGCTTTCTTCCCACACCTTCTGCCAATGCGGCTCGGTTTCGCGTGGATTGTAACGATCAGTGGTCATGTCGGGTTTTTGCTTGCAACCTGTAGATGATGCGATATTTCAATTGTAAATCCGACCTTCAGCAGAATTTGCTTGCAGGGTCAACCTTAGCACTCAGCAAACCCGTGGTTCGATGCCAATTGCAGCCGAAAACTACCAAAACCTTCTTGTTGAACTGGAGCAACACGCCGCGAAATATAATCAGGCAACTCCAGAGCTTGTTGTGGTTTCAAAAACCTTTGATGCAGCAACCATTGCGCCGGTTATCGCGGCAGGTGCCAGAGTGTTTGGTGAAAACCGCGTTCAGGAAGCACAGGGGAAATGGCCGCAGCTTAGAACCCTGGCTGATGACCTGGAACTGCATCTGATCGGCCCGCTCCAATCCAACAAGGCAAGTGATGCAGTGGCCTTGTTCGACGTAATCCAGACAGTTGATCGCGAAAAAATTGCCAACTCTATCCGCAACGAAATGCGCAACCTGCAAAAAACCGTCAAACTGTTTATCCAGATCAACACCGGCGCAGAACCGCAGAAAGCTGGTATTCTTCCGGAGGTAGCCGACGAATTCATTTCCTGGTGCCTGAACGATATTGAGTTGTCCGTTGAGGGTCTGATGTGTATTCCACCGTTTGAAGAGAACCCGGGTCCCCACTTTGCCCTGCTGCGAGAGATCAGTCGCAAACACGATTTGAAAAAACTGTCCATGGGCATGTCCGCAGACTACCTGACCGCGACCGAGTTCGGCGCAACCCATGTACGTGTCGGTTCGGCAATCTTCGGATCACGTCCAAAGCCAAACCCTCAATAACATGTCCCTAACCGGGCAAAATGGTCACTTTTGTCCCGGATCTTATGATCCCCAACAGTCGCCTCATTGCATCAGGTTCCAAGGCAATGCAACCCTCTGTCGCACCCATCTGTTCATTGGCAAGATGGAAGAAGATCGCACTTCCACGGCCACGAACAGTCGACGAAATGTTATAATCGAGGACCAGGCAAATGTCATACAAACGGTCTTCCCGCATCAGTTTTTCATGGGTTCCCGGAAAGGGAAGCCTGACAGGACGGTTATAAGCGGGAAACGCAGGGTCATCGCTCCAGCCATCGTTTGGGTGAATGGGTTCCAGCGATAGTTCAGAACGCTGTCTTGGCCATCGGTCATCGCGTACATAGCCGTAAAGCACTTCATGGGTTCCAGAAGGTGTGGCGCCATCGCCTTCCCTTTTTCTGGTGGTTATTCCGGCCTTGCCCAACGAACAATCGGTTTCGCCAAGTGGCGTTGAGATCAATCCCCTGTGGCGTTCAAAACCCGGTTTCCTGCGAACAATCAGATTCAACGCGTTACCACCCTGCTATTAATGCTCTAACATTGCTGACATTTTTCTTTTCTTGATCACATGGACGTGTATCAGTACGAACAGAACTTTAATATGTATGAAGCAGCATTATATCAGGCAACGATACCTGTGTATGTTTAATCGGGAAACAAAAATGGCAATTCGTTCTATCCTGCTGGTCGATGATGACAATGATCTGAAAGAAGCGATTACAGATCAGCTTGCGCTGTATGAAGAGTTCGAGGTACGAACCGCGGAGAACGCAACAATTGGAATGGCAGAAGCCAAAAAGGAACATGTTGACCTGCTGATAATGGATGTTGGCCTTCCTGACATGGACGGTCGGGAAGCGGTCAAGCTGCTCAGAAAGAGCGGGTTCCGGGCTCCCATAATCATGCTTACCGGCCATGACACAGACTCAGATACCATACTTGGCTTGGAATCAGGTGCGAATGATTATGTCACCAAACCTTTCCGGTTCGCTGTGCTGCTGGCTCGAATCAGGGCGCAGTTGCGCACACACGAGCACAGCGAGGATGCCATCTTCACGATTGGTCCTTACAGTTTCCGCCCGTCACAAAAAATATTGACCGAAGAAGACGGAACCAAAATTCGCCTGACTGAGAAGGAAACTGCGATACTGAAATACCTGTATCGCGCGGAACTCAAGGTTATCGGTCGTGACGAGTTGCTCGAGCAGGTTTGGGGATACAACTCCGGTGTTACGACACACACATTGGAAACACACATTTACCGGCTTCGACAGAAGATTGAAAAAGAACCTTCAAATGCAAGATTGCTTGTCACCGAAGGCGGAGGGTATAAGCTCGTTCCATAGGGCGCTTGCACAGTTGCCGTCGACCGGGGTTTTCGATGTCGTTGGAAACAGACATATCCACCTTGATTCGGGTGAGCTTTTTTTCAGACTTTGATGAAAACCAGCTTAGACTGGTCGCTTTTGGCAGCGAGAAGATGACTGTTCCTTCCGGAGAAGTCCTGTTCCGGGATGGTGACGATGCCCATGACGGCATAGTCCTTTTGTCGGGAAGTGTTGAAATTGCTATCCCAAAAGCAGATGGCAGCCTTCATACTACGCTCTTGGGACCGGGCAGCTTGATGGGAGAGCTTTCGCTGATCACAGCCAACAAGCGTTCGGGCGATGCCACCGTAATTCGCGATTGCGAAATCCTGATCGTTCACCGTGAGACTGTTCTGCGCACACTCAACGAATTTCCGGAACTTGCCACGACCCTGTTCAAAAGAATCTCAAGATCGGTATCTGACTTTGATTTGGAGTTATTGAAAATCACCGACCGGTTCGAACAATGACTGCCGCCTGACTGGAAAACAAAACCAGACCTAATCCAGATCAAACTCAGCTAATACCGGCACATGGTCGGACGGCTTTTCCCACCCCCTGGCAGCGCGCATAACATCAATTGAGTTGAGTTGACCGGAAAGTGATGGAGCAGACCAGATATGGTCAAGCCGCCTTCCCCGGTCCGAAACTTCCCAATCACGCGCCCGATAACTCCACCAACTGAATATTTTTTTGTTGTCCGGAATTTTTTCGCGGACAAGGTCGACCCACCCACCATCATCACGAATGGTATCGAGAAGTTCGGTTTCCAGCGGTGTATGCGAAACGACCTTCAGCAACTGCTTGTGTGACCAAACATCGTTTTCATGTGGCGCGATGTTCAGGTCACCGACAAGAATGCATTCAGCGCCTTGTTCGTTCACATCAAGCCTTTTCATTTCATCCAGGAACTTGAGCTTGTGATCAAACTTGGGGTTGGTTTCGGGATTCGGTTCGTCACCACCGGCCGGAACATAAAAATTGTGCACCCGCAATTGCTTGCCACCCGCTTCGAACGAGGTCGCAAGATGCCGCGTATCACCCATCTGACAATAGTCAGTGCTTGATGCTTCAATGAGTGGTCGCCGTGAGACAGTGGCGACCCCGTGATATCCCTTTTGACCATGCACTTCGATGTACTCATAGCCTAGCGCCTGGAAATTTTTAAAAGGAAACTGGTCGTTCTGACACTTGATCTCTTGAAGGCACAAAATGTCGGGTGAATGTTCGCGCAAGAATTGTTCGACGATACCGATGCGCAGACGCACGGAATTGATGTTCCAGGTAGCTAATTTGAATGACATTGATTGGCCCGTCAGAAAGTGGTCGTCCAACATTTGCAGACGGGACCGGATTCCTCAACCCAAAACTTGATCGGTTACCGGTTAATAATCAGCCAGTGACTAACGTTCAAAGTTTCTTGCTTTTTTCCTGATCTTGAAAAGCTTGTCGGAAAGTTTAACATTCTTTTGGACATTAAAAAGCATGACCACGGTTTCCTTACCCTGGGCATCCTTGATGGACCACTGACGCAGGTCATAGCTGTCAGGGTCGAACAACAACGTAATCTGGGAATCGCCGAACAGCTTCTTGTCCCCCATGACGACTTTTGTCACATCTTCGCCAGCCTCGACCGAGCGGATTGCTTTTTCCGTCACTTTGATGCGATCAGACAACAAAAGACTGAGGGGTGTTTTGCGAAGCGGAAAATAGCTCCATGTCTTAAGTTTCTTGTTCCGCACTCCCAATGTCTTGCCATTCGAAACAACCATGATCGGGGACGGATCTTCATAATCAAACCTGATCTTGCCAGGCCGGTTTATGTAAAATTCACCACCGGTCTGTTCTCCAGTCGGGCCAAACTGGATGAACTCGCCCGACATGGTAGGGACACTGGCAAAATGATTGTTGATCTCCGCGACAGCCCTTGCCCGGTCATCTGTCGATTGCGCCGCGGTCAGCGGTGGCGGCATCAATATGATTGCCGCCAATATCAGCAATTTTGAAACAAAGAGCTTCTTGAACATTATCTGTTACCTTTCAGCCTTCCGCCCTCTATTTGGTTCCCAACTGTGGCATTTTTCAGTTTAGATCGTTTCATCTTCAGCAGGCACCAGTATTTCCCGCTTTCCTGCATGATTTGCCGCACTGATCAGGCCTTCCTGTTCCATGCGTTCGATCAACGACGCAGCCCGATTGTAGCCAATTGACAATCGCCGCTGAATGTAACTTGTGGAAACTTTTCGATCGCGCAGCACAATGGCAACCGCCTGATCGTAGATGTCGTTGGATTGCGCAAGACCATCCGTTCCGGGGGTTCCACCGTCTTGGGCATCTTCTTCCGTTTCCTCAGTAACCGCTTCCAGATATTGCGGAACGCCTTGGGATTTGAGGTGATTGACCACCTGGTCAACCTCATCATCGGCCACAAACGGGCCGTGTACGCGCTGGATGCGCCCACCACCAGCCATGTAGAGCATGTCACCCATTCCAAGCAATTGTTCTGCGCCCTGTTCGCCGAGGATGGTTCGTGAATCAATCTTTGAGGTTACCTGAAACGAAATCCGTGTCGGGAAGTTGGCCTTGATGGTGCCGGTTATCACATCGACAGAAGGACGCTGGGTCGCCATGATTACGTGGATACCGGCGGCACGCGCCATTTGTGCAAGGCGCTGAATGGCCCCTTCAATATCCTTGCCCGCCACCATCATCAGATCGGCCATCTCGTCGATCACAACAACGATATATGGCATGGGACTGAGGTCCAGCTCTTCGGTCTCGTAGATTGCTTCACCAGTGTCACGGTCATAACCGGTTTGGATCGTACGGGTAATCCGCTCACCCTTTTTCACGGCATCAGCAATCCGTTTGTTGTAACCATCAATATTGCGAACGCCGACTTTCGACATGTTCTTGTAACGGTCTTCCATTTCCCGAACGGTCCATTTCAATGCAACGACCGCCTTCTTGGGATCGGTAACAACAGGGGTCAGCAGATGTGGGATGCCATCATAAATCGACAGTTCGAGCATCTTCGGATCAATCATGATCATCTTCACCTGTTCAGGGGTCATGCGATACAAAATCGAAAGGATCATGGTGTTGATTGCAACCGATTTACCCGAACCGGTTGTACCGGCAACCAGCAGGTGAGGCATCTTGGCAAGGTCGGCGATGGTGGCTTCACCGCCAATCGTTTTTCCCAGAATAATGGGCAGCTTTGCCTTTGCTTCCTCGTAGTTTTTGCTGGCAAGAATCTCACGCAAAAAAACTGTTTGGCGATTTGCATTGGGCAATTCAATGCCGATTGCGTTTCGTCCTGGCACCACGGCAACGCGCGCGGCAATTGCCGACATCGAACGGGCAATGTCGTCTGCAAGACCGATTACCCTGGACGATTTGATCCCGGGAGCCGGTTCCAGTTCATAGAGCGTGACAACGGGGCCCGGGCGAACGTTGATAATTTCACCTTTGACACCAAAATCCTGCAAAACACCCTCCAGCAATTTCGCATTTTGCTCGAGCGCCTCGCTCGACAATTGCATGTGGGCAGACACTTCGGGTTTTTCTTGCAGGAAGTGCAATGAAGGAAGCTCAAACTCGACGGTTTCAATAAGCGAGGGTTGGGCTTCCCTTACAGTTCTTGCCGAAGGTTTTGGTGGCGGAGCCATTGGTTGCACCAGCGATTTGTCATCCAGCGGAGGTGATGCCATCGGCTCTGCCTGGGGGATTTGTACATTCGGCTCATCCCAGACATCTTGAAACTCCTGCGCAGCCGCTTGTGTTTCGTAGTCATTGTAGATGTTCTCGCCATAACCCAACGGTTGCTCCGGAGCTGGATGCGGCATCGGTTCCATGTTTGGATCATGTGCCAAACCGGAAGTCTGTGGTTGCAGTGCAAAATCGTCGTCACGTTGCGTTAGTCGTGCAAACCAACCGCTGACAGACTGCCACAGACCCGGTCCTTCTTCTTCCGTCCAAATATCCTCTTGTTTTTTTTCGCGTTTTTGAAAGAAGCGGTTCTTGAACACAAAAAGATAGTGGCTAAAAGCGCCCAATAGCCAACTTGGTTGATCATATTCCTCATCGGCAAGTTCATTGGGTTCCTCGGCAACTTCGTCACTTTCGGTTTTCCAGATCAATCTGGAAGCTGCAAGGATGCTCCACATGCCAGCAAGCAGAAACGATGCTCCGAACAAAAATGCAGTAACGCCGTTAACCGGACCCAAAAAATACCCAATGACTCCCACCAGAGAATCACCGACCAATCCGCCGAGGCCAAGTGGAAGAGGCCAGCTCTGCGGCACTGAAAAACATGCAAACATAGAACTTGCAAACGCGACGGATAGCACCCAGAAAAAACAACGCATCTTGATATGGCCGATATTGCGCTGCATCAGTTTTGACCATCCCCAGATGGCAGGGGGTATCAGGGCGAGCGCCGCCGCCAGCCCCAGAAACTGCATGACCAGATCTGCAAAAACCGCACCTGGATAGCCAACCATGTTGCCCGGTGCGGATTTGGTAGCATAGGAAAGGCTGGGGTCGTTCACGCTCCATGTAGCCAGGCTGGCAAACGCCAACGCAACCAGAACCAACAGGACCAAGCCGGTTACCACAGAAAAATGACTGCTGATCCCCTCTTGTACAGTTCGACCGCTTCCCCGTGTATCCAAGTCTGAAATTTGCATTATTCACTCCGCGCAGGGCAGCAGGAAACATCCGCTACCACGAATACTTACCGGACAAACTATGCTGCGAAGGTTAATCGCCTGTTAACCATGGGCGGGTTGGAAACCATTTTCAGGTATAATTGCGGGAGTACCTTACCCACCCGAAGGTCTGGTTTTTCCGATGTCCCTTGTACGCTCGCGTATTAGCCCCTCCTGGGCCACCGAAGCCACAAGGATACCATCGCCGGAGAATATACTGCCTCTCGTAAAACCGCGTGCACCGGACGAATTTGGACTATCCTGGCTGTATAAATACCATTCTTCCATATTGATAGGCCGATGAAACCAGATCGCATGATCAAGGCTTGCAACTTGCATGGTGGGATCAAATACTGCTCTTCCGTGGGCAAAAAGCGAGGTATCAAGCAATGTCATGTCTGATGCATAAGCAAGTACCGCCTGATGCAATGCCGCGTCGGCTGGAATTTTTCCGGTTGCCCGTATCCAGATGTTCTGAAATGGGTCGAGTTTCTTCTTTGAGATATAATGCTCCAGCGAAATCGGCCGTAACTCTATGGGCCGCTCTCGCTGCCAGTATCTTCTGACCGGTTCGGGAGCAAACTCTATGAACTGGCTGGCAAGCTCTTTTTCGCTAGCCAATTCCTCCGGCCGTGGAACGTCCGGCATCTTTATCTGATGATCCAGACCCGGTTCCAAAACCTGAAACGAGGCAGACATGGAGAAGATTGCCTTGCCATGCTGAATAGCGACAACACGTCTGGTCGTGAAACTGCCGCCATCCCTGATCCGCTCCACATTGTAGACAATCGGAACGCTTGGATCACCGGGCCGCATGAAATAGCCATGCAACGAATGGACCTGGCGCTCCTCGTTTACGGTGCGTTGTGCCGCTACAAGCGCCTGACCAACAACCTGCCCGCCGAACACCCGCTGCCAGCCGACATCAGGACTTTGACCCCGATAGAGATTTTGTTCAACACGCTCGAGATCGAGCGTTTTCATAAGGGTTTCAACAGCTTTTGACATCAGGCCTTCCATAGAGTGACGACGGCAAACGTAAGGAAAAATTGGCCTGAGACAACATGTTTGTTGAATAATTTCGTAGCAAGTTCCATTTTACCAGTATTCGGCCATAAACAGGAACGAAACCATGGCACGCAAAACAGCCAACAAAATTGATGATCACTATGACATCGTGATCGCAGGCGGAGGCTATGTCGGCCTTAGCTGCGCGGTTGCAATCCGCCATTCGGCGCCTCATCTGAACATCCTGGTCGTCGACCCGGCCAGGGATGCAATGATTGACAAGGATGAAAGGTCGTCAGCCATCGCGGCAGATGCTTCACGGATGCTCACGCAACTTGGTGTCTGGCAACAGCTTGAAGACAAGGCGCAGCCGATTACCGACATGATCGTGACTGACAGCAAGCTGACTGATGTCACCAGACCCGTATTTCTTACCTTCGCCAACGACAGGGAAGGTGACGGGCCGTTCGCGCACATGCTTGCAAATCGCGACCTTGTGAAAGTTCTTCGAAGCAGGGCTTCAGAATTGGGTGTTGTTCGATTTGAAAAGGAGAGCGTCGAAAGCTTCGCAGAAAAACCTTCAGGGATGGCAGTGGAACTTTCATCAGGAAAACGTATCGAGACCCGATTGCTTGTTGCATGTGATGGTGTTCGGTCAAAGCTACGCGATCAGGCGGGAATCAAGACCGTTTATTGGCCATATGATCAAAAAGGGATTGTTTGTACCGTCGAGCATGAAAGACCGCACCATGGCAGGGCGGAAGAACATTTCCTGCCTGCCGGGCCTTTCGCCATTTTGCCTCTCAAAGGAAATCGTTCTTCGCTCGTTTGGACCGAGTCGAGCCGGGTCGCTGACAATCTGGTGGCCGCCGACGAACTGGTTTTCGAAACAGAACTGGAACAACGATTTGGGCGCAAACTGGGCGCGGTCAAACTGGTCAGCAAGGTTCAGGCGTTTCCGTTGGGGCTTCGACTAGCCCGCGAGTATGTGCGCAACCGCTTTGTACTTGCCGGCGACGCAGCCCACGGGGTGCACCCCATCGCCGGTCAGGGCCTGAACCTGGGATTCAAGGATGCTGCGGCGCTCGCACAAACAATCGTAGAGGCCGATCGCCTCGGCCAGGACTTTGCCACGTTGGACGTCCTTGAACGCTATCAGGTCTGGCGGCGTTTTGATTCGGTCCAGATGGGCATCACAACCGATGTTCTCAACCGACTTTTCTCCAACGATTCCTCTGTGCTGCGCGGCGCTCGGACTTTCGGCCTTGGAATAGTCGATCGATTGCCCAGGTTAAAGCGCTGGTTTATCGACCGGGCTGCAGGAGACACCGGCGCTGCACCGCGGCTGTTGCGTGGGGAAGCGATTTAGCCAAATGCTGCTGATCTTGTCAGTACTTGGCCAATTCCTTCTCGGTCATCTGGCGCGCTTCGCCGTATACCAAAACCGGAACGCCATCGCGTATGGGGTATGCAAGCTTGGCGGGTTTTGAAATCAGCTCCTGCTTTTTTGGATCATAATCCAGGTTCGCACCGGAAACAGGGCAAATCAGCAACTCCAGCAATTTGGGATCCGTCTTCGGTTTCTTCGTCATCGGCTTTTACTGGACACCCGACGGGGCTCCACCGCAATTCCTGGCAAGTTCCATTTCCGTAATCGCGACAAGTGTTTCAGCACGGGCCTTGTGGTTGTCGGCCTCCAACAATGCCTGCTTCTCAGCCGGGCCAAACGGGCTGATCATGCTGAGCACGGTGACCAACGTCGCATTGTCGGTTTTTTCGATCATGTTCCAGTCCGCTGTATGCCCGTGGGTTTCAACATAATCCCTGAACGCACCCAGCAAAGCCTCACGGTCGACGTCATCACCGAAATCGCGTGCTTCCAAATCCGCATGTTCCACGTCGAAACGAAACTTCCTGTATTGGCGGCCTGATGGCACTTCAGAACCCAGTTTGAACCGGCAGATGCCGGAAATGCTGATCAGCAAACGGCCATCGCCGGTTTCCTGGTAATCTGTCAAACGCCCCAGACACCCGGTTTTGCACAGTTTCGGATCTCCGTTAGCCTCTACCGTGGACGAAAGGCAGGGCTGAATAATGCCTACCAGATGATGGCTGGCCAACACATCTGCCGTCATCTCGAGGTAACGGGGCTCAAATATGTTAAGTGGCATATTACCGCCAGGAAGCAACAACACGCCTGCGATCGGAAACACCGGAACAGACTCCGGCATTTTGCAATCACAATCATATTCCACATTCCCTGCTCTGATCACGTCAATTACCCGTAATGAACCATCTTGTACCGTCTCATCTGGCGCAGAACCAACAAAACTCAAGGGTCCGTTGCTTGCGAACAATCAATGACATCGCTGCCAATAACTAGGAAAACAAAAGAGAAGAGAGTTTCCTGCGGGCCGACACCGTTACTTCGTCAGTCAATCCCCAAGCCTCAAAAAGCTGCAACAACTGCGTTTTTGCGGCGTCATCGTTCCAACCGGGTTGACGGCGCATGATTTCGAGAAGGTGATCTGCAGCTTCTTCGCGTTTTCCGGAGCCATTCAAGGCGATCGCCAAATCCATCCGCGATGCATGATCCGCCGGATCGGCGCTGACTTTTGCCTCCAATTCGGCAATATCACCCAAACCAGACGCTTGTTCCGCCAGTTCAATCGCCGATTCAAGTGACGCGATCTCAGCGTTTGAACGCGCTTCGTCTGGAACCGATGCCAGCAACGCTCTTGCAGCGTCAAGGTTGTCCGATGAGATGTAAATCTGTCCCAGCGCAGCGATCGCTTTCAGATTTCCCGGCTCGAACTGCAATATCTGTCCATACACCTGGCTGGCTTCCGCAACAGCCCCTTGCCGTACAAGGTCAGCAGCATGTTCAAGGGCAGCTTCGATCTGGCTTTCTTCATCAGTCGGGCCCGCTACTTTGGCAATAAACTCCCTGATCTCGCCTTCTGGTTTGGCTCCCATGAACATGTCAGCAGGACGCCCGTCAACAAATGCAACCACGGCGGGAATCGACTGAATGCCCATTTGACCGGGTATTTCCGGGTGCTTGTCGATGTCCATTTTCACAAGCTTGACCTGACCCTTGGTAGCAGCGACGGCCGCCTCCAAAGCCGGGGCGAGTTGTTTGCAAGGGCCGCACCAGGGTGCCCAGAAATCAACCAGGACCGGGACCTGTTTTGAAGCTTCAATCACTTCCGGCCCGAATTCGCGGGTCGAAATATCCTTTACTTCCAAAGGAACTGATTGCGGCGCCATCTGCTGATTGCCCGGTTGGTCGGGCGTCTGACCAAAAGAAACATTGGCCGCTCCACCAGATGTGGAATAACCGCCGCCATAACTGAAATCATTACCACTCATGCCTCTTCTCCGGTTGTAGATACTTTTACAATTTGGGGAGGATGGTTTACATGATCAAGAAACTTCAACAAATCCTCCCGTGCAATGGTTGTCGTCATGGTATTCTTGAGCGGATGGCAATTGACAAGATCATACCTCAAAAGGGGTTCGTCGATTACAACTTTTACCCTGTTCTGCACGTCGTTCACCGGAGCAAATGCTGTCACCGAGCCGGGTTCAACACCCAATAATTCCATTAACATATCCGCTTTGCCAAATGAAACCCGCCCCTTTGCCCCGATAAGCGAATGCACCTGGTTCAGTTTGACCAATGCGCTTCCTTCAAGGATGATAAGAAAGTAATTGCCCTTCTTGTCTTTCACGAACAGGTTTTTGGTGTGCCCTCCGGGAATATCCTGCTTTATCTTGGAAGATTCCTCGACCGTGAACACTGCTTCATGTTCATGGGTCTGCGTATCGATTCCAAGTTTGTCGAGCAGTTCAAACAATTCTTGTGGTGAAATGGCCATGGCGTTCCTTGTTGTTGGCAAAAGCAATATTGCGCAGCTTCGGGATTTTCAATAGCGGCACCAATATTGAATTTGATATGGCAGGAAAAATAATGTGTTGCATTTCATGTCACCTTGCGCCATACAACGCCCTCGAAGCTGGTTAGCTTCTGTCGAGCGGGCGTAGCTCAGGGGTAGAGCATCACCTTGCCAAGGTGAGGGTCGTGAGTTCGAATCTCATCGCCCGCTCCAATTTTTCGCAAACCTTAAATGTGCAGTTCTTTTTCAATCGCGATTGCGGTAAGGGAAAGCATGAAAATTGCATTCAGGGATGTCAAAGACAACATCCGAAACCGCATAATCGACGGTGTCTGGCCGCCGGGCGACTTGATTCCCAACGAAGTTGAATTGGCACTGGAGTTCGGCTGCGCTCGTGCTACTGTAAACCGGGCAGTTCAGGAGCTTGCCGAAGAGGGAATTGTTGAGCGAAAACGCAAGGTAGGCACCCGTGTCTTGATGGCGCCGCGCAGAAAGGCACAGTTTGAGATACCCGTTGTACGCCATGAGATCGAAACAGCAGGTCAGGCATACCGCTACGCATTAGTCAGTCGCGAGGTCACGGATGCTCCTGTATGGTTGCAGGAACAAATGAGCCTGAAAAGTTCAAATCGGGTACTTCACTTGACCTGCATCCACTATGCTGATGATGTTCCCTATCAGTACGAGGATCGATGGATAAACCTGATTTCCATGCCCGCTGCCGGCGAGGCCGATTTTTCAAAGAATGTACCAACCGAGTGGTTGGTTGAAACCGTTCCCTTTTCTGATGCAGAAATCAGTTTCTCTGCCACGGCAGCCGATGAGCTACTGGCCAAACTTCTGGGTTGCACCGCTGGGCAACCCTTGTTTCTGACCGAACGCTCAACATGGTGGCAAAATCAGGCAATCACCTACGTAAGGCTGACATTTCGGGCAGGACACAAATTGACCACACGATACTAGGCCTAAATTCCTTCGCGCAATTCAGAGACGCGATTTTTATAGTTGCTCACAATTTTGTCTCTGTGCACATGTCTTCCGTCCTTCACCATGTGCCTGCCTGCAGACCAAACATGCTGAACCATTTCGTTGCCGCCCGCAAAGGCAAAGCTGTCGACAATGGTATCTCCTTTCAAGCCACACAAATTGACATGGTTCATGTCGAGCGCCAGAAAATCCGCCCACTCGCCAATGGCAATGGTTCCCGAACCACGCCCGGCCGCCTGCGCGCCGCCGCGGCAAATTCCCTCAAAAACACGACGTCCGGTCGAAATGTCAGGTTCGGCAAGCGAGGCGCGCGAGTGATCGCGAACCCTTTGGCTCGTATCAAGTACGCGCATTTCCTCCGACAATGAAATCAGGATATTGCTATCTGAGCCAATCGCAATCCGACCCCCTTCATTCATCCAACGCACGCCGTCAAATATGCCATCCCCCAACGATGCTTCGGTAATCGGGCAAAGCCCAGCCACGACGTCCGTCTTGGCGAGCGCCTGGGTTTCTTCCGGTCTCATCTGGGTGAGGTGGATCAGGCACCACCGCTCATCAAGTTCCAGATTGTCCAGCGCCCATTCCACGGGACGCGCTCCCCATGCCGCTACAACTTCTTCGACTTCAGGTATCTGCTCTGCCAGATGCATGTGAATCGGGCCATCAGGAACCAGGGTCGCTGCCTCACCCAATTGCTCTCGAGCGACAGCGCGAAGGCTATGCGGCGCAACACCTAGTTTGGTATCTGCCGGGAGCGACTCCAAACAGCCTTTAGACGCGTCCACCAACCGGGCAAACCGCTCCGGGTCATTTCCAAATCTCAATTGTCCGGAGTTCAAAGGGCGTTGGTCACAACCGCCAAACTGGTACTGTACCGGCAATAGTGTAAGGCCTATGCCGGTCAAAGACGCGGCTTCGGCAACACGCCCAGCCAGTTCAGCCAGATTATCATATGGATGTCCACCGACTTGGTGATGCAGGTAGTGAAATTCAACATTCGTACCATACCCTGCTTCCAACATCTCCATCTGGACAAGTGCAGCGATGGCTTCGACCTGTTCGGGGGTGATTTGCTCCAGAAAACGGTACATCAGTTTGCGCCAGGTCCAGAAACTGTCCGATGGATCAGGGCCACGCTTTTCTGTCAGTCCTGCCATGGCACGCTGGAATGAATGGCTGTGACAATTGGCAGGGGCCGGCAACAGAGTGGCCACCTTGAATCCAGTCGGTGGGGAATTCGCCGCCAGACCCGAAATCCGACCTTCAGAATCCACTTCCAGCCGGACATCCTGTTGCCATCCCTGCGATGTCAGAACCTGTTCAGCCCAAATTCCGGCCATGTCACTTCCCGCTTGACAAATTATTATGTCTAGACATAAAGCAGTAATGCTGAATTTTGACAAGGGCAATCTGCCATGTTGCTAACCAATGTGAACATCGCGACGCTTGCCGGGAGTGTTCCTTACGGGCTGATAGAAGATGGCGCGTTAGCAGTCGAAGAAGGCAAGGTTTTGTGGGCTGGTTCAAAGCGGGATCTACCTTCTCAATTCGGTTCACAAACATCAATCGATTTCGGCGGGCGCCTTTTAACGCCTGCTTTTGTTGACTGCCATACCCACATCGTGGCTGGCGGCAATCGCGCGCGCGAATTCGAAATGAGATTGGAAGGCGCAACCTACGAACAAATCGCTTTGGCAGGAGGCGGCATTGTTTCAACCGTACAGGCGACACGAGAAGCAAGTGAAGAAGCATTACTTGAAGATGCGCTCGTCAGAGTGGACACCCTGATCTCAGAGGGAGCCTGTCTGATTGAAATAAAATCCGGCTACGGTCTGGACCTCGATACAGAACTCAAAATGCTGCGGGTCGCGCGTCGTGTTGAAAAAGAACGGCCAATTCGTGTGCAAACAAGTTTCCTGGGAGCCCATGCAACTCCTTCTGAATATTCTGGTCGCAGTGATGCCTATATCGACGAAGTATGTATACCAGCCCTTCGGGTTGCCGCCACCGAGCACCTGGTCGATGCTGTCGATGGATTTTGTGAGGGCATTGCCTTTCAGCCAGAGCAAATCGCGCGCGTCTTCGATGTTGCCAGGGAGCTTGGTTTGCCGGTCAAACTCCATGCGGAGCAATTGTCCAACATTGGTGGCGCGAAACTTGCTGCTTCCTATGGCGCACTTTCAGCAGACCACATCGAGTACCTCGACACGGAAGGGGTTTCGGCAATGGCGCAGGCCGGCACCACCGCTGTGGTTTTGCCTGGTGCATTTTATACGCTTCGCGAATCACAACTGCCGCCAATAGCGGCACTGCGCTCTTACGGTGTGCCAATAGCGCTTGCGACCGACTCAAACCCCGGATCATCGCCGTTGACTTCGCTGCTGTTGACCATGAACATGGCCTGCACGCTTTTTCGCATGACACCCGAAGAAGCGCTTGCAGGTGCAACAAAAAATGCTGCACGAGCGCTTGGCATCTCCGACTGCGGCACCATTGAGGTTGGCAAACGAGCCGATTTGGCGGTTTGGGATGTCGAACATCCTTCAGAACTTTCCTATCGCATCGGCTTTAATCCCCTCCACAAACGAATTTTCGAGGGTGTCCTATGAGCGAACTCGTACTCGTTCCGGGAACCGTGTCCCTTTCAGAACTGAGCGAAATCTACTGGGGTAATCTGGCGGCTCGTCTGGATACATCATGTCGAACCGACATTGAAGCAGCAGCCGAGCGGGTAGCGGCAGCAGCAGCAGGAGAGCAGCCGGTTTATGGGGTAAATACTGGCTTTGGCAAACTGGCATCAATGAAGATTGCGAGCGAGGACACAGCCACGCTGCAACGCAATCTGATACTCAGCCATTGTTGCGGGGTCGGACGCCCCGTAACCTCGTCGATGGTTCGGCTTGTGATGACGCTAAAACTCCTCAGTTTCGGCAGGGGAGCTTCGGGCGTGCGTTGGAAGCTTGTGGAACTTTTGCAAGAAATGCTTGGTCGCAACGTCACACCGGTCATTCCCTCCAAAGGCTCCGTCGGTGCTTCGGGCGATCTTGCACCACTCGCCCACATGACTGCCGTCCTCATTGGTGAAGGAACAGCAGAGTTCAACGGCGACATTCTTCCTGGAGCAGAGGCACTCAAACGGGCGGGGCTGGAACCGATCCAGTTGGGCCCAAAGGAAGGACTGGCATTCATTAATGGCACCCAGTTTTCAACCGCTCTGGCACTTGCCGGTTTGTTCGAAGCCTGGCGGGCCGCACAGAACGCCCTGCTTGTTTCTGCCATGGCGACCGACGCCATCATGGGATCAACGGCGCCATTGCAACCGATGGTCCATCAATTGCGTGGGCAGCGTGGGCAGATCGACGCCGCAAAAACCATGCGCCAAATCCTGGCTTCATCCGAAATTCGCGAAAGCCATCGCGAAGACGACGCCCGGGTGCAAGACCCCTATTGCATACGCTGCCAACCGCAAGTCACGGGTGCGGCAATGGATGTAATGCGGCAAGCCGCATCGACCCTGCAAATCGAGGCAAATGCAGCCACCGACAATCCTCTGGTTCTGGTCGACGACAACCTGATCGTTTCAGGGGGGAATTTTCATGCCGAGCCGGTCGGCTTTGCTGCCGACATGATCGCTCTCGCCATATCGGAGATTGGAGCAATCTCCCAACGCCGAATAGCGCTTATGGTTGACCCGAACCTGAGTTTTGACTTGCCGCCATTCCTCACCCCGGACCCGGGACTAAACTCGGGCCTGATGATTGCGGAAGTCACCACGGCTGCATTGATGAGCGAAAACAAACACCTGGCAAATCCGTGTGTGACCGATTCGACCCCAACCAGTGCCAATCAGGAAGACCATGTTTCGATGGCGGCACACGGAGCACGCCGCCTGTTGCAAATGAAAGACAACCTCAATCAGATCTTGGGGGTCGAATTTCTGTGCGCCGCACAGGGAATAGAGTTTCGCGCGCCTCTGGCAACCAGCGCGGTACTGCGCAGTGTCTTGCGGGAACTTCGAAAAACCGTGGCGACATTGGACGGTGACCGGTACATGGCGCCCGATCTGGAAGAAGCAGCACGGTTGGTAAGCAGTGGAGCATTGCTCGCAGCAGCAAATACCTCAATGCCGGAGTTGGTGGAATGAATGTCTTGTCAGTTGTCAGTGGAAGCAGCGCTGTCGTCTTGGGTCAGCCACACGGCGGCACCTGGATACCTGATGACCTTTTTTCCAGGCTCAACAGGCGTGGACAAGGTCTTGACGATACAGACTGGCATATCGGCAGGCTTTATGAAGGCCTGTTACCTGATTCAACAATTGTGCAATCGCACGTCCATCGTTATGTGATCGATGCCAATCGCGACCCGGACGGACAAACACTTTATCCCGGGCAAAACACAACCACGCTGTGCCCGACAACCGATTTTAACGGTGAACCCATATGGTGCGACGGGCAGGAACCGTCTGCGGATGAGATCGACGCGCGGCGCGAAAACTATCACAGCCCCTATCACGTGGCACTTCTTGAAGAACTGGAACGCGTACGGGCAATTCACGGGATCGCGATCCTCTATGACTGCCATTCAATCCGCTCCAACATCCCATTTCTATTTGATGGAGAACTGCCTGTTTTCAACACGGGCACCAATCATGGCGCAAGCTGTAACCCTGCAATTGAGGCCGCTGTCAATGGCATTGCCCTGCGTTCATCATTCGATTCGATTTTGAATGGCCGGTTCACGGGTGGCTGGGCGACACGCCACTATGGCCAACCCGAAAACGGTATTAATGCAATCCAGATGGAGCTCGCCCAGCGCTCTTACATGAACGAGAAAGCACCGTGGTCTTACAGGAAGGATCGCGCCGGTTTGCTTCGTCCCTTGCTTTCGGAAATGTTGAATGAGTTAAACCAACTTGCCTTAAGCGGGGCATTGACATCATGAGGAGACCAAGATGAACAACCCACGTCACAACCAGCGCGACGTCTTCCCGCCGACCGGCAGTGAAATTACCGCCAAGTCCTGGTTGACTGAAGCCCCGATGAGGATGCTGATGAACAATTTGCATCCCGATGTGGCAGAAAACCCCCACGAACTGGTGGTGTATGGCGGCATTGGTCGTGCGGCTCGCACCTGGCAAGACTTTGACCGGATCGTTTCCAGCCTGAAAGAACTGGAGGCGGATGAAACCCTTATCGTACAATCCGGCAAGCCGGTCGCGATCATCAAGACCCATAAGGATGCACCAAGGGTGCTGATCGCCAACTCCAATTTGGTGCCTCATTGGGCCGATTGGGATCACTTCAACGAGCTCGATAAAAAGGGCCTGATGATGTACGGCCAAATGACAGCTGGTTCATGGATTTACATTGGCACACAGGGCATCGTACAGGGCACATACGAAACCTTCGCTGAAACGGGCCGCCAACATTATGGCGGAAACCTTTCAGGCAAATGGATCCTGACAGGCGGACTTGGGGGAATGGGTGGAGCGCAGCCGCTCGCAGCTGTTTTTGCCGGGGCCTGTTGCCTGGCAGTAGAGTGCAATCCCGATTCAATCGACTTCCGGCTAAGAACAAAGTACCTGGATGAAAAGGCTGAAACCCTTGACGATGCGCTTGAGATGATCGATCGCTGGACCAAGGCCGGTGAAGCAAAATCCATCGGTTTGCTGGGTAATGCTGCCGACGTCTTTCGCGAGATTCATGATCGCGGCGTGCGGCCAGACATTGTAACCGATCAGACCAGCGCACATGATCCGATTAACGGATATCTGCCCCAGGGATGGACCATGGCCCAATGGCGCGAGAAACGGGAAACCGACCCCAAAGCCGTTGAAAAGGCGGCACGTGCATCGATGAAAGTTCATGTGGCAGCGATGGTCGATTTTTGGAACGATGGCGTGCCAACCCTGGATTATGGCAACAACATCCGCCAAGTCGCACTGGAAGAGGGTTTGGAAAATGCATTCGCATTTCCCGGTTTTGTTCCGGCCTACATACGTCCGCTGTTTTGCAAAGGCATTGGACCGTTCCGTTGGTGTGCGCTTTCCGGCGATCCTGAAGACATCTACAAAACCGATGCAAAGATGAAAGAGCTGTTTCCGGAAAACACGCATTTGCACAATTGGCTCAACATGGCTCGCGAGCGCATTGCGTTTCAGGGATTGCCGGCCAGAATCTGCTGGATCGGTCTTGGTGACAGGCACAAGGCGGGTCTGGCATTCAACGAGATGGTCAGAAATGGTGAGTTGAGTGCTCCGGTCGTTATCGGCCGCGATCATCTTGACAGTGGCTCGGTCGCCTCACCCAACCGCGAGACCGAAGCCATGAAAGATGGTTCTGACGCCGTTTCGGATTGGCCGCTGCTCAATGCGCTTGTGAACACCGCATCCGGTGCAACCTGGGTATCACTGCACCATGGCGGTGGCGTAGGAATGGGATTCAGCCAACACGCTGGTGTCGTGATCTGTGCCGATGGAACCGAAGAAGCTGACGCACGGCTTGAGCGCGTATTGTGGAACGACCCGGCATCGGGTGTTTGGCGCCATGCAGATGCTGGTTACGATAGCGCGATTGAATGCGCCAGGGAACACGGATTGCGCTTACCGGGAATACTGGAAAGCTAAGGGCAGTATTCCGGCGTGTTTCTTACTGCCATACAATCAGCCTGCGATAAAGGTGCCAGGTTGCATGGCCCAGAACCGGCAAAACAACCAGCAAGCCCAAAAACGCGGGAACGGCCGACAACATCACTGCCAGCACAACAAATCCGCCCCACAGTACGAGGACAACGGGTGAGGCAAGAACCGATCTGATGCTGGTCAACATCGCGGTGACGAAATCGACCTCCCTGTCCAAAAGAAGGGGGCAGGAAATAACCGTTAGCACAAACAATGCAAGCGAAATGATTGCCCCGACCAGGTGACCGACCAGCAAAAACGTCCAGCCATTTGAAGTAGTGAAGACCGCCTCCAGAAAGCCGGAAAGGTCTGCGAAACCGGCAAAACCGAAGAAAACCGCAACCAATGTCCGTATTTGGTACATCCATATCCAGAAAATAAACAAGGTAACAAACGCCATCCAGCCAAACTCGCGGCGATGTTGCAGCCAAATCACACCCAGAACCTCTGACCATACCAGTGGCTTATCCTGCTCGAGCCTGCGACTGACTTCATATAGCCCTGTCGCCGCAAACGGGCCGACCAGTGAAAACCCGATTACCAACGGGTAGGCAAGCCAAAATACTTGCAAGCGGAAGATGCTGTAAAACAACACCAGACCGCCAACGGCAAAAACGCTGCCAAAAAACAACCCAAACAACGGAGCGTTCAAAAAATCCCGAATCCCCATTGCCAGCGCACTCCGCAAATCCGCAATTGTCGCATTCTTGATTTCAAATGTTGGTGCATTGTCACTCATTTGCTGCATGTCTCCTCTACAGTCGCCCGAAAATCTTCGGCACACTGACCCTGCCAATTTCAATCTTAAACTGCGGACAAGCTAACATGCAACTGCGTGCAAGAACGTTTCGGGCAAACGGCAGATGCAATTTCAGAACTGTTGAACAACAAACGATCGCTCTCGCGTTTGGTGGTTGAAAATTCGAATTATTCAGAAAAATATTGAATAATTTTCGGCGAGTTGTTTCTTTCTACGATTAATGGGAACAAAATTCCAGCGTCAGAGTGTTATTGTTTGAACTTCAAACATTCATTTTCAACCTCGACAAGGAGCCTCCCATGCAAATCGGCGTCCCTAAGGAAATCAAAAACCAGGAATATCGTGTCGGCCTCACCCCCGAAAGCGTCGGTGAACTGACCAACAGAGGGCATGAGGTGTGTGTTGAGACCAACGCTGGTATTGGCATCGGGGCAGGTGACGAGGAATATGTCGCAAAAGGTGCCACGATAGGCGCAGATGCAGACGAGGTTTTTGAAAAGTCGGAGATGATCGTCAAGGTCAAGGAACCCCAGGCGGTTGAACGCGCAAGACTGCGTGAAAATCATCTGCTGTTCACTTATCTTCACCTTGCGCCGGATCCTGATCAAACAGCCGATTTGGTAAACAGTGGTGCGACTTGCATTGCCTATGAAACCATAACTGATTCCGCTGGCGGTCTTCCGCTTCTAAAACCGATGAGCCAGGTGGCCGGTCGACTTTCCATACAGGCTGGTGCAACATCCCTGGAAAAATCAAAGGGCGGACGCGGCGTTCTTCTTGGGGGGGTACCGGGTGTCGCCCCAGGCAAAGTGGTGATAATTGGCGGCGGAGTGGTCGGCGTCAATGCTGCCCGAATGGCAGTCGGTCTGGGTGCGGATGTCACAATTCTGGACCGCTCACTGCCGACCCTGGAAAAACTTGAAGCCTATTTTGGGGCAAGTGCCAATTGCCTTATGAGCAACGCCTCAACACTCGCGAAAGAAGTAAGTGAGGCGGATCTGGTAGTGGGTGCGGTGCTTATTCCAGGTGCCGCAGCTCCAAAACTTGTGACACGCGACATGCTGTCTACCATGAACGCTGGCGCGGTGCTCGCAGACGTTGCGATTGATCAGGGCGGCTGTTTTGAAACTTCAAAGCCTACAACCCATGATGAACCCACCTATGAAGTGGATGGGATCGTGCACTATTGTGTCGCCAACATGCCCGGCGCGGTTGCTAGAACTTCGACCTATGCCCTTAATGCAGCGACACTGCCGTTTGTTTCTGCATTAGCTGGCAAAGGCTGGAAAGAGGCACTGAAATCTGACCCGCATTTGCTTGAGGGCCTGAATGTCTGGAATGGCAAAGTCACCTGCGAACCAGTGGCGACAGCATTGGGTTATGATTTCGTTGCCCCGCAAACCGCCTTGGCTTGAAGCGAAAACCCGGAATTTTGGCGCGCTTAGATGGCGAAACTTCGAACGCGCCAGCGAGCGAAAAGCGAGCCGGGCGACCAGCCCGTGCCATCGCAGGCGTTGAGCAAAGCGAAACTGTCGTGAGATCGAAAATGGCGCACCCGAGAGGATTCGAACCTCTGACCTCTGCCTTCGGAGGGCAGCGCTCTATCCAGCTGAGCTACGGGTGCATTGCGCATTTACTAGCGGAGAAACTGATTCCCTGCAATTAAAGAAAAATCGCAGCGTTGCAGATACCATGTTGCCACAAGATCAACCAAAAATCCCGGTCGGGACAAACTTTGTTTGACAGCATATGCTTTAACCTACCCTTGCCACATTGGGGTAGAATGCCACAAAATCACGGATTTCCGAAACTTCGTCATAGGGGTCGGGGTAATACCACAGCCCATTGTGATGTGTCTTTCCCCCAACTTTCAAATCGTAGTAGCTGGCAGTGCCCTTGAACGGGCAATATGTACTGAACTCATTTGCCGCCAGATGTTCGGCGGCAATGCAATCGCGCGGAACGTAGTACACAGGCGGATAATTGGCTTCGCGCAGGATCAAGCCCCGGCTTGTCGAACCGAGAATCTGGCCATCTGCTTCCACCGTCAGCGTCTTGCCGACCGGTTCAACCGACAGGGTGTGGTCCGGGTGTTTTGCAACTCCGGGAGCGGGATTGGCCATAGTACCTGCTTTCTACAATTAGTGTGCCTCATCCCAGTTAGATGCCGTCTTGGCATCCACTTTCAAGGGCACAGCCATTTTTAGGGCAGGAAGGGTTGCCTGTTCCATCACCTGCTTTACCACGCACAGCGTATCATCGGCTTCATCTTCCGGTAGTTCGAAAATCAGTTCGTCATGCACTTGAAGCAGCATTTTTGCGGAAAGGTTTTCCACACGCAACGCATCATCCATTCGTGCCATGGCACGGCGGATAATGTCGGCAGCCGATCCCTGAATGGGTGCATTGATCGCTGCACGCTCGTTAAAGGCCCTGACCTGGGGGTTTGATGCCTTGATGTCAGGGTAGTGCGCCCGCCGGCCAAAAATCGTTTCAACATACCCATGTTCGCGGCAAAAGGCCTTGGTTGTTTCCATGTAGTCTTTTATGCCCGGGAACCGCTCAAAATACATTTTGATGTAGTCCGACGCCTCAGACCGTTCGATGCCCAATTGATTGGCAAGCCCAAATGCGGAAATGCCGTAGATAATGCCGAAATTGATGGCTTTTGCACGCCGACGGATCATCGGGTCCATGCCTTCAATCGGGGTATGGAACATTTCCGAGGCCGTCATTGCGTGAATATCAAGGCCATCGGCAAAAGCCTGTTTCAACTGGGAAATGTCTGCGATGTGAGCCAATACCCGCAACTCAATCTGGCTGTAGTCCGCGGAGGCCAGAACACATCCGTCCGTAGCAACAAAGGCCGTGCGGATCTTGCGACCCTCTTCTGTGCGGATCGGAATGTTTTGCAAGTTGGGATCGGATGACGAAAACCGACCTGTTGAAGTGGATGCCATCGCATAAGATGTGTGAACCCGGCCCGTGTCGCGATTGATGAAACCGGGCAGAGCATCGGTGTAGGTCGATTTGAGCTTGGTCAATTGCCGCCATCCGACTATTTTTCTGGGAAGTTCGTGACCAGCACCTGCCAGTTCCTCCAATACCTGGGCCGATGTGGAATATTGCCCTGTTGCGGTCTTCTTTCCACCTGGCAGTCCCAATTTGCCAAACAGGATTTCTCCCAACTGCTTGGGTGAGCCGATGTTGAATTTGTCGTCGGCCAGTTGGTAAATTTCGGCTTCCAAAGCGGCGGCGGCCTGCGCCAGTTCGCCCGAAAGACGCGAGAGAATTTGCCGGTCAACGGTAATGCCGCGCTGTTCCATTTTGGCAACCGTATCAATCAGGGGTCGCTCAAGGCGCTCATAAACGCTTGCCATGCCTTCGGCGACAAGCCTGGGTTTGAGAACGCGCCACAACCGAAGGGTTACGTCTGCATCTTCCGCCGCGTATTGCGTGGCCTTGTCAATGTCAACAAAATCGAAGGTTATGGCCGATTTCCCCGATCCGGTAAGCTCCTTGTAAGGAATGCATTGATGACCAAGGTGCCGTTTTGAAAGTTCGTCCATTCCATGGCCACCGCGACCGGCATCTAGAACATAAGAGATCAACATGGTGTCGTCGTAGCCGACCATCTCAACCCCGTGCTGGGCCAGGACAAGCCAGTCATATTTCATGTTCTGTCCGATTTTCAGGATAGACAGAACTTCGAGTACAGGTCTCAGTATTTCCAGAGTTCGCGATGTTTCAAGTTGGTTCGGGGCAATTCCGCCACCAAGCAAGTCGCCCTGCCCGTCCTTGTGGGTAAGGGGAATATAGCAGGCTTTCCCCGCCTCCGTCGAAAGCGATATGCCCACAAGCTCCGCCTGCATGGGATCCAGCGATGTCGTTTCGGTGTCAATTGCAACCAGTCCGGCATCCCAAATGCGGGAAACCCAGTTCTGCAGGTCCGGCTCTGTCCTGATGCATTCATAGCATGAGGGGTCGATTTTGGTGGCAAGCCCTTCAGCTTTACGAAGCGCGACCATGTCTGATGGCGTTTTAACCCCGGATGAAGCGGGTGTCAGGGTTTCTCCAACCAAGTCTGGTGCGTCCAGATCAGGCCCTCTGGCGGTTTCATAGCCTTCGACAGAAATGTCGTCCGGTTCGATTTCACTTGCATCTGTCTCGGTAACTTCGGCGACCTTTCGGGTGATAGTGGTAAACCCAAGCCCTTTTAGAAACCCTACCAGCTGAGGTCCGTTTGTCGCCTCAAGAGCGAGAGCCTCAAGCGGCAACTCAAGCGGCACGTCCCTGCGCAGCGTAACCAGTTGCTTGGAAAGCCGTGCCGCATCTGCATGTTCGAGCAGGTTTTCACGACGCTTGTTTTGCTTGATCTCTCCTGCGCGTTCAAGAAGTGTTTCCAGATTCCCGAACTCTTCCAGCAATTGTGCGGCTGTCTTCGGTCCAATGCCGGGAACACCGGGAATATTGTCAATTGAATCGCCCGCAAGTGATTGAAGGTCGATCATCTTTTCCGGCCCCACACCGAATTTTTCGATCACCTGATCTGTGCCGACACGACGGTCTTTCATTGTGTCATACATAATCACATTGGGTCCGACGAGTTGCATCAGGTCTTTGTCCGATGAAATAATCGTAACATCGCCACCGGCAGCAACAGCATGGTCAGTATAGGTTGCGATAAGATCGTCCGCCTCAAATCCTTCCATTTCAACGCAGGGTACATTGAATGCACGTGTTGCCTGGCGGATCAAACCAAACTGTGGACGCAAATCTTCAGGCGGCGCATCGCGATTGGCCTTGTAGTCGGGAAAAATCTCGTTCCGGAAGGTCTTGGACGAATAATCGAAGATGACAGCAAAATGTGAGGGAACAACCCCAACCGATGTGTCACGCGCTTCTTGCAACAGCTTCCACAGCATGTTGCAGAACCCTGAAACCGCTCCAACAGGTAACCCGTCCGGTTTTCGGGTAAGAGGTGGCAATGCATGATATGCGCGAAAAATATAGGCTGAACCGTCTACGAGAAACAGGTGATCACCCTTTTTCATTTTGCTTGCTCCACGCTTTAATTCATACGAGGATGTTTTAAGCTCGCAAAGGCGGTTTGGCTATAGGGAGAAGAAATGGCAGAAGCAAAAAAAGCATGTCTGGTTGTCGGCGCCGGCGATGCAACCGGCGGTGCCATTGCCAAACGGTTTGCCCGTGAAGGCTACATTGTCGTTCCTGTGCGCCGTAAACTGGAACATCTCGACGACCTTGCAAAAAGTATTCGCGCACAAGGTGGCGAAGTCGTGCCAATGGGTTGCGATGCGCGGGAAGAAGACCAGGTCGTCAACTTGTTTGACCGGATTGAAAACGAGATCGCGCCGCTTGATGTGGTTGTATTCAACATTGGCGCGAATGTGCGCTTTCCGTTCGAGGAAATTGAGGAGAAGAAATTCCGGAAAATATGGGAATTGGCTTGTTTTGCAGGCTTTTTGACCTGTCGCGAGGCTGCCAGGCGAATGGTTCCACGTACAAAGGGAACGATTTTGGTAACAGGGGCCTCCGCCAGCCTAAAGGGATATGGTGGCGGAGCGGCATTTGCCAGCGCCAAATTCGCTCTTCGCGGAATGACACAATCGCTCGCCCGGGAAATGTGGCCCAAAGGCCTTCATGTGGCACATTTCGTGATAGACGGGGCAATTGATACCGAGTTCATCCGCGAGTTTTGGCCGCAGGCATATGAAAAGAAGGATGATGATGGCATTCTTGACCCTGAGCACATTGCGGAGAATTATTGGAACGTGCATTGCCAACCCCGGGATGCTTGGACATTTGAGATGGATTTAAGACCCTGGATGGAGACCTTTTGAATATGAGCAAAACGCTTGAGTTCTACTTTGACGTCATGAGCCCTGCTGCCTATCTGGCTTGGACGCAGTTGCCTGCCCTGCTTGAGGAGACCGGAGCAGAGGCCGAGTACAAACCGGTTTTCCTTCCTGGAGTATTTGAAGGTGCGAAAAGCAACAGTCCGATTGTATCACCTCAAAAAGGCCGCTGGATGTTTCTTGACCTTCATCGTCATGCAAAAAAATTTGGTGTGCCATTTGTCATGAACGATCATTTTCCCATGAGTTCGGTCTATGCAATGCGCGGAATAAACAACTACGTTGGAACGGACGAGATGGTTCCATTGGCGAACGCGTTTTTCGAGGCCATTTGGATAAACAACCAGAACATTACCGATCAGGATATTGTTGCGGAAATTGTGACGTCTGCTGGTATCGATCCGGCGGAATATGCTGCCAAATTGGGAGACCCTGCCAACAAGCAGGCCCTGATAGACGCAAATGCACAAGCCGTGGAACGTGGAGTGTTTGGCGCGCCCACGTTTTTTGTTGGCAATGTAATGCAATGGGGCCAGGACAGGCTGGATTTTGTTCGCGAAGATCTGATGAGTTAACTGGCGACGTAGATGATCGGCTCATGGCGAACCGGGAACTTAACCGATCGGGCTATGAAGCAGTATTTGTGGATTTCAAAATGCAACTCCCTTGCGCGTTCAGCGTTGCTGTCTTGGGAGATGTGGATTTCCGGTCGCAACAGCGCCTCAACAAATTCTCCTGAACCGTCCGGAGAGCTCTTACCCGTCCCCAGGGGATTGTCTTCGTAGCGGGTGACGGTAATGTTCTCAACCGAACTTAAATGCAAATACCAAAGCATGTGACACGCTGAAAGCGCTGTGATTAACAAGTCTTCGGGATTGTATTTGGAAGGATCGCCGCCCAGCGCCGGGTCATTTGAACAATGCACCACCTGTTTTCCGGGCAGTGCCATGTCCCAAGTGCGTTCATAATCATTGTAACCGCTGGTTCCGGTACCGGAATTCCCGGTCCATATTAGGCGAGCAGGAAACTTGTTGGTCATGGTCATATGGGTATCTCACGAAGCGTTTTCTTTTTTGTGATCGCTGCAATGCTTGAACATTTCAACATCACTCACAATATCACCTGTATCAAACGACGAGATTGTTGGCATCTCCCCAAGTGCTGACAATGCGGAAGCGGAAATTTCGTTCCCTTCCGAAATCTGATACGGATCGTTGCCCGTCCCCAACCCCGCCGCTTCCAGGGCAACGATCCGGTCAGACACTTTCACTGGACCAAGGCGTCCAGAATTTACATGACATTCATGCCCGTGCGGGTTTAGGTTTGTGCCACTGCAAACGGAGTAAATTCATGTCTGAACTTGAAGCTGTCCTTGAAAACATTGATGCCAACCTTGACCATTCGGTGGACCGCCTTTTTGAACTGCTTCGCATAGAGAGCATTTCAACCGATCCGGCATACGCCGAACAGTGCACGGAAGCAGGCCAGTGGCTTGTCGATGACTTGAAAAGCATCGGTTTTGACGCGCAACTTTGCCCCACGGATGGCCATCCGATGGTGTTGGCTCGTCACGAAGGGCCGGAGGGTTCACCGCATGTCTTGTTCTATGGTCATTACGATGTTCAGCCGGTAGACCCGCTGGACCTTTGGGACAATCCGCCATTTGCACCGCTTGTTGTCGAACCGGAACCTGGTCGCAAGCAGATGGTGGGTCGCGGCACTTCAGATGACAAGGGGCAATTGATGACCTTCGTCAACGCCTGTCGTGCCTGGAAGCAGGAAACAGGTTCGCTGCCGCTTGGTGTTACAGTCTTCTTCGAAGGCGAGGAAGAATCCGGTTCTCCATCACTGATTCCATTCTTGCAAGCAAACAAGGAAGCACTGAAAGCAGACATTGCACTGGTATGTGATACGGGCATGTGGGACCGCGAAACCCCTGCGATATCCACGGCATTGAGAGGACTGCTGGGCGAAGAGATCACCATCAAGGCCGCTTCGCGTGATCTTCACTCCGGTGCATATGGTTCTGCTGCTGCAAATCCCATTCGCATAATGGCAAAAATTCTTGCCGGCTTGCATGACGAGACAAATCGCATCACCCTGCCGGGGTTTTATGATGGTGTACCTGAGACACCTGACAAAATCAGGGAAATGTGGCTCGAACTGGGGCTTGATGAGACTGAATTTCTTGGTGAAGTGGGACTTTCTGTTCCTGCAGGAGAACAGGGTTACAGTGTACTGGAACAGTTGTGGGCGCGTCCAACCTGCGAATTCAACGGCATTGATGGTGGTTATACCGGCGAGGGCTTCAAAACCGTAATCCCTTCGGTCGCATCGGCAAAGGTATCATTCCGTCTTGTCGGCACACAGGACCCGCTCGCTATCAGAAAGACTTTCAGAGAATATGTGACAAACGCTTTGCCTGCCGATTGTACAGTGTCATTCAAGGAGCACGGCGACGGACCGGCTGTCCATTTGGGTTATGACATGCCCGAAATGAAGAAAGCGGCTTCGGCACTGTTCGATGAATGGGGTAAGGATGCCGCCCTCATTGGAATGGGTGGTTCGATTCCTGTCGTTGGAAGGTTTCAGGAAATTCTGGACATGCAATCTCTCTTGATCGGATTTGCCCAGGATGATGACCGGATCCACTCACCGAATGAAAAATACGAGATGAAGAGCTTCCACAAAGGAACACGCTCCTGGGCGCGGATTATGTGGGCGCTTGCAAACTAACCGCAGGACAATTTGACCGAAACCTGTTTCGTTTCTCAAATCGGCCTCATTTTTACTTCACTGGAAATTAACCTCAGTGATGTGAAATGCCGCATGTGAACTTGCGGGTGGTAAATGTTCCGAAAAAACAAAAAACGAGAACGCATTGAGCCCAATTTTGGTGGGCAGAACGTTTCAAAGCGCAATGGTCTGCGTCTTGACGACGATGATCGTACCCTGCCAGTTGGAAGGCCCAAAAAAACGTCACGGAAACCGCGGTCCCCGCGAACACCCGCACGGTCGGAAAACAAAAACCCCCGTCAGAAAAATCGCTCTGCTTTGCGAGTGCCCATGAAACTCGCCTATTGGGGTTTGGTGCTTGGGTTGTGGTGCGGAATTGTCGTGGTCGGAATTGTCGGCTACTATGCGGCGCAATTGCCGCAGTCTGCAGATTGGCGTATTCCGCAACGACCTCCAAACGCGAAAATTGTCTCAGTCAATGGCAAGCTGATTGCAAATCGCGGACAAACCGGTGGTGCGTCAGTCGGCATCGACGAGATGTCGCCTTACATTCCGATGGCGGTCATCGCTATCGAAGATCATCGTTTCAAGTATCACTTCGGATTTGATCCCATCGGCTTTTCACGCGCGATGGTTACAAACTTGCGAGCAGGTCGCCTTGTGCAGGGCGGTTCCACCCTGACCCAGCAGCTTGCGAAGAACATGTTTCTTGAACCCGATCGCACCTTGGGCCGAAAGGTTCAGGAGCTGATCTTGTCGTTCTGGCTCGAAACGCAATACACCAAGGACGAAATTCTTGAGTTATATCTGAACCGGGTATACTTCGGCTCCGGAGCCACTGGCGTGGACGCCGCTGCTCGACGGTACTTCAACAAGCCAGCGCGTGACGTCAACCTGGCGGAAGCCGCAACTCTTGCCGGTTTACTAAAAGCACCTTCAAGGTTAAGCCCCGCCAAGAATCCCGAACTTGCCAAGCAACGTTCGAAAGTGGTTCTGGGTGCCATGCTGCGCGAACACTTTATCACGAGCGACGAAGCCGAACGTGCGATTATGCAGGATGCCAAAAAAGCAAAGCGTTATTGGAGCGGTTCTGAACATTATGCCGCCGACATGGTGATGAAGCATGTGAAGGAAATTATCGGAGAAATGAAAGAAGATCTGATCGTTGACACCACGGTGGATCTCTCGCTTCAAAGCGTATCCGAAAAAACCATTCACGACACAATTGCCAAACACGGCAAGAAACGCCGCGTCACACAGGGCGCATCGATTACGATGGCCCCGCATGGGGCAATCCGTGCAGTAGTGGGCGGGCGCGAATATGCTGACAGCCAGTTCAATCGGGCCACCGAAGCAAAAAGACAACCCGGTTCGGCGTTCAAGCCAATTGTCTATCTGGCTGCACTGGAAGCCGGGCGAACACCCACAAGCGTGCGCCAGGATTTGCCGGTCAAGATTGGCAACTGGACACCGATGAACTACGACCGCAAGTTTCGTGGTCCGGTAACCCTTCAAACCGCATTGTCCAAGTCGTTGAACACAGTTGCCGCACAGCTTGCCATGGAGGTTGGTCCCAAAGAGGTTGTCGCGACGGCCCATCGCATTGGGGTTACCTCAAAACTTGAAGCGAACGCCTCGATTGCACTTGGCACCTCCGAGGTCACCCTCAAAGAACTGACACAAGCATATGCCAGTTTCGCAAATGGCGGTTATGCCGTACAGCCTTACATCATCCGTCGGATTTCTACCGTAAACGGAAAATTGTTGTATGAGCGCAAGTCAGCAGATCTCGAACCCGTAATTTCAGCGCGGAACCTGGGCATGATGAACTACATGCTTAAGCAGGTTATCGTTTCGGGGACCGGCAAGGCGGCAAAACTGGACGGTCGCGAGGCAGCAGGTAAAACCGGGACGACGCAGAACTCCCGTGACGCAATTTTTGTGGGATATACCGCCGATTATGTTACCGGTGTTTGGTATGGCAACGATGATGGAAGCAACACCAAGAAGGTGACGGGCGGGTCATTACCGGCTGCAAGTTGGCACCATATCATGGCCAAAGCCAATGAAGGCCTGGTTTATGCATCACTTCCCGGCAATTACATTGCAGAGCAAGTTGCAGAAGTTCCGGGCGCGGCGATTCAACCGTCGGACAGGACCGGTGGTATCAACCGGTTGCAACAGCGACCCTTGAGTGAAAGACCGCAGCAGAACATTTCGCAGAATACACAACCACAAAATGTTCCCACACCCCGCGAAGCAAGGCGATCCCTTTCGGAAATTGACGGTCCGCGACCTTCGGCAAATGTGGGAAGGGTCAATACCAGGCCAAGAACGATACTTGACCTGATACTGGGAAATTAGTGCCTTGACGGCTAGTCGAGAGCCGGGATGCGAAGCATCTGGCCCGGATAGATTTTGTCGGGATCTGAAAGCATCGGCTTGTTGGCCTCGAAAATCGCGGTGTACTTGCTACCGTCACCATAAGCCCGTTCAGCAACCGCCCAAAGCGTGTCGCCCTTCTTGACTTCATGGAACGTTGCATCGCCAGCATTACCTCCGCCAACGGACACCTCGGCGGCTTCAACCTGCGATACTCCGAGCGTGTTACCCACTGCCATGATGGCTTTCTCGAAGACAGACTGGTCAGCTACATCACCTTTGATGATTGCTTTGTCGCCATCCAGTTCGATCTCGACGTTCTCGGTACCCAAACCGTGGCTGTCGAGTTCTTTTTTCAGGTCTTCTGCAGTCGGCGGCGATTCTTCTGACGCGATGCCCAGTGCAGTGCCGACAGATTTTACAAAATCAAAAATACCCATTTATGGAATCTCCATTAAAAGAAAATGCGTCGAGACCCTCGCATTATTGTCACGCGAGGGCAAGGTAAACCGGAACTTCCGGGATGGTTTATTACCCTGCGGCAGGTGCAGCGCCTAGCACATCATCATCAACGTGGTTCTCGAAGCGCGCAAAATTGTCGGTAAACATCTCAACCAGGTGCTTTGCCTGTGCATCATAGGCATCTTTGTCCGCCCATGTATTTCTTGGCGTGAGAATCTCTTCATCAACGCCAGCCACCTTCTCAGGAACCATGAACCCGAACATGGTATCTTTTCGGAATGTTGCTCCGTTTAACGAACCATCGAGTGCAGCTGTCAACAATGAACGCGTTGCCTTGATCGGCATACGTTCTCCCACGCCATATTCACCGCCGGTCCAACCCGTATTTACCAACCAGCAATCGACATCGTGCTTTGCGATCAACTCCCGCAACAAATTTCCGTAAACGGTAGGATGGCGTGGCATGAAGGGGGCACCAAAACAGGTTGAAAACGTTGCTTGCGCGCCCTTTACCCCCTTTTCAGTGCCTGCAACCTTGGCTGTATACCCGGAAAGGAAGTGGTACATTGCCTGGGCAGGCGTCAGCTTTGCAATCGGTGGCAACACACCAAATGCATCGGCAGTAAGCATAATGATGTTTTTGGGATGTGGCGCTTTTCCGGTTTCCGAAGCGTTTGGAATAAACTCGATCGGATAGGCACAACGAGAGTTTTCAGTAAGCGATCCATCGTCAAAATCGGGTATGCGATCCTCGTTAAGGACGACGTTTTCAAGCACGGTACCAAAACGCTGTGTCGCTGCATAGATTTCCGGTTCTGATTCAGCCGAAAGACGAATGGTTTTTGCGTAACAACCACCTTCGAAATTGAAAATGCCGTCTTCATTCCAACCGTGCTCGTCGTCACCAATTAAAGTGCGCGAGGGGTCTGCAGACAAGGTTGTTTTACCCGTACCGGACAAACCAAAGAACACAGCGCTTTCGCCCGCGTCATTGTGGTTGGCGGAACAGTGCATTGGCATGATTCCTGAAGCAGGCAAAAGAAAATTCAGATAGGAGAAAACCGACTTTTTCATCTCACCTGCGTAGGAGGTGCCACCGATCAAGACGAGTTTGTTCCGGAAGTCGCACGCAATAACCGTTTTGGTACGACAGTCGTGACGCTCTGGATCCGCTTCAAAATCAGGGAGGTTGATAATCGTAAACTCAGGTAAGAAGGCTTCCAAATCTGTACGTTTCGGACGAATAAGCAGATTTCGAATAAACAAAGCGTGCCACGCTTTTGCGGTGAAAACCCGAACATTGAGCTTTGAAGTCTTGTCCGCGCCGCCAAAGAGATCCTGTACGAAAAACTCCTTGCCTCTGGCAAATTCCATCATGTCCTGTTTGAGCAGATCAAACGCTTCCTGAGACATTGACTTGTTGTTTTCCCACCAAACCGTATCGCTTGTCGCTTCGTTTGCAACGGTAAATTTGTCTTCAGCGGACCGGCCGGTATGGACACCGGTTTCAACACGAAGTGCCCCCGCATCGGTTATCATGCTTTCGCTTCGTTCTATGGACGCCTCGTAAAGCTGAGGTGAGGTCAGATTTGCAAGAATGTTTCCTGGTTCACCCAGACCAAGTTCGGCCAGGTGTTTCTTGATGTTTTCTACGCTCATACAATGCTATCCATGAAAATTCCGGAAAATCACGGCTCCGGTTTGCCCGCTACCTGCTAAAATTTTGAACCCGGCAGCTTATCAATCGCTGGTCGCGATGTCTGCGGGTCGTGCTTTTGATTGCGATGGTTTAGGATTACTGTGTACCAGAGTCAAATCAGGACTGGTATTTGCGACAACAGGCCGCCATATTTTGTACAGTTTTTACATTCATTTGCAGAACCATTAGACTAATTGATTAATTGGAGGTTTTGATGGCAACCATCGCACTGGTTGATGATGACCAAAACATACTTACTTCGGTTTCCATTGCTCTTGAATCTGAAGGTTACAGGGTAGAAACCTATACCGATGGCAGTTCGGCGCTCGAAGGTCTTAACGTCAAACGTCCCGACCTGGCGATTTTTGATATCAAGATGCCACGCATGGACGGTCTGGAGCTCTTGCGTCGCTTGCGTCAGACTTCCGATTTGCCAGTTATATTTTTGACATCGAAAGACGAGGAAGTCGATGAGTTGTTTGGCCTGAAGATGGGCGCAGACGACTTCATCAAGAAACCGTTCTCGCAAAGGTTGCTGGTGGAACGAGTAAAGGCAGTATTGCGGCGGGCGGCAGCAGGCAGCAACAGCGCAACTCCGGCAACACCTGCGACGGCAAGTTCATCGGAAAGTGGCCAGAATCTGCTGGAGCGTGGCCACTTGTCAATGGACAAGGAGCGTCATACTTGCACATGGAAAGGAAAATCGGTGATCTTGACGGTAACCGAGTTTCTTATACTTCATGCTTTGGCGCAAAGACCTGGCGTTGTAAAAAGTCGCGATTCACTTATGGATGCAGCCTACGACGACCAAGTTTACGTTGATGACCGCACAATTGACAGCCACATCAAACGCCTTCGCAAGAAATTCAAGGTTGGCGACAACGATTTTGACATGATCGAAACCCTTTATGGTGTTGGTTACAGGTTTCGTGAAAACTGACGGAGTGATGGCCTGCCGCGGTCGTGAAATCAATGACGCTGGAACTGGATGCCGAGAATATTGACCACAAAGATCGCAAGGAAAGCCGCGACAATCACCGCGTGAATATCAGTGATGATGCAACCGGGCCGACTACAAAAAAGGCGACAGGCAAATCATTTTCCTCAAGGCTCTTGTGGCCGGTACGCAGGATATTGTTTTCGTCTCTGACCAGACGCATCGTTATTTTGAACATGACGGCACTTGCCGTTTTGCTAGGTGCCATTCTTTACGTCAATCAGTTTCGGGAAGGCCTGATTGACGCGCGCATTGAAAGCCTGTTGACGCAAGGACGAATCATTGCAGGTGCCATTGCCGGGTCAGCCACAGCCAGTCCAGACGCCATAACCATTGATCCGGAAAAATTACTGGAACTCAAGGCAGGTGAGAGCTTGCGTCCGCAACTCGATCCATTGGACAATTTTTCCTATCCCATCAGTCCGGAACAAATTGCGCCGGTACTGCGTTTGCTTATCAAACCGACCCAAACACGCGCACGTATTTACGATCCGGATGGCATTTTGATCCTCGACTCACGTTTTTTGTATGATGCGGGGAGGATACAGCAGTTTGATCTTCCTCCCGTTACCGGTGCGCGCCAATCAAAAGAATCCGGTTGGACACAACGGATTGGCCAGGTACTCAACTTCTTGCTCGGAGAGCGCAACTATCCGCTTTATCGTGACTTTGCCGGACCGGGAACAGAATACCCCGAAGTCCAAACCGCACTGACCGGCACCCCCCGTTCAATCGTCAGGCAAACCGACAAGGGAAGGTTGACGGTATCAGTCGCAGTGCCGGTTCAGCGCTTCCGGGCCGTTTTTGGGGTACTCCTGCTGTCGACGGAAGGTGACGATATTGACCGCATCATTCTTGAAGAACGAATTGAAATTCTTCGGACTTTCTTCATAGCCGGTATTGTGCTGTCTGTTCTGTCAGCATTGCTGGCAAGCACCATCGCCAACCCGCTAAGAAAACTGTCCGAAGCCGCCGTGCGCGTTAAGCAGGGAATAAAATCGAGGGTAGCCATTCCCAATTTGTCGCATCGAAACGACGAGATCGGTGAATTGTCTGTTTCGCTCTCAGACATGACCAATTCGCTTTATTCGCGCATTGAGGCGATCGAGAGTTTTGCGGCCGATGTCAGCCACGAACTCAAAAACCCCCTGACATCGCTCCGCAGCGCAGTAGAAACATTGCCCCTGGCAAAAACCGACAATGCAAAACAGCGCCTGATGTCCGTCATTCAACATGATGTGCAAAGGCTCGACCGGCTGATCACCGATATATCCGACGCCTCCAGACTGGACGCAGATTTGGTGCGTGAGGCAGCGCACCCCTTGAATCTGGAAGAGCTGGTAAGTCAGATTGTAGCGGCAGCAAATGCAGTGAAAAGAAAAAACAAATCCACAAAGGTGGAACTGAGTGTCGAAACACGAAAAGGAAAAAGGAAAGACTATCATGTGATGGGACAGGAAGTGCGCCTTGGTCAGGTGATCAACAATCTGATCGACAACGCCATCTCGTTTGTCCCGGAAAAGGATGGCCGTGTATCACTTTCTCTTTCCGGAGACGCTGATCAGATTACCTTGAGTGTCGAAGACAATGGCCCGGGTATTCAGGCAGAGAAGATCGAAAGGATTTTTGAACGCTTCTACACTGACCGTTCCGCCAATGACGGGTTTGGCCAAAATTCGGGTCTGGGTCTTTCAATCAGTCGGCAAATTGTTGAAGCACATGGCGGCACGATCGGTGCGGTAAACCTCACCCCTCCCCGAACCGGCGCGCGATTCACCGTCACATTTCCTGCCGGGGGCAGTTAAGTGTCTGATGACAAAACAACCAAACCATCATTGCAATGTGATTGAAATTGCCGGGATTGGAGTGCTGCTTGAAGGTCCCGCCGGTTCAGGCAAAACATCACTTTCACTCGGCCTTTTGGAACATGCGCTTCTGCGCGGCATCGAAGGAAATCTTGTAAGCGATGATCAGGCATTTCTGTCGAATAAATCGGGAAAGCTGATTGCCGAAGCACCAGAAGCGCTGCGTGGAAAAGTTGAAATTCGGGGTCTTGGTTTGATCGACATAAACTACCGCCCAAGCACACAAGTTCACCTTGTTGCCAAATTGGTGGAAGCCGATCAGGTCGAACGGATGCCTGAACCACAATCTGCGTGTCTTTTGAATGTAGAATTGCCCCTGATTTTGTTACCTCGCTGTCACGAATTGATGGCACGCAGAATTGTCTTCGGCTGGATTGATTCTTCGCCATAAGGCGGGATACGACGATTTGCTGCTTTGCCTGCACAACTTGCATTCGCGATTGCAGCACCGCAAGGTGGGAAAAGCCGAATCAGGAGATCGAACATGATTGGCATGGTATTGGTAACACACGGTAATCTGGCACGTGAGTTTTTCAGCGCCCTGGAACATATTGTCGGACCGCAGGAACAAGTTGAGGCCATTGGCATCGGCGCTGATGAAGATATGGCAAAGTGCCGCGGTGAAATTGAAAAGGCCATAGCCAGGGTGAATTCGGGTGAGGGTGTGATTTTGCTCACGGACCTTTTTGGTGGCACTCCAAGCAACATGGCAATCTCAATGATGCAGAACAGCAAGGTTGAGGTGATTGCCGGCATCAACCTTCCGCTACTGGTTAAGCTGGCAAGCGTACGCAAGGAAAAATCCCTGGAAGAAGCTGCCGTGAAAGCGCAAGAATCTGGCAGAAAATACATCGAAATTGCCAGCAGACTGTTGTCCGAAGGTCCGTGAGTTGGACGAACCACTGGTCAGAAAGTTCATGATCTCGAACCAAAGAGGGCTACATGCAAGGGCTTCGGCGCGGTTTGTTTCCTGTGTGGAGCGGTTCGAGGCAGAAGTGCGCGTTAGCAAGGATGGACATCAGGTCGTCGGGAACTCGATCATGGGACTGATGTTGCTCGCAGCAACCGTTGGATCGACAATCACGGTGTCTGCTTCAGGTCGACAGGCAACAGAATGCCTCGACGAATTGGAGGCGCTGATTGCAAACAAATTCGGTGAAAAAAATTAGGATAGAAGACTATCAACCCAACGATATAAAGCTTTCTTTATATGATGTTGCGTATCAAGCATCTTCCTGATATGCACACCCCGAATTAAGTGCGTGCCGTACGGTTACGGCAGACATGCAGACTAAGGATCCACATCATGTCAGAGAACACCGACTTTATTGTCAAAGATATTTCGCTTGCCGAATTTGGTCGCAAGGAACTGGACATCGCAGAAACCGAAATGCCCGGTTTGATGGCGCTTCGCGAAGAGTTCGGCAACAGCAAACCGCTCAAGGGAGCCCGGATTGCCGGTTCGCTGCATATGACCGTTCAAACCGCAGTGTTGATAGAAACACTGGTCGCCCTGGGAGCTGAAGTGCGCTGGGCATCGTGCAATATCTTTTCCACACAGGACCACGCTGCGGCAGCGATCGCGAAGGCAGGAATTCCAGTGTTTGCGATCAAGGGTGAGACCCTTGAAGAATACTGGGACTATGCAGACAAGATTTTCCAATTCCCGGACATGGCAAACATGATTCTGGACGATGGTGGCGATGCGACACTCTACATTCTTATTGGTGCACGGGTCGAAGAAGGTGAAACTGACCTGATCGAAAACCCGGGCTCCGAAGAAGAAGAAGCGCTGTTTGCCCAGATTAAAAAACGCCTTGCTGAATCACCGGGTTGGTTTGTCAAACAACGGCACGCCATCAAGGGTGTCTCGGAAGAAACCACTACCGGCGTAAACCGGCTCTATCAGATGATGGAAAAAGGCCATCTTCCGTTTCCGGCAATCAACGTCAATGATTCAGTTACGAAATCGAAGTTCGACAATAAATACGGCTGCAAAGAATCACTGGTCGACGGAATTCGCCGTGCGACAGATACAATGATGGCCGGCAAAACCGCTGTGGTCTGCGGATATGGAGATGTCGGCAAAGGTTCAGCCGCCTCACTGAGAGGTGCTGGCGCACGGGTAAAAGTCACCGAAATCGACCCTATTTGTGCGCTTCAGGCCGCCATGGACGGCTTTGAAGTCACTACGTTGGAAGATTCGGTCAAGGATGCAGATATTTTTATCACCACGACCGGCAACAAGGACGTCATCCGCATTGAGCACATGCGCGAGATGAAAGACATGGCCATCGTCGGCAACATCGGCCATTTTGACAATGAAATTCAGATTGCTGCACTCAAGAATCACAAATGGACCAATATCAAGGACCAGGTCGACATGATTGAGATGCCGTCCGGCAGCCGCTTGATTTTGCTTTCTGAAGGGCGCCTTCTCAATCTGGGCAATGCCACCGGGCATCCATCATTTGTCATGTCTGCATCGTTTACCAACCAGGTACTTGCCCAAATCGAGCTTTGGACCAAAGGCGACAACTATGACAATGATGTCTACATCCTGCCAAAACACCTGGATGAGAAGGTTGCAAGGCTGCATTTGGCAAAGATTGGTGTGAAATTGACGGAATTGTCGCAGGAGCAAGCCGACTATATTGGTGTCACAACCGATGGTCCGTTCAAGCCTGAACACTATAGGTATTAATTTTTTATTAGTTATACACAATATATGGTGTTTGCGGGGTTGAAAAACGCCGCAACACTTTTTTGTTTGCCGACCCTTTTCGCAGAATCGGTAATTGTTTATTGTTAAAAGAATCAAAAAAAGTTCCGCGAAGACGGAAGTAGATCGGCAGGGCAGGCTGAGGTTTATGCGGCGAGAGGACCGGAAGCATGCCAAAAATCGAACCTGTTATAGAAGCGGGTTTCAAGTACGGCGTATCGAACAAGTTTAACAATCGCATCGACAGGTCTGCCCGGACTTGCGCGAGAGCGTTCCGTTTTGTGGTGCCTTTCGTGGCCGTATCCTTCTTTCTTGTTTCATCACTCCCCGCAAAGGCGGACAACCTGCCATTTTCAAATGGTGTTGAGCTGCCGGGAATTCTTGAGATCGCGGTCTTTGTCGGCGCCATGAGCTTTGCCTTGATGTCGGCGATTGGGATGATTCAGCAACGCCGCTCCATGCAAAAGCAAATTCGGTCGCTTCGCTTGACCGTGAGCGATCTGCGCGCAAGCAACGACCGAAACCGTTTACTGGCCGAAGTTCCCGGTCAAAAACTCGTAGTATGGAACGGTGCAGATGACAAACCTGAAATCCTGGGTCAACTGAAACACGCTGCCGGCGTCCCTGATCAGGAAGACAAATTTTTGGCGTTCGGTAGTTGGCTTGAGACAGGTGCTGCGACGGAGTTCAAAACAGCACTTGATGAACTGCGATCATCGGCAATCCCGTTCGCCATCTCCTTGCAAACAAGGGAAAATGGCTTGGTCGAAGCGGTTGGCACTGCAACGGGAAGCGTTGCATATGTCAGGTTTTCCGATTTGAAGGGCAAAACAGAAGAGCTAGCGCAACTCAAAGTGCAGCACGATTCCCTGAAGAATTCGTTTGATCGTGCCGAGACACTGTTACAGCTTCTGCCCATGCCGGTTTGGTTACGTGATCATGATGACAATCTTGCCTGGGTCAACAAGGCCTACTCGGATGCAGTTGACAGCGAAGGTCCGACTGCCGCTGTGAATGACAATTCTCATCTGTTTGACCGGGAAGAACGTACAACCATTCAAAACAGCAAGGACGTTGGAAAACTGTTCCACGACCGACTGCCTGCAATCGTTTCCAGCGACCGGAAAATGCTTGATGTATTTAACGTCTGGTCACAGTCGGGAAGCGCGGGAATGGCAATTGATCGCAGTGAAATAGATTCTATTGAGCGAACGCTTAAAGAAACTGTTAGCGGCCATTCCATGATGCTGGACCAATTGGCGACCCCGGTCGCTATTTTTGACAAATCCCAGTATCTGGTTTTCTGCAACGCCGGTTTCCAGAAGCTCTGGAATTTGGATCAAGCCTTTTTGGATACCAACCCATCAAACGCGCAATTGCTCGACATGCTTCGCGACGGTGGACTTCTGCCGACCCACCCGGACTGGAAGAAATGGCGCGACAGTCAGCTTGAAATCTACAAGGCCCTGGAACCCTGCGAAGAATGGTGGCATCTCCTTGACGGACAGACATTGCGCGTTGTTGTAAGCCCAAACGCACAGGGCGGTGCGACGTGGGTTTTCGAGAATGTTACCGAACGTCTGGCGCTGGAAAGCGACTACAACGCCCTGATACGCATCCAGGGGGAAACACTTGACCACCTCAACGAGGCGGTTGCCGTATTTGGTTCGGATGGAAAACTCAAACTGTTTAATCCCGCCCTTGAGTCGCTCTGGCAAACAGAAAACCTGGTCGTCGAAGAGGGGTTGCATGTCTCTCGGGTAGTCGAACAATGGAGTGCCGCCATCAACAATCCGGCGGAAATGCAGACCGTTCTTGGAAAGATAACGGGCTTTGAGGACAGCCGGAACAATGCGCTGGGTCGCATTCAATTAAAGGACGGAAGCGCCTGGAATTATGCAGTCGTTCCTCTGCCAAAAGGTCAGTCAATGTTGACAATGACAAACGTAACGGACAGCGTGAACATGGAAACCGCGCTTCAGGAACGAGCCGAAGCCCTTGAAGCCTCTGATCTGCTAAAATCGAACTTCATTCAACATGTTTCCTACGAGTTACGCGCTCCACTTACCAGCATTTCCGGTTTTTCCGAGTTGCTGGAAATTGGCGCTACGGGTGAGTTGAACGAAAAACAGCATGAATATGTGCGCCACATTACTTCCGCCTCAAATTCCCTGCGCTCGCTGGTTGATGATATACTGGATCTTGCCTCAATTGATGCTGGCCGTATGCGCCTTGAACTGGAACCCGTGCCACTTGATGAAAGCGTAAAACAGGTGCAGGAGATGCTAAAAACCGAACTCCACAGAAAAGGAATTGATGTCCGATGCGACATTGCTTCAGGAGCCGAACTTGTAAATGTCGATCGACAAAGGTTGCAGCAGATCATTTATCACGTCATGGCCAATGCGATTCGCTTCTCCCCGGATGGAGGAGAAATAAGCGTAACTGGTGACCAGACCGGCTCTCAGTATAACATTCGGATCATGGATAACGGTCCGGGAATTGGGCCTGATGAACGTGACAAGATATTCGACCGATTTGAAGCCCGTTCTGCCACGGGTTCGCGACATGGTGCGGGTCTTGGCCTTTCCCTTGTCAAGGGCTTGATTGAGTTGCATGGTGGCAATGTCACCATCGAAGATTCCAACGGCAAGGGAACATGCGTTCTCATGTGCTTGCCGCAAGAAGACAAAGGTGATGGGCGTAACCGCAACTTTGCGGCTTAACCTGTCATTTGCCGATGCTAACGCTTCACGCAAATAGCGAAACAGAAACCGCACAGATTGCAGCCGATATCGGATTGGCTCTCAAACCGGGTGATCTTCTCCTGCTTGAAGGCGACCTTGGTGCAGGCAAGACCGTTTTTTGCCGGTCGCTAATTCGCACGCTCGCCGAAAACCCTGTCCTTGAAGTTCCAAGCCCCACCTATACGTTGTGTCAGACATATGACGGCAGACTGCCTGTCGCACATTATGATCTGTACCGCTTGGCGGGCATGGACGAACTTGACGAGCTCGGCTGGGAAGATTTTTTGGAAACCGGCGTTTCGCTCATGGAGTGGCCCGGCAATTGTTTTGACGAAACTCCCGTAAATTCAGTCACCATCACTATCACTGCCGGTACGGGAGATGAACGAACTCTTTTGATTGACGGCGAACCCTCGTTGAAAGAAAGAATTGAACGAAGTTTTGAAGTTCGGCGCTTTCTGCGCAATAGCGGCAGACCTGATGCAGTCCGTAAGTTTTTGTTGGGCGATGCATCTGTCCGTTCCTACGAAACCATTGACAATGAAACGGTCCTGATGAATGCGCCGGAAATGCCTGACGGCCCAATCGTCAAAAACGGAAAGCCCTACTCGAAGATTGCGCATCTGGCTGAAAATGTGACAGCCTTCGTTGCAATCGATGAAGTGCTGCGCAGCAAGGGTTTCAGGGCACCTGAAATCTATTCAAGAGACCTTGATGCGGGCCTGTTGCTGATCGAGCACCTTGGCAACAATGGGTTGATTGACCTTGATGGCAAACCGATTGCCGAACGCTATTTTGCGGCAGCGCAACTGCTTGCCGAAATGCATGAACAATCCTTCGGGAACCAGGTGATCTTGAGTGAGGCGGTATGTCACGACATTCCTGCTTATGACCGCGGTGCCATGATGGCCGAAGTCGAATTGATGCTGAAATGGTACGTGCCGCATTACAGCAAATCGGAGCCCGACCCCGGTACATTCATTGGAATTTGGAACGCGTTGATCGACAAGTTGCAAGACCATCCCACTTCGCTGGTTCTGCGCGACTACCATAGCCCCAACCTGATCTGGGATGACCGGGAGAAGGGGTCACGGCGCGTCGGCTTGATTGACTTTCAGGATGCTGTGATCGGCCCCCAGTCCTATGATCTTGCCTCGCTGGCACAAGATGCAAGAGTGAGCATCAGTGAGGCGCTTGAAGCGGAAATTTTACAACATTATGTTTCTGCAAGACATCGCCTTGCTCCTGCGTTCGATGAGACACAATTCAGAACCGGATATGCCATCATGGCAGCACAAAGGGCGACCAAGGTAATCGGGATTTTCGTGCGCCTTGACGTTCGCGACAACAAGCCGAACTATCTTCAACACCTGCCCAGAGCCAAGGACTACCTCGCTAGGTCACTTCGGCATCCGGTGCTCCGACAATACCGTAAATGGGTGTCAACTGTTGTCGGGGTGTAACAAAACAAACGCATAAGGGTCGCCAACACAGGTAGGAACAGAACCATGACTGTAAACAAGGTCGAATCGATATTTGAACTTGGTCATTGTCCCAAGAAGGCCATGTTGCTAGCGGCAGGTTTGGGAAAACGGATGCGTCCAATTACAGATGCAATACCCAAACCATTGATCAGGGTTCATGGAAAGGCGCTGATTGACCATGCGCTTGATGCGCTTGTTCGTGCCGGAGTTGAGCATGTCGTTGTGAATGTTCACTACCTCGCCGAACAGGTTGAAACCCATCTGGAAAGCCGCAATGATGTTGAAATTTCAATATCTGACGAACGTGAGCAGTTGCTTGATTCCGGTGGTGGTGTTTTACGCGCCTTGCCAGTTCTGGGCGATCAACCGTTCTTCCTTCTCAACGCCGATTCTTTCTGGATAGAAGGGTTTCATCCAAACCTGGTGAGATTGGCAAATCAGTACGACGCAAACCTTATGGACATTTCTCTGTTGTTGGCAGGCATGTCCGGTGCTGTTGGTTTCGGGACCAAAGGCGACTTCAACATGGATGCTGACGGCAGGCTCAAGCGACGCCAGGAACGCAATGTTGCGCCGTTTGCCTACGCCGGTGCTGCTATTGTCCACCCGCGGATCTTTGCCAGCGCGCCGCAAGGAGCTTTTTCAATCAACAGGCTATTTGACGAAGCACTTGAAAACAGCCGATTGTTCGGGCTACGCCTAGACGGGTTATGGCTTCACGTTGGAACCCCTGACGCTATTGACGAAGCCGAGACCGCAATTGCCAGAAGCGCTGCCTGAATGAAATATGTAACAAGGTGGCCGAACCAGGACGCCTTGACCCTTGTCACAAGCCAAACGTTCATTCACGTCAAATGTGTTCTCTATCGCACCGGGAGAAGACTTTCTTGCGGTCTTGGTAGATGCACTCATGACCGGTCGTTTGGTAGACGGCTATTTTCCTGACGGCGATCTGCTGTCTCTGCCCGATGCAACAATCTATGTCCCGAACCGGCGGACAGCCAGGGGACTATCTACAGCATTTTTGGCGTATTTCGACGGCAAACCAACGCTGTTGCCCACAATCAGGACACTTGGTGATATTGAGGACGAAGAGTTCGGACTTCGCTTGGAAGCCGAGGAAACCGTCAGTCCATTGGATCGTCAGTTTGTTTTGGCAAGCCTGGTTCAATCCTGGAAGGACAGGCTGACAACGCAGTCACTCGAACCCTTCGGCGATGAGGTGCTAGCCGTACCCACAAGCCAGGCAGACTCCATTCGGATGGCGTCTGATCTGATCGCATTGCTCACACAGATGACACAGGAAAATGTCAGCTGGGAACAGGTCGAAGATATTGTCCCTTCGGATCATGCAGACTGGTGGAGGCTCACCAGTACATTTCTGCAAATCATCGTCGAAGCGTGGCCAAACTATCTGGCGGAAACCGGCAAGTGCGACCCGGTCGATGCACGGATTCGCCAACTTTACAAACGGGCGGAAGAGCTGGAAAAAAGCGGATCAAAGGGACCTGTCGTTGTTGCTGGTTCAACGGGTTCGGTAGCTTCAACACAAGCACTATTGAAAGCTGTCGCCGGGTTGCCCAACGGTGCGGTGGTCATGCCGGGAGTCGATTTCCATGCATCGGACGATGAATGGAAGCGTTTGTGCAGTGCTTCAACCATTGATGATCCGCTGATTGAATCACAGCCGCAATTTACGTTGGCAAGAACATTGCAAGCGATTGGCATCGACCGGCACCATGTCCGTGAACTTGCCAATGTCAATGAAACCAAGCATGTGCGAAACCGCGTTGTCAGTTTGGCGATGTCCTTGTCAGACTTTTCTGCAAACTGGCACGAAGCAGTGCTGGAATTCGAACGAAATGAGCTTGATGAAGCGTTTGCCAGGGTTTCGCTGATCGAAGCTGTAAATGAACGACAGGAAGCGTTGGCTGTAGCGATTGCAATGCGCGAAGTCTTGGAGACAAAGGGCAAAACCGCCGCGCTGATCACCCCGGACCGAAACCTGTCTCGCAGGGTTTCGATGGAATTGTTGCGATATGGTATCCGGGTTGACGATAGTGCCGGCGTCCCATTGGCCAACACGCCGGCAGCGATTTTTGTCAGGCAATTATTGCATTTAACCTGTTTTCAATGTGACAAACCCAATCTGGTCTCACTTTTGAAAAACCGCCTCACGACGGTTGGTTATCACGACGCTGCAAGCGCTGAGCTTGCAAGACAGTTCGAACGAATCTGCCTTCGCGGCAATATTCATTCCCCGATAGCAGGCCGGTTAACCGAGTTTTTGAAAGAGCGCCAAAAGCAGGTTTCCGGGGAGAAGTATGTCTCCCCGTATATCAAATCCCTTGGAGAAGAGGATTGGGCAAATTTGACCGGTTGGGTATCAAGGGTTGATGATGCAATCAAACCGCTGAACCTTGCTGCAAACTGTAAAGACCTGGTTTCAATGGCGACTGCCGCAAATGCCGTTCGCAAAGCGGTGATGGCCTTGACCGCGACCGATGAAACCCAAAGCGCATTTTCAAGTACCCAGGGAGCATCTGAGATTGACGCGCTACTGCAGGAAATGGCGGCCGGGTTTGCTGGCGATCACAAAGTGCCGGTCAAGGAAGTGCCTGCTGTTTTTGATGCACTGTTGTCAGGAAAAGTATGTCGCCGCGGGGCCACGACCCATTCCAGACTGCATATCCTGGGGCCTCTGGAGGTGCGTTTGCAAGACTACGACCGGGTGATCCTTGCCGGGTTGAACGAGGACACCTGGCCGCGCAGTCTTCGCAATGATGTTTTTGTAAACCGGACCATGCGAAGGCAGATTGGATTGCCGTCGCCCGAGCGTCGTACCGGTCTTGCAGCCCATGATTTTCAGCAGTTGATTGGCAAATCTGAGGTGTTTCTTTCCCGTTCACAACGGGTAGACAAGTCACCTACAGTGGCATCACGGTGGATCCAGCGTTTGCTTGCGCTTGTCGGCGATGACCTTTCCAAACAAATGAGCGACCGCGGAAACCGTTATATTGAGTTTGCCAAGCAACTCGATTTTGCCAACCAACCGGTGCCGCGATCCGCCCGTGCAGAAGCAAACCCTCCGGTTGAAGCGCGACCAGACAGCTTGGCGGTGACCGATGTGGAGCGTTGGATTCGCGATCCTTATGCCCTCTACGCAAAGAAAGTTTTGGGATTGCACCCTGTTGATCCGCTGGAACGCGAACCTGACAGTTTGCTCAAAGGTACGATCTATCATGATGTGATGGAAGAATATGCAGCCGGCAGGTATACTTCTTTGACCGCACCTGAACGCGCTTCGACTTTGGCAGAAATTGCCGAACGACATTTGGTGAAGAACAGGCTTCCGCCGGATGTAAAAAAAATCTGGCAGTTGCGGTTTGGTAACATCGCGCGCGATTTTGTTGATTGGGAGGAAACGCATTTCTCCAACCATGCGCCCGACTCAATTCTTGCAGAATGCGAAGGCCGACTTGCGCTTGCAAACGGCAGTTTCGTACTTCGAGCGCGTGCCGACCGTCTGGAGGTTTCAGATGGCGCGATACACGTCATGGATTACAAGACAGGTGCAACGCCATCACCAAAACAGGCTAGAGCGCTTTCACCCCAATTGGCACTCGAAGGGTTGATCGCAAGAGAAGGTGGGTTCGACGGATTGCCCGCTTCGCAAGTTACCGATCTTTCATTCATCCGGCTTCGCGAAGGACGGGGTTTTAAAGTTGAAAGCGTTCAGTCTGAACGCGAGGGCATCCTGACAGACAAGATCATTCAAGCTGCTGCAGAGCGTCTAGAAGCCCTGGTGAAAGCCTATCAAAATCCTGCCCAGAGCTATGTTTCAAGGTTCGCCCCCTTCATGGCTGGCGAAATGGGTCATGACTATGATCACCTGGCGCGCACGCGTGAGTGGTCGTTTGGTGAAGACAGTGACATCGATGAGTAAACCTGTCTCAATACCCCAATCGACTATAGTGGCACAGCGCCAGGCATCTGATCCCGATGCCTCGGCCTGGGTGGCGGCCAATGCGGGGTCTGGGAAAACCCACGTGCTTACCCAGCGGGTTATTCGACTGATGCTGTCCGGGAATTCGCCGGATCGCATTCTCTGCCTTACCTTCACCAAGGCAGCAGCAGCCAACATGAAAAACAGGGTCTTTGATACGCTTTCCAAATGGACCATGCTGGATGAGGTTGCATTGTCAAAGGAACTTGAAGGCGTCATCGGCGGGATCCCCGCGGACAAGACCGTCCGGCGAGCACGACGCTTGTTTGCCGAGGCGCTGGATACCCCTGGTGGCCTGAAAATCCAGACCATCCATGCATTCTGCGAATCCCTTCTTCACCAATTCACGCTTGAAGCAAATGTGACCGCACATTTCGAGGTGCTGCAGGAGACGGCGCAGGCTGCGATGTTGGCCGACGCACAATCGCAGATTTTGGGCAACACACAGCAAGGGGTCGTTTCAGATGCATTCACGCAATTGATCGAAGAGGTAAACGATGCTGAAATCGCTCGCGGGGTTTCGGAGATTGTCGCGAAACGTCAACGCTTCCTGGACTGGGTTTCAAGCGCCGATGGCAATGTTAACCTTGCGGTCGATCAGCTATATCCCGCATTTGGCGTCAATATCTCCGATACAACGGACACACAGATCGCTTCCTGTTTGCGGACAATCCAACTCCACGATACCGACCTTAAGGAAATCTTCGGTCTTGCGTCATCTTCAGACAAAAAAACTGATATGGAGATGCATTTTGCTCTTCAAAACTATTTTGAATCCCAAACCCCCAATTATGCCTTTGACACGCTCAAAGTTGGTTTGTTGACCAAAACCGGGACACCCAAAAAAAGACTACTGACCCGAGATGTTCTGAACCACAAAGAAGACGCACAAGACATTCTGGAACGCTGTGCGGACATAATCGTCGGAACCATTGACAAGATCAATTCGCTTAATGCGCTTAGCACTTGTCGTGCGATGTTCACCATTGCGTTTGCAGTTCTTGAACGGTTTGAATCAATGAAGCGTTCGCGCGGTCTGATCGATTTTGACGACCAGGTGGAGCGTTGTGTGACCCTGCTTTACCGCAAAGACATTCGCGAATGGATTCGTTATCGCCTGGACCAAGGGGTGGATCATCTTCTGGTGGATGAGGCTCAAGACACCAGCCCTGCCCAGTGGAAAATCATCAATGCAATCAGCGATGATTTCTATTCCGGTGACAATGCGTCGTACCGCGACCGAAGCATGTTCGTCGTGGGCGATGAAAAACAGTCGATTTACTCGTTTCAAGGAGCCGACCCGGCAGAGTTTTCGCGTCAGGAAAAAAACCTTCAGACACGCGCGGGAGAACGTTTCAGGAAAACCAGTCTCAAACTCTCTTTTCGTTCCACCGAAGATGTATTGAAGGCAGTGGATCAGGTTTTTGATATACCCGAAAACCGTGTTGGACTGACACAGGACGGAATAGCACCGCCCCATGATGCGATCAGATCGGCAGATCCTGGCGAGGTTCAGATATGGCCGGTGTTTTCCAAACAGCATGACGAAGAACCCGAAGACTGGCTCAAGCCCGTCGACAGCATGGGTGATCCGGCGGTCAAACTGGCAACACGCATTTCAAAGGCGATTGGTGATTGGGTGGGAAAGCCATTACCGGGAACCGGAGAACCGCTCAAATATGGCGACATCCTTGTATTGGTTCGCAAACGCGATCGTTTCATCACCGCACTTGCCAGAACCATGAAGGACATGGGGTTGGCGGTCGCTGGAGCTGACAGGCTCAAACTGCTTGAACATATTGCAGTTGAAGATTTACTCGCTGTTGGGAAATTCGCACTCCTTCCTGAAGACGACCTCAATCTCGCAGGTGTTTTGAAATCCGTTTTTCTTGGTTGCAGTGAAGACGAACTGTTCGACCTTGCATATGAAAGGGGAAACCAATCCCTGTTCGATCGGATTTGCTCTACTGCTTTGGACGAGAGCGCTGCAGGCCACGGTGCCGCGTTACGAATACTGCCTTTCCTTAGGAAGGTGTTGGAAAATGGAAGAGTGCTCGCCCCTTACGATTTTTTTGCCTGGCTTCTCGGTCAGCAGGAAGGTCGAAGTAAAATGCTCGCCCGATTGGGTGCCGAAGCCGAAGATGTTCTGGATTCATTTATGGACGAAGTTCTTGCCTTCACCCATCAGGGTGGCATGGGGCTTGATGTCTTCATAGCGGAACTGACGAAAGCAGACCCTGAGATCAAGCGTGAACTGGATTTGGACCGGGACGAAGTCCGAATTCTGACTGTACATGCTTCCAAGGGTTTGGAAGCGCGGGTTGTTTTCCTGGTGGACCCGTGTAGTGCTGTTTTGCCGAATACAAATCTTCCAAGGTTGTTGGAAATTGACACCCCCGGCAAAGGCTCTTTGCCATTTTGGGGGCCGCGGGGCGCTCCCCGAACTCAAACCGTCGACGCGCAACTTGAAAGGGTAAAAGCGGCAGCAGACGGAGAGTATCGCAGGTTGTTGTATGTTGGAATGACCCGCGCTGCGGACCGTCTCATAATTTGCGGTTACCGGGGTACCAGGGAACCTGCACATTTGCACTGGCACAGCATGGTAACCGATGCATTGAAACCGACTGCCACGGAAATGCTGGACGACGCTGGCAATGTGACCGGCTATCGCTGGGTAAGCAGTAAGCGGGACCCGTTGCCGCCGAAAACTGCCAAAGAATGTGAAGCGGAAACCGAACAATCCGTCCCGAACTGGGTTTTTGAACCCGCCAGTGCCGAACCTCCACTCCCGCGACCGCTCACGCCATCGGGAGCATATGCCTTGATCGATCGGGACATGAAACTGGGGGCCCGTCCCGCCTTTGAAAACGCTAGCGAATCCCATGATGGATTGGAGTTCGGGACTGCCATGCATCGCCTTTTGGAAAAGGTGCCTGGACTGCCGATAGAGGAATATTCAGAAGCTGTGCATAGGTTTTGTGCAAGCCTTGGTGCCGGTTGGACTGAGGCCGATCGCGCAAGGTTGAAGGAAGAAGCGTTACAGATACTGCAGAACGACAAGTTCCGGACAGTGTTTTCTCCCGACAGTCAAGCGGAGGTTTCTGTGGTTGGCAGTATTATGACCAATTCGGGATTACGCCTGATTTCCGGGCAGATAGACCGGCTTGTTGTGAACCGTGAAACCGTCCTGATCATTGATTACAAGACCAATCGCAAGGTACCAGAAACACCGGAGGAGATTTCCGGCGAGTACGTGACCCAACTCGCATTATACAGGCATTTGGTTTCAGGCATTTATCCGGACAAACGTGTTGTGTGTGCGTTGTTGTGGACATCGTCACCTGCTTTCACGGAGTTGCCCGATTCCATTCTCGACAAGGCGTTATTGGCAATCAACAAAGTTTGAACAGTCGTTTGAGCCCTTGACCTTGTTCCGGACGCTTCCTAGGTTCGGTAAGAACTGATTTTCTTGCGGTGATTCTTGCAATTTCCGCACAGCCAAGGAGCTAGATATGGCCACTGTAACAGTAGATTCCAGCAATTTTGATGCTGAAGTAAACAATTCGGATGTCCCTGTCGTTGTTGATTTTTGGGCAGAATGGTGCGGTCCGTGTAAGGTAATTGGACCCAGCCTTGAAGAAATTTCCGACGAAATGGCCGGAAAGGTAAAAATCACCAAACTTAACATTGATGAAAACCCTGATCTGGCTGCAAAGTTTGGTGTCCGGTCGATCCCGACATTGATTATTGTCAAGGACGGCGAAGTAAAGGACATTCAAGCTGGTGCACGGCCAAAGAGCCAGTTGCTGGACTGGATAAGCAGCGCTGCATAACAATCGTCGAAACCCGAACTAATGGATAAAGCCCAGCAACACCGGGCTTTATTGCGGTGGTGTGCCATTCAGCGCCAGCAGTTCTCCAACCATGTAAAGTGAACCGCAAAACAGGACCAACGGATCTTGGTCTGGTTGCTTCACCATGTCTGCAGCCAAGGAAATCCCATCTTCCAGTGTCGATGCCGATGTGCATGAAAGCCCGATTTTTTCCGCGATTGATTTCAGCGCCTCAGGTTCGATACCTGCATCGCTACCTGCAACCGGCACAGTGACCAACTCAGGTTTAATCCCCGCAAATGCCTCAAAGTAGCCGACAGGTTCCTTGGTATTGATCATTCCACATATCATGATGACGTTGCGGTCTTTTGCACCAAACTTTTCGATCAGGGTATCAGCAACCACCACGCCTGCGGCAGGATTGTGGCCGCCATCGACCCATATATCAACATCACCGCCAAACATGGAATGGACTTTGCCACCCCGCAGTTTTTGCAATCGACCTGGCCAGGTGACAGATGCCATGCCATTTTTCCAAGCCCTGTCAGGGATGGAAATCGCGCTGGCTCGCAGGGTTGCTATTGCCAGACCAGCGTTTTTGAGCTGATGTTCTCCAAGCAATGCCGGTAGGGGCAGGTCCAAGAGCCCGGCCTCATCTTGATACACAAAGCCCGTTGCGTCGCGATAGCAATCAAAATCCTGTCCGGCAAAAAAAGCTTCAACATCAAGCTTGTTGGCAACGTCCTCAATTACAATCCTAGCCTCATCATTTTGAACGCCAACGGCCAATGGAGAACCGCGCTTAATAATTCCAGCTTTTTCATATGCGATTTTTCCAAGGGTATCCCCAAGGTAGGCTTGGTGATCCATGGCAATTGGTGAAATTGCCGTTGCGAGCGGATGAACGATCATGTTGGTGGCATCAGCCCTGCCACCCAAGCCGACCTCAACAAGTGAATAATCTGCAGAATGTTCGCTGAACAGAACGAACATAACCGCTGACATGATTTCAAATATCGTAATTTGCTTGCCTTCATTTACGAGTGAAACCCGCTCTATCGCATCAGCAAGAATGTCGTCACTCACCAACTCGCCTGCAAGCCGATAGCGCTCTCGCCAGGAAACGAGATGAGGCGAGGTGTGGACATGCACCTGCGCGTCGGCCGCTTCAAGCACCGATCGCATAAAGGCAATGGTCGACCCCTTTCCGTTGGTTCCGGCAACATGGATAGCCGGTGGTATTCTGTTTTGGGGGTTTCCCAATCTGTCGAGCAAAACGGATATTCTTCCCAGGGAAAGATCAAAACCCTTGGGATGAATTTTTCCAAGCTCCTTGATGAGCGCTTCCGTTCTGGGAGCAGTGGGATCAGCCGTCAGTTTTTTCTTCCTCGGCTACCTCAGCTGCGCCTTCAACAACGCTCTCTTCGGCGCTAGTGGAAGAGTCTTCTAGTTGAAGCGGCGCATCTTCCAGCATACTGACTGCCGGCATTTTGAGCAACAACCGCACAATATTTGCGATTGTCGACTTCATTTCCAGACGGCTGACGATCATGTCAATCATGCCGTGTTCAAGCAAATATTCGGAAGTCTGAAAATCGTCAGGCAACTTTTCGCGTATTGTTCCTTCGATCACCCTGCGTCCGGCAAAACCGATGACCGCGCCCGGTTCGGCGATATGCACATCTCCCAGCATGGCATAAGAAGCTGAAACACCTCCGGTTGTAGGATTGGTAAGCACCACAATATACGGCACGTTGTTATCTTTCAGGCATTGAACCGCAACGGTAGTGCGCGGCAACTGCATCAGCGACAAAATACCTTCCTGCATTCGCGCACCGCCCGAAGCGGCGAACAATACCAAAGGTTTTTTCTCCTCGGCTGCGGTTTCCATGGCCTGAATGATCATCTCACCGGCTGCCATGCCAAGCGAACCGCCAATGAAGTTCATCTCATGCACAACAGCAATCATGTCGATGTCTTCGATCTTGCCGCTTGCCGCAACAATGGAATCGATCAAACCGGTCTTGCGCCGTGCGTCTTTGAGTTTGTCGATGTAGCGACTTTTGTCGCGAAACTTCAGTGGGTCCTGCGCGACTACGGGCATGTCCATCTGCTTGTACTCGCCATCGTCAAACAAGTTCCTGATGCGCTCATGGGCAGTGATTTTCATATGATACCCGGAATTTGGTATCACCCCCATATTGGCCTCCAAATCCTTGTGAAAGACCATCTCCCCGGTTTCGGGACATTTGACCCACAAATTCTCGGGCATGTCCTTGCGGTCAAGGATGCCTCCGATCTTCGGCCTTACAAGGTTTGTAATCCAGTTCATTTGCTCACCTTACGATCTGTAGCAATTTTTTGATCATCTCAGGATTTTTTATACCCGGCTCGCTTTCAACGCCAGAAGAAAGATCGATCCCGTAAGCGCCAGTCTGCTGCAATGCGTTTGCAACGTTGTCCAGCCCAAGACCACCGGAAAGGACATAAGGCACGGTCGTTGGCCACAAATCCATGATTTTCCAATCAAAACTTACGCCATTCCCGCCGGGAAGATCCGCATCTGGTGCCTTGGCGTCAAACATAATAATTTCGGCAACACCGACAAAAGGCTCTGCTTTTTCAAGATCCGTTGCATTGTAAACCGGGAACACCTTCATGACGGGTAATCCGAAACGGTTTTTCAGGTATTGGACCCGTTCCCTGCTTTCTTGTCCATGAAGTTGCAACAGATCAGGACGCATTGCATCAACAATGGCGTCCAGCAACTCGTCATTTGCATTTACAGAAACAGCGGTTTTGAGTATCCGGTTGCCGGCATGTTCAGAAAGCTCCCTGGCAACGTCCAAAGAGACATTTCGCGGACTCTTTTCGAAAAAAATCAACCCCATATGGCTCGCACCGCCGTCGATAACTGCGTCGATTGACGTTTTGGTGGACAGGCCACAGATTTTGACAAATTCTGGTTGGTACATAGGGCGTTCTTGAACTGGAATTCCCGAACAGGTCAAACGGGTTTCCAGCTACCTTCCTTGTGCATTCGTTTAAGCGAAGTTCGGTAATCTGGCCAGCGATATTCCATCCCCAGTTGCTCTTTTGATTTTTGGTTGGCAACCCGCTTGTTTTCTCCATAGAAACTCCTTGCCATGGGGGAAAGTTCAGCCGTTTCGAAGTCCTGTTCGCGCGGCGGGTCAATGCCCATAAGTTCATGGGCAAGCGTTACAACATCCTGCGGGGGCGCTGGCTCATTGTCGGTAATGTTGAATACCCCGCCAGTGTTTTGTTGCACCGCTCTTGCGACGGCCTGTCCTATGTCGTCACGATGAACGCGGTTGAAAACCTGCCCGGGTTTAATCAATCGGCGAGCGCGACCCTTTTGAATGTTTATAAAGGCGTTACGACCCGGGCCATAGATTCCCGACAACCTAAAGATCGCCAAAGGAATTTGCGCCCGTTCTGTCGCCGACCCCCATTGGTTCTCGGCATTGACGCGCCAGATCGAGCGTTCGGAAACAGGTTTGGGCGCAGTTTGTTCGGTCACCCATGCACCGTCATGATTGCCATAGACGCCAACCGTCGAAAGATAACCGACCCATGTCAGTTTCGGGCATTGCTTCTTAAGGTCATCTCCCAGAGCATCCAAAACCGGATCTGTTTCCTTTGGAGCAACCGAGATAACAAGATGGGTTGTTTCTTTCAGGTGTTGCAGGGTTTTGTCGTCAAGTCTTTTCCCATCGAAGACCAGCCCTTCCATAGCCATTGACGTCATTTTTGCGGCCTTGTCGCGACTGCGGGTCGTTCCCGCAATGGATTCAAACTCCGACCGACATTCATTAACAATGGCCTCGCCCGAAAACCCATAACCGAAAACAAACAGCGACTTACGCATCAAAACCCCATTCGCACCGCACAACCGGGTCGGTTTCGCTGGTTCCCAGTTTGGTTTTCATCTCATTGAACGTTTCTTTGTCTTCGAGTTGAGACAGTGCCCAGACCGCAGCACCACGAACAATCGCAGCGGGCTCATCCAACTTTGAGCGGACGATCTCCCGCAATCCCGGATTGCCGGAATTTCCAATTGCAATCAGGACATTTCGCATAAACCTGTCTCGTCCAATCCGTTTGATGGGGGAACCGGAAAACTTCTGCCTGAATGCGGCATCTTCCAGTTCGGCCAAGGCTCCAAGGTCCGGCGCCGCCAAATCTTCTCTTGCCTGCAACTTCGCTTCGCGGGTTGCTTGTGCAAACTTGTTCCAGGGACATACTGCAAGGCAATCATCGCATCCGTAGATTCGGTTCCCCATCGCTTTTCTGAAGGTCACGGGTATGGCGTCAGGGTGTTCGATTGTCAAATATGAGATGCACCTTCTGGCATCAAGCTTATAAGGTCCGGGAAATGCATCTGTAGGGCATATATCGAGGCATTTCCGGCAATTGCCACAATGATCGGTTTCGGGTTCATCCACCGGCAAGTCGGCGGTTGTCAGGATTGTTCCAAGAAACAACCATGACCCGAATTCGCGTGAGACCAGATTTGTGTGCTTTCCCTGCCATCCAAGGCCTGATTTCACGGCAAGCGGCTTTTCCATCAATGGAGCGGTGTCGACAAATACCTTCACGTCATTGCCGGTTTGGGAGGCAAACCAGCCTGCCAGTGTTTTCAGTTTACCTTTGACAACAGCATGATAGTCACGGTGACGGGCGTAAACCGAGATGTTTGCATTTTCCAGATTTTGCAGGTTTTCCATCGGGTCGGTTTCCGGGGCATAGTTCATACCCAATACAATGGCCGTTTTGGCCTCATTCCACATGGCGACAGGTTGTTTGCGTCGCTCCAATGTCTCAGACATCCAATACATTGTACCGTGGTGACCGGAGCTCACAAACCGTTCAAGACTTTCCCCGGCAGAGGCTGGAAGGGCCGCAGCTGTAATCCTGCAACTTTCAAATCCCAACTCCAATGCGCGGGTTCGCAGTTTCCCAACAAGTTTTTCGATGGCGATGCTCCGATTTTCAAGAGCCTTAAAAGTCTAGATCCATATAGTGTGAGACGGGTGGCAGAGCCACGAGTTTCTCGGTCAACAAGGGTCTGAAAGAAGGGCGTGACTTTATTCTGGCGTACCAGTCCCTGGTCGCGGGGAAATCCTCCCACGCAACTTCACCAAGATAATCAAGTACCGAGAGCGCCGCTGCTGCCGCAAAATCTGAGGCTGAAAGATAAGCTCCTGCAGTCCAATCCCGTGAATTCAATAGTGAATCCAGATATTTCAGATGATTGGACAAATTGACCCTTGCGATTCTGATGACGCCGGTATCGGGAGAGCCGCCGCCTTCGTCGGGTGTCATCAGTTGTTTATAGACGCGTTCGTGGATAATATAGCGGTTAACTTCTGTTTCAAACTTGATGATAAACCACTCAACCAGCCGACGTACCTCGCCGCGCGGCAGCGGCTTTTCCGGCATCAGCCGTCGGTCGCGCATCATGATCCCCCTGCTCTCGTCAAGGAACTCGCCAATAATGACCGCTCCGCAGAAACAATCGGTATCTTCAAGTTGAAGAACCGGAATGCTGCCTGCGGGATTTAGCTTGAGAAACTCAGGCCGCCTTTCCCAAGCTTTCTCTTCGATGAAGGTTGCCCCTTCCTCGTATTCGGCAAGCAAAAGCCGTACGTATCGGGAAGCTGCGTCAAGTGGATGGTGATAAACCGTGTACATCAGCTTCTATTATACCGAAAAGCTCGCTAAGAACATGGAAAACAAGAATCAATCCTCGATTTTGACAACGCGTTCCGCTTGACACCTGTGATGGCATTTTTCTTGCGTCTGGCAAAGTCGTAAACAAGCTGAGGAACCGGCCATGACACCGGAACAGATTATCGTTCTAGCCATCGTCCAGGGAATTACGGAATTTCTGCCGATTTCCTCGTCCGGGCACCTTATTCTAATACCCGCCGTTACCGGATGGCCCGACCAGGGCCTTGCGACTGACGTCATGGTGCATGTTGGCTCCCTGTTTGCGGTGTTTGCCTATTTCTGGCGCGATTGTATCGGGCTATTGCGGGGGTGTTGGAACCTTGTTCGTGGAAAACTAACCGACGAAGGCAAGATGGCAATTTACATTTTGCTCGCCACGATTCCGGCAGTGATTTTCGGACTTTACCTCAAAGCATCGGGTGTTGATGTGATGCTCAGAAGCGTCGAAATCATTGCATGGAACGCCATCATTTTCGGAATTGCACTGTATCTGGCCGATGTATTCGGCAAAAGGTTAAAGAAAATGGAGGACATGACCCTGGCACCGGCGATGATGATCGGGGTCGCACAGGCAATGGCATTGATTCCGGGAACCAGCCGGTCCGGCATCACCATGACTGCCGCACGAATGCTCGGCTTTGAACGCCCGGAAGCAGCCCGCTTTTCGTTTTTGCTCGGAATTCCGGCAATTGCCGCTGCGGGATTGGTGACCATCCTGGAGTTTTTCGAGGCAGGTCAGGGCATTCCCTCTGATGCACTCTGGGCAGCATTCCTTACGTTCTTTTCCGCACTCGCGGCAATTGCCATTCTAATGGCGGTGGTTAAGCGTACCAGCTTCCTGGTGTTTGTTCTCTATCGCTTGGCGCTTGGCCTGTTGCTTTTTGGTGCTGTCTACGGATGGTTGCCAGGTATCGATCTCTCACTGGCCGTATAGCAGTTGAACTGCCTCAAAAAAGGCCAAGCCCTCGTCTCAACATATCGAGCGAAATCACAATCAATATAAACTTGAACATGCGTTGTAACGCAGTATCAGGCATCCGGTTCATCATCGCGGTTCCAGCCACTGTTCCGGCATAGCCCGATACAATCATCGCGACAACAAACGGAATCCATTGCCACAGAGCAACGCCGACCAAGAAGAACGCCACAACCTTGAACAGATGCTGAAAGGTCATCGTGATGCCATGCGTTGCAAGCGCTTCTCGATGAGAAGACGCAATTTTGTTGATAAACACTGCAACCAACGGACCGGTCGCTCCAACAAACATTGAAGCGAACGTGGTCAATACGCCTCCTGATGCGATCAGAAGACTTCCTGCGTTCTGTATTGGCGGGAACCTGATCGACACCATAACAATAATGAAAATGCCGAAAATTGTGAGCAACACATTTTCAGGTAACTGAATCGCAATCAGTGAACCGACGGTCGCGCCCAGCAAGGCGCCAAAAGAAAATATCAATGCAATATGCCAGTTTACGTTGGTTCGCTGTACAAACGCTCTTCCCGCATTGGAACCGAATTGAACCATACCGTGGATTGGGATCAGTACACTGATCGGGACAAAATACGTCATCAGGGCGAGCATCAACAGTCCGCCACCGATTCCGGCTGCAGCAGTCAGGCCGGAGGTAAAAAAACTTGCGGCAACCATAAGTACTGCCGGACCAATTCCCAGGGAATCAGGCAGCAAATCCGGGATCAATTCTCTTCCCTGTGCGCGTTTGTAAATTGGCCGTGTGGCCGGTACTGGACAAGATAGGTTGGCAATATGGCACCCATCGGCGTCGGATTGATACCCATGCTTTCAAGTGTGAGTTTTGCTCGAATTGCAGCGGCTCCAACCACATTATCGGTTTTCAGCATTTCAACCTGATCGGCTGTGATGGGTGCGCCTGGCACCCAGCCAACGAGCCGACCAATAACAGTTGCGGCAAAATACGGTATACTGATCAGGGTTCTGGGACGGGCAGTTTCCCTCATGAGCAATTGCAGGCATTCCTTGAAAGTAACAATCTGGGGACCGCCAAGTTCGTAGATTTTTCCGCTCTTCAGCTCACCGCCGACCGCTTTGACGATCGCTTGTGCCACATCCCCAACGTAAACCGGCTGGAATTTTGTACTTCCACCTCCGATAAGAGGCAGGAAAGGTGAAATGCGGGCCATCGCTCCAAAACGGTTGAAAAAATCATCCTCGGGTCCAAACATGACCGATGGACGCAAAACAACGGCCTTCTTGCAATGACGCAGAACCGCTTTTTCGCCTTCAGCTTTCGAAACGCCATATCCGGAACTTGAGTCTTCATCCGCCCCGATCGCGCTAACATGGATCATCCGGGCTCCGGCATCTTTTGCTGCCTGTGCAACATAGCCTGCACCCATTGCCTGAACTGCATCGAAATTGTTTCGTCCACCACTGTCGAAAGTGCCAACAAGGTTGATAACAGCGTCGGCGCCCCGAACCGCTGCCATAACAGAACTCTGATAGCGGACATTGGCCTGGACGAATTGGATTTGCCCGACATTGCCCAATGGTTGGAGAAACCCGGCCAGGTCCGGGCGGCGCACAGCAACACGGATTTGGTATCCCTTGTCTGCCAACTCACGGACAACATGGCGACCGACAAACCCCGACCCGCCAAACACACATACGAGTTTTGGTGTTGTCGAAAGTTTCATAATTCCGGACTCCGTAGGATGATTTTTACCGGTAAGCTGATTGTTGCCGGATTGCATCCAATTTACATCGCTGCGCAGGCAAATAAAAGAGGCGATAAGACCCAGGCCGAAAATTGGTGGTGTCCGGTTTTTTGTAGACTGTCCGGTTGACTTTGGCGCAGGCAAAACCTATTCGTTCTGCCCACCGGTTTCCGTGCCCAGATGGCGGAATTGGTAGACGCGCTGGCTTCAGGTGCCAGTGGCCGCAAGGCCGTGGAGGTTCGAGTCCTCTTCTGGGCACCAAAATTTTTCTTAAAGCTCAGCGACTTGAAAACTGCTCTGATCGGTAAAGAAAGCAAGTCCGTATCGCAACACGGACTACGATCAACCCGATGGCTTGCTTTGTTTCAATCAACCGCAGTTGTGAACGCTGGCAATCAAACAGGTTATTCGGCCATGTGAAGCTGCGAATGCCGGTTTCCCGACGTTGAGGAAAAAGCGTCGATATGAGTACGGCGAAACTCCGAAGGTGTTGTGCCGAACCAGGATTGAGACGCCCGAAAAAAAGAGGCTGCATTGGTATAGCCCAGCAGATAGGACACTTCATCCAGGCTAATGCTCGTACGGCCCAAATAATGCCTGGCGAGATCGGCCCGTGTTTCGTCCAGCACTTTCTGAAAGCTGGTTCCTTCATCGTTCAGTTTACGTTGCAACGTGCGCTTGCTTAAATGCATCTTTGCAGCGACTTCTACCACATTGGTTTCGCCACTTGGGATGGATTTCAACAAGGCATTGCGAAGACGTTCTGAAGTGCCGCTTTCAGCCAATCTGTCTGCCAGTTGCCGCCGAAGGCTGGGCTCAAAAACAGACCACATTTCCTTGTTTTCACTGATGAGCGGTCGCTGTGCATCTTCCAGACTCAAGCTTAAAGATGGAATGCTCCCCTGCACGGGCTTGCATCCGAAGAACCGCGCTTCATCCGGTCTCGGCAGGGCTACTTCCAGCGGTATAACATGGAAACAGGTGTGCGTGCGCATAAGCTCCAGCATCATGATCATTTCTGTTAATGCCAGGGAAGCTGGGATCACCAAAGTCGGGTCCAAAGGCTTTATCGCAATGGAGAAGCGGTTATCACTAACTTCGTTTACAAGTCGAAATGGGCCAATCAGCGGTTTGAATTGAGCCAGACGCAAAAAACCTGTTTTTATGTCGGGACTGCAGGAAAATGCAAAAAAGGGTGGCAAAAACATACCATGGGCCACCGCATTGCCAAGCCTTTGGGCCATGTCGGAGCAATCATAGGTTCGTTCCATTGCAATCCAAAGCTTGAAATACTCTTCGGCTGTAACCCCCTTGTCGTCTGCCGCCAGATACCGGTCCGGTAAACCGCACCGACGCAATACCGCGTCGGGAGAGATTTCCAGGGTTCGGCAAGACAACCTCAAAAGCTGGCCAACCGGATAGCGTTCAATCACTGGCATATGATCCTCAAATTCCAACATCTCTTGTTGCCAATCCATACATGGTACAGCGTATCACTGGTTGGCACCATTAATCACGACTTTGGCGCGATATGCAAGAACAATGGCGCCTTGTGTGATGGAAGACCGACACTCCAACACCTATTTTTCGTTCACGACATCCCACAGTGAAGGTAAGCAAAATGAACGCACAAGATGCCATGAACAGTTTGGACCCAAAGGCATGGGCAACGACAAGTGCGGTTGAACGCCTGGCGCTGATCGAAGAAATTCAAACCAATCTGTTGAACTACGCTGAAGAACTTGGCGAAGTCGACGCCAAGATGAAAAACGATCTGACGGAAATCGGTGCCGTTTCACGGGCGGAAGGAATTGCAACCACCGTCAACGCAATGGGCAACACCCTCATGGGAATTCAGCACCTCTATGAAACGCTCGTCAACAACGAGTTGCCAAAGCCGAATGGTACAAAGAAGATTGGCGAGAACCTATACGAGATTGATGTTTTCCCGATCCACAGAAAAGACAAGCTTCTTGCAGGCAAGGCCAAAGGCTATTTGCACGTGCAGGGTGAACCGAAGCAGGTCAGCCCGCTCGATAAACCTTCCGGAATCATCGCGGTCTCGGGAGCCGGAAACTACAGTTCTTCCATCGAGATGGCGATGGCCCTGTTCCTTGAAAACAAGGCCGTGATCCATAAACCACACCAGTTGAACGAGGCTTCGGATGCGGTATGGGCCAAGATCTTTGCCCCGCTGATCAAGCGCAAGGCTCTGGTTTTTATCGGTTCGGACCAGGGCCACGAAATGACCGCGCTTGCAGGATTGGATGCCATTTACTTCACCGGTTCAACCGGGGTTGCCCATGCCATTCAGAAATCAGCCTCTGCGCCTTTGGTTTCTGAATGCGGTGGCAATAACCCCTGTCTGATCGTACCGGGCAAGTGGACTGATAAGGAAATCAAACATTGGGCAATCCAGATTGCATCAGTCGGAAAACTGAATGGCGGTGCGGTTTGTGGGCGACCACAGACAATCATCACCTCAAAGAACTGGCCACAACGCGACCAGTTTATCGCTGCCCTGCGCAAGGCCATCGCTGAAGACACATTTGGAACCACGACCTACTATCCGGGCGTAGACAAAACCGAAGCGCAGTTCCTTGACAACCAGCCAACCGCCGAGGTCCTCAAGCCCGAGAACGGCAACCATCCCAACAGCGATGCCGTATTCATCCCGGGAATTGGTAAGGATGATTTCGCTATTCACAATGAAGCTTTTTGCCAAGTTTACAGCGAATTGCCGCTTGATACTGAAAATGAGGTGGAAGACTTCCTGACCAAAGCTACGGCCTTTTGCAATGACAAATTGCTTGGCTCGCTCGGTTGCATGATGTTGGTTGATACAGCGACATTCAAGGCCAATGAAGAGCGTATTCACCGTGCTGTACGCGAGTTGAACTATGGCGGCATCGCTGTAAACAACATTCCGCCCAATATATGGCTCAATGCCTACCTGACATGGGGCGGTTGTGGCGAGACTACGGAAAACTTCGTATCCGGAGTAGGAAACTTCGGCAATGCACTGAACTTCGAAAATGTCGTGAAATCCGTCATCATTGATGATTTTGGAGCCCAGACCTTTGCGCTCACCAATCGCAAACAAGTTGATCATCTGCTGGTGAACGCCTCCAAATTCTCTGTTGATCAAAGCTGGGGCAAATTCGCAAAACTGGCCGGCCAGATGGTTTTCGACGGTTTTGGCGGCAAAGACTTCTAAAGATTACCATGATGCAAAACTTTGAAAAACTGGGCGGTGCGTCTTTCGGAACACTTGGCCTGAAAATTGTTGAAATGAACGGGCTTGACCTGAATCCCAATGCCATTCTGGCGGGAGATGCGCATGGCCCCCTCGACACCGGAACCGGGATGGTCATAGACCTTCACCGATAACTGGCTAGAATGACACAATGCCAAATTCCCGTAACCTGGAGATCACGGGTGATTACAACGAAATCGAGAAACAAGGAAAAGAAACTACCATGAGTTCAGAATTCAATCCTGGAAAGAATGCCGTTCAATTTGAGAGCGAAGGACAGAAAGTGGCCGCGCTTCTGTTTCTGCCGGACGACTATGTCGCGGGCAAAAAATATCCCGCGACCGTCGTAACTCCGCCAGTTACCGGTGTCAAAGAGCAAACCGGCTCAGATTATGCGGCGGCTTTGTCAAAACGTGGCTTCGCGGCATTGGTTTTTGACCCTCGCGGTTGGGGGGAAAGTGAAGGAACCCCTGGCTATCTTGTTCCGGAATGGTTTGTGAGAGACGTCAGGAACGCAGTAGATTTCCTTCGCACGTTGGACGTTACCGACACAAACAATGTCTTCAACGCCGGCATCTGTATGGGGTCCGGCTGGGCGATGTACGAGACTGCATTTGACACCCGTATCAACGCGGTGGCTATGATCAGTCCCTATCTGATCGAACTGGATACTCCGCTGAGCATGTTGGGTGCAGAGGGCTACCGCAATCTGGTCGTCAAGGCGTTGACTGACGCTGCGCAGGCTCGCTTCGATTCCGGGGAAGAGGTCTATATCAAGCCCGTCCCTGAGACCGAGGAAGAAATAGCTGCAGCACCAGAACCTATCTATGTCGGCATGAGGGACTACTACTTGGCAGGCAAGCCCGGCGACGTGCCGACGTGGAAAAACCAGGTAGCTGCCAATAGTCAGTACTCGCTTTATGGCTTCTCGATCTTCAACTACACGAAGCTGTTCGATCCGATCCCGATCTATCTTGCCTACGGCGACGAAGCTGTCTCCAATCCAGGCGCCATCCGCTTTGCTGAGGAGGTCAAGCCTGAGAAGGTCACAGTGATTGAGGGTGCCGGTCACTTCGACCTGTATTGGAGACCGGAGCATGTTGAAAAAATATCAGATGAAGTCGCCGAGTTCTTCCAGGCTCACATGCAAGACGCTTAGCGCCAAGACTTTCAAATCCTCGTAAAGCCTGCCATGAGGCGCAGTTTTCGACAATATGAGACACCGGAAAGAGCGGAGCAAACAGGATAGAAGAATATCGTGAGAACATCTGACGGAAAGCTTCGCGTACCCTGTTCGATCTGCCGCATTATGATGAAGCGGCGCGGCGGTTTAATTCCAAAGCCGGTTCGAGCCATATGGTGAGGCGAGAAGAAGAACGCGATCTAATGTGAGTTGCCCGCACGTTCGGGTTATGCGTCAGCAAACAAACCGAAAGGAAACGACATGACAAAGACAATCCTCATAACCGGTTGCAGCACCGGAATTGGCCGCATGACAGCCAAATATTTTCAGGAACAAGGCTGGAACGTAATTGCTACGGTCAGGTCAAATCCGGAAGATGATGCCGAACTGAACGCTCTGGACAATGTTCTGGTAGTCTCGATGGATGTAACCAAGTTGGACACAATTGAAACCGGCATCGCTGCCGGAATTGAGAAATTTGGAGCGATCGATGTTCTGCTGAACAATGCCGGTTACGGCGTCTACGGCATTCTTGAGGCCACACCCGAAGAAAAAATGCGAATGCAGTTTGATGTGAACGTCATCGGAACGCTTCTGTGCATCAAGGCGCTGCTGCCTCATATGCGCCAACGCGGTGAAGGCACGATAATCAATATTTCCTCCATGGGCGGCAAGATTACACTCCCGCTTGGTACGCTATATCACGGGTCTAAATTTGCCGTGGAAGGCATGACCGAGGCGCTTTCCTTTGAACTGGATTCGATTGGCGTGAAAATAAAACTCGTCGAACCTGGCGTGATCAATACCAATTTTGGCGAAACAGTCAGATCTCAGTTCAATGTTGACCCGTCACAAACCGAATACGGTGCGTTTGTTGAAAAGGTGATGGTAGGAATGCAAGCACTTGGTGGGCAGCATTCCGAACCAATCATTGTGGCTGAGACAATCTGGCAGGCTGCAACCGATGGCAAAGACCAACTGCGCTATGTTGCTGGTGCGGATGCAGAACAGATTATCGCTGCACGCAAAGCCATGGATGACCCCGAGTACCTGGCGATGATACGCGGAAACCTGGGTATCTAAAACCCAATGCGCTCAGGAAGCCCGTAAAAGCAAATCCTGGGCGCATTCACTTCCGGTATTGGCGAATTTTGAAACCGGGATGATACCGACACCAGCAATCAATTTTCATATTATGCAATAGATTGCGTATTATAAAATAGTTTGTTAGAAACACCTCGTTGCTCAGCTGCGGGAGGTGTTATGCAGCCAATAGTGATTGCCGGTGGCGGAATTGGAGGCCTTGCTACAGCTTGCGGGCTTGCAAAGATAGGCGTCAACTCGATTGTCGTGGAGCAAGCCTCCAAGCTTGGTGAAATTGGCGCAGGGATCCAGATTGGTCCCAACGCATTTCATTGTTTCGATTATCTTGGCGTAGGCGATGAAGCGCGCAGCAAAGCGGTATATGTAGACGCCTTGCGATTTATGGATGCCCTGTCGGGGGAGGATATCGCAAAGATACCATTGGACGGGCAATTTCGAACACGCTTCCACAACCCTTATGCAGTCGTGCATCGTGCTGACCTTCATCAGGTGCTGCTGGACTACTGTATTGCCTCGCCACTTGTCGAGATCAAAACAGGCCACCGTGTAACGGGTTACGAAAACGATGGGACAAGTGCAACGCTTGTAATTGAGGGACAACAACCAATAAGGGGCAGAGCCGTTATCGGGGCAGAAGGCTTACGTTCACCGATCCGGTCACAGATGTTGGATGACGGGGAGCCACGCATTTCAGGTCACACCACCTATCGTTCCGTAATCCCAACAGAGCAAATGCCCGAAGACCTGCGCTGGAACGCTGCAACCCTTTGGGCGGGACCCAAATGCCACATCGTTCACTATCCCCTCAAGGGTTGGAAAGTTTTCAATCTGGTCGTCACATACCACCGAGACGTGAAGGAAGCGATCACCGGAAAACCGGTTTCAAGGGAAGAAGTTGCCCGGGGTTTCGAACATATCAATCCCAAAGCGCGACAAATCATCGAACACGGCAAGGACTGGAAGCTTTGGGTGCTTTGCGACCGGGACCCGACGGCGATCTGGGTCGACGGAAGAGTGGCATTGTTGGGCGATGCTGCCCATCCAATGTTGCAGTACTTCGCCCAGGGTGCCTGCATGGCGATGGAAGATGCCGTTTGTCTTTCCCACTGCATTCAACATCACGACAAAATTGAATCCGCACTCGATGCCTATCAATCAATGCGCACGGTGCGTACCGGGCGTGTTCAAATGACCTCACGGCTGATTGGCGATTATATTTATCACCCGGCGGGCGCCCAGGCTGCGGTCCGCAATCACATGATGGGCAACATGAGCCCAGATGACTGGAATAACACGCTTGAATGGTTGTACGGTTCAAACGGACTTGAAAACTGAATTGTGGTTATCCAACAGGTAACCTTCTATCGTTGTTTTCCTCTCCGGAGCGTTCGATCCAACAACACCATTGGCTGTCGTCGTAACAAAACCACCAAAGCGTCGTGCCAAGTCACATTGATCAAGAAGCATATACAATATAATTGACTTTTGTTATCAACTTTATTTTCGAAAAGTCTGACAGCTCATATTGTGACTGTTATTTCGCTGTAATACTGGCAGACTACAGGTCTCACTCAGTACTTCAAATCAGTCACCACAATCAAGTTTTGAGCATGATGAGAGAAATTGTTTATCAGGCAAGGGTGCCAAAAAACACCAATGCGATTATTTGCCCGGGCGGAATGCAAACCCCTTATGGCACAACATCGGTGACTGAGATAACCGGTGGCGCAGTTCACAGTGTTGTGGAACAGACAACCGCGCAACCCGCATTTGTGATACATCCCGATTCAGCAGAAATAAAACTCGTCATCGGGATCGATGAAACCAGCTGCGGCAAATACGCCGACAGCATTTTTGAAACAAGAGATAACCGCTTTACCCGGTTTGCAAGTGAGTTAGCCAATGAAGCGCAGGAAGCTCGCAATGGCAAAACTGGTGTTGCCGCGGCGACCGCCATTGCATGTGCGACTGCAGAGAGGTTCACCTATGGCCACCCGCAAGAAAGGTTCAATGACGGCTTTGAGGAAATTCCGGCGCTGGGTTGCGGATTGGTTGAAGGGTCTTGCGTTGACATTAACACCTATTTCATTGCCGCCCTGCGTGCTGCAGGTTTCGAGGCAGGCTATGTAACCGGCTTCTTTTTTCCTGAAGAGAAGCGCGGCCGTTGTCGCGATGGCCACTGCTGGGTGGTCACTCGCATTGATGGCGAAACCCGCGAGTGGGACATCGCGCATCACCTCAAACTGGGCACACGCGATATCAAGCCCGGATTGAATCCCAAACCTGGTTATCGCGCGGCATGTTTCCACTCGATGGGGCTCAGTTTCGCCGGTCTCGAAACGCCGGAAATCAAGGCACTTCTCGAGCCAATGGCGATTGTTGACGGAAAGGCTGTTTCATTGGCTGAACCGACGATATTCCTGTCGAACAACGCCTAGCTTTTGTCACGGAACTGGCTGGTGCAGAGTGGGGCGCCTACGCTTGCGCAATGGCGCCAGACACACTTCTTGCGCCAAACCACAATAATCGCTAAGTCATGACGCAGAAAACTGAGGACCAAAGATGGACAAGTTCGACAAACTGACAGCAGTTGCTGCCCCCATGCCGATAATCAATATCGACACCGACATGATCATCCCGAAAGACTATCTGAAAACCATCAAGCGGACCGGCCTTGGAAAAGGGCTCTTCGCCGAAATGCGCTTTAACGAAGACGGAACCGAAAACCCGGATTTTGTACTAAACAAGGCAGCTTATTCGAAGGCGCAAATTCTGGTGGCCGGTGACAATTTTGGCTGTGGTTCTTCCCGCGAACACGCTCCCTGGGCATTGATGGACTTTGGCATCCGCTGTGTCATATCAACCAGCTTTGCCGATATTTTCTATAACAACTGCTTTAAGAACGGCATATTGCCGATAACCGTTTCAGCAGACGAACTGGAAAAACTGATGGATGATGCGGAGCGTGGTGCAAACTCAACGCTTACCGTTGATCTGGAATCCCAAACCATCAACGGCCCAGATGGTGGAAGCATTCATTTTGACATCGATCAGGCCCGCAAAGAGCGTCTTCTGGAGGGTATTGATGACATTGGCGAAACCTTGACCCAGGAGAGCCGCATATCTGACTACGAAGCAAAGCTGGCGGATTCCCGGCCCTGGGCTTAGAAGACAAACACGCATTCCTGAAAAACACATAAAACTTCGATTAACGGAACAAGATTATGTCCTTACGCAAAGTATTTCTGCTTCCCGGCGACGGAATTGGGCCGGAGGCCACCGCAGAAGTTGTCAAAATCATTGAATGGATGAATGCCTCACTTGAGGCAGGGTTCGAGATCGAGGAAGGTCTTGTCGGTGGCGCGGCTTACGATGCCCATGGCGCTTCCATCTCTGACGATGACATGAATAAGGCACTCGCAGCGGACGCGGTGCTCTTTGGTGCGGTAGGCGGACCCAAATGGGATGATGTTCCTTACGAGCACCGCCCGGAAGCTGGATTGCTTCGATTGCGCAAGGAGCTGGAACTGTTCGCCAACCTTCGCCCTGCGATCTGCTATCCCGCATTGGCGGACTCCTCCTCACTTCGCAAAGAGGTTGTAGAAGGGCTAGATATTTTGATCGTCCGCGAACTCACCGGCGGCGTTTACTTCGGTGAGCCGAAGGAGATCATTGATCTGGGCAATGGTCAAAAGCGCGGCATTGATACGCAGGTTTATGACACATTCGAGATTGAACGCATTTCAGGCGTTGCTTTCGAGTTGGCCCGGACCCGCGACAATCGTGTTTGTTCCATGGAAAAACGCAATGTGATGAAATCGGGCGTGCTTTGGAACGAAGTGGTGACCGCAACCCACAAAAGCAATTACGCTGACGTCGAGCTGACACACATGCTGGCCGACGCCGGAGGAATGCAACTTGTGCGCTGGCCAAAGCAGTTTGACGTGATCGTCACAGACAATCTTTTCGGCGATATGCTGTCAGACGTTGCTGCCATGCTCACTGGTTCATTGGGAATGCTGCCATCCGCGTCACTTGGCGCACCTGATCCGGTAACAGGCCGACGCAAAGCCATGTATGAACCGGTTCACGGTTCTGCCCCCGATATTGCAGGCCAGGGCATTGCCAATCCCATTGCCATGATCGCTTCTTTTGCCATGATGCTGCGCTATTCCTTCGACATGATTGCGCAGGCCGATCTTGTCGAACAGGCGATTGCCAACGTTCTTGATCAAGGCAAGCGCACGGCGGACATCTGGACCGAAGGCACGGATAAGCTGAGCACTTCCCAGATGGGCGATGCAATACTGGCCGACCTGAAAAACCACTCTTCCTAGAACGCATTGGACTTGCGTGACCTACAAAGATGGTTTGATCGCCTGTCGGGAGACTGGAGGCTTTCGCGAGCAATCTCGACCGGTGAAACCTTCGACGGCACTGCAACATTCTCGATGGAAAGCGGGGAGAAGTGGCTCCTGACCGAGAGCGGAGCGCTTTTACTTGCAGATGGTTCCGCCGTTCAGGCATCGCGCCAATGGCTTTGGTCTTTGTCCGGAACCAAGCTGCTGGTTGAATTTCCAGAAATAGAGCCGCGGCCATACCATGTGATAAACATGAAACCGACAGACCACGGATGGCAGGGTAAGGCCAACCATCTTTGCATTGACGACACTTATGACGGCAAATATGTCGTCGGCGCGAACACGATGACGGTGTCACACAAGATCAAAGGCCCCAAAAAAGACTACGAAATCATCAGCCAGTTTGTCCGAAGCCCTGAGTAATTCTGATGTTGATGGAACCATCAATGCAAGAATGCGCAGCAATCTCGACAGGAAACAACCATTGGCCGGTTTCTGTCAAAGCTCGAAATCAGCTAGTCAAAAAAACGGTTCGGCTCACCGGCATATTTGCCGACACTGCCACGATATTTCGGCGTGTCACGACCGCAAACAAAATCGTCTGTCACTTGATCCGCAACATTCCTCGCCAACACATTTGCGTTTTTGTTTGCCCTTGCATCGACATAACCAACCACACACGAGTGCGGATCGCCGGGCGTAGCAACTTTTGATACCACCAATACCTGACCAAGATATTTCTTGGCGGGTACTCCGTCGGGACCGGAGTTCTCGATAAACCAGCGCAGGATTGCTGCGAAAGGAATACCGTTTCGAAGACGCCACTCAATGGTTTCGTTCACCTGATTGAACTGACCAAAGCTTTCCCATTGTCCCTCAAGGTTCGCAATATGCCCGAAACGCACCATCTGGCGCAAATCGCCTTCGGAAAAATGAACCGGATAGCCCTTGTAGCCATTACATACGGCGCTGCCACCTGCTTCATACTCGCTGTGAAAGGAGCAGTCCTTCTCCAGGTTCAGCTTGGTGTATGCGCTGTCATTCGCCATTGCTGGCAGATTTGAGGTCGTCAACAAGGCGCAAACTATCAGAACGCGAATGCACAGCCACTTGCGCATCAAAAATAATATACCAGCGAATACTGAATGAACATGATGGCAAACAACACCACGATAGGTGAAAGATCAATGCCGCCCAAATTTGGCAGGAAGTTGCGAATAGGGCGGTAAACCGGTTCTGTCATCTGATACAAGAACTTGCCAATCATGTTAACGAACTGGTTCGACGAATTGATGACGTTAAACGCGTACAACCAGGAAAAAATCGCAGAAAAAATTACAATCCACCAATAAAAACTCAAAATTTGATAGATCAGGTAAATGATCGGATTCATCAAAAACGCCCTTCAGAATGTTATTGGTATTATTTGAGCACGAAACGGACTTAAATCAAGCATGTTTATTGGCAGACCCAACCCATTTTTCGAGAAATTCAGATAACCACTTTCTCACCTGAGGATCATAAACGGGTCGATCATCAAACTGTTGCTTGCGGCTTTTGGCACCTGGTAATGCCAGACGGTGAGCAGCCTTGATTGTCCATCGATTCATCATCCAAGTTGTTACTTCAGAATGAAACTGCACGGCCCAGGCATTGTCGCCATATTTAAATGCCTGGTGCGGATACTCATCGCCAGTTGCCAACAAGGTCGCATCTTGCGGGAGTGTAAAGCCTTCCCGGTGCCACTGATAAACATGGCTGGGCCAGTTCATTATAGCCTTGCCTTCTTCTGTAGCGCAAATTGGGTAATATCCAATCTCAGCAAATCCGCCTGCGTTTGCAGCAACCGTGCCGCCCAAATGTTTGCTTAGCATCTGCGCACCAAGGCAAATTCCAAGAAGTGGCTTGTTCTCTTTGAGCGGCACCTCCATCCAGTCGATTTCAGCCTGCACAAAATCGTCGGGATCGTTCGCACTCATCGGCCCGCCAAACACAACGGCGCCAACATAGTCTTCAAGCGTTTCCGGTAGTTCATCGCCGCAAGGCGGACGGCACGACACCAATTCATACCCCATATATTCCAGCATCATTCCCACGCGTCCAGGCGTTGAAGTTTCCTGATGCAAGATCGTCAGTATTTTTGGTTTGTATTCTGGCAAGACCGCCTCCGGAAATCGAACAAGCTGATGTATATGGAAACAATCAGCCTAACCTATAGCGTCAATCATTATTGGCAACCGGATTTCCGAGCTACGCAGCACTAATTCGAAGACACTAATCCAGATCTGACAACCGAAACGAAGAGGACTAACAGGGACAAAAAACCGGGTTGTTTCGAAACAGGCGACCGTCAGTCATCCATTTACGGCCACCTTGCGCCACACTGTCAGACTGCAACCGAGGGTACGCAACAACCTTGTTTGTTTATTTGGGTGCCATTCGGATAGCGCCATCAAGACGAATGCACTCACCGTTCAACATCGGATTGTCAATTATGCTTTCACACAACTGGGCATACTCTACCGGCTGGCCCAAACGGCTGGGAAACGGAACCTGTGTTGCAAGCGAGTCCTGAGCCGCCTGAGGCAAGCCTGCCAGGAGTGGGGTCCAGAAAATGCCAGGGGCTATCGTCATGACCCTGATGCCGTGGCGGGCAAACTCGCGGGCAATCGGCAGCGTCATCCCCACAATACCTCCTTTGGACGCACTGTAGGCTGCCTGACCGATCTGACCGTCGTAAGCCGCGACCGATGCCGTATTGATCACCACGCCACGTTCACCATCCTCACCCGGTTCTGCATGAACGAGTTTTGCAGCAAAATGGGTCAGCACATTAAACGAACCGACAAGGTTTATGTTCACGACTTTGGTAAATTGGGCCAAAGGCAGCGGGTTGTTGTCCCTGTCAATCACCTTGGTCGGTGTACCAACCCCGGCACAGTTTACCAAGACGCGTGAGATACCGTGAGCTTCTTCCGCCGCTGCAACCGATGCGATAACGTTTTCTTCGTTTGCCACATCAACCTTGAAGAATTTTCCGCCAAGTTCGGAAGCAACTTTCTCTCCCAACTCCTCGTTGAGATCGAAAATAGCCACTTTTGCACCGCGTTTGGCCAACATTTTGGCGGTTGCTTCGCCAAGGCCCGACGCACCTCCGGTTACGATTGCTGCTGTGTTGCCAAGATCCATAGATTTACTCCTGAAATAAACTCTTCAAACTAATTAATAATCGGGGAATGTCCCTAACTCCAACCACCAACAGACTTGACCTCCATAAAGTCCTCCAACCCCCAAACACCGCCTTCGCGACCGTTTCCGGACTGCTTCATGCCGCCAAACGGCGCACCCGATCCTCGTGGCTTGCCGTTGATTTCGACCATTCCAGAGCGCATTTGACGCGCTACACGGCGGGCTTTTTCCATGTCGGTTGTCTGAACATAGTTGGTAAGACCATAATCGGTGTCATTGACCATCTCCACCGCTTCATCTTCACTATCAAACGGTGTGATAGACAATACCGGGCCAAAAATTTCCTCTTTCCAGATTGTCATGTCCGGTGTCACATCAGCAAATACCGTTGGACGGACAAAGTAGCCGCGATTGGTGCCTTCGGGCCGACCGGTTCCCCCTGTAACCAGTCTTGCACCCTCATCGATACCTTTTTGAATCAATCCCTGAATCTTGTTCCATTGTTGTTCGGAAACAACGGGCCCGATATGACGCCCTTCCAGGTCAGCACCTGCTACTTGTGTGCTTTCAGCTGCGCTCTGCGCGGCGGCTACAGCATCATCATAGGCAGATCGCTCAACCAGCATTCTGGTCGGAGCATTGCACGATTGGCCGCTATTGTTGAAGCAACGCCTGACACCACGGGTGACGGCTTTTTCATCCGCATCGGCGAATACAACATTCGCTCCCTTGCCGCCAAGCTCAAGACTGACGCGTTTGATGGTATCTGCAGCTGATTTGGAAATGGCAATACCGGCGCGGGTAGAACCTGTAAAACTTACCATGTCCACATCTTTGTGGGAGGTCAATTGCGAACCAACGCCGGCACCGTCGCCGTTTACCAGATTGAATACACCTGCCGGCAAACCGGCTTCATCAACAATCTCTGCAAAAAGCATGGACGACATCGGCGACTGTTCTGAAGGCTTGAGAACCATGGTGCATCCGGTCCCGATCGCCGGTGCAACTTTCAACATGACTTGATTCATCGGCCAGTTCCAGGGCGTAATCAGCGCGCATACCCCAATCGGTTCATAAAGAATCATGTCATCTGGTGCATGGCTGCCGAGAGGTTGGTCAAATTCAAATTTGTCCAACTCGCGTATCATGTTCTTGAGATGCCCCAACCCGGCCGTAACCTGCTGTTCCTTGGCAAGATTAATCGGTGCACCCATTTCCTGACTGATGGTATGGGCCATATCATCCGCCCGAGACTTGTACACTTCAAACAGGCTGTTCAATGCATCAAGCCGTTCTTGCTTGGAAGTTGACGACCATGCGGGAAACGCAGCTTTGGCTGCTGCAACGGCAGCGTTTGTATCTGCAGCACCACCAAGAGAGATCGTTGTAAAAACCTCTTCGGTAGAAGGGTTGATGACATCAAATTCCGATGCTTGTTGGGGGTTTACCCACTCACCATTGATATAGAATTGTCTGGAGTCTGGCACGCTTTTCTCCTAATGAATTTGTTCGCGGGATCGCGATTGTATTTCAATCAGGCAACAGTGTTAGTACAAGTCACTCTCGTTCTCAAACCATTTGATAGGGAATTGGGAAAGTTGTTTTGCAGGATGCAAGATATTGCCCAAACCCCAGTATGCAGCGTTATCATTGCCAATTAACGACATGATTTGACCACGATGTATCTTGTCCAAATCTTCCCAGGTTCAATACTGCACATTTGCACCACCAAAAACCGAAGGTCGCCAACGTGAAAAAAATACCTGAAACTATGAGAGCCATGGTTCTGACCGGGCATGGCGACCTCGATAAACTAGAGTATCATGAGGATTGGCCAACGCCGGTTCCCGGCAAAGATGAAGTGCTCATCAAGGTGCACGCCTGCGGACTTAACAACACAGACGTAAATACCAGATCAGGCTGGTATGACAAATCGGTCACCAGCGGCACCACAGGCAGTACGCATGAAAGTGTGAATGACGACAGCAAGGGTGGTTGGGATGGCTCCATTCCCTTTCCGCTTATACAGGGCGGTGACCCTTGCGGTACTGTTGTCACTGCCGGAGACGCTGTTTCACCCAAACTGATCGGCAAACGTTGCATCGTCGATACAGTGCTGCGTGACTGGCATGATCCGCTGAACATCGAAAAGTGCACCTATCTCGGCTCCGCCCGTGACGGTGGTTTTGCTGAATATGTTGCCGTTGATGCCCGCAATGTCCATCCGGTCGAAACAAGCTGGACAAGTGCAGAACTGGCCACCATCGCGATTTCATACTCAACTGCGGAGAACATGTTGACCCGGGCCGGAGTTGGCAAAGACGATACAGTATTGATTCCCGGTGCTTCGGGCGGTGTTGGGTCTGCGTTACTTCAACTTGCAAACCTTCGCGGCGCCCAAACCATTGCCATGGTTTCCGATGACAAGCGGGAACAGGTTGCAACACTAAAGCCGAATGCAATGCTGCCGCGCAACGTCGAAAACCTTGATCAGGCACTCAACAACGCAATCGGCAGGACCACGGTAGATGTCGTTGCCGACGTCGTAGGAGGTGAGGCGTTTCGTCAAAGGCTTGACGTTCTCGCGCGTGGCGGAAGGTATACTTGTTCGGGCGCAATCGCAGGCCCGATTGTGGAACTGGATCTACGTACGCTTTACCTGAAAGACCTGACGATGTTTGGCAACACAATCTTTCAACCGAATATCTTTCCCGCCTTGGTCAGGTACATTGAAAACGATCAGATTGTCCCGGTTCTTGCGGCCACCTATCCGCTTGAGGACCTTCATACCGCCCAGCGCGCATTTATTGAAAAAAGACACACCGGCAACATCGTGGTAACAATAGATGACTGAAAGACACGAACTGTTTCATGAGTTTCTTCATGATACGAAGTTTGACGACTTCCCGGAAACCGTAAAAACATCCGCCCGTTACTGGTTTCTCGATCTTGTTGGTGTAGCCGCGTCGGGAAGAAACACCGGTTTATCCGGCATCATTTGTGATCACGCAGTTGAGCATTTCGGCGGCTCGAAGTCCCGAATATTATTTGATGGGCGCAAGGCGAGTCCCGCTGGAGCAGCGCTTGCAGGAGGAATGATCATCGATTCGCTTGACGCGCATGATGGTTACAACCTGGCCAAGGGACACGCAGGGTGCGGTGTATTGCCCTCATTGCTTGCGCTGTCAGAGGCGGAAGGCGTGCGAACATTTGATGGCGTGCTGACGGGTTTGGTGATCGGTTACGAAATCGCGCTCAGGGCGGGGGTGGCACTTCATCAAACCGTACCGGACTATCACACCTCTGGTGCCTGGGTCAGCATTGCAGCAGCCGCACTCGGTGCAAGGATGATGAACCTTTCGCGAGATCAGACACGTCACGCAATCGGGATCGCCGAATATCATGGACCACGCAGTCAGATGATGCGTGTTATCGACACTCCTACAATGCTGAAAGACGGGTCCGGTTGGGGAGCCATGACGGGTGTCTCTGCCGCTTATCTTGCCAGAGACGGCTTCACCGGCGCGCCTGCTGTCACGGTCGAAGCGAATGAAGTAGCAGAACTTTGGTCCGATCTGGGTAAACACTGGAAGTTGCTTGATCAGTACTACAAACCGTTTCCGGTATGCCGGTGGGCCCAGCCGGGCATTCAGGCAGTTCTTAATTTGCGTCAAGAGCACGCACTGACATCGCAAGACATCGAAAGCATTGAACTTACGACATTTCATGAATCACTTCGCCTTGCTGTTTCAGATCCGACAACAACGGAAGAGGCGCAATATTCAACGACCTATTCTACGGCAGTGGCGATGGTAAAGGGGACAGTCGGGCCAAATGACGTTGCTGAAGAAAGTTTTGCCGACCCGGAGATCAGGCGGCTTGCGCAAAGTATGCAGGTCAGCGAAAAACAGGAATACAACAATGTGTTTCCTGCTCAAAGGTGCGCCGATGTCACATTGGTGTTGAAGGATGGTTCCCGTCTCAACTCCGGCAAAACCGTGCCATCGGGCGAGCATGACAATCCTGTTTCGCATGAAGAAATGAAGGCGAAGTTTCGCAATTATTCGGTTCCGCATCTTGGGCCGGAAAGGAGTGCTTCAATCGAAGAATTCCTGCTTTCGGGTCCCCCCGACACTCCGGTCGAAACCTTGTTTGATCTGCTCACCGACCCGATCAGACAGTAACACCGTCTTTCGCCTTGACTGAAAACCGTCTTGGAAAACAGGTTGCACTGCATCGCAAGAAGGACAATTCCTTCAATTCAGTAAACCCCGGGAAACCCTTTCACGGGACATCACAACCATGAACTTTCGTTACATCGCTTTCAAAGTATCTTTTGCAATCTTGAACATCTGCTAAAGTGGGGGTTACGTAAACCACTTGGAGGAAGACATGTCGAATGATTCTCTGATCATCGAAAAACAAGGGCACATAGCAACGGTTACGCTTAACCGGCCCGATGCCATGAACAGCTTCGACAGATCGTTGAAAGATGCGATGCTGCGCAATGTCGGTGAACTGAACGATGATCCGGATTTGCGCGTGGTCATTTTAAAGGGAGCAGGAAGAGGTTTTTCCGCAGGCGCAGACCTGAATGGCGGGATCGCCAATCCGATCAGCTTTCACCTTGATATCGACTACAAACCATTTCTGACCGGAATCGAAAACTCTAACCAGATTTGGATCGCCCAGGTGCATGGTGCTGCGGCTGGCGTTGGAGCGGCGGTTGCGATGAACTGCGATCTCGTTGTTATGTCCGACGACGCCTATGTTTACATGGCCTTCGCTGCCATAGGCCTAGTGCCGGACGGCGGCAATACGCATCTGTTGCTCAAACATCTCGGTTATCATCGCGCCCTTGAGACCATACTGGAAGGCAAGAAAATGCCAGCGAGCGAGTGTCTGAGTTACGGAATTGCAAACAAGGTGGTTGCTCGTGATCAATTGGATGACGAAACGCGCCAATGGGCAGAAAAACTGGTCGAAACACCGCCGCTTGCCCTGTCTGCTTGCAAACGCCTTTTGCGAAAGGTGGGTTCTGGCAGCTTTGGAGATGCCATCACAATGGAAGGTCTTGAACAAACCCCCCTCCTCAAATCCGAAGACTTTCGTGAGGGGGTTTCAGCGTTCTTTGAAAAACGCAAACCCACCTGGAAAGGGAAATGACAGTAACGTCGAAGTTCAAACAAGAAGGCAGAGAGCTAAAAAATGTCGAACCAAAATGTTAAAGCCTGGCACGAATACATCAAGAACCCTGAACAAGCTGCATTGCTACCCCAACTGGATGACGATGTTGTATTCCACTCGCCGGTGGTACACACCCCGCAGGCCGGAAAACAGATTACCTGCGCATATCTTACCGCTGCCACGCAGGTTTTTGCGAATTCCGGGTTCGTGTACCTAAAAGAAATCGTTGACGGAAACAGGGCCGTACTCGAATTCCAGTGCGAAGTGGAGGGCACCATGATTAACGGTGTCGATATCATTACCTGGAACGAAGCCGGGTTGATAACCGAATTCAAGGTGATGGTGCGCCCATTGAAAGCCATGAACAAAATTCACGAAAAAATGGCCCAGATGTTGGAGAAATTGCGCTCGTAAGGATATCGCAGAACCCTGTTTCTCCCGTTAGCCCTGTTTTGCCGCAAAAAACCTCACATCACTGGCAGCATCAACTTTGCGAACAGCCAGCGAGAGTTTCCTCTTGGCGGCAAATACCGGAGCCGGAACCCAATTCCTTGCCAGATTTCTGATACCGCTGTAACGCTCGCCATCCGTGTTCAACTCCTGATACGGCAAGCGATGAATATCGGCTTTAAATTTTTTCGACAGTGATACTGCAAATTTCTCGTACAACGAACGGTCCGGATCTGAGTATCCAGGGGAGTAAATCAGAAATGTGGTTTCCGGAACCACGTTGAAATCGCGTTCAAGAAATTCCGCCACCAGCAGTTCACGTTTGTCTTTGGCAAATTCAACCGAAGCAAAACAATCCCAATCGAGATCAAGCTGTTCGCCTTTTTCCAGGCCACCCCAGTCACGCAGCAGACATTCTGAGTAATTCAGGTCAACTTTGCTGCGCCCGGACAACGCATGACGTATCCGATACAGTGGCGATTTCAAATCGCTTTCGTAGTTGACGACCGGCCCTGCATCATAAGCACGACCACTTTTTTCGGCATGTATCCATTTGAGTTCTCTTACCATGCCATTCATGATTGCATGAGCAAGGAAATTTCCACGATCAACAAATGTGGTTTCGCGATGTGATGTAAAAAAGGCCTGTCCTGCAGGACGATCAATCATTAGGCCCCGCATGTCACAGTGAAAATCCACATGCGCGACCTTAAGGCCGCGAACATTGCGTTTACGCCAAACGGAAAACACCTGGTCGTGATGATCGGCAAGTATGATTTCCGGCATATTTCCACACCAATGCTGTAGATGAAACTGTACTTCCAGCAATAGTGTTTTTGATTTAACGAAGCATTAAGTCGGCAAGCTAGGATATTTCCAAACCGCCGCAGTCGTCAGCGATCGATCCGACCTTCTGAAAAGCAATTTCGGAAATGTCGGACAAGATGATTTCTCGCAAACGATTGTTAAGCGAGCCAGGTTCTTGTTCGCCAACGAGTTTTTGCAGCAAGAACTCAATCCTTTGCAAACGCATTTCACCTTCTGGCGGATTTGCGTCCAGCAACGCCGAAAATGCAGATGTCAATTCCTTGTCCGCTCTGTGAACTTCCGCGTCCTCGCAGCAATCGGCCAGAAGACCGATTAGCTTGATTTCCGCCAACTCAAAGTTACGGATCAACTCGTCAATAATGTTAACGGACAAATCGCCACCTATCTGCCGCCCGCATCAATTACATATGAACCATGCAACGGCAGTTCCCCAAGTTCTGGTCCACAACAGTATACTCAGCACTCCATCCAAAAGACCGCTGAAGCATCGCCTATGGTTTCCTCATATGCCAACCGAATCAGCCATTGCAATGCGGTATTTTACCCCAAAACAAAATTTGCGTCTAAATATTTGCCGATACTGCAATAAATATAATATGAAACAACCCAATCGCGAAAGCCAATAACAGGCGGTTTCGCACAAACAATCTGTAGAAGTTTTAACGGGAGCGCGCGACATGAAAACAATCGAAGCAAATGGGGCAGGCGGAGTTGATGTCTTGTATGTTGGAGAACGCGCAAGGCCCCAAGCCGGACCCGGTCAGGTATTGATTGAAACAGCAGCAGCCGGGGTCAATGGACCCGACATGATGCAGCGAAGGGGATTGTATCCGCCACCGCCCGGCGCCTCCGACCTGATGGGATTGGAAGTGGCGGGAACAATTGTGGAGGTTGGAGAAGGCGTTATCCGATGGAAAACGGGGCAGCAAGTTTGCGCGCTCACCCATGGCGGGGCCTATGCACAGTTTGTTGCCGTCAACGCAGACCATTGCCTTCCCGTTCCAGACAATGTGTCAGTAGTTGATGCAGCTGGCCTTCCCGAGACATTCTTTACGGTGTGGAGCAATCTGTTCTTCGAACGTGAAAACAGGCAAGGCGGAAATTTTCTGGTGCATGGTGGTTCGGGCGGTATTGGCACCACAGCCATTCAGCTGGGCGCTGCACATGGTCTCAATGTATATGCGACTGCGTCAAACGAGGAAAAATGCAAATTCTGCGAATCCCTCGGCGCTGTCAGGGGAATAAACTATCAAAACGAGGATTTCGTCGAAATCCTGAAAGGTGCAGGTGGTGCTGACCTGATCCTCGACATACTGGGTGGAGATTACATCCAAAAAAACATGTCCGCTGCAGCGCCGGATGCGCGCATTGTTCAGTTGGCCTATCGAAAGGGTTCCAAACTCGAAATCGACATGATGCCGCTAATGCGTAAACGCCTGACTTGGCATGGCTCGACGCTTCGCCCCAGGTCCGACGGCTACAAAGCCGCTGTCGCGAACGATTTGCTGCAAAAGGTTTGGCCGCTGTTTGCGGAAGGCAAGGTAAAGCCGCTGACGCACGCGATGTTTCCGATGGAAGAAGTTGGCAAGGCCCACCAGATGATGGAAGAGGCCAAACATGTCGGAAAAATCCTGCTCACCTTCTAGGTTATTTCGCGTTTCGCCAGAAACGGAATGTCGGTTCTTTCCGCTCGATATGTTTGTGTTTTCTTGTTTTGGTGAAACCCAAAAACAAGAACTGCCATAACAGAGCTACATGTGAATTGGTTTTGCAAAAGTTGCCAACGCAGCTTCACGTACAGCCTCGCTCATGGTCGGGTGAGCGTGACAGGTTCGCCCAAGATCCTCAGAAGAACCTCCAAACTCCATCAGCACTGCTGCCTCATGGATCATCTCTCCGGCGCCAAACCCAACAATGTGAACGCCAAGAACACGGTCGGTCGCCTTGTCAGCGAGTATCTTTACAAACCCGTCACCCTGATTCATCGCCCTTGCGCGGCCATTCGCTGAAAACGGAAACTTGCCGGAAACATAGTCAATGCCTTCACGTTTCAGTTCTTCCTCGGTCTTTCCGACACTGGCAACTTCCGGCATTGTATAAACAACACTTGGAATAACATCATAATTCACATGGCCTGCCTGACCGGCAATCCGTTCAGCGACAGCCACCCCTTCGTCTTCTGCCTTGTGAGCCAACATGGGACCATCCGTGACATCGCCAATGGCCCAAACCCCTTGCACGTTGGTTCGGTTTTGTTCATCAGTGACAATCATTCCCCGTTCCGTGGCAACGCCGATTGTTTCAAGTCCGACGCCTTCGACATAGGGTCGCCGTCCGGTCGCAATAAGGACGATATCTGCATCCAGTGTTTGACCATCACCTCCGGCGACTGGTTCAAAGCTGACCTTGCCGGTCTTTCCCGATTTCTCTACCCCGGTAACTTTTGACGACAGATGAAAGGTTATGCCTTGCTTCTTCAGAATTCTCTGGAATTGCTTGGAAACATCGTTGTCCATTGCTCCCAAAATTGTATCGAGAAATTCAACAACCGTTACATCTGCGCCGAGTCTGGTCCACACAGAGCCAAGTTCAAGACCGATCACACCACCACCAACGACTACCATTTTTTTGGGGACCGATTTCAGTTCCAATGCCCCGGTCGAGGAAACTATAATTTTTTCGTCGATCTCGATATCGAGGCCAGGGATCCCTGCCACTTCAGAACCGGTGGCAATAACAATATTCTTGGTGGACAGGTTCTGCACATTCCCCTGTTCATCGGTTACTTGAACGGATCCCGGCGCAACGATGCTTCCAAGCCCATTGTGAACATCGATTTTGTTCTTCTTCATCAGGAAAGCGACACCATCAACATTCGATTTGATCACCGCTTCCTTGTGCGCCATCATGTTTTCAAGATTGAGCTTTGGCGGCTGAATATCGATTCCGAGCGTCTCAAAGCCGTGCCCCGCTTCGGCAAACATTTCCGAGGCATGTAACAATGCTTTTGAGGGTATGCATCCAATGTTGAGACAGGTACCCCCAAGAGTCGGGTTCTTCTCGACGATAGCCGTTTTCAAGCCGAGTTGCGCCGCCTTGATGGCACACACATATCCGCCCGGTCCTGAACCAATCACTACTACATCATATTCGTTCGACATGTCTGACTTCCTGTCTATCTGCCGCCTGTAACGTTCAGGCAGTCTCCGGTAATATATGAGGCATCCTCACTCATCAGCCAAAGGATTGCCCGGGCCACTTCCAAAGGTTCTCCACCACGCTTCATGGGAATTGATTCTTCAAGATCCGAAACTCTTTCGGGCAGTCCCATCGATGCATGGATATCCGTCTTGATCAGGCCAGGCCGAACGGCATTTACCCGGATTCCCTCTTCAGCGACTTCAAGCGACAATCCTTTTGTCAATGTGTCTATCGCTGCCTTGGATGCTGCATAATCTACAAACTCGTTTGGCGATCCCAGATATGCTGCAGCAGATGACAGATTTACAATTGCACCGCCCTTTCCACCGTGCCTTGTGGACATGCGTTTAACCGCTTCACGGGCACATAGAAAGCTACCCAGCAAATTGACATTGAAAATACGTGACAACCGTTCGGCCGATAATTCATCCACACGTTGGGCAACATCAAGAACCCCTGCATTGTTGACCAATCCGGTCAGGGGTCCCATCTCATCTGCAGTGGTGAACAAATTCATCACATCTTTTTCGATCGACACGTCTGCCTTGACATAACGCGCAGACACGCCGGTCGATTTGATATTGTTCATAACCGTTTGCGCCGCTTCTTCATCCGATGAGTAAGAGAAGCAAACGTTATATCCCTTTGCAGCAGCCAGTTCGACGCATGACGCGCCGATGCCCCTGCTTCCCCCGGTTATGATGCAAACACCTTTCATCGGAGGTCAGACAATCTGCTGCAATAGTTGCCACGCCAACATAAGAATGCCGACCATGGCGGCAATCCAGATCAACGTTCGAAGTACAGGAATACCTGCGACATATACCGGCACATAAACAACACGTGCCCAGAAGTAGATTTGAACAGCCAGTGCGGTTGTTGTGCTCCAACTCTCGGTAACTTGTACGGCAAGCACAAGCGCGGCAAACACCGGGAAGGTTTCAAGCATGTTATAGTAGGAACGCTCAAACCGCCCCAATATGCCCTCGGTTAGAATATCATCATCCCGGGAACCAACCAATCCGCCGAAGCCAACCGTAAGGAAGCCTGCGGTCGCTTGAAGCACCAGTTGGATCAACACGAGGACTACCGCAAAAATCAGGTATTGAAGCTCAATGGACATCTATTTCATCTCCTTGTTGATGGCTCACAAATCCAAAACAAGCCGCTCAGGATCTTCAAGACTTTCTTTCACCCTGACCAAGAATGTAACCGCTTCTTTGCCATCGACAATTCGGTGATCATAGGAGAGCGCCAAATACATCATCGGACGAATAACAATCTGGCCGCCGACAACCATCGGTCGTTCCTGAATTTTATGCATTCCCAGAATTCCCGACTGGGGCGCATTCAAAATCGGGGTAGACATAAGTGAGCCATATACGCCACCATTCGAAACGGTAAATGTCCCGCCCTGCATTTCCTGCAATGACAGGTCGCCGTCCCGGGCCTTCCTGCCGAGATTTCCAATTTCCTTCTCGACTTCGGCAATCGACATCTGATCGGCATCACGGACCACAGGTACCACAAGACCCTTGTCCGTTCCTACTGCAACGCCAATGTGACAGAAATGTTTGTAGACAATGTCAGTACCGTCAATTTCAGCATTGACCGCAGGAACTTCTTCAAGTGCATGGCAAACCGCCTTGGTGAAAAACCCCATGAAACCAAGCTTCACACCATGCTTTTTCTCGAACAGATCCTTGTATTTTTTTCGCATCTCCATGACTGCAGTCATGTCGACCTCGTTGAAGGTGGTCAGCATGGCTGCCGTGTCCTGCGCATCCTTCAGGCGACGTGCTATGGTTTGGCGCAATCGCGTCATGCGTACTCGTTCCTCACGCACGCTGTCGTCGGTCACGCTTTTTGTGACAGGCACAGTCGCTGGAGCCGAAGACGCTGTCAACGCATCCTGTTTCAATACCTGACCGCGTTTCCCGCTACCTGCCACAGAACCAGCCGGAATACCTTTCTCGGTCAGTATTTTTTGTGCAGCCGGTGACGGGGGCATAGCCGATGATGAAGCAGAGGCAGACGTCGCAGCGGTGGCGGTTCCCGCACTTGGTGAAGCTCTGGCAGCACCTTCCTCAATTTTTGCCAAAATTGCTCCTACTTCTACAGTTTCACCAGTATTTGCAACGATCTCGACCAGCTTACCCGCTACGGGAGAAATAACTTCCTGAGCAGCCTTGTCAGTTTCCAGTTCAACCAGCGCCTCATCGGCGGCAATCGCGTCCCCCACCTTTTTGAACCATTCGCCAACTTCGGCTTCGGTGACGGATTCACCACCACTTGGAACAGGGATCTCAATAATTTTTCCCACTGATGATTCCTTTTCTGCTGTTGTTCCAGCGTTGGGTGTTGTTGCCGGAGCTGGTGCGGCACCCTCGCCGACGCCAATCATTCCCAGCAACGCTCCGACTTCTACTGTCTCGCCTTCCTTGACTGCAATCTCTGCCAGCACACCTGCTGCAGGTGCAGGGACTTCGACCGAAACCTTGTCGGTTTCCAGTTCCACAAGCGGTTCGTCTGCGCTGACCGCATCGCCCGCATTTTTCAACCATTGTCCTACTGTTGCCTCAGTGACCGATTCGCCAAGGGTGGGAACCCGAATTTCGTTTGCCATGTCTGCTCTCTCAGTTTCTGATTTGAGAATGAATGAATATTCTAACCGCCCAGTGCTTCTTCAAGAAAGGCATCCAGCTCAGCCAAGTGTTTGGACATCAACCCGGTTGCAGGAGATGCGGCAGCAGGTCGCCCAGCGTACCGCGCCCTGGCATTCTTTGCACCAATATGCTCGAAAACCCATTCCAGATATGGTTCGATGAAAGTCCAACTGCCCATGTTCTTCGGCTCTTCCTGACACCAAACCCATTCGGCTCCCTTGAACCGTGACAATTCGGTAATCAGCGATTTGGCCGGGAATGGATAGAGTTGCTCCACACGCAACAGGTAGATGTCGTCGATGCCCCGTTTTTCACGCTCTTCCAGCAAATCGTAATAAACTTTACCTGAGCACAGAACAACACGGCGAATCTTGTTATCTTTCTGAAGCTTCGTTCCTTCCCAGCCTTTGCGCTCTGCATCGTCCCACAGCAGGCGATGGAATGTGCTGTTGGGTCCGAACTCGTCGATCCCGGAGACAGCCCGTTTGTGCCGCAGCAGTGATTTGGGGGTCATCAAGACCAACGGTTTCCTGAAGTCGCGACGCACCTGGCGGCGAAGAATGTGGAAATAGTTTGAAGGTGTCGTACAATTTGCAACCTGCATATTGTCTTCCGCACACAGTTGCAGAAAGCGCTCAAGCCTTGCCGACGAATGCTCTGGTCCCTGACCTTCATATCCGTGTGGCAGAAGCATAACCAATCCGCTCATTCGAAGCCATTTTCGTTCACCCGATGAAATGAACTGGTCGATCACCACCTGTGCGCCGTTGACAAAATCACCAAACTGGCCTTCCCAGATTGTAAGCGCATTGGGACGGGTAAGCGAATAACCGTATTCATACCCCAAGACAGCCTCTTCAGACAGCATGGAGTTGATAACATCATACTCTTCCTGGCCATCAGAAATGTTGTTCAACGGCGTATAACGCGCCTCTGACTCCTGGTCGTATAGCACCGAATGGCGCTGGGAAAACGTGCCGCGCTCGCAATCCTGACCCGATAACCTCACGCAATGTCCTTCATTGACAAGCGTTCCAAAGGCAAGCGCTTCCCCCATACCCCAATCTATGTTTTCACCGGTATCCACCATCTTGCGGCGGTTGTCCATCAACCGTTTAACCGTTTTGTGGATCGCGAAACCTTCCGGCACATCGGTAATTTTGTGGCCGATCTCAATCAGTTTTTTCTTCGCCAATCCAGTCTGTCCGCGACGGGTTTCATCCTGATCGTCGGGAACACGAATTCCCGACCATGCGCCATCGAGCCAATCGGCCTTGTTGGGTTTGTATGCCTGACCGGATTCAAACTCGGCCTCAAGATAGTTGCGCCAATTGTCGCGCATGGCCTGGTAGTCTTCGGCAGTAATCAACCCTTGGGCGACAAGTTTGTCGCTGTAGATTTTCGCGGTTGTTGGATGAGACCGAATGATTTTATACATGATCGGCTGGGTAAAAGCCGGCTCATCGCCCTCATTATGCCCGAACCGGCGATAGCAGAACATGTCAATAATTACGGGCTTTCGGAACAGCTGACGAAACTCTGTGGCGACTTTTGCAACAAACGTCACCGCTTCTGGGTCATCTCCGTTTACATGAAAAATCGGCGCCTCAATCATCTTCGCCACATCGGAGGGATAGGGCGATGACCGCGAAAACCGTGGATTGGTGGTAAAGCCAATCTGGTTGTTGATGATGAAGTGGATTGAACCGCCTGTCCTGTGACCTTTGAGACCCGACAGACCAAAACACTCAGCGACAACGCCCTGGCCGGCAAATGCAGCATCACCATGCAGCAGCAACGGCATTACGGTATCGCGCGGTCGTGAACCACGCTCGTTCTTGGTCTCAAACTTGTCCTGCTTTGCGCGCGCCTTACCCAGGACAACCGGATTGACAATCTCAAGATGCGACGGGTTTGCTGTCAGCGAAAGGTGAACGTTGTTGCCATCAAATTCGCGGTCCGACGATGCGCCGAGGTGATACTTCACATCACCCGACCCTTCCACATCATCGGGTTTGAAAGAACCGCCCTTGAACTCGTGAAATATTGCGCGATGGGGTTTTCCCATCACATTGGCCAGGACATTCAAACGGCCCCTGTGAGCCATGCCAAGAATGATCTCCTTCAAGCCCATCTGTCCGCCGCGCTTCATGATTTGTTCAAGCGCAGGTACAAGCGATTCACCGCCATCGAGCCCGAACCGTTTGGTGCCTTTGTACTTGACGTCAAGAAACTGCTCAAAACCCTCCGCTTCGATAAGCTTGTTAAGGATTGCCTTTTTGCCTTCATTGGTGAAAGCAATTCCCTTGTCCGGGCCCTCTATACGCTCCTGCAACCAACCTTTCTCCGCGGGATTGGAGATATGCATGAATTCGATGCCGATGGTGGAACAGTAAGTTCTCTGCAAAATTTCAAGCATCTCCGGGATCGTTGCAAAATCAAGCCCCAACATGCCATCAATGAATATCTTGCGATCATAGTCCGCTTCGGAGAAGCCGTAATTTGAGGGATGGAGTTCGTTGTACGATTCCTTTTCCGGAGCAATTTTTAACGGATCAAGGTCCGCGTGTAAGTGTCCACGCATACGAAAGGCACGGATCATCATGATTGCTGAAACCGAATCCCTTGTCGCCCTTTGCACCTGATCGCCGTTAAGCGCGACGCCTCCTGCCTTGGCAGCGGCTGTGATTTTTTCTTCTACTTTCTGTTGATCCTCGCCCCAGTCGCCATCCAACGCTGAAACCAGTTCACCGTTCGCGGCAATTGGCCAATGCGAGCGTCTCCACGATGCACCTTTGGCATTTTTCGTAACGTCGGAAGCATTGTCTTTAAGATCGGAAAAATAGGCTTGCCAATCTGCACTTACAGAGGAAGGATCACTTTGATATTCGGCATAAAGCTCTTCAATGTACCCGGCATTCCCGCCGTACAGGAATGAAGTGTTGGAAAATTCTTCATTTGAAGGTTTGTCGGTCATGTCGGCACCTTGCGATTGGAAACACACGAACCCTGTGTAAAAAAGAAGGCGGCAAACTTGTTGCCGCCCTTTCGGTTATTTCAGATTTGGCGCGATGCCTGTACAGGCCTCACAGAGTTCGGCAACAGCTCCTACCGAACTGTCAAACATCTTCTGTTCTGCACTGTCCAGATCAATCTCGATCACTCTTTCAACGCCGTTGGCACCAATAATGACCGGAACACCCACATACATGTCCTTGACACCGTACTCCCCCTTGAGGGCGGCGGCACAAGGCAATACACGTCGTTTGTCTTTCAGGTAACTTTCAGCCATCACGATTGCCGACGCGGCAGGTGCGTAATAGGCTGACCCGGTTTTGAGCAATGAAACAATCTCGCCGCCGCCTTTGCGCGTACGGTCAACGATCTCTTCCAGGCGATCTGCTTTGATCCACCCCATTTTTACAAGATCAGTCAAAGGGATGCCGGCAACGGTCGAATAACGCGTAAGCGGAACCATGCTGTCTCCGTGACCACCAAGTACAAATGCCGTAACATCTTCCACCGACACTTCAAATTCTTCTGCCAGGAAATACCGGAAACGTGCCGAATCCAACACGCCAGCCATGCCGACAACCTTGTTTTTCGGCAAACCGGAAAATTTCTGCAACGCCCACACCATTGCATCCAGCGGATTCGTGATACAGATCACAAACGCATCGGGGGCATATTTTTTGATGCCAGCGCCAACCTGTTCCATGACCTTAAGATTGATTCCGAGAAGATCATCACGGCTCATTCCGGGCTTGCGGGGAACACCGGCGGTGATGATACAAACATCAGCACCTGCAATGGCCTCATAGCTTTGGGTACCAGACAAGTTTGAATCATAACCGTCAACCGGTGAAGATTCTGCAATATCAAGTGCCTTGCCTTCTGGCATTCCCTCAGTGATATCGAACAACACCACATCGCCCAATTCTTTCATCGCAGCCAGGTGTGCCAAGGTTCCACCGATCATCCCTGATCCGATCAGTGCAATTTTTTTGCGTGCCATAGTTTACCTTTACGTAAATGATAGTTTTGTCGCTTGCCGTTTGGCAATGTCATCCGTTTTGTTACTAGCACCTTGGCACCAAAATGCAATTGTTACTTATTTTCATTTAAATAACAATTAGTTGGAAAAAATGGGAATTACGTAAACGTTAGTTATTTGTCGCCGATATAGTCTTCTGACTGCATCTCGACCAAACGAGAGACTGTCCGGTCAAACTCAAATGCTTCGGTGCCGGTTTTTCCCAGATATAGTTTTTCAGGCGATGCTTCGGCAAGGGCAACCAGTTTGACGCGATTGTCATAAAGCGTGTCGATCAGCAGGATAAAGCGCTTTGCCGCATTCGCATGTTCCTTTTCCATTACCGGTATATTCTCTATGAATATTGTGTGAAATTTTCGAGCGACAGCAAGGTAATCTTCTGCACTGCGCGGCTCTTCGCAAAGCTGTTTGAAGGTAAACCGCGCTGCACGATTGCCGGTTTGCGATATGTGCAACTGTCGGCCTTTCAGCTGCAACGTTACCGGTTTGCCTTCGTCCGCACCAACCATTCTTTGCCACCCTTCCTCAAACAACATCAAGTTCGATTTGGTGACAGGCGACAGGTAGACCGGTGAACGATTCAGCTTTTCCAGGCGAAAATCCGTTCTGGATTTCAATTCAAACACATCCACATGCTCAAGCAACAAATCAATAAAGGGCAGAAATATCTTTCGATTCAAGCCATCCTTGTAAAGATTGATCGGTTCAACATTGGATGTTGCGATCACTGTCACACCTCGTGCAAACAATACCTGAAACAGTCGGCCAAGAATCATGGCATCTGCAATATCGGTGACGGCAAACTCATCAAAACACAAAACGCTGATATTGGCTGCCAGCGCTTTTCCGACAGGCGGAATAGGGTCTTCCTCGCTAACATCGCCTGCTTTGAATGCTTTGCGGTGAAGGTGGATTTGTTCCTGGGCATTTTGCATGAAATCATTAAAATGCACCCTTTGTTTGCGCTTGTGGGGCAGTTGTTCAAAAAACAGATCCATCAACATCGATTTGCCACGACCGACACCACCCCAAATGTACAACCCCTTGGCAGGCTCGTGTTTCGTGCGTCCCTTGCCCATCAACCAGCCCAACGCACTGGATTTTGCCGAGAGCCTGTCTCTGGCAAGCACAGATAGGCGCTCATCCAATTGCTCGATTAACCGAAGTTGCTCGGTATCTTGCTCTATAGAACCGGACGAAACCAATGATTCATAGGCGCTTAGCACCGGACGCAGCTTGATTCTTTCACGATGGGCTGTTGTCATGATACGCGTGAATTAACTCATGTTCCCGAGTCGTGACTTTGGCGCAACGGCTCAAACGAATGCAGTCTATCGAGTAAATACTACCGGATTACCGCTTGCAAGCCTGCCGGAGTAGTACTCATCACCCGCTGCCACCAAGCTGGCGACCTGTCTCCCATTTGTGTCTACAAGAACAACCTGATTGTTTTTGATGTCCCATGCAGTGACACTTCCAAGCTCCGGAGCGTTACAACGGCGCGTCGCTGCACGGTAACCGCCCGACCACTTGGTGAAAGACAGAATTACCCGGCACTGGGGATTGTCTGAATTGGCATTCCAGGAACCCGCCATCGTTTCATGGGTGATAGGCTTGCTCGAAGCAGCCGCCCCTGCAGCCTGATCAAGGGCTGCCGTTTGGGTTTGTGGAACAAGTACCGTCGGAGCCTGGGGCTGCTGATTGACCGACTGGCCATATTGCGGCTGGGCTTGTGTCGATTGCGGGTAACCCTGTTGTGGATAGCCTTGCGGATAACCTTGTTGACCGGCAGGCGGAAGCTGACCGGCCTGCAAATTTCCCGAAGGGGTCGATGGTAACGGCTGCGCTCGTGTATCGACACGCAGAGCGTTGGACGAGCGAGTGCATCCAGCTACTGCAGCTGTTAACACCAAAACCGCACATATGGTGATATTACGCATTTCAATACCCCTTTGACAGGTCAATAAACCAGCAACACATGACCCAATTGTGGCATACATTTATTAATCGATTGATAACCATAACGCAATGAACTTACTTAACGTAAAGTTTGAATGGGGAGCCTGCTTCTACAGTAGATTTTTCATGCATCAGGCGATTATTATTCCATCCGTCAGCGAATGTATGATTTATCATTACTGTACGGAAACAGATATCGCCATTATAGTCCGGCAACCTGATTTTCTTTTCTCCTCTCAACGATAGCTCCCAACACATGACAAAACCGACCAAGCCTTTGCACAAATCAGAATTTGTCACGCTGTTGGCGATGATGATCTCTATATTGGCACTATCAATTGATGCCATGTTGCCAGCATTGGGAATTATGGCCAAGGACTTCGGCCTTCGCAATCCGAACGATACCCAGCTTGTGCTGTCTCTCATGTTTTTAGGTTTTGCAATCGGCCAATTGGGTGCCGGGCCACTATCAGATTTCTATGGGCGCAAGCCGGTAATATACGGCGGCTACCTGATCTTTATCATCGGATGCCTGATTTCTATTTTCACCACCAATTTCTCCCTGATGCTGATCGGTCGTTTTTTGCAGGGTATCGGTGCATCGGCTCCAAGGATCGTTGGGATTGCGATTGTACGCGACGGTTACTCCGGGCGTGAGATGGCAAGCATCATGTCCATAGTGATGGCATTGTTTATTCTGGTTCCAACGGTTGCTCCGGCGCTTGGGCAAGCGATCATGTTTGTTACCGGCTGGCGGGGAATATTCGCGTTCATTCTTGTAGTTGCAGTAATTGCAGCAGCCTGGTTTGCGTTCCGGCAACCCGAAACACTTACCGACGATGATCGCAGGGAATTCACCATCACAGGTATTTGGCTCGGCGTTGTGGAAACGTTTTCCCACCGGTCAGTCACTGCATACGTATTCGCCGCCGGATTTGTTTTTGGCAGCTTCGTCGGATATCTTTCGAGCGCTCAACAATTATTTCAGACCACCTACGGAACCGGAGAGATGTTTGCGGTGTATTTTGCCCTGAGTTCAATATCGATCGGGGCCGGTAGCATCTTCAATTCTTTCTATGTCGGCACTTATGGTATGCGCTTCTTGTCTCAAGTGGCCCTTGTCGCAGGCACTTTAGTTTCTGTCTTGTTTATGGTTATTGCATACAATTTCGCCGGAGTGCCGCCTTTTTGGATGTTCATGCTCTGGTTGATGGTTTTGATGTTCTTCAACGGCTTTTTGTTCGGTAACCTCAATTCGCTGGCCCTTGAACCCCTGGGACACATGGCTGGCCTCGCCGCAGCGATCTTCGGTTCGGTTTCAACATTGATTGCCATTCCCGTCAGTGCTGCGATTGGCGCAAGCTACTCCGGCGGTGTTGAGGCATTGGTGATCGGGCAGATACTCGCCGGGGCAATGTCTTTGACCATAGTGCGGTTCCTTGCAAAACGCCCCGCTCAGGATTGATCCAATGTTACTTTCATCCTCACAGCTAATTGATACACCAGCCGCTGATTTCTTACTGCCTGCCACCGATGGGAAAACCTACTCTCTGGCGGATTTGTCAGGCCCGAATGGAACTGTGGTGGCATTCATATGCAACCATTGCCCTTATGTCTTGGCCATCATTGAACGCCTGGTTTCCGACGCCAGTACCTTGTCCGGTCAGGGGATTGGTTTCGCAGCAATATCGGCCAATGATCCAGTTGCATATCCGCAGGATTCCTTTGAAAACATGGGAAAATTTGCAGAGGCGTACGGCTTCGGCTTTCCCTACCTTTATGACGAAAGCCAGGAAACCGCCCGTGCATACGATGCTCAATGCACTCCCGACATTTATGGCCTGAACGGCAAGGGCATCATCAAGTATCATGGTCGTCTCGACGAAGGCAGAACCGAGGCACCGGCGAAAGACGCACCGCGAGAGTTGGTCGAAGCGATGCAGATAATTGCGAAAACCGGTGAAGGACCAGAGGTCCAACATCCCTCAATGGGCTGTTCAATAAAGTGGAGGTAGGGTGTCTCTCGACAGATTGCCTTACACCCGGCGTTCGACCATCATTTTCTTGATCTCGGCAATTGCCTTGGCCGGGTTAAGTTCCTTCGGACAAGCTTGTGCACAATTCATGATAGTGTGACAGCGATAGAGCCTGAACGGATCTTCCAAATCATCAAGACGCTCGCCCGTTGCTTCATCACGGCTGTCGATCAACCAGCGATAGGCTTGCAGCAATACAGCAGGACCAAGATAGCGATCGCCATTCCACCAATAGGAAGGGCATGAGGTCGAGCAACAGGCGCACAAAATGCACTCATACAGGCCGTCCAGTTTTTCGCGATCAGCTTCCGACTGCAGCCACTCGGTACGTGGTTCATTGGATTCCGTTTGCAACCACGGTTTGATAGAACGGTGTTGTGCATAGAAGTTGTTCAAGTCCGGCACAAGGTCTTTGACGACTGACATGTGCGGTAGCGGGTAGACTTTCACCGAACCCTTGATCTCGTCCATTCCCTTGGTGCAGGCAAGCGTATTGGTTCCATCAATGTTCATGGCACAAGAACCACAAATGCCTTCTCGGCAAGACCGTCGTAAAGTCAGGGTCGGGTCAATGTTGTTCTTGATCCACAACAGCCCGTCCAACACCATCGGCCCGCAATCATCCATGTTGACATAGTAAGTGTCGAGCGACGGGTTTTCGTCATCGTCCGGTGACCAACGATAGATGCGGTACTCGCGCAGATTGGTCGCGCCCTCAGGCTTCGGCCAAGTCTTGCCTTCCTTGATTTGGGAGTTCTTTGGGAGTGCGAGTTCTACCATTTTCTTCTCTTGCTACTTCTTTTAAAGAAATTCTGTGAGGACATGCCCAGGATCGAAGCCCGAATCGAGTTTTGGATTTGACATAAGCAAGGCGTTCTTCGCGACAAACAGTCTTTGTTCGGTTTACCTATCATAGCCCACATCAATACACTCTCGCCTTGGGCAGAATTTTCTTGGGATCAATACCACCTTCATTGTGACCTAGCAGCGGATCGGTTTTTACGCCGCGATAGGTCAGCTTGACCTTGCCCTTTGCATCAATCTTGGAAAGCGTATGCTTGCGCCAATTCTTGTCGTCACGGTCCTTGAAATCTTCATGGGCATGGGCACCGCGGCTCTCATGTCGCGCTTCCGCACCATACACCGTAGTCAGTGCGCAGGGCATCAGGTTTTGAAGCTCGAGCGTTTCTACCAAATCCGAGTTCCAGATCATCGAACGGTCTGTGACTTTGATGTCCGGCAGTTTCTTCCATGCGGTGTCCATCCGTTTGCATCCCTGTTTCAGGGTATCTGAGGTACGGAATACCGCTGCATCTTCCTGCATTACGCGCTGCATTTCATCGCGCAAATCCGCAGTTGGCACTTCACCGTCCGCATAACGGGTCTGGTCAAACCGGTCCATGATCTTTTCACAAGCGGTTTCATTTGGCGTCGGCATGGACGAACTACGATCGACCACTTCGCCAGCCTTGATACCAGCGGCACGGCCGAACACCACAAGATCGATGAGCGAATTGGAGCCAAGACGGTTTGCTCCATGCACCGAAGCGCAAGCTGCTTCTCCCACCGCCATGAGACCCGGCACTACCCGGTCAGGGTCTTTGGCGGTCGGGTTCAGCACTTCGCCCCAATAGTTGGTTGGAATACCGCCCATGTTGTAATGAACCGTCGGCAATACCGGGATCGGCTCTTTTGTAACATCTACGCCAGCAAAAATCCGCGCTGATTCTGAAATGCCTGGAAGGCGCGCAGCCAAGGTTTCGGGTGGCAAGTGATTTAGATGAAGATGAATATGGTCACCCTTGGCACCCACACCGCGACCTTCGCGAATTTCCATGGTCATACACCGCGAGACCACATCGCGGGAGGCAAGATCCTTGTAGGTAGGCGCATAACGTTCCATGAAGCGTTCGCCCTCACTATTGGTGAGATAACCGCCTTCACCACGCGCCCCTTCAGTGATCAGACAGCCTGCGCCGTAGATTCCGGTAGGATGGAACTGCACAAACTCCATGTCCTGCAAGGCAAGGCCGGCGCGAGACACCATTCCGTTTCCATCGCCTGTACAAGTGTGAGCCGAGGTCGCTGAAAAATAAGCCCGTCCATAGCCGCCGGTTGCCAACACCACCATCTTGGCATTGAAACGGTGAATGGTTCCATCGTCCAGGTTCCATGCAATTACCCCTTGGCAGGAACCATCATCCCCCATGATCAGGTCAATTGCGAAATACTCAATGTAAAACTCTGCATTGTGACGCAACGACTGGCCGTAAAGCGTGTGCAAAATTGCGTGACCGGTCCGGTCCGCAGCAGCACAGGTGCGTTGAACCGGAGGGCCTTCGCCGAATTCGGTGGTATGGCCGCCAAACGGTCGTTGATAAATTTTGCCTTCTTCGGTACGCGAGAACGGCACCCCGTAATGCTCAAGCTCATAAACGGCGGCGGGCGCTTCACGCGCAAGATACTCCATGGCATCCACATCGCCCAACCAATCCGAACCCTTTACCGTGTCATAAAGGTGCCACTGCCAGCTGTCCGGCCCCATATTTCCCAGCGATGCTGCAATACCGCCTTGCGCGGCAACCGTGTGCGAACGGGTCGGAAACACTTTGGTTACGCAAGCGGTGGAAAGTCCCTGCTCCGCCATGCCAAGCGTTGCACGCAGGCCTGAACCACCGGCACCCACAACCACCACATCGTGAAAATGGTCGACGAACTCGTATGCCTTGCCGTTAACTGCAGGACCCGATGCTTTTCCGTTCTTTTTCGGACTGGCAGCCGCCATAGTCTAGCCTCCAAAGCTGATTTTCAATACTGCGAAACCACAGACCAGGCCCATACCGGTACAGAAGAACGTGTTGAGTATGATCAATGCGAATTTCATACCCTCTGAGTGGACATAGTCCTCAATCACCACCTGCATTCCAAGTTTCATGTGCAGGAAGACCGAGTAAATCGTCGCCAGCAACAACAAAGCAATGATCGGGTTTCCGATTGTGGCAACCACTTCAGCGTGGCTGGCACCATTGAGTGTGACGATGAGGAATACGAAGAAAACCATGAGTGGCACATTGGCCAAGGCGGTAAGTCGCTGCTTCCAGAAATGATCGGTTCCTTCCTTGGCAGAGCCAAGTCCGCGAACCTTGCCAAGAGGGGTACGTAAATCTGTCATCATCACCTCACTGAATAGGCAATGATCCAGATCACAACAGTAGTGACCAGCGAAAATGCCAACGTTGCCCAGGCAAGTTTGGTTGAAAAATGCTTCTCAAAACCGCGACCGGTGTCCCAAAGAAAATGCCGCAACCCCCCCGCCAGGTGGTGCATCAACGTCCAGGTAAAGCCAAACAGCATCAGTTGACCAATGAAGGTCCCGAACATCCAGTTCACCGATTCAAAATTCTCTTTCGAGGTTGCCGCGGTTAACACCCAAACCGCAAACAACAGGGTGCCAAAATACAACCCAACACCAGTGATCCGGTGGACAATGGACATAACCATGGTCGGAATGGGTTTGTAGATCTGAAGATGAGGTGAGAGAGGACGCTTGTCCCGCAACTCCAAATTGGACATAACGGTTACCTGATACGATACATATGTTATCTGTGTTTCATTCTTTAGAACTTCTTTTGCACGGCGTCAAAACCTACCTTGGAATAATTTTAAATACGACTTTGTTAGTCAATTTTGAAGGTGTTATCCGGTTACCATGATTGGTGTTTTCGTTACGATTTTTCCTGTCTTTTTCCTTATGGCAATCGGTTATGCCGCAGGCCGATTTAATTACATCGGTGTTTCCGTCTCAAACGCACTGAACACCTATGCATTGAGATTGGGCGCGCCCACGCTGTTGTTTTTCGGGATGTATCGGCTTGATCTTGCATCTGCCCTCAACATTCCAATGCTTGTCGGTTTTTATTGTGGTGCCTTTGCGTGCTTTATCATTGCCATCACGTTGTCTCGCAAGATCTGGAAAAGACGGCCAGGTGAGGCCGTGTCGGTAGGCTTCAGTTCCTATTTCTCAAACACGTTGCTTCTCGGACTCCCAATTGCGACCCTGTCGTTTGGGGGCGGTGCCGAAAACTTCGTGTTTGGCATCATCGCCCTGCACGCCACCATACTCTACGTCGTTGGAATGTTTTCCATGGAATTTTCGCGACAGGATGGCATATCTTTCGTGGATACGGTGAAAGCGGCCCTGAGTTCGGTTTTTTCGAACGCGTTGATGTTCGGCATTCTTCTGGGTATCGCCGCAAATCTCACCCAGTTTGAACTGCCCCAGATAATCATAACTCCGCTGAAAATGATTGGAGCAACAACCATTCCCGTTGCCTTGGTCAGCATCGGACTGTCGTTCAACCAGTACAAAATCAGTGACGAAATCTCCGAAACCCTAATGGTTTCGGTATTGGCCCTGTGTTTGCATCCAACGGTAACATTTCTGGTGGCGCATTTGGGCTTCGGCCTGACCGGCTTGCCCCTGCAAGTTGCAATTGTGCTGGCATCCATGCCACCGGGGGTAAACATCTATTTCTTTGCCAACATCTACAATCGCGCTGTCAGCCTGAGCGCTTCTGTATTGATCGTGGCAAACCTGCTTGGTCTGCTGACAATCCCGATATGGATAACGCTCGCCCATACCCTCGATTAGGCGCGGCCGAGTTTACGAACCACCAAACAATACATCTTTCGACGCAACCATCGCGCCGCCTGCCACCAGCACACACGCAATGGCCAGCATCAGTGAAGCTTCGGCAAAACCGAAGATGACCAGAAAGATGGTCGAAAGAACAGGAGCGGCATAACTTGCAACCCCAAGCAGCTGTATATTGCCGCGCTTGACCCCATAGTCCCAAGCATAAAAGGCGAAACCCACCGGAAACAGGCCAAGGCCCAATACTGCCAACCATTCACTCAAAGCCTGCGGCCAAACGGTATTTTCGAAGACCAAATGACTAAGCAGCGAGAGGAATGCACTTGCCGCGCAAAACCCGGTGACCGTGTCGGTCGGCACCGATCCCAGCGATCGTGACAGCAGGGAATAGCCAGACCAGAAAAACGCACAAAACAGTGCGGCCATATGGCCCGCTCCAAATTGCCCCGAATAACCGCCTGCGCTTTGGCCCAGCAATAATGCACATCCGGTAAAGGCAAGCACGGCTCCGGCGATATGAAACCATCGCAATTTCTCAGTGGGTAACAGCGCGGAGCCGACCACGATCAGCATCGGCCACAAATAGGCGATCAGGCCTGCTTCTGCTGCGGGCGCGTTGCGCAAGGCCGTGTAGTAAAGAAAGTGGTAACCGAACAACCCGCCAATGCCAATCAGCCAAACCCTGGCAGGTTGGCGCAGGGACAAAAGACGTTTCCGGTCGATCAGCAACGCAATCAGCCCCGGCATTGCGCCAATCGCAAACGTCATGGCGGCGAGTTGAAATGGTGGAACAGCGCCTGACCCTGCAGTGAACAGCGCCAGCAAAGCCCACATCAGTACGGCTGAAAAGCCAATCAGGGTGGCTTTTTGGCTCAACTCATGACCAGTTTCTAATATCGACAAAATGTCCGGCAATCGCGGCAGCACCGGCCATGGCAGGTGACACCAGATGCGTGCGCCCCTTAAAGCCCTGCCGTCCCTCAAAGTTACGGTTCGAGGTAGAGGCACAACGTTCTTCAGGTTTCAACCGGTCGTCGTTCATGGCAAGACACATGGAACAACCCGGCTCGCGCCAGTCAAACCCGGCTTCAACGAAAACCTTGTCCAATCCCTCAGCTTCTGCCTGTTCTTTTACAAGTCCGGAGCCGGGAACAATCATCGCGTCCACATGATCCGCCACCTTTTTGCCTTTTGCCACTTCCGCGACAGCTCGCAGGTCCTCAATGCGACCATTGGTGCACGATCCGATAAACACCCGGTCAATCTTGACATCTGTCATCCTGGTGCCAGCCTCCAGGCCCATGTACTCCAGCGCTCTTTGCTTTGACGAACGTTTGGTTTCGTCTTCAATGTCAGCGGGATCAGGAACAACGCCGGTCACGGATATCACATCTTCAGGAGATGACCCCCAAGACACAATGGGTGGAAGGTTGGCAGCGTCCAACTCGATGACTTTGTCGAAATGCGCTCCTTCATCAGTGAACAGCGTCTTCCAATACGCCATCGCTTTTTCAAGCGCTTCCCCGACAGGAGCCTTCGGTTTACCCTTGATGTATTCAAAGGTTTTTTCGTCCGGCGCGATCAGACCCGCTCGCGCGCCGCCTTCAATCGTCATGTTGCAAACGGTCATGCGCCCTTCCATGGACAGGTCACGGATGGCCTCACCTGCAAATTCAATCACGTGACCGGTACCACCAGCCGTGCCGATCTCGCCAATAATTGCCAGAATGATGTCCTTGGCCGTAACACCTTCCGGTGCCTTTCCATTGACCTTGACCAGCATGTTTTTGGCCTTCTTCTGGATCAGGGTTTGGGTAGCAAGCACATGCTCAACCTCCGAAGTCCCGATACCGTGGGCGAGCGAGCCAAACGCTCCATGGGTAGAGGTATGTGAATCACCGCAAACAATAGTCATGCCCGGCAAGGTAAAGCCTTGCTCCGGTCCGATGATATGAACAATGCCCTGGCGGTTATCGTGCTCGGAATAGTACTCGATGTCGAATTCCGCTGCATTTCTGGCAAGCTCTTCTACCTGGATACGGCTTTCCTCATTCTTGATGCCATTAACCCGGTCAGCAGTTGTAGGAACATTGTGATCTACCACCGCAAGGGTTTTCTCCGGTTGGCGCACTTTGCGACCGGCAAGGCGCAGACCTTCAAAAGCCTGCGGACTGGTTACTTCATGAACGAGATGGCGATCGATATAGAGGACGGAAGTTCCATCCTCATTGGTAGAAACCACGTGATCTTCCCAGATTTTGTCATAAAGCGTCTTGGCCATTTAAATCGTCCATCATGAAATGAGAATTAGCGCCTGATATGCAACTTGGGTGGCTTGCCGTCAAGACAAACACCGGTCAATATCGACTTTCGACGAATTATGTGTTTGTTTGGAAACAACAACAATTTGTGGGAATGTTAGCAGTGGACCCCCGGTATTTTTGGCGACGCGCATTTGCCTTTCTTGGCGACCTGCTTCTTGCAGGTTTGTTTTTCGGAATATTGGTTTTCATTGTGGATGTAGCCGTGCCAATTAAAATTGTGGCACCGGAGGTGCCAAAATATAGCAACTGCTACGATCCTCCAAACCCACTTTCGAATGAAACTATGAACCACATAATTCCACTAAAGGAAGGGCAAAGTCATTTTCAAATCCAATGTCAGCAAACCAACGGATTCCTGACTTCCTATTATCGTACAATACTTGGCAAGCGTTGGCGCGAAGATAATACGAACTACAATGTTAGCGTGCGCTATCCTTCGAACAGAAATGGATCACCAGTCTCAATTCTGTATACTGATCCAATCTTTCCATTTTTGGCGCCATTTGTTCTGGCTTTATTGCTTTCTAGATTTGGAACCACACCCGCAAAGCGCCTGCTTTCACTCACAGTGGTTCGAGATAACAAGGCCAATCCCGGCCTAACCAATTGCTTAATAAGAGAGTACCTGAAGTTTTCCCCACTTATGGTATTTGCGGGACTTTCGCTTCCGAACATATACCAGCACTCCAACTACACCGACAAAGATGCATTTCACGATTCGCTGAAGGCGTTAGCTTCAGGTCTTGAAACCACCGTTTCGTCTGAAGGTTTTTTTGGGGCTTACTGGGCTTTATCATTCGTAGTTTTTCTTCTGTTTTTCGGATTCTATTTTGGCTCTTTCATATTTTGGCGAGGCCAAACTTTTTGGGACCGGTTTGCACGTTTATACACGATTGGCCCCGATGATAACGGGGAGGCATCAGGGAACGCCGAAGCTTAACCCTTGCCCAGCGCCTTGGCCAGTATCTTGTCGCGACCATAAACATCACGCCGGAAATTGACCGACCCGTCCTTGATGCTCACCGAGCAGTTACGCGGTCATATAGGCCACATGTACCGGAATTTTCTGGTCAAGCTTCACGCACCATCCGTTTCTTCGAAGTTCGACAAGTTGGTCGATTTTGCTGCGGCTCCAACATCCTGTCGGGTATTTGGACTACTTTCCGCTATGTTCCGGAGAACGCTAGATCACGTACAGCCACCGAAGTAATCGACTGGTTTCGGCAGCCATGGTCAGCGGGTCTTTAAGGCGAAAGGCAGCCATGGCTGAAGAACCGTGCAACCCTGTCAAACTTTGACTTGGACGGCGTGTCGTGAATGTAGACATTGTGCTTGTTTGGAAACATGAACTGGAACCAATGATAACGGTGAGGCATCAGAGAACGCCCAATTCGGTCGCCCGGAAGCGCACCGCGCCGTTGCCGTCATATAGGCCCGGGCTGGTTGACGCAGCCTGAAACGGAAAGTTGGATCGCGAGTAGTTGTTCCATGCCACGGCCCAATGAAAGCGGCGACAAACGGACCTGTCCCCCCATGCCACCACGGCGACAAGACCTGCCCACCGCTTAGCACTTCGTAGTTTTGCCCCGCATATTTTCCCGGATTCGTCTTCAATTCGGGCAACAATTCTTTTGTCGCTATCGATTTTGGCACATTCCAATACGGATTTAACTCGACATATTCCATCTCGTCACTGAAAACCGGTGTCCGGTGATAGGGCTGTCCCACCTGAATCAATTCTGCGTGCACGGTCTTTTCATCACGCACAACCTTGAGAACCTGATCTGCAAGATTTGCAAAAACGTAGTATCTGCCATAGTCATCCTGCATCCATCGCCGACGTTCCAGATTGAGTTCCATCATCGTTATGCGCTGCTCGACACTTATGTTGATTTGCTGCAACGTATTGGTGCCGATCACAGCATCCTGCGCCAAACCATGCCGCCTCTGGAAATTGAGGACTGCGTCAACAATGTCGCCATCATAGAGCGTCGAAGGATTTGAAAAATCTCCAGAATAGTCCCCGGACTGGTACAACCGCTTTCTCAGGGCCGGAACCCGTTTGTCTTCCATGCCGGGTTTCAGCACCTCGCCTTCGTCGATCATTTCCCAACCGCCTGCATTGGCAAGTTGCCGATAGTTTAACAGTGCCACCCGGAGACGTTCGTAGCGCGTTGTCCTGGGCGCCAACAGACGAAGATAGGCAACAATATTTCCGGTACTACTGGCCTGTCGCAAAATACGGCGTGGAGAAATGGTGAAGGGGTAGATGATATTTTCACGATTGATGGAGACGGGGTCGACCTGCCCGGCATTCAGGTGTTGCCCGTATTCAACAAGAGCATGGGACAAGCTCACATCGTAGCTCGCGGCTATTTCCGGATCAGTTAAATCACCAACAGCCAGAAGTGCATCCAGATCATAGTCTTCAGGATCAAGAGCATGTTCATTTGCGTGCGAGAGTTTTTCGACGATCAGTTTCGCCCGATCGACAAGAGCACCGTTTTGAATCCACAACGGTTCGTAGGCACGAGACTGGTAAAAAGCCGCAATCTGCTCGTATCGTTCCTCTTCGATTGATCCGTCAAACCCGGCACTTTGTGCATTCAGCGCTTTCAACACAGCAGATTGCTCGACGCTGGGCGCGGCACCTTCGGCCTGTTTCACGCTGGATCTAGGGATCACCTGCCCGGCACTGGTTTGTAGAACGCACAACATCAGCGCTGCAAACAGCGTAACAACAACACTTGTGCAAGTACGCACCCTTGCCATCAAATCCCTCCGTTTCCGGACACTTGGGGAAACGATAACAAATGCGGAAAGAAACGCCAAACAACCGGGCAAACAAAAAAGGGCGGCTCAATGACCGCCCTGATATGACTTATGACCGAAAACCGCTTAGCCTTCAGCAGGTTTTTCTTCTGCGGTGGCCTCGGAAGCAGCTGCTTCCTGTGCCGCTTTGGCTTCCGCCTCAGCTGCAGCAGCATCTTCTGCCGCCTTTTCAGCTGCAAGCGCTTCCGCGGCCGCAATTTTCTCGGCTTCGATACGCGCCTTTTCTTCGGCAAATGCCTGACGCTCCGCCTCATTCAGCTTCTTGGCGCGGGTACCGGTATTCTCAGAGATACGGGCTGATTTGCCACGACGGTCGCGCAAGTAATAGAGTTTCGCGCGACGTACCTTACCGCGGCGAACAACTTCTACACCCTCAACCAGGGGAGAAAACACCGGGAATACACGCTCAACGCCCTCACCGTAAGAAATTTTACGTACAGTAAAACTTTCGTTCAGGCCGCCACCCGAACGGGCAATACAAACCCCTTCAAAAGCCTGAACACGGGTACGGTTACCTTCTGTAACGCGCACTTGGACGCGAACTGTATCGCCGGGTTCAAACTCGGGAAGTTGACGTTCTTGAGAAATACGGGCGGTTTCTTCAGCTTCAAGCTGCGAAATAATATCCATTGTTCCAACTTTCGGTTTTCATGCAGGCCAGGGGCAAACAAGGATTGCCTTTGCCAAACAGATTGTTCTTGTTAACTGCCAATTGCGACTTCAAACGCACTCCAAAAAAGCGGCAACCCGCAAGAGCATGTTCGACCGGACCACGCCCATGCCGATAAGCAATATTCCGATTTTTCGGAAAGTTGCGCGGCTTATAGCTGAATTGGCACTTTCTGTCGACTCCCAAATTGACGGCACGGCCTGGAAATAATCGCGCTTCTACAATTGTGCAAAGAAGGCACGCAAAAGCTCAGAAACTCTTGTATTTCTTGCTGGCATACAGATCGGGACGACGGTCCTCGGTAAGCTTTTCCGCTTGCTTGAGTTGCCATTCTGCGATCTTCTTGTGGTTGCCGCTCGTCAGCACGTCGGGAATGGTTTTCCCCTCCCACTCCTGTGGTCTTGTGTACTGGGGGTGTTCAAGCAACCCGTTTTCGAAGCTTTCATAGGTGCCACTTGCTTCATTGCCCATGACACCGGGAAGCAGCCGCACTACCGCATCCAGCAACACCAACGCAGCAGGTTCACCGCCAGAAAGCACATAATCACCAATTGAGACTTCCTGCAGATCACGGCCTTCGATAACACGCTGATCCACACCTTCAAACCGGCCGCAAACAAGGACAACCCCGTCTCCCTTTGCCAGTTTTCTTACACGCTTCTGTGTCAATGGTTTGCCGCGCGGGCTCAGCAGCAGTCGTGGACGTTTGTCTTTTTTTGTGGTCGCTGCATCAATAGCCTTGCCCAGTACATCAGCCCTGAGCACCATGCCCGCACCGCCGCCTGCTGGCGTATCGTCGACATGCCTGTGCTTTCCATGGCCATATTCACGCAGGGAAACCGCTTCCAGGCTCCAATCACCCCGCTCAAGCGCATTGCCGGCCAGCGAGTACTGCAGGTAACCGGGAAACATCTCGGGATACAGGGTGATGACCGATGCATGGAACGTCATGATGTCTCTTCTTCGTTTTTCGAAACAATGACCTCGGCAGGGGCAATCACTGTTAGCTTCCCGTCTTCAAAATTGATTTCAGGAACCACTTCCTCCGCAAATGGGAGATAGTAGGTAGAGTTGCCACCTTTGGGCTCAATTTCAATCATGTCGCCAGCTCCGAAATTTGGAACGTCTTTGATGATACCGATTTCATCGCCATGCTCATCAACAGCAACCATACCAATCAAGTCGCTGACATAAAACTCATCTTCATCGGGTTCGGGAAGCTTTGCACGCCCAACAAACAGTTCAACACCATTGAGCGCTTCGGCCTCATCTCTGGTGTTTACGCCTTCGAACTTCACGACAAGCATGTTTTTCTGCGGACGCATACGTTTGACACGAAATTTCCGACCGTCTTCCGTTTCCAGTTTTCCGTATTGGTCGAACATATCCGGGTCACCAAACGGCCTGACTCGCACCTCTCCTTTTATGCCGTGGGCAGCACCTATTTGGGCAAGCAGGATAAGATCGTCGGTCATGTCAGAGTTGAAGCGCAGAAACTTCGACATGTAAAGTCACCTGCGAAACAAAAAAGGCGGCCTGCCGGCCGCCTTTGAAATTCTTGCGAAAAACTGAGTTATGAATCAGCTGGCTTCTCTTCTTCAGTAGCAGCCTCTTCTGTCGGCGCTTCCTCGACAGGAGATTCTTCGGCGGACGCTTCTGCAGCGGCGGCGGCTGCAGCCTTTGCTTCCTCTTCAGCCTGACGGGCTGCTTCAGCCGCTTCCTCTTCCTTGGCCTTTTTCTCTTCGATACGCTCTTGCGCTTTCTTGCCCGGCAGGGCCTTGTTGGGGTTGTTACGTGCCTCACGTTTCAAGAGATCGGCCTCAGCGAGAAAGCGGTGAACACGGTCTGTCGGCTTTGCACCTTTACCCAGCCAGTATTCGATGCGCTCTGCCATCAAATTGACGCGTTGTTCATTGTCTTTCGGCAACATTGGGTTGTAGGTGCCCACTTTTTCAATGTAGCGCCCATCGCGCGGCATCCGCACGTCCGCCACAACAATTGAATAAAACGGGCGTTTCTTTGAACCGCCTCGCGCAAGTCTGATTTTGGTTGCCATGTGTATATACTCCTTGGAATTTGAAAAATGGCGTTACGACCCGTCACGGGCCTGTTTGTGATGCTGGATAACTTCCGAAATTACAAAATTCAGGAGCTTTTCAGCAAAATCCGGATCAAGGTTTGAGCTGATCGCCAGCTCGCGCAAACGCTTGACCTGATCTTTCTCCCGATCCGGATCGGATGGAGGAAAATCGTTTTGGGCCTTGAGCTTTCCGACCGCTTTGGTGACGCGAAAACGCTCTGCCATAATGTGTATTAACGCAGCATCGAGATTGTCGATGGAACCGCGAAACTGGTTGAGTTTGTCTTGTGGTGTCATGCCTGTTGCTCCCTGAACTCATCCGCAGACAAGTGTCTCCAAACCTGAGCTGTGTACCCTTCATGAGGAGAAGCTGTTCCCTCCGGCTTGGCGCCAAGTCGTTTGGCGACATTTTCTGATTTCGTGTTTGCAGGATCGATCAGTGAGACCGCGGTCTTCCAGCCAAGATCCGAATAAACATGTTGAAGCACACGACCCGCCGCTTCTGAGGCATATCCCTTGCCTTGAGCAGCCGGACTGAATGAATAATTGATCTCGATATCGTCAATAAACCCTGGCATTGACGGACCACAATGCCCAAGAAACCGTCCGCTGGCTTTTTCCTCAACCGCAAAGCGACCAAATCCACGAACCTGCCAGATGCCGATCAGCGAAGTGAGTTTTTCCCAACATTCGAACCGGGACTTCACCCCTCCGACAAATCTGGCGTTTTCGCTGTCACTGTAGATTTCGTGGAAACCTTCAAGATCATCAAGCTTTAGTCCGCGCAAGATCAACCGCTCCGTTTCCAGCGACGGGACCTGCATCGGTTTGAAGCCAAAGGAAACACTCACGAGAACCGCTCCATAAATTCTTCTGGTGAAAGGTGTCGCCAAATGTCAGCTACGAAATCGTTTATCTGCACATCTTTCTTCTCAATCGCCGCACCAAGCTTCTTTGCCAATGCTTGAGATGCTAAATTGTTTTTGTCGATCAAACTGATTGGCGCCGACCATCCAAGCTCCTTATAGGCATAAGTCATCGACGCCTTCGCCGCTTCAAACGCCAACCCCTTGCCTTGATGTTCAGGAAAAGTGGTCCAACCGATCTCGCGATCCGGCCAACCGTAGGATTTCCAAGGGCCAGTCCAGCCAATCGGTTCACCTGTCGCCTTCAATTCAACCACAAAATTGCAATAGCCGCGCAGGAAATAATGCCCGATCTGGGTCGCAATCCCACGCCATACCTCTGCTGGTGTTCGCGTGCCACCAACATAGCGCGCTGCATCTTCGTCGGTCCAAAACTTGGAAAACGAGGGGTGATCATCTTCACGCCAACCGCGAAGAATCAGGCGGTCCGTTTCGAGAACAGGAATTTTTCCCGGTACGAAGGTCACTACTTCTTGCCCCCAAACGCACCGCCCTTGGGAAGCTTGATTCCCATTTCCTGGGCCATTTTCTGCATTTCTTGTGGGCTCATGTTTCCAAGGTCTGGAGCACCCGCACCCGGCAATCCGCCACCGAGGCCCGGCATTCCGCCAGGCGGTAATCCGGGCATACCGCCGCCCATGCCCCCGCCCATCATATTGCCCAAGCCGCCCATCAACCCTTTGGACCCGCCGGCCTTAGAGACCTTTTTCATCATGTCACCCATCTGGCGATGCATCTTCAGAAGTTGGTTGACTTCCTGCACCGAAGAACCGGAACCAGCGGCAACACGTTTCTTGCGGCTTGCATTGAGCAGTTTCGGGGTTTTGCGTTCTTTGCGAGTCATTGAAGAGATGATCGCCTGCTGTTTCTTGAAAATGGAATCATCCATTCCCGCCGCTTCAATCTGTTTCTTCATTTTGCCTATACCGGGCAGCATACTCATAATGCCGCCCATGCCGCCGAGTTTTTGCATCTGGCCAAGCTGATCAGACAGATCGTTAAGATCAAACTGGCCTTTTTGCATACGCCGGGCCATGGCCTCGGCTTTTTCCTTGTCGATGGTTTCAGCGGCTTTTTCCACCAGTGAAACCACATCACCCATTCCCAGAATTCGGTCAGCGATACGGCCTGGATGAAAATCTTCGAGCTGGTCCATTTTTTCGCCGGTACCAATCAACTTGATCGGCTTGCCGGTCACCGAGCGCATCGAAAGTGCCGCGCCGCCTCGTCCGTCACCATCGATACGGGTGAGAACGATTCCAGTAATTCCGACGCGATCGTCAAAGTTCTTGGCAAGATTGACAGCATCCTGGCCGGTCAATGAATCTGCTACCAGCAAGATTTCGTGAGGGTTTCCGGCTTTCTTGATATCAGCCATCTCCATCATAAGCGGCTCTTCGATATGCGTTCGGCCCGCGGTATCGAGCATAACAACATCATAGCCGCCCAGTTTCGCCGCTTGCTCTGCGCGCGAGGCGATCTCTACAGGTGTCTGGTTGGGCACAATCGGAAGCGTGTCGATATTGTTTTGCTCACCAAGCTGCTTCAGCTGTTCCTGCGCTGCCGGGCGCTTGACGTCCAGGGAAGCCATCAGAACTTTCTTGTTCTGCTTCTCGGTCAGGCGTTTGGCAATTTTTGCGGTGGTTGTTGTCTTACCCGACCCCTGCAAACCCACCATCATAATGGTAACCGGAGCAGCAGCTGCAAGGCTGATCGGGTCCGCGTCAGAGCCCAGCATTTCGACCAGCTCGTCGTGAACGATTTTGACTACCATTTGGCCGGGGGTTACCGATTTGACGACCTCGGCACCGACAGCCTTCTCGCGAACCTTTTCGGTAAAGTCTCGCACGACATCAAGAGCAACATCGGCTTCGATCAATGCACGGCGAATCTCTCGAAGTGCGGAAGAAACGTCCTTCTCCGACAGCGCACCACGACGGGTAAGACCATCAAATATGCCGCTCAAGCGATCTGAAAGCGATTCAAACATCTGCATTTCCTTCCAAGGTTCCCATACCGCTGAATATGGGAACAAATTCGCCACAAACCAAAGCACAAAGCAAGAATTCACCCGGGGGCGCAACGCGCTGCCGGGTGTTGGTCTCGGGGAACTCTTTATACCTTTTCGGGTCCCGTACGACGGATCAACAATGGTCTCTGGTCTGAGATGCGCCCATAAACGCTCAAATCCTGATAAAGTCAAGGATTTTCAATGCACCTGCTGATCAGTGTCAGCATGGGGCGGGTCGTTTATCCCACGACGGTCAGCAACCTTTCACGCCACACTGGCGGGAGCCTGTAGAACAGCTGCTTTGCCCGTGGTCGCAGAAGGTCGAGCCAGACCCTGCCATACAAAGAACCCTTGAAGCTGATAGGCATTACGTAGTCTTTGACTTCGACCGTTTCACGCGCCCAGGTCTGCTTGTAGGCAACATTTGGTATCATCATGTCAACGCTGTCGAGGCCCTGATCATAGCAGGCTTTAATGACCTCTCCCAAATGCAGTTTGCCGGGAGACACATTGTCATAGTCCATGTCCCAGCCCGAAATGAAGGCATAGTAACGGTTCTTGTGTACAAACCCCCATTGTTCGGCGATCGGGTGGCCATCAAGCTGCAAACTCATGCCGACAAGTTTAAGATTAGCCTGGCCAGACAATCCCAGCTCGGCAATGTGTGAAACAAACCGCTCAAACTGTTCCTCGCGGAATGCACGCGATGCAACGCCCGTTTCCTCAAGCCACTGTTTGCGCATCCTGAACGTGCGATGCACCAAATCGGCGAATTCCTTGCCATCCTTGTAAACGTGATGGGTAAGCGTTCCCTGTTTCTCGAGCTTGTTGCGGGCGTTGCGCATGTTCTTGCGGGTTTTTGCCTTAACGCTCGTGAAATATTCTTCGAAGTTTGACCATTGTGACAACGGCACAGACGGTGCAGCATCCAGTTCACCGGTAACCGTGTATCCTTTCCCCATCGCCTGTTGCAAATTGCTGCCATCCCTGACCTGGCTCAAGTGAACCAAGTCAAACTCGCTTTCCTTGATCTTCGCGGTGATCTGCTGCAGCAACAACTGGCTATCCACTCCCGGTTTGGTCAACAGTTCGCTGTATTGCTGGAAGGGTTCGGTAAAGCCGGTCACGATAGAAAGGCCGTGTCTTTTTTGTACGCAAAGCGGCAGAACGGCGACGGCATCGCTACCCCGCAACGCTACAATCACGAGCGGCGAGAACGTTTCAACACGTTGACAGTGGCGAAGATACTCACAACACCATTCCCACGACTGAAAAAAATCAACGCCTTTCGATGCTTCCGTTATTGATTTCCATGAGGCGCTGAAATCCATGATTTCAGGCAGTTCGCGCAACATCACAATATCAAATTCCATTGCTGGCCAAACCGAACGTCCTTCGGTCTTGGATTCGATAACCGGCCTGGTTTCCGAACATTCATCTCGCAGGCTGTTTGATGCGATGTATTGCATTGATGGGTCCTGTTCGACTTAGTTGGCGAGCTTGAATGGTTCAATATCGCTGATGCAATCCTGCTGAGACGGATCGACTACAAAATCAATCATGAATGGCTTTGCATTGCGTTTCTGCAAGCCGGACAGTTTTGATACTGTAGTGATCGCAGCCTTTGGTAAAAAATTCATTATCCCCGTATGGGTCGCTTTGGCAGGGATGCCATATTTGCGGAGAATTGCGTTCCCGTAGTTGACCGCATAGATGTTGCGAAGTTCTGATGTCCAGTGTTCCGTCGTGATGGAGACATTCAGGCAATCATGGTTTTCAATCCGGTGCGGGCAATTCAATGGCCAATGCATCATTCGGCCTGGTTCCAGGTCAACAATCTGAGCATGGTCGTCAAACCAGTCCTGAAACTCAAGGTCTGTCTCATGTGCTTCGTTGATCGTCACACCGTCCAGCCATTTCTGGCCAAGAAACGGTTCTTTCGGAGGATAAAGGTAAACACGCTTCTTGCCCCGGACCTGCCATAGCGATTGTCCCGGCAAGTCAAAGTGGTATTTTACTTTCAGCTTTGGCGAGGAGATCAAGATCGTCATCTTGCGTTTGAAAGTCTTCAAACCCGGAACGCGTGTTTCAATTTCCCTGTAAATGTTCTCCAGCAACTCTGCATACCGGCTGTCGATTTCGCCCGGACGTTGGAAGTTGATCCAGATGCTTCCGTTCTTGACTGCTCGCAGAATTTCCTTGCCAGTCAGATCACCAAAATCCCCTTCACGCTTGAAACCCGGATTGCCTTTACCGGTTCCTTTTCCCATTGTGGTTACGTTGTAGTTTCCGCGTGGTGCGTTTTCCAGAAGCGCAATCAATGCTGTGTCACTGAACAGGTCAGACTTGTGCAGATTGTGCTCCAAATGAAGCGGGTGTTCGCTGAAAAGATCTTTGTAATGGTCTTTCCAGTTCGTCAGTATGGGTTGGGCGACTGCATCATGCATTGTGATATCTCTTCATTTGATAAATCGTCCATTGTTTGTCCCGAACGCCGGCAAATCTTTCCCGTGTTCTAACGTCGGTGCAAGAACACTACCTTACGAAGCTTTATGTCCCGTTGCATGGTTTGATCAAACTTTAGCAAGCAACGGAACAAACGAGAGTTCCTGCGACGAACCATGCAGGCACGAAAGCAATTTCGGGCTTTGCATTTTACCGGATTCCCACTATTTGGAGGTTATGGAAACGAAGAACGTGCCTTTTTGGAAAATGAACGGTGCCGGCAACGAGATCATCGTCGCCGATATGCGGGGAATTTCCGGTACCATAGCCCCTCAGGCCGCACTTGCACTCGACGCGGGCAATGGCACCAAGTTCGATCAGATCATGGAGTTGCACGATCCCTCAGATGAAGCGCATGATGCGGACATTCGCATACTCAATTCAGATGGCAGTGAAGCCGAGGCATGTGGCAACGGTACAAGATGTGTTGTCGCGTATCTGCATCGGGAAAACGAAAAACAAAACTGGCTGTTTCACACCAGGCATGGCCTGTTGAAGTCGGTTTTCCGCACAATGGATCAGATTACGGTAGACATGGGTGTCCCCAAATTCGGTTGGGAAGACATCCCGCTTGAAGAAGAGTTTCATGACACAACCGGGATAGAATTGCAGGTCGGACCAATCGATGATCCGGTGTTGCACACGCCAAGCGTGGCAAGTATGGGAAATCCCCACTGCATTTTCTGGGCGCCTGAAGATGTGTGGAGCTATGAACTCGACCGGTTTGGTCCCTTGTTGGAGAACCATCCGATGTTTCCTCAAAGGTGCAACATTTCAATTGCAAATGTTCCGGCCCGCGATGCAATCGTTCTTCGTACTTGGGAAAGGGGTGCCGGTATAACGCAAGCCTGCGGCTCTGCAGCATGTGCGTCACTGGTCTGTGCTGTTCGCAAGGATCTTACCGACCGCAAGGCTACCGTTACATTGCCAGGTGGCGAGTTGCTGATTGAATGGGCGGACAATCAACATGTTCATATGACTGGGCCTGCAGAGTTCGAGTTTGCAGGAGTGTTGGACCCGGCTACCGGTGAGTTTGACCGAGAGGCATCGTAGATGGGTAACCAGGTCGAACAACAAAACCAGAACCTCAAGGTTCTGACATTCGGTTGCCGACTCAATTCGTTTGAGTCCGAGATCATGATGCAAAAGGCCGCCGAGGCCGGACTTGCAGAGCTTGAGAACGGAGCGATACTGGTCAATACATGCGCTGTAACAGGTGAAGCCGTCCGTCAGGCAAAACAGGCCATTCGCCGCGCCCGGCGGGAAAATCCTTCTGCAAGAATTATTGTTTCCGGTTGTGCCGCACAAATTGGCGCAGCATCGTTTGGTTCCATGGACGAGGTCGATCTTGTTCTCGGAAACGAGGAGAAGCTGCATACCCATTCCTATCGGGCACTTCCCGATTTCGGCGTCAACGACTTTGAGAAAGTGCGTGTCGCCGACATCATGCAGGTGCGTGAGACTTCCCCACACATGGTCGATGCAATTACTGGCCATTCAAGGGCGTTTGTGCAGGTTCAAAACGGATGCGACCACCGTTGCACTTTTTGCGTGATTCCTTTTGGAAGAGGTAACTCGCGGTCCGCACCGGTCGGGGCTGTCGTGGAACAGGTCAAGAAGCTTGTTGCCAATGGTTACAACGAAATAGTGTTGACCGGGGTTGATACCACTTCATACGGCGCAGATCTTCCCGGGTCTCCAACGCTTGGAACATTGGTGCAGAAAATCCTGATCCAGATTCCCGACTTGCCTCGGTTGCGCCTTTCGTCAATCGATTCCATTGAAGTTGATGGGCCGCTTTTGGATGCCATCGCCTCCGAATCCCGATTTATGCCTCATCTTCATTTGTCTTTGCAGCACGGTGATGATTTGATCCTCAAACGCATGAAACGTCGGCATTTGCGCGATCACTCCATTCAGTTCTGCGAGACTGTAAGAAAACTTCGTCCTGATGTTTCTTTTGGTGCCGATATGATTGCCGGTTTTCCCACCGAAACAGAAGCGATGTTTCAAAATTCGATTTCGATTGTTGAAGAATGCGGGTTGGATTTCCTGCATGTCTTTCCATTCTCGGCAAGACCGGGAACCCCTGCGGCCAAGATGCCGCAACTTGATCGCTCGGTAATCAAGGATCGGGCAGCGCGTTTGCGCAAGGCCGGCGAACATGCCTACCAGAAGCATCTTGCAAAAACTGCAAGCGGTTGCGAGCAGGTTTTGGTAGAACGTGGAGGGCTGGGCCGTACCCCGCGCTTTACAACAGTTCTGACAGGTGACCTGCCACAGAGCAAAATTGTCGAAATGCTGATAACCGGACATGACGGAAAACACCTGACCGCCACGCCCAAACATGGTGCAGGGGCGGGCTGATGGCAGAAGAAAAGAAGTCGGGGTTTTTGAAACGAGTGTTTTCATTTGGCAAAACCCATGAAGAAAAAACCCCGGACGAGGCTAATTCGGAGTTTGCTGAAGATGCTCCGGTTCAAGACACCGGGACAGGGCAAGGCAAGCCGGAAGCAACCCCCAATACCCGAACCAAACCGGAACCAGACAATGAAGGGCGTGTCACACACTCGTCCCGCGACGAACAACCTTCCATGGAAGCACCAGTCAAACAAAGCTGGTTCTCCCGACTTCGTAGCGGTCTTTCCCAATCGTCTAGCAATCTGACAGAAGGAATTACCTCGGTTTTCACAAAGCGGAAGCTAGATGAAGACGCTCTGCAGCATCTTGAAGACATACTTGTACAGGCAGACCTTGGTGTTGAAACCGCAATGAACATTACCGATGCGCTTGCGGCAAGTCGCATGAACAAGGATGTGACCGACGAGGAAGTCCGCCAGATCATGGCAAAGGAAATTTCGCGGGTGCTTGAACCGGTTGCAAAACCGCTGGAACTTGATCTCGCTCACAAACCGCATGTTGTGTTGGTGGTCGGTGTAAACGGGTCAGGCAAAACAACAACCATCGGCAAGCTCTCCCGAAAACTGGTTGATGCAGGCCAGTCGGTAACACTTGTGGCGGGCGACACCTATCGTGCCGCAGCGATTGAACAGCTGCACATATGGGGCGACAGGACCGGTGCACCCGTCATTTCAAGCGATCACGGTGCCGATGCAGCCGGTCTTGCCTACGACGCCTACGCACAGGCGAAGCAAAATGGTAGCGATGTGATGTTGATGGATACCGCCGGACGTCTTCAGAACAAAAAGGAACTGATGGATGAATTGGCAAAGATCATTCGCGTTCTTAAAAAACAGGACACCGATGCGCCCCACACTGTGCTACTCACCCTTGACGCTACTACGGGTCAAAACGCACTAAACCAGGTTGAGATTTTCGGCAATGTCGCAGGCGTAAATGGCCTGGTCATGACAAAACTGGATGGTTCTGCCCGTGGTGGGATACTTGTTTCCATCGCATCGAAACACAAATTACCTGTATATTTCATTGGCGTTGGTGAACAGGTTGAAGACTTGGAACCATTTGAAGCAGAGGCTTTTGCACAAGCCATCGCCGGACTTGATCGCCTGGAAGGAAAAAATGTTGGAAACTGAAAAAGCCGGAAACGAAGCGCGTCCACCCATCAGCCAAGGTACCAAACTCGCTTTGGAAATGGGGCCGCTGATCGTGTTTTTTCTGGCAAACTTCTATGGTGACGAACTCGCCATACGGTTTTCATTTCTATCACAACTCGGCGGCAAGATCTTTATTGGCACTGCGTTCTTTATGGTCGCGATGCTTGTTTCTTTGTCCTTCACCTGGATGCTGGAGCGAAAAATCGCCATCATGCCGCTTGTTACAGGCATCATGGTGCTGATCTTCGGAGGATTGACCCTTTATCTGCAAGACGAGTTTTTCATCAAGGTCAAACCTACCATCGTAAACTCGTTGTTTGCTGCCACGATTTTCATTCTGCTGTTTGGTTTCAGGATTCCGGCCATGAAGGTTCTTTTCTCAGGCGCTTTTGAGCTTGATGAAGAAGGATGGGTCAAGCTTTCGTTTCGCTGGGCGTGCTATTTTGTGTGCCTTGCCATAATAAACGAAATCGTTTGGCGCAATTTTTCCAATGATTTTTGGGTAAACTTCAAGGTTTGGGGGACCATTCCGATGACCATCATCTTCATGATGTTCCAGATTCCCGTGTTGCAAAAGCACTCACTTGAAGCCGAGAAGCAATCATGACAACACTGCACTCACTGCTTGCAGGGACACCCTGAATAAATTTTCCAGCAACAGGCGTATGCGAACTGCCAACGAAACATGAAGCAATTATAAGCACCAGCCATCCGCGCGGTTTAAGCCGGAAACTAACCGTCTTCTTGAAGCCTGCTTTCCAACAACGGTATAATTACGCCTTCCAATGCATCGGGACCAATCGGTCCGACATGTTTGTAGAAAATGATCCCCTTCTGATCGACAAGAAAAGTTTCCGGAACCCCGTAGACGCCCCATTCGATCGACACACGCGCGCTTGGATCAAACCCTATGATGTCATAGGGATTGCCCAGTTCATTCAGGAATGAACGCGCATTTTCCGGTTTATCCCGTTGATTAAGGCCAATAAGGCGAAAGCGCGGGTCCTCTCCAAGTTTCAATATCTGCGGATGCTCTTGTCTGCATGGAACGCACCAGGAACCAAAAACATTCACGACGCTTACTTGTCCGTCAAACATATCCGCTTCCATTCCCGGTAGTCCGGTTCCTTCCAGCGCGGGAACAGACAGTTGCGGGGCAGGTAGGTCAAGCAAAGCAGATGGCAGGTCAGAGGTCTTGCGCCCCTCCTGGATCAGGAGCGTATAAAACACCCCGCAAAGCAACAGAAACAGAACCAGCGGAACGAGTGCAAACACCAAACTTCTTGCAGAACCCGGTTTGGATGGGCTCATTTGGACTTCTCTTCTTCCAGTTCAGCAAGTTCGCGTTTTCTTGATCGATAAACGGCACGTATCAAAAGCACTGCGCCAACAAGACAGGCTGCCGAAACCAGATAAGAAGGCACGATGAAAGTGGAATACTGGCCAAACATCCTGCCTGCTACCCGTTAGCCATCTTGATTCTCATGGCGCGAATTCGCCGGGAAAGAATCTCGTTTCGCATCGACATGAAATGTAACAAGAAGAACAGCGCCATATAGGCAAGCGACATGGCCAACAAGGGATACAGAAACTCCGGAGCCATGGCAGGGGCACCCAATCGAGACACACTTGCCGGTTGGTGCAGCGTATTCCACCAATCTACTGAAAACTTGATGATTGGAATGATTATGAAACCGGTCAGCGTCATGACTGCAACGGGTTGGGCAGCTTCCGAAGGCTCGTCAAACGCCCGTGAAAGTGCAATCAAGCCAAGATAAATGATCAAAAGGACAAGTACCGATGTCATACGTGCATCCCATTCCCACCATGTTCCCCACATCGGCTTGCCCCATAGCGAACCGGTAAACAGGGCAAGAAAAGTGAACATTGCACCGAGCGGGGCGGCCGCTCGAATGGAAACGTCAGCGAGTGGATGACGCCAAACGATCGTACCGATCGCCGATACGCTCATGACGGAATAGGTCATCATTGCCAACCACGCGGCGGGAACATGAATAAACAGGATCAACACCGTGTCGCCCTGCTGATAATCAGCGGGGGCGCTGAAACTCAAATACAGGCCGATGGCAAACAATAGCACGGTGATTGCTGCCAACCAGACTATCACCCGGTCAGCAAATGCCATGAACCGGGTCGGGTTTGCCAAGTTCCATAACCCTTGAAACGGGTTGGTGGCGGATTTTGCAGTAGCGCTCATGGAATGCAAATGGGCCAATTATTGTCAAAAATCAATCTGCAGAATGCCGCAGCATGACAGAAGCTGCAAGTGGTCCCAGCACGGAGGTAAGCAAGGTAATCGAACAAAGGATCAGGAATGGTGCCGTAAACGGAGCAGGATCCTCTAACGCACCGGTGATCGCAGATATTCCGAAAACCAGTATGGGAACAACCAGCGGAAGTACCAGAACTGATATCAGCATCCCGCCGCGTGGCAATTTGACAGCCACAGCAGCACCGACGGAACCCAAGAACGAAATTGCCGGCGTCCCCACCAGAAGCGTCACCATGGTTGCACCGATGCCCAATCCCGAAAGATTGAGCATCACGCCATAAATTGGGGTTGCCAAAACCAGTGGCAGGCCTGTCGTGATCCAATGGGCCAGCGCCTTGACAAAAAACGTTAGCATGAGCGGGTGCGGTTGCATGACAAGAACATCCAGCGACCCGTCTTCCCTGTCCTGGGCAAAGATGCGATCGAGACCAAGCAAGCTTGCCAATAGCGCACCAACCCACAGAATCGCCGGAGCCAGCTGTCCGAGCAACAGGGAGTCCGGTCCGACGGCAAACGGAAAGGAAACCACGATCGCCAGAAAAAACAAAACCCCTGTCAACGCACCACCACCTGCGCGCCACGAAATCTTGATCTCTCTTTGGAGCAGGGAGGCCATCTATTTTCTCTTGAATGGATTAAAAAGCGGAGACAAACGATGCGTTGCGCAAAGACACAGCGATGCAATTGCCAACTGCGTGAACATAAAGCGCAGCGCATAAAAAACTCCCCAGATCGTCTGAAATATAAACCTTCCAAGGTCCGCGCGGTTTGCGATTGCATTAATACAATTCGACAGAATACCCATAACTGCAATGATCGATTCGATCAAAGTGAAGGCAACTAGGGTGCAGCCGCAAACAAGCAAGAGTTTCCGAAGGTTCTTCTCCATTCTAACTCCCGATCACAAGTGATTTCGTATTCTCGATACCAAGCGGCAAATGGGTTGCGACGATCAGAATACCGCCATCGTTGCAGAAGGATTTCGCAATCCCCGAAAAAACACCCACCGAACGCGCATCAAGCCCTGAAGTCGGCTCATCCAGAATCCATACGGGGCGGTCAGAAACCAGCAACCGTGCAAGGGCAACCCTTCGTTTCTGACCTGCAGACAGGTAATGAAACGGGAGCTCCATTGTTTTCAGCAGATCAACTTCTTCCAATGCCTCTTTGACCGAGAGCATGGGTTCGCCCATGAAACGCTGCCAAAAATCAAGATTTTCGCCAACTGTCAGATTGGCCTTCATTGCATTTTGATGACCAAGATAATGGCAGTATTCGCGGACGGGATTTTCGAACCGCTTCCCGGTTTCATCCGTTAGCGTGACTGAGCCTGTGCTGATTGGCAAAAGACCCGCAATCCCTCTCAAGGTCGTTGATTTCCCGGAGCCGTTTTCACCAGTTACCACCAGTGCTTCACCGGTACGCAACTCGAAAGACATCCCACTGACGATCGGCCTTGCGCCGCGTTCGATTCCGAGATTTTCTACAACAAGTTTCATAGTCGGGTTTTAGGTTTACCGTCAGAGAAGTGCAACTTAAACAAATTCCGGTACTGCTTTTTTGTCGAAATCGACATTCGACTTACACTTGGTGAGTTTCGCCTTATATTAAACCATACAAAGCCTTGTGCCCGAGCCAGGCAATCTAAAGCGAAATCGGAGGCAATACATGTCGAATTCCCTGGATAGTTTCAAATGCAAGACCAACATGAGTGTGAACGGCAAGGAGTACACTTATTTTTCACTCGTTCAGGCAGAAAAAAACGGACTTGATGGCATTTCACGACTCCCGTTTTCGCTCAAGGTTTTGCTTGAGAACCTGTTGCGCTTTGAAGATGGCAGGTCTGTAACCGCAGATGACATCAGGGCTGTCGCAAACTGGATGGATGACAAAGGAACCGGGGGAACAGAAATAGCCTTTCGTCCGGCACGGGTTTTAATGCAGGATTTTACCGGCGTTCCTGCAGTGGTCGATCTGGCGGCAATGCGTGATGCTACAGCCAAGCTCGGTGGTGACCTGAGGAAGATCAACCCTCAGGTTCCCGTTGATCTCGTGATTGACCACTCGGTCATGGTCGATTTTTTCGCCAATGACAGCGCCTTTAAGATGAACGTTGATCGCGAATATGAGCGAAACGGCGAGCGTTACACTTTCCTGAAATGGGGGCAGCAGGCTTTTGACAACTTCCGGGTGGTTCCTCCGGGGACAGGCATCTGCCATCAAGTCAATCTGGAATATCTTGCCCGGACAGTGTGGACCAAGAAGGTTGAAGGTGAGGTCGTCGCATACCCCGATACATTGGTAGGCACAGATTCTCACACAACCATGGTCAATGGTCTTTCGGTTCTGGGCTGGGGTGTTGGCGGCATTGAGGCAGAAGCCGCCATGCTTGGTCAACCGGTTACCATGCTGGTCCCTGAAGTCATCGGTTTTGAACTTACAGGTTCCCTTTCAGAGGGCACCACCGCAACTGATTTGGTTTTGACCGTTGTTGAGATGCTTCGAGAAAAGGGCGTGGTCGGGAAGTTTGTCGAGTTCTACGGGTCGGGTCTTTCAAACCTTTCGCTTGAAGACCAGGCCACTATCGCCAACATGGCACCAGAGTATGGGGCCACATGCGGGTTCTTTCCTGTCGATTCTGATTCCATCGACTATCTTAAATCGACCGGTCGCGAAGAAGCCCAGATTGCGCTAGTTGAACACTATGCGCGCGAACAGGGAATGTGGCGTGCTGACGACACTGACGACCCTGTGTTTACATCAACACTGTCTCTTGGGCTTGAAGACGTGGTGCCATCTATTTCCGGCCCCAAGCGTCCACAGGATCGCATTGAGTTGGCGGTCGCCGACGACGCATTTGCAAGCGCTGCGAAGGATATCAAATCTGGTAATATCCTGAAGAAGGGCGGCGAAAAACGTTACGCTGTAGAGGGCGCCAAACACAAGATTGATGATGGCGACGTTGTCATCGCTGCAATTACTTCCTGTACAAATACATCGAACCCCTCGGTAATGATCGGTGCCGGCCTTTTGGCCCGCAAAGCGCGGCAGAGGGGCCTTTCGGTAAAACCCTGGGTCAAAACCTCACTCGCTCCCGGCTCACAGATCGTGACCGATTACCTTGCCAAGGCCGGATTGCAGGATGACCTTGATGCGATGGGTTTCAATTTGGTGGGGTATGGTTGCACAACCTGTATCGGAAATTCAGGACCCTTGCCTGAACCGATTTCGAAAGCTGTCAACGACAATGATGTTCTCGCCTGCTCAGTTCTTTCCGGAAACCGCAATTTCGAGGGTCGTGTCAGTCCCGACTGTCGAGCAAATTACCTTGCATCCCCACCGCTTGTTGTAGCCTACGCCATTGCCGGCTCAATGCACGTCAATCTGAACAATGATCCTCTTGGGCAAGACCAGGATGGCAACGATGTCTTTCTGAAAGATATCTGGCCGACTTCGACGGAAATTGCGGACCTGATACGCAGTTCTGTCAACGAGGAGATGTTTCATTCCCGTTATGGCAATGTTTTTTCCGGCGATGAAGGTTGGCGCGAAATTTCGGTGGAAGGTGGAGAGACCTACAATTGGTCTGATCAATCAACCTACGTGCAGAATCCACCCTATTTCGAAGGCATGACATTGGATCCGGCCCCGGTTGACGACATTGTCGATGCACGCATTTTGAGCCTTTTTGAAGATTCTGTCACAACAGATCACATCTCCCCTGCCGGTTCATTTAAAGCCAACACCCCGGCAGGACGATACCTTACCGACCGACAAGTCCGTCCCGTCGACTTTAATTCATATGGTTCCCGCAGGGGAAATCACGAGATCATGATGCGTGGCACTTTTGCCAATATCCGCATCAGAAACCGGATGCTCGACGATGTCGAGGGTGGATATTCACGGCACTACCCGTCTGGTGAGCAAATGGCCATCTATGACGCAGCGATGCGTTACAAGCAGGAAGATGTGCCATTGGTCGTATTCGGCGGCAAGGAGTATGGAACCGGCTCGTCACGCGATTGGGCGGCTAAGGGAACCCGTCTACTGGGCGTGCGTGCGGTCATTACGGAATCGTTCGAACGCATCCATCGGTCCAACCTGATCGGAATGGGTGTTTTGCCGTTGGTTTTCAGGGACAATACCAACTGGAAAAGCCTTGGTATGCGAGGAGACGAGCAGGTAACCATCCGCGGATTGGGCGATTTGAAGCCACGTCAAATTCTGGATGCGGAAATAACGTTTGCCGACGGATCGCAAAAAACAGTTGAACTGTTGGTTCGTGTCGATACCGAAGATGAACTGGATTATTTCAATGCCGGCGGCATTCTCCATTACGTACTCCGGAACCTCAACAGGCCTGCGTGAATTCTGTCGCAATAGTCCGTGCCAGCATAGTGCCTAACATTGGCATAAACTGATTGTGAGTCGCATATGATCGTTTGTAGCTGTACCTTTGGATGATGAATTTTGTTACCTGGTCAATTCAGTACAGATGAAACACCTGCTTACCCAATATCTGGCTCTGATTTTTCTGAGTGCTGGTACCCTTAGTGTCCAGGCAGTGGAAATTTCCCATCCCAAGGCCGTTGTAGAGCTTTTCACAAGTCAGGGGTGCCATTCCTGCCCACCGGCGGACAAACTGCTCGGCAAGTTCGGTAATGACGACAGCATTCTCGGAATCAGTTGGCACGTCAACTATTGGGATTATCTGGGTTGGCGGGATACATTTGCCTCACAAGACAACACTGACCGGCAATATCGTTATGCCGCCGCCATGCATGAAAGACGGGTTTACACCCCGCAAGCGGTCGTAAATGGAAGAATTCACACCGTTGGTTCTGATGAGGCAGGCATCCGCCAGGCAGCATCATCTTTGGGGCGGCGCGATCAGGGTTTGACAGTGCCTATCAACGTGAAGGTCAGTAATGACCGGCTTAGCGTTTCAGTCGATCCGGAGTACACCACAAACAGGGCTACCATGTACCTTGTTTCAATGAAGCGTCGTGCCGATGTTTCAATCCCCCGAGGAGAGAACGGTGGCAAAAACCTTTCATATCACAATGTAGTCCAAAACATTCAAATGCTTGGAATGATCGATGCTGCCGGTTTTGCCGGAGAGTTCCCGCTTATCAAATTCAAGCAGGACAAGCACGATTGTTATGCATTGATTGTCCAGGGAACCGACCAACACGGCAACCCTTCCGCTATTTTGGGCGCTGCCTATTTGAAGGATCTTTGATCCGTTTTCACAACCATTTGGTGGTACACCCAAACCCCTAAAAAAAGACCGGCACGAGGCCGGTCAGTTTTGGATTGGGGATTGATATGGTTGCCTTCGAGTGAGGTCCGGCCCAATGCCAACCGGAGGCTGGGGGGCGATACCGGCTGCTACTCAAGCCGGACCGTCTGAGGCAACAATCACATATTCCTTGGGGACTTGGGCAATACATTGACAAGATTGGGGCAATTCCGTGATTTTTGACTTGCTTTGTCAAAGCCGGATATTCCATGATCAGATCATGACAAAGTCGCACAAATCGAACGTTGTCCAGTTTACAGGTGATACAGCAAAGCGATCTGGTAAGGCAGCTGAAGTTGTGTCGTTTCATCGCCGCGAACTGGATATGTTGTTGCAGTGTTACAGCGCAAGAGTCGGAACTGGGGAATGGCGCGATTATGCCATTGATATGCTCAAGGATCGCGCTGTATTTTCGGTATTCAAACGGGCGAGCGAAGTGCCGCTATACACCATCGAGAAGCAACCGAAACTGGCAAAACGCCAAGGACAATATTCGGTTGTAAATGCAAATGGCCTGGTGCTGAAACGCGGCCATGATTTGAAGACGGTTTTGCGCGTCCTCGACAAGAAGCCAAAGCTCGTTTCCTGATACCTTCAAAAACGCTTTAAAAAAAACGGCACCGAAAGGCGCCGTTCTTCATTTCAGAAAATGCTGTTTGCCAGCAACTATTCGCGGCTACCCATGAACTGCAACAGGAACATGAACATGTTGATGAAGTTCAGGTAAAGGCTCAATGCGCCCATGATGGTTGCACGTGCCATGACGGCAGCGTTGCCTGCCACCATGTTGTATTCCATTTTCAGGCGCTGGGTATCATAAGCCGTAAGACCGGCAAATATCAGTACGCCGATTACCGATATCGCAAAGCTGAGCGCGGAGGATGCCAGAAAAATATTCACAATCGACGCGATGATCAAACCGATCAGGCCCATGACAAGGAATGAGCCCATTCCAGAGAGATTGCGTTTTGTTGTGTAACCATAAAGGCTCAGGCCGCCAAATGCTGCAGCGGTAACAAAAAAGGTCTGAACAATTGAAGTTCCTGTGAAGACCATGAAAATCCAGGACATCGAAACGCCCATCACTGCGGCAAATGCCCAGAACGTCGCTTGAAGCGCGGCGGTGCTCAGGCGGTTGATGCCAAATGACATCACCATGACAAAGCCAAGCGGAGCAAACATGATCACCCAACGCAGCGGACTTGCATATAGCGCTTGCGCGACCGCAGGGTTTGTAGCGGCAAAATACGCGGTACCCAATGCCGCCACTCCTGTAACGGCCAGCGCAAGTGCCATATAATTGTAAATACCAAGCATGTAGGAACGAAGTCCTGCGTCATAGTCGACACCGGCACGGGTGGTCCTGCCATAATTGACTTGGTTCTCCTGATAGTCAGCCATCTTTGCTAAACTCCTGAAACTTGAATATGTGAAACACTATACATTACACACAATATGGTTGGTGATTGTGAAAATCTCAAGGCATTTTGTACTGAAATGCAATGGGATAGAGTCAAACAATCGCCAGGATTGGTTAATTCTATCTGCCTAAAAACCCTATAACTCGCGAAGTATTGGCGCGGCGTTCTGACCAAGCACTCTCCAGGTTCCTGCCAGTCCCAGAATCACTGTAAGGCACAACGCTGTCAAAATCGTTGAGATGGCGACCGACGGCAAGTAGGCAAACTCAAAACCCATGATCATGTGGATCACAAACCACGCAGCCAGACTTCCGGCGATTAATGCAAAAACTGCGGTTGCAAACCCCAGCAGGGCGTACTCTATCAACATCATCCGGATCAGTGTTCCCCGTGTTGCACCAAGGGTTTTGAACACAACCGCGTCATGCACCCTGCCGCGATTGCCTGCCGCAAGTGCACCTGCAAGCACTAAAACGGATGTTAACAACGCTACCAGCGCAGCCGCCCGGATGGCAGTGGCCAACTGGTTTATCAGCGTATTGACCGTATCAAGCGCATCACGAATCCGTACAGCCGTAACAGTCGGGAACTTCTTCGCCAAACCCCTAAGCAAACGGCCGTCAAACCCATCACCCGTACCAGCACTTGCAGTCAACGTGGCAAGCCATGAATGCGGTGCGCCGACAAAGGTGTTGGGTGAAAAAACAAACACGAAATTGATTCCAAGCGTTTCCCATTGCACCTCCCGCAACGATGCAATCTCGGCCTTGATGTTTCTGCCAAGAACGTTGATGACAAGCTTGTCGCCCACGACGAGACCCAATTCGCCTGCTTCTTCAGCCGATACAGATACAAGCGGGGGCCCGGAATACCCCTCCGGCCACCATTCACCCTCCGCAAGGGTTGAGTTTTCCGGAACACGCTTTGAATAGGTGATGCCACGATCGCCCTGCAACACCCATTCGCCGCCAGACGCCGGTTCGAATTCAGATGCGGCAATTCCCTTCAAGGAGACAACTCTCCCACGCAGCATTGGAACCGCCAGTATTTTGCCGTTGCTGTCAAATTGGAGCAATTCATCACGAAACTGGTCTATCTCCGTGTTCTGCACATCCACGAAAAAGAAATCAGGAGCGTCCTTTGGGATGTTGTCCGTAATCTGTCGGCGCAAGTTCCCGTCAATGGTTGCCAATGCGACCAGCAATGCCAAACCAAGCCCGAGTGAGAGCACAACGGATGGCGTGAGTGAGCCTGGCCGATGAATATTGGCAATCGCCATGCGCAAGGGTGCCGACCGGCTATGTGGCGCATTGGCCGCAAGCCATTGTACAAACACGGAAACCAACCTTAACAGAGCGAATGAAACCGCAGTTGCGCCAACAAATATGCCTGCTATGTAGCGGTTTTCTGCAAACCATACTGCACAAAAGACCAGCAGAACCAAGCACACCACTAGCGCCAACACATATCTTGCCTTGGGCAACCTTTTGCCGCCGGCATACCCGGAAGCACGAAACAGGTCCGTTGGTTTAACTTCCTGACTGGAGGCCAAGGGCCAGATCGCGAAGATCAGAGTTGTCAGGTATCCGTACAGAACCGCAAGACCAAGAGCAGCCGGAAAAAACAGGAAACCATCTGAGACAGGAAGCAAGTCGCCCAAAGCGTCGCGAGCCAAAAAGGGCATTGCGACCGCCAGTCCAAGGCCAATCAATATGCCAAGCGTAGCTATTGCCAGGATCTGCATCAGGTACATGTTGAACACAAAGCTTCCATGGGCACCAAGGCTTTTCATGGTCGCGATGACCGGCCGTTTTGTTTCAAGAAAAGCGCGCGTTGCATTTGCCACACCAACACCACCAACAATCAGTGAGGTAAGTCCCACAAGCGTAAGAAACTGCGAGAACCGGTCCACACTTCTCGACAACGCGGGCGCTGCCCGGTCTCTCGTCCTCACGCGCCAACCCGCTTCTGGAAACCGTTCTTTTGATTGTTCAAGAACCGAGGCGAGGTTCTGGTCGGAATCATCGTCAAGTCGCAGCTTGTAGTGATACCGTAAAACCGATCCCGGTTGGACAAGCCCGGTCTTTTCCATGCCGCCCATTGAGATCAACACTTTCGGCCCGAACCCGATATTGTCTCCGACTTTGTCAGGTTCAGAACCAATTGCAGCGATTATCGTGAACCGTGATCTGCCAAGCTCAATCTTGTCCCCGACTTTCAGATCAAGGCGGTCCAGCAATACCGGCTCCACTGCAACAACCTTCTCGGAAAGGCTAATGGGTTCGCCCTGGGTGTCGGTGAAACTTCCAAACAACGGATAGTTTCCGTCCACGGCCTTTAGTTCCACAAGTGTCTGGTCACTGTCATCGGGAAGGCGAACCATAGCACGCATGGTAATTTGACGAGCAACATCTCCATGACCTTCAAGGAACGCTTCTTGCGCGCCGCTCACTTTCCGCTGAACCAGCGAAAATACCAAGTCACCGCCGAGAATGGCTTTGCCTTCCTTCTCAATTCCCGATGTTATTGAATGGGCAACCGAATTGACGCCACCAATCGCTGCAACGCCCAATGCAATACAACCCAGGAAAATAAAAAACCCTCCAAGACCGCCGCGCAGTTCGCGAAGTGCAAATCTCAACGCAAGTGCGTTGGAATTGTTTGATTGTTCCTGCCGCATCAGGCGTTGGCCTCAATTCGCCCGGAGCGAACCGGAATCATTCGGTCACACCGTTCTGCCAGTGAGGGGTCGTGGGTCACGAGAACAAGCGTTGTGTCTTTCTCTTTCTGCCGCTCAAACAGCAGATTGGAAACCTGTTCACCTGTCTTTCCGTCAAGGTTTCCTGTTGGTTCATCGGCAATCAAAATCGCAGGAGACGGTGCAAGCGCCCGCGCTAGGGCGACCCGTTGCTGCTCACCACCTGACAATTGGCCTGGATAGTGATTGAGGCGCTCGCCCAGTCCAACCAATGTCAATTCCGCTTTTGCAATCTCAAAGGCATTTGCTTCGCCGGACAGTTCAAGGGGAACCGCCACGTTCTCAAGTGCTGTCATGTTCGGAATCAGGTGAAAAGACTGAAAGACAATCCCGATGTTCTTTCCACGGAAGCTCGCCAGTTCATCTTCGTTCATTGTGGTGATTTCGGTACCGTTCACTTGGACATTGCCACTGTCTGCACGCTCCAAACCGGCCAAAACCATCAGCAAAGTCGATTTTCCCGAACCCGATGGCCCTACAATACCAACAGAAGTCGACTTCTCGATTTCAAGGTCAATTCCTTTCAACACATGGACCCTGGAAGCATTTTCTCCAAGCGAGAGCTGCAGGTCACGTATTGAAATAGCCAAAGTAACGTCTTGTTTTGTCACGCACAAATATCCAGATAAGAAAAATGTTCTGTTCAATATGGTGAGCCCGCGTGATTTTGAAACCTCTCAAACATTATTGTTTTGTAATGTTCGTTTTGCTCTCAGCGTTGGTACAACCTGCCTTTGGTTCTGACACCAAGTGCAGCGACACAAAAATCGTGTTTGTTGGCGATAGCCTGTTTGCCGGCTACGGATTGCAGCCCGGGCAGTCCTATCCGGACCGAGTCAGCGCCATGCTTAAGGACGTTGGTGTTGAACCTCTCATTGTTAATGCAGGTGTTTCAGGTGATACAACGACCGGTGGCCTGTCACGGCTCGAATGGTCCATCGGTGATGACACCGCCGCAGTTGTACTCGAGTTGGGGGCAAATGATGCCCTGCGCGGTATACCCGTAAACAAGACCGACGAAAATTTGCGCAAGATGATCTCAACCCTTCAGGAAAGAAGTATTTCTGTCCTGCTGATGGGGATGCGGGCACCACCAAACATGGGGGAGAAATATTCCGGGGCGTTTGATTCTATTTTTCCTGCGTTGACCAGAGATTTTGACATTCATTCCTATCCGTTTTTTCTGGACGGGGTTGCCGGAGAACCTTCCCTTAACCAGGCAGACGGCATCCACCCCAATCAGAAGGGAGTGGAGATGATTGTAGAGCGAAGCAAACCCGCAATATTGCAATTTGTTCGTCAATTGTGTGACTAGGACGCAGACTCAAAATTCCGTTCCAAAACTGTCACATTTATGGAGATAATGGGAATAAAGCGATTCGTTGAAAGCGGAGGGCAAAATGCCTAGACTGTTTACTGCTTTGGAAATTCCCACGCCGGTCGCGACCCAGTTGGGATTTTTGCAGGGCGGCTTGCCCGGTGCCAGATGGATAGATCGTGAAAGCCTTCATCTTACCTTGCGCTTCATCGGTGATGTAGACCAACCCCTCGCGCACGAACTTTCCTGCGAGTTTGGCAAGGTCAACTCGGAACCGTTTACCCTGAAGCTTGATGGCCTTGATGTATTTGGCAACAAGAAACCTCACTCGCTTATTGCAAAGGTGCAACGCAACGAAGCGCTTTACAGTCTTCAAGCCGTGCAAGAACGAATTTGCCAAAGGTTGGGCCTAACACCTGATAAAAGAAAATTCACCCCGCACGTCACAATTGCACGCCTGCGTGGAGCGAACCTACAGACGATCGCCAACTACCTTTCGGGGCGAGGCGGTTTTCAGAGCTTGGAATTCAATGTCTCAGGTTTTCTGCTGCTTTCGTGCCGCGACTCAATCGGTGGCGGCCCTTATGTAACCGAAGAACGATACCAACTGGTTGGGCGGGAAGCCGAAATTGCGTACAGGGCTTGACGAGATTGCCATTCAAGCCGAACTCGCCGGTTTGGATGGTTGGGCATTGAACCCGGATCGATTGAGTATCAGCAAAACCTTTGTTTTCGAAAACTTCAATCGTGCATTTGCTTTCATGACCAGCGTGGCAATGGCCGGCGAAAAACTCGATCATCATCCAGAGTGGTCAAACGTTTACGGAAACGTCAGCATTACGTTGACCACCCACAGTGTCGGCGGACTGACCAAGCTCGATTTCAAGTTGGCTGAAGCGATAGAAAGTTTCGTCGAATCTTGATCAAAAGCCAACAAATACCCATCTGTTGTATGGGAGTTATTCATGATCAAGAAAGTGGAAATAGACGAAATTTTGATGCCCGGCGATCCCGGTCAATCACGACGGGACGAACGAAAGGTAAAATCCGGGTTTTGGGAAAAAATGCGGAAAAATGCGGGGCGCATTCCATTTTCAGAAGATGTCGTTACCGCATATTATTGTGCGATGGACCCCAGTACACCAACCCGTGTGAGAGGCATTTTGCTTGCAGCACTGGCTTATTTCATCATGCCGATTGACACAATTCCCGATTTTCTTGCCGGGCTTGGTCTTACCGATGACCTTTCAGTTTTAACGGTGGCGATTACCACAATCCAGATGCATATCAGGGATGAACATCGTGTTGCGGCACGCAAACAGCTTGATCTGCCCGATCCCGATACAAAGACTGAATAAGTTGGACTTTTCGTCCATTATTGGCTAGTCCCACTCCGACACAATTATCGCAATTCTTGTTGTGATGGATCGATAACCTTGTCGAAAGGAAACGACCGTTGCCCGGTATTATCGAAACCCGCAACGGTCTGGGGAAGCGATGCGCGGATATTTTGGAATTGGTGTGGAAGGCATCTCCAAACCGATGAATTTCGGCAATCTGGCCCGGTCGGCGCATGGGTTTGGAGCAAGTTTTATATTCACCGTTTCGCCGGCAAAACGCATCGGAAAGCCCCAATCTGACACAACAAAATCGCAGGACCACCTTCCCTGGTACACATTTGACAGCGTTGCGGAAATGAGCCTTCCCGACGATTGCCAACTTGTGGGAGTTGAACTAACGCCCGATGCAGTGTCTCTGCCCAGCTTCAGGCATCCCATCAAGGCATCCTACGTTTTGGGTCCGGAAGGCGGTTCCTTGTCGCCGGCCATGATCGACCGGTGCGAGTATGTTGTTAAAATCCCCATGGATTTTTGCATCAATGTAGCCATGGCTGGTGTCGTGGTGATGTATGACAGGATGCACTCAATGGGGCGGTTTGCAGAGCGGCCTGTGGGAACAGGCGGACCTTCGAGCGAATTGGAAGCGCATCAGCACGGCAAAAAACTCTTCTCCGGCGGACAACGGCTACCCTGAGCTGATATGATTTGCAGAACTCGATAATTGAATTTTTGCCGAATTTGCGCCAAGGTTTCTTGGCATCTCAGGCCATGTTTGTGTGCCTGGATGCAAGATATATAAAAATTTTTGCATTTCCTTAACCGGGTGGTAATACAGTTTAAGGAAATTTAAGACATAAAAAGTGATGTGAGTATCTGCTCGCGTGCATCTATGCAGCAGAAGACGGGGCTTAGAGTTGAAGATGATTAAGAGACTTGTTCTGAACAGTACAGTGGTCGGTGCGGCATTTTGCTTGTTTGTTGCATCTCCGGCATCCGCACAGGAGCCGACCCGTATCAAACAGCACAACGCTTGGGGTGCGTACACTTATGCCGGAGCTTCCGGCAAGATTTGTTATGTGCTTTCGATCCCCGAACAGAAAGAACCGGCGGACCGGGATCATGGCGACGTGTTTTTCATGATTGCACGCCACCCCGGCAATCAGGGCAATCTGGAGCCGCAATTCAAGGTTGGCTATCCGTTCAAGGAAGAATCCAAGGTTACACTTACCATTGATGGCAAGAATTTTGCCATGTACACCGAAGGGGACAGTGCCTGGATTGAAGATCCGGCGAACGAATCGGTTGTTGTTGAGGCCATGAAAGCGGGAAGCAAGATGTCTTTGTCAGCACAATCACGTCGTGGTACCGAAACCAAATATGCCTATTCCCTTTCGGGCGTTACCGCATCGCTTAACGATATAGCTTCCTGCCAATAACCGGCCCTGACAGCTCTGGCTCAGGAATTTGATTGCTATAGATCGACAATCAAATGGCATTGGTTTGTCCGTCAATCTCGGCAAGTTCCAAACGGTTACCCGCAACATTGGACCGCAGATTCACAAGTCCGGATAAAGTGGCAACAAGCGGTATCATGAAACTTGCCGTGATTTACTCGCAGTTTCGTGATAGACGGCATTCATGGCAATTTCACTTGATCTGACAAACGACGCTACCAAGGCTGCGCTGGACAAAAACCTTCCGGCAGACAGCAGTAAAACATCATTGGTAGGAATGAGCCGCGACCAACTCGCCAGTGCATTGGCACAAGCCGGTGTACCAGAGAAGCAACTCAAGATGCGTGTCAGCCAGATCTGGCACTGGCTCTATGTTCGCGGTGTGTCAGATTTTGCCGACATGAAGAATCTCTCCAAAGACTTTCGAGCTCTTCTGGAGGAGCGGTTCCGCATTGCCCGACCCAAGATCTTAGAGGAACAAGTTTCAAATGACGGCACACGCAAATGGCTTCTGCGGTTTCCGTCTCTTGGGGCTGGAAAACCTGTTGAAGTTGAAACGGTCTACATTCCCGAAGAAGGTCGCGGTACCCTGTGTATCTCTTCACAGGTAGGGTGTACACTGACCTGCAGTTTTTGCCACACAGGAACGCAAAAACTTGTTCGCAATCTGACCTCAGCGGAAATTTTGCAGCAACTGCTCATCGCCCGTGACCGGTTGGGTGATTTTCCCGACAAAGGCACCCCGGCGGGGGCCATCGTCCCGTCGGAAGGGCGCAAGGTTTCCAACATCGTCATGATGGGCATGGGCGAACCGCTATACAATTTCGATCATGTAAAGAACGCACTACTGATCGCATCGGACGGAGACGGTCTTTCGCTGTCCAAACGGCGTATCACGCTCTCTACTTCCGGGGTAGTGCCATTCATTCCACGCACGGGTGAGGAAATTGGCGTCATGCTGGCAATATCGCTTCATGCCGTACGCGATGACTTGCGTGACGAATTGGTACCGATTAACAGGAAATTTCCGCTCAATGAACTCCTTGATGCCTGTCGCAACTACCCCGGCCTTTCGAATGCCAAACGCATCACCTTTGAATATGTGATGTTGAAAGGGGTGAATGACTCGCTATCCGATGCCAAAGAACTTGTCAGCTTGCTCAAAGGCATTCCCGCCAAGATTAACCTGATACCGTTCAACCCTTGGCCCGGCTCAAACTATGAGTGTTCCGACTGGGAACATATCAAGGAGTTTGCCGATTTTATCAATGCCAATGGTTATGCATCGCCGATCCGCACGCCACGCGGACAAGACATCTTGGCAGCGTGTGGCCAGCTCAAATCAGAGTCCGAGCGTTTGAAGAAAACCGAGCGCCTTGCCCTGGAAGCCATGATGATTGCCGGGCATGGCGAATAGATGGCGCTGGTTTTCATTCTGGTCGGAAGACTGATTGTCATTTCCTTTGGATTATTGATTGCGATTGTGGCCGGATCGATGTTTGTCGGTTTTGGCCTGGCATCAGGTTTTTTGCCGGAACTTGCGCTTACTACAAATACTGTACCGGTATTTGACCTTGAAACCGACCAAACCATATTGGCAGCAGCAACGGTGGTTTTCGGAGCTGTCGCCAGCATCGAAATTGTTGGCTTGGCTGTCTTGCCAGTAACCATTGCAATCGCTACCACCGAACTGATGAAATGGCATGGCTTGACCATCCAACTGGTTATCGGTGGGCTTTGTGCATTGTTTGTGATGTATTCGGCGCTCGCTTTGCCTGTCGGAAACATCCCCTCAAACGGAACAGTTATTGTCTCCTTGGCAACCGGTTTTGTTTCAGCCTTCTTCTATTGGCTGGTCGCAGGCAGGCGTGCCGGAAAATGGCTAGCCGCGATTAATCAGTAGTATTCTGACCGCAAAAACAGAAAACACCCCCGCAAACAGCCAGTCAACCATTCGCACAATCTTCGGGTTTTGTTTCAGTCGATCAGCAATTTTGTCGACTGCGATGATCATGGGTGTGCAAGTCGCCACCGCGATGACAATGAAAAACAGTCCGAGAAAAACCATCTTGCCGGTCGCATTAGGATCTGACGATGAAACAAATTGCGGCAAGAACGTAATGAAAAACAACACCACTTTCGGATTGAGCAGGTTTATGCCAATTCCCGTTATCCAGTTTGAAAGAAGGCTTGTCTGTTTGTTCTCCGATACCTCCAGGACGAAACTGGTTCCCTGCCGGATCGCCTGGATTGCGAGCCATAACAGATAGAATGCACCTGCCAACTTCAACACCCAAAAACCCATCGGCGAGGCCTGAATAAGCGCTGATATGCCGAACGCCGCCAGCAGGGTATGGATAACGACACCCGTGGCTGCACCAAACATGGTTATCATGCCCGCAGCACGGGATTGAACAAGCGCGCGAGACAAAAAAAGCGTCATGTCTGGTCCAGGGGTGATCGCCAAAACCAAGCTCGCAATGGCAAAGGTCGAGAGTACCGCTAGGGAAGGCACGAACTCCATTTTGCTTCTCTTGTGACTATGTGCTTGATCGAAAGCACATTATGGATAAATTGCCAGAAATCAAACCTGACAGCCGGTTTCTTCCCGCCGTGTAACGCTCTGAAAGGCCCAACATGAATACCTCCAAAGACAATGTCAACAAAGTCGTACTTGCCTATTCCGGCGGCCTCGATACCTCCGTCATGCTCAAATGGTTGCAGACCGAGTTTGATGCAGAGGTTATTACTTTCACCGCCGATCTAGGTCAGGGTGAGGAGCTGGAACCCGCCCGCCAGAAAGCCGAGATGCTCGGGATCAAGGACATCCGCATTGATGATGTGCGCGAAGAATTCGTTCGGGATTATGTTTTTCCCATGTTTCGTGCCAATGCTGTCTATGAAGGCGTGTACCTGCTTGGAACCTCAATCGCCAGGCCGTTGATTGCAAAGCGACTCGTCGAGATTGCACGTGAAACCGGAGCCGATGCAGTAGCACACGGGGCAACCGGCAAGGGCAATGACCAGGTGCGTTTCGAACTGAACGCCTATGCGCTCGATCCCAACATCAAAGTCATTGCGCCATGGCGGGATTGGGACTTCAAATCGCGCGAGTCGCTGATCGAATTCGCTGAAATGCACCAGATTCCCGTTCCAAAAGACAAGCGCGGAGAATCTCCGTTCTCGGTGGACGCGAACCTGCTTCACTCTTCATCAGAAGGCAAAGTGTTGGAAGACCCGGCAAAGGAAGCGCCAGAGTATGTGCACATGCGCACATTATCGCCCATCGATGCCCCGGACGAGGTTACTCAGATCGAAATCGAATTCGAAAAAGGCGATGCGGTCGGTTTGAACGGAAAACGTATCAGCCCTGCTACGCTGCTCGCCGAACTCAACAAGCTGGGCCATGACAACGGTATTGGGCGTATTGATCTGGTGGAGAACCGCTTCGTCGGCATGAAATCGCGCGGCGTTTACGAAACCCCCGGCGGAACCATATTGCTTCATGCCCATCGCGCGATTGAATCCATCACGCTTGACAGGGGTGCAGCCCATTTGAAAGACGAGTTGATGCCGCGATATGCAGAACTCATCTATAACGGCTTTTGGTTTTCGCCGGAACGGGAGATGCTGCAGGCGGCAATTGACCAATCACAAAACAAGGTGCAAGGCATCGTACGTCTTAAGCTGTACAAAGGCAATGTGATGATTACCGGAAGGGAAAGCGACCAATCTTTGTACTCCGAAGAACTTGTTACCTTTGAAGATGATCAGGGAGCCTATGACCAGAAGGACGCACACGGCTTTATCCGTTTGAATGCACTGCGTCTGAGAACCCTAGCTGCGCGAAATAGATTGTAATTTAGCTTTTTGATTGAGGCGGTATATACCTATCGCAGTTATTTTGCGGAGTCATGATGATTTCCGGTAGTCCAAATCAACAGGAAGACCTTCGCGAGGCGAACACTCTGAGAAGGGCCAACTTCAATTACAAATTGGCTGGTTTGTTGATAGCAGGCCTGCTGATTGGCATTGGCCTGCTTGGATATGTGTACCTGAACTCACAACCTGAAAAAACCATTGTAAAAATTGGCGCCGGTCCAAGGTTTTCAGACTCCTTTGATTTGATGACTGAAATCGCGGACGTCGTCGCGCGGCACGCACCCGAAATCGAAATCAAGGTGATGCCCACACGAGATTCAAGCGAAAACATCTCGCTCCTGAACGCAGGAAAGATAGATCTTGCAACCGTTCGCTCAGACACGCCGTTTGCAAAGAACATGCGGCTGATTGCAGTGATGTTTGGCGATTTCTTCCAGATCATTACACGCGCGGACTCATCTATCAGCAGCGTACCGCAACTGCGCGGAAAAACCATTGCAGTTCCGAGGTTTGGCACAGACGAATTCCGGTCATTCTGGGTGATCAGCGACCACTATAATATCCCTATCAGAAGCGTAAAATGGCGTTCGATGGACTTCGAAAGTGCCAGTCGCAAATTGCTGGCTGGAGAAGTGGATGTGATTTTTACAGTTCGGTCGTTGCGTGACCGAAACCTGCTAACACTGTTCGAGGATGCCGACATCAAACGGGTCAAGTTGCGATTGGTCCCGATCGATCAGGCCCAGGCAATGACTTTGAAAAGACCTTTTCTCGACGCGGGAACAATTCCGTTTGGCGCTTTGTCCGGGGAGCAACCATCACCCCAAACGGATGTCATGACCACTACCGTAAACCGCCAATTGGTAACCACTGCGGATTTTGACGCCGAAATTGCGCGCAAAATCACCGAGGTCATTTTTGAATACAGAAGCGATCTTGCCATCAGGTTTGCCCTTGCCTCTGCGATCAGCAAGCCGGACATCACGACCGGACAAGGTTTGCCAATCCACCGGGGCGCTGACCAGTATTTCATGCGAAACGAACCCTCATTCCTTCAGGAGAATGCTGAGCCGCTGGCACTGATCGTTACAATCATCGCAATGCTTGTTTCGGCCTTGTATGCACTTCGCGCCAGTTATATCTCGGCCCAGAAGAACAAGATGGATACCTACAATATTGATTTGTTGAATCTTGCAGCGCGGGCAGAAAACACGAATTGCCTGGATGAGATCGCTGCTATCAAGGCTTCGTTGTTCAGTAACCTTGAAACTGTCGTGATTGCCTTCGACAGGGATGCGATTTCAAATGCCGGGTTCCAGTCATATTCTCGCCTTTGGCACAGTATTCGCGATATCATTCTTGAACACGAAAGCCGGGTTGCAACACGACGCAAGAAGAAGCTCAAACAAAAGAAAGCAAAATCCCGCCAAGGGCAGAGATAGCCAGTGCAAGGATTATGTTCAATCGCAATACAAACAACAGGATTGCGGACAGAAATGCCAGCAACAGAACGTGCCAATCGACGCTTGCAACCTCGGGCACAATGATTTGAAAATGCCCGATCTCATGGGTCTTCGCGCTTGCAAACATGACATGCAACGCGAACCAGATTGAAAGGTTTAGAATAACACCCACCACCGCAGCTGTAATTGCTGACAATGCACCACGCGCCTTTGGATGGGCTGCGATGACTTCGATGTAAGGCGCACCGGCAAAAATCCACAAGAAACACGGTATGAAAGTAACCCAAAGTGTAAGCAATGCCGCTGCAATGCCGGAAAGTATGCCTCCGTGGCCATAGCCGGATAGAAACCCTACAAACTCGGTAACCAGTATCAGCGGTCCGGGGGTAGTTTCTGCCAATCCCAGCGCGTCAATCATCTGGGTTGCGGTCAACCATTGATTGGCGTCGACGACGTCCTGCGCCATGTAGGCCAAAACCGCATAGGCTCCACCAAATGTTACAACGGCAAGTTTTGAGAAAAACACTGCTATGTCTGTAAAAAAGCCTGTGTCATCGAGAACCCAGACCATCGCAACCGGCATCCACCAAATCAGCAGCCATGCAAAGACCGTCTTGAGCGTTTTTGCAATAGAAACCGGTTTGTTGGCATTATTGTCATTCTGCTCAGGTTCGTTACCCTCACCCAAGTAAAAACCCAACAATCCGGTTGCCAGCACAATCAACGGATAAGGAATTTTCAGGAAGAAGATTGCAACGAACGAAATCCCTGCAATTGCAATGTAGGTATTTGACCGCAGGGCCTTGGAGGAAACGCTGATCAGGGCTCTGATCACGATCAGCAATACCGCCGCCTTGATCCCGAGAAACAGCGATTGTACGAGCGGCAACTGCCCATAGGTTACGTAGATCGATGCCAGGGCCAGGATCACCAGCGCACCGGGAAGCACAAAGAGTAAACCTGCTATCAGACCACCGATGACACCATGCATCCGCCAACCGGAATATGTTGCAAGCTGCATGGCTTCGGGTCCGGGAAGAAGCATACAGAAATTCAGGGCGTTCAGGAACTGACGTTCTTTCAGCCATCCTTTTTCATCGACCACAATATTGTGCATCAATGAAATCTGGGCAGCCGGGCCGCCAAACGAAACGATGCCTATTCGTGCCCAGGTTCTTGTGGTTTCTGAAAGGCTCGGCGTAGAAGACTGGTTTGTCATTGCAACACACAGGGCTCTTTGGTCTGGCGGTTTGCCAGTGTTTGGGGTGACATCAATGCGAAACGGCGTTATGCGCAATCTCTTCGCGCTCTATCCCAGAACATCTTTAAACATCTGTGACAAGCCGATTTGTTGCCACGTTAGAAAATGATGGCCATGGCCTGCCGGAACTGGCCAAAAAAAACCGTGACATGGCTTAACAGCGTTTCAGTGTGTTCAAGATGTGCCAAAATGGTACAACACAAGCTTGGATAAACATAACCAAGACCATATTTCGGACCGTCTTGGCGCAACTGCAAAAAATCGCTTGATGGTTAACAAATAGTGAATTTTAATGGCCCGATGTTTGTCACCAAGGTCAGTACCAGACGCGCCGAGCGATATGATGTCACCGATGTTTCGGTTGTGCACTCCCAGGCATGGCGAAACGCGTATAGCGGATTGTTGCCGTACAAGGCGCTCAACAACATGATCAACCGGCGAGACAACAATTGGTGGGAAAGGGCAATCTGCCGTTCGTCAATGGTTTTGGTTGTCGAGTTTGAGAACCAGATTGCAGGATATGCGACGCTAGGAAGAAACCGGGTCAAAACCCTGAGCCAGACAGGCGAAGTCTATGAGCTTTATATCAAGCCTGAATTTCAGGGGCTTGGGCTGGGAACCCTACTGTTCATTGACGCTCGAAAGGAACTTGCCTTGCGTGGTCATGACGGAACAATCGTGTGGACATTGCGCGACAACCACAATGCCAACACGTTTTATCACAACGCCGGCGGTCAAGCCGTTGCGATTGGCAACGAGGTGTTCGACGGAAAGCGGTTCGGCAAGATTGCGTACGCATGGGAGTAGACCTGCTTCGCAGACAAATCTAACCGGTTTTTATTGACTCTTTACATTTTCTGCGTATTACGGTGTCCGTAATCAACCAACGGCAATGTAATGTCATTCGAAATCTTGACAGATTCAAATACCAAATTCGCAGTCATCGACCACTGCGGATTGTTTGCCGTTGACGCATTCAGGACTACCAAAACTACAACCACAAAGAAGACCACCAAGGTCTGATCGCTTCTGCATATGTTCGGTTTCACTCTCACGAACATGGTGGGAGAGACAAACCAAGGTGAGAGTGGGGAAAGTACAAAATCCATGGGATTCAATATCGCGATTGCTGGTGCGACAGGCAATGTCGGCCGTGAAATGCTCAATATTTTGCACGAACGCGGGTTTCCTGCAGACCAGATTGTGCCTCTGGCCTCTCGTCGCAGTCAGGGTACGGAGGTTTCGTATGGCGACGAAAACCTGGTCGTGAAAGCACTCGACACCTTCGACTTTTCGGAAACAGATATTTGCCTGATGTCTGCGGGCGGGAGTGTATCAAAAGAGTTTTCTCCCAAAATTGGTGCCCAGGGTTGTGTTGTGATCGACAATTCATCGGCCTGGCGCTATGACGCTGATGTTCCCTTAATCGTTCCGGAAGTAAATGCTGATGCGATAGAGGGTTTTCGCAACAAAAACATCATCGCCAATCCGAACTGTTCGACGGCACAGTTGGTCGTGGCACTGAAACCACTACACGATCGTGCGAAGATAAAACGCGTTGTTGTCTCTACCTACCAGTCGGTTTCAGGCGCGGGCAAGGAAGGCATGGATGAACTGTTTAACCAGACCCGCGCAGTGTTTGTCGCCGATCCGGTGGAAAATGAAAAGTTCACCAAGCGAATTGCCTTCAATCTGATTCCACACATCGATGTTTTCATGGAGGATGGTTACACCAAGGAAGAGTGGAAGATGATGGCTGAGATCAAGAAAATGGTCGACCCCAAAATCAAGCTGACAGCCACTTGTGTCCGCGTCCCGGTATTCATTGGTCACTCCGAGGCAGTCAATGTTGAGTTTGAAGACGAGCTCGCGCCTGATGAAGCCCGTGAAATTTTACGGGAATCACCTGGTTGCCTTGTTGTCGATAATCCGCAAGAAGAAACCTATATCACGCCGTATGAATGCGCTGGTGAGGACGCCACTTACATCTCCCGCATACGCGAGGACGCTACTGTTGAAAACGGTCTTTCAATGTGGGTGGTTTCTGACAATCTACGCAAAGGCGCTGCGCTCAATACGGTCCAGATCGCAGAACTTCTTGTTAATCGTGGATTGCTGAAACAACGCGATGCAGCATAGGGTATTCAATTCCAACGCAAACAACAAAGCCGCCGGGGTACTACTGTTTCTCGGCGACCATTGTGACCATCGGTTTTCTTAAAGAGGCCGCACACGCCTGCAACATCAACTCATCGTTTTTTCTTTCGACAGAGTGCTTCATCACCTCGTAAACCGATGATGTGGTTAACTCCAACGCGCGAACGGGGTCCGTTTTCAACAGCAAGTGGGCCAGAAACAAGGACGAGGTCAGATCACCGGGTCCATTTGGCGGAGATTGAAACGTGTCATGGCTGATCTGGAAACAACCCTGCTCATTGACCAGTAGATTTCCTGTAGACCCGCGTTTAGTTTTGATCGAGGTGATCAGTTTGGTTTTTGCGGAAAGCCTTTCTGAAAGAAGTTCAGGAGGCATTTCCGTACTACCGGGTTTTCCGCTTGCAAGCCATTCCAACTCATACCGGTTCGGGGTGACAATATCCGCCTGGGGTACAAGCATTGATGCCATTGCGTCGGCCGTTTGCTCAGCTACATACAGCCCTCCTTTGTCCCCAATTACCGGATCACAGGCATAAAGCAGGCTTGGGTTGTTGGTCTTGAGCTTCTTGACCAAACCGGCAACTTGTTCCACCTGACCAGCATTTGCCATGTAGCCGGTCAATACGGCAGACACCTCGTCAATCCAGGGTGATTCGGCGATATCATCTAAAAGCTCCGCGAACATTCTTTTGTCATGATCCAAGCGAGTGGCCGTTCCGTGACCAGGATGCCAAGGTAAAATGACGGTTGGAACAGCCCAAACCGGAATTCCCAATGTTTCCAGCGCGAACACGGCAGCGCGGTTTCCAACCGCACCACGCACTACATGGGAAGATATCACGATGACAGCGGGAGTATGGACGCAGGTGTTCATTTCAGAACGTAAGTGACAAGCAAGTAGAAAACCAAAAACACAAAGAAAATTACAGAAAGAAGCCGACCGATCCGCGCACCAATCACTTCGATTTTGTCCTGTTGGTCAACATCCGACGCCTCCATATGGTTCGTAACCTTGTTTGCTACTCTGGAGAATGAAGAGCTCCCAAGTACTTCAGATTCCTGCTCGACCCGCTTCAAAATTCGATCAGATTCCGTTTCCTGCTTTCGCGTTTCATTGTTCATGACAACCGCCATTTGGTGCTTTCAGATGGATGGACAGTGGCAAACCAAGTCGCTAGTTTCAAGATAGGGTGTGAGGAGTTTTTTGGGAAGTGGCATACTATGACGACGGAGTTAGATAACCCCGCAAGAGTGGGCAAGGTGGGCATTCTTGGCTGGATGCTGTTCGATTGGGCTGCGCAACCTTACCATACCATGCTGGTGACGTTTGTGTTTGCACGGTATTTTGCCGCCGAAGTTGCGCCAGATCCAACCACCGCACAAATTGTCTGGAGCTGGATGCTCACGGCCGCCGGAATTGCGATTGCGCTGCTTTCCCCGGTCCTTGGATCCGTTGCCGATGCAACAGGGCCGCGCAAGCCCTGGATGCTGTTCTTTTCTGTTTTGGCGGTCTGCGGTTCCGCCATGCTTTGGACCGTCACACCTGACAGCCCCATGTTGCCAGCGCTGGTCTTCTTTGCGATTGCCATGATCGGGTTTGAATTCGCCGCCGTTTTCAACAACGCTGTCATGCCCGATCTGGTGCCGCGCGAAGAGCTGGGACGCTTGTCAGGGAACGGGTGGGCAATGGGCTATTTGGGCGGTCTGATTAGCCTGCTGATTTTGCTTCTTCTTATGCTGGAATCGAGTCCGGGTAGTGGTTTCACGCTTATCGGACAGGTTCCCTTGTTTGGTCTTACCGATGTTCCAAGCGGGGGAGAGCGCTCAAGTGGGCCGTTCGCTGCCATCTGGTATGTTCTGTTCGTGCTGCCGTTTTTTCTGTACACACCGGATTCAATGAAGCGGGAGCGGGTAGCTGGCGCTATAAGGAAAGGGCTCGGCGAGCTTTACTCGACAATCAAGGACTTGCCCAACAGTCCTTCGCTGTTTGCCTACCTTGTCTCATCAATGTTTTATCGCGATGCGCTGAATGGCCTTTTCACGTTTGGCGGTATTTACGCTGCCGGAGTTCTGGGTTGGAGCGCAACCCAATTGGGGGTTTTTGGAATATCGACCCTTGTTACCGGTATTTTCGGCGCTTGGATCGGCGGAAAGTTTGACGACAAATTTGGGCCGAAAGCTGTAATTGTTTTCAGCATAGTAATATTGATTGCCGTATGCGTGACGATCGTAACAACAACGCGTGACATGGTACTGCTTGTTGAGGTCGTTGATAACAACAGCGGTTTTGCACCCGCTGACATTGCCTTTTACATTTGCGGCATGGTCATAGGTGCCATGGCAGGTCCGCTGCAGGCAGCTTCAAGAACCTTGATGGCCGACCAGGCGAAGGAAGGGCAAATGGCAGAAGCTTTTGGTCTCTACGCCCTTTCGGGAAAAGCTACGTCATTTCTGGCACCGATGCTCATTGGGTTGGTGACCTACCTCAGCGGCAGTCAAAACATCGGTGTTGCACCATTGGTCGTGCTTTTCCTGATTGGTTTGTTTTTGTTGCCATTCGTCAAGGAGAAGCGCGGCTAATGCCTGAAGTGGCGTGTACCGGTAAACACCATCGCAATGCCTGCTTCATCGGCGGCAGCAATCACTTCATCATCGCGCATTGAACCACCCGGTTGAATGACACTCGTCGCTCCGGCTTCGACAGCGGAAAGCAGTCCATCAGCGAAAGGGAAAAACGCATCTGAGGCAACTGCACTGCCGATAGTCGCCGGTTGCGAACGCCTTGCCGCTTCCATTGCATCTTCTGCTTTTCTTGCGGCGATACGCGCTGAGTCTACACGGCTCATTTGCCCGGCTCCGATGCCCACAGTCGCTCGATCTTTGGCATAGACAATGGCATTTGACTTGACGTGTTTTGCGATCCTGAATGCAAATTTCAAGTCTTCCATTTGCTGCTCTGTAGGCTTTGCCTTTGTAACAACCTTAAGTTCACAATCTTCAACGATCCGGTTGTCCCGGTTCTGCACCAACAAACCACCCGAAACAGTTTTCACCGCGAGCCCCGCAGAACGCGGATCGGGCAATCCTCCTGTCAACAGCAGGCGAAGGTTCTTCTTGCCTGACAGAATTTCGCGCGCCTCATCGTCGGCATCCGGTGCAATGATGACTTCGGTGAATATCTCAGCAATCTCACGTGCAGCCTCACCATTGAGCGCTCCATTCAAAGCTACGATGCCCCCAAAAGCCGAAACCGGATCGCAGGCCAGCGCCTTCGAATAAGCCTCCTTGAGAGTTGAACCACAACCGACACCACATGGATTGGCATGTTTGATGATCGCACAGGCAGGACCGGTTTCAGGCGCAAACTCGGCGACCAGTTCAAAGGCCGCATCCGTATCGTTGATATTGTTGTAGGAAAGTTGCTTTCCCTGAACTTGTCTGGCGGTTGCAACACCGTAGCGTTTTTCACCCGTAGTGTAGAAACCCGCAGCCTGATGCGGGTTCTCGCCATAGCGCATTTCTGCATCCAGCTTACCTGCAACAGACCGGTGTAAAGGAATATCAACCCCGGTTCGCTCAGCGAGCCAGTTTGAGATCGCAGCATCATAAGCGGCTGTACGGGCATAAGCTTTTTGCGAAAGTTTTTTCCGAAGCGCCAAATCGGTCTGACCATTATTATCAGAAAGCTGGCGCAAAACTTCGCCATAATCGTCCGGATCGGTAATAACCGTAACATATCCATGGTTCTTGGCTGCTGCCCGTATCATTGCCGGTCCGCCGATATCAATATTCTCAATCCCGGCGTTGTAATCGTCATTGTCGGATACTGTTTCTTCGAACGGATAGAGATTGACCACTACAAGGTCGATGGCATCAATTCCTTGTTCTTTCATCTGTCGGCTGTGAGTTTCATCGCTTCTGACGGCAAGAAGACCGCCATGTACATTTGGATGAAGGGTCTTCACACGTCCATCCATGATTTCCGGGAAACCGGTGATCGACGACACGTCGGTCACCTCGAGCCCGGCTTTCAAAAGCTCCCGTGCAGTACCGCCGGTAGAAATCAGGTTTACTCCTAGCGAAACAAGGCTTTGCGCAAATTCGACTATGCCCTCTTTGTCTGAAACAGAAATCAGGGCGGTTCCCACAGGTGCAAGATCGGGAATGGAGAAGTTCTTTAGTGTGGGCGCCATGGCTGTTCGACCTAATCTTGTCTGAGCAGAGACCAACGAATTTCCAAACTTTGTTCAGGTGAAACCGTCAGAACGATTTGTTTCGTGTAACTTGGCCCGGCAGGTGAGGTAAAAAAAATACTTTCTTCGATCGAAGCAGTAGCGCCCTCTGCCTCGAAACGCCACTGTTGATTTTGTCGCGTTTTGAGCAATACAATGTTTGTATTCTCCAAATCTTGAACCGCCTGAACCGACGGAAATAAGTGAAACCGGATCTTTATCCGCAGATCATTGGCGTTGCTCAACGCACCTTTCTTCGGGTCAGTGAACCAATCTGTGCCGCGCAGGCGCTTGCCCTGACTGTCGAGGGTCAGGCTTCGCTGGTGCCGAAGGCGAAACTCGCTGGCATACCCCAAATGAGCTGCGACAACAGAAGTGCCATGTTCGCTATCTTTGCGGCTCGTTTCCACGCGCATATCAGGGGTAAGAACAATACCATTGTGCAGAATCGCATTTTTGTCGAATCCCTCGAAACGGCACTGGGAATGGTTTTCCAACCCTGCAGTTGAATGGGCAGCGGTTGAGCGCCAAACAGCCGGAGCATCGCCCTGGAAATTTTCCGGAGCGCCGCAATTCACCACAAGGTTCTCGCCTGCACTTGAAAACTCAAAAGACAAACATCCGGCATGACTGTGCCGGGAAACCGAACCACGAGGCATGTTGCCAACATCCATGATTGCTATGGAATCATTCATTTGCAATCTTTGAAAACCGGAGTTACCAGCAAAGGCGACAGGATTGCCTTGCGTTTCATCATGGCGCATCAAAGCGCCAAGCAAACCGATATCGTTTGTCCGCACACCGTTAAACCGTGCAATGGAGCCATCGGACAACCGGAAGAAGCGAATGGCAGGGTAGATTCTTTCAATTGCATTCAAGATTCCCGCTGGCGGGTTTGTTCCTGCCGCTATGAATGCAAATTTGAGCGGAAGGAGATACTCAAGCACCTCAATCAAAACACTCGGGTTTCTTGAGATATGTCCACCATCTGGAAGTATCTGCAGGTCGAGTTCCTGGGAAAGTCGAACATGCGAGTCAGAAAAACGCTTGCGCTGATTGTTGCAGCAAAGCGACACATAACACAGCGCAATCTGGGTATACAGTCTTGGCAAACCAAGACCAACACTGCGGGACTCGCGCGCAAGGTGCCTAATTTGAAGCCCGAGGCTTGTCATAAAGTCCGAATAGAATTCACCGTCGGCACCATTGAGTATCGTCGGTGAATGACGAAGCCACGAAATAATGCGTTTTGCCATCACCTCACTATCAACACCGACCCCACGGTAACCGCGATTGTAGGTCGACATCCAAGAGGAAATATAGCCTCTGACAGTTGCAGACTTTTCCTGATCGTCTGCCGCAAGAACATGGCTCAACCAAGAAAATCCGTGCAGTTCGGATTGCCAGCCAACGTTTTGTTGCCGGGTTTCAAACGGATTGGAGTCTGTAATTTCGACAACACTACCTGCAAAAGCAAACCTGCCGGCCAGCAATTCCCGTCCCTGAATTGAGTCTCCGATGCGCAAATCAGATGGCGCAAAGATTATCCGGTCAGGGATGTAGCGACTTCGGCCTGTCAGGGCAGTCAGGCTTCGCAGGAATGCGCCGCTTGCCTCCGAAAGCGCCCGACTGACAAGAATTTGCGCCGATTGAAAACTTGAGGAAATTGCCATGGTTGTTCTATAGATGCGCAGCTTTGGGTTGACAAATTCAGATGCGGACAAACCTGGCCGCAAAAAACCCGTCCATACCGTGATGTTTTGTCTTTCCGCAACCGATGTCATGGAATGGCAGGCTTCGCAATGCACCCTGTCCATTTATCAACTCATCCATTCCGAACAGTTCAGCAGGCCCAATCCGCTCGTGTTCGAGCAAATCGACGCTCCGTTTAATCTCCGCAAGCAAATGCTCGCCCTCCTCCTTGAACATCGAACAATTTGCGAATACCAGGACGCCACCGGGTTTTAAGAAAGTCGCCGATTTTTGTACCAGCTTTAATTGCAGCGCTGCCAGCTCCCTGATTTCATCGCGGTTGCGGGTCCACATCACATCGGGATGACGACGCAAGGTTCCCGTCGATGAGCAAGGGGCATCCAACAGCACCGCATCGTACAACCGGTCCGGGTTCCAATCCAGTATATCTGCCTCAAGCATTCTTGCATGAAACTTCAATCGTTCAAGATTGGATCTCAACCTTTTGAGGCGAGGGTGGGAGACATCCAGCGCTGTCACTTCAAAGCCCCGATTGAGCAACTGGGCGGTTTTACCACCAGGTGCTGCACAAAGCTCAAGCACGTGCGAACCGGTCGGGCAGTTTAGCAGCATGGCGGGCAGAGCCGCCGCAGAATCCTGCACCCACCATTCACCGGCATCAAAACCTTCCAGCTCATAAACAGGTGATGTCGTTTCGACGTGAACACTTCCGTTGCGCAGAACAGTACCATTTAACCGCTTTGCCCACAACTGCGGATCTGATTTTACCGAGATATCAATTCCAGGCGAATTTTCCACGTGCTCGAAGATTTTCCCGGCTCTTTCTTTCCCGTAATCCTTTTTTATCTGCCGCACCATCCATTGTGGAAAGGGATCGACATCAGCGACCTGCTCCAAATACCTGCTTTTTTCGCGACCAAGTCTGCGTAGTACCGCATTTGCAAGACCAGCGAACCGTTGGGAGCGTTTTTCACTCTTGATTGAAGTAATAGCCAAATCGACCGCAGCCCGCTCTGGCACGTTCATGTAAAGAATCTGCGCAATGGCAACATGGATCGTATGGATCAGGTGCCGCGCTTTTTTTGGTGGTGGGCGGTCAAACAGCTTTTTTAGAATCGCTTCTATGTGAGTGCGCTTCCTCAGCGCGGTAACCACAATCGCACGAACAAGTGCCCTGTCACTTTCACTGAGCGTCAAATACTGGGCCAGGCCATGTTCACGATCACACAGCGCATCCAGATTGCGACCATCATCGACAACGCGGGTCAACAGCATTGCGGCTGTCTGTCGTGACGCGAGGCCAATCTTTTTGGATTCGCCTTGGTCCGAAGGATTTTTGTAGCTGGGTCGGTTGGTCAATTGGCTTTATTCCGGCCGGCCCCAGGGATTTGACCCCGAGGAACCGGATTCGCCTGCGTGGCCGCTTCTACCACTCCATGGCCCTTCTGCAGCAGTTGTTTCTTGCTGCCATTGGTCATCCGTATCTGTTGATACCCCGTGATCCTGATAGGCCCACTCATCCGCCAGCGCTACCAGTGCATCGATGCGGTTTTGGGTATCAGGGTGTGTCGAAAACATTTTGTCTCTGCGAAACTGGCCCAATGGATTGATGATAAACATATGGGCTGTTGCCGGGTTTTGCTCTGCGGTCTCATTCGGTACACGCGCCACACCATTTGAGATTTTCTCCAGCGCACCTGCCAACCAGATCGGATTTCCGCAAATCTCTGCTCCTCGCCGATCGGCTGCATATTCGCGCGTACGGCTGATCGCCATCTGAACAATAGATGCAGCAAACGGCGCACCAATCATCACGGCAAGCGTGGTCAAAAACCCGCCACGCTCCCGGTTTCCAAAGAACATCGCGAAATTCGCCAACATCGAAATGGCTCCTGCGAACGTCGCGGTGATGGTCATGGTAAGCGTATCCCGGTTCTGGATGTGAGCCAGTTCATGCGCCATTACGCCAGCAACCTCTTCCATGCTCAGCAATTCCAGCAACCCTGTCGAAGCAGCAACCGCTGCATTTTCCGGGTTCCTGCCGGTCGCAAAGGCATTGGGCTGCGGCGAATCGATAATATAAACCGCCGGCATGGGCAGATCAGCCGATTTCGCGAGTCTGCGCACGATCTCATGAAACTCCGGAGCGTTGCGCTCATCCACTTCGACCGCATTGTGCATTCTCAGCACCATCTTGTCGGAGTTCCAGTAATTCATCGCATTCATCGCTGCTGCGATCACAAAGGCAATCAACATGCCGCCTTGCCCACCAACTACATAACCCACCGCCATGAACAATGCGGTCATGGCAGCAATCAATACCCCTGTGCGGACAATATTCATGGTTCGTTGGTTCCAGTGTTCTGTTTGTTGCGGGTTACCATGATTATGTGTAGCCTGAACAGCATGTTCAAGGAAATTACCATTTGATGAGCAAACCCGAAGATCAAAATGCAGTGCTGCCTGAGGCGGCCAAACGGGCTTTGATCGAAGCCGAAGAACGCCGGAACAAGATCGAATCAGCTGCCAAACCTCAACCGAAAGAAGTGTTGGGAAGGGACGGTCCTGATCCGGTTCGCTTCGGAGATTGGGAAAAAGATGGCATTATCAGCGATTTTTGACCGAAAACAGCTTTTTTCGCTATGAATTATTTGCATGGCTGTCATGCCATAAATTGATTCGTAATTATTCGGTTGCCGAATTATATCCTGACCAACAGCAAGCAATTGCTGGCGATAACAGGCGAAACATTCCTCCTCCCAGTTTGGCCTGTAGGTTGACTATCCCTCCTATTGGTCAACCCTTATGATAGTGCCCGCCAGATCCTCCTCCCCTGGTGGGCATTTTCATGTCTGCAAACAAATTCAGCCAAACAACAAAAAAGGGCTGTCCGGTTCAAAGACAGCCCTCCGCGATTTTTGTTTCCGGCAAATCCTTATGTTGTGACAATTACCTTCATTGAAGGATGCTCCAACGCAAGGCTTTCATCACCAGAACCACCTGGAAATTTCAAATCACTCGACATTAGATCACCTCCTTTCGAATCGTTGAACACCCTTTGAAGGCTAGCCCAATATCGAATCTGGTCAAGGCCCAAAATTTGCAAAGATTGCAAGGGTTTGTTGACCTTTATGTGTTCAAATACTCTATCGTTCCTATATTGTTTTCACGTTTCATTTACTTTTGTAATCCCCGTAAAGTATAAAATGGCGGATGCTAGTTTTTATAGACGAGTCCGGCGATCCAGGATTTAAGCTGGACAAGGGTTCAAGTCCCTTTTTTGTTGCCAGCATGGTGATTTTTGAAGATTCCGCAACGGCTTTGTCTGCTCAAGTTCGTTTAGAAGAACTTCAACGGGAGCTGAAAGCATATCCCGAATTTAAATTTGGGAAATGTCCGGTCAGAAAACGTATAAGGTTCTTTGAAGAAATTGCAGAGCTGGAGTTCGTATGCAGGGCTGTAGTGGTAGACAAGCGGCTTATTTACTCGCCAGCACTACGGTCGGTCAAAGAGTCATTCTACAAGTTCTTTATCAGGATGATGATACAGAACGATGCTGGAATTCTGAAAGATGCAAAGATCGTAGTCGACGGTTCTGGGGATCGGCATTTTAAAAAGCAATTCCAAGGCTACCTGCGCAAGAATGTCTCAAAGGAAATCGTGAAAGAATGCAAATTAAAAGATTCCAAGAAAGATGTTCTTGTTCAACTAGCCGATATGACGGCCGGTGGGATTGCGAGATCATACCGACCAGAGTTTAGTGACCATAAAACGTATCTGAAAATCTTGGAGAAAAACAATCAGATTCAGAACATTTGGAACTTTAGGTAGTTGCGCCTTGGCCCCTATCCGTTCGATCGAACGGCACGCTCACCTCATGGTGACAGTTCGGGTACCAAAGCGACTTGCAATACCAATTTATACTAAAAACATAAAATTTCAATTGATACTTGACTCTTTATTGAGAATCGGACCCCGGCTACTTCCTGTTCTGGCGATTCTCTATCAGATCATCCACGACCGAGGGGTCTGCCAAGGTTGACGTATCCCCCAGATTTGAAAAATCGTCTTCGGCGATTTTCCTTAAAATCCTGCGCATGATCTTGCCTGATCGCGTTTTCGGCAAACCGGGCGCCCATTGAATGGCATCGGGCGAGGCAATGGGACCGATCTCGCTACGAACATGATTGCGAAGCTCAACACGCAACTCGTCCGTCGCTTCTATCCCGCCCATCAACGTAACGTAGCAATAAATGCCTTGTCCTTTGATGTCATGCGGGAACCCGACCACAGCTGATTCAGAAACCGCGGGATGCGCAACCAGGGCTGATTCGACTTCGGCAGTACCCATTCGGTGGCCCGACACGTTGATCACATCGTCAACACGGCCGGTAATCCAGTAATAGCCGTCTTCATCGCGGCGACAACCATCGCCAGTAAAGTATTTGCCCTTGTAGGTGGAAAAATAGGTCTGAACAAAACGCTCATGATCACCGTAAACCGTCCGCATTTGTCCCGGCCATGAATCGGTAATACACAGATTGCCATCTGTGGCCCCTTCCAAAGGCTTGCCCTCATTGTCTACCAATTGTGGTTGAACACCGAAGAACGGCTTGGTTGCAGACCCCGGCTTGAGCTTTGTCGCCCCTGGAAGAGGGGTAATCATGTGTCCTCCGGTCTCGGTTTGCCACCAGGTATCAACAATCGGACAACGTCCTTCGCCAACCACATGATAATACCATTCCCATGCTTCAGGATTGATCGGCTCACCTACGGTTCCAAGAATGCGCAGCGAAGAGCGTGACGTGGATTTCACCGGTTCGTCGCCACCTTGCATCAATGCCCGGATGGCAGTCGGCGCCGTATAGAACTGGTTGACCTGGTGCTTGTCGCAAACTTCCCAAAAACGTGCATTGGTCGGATAATTTGGAACACCCTCAAACATCAAGGTTATCGCGCCATTGGCAAGCGGCCCATACACTATGTAGGAATGACCGGTTACCCAGCCTACATCAGCGGTACACCAATAAATGTCTCCGTCTTTGTAGTCGAACGTGTACTGATGAGTCATGGCTGCCCACAACAGATAACCACCGGTAGTGTGCAAAACACCCTTGGGTTTGCCGGTCGATCCCGAGGTATAAAGAATGAAAAGCGGGTCTTCCGCGTTCATCTCCTCTGCCGGACATTCTTCGCTGGCGGCATCGCAAACCTCGTGATACCACACATCACGACCGTCAACCCAGTTGATGTCACTGCCGGTACGTTTGACAACGATCACTTTCTTGACCTTCTGCCCGTCTTTCTCGGCGATGTCGCACGCAGCATCAGTGTTTGCCTTGAGCGGTATAGTCTTCCCACCGCGCAAACCTTCATCGGCGGTAATCACGAAATCCGATTTACAGTCCTCAATGCGGCCTGCCAGGGCATCGGGAGAAAAACCGCCAAAAACAATGGAATGAACCGCACCAATACGGGCACAGGCAAGCATTGCATAAGCCGCTTCAGGGATCATGGGCATGTACAAGGTAACGCGGTCGCCCTTCTTCACACCTTCGGCCTTCATGGCATTGGCCAATCGGCAAACATGCCCGTACAACTCGCGATAGGTGATCTTCAGGTCATCTGTCGGCTCGTCACCTTCCCAGATAATTGCAACCTGATCGCCTCGACTGTCCAAATGGCGGTCAATACAGTTGGCCGCCACATTAAGCGTACCGTCCTCAAACCATTTGATTGAAACGTCAGGATACTCGAAAGTTGTGTTCTTGACTTTGTTATATGGCTTTATCCAGTCAAGTCGCTTGCCTTGCTCACCCCAAAAGGCCTCAGGATCGGAAACCGATGCTTGATACAATTCCTTGTATTGTGCCTCGTCGATCCAGGCATCTTTTGTTGCTTCCGGCAAAACGTCATATGTGATCACGTCATGAGACATGCTTACTCTCCTCCAAACCAAACAAGGTCACCCTTGTAAACGCTATTATGCTGGTTAATAAGCAGACGACAAGATGATGGTCTATTAAACATTTGACGCATTCCCTCGTCATCAGGACAAGTATCCTGAGCGCTGCGATAATTAAATTTTTACCAATTCGGCACAGAATTAAAACAGTTTCCCATTTGTTTTGTGTAGGGACCAATGTTTCGTCAACGCCTGCGAGCGCCGCTTATCTTAGTATTATCGCTGTTTCTTGCCTCCTGCGCAGACGGTAATCACGGATTTTTGTCGATTGCCCGCAAGCCAAGCATCACCTGGGGCGACACCAGCTGGTGCACACCGATAGAGCTCAGATGGGCATTGATGAAAATTTCCCGGAAATTCGGTCCGGTCAGGGTTCATTCCACACATCGTTGGCCATTGGAAAATTTGCGCAAAGGCGGAAAGAAGCGTTCTTATCATCTGACTTGCAGGGCAATTGACTTTTCTGTCCCAGGCAAACCATCGGCTGTGAAAGCCTACATTCGATCGCTGCCCGAAATAGGTGGCTACAGCTACTATGCGCGCGGTTTTTACCATATCGACAATGGTCCACGGCGAACCTGGTAACGCAAAAACCTGCCTAGCGGATCGTGAGGACTTGCTCCAAAGGCTTTTTCATTTTTGCCACCGCCGGAACAGTCGCATCATCCGCAGGATGACCGGCAGGAATTATCATCACAGGTTTTTCTGAGGCTGGTCTTTGCAGCAGCTCGTTCAGGAACTTCATCGGGTTCGGAGTATGTGTCAACGTTGCCAATCCGGCTTGATGCAGGGCTGCTAGCAAAAATCCGGTCGCGATTCCCACGCTTTCATTCACGTAATAGTTTTTGTAGCGCGTACCGTCATCAAATTCACCGTAGCGTTGGGCAAACACAATAATAAGCCAAGGTGCAATTTCCAGATGTGGTTTGTCCGGGCCGGTACCGATCGGCTCCAGCGCCTTGATCCATTCGTCTCCGGCACCACCCTCATAGAAGGCGACCTCCTCCTCTTCCGCTGCCTCCCTGATTCTGCGCTTGATCGCCAAATCGGAAACAGCGACGAAATGCCAGGGCTGATGGTTTGCACCGCTGGGAGCGCTGGCGGCTGTTGCCACACAATTTTCAATCACTTCACGCGGTACAGGTCTTAATGAGTAATCTCTGACCGTATGCCGTTTTCGCATTAGCTCCAAAAACTGGTGTGAAGCATCTATGCCCTCAGTATCCGACAAATTTCTGCGGTCAGGCAATGGAACCGCTTCGTAGCTTAGTTGCTCTTTTCCGAACAAAATCAAACTCCCATCCAACCGATGATTGCACCTTGCAGAACAAACACGACCAGCCAGTAGCCAGCGTCTATCAGCGTCAAATCCCACCCCTTTAGTTGAAAACGGTGATTCACGGCCATTGGCGCCAAACAAAAACCAACCCAGCAAAAAAAGGCCGAAATCACCCCACCAACCAATCCAAACCTGCCCAGATGGCCAATAATGCCTGCCATCATGAACGCGATTAGAAACTGGGCGACAAGCGCCACACCGTAGGATGATTTTGGCATTGCGGCCTGCTGGTCTGCACTAATGCCTGCCGCCGTCATCCAGGGTTTTGCAAACAAGCCATACCAAGCTACACCTGCCAACTGTCCGGCTATGGCTGCCAGTACCACAGCCAGATAACTAATTCCGGTAAACGCCATTTGGTCCTCCTATCGCGGGTCGCTTATGATTCTGTCCTCATTCCAATCGATTTTTGATACCTTGGCAAGGCGCGACTGACGCACAAGCTCTGCTTCAAACCGGCTGTTTCTGCCAGCCGACCATTTTATCTTCGGTTCAAGCCAGACTTTATCGACAATCAACCGGTCTTGGTCGCGCTTCGCCTGACAGTCAACCCTTCCAATCAGGCGGTCCCGCTCTAGCAGAGGAAAAACGTAATACCCGTATTTTCGTTTCTGCGGTGGAACGTAGATTTCAATCGTGTAATCGAACCCGAACAACCAGGACAGGCGCTTGCGATCACGTATAACCGGGTCGAACGGAGAGAGCATTCGAACCCGTTCCGGGATCTTCGGCACTTCATCTAACACGCTGGCAAGGTCTTTGCGTGCGAGCAATTCGCGCGTGCTTTTGCGATCAAATGCCTGAACCTCGACTGGGACAACTGCGCTTGCTCCCTCGCGCTCCAGCCATTCATTTACCTCGGAAATCGAAACCAAATCCCAGTATCGGGAAATGTCGCCAGCGCTTGCTATGCCAAGTTTTTCAATTGCCGAACGACAAGCCCAATCTACAAACGCTTCGGAACTGACCTCCGCCTTGAAATGCGATTCGGGGATTGTCCGGTGTGCAAGATCGTAAACCTTCTGAAACCCTTCACGGCGCGGAACTGCCAGTTCGCCGGTCCTCCAGAGGTATTCGAGGGCAGCTTTGCCATCGTGCCATTGCCACATTTCCAGTTTCTGGCCCTTGGGTTTTTCCAGGTCACGTGACCGCACTCCACCTTCTTCGCGGGCTTTTTCGATCAGTTGGTCGGTCCGGTCCAGAAAACCATCTCCCTGCCAACGCACAAACCGCTCTTTCATCTGTGGCCGTTTGCGGTCAAACTTGTGCTTCCAGTATTTCCAGAACTCGACCGGGATCAATGATGCATCATGGGTCCAGTTTTCAAATAACCCTGCTTCATTTTCGTGGAGACTTTGCAGGTGGTTGGTTCGGTAGGTCTGGTTGCGGGCAAACAGAATCATGTGATGCGCCCGCTCAACATACCGGATTGAATCCATCTGGACAAAGCCCAATTGCCGGATAAGTTCTGCCAACTCGCCTTTCTTCAACGCATTTTGGGGAGGGCGAGTCAGGCCCTGAAGGTGGAGGATAAGCCTCCTTGCATCAGAGTTTTCGATAAATTGCACAATCGGTCCCGTATTGTTCTCAGGTCAGCGGGCTGAGTGATTTTCCGTCCAAACCACCCATTCGGCAAACTTCAACCCACTCTTCTGCGGTAACGGGCTGAACCGAAAGCCGCATGGAGGTTACAAGAGACATATCAGACAATTTAGGATTGGCTTTTACGTCTTTCAGTGTAACCGGGTCAGGCACGTCGCAGACGGCTTTAACGTCGACACAATCCCAGCGCTCATCGTCAGTGGTAGAGTCACGATGGCTTTCGGCACACACCTCAACAATCCCGACAACATCCAGTCCTTCGTTGGAATGGTAGAAAAAACCCAAATCACCAAGCTTCATTTCACGCATGTTGTTGCGCGCCTGATAGTTTCGGATGCCATCCCACTCTTCGCCGACATCGCCCTTGGCTTTCTGTTGCTCCCACGACCATTTGAAAGGCTCTGACTTGAACAACCAATATCGCATCTTCATCTTCTCCTATTCAGCCGTGCCAAGCTTCCCGTTTCAACGGGCGTGACAACAATCTGTCCACCGCCTCTTGCGCACTTGTTTTTCGTTCCAGAACGGCAACGACCGCCTCAACTATCGGGACTTCCACCATCAGGTCATTTGCTATTTGCAGGGCAGCGGACGCTGTAAACGTTCCCTCGGCAAGCTTCATGTCATTCAATGAATCGCCTCGGCCCATCGCCTGTCCATACGCAAAGTTCCGTGATTGCACGCTGGAACAACTCAGGGTGATGTCGCCGATTCCCGAAAGCCCGGCAAGAGTTTCCGGTTTCCCACCCATTTTCTCCGCCAATCTGGATATTTCAGCAAATCCCCTTGCAATCAGGGCGGCCTTTGCGCTCGCGCCAAGTTTCATGCCATCGGCAACTCCAACAGCCAGCGCAAGAACATTTTTGAGTGCCCCACCGATTTCAACCCCTGTGATATCATCCGTTGAATAGCATCTGAACTTGTTTGTGGTCAGCGCACGAGCAACCTTGTCAGCAATCTCGATATCATTGCTCGCAACCGTTACCGCCGTCGGCAGACCGATTATCACATCGCTTGCAAAGCTGGGGCCGGACAGGGCCGCGACCGGGTTTGAATCATACAAACTGCCAACTACCTGATTGGGAAGCTGCCGTGTCTTGCGGTCGATGCCTTTGCAGGTGGAAATCAGCACTGAATCGCCTGACAGGTTGTCAATTGAAACAAGACAATCACTCAATGACTGGGTGGGTATGGACAACAGCAAAAGTTCGCGACCGGTAACCGCTTCGGAAAGGTTTGTTGTTGCCAGCAAATCGTCCTCAAGCGTCAGTTCGCCGAGATACTTTGAATTTGTTTTCTTGCCGTTGATCTCGGCGGCCTGAGTTTCAGAGCGGCTCCAAATCACAACTTCATGACCTGCGCGCGAAGCAACGCACGCAAGCGCACAACCCCAGGAACCACTGCCTATAACTGCAACTTTAGCCATGGATCAAACTTTTGCACCCTTCTTGCCGGAACCAAGCATGGTTTGCGATGTTTCATCAAGAGGCCAGCGCGATCTTGGTGAAACAGACAGGTCAGAACTCTCCCCACGTTCAAACCGTTCCAGACCGGCCCATGCGATCATCGCGGCGTTGTCAGTGCAAAGCTTTAGAGGCGGTGCAATTAGCCTGATGCCCGCATCTTTGGCAACGCTTTCAAGCCCTTCGCGAATGACTTGATTTGCCGCCACACCGCCTGCAACCACCAATGCGTTGATATCATTGCCCTTGGTTTCAAGAACCTTTCTACAACGGTCGACCAGTACTTCGGAAATCGTTTTCTGCATAGACGCGCACAGATCCGAAACATCATTTTCGCTTAATGGAGCAAGCGCTGTTGCTTCTTGACGTATCGCCGTTTTCAATCCCGAGAACGACATGTTCAAGGTGTCTTTTCCCTTCAATGGTTTGGGCAATCGGAACCGGTCAGCATTACCTTTCAGTGCAGCTTTTTCGACCGAAGGGCCACCGGGAAACCCAAGTCCCAACAATTTTGCCGTTTTGTCGAACGTCTCACCGACGGCATCATCAATCGTAGACGCGAGTCGGTTGTATTTACCAAGCCCCTCGATCCGCAGAATCTGGCTATGCCCACCTGACACAAGAAGCAGCATGTAGGGAAAGGGTACCTGATCCGTCAATCTGGGTGTCAAGGCATGGCCTTCCAGGTGATTGATTGCCAGGAAAGGTATATGTGTCGCTGCCGCCAACCCCTTTGCTGTCATCAATCCTACGATCAGGCCACCAACCAGCCCCGGACCAGCAGTAGCGGAGACGCCCGCCAACTCCCTCGGTTGGACACGTGCAACCGACAGGGCTTCCTCGACAATGTGCTCGATTGCCGACAGGTGTGCCCGGGCGGCAATTTCAGGCACAACCCCACCAAACCGGGAATGCTCTTCGATCTGGCTCAGCACCACATTCGAAAGAATTTCCGGTTTGCCGGATTGCGAACGCGCGACCACCGCTGCTGCGGTCTCGTCACAGCTCGTTTCAATGCCAAGAACCGGTCCAAAACTCGCCATGGTTGTTATCTTGTCGCCAAATACATGTTGTCAGGCTATTGTTGAGGAAGTAACACACTGCCTCAATAAACGTTCCAGTAGCAAAGTACAAATGCCTGAAAAGACAATCCGTATCGGAACCCGTGGCAGCCCGCTAGCGCTGATTCAGGCGAATTTCCTGAAATCACTGCTGACGGCGAAATATTCCGGTTTTAATGTTGAAATATCTGTCATATCGACGCGCGGTGACCGTTCACAAAAAGACAACATCGCCCTGTCGGAAATAGGCGGTAAGGGGCTTTTTACAGCGGAGATCGAAGCAAAGCTTCTGTCCGGCGAAATTGATATGGCAGTGCATTCCGCCAAGGACATGCCAACCTTGTTGCCGGATGGTTTGGGATTGGTTTGCTTTCCGGCCCGGGAAAATGTGGCGGATGCGTTTATTGCAAGCCGGTACAGTTCGTTTGATTCTCTTCCGAAGGGCTCCGTTGTGGGCTCAGCATCCCTTAGAAGACGTGCACTGTTGTGGCGTAAACGTCCTGATCTGAAGATGGTCATGTTTCGCGGCAATGTCGATACAAGGTTGGAAAAACTTAATCGCGGAGTGGTTGACGCTACACTGTTGGCGAATGCCGGGTTGAACCGGATGCAAAAAGCACATGTGGTAACCGAATTGCTGGACATCAGCGACTTCCCGCCTGCCCCCGGTCAGGGAGCAATTGCGGTTGAGATTGACCAAAACAGGAAAGACATTGCTGGGCTGCTAGAGCCTTTGAATGACGAATCGACGGAAACGGCGTTGGTTTGCGAACGCGCATTTCTCAGGGAGCTTGACGGTTCATGCCGTACGCCGATTGGCGCTCATGCGACAATTGAGGGCAATGCAATCTCACTACACGGCATTATCCTTAAACCAGACGGGTCACAGTACCATGAAGGTAGGGTTTCAGGTACCACTTCAGATGCAGAACAACTTGGTATTTCACTTGGCAGGAAGCTGATTTCCGATGCCGGTGATGCTTTTTTTGACGGTTGGTCCTGAATGCGGGTTTTGATCACGCGGGCCGAACCAGCTGCAGGCCGTACCGCTTCAAGATTGAAGATTTCCGGTTTTTCACCGGTTTGCTTGCCGCTGTTCAAAATTGAACCGTTGAACGTCGCGCTGCCAAGGAAAGACTATCACGGTTACATTTTCACCAGTTCCAATGCCATTGACGCGCTTGGCGGAATGGGATGGAGCAATGAAAATCCTGATGCCAACTGCTTCTGCGTCGGAGAAACCACCGCAAAAAGTGCCGAACAGGCGGGGTTTTCGAAGCTGGTTATTGCTGATGGTGGTGGTGGCTCGCTCGCAAACATAATTCGTTCAGACTATATGCAAACGGGCTTGCGGCTTTTGTTTCCAACCACACCTGATCGTCTGTTTGATATGAAAAGTGCACTGCCAAAGGCAATCGTGGACGAGGTTCATGTTTATCAGGCAGGAAAGATTCCACTAAATCAGTCGCAAGTTTCTGATGCATTAAAACATTGTGCAGGGGGCGCGGTGTGTTCGTATTCCGCCAGAAGCGCCGCCTGTCTGGATACTTTGATCTCACGGTACGCATTAACAGAACTGTCCAGAAAGATATCGCATGTAGCAATCTCGAAAGCGGCAAGCGATAAAATTGACCCTTCAAACTGGAAAGACATTTCTTGTTCTCTACGACCAAACGAAAGCAGCATGATTGAACAATTGAAGAGCGTTGCCGATTCCTGCTAATATAGATTGAGATCAGCGCAGTGTTGTCTTACCTGTGATAAGATAGCATCGAAAATGCCAGACCAAGGGGCCGTCATGAACACCAGAAAACCCGGTTCTACTACCCGGCGCACAACGAGTTCGCGTAGTTCGCGCACGAAGAAGCCTGCGACCATAGATTTGGAGGCGAAGAAACCAGACGCGGGGAAAGAGGATGCCAAATCTTCCTCTACCAAGCCAAAGGCTACGGTTTCTGCATCAAAATCCGCAACGCCTGCATCTTCGAAAGGAACTACCGGCACAACTCCAAAATCCAGCAAAACTTCTTCTGAAGGCAAAACAAACCCACCGTTGGGGAGAGCCGCTGCCAAACCGGCAGCAGAGCCGAAGACCGATACCAAAACCGAAACGCCAAAAACTGAATCGACCCAAACAAAGAAATCCCGAACCGGTCTGGTGCCAATGATCGTCTCCGGCTTTGTCGGTGGTGTGAGCGTAGCAGCATTGCTCGCAGGCCTGCAGTATGGCGATATGTTGAACTTGCCTGTCAACAATAATCCCTCAGCGACCATAAACGAAGTCAGCGCAGAACAATATAACGCACTTAAAGCACAGGTAGAGGCAATTGCCGGTTCCGATAGTGACAAACGCATTTCAGATCTTGAAAATGTGATCTCCGAATTGAATACCACCGCCCAACCGGCCAACGAGGATTTAACCGCGCAAGTTGGAGTGCTTGAAACGGAGTTGGCAGATCTGAAATCAGTATTGGACAATCTTGCGACAGTTAAAGATGGCGAAACACCGGATTTGACCCAGCTTTCGGCTGCCTTGGCCCAAACAGGCCAGAGGATGGACAAACTGGAAACCACACTTTCAGAGATGCTGGCTTCCGGAAATGAGGGCATTGCCGAAACTGACGAACGGATCGGCGAACTTTCAAAGAAACTGGATGCAGTATCGAGTGATTCCGACAAAAAAATTGCTCCGCTTGCCGATTCAATTGAATCAGCAAGGTCTTCGATCGAAACGCTAAGCTCTGAGGTGAAAAGAAACACAGAGCATTTCGAGAAACTGCAATCGGATGCCTCGCAGCTGCAGCAATCAATTGCCTCGGTCAAGGCAAGTGAGAAAGTGGCCAGATCTGTTGCAGTCAACGCTTTGGGTTCTGCCCTGAAAAACGATGATTCACTGGTCCTGGCAATTGCATCCCTGGAATCGCTGGGTAGCAAATCCGCCGAAACCGAGAGGCTTTCAGAACTTGCTTCAACCGGAATACCAACTGTGAACGAACTGCTTACCGGCTTGGAAGCGCTCACAAGAACGGTTCAAAATCCGGTGCGGAAAGATGAAGGCGGCACCTTGTCAGAAAAATTCTGGGCAAATGCGCGCAACCTTGTAACATTTCGCTCCAGCGGTCCCCAGGAAGGGGACACAACAATCGCCATTCTGTCACGCGTGAAAGCAGGCATTGAGTTAGGCCAACTTGATAATGCCCTGAACGAATGGAAGCTTTTGCCAATCGAAGTACAAGCCTCCGGCAAACAATGGTCTGGAATGCTTGAAAAAAGAATAGAAGCCTATTCTCTATATCAACATCTGGCTGACAAATTACAGAACGAAGCAAGCTAACCAACGGGAAACCATCATGTTTCGATTTTTTATGTTCCTTTTGATAGTTCTCGGACTGGGTCTTTTGTTTGGCTGGATGGCGGAAAACCCCGGAACAATTTTCCTCAAGTGGGATTGGTTGGCTACGCAATTGGGCAGACCCGGTGAAGAAGTAGGTATTCCGCTAACACTCGGGTTGGTGGTGTTGGTTATTCTGATCCTGGCCACGATGATTTTGTCAGCGTTAACAAACGGCATTTTCGCTATGCCGGCTTTTGTTTCCGAGATGCTTCAGAACCGGAAACGCAGGCGTGGTTATGCCGCCCTGTCAAAGGGCCTTATCGCAGCAAGTTCCGGCGATGTGGCGATGGCACGTTCGTATTCAAAGGAGTCAAAGCGGTTTCTGGCCGACGATCCCCTGGTTGCGCTGCTTGGAACGCAAACCGCATTGCTGGAAGGAAACAGGCAGGAAGCAACATCGAACTACAAGCTGATGCTGGAAAACAAAGAAACCAGACTTGTTGCCTTGCGCGGATTGTTTCTTGAAGCTGAGAAACAGGGTTCACAGGAAGCGGCGCGCCATTATGCTGAAGAAGCATCCAGACAGGCACCTGCCTTGCCTTGGGCAGGGAACGCCAAACTGAAATACCAATCCGCCGATGGCGATTGGGATTCTGCATTGGATACACTGGAAGCCAACCGAGCCGCCGGACTTGTCGACAAAGCCGCTGCCAAACGTCAAAGGGCGGTATTGTTGACTGCAAAAGCGGTAGCTTGCGAGCAGGGTGACGCGCCATTGGCAAAGAAACTTGCCCGCGAAGCTCACAAGCTGGCAAAGGGCCTGGTTCCCGCAGCAACAGTATTTGCCCGTGCTGCAGCGCGTACAGGCGATATTGGGGGCGCATCAAAAGTCATCGAAACGTGCTGGAAGCAAAACCCGCATCCTGAACTTGCCGAGGCTTATGCCACTGTCAGGTCCGGTGATTCCGTCCTCGACCGGCTAAAACGTGCACAACGTCTGGCGGGTTTGAAACCTGGCAACCCCGAGAGCAGTATCGCGGTTGCAACCGCAGCAATTGATGCCACCAAATGGGACGAGGCGAGGGAAGCACTTTCTCCGGTCCTTACAACCCGTCCGACAAGGCGAGCCTGTTTGTTGATGGCCGAGGTGGAAGAAGGCCAACATGGTGACAAGGGACGAATGCGTGACTGGCTCGCCCGTGCGGTTAAGGCCCCGCGCGATGAAGCTTGGATCGCAGATGGGCATCTTTCAGAAGAATGGTTGCCTTTTTCTCCGGTAACCGGAGAGATTGACGCCTTTGAATGGAAGATTCCGGTTGCCCAATTGGGCGCAGAGGAAACACCGGTGGTAACACTCGAGGATATCAACGCCGGACCGGTCGAAGCTGTCGTCGATGCGGCACAAGTCGAAGAACAATCGTTGGACGGCGACAGCCATGACGTCGTCGATGCCGAGTTCATTGATGTCGAAGAGGCCGAGTCAAAAGAAACAACAGACGCAGCAGAGACAAAACAGGAGACAGTCAACCCGGACGAAACTTCTGATCCTGCAGCAAGCACCGCCGCGACTGAAACACCAGATGATGAAAACCAAGTCGAAGCCCCGGAATCGATTGCGCCGGAAACGATTAATGGTAACAAGGCGCAAACGCGGCCCTACGAGGATAATGTCGAGTTTCCGCTCAAACGCCGCCCCGACGATCCAGGTCCGCACCCGGACAAGGAAGCTCCAAAAAAGTCGTTCAAACTGTTTTCATGATCGCTTTTTCTGCTACCCGCCCTACTTCACCGGTATGTTAGCAGAGGGAAAACCTGAATGCCGCAAGTTGGTCGCGATCATATAGAAACTGCCCTGAAAAAAATTGAGTTGCCGGACAGTTCCGGTGATCTGTTGAGCTCGGGTCGTATTGAGAATATTGTTGTCAATGACGGGGCCGTGATTATTGCCATACGCGCTGATCCCGCCGAAGTTCAAAAATTTGAAACCGTTCGAAAAGCCGCTGAGATTGCAGCACTTTCTGTTCAGGGAGTTACTCGCGCAACCGCAGTTTTGACCGCCGAAGCAACTGGCGCAGGCGCAACAACCCCTTCTCGGCCGTCTCCCCCTCCCCGAAAAGAAGTCCCGGGAATCAGGAACATCATCGCGGTTGCCTCAGGGAAAGGTGGCGTGGGTAAATCCACCACCGCAGTAAACTTGGCACTCGCCTTGTCCCAAAGAGGCTATTCGGTCGGATTGCTCGATGCTGACATTTATGGTCCCTCTATCCCTCATCTGATGGGTATTCATGAAAAACCTGAGGCAGAAGGCAAGCTAATGTTCCCGATTGAGAAACATGGTGTAAAAACCATATCGATCGGCTACCTGATCGAGGAAGATGCGCCGATGATTTGGCGCGGCCCCATTGCCACCCGCGCGCTTTCACAATTACTTCGCGACTGCCAATGGGGTGAACTGGATTATCTGATCATCGATATGCCGCCTGGAACCGGTGACATCCACCTGACAATGGTTCAGCAGGTGCCGTTGGCCGGGGCATTAATCGTTTCAACACCCCAGGACATTGCCCTGATTGACGCCAGAAAAGGACTGAACATGTTTCGGAAAGTTGATGTTCCAATTTTGGGGATCATCGAAAACATGAGTACCTTTATATGCCCGAACTGCGGTGAACGTTCCGATATCTTTGGACACGGTGGTGCAAGGGAAGAAGCTGAGAGACTTGGTGTGCCTTTCCTGGGTGAGATTCCGCTGCATCTGGAAATAAGAACCAATTCTGATGCCGGAAAGCCCGTCGTCGTTTCCCAGCCGCAAAGCGAACATTCAAAGCACTTTTTGAGCATTGCCGATGGCATGATAGCCAGTCTGAAACAGCAAACTGCTTACCACGCAGATGGCTGATTACGCCAAACAATTGCAGCAATCCTTCAGTCTGGCCGCTGACTTGAATTCAAGTTTTCGGTCTGCTTTCAGGCGAAAATGGCTTAAGCTTGAACCAGATCCAGTACCGCCACACCCTGCTTTTCTGCAATCCCCTCAATACATGTTTCCAAAACTTTTGCTTGAAGCTGGCCGGAATAGCCCTCCTGCAACGCCATGTCCCACAAATCCGCCTGTACGATGCAACGTGAACCGATTTCCTTGTTATGCTTCTCAAGTTTTGCCGACAAATTGACAGGTGCGCCTATGACTGTCATTTCAAGCCTGTCTCCCTGGCCAACTGCACCGAATGACACATCCCCCCTTGCAATTCCAATTCCAATCTGGACCGGCCCGTCTGATGTGGTGAGCAAGGGAATATTCTTCCAGTTGGCGTTTTCGGTCAATATGGCCTCAGCGGCCTCGACGGCAATGCGGTCAATTGCGTGATTGTCGTCATCCTTAGCAATTGTGGCCATGATGCCATCACCCATGAACTTGTCGATAACCGCGCCTTTCTCCTGAAGAATCGGCACAATCCTGCTTTGATATTCTGAGAGCATCTGCATTACTTCCGACGGCTCACGATTGCTTGCCAGCTTTGAAAACCCACGCAAATCTATGTTGATGATCGCCATGGTTCGCCGATCACCTTGACCGGCGGTCAGTACCTGATCAGAACCCCTGATGCCTTGGGCAATGCGTTTGTCGAAAAAACGGGAGAAATCGCTTGCTGCCGTTTCTTCCGTAATTGCCGTCACAAGCAGGTTGGAAGAAGCATTCACTGCAAATGTCAAAACCGCCGTCACCGCCAATATTGAGATCATCTTGTCAACTTCCGCACCAATCAAAATCGAATTGGAAGTAAGGTAATCGACATAAGAACGGGTGATCATGGTGTTTTGCGGTTCAATATTTACGACATAGACCACCACCAATAACCATCCCGCAGCGGCTGTGAGTCCGGCAGCAGCAACAAACTTCCATTCCTGCCGGAGCGCCCGCAACGAAATAAATATGAAAACATAAAGAAGTGTCGGGGCCTTGAGGATAAAGGAGGCAGGTTGTTCGTACTGATAATGAAAACTCACCATCAATGTGTAGAGCAAAGTGAAATCAAACAGTATGGAGCAATAAACAGACCAATCTGGCAGCCTGCTGCGAAGTGACCAGATCAAGCCGATTATCGAAAGGACGACATATGCGCCGAGCACATACGGTACTGGGCGGAAAGTTGTCTCTGTCCCGGTTTTTGCCGCCAACATATACAATGTCAGAAACATGGTGACGATAAACAACTGCAAAATCCGGATCAGGATTTCATTAACCCGTTCCCGTTCCAGCAACCTTTCCCTTACCCTGGCGGGCAAGTTGTCCAGTTTTCGTGATTGCAAAAAATTTCTGGTAAAATATCTGCTGAAGCTCATACGAACTATCCGTTGTTCAACCTCACATTACCAGCAACAATTCGTCGTTGCCATAAAGTCTGTTCACCTGTCAGTCAGTTTCAGTTGACTGATTGCTTATTTGTTCTATTTTTGTTCTTGACAGTTTCGATGCGTTCCGGCTAGGTTTTTGCAATAGAGGATTGTGGAATGGTATCTCGAGTACAAACTGTCGCGTTTCGTGGTGTTGACGCCCTGCCGGTGGACGTTCAGGTCATGATTGCACCCGGCAAAGTCAATTTTTCAATTGTCGGTCTGCCCGACAAGGCTGTGGCCGAAAGCAGGGAACGTGTGCAGGCTGCATTGCACGCATCGGGACTTTCACTTCCGCCCAAGCGAATTACCGTCAATCTGGCACCTGCCGATCTGCCCAAAGAAGGCAGTCATTATGATTTGCCGATTGCCTTGGGCATGATGGTGGCGCTTGGGGCAATTCCTTCCGATTGTCTTGATGGCTTTGTTGTACTTGGCGAACTGGCGCTTGACGGCGGTCTTGCCCATGTCGCCGGTGCACTCCCTGCCGCAATTGGTGCAAACGCTTTGGGAAAAGGGTTGATTTGCCCCAAATCCGTTGGTGGAGAAGCCGCTTGGGCGGACGAAACGATGAATATTCTGGCGCCATCCAGCCTGGTGAGTCTTGCCAACCACTTTCGTGGGACACAGGTTTTAACCCGCCCCACTGCCAATATAAGATCGAGACGAGAGAAGATTCGCGACCTTGCAGACATAAAGGGACAGGAAACGGCAAAAAGGGCGTTGGAAATCGCTGCTGCTGGTGGTCACAACTTGCTTATGGTTGGACCGCCGGGATCCGGCAAGTCCATGCTTGCAGCGCGTCTGCCAGGCATTTTGCCCGACCTGTCACCCTCCGAACTGCTGGAAGTCTCCATGATCGCATCCATTTCGGGCGATTTGGAAGACGGAAAGCTTTCCGGGGAAAGACCGTTTCGTACCCCTCACCACTCAGCTTCCATGGCGGCGATGGTTGGAGGCGGCATCAAGGCAAGACCGGGTGAGGTATCGTTGGCGCATCACGGGGTTCTGTTTCTCGACGAATTTCCTGAATTTTCACCACAGGTTCTCGATTCACTTCGGCAACCGCTGGAGGACGGCGAAACATCTATTGCCCGTGCCAATCACCGCATCACCTATCCCTCGCGGTTCCAACTTGTGGCGGCCATGAATCCCTGTCGCTGTGGTATGGCGGGCGAACCTGGACATCGTTGCAAGCGCGGCACCCGTTGCGTTGATGACTATCAAGCCAGGATATCCGGGCCAATGATGGATCGTATAGATATACGTGTGGAAGTCCCCTCGGTAAGTGCCGCTGACCTCATTGGCCGCGCTCCGGGCGAAGCCTCAAGTGTCGTAGCAAAACGGGTCAGAGTGGCAAGAGATCGTCAAATGGCCCGTTTTCGCGACACCGGTTATAATTTGCAAACCAATGCACAAATGTCTGCCAGCATGGTCGAGAATCTGGGCAACATTGATCAATTTGGACAAAAACTATTGCGGGAAGCAGCCGAAACAATGCGCTTTTCTGCTCGTGCGTACCATCGAATTCTCAAGGTCGCGAGAACAATCGCAGATCTGGAGAGCGCACAGACGATTGACAAGCTGCATCTGGCTGAAGCGATCGCTTATCGGGAGACAAACAGTTCAATGGCGCTCGCTGCCTGAATACACCCGTGGGTCGCACCTCTGGTGAGCATGAAATTATGGTAAATTAATCGTCAATTTGAAACCCTTTATCAACAAACTGCTGTTTGTATGTGCGCAATTCGATGATGTGCAAATTGGCAAATGGTCACTAAAACCCCAAAAAAAGACGCTTGGGACTGGATCCGTGAGGTTCAGCGGCAAGAACTCGGCCTCGAGCGACCTGAGAGCGAGGGTAATACGACACCGTTACAGGGTTCCTCTCAGGCCTATTCACTCAAACACTTGCCCGCGATCTTGTTACGCCTGCTCAAAATCGGAGTAGAAGAACGGTCGCGTCACGAGTTGAAGGATCTGCAGAAACAGCTTCGCGAACTGCAGGAACGCTATGAGGCGCTACAAGACACCAGCTGGGAATTGCATGAGAGCGAAGAACGCTATCGCAGCCTGGGAGAAGCTTTTGGTGACGTACTTTTTCATCGCAATGAAGACGGGCTGATCACTTTTGCCAATTCTGCGTTTAATGAAACATTTTCAACTTCCGTCCCTCATTCACCCGGCACAACATTCCAACCAGAGTTTTCCGAAACAAACGTTATTCCCGGGAATGGAGAAAACAGCTCCCTACGGGAAGTAAAAATGAACACCGAAAACGGGGAAGCTTGGTTTCTTTGGATCGACATGCCGTTTCGGGATCATGCCACCGGAGAAAACGGAATTCGTTCGATTGCACGGAACATCACACGACAAAAACTTGTCGAACTAGAATTGCGTGAAGCCAGTCTGCAGGCAAACGCAGCCAGTCACGCAAAATCCAGGTTCCTCGCCAATGTCAGCCACGAGATGCGTACACCGCTTAACGGAATTCTTGGAATGTCCGGTTTGCTGGCCGACACTCGCCTTACACCGGAACAACAAACTTATATTTCTGCCATCCATGATTCAGGTACAGCGCTTCTGGCGCTCATCGAAGACATTCTTGATACAACACTGATCGAGGAAGATCGCCTGGAATTGCGTGAAGATGAACTCGAACCAAGGCGAATGATAGAGGATATCTGTGAACTGCTTTCTGCACGAGCGCACCAAAAAGACATTGGAATATCTTCATTTGTCAGCGATTCCGTCCCTAAATCCATTAAAGCGGACGTCGGACGTTTGCGACAGATCCTCATTAACCTTCTGGGTAATGCCATCAAGTTCACCGATGAAGGCGGGGTCCAGATTCGACTGACATGTGACACGCATACAATGCGATATGAAGTAATCGATACCGGTCCGGGAATCAAAAAGGCAGACCAGCAAAAAATATTTCAGGAGTTTGAGCAGGCTGACAGTGAAAGCACACGCAAACACGGCGGAGCAGGCCTTGGTTTGTCGATCTCGCGTCGCATAATTGAAGCGATGGGTGGCAGCATCAGTGTTTCGAGCACATTGGGCGAAGGGTCCCGGTTTCATTTTGAGCTACCAGTTGACCAAAATACCTGTCTGGAACGGGATACGGATGGCCGGGTGTTGGAGGGACAGACGACAAGCCTAATCGGTTTGGATCCGTTGACTGCCAGTGCAATCAGGAACTATCTGGTCGAAGCTGGCGCTGTTTGCCGAACTTACGATGACTACAGCAAACTGCCGACCATGCTTGAAGAAGAAACCATGGGCATTACCATTTTGGACGGGAGTCATATCCTTCAGTTCTCCGCGCTAAAGCAGCTAATCGCGGCTCAGAAACAGATCTCGGAGAAAATCATTGTCGCGCTGAATCCCGGTCAAAGAGAAAAACTGCCCGAACTCCGTCAGCTTGGCTGCGATGCATATCTGATCAAACCGGTTCGAAAATCAACGCTGATGAGCCTGCTGGGAAACGGAGCACCCGCAGAGCACAATTCTTCAATCGAAGAATGGTCCGAAACAGTGAATGAGGGGAAGAGGAGAGGAACCAAAGTAACAGCCCTAAACGTCCTCGTGGCCGAGGATAATGATATAAACGCACTGCTGGTTCGTGGCCTGCTTGAGAAAGCCGGACATGTCGTAAGCCGGGCGTCCAATGGTGAGGAAGTTGTTTCGATGTGGCGCGAGCGCGCGCAAAGCGACCCGTTTGACTTGATTCTGATGGACATGCAGATGCCGGTTATGGATGGGCTGGATGCACTGAAAGCAATACGTTCCAACGAACACGAAAATACAAAAGTACCGATCATTGTATTGACTGCCGATGAAAAAAACGAAACCAAGGCACGGTGTATTGAGAGTGGTGCCAGTGGCTTTCTGACCAAACCACTCGATCCAGCCAAATTGTTTGATGTCATAAATGTCACCTGAATGTCACATGCACCGGGCATACGGTACGAATTTATGACAATACGGTCTGGTTGATGATATTTCCCAAACAGTCGAAAAAAAGAAGATTGGAACTTGAAAAACCGGTGGTCCGTGGATCAATCGGAGATTTGACAACCAGACTGTCGGAAACAAAGCACGAGATCAAAAGTGCCCAGCGGTTGCGTTACCAGGTTTTCTGCTCGGAAATGTCGGCCAAGCCACGAATTTTGAGCCGGCTGACCCGACGCGAGCGGGATGCGCATGACAAAAACTGCGACCATCTGCTGGTGATCGACGACACGCGAGGGTCCAACAACGGCATCGTTGGTACACAGCGCTTCGCTGTGTCAAACGCTGCCCATATCGACAACCGATTTTATTCTCAGTCGGAGTTCGAGATTAATGCCCTTCTGACCCGTCATCCTGACAAACGGTTCATGGAACTCGGGCGTTCATGCATTCTACCCGAATACCGCACCAAGCGGACAATGGAACTCCTTTGGCATGGCACTTGGGATTACGCACTACAGAAGAAGGCTGATGTTATGTTTGGCTGCGCTTCGTTTCACACCGACGACCCGGAAGCCATCAGGAATTGCCTTTCCTTTCTGTTACAGAACACGCCCGTTGAGGATTGTTGGCGGGTTTCTTCACGACATCAAAATGCCATCGATCTGAACAAGTTCGCGAGTGACAATATTGATCCAAAAACGGCTTTGCGCAGTTTGCCCACACTCATAAAGGGCTATTTGAGGTTAGGTGCACAATTTTCCGATGTCGCGGTGCATGATCCCGAGTTCGGAACCATCGACATACTGGTTGTTCTGCCTGTCAAAGACATCAATCCGAAATACATTTCATACTACGGGGAATCGGCCGACAGGCATCGCAGCGCAGCGTAACTTCACAGCCTGTGGAAGGTACCGCTATTCACCGCTACCGGCTTGCACTGTTCCGTTAAATTGGCAATCTTTGGTGCTCAAAATACGGGACTTCTTAAGTTGTCAGATACCAACTCGCCCAAGGCTGGCCAGCAACCAACACCGATGATGCAGCAATATGCTGAGATCAAGGCAGTGAATCCGGATTCACTGTTGTTTTACAGAATGGGTGATTTCTACGAGTTGTTTTTTGACGACGCAGAAATTGCATCCGGCGCTTTGGGGATCACACTTACCAAACGCGGAAAGCATTTGGGAGAAGATATTCCTATGTGCGGGGTTCCTGTTCACTCCGCTGAGGACTATTTACAGAAGCTGATTTCCTTTGGATATCGTGTCGCTGTTTGCGAACAAACCGAAGACCCGGCAGAAGCAAAAAAACGTGGGCACAAAGCGGTAGTGAGGCGCGATGTTGTCAGGCTGGTAACACCGGGAACGGTTACCGAAGCGTCGCTGCTTGATCCGCGCAGTTCAAACTATCTCGCAGCGCTCGCCCGTTCAAGAAACACTGAGACCAATGAAGAATTGGCCATCGCCTGGATCGATATTTCAACCGGTGAATTCAATGTCACAGCAACAAGCGAAGCAGAATTGTCTGCCACCATCGCTCGTATCGAGCCGCGCGAACTCGTTCTTTCCCAAAGCCTTTATGAAAACAGGGAGCTTCATTCAAGGCTTATGATGGAAGAAAGCGCATTGACAGTCGAAAGCGCCAGTTTTTTTGACAGTCAGCTTTCTGCTGAGCGTTTGCGAAACGCATTCAGCTTGCAGACGATGGACAGTTTGGGTGAATTCACAAAAGCAGAGCTTGCTGCAGCCGGTGCCATCTTGGCTTATGTGGAGAAAACCCAGATACATGAACGCCCAGTCATACAACGGTTGCGGAAAGAAGAAAATTCTGTCGCTGTTCTTATTGATCCGGCTACACGTGCCAATCTTGAATTGACGCGAACCCTTTCGGGGGAAAAGTCCGGCAGTCTGTTGTCTGCCATTGATATGACCGTGTCTGGCGCAGGGTCCCGGTTGATGGCCGAACGGATAATGCGTCCACTTACCGACATAGATGAGATCGTAAAGCGGCAAGATAGTGTTCAGTTTTTTGTTGAGAATGACGAAATCTCCTCACAGTGCGGCGAGTTGTTGAAACAATTACCGGATCTTTCTCGGGCAATTTCCCGTCTTTCCCTGAATCGTGGCGGACCACGCGATCTGGTTGCCATCCAAAAAGGGCTTGCAACATCAAAGCAACTTTCTGAGGTGCTGGAAACGCAGGAACTGCCCAATGAATTGCAGGTTGCACAAAACTCTCTCGCCGAAGTTCCCGCCGGACTGCTTCAAAGCCTGGTTAAAGCCCTCAATGACGAAGTCCCATTGCTTGCACGCGATGGCGGTTTTGTCCGCACCGGCATCAACAGCGAACTCGATGAACTACGACAATTACGCGATGAAAGCCGCCGAGTTATTGCCGAAATGCAAGGGCAGTTGATCGAGAGCACCGGTGTGAAGACCCTGAAAATCAAGCACAACAACGTTCTTGGCTACTTTATTGAAGTAGGAAGTCAGCACGGACAATCGCTTATGAGCGATGAGGCAAAAGCCACCTTCATCCATCGACAAACGCTTGCCAATGTCATGCGGTTCACCACGACAAATCTTTCAGAGATAGAAACGCGGATCGCCAATGCCGCTGGCAAGGTTCAGGAAATCGAGCTGTCCATTTTTGATCAGTTGGTTGCGGAGGTCCTGGAACAGGCAAGTGCGCTTACCGATGCAGCGAATGCGATGGCGGTTATCGACGTTAGCCTCAGCCAGGCCCGATTGTCGGAAAAGTGGAATTACTGCAGGCCGAAGATTGATGGTTCACATACATTTTCTGTGCAAGGTGGGCGTCATCCGGTTATCGAACAAGTGTTGCACTCCTCCGCCTCAAATCCGTTTGTTGCCAATGATTGTGAACTCGGAAACCACGATGAAACGGAAATTTGGTTGCTGACAGGGCCTAATATGGGCGGCAAGTCAACATTTTTGCGACAGAATGCATTGATTGCGATTCTTGCACAAATGGGATCGTTTGTTCCTGCACAGTCTGCGCATATTGGCGTTGTCGATCGGGTGTTCTCAAGAGTTGGTGCTTCAGATGATCTTGCCCGCGGTCGCTCGACTTTCATGGTCGAGATGGTTGAAACAGCGGCGATCCTCAATCAGGCTACCGGCAAATCCCTCGTCATACTCGACGAAATAGGACGAGGTACTGCGACCTATGACGGCCTTTCGATCGCTTGGGCGACAATCGAGTATCTTCAGAAGGTTAATCGGTGCAGAACCTTGTTCGCGACCCATTATCACGAACTAACCGCGCTTTCAGCGTCGCTTGAAAACGTTGTCAATGTAACACTGCGCGTTAAAGAATGGGAAAGTGACGTGATATTTCTGCATGAAGTCATCCGAGGGACAGCCGACAGATCTTATGGAATCCAGGTCGCCAAGCTTGCAGGTCTTCCTGATGCCGTAATCGCCCGGTCGCGTGAAATACTCGACAAGCTGGAAAGCACCGAACGCTCCAACACCGCCCGGTCTTTGGCCGACGAATTGCCGTTGTTTTCCGTCAAACCGGCACGAACGAACAAGGCAGATTCGCAAGAGAAAAAACTGATCGGCAGACTACGGGAAATCGTACCCGACGAACTCAGTCCTCGCGAGGCATTGGAAACCCTTTATGAATTGAGAGCTGACGCGTTGGCGCAGGAGAACTGAAACGACCGGCGCTTTAAAACCCGTTTACCTTTGCATATTCCTTGAGCGAAACCTGTTGACGCGCACCAATATGCTGAATTACTTCCGCTGCGGCTAATCCGCCAAGTTTCGCGCAATCTTCCAGCGAACGACCACTGGTCATACCGTAAAGAAACCCGGCAGCAAACAAATCGCCTGCACCGGTACGGTCAATCACCTTTTTCACCTGATGGGCTGGTACTTCAATTTTGCTGTCAGAAGTAGCAACAATGGTTCCGTTCTTGCCTTGGGTAATGATTGCCAGATTGCATCGACCTTGCAAATCTTTGACGGCTTTGGATAAATCTTCCGTTTCATAGAGCGAACAGATTTCATGTTCATTGCCGAAAACCACATCAACTGCCCCGGTATCGATCAGATCGTTGAATTCATCCCGGTAGCGATCAACGCAAAACGGATCAGACAATGACATGCCTACCAGGTTTTCCGATGCATGGGCCACTTCAATGGCGTAACGGATTGCGTCTTTGGCTTCTTCCGGATCCCACAAATAACCTTCAAAAAACACAATCTTTGAAGCGGCAACAAGTTTTTCGTCAATGTCTTGTGTATTCAGTTTTGTACAGGCGCCGAGATAGGTATTCATGGAACGCTCCCCGTCAGGGGTAACGAATATCATCGAGCGGGCTGTTGCTTCGGCACCAACCAGTGGGCCTGTTTGGAAATGGACACCCGTATTGTTCATGTCCTTGCCAAAAAAAACACCCAGGTCATCATCGGCAACCTTGCCGATATATGCCGAGTTTCCGCCAAAGCTTGCAACACCGGCGGCGGTATTCGCGGCACTTCCACCCGAACTCTCGTCTGCCGGGCCCATCGCCTTGTAAAGGTGCTCCGCCCGCTCCTCATCGATCAGGTTCATCGCTGCTTTGACTATATTTTCACGTTCCAGAAAATCGTCCGAACAATTCGCTATGACATCGACTATCGCGTTGCCGATTGTCAAAACGTCAAATTGTGTTTTACCCATGGTTACCCCGTCAGTTTGTGAAACTTGCATAAACGCGAAGCGATTGAATTGAAAGCAATTAATGCTTAACTCCTCATCATGAATGCGAACAGGTTTCGCAATTGACAACAAGGGAATAGTCCGTTGGTTCTTCGATCTTTGCGCAAAACGGTTTCCGGCTTGCTGGATGGCAGATCCTCGTTGGTTGTATTGAAATCGATCGGCTTGACGCTGGTTGTTTTCATCGCGTTCTGGTTTGGCGTCAATTGGTTGTTCCAGGAATTCGTCAATCCGTGGCTTGCGGGCTGGACATGGATTTCTTCAGCCTTGCTTTGGATCCTGGGGGCTGGTCTGGTTTTTGGTGCAAGTTTTCTTCTGGCACCGGTTACAGCAATTTTCGCTGGCCTGTTTCTCGATGAAATCGCTGAACACGTTGAACTGAAGTACTATCCGCAAGAAGATATTGGTGAAGCGCTACCACTTGTTCCTTCAATGATGCTCGCAACGAGGTTTGGTATTGTTGTTCTGTTTGCAAACATTATTGCGTTTTTACTAGTGTTTGTTGCCGGCTTTGGTGTGATAATTTTTTTTCTGGTGAATGGCTATTTTCTCGGAAGAGAGTATTTTTTGTTCGCCGCCATGCGATTTCGTACCGAGCGTGAAGCTAATGCGCTGATGGGAAAATGGTCTTTGGAAGTTTTCCTTTCCGGCCTGGCGATTGCCTTTGTGATGAGTATTCCCGTTCTCAATTTGCTGACACCGGTTTTTGCTGCAACGTTGATGGTGCATTTGCACAAACAGGTTTCACTCACTGACCGGCAACCGGAATGATCTGTTCTTTGATTGGCATGATAGGTGCCGCTACATCGCAGGTTTTTTCACCTGATTTGCAAATATCGGCAACAATGCAAGCCTCACAACGTGGCTTACGTGCCGTGCAGGTATATCGGCCATGCAAAATCAGCCAATGATGGGCATGGTAGAGAAACTCATCGGGAATGGTCTTCATGAGTATTGCTTCAACATCATCAGGGGTTTTTGCCGGTGCCATGCCCATTCGGTTTCCGATGCGCAGGATGTGTGTATCCACCGCCATAGTCGGTTGACCGAATGCCATCGAGAGCACCACATTTGCTGTTTTGCGGCCTACGCCCGGCAATCGGACAAGCTCTTCGCGCGTTTCCGGGACGATACCGTCAAATTCTTCAACAAGCATATTGCTTAGAGCAATTACGTTTTTCGCCTTGTTCCGAAACAATCCGATGGTTTTGATATGTTCACGGACCTTGTCTTCACCAAGCGCCAACATCTTCTCGGGGGTGTCAGCAACCTTGAACAATTCACGGGTGGCTCTGTTGACCCCCGCGTCAGTCGCTTGCGCCGATAGCGCAACCGCTACTACAAGCGTATAGGGATTCACATGTTCCAATTCACCCTTCGGTTCAGGCCGCTGTTTCCTGAATCTTGAGAATATTTCGACAATTTCTTCCTGATTATACTTGCTTCTCGGCAATCGTTTCCGGCGGCTAACCATTTTTTGGTTCCCAATCTTCGTTGTTCGGATAAGTTATAGACCATGGAAGATGAAAATTCAGCCGGTTCCCATAAGCCGGACTCCCAAGATTTCGTTGCTGAGTTAACTCCTCACCGTTCGTTAACCCAACTTGGATTTGGCATGATAATGCTGGTTATCGCTCTATCATGCCTTTTCTCTGGGTTTGTGTTCTACCGACTTGGAGCTTGGCCTGTGCTTCTTTTTCTTGTCGCAGACGTTCTGATTATCTGGTTTGCATTCGCACTGAATTTCAGATCGGGGAAGGCCATGGAACGGATATATGTCAATCGACAATTGTTGCGTGTGGACAAATTCACCCCTTCCGGCCAATGCCAATCGCATTTACTCAATCCGTTCTGGACCAAATTCGAAATATCACGACACGAAGAATTCGGAATCCAGAGCATGGACCTGATAAGTCCTGAGAAGCGCGTCACAATCGGCAGTTTTCTTAATCCCGAGGATCGCGAAGATTTTTCTATGGCGCTCTCGAACGCACTTGGACGCGTGAAATCATAAGCCGGCAAGAATCGGGTGGCGGGGAAGTCGACGCTCCGTTAGGTTCACACAATGATACACGGACAACATAATCCAACAGCGTTGCGATACAGCAATCATGCCGATACCGGAGACGGAAACGACGGAGATTACGCCCTTGTGCGAAAAGCAGTGGAGTTCCTGACCCTGAACTGGCAGTTCCAACCGAGTCTGGCAGAGCTCTCCGAACATTTGTCCCTGGGCGAAACCCAAACACAAAAACTGTTTACCCGTTGGGCAGGCATATCACCAAAAGAATTTTCCCAGGCAGTAACGCTGGACCATGCCAAGCGTTTGTTGCGTGATGAGGGCTTGCCACTGCTCGATGCAAGCATGGAGTTGGGCTATTCCTCACCTTCGCGTTTGCATGACCTTTTTGTAACTCATGAATCTGTTTCTCCGGGTATTTGGAAGGAGAAGGGCAAAGGACTGGCGATTGATTACGGTTTTCACATGTGTCCTTTTGGGCAGGCATTGGTAATGACAACAACCGTGAATGGCGAAGTATCCCTTGTGGGTTTGGCGTTTTGTGATTCCGGTGAAGAACAATTGGCTCTTGAGGACATGATGGGACGCTGGCCCAATGCGAAATTCACTTCATCGCCGGAAGTTACATCGGAGATGGCGATCAGAGTTTTCAGTACTGAAGACTGGAAAGAAGACAGGCCGCTCAAGGTTACTCTTATAGGGACAGATTTTCAGATCCGGGTTTGGGAGACCTTGTTGTCAATTCCGTTTGGGAAAGCCCGAACCTATTCGGATATCGCAAATGAGATTGGCAACGCAAAGGCGGTGCGGGCGGTTGGCGCAGCGGTCGGTCGTAACCCGATTTCATTTGTGGTTCCCTGTCATCGGGCGCTGGGAAAATCCGGCTCACTAACCGGATATCACTGGGGACTGACACGCAAAAGGGCAATGTTGGGTTGGGAAGCCGGACTGGTCGCTTGAAGCAAGTCGTCAACCCGTCAGTGGCAAGACGCGAAGCGTTATGACCCCTTGTGCGACAGGTCGTTCTTCTTCGTCTTGCCAACAGCAAGCATCTACAACCCGTATCCGGCTGCTTCTTCGCGTAACCGCTACCCGGCAATACAAATCCTGATCTTTGGTCACTCGCAGGTAATCAATTGATGATGTCATAACCAACGCATCATGCTGCGCGTCCGATTCGGCGAGGACCAGCTTAATCGCGGAAACTTCCATAAGGGAACCGATCACTCCGCCATGAATAGACCTGATGAATGTATTGCCTATATGATGTTCAGCGAATCTCGTCTGATAAACCTCCGATTCGCCGGTTTCCCGAAAGTCCAACCATTCAAAAATGTTGTTCTTCATCGCGTTCCACCGGCACGGTTCAGGGTTGTACCGAGCATAAATGTGCCCAACGCCGTTGCGTAAAGTTCATCAGTTTCAACGCTCCGGATTTCGCCATACTCATAACTAACTGAATTTGCTTCGCTTTGTTGTTCAGCAATGCAAACCAAACGCTCGCCGATACGCGGTTTTTTTATCTGGTTTGTGGTTAGCTTGATCGTTGCAATTGGCATCATCTGGGTAAGACCTGCCAATGCGCTGGCCCCCATGACGGTGTCCAGCAATAGGGTCAGCAACCCACCATGCACATGTGTTCCGTCGGTATCAGCAAATTCTTGCGGTCCATCAACATATATTTTGGTGACTCCGTCCAGCCGCTCAACAAATTCCATTCTCAAACGTGACGTCAACGGATGGTCTTTCGTAAACAAAACTTGCGCCGGATGAAGTGGTGACGACATTTTTGGTCAGAGCTCCAGGATTTCTTTTGAAGCTACGGTTGTATCGGCATTCAACTTGTAAACCATCGGCACTCCGGTCGCCAGATTAAGACCGGTTATGGAGTCCGTCGTCATATTGTCCAATATCATGACCAAAGACCGCAGGGAGTTGCCATGAGCGGCCACCAATACGGTTTTACCTTGCATGACGACAGGAAGAATTTCAGTCATGTAATAGGGCCACACCCTGGCACCAGTGTCCTTGAGACTCTCCCCATCATCACCCGGAGGTGGCGTATCGTAGGAGCGGCGCCAGATATGCACTTGTTCCTCACCCCATTTTTCCCGTGCATCATCCTTGTTCAATCCGGCAAGATCGCCGTAATTACGCTCGTTCAAAGCTACATTTCGAATGGTTTTCAGTTCGGGTTGGTTAACGCCATCAAGAATATGCTGACAGGTTTTTTGCGCCCTTTGTAATTCGCTGGTATATGCGACATCGAACCTGGTTCCGTACTGTGCCAAGGCTCGACCGGCTGCTTTGGCTTCTTCATGACCTTTTTCGGTAAGATCGGGGTCTCTCCAGCCGGTGAATAAATTCTTCAAGTTCCATTCGCTTTGGCCATGCCGGACCAAGACAAGTGTACCAGTCATCAAGTTTTCTCCGAAATCCGTTTCATTTGGCAGGTAACTGAAAGCACTATGCCCAAAATGCATGGATTGCAATGTGCATCATCTGCGCAAGCGCAAGAACTAAATTCCCAACACATCCCGCATTGAATAGAGGCCGTCGGGTTGACCGGATGTCCAGATAGCCGCATCTACTGCCCCCGTTGCAAACAAGGTCCTGTCCTGTGCCACATGCTGAAGCTCGATTCTTTCCCTTTCACTGGCAAAAATTACGGAATGGTTGCCAATCACGCCGCCGCCCCGCAACGTCGCAAATCCTATCGTCCCTTCTTCACGAGTACCCGTTATTCCGTCCCGACTTCGGACCGAGTGATCAAAAAGGTCAACTTTACGGCCTGTTGCGGCAGCCTGTCCCAACAACAGAGCCGTCCCGGAAGGGGCATCAATTTTCCTGCGATGATGCATCTCAAGCACTTCGATATCAAATTCAGAAGCTTTCAGCGCCGAAGCAGCTTTTTCCACCAATATGGCGAGCAGATTTACACCGACACTCATATTGCCCGATTTCAGTATTGCGGCAGAGTTTGACGCATTCTCAATTTGTCGGTCTTCTTCTGCCGTAAAACCGGTTGTACCGATGACATGAAAACGTTCGTATTCTACGGTTTTCTTCAACAGCTGAATGGTTGCGGCTGGAAGGCTGAAATCAACGACTCCGTCACAATCTTTCATTGCATCGTCTATGTCATCAGTAAACCTGACATCGTTCTTTCCGATTCCCGCCAACTCACCGGAATCACCGCCGACATGGCTTGAACCGTTCCGTACCAAAGCTCCAGTGAGCTCCACACTCGGATGCTCGTCTATTGCACGGATCAAATTCAGCCCCATGCGGCCCGCAGCCCCACTTACGGTGAGTTTAATATTTTCCATAATGCGGTTCCTTTCGCGATCCTGCCTCTGAGTATTTGGCCAAGTGACGACTGTGCACTGCTTATAGCAATTGGACAGCCCGTCAAATTCTCACTGCAGAAACTTGATCGCCAAGCCTGACAAACCCGGGTTCAATGATATTGGCAGTGATTCCGCCATGCCCACGCATCGCATTGAAGCCGCCTTTTCCCAGCGCACTTTCCATTCTGCTGCAGGGCGCGCAGATACCTGTTCCCTTGAACCGGACTTCCCCGATGTCAAATACCTTTGTCTTTAATGCCAATAAATTGATCCCACCAATGACAAGATTCCTGCGGAAAGCCCTTGGTTCCAAATCAAACCTGCCAAGCAAGGAACTGACGACCGGGATATGCTCGGCTTGCATCAGCGTCACCGCACGTTTTCCTTTCCCGGAAGCGCTTTCGTAATGGTCGCCCTCCAAACCATTTCCATCCAGAAAGGTCTCGGTTAACGGTATAACCGTACCACGCCGTTTGGTGCGGATGCCGATCCACTCCAAAACACCCCCCTGGGCATAAATTTCCATAAGCTCGTCAAGCGTCTGCAATGATCACCAATGCGGTGGTTTTGTGTTTGCTGCCGGTGCTTCGGGTTGGTCTTCAAGCCCGTTTATCCGACTTTCAAGAAGTGTAATTACCTTTTCCAATTTGGCAATACTTTTCCATTGTGCCGCCAACTCGCCAGACAGTTCGTCATTTACCTGCCGCAGATGCGAAACTTCTTCTTCCAGTCTGATAATTCGATCTTCTGACATTCGGTGATAAGGAAACTAGAAATTGTCTTCCAAACGCCGACAAACTTCATCAAGTTGTTCGACATTCTTGTACTTGATACGTATCTCGCCCTTGTTTTTGTCCCCATGACGTATGTCGATCTTAAGCCCTAAAGCGTCTTCAATACGTTTTTCCAATGCAACTATGTCCGTTGTCTTGCTTGCGGTCGATTGTATTTGGGATACACCAGCCGATTCACCATTTTGCTCCGGTTCCTGGGCAAGCATTTCAGCTTGTCTTACCGAAAGCCCTTGCTCCACAATTTGTTTTGCAAGCGATTTTGCGTTTGGTGCATTTACCAACGTTCTGGCGTGACCCGCTGACAGCAAGCCGTCGCTCACAAAGTCTTGGACATTCTTCGGCAGTTTCAACAACCGAAGAGTATTTGCTACATGGGAACGGCTTTTCCCTATAACTTGTGCCAGATCGTTTTGGGAATAATCATATTCATCGATAAGTTGTTGATATCCAAAGGCTTCTTCAATTCCATTAAGATCAGCACGTTGTACGTTCTCGATGATTGCCAACTCCAACGCCTGCCTGTCAGCAATCTCGCGGACAATAATCGGAACATGGTGAAGCGCCGCTTTTTGCGCTGCTCGCCATCGCCGCTCGCCAGCAACTATCTCATATTCAGCACCTGCCAAATCTTCGCCTTCAACGGGTCTGACCAGTATAGGCTGAACAATGCCATGCTTTCGAATTGAGTTTGTCAGGTCGTCAAGTGCCGCATCGTCAAAAATCTTACGGGGATTGTTCGGATTTGCCCTGATCCGGTCGATCGGGACCACCCGTTCACCTTTTTGGGCAACATTTTCGGAAACAGAGTCCGGTTTTTTCTCAATTGGCTGGTCGAGATCACCCATCAAGGCTGCAAGTCCGCGGCCCAATCTTTGTTTTGGCTTTTCATCGCTCATGATATTGCCTGTTCTTGTTTCATTCGTTTGTTCAAGCTGCCAGCAGCTTGTTCTCGCGTTTGATAACCTCTGATGCAAGTTGCAGGTAGGCCTGACTTCCGGCGCACTTTAAATCGTACAACAGGGCCGGTTTGCCATGGGAAGGTGCCTCGGATATCCGGACGTTACGCGGTATTACGGTTTCATAAACCTTTTCACCCATGAATTCGCGTACATCTGCCACTACCTGGTCGGACAAATTGTTTCGCTTGTCATACATCGTCAGCACGATCCCGTGGATGCTCAAGTCCGGATTGACCGATCCACGGACCTGCTCCACCGTTTGAAGCAACTGGCTCAATCCCTCAAGGGCAAAAAATTCGCATTGCAATGGCACAAGGATTGAATCTGCCGCAGCCATCGCATTGATTGTCAACAAATTGAGAGAAGGCGGGCAGTCAATCAGGATATAGTCAATCGCCTTGTTTTCTTTATCATAGGCGGCAATTGCCTGTTTTAGTTTGTACGGCCTGTCCTTGTCGGAGGAAATCTCCATCTCAACACCCAACAGATCAAGTGTAGAGGGGGCAATATACAATCCAGGCACGGCAGTATCCACAATCGCATTCTTAAGGCTATCCTGTCCGGTCAATACGTCATAGGTCGATATGTCCCGCATGTTGCGGCCAATTCCAAGCCCTGTACTTGCATTACCTTGAGGGTCAAGGTCTATAACCAGCACCGATTTTTCAATCGCTGCCAACGCAGTGGCCAAATTTATTGCAGTGGTTGTTTTCCCCACCCCACCCTTTTGGTTGGCAATCGTAATGACCCTCGACATAACCCGTACTATCCCGATATCCGCTCTAAATTTCTGATTTCCAAAATCACCGAATCCGGCGAAATGATGCTATCATGATGTATCAGATCATAGGCCCACAGACCATTACAATCTTGAATTTCATTGCTGTGTTCCCGTCCTTTTTGGAACAATCCGACAGCACCGTTTCCGAGCCATGGTAGACCCAATTCAAACAATACGTTCAAAGGGGCAAGTGCCCTTGCGGTGATTATATCAGGTTGCTCTACAAGGTCGTAGCTTTCTTCTATCCGACTTGTCACGACCCTTGCGTTTGTCCCCATTTGGCGATTAGCCTGTCTCAGAAACGCCGTCTTTTTGTTCAGGCTTTCGATCAATGTAACTTGCGCGTTCTCAACGTCAGCCGCCGCAGCGGCAATCACCAAACCGGGAAACCCCCCACCACTGCCGATATCAAGCCAATGAGTAGTATTGGGTTTCAATGCAAAGCACTGCAGGCTGTCGGCGACATGCCGTGACCAGATCTCATCGACAGTGGAAGGTGCGACGAGGTTGGTTTTCTTTTGCCACTCACGTAGACGGCTGACAAAAATTTCAAGCCGGTCAACGCATTGGTCACTGACAGGCCAAATCTTTCGCAAACCCGAAACATGTTCCGATGTCTTCATGAGGCCTGCTTGTCACGATTTCGAAACTTCGAAATGTGGGCGAGCAACAGGGTAATTGCAGCCGGTGTCATTCCTTCGATCCGCGCCGCCTGGCCAATATTTGCAGGTCGTACCACTGAAAGCTTGTGTTGCAATTCATTCGAAAGCCCGGGAAGATTTTCATAAATAAAATTGTGAGGAATCGCTCGTTTCTCATCTTTGCGAACTTGATCAGCGTCCGCGTTTTGCCGTTCTACATAGACAGCATAATTTGCTTCTATTTGGAGCGGCTCTATCACATCGCCTCGAACTTCCTGCAAATTCGGCCAAATGTCCGACAATCTCGCCATGTCGATGTCTTTGTATGACAGCAAATCATAGGCCGTGCGCCGAATTCCATCCTCATTTACCTTTAATCCGGCTTTTGCCGCTTCATTGGGCGTGATCTTCAGGGATTTCAGCAATTCCCTGCCGTGCTTTAATGCTGTTTCACGTGAATCAAACCACTCTCTGCGATCGGCTGAAACAATCCCCAGCTCGATCCCCAGGGGTGTCAGGCGCTTATCAGCATTGTCTGCCCGTAACGATAACCGATATTCTGCGCGGGACGTAAACATGCGATAGGGTTCGCTCACCCCTTTGGTAACGAGATCATCAATCATTACACCGATATAGCTCTCGGTTCTGCTAAACACTATTCCATCTTGTCCGGCAGCAAACCTGGCAGCGTTGATCCCGGCGACAAGGCCTTGGGCACCGGCCTCCTCATAACCTGTAGTGCCGTTAATTTGACCCGCCAGATAGAATCCCTCAATCTCAAACGATTCCAGTGTCGGCTTCAACTGGCGCGGATCAACGTGGTCATATTCAATAGCATAACCGGGTTGTAAGATTTTCGCTTTCTCCAATCCCGGAATCGTTACCAGCAATTCCTCTTGCACACTCTCCGGAAGAGAGGTCGAAATACCGTTTGGGTAAACCGTGTCGTCATCCAGGCCTTCCGGTTCAAGAAAAATCTGATGACCGTCACGTTCACCAAATTTTACGATCTTGTCCTCAATGGAAGGGCAATATCGCGGGCCCGTGCCGGAGATTTGCCCGGAATACATCGCAGAACGCTCAACATTGTCTCGAATAACACGGTGTGCGGCTGGAGTGGTTCGGGTAATTCCGCACTCGATTTGCGGAGTGGTAATTCGTTCGGTCAGGCTTGAAAAGGGAACCGGGATTTCGTCCGCTTTTTGTTTGTCCAAACCATCCCAATCGATGGTTTTTCCATCCAACCTGGGCGGTGTACCAGTCTTTAATCGCGCAAGTTTGAATCCTGCCTTCTCCAAAGTCAAAGAAAGTCCCATGGACGGGGCTTCGCCCATTCGCCCTGCCGGGATTTGTTTCTCGCCAATATGTATCAGGCCCTTGAGAAAGGTGCCTGTCGTCAACACGACAGCAGCCGACTTGATTACAGTACCGTTTTCGAGCAACACACCACAAACTTTGCCATTTCGTAACAAAAGATCAGCGGCAGCGCCTTCGATGACATTTAAATTGTCAGTAGAAGCAATTTCTTCCTGCATTGCTGTCAGATACAATTTGCGATCTGATTGTGTGCGGGGGCCGCGTACAGCTGGCCCCTTTTTTCGGTTTAACAGCCTGAACTGAATACCACTTCGGTCCGCTACTCTGGCCATCAGGCCGTCGAGTGCATCGATCTCTCGCACCAAATGGCCTTTTCCGAGTCCACCGATGGCCGGATTACACGACAGAACGCCAACAGTACGGCGTTTATGGGTGACCAATGCAGTTTTTGCCCCCATGCGTGCCGAAGCACTGGCTGCTTCGGTTCCCGCATGTCCGCCGCCGACAATAATTACATCAAAGTTTTCGACTCTGCTCATGGGGCGGTGTCTTACAATTCTTTGCATTGGACGTCAAAGCAATTGGTTCAGTGGTTCAAATTGTTTCACGTGAAACACCTTCTTACGGCGTTCTTTTGTTTCACGTGAATCATTTTCCGACACAAAATTCAGAAAAGATGACATCCAGCAGATCTTCGACATCCACTTTCCCGGTAATCCGTCCGATACAATCTCCGGCACGGCGAACTTCTTCCGCTCGTACCTCCATTTCCATAGACCCATCGTGAATGGCTGATTCAAGATGCCTTTTTGCATTCACAAGTAAGTCCCTGTAACGCTGTCGGGTAATCAACAAATCTTCCGAAGGTCCAACTCTGTTTCTCAACTTTCCAGTCAAGCGGTCAAGCAACCAATCGAGACCATTATCCCGAACTACCGAAACACTTGCCTCCTGTTGTCGGTGTTCATCGTCTTTTGAGATTATTTCTAAAATTGGCGTTCTACCGACATATTCAATCCGCTTATTCACGCCGATTGGCGTCAACCATACTACCAAATCACATTCATCCGCTGTAACTTGTGCACGGCGAATTCCCTCCGCTTCAACTGCTTTGTCTGTCTCCCTGATACCTGCAGTATCAAACAATTCTACTGCATAACCGTTCAAGTCCAGCCGTACATTCAATACGTCTCTTGTAGTACCTGCTTCTTCAGAAACAATAGCCACTTCCCGTTTGGCAAGCGCGTTCAACAAACTGGATTTACCCGAATTCGGTTCGCCCATTAGCGCAACCTTGAAACCGTCACGAATGATCTCACCTGAACGGCTATCATCAAGATGCTCGGATATTTTCCGTATCAACAAAGCCAGCCGATCAAATCCTACTTCTGAAACATCCCCTGGCACATCTTCCTCATCCGCAAAGTCGAACTCTGCTTCAATCATGGCCCTGATGTGAACCAATTCATTTCGCCAACCAGCATACAAATCCCGCAATGCGCCCTGACTTTGCGCCAACGCCTGCCTGCGTTGAGATTCCGTTTCTGAAGATATTAAATCTGCGATGCCATCGACCTCGGTCAGATCCAAACGGCCATTTTCAAACGCCCGGCGCGTAAACTCACCTGCCTCCGCCAACCGAACGCCACTTGACCTACAAACAGTTTCAAGAATCGCAGCGACCACCGCGCGACCCCCATGGGCGTGAATTTCTATAATATCTTCACCCGTGAAACTGCGGTCCGCAAAGAACCTGAGCGCGAGCACTTCATCAAGAACAGAACCATCCGCTCCATAGAGTTTCCGCAAACTAGCATGCCGCTCCGGCAGCGGTTTGACAAATAATGTTTCTTCCAGAGTTTCGCATTCTGGACCGGAAATTCTGACAACAGCAATCCCGGCAGGAAGTTTTCCGCTCGACAGGGCCACAATTGTATCAGTGGTATGTCTAACTGAATCGCTCATAGTGTTTGTTTCACGTGAAACAGGTTTAACGCGGAATTTTCTCAAAGAGTATTCCGGCTACGAATCAACATCAAAGACGATTGTCACGAACCCGAATCGATTAGGTATTCATGGTATCAAAGAATTCATCATTGGTTTTGGTTTGCTTGAGTTTGTCAATCAGGAACTCAATAGCATCTGTCGTACCCATGGAAGACAGGATACGCCGTAAAACAAATATTTTCTGAAGGTCCTCTTTAGGAACAAGAAGGTCTTCTTTCCTGGTACCTGACTTGAGAATATCCATCGCGGGATAGACCCGCTTGTCTGCCACTTTGCGGTCAAGGACAATTTCAGAATTACCTGTACCCTTGAATTCCTCGAAAATCACTTCATCCATCCGGCTACCGGTGTCGATCAACGCTGTTGCAATAATTGTCAGCGAGCCACCTTCCTCGATATTACGCGCCGCACCGAAGAACCGCTTGGGTCTCTGGAGCGCATTGGCGTCAACGCCACCGGTCAAAACCTTCCCAGAGGAAGGTACAACCGTATTATACGCACGCCCAAGCCTGGTAATTGAATCGAGCAAAATTACCACATCACGCCCGTGTTCTACCAATCGTTTAGCCTTCTCGATGACCATTTCGGCCACTTGAACGTGACGAACTGCCGGTTCATCGAAAGTGGAAGACACAACTTCGCCGGAAACCGACCTTTGCATATCGGTAACTTCTTCGGGCCGCTCATCAATCAACAGAACGATCAGGTAACTTTCCGGATGGTTCGCGGTAATCGAATGTGCAATATTTTGAAGCAAAACCGTTTTACCGGTTCGCGGCGGCGCAACAATCAATCCTCGTTGGCCTTTGCCAAGCGGTGCAACCAGATCAATCACCCGTCCAGACAAATCCGTCTTAGTGGGATCGTCTATTTCCATCAAAAACCGTTCGTCAGGATAGAGCGGCGTCAGATTGTCAAAATGAATTTTGTGGCGGATCTTCTCAGGATCCTCAAAATTGATGGTATCGACTTTCAGCAGCGCGAAATATCGTTCACCGTCTTTTGGACTTCGAATCGGGCCTTGAACAGTATCACCTGTTTTAAGTGAAAACCGTCTGATTTGTGAGGGCGAAATATAGATATCATCAGGCCCTGGAAGATAATTGGCATTCGCTGAGCGCAGAAATCCAAACCCGTCCTGCAACACTTCAACCACGCCCTCGCCAATAATTTCCACATCCTGCTCGGCAAGATTTTTGAGAATAGCAAACATCAACTCCTGTTTGCGCATTGCACTGGCGTTCTCAACTTCCAGACCTTCTGCGAAGGTAATCAAATCTGTAGGACTTTTAGAATTAAGGTCCTGAAGCTTCATTTGTTCCATGAAGGACAACTCATTCTGTTATTTGTACTGTACGGTTAAAAATGCGCCGGACCCGTTGCTCAACGGCGCAAGAAGGAAGGTTCTCTGATAAATACCCTGAAAATCAGATTCTCTCAAGCAGAAATCTTCTTAGGTCAAAACGGCTTTACCACCACCAAAATGACGATGAAAATCATGAGAATTGCAGGAACTTCATTCAAGGCACGATAGAACCTTGCAGAACGCTTTCTCTCATCACCGGCAAACTCTCTCAACCATACACCCTGAAACTCGTGAAATCCTGTCAGAATGACAATCAATAGAAACTTGCAGACGAACCACGCCTCCAAATAGGCATCAATCAAATAAGCCAAATACAAACCGGCCAACCAGGCAACGATCATCGCTGGGCGCATTATGAAATTATAGAGTTTGCGCTCCATTATCTTAAACGTCTCCGACTGAGCGGAGTTTGGTTCAGCATCAAAATGATAAACAAACAGGCGAGGCAAATAAAGCAATCCCGCCATCCAACTAATTACCGCGACGATATGAAGGACCTTTATCCATTCATACATTACCATCACCCCCTGATACGCTTCAGCATCTGTTCAACATGACTGACTGGTGTTTGTGGAGTAATCCCGTGCCCAAGGTTAAACACAAACGGTCCATCGCTAAGCGATTCCAGGATAAGATCAATACCTTCGTCCAATGCTTTTCCGCCTGCAATCAACCGTAAAGGATCCAACAAACCTTGGACCGGCCCCGCTTGCTGCAACTGTTTTGCCGTCGACAAAGGAATGGTCCAATCAAGACCGATCATGTCAACACCTGTTGCTTTCCGATAATCAAGATATTGAAGGCCAGCTCCCTTAGGAAATCCAATAATCGGCGCGTTCGGTATTTCTTTTCTCACCAGTTCAACAATCCTCGCAGTTGGATCAACACACCATTTTCTGAATTGATCTTCACCCAGTATTCCTGCCCAACTGTCAAATATCTGGACACAGTCAGCCCCGGCCTTGAATTGTTCGACAAGATACCGGGCAGAAGCAACAACCAAGACATCAATGAGTTTTTGAAATATCTCTGGTTTCTGAAGGGCAAACAATCTTGCGGGCCCCTGGTCAGGTGTCCCCTTGCCAGCAATCATGTAGGTGGCAACCGTCCATGGCGCACCACAAAACCCGATTAACGTAGTCTCCGCAGGCAATTGTTGCCGCAAACCCTCAACGGTCTCAAGAACGGGTTTCAACCGTTCCAAAACTTCGTCAGTTTTAAGCCTATCGATGTCGTCGTCCGTGATCGGATCAAGATTTGGACCTTCACCTTCAAGAAAATCCACTCTCCGTCCCAATGCGTAGGGTATTACCAGAATGTCCGAAAACAAAATCGATGCATCAAACCCAAATCGTCTAACAGGCTGTAACGTGACCTCAATAGCAAGTTCTGGATTAAAGCACAGATCCAGGAACCCACCAGCTTCTTTCCTGATTTGCCGATACTCAGGAAGATAACGACCCGCTTGTCTCATAATCCATATCGGAGGAACCTTATATTGGGAGCCTAAAACTACGCTCAGCATCTTCCGATCAGGTTTATTCACAATTCACCTATTAAGATAACTTCCCTTGGAAGTGATTATTTTTATTAGAGTCTGTGAATAACGGGATAACCGAATTATCAACAGTTTGTCCACAGCACTACGAACTTACCAGTTCAATCAGGAGAAAAAATTCTGACCGGTGTGAATAAGAAGCATACTTTTCTAAGTATCTGAATTTATTTGCTTTATAAGCATTATTATAGCCCGAAATATGACTATTCTTTGTGAGTAATTTGACATTCAGAAGATTAATTCCCGATCTCCAAATCCTTGTATAAAAATTTCAACAGAAACGAACTTGTTCGGTTTTTTCAGCAAAACAGGGATAAATCGAGAGAGCGTTTCCTTTCAAGTCAATCGATCCAACCGTATCCACAGCACACGAAAAAACTCTGGGATGAACCAAAAAAAACGGTTGAGCGCTTGTTTGCGCATGTGATTCGCAATATCTAACAAGGCATACAAAACCCGGTTGCAAAATGGCTTCTAAAAGCACCTTTCATCTCCATATGATCTCCGATTCCACAGGAGAAACAATTGCTTCCGCTGCACGTGCTGTAACCTCACAATATGTCGACGACCAACCGATTGAACATATTTATCCGCTGATACGCAATCAGATGATGCTCGATAAGGCCATTGATGGAATTGCAGCATATCCCGGCATTGTATTGTTCACGATCTCAAACCCGGAAATCAGTGACAAGCTGCAAGCAGCCTGCCGAGAGGTCGGTGCTCCTTGCGTTTCCGTTCTGGAACCGATTTTTCAGGTATTCCAATCCTATCTTGGAAAGCCGACACAGCGGGTGGCGGGAGCACAACACGCTCTGGACAAGGATTACTTCAACCGGATCGATGCGCTGAACTTTACAATGCTCCATGACGATGGTGCATTGCCTGATGATCCAAACGACGCGGATGTCATACTTATAGGAATAAGCAGAACATCAAAAACGCCAACATCGATATATCTTGCCAATCGGGGCATAAAGACTGCAAATTACCCATTGGTTCCCGGTGTGGATATTCCAGACGCAATAGTGAATGCAAAAAAACCGTTGATTGTGGCGCTTCTTGCGACAACCGAGAGAATACAGCAGGTTAGACAAAACAGGTTGCTGGAGTTGAATGCCGAAAGCTATGGCGATACCTACGCAGATCGGGCAAGCATCGCCGAAGAACTGACATCAGCGCGAAAACTCTGCAAGAAACACAATTGGCCAACAATCGACGTGACTCGAAAATCCATTGAAGAAACGGCAGCGTCAATTCTGGCGCTGCATACTGATCATCTGTCGAAAACGGCTTCCAAGAACTGACCATGTCACAAATAATTCTGGCTTCAAAAAGTGAGTATCGCAAATTGTTGCTTACGAATGCTGGCTTGCGATTTGAGTCTTTCGCAGCCGACATCAATGAACGATCCGTCGAAAAACCGCTAATCGACGCCGGTCTTACAGGTGCGGATGTCGCTGACGTTTTGGCGTTGACCAAAGCACAACAGGTCTCCCAGGCAAACGAAGGTGCCTATGTTATTGGAAGTGACCAAACCTTGTCGCTGAATGGGAAACTGTTACACAAACCAAAAACCCGGGACGAAGCCATTGAACGATTGCTTGAACTATCGGGAAAGTCGCATGAGCTGAATTCCGCTGTTTGCCTTGTCAAAGACAATGAAACGGTTTGGACATACAATGAGATGTCAACAATCACCTTTCGGAAATTGTCACCCGGCTTCGTTGGAAGGCATGTTTCGAGGGTTGGTGACAAAGTCCTTACCAGCGTCGGTGCATACCAGATTGAGGGTGAGGGGGTACAGTTGTTTGAGAAAGTCGAAGGAGATTTCTTCGCAATAATGGGTCTCCCCCTGCTTCCCCTCCTCAAAGAGTTGCGAAGCCACAACCTCTTGGAAAACTGATGAAAAAGGCATTCGTCACAGGTTGGCCGGTTTCGCAGTCAAAATCACCTCTCCTGCATGGTTACTGGTTGAAACAGTATTCAATTGACGGTTCCTACGAGGCAATCGCGATAAATCCTGAGATGTTTTCGGAGTTCTTGAAAGAGCTGCCTTCATCGGGTTTTGCTGGCGGAAATATCACCATCCCACACAAGGAAACCGCATTCTCCGGGATTGAATGCTGCGATGAAATTTCGGAACTGATCGGAGCGGTCAATACCATTTGGGTTGAAGAGGGTCGCTCGCACGCCACTAACACCGACGCATACGGGTTTATGGCAAACATGGAACAATATGCTCCTGATTGGCGGAACAACGACAAAGCAACTGTTCTGGGTGCCGGCGGTGCATCACGGGCGGTTATAGTAGCGCTCATTCAGGCGGGTTTTTCGGAGATCAGAATTGCAAACAGAACGCTTGAACGTGCGCAATCACTGGCAGACCGGTTTGGATCGACCACAAGTGCCCATTGTCTGGATGCTACCGATGAGCTGTACTTCGATACAGACCTTTTGGTGAACACAACTTCACTGGGCATGGATGCAAAGAATGTGGGCTCAATACCGGTACTGGATAATCTTCCCCAACACGCATTGGTGACCGATATTGTCTATAAGCCCCTCAACACACCCCTGTTGCAGAAGGCAAAGGAACGCGGTCTAGCGGTCGTAGATGGACTGGGGATGTTGTTGCATCAAGCAGTACCGGGTTTTGAAAAATGGTTCGGCAAAAGACCAGAGGTCACACAACAACTACGTGAACATTTATTGGAGTCCTGAATGTTATTAGTAGCATTGACCGGTTCAATCGGGATGGGAAAATCAACAACAGCCGAGATGTTTCGGTCGGAAGGCATTCCGGTACACGATGCCGATGCCACAGTTCACCGCCTTTATGAAAATGAAGCAGTACCACTGATCGAAGAACAGTTTTCCGGAACAGTAACAGCCAATGTGGTTGATCGTCAAAAGCTGGGAAAAATTGTCCTTTCCGACCAAGCAGCGATGAAAAAACTCGAGGCGATTGTCCATCCGCTTGTCCATCAGAAGGAAAAGGAGTTTGTGGAACAGGCACAAAAGAATGGTGCCGACTTTGTTGTTCTGGACATACCCCTTTTGTTCGAAACAGGTGGCGAAAAACGTGTTGATACCATTGTTGTCGTAACAGCTTCAGCAGATGAACAAAGGCGGCGGGTATTGGCACGGAAAGATATGACAGTCGAGAAATTCGAAGCGATTCTTGCGCGCCAACTACCGGATGCCGAAAAACGTGAACGCGCTGACTATGTAATCAGTACAGACCACGGAATGGATGCAGCGCGAGAGCAAGTTGCTGCAGTTATCGCTGACATACGCAAAAAGCTGTGAAAGTCGGTTTACAAACGCGAAACTTTCAAATTTTGAAGTTAAACTCGCCAGATGGCAGAACCGCTTAGAGAAATTGTATTCGATACTGAAACGACAGGAATCAGTCATAAGGACGGTGACCGTGTTGTCGAAATTGGAGCAATTGAACTTATAAACCGCTATCCAACCGGCAATACATATCACCAGTTTGTCAATCCGGAAGGCAGGGAGGTTCATCCAGATGCCTTCAATGTCCATGGAATCAGCAATGAATTCCTCTCCGACAAACCGGTTTTTTCGGAAGTCATGGAAGAATTTCTGGCATTTTTCTCAACGGGAAGCCTGGTTGCTCATAACGCAGACTTTGACCATGGTTTTTTGAACGCAGAACTGGCCAGACAAAAGCATCCCGGAATTGATCCGACACGGATTGTAGATACGCTTCAGATAGCAAGGCGAAAATTTCCGGGTCAGAAAAATTCCCTGGACGCACTTTGCAACCGTTTCGCAATCGATAACTCCAGACGCGAGAAGCATGGTGCATTGCTTGATTCCGAACTATTGGCGGAAGTGTATTTGGAACTGCTTGGCGGAAAGCAGGCATCACTAACCTTGGAGCCTGTAAATCGCAAACAGGTCAGTGTATCGCCTACAGGAAACGAGACGATAACACCTGTTACCCGCTCGGTCCCTTTGGCATCGCGCCTTAGCAAAGAAGACATAGAACGCCATGCGGAACTTGTGGAAACGCTTGGCGAGAACGCAATATGGAATAAGTTTGGAGGTTAGTCCCGCCAAACGGTGTCACACGACACTGGCCAAATTCAAGAAGTACCGGCTGCTTCCGCTTCAACACGCTGACGGAATAACGCCGCAAAATCGACTGGATCAATCATTAGCGGTGGAAAGCTGCCGTCTCTGGTGGCATCCGCAACAATGTGTCGCGCGTAAGGGAACAGCATCCTGGGGCATTCTACCAGAACGGCGATCTGCATGGCGTCTTCGGGTATTCCGGCAAGTCGAAAAATCCCGGCATAAACCAGCTCCACATTGAACAAGACTTCATCACCGTCAGTTGCTTTAGCCTCCAGTTTCAGTTCGACCTCAAAGTCGGTTTCAGACAACTGGTTGGGATTTACATTGATGTTGATGTTAATCTCGGGCGGTTTTTCACGCGGTCGCAATGAATTGGGGGCATTGGGGTTTTCAAACGACAAATCCTTAATGTACTGGGCAAGGACATTCATCGATGGTTGCATCTCGGGTCCTGCAGCACCATTGTCTACAGACTTTTCGGCTGGTTTGGCGGGTTGTTTTGCCATTTGGGTCTCACCTGAGTTGTAGGGGAAACGTTCCCCGGAAGCTGGCAGACCTGCTAACATGTTGCCTGTCAGTATACAAGCACCCACAAGGCCTTTATCAGAATCAAGGAATGCATGAGTTCTGCAGGAATCCAATACCCAAATATGAAAGAGAGTATGGTGAGCAGACAAACGTTGTCCGATTTCTGCCGAAACGGAAAATGTCTAGGGTTTCCAAGGGCTGTCCGGTTTGGGTTTTTCCGAGTACTCCGATTCGTCCAAGTCTACAACGTTAGTGTCCCGATTCGACCGATAGTGACCGGTTCTCACAACGACATTCGACGCTAGGACAGTCCATAGAAATTGCCGGAATGGTGGAAAGAAAAGCAAAAATCCGACAGCGTCGGTGACAAATCCGGGCGTGAGCAACAACACTCCGGCAATCATGATCATCACACCATGAACCAGTTCTTTGCCCGGGACGTCTCCTGAAGCGGCTTTGATCTGTATTTGGTTTAGCGCTGAAAAACCCTGAACTCGCAGAAGAATGCTCCCTACAATGGCGGTAAGTAGAATCAATGCAAGTGTCGTAAGCACACCGATTTGGCCGCCGACCATGATGAACACGGCAATTTCCAATATCGGGACAAAAAGCAGCAGAAATGGTATCAGGGTAAAAGGCATTGTGTTCTTTCGCTTTCACATCACATAAGCATTCCGCAAACTCTTTTGAATGGCCACTTTGCAACAATGGCGCTAAAGCCTATATAAATTGCCAACATTTAATGTTCCCATTCACAGGTATTGCGATGCAGTTTATCGATTTCCCGACCCTTATTATTATTATTGTAGCCGCGGTTATAATCTTCCGGTTACGTTCGGTGTTGGGACAGCGAACGGGGTTTGACGATCCTGAGGAATACTACAAGAACAGAACAGAAAAAAAACAGGAGCCGGAAACACAAGGCTCCAATGACAACGTGGTCAAACTGCCAACGCGTTCGGGTGACCAAACCAAACCGAAGAATGACCCTGTTCTTGACGAGATCAACAAATTGGCAAAGCCGAGAACCAAACTGAACAACGGATTGAGAAAAATCTACCAAGCAGACCCTTCCTTTGCACCCGGTCAGTTCGTCGAGGGAGCAAACATGGCATATGAGATGATCGTAATGGCATTTGCCGATGGTGACGACAAAGCGCTTGGAAACTTGCTGTCGCGCGAGGTTTTTGAAGGATTCAAAGCGGCAATTGACGAAAGAAAGTCTCGCGGAGAAAGTGTTAAATCAGAATTCATCGGAATTGACAGCTCTGAAATCAGTGAAGCCAAACTTGACGAAGAAGAAGCAAGACTGACGGTGCGTTTTGAATCGCAGATCATGTCTGCGACGTATGACAAAAGCGGTTCTGTCATTGATGGTTCCGAGGGTGAAGTCGTTCGGGTGAAAGATATTTGGACATTTGCCCGTGATACCAGATCAAACGATCCAAACTGGAGGCTTGTAGCAACCGAGGCCGAAGGATAAATCCGTTGGCTAGCTGGGTTCCGCTATCATTTGACGATGTGGCAGGTTGGCCCGATGATGATCACGTTGCTGCGCTTTCATGCTTTCGGTTGTCAGCACAGGCGCTGTCAGAAAAATCTTTTGTAAGCAGATCCGCCAGGCCGCCCTCCGACAGTTTGTTGGCGGTTGCCGGCAAGGCCCTCGAGATTGATCAGAACAAGTTGAGTAGAGATACAGCCCGCAACTTTTTCGAGAAGAATTTCATTCCCAAGAAGTACGAAGCAACTGACGAAGGTTTTGTGACGGGTTATTTTGAACCTGTGGTTGCTGCATCGCGAACGAAAAGTAACAAGTTTCCATACCCGATATACCGGCGTCCTTCTGACCTTGTAAGGCTTGATGAAGCCGCCGAATACCCGAAGGGTTTGCCGACTGGTTTGCAATACGCACGACAAAGCGGCTCTGTGCTGGAAGAATACTTTGATCGCGGCGAAATCGATAAAGGTGCATTGTCGGGTAAGGGGCTGGAGTTGTTTTGGGTTGAGTCAGCCGTTGAAGCGTTTTTCATCCATGTTCAAGGATCAGCACGCCTTGCATTGGAGGATGGGTCGACGGCCAGAATTTCGTTTGCCGGAAAAACCGGACACCCTTACACATCAATTGGAAAACTTTTGGTGGAGCGCGGCATTTTCACACCACAAACCGCCAACATGGCAAACCTTCGTGGCTGGCTTGAAGAGGATGAAGGGCGCGCCTTGGAAGTGTTGCATCACAACCGCTCCTACATATTTTTTACAGAAGTTGAAGGTCACCATCCCGATTTCGGGCCGATAGCCGGTGCTGGTGTTCAATTGACACCTGGAAGGAGTTTGGCCATTGATAAATCGCTTCATCCCTATGGCACACCCATATGGATCGACACTGAAAAGCCGATGCCGTTTAGCGCAAAGCCGTTTGTGCGGCTGATGATCGCGCAGGATACCGGCTCGGCTATAGTCGGACCCCAGCGCGGTGACATCTTTCTTGGTTCAGGTGCGGAAGCTGGCATGATCGCCGGTTCCGTCAGACATCATGCAAAGTTCATAATCCTGGAAGCAGTATGATCTTATGAGCCGTGGACGGAAGAAAGACTGGGAACTTTGGGAAAGGGTTAAAAAGACGACAAAACCGCTGCGAGATAAATCTGTCAGTGAGGGTTTTGAAACCCTGTTCAACAAAAATGAAACATCTAACATTTCTGAGGCAGTTAGATCTGTGGAGTCGCGTACGATCAAGCCGGTTCCTACGCGCGCGGAACCAAAGATCCGTTTTTCGCCTTTACCTGAGCCGCCAAAACTTGATTCTTCCATTGCTCGTAAGATTGCGAAAGGCAGACTGCCAATCGAGGGCACAATCGACCTTCATGGTATGACCCAAAGCCAGGCCTATGGAAGACTGTTACGGTTTGTCGAGTACGGTTACCAACATGGTGCAAGAACGGTTTTGGTTATCACTGGCAAGGGTGTTGGAGGAGATGGCATCCTGCGTAAAGCGGTGCCCAGATGGCTGACCGAACCTGACTTTCGGAGGTTCGTCGTTGGTCATCATGAATCGCACAGAAGTCACGGCGGGTCGGGAGCGATTTACGTTCGAATAAAAAGAAAATAGAGTGCACTATTTGAGAATGGCTTCGAGTTCTTCCTGCTTTTTGTTAACAAGCCAACCGTAGTAGTTCTCGCGAGGCATTCGACCGGAACGTTTGGCCTTGCGGGCACGATTTCGAACATCTCCAAGATTGTAAAGGGTCGCTGTTATCCCGGGATTACCAGAAATGTCGTAACCGGCGATGTCACGGTATGAATCGATGGACAGTCGCAGCACCGCAGCCATGTAAAGCAGCGTGTCATCCGGGTTCATGATTGTCTTGTATACTTCGTTTGCTTTTCTTGGTGACAGCTTCTTTTTGCCGGTCTTTTTGGCAACGAAATCTGTAACCCGCAGGGCGGTCAACGGATTGATCTGGCCAAGACCGAAGGTTTGCCCGGCGTAGAATGGTTGAAAGAATACGGCCCCGAACCGGTTGTTTGGCCAGGTTTTTCCGTCTGTATTCCTGCCCTTGAATCTTGTGTTCCAGACGTGCTCCCTGCAACTCCACAGATTGTAGGAATCTTTCTGCTCTTTGCACGCTGAAAACAATGGACGCGTTACAAATTTCTCAACAGATTCTCCGTCATAGGCAAACTGAATCTCGGAATTGAGATACGAAATTGCCTTCACATAATAGCTCTGCAGGCGGTCAATTGCGTCAACATTGTAAGTATGTTCTCCTACCAGCGCACCAACAATGTGAATTGGATCAATCCCGAATCTTTTCGCGGCTGATTTGATTTTGCCTTTTAGTTTTTTGTCAGTAGCAATCAGATCACGGATTTTCTCGTATTTGATTGCGAAACTGCCATCCGTTGAGTTTGTACGGGAAACGGATGCACTCGGTATTTTCGGTTGGGTCGCAGAACGGTTGCCTTTCGGCACTTTCACTGCAGCATTTGCGGCCAGAACCGACCCGAGTAAACCTGCAAGCAGCAATGTCATGAAGCGTTTCATGTATGCCGGTAATCCCTGTTGTTTGAACCGATGCCTACAAAATGTATCGACTCAAATCGACATCTTTTGCAAGCTCTCCAAGTTGGGAGTTTACATAATCTGCGTCAACAGTGAATTTTTTCTCTGAAATATCGGGCGCAGTGAAAGAGATCTCATCAAGAACTCGCTCCATAACAGTTTGCAGACGTCTTGCTCCGATGTTCTCTATGTTCGCGTTTAGATCAACCGCGATGTCTGCGATGGTATCGATGGCGTCGGCGGTGAACTCGAGCTCAACCCCTTCTGTTTCCATGAGTGAGATATATTGTTTGATCAAGCTTGCTTCGGTTTCCGTGAGGATTCGTCTGAAATCATCGCGTTCCAAAGCGCGCAACTCGACCCTGATAGGCAAACGACCCTGCAACTCTGGCAGTAAGTCAGACGGTTTGGCAACATGGAAGGCTCCGGATGCCACAAACAGGATATGATCGGTTTTCACCTGTCCATGTTTGGTGGAAACAATCGTTCCTTCCACCAATGGGAGCAGATCGCGTTGAACGCCTTCGCGCGAGACACCCGCTCCACTCATTCGGTCGCCAACCGCAATTTTGTCGATCTCGTCGAGAAAGACAATTCCGTTGTTCTCCACAGCTTCAATGGCTTCCGATACAATTTGCTCGTCGTCGAGCATTTTGTCTGACTCGTCCGCAATAAGAGATTCATAGGATTCAGAAACGGTGGTTCGGCGTTTTTTGGTCCGTTCTCCAAATGCCTTTCCAAACATGTCGCCAATGTTCATCACGCCAATGCTGGCGCCCGGCATACCTGGAATCTCCATGCCACCCATCGGACTGGAAGTGTCAGCAATTTCTATTTCTATTTCCTTGTCATCCAGTGATCCATCACGCAGTTTTATTCGAAACGAATCGCGCGTTGCAGGGCTGGCGGTATCGCCAACCAGTGCATCCAGGACCCGTTCTTCTGCAGCCAGATGCGCTTTTGCCTTTACTGCCTCGCGCTTTTTTTCGCGAACCAGATTAATACCGATCTCAAGCAGGTCACGTATGATTTGCTCAACGTCACGACCGACATAGCCGACTTCCGTAAACTTGGTTGCTTCCACTTTAATGAACGGTGCGCCCGCCATTTTTGCCAACCTGCGGGATATTTCGGTTTTGCCGACACCGGTAGGACCAATCATGAGAATGTTCTTGGGCATCACTTCTTCGCGCATGGCACCTTCAAGCTGCAAGCGACGCCAACGGTTTCGAAGCGCAATCGCAACCGCGCGTTTTGCGTCTTTTTGGCCGATGATATAGCGATCTAGTTCGGATACGATTTCACGTGGGGAGAAATTAGTCATTATTGTCGTTTTCTACTTCCGATAATGGTGCCCGGGATATCAGGGCCCATCTTTCTGATTTACTCGTGTTTGCCAGTGCTCGCGCCTCAATAGAGATCAATAAATCGCGACATTGTTCTTCCGTCACACCCACCACCCTTGCCAATGTGCTGAGTTTCCTGAATTTCCATCGTTCGTCACTGAGCAGTTGTTCCAGCAGTACCTTCCGAGGTTTTGCCCATTCGGCTTCATGTTTCGCTGTTCGCCACTCTTCCAGTTTCCGGGGCCCCAAATATGAACTGACAAATCCGGCGAGCGCACCCAAAATGACACTTAGCAGAACGGTGGCTAATTCCATGATTATATCAACCTTCTGTTTCCAGCGTCTCAACCACAGTATTTCCATTGGTGTAAACACAGATCTCTGAAGCGATTTGAAGTGCTTTGCTGGCAATCTCTTCTGCAGACTGTTTTGTGTCGGCCAATGCCCTTGCTGCGGCAAGCGCATAGTTTCCACCGGACCCGATTGCCATGATCCCGTATTCAGGCTCAAGAACATCGCCATTACCGGTAACACAAAGGGTTACATCCTTGTCGGCAACCAACATCATGGCTTCCAGGTTACGCAGGTATTTGTCAGTTCGCCAATCCTTGGCGAGCTCAACACAAGCCCGCATGAGCTTTCCCGGATATTGCTCCAGCTTTTTTTCCAACCGTTCAAGCAAGGTAAAGGCATCGGCGGTTGCACCGGCAAATCCTGTAATCACGTCGTTGTTTTTTCCGATTCTGCGGACTTTTCGGGCATTTCCCTTGATCACAGTCTGACCAAGACTGACCTGGCCATCGCCTGCAATCACGACTTTCCCGCCTTTTCTGACCGTAACAATGGTAGTGGCATGCATTGAGGGGAGTTCAGACATTTATGTTCCTCTGATTGGGCATTGGACTATGTAGTAAGTGGAACAGGGAATTCAAACAGGGATTTGCGAAGATTTGATGCAAAACGTGCCGTTATGGATTTCCTAACACTGTACTGATATACAGGCGACCGGGCGAATATACACTTTGAGTAACATTATGCGTAAGGCGCAGATTTCACGAAAAACCAAAGAAACGGACATTCACGTTGACATCAATCTGGATGGAAAGGGTGAGTACGACATCAACACAGGTGTCGGGTTTTTTGATCACATGCTCGACCAGTTGTCGCGCCATTCTTTGATTGACATGAAGATCGGCTGCAAGGGTGATTTGCACATCGATGCTCATCACACGACGGAGGATGTAGGCATTGCGTTGGGTCAGGCGGTTCATATGGCGCTTGGCGATCGCAAAGGGATTGTTCGCTATGCCTCGATTGATCTTGCGATGGACGAGACATTGACACGTGCCGCGCTTGATGTTTCCGGAAGACCTTTCCTTGTTTGGGATGTTGAATTCAGCGCGCAGAAAGTCGGTGACTACGATACCGAGTTGTTCAGGGAATTCTTTCAGGCATTCTCCCAGCACTCTGGTGTCACATTGCACGTCACCAACCATTATGGTGCGAACAATCATCATATTGCGGAGACCTGTTTCAAGGCGGTAGCCAGGGCATTGCGTGCAGCAGTTGAAATCGATCCACGTCAAGCAGACCAGATACCTTCGACAAAGGGAACCCTTTAGCAAGTTTGGCCAACGGGCGGTTTAGATACTTTCAATATCATCAGAAACGGTCTAGACAGCTTTCATGGCTATCTTTTCGGCATATCTGCCCCCGAATGTTTCGGGTGATGTTGCATTAACCCGCTTTGAGCTTGTGCCAGATGGCAAAGCGGTTTTGGCCTTGTTGTTTCCACTTGTCTGGCTTGTCATGAAGCGGCTTTGGCTCGCATCACTGGTTTTTATGGCAATAGTCGGGTTATTGCTTTTGCTGGCTGCATGGCAACCCGGTTTACCGGTTATGTATCTGGCTGCTCTACCGGGTCTCTATCTGTTCTTGGATGGAAATGAGTTGGTAAGGCAGCGGCTGGAACGAAACGGATGGCGTTATGCAGGTGTGGTGGACGCAGAAAACCGACGCGATGCCGAAGTCAAGTTTATCGCATCGAACGCGCAATTGTTTATTGCATCCCCCAATGGCAATGATCGGGAAATCGATAAAATTGTGGCGTTTCACCCCAATTCCGCGCCGGCAGGTTTGTTTCCGGAGTAGATCATGAAAGTAGCAATCATTGATTACGGATCGGGAAATCTCCGATCTGCACAAAAGGCATTTGAACGGGCCGCGAAAGACAACAACATCAATGTTTCGGTTGATCTGGTGACAGATGCTGAATCCCTGTTGTCTGCCGACAGGATTGTGCTGCCAGGTGTGGGAGCTTTTGCTGACTGCAAGGCAGGACTTGTCGCAATGGATGGCATGATTGAAGCGCTCAATGAGGCCGTTATGGTGGACGGAAAGCCGTTTTTTGGCATTTGTGTGGGCACCCAACTCATGGCGACCCGCGGTCTTGAAAAGGGAGAGACCGAGGGGCTTGGCTGGATTGAAGGCGATGTTGTTCGCATGGAGCCGCAGGATCGGTCACTAAAGATTCCTCAAATTGGATGGAACACCATTCATTTGCACGGCGAACATCCCGTTTTGTCGGGTTTGGAAACAGGCGACGATGGTTTGCACGCCTATTTTGTTCACTCCTATCATCTTGAGTGCAAAAACCCAGGCGACTGCCTCGCGGTCACCCATTATGGCATGGATGTTACCGCGATTGTCGGACGTGAAAACATGATCGGAACCCAGTTTCATCCGGAAAAAAGCCAACGACTGGGTCTGGGGTTGATCGCAAATTTTTTGAGGTGGATGCCTTAGATCCCCGGCAGCCTTGGTTGAAGGTTTTGACTAACACTTGGCGTATTGGTTTTCCTATTCGGGCGAAAAAAGTAGTCAAGCCGTTGGATCAGTATGTCGGCAGTTTCAGGGCGCAGTTTTCTAACGATTCTTTCTGCGCGGGATCGTGCATTTGGGAAACGATTTAGTCGCCTTAGGTCAAAAATGCGCCAGTTATGCATATTGAGATACTTGGTTGCGCGAGAAGGTGGCCAACCCAAGCAAACAAGCACTAACAATTTCGTATTTGATGCGATATTTGAACGTCTCGTTCGTTCTCTTGACGGGCGATTATCATTGATTAAGTTAAGCTCTTCATCCATTAAGTGATTCCACAATTCAACTTTGGCACTTTGCTCTATCGAGTGCTAAGATGCGGTAGTTTGACGGATTATTTATCGGAGTCAACTTTGGAAGCAAGAATTCTCTTTCCTGCAATTGATCTCAAAGATGGCGAATGCGTTCGCCTAAAACTTGGCGATATGGATCAGGCTACGGTCTACAACACCGATCCGGGTTCGCAGGCCAAGGCATTTGAGGACCAGGGTTTCACATGGCTGCATGTGGTGGATTTAAACGGCGCGTTTGAAGGCGAATCGGTTAACTCAGTTGCGGTCGAAACCATTCTTGCAAATACCTCTAACCCGGTTCAACTGGGCGGTGGTATCCGAACATTGGCGCATATCGCCCATTGGCTTGAGAAAGGCATTTCGCGAGTAATTTTGGGAACCATTGCCGTGCGTGACCCGGATTTGGTAATTGAAGCATGTAATCAGTTTCCCGGAAAAGTAGCTGTTGGTATTGATGCTAAAGGCGGCAAGGTTGCGGTCGAAGGCTGGGCGGAGGCTTCAGAACTGGGCGTAATTGAATTGGCTAGGAAGTTTGAAGGCGTCGGCGTTTCGGCAATCATCTATACCGACATCGACCGCGATGGGATTTTGACGGGCATTAACTGGGACGCCACCATTGCGTTGGCCAATACGGTAACAATACCGGTGATTGCATCGGGCGGCCTTGCATCAATGGACGACGTTAATAAGCTCGCTTCTCCCGAATGCAAAAAGCTGGAGGGAGCCATCACAGGTCGTGCTTTGTATGATGGAAGACTGGACGTTGCCGAGGCGCTTGGAGTGTTGAACCAATGACGCTGAAAGTCCGCGTAATCCCGTGCCTTGATGTCAAGGATGGCCGCGTTGTCAAAGGCGTGAACTTCGTTGATCTGGTTGATGCTGGTGATCCGGTGGAAGCTGCCATCGCCTACGACAAAGCCGGGGCTGATGAACTCACATTTCTTGATATCACCGCGTCATCTGACGGACGTGATGCAACCTTTGACATGATTGCGCGTACGGCAGAACAGTGTTTCATGCCATTGACCGTGGGAGGTGGCGTGCGAAAGGTCGAGGACATTCGCAAGCTCTTGCTGGCAGGTGCTGACAAGGTGTCGATCAATACAACCGCGGTCAACGATCCTGATTTTGTAGCCCAAGCTTCCGACAAATTCGGGGACCAGTGTATCGTGGTCGCGATTGATGCAAAGAAGGTATCCAAGGAAGCAGAATCAGATCGTTGGGAAATTTTCACCCATGGTGGAAGAACCGGAACAGGAATCGATGCGGTGGAATTTGCCTGTCTGGTTGAAAGCAAGGGAGCTGGTGAAATCCTGCTGACGTCAATGGACCGCGACGGCACACAGGTTGGCTACAATCTGCCGCTAACGCGTGCGATATCGGATGCGGTCAACATTCCTGTCATTGCGTCCGGCGGGGTAGGCAATTTGGACCATCTTGTTGAGGGTGTAACCAAAGGCCATGCAAGTGCAGTTCTGGCAGCTTCAATTTTTCACTTCGGCACCTACACCATTGCGGAAGCCAAGAACCATATGCAAGCGGCAGGAATTCCGGTAAGAACAAAAATCTAGCTGCAGGAAGTTACCATGCCAGACTTTTCACTGTCAGATCTTGAACGCATAGTCGACAACCGTGCCAATGAGAACGCCGATGTCTCCTACACAGCCTCACTGCTGGCAAAGGGAACCGGAAAATGTGCGAAGAAATTTGGCGAAGAATCGGTCGAGACCGTGATCGCTGCGATGTCCGGTGACAAAAAGGAATTGGTCAAAGAGACCGCAGACGTGCTTTATCACTTGCTCGTCTTGCTTCGCTCCGAGGGAATTACCCTGGATCAGGTTTGCTCGGAACTTGAAATGCGCACCTTGCAGTCCGGTCATGCCGAAAAAGCTTCCCGTAAAGGATAGATGTCATGACCAAACCGGTTGCGAAAGGGTTCTGGCGCACTGCTGACCTTCAGGAAGAAGACGGGTTTGTTTCTCCCTACAGGTTTTTTTCTTCAGATGATTGGGCGAGATTTCGTGCCGACACACCGTTGACGCTGACAATGAAAGAGGTCGTAAACCTGCGTTCGATGAATGATCCGATCTCGCTCAATGAGGTCGAGAGAATTTACCTTGCCATTTCACGGCTGCTTTACGCCCATGTGGAGGCGGCGCAAAAACTTTTCTACCAACGAATGGAATTTCTTGAATTCATGGCCAAGAAAACACCGTTCATCATTGGGGTTGCCGGACCGGTGGCGGTGGGAAAATCCACAACTGCGCGTATACTGAAAGAACTGCTTGCGCGATGGCCGAACAGTCCAAAGGTTGATCTGGTAACCACCGACGGTTTTTTGAAACCAAACTCCCAGCTCAAAGAAGAGGGCCTGATGGACCGGAAAGGATTTCCGGAAAGCTATGATGTTCCCGAAGTACTGCGGTTTCTATCGGCAATTAAAGCTGGCGAACCCAATGTTAAAGCACCCTCATATTCGCACTTTATCTACGACGTGCTGCCGGACCAGCAGATCACGGTCAACATGCCGGACATTTTGATCTTCGAGGGAATTAACGTCTTACAGCCACGCGACATGCCTCAGGAAGGGGAATCCATACCGTTGGTATCTGACTACTTTGATTTTTCAATATACATTGATGCGGATGAGGACGATATCGAAGATTGGTACATTACACGTTTCATGAATTTGCGGGACACAGCTTTTCGCGATGCCGCATCATATTTTCACCGCTACTCACAGGTCTCGGAGGTGGAAGCGCGCAAAATAGCCAACTCACTTTGGGAAAACATCAATCTGGTGAACCTTAGAGAAAACATCCGTCCTACCAGGCCACGCGCCGATTTGGTGCTTAAAAAGGGCAAGGATCACCTGGTCGAGAAAGTGGCTCTCAGGAAACTCTGAAGGCTACCGGCTTTGCGCGACCCATTCTGAATCGGGGTGCCACAACTCAAATCTCAATTTTGAGTCGCGCGAGATCATGTCATCGATGGTTTCAACTCCAAGTTTCTGGGCGATAGACGGGTTGTCGGAAAACATCGAAGTTCCCAATCCTGCCTTGCCGTTTGGCAGGTCGTAACCCAGGGCTTCAAGAAGGGTTGGAAATATATCCATCGTAGTCGAAACCCGGTCGCGTTGATGCGGTTTGATGCCGGGACCAAACATATAGAAGAGGTTTCGGCGTTCGCTTTTGACAATGTCATGAAAGACCTCGTTTTTCATTGCCAGATGATCGCTCTGTAAAACCACAATGGTATTTTCCAGCAAGCCCTGATTTTGCGCCTTGATCAAGAATTCCTGCACCAACAAGTTTGTGCAGTAAATTGCTTTCAACGAACTGGTTTTCGCCAGTTTCATTTCCGGGCGATTTTTGCATGACGGAGAGAGATTTCCATGCGGCGCATGTCCTCCCATCGTCATGATAGTCATCCCGAAAGGGTTTGGCTCGACTTTTTTTGCCTCAAGGGTTTCAAAAGCGGTTCGAAACACAATGTCATCATGCGACCCGAAAGTTGTTCGCCCATCTTTGAGGATTGATTTTGCGTCCTCTGGATAAAGGGCCAGATGCGCGTTGAAGTCCATGAAACTGTCAAAGCCATGCTGACCGAAAATCTTGTCAAAAGCGGCCGATTCCTTGTCTGCGCCGGATATCAGCGTCAGGTCATACCCGTCCTGTTTCAGTATGTCTCCAAGGCATTTGGCAGATGGCATGAATTTCTCAAAAACAGTAAAATGATTGCCCATGCCTAACCCGATTGACGAAAGTGGCACACCGCAATATGCGCTGGTTGATCCCGCAGCGGACCAACCGGTGTCCTTTACCTGTAGCAGATTGGTAGCACTAAAGCCTTGGTGGGCAGCGAAAGCCAGTGGTTGCATGATCGGCCCAAATACCGGCTCGTTGAGATAAGCGCGCTCAGTGCTTTCAAGGAAAATGTGGATGAAGTTTGGTTGTGCTGATGCGGGTTTGCGCACAGGTCTTGGAACCTCATAAAGTTCTGCAAGGCGTTCATCCTTAACGTCGGTTGAACTGTAGAATGCCAGAACTGCAGCAGATGAAACGGCTGGATTGAGTACCAGCACCAATACGGCCAATAATTTATCGAAATTCGAGACCCAGGAAACCAGGTTCTTAAGGATCAGCAATCCCGCAGACATGCAGATGACGGCAAACAATGCAAAATAAGCCTTGTACATGTAGACGTCGACCTGACCGGAATCCCCGAGGTCAGCGGTTGCGTGATATATTATTGATGACCAGTCAAACGCGCCAAATTCACCTAGAAAATATGACCAAAACCCAAGCAATAAAAGCGGAAGCATTGAATACAGAAGGTAACTGCGTTGAACGGGTTTTCGTGCGGCAAGTGCCAACGAAAAAACCAACAGGAAGCTGACGACCGTTACCAGAAACGCTCCACCATCGCTGAGCCAGAATATTAGCCTTGCGAAATTGGCGATACCGATCGCGACAAGAACGCAGGCGATTGCCTTGAGTAGCTTGGTTGAAAAAGCTGAGTTTGCACCAGATAACTCCATATCCTGTCCCATTGAAAGTGATCAACAAGCAAGACATTATATTTCTGTGAAGTTAAATTTCAGTTCACCCGACGCAACGTCAGGTTAATTCGTCCGGGCTGGCTAAGCAATGTCGAGGTGCCGGGATAGATGCGATCTACACCGTGGTAAATCAACCGCGACTCGCCCGACAGAATGATCACATCACCGCTTTCCAGCTTGATTGATTGCGTCTTGCCACCGCGAGCGATGCTACCAAAGCGAAACAGACAGCTGTCGCCAAGTGAGATAGATATCACGGGCGCTGAGAAATCTTCCTCATCATTGTCCACATGCATCCCCATTTTGGCGTCGACATCGTAATAATTCACCAAACAAGCTTCCGGCGGTTCGGGGTAGGCGGAATATTCTTCCCACAGAGCCAGCAATGACGGAGGGATCGAAGGCCATTGCTCACCAGTCTCGGGATGAACGGCCTGATAGCGATAGCCATCTTGTTTGTCTGTAACCCAGCCAAGTGACCCGAAATTTGTCATTCTGACAGACATGGCTCTCCCGGTGCGGGGCATTCTTGGAACAAACAAAGGTGCTTGGGAGGCTCTAATCCGGATTTCATTGACCAATGCTTCCTGACAATTTCTGTCAAAGTGGCCGGGCAGGTATTTCAATCCGTTTTTCAGCTCGTGGATCATCGGTTCAATCGCGTATTTTCATACAGTGTAATCGCTAAAATAACTGCTGCAAATATCTTGCACTAACCATTCAGGCTTCTTATATAGCCGCCAACTGCTTTGCGTTGTTTTCAAACAATGACGTGGGGTAAATCCGAGATTTCCAATAGTCCCGGGACCGGGTTTGAATGCCAACACGGGTCATTCCGGTCTGCTGGTAAAGGAGAAAAACATGGCAAAAGTAATTGGTATCGACCTGGGTACCACCAACTCCTGCGTCGCCGTTATGGATGGCAAGGAGCCCAAGGTAATCGAAAATGCCGAAGGTGCGCGTACCACACCTTCCATGGTGGCGTTTGGGGATGACGGCGAACGGTTGGTTGGCCAACCGGCCAAACGGCAAGCTGTTACCAACCCGAATGATACATTGTTTGCGGTCAAAAGGCTGATTGGCAGACGGTATGACGATGCAACCGTAAAGAAAGACCAAAAGCTGGTTCCTTTCAATATTGTCAAGGGTGACAATGGCGATGCATGGGTGGAAGCCCAGGGCGAGAAATACTCACCCTCTCAAATCTCTGCCATGATCCTTACGAAAATGAAGGAGACTGCGGAGGGCTATCTCGGTGAAAAAGTTGAGCAGGCGGTTATTACGGTTCCCGCCTATTTTAACGACGCTCAACGCCAGGCGACAAAGGATGCCGGCAAGATCGCGGGTCTTGAAGTGCTGCGCATCATTAACGAGCCAACCGCAGCTGCCCTTTCTTATGGCCTCGACAAGAACGATGGCAAAACCATCGCGGTTTATGACCTTGGCGGCGGAACGTTCGATGTGTCTATTCTCGAAATCGGCGATGGTGTGTTCGAAGTTAAATCAACCAATGGCGATACCTTCCTTGGTGGTGAAGACTTTGACCTTCGGTTGGTCGACTATCTTGCCGCCGAGTTCAAGAAGGAGAATTCAATTGACTTGAAGGCTGACAAAATGGCCTTGCAGCGTCTCAAGGAAGCTGCGGAAAAAGCGAAGATTGAACTTTCTTCTGCCCAGCAGACCGAAATTAACCTTCCATTCATCACGGCAGACCAGTCAGGACCAAAACACCTGACCATGAAGTTGACCCGGGCAAAATTCGAGTCCTTGGTCGAAGATCTGGTCAAGCGTACCGTTGAACCGATGAAATCAGCGCTTAAAGATGCAGGGATGAAAGCCGCCGAAATTGACGAGGTTATCCTTGTTGGTGGCATGACACGTATGCCAAGGGTTCAGGAAACGGTAAAAGAGTTCTTCGGCAAGGAGCCTCACAAAGGCGTCAACCCGGACGAAGTGGTTGCCATGGGCGCAGCAATTCAGGCCGGTGTCCTTCAAGGTGACGTCAAGGATGTTCTGCTGCTTGATGTGACACCCCTGTCATTGGGGATTGAAACACTTGGTGGCGTGTTCACCAGGTTGATTGATCGCAACACAACCATACCCACCAACAAATCTCAGACATTCTCGACTGCCGAAGACAATCAGAGTGCCGTGACCATTCGCGTTTCGCAAGGTGAGCGCGAAATGGCTGCCGACAACAAATTGCTTGGACAGTTTGATCTGGTCGGAATACCACCTGCCCCACGTGGCATACCGCAGGTTGAGGTTACCTTTGATATCGATGCAAACGGAATTGTGAATGTATCGGCCAAGGACAAGGGAACAGGCAAGGAACAGCAGATTTCGATCAAGGCTTCAGGTGGCTTGAGTGATGACGAGATCGACGAAATGGTCAAGGATGCCGAAGCTAACGCCGAAGCGGACAAGAAGCGCCGTGAAGCCGTTGAAGCCAGGAATCAGGCTGAAACACTGATCCACTCTGCTGAAAAGTCGCTTGAGGAGTACGGCGACAAGGTTTCTGAAGAAGAGCGCAATGAAATTGAACTTGCAATTTCAGGCCTCAAGGAAGCCGTTGAAGCGGAAGAGCCAGATTTTGATGAGATCAACTCCCGCACTGAAACACTGGCCAATGCTTCAATGAAACTTGGCCAGGCCATGTATGAAGCTTCACAGGAAGAGGCAGCCGCTGCAGATGCCGCCGCAGACGCTGCCCGTGAAGACGAAGATGTGGTTGATGCCGATTTCGAAGAAATCGACGACGAAGACGACAAAAAATCGGCTTAAACTGTTCGACCGGCGGTCTGCAACCAGATCGCCGGTCGGTACACTGCCAGAAAAGGCCGATGATCCATGTCCAAAGCCGATTATTACGAATTGTTGGGCGTCGCGCGCGGGGTAGATGAAAAATCTCTCAAGAGCGCGTTTCGCAAATTGGCGATGAAGCATCATCCTGACCGGAATCCTGATAATCCGGATGCCGAAACCAGATTCAAACAAATCAATGAAGCCTATGAAGTTCTGAAGGATCCGCAGAAGCGTGCGGCCTACGACCAGTTCGGGCACGCGGCGTTTGAAAATGGCGGAGGTGGAGCGAGCGGTTTTGCTGGTTCATCGGGTGGCTTCTCCGATATATTCGAAGATATCTTCGGTGACATGATGGGCGGTGGCGCACGCCGAAGTGCCCGCTCGGGTGGCCGCGAGCGCGGTGCGGATTTGCGTTACAACATGGAAGTCACGCTTGAAGAAGCCTATCTTGGCAAAGAAGCAGAAATAAGCGTACCGACCGCAGTCACCTGTGAGACATGTTCCGGTTCTGGGGCGAAGCCCGGCAGTTCACCAACCACTTGTACCATGTGTAACGGCAGCGGAAGAGTTCGGGCCTCACAGGGTTTTTTCTCAATAGAGCGGACCTGTCCGCAGTGTCAAGGCAGGGGCCAGGTTATTTCCGATCCGTGCCCTGATTGTGGTGGCCAGGGTCGCGTTACCCGCGAGCGCACCTTGTCGGTGGACATTCCTGCCGGTATTGAGGACGGTGTACGTATTCGACTTGGCGGCGAGGGAGAGGCGGGAGCGCGTGGTGGTCCTTCGGGTGATCTGTATATTTTTCTTTCGATCAGGCCACACGAGTTTTTCCAGCGCGATGGAGCGGATTTGTTCTGCAAAATACCGATCTCAATGACCGCCGCTGCACTGGGTGGGCAATTTGATGTAGGCGGACTGGACGGAAAGAATTCCCGTGTTAAGGTAGAAGAAGGCACGCAAAACGGAAAGCAATACCGGCTGCGAGGCAAAGGTATGCCAATCATGCGCTCGTCAGATCATGGCGACCTTTATGTGCAGGTCCAGATAGAAACACCGCAGAAACTTACCAGACGCCAACGGGAACTTCTTGAAGAGTTTGAGCAGATTTCATCAGATGAGAACAACCCCCAATCTTCCGGATTCTTCGCGCGCATGAAGAATTTTCTGGATGGCATCAGTGACTAGGAATTTTTGGTTTGCAGCAAACGAAACGAATTTTCAGTGAACTTGGCAACCATTTCAAGGATGATCTGAAATTTCTTGGGCAGTGGATAGCAAATCCCGGAACAGTTGGCTCGGTCAAGCCAACAAGCAAACGTGCTGCAGCAGCCATGGCAAAGCTGTTACCTGTAGAGAGCGGATTGCCCGTGTTGGAATTGGGACCGGGAACAGGGTCGCTCACCCGGCAAATTCTCGCGCTCGGCGTATCACCGGATAGCGTCTACAGTGTAGAATATTGTTCGAAATTCTGTGAGTACCTTCAACAGGAATTTCACGGCGTAAGAGTCATCAATGGGGATGCATTTGATTTATCGGCAGCGCTTTCAGAACATCCGAATGTGAAATTCTGCGGGGCGATAAGTGGATTGCCACTTCTGAACTTTCCCAAGCCCGATCGCACCCGGCTGGTCCTTGATGCGTTGGATCGGGTTGCGGACAACGGCCCGTTCATTCAGATGTGCTACGGACCGATGCCACCAGTTGCAACAATCCCTGGCACTCTCAAAGTGGAAAAAGGGGTTCGAATCATTCGTAACTTGCCACCGCTTCAGATATGGGTTTATCGCAAGGATATAAACTGATGCAGACTAGAATACTTGTATTTGCAGGTTCTCACCGGTCCGGCTCATTGAACACACGTCTTGCTGGCACCGTAACCAAGGAGCTTGCTACGGCAAATTGCGAAGTTACCCGCATATCACTCGCCGACTATGAATTGCCTCTCTACGATGGTGATCATGAAATGGAAAAGGGGGTGCCCGAGAACGCTGTCAAGCTTGCGAAGTTGATGGCGGAACATGACGGGTTCTTTATAGTCAGCCCTGAGTATAACGGCTCCTTGTCGCCGCTGTTGAAGAATGCGCTGGATTGGGTCTCGCGAGTGAAATCGGAAGATGATCCGATTGTTCCATTTCGGGGAAAAACAGCAGCTATAGGCGCCTGTTCTCCAGGCAAGTTTGGCGGCAAGTCAATGCTTGGTCACTTGCGTGATATTCTGGTTCAGCTTGGTGTTCTGGTTGTTTCCGAGCAAATTGCTGTTGGGGATGGCGGGTCGGCATTTGACAATATGGACGAATTGACCGATGAACGCGCAGCAGGCATTCTTAAAAGCGCCTGTGCCTCACTGGTACAAAGAGCGGGTTATTGATCCTTGAACAATGCTGCTGACCCTCTGATTGTCGCGCTGGATTTGCCAGACGTTGGCCAAGCCGAGACCATGGTCCGGCAAATCGGTGATACAGTTTCTTGCTACAAAATCGGTTACAGACTGGTTTTCTCTGGCGGGCTTGAACTTGCTCGTGATCTGGTTGCAGATGGCAAGCGTGTTTTTCTCGACATGAAGTTGCTCGATATCGACAATACGATTGCCAAAGGCGTTGAGAACATTACCAAAATGGGTGTTCATTTGCTCACGATCCATGCTTATCCGAAGGCCATGACTGCAGCGGTTGCTGCCGCACAAGGATCTGATCTGTGCTTGCTTGGTGTAACCGTCCTTACTTCTATGGATGACCGTGATCTTGTTGATGCACACTATAACCTTTCAGCAAAAGACCTTGTGTTGGCGCGGGCAAAACAGGCCCTGAACGCAGGAATGGGTGGGGTTGTCTGCTCACCCCTGGAAGCTTCAGAGATTCGTGAAGCAGTTGGCAAAGACTTTGCGGTTGTTACTCCGGGCATTCGGCCTGCCGGGGTAGCAGCAGGCGACCAAAAAAGAATTGCAACACCTGCATCTGCGATTGTATCGGGCGCGAGCCATATTGTGGTAGGTCGACCGGTTTATGCCGCCGACGATCCAAAAGCGGTTGCCGAAGCAATCGTTACAGAAATTTCATCTGCCGTTTAGAAATTTCGCTTGAATTCAGCCAAATTCACTCCCACCTTTACCACAAGGAAGCGCATTCACCTTGCATTATTGGGAGATAACATGACACACGCATCGATGATAAGGCCCGCATGGACCCCCATTACCATTACCTTGATGGTTCTGGGGTTTGTGATTTTCTGGCCGTTTGGTCTTGCTGTACTTGCCTATATTCTCTGGGGCGATCGCTGGCACGGCGTTCAGAACGGAATTGACCGGATGACCGACAAGATCGCCAGGAAGAATAAAGGCTGTGGTCGCCGCCACTATCGCGCGCAACGTACTGATAACGTCGCTTTTGAAGATTGGCGGGAAGAAGAACTGGAACGCATGAAAGAAGAGCGTCGCAAGCTTGACGAAACCATTGCGGAGTTTGAAACCTACAAAGAGGAAAAGCGCCGCGCAAAGGATACCGAAGAGTTTGATGACTTCATGACTGAGCGCAAACGCAAGCCAGCACCCAGATCAAAACGTTCCGGACCGGCAAAGCCTGAAGGCAAGTAGGCCGAGCATATTTCACTAAACAACAAACGGGGCGATTGCCCCGTTTTTTTGTGGTCGAGAATCGGATAGTTTGGGTTCTGATGGCTTTGAACTTCTTCAGGGAACTACAAAAACGGAACCGCGATTTCCAGTTGGAAGTTGACGGTAAGAACCTTTCTGTAGCGGTGGTTGAGAACGACCGTGCAAAACGGTTGACCCTCCGCATAGTCCCTTCGGGCGATGGATTGAAAGTCACCACGCCCAGCCACGTGGGTGACGACGAAGTTCACGATTTTGTAAACCGCAACCGTCACTGGGTTGCTGTAAAGCTTTCGAAGATGCCGGAACGCGTCAAGCTTGAAGCAGGCTCGATGATTCCCTTGCATGGCGTCGATCACGAATTGATAGCGACCGGAAAAAACCGCGGTGTTGTTGAGTCGGTTGTCATTGACGGTCGGCACTTGCTTTATGTTCCCGGAGACAAAGTCAACATTTCGCGCAAACTGGTGGATTGGATGAAACGCGAAGCACGCTATGAGTTGAACAAGGCAGTTGCCGGACATGCCGCAAAAATTGGCGTAAGACCGCGGCAAATTCGCATTACCGATACCACCAGTCGATGGGGCTCATGCTCGTCAAACCGGGTATTGTCGTTTTCATGGCGGATCATTATGGCGCCCCCCGGAGTGCTGGATTATCTGGCTGCGCACGAAACAGCACATCTGGTGGAGATGAACCACTCAGAGAGATTTTGGGATCTGACAAAGAGACTTTGCCCTGAAACGGATCGTCACAAACAATGGCTCAGAAAAAACGGCGCCAAATTGCATTCGATTTCAGTGTAACGGACACCAGGGAAAACGGGTTGGCAGACTTTATTATGAGAACTCAAACACACTGCCAACGTAACCTTGCGAGTAAAAAACACGCCTCGCATTGCTTCCGGTTTTGACATTTATGGATGCCCCATCTAAACCCACACTGTTTTCTCAGGTGACAGATGAAGCCGAACGTGTGTTTTCCATGACTGGTTTGTTGTAAGAACTCTGTCTGCCAAACAATAAATGAGTGACGCCCACATTGCGAACAAGACCCAATAAACGCGCCCCAAAAGAAATTGAATTGTCGAGGCCAATCTTCGTTTCCGGCAAGCGATGCAACGAGACCTGCCCGCTTGTTCTGGAAAACCTGCCGGACAGAGACTATGCCCTGTTGGACAGCGGCAATGGATTGAAACTGGAGCGATACGGGAACATCAAGGTTGTTCGCCCCGAAGCGCAGGCTTTTTGGCAACCGGAGTTACAACAAGAAGAATGGCAAACAGCAGATGCCACATTCACCGGCGATACGAATGAAGAAGGTGCTGGCCGATGGCAGTTCGCCAACAGAAAGCTTGAAGAAACCTGGCCTATGGCTTGGGATGGATTAAGTTATCTGGGCCGGTTTACTTCGTTCCGGCATGTCGGTGTTTTCCCGGAGCAAGCAGCTCATTGGCGCTTTATGGAGCAGCATATCAGGCAACAAGTAAGCAGCGGCAACGAATTCCGTTTGTTGAACCTGTTTGGATACACCGGACTTGCTTCACTTGTTGCGGCGCGCGCTGGCGCGCATGTCACTCATGTCGACGCATCCAGAAAGGCAATCGGATGGGCACGGGAAAACCAGTCGATAGCGATGCTTGGAGACAAGCCTGTTCGCTGGATATGCGAAGATGCTGTGAAGTTTTGCCAAAGGGAAGAGCGGCGCGGAAACTCATATCACGGAATTTTGCTTGACCCACCGAAATATGGCAGAGGCCCCAAAGGTGAAGTTTGGCAGTTGTTTGAACATCTGCCTTTCATGATAGATCTGACGCGTGCATTAAGTGCAAAGGATGCTTCTTTTGTGGTGCTTACGGCCTATTCTATCCGCGCGTCATTTTATGCGATGCACGAAATCATGCAGGAAAAATATGGCGACAGGGGTGGCCGGCTGGAATCTGGTGAGTTGGTATTGAAAACGGCAAACAGCGAACGCCGTTTAAGTACATCACTTTTCAGCAGATGGGTGAACGCATAATGATGCAGGGTGTTCGCGCTGGCCGTATCATTGAAATATCGGCTGTTTCAAACCCACGGATAAAATCCATCAAAGCACTGGCGCGGAAAAAGCAACGCGACCAAACCGGTACGTTTCTTGTCGAGGGGCAGAAACTGGTGCGCGATGCCAACGAAAATGGATGGAGCATCGAAACCCTGATATTTGCTGAAAACGCCAAAAACGAGGTTGGTCTGCAGGATTTTGCAGCCAAAGTGCGGGTCGGCGGGGCAGACATTCTTTGTGTAAACGAAAAAGTGTTGACATCGATCAGTCGCAAAGGACAATCCGCAAACCGTGATGGCGGTCGTCAAACAACGTTGGGCAAATCTGCCATACGGTAATCAGGCGGACACCACTGTATGGATTGGTCTGGACCGTGTGCGAGACCCCGGCAATTTGGGAACGATCATCAGAACAGCCGATTCTGTCGGCGTTTCAGGTATCATCCTGATTGGCGAAACGACGGATCCGTTTTCTCTTGAAGCGACAAGAGCCAGCATGGGGTCGATATTCAACGTGCCTCTGGTTGGTCAAAGCGTTGACGAATTTCTCGAGTGGCGAAAATCGTGGCCGGGCAAAGTTGTTGGTACACATCTGAAAGGCGCGGTCGACTTCAGGGCAATTGATTATCAATCGCAGCCGGTTTTTTTGTTGATGGGAAATGAACAGCAGGGGCTTCCTGATCAACTGGCAGAGATTTGCGACACGCTTGCATTGATACCCATGCATGGTTCGGCGGATTCTCTCAATCTGGCTATTGCAACCGGTGTAATGCTGTTTCAGATGGGAAAAAGCCTTCCTCCGGTTGAAGATGGCGATCACCTGAAGGGAGAATAGGATGAACCGTGTTTCGGTCTTGATTGTGTTCTTCGCCATTGCCATTGACCAGTTTACCAAATGGCTGACAGAAAACTATTTGCCTTTGCAGAAAGAAGTTGAAATTCTGCCGGTACTGGGGCTCTACAGAACCTATAATACCGGGGTGGCATTTTCCTTCTTCTCTGGTTTCGACTCTACCCTCCTGATTGTGATCACGCTGTGTATAATTGCATTTCTGATTTGGTTGTGGCGCAACCTTGAAAAAGATCGCATCTTGTCAGCAAGCGGTTATGCTCTCATTCTTGGAGGAGCGCTTGGCAATCTCATCGACCGTCTATGGTTGGGGAAGGTAATCGACATGATATATTTTCATATTGATGCAATCGATTTTCACTTTGCGGTCATTAATCTGGCTGACACGTTCATTACCTTGGGTGCAATTGCCATCCTGACAGATGAAATACTGCATTGGAACAAACACAAGCAATCACGGGAGCAGTAAAAATGGCCGATACGTTCAAGGCAATTCAAGTATCCAGAAACGAAAACAAAGAGCAATCCGTGGATCTGGTCGAACTCACACGAGACGACTTGATGGAAGGCGATGTAACCGTCGCCGTTGAAGCGAGTACAGTCAATTACAAGGACGGATTGGCAATATCAGGCAAAAGTCCGGTAATCCGGCATTGGCCGATGGTGCCGGGGATCGATCTTGCTGGAACGGTCGTTGAATCACAATCCTCGGAATTCAAGGAAGGTGACAAGGTGTTGCTGAACGGCTTCGGTGTGGGAGAGGTGCATTGGGGTGCATACGCAGGTGAGGCGCGGCTTAGCAGCGATTGGCTAATACCGTTGCCGACGGAGCTTTCGCCCTTGCAGGCAATGAGCGTGGGAACCGCTGGCTATACTTCCATGCTTTGTGTGATGGCGCTTGAGCGATATGGCATAACGGCTGATCAGGGCCCGGTGATTGTGACGGGCGCAAATGGCGGAGTTGGCACCATCGCTATTTCGATCCTTTCAAAGCTTGGATATGAAGTTATCGCCTCGACAGGCAGGGCAGCTGAAGCCGATTTCCTGAAAGACCTGGGTGCAAGCGAGATTATCGATCGTGGCGAGTTGTCCGAGGCAGGGCGACCGCTGGGGAAAGAACGCTGGGCAGCAGGAATCGATGCCGTAGGATCGCACACCCTTGCGAACGTGCTGGCACAAACCAGATATGGCGGAGCAGTCGCAGCCTGTGGACTGGCGCAGGGGTTTGATCTTCCGGCAACCGTGATGCCGTTCATTCTGCGTGGTATAGCATTGCTGGGGGTCGATTCAGTCATGGCTTCCAGGGAACGCCGGAAAGAGGCCTGGAGCCGGATTGTCGAAGACCTGGATATGGCCAAGCTTGATGCACTAACCACCAGGATCGGGTTCGAAGACATAATTCCAACAGCCAACGATATTGTTGAGGGCAAAATACGCGGGCGTGTTGTGGTAGACATGAAAGCATAAAAGAAGGGAAGCAATGAGCGGCTACATAGTTGCTATTGATCAGGGAACAACATCCTCGAGAACCTTGGTTTTTGATGATAACCAATCGGTCCTTGCCGTTTCACAACAAGAGTTTCCACAGCACTTTCCGGCCTCCGGTTGGGTTGAGCATGATCCCGAAGAGATTTGGCGCAGTGTGCTGGATACGTTTCATTCAGCGCTATCCAAAGCCGGTGTTGAACCACGCGAGATAGCCGGTATCGGCATCACCAACCAACGCGAGACAACCATTCTTTGGGACCGGGACACAGGTAAGCCGGTTGCAAATGCTTTGGTCTGGCAGGACCGCAGAACCGCAGACATTTGTGCCCGGTTAAAAGCAGAGGGACGCGAAAAATCCATAACATCGAAGACCGGCTTGTTATTGGACCCCTATTTCTCCGGCACCAAAATCAAATGGCTGCTTGACAATGTGCCGGGCGCGCGCGAGGCGGCGCAATCGGGTAAACTGGCATTTGGAACTGTGGATTCGTTTCTGTTGTGGCGTCTGACGAGCGGCAAGGTTCATGCCACCGATGCAACGAACGCCTCTCGCACCATGCTATTCAACATCACGAACAATCAATGGGACAACGAACTTCTTGATTTGTTGGATGTTCCGGCATCTGTTCTTCCCGAAGTGCTTGATTGCAATGCCCGTTTTGGCGAAACTGCTTCCGACGTAGCGGGTGCGGAAATCCCGATATTGGGCATCGCGGGTGACCAACATGCCGCGGCGATCGGGCAGGCATGTTTTAAACCCGGCATGACGAAGTCGACCTACGGTACCGGGTGTTTCGCGCTGTTAAACACGGGAGAAACACTGGTCGAATCGCACAACAGGTTGCTTGGAACCATCGCCTACAGGATTGATGGCAAAACGACATACGCCCTCGAGGGATCGATATTTGTAGCAGGTGCGGCCGTGCAATGGCTGCGCGACGGACTCGGAGTTCTGGATCGTGCTTCCCATAGCGCTGAGATGGCAAAACAGGCGGACGCAACGCAAGACGTGTACATGGTACCTTCGTTTACCGGTCTTGGAGCGCCTTACTGGGATGCCCAAGCTCGCGGTGCGATATACGGTATCACCCGAAACACCGGACCAAATGAAATTGCAAAGGCAGCCCTTGAGTCGGTTGGTTATCAAACACGTGATTTGCTTGATGCCATGAAGGCGGATTGGCAAAGTAGGGAAGGGTTGGAAAACGTCCTGCGTGTTGATGGAGGAATGACTGCAAGCGACTGGACGATGCAATTTTTGGCCGACATGTTGGGGGCGCCGGTTCAACGCCCCGCAAATCTGGAAACCACTGCATTGGGTGCAGCTTGGCTGGCAGGTTCAAATGCCGGAATTTGGCCGGGACAAGAAGAGTTTTCACGGAACTGGCGCTCGCAACGTGAGTTCTTGCCCGAGATGGCAAGCTCCGAACGGGAAAGAAAGTATTCTGGCTGGCTGGATTGCGTCGAACGAACGCGGAGCAAGTAAAGGATGTCGACAGGTTATCAGGATTTCAATACCCTGGTTCACAGCAGAAATCCCAGGCTCGAAACGCTTGTAAAAATCAGATGGATCGCCATTGGCGGGCAAACCGCTGCGGTCTTGATTGTTTGGATTGGGTTTGGTTTTGAACTACCCATAACCATTTGCCTGCTCCTGATCTTTTTGTCAGTGCTGCTCAATCTTGTTCTGGGTAGCCGGTTCCCGCGCAATGCAAGGCTGGGAGAACCTTCATTGGCGGCTCTGCTTGGTTATGATGCCGTGCAGCTTGCGGCACTTTTGTTTTTGACTGGCGGACTGGGCAATCCATTTGCGTTTCTGTTGGCCGTTCCTGTGATTATTTCTTCATCAACCCTTCCGATCAGGTGGACCGCTATTCTCGGAACATTGGTTGTTGTATTGACAACCGTTTTGGCAAACTTTCATCTTCCGCTTCCCTGGGTCACTTACGGCGGGCTGGTACTGCCGTTCTACTATATTCTGGGCATGTGGGTTGCCATTACATCCAGTCTGCTTTTCACTTCCGCCTATGCTTTCAGACTGGCCGATGAAGCGAGAAAACTCGGTGAAGCATTAAATGCTACGGAACTGGTTTTGCAGCGAGAGCAGTATCTGTCCAACCTCGATGGTTTGGCTGCCGCTGCCGCCCATGAACTTGGGACCCCGCTTTCGACAATCTCTCTTGTTTCAAAGGAACTGCTTTGGGAGGTAGAGAAAGGAACACAGCTGGAAGAAGATGCAAAACTGCTGCGCAGTCAGGCCGAAAGGTGCCGGGAGATTTTGGGTCGGCTGAAAAGCCTTTCCAGTCAGGGAGACTATCATATAGCAAACCTCCCGTTCTCCGGCATACTTGATGAAGTGACCCAACCCCATCAGGAGTTTGGAATCGAGATTTTGGTGGAACTTCAATCGGACGGTGACGAGCCGCAATGCCGAAGAAACCCGGGAATTCTCTATGGTTTGGGAAATCTGGTTGAGAATGCTGTTGACCATGCTGCCACCCGGGTATTGCTGAATGCCGGTTGGGACAACACGAGGGTTTGGTTGACCATCTCCGACGATGGACCCGGCTTTAGTGATGAGGTTGTGCAACGTGTTGGAGAGCCATTTGTAACCAATCGGGCAAGGGCCAACCGAAAAGGCGGACTTGGATTGGGACTGTTTATTGCAAAGACCCTTCTGGAAAGGAGCGGTGCATCAATCACTTTCAAAAACTCCATAAACCCCAGGCAAACAGGTGCAGTTGTCAGGATAGAATGGCAGCGAGAAAGTCTTGAGGCGATGGCATCGTAGCAGACAGTTTTCTTGCGTGAAGCGCTGAAAAGTCATATGTCATATTGCATACATATATGTCCCCGTTTGGACACAGTTGGTGCGTGGATAACAAAATGACAGATAATAAGGCCGTCGCAGATGGACAAACGCATTTGGGCCGGTTGTTGTTGGTTGACGATGATCGTCCCTTTGTAACACGTCTTGCCAGGGCAATGGAATCGCGAGGCTTTTCGGTCGATACCGCTGAGAGTGTTTCCGAGGCGATTGCAAAGGTGAAATCCAATCCTCCGGCATACGCCGTAGTTGACATGCGCCTTGAAGATGGCAATGGCCTTGATGTGATTGAGGCGATTCGAGCCATCAAACCTGAAAGCAAGGCAATCATTCTTACCGGGTATGGAAATATTGCAACAGCGGTTACTGCTGTGAAGATGGGGGCGGTGGATTACTTGTCAAAACCGGCAGATGCAGATGATGTTTACATGGCGCTGATGCGCGATCCGGACGACAAGGCAGAACCACCCGAAAACCCGATGTCTGCTGATCGCGTACGTTGGGAACACATACAAAGAGTGTATGAATTATGTGACCGAAACGTTTCGGAAACCGCTCGCAGACTTAATATGCATCGCCGTACATTGCAGAGAATTCTTGCCAAGCGCGCACCACGCTAATGTTTATTTGCGTGTCAGGCCGGTTTCACCATAAAAATCGGTCATGCGCTGCAATTTTCGCGCTGCATCGCGCGCTATTCGAATTGTCAGGGATTTGCGGGTTGCGGGGTTGAGTTTCAACGCATCAGCTTCCCGCAACACCTCGCATCCATGGGCATCCGCAAGAATAAACCCTTCCGTGTCAGGAAAGATGTTTTGCGGTACTGAGGGGTGGGAGGCGAAGTAGAAGAAGTCACAGAAGTCTTTGTATTCTGGCCACTTGGCATCTGAATTGAAATCAGCGACCGACGATTTTATTTCAACGATAACAATCTTGCCTTTGGGATCCAATCCAATAAGGTCTGTTCGCCTGCCCGACGGAAGTGTCAATTCCGGAACAAACGTCATGTCTGCATGATACAGACCGCGAATGACACCTTGTCGTATTGCCATCGCGGTCTCTGACTGTCGTCCGTCAACTGCGGGGTCGAATTCGTTGGGCGAAACAATTGGCATGTCATGAAACTAGCCACAAACACCACCCGCTAGCAAGTCACGCAAAACAGTTAGGCATAGCGATGTTTAACTGGCCTTGAATTCAAGGCGTTTGCGGTGAAGTACCGGTTCGGTATAACCCGACGGTTGCGCAGCGCCTTCAAAGACCAGTTCACACGCAGCCTGAAACGCAACGGAATGGTCGTAATCAGGTGCCATGTTCTTGTAGGCGGGATCGCCTGCATTTTGTTTGTCAACAACGGCAGCCATCCGTTTGAGCGTTTCCAGCACCTGGTCTTTTGTACATACACCGTGCTCTAGCCAGTTTGCGATATGCTGGGTGGAAATGCGCAGAGTTGCCCGGTCTTCCATCAAACCGACATTGTTAATGTCAGGAACCTTCGAACAGCCTACGCCCTGCTCCACCCACCGCACCATGTATCCAAGGATGCCCTGTGCGTTGTTGTCGAGTTCGTTCTGTATGTCTTCAGGTGACCAGTTTGGCCTTATGGCGACCGGCACAGTTAGTATGTTGTCGATCGGTGCGCGTTCGCGTTCGGAGAGTTTGGACTGAACATCGGCGACACTGACCTGATGGTAGTGCGTTGCATGAAGGGTCGCTGCGGTGGGTGAAGGAACCCAGGCACAGTTTGCCCCTGCTTCAAGGTGGCCGATCTTGGCTTCAAGCATGTCAGCCATCAGATCAGGCATCGCCCACATTCCTTTGCCGATCTGCGCCTTTCCGGAGAACCCGCATTCCAGGCCAATGTCCACATTCCAGTCTTCGTAAGCGCTGATCCATGGCGCGTTCTTCATATCAGCCTTTCGAAGCATTGGGCCCGCTTTCATGGACGTATGAATTTCATCCCCCGTACGGTCAAGGAAACCGGTATTGATAAACACAACCCGTTCCCTGGCGGCTCTGATACACTCTTTCAGATTAACGGTTGTGCGGCGTTCTTCATCCATAATGCCGATCTTGATGGTGTTGCGCTTCATTCCAAGCGCACCCTCTACCCGTTCGAACAATTCTACCGCGAAGGCTACTTCCTCCGGGCCATGCATTTTGGGTTTTACGATATAAACCGAACCGGCGCGGGAGTTCTTGTTCCCACCGTTCGGACCAACATCGTGAAGCGCGATCATTGACGTCAACATGGCATCCATGATGCCTTCCGGAACTTCTTCACCATCTTTGACAATCGCCGGGTTTGTCATCAGGTGGCCGACATTTCTTACCAGCAACAATGATCGACCGGGAAGTGAAATTGACGAACCATCAGCAGATTTATAGCGGCGATCGCTATTGAGCTTGCGTGTCATCTCTTGGCCACCCTTTACAAAGGTGTCGGTCAAGTCGCCCTTGAGCAGGCCCAGCCAGTTTTGGTACGCAACCGTCTTGTCTTCACCATCAACAGCCGCGACGGAATCCTCGCAATCGCAAATTGTCGTCAGGGCGGACTCAAGCATAACATCTGCGATACCAGCCTTGTCTGTGGCGCCAATGTTATGATCCCTGTCGATGATTACATCCACATGCATCCCGTTCTTTACGAACAACACTGACGACGGACTGGACGGATCACCGCCAAAACCCGCGAACTGGCTTGTATCCGCCAGACCGATAGTGGACCCGTCTGCCAATGCGACTTCTACAGAACCGTCAACTATGGAAAGCGATGTGGCATCACTCCATGAATGGGAGGCTAACGGTATCGATTTGTCCAGGAAGTCTCGTGCCCACGCAATTACCTTGTTGCCGCGTATCTCGTTGTATCCACCGCGGCGTTCTGCGCCATCCTCCTCGGATATTGCGTCAGTTCCATAAAGTGCATCATACAAGGAACCCCAACGCGCATTTGCTGCATTGAGAGCAAACCGGGCATTGGTAATGGGAACAACCAGCTGTGGTCCGGCGGTAACTGCAATCTCAGGGTCAACATCTGCGGTATCAATGGAGAATTGGCCGCCCTCGGGAACAAGATATCCGATATCGGTCAAAAATGCCCTGTACTCTTCCAAGGTATAGTTGGTGCCCTTGTCCTGATGCCATTCGTCGAGCTTGGCTTGCAGGTCATCGCGTTTTGCCAGCAGAGCTTTGTTGCGAGCAGTGAAGTCAGTGATAATTGCCTCAAATTCGGCCCAGAATTTTTCGGCAAGGAGCCCTGTTCCGGGCAATGCTTGATTTTCTACAAAGCTGTGCAAGCGGGCATCGACATTGAGCCCGCCGACCCTTATTCTGTCTGACATAAGTTTCTCCTTGTATCTGGCTGCATTGACTAGCACCCGTTGCACGAAAGTCAAATTGTACAAATGGTTTATGTTGAAGAGGTGCGCTTCAAGGTGCATATTCAAAACTGGACGACAAGATAGGTAAACATGAGCAGACTGACCGGTTTTACAAATCCGCTGATGCTTGGCTTCGACGAGATCGAGCGTGTCCTTGAACGTGCTGCGAAAAACAGCAACGATGGTTATCCGCCCTATAACATTGAGCGGATATCAAATGAGGGTGACCAGTCCCGTGACGTGCTGAAGATCACGCTCGCGGTTGCCGGCTTCAAGGAAGATGAACTTGACATCAGCATTGAGGAAAACCAGTTAACCGTTCGTGGCAAACAGGTGGACGATGCTGAGCGCCATTATCTTCATCGTGGCATAGCAGCGCGCCAGTTTCAAAAAGTGTTCGTGCTTGCCGAGGGTGTGGAAGTAAGCGATGCAGTGCTTACAAACGGAATGCTATCGATCAATCTCGTTCGGCTGCAACCGGAACGAACGGTAAGAAAGATTTCGATCAATTCTGGTAAGTAACGACCGGTTACCCATGGTAACCGGCTGTACAAATATGAAATGGCCTGACCCGTTTCGGGCGGCGCGTATATATTTTTGAAGAAGGGACTTACCCTTGTTGTTCTGTTGTGGTCTGAAAACCGAAAATGTCCCGGTTTTCAGCAAGGTCACATGCGTTTGTTCGAACCCATGCTAATTGGGGTCAACCCAACCGATGTTTCCATCAGACCGGCGATAAACAACGTTTGTTTTTCCGTTCCCGGCGTTGGTGAAAACAACCACCGCGTCATCCGTCAAATCAAGTTGCATCACCGCCTCAGCAACGCTTTGCTCGCGAATGCTCCGCAATGATTCGGCGATAATCACCGGGTTGTAGTCATCGGGAATCTCTTCTTCGGGATCTGGATGCTCAACAATCGCGTAGGCAGCTTCAGCACGGGCATCTTTTGAAGCGCGTCCATGATGGTCTTTCAGCCGACGCTTGTACCTGCGCAAGCGTTTTTCGATCTTGTCTGCCGCTGCTTCAAAAGCCGCAGTGGGATCCTGGTCTGGTGCCGTGCTTTGCAAACTCATGTTGCTGTCAAGATGAATTATACAATCGCAGGCAAATCGGTTGCCTTGCTTTTCAAGCGTTACATGCCCGGTAAAACCTCCCTGGAAATACTTTGTAACGGCCTCTTCAACCCGTTCTTCTATGCGCTGGGTCAGGGCCTCGCCTACGTTCATGTGTTTGCCGGAAATTTGCAGATTCATGTCATTCCTCTTTTGCTTTTTGACCAGCTTAACTCGTTTGGTCAGGGAATGGAATTCTTAGAATGTGCCAATCGTCGCAGGTCGTTCTTTAGGCGGTGAACAATAATTCACAAAACGCTGTTTTTTTCTCGTCTGCGCTGCACAGAGGATGGAATTTTCATCGCATCGCGATACTTGGCAACCGTGCGCCGTGCGACATCAATGCCGGTTTGCTGAAGCTGCTCGACAATCTTGTCATCAGAAAGCACCTTTTGTGGGTCTTCAGCATCTACAAGTTTTTTGATTTGGTGCTTCACAGACTGGGAAGATCGTTGCTCGCAATCATCGTCTGCAGACGCAATGGCAGATGAGAAAAAATACTTGAGTTCAAAAATCCCCTGATCACATAGAAGATATTTGTTCGATGTTACACGGCTTACTGTGGATTCATGCATTTTGATGGCAGAAGCGATGGTGGCAAGATTCATTGGCCGCAAATGCTCAACGCCTTCCGCAAAAAACATGTCCTGCTGGCGTACAATCTCGGCTGTGACTTTCAGAATGGTTTGTGCGCGCTGATCAAGACTGCGCTCAAGCCATTTTGCTTTTGTGAAGCAATCATCGACAAAGATCTTTGCCTCACCTTCTCCAACAGCCGATGCCAATTCGGCATGGTAATGCCTGTTCACCAAGAGGTTGGGAAGGGTGTCCGGATTGAGATCGATACTCCAACTGCCATCATTCTTCATGGTGACCATCACGTCTGGTACAATGGTATCTGCAAGAACTGGCAGGTAACGAGCGGCCGGGCGCGGGTCGAGAGTCTTGATTTGCTCAATCATGTCACCAAGCTCTTGGGTGTTAACCCGGCAAAGCCGTTTCAGTTTGATGAATTCCCGTTTTGCCAATAGATCGAGATTGCCGATCAGTGTTTGCATTGCGGAACTGAACCGGCCCTTTTCCACCAATTGCAGCTTCAAACACTCGGCCAGGTCTCTTGCTCCAATACCGCAGGGCTCCAGTGCCTGAACATGTTTCAGCGCATTGCGAACAGTCTCTTCACTGACCCCGAGATGTATTGCCGTTGCCGCCAGATCTTCTCGAAAATATCCGTCATCATCAACTGCATTGGCAATATAATTTGCAACTTCGCGCAGGGTTTCATCGTCGACATTCATTGCGATCTGAAATTCAAGTGTTTGAGCAAGCGAGACCACTTCTCCGACATTGGAGATGAAATCGTAGTCCCCAGCCTGTGCCTGGGTTGCCGTATTTCCCGTCCGGGTGGAAGAAAACGCAGATTCCGCGTTCTTCGGCTCGTTTTCAAAGACATCTTCTGTCTCTGGTCCAATTTCGGTGGTTTGCTCGGCATACCCCTCACCAGAGTTGCCTGGTTCATCCGATTGTGTACCGGTTGGTTTATCACCAAAAGGAGGTTCGGAAACTGTTTCGTCGGTCAACTCAAGCAGAGGATTGCGTTCAACCTCTTCCTTCACATACTCAATCAACTCTGCATGACCGAATTGAAGCAGTTTGATGGACTGCATCAGTTGCGGCGTCATATGCAACGACTGAGATTGCTTTAGCTGGAGTCTGGCACCCGTTGCCATTTGGTCACCACCTGTTGTTATTTGTACCGGCTATTTGCTGCTGGTTTACAGGTAGGCTAACAAAAACGGGTTCCTAAAGTGTAAACTGCTCGCCCAGATAGAACCGGCGCACATCAGGGTTGGCCACGATTTGGGATGGGTCGCCATGGGTGAGAACACTGCCGGCATGGAGAATATAGGCACGGTCGATAAGGCTAAGGGTTTCGCGTACATTGTGATCGGTGATTAGAACGCCGATGTTGCGTTTTTTCAGGTGCTTGACCAGGTCCTGAATATCGCCCACCGCGATGGGATCAATACCTGCGAAAGGCTCGTCCAGAAGCATAAAGGACGGACGCGTTGCAAGGGCACGGGCAATTTCGCAACGCCGCCGCTCACCACCGGACAGCGCAATGGAAGGAGACTTGCGCAGATGAGAAATTGAAAATTCTTCGAGTAATGCATCAAGCTGTATTTCTCTTTGTTTCTTGTCTTTCTCAACGACTTCGAGGACAGCCCGAATGTTGTTTTCAACACTTAACCCTCTGAAAATGCTGGCTTCTTGCGGAAGGTATCCAATGCCAAGACGGGCACGTCGGTACATTGGTGTTTCGGTAATGACGTGGCCGTCAAGGAAGATGTTTCCTGCATCCGGACGAACAAGACCCGTGATCATGTAGAAGCTTGTCGTTTTCCCTGCACCGTTTGGACCCAGCAAGCCGACCGCTTCACCGCGCCTCACATGGAGGCTGACATCTCTGACCACCGTTCGGCCTTTGTAACTTTTCTGCAAGCCGGTTACAGCGAGGGTTCCCTGATACTCTGCTGCGTCCGGAACAGCGCTGGCCGCCACACTTTCTTGTACCCGATGACCGCCGATTTCCGGTTCTGTACGGTACCGGAGCGGGGGCGTTTGAACCACTCATGGGGCAACAGTTTTGTGACTCGGTTCAGCATGTGAGAGTTTCTTCCTACAGCACCAAAAATACTGAACAGGGTTAAAAAAGTCTAATCGACGCCAGCAAGATTGGTGGATCAGTTCTGTTTCCGTGATTTTGGATCCAGAAGAATCTTGATGCGTCCGCCGCCGCTGCCCTGACCCTTGCAGGGTTTCACCTGTGAAACGTTGGTTTTCAGGTTTACGCTCGCCTGACAACCCTTGACGATGTTGTTGCCTTGTGAAATCAGCACGTTACCACTTAGAGTAACGAATTCTGTAACCATGTCGATGGTCGCCTTGTCAGCGGTAACGTGGTTGTCCCCCGAGCGAACTGCAACCTTGCTGCTCGCCTCGATTTTTCTTATCCCATTGTTGGATTTGTTGCTTTCCGACGGCTTGAGATAGTAGACCTTGATGGTTCTTGCCTTGAGGATCGTCTTTCCCTGAACAACGGTAACATTGCCGGTCAACAGCGCAGTGTTTTGGGTGTCTATGATCTCCAGCTTGTCAGCTTCAATCTGAATGGGTTCATCATTGTTGCCCATGCCGCCAAACGCATCGCCAAAGGATTGTGCATTTGCTGCCATTGGCGAGCAAAAAAGAGCAAGAACAAGGACAATTCCCAGGCTGAAGGCTTTCATCTTTGTCCCTTCATTTTGTTCCCGCGCTCCCGCATTTGTCGGGGGCGTAGCGTCATCTTTACATTGCCCTCGAATACCATCCGTTTGCCGCCTTCCTCTACAAAAAGTGTATCAGCATTCAGGTCTGCCTCGGGGCTGCTCGCAGAAATCGGGCTGTGTGTTCGCATCCAACCTTTGTCGACATCAACATCTGCCTGTTCAAACGCAATGGTAATTCCGGTTGCAGTGGTCACGACCACGTTCTTTCGTAACTTTAGTGTTTTAACTTCGGCGTCATAAAGGGCGTTGCCGGCAAAAATATCCGCGCTTCCTTCACCATCAACAGGAAGTGTCGCATTTACTTCGACGAGTTCCACCTTGGTTGGGTCTGCTGCGTCTTGCACCGCTTTGAGTGCCGACAGCTTGTATGGTCTTTGTTTCTGGTCAACACCTTTGAGATTGGGATTTTCCATGACGAGTTTGCCATCGTCATAAACAATATTTCCAAGTTTGATTTGGGGAACAAAAAGCTGGCGTGCTACAAATGCAGCCACTATCAGCAGCAATATTAGAACCCCTGCGACAGGTAAAACAATCTTCAGTTGCCGGACACGATCGCTATGCTTGGCAGCCTTCGCAAACTCCTGAACCCTGTTACCACCATTGACGAACTCCTCGACCTGCCTCCCTGCAAGCTCAACCGAAGGCGGTTGAACAGGCTTTGCATGGCGCATACCGGTTGCTTCTGGGTTGGGTTGGTTCAAGCTCACTGCCTGTCGAAATAGCGTTGAATGAACGAAATTGTCAATGAAATCGAATGCCTGATGTCAAAACTTGATGGTGTTTTTGTGTCATTGCGGAAGATTTAGGTTCAACTGTGGGCGAATATGTCTGTTTCCGGCCAGCCCATAAGGTCCAGTTTCGCCCTGCTGGGCAGAAAATCAAAGCAGGATTTCGCAATGTCAGTGCGCTCTTCGCGCTGGAGGCGGCGATCCAGATGAGCCTTCAACTCGTGCAGATGGAGCACATCAGAAGCAGCATATTCCATTTGTGCCTGGGACAGGGTTTCCGCGGCCCAGTCAGAGCTTTGTTGCTGCTTAGAAATGTCGACATTCAGCAGTTCACGCACCAGATCCTTGAGGCCATGGCGGTCCGTATAGGTACGGGTGAGTTTCGAGGCAACTTTTGTGCAGTATATGTGGTTGCAATCGATTCCAAGCGCATGAAACAAGACTGCCACATCGAAACGGGCAAAATGAAAAATGATTTCGCGATCCGAATCTTCCAGAAGACTCTTCAGATTTGGTGCTTCCTTTTGACCCTTTGCAATCTGAATGACGTCAGCGGTTCCGTCGCCAGGTGACAATTGAACGACACAAAGCCGGTCACGAAGCGGGTTAAGGCCAAGGGTTTCTGAATCCACTGCCACGCTGCCCGGATAATTGCCAAGATCGGGCAAGTCGCCCTTGTGAAATCTGATTGTCAAAACGATGTTCTCCGGTTTGGTAATCAGGAGGTTATAGCTACAAAAAAATCAATTCGCCAGCAAATCTGCGATGGCGCAAACAGCGCAGTTTAGGCGTTGTTGTCGCTTTCAAACGGGTATTTGCTGCTTAACAATTGCCTTCGGGAGGATGAACCATGCCAGTAGATTCCGCTTATTCAATTGAGAACCGGAAAATTGATCCGTTTGGCAAATCAACGGTGAAACCCGACGGCTCGCCGAACGACAATGATCGCATTGAAATTGGGCCGACGGCGCTTGCATTTGCGGAATGGGAAACTGCTGGATTGCAGGCTCCCGATTTACAGGCAATGCGCCGATATCGACTTGATCGGTTGATCGGCGGAATCAACAAGCGCGAATATGGTGCTTTGCTAATGACTGATCCGCTGAACATTCGCTATGCTACGGACAGCACGAACATGCAGCTTTGGAATACCCATAACCCGTTCCGCGCGTGCATGGTTTTTTCTGACGGCTACATGGTGCTCTGGGACTACAAGAATTCGCCATTTCTTGCCGACCATAACCCGCTGGTAAGGGAAGTTCGTAGCGGTGCATCCTTGTTTTATTTCTCCTCCGGCGACCTGGGTGAAAAGGATGCACACAGCTTTGCAGGCGAAATTTGCGAGCTGATGCGCCTGCATTCGGGAACAAACAAAAAGATTGCAGTCGACAAAATCATGATTGAAGGCCTCAGGGCGCTGGAATCAGCCGGTCTTGAGGTGATGCCCGGTGAAGAAGTTACCGAAAAAGCCCGTTCCATCAAGGGAGCCGAAGAAATCAGGGCGATGCGCTGCGCGATCCATTCGTGTGAGCAGTCATGTTATGTCATGGAAACATCTGTTGCAGCCGGCATGAGTGAGGATGATATATGGGCCGTTCTGCATTCCGAAAACATCAAACGTGGTGGAGAGTGGATAGAAACCAGACTGCTGACAAGCGGCCCCAGGACTTTTCCGTGGTTTCAGGAATGCGGTCCGCGAATCGTTGCCGAAGATGAAGTTCTCGCGTTTGATACTGATTTGATCGGCGTTTACGGCATGTGCGTTGATATATCCCGCACCTGGTTTACCGGGCCCGGTCAGCCAACCGACAAGATGAAAGAATACTACAAGATTGCCCATGAACACATATCAACCAACATGGAACTGGTTGCACCGGGCGTGTCTTTCGAGCACTTGACTTTCGGAGGTCATCAGCTGAAAGAGGAATTGGTTCCCGGTCAATACAGTTGCCGCTTTCATGGAGTGGGGTTGTGTGATGAATGGCCGTTGATTGCCTATCCGAAGGAATGGCGCAAAGGTTCCTTTGACTACGAATTGCAACCCGGCATGATGTTGTGTGTGGAAGCGCTTGTTGGTTCGGCGGAGGCCGGTTTTTCAATAAAGCTCGAAGATCAGATACTGGTCACGGAGACCGGGTATGAAAATCTGACAAACTATCCGTTTGACCAGCGCTTCCTTGATTGAGATACCGGTTTCGCGTTTGCCGCAAATTGGCCCACTTTCCCTGTTTTGTGACCCCGTCGCGGAATTTTGTCCGTTGTTTGACAGAATATTAACCTAAACCGCGTGAAATCCGGTTGAATATTCATTGGGAAATAAAAATGAAACGCATTGCCATCGTGACGGCTACAACAATTGCACTGGCCGCTTGTACGAACACCACCGATCCGCTTACTGGCAAGCGCCAGGTCAACAATACCGCTACCGGCGCCGGAATCGGTGCGGCAGTAGGCGCTTTGGGCGGCCTTCTTGTAGCAAAAGACAAATCTGGCGATGACAAGCGCAAATCGGCACTGATTGGCGCAGGGGTGGGTTTGTTGGTGGGTGGTACCGTCGGTGCCTATCAGGACAAACAGGAACAGGAGCTGCGCCAACAACTTGTTAATTCGGGCGTCAGTGTTTCACGGGTCGGCAATGATATTGTCTTGAACATGCCGTCAAACGTGACCTTTGCTTCCGGCCAGGATGCCTTGAACGCTAACTTCTACAACGTGCTGAATTCTGTCGCGATCGTCTTGAACAAATACCCTCGTACCCTTCTCGATGTGGATGGCCATACCGATAGCGATGGTGATGATATTTCCAACCAACAGCTTTCGGAACGCCGGGCAGTCTCAGTAGCACGGTATCTCAATAGCCAGGGTGTGGACGCCAGAAGATTGAGAATCATCGGCTACGGTGAAACCCGCCCAATCGCTGACAACGCTTCAGCTGCTGGCAAGGCAGCAAATCGTCGTGTGGAAATCCGTATCGTTCCTCTGACTTAAGGTTCGTAAAGGCCAAGTCCGCTCAAGTGTGGAAAACACAAAGTCTCGGTTCGCAGACCCCTTGAAATTTGGGGTTTCGTCGCGACTCCTTGGGTTATTTTTGTCATAAGGGCTTCACAAAACCTTCTTCTAATTGTCATATTGCTGGGATACCGAACCGCAATTGATTGAAGGTCAGTTTTTATGGACAAGCTCAGATCCTCCAAAAACTCGATTGAGTTCACCTACTCGACGCCAGAGCAGCCACGACCTCAACGAAGCTTCATAAAATTCGTCGAAGCGATCGGAGGTCAGCACAAATTGAAGGGACTCTATGAAGAGTTTCTTGAAGAAGACATTTCCACACGCGATTTCTTCCAACGTGCGGTGGAATTGTTGCAATTGCGCTTACCTGTAGACGAGAATCCGCTGAAAAAAATACCCCAGGAAGGTCCAGTCGTATTTATCGCAAACCATCCCTATGGCGTGCTCGATGGCATCGTGCTGGCATGGCTTGCTCGAAAGGCCCGTCCGGATGTCAAGGTGATGGCGAATCATGTGCTGTGCCAGGCCCCTGATGCCAAAGGCAGTTTGTTGCCGGTCGATTTTTCCGGCACCCGGGAGGCGTTGCAAACAAATATTGATACACGCAAGCGGGCGCTGCGAACCTTGATGGACGGCGGAGCAGTGGGAATTTTTCCAGCCGGTGGCGTTGCGGTTAGCGAAAAACCGCACAAGGGACCTGCTGTGGATACCGCCTGGCATCCGTTTGCGGCAAAAATCATAAAAAAATCGGGAGCTACCGTGATTCCGGTGTTCTTCGGCGGACAAAATTCACGTCTTTTCCAGATTGCCAGTCATTATAGTTACACAATGCGGCTTGCATTGTTTTTCTTCGAGACAGCGCGGCGAATCGGCAGCGAGTTTGAGTTTGTTGTTGGTGAACCAATAACCCCCAGGGAGATTGAAAGATTTGCAGATCGTGACGAGTTGATACGCACCCTGCGAATGCGAACCTATAATCTTGCATCCAACCTGAAACCACCCAAGACGGGCCATCCGAGTTTTGATCGGGAATTTTCTTTCCCAAAACGCATCAAGTTCTGATCACGGCAACAGGCATGACTGTTATTGCTGTCGGTGATTGGAACCATCAAGAAAAGCAGGAACAATTGTGTCTGAGAAAAAGACTGAGAAAGCCCGTTACCGGACGATTTTCATCTCTGATTTGCATTTGGGAACACGGCGTTCGCGAACTGACTTGCTTCTGCATTTTCTGAAGAATACCGAATCGGACACCTTGTATCTCGTTGGTGATGTCATCGATAACTGGGCGTTGAAACGAAAATGGCATTGGGACCAAAGCCACAACGATGTGATCCAAAAGCTTCTGCGCAAGGGACGCAAGGGGACCAAGATCGTTTATATTCCGGGTAATCACGACGAGGCTTTTCGTGCCTTTACCGCCCAAAGCCTTGGCTCGGTGAACATCAAGATGAGTGATATTCACAACACAGCCGATGGCAAGAAATACCTTGTGTTGCATGGTGATGAGTTTGACACAGTTGTACGCTATGCCAAATGGCTCGCATTTCTGGGTGATCGCGCATATGAATTTGCGGTGAATTTCAATCATTATTTCAACAAGGTCCGTCGCTGGTTCGGACTACCATACTGGTCGCTGTCCGCATTTTTGAAACGCAAGGTAAAACGCGCGGTAGAGTTTATCGGCAATTTCGAAGATGCAGTCGTACTGAAAGCCAAGAGCAAGAAGGTCGATGGCGTTATTTGCGGACATATTCACACCCCGGAAATGCGGATGATCGACGGAATCCACTACTGTAATGATGGCGACTGGGTAGAATCCTGCTCTGCGCTGGTGGAACATGAAGACGGTTCATTCGAATTGCTGGACTGGACAATTTATCAGGGAGAAAGTGTTGAAGAAGACGAGCCCGAAGCGCTTGATGATAGCGACGGACGCTTGGTATCCGCAGGTTAACGGGGTTGTACGCACTCTCGATAATGTAGTTACGAATTTAAGGGAATTGGGACACGAGGTCTTTCTCTTGTCGCATGAAGGCAAGAAAACCTTGCCGATGCCAACCTACCCGGAAATTCGTCTTGCCTGGATATCATTGAAAGAGATCGGTGACATGGTCTCCGAATTTGATCCGGAATTCATTCACATTGCCACCGAAGGACCGATCGGGTTTCAGATGCGCCGGTATTGCATGAAGCACGGCCTTGCATTTACGACAGGCTATCACACACGGTTTGCCGAATATGCTGAAGCCAGGCTTCCCCTTCCTGGTGTGAAGGCATTTTCGTATTCAATCTTGCGCTGGTTTCACGGTCCAAGCAAGGCGGTACTTACCCCAACAAAGACCATTAGCAAGGATCTCGAGGAGCGCGGATTCAGCAATGTAGTGACATGGACCCGCGGTGTAGACCAGGACAATTTCCAGGATTATGGCGAAAAGCCAAACGACGAATGGCAACATCCGATCCTTGTCTATGTTGGTCGCCTGGCGGTCGAAAAGGGGATTGATGACTTCCTGAATCTCAAAACAGGGGGAACGAAACTGGTCATTGGAGATGGTCCGAATCGTTCGCAGCTTGCAAAGAAGTACCCAGATGCCGTGTTTACCGGCTACCTGTTCAAGGAAGAACTCGCCCGTGAAATCAACAAGGGTGATATATTCGTGTTTCCAAGCAAAACAGATACGTTCGGTTTGGTGATGCTTGAAGCGATGGCTTGCGGTTTGCCTGTGGCGGCATATCCGTGCGCGGGGCCAATTGATGTGGTTGAACACGGTTTTTCCGGGTTTCTGGACGATGATCTGGAAAAAGCAGTTGAAGGCGCAGTGAAACTCAAATCGGAAGATGCGATCAGTTATGCGAGCAGGTTTACCTGGCGCAATACCGCAATCATGATGTTTGACAATCTGGTGCCTTGCAAGACAACCAACATGGTTGATGCATAGCCCTTACCGCTTGATGTCCGGTATTATGAGGTCTTCGAACTAATCCTTCGAACCTTCAAATTGCCACTTGCAATAGGCGAAGGCGATTGCGGCACCAATCAATTGTGCAATTACGAACATGGGCATATGTAGCATGTAAATACCGGAGAATGTATCGGTAAATGAACGTGCGATGGTTACAGCCGGATTTGCAAACGAGGTGGAGGCGGTAAACCAGTATGCAGCCGTTATATAAAGTCCGACCGCAGCTGGAACAGCATCGGGCTTGAATCTCAGAGTACCAAATATGGTTGTCACAAGCCCGAACGTTGCAACGATTTCGGCACTCCATTGACCTGTACCGATGCGTGATTTTTCTGACGCCTGGACGATGCTCAAGTCAAACATCACATGCGCAAGCCATACGCCGACAAGGCCGCCAAGGATTTGACCGGCGACATACTTTATGCTGTCATCCGTGCTGATCTCGCCGCGCAACCAGAACGCAAACGTAACCGCCGGATTGAAATGGGCGCCGGAGACCGGTCCAAGCATGGTAATGAGAACAATCAGGATGGCACCCGTTGGAATTGTATTTCCAAGCAAGGCAATGGCGACATTTCCACCGGCGAGCGATTCACCCATGATTCCTGATCCCACAACCGTTGCCAGTAACATTGCAGTGCCTACAATCTCGGCACCAAGTTTCTGCTTGAATGAGTATTCCGACATTTCAATCTCCCGATTGCGAAGCAGTTTACTAACCTGCTCCGTATTACAACCCTGTGACAGCGTGCATAAGTTGGTGGCTAGTCGGCGTTCCGACCTTCCGGGCCACCCATGTCAAAGCCAAGGTGCCGGGCAACGGTAAATATGTCTTTGTCCCCTCTCCCGCACATGTTCATGCATATGATGTGATCGGTCGGCAACTCAGGTGCGATCTTGGCAACATGCGCCAATGCATGACATGGTTCCAGGGCCGGGATAATGCCTTCGGTTTCGCAAGAAAGTTGGAATGCTGCCAATGCTTCCTTGTCGGTTACCGATACATATTGCGCGCGCCCGACGTCATGCAACCAGCTATGTTCGGGTCCAATACCGGGGTAATCGAGTCCGGCAGAAATCGAATAGCCTTCCAAAATCTGACCGTCATCATCCTGCAAAAGATAGGTCCGGTTGCCATGCAGAACACCAGGGCGCCCACCCGTCAGGGAAGCACAGTGCTCCATGTTGCTGTCCACCCCCTTGCCGCCTGCTTCTACACCGATAATGGTGACGGAAGGATCGTCGAGAAACGGAAAAAACAGACCCATTGCGTTCGAACCGCCACCAATGGCAGCAATGATCGTGTCAGGAAGCCTGCCCTCTGCCTCGTTCATCTGGGCCTTTGCTTCCTTTCCAATGATAGATTGAAAATCCCTTACCATCGCCGGGTAGGGATGCGGTCCTGCAACCGTTCCAATGCAATAGAAGGTATCGCGCACATTTGTGACCCAGTCCCTCAATGCGTCGTTCATGGCATCCTTGAGGGTGCCACGCCCGCTGGTTACCGGAATGACCTCTGCCCCCAACAGGCGCATACGGAAAACGTTGGGAGACTGCCTTTCAACATCATGCGCTCCCATATAGACCACGCATTTCAAACCAAACTTCGCACACACCGTCGCTGTGGCAACGCCATGCTGACCTGCACCCGTCTCGGCAATGATACGTGTCTTTCCCATCCGCCTTGCCAGTATTATCTGTCCCAGGACGTTGTTGATCTTGTGCGCTCCGGTGTGATTAAGCTCGTCCCGCTTCATGTAGATTTTTGCGCCACCGAGGCGTTCGGTCAGTCGTTCGGCAAAATACAGTGGTGATGGGCGCCCAACATAGTGTTTCCACAAATATCCCATCTCGTCCCAGAACGACTGGTCGGTCTTTGCCTTTTCGTATTCCGTTTCAAGATCCAGGATGAGTGGCATCAGGGTTTCGGAAACAAACCGTCCGCCGAACTTGCCAAAACGACCTTTCTCATCAGGGCCGGTGATGAAACTGTTTACAAGGTTCTCATTCATGCCAGCCTCCGTTAGCCGCGTGTTGCTGCACTTAGCGATGCAACAAACGCCAATACATCTTCCGCTGAATCGCCTCTGCCGATGCGCTCAACGATCGCCGAACCGACGACGACGCCGTCTGCCACATTTGCGATGGATTCCACCGCTTCGGGTGTTTTTATGCCAAACCCCACAACAACAGGAAGGTCCGTATTTTGTTTGATCCGCGAAACCTCAGGTGCCACCGCCTCCGCTTGAACGTCAGCTGAACCAGTAATGCCGGTCATGGAAACGTAATAGACAAATCCTGTGGTGTTTTGCAGGACCTTCGGAAGGCGTTTTTCGTCAGAGGTAGGTGTGGCCAGCCGGATGAAACTGATCCCGGCGGCATTTGCCGGAAGACACAATTCTTCATCTTCTTCCGGAGGGAGATCCACAACAATCAATCCGTCAATGCCCGCCTCTTTGGCTTCGGCGAGAAACTTGTCCACCCCTTTGGAATATATCGGATTGTAATAACCCATCATGACTACAGGTGTGGCACTGTCATCTACCCTGAACTCCCGTACCATTTGAAGGGTCTTGTCTAGCGTCATATCGGCGTCCAGCGCCCGTTGACCCGCCAGCTGTATTGTCGGGCCGTCAGCCATCGGGTCTGTAAAGGGCATACCGAGTTCAATCACATCAACCCCGGCGTCAGGCAATCCCTTCATGACTGTCAGTGACCGATCGTAATCAGGGTCACCCGCCATTACATAGGCAACAAATGCCTTCTTGCCTTCAGGTCTCAGTTGGTTGAATTTTTCTGCTAGCCTGGTCATTCAATGTGCCTGTTTCATTTGCACTAAACTGAACGCAACATATTGCAATCAGGCTTCAAATCAACAGGTTGTTTCAGCTAGCGCTTTGATTACATTTATTCCCATAACTGGACCGGGTCAGCGATGATACCCATATGTGGTTTGAACACAGGAGAGGTTTCATGAAATTTGGAAGAACCAAAGAAGCCATCGAGCGTCTTTCACCCGAACAGTATTATGTCACGCAGGAAGGCGGTACTGAGCGGCCTTTTACCGGTGAATACGACAAACATTTCGAGCCGGGTATTTATGTCGACATCGTCTCTGGCGAACCGTTGTTTGCCTCCTCCCAGAAGTTCAATTCAGGGTGTGGTTGGCCTGCTTTTTCCAAGCCGATTGTCAGCAAGAACGTAACCGAGCATTTTGATGCTTCACATGGAATGCGCCGAATCGAGGTAAGGTCCCTGCACGGTGACAGCCATCTGGGGCACGTATTCAATGACGGTCCCGCAGAAGCAGGCGGTTTGCGGTATTGTATCAATTCGGCATCTCTCAGGTTTGTTCCCAAAGCTGAAATGGATGCCCAGGGATATGGCGACTATATCGACCAGATTGAAGGAGACCGAAATGACTGAACGTGCGGTACTGGCGGGCGGGTGTTTTTGGGGAATGCAGGACCTCATACGCAAATTGCCTGGTGTCTTGGCAACCCGGGTTGGATACACGGGTGGTAACGTAAACAATGCAACGTACAAAAATCATGGCACTCATGCCGAGGGTATCGAGATCGTATTTGATCCGGAAAAAACCAGCTATCGGAAGTTGCTGGAGTTCTTCTTTCAGATACACGACCCTTCCACTACAAACCAACAGGGCAACGACGTGGGCACGAGCTATCGCTCTGCAATCTATTATGTTTCGGATGAACAAAAACAAACAGCAATGGATACCATCGCAGACGTTGACGCTTCTGGTCTCTGGCCAGGTAAAGTAGTGACAGAAGTTGAACCGGTCGGGGAATTCTGGGAAGCCGAAGCGGAGCATCAGGATTATCTTGAACGTTATCCGAATGGCTATACGTGCCACTTCGCGCGGCCTGATTGGGTGCTGCCAAAGCGCAACGCTGCCGAGTAGGTTTGGCGAAAATGGCAAATAATTTGGACATTGCGTTCGACAACAGTTTCGAACGCGAAATGGAAGGTTTTTTTGTTCCTGTTTCGGGAGAGAAGGCACCCCAACCGCAAATCATATTGCTAAACGCAGAACTGGCAGAGGAGTTGGGGCTGAACATCGGGAAACTGAACTCGAAAGAGGGCGCCGCAATGCTGAGTGGATCCGAAATGCCGACGAACAGCGCATCCATATCCATGGCATATGCCGGTCATCAGTTTGGTGGTTTTTCTCCCCAGTTGGGTGACGGGCGGGCGCTTCTCGTCGGTGAACTGATTGATGGTAAAGGTCAACGCAAGGATCTTCAATTGAAGGGTTCCGGGCGAACGCCGTTCTCTCGTGGTGGTGACGGAAAGGCGGGCTTGGGTCCGGTGTTGCGAGAGTATCTGATGGGTGAAGCCATGCACGGTCTTGGCATTCCCACAACAAGAGCACTTGCCGCGACTACTACCGGCGAGATGATTTTTCGTGAACGGCTTGAAACAGGAGCGGTTCTGGCAAGGGTTGCCTCATCTCACATACGGGTCGGAACGTTTCAGTTTTTTGCTTCGCGCGGGCAAACTGAAAAAGTTCGCCAGTTAGCCGATTATGCAATTAAACGTCATTATTCGGAATTGTCGGAGCGTGAAGACAAATACATCGAGTTGTTTCGTCAGGTTCGCGACAGGCAGGCAAAACTCATCGCAAAGTGGGTCTTGGCGGGTTTCGTGCATGGTGTCATGAACACCGACAACATGACAATTTCGGGCGAAACCATTGATTACGGGCCATGCGCGTTCATGGATTACTATGACCCCAATACTGTGTTTAGCTCCATAGATGAACAAGGCAGGTATGCATATGGAAATCAACCTGCGATCGCACAATGGAACTTGGCCCGCCTTGCAGAATGCCTGATCGAACTTGTTTGTCCGGATGATCGCGATGGCGCGGTTCGTTTGCTAACGGACGAGGTGACTGCGTTTCCTGCGATTTACCAGAACGAATGGCTCGATGGTGTGCGTGCGAAACTTGGATGGATGACCTGTCGGGATGAAGATTTAAGTCTCGCCAATTCTCTGCACGAGGCCATGAATGGACAAAATGTGGATTTCACTAGTTTGTTCAGAGAGTTGGCCAATGTGGTCCGGGGAGATGAAACAGGTGCGAAGAACCTGTTTGACGACCCAGAAAAAAAATTTGCTGAATGGCTGAAGGTTTTTGCGGAACGGGGATCGCATGAAGACGGCGACGCTGGAGCGCGTGCTGCTGCGATGGATTGCACAAACCCGTTATATATTCCCCGAAATCACAAGGTTGAAGAAGCGCTTGCGGCAGCGGATGAGGGCGATATGGATCCGTTTAACATGTTGCTTGCAAGGGTTTCTCGTCCCTATGATCAAGCAGACAACTCAGAAAAATACGCCGAACCGGCACCGGACGGGTTCGGGAAATACATTACGTTTTGTGGCACATGAATTGATCATTGCGGTTCCGGCTACGCGCTTTGCATATGAGTTTTTCGAAACCCAAGACAACTTGCAAACTTGACAATTGCCATAGATTTTCGCTGATCGGTACCTGGTTCGCAGATCACTGGAATAACGAGACTCTGTGGTCGCAGCGCGCGCAAACAATCATCAGATAGTTCGAGGCACACATCATGGTTCAAAGATTGGGGGAAATCATTGAGAGCAGGATTTTCCATAATTCGATCATCATACTGATTGTTGTCAACTCCATTATACTTGGCTTGGAAACATCCCAGAGCATCATGCTGCAGCATGGTACGCTGTTGAAAGCGATCGATGCGCTTATTCTCTATATCTTCATTGTGGAGATTGCCCTGCGAATGTTTGTTTACAGGTTTGATTTTTTGAAGCAGCCTTGGAGCTTGTTCGATCTTGCGGTGGTTGCCATTGCGCTCGTTCCGGCAAGTGAGGCATTTGCCGCGTTGCGAGCATTGAGGGTGTTGCGCGTGCTTCGTCTGCTTTCAGCCGTTCCAACCATGCGTAAAGTAATCGAAGGCCTGTTTGCCGCAATTCCGGGCATCGCCTCCGTCGCGACGATCATGCTGTTGTTTTTCTACATTTTTTCTGTTCTTGGGACACATCTTTTCGCGTCTTCATTTCCGCAATGGTTTGGCACACTGGGAAAGACAATGTACACCCTGTTTCAGATCATGACGCTGGAAAGCTGGTCAATGGGCATCGTTCGACCCGTCATGGAGGAATATCCCTATGCCTGGATGTTCTTTGTTACCTACATTCTCGTGACAACTTTCACGATGCTCAATCTGTTTATTGCGATCATTGTAAACGCGATGCACCACGATGCCGAGGAGGAAGCGCAGAAAGAGCTTGAAGTCGTCAAACGGGAGCTAAGTGCTGAAATCAGGACTCTCGAGAAAAGATTGATCGAAGAAATCCGGACCAGCAAGTAGTTTTAACCCGCTCCTTTCGGGCAAGATTGATGGGTCTTTGACAAAAGTCATCGAAACACAAACCGAGTTTGGTTTCTGGTTCTGCCAAGCGAAACTGTTTCGCCAAGCAAGCGTCTATGACCGTCAGGTTTTCTTGGCATCGTTTACAATGTTCATTGTTGCAACGCCGCTATTACCAAGTTCAACGCCTGCAAACGGACCACCGTGACACATGTGTGATGGATTGTGCGGATCCATGAGAGGTTCATCCGCCAGCACCTCGTCGGCAAACTGTTCGGCATTGTCTTTGGGTTGGTACCCAAGGAAACGGGCCTTGCTGTTATCCACCGGCGTGCGGTCATTGTTCGAAACACCATAGACAATGCTAAATCCTGTGACAGGTGTGTCTATGGCACGTGTGACAAGTTGCACAAGATCGTCATATGAAAGCCATGAACCCAAAGCCCTTGCATTGTTAACCTGCGCGCATGAGAGGATGCGCAGATGAACACTTTCAAGACCACGCTTGTCCCAATACAGACTGCCCAGGTCTTCGGCGAAACATTTTGCAAGCCCGTAGAAGGTGTCGGGACGGTGTCGCACTTCGGTATCAATGCGCTGGTTTTTCGGGTACATTCCGACGGCATGAATGGAACTTGCATAGATCACGCGCCTAAGATTGTTTTGGTGCGCGGCTTCCCATACGTTGTAGGCACCAATGAAGTTGGGCCCCAGTAATTCGGCGAATGGTGCTTCGTCACCAATGGCGCCAAAATGCACCACCATATCCGCGCCGTTGAGAACTTCCATCATCGCTTCGAGGGAAGCCAGATCGGCCTTCACGTAGGTTTCGCCATGGTAGAGTTTTCCGATGTTATCAACAATGTCGGTTGAAACCAGTTCACTAGTCAGTTTGGAGAGCGGTTCGCGCAGGTATGATCCCAGTCGGCCAGCTGCGCCTGTGAGAACCAGTTTATTGAGTTTCATCGGTTTTCTCCCTTGCCAACGATGTCCAGCAACACACGTGAATCGGTTGACTGTACATCTTGTGTCTTTTTCCTGACTTGACCATTAGCAAAAATGGCAGTTCACAAAACCCTTAAATCGTTTCAGGGAACGCCAATTCTGGTCGGTTCAAAGGGCCCAAAGCCATCATGGTTCATGCAGAACCATCCGGATCTTCGTTGATGCCGCCCATGCAGATGTACTTGAGTTCCATGAAGTCGTCTATTCCGTAGCGTGAACCCTCGCGACCAAGGCCCGACATCTTGACGCCACCGAAAGGGGCTTCTGCTGTCGAGATCAAACCGGTGTTAACGCCTACCATGCCGTAATCCAATGCTTCAGACACCCTCCATACCCGTGCCAGGTCGCGGGAATAGAAATACGATGCCAAGCCAAATTCCGTGTTGTTGGCGGCTTCGATCACTTCAGCTTCGGTTTCAAACTTGAAAAGCGGCGCGACCGGTCCGAAGGTTTCCTCACTTGCAACGGCCATGTCCGATGTGGCGCCCGTAACGATGGTTGGTTCAAAGAACGTGCCACCAAGCGCGTGTTGCTTGCCGCCAAGTGTTACTTGGCCGCCCTTTGAAACCGCATCGTCAATGTGCTCTTGAACCTTGCCAACCGCTGCCTGGTCGATCAATGGACCAAAGACGATGCCTTCGTCAAATCCGTTGCCAGTTGGTAAAGCAGCGACTCTTTCCGCAAGCTTCGCGGCAAAATCTTCATATACCTCAGCCTGCACATAGATGCGATTTGCGCAAACGCAAGTTTGTCCGTTGTTGCGGAACTTGGCTATTACCGCGCCTTCGACAGCTTCTTCAATGTCCGCATCATTGAATACAATGAAAGGTGCATTGCCACCAAGTTCCAAACCCAGTTTCTTGATTGTCGGAGCGCATTGCCCATACAACAATGAACCGATGCCGGTTGATCCCGTGAAAGTCAGTTTTTGTACGATCTTGCTCGACGTCATTTCTGCCCCGATAGCGCTGGCTGAGCCGGTAACAACAGAAAACAGGCTAGCGGGAAGGCCTGCCCGTTCGGCCAACACCCCGAGCGCAATCGCAGAAAACGGTGTTTGAATTGCTGGTTTGAGCACCATCGAACACCCTGCAGCCAATGCCGGTCCTGCCTTGCGCGTGATCATTGCGTTCGGAAAGTTCCATGGTGTAATGGCCGCAACGACCCCTATGGGTTGCTTGACGGTTATGATCCGCTTGTCTGGTGCATGGCCCGGCGTCACATCACCATAGGTACGACGCGCTTCCTCGGCAAACCATTCTATGAAACTGGCTCCGTATGCAATCTCGCCCTTGGCTTCCGCCAACGGCTTGCCCTGTTCGGCGGTCAGGATGACGCCGAGATCATCCTGGTTCTCCATCATCAACTCATACCAGCGACGCAGTACCTGACTGCGTTGTTTGGCTGTGCGCTTTGCCCAACCATGTCGGGCAGCCTCGGCGGCCTCTATCGCCCTGCGCGTTTCGCTTGCGCCCAAATTTGGCACATGACCGATTACCTCGCCAGTCGCGGGGTTGGTCACTGCGATTCCGGTTTCGGCATCGGCCTCAATCCAGTCTCCACCAACCAGGGCAGCGTGTCTCAACAGGGTTGGGTCGTTCAAGTTAAGCATGAAAAGTTCCTTAGATGAATTTGGCGCGATGATTGGGTCGCTTCCTTACCAGAATTCACCACCCCCACCAACAAGTTTTGAACCTTTCTCAATCCGGCATCTGCATATTCAGGCAAGCGGATAAAGTGGCATCGGCTTGGCCACTGACAGAACCCGTTACTATGCGTTGAAAGCACCAATGCTGGTTGCACGATTTTTGTATTTGCAGGTTTTGTGAAACAAGTCGCCGATGAAAACCCAGCACCTTGTCGCAGTCCCGGAATGGTTGAGGCAGGTACCAATCCACCCGTTTCGCAATCAAGCGATGCAAAAAAAGCAACGCATTATCAAAAATTTAGCAACAGACATCAACGCATTCATTTGTCTAGTTTCTTTTCGCTTTCATGAATCCGGGGTGGGAAGGGTTTGAAAGCAGGTTTATCGCGGAACCTGCTGTTCCGCAGATGCAAGAACAGAAAGGGGTTTTCTCATGTTAAAAAAGCTGGCACTTGCCGCTTCTCTTGCAATCGCGACACCAGTTGCGGGTCTCGCTGAAACGATCAAAGTTGGTATTCTTCACTCGCTGTCAGGCACGATGGCTATCTCCGAAACAACGCTTAAAGATACAATGGAAATGCTCATTGAAGAGCAAAACAAAAAGGGTGGCGTTCTTGGCAAACAACTTGAAGCTGTAGTTGTTGATCCGGCTTCAGATTGGCCGCTTTTCGCCGAAAAAGCCCGTGAACTGCTGACAGTTCACAAGGTTGATGTAATATTTGGCAACTGGACGTCAGTATCACGCAAGTCGGTATTGCCGGTCATTGAAGAGCTGAACGGATTGCTGTTTTACCCGGTTCAGTATGAAGGTGAAGAATCTTCCAAGAATGTTTTCTATACTGGCGCTGCACCAAACCAGCAAGCGATCCCGGCAACCGATTACTATCTTGAAGAGCTGGGTGTTGAGAAGTTTGCATTGCTTGGAACAGACTACGTCTATCCGCGTACAACCAACAAGATTCTTGAGCAGTACCTGAAAGACAAGGGCATTCCCGAGTCAGACATCTTCGTGAACTATACCCCATTTGGCCATTCTGATTGGTCGAAAATTGTGGCCGATGTTGTTGCGCTCGGTGCAGACGGCAAGAAGGTCGGGGTTATCTCAACCATCAATGGTGATGCGAACATCGGATTCTACAAAGAACTGGCCGCTGCGGGTGTATCTGCAGATGACATTCCTGTAGTTGCTTTTTCGGTTGGAGAAGAAGAATTGTCTGGCCTGGACACGACCAATCTGGTTGGTCACCTGGCTGCCTGGAACTACTTCCAGTCTGCCGAAACCGATGCCAATGCCGAGTTCATCAAGGCATGGAAAGCACGTATGGGTGAAAAACGGGTTACAAACGATCCCATGGAGGCTCACTATATCGGTTTCAACATGTGGGTGCAGGCCGCGGAAAAGGCAGGAACGACCGATGTCGACGCTGTCCGCACCGCAATGTACGGACAGGAATTCCCGAATCTGACCGGTGGAACAGCTGTAATGCTTCCAAACCACCATCTGGCGAAACCGGTCCTGATTGGCGAAATCCAGGAAGATGGCCAGTTTGACATCATCAGTCAGACCGAAGAGGTTCCCGGCGATGCATGGACAGACTTTCTCCCAGAGTCAGCTGTTCTTGTGTCTGATTGGAAAGAATTGGGTTGTGGCATGTACAACAAGGAAACCAAAACCTGCGTACAGCTGAAGTCCAATTACTGAGTTTCAACGAAAAGCCAACAAGCAAGGCCTCCGGGCCTTGCTTGCCAATCTTACCGGGAAGATTATTGATATGACGCGCGTTTTTGCAACGCTGATAGTGTGTCTGCTGACAATCGTTGCAGCAGAAAAAGCGGTTGCTTCGGTGCAGGACTTCCAGAAGGTCTTGGAAGACAATTTCAAGCTGATTCAGCGCAGTTCCGTGAAAACAATCGAACCTGTGTTGGAGGCAATTCAGTCCAGCGGTTTCGAGGGGTCAACCGAATTTTTGTCCGCCTGGCAGGAAAAGAGACTTTGGTACCTCAAGGCAAATAACCGGTTTTACTATGTCAGTACCCAGGACAAGAAAACCTACCAATTGACGGATGTGGTGACCGGTGAAATTGCCGGGGAAGCGAAAAAACGTGAGATCAAACAGATCAAGCCAAACAGCGGCGTACGCAAGGTGCTCGGTTCGGCGCTGGTGACGTTTCGGTTGGTAAGTACGAACAGGGAAATCCGCAGAAGCAGTCTCGAGAGCATCGCGGCAGAAGCAAAACCCGAACACGTCAATGCACTAAAAACAGCTTTGGAACACGAAGATGACCCGCGTCTTGCCGAAGACATGAAATCACTGCTTGGGCTGCTGACAATCCAGTTCGGAGAGACGACAGCAGAACGGGTTGCGGCGATTGAAGGATATTCGGGCAACCTCAATCTTGATGTACGTGCAAAACTGAACCCATTGCTTGACACGTCAATTGAATTTGCCGGTAAACTGCCAACCGATGTCAATGTTGCACGCATTATCATTCCTGGGAAAACCAGCGTAAATGAAGACGGTTCTGCGAGCGCAATGCCTTTTCTTTCCTGGTTTTCCGGCACTACCCCTGAACTGACAGTAAAAGCAGCCTATCAGATGCTTGTGCAAGCAGGAACGGCGCCAAAACTCGTCTCAAAGACCGCTAGAGACCAAGCGCTGGTTTCCAACATAAGCGATGGCAAAGTCGGTGGATATGAGGTCAGTCTTCTTGATTCCGAACAGGCCAGGAATGCCGCCTACAAGGCGCTTTCGGACAATGGTGTAGTTCCCGTTTCCCCTAATGAAAGCGATGTTACGCGTGCACTTGATTCTCATGTCTTTTTTGCAAGGTTCAAGGAACCGGATGCGGCAATAACAGACGCTGTCAGAAGCACGCTTTCGTCTATCAACAGTGCAGTCCGGTTCAACAAGTTCATTGACCTGACGCTCGATGCCGTCAGTCTCGCTTCAATCTACTTTTTGGCAGCCATTGGCCTTGCCATCACATTCGGGGTAATGCGGGTAATCAATATGGCCCATGGCGAATTTATCATGATGGGCGCCTATTCTGGTTATGTCGTCCAACAGGTCATCACCAATTACACCCTGTCTATCATTGTCGCCATACCGGTTGCGTTTGCTGTCACCTTTGCAGCAGGAGTGGCATTGGAACGACTTGTCATCAGGCATCTCTATGACCGTCCGCTCGAGACACTTCTGGCGACATTCGGGGTTTCAATCGCTTTGCAGCAATTGGCAAAAAACATATTCGGCACACAAGCGCGTCCCCTTACCTCTCCCGATTGGCTTGACGGTGCATTGGTGTTCAACGACGTTGTGTCGATCAGCTGGATCCGGATTGCGATTTTTGTTCTCAGTGTCATCTTCTTCGCAGGTCTTTGGTGGACCTTGAACAGGACGCGATTGGGACTGGAGACGCGCGCAGTGGTTCAGAACCCTCGCATGGCGGCTTCGATGGGGATCGACCCGGACCGCATCAACATGCTCACATTCGGCCTTGGATCAGGTATCGCAGGAATTGCGGGTGTCGCCATCGGTCTTTATGCAAAAGTAACCTCGGAACTGGGCTCCGATTATATTGTTCAGAGCTTTATGACGGTTGTCATTGGCGGCGTGGGCAACATCTGGGGAACGCTTGCGGGAGCCGGATTGATCGGCATCTTGCAAAAACTCATTGAGAGCTGGAATCCGTCAAACACGTTGGCTGCGCAGACCTACATGATTATCTTCATCATTGTCTTCATCCAGTTTAGGCCTCGCGGTTTGATCGCCCTCAAAGGGCGGGCGGCGGAGGCTTAGATGAGTGATATCGCGTCAAACAAACTCCTTGGCACAAGAGAATTTGGTGGACCGCTTACCAGGTTCCTTCTGAAGAATCCGTCGACACTCTGGTTTCTGGGTTTGTTGGCCTTGTTCGCGCTAGCCGTCACCATCATGAGTGAGGGTTTTGGAATAGGGGTAATCTCAACAAGTCTCGTCAAGACACTGGGGAAAACCCTTTGCTTTTGCCTGATCGCAATCGCGATGGACCTGGTGTGGGGCTATTGCGGCATTCTCAGCTTGGGACATTTCGCTTTCTTTGGGCTCGGCGGGTACATGATTGGCATGTGGCTTATGTATGCCCGAACGGAACTGATAGTGGAAAAAGCGGGAGAGGCAGCTACCCTGCCGATGACCGCCCAGGAAATACACGATGCGATTGGAATACAAATATTCGGTGTTGTCGGCGGCGCGGATTTCCCGTTCATTTGGGGCTTGGCGCACAGCCTTTGGGCTCAACTGGCGCTTGTGGTGTTGGTACCCGGAGCGTTGGCGCTGGTATTCGGATGGCTCGCCTTCCGAAGCCGTGTAACAGGCGTTTATCTGTCGATCCTTACTCAGGCGATGACACTGGCGCTGGCGCTCTATCTGTTTCAGAATGACAGCGGTCTGCGCGGCAACAATGGACTGTCTGGCCTCCAAAACCTTCCGGGCATGGAAAGCGTCTCTCAGGACATCATTTCAGTGTGGTTTCTGTGGGCATCGGCCATCGCACTTGGCGTTGGGTACCTGCTGATAAAGCTGATCGTGGAATCGAAGCTTGGAAACATCATTCGTGCCATCAGGGATGATGAAAGCCGTGTCCGGTTTTTGGGTTACAACGTTGAGAACTACAAACTGTTTGTGTTTGTGTTCTCCGCAATTGTTGCAGCGGTTGCCGGTGCGCTTTACTATCCGCAAGCTGGCATCATCAACCCTGCAGAAATTGCACCGATTGCTTCAATCTATCTCGCCGTATGGGTAGCCATCGGAGGTCGCGGCAGGTTGTATGGTGCGGTCATCGGGGCGGCCTTTGTCTCATTGCTTTCTTCAATGTTTACCGGTGGACTGATTCCCAACATACCGCTTGGTTTCTATACCATACAATGGGTCGACTGGTGGCTGGTGTTACTTGGTATCAGCTTTGTCGCAACCACTGTATACGCCCCGAATGGTCTCGGCGGCTTTCTCGATTTGCTTGTACGCAAGGAGAACCGCTGACATGGAAAAAACGCTGCTGGAAGTGGATGGCATTTCGGTTTCCTTTGATGGTTTCAAGGCGATCAACGATCTGAGTTTTGTTATTGGCGAGCGCGAGTTAAGAGCCATCATCGGGCCAAACGGCGCCGGAAAAACGACGTTCATGGACATTGTTACCGGAAAGACACAGCCTGATACCGGCGATGTTTTGTGGGGAGACATGAACACATCACTGTTGAAGCACAAGGAATCCGATATTGCCCGAATGGGGGTCGGGCGAAAGTTTCAAAGACCCACTGTATTTGAAGACCAGTCCGTGGAAGACAATCTGAAGATGGCGCTGCAGAATGACAGAAATCCGTTCAAGGTGTTGTTCTACGAATTTACCGCTGAAGACAGGGCAAAGGTTCTTGAGATAGCACAGGACATCGCATTGGCATCGCATATAAACCGGTTGGCGGGGGAATTGTCGCATGGTCAGAAGCAATGGCTGGAAATAGGCATGTTGCTCGCACAAAACCCCCGCCTTCTCATGATTGATGAACCTGCCGCAGGCATGACAACCGATGAACGCAAGAAAACGGTTAAACTGTTAAAGAAACTTGCAAAAGACCGTGCGGTAATCGTAGTTGAACATGACATGGATTTTGTTCGAAATCTTGAATGTCGCGTGACGGTTCTTCATCAGGGGGCTGTGCTTGCAGAAGGCAGCCTTGATCACGTTACCAACAATCAGGAGGTCATAGATGTTTATCTTGGCCGGTAGGAGAAGCGGTAAGTGTTGAATATATCCGGAATTGATCTGCACTACGGCGCGGCGCAGATCCTTTATGATATTTCGATGGAGGCAAAGCCAGCCGCTGTAACCTGTGTCATGGGCCGCAATGGCGTCGGCAAAACATCGTTGCTTAAGGCGATCACGGGCCATCACCCCGTTTCTGTCGGCTCAATCGAATTGGATGATGACAACCTGACCGGCAAACCGGCGCACTCAAGGGCTAGAAGCGGTGTTGCCTATGTTCCCCAAGGCCGCGATGTTTTTCCCATGTTAAGTGTGGAAGAGAACCTGGAAACCGGTTTTTCGTTGCTACCGCGCACGGAACGAAAAGTTCCCGACGAAGTGTTTGAATTGTTTCCGGTACTTGGCGAAATGTTGACACGACGTGGCGGTGATTTGTCTGGCGGTCAGCAGCAGCAACTGGCAATCGGAAGAGCGCTGGTAATGCGGCCCAAGGTGTTGGTGCTTGACGAGCCAACCGAAGGCATACAGCCATCGGTCATCAAGGATATTGGTCGTGCAATCGAGTATTTGCGCGATAAGTCCGGTCTGACCATTGTGCTGGTCGAACAGTATCTGGATTTTTGTCGTCAGTTGGCGAACGATGTATACGTTATGGACAGGGGACGGGTTGTGCATCACGGTCCGGCCAGCGATCTGGACAAAAAGAATGTACGTAAACATCTCTCAGCCTGACGATTGTCTGCAAAAAGACATAAATGTGCAACAACAACGCATCAGAGCATCAGCGCTGGTTTCGTTCAAGAATGATGGTAAACGCACGCGAATTGACCGGCTATACCAACATGCTAGTGCGAAGATTCGGTTTCCCAAGTCTTATGGGAATTCTCTGGAGGCCGTACTGGTCAACACAGCCGGAGGTCTGACCGGTGGAGACCGGATCAATTGGAATGTTGTACTTGGCGAACATACCGATGTGGTTGCAACCACTCAGGCCTGCGAAAAAGCCTACAGATCAGACACAGGCGCGGCGACAGTCCAAAGTTCGTTGAGCGTTGCACGTGATTCAAAATTGCACTGGTTGCCCCAGGAAACCATTCTCTACAATGGATCGTTTCTGAAACGTCATATGAACGTCGAACTGGCGCGAGATGCGGAATTTTTTGCCATTGAAAGCGCCGTATTGGGCCGTGAAGCGATGGGCGAAGTGCCAAACAGGGTATGTATGAAAGACCGCTGGCGCATCAATAGAAATGGCGTTCTGGTTTTTGCTGACAATTTCCATCTTGCGCATGATTGCGATACCCTTGCTCAAATGAACGGGAATCGTGTAGTTGCGACGCTTCTATATGTTACAAACGAAGACGATGAAACACTGACCCAACTTGGTAATCAGCTTGCCCAGCTTGCTCAGGGCACCGTATCGGGATTTAGCGGGTTCAACGGATTGTTGACGGGAAGAATGGTGTGTGACAGCACGTATCAGTTGAGAAAGGCATTGGTTCCTGTACTCGAACGACTGCGTGGCGCAAACTTGCCGCAAGTATGGAGGATATGATTAATGCACCTGACACCACGCGAAAAAGACAAACTGCTGATAGCGATGGCTGCGGAGGTTGCGCGCAAACGTCTTGAGCGCGGCGTGAAACTCAATCATCCCGAAGCGATTGCCCTGATTACCGATTTTGTGGTTGAGGGAGCCCGTGACGGCCGTTCGGTTGCAGATCTAATGGAAGCCGGTGCCCATGTCATCACCCGTGGCCAGGTAATGGAAGGCATTGCTGAAATGATCCATGACATTCAGGTGGAAGCGACTTTTCCCGATGGGGTCAAGCTTGTTACCGTTCACGAACCCATTCGCTAGGAGGCCCTTATGATCCCCGGAGAAATCATCACCGCCGAAGGCGATATCATTTTGAATGAAAGTGCAGAAATCGTCGTTCTGAAAGTTGCCAATACAGGTGACCGTCCCGTGCAGGTAGGCTCGCATTACCATTTTTATGAAACAAACGAAGCGCTGGATTTTGATCGTGAAGCGGCCAAAGGGATGCGCCTTGACATTGCACCGGGCACCGCGGTTCGATTTGAACCGGGGCAGAGCCGGGATGTTACCTTGGTGCCAATGGGTGGCAACCGCAAAGTTTATGGCTTCAACCAAAAAGTTATGGGAAACCTGTAATGTGGAATTTAATCGTTACCGTAATTCTTGTCGTGGGATCGCACACCATTTTGTATCATTTGCTGCCTTACCGCCGCCTGCCGCAAAACAGGCCATCGATAGCGTTTTTTCCCAAATACACTTGGCCCATTGATGACGCTCGTCTTAAAAGCGGAGGTTCCGTAGTCCTGTTTGATACTGGCGATTTTTCGGATATCGCCGAGAAATTGAAAGGATAAAGACAGTGCCGGCATCCATTTCACGTGCAACATATGCAGACATGTTTGGCCCGACCACGGGCGACAAGATTCGGCTGGCTGATACGGAACTCTTCATAGAGGTTGAGAAAGACCTCACCACCTATGGCGAGGAGGTTAAATTCGGGGGCGGCAAGGTGATCCGCGATGGCATGGGACAATCCCAAACCACGCGGGCCGATGGCGCTGTGGATACCGTTATAACCAATGCGCTGATCGTTGATCACACCGGCATATACAAGGCGGATATTGGTCTCAAAAGCGGTGAGATCGCTGCCATCGGCAAGGCAGGCAATCCCGATACCCAACCGGACGTGGACATCATCATCGGTCCGGGAACCGAAGCAATTGCTGGTGAAGGCAAGATTATTACCGCTGGGGGGTTCGACAGCCATATTCACTTCATCTGCCCGCAACAGATCGAGGAAGCCCTGATGTCGGGCGTTACCACCATGTTGGGCGGTGGAACCGGTCCGGCCCACGGCACACTTGCAACGACCTGTACACCGGGACCGTGGCACATCGGGCGCATGATCCAGTCTGCTGATGCATTTCCGATGAATTTGGCATTTGCCGGCAAGGGCAATGCCTCCCTGCCCGCTGCGCTGGAGGAAATGGTGTTGGGCGGGGCATCTGCACTGAAACTGCACGAAGATTGGGGCACAACCCCTGGCGCGATTGATTGCTGCTTGTCGGTGGCGGATGATTACGACGTGCAGGTGATGATACATACCGACACTTTGAACGAATCCGGCTTTGTCGAGAACACGATCAAGGCAATCAAGGGCCGCACCATTCATGCGTTCCATACCGAGGGTGCAGGCGGTGGTCATGCACCGGATATCATCAAGGTATGCGGTTTGGAAAACATCCTGCCGTCTTCAACCAACCCGACCCGTCCCTATACGGTCAACACGCTGGATGAGCACCTCGACATGTTGATGGTTTGCCATCACCTTGACAACTCTATTCCCGAGGATGTGGCCTTCGCCGAAAGTCGTATCCGCAAGGAAACCATCGCTGCGGAAGACATTTTGCACGACATGGGCGCGTTCTCGATCATTGCATCTGACAGCCAGGCGATGGGACGCGTCGGAGAGGTGCTTGATCCGTACCTGGCAGACAGCTGACAAGATGAAGCGCCAGAGAGGCCGTTTGTCCGATGAAACCGGTGACAATGACAATTTCAGAGTGCGCCGCTACATCGCCAAATACACGATCAATCCGGCAATTGCCCACGGCATGGACAAGCACATTGGTTCCATCGAGCCCGGCAAACGGGCGGACTTGGTCATGTGGTCGCCAGCATTCTTTGGGGTCAAGCCCGATATGGTGGTGATAGGGGGCTCGATAGCTGCTGCACCGATGGGCGACCCGAACGCTTCGATACCCACCCCGCAACCAGTCCATATGCGCCCGATGTTTGGTGCCTTTGGCAAATCGCTGACAAAATCCTCTGCAACATTCATCTCAAAGGCGGCGAAAGAAGATGATTTGGGTTCCAAACTTGGCGTTGAAAAGCGCACACTGGCCGTTGAGAATACCCGAAGCGGCATCGGTAAATCTGCCATGGTGCTCAACAATGCGACGCCTGAAATCGAAGTACATCCCGGAAACTTACGAAGTGCGCGCCAATGGTGAGTTGCTGACTTGCGAACCCGCGGAAGTGGTGCCCATGGCCCAGAGGTATTTTTTGTTTTAGTCATGACCACCGCTTCCACCATTCGGTCCCATACACACCACCCTGCGGACACCATCACGCTTGATGAAACCGCTCGACATCGGCGGCGGGTAAAGATGGTGTCTGACAATGGCATCGCGTTTTTGCTCGACTTGCCCGAGGCTCGGCTGCTGCGTCATGGTGAAGGCATTGAGCTGGACGATGGCCGTGTCATAGAAGTCATCGCCGAACCTGAAGCGCTTTACGAAGTGCGCGCGCGCGACCCTCACCACTTGCTGCAATTGGCTTGGCAATTGGGCAACCGCCATCTGCCGACACAGATACTGGACGATCATCTGCGCATACGACAGGACCATGTGATCAAGGACATGCTGGAGGGTTTGGGAGCGGAGATAACTGAAATGGTTGCTTCATTTGACCCCGAAGGTGGCGCCTATGGCGGCCATCATCATGGGCACGAGCATGGGCACAGCCACGATCATGGCTGATGCAAATACTGTCATCCGGTTGCAAAGCTGGTTGTCGCCTGCATTCCCCACCGGCTCGTTCAGCTACAGCCACGGGTTGGAGGCAGCCATTGCCGAGGGGTGGGTAACCGATGAGGCAAGTCTGCAAGAATGGTTGTCAGGGCTTGTACAAGCCGGCCCCGGTTGGAACGATTGTGTACTTCTTGCCGAGAGCTGGCATCGCCATGGAAACGAAAAAGCGCTTTTCGAAATCGCGATATTGGCGAAGGCGTTGTGTTTTTCCCGTGAGCGGCTGATGGAAACCACTTCTCTAGGCGATGCATTCTTGAAGGCAGCGCAAGCGTGGGCAGGGGTTCCCAATTTGTCGGACGATTGTCCGTTGCCTGTGGCGGTAGGGGCGTGCGCTGGCGCAACCGGTGTCGATCTGGTTTCGACCTTGGTGGCGTTCTTGAATGCTTACGTTTCAAACCAGATTCAAGCGGCGTTGCGGTTAATGAAACTTGGCCAGCAGGGAGGCGTTGAAATACTGGCAAGGATGGAACCACTTGTTTTGGAAACGGCTGCGAAGGCTGAAAACTCGACATTGGAAGACCTTGCCAGCAATACGGTAATGGCAGATATTGCGGCCATGAAACATGAAACCCTTACAGGCAGGATGTTTGTATCATGAGTGTAAACGGACCTCTTCGTGTCGGCATCGGTGGTCCGGTCGGCTCCGGGAAAACAACCATAACCGCTGCATTGTGCAAGGCATTGCGCGACGACTATTCGGTGGGTGTTGTTACCAATGATATTTACACCCAGGAAGACCGGGACGCACTGGTCCGGATGCAGGCGCTGTCATCTGACCGGATCATCGGGGTTGAAACGGGTGGGTGTCCGCATACCGCAATTCGCGAAGACGCTTCCATCAATCTGCGGGCGATCGCGGAACTCAATGAAAAACACCCCGATCTTGATGTTGTGTTCATAGAGTCAGGTGGCGACAATTTGGCAGCGACCTTTTCGCCTGAACTGGCAGATATCACCCTTTATGTGATTTCGGTCTGTCAGGGAGAGGAAATCCCGCGCAAAGGCGGGCCGGGTATAACCCGTTCAGATGTGTTGATCATCAACAAGCAGGATCTGGCCCCCTATGTCGGGGCAAATCTTGAAGTCATGGAGCGTGATGCCGCCACCCAGCGGTCTGGGAAACCTTTTGTATTTACCGACGCAAAACAGGGTCAATCAGTATCATCAGTGACCGATTTGCTAAAAAACATGGGCGGACTGTGACCATCCGCTGCAGCAGAACGTGCTCTGCAATGGGCAGTTTTGACGGTTAGTCGGGAACTTTCAGCAAACCTGCAATCAATGTTTCCGCTACAGTTTGCTTTGCCGATTCCCATTGTTTCTTCGTCATCTGGCAATTGTCGTTCAGAGTTTCGATCTGGTGCTTGAAATCGGCATAATGTTGCGTCGTGGCCCATATGAGATAAAACACTTCTCTAGGGTCAGCTTGGCGCATTAGACCCTGTTTCATCCAGTATTCGAACACCTCACCGCGCTGTTGCACCCATTCGAGCAGCGTGGTTTCAAGATAATCGGTAATAAAAGGCGCACCCTGGATTATCTCGTTTGCCCACACTTTCGAACCAAACGGTCGCGATCGCGCCAGTTCCATCTTTTCATTGATGTAATGGCGCAAGGCTTCGGAGGGAACGCTCTCCTTCTTGATATCGTTTCCTGCATCCAGCCAAAGCCTGCATATTGAATCAAGTACTTTTCTGTAAAGCCCTTCCTTGGAAGAGAAGTAATATATCACGTTCGATTTTGGCAGTCCGGCCAGGCCAGCGATCATGCTGATGGAAGAACCGCGATACCCGTGCTCCGCAAACACTTCCTCTGCAGCTTGGAGAATGATCTTCTCATTGTGCTTTCTTGTTGCTTCCTTTGCGCTCAACATCACCGCTCACATCCGAAATCTCATGAAACTTGATAAGGAAAGTCAATATTCACGGTAAGAATATAGAAAAACATTCAAATAATTCATAGACTTATAAATCCAATATTTCGAGAAATACATCTTGACCGATCGTGCAGGATCATGCAAGCTGTTGCCAGCGTGCCTACCATAGGGATAGACATTATGTCTTTTGATCCGTTGCTTGGCGACCGAGAGTCGCATTGGACGCCATCTGCTGAATTTTGTTGGCAGGGCCACGCTCACAACCGGAAGCAATGTCCGCAATCACATCTTCGCACCCCCGAATATGGCGTTTCTCGCAATAAATAACGCTGAACCGTCAACGTTGCCCCTGCACAGTTTGTCCGAAACGCTGCTGTGTAGATTATTCGTGCCTGCGAAGAATAAAACCCAACACTAGATCGAGGTAAGAAACAATGGCAGCACCCGGGGAAAATCTCAGAATTGATGGTGATCGTCTCTGGGAGAGCCTGATGGAGATGGCGAAGATCGGTCCGGGCATCGCTGGCGGCAACAACCGTCAGACTGTTACGGATGAAGACGGCGAAGGTCGGCACTTGTTCCGCAGATGGTGCGAAGACGCAGGTCTGACCATGGGGGTAGACCAGATGGGCAACATGTTCATGATGCGCGAAGGGACAGACCCCAACGCGCTTCCTGTCTATGTTGGATCGCATCTCGATACCCAGCCAACGGGCGGGAAGTATGACGGTGTGTTGGGCGTGCTTGCCGGTTTGGAGATTGCCAGAACACTTAATGATCTCAATATCAAAACCAAACATCCGATTGTTGTCACCAATTTCACCAATGAAGAGGGAACCCGGTTTGCCCCTGCAATGCTTGCTTCCGGTGTCTTTGCGGGAATGCACACCCAGAATTGGGCTTATGACCGGGAGGATGCAGAAGGCAAGAAGTTCGGCGCAGAGTTGGAGCGCATTGGCTGGCGTGGTGAAGAAAAAACCGGCGAGCGGAAGATGCAGGCCTTCTTTGAGTTGCATATTGAACAGGGGCCAATTCTTGAGGCAGAAGGAAAGGACATTGGGGTCGTCACCCACGGACAGGGTCTTAGCTGGACACAAGTAACCGTAACCGGCTCCGATGCCCACACCGGTTCAACTCCCATGCCAATGCGAAAGAATGCAGGATTGGCGATGGCGCGCATCCTGGAACTGGTGGACCAGATTGCATGGTCGCACAAACCACACGCTGTCGGCGCCGCAGGCCACATTGATGTATATCCCAATTCGCGCAACGTAATCCCCGGCAAGGCGGTCTTTACGATTGATTTCCGCTCGCCCGATCTGGCGGTAATTCAAGACATGGAAGAACGGCTGAAAATCGGGGCAAAAGAGATATGTAGTGAAATGGGCGTTGAAATCGAGTTTGAAAAAGTTGGCGGGTTTGATCCGGTAACTTTTGACGAAAACTGCGTTGCCGCCATACGTAACGCCGCCGAACGTCTCGGCTACTCGCATCAGAACATCATCTCCGGCGCCGGACACGACGCATGTTGGATAAATCGTGTTGCACCAACCGCAATGGTCATGTGTCCCTGCGTTGATGGATTGTCACACAATGAAGCGGAAGAAATTTCGCCCGACTGGGCAAGAGCGGGAACTGATGTGCTGTTTCATGCAGTCGTGGAAACCGCGGAGATTGTAAGTGATTGAGGGAAAACTGAATATCTGGGAGGCTTGAATGGGAACAGTCATTAAAAACGGAACCATCGTAACGGCTGATCTGACCTATGAGGCAGATGTAAAAATTGAGAATGGAATTATTGCGGAAATCGGTCCGAACCTTTCTGGCGGGGACGAACTGGATGCAACCGGCTGCTATGTGATGCCCGGCGGGATTGACCCGCATGTGCATCTGGAAATGCCGTTTATGGGCACTTACTCCTCGGATGATTTTGAAAGCGGCACCCGTGCAGGGCTCTCCGGCGGCACGACCATGGTGATCGATTTTTGTCTGCCAAACCCCGACCAGTCCCTGCTGGAAGCCATTCAGCGATGGGACAACAAATCCACCCGCGCCAATGCCGACTATTCTTTCCACATGGCGATCACATGGTGGGGAGAGCAGGTTTTCGACGAGATGGAAACGGTCGTCAAGGAGAAAGGCATCAACACTTTCAAGCACTTCCTAGCATACAAGGGGGCGCTGATGGTAAACGATGATGAACTGTTTGCATCATTCCAGCGCTGTGCAGCGCTCGGTGCAACGCCAATGGTTCACGCTGAAAACGGAGATGTGGTTGCCGAGCTCTCTGCAAAACTTCTGGCAGAGGGAAACAATGGCCCGGAAGCTCATGCCTATTCCCGCCCCTCCCAGGTCGAAGGGGAAGCCACCAATCGCGCAATCATGATCGCTGACATGGCTGGTGCGCCGCTTTATGTGGTCCACACTTCCTGCGAAGAGGCCCATGAAGCGATCCGGCGTGCAAGAATGCAGGGCAAGCGGGTCTGGGGCGAGCCGCTTATCCAGCACCTTACATTGGATGAAAGCGAATACTTCAATGAGGATTGGGACCACGCAGCGCGCCGTGTCATGTCACCGCCGTTTCGCAACAAGAAACACCAAGATAGTTTGTGGGCAGGTTTGCAATCGGGGTCATTGTCTGTCGTAGCAACCGACCATTGCGCCTTCACCACCGAGCAGAAGCGCTTTGGTGTTGGCGATTTTACGCAAATACCAAATGGTACCGGTGGCCTTGAGGACAGGTTGCCAATGCTTTGGACCCATGGCGTTGGCACCGGTCGTCTGACGATGAATGAATTTGTCGCCGTAACCTCAACCAATATCGCCAAAATCATGAACATGTACCCCAAGAAAGGTGCCATCCTGGTGGGCGCGGACGCCGACATTGTGGTTCTGGACCCGAACAAGGAGAAAACGATTACTGCTTCCACGCAACAATCATCCATTGATTACAACGTTTTTGAGGGTCAGCATGTTAAGGGCCTGCCGCGTTTCGTGCTGACGCGCGGACAATTGGCGATCAATGATGGTGCCGTCCAGACGCAGGAAGGTCATGGCAAGTTCGTGAAGCGAACACCAAATGCACCGGTTAATGCGGCGCTTTCCAAATGGAAGGAACTGACTTCTCCAACACCGGTTCAACGCACCGGGATTCCGGCAACAGGAGTGTGATGTTGAAGAAAGCCGAAACCGCGCCTGCAGCCATTTCGGTTGAAGGCCTTGATCTTGTCTTTCAAACGGCAGACAGCCCGGTTCACGCACTGTCGGATATCAACCTTGAAGTTGAAAAAGGCGAGTTTGTATCCCTGATCGGCCCGTCAGGTTGCGGCAAGACCACGCTGCTCAGGGTGATAGCGGATCTGGAAAAACCAACCGGCGGCACGATTTCTGTTAATGGAACAACCCCTGAAAACGCGCGACTTGATCGGCTTTACGGTTATGTTTTCCAAGCTGCGGCATTGTTCCCGTGGCGAACCATAGAAGACAATATCGCGTTGCCGCTCGAAATCATGGGACTTTCGAAAGACGATCAGCGACAGCGCGTTGCCGACAATATGGCGCTTGTTGAACTGACGGGATTTGAGAAAAAATACCCGTGGCAGCTTTCGGGCGGAATGCAGCAGCGCGCCTCGATTGCGCGAGCGTTGGCCGTTCAGCCAGACATGTTGTTGATGGACGAACCGTTTGGTGCGTTGGACGAGATAGTACGGGATCATTTGAACGAGCAGTTGTTGAAACTCTGGAACACGACCGGCAAAACCATCGTGTTTGTCACCCATTCAATTCCCGAGGCGGTTTTTCTTTCAACCAAAATTGTTGTCATGAGTCCGCGCCCGGGCCGAATTCACGATGTTATCAGCTGTGACTTGGGTACGGATCGGCCGCTTGATATTCGCGAAACTCCGGAATTTCTGAAAATCGCCAATCAGGTTCGCGACGGATTAAGGGCGGGGCACGCATATGATTAAACGGCGAATGATCCCTGTCGCAACAACCATCATGTTAATCTTGGTGATCTGGTACGCGGCTGCGGCCGTCCTGAATGCGCCTTTTGAATTTGCCGCCGCTGAACGCGCCGGCAAAACCATCGGCTATTCGCAGGTGCTACCCAATACCATGGCTCAGGAACGACCCGTGCTGCCCGCCCCCCATCAGGTTGCATCGGAAATATGGAAAACAACCGTCGCAAAAAAAGTTACCTCCAAGCGAAGTCTGGTCTACCACGCCTGGATAACCCTTTCGGCAACGCTGTTGGGGTTCTTCCTGGGTGCGCTGCTTGGAATTTTGCTCGCTGTTGGAATTGTTCACAGCAGGGTTCTGGACAAATCCATGATGCCTTGGATCATTACCTCGCAGACCATTCCCATTCTCGCGATTGCGCCGATGATCATCGTCGTTTTTGCCTCCATCGGACTGACAGGGTTGCTTCCGAAAGCCTTTATTTCCATGTATTTGTCTTTCTTCCCGATGACGGTAGGCATGGTCAAGGGATTGCGTTCACCAGAGACCATGCACCTTGATCTTATGCGAACCTATTCGGCATCGATTTCGCAAACCCTGTTCAAATTGCGTTGGCCGTCAGCCCTTCCTTATCTGCTGGCCTCGGCAAAGATCGCCGTTGCCGCTTCGCTGGTGGGCGCTATCGTCGGCGAGCTGCCCACAGGTGCTGTCGCGGGCTTGGGGGCAAGATTACTGGCAGGCTCCTATTATGGACAAACGGTTCAAATCTGGTCTGCGCTGATTGTAGCGGCCATCTGTGCAGGCTTGCTGGTCGCGTTAATCGGATTGATCGGCAACATTGTCAGTCGGCGAATGGGGATGCGGGAGGCTGCGACATGATCCAGCAACCTGGTATCCTGTTCATGGGCGTGATAATCTGGCTGGTGTGCTGGGCCGTTAACACCCGCCTTTCGGAAATCCAACCAAAAAATGCTTCACTGGCAGCACTAACAAATTTGGCCATCCCGCTGTTGTTTGGCGTCGCTATCCTTGCTTTGTGGGAAGGGGTGACGCGCGGATTTGCCATTCCTTCTGTCATTTTGCCGCCGCCATCTGCAATCTGGGAAAGGGTAATCGGTTCCACGGCAATATTATGGGCCGACTTCAGACAGACATATCTAAAGGCGGTGATGTCCGGCTATGTCATCGGGTGCGGCCTTGGTTTGCTGGTCGCCATCCTCGTTAACCGTTCCCCGTTTTGGAAAGCGGGCATCATGCCCATCGGCAATCTGGTATCGGCGTTACCAATCATTGGTATCGCACCGATCATGGTTATGTGGTTCGGTTTTGACTGGCAATCAAAAGCAGCGGTGGTCGTAATCATGACTTTCTTCCCTATGCTTGTAAATGCGCTTGCCGGGCTCAATGCGGCAGGCGATATGGAACGCGACTTGATGCGAACTTATGCAGCATCGCAAACGCAATCCTTGTTCAAATTGTCATTGCCAGCTGCAATGCCCTTTATTTTCAATGCACTCAAAATCAATTCAACTTTGGCTCTGATTGGAGCGATAGTTGCGGAATTTTTCGGGACACCCGTTGTCGGCATGGGTTTTCGCATCTCTGCGGAAGTCGGAAGGCTGAATGTCGACATGGTGTGGGCGACCATTCTTGTCGCCGCAATAGCCGGTTCGCTTTCATACGGGCTGATTGCCCTTACGGAACGAGCTGTAACGTTTTGGCATCCGTCCGTGAGGAGTTTGGGCAGGTGACGGAAGTGATGCAAAAAAATCATGCGCAAACAAGGGAGTAACTAAAATGCGAAAATGGTTATCAATGATGGCGGGATCAACACTGGCGTTGATGTCTGCAACAGCAATGGTCTCGGCTGCCGACGACCTTACCCTTCAGCTAAAATGGGTAACACAGGGCCAGTTTGCCGGTTACTATGTTGCCAAGGACAAGGGGTTCTATGAAGAGGAAGGGCTCAATGTAACGGTCAAACCTGGTGGTCCCGACATTGCTCCTCCACAGGTGATTGCCGGTGGTGGCGCAGACGTGATTATCGAGTGGATGCCGGCAGCACTTGCAGCAAGGGAAAAAGGCGTGGCTTTGGTAAACATTGCCCAGCCGTTCAAGCGATCCGGCATGATGCTTACCTGTCGCAAGGAAACCGGAATCAGTTCACCAGAAGATTTCAAGGGCAAAACACTGGGCGTTTGGTTCTTCGGCAACGAATTTCCGTTCTTGTCCTGGATGAGCCAGTTGGGTATCCCGACTGAAGGTGGAGACGACGGTGTTGAGGTTCTAAAGCAGGGGTTCAATGTTGATCCGCTTATCCAGAAGCAGGCCGACTGTGTTTCTACAATGACCTACAACGAGTACTGGCAGGTTATTGATGCCGGGTTCTCGCCTGATGATTTGGTTGTCTTCAACTATACCGACCAGGGCGTCGCGACTTTGGAAGATGGCATATACACCACCGAAGAGAATCTGAACGATGAGGCGATGGCAGACAAGATTGCCCGGTTTGTCAAAGCATCAATGAAAGGTTGGGCTTATACCTGCGAGAACCAGGAAGAAGCAGCTGATATTGTTCTTGAAAACGATGCAAGTGGTGCACAGACCGAAAAGCATCAAGTGCGTATGGTTGGCGAGATCTGCAAGCTGATCGATGGTTCAGACGGTACACTGGATGTCGCCGCAGCCGAGACGACGGTCAAGTCGCTTCTTTCCGGCGGTTCTGATCCGGTAATTTCCAAAGCTCCCGAAGGGGCATGGACAAGCAAGATCATGGACATGACAAAATAACATAAACGACGGAAGTCCCCGGCGTAATTTCCGGGGATTTCTGAAACACAAGTGTACCAACCGGTGCTCTTGGCAGACCGAATGATTTGGCAAGGAGAGAGTGAAAATGCCTGATATCAAGGCCGGAAGGCTTTCCGCCGGGGAGTTAGCGGCAAGATTTGAAGATCTGCATCCTCCGCTTGAACCTCACGAAGCAGTTGTTGAGGCCGACAGATGTTACTTCTGTTACGATGCTCCATGCATGGCCGCCTGCCCCACCGGCATCGACATTCCTTTGTTTATTCGCCAGATCTCAACGGGAAATCCGTCAGGGTCGGCAATGACAATTCTTGACAGCAACATTCTGGGCGGCATGTGCGCCCGCGTCTGCCCTACAGAAACCCTGTGTGAGCAGGTTTGTGTTCGCGAGACCTCGGAATCGCAGCCGGTGAAAATCGGCCAACTGCAGCGTTATGCGACCGATCACTTGATGGAAACTGCCAGTGGGCATCCATATGACAGGGGTGAACCAACGGGCAGGAAAATTGCCATAGTGGGAGCAGGACCTGCGGGACTTTCGTGTGCCCATCGCCTTGCCCTGTATGGTCATGATGTAACGATCTTTGAAGCAAAGGAGAAAGCCGGTGGGCTGAATGAATTCGGCATAGCCGCTTACAAATCGACCAATGATTTTGCTGCAAGGGAAGTCGCATTCATACTTGGAATTGAAGGCATTGAAATCAAGAGCGGAATGGCTCTGGGCAGGGATGTATCCATTGATGATCTGACCGCTGATTACGATGCCGTTTTTCTGGGAATTGGCTTGCCCGGTGTAAACCGGCTCGGTTTGGAAAATGAAGATGCGAAGGGTTGTATCGATGCGGTCGAGTTCATTGCGAAGTTGCGTCAGGCTGAACACCTCGATGGATTGGCCGTTGGAAGAAACATAGTAGTTATCGGCGGCGGAATGACCGCAATTGATATCGCCATTCAAACCAAATTGTTGGGCGCGGAAAACGTGACAATTGCCTATAGGCGTGGTTTGGAAAACATGAATGCATCAACCTATGAACAGGAGCTGGCAAAAAAGGCGGGTGTCACCATCCGCTGTTGGTTGCAGCCCCAATCGCTGTCCCTGGAAGACGGCAATGTCTGCTCAATAACGCTGGAGTATACGAGCGATGCCAGCGGAAAACTTGCCGGTACCGGCGAGACGTTATCGCTTGCTGCTGACCAGGTGTTCAAGGCAATTGGCCAGTCACCAGCTTCCGGGTTTCTTGAAGACAGTGGAATAGAACTTGAGCGCGGAAGGATTGCAGTGAACGAGGCAAGGAAAACCAGTCACGAAAAGATATGGGCAGGGGGCGACTGTGTCGCGGGCGGTGAAGATTTAACGGTCGTTTCGGTGGAAGACGGAAAACTGGCGGCAGAAGACATTCACAAGATGCTTGGCGCTTGAGGAGGTAAAAATGGCAAATCTAGAAGCAGACTTTATCGGCATCAAATCGCCAAATCCTTTTTGGCTTGCATCCGCCCCGCCGACCGACAAGCAATACAACGTGGAACGCGCTTTTGAAGCCGGTTGGGGAGGGGTTGTCTGGAAGACACTTGGCGAAGCAGGTCCCCCCATCGTCAATGTCAACGGTCCCCGTTACGGTGCCATCTGGGGAAGCGACCGAAGGCTTCTTGGCCTCAACAATATCGAACTGATTACTGACCGCGATCTTGAAGTCAATTTGCGTGAAATAACCGAGGTTAAAAAGAATTGGCCAGATCGTGCGGTTGTGGTCTCGCTTATGGTTCCTTGCGAAGAGGGCCCCTGGAAGGAAATCGTCGGTCGTGTCGCTGAAACAGGTGCTGATGGCATTGAGCTCAACTTTGGCTGTCCTCACGGAATGAGCGAACGCGGAATGGGGTCTGCCGTTGGCCAGGTTCCAGAATATATCCAAATGGTCACTGAATGGTGCAAGCTCCACTCGGATTTTCCCGTCATTGTCAAACTGACCCCAAATATCACAGACATCCGTTATCCCGCTCGCGCTGCCAAGGTTGGCGGTGCAGACGCAGTTTCCCTGATCAACACCATCAGCTCAATTGTTTCGGTTGACCTTGATCAGATGTCACCAAACCCGACAATTGACGGCAAGGGAAGCCATGGCGGGTATTGTGGCCCGGCGGTCAAACCGATCGCCCTGAACATGGTTGCCGAAATTGCGCGAGATCCCGAAACCCAGGGGCTTCCGATCTCCGGAATTGGTGGCGTCACGACCTGGCGCGATGCCGCTGAATTCATTGCACTTGGTTGCGGCAACGTTCAGGTTTGTACCGCTGCAATGACCTATGGGTTCAAAATTGTCCAAGAGATGATATCGGGACTTGAAAACTGGATGGAAGAGAAGGGGTATTCCACGCTTGAAGACTTTCGCGGTCTGGCCTCACCCAATGTTACCGATTGGCAGTATCTGAATCTGAACTATGTGACCAAGGCAAAGATCGATCAGGATTTGTGCATCAAATGTGGGCGCTGCCATATCGCTTGCGAAGACACATCACACCAGGCAATCACCGAAATGGTAGATGGTGAACGTCGATTTGAAGTAATTGACGAAGAGTGTGTTGGTTGCAACCTTTGTGTGAATGTATGCCCTGTCAACGACTGCATTACTATGGAGCAGTTGGTCTCGGGCGAAGATCCGAGAACCAAGACACCCATTAGCAATGAGTATGCGAACTGGACCATGCACCCGAACAATCCATCGGCGTCTGGTTGACGTACTAGGGAATGGTAAGCAAACAGTCTGCAACTTAGCAGGCGGATTGTTCTTTGATCCGGGTTTGTCGAACTCAGCAGGCCGCGATATTTCAGGTGCTGGAATAGTTTCGTTGCGGAGAACTGTTTTACCGCTTGTATTCAATCGGGATCACAAATGTGCGCTTTGCGCCCTTCGGTGGTTTGGGAAACGGCGCCGAGCGTTTGACGTGGGTAAGTGCTGCCTTGTCAATTTTGTTGTTTCCCGAACTGCGTGAGATTGATGCGCTTGAGATCCGGCCATTTGAAGCGATCTTGAATCTTACGAATGCCGAGCCTTTTCCGCCGGCATGAACTCTCCTGGTTCGTGCGATTTTTGCATAGACCTTGCCGGGGTAATTGGATACAGCCGCATTACCGCCCGAGCGTTTCGTTTTTGCGCCCCCTTTACCCCCGGTTTTCTTTGCCGAGACTGTTGATTTTCCTTGATTTCCGGATTTGGTCTTGGTCTTGGTCTTGGTCTTGGTCTTGGTCTTGGTCTTGGTCTTGGTCTTGGTCTTGGTCTTGGTCTTGGTCTTGGTCTTGGTCTTGGTCTTGGTCTTGGTCTTGGTCTTGGTCTTGGTCTTCTTTTCCGTTTTCTTCGTGACTGGCTTGACGACTTGTTTCTTGTTGGGAGGTTTTTGGATTTTTGTTTTTTGCGGCGGTTGTTGCAGGCTTGAATTGGTGGATTCGGCATCCGGAACAGTGGGCGGCACAGGAGATTTGGTCTGATCTACAGGCACTACAGGTTCTACCGGTTTGGCAGTTTTGTTGGTGACCGGGTGTTGGGACGTCGGTTGTTTATGGTTTTCCTGCTCGAATGGTGGAGTGATTGCTTCTTTGAAAGGTGTATCCGTTTCCTCGTCGTGTTCAAATTTTTCAGTGTACTCGAACGTCGAGTTATCAAGCGGAACATCGCCGCTTTTCAGCATCGAGAGCTGGCGGGTGCCTGCAGACAGCGTTTCCGCAACCTTGCTTCCCGCTGTTTTGGGCACAGTTCCGTTTGGAAAAACCCATGCGAATACGAGACAATGCAGGGTCAATGAAACAAGCAGTGTGGCAACAATACGCGCCCATAAGCTGGAGGGTTTTCTGTGAAGTACGGAACTGTTTTGAACGGCTCTGACTTCTGGAACGATGGCCTTGTTGGTCAAGTCTCCAATCTGTTTTCGTGGAGGTTTTACCTGGACGGCGATCGCACCGGGTTTTTTCAGATGTACCGATGAACAGGCCAATCGGACATTTGGTTCGAATGCTGTGTCACTTGGCCGGAGCATCGTCTTCGTACTCTGAAAGATGAAAAGAATTGTATTCCGGTGGTATGAGTTCACCAACTGCCTTCTGTTTTGCGTCGCCGTGTTCCTGTTGAAACCCCGCAAGTGCACCAAACAACCCAGTGCTCCAACCGATGCGCCCATCTTCCGGCTGATCAACCATTAACTGTTTGCTTGCACAATCCATTTCATGTTCTTTCGGGCTTTGGTGTATGGGACTGTCTTGCTGCAGGGGAAAGCCGCGTCGGAACACAAATTCGTTGCTTCGGTGTAACAACAAAACTGGCTTCGATACCATAGACACTGGCCAGAAGTTGATCCGTCAGAACGGTGTCCGGTGTACCATCTGCTACGATCTCTCCCTTGTTCAGAACTATAATTCTGGTGCAATGTTGACTGGCGAGCGGGAGTTCATGAAGACAGGCAACGATTGTCTTTCCTTCGTTTGCAAGTGCAACAAACTCCTGCATCAATCTTATCTGATGCGCCGGATCAAGCCCTGCGACCGGTTCATCAGCAAGCAATAAGGGCGTATGTTGTGCAAGCGCGCGGGCTACCAATACCCGCGCTTGTTCGCCGCCTGACAGTTCCGTGGCCTTGCTGTTTGACAGATCGGTGACATCCATGCGCTCCATCGCATTTGCAGCGTTTTCCTCGCCCGCCCCACCAAGGCGAACCAGATCCCTGACAGGAAGTGGCCAATGGATCTCGCGTTCCTGTGAAAGATAACCGATTTGTTGCGCCCGTTCGGAACGTGTCATTTGGCGAATGCCGGTTCCCGCTACATTGATCTCTCCGTTCGAAGGAAGCAGGTCCAGCACAGCCTTCAGCAAAGTTGACTTACCGGCACCATTGGGGCCGATCAAACCGACGAATTCCCCTTCACTCACCTCAAGATCAATCCCTCGAAGTACCAAGTTGTTTTGCCGCGAAACACAAAGGTTTGACAGTGACAGCATCGGGTTCATACCTGCGCTCCCCGATAACGGAACACGAGCCAAAGAAAGAACGGAGCTCCAATCAGGGCCGTGAGAACGCCGATCTTCAAATCCCGGTCAGGAGCGACCAAACGAACGGCGATATCTGCAGCAAGCAGCAATGCAGCACCCGCCAACGCGCTGGACGGTAGCAATCGTGAGGGTTTGGCAGAAACCACAGGACGCAGAATATGCGGTACAATCAATCCAATGAACCCGATGGCACCAGCAACCGCAGTAGCAGCACCAACGCCAAGGGCCGTGCCGCCGATCACCAACAGGCGAACACGCTTCAAATCAACGCCGACGCTGGTGGCAGTATCCTCACCAAGGGTCAGCACATCAAGCGCTTTTCCAGTCGTGGCGAGGGCGATCGAGCCAACCATCATGAACGGCAAGGACAACCATACATGCAGAAGCGAACGATCATTCAAAGAGCCAAGCATCCAGAACACAATCTCAAGCGAAGCAAACGGATTTGGGGACAAGCTCAAGGCAAGAGACGTCATGGCGCCTGCAAAGCTGGAGACAGCAACACCGGCGAGCACGATTGTAAGGATACTGCTGCTTAGACCCGCAAGCGCCTGAACAATGATCGCGGCAATCAACGCACCAGCCAGCGCCGCCAACGGAAGACCCAATGGAACCAAAACAGAAAACCCGGTATGGATTGCCAAGACCGCACCAAGCGACGCGGATGCGCTGATGCCAAGCAAACCGGGTTCAGCCAGCGGGTTGCGCAGCAAGCCCTGAAGTGCAGCACCTGACAATCCAAGAGTCGCTCCGATCGCGGCGGCCAATACAGTACGTGGCAGGCGGATTTCCTGAACTATGAGAACCAATGCGCTTCGGTCATTTCCGAACAACCCTTTTACCACATCGCCAACACCTGTAGCGGCGGGACCGATCAACAGCGACAAGCAAAACAGAACAAGGGCAAGCAAACCCAAACCAGCAAGCAAAATCGCAAAGCGCATGGTATCAGTCATCCGCTTTTTCCCTGCTACGAGCACTGTTTTGATCTGCCGCAGCTTGCAAGCTGCGCACCGCATTCAGTGTAAATGGACCGCCGCAATTCCAGTATTTTTGTTGGATCGTCGCTTCGTATCCGTTTTCGCGAAGCGATCGGTAAGCCGGATGAACAAACATCTCTTCCGATCTTGCCTGAATATGTAGGGAGCGGTTTTGCCCTGCCACAATATCCGGTTGTGCGATAACCAGCAATTCCAACGGCAGTTTGGCAATGCCGGAATAGCCCATCTCACGACCGACGTTTCTTAACCCTGCGGCAGCAATGACTTCATCGACCAATGTCCCAGCGCCGGATGTATAACTGTTCGAGTAGTATAGTGCGACACGTTGCGTATGCGAATTGGTGGTAACTTTATGATTGATGTGCGCGTCCAGATCGCGGACCAATTTTTCGCCCAAGGGCTCGTTGCCAAGAAGCAACGCCAGCCGTCGAATGCTCTTGCGAATTTGCGCAAAAGAGTTTGCCGGTTCAAACTCCTCGACCTGAAAACCCAGGCGTCGCAGCAAACTGACCGTCGCCCGCGCCGTATAGGTACTTGCCAGCACGAGATCGGGGTGCATCAGCAGGATTTCTTCGGCAAGTCCGCGATTGGGAACATATTGACCTGCCTGATCAGCCAGAACCGAAGCATCGGGTTTTGATGCAAGCCACGTAACCGAATGCAATTGTCCCGGTTTGGCCAACATCATCGCCAACTGGTCGGTGCACAGGTTCAGGGAAACGACCCGGCGGGGGGCAGGGTGTTGTTCAGCAAGGCAAGAACTTGCAAATAGCAAACCCGCAGTCGCGAACAACACCTTGTACATCTGCTTAGAACTTCCCCCTGATTCCCGCAAAGAAAGTCCTTCCTTGTGTGTTGTACCCGGCAATCTCCTCATACTGCTCATCAAAAGCATTCTCGATTCGGCCGAACAGCTCGAAGTTCTCGTTGAGTTGATATGAGCCACCGACATTTACGACCGTGTAGCTGTCCAACGCAACGCGAACTGTGGGGCTGACGGTAAAATTGTTGTTGTCCATGGTGCCGTTGAAAATGGCTTCTGCGAAGAGTTTGTGCCCCTCATCAGAAGTGTAATCGAAACGCAAGGAACCGGCATGTTCAGGCCGTCGAACCTCTCTGGTTCCGTCTGGGTTGGTGGCATCAAGATAGGTGTAGTTGCCAGACATGGTCAAACCATCGGAAAGTGTCATGCTGGCCGTAACCTCAACGCCACGGCGTTCACTGGTGCCTGTCTGGTTGACCGGCGTACCAATAAAGGTTGGTGCAGGAAACAACGTTGTTATCTCGTTCTCCAGATCTTGCTCAAAATAGGTCACATCAATAACGAGATCACCTTCCAGAAATGTCTGCTCTACCCCAATGTCCCAGCCAAACGAGTTTTCAGGTTTCAGGTCCGGGTTTCCAAGAAAACTTGTCGGTATAAACCCGAACTGTTCATAGAATGTCGGGTTTTTTACACCCGTACCGACTGAAGCATGAAGCCGCGCACCTGTTTCCGGAACGACCCAGGCTCCGGAAACCGAGTAGGTAAATGCGTCTTGAAATGCGTCGTTGTAGTCTTGACGCACACCAGCATTGAGAAAGTACTGACCATCAAACTCGCCACGGTATTCTGCTATCAGTGAATGCAAATCACGATTCTGTTCTGTAAGCTGCGATGCATTGAACACTGGTGTCAGGGCGGCAAAAGTTTCTCTTTCCCATTCATAACCGGCTGTCAGGGTATGTAGGTTTTCCTGTGTGTCCTCCATTTTATGGCTGATCTGGTAGAATGCCTTTGTTCGTGTTCCCTCGGTACCAGAGTTGCGTGCATTGTTTTGCAAACTCTCTCTCGTAACAGATGAAGACATAATGCGCGCGCGATGTTGCCAGGCGCCATCCTCGCTTTCCATCCGCAAACCCAGAGAGCCGAACAGTTCTTCTGTGAGCGACTGATCGTCTGTATCCTGTACCGGATTGCCAAACGGTTGTTCGTCGGAATCGCTGGCGCGATCAACATATCGCAAGGTACCATCCAGGGTAACGCGGGGTGCAATGTCCAAATTAAACCTGCCGTTGACGGTCAAATTGTCATCGCCGTCCTTCTCGCTTCCCAAATCTGATATGTTAAATCCGCCTGTCATGCGCTTGCTGATCGAAAGGCTGCCGTCAAAAGTATCGGTGCCACCACGAACATATCCGGAACCCTGTGTTGTTCCGTCGCTTCCAAACTCAGTCTGAAAACCTGAACTCGTCGAATTGCGTTCTCCGCGTTTGGTGATGATGTTGACAACGCCAGACAAGGCATCGGACCCATAGAATGCGCTCTGCGGGCCTCTTAAAACTTCAATGCGTTCAACGTCTGTGGTTTGAAGGCCACCAAAATCAAACTCCCCCTGGCTGGTTTCAGATACTTCAACCCCGTCAATGAGTACCAATACGTGATTGCCCTCTGACCCGCGAACCCGCAATTGTGTCAAGCCTCCAAAGGCGCCCGTGCGCGAGACATGAAAGCCCGGAACCTGCCTTAGCGCATCTGCGATGTAGGAACTTTGACTTCGCTCCAATTGCTCGCCTTCAATGATGGTGTATGCGCTGCCGATTTTCTTTTCTTCAATCGGTGTGCGCCCCGCACTGATTACCAACCGTTCAAGGACGGTTACTTCTTCATCGGCGTTAACTACTTGTGAATTCGCATATGAAGGCGCGAGCACACATGCAATTGCAGTTGCGGTTAAAAACTTCTTTTTCATTCTACTATACCCCAAAAAGTCTGCATCAAATGCAGACAGGCCACTACTCACGAAAATGCTGGAATGGCTGTGGGGTTTACCCTTTGCCGGTTCCCTGCAAAGACGCATCTGTTGATGTCACCTCTGCGGAACAGACCGTGCCTTGTCACACCCCGTGACTGGGCTGGGCGACGTAACAAGGCAGGTTTCCTGGCTTCCGGATCATCGCTTCCTTTCACCTTCCCGCCGTTCTGGCAGTGGTGTTTGAAAGAAAGCTCCTCAGTCACAGTTGCGGGGGCAGCCATGGTTTCGCTCCCTGACGGGTATGCTACACCATGTTCCCTTTTAACGGCATTTCTGCCGCACCTTGGAACTGCCGGCAAAACAAGCAAAAAATTTATGCTGAGTCAAATGTTAAAGTATCGGGAATTTGCATACTCGGCGGTTTGACTTGATATTGAATTCCCCGGTGGTTGTAACGGAGTGTGCCATCGACCGGGCCATTCTCATCACTGTTCCAACGGCACCGATGCATCTCTATGAGAACGTAGCAAAACACATTGTCCTGAGTTATTCCGAAACAAGATGGCCATGCGAACGATATTGGGCAAGAGCGTTTGCCCGGCTGCTGTTTGTTTTCGGCTTAAACAGCGTCGCGGTCGTTCGTAACCCGGGTGGCAACTTTCAGCAGTTTTTGAAAGCGTGCGCATTCGAAATGGTTTTCATAAGGGCAGCTCGCTACGTGGCGCAGCATCTTGGCAAGAATCATTAATCGTTCTGCCTGAACTTCCAAGCTGTCGGCTTTGTCAGCCAGCGCCTCGCGTGGAATTGTGGTTGTGCCGGGACGGCGAAGCACTGAGCCAATCTCATCCAGCGTGAAACCTGCCGACTTCGCCAAGCTTATAAGCGAAAGTTCCTGCAAGGTTTCGGGCTCATATTGGCGGCGGAGACCATTGCGGGCCACCGAAGCAATGAGTTGTTTTTTCTCATAATACCGCAAGCCGGACGCACTTATTCCCGATCGATCCGATACCTCAGCGATGTCCAATAGTTTTTCCATGCAACCCTCTTGACTTGAACTCAACTTCAAGTCGTACGCTTGTTGTTCGATCATTGCAATGGAGCAGTTGAATGAAAGTATTTGCCTGGACCAAACGACAAAACAATGTTGTGGCAGCCCTGTTTGGCCCCTGCCTTTCAATGGCGCTCGCGGCGTTGGGAACGAGTACAGCTGCTGTGACACTGCCGGAACTGTCGTTTGAATTCCAGTCTTCAAGCATCGACCCGACTTTGGTGGTAGCGGTTTACATCCTGGCAACGACAGCGCTCATCGTGCCGGTAGGGCGCGCTGGTGATCTGTTTGGAAAACGCACCGTTCTTGCATGTGGATTGACCCTTTACGTTCTTGGGGCAATTCTCGCATTCCATGCGAACACCCTGCCGGTATTGGTCATAGGCCGATTTGTCCAGGGCGCAGGAGCAGCAGCAATGATGGCAATGCCCCTGGCGTTGGTGCGGGACAATATATCCTCCGATCAGGTCGGGCGTTGGATGGGCGTAATGGGCACCATGTCAGCTATTGGAACCGCTTCGGGACCTGCCATTGGAGGAATGATAGTTGCCTCTTTCGGTTGGCGGTATGTTTATTTAATGCAGATTCCTGTCGCAATGTTTGCCCTCGCATTTTGCTTGATCCATGTCCAAAATCGCAAACTTGCCGACAATGCGAAGGGAATCGATTTGGTTGGCGCGTTTTTGCTGGCGCTTTTCCTCGCCTGCCTGGCCTTGTTCGTTTCCGGTTTGAAGAATGGATTTGATCTTACCAGCGCAACCTGCCTGGTTGTTGCAATCGCAGCGATATGGGCATTTGTCCATTTTGAAATCCGCACAGCCACTCCCATTATCCCATTCAAATTGCTGCGCTCGAAACAGTTGCGCACGAGCGTTGTAATGAATGCCATCATATCACTGGTAATGATGGGAATTCTTGTGGTTGGACCGTTCTTTCTGGTTGAGGGGCTTGGCCTGACAACCGCCCAGATGGGCCTGGCGATGTCTGTCGGCCCAATATCGGCAGCGCTAAGTGGAATTCCAGCCGGGCGGCTGACAGAAAAAATCGGAGCCAGTCGCACTGTAGTTGTCGGCGCATCCGCAATGGTTGTGGCAACAGCTGCGATGGCAGGGCTTCCCGTTTTGTTTGGGTTAAGCGGGTTCATTGTAGCATTCATGCTACTCGCTCCCGGCTATCAGGTATTTCTGGCGGCGTTGAATACATCGGTGATGGAAGGCTCATCAGAGCAGGATCGCGGCGTGACATCAGGTGTGCTCAATCTCAGTCGAAACTTTGGCTTTACACTTGGTGCCGGTTTGATCAGTTCGTTGTTTTGGTCACTGGCGGGTTCAGGATCGGGCACTGGGAACGGATCGCAGATGATTGGAATCGCGATGGCGGGAACGTTCTCCACCTGTTGCGCAATGGCTTTGTTCGTAACGATGCTTGCGGTTATCTCGAACAGGTACGAGAGCAGCGATTAGATGCTGTAAACAGTCGTTTGCCGGGTTTTCGGAAAACGCATAAGACAAATACTATGAGCAGTATTCACTTTGAATCGCGTTCAAATATCCAGTTGTGGTCCGGATGGTTTGCAAACCGCCACTTGCGCAATGGACCCGCCATAACATTCAGGTAATACATCTCATAGCCATAGGGTGCACCGCAGGGATGATGTCCCTTTGGAACCAGAACGACATCGTGATTTGAAACAGACATGGTTTCATCAAGGCTCCCATCTTCGGTGAACACGCGTTGATGGCCGTATCCCTGTTCCGGGTTCAGGCGATGGTAGTAGGTCTCCTCCAGATACGTCATTTTGGGAAAATCATCCTCATCGTGTCGGTGAGGCGGATAGGAAGACCAATGTCCTGAAGGTGTGAACACTTCCGTGACCAACAGGGAATCCGCCACATCACGATGTTCCATGGCAATATTGTTGATGAATCTTGTATTGGTTCCCTTGCCTCGTTCTTCCAACTCAATTCCGGCTGGGCCGAGGAGTTGCGCTTTGTGGTTGCTGTGACCTGGCGCAGAACACACCGCCAAGGTGCAGGCAGTTGCGGCCCTGGCCGACCAGTCGCTGTCATTTGGAACGTAAAGGCAATGTGGAGGCGTTTTTTCAAACACATTCATGCGCTCGCCAAGCTCTCCCCATTCCTTGTTTGTGGTGCTGATTTGCGCTTTGCCTTCAACAACTACCAATATGACCTCACGGTCCCCCGTTTTTTCGCCGACCTGTTCGCCGGGTTCCAACCGATACAGAGAAAACCCCACATATCGCCATCCTGCGGTTTTCGGGGTGATGTCGTGAACCTTGCCGGAAACTCCTTTCGGTTTAACAAGCAAATCAGTCATCTGCGTCTCCTTCTCCTGTTCGATCACGCTGCCAGGCCGGAGACCGATGCAGCATCTTTTAGAGATTTCAGTCCAAGTGTTTGGTATTCAAGAGGGTTGTGGGTCTCAGGATTTTGCTCTGCTTCGATCACTAACCAACTGTCATATCCTCCGGTGGCAAGTAGTTTCAGCAGAGGAACAAAATCGACCGCGCCTGCCGGATCTCCCGGAACCGTAAAAACACCCTGGCGAACACCCTGCAGAAATGAAAGATCATCACGTTCAACCACTTCACGGATAATCTGGCGCACGTTTTTTGCATGAAAATGTCCAACGCGAGAAACGTGTTTACGCAAAACGGTTTCAGGATCGCCACCACCAAAGTAGCAATGGCCGGTGTCAAACAGCAAATATGTGTTGGGTCCAGATGCATCCATAAATGCATCAATGTCCTCAGGGGATTGCACAACAGTTCCCATGTGATGGTGATAAACCAACTTGATACCTTGCTCGGCGCAGTGTTTTGCTATTTCTTCCACCCCGGCAGAAAACCCAATCATCTCGCTGCCAGTTAACACTGGCCGCCGACTCAATGGAATGTCCGGGTTTCCATGAATCGAGTTAGAGGTTTCGCACACAATACAGACATCGCAACTGTTGTGTTTCAGCTTGTCCAGGTGTGGTTGAATAGCTTTCTTTTCTTCCTCAATCGAATTTGCAAGCACATTCAATGAGTGCCAGCCAGAGATAAACCTGAGATCATACTTCTCCAGAAGGCATCTTAGTTCCTCTGGGTCTTCCGGCCAGCGGTGGCCATTCTCAATGCCATCAAATCCGATCTCCAGACCCGCCTCACGCAGGATTTGCTCGGTCGGTATGTTGGCTCCGATGGACCGGTCGTCATCATTGGCCCATGCAATTGGATTGGTTCCAAACTTGACCATGCTACGGCTCCTAGTCTGTTCTTTGGTTTTCAAGCTGTTCTTCGTAGCGCTTGCGTGCAGCTTCAACCTCGTAGCGGTTAGAAACTTCAGGCACAGCAACATCCCACCAATGCCCGGCATCATCAAAGCCCGGGCCCTCGGACGGATCAGTTTCGATAACGATCATGGTTGGTATGTCGCGCTTCCGTGCGGCTGAGATTTCTGCCTCAAGCTCGCTGATGTCTGCAGCCTTCACCGCATGGGCTCCCATCGACGCAGCGTGGGCTGCGTAATCAATCTCAGGCTGCGCCTCAATGTTACAGTTTTTGTAAAGGTTGTTGAACTGTTCGCCGCCCGTCCCCTGTTGAAGCCGGTTTATGCAACCATAGCCCTTGTTATCTGTCAGAATGATCGTAAACGGGACGCGACGCATAACGGCGGTGGCCAGTTCCGAATTGGCCATCATGTAGGAGCCATCTCCAACAAAGCACACAATTTCCCGTTCCGGCTGAGCCAGTTTCAACCCCAACGCCCCTGCAATTTCATAACCCATGCAGGAATAACCGTATTCCATGTGATAACCGCCTTGAGACGGTTGCCACAGAAGCTTCAGTGCACCAGGCATGGTTCCTGCTGCGCACAGGACAGTAGTGTTTTCGTTTGTGGCACGCTGTGCAGCCCCGATCACTTGGGCATCTGTGGGAAGGGAGCCTGTTTGGTCTGTGTCAGGTTTGGCACAATGCTTGTTTACAGATTCCAGCCATTGGGTCCGAATTTCAGAATCCACCTCCTTGGCCTTGTAGTCACCAAGAACTGCCTCAAGCTTTTCAAGCGCAATTCCGGCATCGGCCAACAGGGGAATGGCCCCATGTTTCATCGCGTCGTAGGCAGCCACGTTAATTGAAACAAGTTTGCGAGCGGGATTTCTAAACAAGGCCCAGGAGCCGGTGGTGAAATCCTGAAACCGGGTTCCAATACCAATCACCAAATCAGCGTTTGCAGACACGGTATTCGCGGCTGCCGAACCGTCTACTCCAACAGCGCCGAAGTTCATTAAATGGGTTTGCGCAAGCGCAGATTTTCCGGCTTGCGTTTCAACCACGGGAATACCGTGACGGGTTGCAAAAGCTCCCAGTTTTTCTTCCGCGCGCGAATAAATAACCCCTCCCCCGCAAACGATAACCGGATTTTTAGAAGACCGAATGCAGTTTGCAACGTCCTCAAGTTCACGTGTGTCAGGTTCGATCCGGCGGATTCGCCAGGTTTTTGGCTCAAAGAAGCTCTCCGGGTAATCGTAGGCCTCGGCTTGAACATCCTGACAGAAGCTGAGAGTCACCGGGCCGCATTCTGCCGGATCAGTCAATACACTCATGGCACGGGGAAGCGCCGTCAATATTTGTTCAGGCCTGGTTATTCTGTCAAAATACCGGCTAACCGGCTTAAAACAGTCGTTGACAGAGACAGTTCCGTCCTGAAACACCTCCGTTTGTTGAAGAACCGGGTCGGGACGTCTGTTTGCAAACACGTCCCCTGGGATCAAGAGCAGCGGTAGACGGTTGACATGTGCCAAAGCCGCCGCCGTGAGCATGTTGCTGGCGCCCGGGCCAATGGACGACGTGACAGCCTGAGTCCGGCATCGTTTTTTTCCTTTCGCATAGGCGATGGCTGCGTGCGCCATGGTTTGTTCATTTTGGCCGCGCCATGTGGGAAACGCATCACCGGCGTCCTGCAGTGCTTCTCCAAGACCTGCAACATTGCCGTGACCAAAGATCGCCCATACCCCCTCGACAAACCTTTCCGATTCCTCGTTCATTTGTACTGAAAGCCATTTCACCATTGCCTGAGCGGCGGTCAAACGAATTGTGTTTTTCATGAACTTACACCTCATTCAATCGGGAGTTTTTGCGCGCAGTGTCCCATATTTCACAGAGCCTCGCATAGCGTTCAGACATCTGGTTGATCGCCGTTACATCATCAAGTTCGCCTTTCATCCAACTGCGCGCCGCATCGCCAAATATGGTTCGTCCAACCGCGAAACCCTTTACAAGCGAAAACCCCGCAGCCACTTCGAACGACGATGCCAGTTGGTCTTCAGCAGCGTCCAGTCCCAGCACCACTATACCGCGAGTGTATGGGTCATAGTGTTCGATGGCGGCAATGGTGTTGGCCCACGCCTCTTTTGTTTTCATAGGCTCAAGTTTCCACCAGTCAGGATAGACCCCTGCCTGGTAGAACTGGCTGATTAACGTCGCAGCAGTTGTGTCATCAACCGTGCCGATCGCTGAGGGAATGATTTCCAGAAGGAATTCAAGTTTGTTTCGCCGTGTGGCGTCAAATAGGCGTTTTACCCTGTTTTCCTGCAACGCACGTTGTTCCGGCGTGTCATCAGGATGGCAAAAGACCAACAACTTTACGACATTTTCTCGGGCCCATTCGTTAAACTGCCCCAAATCGCTTCCCAGCTCGGGCTCGAATTCAATCGGAACAGAACCGGGAAGCTCAGTAGGTCGGCCAATCCACAAACCACTTCCCGATGCCGCATGTAGGGCCTGTCTGCCGATCCTGTTGTCACACAAAATCCCGTAACCATCGTCATCGCCCATAACACGCATGGCAGCTTTCAAACAGAGTTCCTTGAAAGCCCCGCCCTTTGCAGGGGTATAGCCCTCCATCTCTTCCAACTGACTCCTGTGATCAAATGCAAACACGCGGAGGTTTGAGCAGTTTCCAGCATTTTTAGTGTAGCGGGTTGTTGACCAGTGTATTTGTTCAAGTACCGCATCGTTGCGAAGGTCTGTCTGTTTTACCCCCCGCTCCAAAAAATACTGCAACTCGATTAAACTCGGGTAGGACGGGGTACATCCATGCCGTGACACCGCAAACGCACCACAAGCATTCGCATATTGCAGCGCTGTTTCCCAATCGGCGTTCGCTGCATCTTTGCAATCCAGCCATCCCTTCAGCAGACCGGACATAAACCCGTCACCGGCCCCCAGAACATTGAACACCTCAATTGGAAACCCGGGACCTGAAATTCCGGCATCAAGGTCACTTGGTATCTTTGAGGTAAATGCCACCGATCCCAAAGGCCCGCGTTTGCACACAAGCACCGCTTTTGTAACACTGCGAACCGCCTTTAGCGCGGAAACCGTGTCCGATGAACCGCCGGCAATATGAAACTCTTCTTCGGTTCCAACGACAAGGTCAAAAAGCCCTAGGGTCGATTGCAGTTTTCTGGTCACGGCTTCAGACTCAACGAAACGGCTTTCGCCATCTCCGTGACCTGCAAGGCCCCACAGATTGGGCCTGTAATCAATATCCAGTGCCGTTCTCACGCCATGTTTGCGGGCCAGGTCCAGGGCCTTGATAACAGCTGCCTCGGTTTTCGGGTGGGAAAGATGCGTGCCGGTAACAACGATACTGCGACTCTGCGAGATAAACTCTTCGGAAATATCGTTCTCGCAAAGCGCCATGTCAGCACAATTTTCGCGATAAAAAATAAGCGGAAATTGTTCCTGATCACGAATGCCAAGGATTACCAGGGCAGTCAATCGCTCAGGATCGGTGATTACATAACTTGTATCAACACCCTCACGAACCAGTTGTTCGCGGACAAAGCGCCCCATATGTTCATCACCCACTCTTGTGATCAGTGCGGATTTCAATCCCAAACGTGCGGTGCCTGCTGCGATGTTGGTCGGCGATCCACCAATATACTTCTCAAACGATCCCATATCTTCAAGGCGTCCACCAATCTGGCTTCCATAAAGATCAACGCTGGCTCTGCCAATTGTAATTACATCAAGTCTCGTCATTGAGATTCTCCAACACAAACGGGCCGACCGTTGGAGGTGGCCATTGCATGTATGACACGTTCAATTTCCATGCCCCGAGTGAAATCAGTTGAAGGGGGCTGACCGCTGTCAATCGAAACAAGCAGATCGCGTGCTTCGATGACTTTCAGTTCGTTAAATCCCAGGCTGTGTCCGGGAGCAGGACAAAAATTGCGGAAGTCCGGATCATCGGGACCGATCAGGTGCCGGGTGAATCCACGGTCACCGGATCTGAATACCCAAATTTCCCCCATGCTCTCCTGATCAAATACAATGGTTCCCAGCGTGCCCTGAATTTCAAACTGCAAACGGTTCTTGCGCCCATGTGCGACCCGCGACGTTGCTAACATACCGTGCGCGCCAGAGACAAAAGACACCAGTGCGGTAACGGAATCCTCGTTTTCGACATCTCGCAGTTCACCGTCATGCGGTCTTTGCTTGACGTTGATCTGAGATCGAGCGGTGACATCAGCAATGGGACCCATCAGTTCGGTGGCAAGGCTCACCAAATGACATCCCAGATCACCCAACGCCCCAAGCCCCCCCTGCGCATGGCTCATACGCCACGACCATTCAAGGTCAGGATCTGCGCAATAATCTTCGTCGCAAACCCCGCGAAAGGATCTAGCGTCGCCGATTTGTCCACTTGTTATGATTTTTCCTGCAGCCCGGATCGCCGGGTTTCGGAGGTAGGAATAGCCAAGCTGGGTAACAAGCTGGGGCTTTGCTTTAGCCAAATCTGTCATTGCCTGTGCATCTTCAAGCGTCAGTGCCATTGGCTTTTCGAGCCAAAGATGCTTCCCGGCCTCGAGGGTATATTCCGCCATCTCCCTGTGAAACTTGTTCGGAGTGGTTACGGAAACCACATCCACGCTCGTATCGTCTATCGAAGCTTTCCAGTCATCCGTAAAACTTCTGAAACCATAGGAGTGGCTGAGCTCCTGTGCTTTTTCTTCTGGAATTTCACACAACACTTCGAGCCTCGGCGGTGTGCCACCAAAAACGGTCGCAACATTGCGCCAGGCCATTGCGTGGCATTTTCCCATGAAGCCAGTCCCTATCAGGGCAACACCGACTTCACGATCACGCGGTTTTACAATGTTGACCATTGTTGCAGTCCGGTTTTTGTGTGATCCAATGAATGTCCTCCATTCATAAACACCATAATATTTGCCAGTTTACAAGAAAAATGCACGCGCGTGCAAAAATTATTTTGCACTTTGTCCGGGCGCTAATATAGTATTCATTGCGGAAAAACGGGGTTGCGTATAAACAGCATTATGGGGAGCATCAAAACTCAAATATCGCATACCGGTGAAGTAACTGCAGACGATGTCGCCCGAGAAGCCGGAGTTTCGCGGTGGACCGTTAACCGGGCCTTCAAAGAGCAGGCTTCAATTTCTTCCAAGAGCAGGGAAAAGGTAATGGACGCCGCAGAGCGGCTTGGTTATGTACCCAACCTGCTTGCAGCGGGCCTGGCCTCTAACAAGACAAACCTTGTGGCCCTGCTGGTCGACGATTTTGCCAACCCGCATAAGCTGGTCATGATGGAGTGCTTGACCAAGGCTTTGCGAAAGGGAAATTTTGATACGCTCCTTATCAACACCTTGAACAAGGACGACACATCAAGAGCTTTGCTCAGTGCGCGCCAGCGTCGTGTGGATGCAGCGGTTCTGATCGGCTTGAGGTTTGACGACGAGGTGATAACCGCTGCGCAGGCTGCGGAAAGCGTCAAGAAGCTGATCATCTTTGCCCGATCATCAAAGAACAGGAACACTATTTCAATAAGCTGCGATGATGTGTCTGCAATGCATAGCATAGCAGAATATGTACTCGCCAATGGCTATCAGAAACCCATGTTCTTTGCAGGACCGAATACGAGCTCTGCCCATGTGACACGCAAGCAAACTTTCGTAAGATACTGGTTGGAGAAAAAGGACGTCGATCCTGAGGTTTTCAGTGTTGATGCCTATGATTCGAAGAAAGCTTATATCACCGCCTGCGAGAAGCTTGAGGGTCGAGAAAAAGACGCGTTGCCGGATGTGATCGTCTGCGAAAACGATGCGCTCGCGTTTGGTACAATTGATGCGATCAAGCAAAAACTGGGATTGCGGGTGCCGGAAGATATTGCAGTGACCGGTTTCGATGACGTTCCGCAAGCCAACAGTCCCAATTATGATCTGACGACTTACCGTCAACCCCTTGACGCAATGGCAGACCGGCTTGTTAACCTCCTGCGTGGAGAAGACGAAGACCTGGAGCACAATGTTTTCGAGGGCAAAGTCATTGTCCGCGGCAGCGCATGACGGTGTTTGCCGCTATCCAGTGAGTGCATGTTTGAAAAACGGAAGAAATTCCAAAGGCATCAAAAAGCATTAAATTGTGAAGGCATCTCTAAATGCCAGAAGTGCGACCTCGTCGTCACCCTCTGCAAATGCTTCCATGCCAACAGTCCCGGAATAACCCATTTGAATCAGTGATTGGGCGATAAAAGGATAATTGATTTCTCCTGTACCGGGCTGACACCTGCCTGGATTGTCCGCGATCTGTATCTCGCCAATCCAGGGTAAGCATCTTTGGCACAAACGGACAAGATCGCCGCCACTGATCTGGGCGTGATACAAATCCAGATTGATTCGCAATTCTGGCCGACCCACTGATGAAACCAAGGAAAGCACATCGACTGGCGAACCGAACGGGCAGCCCGGATGATCAAGGTGGTTCAGGTTTTCCAAAGTAAAAACGACCTCTTCTTTCTCGGCCATGTCACACAACCGGTTGAGGGTATCACGTGCTTTCAACCACATTTGACCGGTAACAATTTCATGTTTACGGACCGGAATTCCATCCGCACCCAACCCTGTTCCGTGCAGGTTGAGCTTGGCGACGTTGAGGCGTTTTCCTATCTGCGCGGTTTCGTGGGCTGATCTGAGTAGCGTTTGCGCGCCGTCGTTATCTACCAGGCTCCCCTCCAGATAGCCGTTCATGATTGTGAAATTTGCACCAATAGATTCCAGCCTGGAAAGGTTGTGATCGGGCCAGTTCCACAAGCCCACGCCAAAGCCCATTTCGGTCAACCGTGCAACGCGCCAGTCCGTGGGTTTCTCCAACCACAGCATATCAGCGCAGGCCGCAAGTTGAAACTGGTGCTTCATGTCTGGTACTGCGCTGCTAGATAGTTCCGCCAAGCGAGCCTTCCAACTCTGCCATTTCCTGACCGCCGGCCATCATGTCCTGCAATTCTTCGGGCGAGATCTCGCCCTTGTTTGCCGTTCCCAGCGTCTTGCCCCGGTTAAGAACTGTAAAGCGGTCGCCCACTGCCAAGGCGTGCCGGACATTGTGAGAGATAAATACCACACCAACACCCTGATTACGCACTCGGTCGATGGTCGCAAGTACATTGGAAGTCTGGCGAACACCAAGCGCGGATGTCGGCTCATCAAGGATGAGCACCTTTGCGCCGAAGTAGACAGCTCTCGCGATAGCGACAGTCTGCCGTTCTCCGCCGGACAATGTTCCCACGGCCTGGTCCGGACCACGCAGATTGATGCCCATCTTGCGCATCTCGCTCATGGTAACTTCATTGGCAAACTTCACATCGAACCGCTTTGTAAGTCGGTGCCCTATGGTTGGTTCACGACCCATGAAAAAATTTCTTGTCACGCTCATCAGCGGAATCATGGCCAGATCCTGGTAAACAGTGGCTATTCCTGCTTCCATCGCGTCGCGCGGTGTGGAAAAGTTCATGTGCCTGCCCTCAAACAGTATTTCGCCTACCGTTGGTTTGTGTACACCTGACATGGTCTTGATGAAGGTCGATTTTCCGGCGCCGTTGTCACCCAGCAAACAATGACACTCGCCGGGCCGAACATCGAAACTGACGCCCGCAAGAGCGATGATATTACCGAAGTGTTTTTCGATGTTTTTCATTTCAATGATTGGTTTTATGTCCGCAGCCGCCATTTTCTGCTTGTTGGGTTTATTGGAACTTGTCTTGTTTGCCATATTACCGTTCTCCTGTGACCCGTTTTCGGATCGCATTGTTGAACAGGACCGCCATCAACAACATGGTACCCAGAAACACCTGGAACCAATCCTGGTCAAAATCGGTGTAGGTCAGGCCAATCACTACCATTCCGAAAATTATTGATCCGAAAAAAGCACCAATGGCTGACCCATAGCCACCTGTCAGAAGACAGCCGCCAATTACCGCAGCGATAATTGCCTCAAACTCTTTCTGGAAACCGCGGCGGGCATCGGTTGATCCGGCATCCATCACTGTGATGATTGCCACCAGAGCCGCACAACAGGCGGTGAGCATAAACAGCGACACCTTGACTTTGGTGACGGGTACTCCGGAATTTGAAGCCGCATCCCGGTCGCCGCCTGAGGCGAAAATCCAGTTTCCAATGGGTGTGCGCAGCAAAACATAGGTGGCCACAAGTGCAATTGCGATAAACCAGAGTATCTCTACAGGCATTCCAGGCACCTTGGGAGCGCCGTTCTTGAATGTTGCGATAACACCGTTCTCTGCAAGCCATTTGAAAAAACCGGGGAATACGTCACCCGAGAAGAATGGGGCCAGCCAGTCGTCCTGTGCAGCGTCACGAACGCCGCGCAGCTGGGTCGAGCCTCCGGTGGCCGCCTTTAGTCCCACCAGAGACAAGCCGCGCAAAATGAACAGAAACGCAAGCGTTACGATGAACGAGGGTAAACCGGATCGAATGACAATGGTGCCGTTTATTGCGCCAACAAATGCGGCAAATGCGAAAGTCATTGGTATGGCCAGAAAAAGGGGCAGCTGCCAGGTCACCACGCAAACACCGAAAAACAAACCCGCAAAGGCGACCATTGATCCAATGGACAGGTCAAATTCGCCACCGATCATTAACATTGCCGCGCCAATCGCCAGAATCCCCAGTTGCGCGGCCGGTGTCATGAAATTCATGAATCCAGACAAGCTAAACATTGAAGCGTCAGCCGTAATCAGGAAAAATATTGCAACAAGAATGACACCAGCGATCGCACCCAACTCGGGCCGTTTCATAAGTCTGGCGAAATACGATTCTGTTTTCAGCCGTTCGTCGCCGGAAGCTATGCTGGCTTCACTCATGGTAAAAACTCCTCCAAGCCTAAGAGAACGGCGCATTGTGCGCCGTTCATCGGGGACTGTGTAAACACAGTCGATTATGGCGAACCTAGCGAATGCCTTTCGCTGAAAGGTCAATCACCTGGCCTGCCTTTTCGGCAGTGATCAGGTTCGGGCCAGATGGAACATTGCCGCCTGGCATCAATCCATACTTCGCATGAAGAGCCATGAAGTTAACTGACAGATAGCCCTGCAAATATTGTTGCTGGTCAATTGCAAACGCTGCATCACCATCCACAATCGATTTGAGAAAACTTGCTGACAGGTCAAATGAAGCGACATTCACCTTGCGCCCGGATGCTTTTGCAGCAGCGGCAGAAGGTTCGCCGGCAGTCGAAGCTCCCAGTGCCATCACTGTGTCCACACTTTCATCGGAAGCAATGGCAGCCGAAACTTTAGACTGGATCTCTGTGGGATCATTCGAGGTAGGCAGAACTGTCACTTTTCCACCGAAGCCCTCAGCAAAGCCCTTGCAGCGAAGATCAAGCGCAACATTGCCGACCTCCTGGTTTACACAGATTGCATTCTTGCCACCCATGCCTGCCAGTTGCTCACCAGCGGCCTTTCCTGCATCAAATTCGTCCTGTCCAACGTGCAACAGGGCACCAAGGCCTTTGGAGACACCTGAACCTGAATTGATGGAAATAACCGGAATCCCTGCCTCAACCGCACGTTTGATAGATGGCCCAAGTGCGTCAGCGTCCGGGATTGAAACAATCAAACCTGCCGGCTCCTGGTTTACAGCCGCGTCAATCAGTTGCGACATCGCAACCATGTCGAAAGTTTCGGGCGCACGGTATTCGACCTTCACGCCGGTATCCTTGCCCGCTTCCTCAACGCCGTTTTTAACGACTGACCAAAATGGGTCATTTGCCTGGCCATGTGCCACAACAATGATTTCTTGCGCAAACGCGGACGTTGCCATTGAAATGGCAACCGCGCCTGCTGCTAGAACAGTTTTCATAATGCTTTTCATACTACTCCTCCGTAGAATTCGTTCCTTGGGCCATGGGCCCCCAATTATCCGGCTTGACCGAATTTCGTGTTACCTGGATTTGCTGCCAGGCAGATTCCAGATCAGATATCTTCCAGTCGTACACTTTCTCCCAGTTGTTGAGACCGTGTGGCGGCTTCCGCCATTGCAAGGGCGGAAACACCATCTGATAGTGATACAGGCACCGGTTTTCCCGATAGTACCGAGGTCACAAAGGCATCCCACTCCGCCTGATATGAAGCCAGGTAACGCTCAAGGAAAAAATAGGTTGGCTTGCTGCTCTCCACGCCATCAACGGTTGATTTCACTACCGTATTCTCAAGCATGTTTTCCGCCTGGAGCAGCCCTTCTGAACCCAACAACTCGACGCGCTGGTCATATCCATACACTGCCCTTCGCGAATTCCTGATTACTGCCAGGCGTCCATCTGCGTAACCCATGGTTACAACTGCGGTGTCCACGTCACCTGCCGCGCCAATCTCCGGTTCAACAACACAGGTCCCGGTTGCTGAGATGGTTACGGGCAAGTCCCCCATGATGAAATTGGCCATATCGAAGTCATGGATCATCATGTCCCGATACAGCCCCCCGGAAACCTTGATGTATGCAACTGATGGAGGAGCAGGATCAAATGACGTGATGGAAAGCAGCTCCGGACTTCCTATTTCACCTGCGTTAACGGACCTTTTTAGTGCACTGAAATTTGTGTCAAACCGCCGGTTAAAACCGATCATCACAGAAGCGTCGGCGCTGTCGACAGCCTTTTTGCAGGCTCTGGCCCGTTCGATGTCCAAATCTAGCGGTTTCTCGCACAAAACCGCCTTGCCGTTGGCAACGGCTGACTCAATGAATCCGGCATGTGTGTCCGTGGATGTGGCTACAAGTACCGCATCGATTGAAGAATCCGTCAAAATTTCTTCGGTTGTACGAGATTCAGCGCTGTATCGGGAAGCAAGTTTGGCGGCGTTTCCTTCAACGATGTCGGCAACAGCGACCAGCGAACTTTTCTCGTTCGAGGTTATTGCGGTTGCGTGAACCGCAGCAATCCGACCTGCTCCCAACAGCCCAACTTTGAGCATTGGCCAACCTCCAAAAAACCAACCAGCTGCAATTGCGATTAACTAAGTACATTTTGCTCGCGCGTGCAAGATTTTTTTTAGAATTCCGATGAGTATGAATTAGGATGTTGATATATAAGTAAAATATTGAACTCGAAAATCAAATACTGATTATCTGATGGCGAAAAAACAAGATCGGCGAACGGATGACACCCGATAGACAACGTGCCATTCAACAATGGAAACGATATCCGTTTTTGCAACGGGCGTCGGTGATGAGCAAAAGAAAATTGCTGGGTAGATGCGTGAGCAAAGCGTTCGCGATATCCGGATCAAACTTTTCCCGCACATACGGCGTCTCTAGTGCGAGAGAACTGAAGTTTGTCGATTGTCTGTCATGTTGTGCCAAACAAAGAACCTGGAGACAAAGCAGTGATAGAAGGTTTAAGCCACATAACATTCATCGTGAGCGATCTCGACAAGATGGAAGAGATGCTGACGAAAATACTGGACGCACAGAAAATCTATGGCAGTGGAGAGCAGCCCTTTTCGCTTTCGAAGGAGCGGTTTTTCGATATTGGCGGCGTTTGGGTAGCGATAATGGAAGGCGAGCCTCTTTCACAGAAGACCTACAATCATGTTGCATTCAAGATGGGTGCCACTGAATATGATGCCCGGCTTAAGCAGATAAAGGCCTTGGGATTGGAAGTTCGAGAGGGTCGTGTGCGCGTGGATGGAGAAGGTCGGTCGATCTAATTTTATGACTACGACAACCACATGTTTGAACCGCACAGCGGCACTTTGAACGAACGACTTGATCGGTACTCAGATTCCTAATAGCGATGTTGGTTCATTGATTTGCATGTGATGCTGGCGGACAGACAGGGATTCGAACCCTGGAGACGGTTGCCCGCCTACACGCGTTCCAGGCGTGCGCCTTCGACCACTCGGCCACCTGTCCGTTTTCCCCTTCGCACCCGAACCGGATCAAGGGAACAGTTTGCCCTGCACGATAGTATTATCTGGAGCAGCAACAATATCGATGGCAAACAAATTCGATCTGCCAAGCGTGCGCAATATACTCATATGTGAGTGCTTATCAAGCAAATTGAACATAAATCCAAGAGCGATCACCCCACGAAACGAAACGCCACAAAGCTTGATCAGGGGCAAGGTATCAAGGACGGTGTACCACAACACCATGAATCGAAAGACTGCTGGGAAAAAAATTTTGAAGGCAGGACCCACAGACTTTGCAAAGTGCAAAAATGCACGATATGACGATGGCGCCACTTTGAAAACCAATTGTTTGACAGGATCAAAAGAGCAAGTGATCAGACTGACAATCAAGTTCCTGGGAATAATCTGTGTTGTAATGACAGTAATTACTGTCGTTCTGGACATCACAAAATCAATAGCGAATTCGCGTTGGGTAATAACTACATTGGGGGAGTACTGGGCAGACGCCAACCGCGAAAGTCTCTTGTTGCTGCAACCGGCCGTTGAGCGATATCTGCATCCGTTGGTCTGGGATCCGGTTATCCAAAACATTCTGCTTTGCCCGGGCTGGATGGTATTTTTTCTGCTTGGCATCCTTTTATTGTGGGCTGGACGCAACCGGTCACAGTCATGGCACGCAAGATTTGGCCGCTAGCATTGTCTTTGCTTTGTTGGATTGCTCAAAACGAAAACGCACCGCCATAATGAGATGAAACAACCGTTGTCCCGTTTCTGTCGAAACGCGAAACGGTCTGGTCAAGCGCTTCGCAAACCAGTTTCTGTCCTGTCATCGTTGGCGGGGTGTGGGCACTGCAACTCGCTGCGGCACGCTCCATCCGGATGCACTCTTGTTTGAGGTTGCGCCCTGCGTTTCAATCGGTTTGCCATTCAGGACCCGCTTAACTGAATAGGCAGGCAGGTCTAATCTGGGAGCTGCGAAAGACCTGTCACGCGGCCGAAAAGTTGCAGTTTCGAGCGCAGGCGCAGGTGCATTCAAAACAACGCGACACGCTGCCGGCAAATCGTCAAGCGTTGTGTATTTGGGCCTTTTTGGTTTGGTCTTCTTGGTGGCGGGTTTTTTCGCCTTGGTTTTCTTTTTGGGCGCGAAAGCAACATTGAACCACCAGTCCAGCGAACCATCATTGCACCCGGTGTCGGTACCAGTGGGTTTTTGCTTCTTGCAATTGGATGACCCGTTGGGACACCCGATACGGATATGAAAATGGTAATGATGTCCCCAGATGGGTCGGATTTTGTTTAGCCATGCGCGATTGCCCCGCACGGTTTCGCAAAGCTGTTTCTTAACACCGGGATGAACCAGCACCCGTTCCACCTCTGGAAAACTGGCTGCATGGTAAAGCACCATGACATGGGCTCGCGTCCAGCGGCCCTGATCGACATAAACCGAACCCTTTTTTAGGACGGAAACAGCACTTGTTTCTTCGCGTTCCTTGTAAGTCAGTCTTTTGTCTGGCATTGGATTAAACCAGATGTCGGCATCAAGACCGATCTGGTGGGATTTGTGACCAGTCAACATGGGTCCGCCGCGTGGCTGCGAAATGTCACCGACCATCAGCCCGTTCCAACCATCTTTCTTGGCTTTGTAGGATAACTCTTCGATGATCCGGATCAGCTCAGGATGCCCCCACCGCCTGTTACGGGACAAACGCATGGCTTGCCAGTTTGGTCCATCAACCGGAATAGCAACACCTCCCGCAAGACAGCCTTTCGTATAGAAGCCAAGTGCGGCAGGCTGAATGGCAGCAGGCAGTGCTTTGTTGCCGAACAACTTCTTTGCCGGTGCCTGGGCAATTGCCTCAGATGCTGACAAGATTTCAGCAAGCGCTACAACTGCAACCAAAGTGAACAGAAACAGTCTTTTCATATCAATCCGAACCCGACTTGCGCGAATGCTTGTTGGGACAAAGCATAGTGTGTTTTTCTTGTCAAAATATGGCCGGATTTGAACATCGAAGCACATTTCACTTTATTCACAGGGGGTTGGTCACCACGGTACAATTTCGATTTCTGGCCAGTTTGCTCTGGCGCGTTCGCCCTTTTCATTATGGGTTCTGCGGTTGTCCAGCATGTAATTTGGTGTAATTCGAAAGCTGAAAATGTCATCAAGCCCATAGGGAGCGTATACTTCCAGCGAATTTGCTCCGTTTAGTCTCACTCCGACAGAATGGGTTCGCGACGCAAAATGATCAATGCCGTCCTTGCTGCATGTTAATACCGGGTAGTCAAACCCAAAACGTTGCTTGAACCACAAATGTACGCGTGCCTGATTTTTGATTTCGACGGGTATGGGGCAGTTTGCAAAAAGCACAGCACCTTGCCTGATCCGAAAGTCCTCGGCCTCCCATGAAAGATCGGAAGGGTCGAAGTAAAACAGATCGGCATCTTTGACCCCGTGGGCCGGTGGCCTGTTAGTCAAATGGTTCCAGACCGTGTTGTAGATCGCGCCTGAAACCAGCCACCAATCAGGCAAGTCAAGTTCTCTTGCACGGTGCAGGATGCCCAGCAGGAACGGTTCGCCCATGATGATTTCAAACAGTGCGTCTTGTTGTTTGCGAAAGGGAAGACCAGCATGTCTCATGTGATTCATGTCGGCTTATAGAGTTGATTCGCGATCAGCCGCGCAAGGTCCCACCTGTCGTTTTTTCCACATTCGCAACGATTTTGGCCGCGATCGCCGCGATATCATCATCGGTCAGTGTTTTTTCATCGGGTTGAATTGTGACTTCGATGGCAACCGACTTTTTGTCTTTGCCCAGGGAAGCACCCTCAAACACATCGAAAACAGTGATGTCGGAGACGAGCTTTTTGTCTGCGCCCGCAGCAGCGCGGAGGATCGAAGCCGTTTCACAGGATTTGTCTACCACAAAGGCAAAATCACGGCGCACCGGTTGCAAGTCTGAAACGTGCAAGGGTGTTTTCGTCTTGGTCGCCTTTTTCCGCGGCGCGGGAAGTTTGTCCAGCATTACGTCAAACCCGCAAAGCGGACCCGAAACTCCCATTGTTTCCAGCACCGATGGGTGTAGTTCACCGAAATGTCCCAAGACGAGTTTCGGGCCGAGTTGGATTGTTGCGCAACGACCGGGATGGTACCAGTCAGGTCCACCTGCCACGATTTGCACCTTGGATGGGTCCATACCTGCCGCCTCAAGAACGGTAAGCGCATCCGCCTTGGCATCATATACATCGACAAAACTGCCGGCATCACGCCAATCGCGAGCCGGTCCGGTATATTGGGCCGTTCCTTTTCGAATACCGCCGGCGACACGGTGTTGATCATCAGGGGTGTCGCCCATGTAAGTGCTGGCGACCTCAAACATGGCAACATCACCCCGCCCACGATCGTGATTGCGCCCCGCAGCGGCAATCAGTCCGGGTAGCAGGGAGGGCCGCATGTATGACATTTCCATTGAAATGGGATTGGCAAGCTGAGTTGCCGCGCTGCCCCCGCCAAAAGCTTCGGCATGTGTTTTTGGTATGAAGGACCAGGTCACAGCCTCCATCATTCCGCGAGCTGCCAGGGCGCGTCTGGCGTTCCGCGCGCGCACCTGACCTTCGGTCAGCACTTTTGCACCGACTGCACCTGCAGAAGGCAAAGGTTGAGGATCAATCTTGTTGACGCCATAGATGCGCATGATTTCCTCAACGATATCGGCCTTGCCAAAGACGTCCGGGCGCCAAGAGGGCACAGACACTTCGAAGCGTTCACCATGGTCATCAACACCAAAGCCAAGGCTTGCCAGAATGGCGGCGCATTCAGACGGTGCTACAGCGATACCGGTTAATCGTTTTACTTCACTGACCGGAAAGTCAATGATCAGTGCGGGTTCAGGAATTTCACCAACAATCAGTTGTTCGGAGGCTTCTCCCCCGCACAATTCGATAACCAGATTTGTCCCGGTCGACAGGCCGGGGTTGTTGAATGCGGGGTCAACACCGCGTTCGAACCGGTAGCGCGCATCGGTGTTAACGCCAAGATCGCGGCCGGTGCGTGCAATATTCATGGGATCCCACAAGGCAGATTCCACCAACACATTCACCGTATCTTCCTGACAGCCGGATTCTTCGCCACCCATGATCCCCGCAAGCGATTCCACGCCATTGTCATCGGCGATAACGCACATCTTGTCGGTCAATGTGTATTCCTTCCCATCAAGGGCAAGATAGCTTTCGCCATCTTTTGCCCGACGTATCACCAGATTGCCCCTGACGCGATCAGCATCAAAAACGTGCAGTGGCCGTCCAAGGTCATAAGTCACATAGTTGGTGATATCGACCAATGCCGAAATCGGGCGCAATCCGATCGCGAGCAGGCGTTGTTGCATCCACTGGGGCGACGGGCCGTTTTTGACGCCCTTGACCATCTGCAGTCCAAACGCAGGGCAAAGATTTTCAACATCCTTGTCAAAGTCAAAGGTCACTTTCACCGGACATGGAAAAGAACCGCTGGGAGTGTTGATCTGTTTTGATTTTACCGCTCCCAGACCGGCAGCTGCCAGATCGCGAGCGATGCCGGCCACACCAAGGGCATCGGGTCGGTTGGGTGTAATCCCGATTTCAACGACCGGATCATTCAAACCAGCATAGTCTGCAAATGGAGCGCCAACAGGAGCATCATCCGGCAAGGAAATAATGCCGTCATGGGAGTCAGACATTTCCAGTTCGCGTTCGGAGCACATCATGCCATGGCTTTCGACCCCGCGAATTTTACCCACAGATAGCGTCACATCGATCCCTGGAACATAGGTTCCCGGTGCCGCGAAAGCCCCGATCAACCCTTCCTTGGCGTTGGGCGCGCCGCAAACCACCTGCACCGGGTTGCCTTCGCCCGTATCGACCTTCAACACACGAAGGCGATCAGCGTCGGGGTGTTGCTCGGCAGAAAGAACCCTGGCGATTTTGAACGGCGCAAATTGCGACTTGTCATCAACATCTTCCACCTCAAGGCCAATAAGATTGAGCGCTTCGATGATTTCCTCAAGGGTGGCTTGTGTGTCCAGATGGTCTTTCAGCCAGGATAGGGTGAATTTCATAATGTGTTCCGTAAAGTGTCAAAGCCCTGCTTGAGCGTCGGATGCCTTGGGGTTTTCGCATCCGGCAGCAAAAAAACAGGAAAATTGTTCAATCTTCTTTTGCCTTTTTTTTGGCTGCATCGCGCGTTTTCTTGCGCTCCTTAAGTTCATCAAATATGACAAATCCGATCTGCAAACCGTCGTCTTCATCTGGTTCTTCTTCGGGGTTTTCCGATTGTACCGGCGCCTTGGTAATTGTCAGAGACAATTGTTCGACATGTTGAACCATCGAGACAGGTGCCATGTTGGCCGGGTTGATGCCGTCAATGCGCATCAACTCACCATCCATCGGTGAAATACCCAGCACCTTGATTGGCCCAAGCGACGAAAAGGTTAGCACTTCGAGCTTTTCCTTGGCCTTGTCTATCGTCTGCTGAAAGCCGAAAATCTGCTTGGCGATTGCCTGCGCCGCTTCTTCGGAACCATTGTCGCAAGAAGCTTTCTGCCACTCTGCTTCCTGTGGCGGCTCTTTCAACATGGTGGCATATTTGCCGGTTAGCATGGCTGCATCAGAAAAACGGGTCATCGGGAAAGCCCTCCAAACAGGGTTGGCAGATCAAGCGGGCGGAAACCATAATGTTTCATCCAGCGCACATCCGCGTCAAAAAAGTCACGCAAATCGGGCATTCCGTATTTGAGCATGGCAAGACGGTCGATCCCGATGCCCCAGGCAAAGCCCTGATAGACATCTGGATCAAGCCCGCAATTATTCAACACATTGGGGTGCACCATGCCGCAACCCAAAATCTCCATCCAGTCTTCGCCCTCACCGAATTTGACCTCGGTTCCCGAACGGTCGCATTGAATGTCGACCTCAAGCGATGGCTCGGTGAACGGGAAGAAGGATGGGCGAAAGCGCATTTTCAACTGTTCGACTTCGAAGAATGATTTGCAAAATTCCTCAAGTGCCCATTTCAGATTCGCGATATTCGTCGTTTTGTCGATCACCAACCCTTCGAGTTGATGGAACATCGGCGAGTGTGTGGCGTCGGCATCGCAGCGGTAGGTTTTTCCCGGAATAATGATGCGGATCGGCGGTTCCTGCGTTTCCATTGTACGGATTTGAACCGGTGAGGTATGGGTGCGCAGCACTTTGCGCTCTCCATTTTCATCCGGCTGCATGAAAAACGTATCGTGCATCTCGCGCGCTGGATGACCTTCAGGGAAATTCAGCGCTGTGAAGTTGTAATAGTCTGTTTCAATCTCAGGCCCCTCTGCGACGGAAAACCCCATATCGGCAAAGATGGCGGTAATCTCTTCGGTAACCTGGCTGATCGGGTGTATGCGCCCGGCTTCGGCGGGAGACTGGCGCACTGGCAGCGTAACATCAACGGTTTCAGTTGCGAGCCTTGCTTCAAGTGCAGTCTTTTTCAGGGCATCTTTCTTGGCTGCGATTGTGTTGGTGATTTTCTCACGCAACCCGTTCAGCAATGGCCCCATCGTTTTGCGTTCTTCCGGATCCATCTTGCCAAGGGTTTTCATCTGTTCGGATACAGACCCCTTTTTGCCGAGTGCGGCGACGCGAACGGCCTCAATGGCCGCTTCATCGCCTGCCGCTTCGATTTCGGCAAGAATTGATGCTTCAAGTTCTGCAAGTTCTGACATGTTGTCTTTCCGATAAACAAAAAAACCCGCGTCCGGCATATGCCAGCGCGGGTTCCCGATGATTCATGTTGCGTTGGGGCCGCGCTGCTTAGCTTACAGCGGCCTCAAATGCACCTGGTGTGGTTTCTTTAAGATAAGCAAGCGCTTCCTTGGCCTTTTCAACCAAAGCTGCAAAAGCCTGTGGTTCATGGATCGCCAAATCTGAAAGAACCTTGCGGTCAACTTCAATACCTGCCTTCGTCAGGCCGTCAATCAGACGGCCATAGGTCATACCATGTTCGCGTGCACCGGCATTGATGCGCTGGATCCACAATGAGCGGAAATTGCGCTTGCGTGCCTTGCGGTCGCGATAGGCATATTGACCGGCTTTCTCGACCGCCTGCTTTGCAACGCGGATGGTATTTTTCCGGCGGCCATAATAGCCTTTGGCTTTTTTCAGAACTTTTTTGTGTTTTGCGTGTGCGGTAACGCCGCGTTTTACTCGTGCCATGATCTTACTCCTTGTAGCGTTACGCGATTACTTGCCGTAAGGCATGAATTGCTTGACTGCTCTTGCATCCGGCTCGCTAAGCACCATGGTGCCGCGTGCATTGCGAATGAACTTGTTGGTACGTTTGATCATGCCGTGTTGTTTGCCGGCAGCTTGTACTTTGACCTTGCCTTTGGCGGTCACTTTAAAGCGTTTCTTCACGCTTGATTTGGTCTTCATCTTGGGCATTTCGCATATCCTTTCAATTCGTTCCAAAGCGTCAAATTCAACACTCCGGAAAACCAAAAGCCCCGCTGACCAAAGCGGAGCTTCGCGTATAAGACCAACATGGCATGCCCTGCCAGCTGATCTGAGTGGCCTCTATAGGGGTAAACGCCCCGAATGGCAACCTTTTATTGCTGCATCCGGATACCTAATGATCTGCTCTGCAGCACCAAATTCAAGGCAATCACAACAAAGGCTTATTTGGCCGGAGCCAGTACCATCATCATCTGGCGGCCTTCCAGCTTCGGCTCGGCTTCAACCTTTGCAATCTCTTCAGTTTCTTCCTTGACCTTCATCAACAATTGCATTCCCAGTTGCTGGTGCGCCATCTCCCGGCCACGGAAGCGCAGCGTGACCTTGACCTTGTCGCCATTGCCGAGAAACTTTTCTACCGCCTTCATTTTCACGCCATAGTCATGCGTGTCGATGTTGGGGCGCATCTTGATCTCTTTAACGTCTTGGGTTTTTTGCTTCTTGCGCGCTTCTGCGGCTTTTTTCTGCGACTGGTATTTGTACTTGCCGAAGTCGAGAACTTTACAAATCGGTGGATTGTTGTTCGGCGAAATTTCAACCAGATCAAGTCCTTGTTGTCTGGCAATGTCCCGTGCCTTGTCGATGTCGACGACACCATGGTTGGTGCCTTCTGCGTCAATCAACTGAACTTGTGGTACGGTAATTTCATTGTTGGAACGTGGTCCCTCTTTCTTTTGGGCTTGTGCCCGATGCGGTCTGCGAATGGTCGTAGGCTCCTGTATTGTTGCAAATCATATATGGTTACGAAGGCTTGTCTATCCAACAAAAACCTCGTTAAAACAAGGCGTGCGTAACACAAAATCCATGCAATTGCATTCGAAAACGTGCAGACCATCCATTTGACAGGTGTTTACAGGACCAGACCCATGAAACCGAATTATCTGACAGTCGGAAAAACTGAGGATGCGCGCGACATTGCCGTTCGAAAGACCGATGGTGCCGCGCCTGGCCTGGTCTGGCTTGGCGGATATCGCTCTGACATGCTTGGCACAAAGGCAGAAGCACTGGCCCAATGGGCTGCCGAGAACCGCCATGCCTGTTGCAGGCACGATTATTCGGGCCATGGTGAATCCGGCGGTGACTTTGCAGACGGCACGATCTCGCGCTGGGTTGAAGAAAGCCTTGCCGTCTTTGACGCCTTTTGCGGTGAAGGATCACATGTGCTGGTTGGTTCCTCCATGGGTGGGTGGATTGCACTGCGTATGGTACAGGAGCTTGCAAAGCGGGGGCAATCTGATCGTCTCAAGGCGTTGTTGCTGTTGGCACCTGCGCCCGATTTCACCCATGAACTCATGAAACCAGAACTGACGGATGCCGATTGGAAGACAATTCGCGAGAAAGGGTATTTTGAAGAACTGTCAGAATACTCTGATGAACCCAATATTTTCACCGAGGACCTGTTTGATGACGGTGATGATAACCGTGTCATGACAGGGATGATAGAAACGGGATGTCCCGTTCACATTTTGCAGGGCATGAAAGATCCTGACGTACCTTATGAACATGCAATGAAGCTGGTTGAGTTTTTGCCAAATGAGCAGGTTTCGATGACCCTGATCAAGGATGGAGATCACCGTTTGTCCAGACCCCGGGACATCGCCCTGTTGCTCAGAACCGTCGAAACCCTTGTTGCGGATCTGGATGCCTGAATGAAGCGCGGTGTACACGGCCCTTTGGCGAGGAGTGAAAACTCTCCCCCACCGAAGCTTGTTTACGAACCGCCTGCTGACAATGGTCTCGACATCATACATCAGGACGACGACATTCTGGTGCTTGGCAAACCCGCCGGATTGTTAAGCGTCCCCGGTAACAGACCCGATTTGCAAGACAGCATCGAAACAAGAGCGCAAGCACGGTTTCCCACTGCAACAACGGTTCATCGGCTTGATCGGCCAACGTCGGGGGTTTTTCTTATGGCGCTCAATGCACGTGCGCACAGAATAATTGGACGACAGTTTGAGCAACGTCGTACTGCCAAATCCTATTGCGCCGTTGTGGATGGCGTTGTTGACGATGAGAACGGTGTAATTGATCAACCTTTGCGCACCGATTGGTACAACCGGCCAAAGCAAATGGTCGATGCTTGCCTTGGCCGGGAAGCAATTACCAAATGGCACGTGTGCCAACGATACTCAGATCGCACGAGACTGAACCTTGAGCCGGTTACCGGAAGATCCCATCAGCTGCGGGTTCATTTGCAATGGTTGGGCCATCCGATCCTGGGCGACGAGTTCTATGCTCCTTTTTCAGCACAACAGAAATCCGGTCGCCTGATGCTACATGCGCAATTCCTTGAAATAAGGCATCCCGGCACCAACGAAAGAACAAGGTTCGTCAGCCCGTGTGATTTTTGAACAAGTGCCGTAAAGTCAAATACTTGGAGATTGACTTTGGAGTAAACTGGAGAAAAATAGTCAATATACACAATTGTCCAATTATGCCCAGCGCATGTCCGGTTTTCCAAAATTCCCTATAAATTTGAAGCATATCCCGGTTGCACATCGAAATATTGCGTGCAAAGATGGCGGATGCATTTACTGGGAGGTTAGCTACCAAATGTTGAAAACCAAAAAACTTCATCCAATGATTCCGCAGTTCCTTCGCGATGCGAATGCGGGTAAAATTTCACGCCGTGAGTTCCTTGCGTATTCAAGTGCGCTTGGCGCGACGGCTGCAACGGCATATGGCCTGCTTGGCCTGTCGACCCCTGCGCGGGCAGAAGGCGAAGCCAAACAGGGTGGCACTGCACGTATGCAGATGGAAGTCCGTGCGCTGAAGGATCCGCGTACCTACGACTGGACGCAGATTGCAACCTTCACAGCCGGTTGGCTTGAGTACCTTGTTGAGTACAATTCAGATGGTACTTTCAACCCGATGCTGCTTGAAGGCTGGGACATTAACGACGATGCCACCGAATACACTTTGAAGGTTCGCAAAGGGGTCAAGTGGAACAATGGCGATGATTTCACTGCCGAAGATGTTGCCCACAATATCACGAGATGGTGCGAAAAAGACGTTGAAGGCAATTCAATGGCCGGACGTTTCGCTGTTTTGATCGATGGCGAAACCAACAAGGCCAAAGATGGCGCAATCACCGTTGTTGACAGCCATACTGTCAAACTGGTGTTGCCATCTCCGGACATTACGCTGATCGCAGGCATGTCAGATTATCCGGCTTCAATTGTTCACTCAAGCCACAACCCTGAAGATATGATGGGAACAGCCGTTGGCACAGGGCCATACAAGCCGGAAAGCCTTGAAGTTGGTGTCAAGGGCGTTGTTGTGCGCAATGAAGGCCATGACTGGTGGGGTTACAAGGAAGGCAAGGGAGCCTACCTCGACCGTATCGAGTTTATCGACTATGGAACCGACTTCTCTGCCTTCGTGGCTGCTTACGAAGCCGATGAAATTGATTTCAATTGGGAATCAGTTGGCGATTTTGTTGTTCAGCTGAATGACCTTGGTCTTACGCATTCAGAGGTTGTTTCCGGTGCGACGATTGTTATTCGTCCAAACCAGACAGCAGATGCTTATAAAGACAAGCGCGTTCGTCAGGCACTTGCCATGGCGGTCGACAATCAGGTTTGTCTTGATCTTGGTGTTTCCGGTCAGGGCATTGCTGCTGAAAACAGTCACGTTGGCCCGATCCACCCTGAGCACGATGATACCGTAAAACGATTGCCGTTTGATCAGGCAAAAGCCAAGGCTCTTATGGACGAAGCTGGCATGGGCGATTATGAGCACGAGCTTCATTCAATCGATGATGATTGGCGCAAGCCAACCACGGACGCGGTTGCTGCCCAGCTTCGCGAGGCTGGCATCAAGGTGAAACGAACCGTGTTGCCTGGTTCTACTTTCTGGAACGATTGGACGAAGTATCCGTTCTCTTCAACCAACTGGAACCACCGCCCGCTTGGCACGCAGATTCTGGGCCTTGCTTACCGTTCAGGCGAAGCCTGGAACGAAGCTGGCTTTGCCAACGAGGAGTTTGACAAACTGCTTGCTGAAGCAAACTCAATCGCTGATGCGGACAAGCGTCGCGAGGTTATGGGCAAGTTGCAAACGATCATGATTGAAGAGGGCGTTACCATCCAGCCTTACTGGCGGACAATCTCACGTCACCACAAACCTGACATGGTGGGTGTGGATATGCACATCGCCTATCTGCCTCAGATATACAAGTGGGGTTGGAAAGCCTGACCACTAGCTAAACGGGCCGCTCTTAACAAAGGGCGGCCCCATTTGTATCGGGGGCCAATAACAATCAATACAAGGCTCCGGGGGAGCACATGTTACAATTTATTCTACGACGCAGTCTGATCACGATTCTGACCGCCATCATACTGACTTTCGTCGTGTTTTTCCTGACTAACCTGTTTCCAAACTTGGAAAAACTGGCAAAAACACAAGGTAATTTCCGCATGACCGATGAGCAGGTTCAAAGCTGGCTCGGCAATCGCGGCTATAGTCGAAATGTTTTTGTAAAGTACGGCGAATGGCTTGGAGTGCTTCCTGGCTATGTTATTGAAGGTTCGGACGGCGAAGTTCGGGCGAGATGCGCGCGAAAAGGAATGCCGGTGGAAGAGGCGCCGACCTATTGCGGGTTATTGCAGGGCGATTGGGGTTACTCCACTGTTTCCAAGGACTACGCCGGTGGAATCTTGATCAAGCGACTGGGCTTGACCGGCTACCTCATGATGTGGGCGCTTATTATCACTGTCCCCACTGCGCTTGTCTTGGGTGTTCTTGCCGGTATGAATGAAGGGTCAAGAACCGACCGAAGCATTTCCACCATTTCGATTGCGAGTACCGCTTCACCGGAATATGTGACAGGGGTCGTTCTTATCACGATTTTTGCCTCCAGTGCGGTCGGTTTGAAATGGTTCAAGGGATCGGCGGCGCAGGCAATGTCGGCGCCTGATCTTATCAATTTCACGCTGCCGGTACTGACCGTGGCGCTTTACAACATCGGTTACATTGCCCGCATGACACGCGCTTCAATGGCCGAGGTGATGACTGCACAATACATCCGTACTGCCAGGCTCAAGGGGGTGCCCTATTGGGGTGTGATCCTCAAACACGCCTTGCGCAACGCATTGATTGCGCCGTTTACGATCATCGTTCTGCAGATACCGTATCTCCTCACCGGCGTCGTAATCACTGAAACACTCTTCAACTACAAGGGCATTGGTTGGCAATTGGTTCAGTCTGCCGGGAACAACGACATAGAAATGCTGCTGGGTGTTTCTGTAATATCGGTAGTCATTGTGCTTGCAACGCAACTCATATCAGACATCGGATACGTGTACCTTAATCCACGTATTCGCTTGTCGTAAGGAGGTCGAACAATGGAACCTCTAGGTTGGTTTGAACTTATCTTTGCAATCCTCTTCCGCTTCATGCCGGTATGGATTGCGCTTGCTTTGACATTCGGTATTTCGATCTACTTCAAGGAACGCCTCGGCTTGTATGGTCGACTTTTCGACAGCACCATTGGCATGATCGGGTTTTTTCTTGTCATGTTCTGGATCTATACGGCTGTTTTCTCAGGAATCTTCGGCTTGGTTGCAACGCATGACCCGCTTTCACTGATCGTACAGATGAAAAACAAGGTTCCCGGAACAGCCCTGCCTGCAAGCAAGTCTGAACTATATCAATACTACTTGTTTGGCGGCGATCATTTGGGTCGCGATGTCTTCAGCAGGGTCGTTCACGGTTCCTGGATTGTTATCCAGATTGCCCCGCTTGCGTCGCTCTTTGCCTATATGGTTGGCATTACGCTGGGGCTTCCCGCAGGCTATTATAGCGGAAAATTTGACACGTTTTTTTCGTTTCTGGCAAATTTGATCTTGGCTTTCCCGGTCATTCTGCTCTTCTATCTGCTTGTAACGCCGGAGATTACCCAGTCGGGCCTTCCGGCTTATATGGCGGCTATATTGTTCCTGTTCCCGATCATTTTCCTTTATTTTGTGATCGATTCAAAATACCGAACGCTTCCAAGCGTCCGGTTGCCTGTTCTTGCAGTCGTTCTGGTCGTCAGTTTCTGGCTTTACGGCTCACTTGTATCGGAATGGGATAGAGGAACTTTTGTTGATCTGCTTCCAAAAGCGCTGGACCTGTTCAATGTACCGGGCGGTGTATTGGTAGTGTTTGTTGCGGTGGTTTTTGTTAACTCGCCGACCATTTTCCGGATTGTGCGCGGCCTGACGCTGGACGTTAAGTCTCGTGATTATGTCTCAGCCGCGCAAACGCGTGGCGAAACACCATGGTACATCATGTTCTGGGAGATTCTGCCCAATGTGCGTGGTCCCCTGATCGTGGATTTCTGTTTACGTATTGGCTACACGACCATTTTGCTTGGAACGCTGGGTTTCTTCGGGTTGGGTATGCCGCCCGAAAGCCCCGACTGGGGTTCCACAATCAATGCGGGGCGCAAGTTCCTTTCCCAATACCCTCATGCACCATTGTTCCCGGCGGTATCACTTCTGACACTTGTGTTGGGATTGAATCTGCTTGCCGATGGCCTGCGTGAAGAATCGCTGAAAGACTAGAGGAGTGTGATCATGGCAAAACAAGATGAACAACCGATCCTCGAAATAGAAAATCTCAGCATTTCCTTTTTTGTAAGGGCTGGCGAAATTCCGGCAGTGATGGACTTTTCCTGCAAGGTTATGCCCGGAGAGACCATGGGTCTTGTGGGCGAATCCGGCTGCGGAAAATCGACCGTCGCGCTGGGGATAATGCGCGACATGGGCAATCGCGGCAAAATTGTCGGCGGGACGATCAAGTTCAAGGGTCGCGACATGGGAGAGATGTCCGATGAGGAACTTCGTCAGATTCGGGGATCGCGGATTGCAATGATCTATCAGGAGCCGATGGCTTCCCTGAATCCGTCCATGAAAATCGGCAAACAACTCATGGAAGTTCCCCTGTTGCATGATGGCGTTTCCAAGCAGGAAGCGTACGACCGCGCGCTCGAAATGGTCGCGTCAGTCAAGTTGCCGGACCCCAAACGGGTAATGGATTCGTTTCCTCATCAGCTTTCCGGTGGCCAACAGCAGCGCATTGTTATTGCGATGGCTTTGTTGTCGAAACCCGACCTGTTGTTACTCGACGAACCAACCACAGCGCTCGATGTGACCGTTGAAGCCGGTATTGTGGAACTTGTCAAAGAACTTGGCGAGAAAACCGGTACATCAATGCTGTTCATTTCCCACAATCTGGGGCTGATACTCGAAACCTGTAACCGCATTACGGTTATGTATTCGGGAGAAGCGGTCGAGACAGGCACTTGCAACGAAGTGTTTGATACCATGCGCCATCCTTACACACAGGGCTTGTTTGATTCCATTCCCCTGCCGGGCGCCGACAAGAACGCCCGCCCATTGATTGCAATTCCAGGGCAGTTGCCACTGCCGCAAGAGCGGCCATTGGGTTGTAATTTTGGTCCACGTTGTTCTCATTTTGACGAACAAAAATGCAACTCCGCAGAAGTGTTCATGCAGCCTGTCAAGGGCGAGCCGGGTCACATGTCGCGTTGTAACCGGATCGACGAGATTGATTGGGAACTGGAAGCGGAACGGCCAAAAGTCGAAGCACCAGTTGAACCTGGCGACGTGGTATTGGAGATCAAGGGGCTCAAGAAATACTATTCTGTAGCCGCCAACGCTCTGTTCGGCGGTTCGGACACACGAACTGTCAAGGCGAATGAGGAAATCAGCTTCAAGGCGCGGGAAGCGGAGACTGTAGCAATTGTCGGCGAGTCCGGGTGTGGCAAGTCGACCCTGGCGAAAGTGCTACTGGGCCTTGAAACGCAGACCGAAGGCGAAGTGCGGCTTTCTGGTATGGAAATCGGGTCAGTCGAGGTGTCTGATCGCGAAACCGGTACGGTTTCCTCAATCCAGATGGTCTTCCAGAACCCGTTTGACACTCTTAACCCAAGTCAAACGGTGGGCAGTCAGATTATTCGTACCCTTGAGATGTTCAAGATCGGCAACAGTGGCGACGAACGTCGCAACCGTATGCTGGAGTTGCTTGATCTGGTCAAATTGCCACGCGCCTTCGCTGATCGAATGCCCCGTCAATTGTCCGGCGGCCAGAAGCAGCGCATTGGTGTTGCCCGTGCCTTTGCCGGCCAACCGCAGGTTGTTGTAGCCGATGAGCCGGTTTCCGCGCTTGACGTGTCGGTGCAGGCGGCTGTTACAGAGTTGCTGATGGAAATTCAGCGAGAAGCCAAAACGACCATGCTGTTTATCAGCCATGATCTTTCCATCGTCCGCTACATCGCAGACCGCGTGGTGGTAATGTATCTTGGCCACATCGTTGAACAGGGGACAACGGATGAAATTTTCTCCCCGCCTTATCATCCCTATACCGAAGCGCTTTTGTCAGCAGTTCCAATTGCTGACACAAGCGTTGAGAAAACACATATTGTCCTGGAAGGTGACATTCCTTCTGCAATGAAACCGCCAAGCGGTTGTCCGTTCCAGACACGGTGTCCGCGCAAATCAATGGTCAAGGGAAACCTCTGTGAGAAAGAAGTGCCGCCGATGGTGGAACTTTCCGGCGGCCATTCGATCAAGTGCCATCTGGACAAGAGCGTGCTCGACAAGATGGAACCGGTCATTGTTCTCGGCAACAAGAAATCCTCGCAGTCCAAATCTGTTGGTTCATCGGCAAAAACCAAAGCACCGGCAAAGGCGAAATCGACCCGCACTGCTTCAAAACCCAAAGCGAAGACAGCGGCAAAACCCACGAGGGCCAAGACAAAATCCGCTGCTGCAAAGTCCGGCAAAACCAGCGGGCAAACCGGCAAATCAAAATAGCGCTCAACGGTTCTTCCGGTCGCTTGGAAGTATGATGATGCGCACATTGCGCTCGTCTGCTGCAAGAGCGCGAAAGGTGAACAGATGGTTGATTATCTGAACCACCAAGGCCGGGATTAAACTTCCGCTTGAATGTTGTTCGCAAAATTTTTTGCGCGGTAAGAAAAGTCCACTCCAAATTGGTCGTTCAATGTTCTAATCAGTTGGTACCACTTCAATGATTCGCACATCAAGGAATGCAACATTAGCGGCATTGCAAAGAAAATTGAGACGATGTCTGGCTGGTTTGTTCTGCTCTCTGGCTGGCGTCGCTTTATCGCGGCTTTTGTTGCTGGTGCATTTTCGGCGTTTGCGATGGCACCGTTTCACCTTTTTCCGGTACTGTTTCTGACGTTTCCGATCTTGGTTTGGCTGGTTGATGGTGCAACTAGCGAAAAGGCGACTTGGGCGGGTTCCAGGTCGCTGAAAGCTTTCAAAACAGGTTTTGCTTTCGGGTTTGGTTATTTCCTGTCTGGACTGTGGTGGATCGGGGCAGCGTTCCTGGTAGACGCGGAAGCGTTTGCTTGGGCAATGCCAATTGCAATTTTGGGTTTGCCAGTAGTACTTGCAATATTCTGGGGGCTTGCTTTGGCATTTGCTTCTTGGCTATGGAGGGGAAATCTTCGACGGATCATGGTGTTGGCGAGCGCCTTCGCCCTGGCGGAGTTTGTACGCGGGCATTTCGCAACCGGCCTTCCCTGGAACACCATCAGCTACGCGGCACTTGTTAGTCCTGCGATGATGCAAAGCGCTGCATTACTGGGAATTTATGGTCTCGTCGCACCGGTCGTTTTTGTTTTTTCTGCACCTGCTCTTTTTGCTCCGGGCAAGAGCCACAACAGCAATACCGTTCGCTATGGACTGATCCTGACAGTGGTGCTTGTAAGTGCTCACTTTGGCTACGGTACCTATCGTTTGCACTTTGTATCGCAACCTGCAAACGAAGAAACCGGGATAGCAGTGCGTTTGGTGCAACCGTCCATTCCCCAAAATGAAAAATTCGACGTCGGTAGGCATGGCGCTCACCTTAGACGGTATCTTGATCTGTCGGCTGGTGGAAATGATGGCGCAACCGGTTTGTCTGAAGTTCGCTTGCTATTCTGGCCGGAATCGGTTTTTCCGTATTTCCTGACAGAAAACAAACAGACGCTTGCGACGATAGCGGCGATGCTACCTGATGGAACCTCTCTTGTGACCGGTGCAGCACGTTCCGAACCGGAGGCGGGCCGAAATGGCGAACCGCTTGTGTTCAATTCGATATATGTTGTCAATGATCAAGGGCTGATTGAATCGGCAACAGACAAGGTTCACCTTGTTCCTTTTGGAGAATACCTGCCTTTTCAGTCTTTCTTGGAATCGCTGGGTTTCAATCAACTCACCAAGTTGCAGGGTGGCTTCGCAAGTGGTGCGTCGCGCGAAACACTTGCCTTCAGCCCTGACAACCGCTTTCTAGCTCTTGTCTGCTACGAGATAATATTTTCAGGCAGCATTTGGAACCAGCAGCCGAGGCCTGAATTTATCGCAAATCTCACAAATGATGCATGGTTTGGAAACACTCCGGGACCCTATCAACACGAACATCAAGCAATTGTGCGCGCTGTTGAACAGGGCTTGCCGCTGGTAAGGGTTGCAAACAACGGAATTTCCGGCATCTATGACATGTTTGGCAGAGCAAGGATACGTTCCAAGCTGAATGAGATTATTGTATTGGACGGGGTAATTCCCCCCGCAGGAAGTGAAACACTCTTTTCAAGGTTTGGTTGGCAAATTTATTTGATTGTAACCGGTATTTTTCTTGGAATGGGCGCATTGCCTTCGCATCGTACCAACCGGAAAAAAGGCGTTCGGATAGATCAAAACTGATCCATTGAAAATGTGGAATTAATTTGCGAGAACAACTTTAGGTTGTGGGCAGGGCGTTGCAAACCGGTTCTAATTGATGGCAGAAAAGAAAAAACCAAATCCAATTGATGTTCATGTTGGAAGCAGGGTGCGTTTGAAACGTACATTTGTTGGCATGAGCCAGGAAAAGCTGGGCGAGAAGCTCGGTGTGACCTTTCAGCAGGTTCAAAAGTATGAAAAGGGGGCCAATCGCATTGGTGCAAGTCGGCTTCAACAGATCGCGGCGATTTTCAATACCAATGTAGGCTTCTTTTTTGAAAACGCACCGGGCTCTTCCACCGGGAAAAACGGTGGTATGGCCGAAGCAGATTCGCCTGATTACGTGGTGGACTTTCTGTCATGTTCCGAGGGGCTGCAGCTCAATAGGGCGTTTGTCAAAATCAGCGATCCCAACACGCGCAAGAAGATTGTCGAGTTAGTGAAGCAACTGGCCGACAAGGAATCCTGACCAACACTTTGCAGGCCAAAACTATTCCTTGACCTTTTCTCCCATCCCGACAATAAACGCGCCAATATGTTCAGGATATAAAGAAACCTGCATACCCTTATAACTGCGGAGAATGACTATGGCGCGCCAAAATTTCTACTTCACCAGTGAATCCGTTGCCGAGGGCCATCCAGACAAGGTGTGTGACCGGATTTCTGACGAGATTGTTGATCTGGTATACAAACAAGCGGTAAAAGACGGGGTCGACCCTTGGTCGGTGCGTGTTGCTGCCGAAACCTTGACGACAACCAACCGTGTGGTCATTGCCGGAGAGGTTCGCGTGTCCCCGTCACTGATCAAAAAAGACCGGCACGGAAACGATGTGATAAATCCCGGCCCTTTCCGCAGGGTTGCCCGGCGGGCAATTCGTGATATCGGCTATGAGCAGGACGGTTTCCATTGGAAAACCTGCAAAATCGACGTTTTGCTTCACTTCCAGTCAGCAGATATTGCACAAGGGGTGGACGATGCAGCCGACAAACAGGGTGAAGAGGGGGCTGGTGACCAGGGCATTATGTTCGGCTATGCCTGCACTGAAACACCGGATCTGATGCCTGCTCCGATTTATTACAGCCACAAGATACTTGAACTCATGGCTTTGGCCCGAAAATCGGGCGAAGGAGATGCGGCAAAACTGGGCCCGGACGCGAAATCCCAAGTCACTATACGTTACGAAGATGGCAAGCCCGCAGAAGTAACCGGCATCGTCGTTTCCACACAGCATTTGGATGATAGCTGGGATTCCAAGAAGGTCCGTGAAGTTGTTGAGCCTTATGTCATTCAGGCACTCAATGGAGATTTGCCGGTTGCGAGCGATTGTGAATGGTATATCAACCCGACCGGCAAGTTCGTGATTGGCGGTCCGGATGGAGATGCTGGCTTGACAGGCCGAAAAATCATCGTCGACACCTATGGTGGGGCAGCGCCACACGGTGGTGGAGCATTTTCGGGAAAAGACACTACGAAAGTTGACCGGTCTGCGGCATATGCAGCCCGCTATCTTGCCAAGAATGTGGTGGCAGCAAAGCTTGCGGAGAAATGCACCATTCAGCTTTCCTATGCCATTGGTGTTGCACAACCGCTTTCAATCTATGTCGACACGCACGGCACCGGCAAGGTGCATGAAACCGTTCTTGAAGCGGCAATTCGTGAATGCATGGACTTGTCTCCTACCGGCATCAGAACCCATCTTGATTTGAATCGTCCGATCTATGGTCGTACAGCAGCTTACGGTCATTTTGGTCGACGGGCGGTAAGGGGCGGCTTCACGTGGGAAAAAACCAATCTTACCAAACCTCTAAAAGAGGCAGTAAAAGCAGCCACTTAAGGTTGTAAGTCCGGTGGACAAGGAAGCGGAAAGGCCGAAGCGGCGTTGGGAAGCGTTCTTTGGCAGGCGAAAAGCCAAGGCCCTGTCGCCAAAGGCGCAATCGCGTTTCGACGTACTCTATCCCAAAATCGCGCTTTACCCGGAACAATCAGCTTGCCACGATTTGGCGGTTCATTACGAACCGGATCGCCAGAATTTTGTTCTCGAAATCGGGTTTGGCGGCGGCGAGCACTTGTTGCATCAGGCATCCCTGTATCCGCAGAATGCCTATATTGGCGTTGAACCCTTTATCAATTCCATGTCGAAAGCGCTGCGGCAAATCGAGAAACAGCAAATTCGAAACATCAGGTTGAGTGATCAGGATGCTGTGAAAATCCTCGATTGGCTTCCGAGCGAGTGTCTGGACCGGATTGACCTGCTTTATCCTGACCCGTGGCCAAAGCAAAGGCATTGGAAACGCCGGTTTGTGAACGACAAAAACCTGGACCGGTTTTCGCGTGTCCTGAAGCCCGGAGGCATGTTTCATTTTGCCTCCGACATAGACAGCTACATCAACTGGACATTGCAGCATTGTGACCGTCATCCGCAGTTCAGATGGTTGGTTGAAACCGACAATGATTGGCAAAAGCCGTTTGAGAACTGGATTACCACCCGTTATGAAGCGAAGGCTTTTCGTGAAGGTCGCACACCGTGTTATTTGCGATTTGAACGGAGATGATATCGGCCTTCCAGTTACATGTCTTCGGCCCACGAAATTGTGGGTACTTGCATTTTGTCATCAAACTGACTACATAGTCTCATCATTCTCCGGCATTTTGTCAGAGTGGGTGCCAACCGGCCCCGCTCTTTTTTGTTGCCGGTTTTGGAGAGGTGCATGAACGAGCCACGCACAATATTGGAATCTGGTCTTGAAGCAAAAGTAGCTTCAATTGTTGAGCCTGAGATCGACGATCTCGGCTACCGGCTGGTGCGTGTCAAGATTTCCGGGGTTAACGGAATGACCTTGCAAATAATGGCTGAACGTCCGGATGGCACCATGAATGTTGAAGGTTGTGAAGAGATATCGCGGGCAATTTCGCCGGTTTTGGATGTCGAAGATCCGATTGACCGGGCCTATCACCTGGAAATTTCGTCGCCGGGCATCGACAGGCCATTGGTTCGGAAATCTGATTTTGCAACCTGGTCTGGCCATGTGGCAAAGCTGGAGACCCACGCGATGATCAATGGCCGAAAACGCTACAAAGGTTTGATTCTCAAGGTTGATGGGGACGAAATTACCTTTCGTCGCGAGGCCCCTGCTACCGGCGAAGATCCCGAATTTGTATTGGGGGCGGCAGATATCAAGGAAGCCAAACTGGTGCTCACAGACGACTTGATCTCAGAGGCCTTGAGGCGCGACAAGGCACTGCGTCAGGCAAACGGAATTGAAGAGGCCGGGGAAGATTCGCCGGAAAATTGATTGATAGACGCCGGGTTGGATCGGCGCATGAACAGGAGAAAACCATGGCAGTCAGTGCTAACAGGCTCGAATTGCTGCAAATAGCAGACGCGGTTGCCCGCGAGAAATCCATCGACAAACAGATCGTGATTTCCGCGATGGCCAATGCAATCGAGAAGGCTGCAAAGTCCCGTTACGGGCAGGAAACCAATGTCCATGTTCAGGTGGATGCAAAAACAGGCGAGATCAACTTGAAGCGTTTGCTGGAAGTGGTCGAGCATGTCGATGACTACAACACCCAGATCGCCCTGGAGTTGGCGCGTGACAAGGAACCCTCAATCGAGCTTGGCGATTATGTTTCAGAACCGTTGCCACCGATGGATTTTGGCCGCATCGCAGCACAATCTGCAAAGCAGGTAATTGTGCAACAGGTTCGGGATGCTGAACGGGATCAGCAGTTCGAAGAGTACAAGGATCGCGTTGGCGAAATCATCAACGGTACGGTCAAGCGGGTTGAATACGGCAATGTGATTGTTGATCTTGGCAGGGGCGAAGCGATCATTCGCCGTGACGAAACCATCCCTCGTGAGAATTTCCGGTATGGAGACCGTGTGCGTGCCTATCTGTATGACGTAAGGCGCGAGCAACGCGGTCCGCAAATTTTCCTTTCCCGTACGCATCCGCAGTTCATGACCAAGCTGTTTTCAATGGAAGTTCCGGAAATCTATGATGGTGTGATCGAGATCAAGTCGGTCGCTCGCGACCCGGGTTCGCGCGCAAAGATTGCAGTGATCTCAAACGACAGTTCAATCGATCCGGTTGGTGCATGTGTGGGTATGCGAGGTTCGCGTGTGCAGGCGGTGGTTGGTGAACTTCAGGGCGAAAAGATCGACATTATTCCCTGGTCGCCTGAGGCGGCACCATTCATTGTCAATGCGCTCCAGCCTGCTGAAGTTGCAAAGGTCGTGCTGGACGAGGAAGCAGAGCGTATTGAAATCGTTGTTCCCGATGACCAGCTTTCACTAGCGATCGGTCGGCGCGGTCAAAACGTTCGGTTGGCTTCCCAACTCACCGGCTGGGACATTGACATCATGACCGAACAGCAGGAATCGGAGCGGCGTCAGGCGGAATTTGAAGCCAGCGCATCTTCGTTTATCGAAGCGCTGAATGTTGACGAAATGGTGGCACAGTTGCTTGCATCTGAAGGCTTCTCAACCGTCGAGGAAGTCGCCTATGTCGACATGCTGGAAATTGCCTCGATCGAAGGTTTTGATGATGAAACCGCCGAAGAGCTTCAAGCCCGTGCCAGGGAATTTCTTGAGCGATTGGACAATGAACTTGATGAAGAACGCAAAAGCCTGGGCGTTGCCGATGAGCTGCGTGAGATCGATGGATTGACGCTACCCATGCTGGTGGCGCTTGGAAAGGATGACATAAAATCGCTTGAAGATTTTGCCGGGTGCGCATCTGACGATTTGATAGGCTGGAATGAACGCAAAGAAGGCGAAAATGTTCGCTATGCGGGAATTCTGGAAGATTTCAAGCTTTCCAGGGTGGAAGCCGAACAGATGGTAATGGCTGCCCGTATCAAGGCTGGGTGGATCACGGAAGAAGATTTGTTGGCCTCCCACGATGTCGATGAAACGGAGACAGACGAGGTGCCGGAAGAAGAAGAAAAGAAACAGGGACGGATTTTCTGAGGTTTGTTTGCCGATGACAGGGTTGGACATGAATCCACGGACCTGCATTGTAGACAGGCAAGAGCACCCAAAGGAGGCGATGATCCGGTTTGTTTTGGGTCCCGATGATCTGGTCTATCCTGATTTGAAAAACAAGTTGCCGGGGCGCGGTGTCTGGGTTGGCTGTTCGCGCTCAAAGGTTGAAACCGCCATAGGGAAGGGTTTGTTTGCCCGAGGGTTCAAGCAAAAGGCAAATCCGGTCGAGAACCTCGCCGAAACGGTTGATTCGATCATGGAAGCCGATTGCATGGCAACCTTGGGGCTTGCGAAAAAAGCAGGCCTGCTGGTTGCCGGGTATGACAAGGTCAACGCCCTGATAAGAACAGGACAGGTAGCGGCAATTGTTCATTCGCGGCAAGCGGCTCAAGATGGCGTTGGAAAACTCGCTCAGGCTGCAAGGGTGACGGAAATGCATGTTCCTGTAATCCGCGATTTTGACGGAGAAAAACTTGATATGGCGCTGGGACTTGGCAATGTCACTCATATCGGTTTGTCAGGCGGGAAGCTGACAGACAAGTTCGTGAAACAATGCGCTAGATTGAAAGACTATCGCGAAAATTGATTAGCCAATTTGGCAACGAAACAAACAAAAAGCTGGATTTTATTCGGCTTAGGGTTCAAAAAGCCCGAAAGCATGACAAAGGAAAAGCATGACCGACAACAACGGCGACAGCAAACCTGATGCAGAGAAGAAAAAAACGCTTTCACTGAAAGGCGGCCCGGGCCTTTCAGCAGGTACTGTGCGCCAAAATTTCTCCCATGGTCGGACAAAGGCCGTTGTGGTGGAAAAGCGCAAACGAGTAATCAGGAAGCCGGGCGATACACCACCACCAGCTCAGGAAAAGTCGACTGCAAAGCCGGAACCGGTAACCACAGGTTCGGAAGGCACCAGCCTCAACCTGTCAAAAAGTGAAATGGAAGCTCGTCAGCGAGCGCTTGAAGAAGCAAAAATTCGCGAGGTCGACGAGCGCAAGCAGCGCGCAGAAGACGAAAAACGCCGTGCTGAAGAGGACGCCCGTCGCGCGAAGGAGCGCGAGGAAGCGGCCGCGCGAAAAGCCGAGGAAGATGCACGCCTGGCCGAAGAACGTGCCAAAGTGGAAGCTGAGAAAGAAGTTGATGCGCCGAGTTCTGCGACTGCATCGCCTGCGCCCAGGAAAGAAACACCACGCGAGGAGCCGGGCAAACCGAAAGAGCTTAAGCCGTTTGAACGCAAGAAACCTGAAGAGCCGCCAAAACCTGCACGCCCGAAAGGTGGCGATGACCGGCGCAGGACGAAGCTGACGCTTACCAACGCGCTGGATGAAGATGGTGGTTCACGGGGCCCCTCACTGGCGGCAATGCGTCGGCGCCAGGAAAAACAGCGCCGTGCAGCGCAAGCACAGTCTTCCGGGCCACGTGAAAAGGTTTCAAGGGAAGTTCAGTTGCCGGAAACAATCACCATTCAGGAACTTTCAAGCCGCATGTCCGAACGCTCGGTTGATGTCATCAAGTATCTGATGCAGCAGGGCCAGATGATGAAGCCGGGTGATGTGATTGACGCTGACACGGCTGAGTTGATTGCCGAAGAGTTTGGGCACACGGTCAGGCGTGTTTCTGACGCCGATGTTGAGGAAGGCATATTTGACGTCAAGGATGACGCCGCGGACCTTAAGCCGCGGCCTGCGATCGTCACAATCATGGGCCATGTTGACCACGGAAAGACGTCTCTTCTTGATGCAATCCGTAACGCAAATGTTGTATCCGGCGAAGCGGGTGGGATTACCCAGCACATAGGTGCCTATCAGGTGGAGCACGGTGGTCAGTTGGTTACTTTTATCGACACACCCGGCCACGAGGCTTTTACTTCAATGCGCGCCCGCGGCGCACAGGTCACAGACATTGCAATATTGGTAGTTGCTGCTGATGATTCCGTCATGCCGCAAACGATTGAATCGATTAATCACGCCAAGGCAGCGGAAGTTCCAATCATTGTGGCGATCAACAAGATCGACAAGCCTGATTCGGACGCGAACAAGGTTCGTACCGAGCTGCTGCAACACGAAGTCTTCGTAGAGGAGATGGGAGGTGAAACCCAGTCGGTAGAAGTTTCGGCTCTAAAAGGCACCAATCTTGACGGGTTGCTGGAGGCGATCACGCTACAGGCAGAATTGCTGGAACTGAAAGCCAATCCAGACCGTCCTGCGGAAGGTGTCGTTATCGAAGCCAAGCTTGACAAGGGTCGTGGACCGGTAGCTACCGTATTGGTTAATCACGGAACCCTGCGGACAGGCGATATCGTTATTGCAGGGGATGAGTGGGGCAAGGTTCGTGCACTTGTGAACGACAAGGGCGAACAGTTGCAGGAAGCCGGTCCTTCTACACCTGTTGAAATATTGGGTTTAAATGGTGCGCCGGGAGCAGGAGATCGCTTGGGTGTTGTTGAGAACGAGGCCCGTGCACGAGAGATTTCTGAATACCGCCAGCGACTTGCCCGGGAAAAATCTGTCGCAAGACAGGCCGGTTCCCGTGGTTCACTTGAACAGATGATGACCCAGCTACAGACCAATGACGTGTCTGAAGCTGCGGTGGTTGTGAAGGCAGACGTGCAAGGTTCATCAGAAGCAATCGCCCAGTCGCTTGCCAAGCTGAATACCGAAGAAGTTGAAGCGCGTATTGTTCATTCGGGCGTTGGGGCGATAACCGAATCAGACGTTGCGCTGGCCGCTGCATCAAATGCACCAATCCTGGCGTTTAACGTGCGTGCAAACAAACAGGCCCGCGAAGCGGCGGAAGCCGAGGGAATTGAGATTCGTTACTACTCGATTATCTACGATCTGGTGGATGACATGAAATCGGTCATGTCTGGTCTTCTGGCTCCTGAGCGTCGTGAAACGTTCCTGGGTTACGCCGAGATACTGGAAGTCTTCAACGTTTCCAAAGTCGGCAAGGTCGCGGGTTGCCGGATCACAGAAGGCAAGGTGGAACGGGGCTCAGGCGTGCGCTTGCTGCGCGACAATGTTGTTATTCACGAAGGCATGTTGTCTACATTGAAGCGTTTCAAGGATGAAGTCGCCGAGGTGCCAGCAGGTCAGGAATGCGGCATGGCGTTTGAAAACTATCAGGACATCAGGCAGGGCGATGTGATCGAGTGCTTCCGTGTGGAACACGTGGAGCGCTCGCTATAGCATAACACCGGATTTGCATTGGCGCGGTCCCAACCCGCGTTGATGGAAGGAATTCAATCATGAGTAAATTCTCGGCCAAAGGGCCGTCACAAAGACAATTGCGCGTGGGCGAATTGGTTCGTCACGCGCTTACCCAGTTACTGCAACGCGGAGAAGTACAGGACGATGTCCTGACCTCATCCGTGATCTCGATCTCTGAAGTGTCCATGTCGCCGGACCTCAAAATCGCAACCGCCTATGTGTCACTGTTGGGCGGCGGTGACAGTCAGCCGGTTATCAAGGCACTTGCCGCAAATGCAAAGTTCATTCGTGGCCGTTTGGCACCACAACTCAGCCAGATGAAATATATGCCGGATTTCCGTTTTCGGGAGGATACAAGCTTCGACAATTATTCGAAGATTGACCAATTGTTGCGCTCCGATGAAGTCAAACGCGATCTGGGAGATGACGAGTGAGTCAGCGCAAGAAAAAGGGTCGGCCGGTTTCAGGTTGGGTTGTTCTAGACAAACCGGCCGGGATTGGTTCAACGCAATGCGTCGGCAAAATCAAATGGCTCTATCAAGCCGCCAAGGCCGGTCATGCTGGTACGTTGGACCCGCTTGCTTCCGGTATGCTGCCGATTGCGCTTGGCGAGGCGACGCGAACCGTTCCCTACATCATGGATGGTGAAAAGGTCTATCGTTTCACAGTGGCCTGGGGGGCAGAAACCAACACGGATGATCTTGAGGGCGAGGTAACTGAAACAAGTGACTTGCGCCCTTCAAAAGATCAAATTCTGGAATTGTTGCCAAACTATACCGGCGAAATCGCGCAAATCCCGCCAAAGTTTTCTGCCGTCAAGATCAACGGTGAACGGGCCTACAAACTGGCGCGTGAGGGCGAGGAAGTCGAAATCGAAGCGCGTAAGGTTATCATTCAATCGCTGACACTGGTCAATTCAGATGAGAGTTCTGCGACATTTGAAGCCCTTTGCGGAAAAGGAACCTATGTGCGTTCGCTGGCCCGCGATATGGGGCGGGATTTGGGTTGTTTCGGGCACATCTCGGTGTTGCGACGCGTCTCGGTTGGGCCGTTTCAGGAAGAAGACCTCATTCCCCTGGAAAAATTGACCAAGTTGGAAGGTGATATTGAGGCACTTGATGCCGAGTTGTTCACAACAGGCACCGCGCTGGACGATGTCGCCGAGGTACCCGTTACGAAAGAACAGGTGCATCGACTGAGAATGGGAAATGCAGTCGTGCTTCGGGGCCGCGATGCCATAGCCCATGCAAGTGAGGCGTTCGCGACGTCTGGTGATGAGCTGATAGCAATTGGAGAAGTGGACTGCGGGCAGTTCAAACCCAAGCGTGTTTTCAGGCACTCATTTGTTTGAAAGGTTGCGAAACAAAATACTGGTCAAATGACAACAAATCGCATATAGACGCGGAACGAACGGGCTGAGAGGCTCGTTTATTGGTTTCTGACCGAAATAATAAAGGCCCTTGCTGAACGACATCTCGGCTGCGGGCGTCAAATAACCCCTGAAATCCCAACAGGATTTCACAACAGAAGGAACATGTGATGTCGATTACGAACGAGCGCAAAGCCGAGCTCATTAAAGAGTATGCAACCAAGGACGGTGACACAGGTTCCCCGGAAGTACAGGTTGCAGTTCTTTCAGAGCGTATCAAGAACCTCACTGAGCATTTCAAGGGCCACAAGAAGGATAACCATTCTCGTCGCGGGCTATTGAAGATGGTTTCCCAGCGACGCAGACTTCTTGACTATGTAAAAGGGAAAGATGAAGAACGTTACAAGTCTCTGATATCCCGCCTCGGCATTCGCCGATAATTTTCTTGTGCGGCGTGGTTGCAAGATCACGCCGTTTTCATTCATGTCAGTTCTGCCTGTTTGTCTGTCCTGAATGAAATTGTTTACCGGCCCTCAAGGGGGCAGGATTGCAAGCAACCCGATAACCGGGTTTCTCGTTGTCTTGCCCTTGGTTTGGCCAACACAGACAGGTGAAACAAATGCGGCCGACAAGCGCGAAAAAGCGATGCTTGCTGCCGTTCAACACCAAGGACTAAATATGTTTGATCATCATGTAATTGAGATCGATTGGGGTGGTCGTCCGCTTACAATCGAAACAGGTAAAGTTGCGCGCCAGGCAGATGCCTGCGTAATTGCGACTTACGGAGAAACATCGGTGCTTTGTGCCGTTGTGTCTGACAAGGCTCCAAAACCGGGAATGGATTTTTTCCCGTTGACCGTGAACTATATCGAAAAGGCTTATGCTGCGGGCAAAATTCCCGGGGGCTACTTCAAGCGTGAAGGGCGTCCATCTGAAAATGAAACGCTTGTTTCGCGTTTGATTGACCGTCCGATCCGCCCTCTTTTCGCAGAAGGCTACAAGAATGATACTCAGGTCACGTGTATGGTGATCAGCCACGACCTGGAAAACAACCCTGATATCGTAGCGATGGTTGCGACCTCTGCCGCGCTTGCATTGGCAGGCCTTCCGTTCCAGGGCCCGATCGGCGCTTCCCGCGTGGGCCTGATTGACGGCGAATATGTCCTCAACCCGAACATTGATGAAATGGACGAGTCTGACCTTGATCTCGTCGTTGCAGGCACCAATGACGCTGTATTGATGGTCGAATCTGAAGCCAAGGTACTTTCAGAGGAAGTCATGCTCGGTGCTGTCATGTTTGGACATGAGGAGTTCCAACCCGTGATTGAAGCGGTCAGCCAGTTGGCAGAAAAAGCAGCCAGGGAACCACGCGAACATGTTGTTCCGGATCACTCCGAACTGCAGGAAAAAGTAGTCGCGCTGATTGGTTCCGATATTGATGCCGCTTACCAGATTTCCGACAAGCAGGATCGTTACGATGCGCTGGACGCTGCCAAGGCAAAAGCCAAGGAAGAGTTCCTGACAGAGGAATCGACCGAAGACGAAGCCAATATTCTTGGCGATGTCATCAAGTCAGCACAGGCCGATGTGGTTCGTGGCTCTATCATCAAGACAGGCAAACGGATCGACGGACGCGATCTTTCGACGGTTCGCCCGATTGTTTCAGAAGTCGGTATTTTGCCGCGTACGCACGGTTCCGCGCTTTTCACACGTGGTGAAACGCAGGCGCTCGTGGTTGCCACGCTGGGTACATCTGACGATGAACAGATGATTGATGCCCTGACCGGCACCTACAAAGAAAACTTCATGCTGCACTACAATTTCCCGCCATATTCTGTCGGTGAAACAGGTCGCATCGGCTTTACAGGGCGTCGCGAGATCGGTCACGGCAAGCTGGCTTGGCGGGCAGTTCGTGCAGTGCTGCCATCGCCGGAAGAGTTCCCCTACACTTTAAGGGCCGTGTCCGAGATCACGGAATCCAACGGTTCATCCTCCATGGCCACAGTATGCGGCACGTCGCTGGCATTTATGGATGCAGGCGTACCCCTCAAGGCACCTGTGGCAGGTATTGCGATGGGTTTGATCAAGGAAGGCGATGATTTTGCAGTGCTTTCTGACATTCTTGGTGATGAGGATCACCTTGGTGACATGGACTTCAAGGTTGCAGGCACCGCTGAGGGCATCACATCACTGCAAATGGACATCAAGATCACCGGTATTACCGAGGAGATCATGAAAGTTGCGCTTGAGCAGGCCAAAGGTGGTCGCGAGCACATTCTTGGCGAGATGAACAAGGCGATTGCTGAAGGTCGCGCCGAGTTGGGTGAGTTTGCTCCCCGCATCGAAAGTTTCTCGATTCCCACTGACAAAATCCGCGAAGTGATTGGCTCAGGCGGAAAGGTAATTCGCGAAATCGTTGAAAAAACCGGTGCGAAAGTTTCCATCGAGGATGATGGTACGGTCAAGGTTGCATCATCTGCTGCGAAAGAGATCGAAGCTGCGGTCAAATGGATCCGTTCGATCACCGACGACCCTGAAGTAGGTGAAATCTACGAAGGTACCGTTGTCAAATGCGTCGATTTTGGCGCATTCGTCAATTTCTTTGGTTCAAAGGACGGTCTCGTCCACATTTCGCAACTGGCGAATGAGCGTGTTGGCAAGACAACAGATGTGGTCAATGAGGGCGACAAGGTTTGGGTCAAGCTGCTTGGTTTTGATGATCGCGGAAAGGTTCGGTTGTCAATGAAAGTGGTCGATCAGGAAACCGGCCAGGAAATTGTCCGCGAGGAAAAAAAGAAAGATGAAGACGACGACTAAATCGTAGTCTTGACGAAAATTAAGGCCGGGTATGTCCCGGCCTTTTTTGTATGGAACCGATGAAAGCTGACAAGACAAACGCCCTGGCACTCGCAATTGAACGGGAAATTCTGTCTGCAACCCGCCAATGTGTTTTTTTGAACGCAAGTCCCTTGCCGGGTTTTGATCCAAGTACCCTAAACAGCTTTCATTGTATTCAGGGGTTCAAACCTGAATACAATGCGCTGAAAGACGCCGGATACAATGTCGAACCACAGCTAACCAGATCCGGGCAGTTTGAGCAGGCAGCGCTCATTCTTGGCCGCAATCGCAAATTCAATGAAGCCCGTATCGCAAGGATTTGGAACCAGCTTTCGACCGGTGGGAGGTTGGTTGTGGCAGGTAACAAAACAGACGGCGTACAATCGGTCAGAAAGTGGTTTGCTGCTTGCAACGATGTCACCGACAGTTACTCGAAATATCATTCGGTCGTTTTTTGGGCGGACAAATACGACGATACGCCTATGACCGAGCCGTCGATCGAAAAATCGGTCGATGGATTACAGCTTGCTGAAGGAATGTTCTCCTCCAACGGTCCGGACAAAGGGTCGGTTCTGCTGGCAGAGCATTTTGATGAACGGATCAAGGGGCAAGTGGCGGATCTTGGTTCCGGTTGGGGGTTTCTTTCGTCGAAGCTTCAGGCCTGTTGCAAACACATCAGTCAGCTTGATCTGTTTGAGGCGGATTATTCTGCACTGCAAGCCGCACGACAAAACGTCATCTCAACCGAAAAATGCAACGTAACGTACCACTGGGTTGACGTGACGACTGAGTTTGTCAGGAAACCATACGACTGGGTTATAATGAATCCGCCATTTCACAAAGGCCGTTCAAGTGAGCCGGGGTTGGGGCAGCGATTTTGTGAAGTGGCCGCATCCACATTGCCAACAGGCGGCAGGCTTATGATGGTTGCAAACGTTAACCTGCCTTACGAGCACACATTGGAAAGCTGTTTTCGCCGCTTTGAGAAGCTTGATCAACGGGAAGGATACAAGGTTCTGCTGGCAATCAAATAGTCAGTCCGGATCATGAATCCGATGCGTTGAGTTCTTCAAGGCGGGGCATGGAAATTGTCGAATAACCCGAGTCGACAAAATGCACCTCCCCGGTCACACCGGAAGACAGATCAGAAAGCAGGTAAAGGGCTGAACCGCCAACCTCGGAAATGTCTACCGTACGACGAAGCGGGGAATTGCGCTTTTGGTAATTGAACATGGCACGTGCATCTGAAACACCTGCGCCAGCCAGGGTTCGCACCGGACCGGCGGAAATGGCATTTACACGGACACCTTGCGGTCCGAAATCACTTGCAAGATACCGAACACTTGCCTCAAGTGCAGCCTTCGCAACGCCCATAACGTTGTAGTTTGGCATGACACGGGTTGCTCCACCGTAGGTTAGCGTCAGGACCGAACCACCGTCAGGCATGAGTGCGGCTGCGCGCTTGGTGAGTTCGGTGAACGAAAAACAGGAAATAACCATCGTGCGGGAAAAATTTTCCCGGCTGGTGTCGGCATATAGGCCCTTGAGCTCATTCTTGTCCGAAAAACCAATGGCGTGAACCAGAAAGTCGATCGTACCCCAAGCCTTCTTCAGCTCATCGAACACTGAATCTACAGAGGCGATATCTTCAACATCACAAGGTAGCAATATGTTGGCACTTACTTCTTCTGCGAGCGGTTTAACACGTTTTCCAAAAGCTTCACCCTGATAGGTGAAAGCAAGTTCCGCGCCTTGCTGGTGAAGTGCTTTGGCAATTCCCCATGCGATCGAGTGATTGTTGGCCACTCCCATCACCAAACCGCGTTTGCCTTTCATCAAATCAGACATGACCCACCCCTCAGACAGAATAACGCTGCATAACAATAGAAGCATTCGTGCCACCGAAGCCGAAAGAATTCGAAAGCACGGTGTTCAAATCCGCGTTGTCCTGGCGCTCGCGGACAATCGGAATGTCAGAAAATGCCGGATCAAGCTCTTCGATATGCGCACTTTCGCAGATGAAACTGTTGTTCATCATCAAAAGCGAATAGATAGCTTCCTGAACGCCTGTTGCCCCAAGGGAGTGGCCGGTAAGGGACTTGGTCGCAGAAATGGGAGGGATACTGTCCCCAAACACACTGCGAATGCCTTCAAGTTCAACCGAATCTCCAACCGGGGTGGAAGTGGCGTGCGGGTTGATGTAGTCGACGGGTTCATGCACATTTTCCAGCGCCATCTTCATGCAGCGCGCACCGCCTTCACCAGAAGGTGCAACCATGTCGTGGCCATCAGAAGTGGCGCCATAGCCGACGATTTCTCCGTAGATTTTTGCGCCGCGAGCTTTTGCGTGCTCCAGTTCTTCCAGAACCAGAACACCAGCACCGCCAGCAATCACGAACCCGTCACGAGTGGCATCAAATGCGCGCGACGCGACAGTGGGAGTGTCATTGAACTTCGAAGACATGGCACCCATAGCATCGAAAATGTTCGACATGGACCAGTCAAGATCCTCTGAGCCGCCTGCAAATACAACATCTTGTTTACCCATTTGGATCGTTTCATAGGCATTACCGATGCAGTGATTTGAAGTCGCACATGCGGACGAAATTGAGTAGTTCACGCCCTTTATTTTGAACTGTGTCGCCAACACCGCTGATGCGGTCGAACTCATTGCCTTGGGCACGGCAGTAGGACCGATCCGCTTGGGTCCTTTTTCACGGGTTATGTCGGCCGCTTCGTAAATGGTTCGGGTGGAAGGCCCGCCCGAACCCATAATGATGCCGGTTCTCGGGTTTACAATGTCTGTTTCTTCCAATCCCGAATCCTGAATCGCCTGATCCATGGCAATGTAGTTCCAAGCTGTCCCCTTTGCCATAAAACGGGCGGTTCTTCGATCAAGCACCTCGAAAGGATCAAGCGATGGTTCGCCATGCACCTGACAGCGGAAACCGTATTTGGTATAATCAGTTGCGGAAGAGATGCCTGATTTTGCCTCTCGCAGGGATGCCAGGACTTCCTGGCTGTTGTTGCCTATCGAAGATACAATTCCCATACCTGTAATGACGACACGTTTCATTCGCAAATCCTCTCAGATTCCCTTTGGTTGTCAGGACGCTTTTTCCTTGGACAATCCGACTTTCAAATCGCGTGCGGTGTATATTTGCTCACCGTCTGCTTTCAGCCATCCATCTGCAATGCCAAGCACCAGTCTGCCTCGCATTACACGTTTGAAGTCGACCCCGTACTCTACCATTTTCACTTTTGGGGTAACCATCCCCTTGAATTTCACTTCTCCAGTGGAAAGGGCCATTCCATAACCCGGTTCGCCCAACCAACCAAGATAAAACCCGGTTAACTGCCACAATGCGTCAAGCCCCAAGCAGCCGGGCATGATCTCGTTGCCAATAAAGTGGCACGGAAAAAACCAGTGATCGGGTTTGATATCAAACTCGGCACGAATATAACCTTTGTCAAACGCTCCGCCAGTTTCTGAAACGTCTGTAATCCGGTCAAACATCAACATTGGCGGAGCTGGCAATTGGGCGTTCCCTTCTCCAAACAACTCTCCGCGCCCACATGCGATCAGGTCATCATAGTCAAAACTCGATTTGCGTTCTGTCATGATGTTTGCGCCCCTTTCGAAGTTGCCCTTGCGTTTTGACCGCTCTGTAACACACAAATCCTGATATGCACAAAGCAAGAATCGGCTTCTCCAGAAAAACCCGTGGCATACCAACTGCGGCTTTTTGCCGAATACCTTACGCAAAGCCCTTGCTATTGCAGGGATCAACGTTTTTGCATATATTCCATTCACAGATAAATCTTGAATTGTGCCAATATGATGGAAAACCTTGGTTCGGACATAGAAACGCGTTTGCGCTCCGCAAATTTGCGCCCTACACGGCAAAGACTGGCACTTGCCGGATTGTTGTTTTCCAAAGGCGATCGTCATGTTTCTGCCGAGGTTCTTTATGACGAGGCCCGCGAGGCAGGCGTCGCGGTTTCATTGGCGACAATTTACAATACACTTCACCAGTTTACCGACTGTGGCCTTCTGCGGGCGATCTCGATCGAGTCCAGCAAAACCTACTTCGACACAAATACAGGGCACCATCACCATTTTTATTTTGAAGACAGTGAAGAGGTTGTGGATATGCCTGCTGATTGTGTTGAGGTCCGGTCACTTCCCACCCCTCCAGAAGGGACCGAAATTAGCCGTGTGGACGTGATTGTCAGGGTCAAGAAAACAAACTAGTTCTACCTGGCTTTCATACGTCAGTTGATTTTTTCGTCAGGATAAACGCCCCAAAGTGTGTTTTTTGTCACGTATCCGTTCAGCTTCTGGATGGAAATGTTGCACCATTGTTCGTCGCATGAGTTTATCGATCCAATGGCTCCCGGCTCAATTGTGGCGATTATTTTTGCAGTTTTTTCCGCGCTCGCTCGCAGTGAAACCATTCCTTTGGACTTGTCTTTTTCCCAAGGGCGTATGACGGCGGTTCGATTGCTCGAAAGCAACGCGGTTGCAATCCACCCCTCATTGCCTTCGTGGTCGCGAACCTTGCGCCAGTTGTCGTACTCCTGCAGGATTTCTATCGGCAAGCCTTGCCGCTGATATTGCCAGTCGACCTTGAACTGCTTTCCAGGCCCAACACGCATATTCGCCTTGCCCGATTTCAGACTAACATAACGCGGCAGAGGCAGGCCGGACTTACCTACCTGTTGTGCCTGAACTGTCGTCGGCAGTGCTGCCAGGGTCAAGGCCAGCATGATCAATGTGAAGCGGTTTGCGAAGTATTGATACAATTGTGCCCCCGGTTTTTTTGGTTCAGTCAGTGTTTGTAGCATGTGCACCGACAAATGAGTGTTTGTCTTGTGGCAAAGGTTTGATAAACCAGTCTTAATACATAGCCTGTAAGCGATTCATGGTTAACAGCGTATCAACAAACAGGCAGTGCATGGGAGTAATTGCATAAATGCGTGGTAAAAAGCCGATCGTTATAGTGACCCGGAAACTGCCGGACTCGGTAGAAACACGGATGCGGGAACTGTTCGATACGCAGTTGAATCTGGGCGATGAGCCGATGACAAAGGCACAACTGCTCGCCGCTGTCGAAAAAGCTGAAGTACTCGTGCCTACGGTTACAGATGAAATCGACAGCGAGATCATCTCTGCAGCGGGCAAACAACTCAAATTGATTGCCAACTTTGGCAATGGTGTCGACAACATTGATGTGCTGGCAGCTGCCGAAAAGGGCATATCCGTTACCAACACACCGAACGTTTTGTCAGAGGACACAGCAGACATGACCATCGGTTTGTTGATCGCAGTATCCCGCAGATTTGTGGAAGGGGCTCAGGCTATCAATCGCGGTCGTTTTGAAGGGTGGTCACCCACCTGGATGCTTGGCAGCCGGATTTGGGGCAAGCGTCTTGGAATAATAGGAATGGGGCGAATTGGCACTGCAGTTGCTCGCCGCGCCAAAGCGTTCGGTTTGTCCATCCACTACCACAATCGCAACCAGGTAACCGAACATATTGAAAATGAGCTTGAAGCGACTTATTGGGAAGAACTTGATCAGATGCTCCCGCGTGTTGATTTTCTGTCAATAAACTGCCCGGCTACACCGGCCACGGATAATCTGATTTCCTCTGACCGATTGGCGCTGCTGCAAAAAGATGCGATTGTCATCAATACGGCGCGCGGGCAAATCCTGGATACCGAAGCTCTGACACTTGCCATCAAGCATGGGCGCTTGGGCGGCGCAGGCCTTGATGTATTTGCCCAGCAAAAGCGCCCGAGCGAAGAACTGCTTGCCCTTGTTAAAACCGGAAAGGTCGTGCTTCTTCCTCACATGGGTTCAGCCACCCGCGAAGGTAGAAATGAAATGGGTGAGAGGGTATTGATCAACATACGCACATGGGCCGATGAACATCGCCCACCTGACCGCGTCTTGCCAAACAAGGAATAGCCCTTTGAAAGTAGTTACCTTTGGCTCTGCCATGGTAGACATCATTGCAGTTCTGGATTCCAGTTCTATTGAACAGATTTCATTTTCAAATGCGTCTGAGCAGTTTTTGCTGGTGGAACCTGGCCGCAAGGTGGAGGCCAGTTCGATATCCACCCACATAGGCGGTGGTGGGCTAAACACGGCGGTGTGTTTTGCCAGACTTGGGTGTCAGGTGTCGCCCATGGTCAAGACAGGAAGTGATCCGTCAAGCGACCATATTTTTGAGCATTGCAAGGCAAACGATGTGGATACGGGTCTTATTCTGAAAGACCCAGATCAGACGACAGGCTCAGCGGTGATGATTGCCAGCCATGAAAAAAACGCGGCGATTTTCACCCAGCGCGGAGCAAATACGACATTTTTGTGTGACGATTTGGAAGGTGTATTACCGTTGCAGGCGGATGTGGTTCATGCCGCACCATTAAGTGGAAACTCCGCAAAAAGCCTTCCGGAAATCGCGGATGCCGCGTTCGAGGCAGGCGCATTTTTTTCCTGCAATCCGGGTATTCGGCAGATCAGTACCAAAGGTCAGACGGTGCTTGAAGCTGCAAAGCACATGTCTTTGATTTCGCTCAACGAGGTCGAAGCGGCTGCATTGGTGACTTGCTTGTCTGCGATTGGCGTTCCCGATGACTGGCGGCGCCCTGTTGGGAACGAACCTGTCATCAAGGGGGTCGGAGGGTACATTCCGCTTAGGCAGTTTTGTGAAACACTTTCCGAACACGGGACCAGGAACATCGTGATAACGTTTGGGGCAGAAGGAGCATACCTTTACGAAAACGGGAACCTGCATCACCAACCGATAGTAAAAGCAAAGGTTGCTGGTACCGCCGGTGCCGGAGATTCTTTTGTTTCAACCCTGGCCTGGGCTTTAAGAACAGGCTTCTCTGCAGAGGATGCTCTTCTTCTTGCAGCGCAAAATGCTTCGTCAGTGGTTTCTTTTGTCAACACAACCGATGGTTTGCTTTTTGTCGATGAACTCAAAACCCGCGCAGGTCTTTGAAACGTTTAGTCGGGAACAGCACCATTTTCCTGTAACATCTTCCAAGCTTGCCTGATGTAGTCCGTGCCGAACGAATGGCCGCCTTTGAAAAGGCAGAAATGAAGAATTTCACCGGCATCGGTTTTCGATTCCCTGCAATTCAACTTGCCATACATTGCTTCTCGCGTTTCGCTATATCCGCCATAGTTCGCATACATCGACAGAACCTCAGGAACATTCCCTTGGCGTGTCGAAGCAATCGGGCGACCTGTCAGTGGCACTACCGGATCATCATCCCCGTGAATATGGACAACGTTCGCCGGCGGCGTGTCACATGTTTGTGGCGTGGGTTCCCAGAAAGTGCCTGAAATCGGGACATAGGCAGCAAACAGATTGCTGCGATGGCATATCAGGTTCCAAACCATCATTCCGCCCGCCGAAAAACCCGATGAGATTGTTTTCGTCAAATCGATATTGTGGTTTTGTTCCAGCTCGGCAGCCAGTTTGTCAAAATACTCAAACTCAATATGGCCATCGGTGCCAGGTTCAGAGGGAGTGCCTGGAATACGCCAGTCTCCGCCATAGGATTTGGTCGCAACAAGCGCCACACCAAGTTCAGAGGCAAGACGTATCATGGCGGTGTTCTTCATCATGCCCGCCGCGCTGCCACGGTAGCCATGCGACCATACAATGGCCCCGATTTTTGAAGAGCCATCATGCCCGTCCGGCATGATAATGCGGTAATGGCGACCACCGCCCAGTTCGCAGTTTGTGTCTTTGCCACATGCCAGCCCAATCGTTGCGGGAGCGCAGGCAACCAGCAACATAAGCAAACGCAGGAGAAAAATATTCATGAGTCACACCATCTTCGTATGACGGGAACCATAATAGCAACGACGAATCACGCAAATAACAAGCGTGTTATTGATACGGAACGCTCTTGTGAAATCCAATCTAGAAACAGCAAAACGGCTCGAATACGATCACGTGGCAGCATCTTCGATTGTATACAAAACTCACATTGATGGTTTGTTTGGTGGTTCACGTCTCACATCACACGCCGGTCGAACCAAACCCGCCTGCACCGCGCGCGGTTTCGGTGGCGTCTGAGACCTCGTGTATTTCGACTTGCGAAACCGGTGCGATGATCAGTTGCGCAATCCGCATTCCACGCTCAACTACAAAAGCGTCCGGGCCCAGATTGACCAACAGCACCTTTACCTCACCCCGGTAATCCGCATCGATGGTCCCAGGTGTGTTCAGGCAGGTAATGCCGTGTTTGAAGGCAAGGCCGGACCGCGGACGAACTTGGCCTTCATGGCCTGTGGGAATTTCCATGACAAACCCGGTTGGAACAAGAACGCGTTCTCCGCTCCCAAGAACGAGTGGTTGTTCCTGGGGAACCGCAGCGCGCAGGTCCATTCCTGCGGCGTGCTCGGTTTCGTAGGATGGAAGATCCAGTCCTGCTGCATGGGAAAGACGCAGCATTTTTAGTGTGAAATCGGGCATGATAAATTCAGGTTTCCAGTGTTTCGGGTTCAAAAAACTCTATGATCTTTTGCACGAGCTCATCGGCAACGCGTTCTTTGGTCATCTGGGGCCAGCGTTCTGCCCCGTCACGTGTCAACAGATGTACCGTGTTTTTGTCTCCACCCATTACCCCGCTTTCGGGGGAAACATCATTGGCGACGATCCAGTCTGCGTTCTTGCGCTGGAGCTTTGCAATGGCGTGTTGTTCGACGTTGTTTGTTTCGGCAGCAAAACCAACAAGCAAAGTCGGACGCTGTTTGTGATGCCCCAGGGTTTTGAGAATGTCGGGGTTTTCCACGAGCGCCAGGGAATCAGGGCCTTTTCCGTTCTCCTTCTTCATTTTCTCAGCAGCCTCATCAGCGCTGCGCCAGTCTGCAACTGCCGCCACCATGACCGCAATATCGGCTGGTAATGCCGTTTCTACGGCCATTTGCATCTCGCGGGCTGTTTGCACCTTTAGCACTTCCGCATGTGCCGGATCGGGAATGTTTACCGGTCCCGATACAAGGATGACTTCCGCACCGGCCCGCCCCAGCGCATCGGCGATGGCGTGACCCTGTTTGCCAGACGACCGGTTGGCGATGTAACGCACCGGATCAATCGGTTCATGCGTGGGCCCTGAAGTGACAATCGCCCGCTTGCCAGTTAATGGTCTGGGCGAACTTTCCATGTGTAACAGGGAAGCAATTCTTGCAACGATCTGCATCGGTTCAGCCATTCGGCCAAGACCAGCTTCACCACTTTCTGCCATCTCCCCGCGCATTGGGCCAACAAACTCAATACCGTCCTGATGCAGTTGCAACACATTTCGCTGTGTAGCCGGATGCGCCCACATGTAAGGGTTCATGGCAGGGGCAATCAAAACAGGTTTGTTGGTGGCCATCAGAACGGTTGAAACCAGGTCGTCGGCATGACCGCCTGCCATCTTGGCCATAAGATCTGCCGTTGCGGGTGCAACCACGACCAAGTCGGCTTCGCGTGACAGGCGTATGTGTCCCACATCGTGTTCATCTTCACGATCAAACAAATCCGTAAATACCTTGTCTCCCGAAACGGCACCCACCGACAGCGGAGTAACGAACTGCGTGGCTGCCCTTGTCAGCACCGGGCGGACTTTTGCACCTCTTTCCCGCAAGCGGCGGATCAAATCCAGACATTTGTAAGCTGCAATACCGCCACTGATGCAAAGCAGGATACTTGCTCCTTGCAACGGTGTTGGATCGAATTCATCAAAGTCTTGCTGCTCACTGCCCGCCAGGACCGTGTTTTCGGATGAAACGGGCCCGTCCATGGCATCGAGCATGACCCGGACTTCCTCCTCCATGGACCTGCGGTTTTTCGCGGCCCGCTCGCGCAGTTTTTGCTTGGTCGTTTCGTCGAGGTTTCTGATGGTTATGCTGGCCATGGTTCAATCATATAGAATGATTTCGTTGAATGCAAATTGATGAAATCGGTGCAATCATTCAAAAACGTGATACCAGCGATTTGTCGGGAAAACAGGTCGGGTTGAGCCCATTCTTGTTTTGCCAATCGCCAATTGAGCGCCTTGTTTTAAACCCGGCAAGACCGTCGGCGCCACCAACATCGTATCCTTGATTAATCAGGGTTTTCTGAACTTTCATGACATTGCCGCGCTTTAATCCCGAAACCGGTTTCCAAGGCGATACAAACGGCTTGTTGGAGAACTGAATGCGGTCAGCAGCGTTGCCAACAAACAGCGCATAAAGATCTGAATTGTTATATTTTTTGATTACATAGAAATTGTGTGTGGCAACAAATGTGGGTCCATTCCTTCCCGCAGGCATCAGCATTGCCCCCGGCTGACCGACTTCATGGTTCGGGAAGGGTTTCCCGGAAACCCGCTTCGTACCGGCGCGAACCCATTCGCGAATTGGGCGCATTTGATCGGGGCCTTCAAGTGCGCAGGAAATGCCTGCGGGAAATATGGATTCGTAACCCCAATCCCGGCCGGTTTGCCAACCATGCTGCGAAAGGTAATTGGCAATCGAGGCAAGTGTGTCAGCCTCCGAACCCCAGATGTCTTTGCGCCCGTCGCCGTCGCCATCTGCAGCATATTTGAGATAAGAAGACGGAAGAAACTGTGGTTGGCCCATGGCACCGGCCCAGGATGATTTCATCTGTCCTCGTGAAACATCACCGCGCTCAAGCATAACCAGGGCTGCGAGTAGTTCTTTTCTGAACAACTCCTTGCGTGTTGACATAAATGCCTTTGTAGCCAGAACCTGGATGGCATCGTGCGGAATTGCGACCCTTCCAAATGCAGATTCACGGCCCCATATGGCGATGACAATTCGACCGGGCACGCCGTATTCTGTTTCCAGGCGGTTCAGCAGCTTGCGGTGTTTTGCGAACAATCGTTTTCCTCCAGAAACAATTGGAGCAATGTGCTTTTCGTCAAAATACCTGCCTGGAGACCGGAACTCTGCCTGTGTTTGTGGTCGGGAAGGCTTGGGCTTGCTGCCAGGCATAACCAGATCAGGAAGCTTCCAGTTAATCCTTACCCCTTTGAATGCCTTGTTGAAGGTGTTGGCAGAAACGCCTTGGGCAACCGCATCTTGCCAAAGATCCTGTGCAAGCCAGTTCCTGAAAAGGGTTTCAGCACGATCTCTGTCACTAGCAAAAGAGGGTTTGGTCGACAGGACAAGAAGCAGGGTCAGGAAAAGCAGGCGCAAAGGAATGTTCTCGAATCGTTTCTCGGGCACCGTAGCACCAGAAAAAAAATTTTGTAGTTGTGCTTGACGTGACGTAGTTATTCGTAATATTGTTAATTAACAATAAATGGAAATATTATGGAATTGGTCAAAACATTTTCTGCACTTGGCGATGCAACCAGGTTTGCAATTGTCGAAAGACTGCTCAGCGAGGGCGACCTGACGGCCGGGCAGATCGGTGAGGGTGTCGAGATTTCGGCTCCGGCGATGTCCCGGCATTTAAAGGTGTTGCGTGAAGCAGGCGTGCTGCATCAGCGCGTGGATAAGCAGCGCCGTGTTTATTCGGTGCGCCCACAGGCTGTTGAGGCAATCAGCGCCTGGACCATGAGCCACCGGGAGTTTTGGCAATCCAGCCTTGAGCGACTCGCCAGGGCACTTGAAGAGGAGATTCATAAAAAATGAATACGCTGGTATTGGAACGCGAATTCGAGGCCGACCCGGCAACGGTTTTCAGCTTTGTTACCCGGCACGAACACCTGATGAAATGGTGGGGCCCTGAAGGAATTCGCTGTGAGGGCGAGACTTTGGATTTTTGCAAGGTCGGCGGTTGGGCTTCTGTGATGATTAATGCCGAGGGCCATCGATACAAGGTTACCGGCGAAGTCGTGAACGTCGATCCGCCCAACTCGGTCGAATTCACCTGGGGCTGGCACGATGAGAAAGATGATCGTGGGCACGAAAGCAACGTTAGACTGGAAGTGGCCTCAAATGGTGAAGGCGGAACTTTGTTCAAGCTTATTCATTCCAATCTTCCCGACGATGAAAGTGTCAAAAACCACAATCAGGGCTGGACGTCATCGTTGCTAAAGCTGGAACGGTTGGCTGTCTAGTTTTCATGTTTTTAGGCCCTTACGCGGCTTTGCGACTACAATCTCAAACCACTCAACAGGAGTAAATAATGCCAAACTTTATCTTTGCCTATCATGGCGGAAAACGACCTGACACACCGGAAGCAATTGAAGCTGAAATGCAGCAGTGGAATAACTGGTACGCTTCAATGGGAGATCGCCTTGTCGACGGGGGAGGGCCGGTAGGAACTTCCAGAACGGTTACCTCTTCAGGTGTTGAAAACAACGGAGGTTCCAACCCGCTTTCCGGCTTCACCATCATCAGGGCAGATTCGCAGGATGATGCAGTCGAGTTGGCAAAAGGTTGTCCGATAGTTTCCAACGGAACAGTGGAGGTTGTAGAAATCCTTGAGATGTGAATTTCCGGGAAATGTCTGCAACCGTCAGTATGGAATGGGGTAACGACGATAGACCTTTTGTATGTCGTCGAGAACCTCGTCACGGAGTACAAGATCAGCGGCCTTGATGGAGTTTTCCAACTGCTCCATCGAGGTTGCGCCGAAAATCACCGACGCCATGAACGGTCGTGTCAGGCACCATGCCAGTGCCATCTGAACGGGGTCGATTCCATGCTTGTCTGCTATTTCAACATAGGAAGATACGGCACTATGGGCGTGTCCAGTCCAGCGCCCATGAAGTGTCTCGCTGCTAACGTCGGCTCTTGTCCCTTGCGGACGATCCTTGCTATTGGCGTAGTTGGCGTACTTGCCGGTCAGCAAGCCGGCTGCCAATGGAGAAAACGACAACAGTCCAACATCTTCGTTGTGACAGAGTTCAGCCAAATCGAGATCGAAGTAGCGGCACAATAACGAATATTCGTTTTGAATGGTTGCCATGCGTGGCAGGTTCTCTGCCTCAGATATTTTCAACCATTGGGAAGTACCCCAGGCACTCTCGTTGGAAAGACCGATTGCGCGGACTTTTCCCTCCTTGATGTAACCGTTCAGTGTTTCAAGAACTTCATGTATGTGGTCGAGCGTTTGCTGCTTGTTCTGCCGGGTTGGGTCATAGTTCCAGGACCGGCGGAAATGATACGAACCGCGATTGGGCCAGTGAAGCTGATATAGATCGATATGGTCAGTTTGCAGGTTCTTCAGGCTTCTGTGCAAGGCATCGTCAATCGTTTCACGAGATATGGGAGCGCCATCGCGAATGTTTTGATACCCCGATCCCGTTATCTTTGTGGCGAGCACAACCGACTGGCGTTGCGTTTTGTTGTTAGCGAACCACGAGCCGATGATCCGTTCGGTATCACCCTGCGTTTCCTTTGAAAGCGGCGTTGTGGGATACATTTCTGCGGTATCGATAAAGTTGATCCCGTGATCGAGCGCATAGTCGATCTGTTGGTGTCCCTCAGCTTCGGTGTTCTGAGTTCCCCATGTCATCGAGCCCAGGCATAGCTGACTTACGTTTATGCCTGTCCGACCGAGTTCTTTGTGTTTCAACGGTTGTTTCCCCAACGTTTGATTCACAAACCAGATAGGTGCGTCGGCGCACAAAGACAATGCCGAGCAATTTCCGAAGGCACTGGTTCTTGCTACCAGCAGCCAAGTGGCGCTTTGCCGGTTTTCAATCGAAACTAGGACCGGTTGTGCATACGGTGATGTAATTCGACGATACGTTTGCTTGCCGTTCGCTCGCACAATCCGGGAACAAATGCATGAAGAAGTGCCGCCATCGCGGCAACGAACAGCGTTCCGGAAAAGCGCAACGCAAAAACAAAGTGCTCGCAATAGTTTTCTTCAACAGACTTGGGGTGGTCAACAAACAGCCGATTGAAAATGGTTCTCATGGTCTTCTCCCTCATCGGGATTCTAAGAAATTTGTCCGGGAGGAATTCCGAATAACTTGACTCTTCAGAAGAAATTTTGGGATAATATCCCGATCATGGCAGTTATTGACGAGTTTGATCACAAAATTTTGCGAGTTATTCAAAAAGATGCTTCGGTTTCCATTGATTTGCTGGCCGATCATGTGGGGTTGTCTCGCAATGCTTGCTGGCGCAGATACAAGCGATTGGAAGAACAAGGGATAATCAAGGCAAAGGTCGCCCTGCTGGATCCGGCAAAGCTTGACCTGGAGTTGCTGGTCCATGTGTTGGTGAGAACGCATGAACATGAACCGGCTTGGCTGGACAAGTTCAAGCGCGCGGTTTCCTCAATGCCCGAAATTGTTGGCGCCCATCGCATGAGTGGTGATCTGGATTATGTATTGCGGGTACGGGTGGCCAGCGTGAGCGCTTATGATGATTTTTACCAACGCCTGATTGCGAAAGTGCCAATTGGAGAAGTGTCAGCGAGCTTTGTAATGGAAGACATTAAAGACACGACTGAGCTGCCGATATAACCCGTCAGGTAAACAACAGCCAGTAACAACCAAGGGCAACAAGCGCCCAGATTCCGATATGGCCTACAAGGTTGCTCCGGGCTTCGGCCTTTCCGATCGCCCTTATGGATTCAGCATCAAACCGCATACCGTTTTTGATCATGGCTTCCATGTCCAATGAAAGTGTTTCCGCATGGTGTGCAATCTCCGGCAATAAATTTATAAGCCTTGCCATAGCGTTCAGCGCGTCCCTTGCATCTTCAACTTTCCCGGCGGGTCCTAGGTTTTGCGCGATCCAGTCACCGACGACCGGTTCAGCGGTCTTCCACATGTTGAATTGTGGATCGAGCGAACGCGCCACACCTTCAACGACCACCATGGTTTTTTGCAGCATGATAAGTTCGGTCCGCGTCTCCATATCGAACAGATCGGTTACTTCAAACAGCAGGGCAAACAGTTTGGCCATTGATATGCTCTCGGCAGATTGCCCGTGTATCGGTTCGCCGATTGCCCTGATTGCCTGTGCAAAGCTTCGCACGTCGTGATGAGCAGGCACGTAACCGGCATCGAAATGGACCTGTGCCACCCGAAGGTAGTCTCGTGTGATGAAACCGAACAGGATCTCTGCAAGAAACTTGCGTTCCTTTTTGCCGAGCCGTCCCATAATTCCGAAATCCACGGCAACAATTGTACCGTCTTTGTCCACGAACAGGTTTCCTGGATGCATGTCGGCATGAAAAAAGCCGTCCCTTACTGCGTGTCGCAAAAAATTTTGTATAAGCGAGACAGCAAGTGCCTGGGTGTCATGCCCTGCCTGTTTGAGTTCGGTTATGTTTGAAAGCTTGATGCCATCGACCCAATCCATGGTAATGCAGTCACGGCCTGTATACTGCCAATTGACCTCAGGTACGCGAAAGCCTGGATCGTCTTTTACATTCTCTCCCATTTCGGAGAAGGCAGCCGCTTCAAGCCTCAGGTCCATTTCGATACTTGCTGACTGCGCAAGCGTATCCACCACGCCGACAGGTTTAAGCCGTGCGGCGTCCGTCACGTATCTTTCAGCCAATCTTGCGGCGGCATAAAACGTCTGGAGATCCCGCTTGAAGCGCTTTCGAATGCCAGGACGAATAACCTTAAGGGCGAGGCGCCGGTCATTCTCTTTCAACCGCGTTCTATGAACTTGAGCGACCGATGCTGCTGCGATCGCTTCACCAAATTCCGAAAACACTGCATCTGCCTCCTGTCCGATGGACGCCTCGACATGTCGCTTGGCATCTGCAACAGCAAACGGTTCAACCTGATCATGCAATAGTGAGAGGTCATTAGCGATCGGCTTGCCAACCAGGTCGGGCCGCGTGGCCAGAAACTGACCCAGCTTGACCCAGCTTGGTCCAAGTCGGTGCATCGCAATCGAAAGCTTTTCAGAGCGTTCAAGGTTTTTTGCCCGTCGCCTTGCCAAGACTCCGGCGGTTTTGTGTGCCAATCGCGGCAAGCCGCTCAATTCGTCTCCTGGAAGCGCAGAGATCACGCCTTCGCGAACCAATACCCAACCGGCATGTGCCAAAGCAAAATATGAGCCGATACTCGTCATGTCCCTGTTCAGAGCTTCCAGCCGGAATGGAGCGCCACGACACCGCCGGTCATGTTCTTCCAACTGACATTTTCAAACCCTTGCCCGGCAATGGCTTCTGCAAATGTACTTTGATTGGGAAACTTGGCGATGGATTCCACCAGATACCGGTAAGAATCGCCGTCACCTGTGATCGTTTGGCCGATGCGCGGAATGGCATGGTTGGACCACAGCTCATAAAACGTGTCGAGCATTGCCACTTCGACCTCGGAAAACTCAAGACACAAGAAATGCCCACCACGTTTCAGTACGCGAAGCGCCTCGGAAATAGCCTTCTCCATTTTTGGAACATTGCGAATGCCAAATGCGATGGTGTACGCATCGAAGGTGTTGTCATCAAATGGCAACTCCTCCGCATTACCCTCGACAAATACAAGCCTGTCAGCAAGCCCCCGTTTGTTGGCACGTTGTTCACCTACGTCGAGCATTGATGAATTGATGTCGAAAACAGTAGTTCTTACGTGCGGTCCACCCCTTACGACGATACGAAAGGCGATATCTCCCGTGCCGCCTGCAACATCCAGCGACTGCCATTCCTGATTGCCCTTCGGCGGCGCAACAGCATTCACCATGGTATCTTTCCAAAGACGGTGCATCCCCATCGACATGACGTCGTTCATTACGTCGTATCTACCCGCTACCGAATGGAAAACGTCATTGACCAAAGGCTGTTTCTCACCTTTGCCCACATTTGAAAAACCAAAGGAAGTTTCCATCTCTTCAGAATCGCCAGCGCGTGATTGTGACATAGATACACCTGTGCTTTTGGTAACATTCACTATCATCTAATATAGGTGATACAAATGCGAATCTGCGCGAAGGGTTAAATTGACGCTATGCCTGAATTGCCGGAGGTGGAAACTGTCAGACGCGGACTTGAGCCCGTCATGCATAACGCATTGATCAAAAAGGTTCACCTTGCGCGACCTGATCTTCGGTTTCCTTTCCCGCAACACTTCGCAGAACGGTTGAAAGGACGACGGTTTCAACATATTGGACGCAGGGCGAAATACCTGGTTTGCAATACCACAGGCGGCGAATCCCTGATCATGCATCTGGGCATGTCCGGTTCTTTTCGGATAGAGCTCCTGGAAGGGAGTTCCATACCCGGCGTGTTTCATTATCCCCGTTCTGAGCACAAAAAGCATGACCATGTGGTTTTTGACCTGGAACATGAACAGGGCGTCGTGCAGGTGGTTTACAATGACCCGCGACGTTTCGGGTTCATGGATCTTGTAGAAACAGCGAAACTCAACGAGTCCCGCTACTTTTCCGCAATGGGCATTGAACCTGTTGGCAATGAACTAAACGGCAAGGCGCTTTCGAGGTTGTTTTCCGGAAAAACAGTAGCTTTGAAAGCTGCATTGCTCGATCAGAGATTAATTGCCGGTCTGGGAAACATTTATGTTTGTGAAGCCCTGTGGCGCGCGGGGCTTTCCCCGAAAAGAATGGCGAAAACAATCACAGCAAGGAATGGTTCCCCGACGCGGCGCTCGGAGGCCCTCGCCAGACATATACGCGATGTGATCATGGAAGCAATTGACGCGGGAGGTTCCTCATTACGCGACCATCGCCAGACAGATGGAGAGTTGGGTTATTTTCAACATCAGTTCAATGCATATGGAAGGGAAGGGTGTGCGTGCAATACACCGGGTTGCGACGGAACAATCATGCGAATAACCCAGTCGGGTCGTTCAACCTTCTATTGTCCGGGTTGCCAGCGATAATCTTGTTCGCAAAATACGTTGACGAAGCGGTGCTTTCAATGTATGCGTTTGCCGAATTGCAGGCAGCACCTTGCGCCTGTCTCTTTTCCGGTCATCGTCTGAAGACACTGCGTGAGACAGCCGCGATTTGGTATTGCCCAAACAAATGAATACAGGAAGCCGATATGGCCAACACAGTTTCTGCCAAGAAGGCAGTTCGAAAAATTGCAAGACGTACCGAAGTCAACAAGGCGCGCCGTTCACGTATCCGTACTTTTGTGCGCAAGGTCGAGGCCGCAATTGCAAGCGGTGACAAGGATGCTGCAGCTGCAGCCTTGAAAGCAGCACAACCGGAAATCATGCGGTCTGTAACGAAGGGTGTGATGAAGAAGAACACTGCTTCACGCAAGATGTCGCGGTTGGCGGCAAGCGTCAAAAAGATCAGCGCCTGATCCTTTTTCATTTGGTTTAGCAGTTCTCCCTGGCGGTTCGCCGGGGTGTTTTTGTTTGTTGAAAATCATAAGCAAAAGATGCCTCACCAGGAAGTGCGTTGTCTTAATACAATTGTCACATTGAAAATTGGGGCAAAAAAACATCCATAAAATTCAGGTGGTTATAGTGTGATAATTTTTTGATCAAACAGCCGGGGCAGGCGTTTCGATGTCAAGACCATCGCCGCGAAAAATTTTTTTACTGCGGGGATTTTTTTGTCCCGGGATGAATTTGTTCCGAAAAATCACACGATTACAATGTCTAAAATCGACTGCCCGAACGCCATTTTTTTCCGCGGCGTTCACTTGACCGGACAGGTGCCGAATTTGGCCTTGACCGACCCTGTCGTTAGGTTACTGTCTTGCCAAGGAAGGACATCAGGATCAGAAAACGCCAGAACCGGCTTCATGAAATTTGAAGCAAGACAGTGTTGCACTCTTACAGGTTTGCGCATTGGTGACAGGTTCGGGGTATGGTCAAGTTCTTGTGTGGCTGGGGTAGTGCTCCATCTTTTCGGATGAGAGTGAAATGCTGCTATAGATGTATGGTGTAGGTGCCTTTCTTCCGGACAATTTCATTTTTTGTCCGGTACCATTTTGAGATTGTTGTTAATTGGTGCTCGGTCGATCGTTCGACCGTGAACGGGATTGGTTTGACTTATGACCTATGCGGGAGATGTTACAGTTGAAGAATGCTGGGAAAGCCTTCAACAAGATGCATCTGCACAATTGGTCGATGTCAGGACAGTTCCCGAGTGGTCATTTGTCGGGGTTCCGCGTTTGGATGGAATCGACAAAGAGCCCGTTTTTGTTGAGTGGCAACAATACCCAAGCATGGAAATAAATCCCGGTTTTGTTCAGCAAGTCGAAGCAAGGCTTGACGGCGCAGGTGCCGACAAGACTTCGCATGTCTATTTGCTGTGCCGTTCTGGTGTCAGGAGCATTTCAGCTGCCAAAGCCATGACGCAGGCCGGATATACAAATGCCTTCAATATTTTGGGCGGTTTCGAAGGCGACAAAGATGCGGCGGGCCACAGGGCAAGTCTGGCTGGATGGAAGTTCAGCCAGCTGCCTTGGTCTCAATAATTTCGGATTACAGGATTGCGCGATTTCCGACGCGCCTATTTTGGCAATTGATATGACAGAACATCCAAGAACAGGCTTCGGCTATGGTGATCAGGGGACAGCGAGGACCACCTCTGACAACTGGCAACAACTTCCAAATGTGGGCCTGAATTTTGTTCATTCAGTTGGTCCTGGTCCCGAAACAACAAAAGATGTTCGTGGCGGCGATGGTGAAAAGGATAACAAGGCATTGACCATGGGGAAAAATGACGGAGAGGATCGTACTGCAGCAGAAAACTGGGAGCGGGTACGCAAAAAACTCGAGACACAACTTGGGAAGGACGTTTTTGACAGTTGGTTCGGACGGTTGAAACTTTGTGGAGTTGAAGGTGGGCTTGTTTCACTTACCGTCCCGACGGCATTCCTGAAATCGTGGATTCAAAGCAAGTACCGTTCCAAATTGCTGGAGCTTTGGAAGGAAGAAGATACTTCGGCATTGCGGGTTGATATTGCTGTGCGCAAGCCGGTTGCGCAATGCTCGGCTGAAGAAGATGGTGTCGCCGCTGTAAATGGCGAAGGCAACAATCAGAAGGGCAAAACTTTCAAACTTGGAAATGGTGCAATTGCCAATTCCAATAGTGCTGCAGGACCGGCAAAAAACATCGAGTATTCGAACGGATTTCCCGGTTCGCCGCTGGATGTGAAGCATACCTTTGATTCATTCATTGAAGGCAGTTCCAATCGAATGGCCTACGCTGCTGCACAAACGATTGCGGAAGATATTTCCGCATCCCATTTCAATCCGTTGTTTCTGCACGCAAATGTTGGTTTGGGAAAAACACATCTGTTGCAGGCAATCGCCTGGCGCGCCCGGTCACGCAGCCCCAAGGCACGTATCTTGTATCTGACGGCGGAATATTTCATGTGGCGGTTTGCTTCAGCGATCCGGGACAAAACCGCACTAACCTTGAAGGAATCGCTTCGCGACATTGATATTCTGCTGATTGATGACATGCAGTTTCTGCAAGGGCAGGCTATACAGGCGGAGTTTTGCCACCTTTTGAACGAGCTGATCGACAGCGCACGCCAGGTTGTCGTTGCTGCTGACCGGCCGCCGACAGAGCTGGAGAGCCTTGATGATCGTGTGCGCTCTCGCCTCAAAGGTGGTGTAACCCTCGAAGTGAAAGGTCCGGATTATGAATTGCGCAAGCAGATTCTGAACGCCCGGTATCTTGCCGCCCGCAAGGAGCAGCCGGGGCTCGATATTCCTGAAGACATTCTTCATTATGTCGCCCGCCAGGTGACCTCAAGCGGTCGTGATGTAGAAGGCGCGTTCAATCAGTTGCTGGTTCAACACCGCTTCTCGGAGGGCAACATGAACTTCGAGGAGCTGGACAAGATTTTGGCACATCTTGTCCGTTCCGCAGACTCCAAACGGGTGAAGATTGAAGACATTCAGCGCATTGTTGCACGTCAGTTCAATGTAAGCCGCAATGATCTGCTTTCGAATCGCCGCACGCGGGTAATTGTGAGACCCCGACAGATTGCAATGTATCTTGCCAAGGTCATGACACCCAGATCATTACCAGAGATTGGGCGCCGTTTCGGTGGGCGAGATCATACAACAGTCTTGCACGCAGTTCGAAAAGTTGAGGAGCTGAGTTCCAACGACCAGAAAATCGCCCATGAAATCGAGCTGCTCAAGCGCCTGATCCTGGAGTAGTTGGTACACGCGCAGATGGTTTGGCCTGGGGATCGGGGTTTTCCCCAGGAACGCCGATGATAAGCTCTCGGGGTACTTGAATATAGTGCAATAATTCAGCAAAGTTGTGACCCATCCATTGGCGAGCATCTCGCCCATTTTGTTGCATTGATCAGGATTCTCAAGGTATGCGCGTTACCATCGAACAAAACAGTCTTATGAGGTCTTTGGGCCACGTTCACCGGGTGGTCGAACGCCGCAACACAATTCCGATCCTTTCCAACGTACTACTTCGCGCAGAAGGCAACGAGTTGCATCTCAAGGCAACAGATCTTGATCTTGAGATTTTTGAAAAAACACCTGCCGCGGTTGAACAGGCAGGAGCGACCACTGTTCCCGCCTATATGCTTTATGAGATCGTTCGCAAACTGCCAGGCGGGTCGGAAGTGCTTCTTTCGATTGATGCAGACAGCGGAACGTTGAAAATTAGTTCAGGTCGCTCCCAGTTTACGTTGCAAATGTTGCCGGTTGAAGATTTTCCCGACATTTCTGCAGGCGAGTTCAGTCACTCATTTTCCATGGCCACTGGTCAGATCCGTGGCCTGATTGATCACACCCAGTTTGCCATTTCCACGGAGGAAACCCGTTACTATCTGAACGGAATTTTTCTCCACACAGTTGAAGAGGAAGGCCAGGCGCTTCTCCGGGCGGTGGCGACCGATGGTCACCGTCTGGCGCGCTCGCAGATTTCGGCCCCGGACGGTTCGGTGGGAATGCCGGGTATCATTGTTCCGCGCAAGGCGGTTGGAGAAATCCAGCGTTTGGTGGAAGACCCTGACGCTGCTGTCACTGTGGAAATTTCCGAAGCCAAGATACGGATATCCGTTGGTGAAACAGTGCTTACCTCGAAACTGATTGACGGCACTTTCCCCGACTATAACCGCGTTATTCCGCAAGGAAACGACAAGGAGTTGTCGATTGATTGTTCTTTGTTTGCCAAGGCGGTGGATCGCGTTTCAACCATTTCGTCCGAACGTGGCAGGGCGGTTAAACTGCAATTGAGCGAAAACCGGATGGTACTGTCGGTGAACAATCCCGATTCCGGGACAGCAGAAGAAGAGATTGCGGTTGGTTACGGTTCCGACGATCTTGATGTTGGTTTTAACTCCCGCTATTTGCTCGATATTACCAATCAGCTATCCGGAGATGAAGCAACTTTCATGTTGTCAGATCCAGGGTCGCCGACCCTGATAAAAGATGCGGAAGACAACGGTGCCATCTATGTTTTGATGCCCATGCGGGTATAGTATTCGGTTGCAGCTTCGGACTGGTTCCGCGTTTGCAGTGATGGTGATGGCGCTTGTCAAAAGTTTATATCGAAACGCTGAAATTGACCGATTTTCGCAATCATGTTGCGACCTCTATCAACTCTGACGAACGTCATGTTGTAATTTTCGGCGGGAACGGCGCAGGAAAAACCAATATCCTTGAGGCCGTTTCGTTCCTTTCCCCCGGGCGCGGAATGCGCCGTGCACAGTATGACAAGATCGGTCGCATGGGGGGGTCGGGTGCATGGACCGTCTTTGCAAAGCTGGTTAACAACGGCGACGAAACCAACATTGGCACGGGTCTCCAGCAAACACCATTTGGGGTAGAGTCCCAGCGCAGGGTCCAGATTGGTGGTGTCCAGGCAAAGACAAGTGATGCGTTGCTGGACTATGCAAGGGTGTTGTGGCTGACGCCGTCAATGGACGGTCTGTTTACCGGTCCTGCCGCGGACCGAAGGCGGTTCCTCGACCGTCTGGTATTGGCGGTTGATCCTGCACATGGTCGCCGGGTCTCGAATTTTGACAAAACCATGCGTGCAAGAAATAAACTGCTTTCTGAAATCGCGCCTGACGCCGCATGGCTGGATGCAAACGAGGCACAATTGGCCGAATTGGCTGTGGCCGTGGCTTACGCACGTCACGAAATGGTGGCTCTGCTGAGCAAGTCCATTGTGGAAAACAATGACCCTGCCTCTCCATTTCCCGATGCCCTGATCAGTTTGAGTGGTCCTCTTGAGGAGGGAATTGCCGATGTGACGGCTTCCGATCTTGAAGCGGAATACCTTGCGAGACTGAAAAACGCCCGGTCGATGGATGCGAAGGCTGGCAGAACGCTGGAAGGTCCGCACCGTTCCGATCTGCTGGTTCATCATCGACCCAAATCAATGTCCGCTGCACAATGCTCAACCGGTGAACAGAAGGCATTGCTGATTGGCCTGGTCCTTGCCCATGCCAGACTGGTCGGCGAGATAGCCGGATTTGCGCCAATCTTGCTGCTGGATGAAATCGCCGCACATCTTGATGAAGGCCGACGCTCGGCGCTCTACAACATGATTGATACACTTGGTTGTCAGGCGTGGATGACGGGAACCGACAGGGAGTTGTTTGACGCCATTTCCGACAGTGCGAATTTTCTGCGGGTTGAAGACGGGCTCGTGGAGGCGATATAGGTTTCAGATGAAACTGTCTGACAAAGAAACAGAGCGCTATGCGCGCCATATCGTACTTCCCCATTTCGGAGGAGCGGGCCAGCAAATACTCAAATCATCGCGTGTGCTGGTTGTGGGTGTCGGAGGGTTGGGTTCTCCGGTTGTTCAATATCTTGCGGCGGCAGGGGTCGGAAAACTTGTACTCATTGACGACGATGAAGTCGCGTTGTCCAACCTGCAACGTCAAACGATCCATGCAACCGGTGATTTGGGAGTGCCAAAGGTTGAAAGCGCGCGTCGGTTTGCGTTGGCACTAAACCCCGAGATTGATGTAGAAGTACATGACATGCGTTTGGTCAGGGAAAACGCCGGTGCGTTGATCAGTTCGGTCGACATGGTTGCAGACGGTTCGGACAGTTTCGCCACGCGCCATATGGTAGCTGATGCTTGCGAGGAAAACCACAAGACGTTGGTGTCGGGAGCGTTGGGCCAGTTTGACGGTTCTTTGACAACACTAAAACCGCATCTGAAAAACAATGCGGGAAACTTTACCCGCGTTATCGTGACATCTTTCCAAAAAATGCGAACACCGACGCTTTGCCGACCTGTGAACAGGCAGGAATAATTGGTGCGCTAGCGGGTGTCATAGGTACCATGCAGGCAATGGAAATAATCAAGGAACTCACCGGGATAGGTGAATCCCTTGCCGGTCGTTTGCTGATGTATGATTCCAAATCCGCGCTCTGGACGGAAATATCTTATACCCGCACTCCGGATCAAGAATTAGACAATGACCTGAAAGAGCAACCCTGAGATTACTGCACCGCTTATGCCAAGCAGAATGTAAGCGGCAAAGACCTTGGCCTTTACCAATGACCAGACAGCAGCCATGGCAGGTATGGAACTCACCGCCCCTGCAATCATGAAGCTCATCGCCGCTCCTGAACTCATGCCTTGTTCCATAAGGCCCGATAGCATGGGAGGAGCAACATAGGAGTTCAGATATGCAGGCATTCCCACCAGTGCGGCAACTACCACAGGCAATATACCGTCACCCCCAACAGCAGAAGCAATCAGGTTCGCAGGAACGTAAGAAATCAGCACGGCTTCGAGAATGTAAGCCAGAACAAGCCATTTAATCAGGAATGCTGCGTTCGAGAGAAACTCGTCCTTGAACAGCTTTCGCCTTGGTTCCTCTTTCCAGAATGACCAAACCGGTTTTCCGGTAGTTGGTGAAACCCCGCAGCAACCGGCCGACTTGTAAACCTTCAATGGTTCAGAAAAGACGGGAGTTTTCATCATGGCCAGCATCGCAAAGCCGCCAAACAGACCAAGGGCAACCGCTGCGATCGCCTTGCCGATGGCAAAGGGCCAACCCAATGCTGCGGCCGTAATGAGCAAAGTCGGTGGGTCTATCAATGGAGAAGAAAGCCAAAATGCCATCACTGCGGATAACGGCGTTCCAAGCGCCAGAAGCCCGGCAATGAACGGAATGACTTCACAGGAGCAAAATGGCGCGAGGCCACCAAACAATGCGGCGAGAACTATCATTCTCACCTCTTTGCCCTTGAAGGCTTCGGCAATCGCTGTTTCTGCACCAGCCGCCTTCAAGCTGGCGATCAGCACAACCGCAAACAGGATATAAGGAAGCGTGCCTGCGAAAGCCCCTGTTGCGAAGGACATGAACGGAACAATGTTTGCACTGTCCAGGATAAGAACCAGTATGGGAACGATAATTGAAATGGTCCAAGGGGTTTTGAGCCACGCAAATGAAAATGCCGGAACAGGTCTTTGTGAAAGATCAGTCATGAGAAACTCCTTGAGAGGGTGAAACATCCGCGCAACACTCTTCCAAGATGTATGCGGCCAGTTGTTGCAAATGGGTGTAATTTGCCCGATTGAAAATGGTTCTTCCCTCTTTGTTTTGCTCAATGAGGTGCGCCGATGCGAGAAACTTCAGATGGTGGGCCAGTGTCGAGGCAGGTATTCCGGTTTTTTGTTGAATGTCTCCTACACTTAGGCCACCTTCACCGGCCTTCACCAGTACGCGCAGAACTTCCAGCCGGGACTCAGATCCCATCGCGGCAAATCCTTCAGCTGCCAGAACGACTTCCATAACGCACCTTTTATTTCGATAAAACTAGAAATATAGAAATAAAAGAGAATGTCAAGTGAAATCTCAATTCCGCTTATCGGAAACACAGGCCAATTGAATTTCGATCGGCGGTTCTTTCAGGAAACTTGTTTCTTCAATCCGTGTCTTGCCTCTGGTAAGTCTCGGTACCAACTCGGAGACATGATTATGAGCATCGACAAACCCGGATTTTCAACCCTTGCCATTCACGCCGGAGCACAACCGGATCCAGCCACCGGCGCACGGGCGACGCCGATCTACCAAACCACAAGCTTTGTGTTTGACGATGTGGATCAGGCGGCATCCCTGTTCGGTCTCCAGGCATTTGGCAATATCTATACCCGCATTACCAACCCAACGGTTGCAGTTCTGGAAGAGCGTGTTGCTGCCCTCGAGGGCGGAACAGCAGCGGTTGCGGTTGCATCGGGACATGCTGCCCAGCTTGGCGTGTTTCACACACTGCTAACTCCCGGAGACGAGTTTGTTGCATCGAACAAGCTGTATGGTGGTTCCATCAACCAGTTCAATCATTCCTTCAAGAGTTTCGGTTGGAACGTGGTGTGGGCGGACCCGGCGGACACATCATCGTTTGAAGCGTCGATAACCGACAAAACAAAGGCAATCTTTGTCGAAAGTCTTGCCAATCCGGGCGGCATTGTCACCGACATTGATGCGATTGCAAAAATTGCGTCCAATGCCGGTGTTCCGCTGATTGTCGATAACACCATGGCGACACCCTATTTGTGCAACCCGATCGCGCATGGTGCAAATATTGTGGTCCATTCACTCACGAAATTCATGGGCGGACATGGTAATTCCATGGGCGGCATCATAGTGGATGCCGGTAATTTTGACTGGTCCGCAACAGACAACTATCCGCTCCTTAGTGCAGAAAGACCGGAATATGCGGACATGAAACTTCACGAGACGTTTGGTGATTTTTCATTTGCCATTGCCTGCCGGGTGTTGGGTTTGCGAGATTTGGGTGCTGCATTGTCGCCATTTAATGCCTTCCAGATTCTCACCGGAATTGAAACGCTGCCGCTGCGAATGGAACGCCATTGTCAAAATGCACTCAAGGTAGCCCAATGGTTGTCGGATCACGACAGTGTAGCGTGGGTTCAGTACGCCGGGCTTGAAAACGACCCTTACAACTCGCTGGCAGGCAAATATGTGCCAAAGGGTGCCGGATCTGTTTTCACCTTTGGTTTGAAGGGGGGCTATGAGGCCGGGGTCAAGTTGGTATCATCGGTTGAACTGATCTCACATCTTGCAAATATCGGCGATGTGCGCAGCCTTGTAATTCACCCGGCCTCTACAACACACCGTCAGCTCACCGAAGAGCAACAGATCGCGGCAGGTGCAGGTCCTGACGTTGTTCGCATCTCGGTGGGTATCGAAGATGCAGATGACATTATTGAAGATTTGCGTCAGGCGATTTCTGCCTGATGCAATCAGCATTGACGATCAGTTTTCGTAATCGCGCTGGTCGTCGATCACTTTTCCATCGTTTGGAAGCTCGTCAACAATTTCCACTTTACCCTTAAGCTTGGTAACCGTTGCGAGCGTTTCAACGACGTTCTTTGTGTCTGCGTCCTTCCCGACAATTTGAAGGGTCATGGCATCGCCTGCGCCTTCACGGTTCACAACCAGTCGAGCCCGTTCAACATCCGGACACGTTTTGACAATCTCGGCAATTTGTTTCGGGTCAACAAACATGCCCTTGACCTTGGTACGTTGGTCAGCTCTGCCCATCCAGCCCTTGATACGCATATTTGTGCGCCCGCAAGGAGAAGGGGTCTGAATTGTCGCAGACATGTCGCCAGTTCCAAAGCGAACCAGCGGATAGGCTTTGTTGAAAGATGTGACAACGATTTCGCCAACCTCGCCGGGCGCAACCGGATCGTTGGTTCCGGGGCGCACGATCTCAACGATCAGGTCTTCGTTGACCACCATTCCCTCAACAAGCTCGCCTTCATGCCGCGTTTCATGGGCAATCGCCCCAATATCAGCGGTTGCATATCCTTGCATGACCTGGATTCCCTGTTCGGCATAGGCTTGCCGCATCGATGGGAACAGTGCGCCACCAGATACAAACCCTTTTTTCAAAGAAGAGACGTCCTTGCCAAGCTCACGCGCACGATCAAGCAGGGTCTGAAGATAGTCCGGCGTACCCACATATGCGCAAGCCCTCAGTACAGAAATCGCTTCAACCTGGGTATCGGTGTTTCCAACGCCTGCAGGAAAATTCACAGCACCAATCGCACGGATGCCTTCATCCAGAATCGCACCACCTGGCGTCAGTGAAAACCCGATCGAACTGTGAACAATGTCTCCAGATCGCACGCCAGCCGCATAAATGCCACGGGCAGCAAGCCACGGATCAACGCCAGGTGCCTGCGGCTCCCACACCGGCCCTGGCGACATGAAAATCCGGTTGCCATTGAGTTGTGCGAAATCCACAAAATCGCCGAATGGCGGCTTTTCGGATTGGGCTTCCATCAATTCCGGTTTGCGAAGTACGGGAAGCGTGGCAAGCGATGAACGATCACGTATCCGGGTAACGTCGATGCCTTTGAAACGTTCTTTCCATCCAGGGATTCGCGCCTGTATATCTGAAAGAAATTCTGGAAAACTGCCAAAAAGTGCATTTTCACGTTCCTCAGGAGAACGTGTTTCATGTTCGTCAAAATATTCGGACATTTGATGTGTTTCTCGCGTTTATGCCAACCAGCGTTTACGCCTGCGATAGTGTTTTACATTCTTGAAGGATTTACGTCCTTCACCACCGACGCCCAGATAGAACTCTTTCACGTCTTCGTTTTCGCGCAGTTCTTTCGCATCGCCATCCATCACAATCCGTCCCGATTCCAAGATGTAGCCATAAGTTGCGTATTTCAATGCGATGTTGGTGTTCTGTTCGGCCAGAAGAAATGAAACGCCCTCCTTCTGGTTCAATTCGTTTACAATTTCGAAGATCTCTTCCACCAGCTGCGGTGCAAGCCCCATGGATGGTTCATCAAGCAGGATCATGCTTGGTTTGCACATCAGGGCACGGCCAATCGCACACATTTGCTGCTCTCCGCCAGAGGTATAACCCGCTTGCGATTTTCTCCGCTCTTTCAGACGTGGAAAATACTGATAAACCAGATCAAGGTGATCCTTGATCGCGCCGCTGCCGTCACGCCGGGTATAAGCGCCCGTCAAGAGGTTCTCTTCAATGGTCAGGTGCCCAAAACAATGGCGGCCTTCCATAACCTGAATACAACCCTTGCGGACCAGTTCATTGGGCGACAATGACTGGATCTCTTCGCCATTGAAGATGATGTTGCCTTTTGTTACCTCGCCACGTTCACCGTGCAGCAGGTTCGAAACCGCGCGAAGGGTCGTGGTTTTTCCGGCACCGTTCGCGCCCAATATGGCAACGATCCCGCCTTTTGGAACCGTCAGTGAAACGCCTTTTAGCACCAGGATAACGTGGTTGTAGATTACCTCGATATTGTTGATCGAGAGAATGGTTTCCGCTTCTTCGTGCTTTAATTGTTCAGCTGCGCTCATGACATGCATTCCAGAAAATTTTTATAGGGGGTGCAGCCCCGGCGAACCGGAGCTGCCAGTGTTGACTTGCTTATCCGCAGGACTGGGTTTTCCAGTCTGGCTTGTCAGCAACATATTTGTCAGCCGCTTCTTCCAGAAGGGGTTTTACGACGTCAGTCATAGGAGCAATTCCGTCTGATATGCGCTCCCAGTCGCTACCGTTCCATTGCTGAATGAAGACCGATCCGGCACTTTCGTGGTCTGAGCAGTCACCTTTCAATGCTCCGGCAAAGCCTTCCAGACCCAGCTCTTTCATGCGTGCATCGGATAGGTCAAAGTTCTCAAACCCGTCGCGAAGATCAGCGCCTGTAATTGCTTTCTTGCCCGTCTTTTCCTGTGCGGAACGGATGGCTTCGGCAATGATCACAGCGTTATAAATGCCACGATTGTAAAGAACATTGCCCACATCCTCTTTCTTGGCTTGGCTATTTCCTGCATCAACAACATGCTTGATCACATCCTGAACCGCAGGGAAGTCAGTACCGATACCGGAGAAGTTAGCCGCCTTGTAGCCCTTGCCAGCTTCACCAACAGGAACCAGGTCAGCGTGAGCGCCAGCCCACCAATTGCCGATGAACTTGTCGAGAGGGAAGCGGATTTTCGCTGCCTCTTTAACGGCGGTGGCGTTCATGGCACCCCAGCCCCACATGATCATCCAGTCAGGACGCTCTTTGCGAACGTTGAGCCATGTGGCAGATTGGTTCTGCATGTCCTTGCCGGCAACCGGAAAACCAACCCACTCAAAGCCCAGCTGCGGAGCCAGCTTTTCAAGCAGTGGAATGGGTTCTTTACCGTAACCGACATCAAGATAAATGTAGCCGATTTTCTTGCCTTTAAGACCGCCATTCTCGTCGATATACTTCAGGATCGATGACATCTGGCTCCAGTAAGAGGTAGGATAGGCGAACGTCCAAGGGAATTTCTCGCCAATCGCAGCGGCAGACAGGCCATAGCCCATTGAAAGGACCGGAATCTGGTCAATCGGGGCTTTGGGAATCAACTGAAGCGTAATGCCTGTCGATAGCGGATTATACACCAGTGCTCCCTTGCCTTTGGTGGCTTCATAGCACTCAACACCTTTCTGGGCATTGTACGCGGTTTCACATTCCTCGATCACAACCTTCGCGCCGCCAATCCCGCCGTCGCGGGCATTCAACATGTTGAAATAATCGGCAAATCCGTTTGCGAACGGTGTCCCACCAGCAGCGAACGGACCGGTTCGATAAGTGAGTGATGGAATAAACAATGTATCCTCAGCAGATGCTGTGGTTACATTCATGGTACCGGCTACGGCGAGCGCGGCAGCACCAAGAACGAGTTTCTTGAGCATAATATCCTCCCAATTTGCTCTGCGGCCGGCACAATGCAAACCGCTACGATTGGAACACCCTAATGCTGCTCCAAACCATCAAAACCCATCCCTAGTGCGGGAAAGGCCATACGCGCAATTTCTGTTTAAGGATCGCCCACAAGCGGGCAATTCCGTGTGGCTCCATAATCAGAAATGCAACAATCGTAACCCCGATAATAATTCGTGTAATCAGATCAATTTCCGAGGAAAGAAGTGTAAACCCCCAGGATTCAGGGAAAATCTCCATAAGCGCGGGAATAAACCAGCGCATGAAAACAGGTAAAATCCAAATCACCGCAGCCCCGAGATAACAGCCAAGCAGGCTGCCCAGGCCGCCGAGGATCACCATAAACAGGATCTCAAACGAGTGAATATAAGCAAAACTCTCTACCTCAGCAGTGTCGAGCCACATAAACACCATCAGTGCGCCTGCCACTCCGCAGTAAAATGATGAAACCGCAAACGCTGAGAGCTTGGCGAAAAGGGGTCGAACGCCCATGAGTTCTGCAGCGATGTCCATGTCGCGGATCATCATCCAGGACCTGCCGATGCGTCCAGACAGTATATTTGCCGCCACCCAGGTCATAACTACCACAAACGCAAGTGTTACAAGGTATTGAACTACAATGTCCGCGTTTGCTCCTGTAACCTGTATGCCAAACGTATGCCGAACAAGGCCGTCAATCGCACCGGAATCATTATAGTTGTAGAGCCAGGGTATGCGAATGAACGCCCAGGTAAGAAAGAACTGTGCCCCGAGCGTTGCGACAACCAGATAAAACCCCTTGATCCTAAGCGAGGGAAGCCCAAAAAACACGCCGATGGCAGCCGAAAAGAATCCGGAGAGCAGAATAAGGACCAAGATATTGGCTTCAGGGAAAATCGTTCCCATTTTGTAGCACGCATAGGCGCCCACACCCATGAAGGCTCCGGTACCCAGCGAAATCTGGCCGGCATAACCTGTCAGAATGTTCAGGCCGATCGCTGCGAGCGTGTAAACCAGAAACGGTATCATTATAGCACCAAGGAAGAACCCGGCATTGATCACACCTGTGTTACAAAGCAATGGAATGACGATGAACCCGATCGCCAGATATATCCAGATGAACACCTTGTCCTGAAAGATGGGAAACAGTGCTGAATCTTCTTCGTAAGAAGTTTTGAACTGGCCAGCTTCGCGATAGAACATCTAACTAAATCCTCTCAATCAACTTCTCGCCAAACAGGCCCTGTGGACGAAACAGCAGGAATATCAATGCCACGATATAGGCGAACCAGTTTTCGGTCCCGCCGCCAAGAATCGGAGCGCCCCAATACAACTCAAAAACTTTCTCGGAGACCCCGATGATAATTCCACCAATGATGGCGCCAGGTATCGACGTAAATCCGCCGAGGACCAATACGGGGAGGGCTTTCAGTGCAACAACCTCAAGTGCAAAGGACACGTCGGATTTTGCCCCCCACAAAATGCCTGTGGCCAATGCAACGATCCCGGCAGCAAACCATACCACCACCCATATGTGGCTAAGCGAAATTCCAACCGACAAAGCCGCCTGATGGTCGTCCGCGACCGCCCTAAGCGCACGCCCCACCCGGGTTTTGTTGAAGAAAATGGCAAGCGAAACTATCAAAATGAAACCGATAACCGCCGCGGCAATGTCGATCTGCTGGAATACCACGGGCCAAGCCGGTTCGGGCACGACTTGCAGGTCGTAGCTACCGGTTGGCAAGCCAAGTTCGGTCGTGATCATTGCCTTGTTTTCACCACCAAACAGCAACTGGCCAACGCCCACCAGAACAAAGGCAATGCCAATGGTTGACATAAACAATATAATGTCAGGCTGGTTTACCATGTGTTGCAAAACAAACCGTACGACGATGTAGGCCAACAGCGCCATGACAGCGATTGTAAGAATTAGCGCAAGGTAAGCCGGAACGCCCAACTCATACAATCCGACAAGGGTCAGGGCAGCAAAAACCACCATGACGCCTTGGGCAAAATTGAACACTCCGGATGCCTTGAAGATCAACACAAAACCCAACGCGATCAGCGAATAAAGGGTCCCGGAAACAAAACCTTCCCACAGCGATTGTACAAACAGGTCTGGCTGATCCGCCATCTGGACAAATGGGTCAATGAATATCTGATACAGCAGTTCCATTAGTGGGATACTCCCAAATACGCGTCGATGACGTCCTGGTTAGCCTGTACTTCCTCGGGCTCGCCGTCACCAATTTTCCGGCCATAGTCAAGCACGACAACGCGGTCGGCCAAATCCATCACAACGCCCATATCGTGCTCAATGAGTGCAATTGTGGTTCCAAATTGCTGGTTTACATCAACAATAAACCGGCTCATGTCTTCTTTTTCTTCAAGGTTCATGCCTGCCATTGGCTCGTCCAGAAGAAGCAGGTCTGGTTCAGCCGCCAGCGCACGGCCCAATTCGACGCGTTTCTGCAATCCGTAAGGAAGCGTGCCAACCGGGGCTTTGCGAATGTGTTCGATCTCAAGAAAATCGATAATTTCCTCGACCACCTTGCGATGTTCGATTTCCTCGTTGAGTGCCGGGCCGCGTCTCCACATTTGCCAGAAAAAGTTCTTGTGCATCTTCAGGGTACGGCCTGCCATGATGTTATCGAGCGTCGACATGCCCTTGAACAAGGCAACGTTCTGAAACGTTCGTGATATTCCGCTGGATGCCGCCATGTAGGGGCGCATTTTTTTTCGCGCCTTGCCACGGAAGGTGATTGTTCCTTCTTGAGGGTGGTAGAACCCGTTGATCACATTCAGCATTGAGGTTTTTCCGGCGCCATTTGGCCCGATGATCGCGCGTACTTCGCCTTTGAGAACATCAAAGGAAATCCCCGTCAGGGCCTTTACGCCACCAAACGACAGTGAGATATCATCAACTTTCAGAAGCACATCGCCTTTTGCAATGCCATCGTCAAAACTGCTCGCCAATCCGCTTTGATGCATGTTCATTCGGCTGCCTCTTTCAAGAAATTGGGCTCAAACAACTGTGCGTCCTGAATAGAAACAGTGGCTGAGATGGTTCCCTTGCGACCATCCTCGAACACAACTTCTGTTTCGATAAACTTCTCCGACGAACCGTCATAGAGTGCGTCGATCAACTCTCCATAGCGGTCACCGATAAATGGGCGCCGAACTTTCATGGTTCGCGTCAGTTCGCCATCATCCGCGTCCAGTTCTTTGTGAAGGATCAGGAACCGGTGGATTTGTGAGTTCGCCATCAACTCTTCACCTGCAAGCGTTTCATTGACCTGGTTTACATTCTCGGCAAGCATGTTGATGACTTCAGGCAATTGTGTCAGTTCCTGATAAGAGGCGTAAGCAACATTGTTGCGCTCCGCCCAGTTGCCGACAGACGCAAGGTCGATGTTGAGGAACGCGCAGCATTTTTCCCGCCCATCTCCAAATGCGACCGCTTCCTTGATGTTTGAGAAAAACTTCAGCTTGTTTTCAATGTACTTCGGTGCGAACAGGCTCCCATCTTTCAGTTTTCCGACATCCTTGGCCCGATCAATGATGCGAAGGTGTCCATCGGCACCAATGAAACCGGCATCCCCAGTGTGCACCCAACCATCCTTGGTCTTGGTTTCCTTGGTAGCCTTGTCATTTTTGAAGTATCCGATAAATGCACCAGGTGAACGGTAAAGCACCTCACCATTGTCTGCGATCTTGATTTCAACATCCGGTGACGGCGTGCCAACCGTATCGGCATGAATTTCACCGTCAGGTTGAGCAGAAACATAAACGGAAGCCTCGGTCTGTCCGTAAAGCTGCTTGAGGTTCAGCCCGATCGATCTGTAAAAACTGAAAAGCTCGGGGCCAATGGCTTCACCGGCTGTATAGCCAATGCGCATCCTTGAAAGGCCCATGCGGTTTTTCAAGGGGCCGTAAACAAGGAACTCGCCGAGATTGTATAGGAGCCTGTTCCAAACTCCGACGTTTTCGCCGTTCAACAAACGTTCGCCGACCTTGCCCGCATGATCCATAAAATACCGGAACATTGCCTGCTTTGTCTTACCAGCATCTTCCATGCGAACATTGATATCGGTTAGCATGGTTTCAAACACTCGCGGTGGTGCAAAGAAGTAGCTTGGAGCAATCTCCCGGCGGTCTTCTGTGGTAGTGTCCGGGCTTTCAGGACAGCAAACACAATAGCCGGCCAGATAGGCTTGTGCATACGAAAACACATGGTCGCCTACCCAAGCCAAAGGCAAATAGGCGATAATGGTATCTCGAACATTCAAGTCGTCGAAAGCGTTTGCGTTGGCCGCAGAGACAACCAGGTTCTCGTGCGACAGCATGACCCCTTTGGGGCGACCCGTTGTTCCCGAAGTGTAAAGCATCACCGATATGTCATCGGCTTTGAGCTTGTCGATACCCTTGAGCCAGGCCTCCTCGCCTTCTTCGTCATAGACGCTTTGACCGATCTCCTGGACTTCGTCAATTGAATGAAGATGCTCGGTGTCATCGTAATCCTTAAGGCCGCGCGGTTCGTCATAAAAAACCTGCTTCAGGCTTTTGACCTCGTCGGTGATGGAAAGTACTTTGTCGACTTGCTCCTGATCCTGGCATACAGCAACGCTTGCTTCTGCATGATCCAGGATGAAGGCCATCTCTTCAGCGACAGAATCCGAATAAACCGGAACCGGAATTGCGCCGATCGCTTGAGCCGCGCAAAAGGTCCAGTAGAGCTTTGGCCGGTTCTGTCCGACTATTGCAACTTTCTGGCCCTTTTTTACGCCGAGCTTTTTCATGCCAAGCGAATAGGCCCTGATTTCTTCGTAAACCTGTTTCCAGTTCCAGGATTGCCAAATGCCGTAATCCTTGTGCCGGAACGCTGGACGATGTGCAAAACGCTCGGCATTCAGACATAGATATTTTGGCAAGGAAGCCAAATGGCCTTCCTCAGCGCCGACATTCTGTCGAGCCATTTTCTCCTCCCATTCGCCGTTTCCCAATCGGCCGGTTTCTTTAAAACCGATGTGAACCGCCCAAAAATGAGCAGTTGATCATTTCCATACAAAACCAAAGGATTCTCTTTTCGTCAACCATGGTAACCGGGCAAACGAATACTGATTTGCAATTTTGCAACGAAATGCCTCGATTTCCTGAAAACCCGTTCTCTGTTTTCACATATCCGTTTGGTTGGTTGTTGAGAAAAAACCGCTTCAAATACTTGGATACCTTGGCGTTCCAGACCTTGCGCAGCGCTGCGGAGTTGTGCCGATTTTCATCGGTATTGCATAAATCGACGCATCAGAGTGCAAATTTGCAAGGCGGCGGCAATGCCATCAAAATTGATGGCTTCTTCCTGTTATCTGCGACGAAGTGTAGCTGCAATCATGCGCGTATTGCTTCTTCCCGCTCTCTACCGAGCGCAGTGAAGACTGTTTTTACGATGCCTGCATAGTCCAGGCCGGCATTCGCAAGCATCAAGTCTGGACTCGCCTGGTCCATGTAATTGTCTGGCATGAACACCGATCTAATCCGCAAGCGCCCTTCATCGATTGCGCCGCTTTCAGCAAGATACTGCATGACATGTGAACCAAATCCACCAACAGCGCCTTCTTCAACCGTAACAATGACTTCGTGATTTGCGGCGAGTTGGTCAATCAGTTCAGTGTCCAGGGGTTTGGCAAATCTTGAATCTGCAACGGTTGTAGACAGACCAAACGTATCAAGTTCCTCGGCAGCGAGTATACAATCGTTGAGCCGTGTCCCAAACGACAACAGCGCGATACGTGTGCCTTCCTTGACAATACGCCCCTTGCCGATGCTGATGATTTCACCATGCTCAGGCATCTCGACGCCGACCCCTTCACCGCGAGGATAGCGAAATGAGATAGGTCCTTCATTGTACGCTGTTGCGGTTGCCACCATGTGTTTCAACTCGGATTCATCACTGGGGGCCATAACGACAAGATTGGGTAGTGTGGCAAGAAAAGTGGTGTCGAAAGAACCTGCATGGGTCGGGCCGTCCGCACCGACATAACCGGCCCGGTCTATGGCAAAACGTACTGGCAGATTCTGTATCGCAACATCGTGTACAACCTGATCGTAGGCACGTTGCAGAAAAGTGGAGTAAATTGCCACAAAAGGCTTGTAACCCTCGGTCGCCAGCCCGGCCCCAAAGGTGACAGCATGTTGTTCGGCGATACCGACATCAAACAACCGCTCCGGAAAAGCCTGGCCAAATATGTCCATGCCGGTTCCCGATGGCATCGCAGCGGTAATTCCTACAATCTTGTCGTCCCTGTTTGCCTGCTGGACAAGCGATTGTCCGAACACTTTTGTATAGGAAGGCGCGTTGGGGGTTGCTTTGGCCTGGGTACCTGTAATGACATCAAATTTGGAAACACCATGATATTTGTCAGCCGAGTTTTCGGCAGGCGGATAACCGTGGCCTTTGCGGGTAATGCAATGAATGAGAACAGGACCCTTTGCGTTGTCGCGAACGTTCTTCAAGACCGGTATCAACGATGACAGATCGTGACCGTCTATTGGACCGATATGGTAAAAACCCATTTCCTCAAACATCGTTCCGCCAGTAACATAACCTCTGGCGTGTTCGACCGCGCGCGTGATTGCACGGTCTACTGTCTTGCCCAGATAGGCTGTCATTTTCTTGCCGAGTTCCCGAAAGCCCATGTAAGTTCGGCCAGTCGCCAAACGGGCAAGGTAGGCGCTCATTGCACCGGTCGGGGGAGCGATCGACATGTCGTTGTCATTCAAGATCACAATCAGCCGGGCATCCATCGAACCGGCATTATTCATGGCTTCAAACGCCATGCCGGCTGACATCGCACCATCGCCGATTACGGCTATGACATTGTTTTTGCCCCCTTCAAGTTCGCGCGCAACTGCCATCCCCAATCCTGCGGAAATGGATGTCGAGGAATGCGCTGCGCCAAACGGGTCATACTCGCTCTCATTGCGCTTGGTAAAACCGGAGAGGCCGTCCTGTTGGCGCAAGGTCCGTATTCTGTCACGGCGGCCAGTCAGGATTTTATGAGGATAGCACTGGTGTCCGACATCCCAGATCAAGCGGTCTTCAGGCGTGTCGAAAACGTAGTGAATGGCGGTCGTCAACTCCACAACACCAAGACCCGCACCCAAATGACCGCCGGTTTGCGAAACAGCATCAATCAGTTCCGTACGCAACTCGTTGGCAAGCTCTGGCAGCTTGTCTTCATCCAATTTGCGAAGTTCCTGCGGCGACGTAATCTGATCCAGCAGGGGTGTTTCAACGCTCATAAAGTCTCTCTTTGTGGCTAGAAGGCTCGCCCAATGGAGCATGACAATAGACGAACATTCCAATGGGTCAATGCGTCGCTTTTGCAGCGGTCACATTACCGGAGTTTAACCTTCATTACAGTCTTGTAACTTCAACAGAACAGGAACTTGAATAGGGTGCGATTGCGGCAGGAATTGGAGATGCGACATGCAGCAAACAGATGTATGGAACAGTGTAATGAAAACGGTGGTCGTTTTGCAGATGACTTTGCTTGCTGCCATATTCGGCTTTTTCTTTGCGTTTTCAGTTACGGTGATGTTGGGATTGGACCGCGTGGCACCGACTGTTGCTGTTGAAGCAATGAACGCGATCAATACAGCGGTAAGAAACCCGGCCTTCGCGTCTGCTTTTTTTGGTCCGGTGATTATAGGTCCGCTAGCGGCCCTGATGTCTTGGGAATCGGGGAAAAGAAATGCGGCCATGATATTTCTGGTATCGTGGATCGCATACGTGTCGGGTTGTTTCTTGGTTACTGCAAAGGTCAATGTTCCCATGAACAGGGAACTTCTGTCTATGGCATTACCGGATGATCCGGCAAGAGCGCAGGAATTGTGGGTTGCATTCAGCGGAAAATGGAGCTTCTACAATCATCTGCGTACGGGTTTTGCAGGGCTTTCGTTTCTCATCACAATATTTGGTTTCTACCATACTGTTACGCAAGACACTCCAGCTAACCAGCGATCATTGCGTCTTGCTTCGCCCGCAACGCTGCAATCCTGGAACCTTCCTCTACTTTGACATTCTCGTAGGTGACCAGATCGCCCTTCGCGATGGGGGCAGTAACGGTCGCACGTTCAAGCAGGCCGCAAGGAATTGCATCTGCAGCGATGGCGTCGTCCCGGGTCATAACCCAGGCACGAAAAGTATACTTGCCAATCGCATCGAGTGTGTCGCCCGGTTGCAGGTCTTTTTTTGCAACTGCACAAACCTCGGCAACCGGTTTGGCCAATGGCACCATGTCTGCTTTTCCGTAAAGGACCGAACGTGCACACGTTAAGGGAACTTCAAGCGAAGTCAGATGAAACGGGCGATGGAAGGTAAAATATGGTCCCTTCCCCATTTTCAGGTCTTCCATTCGTTCAGTTATGCGTGGATGGGACATGTCAGCGATCACAAAAACCCCAGGCGAAACACCTTTGCCGATAGAATAGTCTACGCACCCTTTCCTGGAAAGGACGCCGCCATCTGTTTTGGGAATCAATGTACTGCTGAGTTGATCCAGACTGGCAGCAGGGCCGTGCATTCCAGCGATGTCCGGCAAAAGGCCGGTTGCGTTTGCGATCGCGCACATTTCCACCATGGTTTTTGAACCGTCAACAAACTCGACAAGCATTCGCACGCTCATGTTACGTGCCTGCGCTTCTTCCATGTAATCATCGGGTATTGCGTCAAAATTCAGCGGGTTGTTTTTCCCCTTACCGGCACACACGATTTCATGTCCCATCGCTGAAACAAATTCGATAAGTTCCATGCAAGACGAGGGTTCATCGCCAGCCCCGAGCGAATAGACAACCCCTAGCCGGTCCGCTTCTGCTTTCAGATAAGGGCCGATACAAACATCAGCCTCGACATTCATCATGGTCAGGTGTTTGCCGTGCTCCATCGCCTGAATGCCAATCTCGGCACCGACCGACGGCACTCCGGTTGCGTCGATCACCACATCAACCAGTGGATGTTTGACAACCAGTTCGCTGTCTTCCGACATCGCGATCTTGCCGCTTTCAATCGCCGCTGTTGCATCGGCCTGGGTTTCCGCAATAGCGCCCATGTCCAATCGGCCATAGGCAATTTCTGTGGCTTTGGAGATTCGTTCGACCTGCCGGTCTGAAACCGCTGCAATTTCGACCCCTTGCATATGGGCGACCCTGGTGATCAGGTCGGTACCCATCTCGCCACAGCCAACAAGCCCGATTCGAACAGGCTTGCCGCTTTGGGCGCGGGCTTCAAGATCGCGGGCTAGACCGGTGGGTTCGACATTGGTGGGCATCAGTAGAGGCAGGCTCCATTACTTGCAGAACGCTTACACCCCAAACCAACGGCGGGCAATCCCCGAATGTCACACTAGCAATCCCGATCGAGAAAATATTCAAGCCTGTCAGCAAGCTGGTCCGAACTACGCAGATAAAGACTGGCGTTTCCGTCGTTCCAACCGTCAATCATTCCGTTTGCAGCGCTCGCGGCATCGGTGTCATTCTCGTCGGCTGACAGATCACGCGCGTCGACTACCAGCGCCCTCAATTGTGCATCCAGAGCAGGGTCGGGAACGCCATCCCAGTCTTCAAGCGCATCTGCAAAACCATCGAGGTCGGAAATCATGTTGTCGAGGTCTTCACAACTCGCCTTGGCGAACGCGACAGACGGTGAAAACGCAAGCAGCGCCGCTACCATCAAACCGTGAAGATAAAAAGCTCTCATATCAATACCCCCAAGCTGCCCCTATTGATAGTTCAAGAAAAGCACCTGCAACAGGGATATTCAAACGAAAAGTCGCAAGAACCCTTTCTAGACAGCGCTTTTGCGGGCTTCCTCAAGATAAACATCGCGAAGTTTTGCAACGACCTCGCCTGGCTTGCCATCGCCAATCATATCTTCGTCGATTTGCACGACGGGGCAAACAAACGCAGAAGCAGATGTGAAAAACGCTTCCCTGGCTTGTGCCGCTTCCTGCTTTGTGAAAGGACGTTCTTCCACCTTCATTTGCAGCAGTTCGGCAACCCGGATCACTGCCTTGCGTGTGATACCGTGCAGGATTGAGCTCGAAAGCTGACGGGTCACCAGCTTGCCGTCCCTGGTGACGATCCATGTATTGTTTGAGGTGCCTTCATTGATGAAGCCGTCTTCCTCAAGCCAGGCGTCATCGAATCCGTTCTTCTTCGCTTCCATTTTGGCCATGGAAGCAAAAAGCAATTGGGTCGTCTTGATGTCGCGGCGTCCCCAACGCTGGTCTTCAATGGTCATCACTTTGGCCCCGGTCTTGTAAAGGGGGTTATCGAGCGGGTTCTTTGCCTGGGTGAACAGCACCAATGAGGCGGGGGTACCTTCCTGTGGATAGGCGAAATCCCGGTCGGCGGCACCGCGTGAGACCTGCAAATAGATCATGCCGTTTTCAAGGCGGTTTTTTTCAACGAGCTGATGGTGGATATCAAGAAGTTGGTCCATCCACGATGGGGCGGCCATCTCCAGTTCTTTCAACGAACGTTTGAGCCGTTCCATGTGTCCATCGAAATCGATAATCTTTCCGTCAAGAACCGTTGTGACTTCGTAGACGGCATCGGCCATCAGGAATCCACGATCAAAAACCGAAATCTTTGCATCTTCTTCCGGCAAATATTCGCCATTCACAAATACGGTGCGCGCCATTTCCTATCCCCAGAGTTCTGTTCGTGGTGGGTATACGTCAGAACCATCATAAAGCAACCCGTATGGGCGGTCTTGCGACAATAACAATGGTCCGTCCAAGTCGACATAGTCAGCCGATTGGGCCAGCAGTGTGGCAGGGGCAATGCCAAGCGAGGTCCCGACCATGCAACCAATGAAAATTCCAAGTCCCAATTGCCTGGCGCGATCGACAACCTTCATCGCTTCGGTCAACCCGCCGGTCTTGTCGAGTTTAACGTTTACGAACTGATACTTTGCCGCCAGTTCATCCAGGCCTTCAAGCGTGTGGCAAGACTCATCGGCACACAGGGGAATCTCGAAATCCGCCGAGAGCAACGCCTCATCATTGCACTCCGGTAACGGCTGTTCGATCAGTTTTACGCCAACTCTATTTAGAGTAGGCATCAGTGCTTGCAATTCTTTCGGTTTCCAACCTTCATTGGCATCAACAATAATATCTGCCAATGGCGCTCCGTTGCGTACAGCTTCCAAACGGTCAATGTCCTCGGGGGTGCCGAGCTTCGTTTTCAGCAACGGCCTGAAGGCCTGTTTTTCCGCAGCCGCCTGCATCTTGTCAGGGGTGTCGAGCGCAATGGTATAAGCGGTCTTCAACTGTTTTGGTTGCTTCAACCCAGCCAGTTGCCAGACCCGCTTTCCAGTACGCTTCGCTTCAAGATCCCAGAATGCGCAATCAACGGCGTTTCGTGCCGCTCCCGCTGGCAAGGCATTCTGCAAACCTGTGCGGTCGATGTCATTCGGCAGGTCAGAAATCAGGTCACGAACAGTTTCGACGCTTTCCCCATAGCGGGCGTACGGCACACATTCACCCTGTCCGGAAAATTCACCATCGCTGACTTCAACCCTTACCACTTCAGCGCTGGTTTTCGTTCCTCTGGATATGGAGAATGCATCAGCGAGTGGATAGCTTTCTTCAAAGCTTTTGATTGTATTCGCCAACTTCTTCGTTCTCTTGCAGCACAGCATCAACGGCTTCAAACATTTCAACCTTGCGCGCTTCAGACACTGGACTTTCGACAACCACTACCAGCTTAGGTTCGTTTGACGATGCTCTAACCAAACCCCAGGTTCCGTCTTCTGCCACAACCCGAACGCCGTTTACTGTGACAAGGTCGCGAATATCCTGTCCGGCAAATTGCTCGTTGCCAGCCTTCATGTCCTCAAAGCGTTTTACGACCCGGTCGACAACGTCATACTTAACTTCGTCACCACAATGGGGAGACATTGATGGCGAACCATAGGTCACAGGCAGTGCGCGTCTCAAATCTGCCATGCTTTTGTCCGGGTTGCGCTCCAGCATGTCACACACGGCAAGTGCAGTGACAATTCCGTCGTCATAGCCTTTTCCGATCGGCGCATTGAAGAAAAAGTGCCCGGACTTTTCGAAACCGGCTATTGCGCCAAGGTCATTGACCCGGCGCTTGATGTAGGAATGCCCGGTTTTCCAGTAATCGGTCTTGGCACCTTGGGCCTGCAATACAGGGTCGGTCAAAAAAAGTCCGGTGGATTTAACGTCGGCGACGAAAGTCGATCCAGGATGCACTGCAGAAATGTCGCGAGCAAGCATAACACCAACCTTGTCCGCGAATATTTCCCCACCTTCATTGTCTACGATACCGCACCGGTCGCCATCACCATCAAACCCCAAGGCAACATCCGCCCCGGTTTCCAAAACTTTGTCGCGCATCTTGTGAAGCATTTTCATGTCTTCAGGATTGGGATTGTAGTTGGGGAAAGAATGATCCAACTCCACATCCATCGGTATTACCTCAACGCCAACCCTTTCGAGAACATGGGGAGCAAACGCCCCTGGTGTGCCATTCCCGCAGGCGGCAATTGCGCGTATTTTACGAGTGTATTTCGGACGGTCTGACAATGAGGCAATGTACCGCTCAGCAAAATTTTCTACAAACTCGTATTTTCCACCGCCTTTTAGAACCCATTGGCCCTCCAACACAATTTCCTTCAAACGGGACATTTCGTCCGGCCCGAATGTAAGTGGGCGTTCACAACCCATCTTTACGCCGGTCCAGCCATTGTCATTGTGCGAAGCCGTCACCATGGCGACCGACGGCACATCAAGCGCAAATTGGGCAAAGTATGCGGTCGGTGAAAGGGCAAGGCCAATATCCTTGACGTTTGCACCTGCCGACAGCAGTCCGGCGACCAAGGCTTGCTTAATGGTAAGCGAATAGCTTCTATAGTCGTGACCGACAACGATATCGGGTCCGGCTCCAAGTTCCTGAACCAGCGTACCCAATCCCATGCCCAATGCCTGGACGCCCATCAGGTTGAGTTCAGGTGGTTTGTCAGAGCTTGCGTTACCAAACCACCATCGCGCATCATACTCGCGAAAACCGGTCGGTTTCACCAATGGCGTATTTTCGAACTCTTTTGAATGCGCAGAAAGCGAGTGGACTGGGGTTGGAAACATTTGGTGTGCCCGATTCTTGAAACACGCAAATCTTAAACGGATTCAATTCGAAATGAAACCGTGCGGAAAGGTCCATGCGACCGGGAACTACTGTTTCATTACCAATTGGTTGTTCTGGACATAGAATCCGGAGAGTTCGCTCAGAAAACTCATGCCCAATAAAGTGCCATCAAGTGCCTTGTTCGGCAATACCGCGGCTCTGACATTGTTGACGGTGATCTTGCCAATCGAGATTTTCTTGATCACAACAGCTGCCACTTTCACTTTTCCGTTGGCAGTATTGACTATTTGAGTGAAGTCAGAAGCCGATAACTTGATACCAAGCCGCCTGGCAGTTTTCTTGTTGATTGCAACGCTCGTCGCGCCGGTGTCCACCAACACCTGGACCTTCCGGCCATTCATTTTTGCAGTTGCCAGGAAATGGCCGCGCCCATCCCCTTCCAGTATTGCAGTTCTGCCACGAACCGTTGGTTTCTTGGCAGAGGTCGGCATCACTTGATGCGCGGTTTGTTCCACGCGAGTTTGCGCTTTCCCCTCCACTGGGGTTTTCGCGAAATCAGTTCTCTGCGCAAGAAAACCGGCAGCCATTACACAGCCGACAATCAGCAAGCCGTATTTCAGCATGGAAAACCTCCTGGAAATGCCCCAAACCTTCTCCAGGTCATCGTCTCAAGGGCTGCCTAAAATTCGTCTAACTTGCCGATGAAATTGTTGCAGGGGTTAACAAATCTACAATTCGCTCTTACCAATGGGCCTTGATCGGTGAGATCAAAACGATTCGCGGCTACGATGACATTCGATAAATCACACATTGAGCTGAATTCCGGCAAACCTTCCACTAACCAACGGTGGATGGCATTGCTTCTGGTGTTTTTTTCAACGTTGGTTTGCGCAAAGAATGCCCTTGCGGACTGGCGCGGTGATATCGGCGTGTTTCGGGTTGGCGTGGTCATGGCATCACAACTGCAGGGGTTTCCGGAGCGGGCCGAACCATTTCGACTGGCGCTGTCCGAAGCGTTGGGGATAGATGTGGAATTTTTTCCTGCACGCAATGTCCAGTCGCTTGTGGATGCCCTTGCAGCAGACCGGATCGAGTATGCAGTTCTTCCTGCGACGGCCTACGCACTAACTTGGCAGGTTTGCGAATGCGTGGAACCAATTACAATTGCCAAGTCGTTCGACGGCACCGATGGTTTTCACAGCGTATTGATTTCCGGGCCCGGTGGCCCGCAATCGATCAGAGAAATCAATGACACAAGGATTGCTGTCTTGTCGTCCAACACTGTTTCACAGGGTTTGCTGTTGCAAAGTAACTCGCAAACGGCGTTAAACTTGGTGAACGACGGCTCCCCGGACGCAACATTAAAGGCATTTGCCGAGGGAAAATACACCATGTTGCTTGGTTGGAGTTCAATGACAGGTGATGCAAGCCTGGGATTCAGTCGTGGGACATTGAACCAGATTTGGCGGATGGGAGTAGGTGACATTCAACAATACCGGATTATCTGGCAATCAGAACAGATTCCCCATTCGACCCATGTATTGCGATCAAAACTGGCAGCAGAGCCCAAAAACATCATCCGTAATTTGCTTACGAACCTTCTAGAACGGGACCCGGTTGCATACGATTCGATTGAACCGCATTTTTCAGGTGGATTTAATGTCGCCAGACACAGTCGCTTTGAAGTGCTTGTCGACCTGATTGAAAAGCTTGGGCGTTCTCGATCAATGAACCCGTCTTCGGATCTGTGACAGGATCAACAGTTTGAGCAGGTTTGAGGGGTGCCACTGCGCCATCTCAAGTACATCGTTTCAGATATGTCGATGGGCTGTCCGTCGAATGTCAGTTTGCCATTGGCATAGTTTACGAACTTGAATGCCGGAGCATGTGACGTTGTGACTGTCGCGACAAGCAGCGTGGTGTTATCTGTCTTGATACTCTGCGGGACGCTCACCACTGAGTTGGTTGGAAGTTTGTTGGCAGCACCAGAGGCCTTGCTCCACTGAACTTTCGCATTCCCTCCATTAATTGCGACGCTGCTTACCACAATACCGAGCGGATCATTATATGGATACATGATGCGTTCTGAAATATCCATGATTGCATCAATTTCTGACGAGCTAATGTCCTCATCGAATTGTGTGATCAAATCTGCAACCGATGAAGACACGCGTGAGACCTTCCGGTCGACCGCTACCGCAAGTGAAATCTCAAGAGTGCCCAAAAACAGAAGAATAAGCACAGGCGCGATGAAGGCAAACTCTACTGCTGCCAGCCCCCGTTGATCGCGAGAGAAACACCGAAATTGGTTCATCTTCATTTTCAAAACTGAATTGATTTTGGTCATGGTTCTGATCTGCAATTTTAGTTGAATGGCTCGGTTCGCGTAACCGCCACAACGCGCAACAAGGCATAATCACCGTTGGGTGAGTGTTTTAGCGGTGCGGCAAAATTGGTATAGACTGGCCATTTGTAAGATGCCGCGATTTGCATGACGACCATTGGTCCAATACCCGGGTCAAACTGGTCATTTGGCAGAACGCCCGATGTGGACGGTTCTGGTGGATCGGTCAATTCGTCAAATTCGGCCGCAACCTGCACGTAGGTGCGAACGTCGTCGCAGTCCAGAAAGTAGCCGACTTCCTTGCAAAGGGCCTGACGGAACTGAGCATTGGTCGTAGATGCATTTAGCTGACCTGTACGAAACAGTCTCATGGTCCTGTCAACGCCAGTTTCAAGGAATTGTCCTGCGAAAAAATACAGGCTGGTTTCGATAATCGCAAAAATAAGCAGAAAAAAGGGACCAGCAATCAACGCAAACTCAACTGCCGTTGCACCGTCTTCCCGTTTCTTGAAACGTCGAACAACCTTGGGACAAATATTTTTAAACAGGCGCTTCATTTCAGACTGTCTCTGCCATCTTGCTAAACACTAACTGACGAAAGGCTAGCAATTAATCGTTTCAAAACGGTTGACGAGAAACACACAGGTTTATCAAACTGCATTAGCAGCGGTATTCATAGCGCATAAAAGAAGAATTATTCGGCGCTGCCTTCAGAAAAACCGTTGCGGAGTTGTATCTGTTCCGCTGAAGCCTCGAATTTGGAAGAGCTGTCACCTATGGTCAGGGTTACTTCGCAGACCGGTGCACAGGCGAGGGTTTCGCGAACAGAGCGGCGGTAGACACGCACTGTATTGACCTCACTGCCTTGGACAACAACCTTGCGATCAACGATGGAATCGCCGTTTTCGTCTAACACGATCAGGTTGGTAACCCCAAAGGATCTGCCGGTCAAAACGATGGTTTGGTCGTCCTCGACAGTACCGTCAACGATTGACGGGTTGCCAATTATCACGGTTGCCGCCGGGCGGGAAACACGAAACACCTTCGCTTGATCAACGGTTACAACTACCGCGTTAGTATGGTTTTGCATCGCACCAGAGGCGTGGCTGAAGGTTGTCGGCAAGCCGAAAACCGTTACGGTCAGCACTGTCATTGCAAGCAAGAGACGTTTCATAATACTACTCCATCGTTGGCATCACTTTCGTCTATTTTGATGAATGAACTGTTAAATCTTGCAACAGTGTTTGCGATGGACGGCACAATCAGATGCCGCAATCGTCTACTCATTATATATATACAGGGCGAAGCCATTCATTTTTTGAGAAACCCACAAGTGAGCAGCACATGTTCCTCTTCATGATCGTGTGAAGTTAGGTGAAATTTTACCATGTGCCAACGTTCACAGAATTAATTTCAGGGTAACCATTTGCATTAAGCCCTTTTAAATTCCTCACCCGTATAGTGGCCCCAGATCAGAAACAACTGGTCGAAAAGCAATAGTGTAAAACACTTTGGAGTTAAGGAGCACAAAATGAAACTCGTAGCACGCTTTGTTAAAAATGAATCTGGCGCAACTGCAATCGAATACGGTCTGATTGCCGCGCTTATCTCAGTTGCAATCATCGGTGGCGCTTCCACTTTGGGTGGAAACATTGATGAAACTTTCAACAATCTGGCTGGTAACGTCAAGAACGGCAAGTAATCACAGATTACGTTGATGGAAACCGCCGGGCCATGCCCGGCGGTTTTCGTTTGTGTGCCATTAACCCTTTTGTCAGCATTTGCATCATATGGTTACACAGAAAACCAATCCTGGACGGAAGCCAAGATGTTGGAAAACGGACTACTTTCCTTCTTTCCCTTTCTTATGATTTATGCTGCGGCGTCGGACCTTTTTACGATGACGATCTCCAACAAGGTTTCGTTGTTGTTGATGGCAGGCTTCATGATATTTGCAATCTGGATCGGAATGGATGTTGAGACAATACTCTGGCATTGGGGGGCATTCGCCACGGTATTGCTGGCGGGATTTGCTCTGTTTGCGTTTGGCGCGGTTGGCGGTGGAGACGCCAAACTGGCAGCATCGACTGCGCTATGGTTTGGTTGGGGTTATCTTGTAGATTATATTTTCATTGCATCCATGCTTGGGGCTGTTCTTACCCTGGTATTTGTATTTGGACGAACCCACCCTCTGCCGGAAAGGCTTGAACGCATCTCCTGGTTTTCACGACTATATAACAGTAAAAACGGGGTTCCCTACGGCATTGCGCTGGGCACTTCGGCATTGATTGTCTATCCGACCACACCTTGGCTTGATCCGCTTTTCAAGCTTTCCTGAATCCACAATATTCCGGTTTTAACAACCAGCGTGCCATCGAATGCAACGCGGTTAAATTTGTGAATACGCGTTAACTAAAAAAATCAGCACTTCGTTAACCATAAGTACACCTTTCACGGCGCAATATGCGAGCTAGCAAATTCCTGTATTCGCGTTTGTTTGAGAGGAACCATGAAAGTAGCCCAAATAGCAGTACTAGGTGTCGCAGTCGTCGCTGCAGGGGGGGCCTATCTGACAGCAAACAATTTGACGAGCCAACCACAACCGGTTGAAGTCTCGCAACCCGACGCACCGAGAATCGAACTGGCCCATGTGCTTGTGGCGAGTGAAGAGATTGCACTTGGCACGTCACTCAACGACGGTATGATGGAATGGCAGGCCTGGCCGCAAGAGGCAGTCGCGGATGGTTATATTACCCGCGAAAGCACCCCGGACGGTTTGGAGTTGAGCAAGGTTCCCGCTATTGCCCGGGCGACTTTTTCACCTGGCGAACCAATCCGCGAAGGCAAAATTGTCCGGGCAGGAAAAGGTTACATGTCAGCAATCCTTCCCGCAGGCCAGGTTGCGGTTGCAACCGAGATTTCCACTGCAAACAGCGCAGGCGGTTTCATTCTTCCCAATGATCGGGTCGATGTCATCATGACCCGTGAGGGTAATGAGGACGAAGGAAATACGTTTATATCTGAAACAATTCTCAAGAATGTTCGCGTACTCGCGATCGACCAGACAGTCGAAGAGAAAGATGGTGAATCAGTCGTTGTTGGCGAAACCGCCACACTGCAACTGAAACCGAAGCAGGCACGGATACTGACCGTCGCAAAACAGATGTCTGTCAATCTTTCACTGGTGTTGCGGTCACTTGAAGATACCGGAAACAAGGAAACTGAGGGAGCCGAATATTTGTTGACCGGTTCCCGCGGGAAAGGGCGCGTACGAGTAATCAAATATGGAAACCGGAAGGAAGTTCTGACCGGTTCCAACATCGAACAGAACTGAGTGGATGGGTTCTTCAAGAGGATTGATGATGAACAAGTTGAGTAAGATACTGTCAGCGTTTCTCGTTGCACTCTTCGTACTGCCTGCTGCGCCAATGGTCTTCAGTCATGGAATGCAAACTGAAGCCAGCGGATTGCTGAAAATTTCGCGCAGCTCTGTCGGCAAGACCCAGACAGTCAATGTGGGGTTGAATAAGTCAATGGTGATTGACCTGCCGGGAGACGCCCATGACATATTGGTTGCAAACCCCGATGTTGCAGATGCGATTACGCGGACATCGCGCCGGATCTACATTTTTGCAAAGCAAGTCGGCTCCACCAATATTTTCATATTTGACAACGCCGGCAATCAGTTGCTGAGCATTGACCTTCGTATCGAACGGGACGTGGCTGGCTTGAAAGAGAACCTGACCAAGTTTATTCCCGGGTCAGACATCAATATCGAAGTCATCAACGACAATATCGTATTGACCGGAACAGTACCTACACCGCAGGCCTCAGCGCGTGCAGTGCAACTTGCCAGGGCCTTCCTGTCTGGCGGCGAAGCAACAACCAACCAGTTTTCCGATGATTCATCAGATGTAGGCGAGGGCAGTATTGTTTTCTTTGGTTCAGAAGACCGTCGTCAAAGCCAGATTGTTAATCTGCTTCGTATCGAGGGTGAAGATCAGGTCCACCTGAAAGTCACCGTCGCCGAAATCCAGCGCACAATTGTCAAGCAGTTGGGCATCGATCTGACTGCATCAGGCCTGTCTGTTGGCAATCTGACAGCCGGAATTTTTGGTGACAATCCGCTGGGACTTGGGGGAATTGGAAGCAACTCTCAACTCGGCGCCCGCTATAGTGGTTCCGGCGGTGAAACAGTCGATGGAATTGTACGCGCACTGAATCAGGCTGGCGTGATGCGAACATTGGCAGAACCTTCACTCACAGCGATTTCCGGTGAAACAGCGACCTTCTCTGTAGGCGGCACCTATCACCTTTACGCCGACGCGGAACATAGTGGAAGTCCTTCGCCAAGCGGTCGTACAGCTGGCTTGCCTGGCGGTTCAGAATCACGTTCAACGACGGAAGTTGATGTTGGGGTGTCACTTTCGTTCAAACCGGTAGTATTGGGACCTGGCCGCATAAGTATGCGGATTCGGACAGAAGTGTCGGAGCCGACGACTGAAGGGTCGTCCGTGGTTGCATCCTTTGGTAACGGGCGCGGCTCAGCTGTGAAGTTGGGAATTCGCCGTCGCGAAGCGGAAACCACAGTCGAGTTACCCTCTGGCGGTTCAATGGTACTGGCGGGATTGATTCGCGATGACGTCAGGCAGGCGGCAGCGGGGTTCCCTGGCCTGAAGAATGTCCCGGTCTTGGGTACGCTTTTCCGAAGCCGGGATTTCCAGCGCTATGAAACCGAACTGGTGGTGATTGCCACACCGTATCTGGTGCGTCCGGTTGCGCGTCAAAAACTTGCCCGTCCGGATGAAAATTTCCAACCAACCAACGATGGCGCAGCCAACTTCCTCGGTCGCTTGAACCGTGTCTACGGACAGGTGGAGGGCAAACTGCCAAATGGCCGATATCATGGAAATGCGGGGTTCATCTTTAAATGAGTACTGGAACCAACGGAGTAATTGGCATGTTTGGCTCAAATAATTTCAAGCCTGCAACTGTAGCTGGCAAGGTGACCGTCCTGTTGGTGGTCGGGTTTATGGGCGGCTGTGCCACCTACGAAAAAGATCATGTAAAAGTTGGCACGATTAATTCCGACTATCGTACCAAGCACCCGATCATGGTCCAACAGTCACAAGTTACTGAAGACCTGATGGTTACCCGGGATATGCGGAACATGTCATTGCGTCAGCGCAATGTTGCAGTGGCATTCATTGGCCGGTTCAAACGTTCCGGAACCGGAACAATCAGGGTTATTGTTCCCAGCGGTTCTCACAATTCCGCGGCAGCGGGAAGGGTTGCTCGTGATCTGGTGGAACTCATGAAAGCTGAACGGGTTCCGGCGCAAAATATTGATGTCAGCCACTATCATGCTGCCAATCACGGCGAAGGGGCCACAATTCGCCTTTCCTTTACGACCCTGACGGCAGGTCTTGATCACAAGTGTGGCCAATGGAACGAGGATTTGGGCCAGACCCACGAAAACAACAATTATGGAAACTTTGGTTGCTCGACGCAAAACAATCTCGCGCAAATGATTGCGAATCCCGAGGATCTCGTAAATCCGCGCGGACAGTCTGAAATCGACGCCACGCGCCGCGATAATGTGATTACGGATTGGCGCACAAACGGAACAAGTGACCTGCCGCAATAGCTGCCGTAGTTCGCAGGTTTAGTCAGAGGGAATAGAACAGAATGTCTTCAGTCGTACCCGGTCAACCATACGAATCCAGTCATCATGACACGGGAATTCAGCTTGGTGATATCGGCGAAGTGCGCCCGATCCCGCGCATTACGCTTCAGTGTTTTTGTGAAACGGATTTGGTGCGTCAGACACTCGAAACTGCCGCGAGTGACAGACGCATGTCCCGCACTCACATTTCGGTAAACCTGGGTGGTATCTCTGCTGCGGTTCAGTTTTACCAATCTGCACCTACACCCAACCTCATAGTTGTCGAATCACAGCTTTCCGGCGATTCCCTGATGCAGGAACTCAGCCATCTTGGCAGAGGTTTGCGACACTGATACGCGTGTTGTCGTCATCGGTCACTACAACGATATCCTGCTCTATCGTCAACTTATTAACCAGGGAATTTCCGACTATCTGGTCGCACCAGTGACGCTTGCAGATGTGATGTCATCAATCTCGACAATTTTCGCCAGCAATGACGATACACTCCTTGGAAGGATGATGGCATTTATCGGGGCAAAAGGCGGGGCAGGGTCTTCGACGGTATGTCACAATGTCGCCTGGAGTATCTCCGACCTGTTCAAATCCGAAGTTGTATTGGTGGACATGGATTTGGCATTCGGAACCGCAAATATGAATCTCAACCAGGATCCGACCCAAGGCATCGCTGACGCGGTATTTTCTCCGGAACGTGTTGATGAAATCCTGCTTGATCGCCTGTTGGCAACATGCGCCGAACATCTAAGTTTGTTGGCAGCACCATCTTCGCTCGAGCGAACTTATGATTTTGAAGCAACAGCTTTCAGTGCAATCCTTGAACTGACCCAAAAAACGGCTCCAAGTGTGATTGTAGATATTCCAAATCAGTGGAATGGCTGGACAAAACAGGTGCTAGCGGCCGCAGATGAAATTGTGATTACTGCAGAGCCCGAACTGGCCAATTTGCGTAACGCAAAAAACCTTATCGACACGATTTCGGAAATCAGGCCGAATGACGATCCCTGCAAGCTCGTTGTGAACAAGGTCGGAGTTCCGAAGCGCCCCGAAATTGGCGTGAGTGAGTTTGCCGGAGCATTGGGTATTGAAGCAGCGGCAACTATCCCATTTGAACCGGCTTTGTTCGGGACTGCGGCCAACAATGGTCAAATGATTGCCGAAGCAGACCCAAGCCATGCGATCGCGGAAACGCTCAGAGAGTTGTCACAATATGTAGCGGGAAAATCTCCGCGCAAACCGCAAAAATCCGGACCGTTTTCATTCCTGGATTCCCTTGGATTGGCAAAACGTAAAACGAAATAATGAACAGGTTGAGCGAAACAAATGTTTGGTAAACGAGGCGGAATCAGCAAGCCACCCCAACTGGATAACTCGTCGGCTTCAAACCCAGCGGAAGCCCAGGCGAGCGAACAACCCGTAAGCAAAGCTGAACTCCCCAAAGTATCGGCTCCAAAACTTGCGCCATCTGCGAGTCTGGATATCGTAGGGGCAACGGAAGCACCACAGCAGGAAAAAAATGAAGAATACTATGAAACCAAGACCAGTATTTTCTCCGCGCTGATAGATACAATTGATCTTGGGCAACTCGCCCAAATGGAATCCGAAGCAGCCCGCGAAGAAATCAGGGATATTGTAAACGACATCATTTCAATCAAAAACATGGTGATGTCGATTTCTGAGCAGGAGGAAATCCTGCAGGATATTTGCAATGATGTTCTGGGTTATGGTCCGCTTGAACCGTTGCTGGGTCGCGACGACATTGCCGATATTATGATAAACGGGGCCAAATCAGCATTCATCGAGGTGGATGGTCGTGTTGAGCAGGCGAGTGTCCGGTTCAGGGACAATACCCAGCTGATGAATATCTGTCAGCGGATTGTTAGCCAGGTCGGACGACGCGTGGATGAATCAAGCCCGATCTGTGATGCGCGCTTGGCAGACGGTTCACGCGTTAACGTTATTGCGCCACCATTGTCGATTGACGGACCGGCGCTGACAATCCGGAAATTCAAGAAGGACAAGCTAACGCTCGACCAACTGGTAAACTTCGGGTCAATTACCCCGGAAGGCGCTGGCATCTTGCAGATTATCGGAAAAGTGCGTTGTAACGTTATCATTTCCGGCGGAACGGGTTCTGGTAAAACAACTCTTCTCAATTGTATGAGCGCTTATGCTGGTGTCGAAGAACGGATTATTACATGTGAAGATTCCGCCGAACTCCAGCTTCAGCAGCCACATGTGGTAAGGCTCGAAACGCGCCCGCCCAACCTTGAGGGGGAGGGGCAAATCACAATGACGGATTTGGTGAAAAACTGTCTGCGTATGCGTCCCGAGCGGATCATCGTTGGTGAGGTGCGCGGCCCGGAAGTATTTGACTTGTTGCAGGCAATGAACACCGGCCATGATGGTTCGATGGGCACAATTCACGCCAACACACCGCGGGAATGTCTGAACCGGATGGAGTCGATGATAGCCATGGGTGGTTTCAACTTGCCATCCAAGACAGTTCGCGAGATCATTGTGGGTTCGATCGACGTTATAATTCAGGCGGCTCGTCTGCGGGACGGATCACGGCGTATCACCCATATTACGGAAGTCGTCGGCCTTGAAGGCGATGTGATCACCACCCAGGATTTGTTTGTTTACAGAATTGACGGTGAAGATGCCGACGGGAAAATCTTAGGCAAGCACGTAGCAACAGGAATCGGGCGTCCGGCCTTTTGGGACCGTGCCCGCTACTATAACGAAGAGGAGCGCTTGGCCGAGTATCTTGATCAGGCTACCGATACCGCCGACAATGAACAGGTTCAACGATGATTTTTGGAGCTGATTTGAACGTATTGATCTTTATCGGACTTGCGGTACTTGCGGCAGGCTCGTTGATCTACGCGTTTTTGTTCAACCAGATTAACAACGAACGAAACCGCGAGAAGCGGGTGAAGTACATCAGCAACAACCTTGGTGATCGAAAAACCCGCCTCAAGGCGGAGGCCAAGCTTGCTGATGCCAACAAGCGGAGACAATCTGTTCAGAAATCCCTCAAAGAACTTGAGGACAACAACAAGCAAAAAGCTGCGTCCAAGACTGGGCTTGTCGCTACCATGCGCCAGGCTGGTTTGGAATACTCTGCAAACCAGTTTTTCATTTTTAGCTTCATCTTCGGTGTTTTTCTGGCAATCGCGATGTTTCTGATTTCAGGGAATCCTTATTTGGCTTTGGCCGGGCTGGTGGTTGGAGGTCTGGGGTTTCCGCGTTGGTTCATTGGTTTTCTTAAAAAACGCAGAATGAATGCCTTTCTCGAAGAGTTTCCAAACGCGGTTGACGTAATAACACGTGGCATAAAGGCGGGTTTGCCTCTCAATGATTGCCTGGGCATTATCGCAACAGAATCAAAAGAACCTGTCAAAACCGAGTTCAAAAAAATACTGGAAACCCAGCAAATGGGCGTTCCAATGACAGAAGCAATTCTGAAACTTCCCAAGAATGTACCGCTGACGGAGGCCAACTTCTTCGGGATTGTTGTCTCGATCCAGCAAAGTGCGGGTGGCAATCTGTCGGAAGCACTCGGCAATCTTTCCAAGGTACTGCGTGATCGCAAGAAAATGAAAGCCAAAATCAAGGCGATGTCTTCAGAAGCGAAGGCTTCTGCAATGATCATCGGCTCACTGCCGGCGGTTGTTATGATTTTGATCTATCTTACCACGCCTGCATACATAGTTATCCTGTTTACCCACGAAACTGGCAATTTGATCATACTAGGTGCGTTGCTCTGGATGTTTATCGGAATCATGGTGATGCGCGCCATGATCAACTTCGACTTCTAGTTTGCAGTTTTAGGACAAAAGATTCGATGGACCAGATACTCAGTTCTCTAATTCAGCCTGAAACCCTGCTGGCGATTTTTGCGGCAATTGCGGTCTTTGCAACCGTTCTTACCCTTGCGTCACCGGTACTGGTTAAAGACAATTTTTCAAAGCGCATGAAAACCGTTGCGGTTGAACGTGAGAAGATCCGTGCCCGTGAGCGCGCACGACTGGCGTCCCAGCAAAAACCAGGGTCTCTGAAACAAAGCGATGATTCGGTTTATGCCAAACTGGTTGATCGACTTAATCTGAAGAAGCTATTTGTCGACGAAGCGACTATCAGCAATTTGGAAGTTGCCGGGTACCGCCAGCAATCTCACATGATTGTGTTTATCGGCCTTAAAATTATTGCGCCTGTCTTGTTTCTGATTGGTTCGCTTGTTTATCTGTTTGTTATTTCACCCGCTGAGCGGACATTGTTCATGAACTTTGCGGTAGCCTTGTTTGCCGCCGCAGCCGGGTTCTATCTTCCCACAATTCTCCTGAAGAACCAGATCAGTAAGCGCCAATTGTCGCTAAGGCGTGCCTGGCCTGATGCGCTTGACCTGATGCTGATATGTGTGGAATCCGGGATGTCGCTGGAAGCGACCATGCGCAAGGTTGCGTTTGAAGTAGGGGAACAGTCCCCAGAGCTGGCAGAGGAGCTTACGCTGACTACTGCCGAACTGTCATATCTGCAGGAACGTCGCCTGGCTCACGAAAACCTGGCCAGGCGCACAGGTCTCGAAGCAGTCAAGGCGGTTACCATGGCCTTCATTCAGGCAGAGCGATACGGAACGCCTTTGTCAACCGCATTGCGAGCGCTTGCGCAGGAAAGCCGTGACATGCGAATGGCAGAAGCTGAAAAGAAAGCGGCGTCACTGCCACCAAAGCTGACAGTGCCGATGATTGTGTTCTTCTTGCCTGTTCTGTTTGCGGTGATTCTAGGTCCGGCAATAATTCAGGTCATGGAAACACAGTGACCTAACGCGCAGGGTATTCGCAAGCGTCGGGTGTTTGGTGATTTCCGAATTGAAAGCTTTATTGCGACTTGGTGTCCGAGTTCTTTATCAGGTTCCAGGCACCTTGCTGGGCAAGCATTTCTCGAAGAAATGCAATGTTCTCTTCAGCCTGCGCCGGCGGTAGCTCACCACGTGCAATGTTCTCAGCTTCCTGGAAGTTTCCCTGTAAGCCAACAACCAAAGCAAGGTTCTGCCGAACCCTGCTGTCGGCACCCGGCTGCCTGATCGCCTGGCGCAGGTAGGTTTCTGCCGAACGGGGATCGCCCGTCAAGACGTACGACATTCCAAGATTTGATAATACGGACGGTTCGTTGGGAGCGATATCGAGTGCTTTGCGATAGTCTTCCCGCGCTTCCTGCGACCGGCCCAGCTGATCAAGAATGGCACCTTTTGCAGATAGCAACCTCCAGTCTGGACGGTCTGGTCGCTGGGCTCTTTCAATAACCTTCAGTGCCTTAACAAGATTGCCGGCGGCCGCAAGAGATTTGCCATAAGCGGCCAGCACATCATTGTCTTCAGGATGACGGATAACCACTTGCTGCATGACAGCAAGCGCTTGTTCATTTCTGCCGGTTGAGCGCAGGACATCGGCGTATTGAATGCCCACATGCTTGTCACCGGGTCTCTTGTCATAGAGTTTTCCGAACTGCGATGAAGCGGCTTGCAACTCGGTTACAGTCATCTTTTCGATTGGTTTGTTAGTCCCGCGAATGGACCCGGTTCTGGTCGGGTCTTTTGCGCAACCAGCCAAACTCACAGCCACTGCAAGTGCAATTATTGGAAGTGTTGTAGAGCCGGTTGGTTGCTTTTTTTGCATGGCAAATGAAACTGCTTCGTCAAATAGTGATCACGGGCAATATTGAATCCCCAATTCATCAATATTCTGTTAACCCTAATGGAAAGTTAACGGGTGCAAGTTACCGAGGCGTAGATGACCAATCTGGCAATTTCCAAGGACGACGAAACAACCATACCGGTCAAATCCGTATCGAGCGGTGAAATGACCGCCGATAACGAACGGTTTTCCCGGTATGAGATTTCATGGGCAAGGACCAACGGCTTTTCGGGGCAATCGGGGCGAATTCTGACTGTTGGCGATGCCAATGGAGACCTGTCATCAGTATTGTTTGGTATAGGCAAGCTGCCGGACCCGCTTGCTACAGGCGCATTGGCTGCAAAGTTGCCAAAAGGGAACTACAAACTGGAAGGAGACTTCGGGGATCAGGAGCTTGCTGCCCTTGGTTGGATGCTGGGTGCATACAGGTTTAGTGCTTACAATGGATCCAAGCCATTTGAGGCCAGACTGCTATTGCCCGATGGTGTCTCAAAAGCCACAATTGAACGGCAGGTTGAGGCGGTATATTTGGCACGTGATCTGATCAACACGCCTGCCAATGATCTTGGCCCTGCGCAATTGGAAGAAGCTGTCAGCAAAATTGGAAAACGGTTCAAGGCAAGCGTATCGGTAACCAAGGGGGATGCGCTGCTGGCAGAAAACTTCCCGATGATTCATGCCGTGGGTCGCGCCAGTACAGAAGCGCCACGCCTGATTGATTTGCAATGGGGGAATGAGGACAATCCCAAGATTACGCTGGTGGGTAAAGGGGTCATATTTGACTCCGGCGGGCTCAATATCAAACCGGGCAGTTCGATGGCCCTGATGAAAAAGGACATGGGTGGCGCGGCAAACACGATTGCACTTGCGCAAATGATCATGGATGCAAATTTGCCGGTACGCCTGCGTCTTTTGGTGCCGGCAGTGGAAAATGCCATATCGGGCAATGCATTTCGACCCGGTGACATCCTGCCCAGCCGAAAGGGAATTTCCGTTGAGATTGGTAATACCGACGCGGAGGGACGGTTGATATTGGGCGACGCGCTGGCGCTCGGTGATGAGGAGAAGCCTGAAATCATGATTGATATGGCAACCCTGACAGGAGCTGCACGCGTGGCGCTTGGGCCTGACCTTCCGCCTTACTACACAAACGACGAGAAACTGGCCGACGATATTGATGCCTCAAGTGCCGCTGTGCTTGATCCGGTCTGGCGGATGCCGTTATGGCCCGCTTATGACAAGATGCTTGCGTCAAAAATCGCTGACGTGAATCACATTTCCACTGGAGGGTTCGCCGGGTCGATTACCGCTGCCTTGTTTTTGCAGCGTTTTGTCGAACACACCCGCAGCTGGGTACATCTCGATATTTACGGTTGGACGCCCAATGCAAAGCCCTGGGCCCCCCTTGGTGGCGAAGCGCAGGCAATCCGAGCTCTGTTCCGCGTAATCTCGGAACGCTACGGAAATTGATTACGGCTCCGAAATAATGCTAAGTTTCACGAATGGCAGTAAGAGGACTGAACCGAACCAATGCGTTGGCACTTTGGCAAAAGGTGCTTCAAGATCAGGTTTGTAGCAACGAACCTGACTTGAGCCAGCGGCAGATGGCCATTTTGTTTATAGTCTATCTGGAACCGTCGCCCCATACGATTAGGGGCCTTGCCCGCAAATTACAGGTAACCAAACCTGTCATTACAAGAGCGCTGGACAGTATGGGAAAGTTGGATTTGGTGGAACGCAAACGCGATGAACGCGATCGCCGGAATGTGATGGTTTACAGAACTGTAACGGGTGCACAATATCTTGAAAACTTGGCCGATCTGATTTGCAAAACAGGCGAAAGACTATAGCGATGACTTCTTTTCCGGAAATTGATCCACAAGATCGCCGCCTGGTTGTCACTGGGCGGGATGGAAAGAAGGTCGGGGGTAAAGGCGATGCTGCCATGATTGGCGTTGCATTTACCGAGCTGCGCCCGGAACCGATATGGCAAAGCCCCATCGACACCCAGTTGATGTATGGCGAAAAAGTTTCAGTATATGGTTCGTCAGGCGAATGGTCTCTGGTGCAGGCGGAACGTGACAGATATGCAGGATGGCTTGAAACCGCGTCACTTGATTATGAGATCGTCAAGGCCACTCACAAGGTTTGCGTTCCACGCAGTTTCTTTTATCCCGAACCGGATTTCAAAAAACCCCACAAGGGGATGCGTTCGATGGGTTGTGAACTTAACATCGTCGATGAGGTCAATAACAGGGGCTCGGTGTATTCGATCACGCATGATGGTTATGCAGTTTATTCGAAGCACATATGCCCGGCGCAGGAAATCGTTGACGACTACGTTTCCACGGCTGAACGTCTGCTCTCCACGCCATATCTTTGGGCTGGAACCACAGCGTTTGGACTTGACTGCTCGGGTCTTGTAAAACTTGCAATGTTTATGAGTGGAAAGAATGTCTTGCGTGACTCAGACCTTCAGGCAGCAAGCATTGGCGACCCTTTGACTCCGGGCAACGGATTGGAAAACGTAAGACGCGGCGATTTGGTGTTTTGGAACGGCCATGTGGGTATCTGTCAGGGCCGCAACAATGCAGGCGATCACATGCTGATCCACGCCAATGCCCATTCCATGGACGTGTCATCCGAACCGCTTCAACAGGCGATAGACCGGATCGCCTATCTGTATGGCGAGCCAACCGGGTATCGCAGACCTTGACTATTTATGGTCGTCTTGGCGTTTCAGCATATCTTCAAACGCCTTTTCGATTGGCGTGGCTTGAAAATCAGGGATTTGTCGCATCAGCTTTTCGCCATCAATCCGGTGCGGTTTGTCCCACAGGTAACGCATCTCGAAAACCTCGCGTATGACCGGTGAAAAAAGGCTCGCGAAACGCAGCAAAAACCAGGGAAAATTGCGAATGCTCAGGGGTTTTCCAATCGCCTTCCCTGTTTGTTCCGCAAGTTGTTCGCCAGTCAGAGTGAAACCAGCGAAACCAAACTCCGCAAACGGGTCTAGCTGATCAGCTTGTTCGCAAAGGGCTACCATGGCTCTTGCCATATCTGGCAGATAAGCCCAGGCATGATCGACATCCAAGCGTCCCGGATAGGTGAAAACTCCTTGATCAACCTTGTTCGCCATATGGTTTTCGAACCAATTGCCGGTGGCCTTGCCCTCGATGAAGTCGCCAGCCCGCAGGACTATGGTGCGCACACCTCTGTCCCGGGCCTGCATGTATGCGTTTTCCATTTCGATCCGCAACCGGCCCTTCTTGGTGTTTGCAACATGATCCGTGGTTTCGGAAAGGACAGAAGGTAGCGCTGATCCGTAAACGTAAACATTGCCGGGCAGCAAAACAGTGGCACCATTCGCTGCCGCAGCATTGATCACGTTCTTGGTCAGAACGGGCAATTCGCGCTCCCATCTGTGATAGGGAGGGTTGAATGCGTTGACGATAAATTTGTGTCCGCGGCAAACATTCTCGATGGATGCCATGTCCATCCCGTCGCCCACCACTCTTGTGACCCCTTCGGTGTCACTGTCGCCCTCCCATTTACGCGCGACTGCGTCGACCGACCAGCCCGCATTCAAAAAAGCCTTTGTAGTGGCCCGGCCAAACCGTCCTTTCGCCCCCAGAATTACGACATTTCCCATCTGTTTTGTCCTTTCTGTTCCATCCATGTGCTATACAAATATCTATTAATAAATGGATTGTAAGTGCGGAAAAATGCATAGTAGTATTCATTTATGAATAATATGAACTGGACAGAACTGAAATCCTTTTTTCTGGTAGCCAAACATGGTTCCCATTCAGCCGCCGCACGTGTTGAAGACATGTCCCAACCGACCTTGAGCCGACACGTGTCCAGACTGGAAGAGCGGCTCGGCCATCGATTGCTCGAACGCACCGTTTCCGGCGTTAGCCTTACGGAGGCCGGTTCCAAACTCTACGAACAGGTTGCCAGCATGGCATCAGAGGCGGCTAAAATACTTCCCGGTGATGATCCTGACGAAAAGGGTTTGAAAGGCACTGTCCGGCTGACATCCAGCAGAATAGTGGCGAACTACCTGTTGCCAAATATCCTCGTTGAACTGGCTTTGGAAGAGCCTGGAATTGAGATCGAACTTGCTTCATCCGACCGTACTGAAAACCTTCACTATCGCGAAGCGGACATCGCCATTCGAATGTACCGGCCCCAGCAGCCGGATGTGATTGTCCGCAAGATTACGGAACTGGAAATTGGCATCTATGCGTCAGGTGATTATCTAAAACGAAACGGGACACCGGCCAATATTGAGGACTTTTTTGACCATGACTTTGTAGGATATGACCGAAGCACGCTTATCATTGACGGGTTTCGGCGCATGGGGTTTGATATCAATCGCGAGTTTTTCAAATACCGTTGTGATGACCAGGTTGCCTGTTGGCAGATGGTGATTGCAGGGCTAGGGATCGGGTTTAACCAGCGTATCATTGGCGATAATGACGACCGCGTGAAGCGAATACATCTCCCCATAGAAATCCCGCCAATGTCCGTCTGGTTAACGGCTCATGCGGCAGTAAAAAGCGATCCGAAAATCCGGCGAGTATACGATTTTCTCGCCAATAAACTTGGTGACTTAAACCCTGGTCAATAGCCGAGGTTACGGTCGACTACGTTCTCCAGGCCGAGCCCGGCCTCAAATCGTTTGATTTGGTCGTTTACATATTGACCCATCGCAACGACGTTTGAATTTGCTGCCGCGTGCGGTGTAATGAAAGCGTTGTCAAAATGCCAAAGGGGGCTGTCAGTCGCCAACGGCTCATTTTCGAATACATCCAGTGAAACGCCACCCAGAGTCCCGTCCGCAAGACATGCGATGATGTCACTTTCAACCTGCGACTTGCCACGCCCGGCGTTGAGAAAAACAGGCGAGGGCAGGTGAGGGTGTCTGGCCAGTTTCTCAAACACCGAGCGGTTGAAAAAACCGTGTGTACCTGCGGTGTAGGGCAGCAGGCCGACGATGTAGTGACTGCGCGCGAGGAACTCATCCAGTTGCGCAGCATCATAACATTCAATTCCCTCAATGGATTTTTTTGAACGGCTCCAACCGGCAACATTGAACCCCAGCATTTTCAGTTTTTTGGCCGCGTCGCTGCCGAGAACCCCCAAACCCATGACACCGACATTGACAGTATTGGCTTGCGGTTGTGGCAGGCTGTTCCAGCGTTGCTCCCGCTGATAGCTGTCATAGCTTCGTTGCTGGCGAAGGTGCATAAGACATTGGAGGCAAACCCATTCACTCATCGGAAGCGTCAAGGTAGGGTCGACCAGGCGTACAATGGGAACCCCTTCTGGCAAGGCCGGGTTTGCCATGATCTTGTCTACTCCGGCACCTGCACTGAATATCACCTCAAGGTCCGGCATCCTGTCAAAAAGATCATGGTCAAACTCCCAAACCAAAGCATATTTTACCCCATCCAGATTCTCAGGGCGCTCGTCTTCGATCCAGTCTATCACCGGCCGTCCATCAAGCCCGTCGCGTATGTTGCCAAGTTTCTCCGCAGCAAAAAAAGACACGGAGACCAGAAGGGGGGATTGTGTCACGTATTGATCTCCGCTGATTTCGTTGCTTTCAAGTCGAACGCGGCGGCCATTAGCGCTTTGGTGTAACCGGTCTCGGGATTCTCGAATATTTGTCGTGACGGTCCCTGTTCGACCACCTTTCCTGCTCGCATGACCACAACTTCGTTCGCCAGTGCCTTGACCACTTTAAGGTCATGGCTGATGAACATGTAGGCCAGATCGCGCTTTTCTTGCAGCTCGCGCAACAAATCCACGACCTGCGCCTGTACGCTCATGTCAAGCGCCGAAGTTGGTTCATCTAGCATCACAAATTTGGGTTCCAGAATCATTGCCCGTGCGATCGCGATGCGCTGGCGCTGTCCTCCGGAAAATTCATGCGGATAGCGGTGCCGCGTTCCGGGATCAAGACCGGTTTCTGACAGGGCCTTAATGACCAGTTCATCACGCTCGCGGTGGTTCAGGGCCGGGCGATGTATGGACAGTCCCTCCCCGACAATTTCGCCCACAGACATGCGCGGGGAAAGTGATCCGAACGGATCCTGGAAAACGACCTGTATGTCGCTTCGCAAGGGCCTCATGTCACGATAGGAATACGCATGGATGTTCTTGTCAGCGAAACTGATTTCGCCTTGTGATGAAATCAGACGACAAAGCGCCAGACCCAACGTGGTTTTCCCAGAGCCGGATTCTCCAACAATACCCAATGTCTGGCCGGCGCGCAGCGTGACATCAATCCCGTCAACGGCCTTTACATGATCTACGGTTTTCCGCATCAACCCTTTCTTTATCGGAAACCAGACCTTTATGTCTTTCGCCTTCAATACAACCGGTGCCGTTTCTTTCGTTGCAGGCGGGTTTCCTTTGGGTTCTGACGAAAGCAGGTGTCGGGTATACTCTTGTTCAGGGGAATTGAATATGGTTTCGGTCCGGCCCTGTTCCACGATCCTTCCGCCCTGCATGACACAGCAACGGTCGGCAAAACGACGAACAATACCCAGATCGTGAGTAATGAACAGCATGGACAAGCCGTTTTTCTTCTGCAACTCGGCGAGCAGTTCAAGTATCTGCGCCTGAACAGTCACATCCAGCGCAGTCGTTGGCTCATCGGCAATCAGCAAGTCAGGTTCATTTGCGAGCGCCATCGCAATCATGACACGTTGTCTTTGTCCACCAGACAATTGGTGAGGGTAAGCGCCCAGGCGTTTTTCCGGTTCCCGGATGCCGACTTGTGTCAGTAACCCGACAACCCTGTCACGTGCGGCTTTCCCCGAAATGCCTTTGTGAAGTGACAAAATCTCTGCAATCTGTCGCTCGATGGTGTGCAACGGATTGAGCGACGTCATCGGCTCCTGAAAAATCATGGTGACCTTGTTACCGCGAACTTGCCGGAGCGTCTCCTGCGATGCGGTAAGCATGTCGTGACCGTCAAGAAACACCTTTCCTCCAGGATGACTTGCGGCAGGATAGGGAAGCAGTTTTAGCACCGACAATGCAGTAACCGATTTACCGGAACCCGACTCGCCCACAAGCGCAACGGTTTCGCCCTTCCCGACTTCCAGCGAAACCCGGTCAACGGCAGTGGTTGTTTTGCTTCCCTGCGTGAACGCGACCGAAAGGTCCTCGATTTTCAGCAGCGGTTGTTCTTTGCTCGTCATTCGAATGTCTTTCTTGGATCGAATGCATCGCGTACCGCTTCACCGATGAAAATCAGAAGGGACAGCATAAGCGAAATTACGACAAAACCGGAGATACCGAGCCACGGCGAATGCAAATTGTCCTTGCCCTGCTTTAGCAACTCACCCAGGGAAGCAGAACCAGGCGGCATTCCAAAACCCAAAAAGTCCAGGGAGGTAAGTGTGGTAATTGAACCATTCAGGATAAAGGGCAAAAAAGTGAGCGTAGCAACCATGGCATTGGGCAACACATGACGCAGGATGATCGTGCGGTTGCCGACCCCAAGTGCACGAGCGGCGTTCACATACTCGAAGTTGCGGGCGCGTAAAAATTCCGCACGCACCACACCAACGAACCCGACCCATGAGAACAACAGAAGAATGAATAACAATATCCAGAAACCGGGCTCCAGCACCCCTGCGATGATCAATATGATGTAGAGAACGGGTATCGAGGTCCATGCTTCCACGAAGCGTTGCATGACCAGGTCAATTCGACCACCAAAATAGCCTTGAACTGCACCGGCGCTGACGCCGATCATGGCCGATGCCGCTGTCAGTATCAGACCAAACAGGACAGAAATCCTGAAACCGTATATTACGCGGGCAAGCACATCTCGCGCCTGATCATCCGTTCCCAGCCAATTCCAGTTGGATAACCGGCAGGCCTTGTCATCAGCACCTTTGGGGAATTGGACACAACGATCCTCGCGTGTGTATAGCCAGCTGGGTTTTGATGGTGCGGGTTCGGGGATCTCAAGAACCGTTGTGCGGTAGGAATAGCGAATGGGCGGCCAGAGCGCCCAACCGTTGGCGTCAATGTAGTCGCCGACAAACGGATCGCGAAAGTCGGCAACCGCGAGATTGAACTCGTCGTCTGGTTCGACAACATCGTTTTCTGACAGGGTTTGAAAAACCGGAAAGAGTAACCGCCCGTCAACATAGGCCACAATGGGCTTGTCGTTTGCGATGAACTCGGCAAAGAGCGAAAGCACAAACAGCACCATGAAGATCCAAAGCGAGACGTAGCCGCGCCGGTTCGCTTTGAAATTTGACAACCTCCGTTGGTTTAGTGGCGACAGTCGGGCAGGGCGCGTTTGCTGTTTGTTTGTCATCAAACGTCTCGTGCCTCAAAGTCGATGCGCGGATCGATCAGTGTGTAGATTACGTCCGAAACAAGGGTCATGATCATGCCTATGAGTGAGAACACGTAGAGTGTTCCGATCACAACCGGGTAGTCGCGTCCGACAATGGCCTCGAAACCGAGCAGGCCAAGCCCGTCCAGGTTGAAAATGAATTCGATCAACAGGGAACCGGTGAAGAATGATGTAACGAATGCCGCAGGAAAACCGGCAATGATGATCAGCATGGCATTGCGGAATACATGGCCATACAACACGTGGTATTCGCTGAGGCCTTTTGCCCGTGCGGTTTGAACATATTGTTTGCGAATTTCATCGAGAAACGAGTTTTTGGTGAGCAGGGTATTGGTGGCGAAGGCTGCGAGCAACATGGCGGTTAGCGGAAGGGCGATGTGCCAAAAATAGTCGAGAACCTTACCAATGAGCGAGAGCTCATCGAAATTGTCTGATGTCAAGCCGCGCAGTGGAAACAAATCCCAGAATGAACCGCCCGCAAACAAAATGATCAGCATGACACCAAACAGGAACCCCGGGATTGCGTAGGCGATCACGACAAACCCGCTTGTCCAGATGTCAAAGGCTGATCCGTCCTGCACAGCCTTTTTTATGCCAAGTGGGATCGAAATGCCGTAGGAAAGCAGGGTGACCCAAAGCCCCAGCGAAATGGATACAGGTAGTTTCTCGATGACAAGATCAATTACGGAGATGTTTCTAAAATAGCTCTCACCCAGATCAAACCGGGCGTAGTCCCAAAGCAACTTGAAATACCGCGCGTGAACAGGCTGGTCGAGCCCGAATTGCTGTTCAATCTTCTCGATGAACTCGGGATCAAGGCCGCGCGAACCGCGATAGCTGGAAGAAAAATCTTTTGATATGTCAAGTTCAGTATCGTTGGCCTGGTCAATGTCCCCACCACCACCTACCCGGTCACTGGCAGAGCCCGACTGTCCGGAAAGCTCCGCAATCACCCTTTCGACCGGGCCGCCGGGCACAAACTGAACAATTACAAAACACAGTGTAATGATTGCCACAATCGTGGGTATCATCAGCAGCAGTCTGCGAAGGACGTAGGCGCCCATGGTCTCCCGTCAATCTTTCAAGTGCTCAGGCAGGGCAAGTTCAAGCCTTGCCAATCGCTTTTGCTTTTTCTTCGTCGAACCACCACAGCGTCTCGGGGCTGAAAACATAATCGGGTTTGGGTTCCCTGAAACCGAACATGTCCCAATAAGCGACATGATGATTCGCTGAATTCCAAGTTGGAATCCATAAATGCATCGGACGCAAGACCCTGTCGATACAACGAAGCACTGTCACCAGTTCTTTTCTGTTTTCCACCGCGCTCAGGTGTTCCAGCAAACCGTCAAGAACGCCGGATCTTATTCCCGGAAAGTTTCGTCCACCTTGCAAGTCTGCAGTTTTTGAACCGAAGAAAAGTTGAAGCGATTCTGCCGTGGGGTTTGCAGAAAACCGCGCCGCAAACATGGTTATGTCAAAATCGTAAGCGTCGAGGCGTGCCTGATATTGTGCCCCATCAACAAGCTTTATGCTGGCATCAATGCCAATTCGCTTCAGGTTCTGGACAAAGTTTGACAATACGCGCTCGAATACTGGCGAACGAATCAGAAATTCTGCTGTAAGCCGGTCACCTTGCTCATTGACCAAAAACTTGCCGCTTCGTTTCCACCCAGCTTCCTTCAAAAGCTTGTTCGCCTTTCGCAATTGAGCGCGGTTATTGCCGCCTCCGTCAGTTCTTGGCGGCACGGCCGGTTTGCCAAAAACCGCATCCGGCAATTCGTCCCGATAAGGTTCAAGCAATGCAAGTTCGTCGGCACCTGGTATGCCTTGTGCCTTGAATTCGGAATTTTCAAAAACCGAGGCTGAACGCTCATAAAGGCCGTAAAACTGGTTCTTGTTGGTCCATTCGAAATTGAAACAAAGGCCGATTGCTTCACGTGTCCTGACATCGGCAAACTTGGCAAGGCGGCTGTTCACTGCCCAGGATTGCATGACGGCCCGCTTCTCGGAGGGAAATTTCTTTTTCTTTATCCTGCCTTCCGTGATTGCAGGAAAGTCGTACTGGGTTGCCCATACTTTTGATGTGAACTCCTGACGCCACAGGATGTCACCTTTCTTAAAAGCTTCAAAGGGCGCAATGCGATCGCGGAAAAACTCGATCCGAAGAATATCGAAATGGCCGAACCCGACCGCAAAGGGCATGTCTTCTGCCCAATAATCCTTTATCCGCTCATACTCGATGAATCTGCCGGCTTCCATGTCGGCTACACGCCATTGTCCGGAAGACAAAGGTGGCTCGAGTGTTGAAGCGTCAATCGGATGACCGGCATGATAGGTCTTGGAAAGGATTGGTATTCCAACTGCCGACAAAATTGCCCTGTCGGATTGCTTGCCGGAAAACGTCAATTCAAAAACACTTTCATTGAGTGCCCTGGCCGAAACCATCTCTCCCAATACCTGCTGCAGCGACGGATGGCCTTTTTCCTTAAGTTCATTGTAGCTGAAGGCGACATCCTCGGCAGTTACAGGCGAGCCGTCATGAAACCGCGCTTCGGGCCTGATCCCGAAACTGAACTGGTTGTAATCTTGCGAAATCGTGATGCTTGAAGCCAAGGCACAGTAGAGCGAACTGGGCTCATCAGGCGAACCGGCCATTAACGTATCGTAGCACATCTCCATGCGCGGCGGGGCATCGCCTTTCAGTACAAAGCTGTTCAGCGTATTGAACGTCTGTACATTCTGGTTGAATGCCCAGTTGGAAGGAAGAAAAACGAACCTTCCACCCTTGGGAGCGTCGGGATTGGCATCGTCAAAATGCTTGTAATCTACCGGATATTTCAGGTCGCCGAAGGCTGATATTCCATGCAGCTTCTCTCCTGTCCTGTTGGACGCGAGCGACACTGTCGGAACGAGGTTTGAAAAGAAAGCACCTGCCGATGCAACGAGGAACTCACGGCGAGTGAATGCTGAAAAACTCAAATTCAAACTCCTGATGTTTGCAACGACATAACAACAGTACTGTCGGCTAAAAACAAGGCAAGAAAAAAGCCGGGCTTCCCCGGCTTTGTAGATTTCGAGCGGATTGCATTATTCGCCAGGTAATGGGACCGGGCTTGCAGAAAGGCTTCTCAAATAGGCAACCAAATTTGCGCGATCCTGGGTTTTCTTGACACCGGCAAAGCCCATGGAGGTGCCTTTGACGTGTGCCTTGGGTTTCCACAGGAAGCCGTTCAACTCATCGTAGGTCCATGTCTTGTCCGCTGCATATTCTTTCAATGCAGACGAATAGCTAAAGCCTTCGGCACCGGCAATCGGACGTCCAACCACCCCCCAAAGATGCGGCCCAACCTTGTCTGCACCACCGTCATCGAAGGTATGGCACGCGGTGCATTTTTTAGAGACTTTCTCACCAGCGGCAATATCGGCTGCTGCGAGCAATTCGTTAATAGGGTCATAGGCAGGACCGGCTTCTTTTGCAGCCCCGTCCGCACTGGCTTCTGCAACATCGACGATATAACCGGGAGTTTCCGGTTTTTCTGAATGAAACAGCCCCTCAGATAGGAAACTCAGTGACATTACGACGAAGAGAACTCCAAGAAGTGACATCGCAACTTTATTGAACTCAAAGGAATCCATCATTTTTCTCCTGTGTCGCCAATACTGCTCGGCGAGCATCCTTGTAGTTATCGGACTATAATATTTGCGTGTCTGATACAACGCCTCTATGAAATGATCCAATGAGACGTTTTGCCACTTTCAGGCAAGTGTGACAAGAAGGTTTGCCTCGTAATGAAAAACATATTGGTGCTGATTCCGGCGCGCATGGCATCAACAAGGCTGCCGGGTAAACCACTGGCAGACCTTTGTGGGATTGCAATGATAAATCAGGTTGTGGATCGGGTGAATGAAGCACAAATTGGCGTACCCGTCGTTGCTACTGATACGCTGGAAATCCGCGATGCCGTAATCGCCCATGGTGCAAGCGCCGTGTTGACCCGCACGGATCACGAATCCGGTTCTGACAGGATATGGGAAGCGGTGGAGCAGGTTGATCCGGACGGTAAGGCCAACACCATTGTCAATGTTCAGGGAGATTTGCCGACGATTGAGCCCGAAACCATCCGTCAATCGGTTATACCGTTGCAAGATGAGAACGTGGATATTGCAACGCTTGCCGCGCAAATTACGCACGAAGAGGAAAAAACCAATCCCAATGTCGTCAAGGTTGTCGGAACGCCGGTAGCCGAAAACCGTTTGCGAGCGCTATATTTTACACGCGCAACTGCACCGCACGGCGACGGACCGCTTTATCACCATATCGGTTTGTATGCGTTCCGGCGCAAAGCCTTGAAAAAATTCGTTGCATTGCAACCGTCAATCCTTGAGCAACGCGAGCGGCTTGAGCAATTGCGCGCCCTGGAAAACGGAATGCGTATCGATGTGCAGCTTGTGCAAGGCGTGCCTTTGGGTGTAGACACCCCCGATGATCTTGAGCGAGCCAGAAATATGCTGGCGGGGAACGTTTGATGCAAAAGGGAAAAATCGGGTTCCAGGGTGTAAAAGGGGCCAATTCGGAAATCGCAATCCGCACCATGTATCCGGATATGGATGCAGTGGCTTGTGATACGTTCGAAGATGTCTTCAACGTGTTGAAGAAAGGCGAAGTAGAATTGGCGATGATTCCGATTGAGAACACCATCGCAGGGCGCGTAGCCGACATACATCACCTTTTGCCGGAGTCCGGGTCATTTATTGTGGCAGAATTCTTCCTGCCAATCCGCTTCGACCTGATGGCTCTGCCCGGCGTCGAACTTGACGAAATCGAAACCGTTTACAGCCACGTTCATGGCCTGGGCCAATGCAGGAACATCATTCGAAAATATGGATGGAAAGCGATTGTCGGAGGCGACACTGCTGGTTCTGCGAAACTGGTCGCCGATTCAAACGACCGGTCGTTGGCTGCCCTTGCGCCAGCGCTTGCCTCTGAAATTTACGGACTGGAGACTTTGGCAAAAAACGTCGAGGATCATGATCACAACACGACACGGTTTGTCATTCTCAGCCAGCAGGAACGTTGGGCAGAACGCAACGGTAGGCAGGTAATGACAACTTTTCTGTTCCAGGTGCGCAATATCCCTGCGGCTCTTTACAAGGCCATGGGTGGTTTTGCGACCAATGGCGTGAACATGACAAAACTGGAAAGTTACCAGCTTGGGGGCGCATTTACCGCGACCCAGTTTTATGCCGACATTGAAGGTCATCCGGACGACCCAAACGTCAAACTGGCTCTGGAAGAGTTGGAATTCTTCACCGAGAAGTTCCGGATTTTGGGAGTTTATCCGGCTGCCAAAAGTCGTTGATTGGCGGTTTTCACAACAAAGCGCGAAGAACCCGCGCCTTGTATTTTCGTGTGGCAGGCTTGTTACCCGGCTGCTTGTTCGAAAAGATCTATCGAAACATCATCGAACTTCAGCGAAGCATAGTCATACAGAAGATCGGGAGTTTGCGAAACGTTGTCCCAAACCACGACCAATCTGTCGCCTGCGTCATCGATGGTTCCCCAGCTATAATCTGAAGCGTTGCCAGAGATCACAAACTGGGAACTTGTGCTGTCACCCTCAAGATATTGGGTTTCGCTACTGACATCGTTGACAAATTCGTTCGAAGAACCGCTCGAGTTTGTGCCGGAACCGCCGGTTCCAGGAACGTCACCGCCGTACACTGTGATTTCAACCGACGTCGAAAAAGTGTTTCCGTCGCTGTCTTGTAGCGTGTAGTTCACAGTATCAACAGCAGATTCGCCTGGCTTGAGCATTGCAAGATGTGTGGATTGGGTCGGGTCATAAACAATTCTGTCGATCGTTCCGTTACCATCATAGTCTTCACGCCAGATGCTTGCCCCAAGGCTGCTCGTATAGTCAATTCCGATAAATGACAATCCATCAGGCAGAAATGCAGATGGTTCGACATCTGAGGCATAATCGGCTGATAAGTCAGGCATTCCCGGCAAACCTGCTATCGGATTGTCATCATCAACCGGGCTGTCACCTTTTTCGCCGCCATTCACTTTTACATACACGACTGCCGTGTCATATCCGCCCTTGCCATCGGAAACCAGATAGGTGAAGCAATCGGTGATGCTTTCGCCATCGCAAAGATTTGACAGTTCTGCCGAGCAGGTCGGATCGTAGCAATACGTGTCGTAAACACCATCGCCATCAGAATCGATCAAGTCGATTTTGGCACCGTGATCGCTGTAAGGCTGCATTCCGGCGACAAATATCTGGTCGGAATCCTTGTCAAAATCATTCTGCAGCAGCGGTGAAACTGAAAGAGTCGTCCTCTCAGCACTACAGGCTTCGATACAGTCGTCTTCCGCGCATGGGTCAAGGTTGGGCGGCGGACAGTAAGCCTGCGTGGGAACTGGGTCATGCTGTTCACATTCCGGCTTTTTCGGATGTGGTTCCGGTTCCGGGCGTGGTTTGTGAACAGGGGGATGCTCGGTCTTTGGAGGTGGTTCCGGGCATGGATGTTTTGGAAACATATAAACCATGGCAAAATTTTTCCTTGTCTGCTTCTGCAAAGCCCTGACAACAAATCGCACCCCTACAGTTTGCTGTCAGATGTACTCAGTTAAACTTCTTGAACTCCATCGGGAATTAACAAAAAATTAACCTTGATAAATGCCATGTGTCATTAAAGAAGGTAAAAATACAAGGAAAAAAAAGAACAATAAAAGTTAACCTTAATAAATATACCTTTAATAAAATTGTATATTTTCAAATATATATAGAGCTAAATGTGCTGACTGTAGATTGACGATTTTCTGGCGTTGTTTGGTCGGTTCTTGTTTCGATGGGGATGTATGGTTGGCGGACCCGAAATCCGTGTTCGATCAATGGTTTGCGGAGGCGGATACCAGTTTCCCAACACAGGGGATGAGAATTTGGTGCGGTCGGTTTTGAGCGAACCCAATCAGCCCGGCAGTTGTTTTTCGTGCCCGAGGCGTTTGGAAATCGCGTCCGCGTGGTCGCGTAAACTGGCATATTGGCCACGCAGGCCATCAATGCCGCGCTTTGTGGTTTCGTTCCAAATGCTGACTGCGGCTACACAAATTCCGTTGAAATTGTAGATCGGAACGGCAATTCCCGATATTTGAAGGAATTCTTCCCGATCGCACTCGGCAAATCCTTTTGCCTTGATCATATCCAGTTCATGCGTCAGGTTCTCACGGTTTGTAATCGTATGCTCCGTAAATTTTTCCAAAGGCATCCGGTCCAGATACGCACTCAGCCGGTGTGGCCTGATCTGTGACAGCAGGATCTTCCCCACAGCGCAGCAATGTGCCGGTGATTGCTCCCCGACGCGCGGCGACAAACGGTAAGGGATCGCAGGATCGACTGAAGCAATAAAAAGGGCGTTTGTTCCGTTGAGCACAGCCAATGACACGTGATTGCCGGTGCCTTTGCTCAGCTGCTCCATCATCGGATTTGCAAGAGTGGGAAGATCATTGTGGGTTAATGTACTCACCGACCAGTCAATCAGACGCCTGCCGGGACGATAGGTGCCGGACTCAAGTTCGTGCTCAATTAGTGACTCTGCTGTCAGAATTGACAAGACCCGATGTACCGAGCTTTTCGGCAGGCCGACCTCCCGCACGATCTCGGTAAATTTGGGCGCGCGTCTGCTATTGCAGATCAGGTCGAGCACGAGGCCACATCTGTTCACAATGGAACTGTGTATTTCTGCCACTTCAAATGAACCATGCTTGTGTTGACAAAACCAAATATCCGTTTCAGAATATGGGATAGTGGTTCCATAATATGAAACTAACACATCAAGTCAAGCTGAACGGTAACACCGGCAAATGGGGGGCGCGTTCGAATGTCAGACCTTCGAAAACCGCAAGCTGAAAATTCTCACGCGGTCGTGGAGGTCAGCGGCGTTTGGAAGATTTTCGGAAATCGGGCCCAAGAGGCGCTTGAAGCGATCAAAAAAGACAATCTTGGAAAGCCGGAAGTTCTTGAAAAGTACCAATGTGTCGTGGGGGTGCGTGATGCAAACTTTTCCGTGGGGGAGGGTGAGATTTTCTGCATCATGGGCCTGTCTGGTTCCGGCAAGTCCACTTTGGTTCGGCACATTAACCGCCTGATCGAGCCCACCGCCGGGGACATTCTTATTAACGGCACCAATGTGGGAAAATTGTCGGCAGAAGAATTGCGGGTAATGCGTGCAGATCGCATTGGCATGGTTTTCCAAAACATGGCATTGCTGCCGCACCGCACGGTGGCGGACAATGTTGCCTTCTCGATGGAGCTTAGAAATGTCGATGCCTATACCCGTGCACAAGCAGCGGAACGGGTGATTGAGCGTGTATCATTGGAAGGATATGGCAACCGTTACCCGTCGGAACTTTCCGGCGGTATGCAACAACGGGTCGGGCTTGCAAGGGCACTCGCTGCCGACCCTGAGATCCTGTTGATGGATGAACCGTTTTCCGCACTCGATCCGCTGATCCGTCGTGGCCTGCAGGATGAGTTTCTTGCACTATCCCGCGACATGAAGAAAACGACACTTTTCATTACGCATGATCTTGATGAAGCCATTCGCATGGGTACCCGTATTGCGATAATGAAAGATGGCGAAATCGTTCAGATTGGAACACCGGAGGACATTGTCACCAAGCCTGCAGACGATTATGTCGAAAAATTCGTTGCTGGAATATCAAAGCTGAAACTGATCTACGCACATACTGTCATGATCCCGGTCGCGAAATATGAAAAAGAAAACAAAAAGCTGCCGGCAATCAAGAACTGTCCGCAAGCTGGTCCGGAAGACGATCTGGATGCGTTGGTAAGTCTCGCAGTCGATCAAGACAAACCTGTCGTTATCATGGATGACGGCAAACCGGTTGGCGTGGTAACCAAAGACATATTGCTACACGGCATAAGGGGGGAAGCATAGCATGAGCGAAGAAACAGACACCCTGAAGCCGTTTCACAATTTTGCCGGACGAAATGGCGATTACTTTGCCAGGACCTTTCTCACAATCCAGAAATCGGAGATGGGATTTGGCCATTTCAACCTGATCGCGGGGCTTGGTGGATTCTTGTGGGCAGGCATTCGCGGCAACTGGTTGCTGTTTTGGATCGGGTTTCTGTTTGATCTTGTCGCCGCAGTAAACCTTGCGCTGGTATACAAGTATTCGGAGGCCACCAAACAGGCGGTTCTCGATGAGAAAGATTTTCTTGTCACAAGGTATGAAGCTTGGACGGAATCCTATTTTGTGGCCGCGATAATCATATTCATTGCCGGTCGCATACTCTTTGCATGGCTTGCCGACCGGTTCTATTACAATCAGTACAGCAAATGGCGGATCAACGATGCGGTTCCAAGCGGCTTCAATACAGGACGGTTGGTTACGGTCGCGCTGATCGTGGCGCTCATTGCCCCGCTGCTATTGTATCGTTCGACACAATTTGCTCCTGAAGAACGTGCGTGTATCAAGCAGGACAGGGCGATCCAAAAAGGTGAGGAAGTGCCGTTCAAGGCGCGCTTTGACTGTTTTGTAATTGGTGAATTTCCAACACTCGTGTGGATGGACCGACCTGATACGGTCACCTTTCCACGCAATGAAGACGGGTCACGGTTTATTCAACGTGAAGCGCCTCGCGAAGGCCTGCCCCCAATTGATCTTAACACCTATTCGGCGCAGACCATTGATGACACGATTGGCTATCTTAAAGCGTTCTACGGGTTCTTCTTCGATGGTATAACCAGCTTCCTGAGGACCATGTTGGCCGCGATTACCGCGGTGTTCGTAGGCACTCCCTGGCCTATAACGGCAGGTGCCTTGCTGGCAATCGCATGGTTCATGGCAGGTAGAAATGTCACCATATTCGTTGGAGCATCGTTGGCCTACATAGCTCTGTTTGGCTTCTGGCAAACCGCGATGGACACACTTTCGCTTGTCACCGCCGCATCAATTATCTGTGTTGTATTTGGCCTCCCGCTTGGGGTCTGGGTTGGAAAATCCACACGCGGTCAGGCTATTATGACACCGATTCTTGATATCATGCAGACGATCCCCTCATTTGTTTACCTCTTGCCGGCGGTCGCGTTCTTCTCCATCGGCAAACCTCCGGGCATTTTGGCTACCGTGATTTTCGCGATGCCACCAATGGTAAGACTGACTGCCCTGGGTATCCGTCACGTGCCTGAAAGCACAAAGGAAGCAGCACTGGCATTTGGCGCCAATCCGCGCCAGCTGCTCTACAAGGTTGAATTGCCGCTTGCCCTGCCGTCAATCATGGCAGGGGTAAACCAGGTGGTGATGATGAGCCTTTCCATGGTTGTTGTTGCGGCCTTGATCGGTGCCGGAGGAATGGGCTTTCTGGTCACTGAGGCGCTTGCGAATACACAAACGGGCCGTGGCATACTTGCCGGTCTTGGAATCGCCCTATTGGCGATGATGATTGACCGTGTGGTTCAAAAGGCAAACACGGCAAAAGAGTAATACGAACCTGCAGGGTTGAATTTGTTGGCCCTGTTTTACCAAACGAGCAAAACCCACGGGAGGATATGGCTCATGAAACTTGCAAAATCTCTGTTACTTTCAACAGCAATCGTAATGTCGACAGGCGGCGTTGCGTTGGCTGCGGATGCAAAGGTAACAATTTCCGATCTGAACTGGACTGGGGCAAAGGCGATCGCCCATGTCCTGCAGGCCGTCATCAACGGGCCGCTGGGAAGCGAAGCCGAAATCAAGGCTGGCGTTTCTGACCAGGCCATCATTGCCGAAGGCATGGACAAGGGCGATGGCTCTGTAGATGTTTACACCGACATGTGGATGCCAAACCAGCAGGCAATTTGGGACAAGTACATTGATGGTGCCAAGACGGTCGCTCACAACACGTCGTATCTCGGCACTCAGGGCATGTTTGTTCCTGCTTACATGGCCGGTGATATCAAGTCATTTGACGATCTGAAGGATCCAAACGTTGCTGCCAAGTTTGACTCGGACGGCAATGGCAAGGGCGAATACTGGGCAGGCGACGCATCGTGGAAATCTACCAAGATGTGGCAGGTGAAGTTCAAGGACTACGGTCTGGAAGAGCTTTGGGAGCCAAACATTATTTCAGACGCCACTTTCAAGGCACAACTGAAAGCTGCTTACGGTGAACAAAAGCCTATCCTTTTCTACTATTGGACTCCGGAGTGGATTCACGCAGCCTATGACCTTTCGCCGCTCAGCGAACCCGCACACACGGAAGGTTGCATGGATCTGAAACTGGACCAGGAAGACTGGTTGGAAGCCTCTACTTTCAAATGCGCACACGAGGATGCGAACGTTTTTGTGTCTTATTCAAAGTCACTTGAGCAACGTAATCCCGCTGCTGCCAAGTTCCTTAGCCAGGTCAAGTTCGATCCGGCTACAGTAAATGACTGGATCCTCAAAATCGGTCGCGACGAAATGGATCCGCAAGACGTGGCTGAAGAGTGGATTGCAGCGAACCCTGACGTCGTTGAAAGCTGGATCAAATAACCGGCATTAAATTTCAATACATTAAAGGGGCCCTGTGGCCCCTTTTTCATTGTTTGAGTGGATTAACAGGCATGACGCTACAGTGCCCATGCCTGGATCAATGAAGAAGAAATTGCCTTGTTTGGAGGGCAAATGAACCCGTCAGGATGCTCTTCGCGAATCATGAGCCGTACTTCTTCGCGGGTAAACCAGCGGCAGTCTTCAAGTTCAGTTGCATCAAACTGAATGGTCTCGGACAGCGTTTCGCAGTGCGCCCCAATCATCAGCGAATGCGGAAATGGCCAGGGCTGGCTCGCAAAATACTTTACCCGGCCAATTTCAACTCCGCTTTCTTCGTGGGTTTCCCGGCGTACCGCAGCTTCAATTGTTTCCCCCGATTCCACAAACCCGGCAAGTGTCGAATACCAGTTTTCCGGAAAATGGGGCGATCTGCCCATAATGCATCGGTCACCATTGACGGGAAGCATGATAACAACAGGGTCGGTCCTGGGAAAAATCTGATGCCCGCAAGCAGGGCAGTCACGGCGGAACCCGCCAATTCTTGACTCTGATTTGTGGCCACATTTTCCGCAATAGCGATTTGTCGAGTGCCAATACAAAATAGCTGAGGCCTGGGCAGCAGCACTGGCTTCGGATTGTGAAACGGCACTTGAATAAAGCAGGCTCCTGACGGCATACGCCTTGTCGGGTTCGGCAAGTGTTTCAGGATCGATACCACAAGGCACTGCCAACAGCGGCCCATTATCGTTGTGCCCAAGCAAAATCACCTGGTCTGGCTTTGGCTCGTAACGCTCAATCTCTTCTCTGGCAAAGCTGACAACTGCCGGCTCGGTTTTTCTGACGATCACCTGGCCGCGCGAGAACAACATATAGCGGGCCTGTTTGTGCTGCATCGCATCGGGAAGTGAATTCTCATCACGGTTTTCAGCGTCGCGAACCAGATTGTTTTGAGCGAACCCGACCAGAGAACTTGGCTCCGGCCATGCTAGGTCGTCGAATGTAATGGTCATGAATGTTCCAGTTCCAAAGCGTCGCGAAGCAAACTCAGGTATTGCACTGAGGGTTCAGATTCATACGGTTCCTTGGTGCCGTATCCCCAAACGGGGCCGGGCCAATTGGCATCGCCTGCATTCCTCGCAATCACATGAATATGCAACTGTCTTACGACATTTCCAATGGTCGCGAGGTTGATTTTTTCACAACCCGAAATGTCTTTGAGAACAGATGCAACGAAAGCAACCTCCATATCGACTTCCTGACGCTGATCTGAATAAAGTTCATGAAACTCGATTGCTTGTTCAATACGAGGGACCAAAATCAGCCATGGCCATCTTGTATCGTTCATCAACAACACATCGCAGGTTGCGAGCGAGCCGACCCGCATTGTGTCGCTTGCAAGCATCTTATCAAGTTTCCATGCGGTCATTGGCTCTCCTGGTCCATGCTCATCACGCTTGTTCCTGGCTAACTTGCCCACTTCCCGATTGGTATGTAAAGCCAAAGAACCCATTATGCTGAACATTCAACAGGCCTCTTTATTTTGCCAGAATCAGGAGCCGGTACCGTGTCATTGACATGATGACTTGCAATTGACGAAAAAAACAATCATATCAATGGCGGAAGATCGGCGATGGACGGGTACCTTGTCCAATGGGTCAGGTCCGGAAGGAAGCAGCCCAGTCGAGATTTTCTCGGGTCATCTGATCCGGTCTTCCACCTTTTCCAAAAAACCGCGAAAAAACAAATCGGCTCTATGTGACCTCGTGGCAAACAGGTATAGTCCGGCCTTATGAGTGAGTCTGCCAATCCCAAAACGCCATATCGCGTGCTTGCCCGCAAATACCGGCCGCACAACTTCGATGATTTGATCGGGCAGGCACCAATGGTTCAAACGCTATCAAATGCGTTCAAGACCGGGCGGATTGCCCAAGCCTATATGCTGACCGGAGTGCGCGGCGTGGGAAAGACCACCACCGCCAGAATTCTTGCCAGGGCACTTAACTACAAAAATGGCGACATCGACGAACCGTCGATTGATCTCAAAGAGGAAGGCGAGCACTGCAGCGCAATCATCGAAGGTCGGCACATGGATGTGATCGAGATGGACGCGGCGTCCCATACCGGGATTGATGACATTCGCGATCTGATTGAATCGGCGCAATACCGGCCTGCAACCGCCCGTTACAAGGTATATATCATCGACGAAGTGCATATGCTGTCGAAGAATGCATTTAATGGCTTGCTCAAGACGCTTGAAGAACCACCAGAGCACCTGAAGTTCATTTTTGCGACAACAGAGATACGAAAGGTGCCCGTTACCGTTCTTTCACGATGCCAGCGGTTTGATCTGCGGCGGATTGATTCCGGAGAACTTGCCGGGCATCTTGCCAACATATGCAAGGCGGAGAATGTGAGCATCGAAGCCGACGCGCTTGCGATTGTCGCAAGAGCCTCCGGCGGGTCGGCCAGGGACGCGCTTTCGATGCTTGACCAGGCGATTGCGCATGGTGCGGGAGACGATGTCTCGATTTCCGCAGAAGCAATGCGCTCAATGCTGGGTCTTTCTGATCGTGCCCGCGTCGTGGATTTGTTCGAGCATATCATGAAGGGTGACATTGCGTCGGCGCTTGGAGAGTTCAAGGCACAGTATGATATCGGGGCTGAGCCTCAGGTTGTGCTGACAGATCTTGCAGATTTCATTCATTTGGTTACCCGGTTGAAATATGTTCCGGAAACGGAAACAGATCGCGGACTTTCCGAGATTGAGCGAACGAAGGGCAAGGAATTTTCCGAACAGCTTTCGGTCCGGGTGCTTGGTCGCGCTTGGCAAATCCTGCTTAAGGGATTGTCGGAAGTCGCCGCATCCGAACGACCGTTTGCAGCTGGGGAGATGGTCCTGGTGCGCTTGACCCATGCATCCTCCTTGCCGACACCTGATGAGGTCATCAAGGCGACAGAAAAAAATGAAATTCGAAGGGAGCCACCATTGTCTGGCGGCGACCGGTCCGGCAGTGCAGGGGGAGACCAACCCGCACAGGCATCCAGGTCTACGGACACCTCCGGTCTGTCGCATCGGTTGTCAGCCCCCTCCGATCAGCCGCGGATGTCGTCGCGACCAGATGGTTCGAATGTGGTTGCCATGGTGCAGCCTTCAGCAAACACCCTTGTTTCGGAAGTTGCCGAGCCAGGCAAGGTAATCAACAGTTTTGACGAATTGATTTTTTTGATTGAGGACAAGCGCGACCTTGCGATCAAGACACTCGTCAAGCGTCATGTAAGACCGGTCACTGTCAGTGATGGTCGAATGGAAATGAATCTGGTGAAGGACCCTCCCCGTGATTTTCTTCCTGTGTTGGGAAAACGTCTGGAAGAATGGACAGGAAAACGGTGGGTGCTCTCGATCAGCCAGGAAGAGGGTGCGCCGACGCTTGCGGAGCTTGAGGAACAGGAGAACACGGTTCGCATGGACGACGCGAAAAGCGATCCGACTGTTCAGGCGATTCTCGAAAAATTTCCTGGCTCCCGGATTGTCGATATCAGGGTGCGCGAAGAAGTCACCGAAGAAGGCATCGAACCTGCACCGGATGACGACAATGGCCTCGATGAATTTTTTTGAACAAGGAACAGCATCATGAAAGACATTATGGGCCTCATGAGCAAGGCCAAGGAAATGCAGGAAAAGATGCAGGCCCTGCAGGAAGAACTTGCCGGTCTCGAGATTGAAGGAAATTCGGGCGGCGGTATGGTGAAGGTTACCCTCAACGGCAAGGGGCATATTGCAAATGTCGAAATAGATCCAAGCCTGATAACGGATCAGGATACCAGCATCCTGGAAGATTTGATCATGGCTGCACATAATGACGCCAAAGCCAAGGTGGAAGAGGAGACTGCACGCAAAACGCAAGAGCTGACGGCAGGTCTGCCCATTCCGCCCGGCATGAAGCTGCCGTTTTAGCGTTGACCGGGAACAAACGATGTCAACCCGTGTTACCGGCCCAGAGATTGAAACGCTCATTCAGTTGCTCGCGAAACTGCCGGGGCTGGGACCGCGTTCTGCCCGTCGCGCTGCGCTTCACCTGATCAAGAAGAAGGACCAACTTCTATTTCCGCTTGCCAGGGCGACACAAGTTGCTGCGGACAGTGTTTGCGAATGTTCAATCTGCGGCAATGTTGACACAACTGATCCCTGCACGATCTGTAACGACCCAAAACGAGATCGAAATACGATTGTTGTTGTTGAAGATGTTGCTGATTTGTGGGCCTTGGAGCGGGCAAATGCGATCAAATCGCTGTATCACGTACTTGGAGGGACTTTGTCGCCGCTTGACGGGGTCGGACCTGATGACCTTCGCATCACCGAGTTGGTGGACCGGCTATCACAACCGGCTGAGGTATCACCGGACGGGCAACCTGTAAAACGCGAACTGATCCTGGCAGTCAACGCCACGGTCGAGGGACAAACGACTGCCCATTACATAACCGACCGGCTTGAAGGCCTTGATGTGAAAATTACGCGACTTGCGCATGGTGTGCCGGTCGGTGGTGAACTGGACTACCTTGATGAGGGAACTTTGTCTGCTGCGATGCGAAGCCGCAGCAATTTTTGATTGAACAAAGAACAATCGGTTACAAAACACGGGAAAACCAATGCAACTCCAAAAGATAGCCCAGATATTCTGCTCGGTATTGTTTTTTACAGGTGCAGGTCTAATTCCGGCTCAAGCCAGAATTGCATGTACGCTTGTTCAGAAAATTGGCGCTGGGGAGCCGGTCTACCAATATGGGAACAAATGTGACGAGCAATTTGCTCCTGCGTCTACTTTCAAACTCCCCCTTGCATTGATGGGATTTGAGAGCGGTTATTTCGAAACGCCGGATTTGCCTGCCATAACCTATGATCCGGCGATAAACGCCCAAATAAAGGTTTGGCGACAAACCACGACACCCAGGCTTTGGTTGAGGCACTCGATAGTGTGGTATTCTTGGTGGTTGACCAAGCAAATGGGCCCGGACGAGTTTCAGCGCTATGTCGATCTGTTGGACTATGGAAATCGTGATTTGAGTGGCGAACCTGGCAAGGATAATGGTCTTACGCATTCATGGTTGGGGACGTCGCTCGAAATTTCGCCACGTGAGCAGATCCGGTTTCTTTCACGAGTTGTAGAGGAAAAGCTTCCGGTCAGTAGCGAGAGCATAGGAAAGCTGAAACAAGCCATCCCGCAGTACCTGATAAACCCTGACATAAGGCTGTCCGGGAAAACCGGCACGGCATGGATTTCCGATGCAAACGGCGTGCGTACGAAAAAACAAAAGGGGTGGTTTGTTGGTTGGCTTGAGAAAGCCGGAGTTCCTTATGTTTTTGTTCATCTTGCGGTTGATGATAAACCCGAACCGGGGCCAGCCGGGTTTCGGGCCAGACAAACCGTTCTCAGTTCCATGGCAAATTGGATTGGCGGGCAGTAAATTCGCCACTGGCAAAACCTGAGTTGATGGATTTACCAGCACAGGAATGGACAACCATATCGAGAAGTAGCAACCGTTTTTCCGTTTCTGTTGAAACGCGAACCGGTTTAACTTGCAAGTACCTGGTCAAGTGTTTTTTTGAAACGTGCTACGGTTGCATCAACATCTTTCAGCTTGTCGAGACCAAAAAGCCCAATCCGAAACGATCTGTAGTCATCCCCCTCGTCGCACATTAGTGGAACACCTGCCGCAATCTGGGTTCCGGCGTCCGCAAATTTTTTGCCATTGTGGATTAATGGATCATCGGTGTAGCAGACCACAACACCTGGAGCCTGAAACCCTTCTGCTGCAACGCTCTTGAACCCGGCTTCAGTGAGCAGCGACCGGATCTTGGTCCCCAATTCAAACTGGCGTTCTTTGGCAAGTTCCAGGCCAAAATCTCTGGTTTCAAACATGTTGTCGCGGAAACCCCGCAATGCATCGGTTGGCATCGTGGTATGATAAGCATGGGCGCCGCTGACGTAACCATCCATGATGGCGGACCACTTTTTCAGGTCACAGCAGAACGACGTGCTTTGCGTTTCAGCCATCTGGGCCATGGCGCGTTCGCCCAGCATTACAAGCCCGGCAGCAGGTGAAGACGACCATCCCTTCTGGGGAGCGCTTAACAACACATCCACATTGCAGGCTTTCATGTCCACCCAGATACAACCCGACGCAATACTGTCGAGCACGAACAAGCCACCGTTTTCCCTGACGGCTGTGCCAATCGCGGTAATATAATCATCTGGCAGGATCATTCCTGCGGACGTCTCCACATGGGGCGCGAATACGACATCGGGTTTTTCTTCACGAATATGCCGGACAACTTCTTCGATGGCTGAAGGAGAAAAAGGAGCATGAACGTTGTCGCGATGCGATGTTGCCTTGAGCACTGTTTCAGATGCCGGCATGTCACACGCTTCGAAAATTTGCGTCCAGCGATAGGAAAACCAGCCATTGCGCACAATCAGTACGTTTTTGTCGGTGGCAAACTGCCGGGCAGCAGCTTCCATTCCAAACGAGCCGCCACCAGGTACAATAACCGTGTGTTCGGCATTGTAGACACCATTGAGTGTCTCGTGAATGTCGCGCATGACTGTCTGGAATTCCTGCGACATATGGTTGAGCGACCTGTCGGTGAAAACGACCGAAAATTCTTCGAGTCCATTCGGGTCAATATTTGAAAGAAGTCCGCCCATGGCATTTCGTCCTTGTAAAAAAAATGGCTCGGCTGAAATTCAGCCAAGCCAATCTGTTGCAGATATCACAAGCGAATTCTACCAAAAAAACAGGGCACGGATGCCCTGTTTTCAAAGAAGGTTGGCGGCTGCCATTAACCGGGTTGGGTTGGCAACCGCCGGTACCCTGAATTATTTGAATTCAGGATAAGCCTCAACGCCGATCTCGGTCTTGTCCAGACCCAGTTCTTCTTCTTCTTCGCTCACCCGGATGCCCATGACCATCTTGATGATAAACCAGATCACGAACGAACAAACCAGAGTGAACGCACCGTAAGCAACGATACCGATCAACTGGGTAGCATATGAGGTGTCGCTGTTTGACAGTGGAACAATCAGCGTTCCCCAGATGCCTGCGAGCAGGTGAACCGGAATAGCGCCAACGACGTCGTCGATTTTCAACTTGTCGAGCAATGGAACCGTGAAGACCACGATAACGCCACCAATTGCACCAATGATGATCGCCTGAAGAACGGTTGGGGCAAGCGGCTCTGCGGTAATGGATACCAAGCCAGCAAGTGCACCGTTCAGAACCATGGTCACGTCAACCTTCTTGTAAAGGATCTGGAGCAGGATCATGACAGTCACCACACCGGCAGCGGCAGCCATATTGGTGTTCACAAAGATGCGCGAGACATCTGTTACGTCGCCGATGGTGCCCATGGCAAGCTGGGAAGCACCGTTAAAGCCGAACCAGCCGAGCCAAAGGATGAAGGTTCCCAAGGTTGCCAGCGGAATGTTGGAGGCAGGCATTGGGTGCACTGCACCGTCCGCGCCGTATTTGCCTTTGCGCGAACCGAGCAGGAAAGCACCTGCAAGCGCGGCCCAGCCACCGACTGAGTGAACCAAGGTGGAACCGGCGAAATCAGAGAAGCCCATTTCGGACAACCAGCCACCGCCCCACTGCCAGGACCCTGCGATCGGATAAATAAAGCCGGTCAACACCACCACAAAAATGATGAAAGGCCACAGCTTGATGCGTTCAGCCAATGTGCCGGAAACAATCGATGCAGCAGTTGCAACAAACACCATTTGGAAGAACCAGTCTGATGCAGTTGAATAGCCTGTGTCGAGAGCATTCCCGCCAACATCATCCATGCCATAGATGAATGAGAACGACCCGATATAACCGCCATCAACGCCGGTATACATCAGGTTGTAACCGATCAACCAGTACATGATGCCCGCTACTGAATACAGGGCAATGTTTTTAAGGCTCTGCATCGAAACGTTCTTGGTGCGCACGAGGCCGGCTTCGAGCATCGCAAAACCGGCAGCCATCCACATGACGAGAAAGCCGCCGATCAGGAACAGCAGAGTGTTGAAAATATATTGTGTGTGCGCCGCTGCCTCAGCCGCAGCAGGAGCTTCCGATGCGGTCTCTTGAGCAAGAGCAGGCGAAGCAAAGACAAATGCAGTGCTTGCCAGAAGCGTGAGTGTTTTGTTGTTCGAAATCATCGTTATTGTCCTGTTTTTGAAGCACTAAAGGGCGTCGACACCGGTCTCACCGGTACGGATGCGCACTGCCTGTTTCAGATCGTAGACAAAGATTTTGCCGTCGCCGATTTGCTCGGTACGGGCAGCTTCCGTGATCGCTTCGACAACCTTGTCGGTCAGCTTTGTGTCTACTGCTACTTCGACTTTTACCTTGGGTAGAAAGTTGATCGCGTACTCGGTTCCGCGGTAAATCTCGGTGTGACCCTTTTGGCGGCCATACCCTTTCACTTCGGTAACGGTAAGTCCTTCAACGCCGACTTCGCCCAGCGCTTTGCGGACTTCATCAAGCTTGAATGGCTTGATAATCGCCATGACTATATTCATGTCCAATCCTTTGCTTTTGCAAATTGTTAAGCGGGAACGATGCTAAAAGTCCAAAATGTAAATTTTGCCCCAGCCCAACCCGTGGACGAAGACTAAACATTGACCGGTGCCGCGTCTGTTGCTAGTTTTTTGATAAGGTGTTGCAAAAAACGCAACGCACATGGATATAGCAGGAAATCACAAACATGCGTCACTTGTTGCCCTACAAATATGTAGAGGAAATTGCGAAATCTGGCTCGATTCGAAAGGCGGCAGAAACACTTGCCATCACTCCCTCAGCATTAAATCGCAGATTACTGACGATTGAGGAAGAACTGGGTGTCGCTATTTTTGAGCGATTGTCGGTCGGTGTCCGGCTCAACACCGCAGGTGAGATTTTGCTGGAACACATCCGCAATCAGATGTCTGACCTGGAACGCGTCAAGTCCCAGATTGCCGATCTTTCGGGTCAACGGCGAGGCAATGTTTCGATTGCCTGTAGTCCCGAGCTGGTTGGGGGACTATTGCCAAGAGCGGTGAACCGGTATCAGGCCGAGTTTCCGGGCGTACAGTTCCGCGTCAACCAGAAAATACGAAGTGAAATTGAGGCTTCGTTGCAAGATCACAGTTCAGACGTTGCAATTGTGTTTGAGCCTGTGAAGATTGTGGATTTCCAAACCGCCTTCACGATGCCACAACAAGTACACTGCGTGATGAACCCGGCGCATCCGCTTGCCAAAAAGAAGGATCTAAGGCTTTACGAATGCGCGGAGTTTCCCATGCTTTTGCACGATGAAAGCTGGGGAATAAGACATTTGCTCGATCAGTCGGCCCTCCGGCTCGGTATTAATCTCAGGCCCAACATTCAAACCGACAGTCACACCTTTCTGATGGACTATAATCGCACCACCGAGCAGTTGTTCTTTGACATACCGATCAATCTTTACGGTTACGAAGACCTCGGACTGGTGACCGTTCCGGTCAATTTGCTGGATGTTCCCGCAGGACAGATATTTCTTGGCCATTTGAAGGGCAGAACCCTGCCGGTGGCTGCTGCGCGTTTTCTTGAACAACTGACAACCGAAATGGCGGAGCGTTTTGAAGTTGTTGATCAATAGACTGGCCACGATACCGGGATAAAACGTGCCGCTACTGACAACTAAACATAAACAAATGCGCAAGTTGTAGAAGAGGCAATCCTGGTATCGCATGATTGTCTGATGTCGGTTCGCACCGTCGCCATGCGTTTTCCGTTTGCCAGAATTACGGTTTCTACGTCCATGCCGCCTTTTGAAATCGGGCGCATGAAATGCGTGGTCAACTCGACAGTGGTCATGATCCGGTCGTCATTGTTGTGGGCAAACAGCGTAAGCACCCCGACCGTGTCGGCAATGCTGGCCAGCGCCTGTCCGCAAACAATGTTTCCTGAACGCATGACAAAATCGCTTGCGGGCACCTCAAAATGTGCACCGTTCTCCGAAACCTTGACGGGCACGATGTCCAGCGCCTGGATCATCGGTGCAAAAACCTCACCCAATAGGGTTCTCATTCGATCTACAGCATCGGTCATGTGCTCGTCCACTATTCGACGGCTTTAAGCCGTGGTTGTTTTTCTTGTTCCACCGGTTTGGGTTCTTCAAAATCAAGTTCGGAGATTTTGTTGCCGCGCTTGGAAATCTTGTCTGTGGATATCAGAATGTTCTCAACATCCTTGTGGGTTTGTCTGAAATGGGCATCCAGTTTGCGGACCCGGTCGTCAAGGCGGCCCACATCTTCCATCAGGGTTACCAGTTCGCGCTGAATCAGATGTGCCTGTTCTCGCATCCGAACATCTTTCAACACCGACTGCATGACTTGAATGGAAAGCATCAACAATGACGGCGATACAATCACCACCCGTGCCTTGTGGGATGCTCGAACGATGCCTTCAAAATTCTCATGAATTTCTGCGAAAATCGATTCTGAGGGCAGAAACATGAACGCGGTATCCTGGGTTTCGCCTTTCAGCAGGTACTTTTCCGAGATCGCCTTGACGTGAACTTCCACATCGCGCCGAAACATCTGAGCGGCTGCCTTTGCTGCGTCTTGCGTTTCTGCATCCCGAATACGATGCCAGCTTTCCAACGGAAACTTGGCATCAATAACCAGGGGAGGGGTGTCATTGGGCATGTGAATGATGCAATCGGGTCTGCTGCCATTCGACAAGCTGGGCTGAAATTCATATGCCCCCATCGGCAAACCGTCCTGGACAATCTGCTGCATTCGCCCTTCGCCAAACGCACCACGCGTTTGTTTGTTGGACAGTATGTTCTGCAGTTCCACTACCTGTCCTGCGAGCGAGGAGATGTTGTTTTGGGCGTTGTCGATCACCGCAAGCCGCTCTTGCAGCTTCTTGAGGCTTTCATGTGTATTTTTGGTGGTTTCAGTGATCGATTGCCCGATACGCCCGCTCATACCGTCAAGTCGCTCATTGACCGCTCTCATCATGTCTGACTGACGGGTCGAAAAAATCTCTGCCATGGTTTGCATCCGGCCGGTCAACTCGTTCTGGCTGGTTACCAACTCAGCCATGCGTTGTTCGGCTTCCCGCGCACGTTCCAGTGCGGCAACCTCATTCATGGTTCTTCTTTTGGCGATCTTGAGTGACTGATAAATCCAAACAACCATTGCAGCTGCCAGAAGGCAGGCAGTGGCGATCAATACCACCTGCAATGTGATCGGCGTTTGTCCGATCACGAACAAGGTTTGGTCAAGATATGCGGTTGTATCAAGGTTACTCTCCATTGAATGACATTATCCGATTCTTGGCGAATACAAAAGAACAAAACAGGAATATCCTTTAAACTTCCTTTTGGTTGACCGAAGCGTCTGAACGTCATATGTCAGCCAGCATGGCAATCCGAAAAATCATATCTATCCCCGATGCGGTTCTGCGGGAAGTATCCAATCCGGTTGAGCGTATTGATGCGCCCTTGCTGTCGTTGTTGGATGACATGGCCGAAACCATGTACGACGCGCCAGGAATAGGATTGGCCGGGATACAGATTGCCGAACCCTTGCGCGTTGTGGTCGTCGATTGTACCGAGCGACAGGCCATCGAAGAAGGCGCCGATGACGGCGAACAGGATATTGCAGATGCGGCCATTCCTGAAGTTCAGGAGCCGGTTGAGCGCAATCCGATATTCCTGATCAATCCGGAAATTGTTGCTGTCGCCGATGTGCCGTCAACCTATGAAGAAGGTTGTCTTTCGATCCCCGATTTCTATGCCGAAGTGGAACGTCCCGCCGGGTGTACTGTGAAATATCTCGACCGCGATGGCAACGAACAGGTTTTGGAGGCTGACGGCCTGCTTTCCACCTGCCTGCAACACGAAATTGACCATCTGAACGGCAAGTTGTTCATTGATCTCATGTCAAAGCTGAAACGTGACATGGTCATCAAGAAGTTCACCAAGGCTGCAAAGCAGGACGGCAAGCTTCCAGACAAGCTGATGATCGGGTAACGACCCATGGCGTTGAATATCGTCTTTATGGGTACCCCCGGATTTTCGGTTCCAACACTTGCAGCCCTGCATGAATCGGGTCACCGCATCATCGCCTGCTACACCCAACCGCCAAGACCGGCTGGACGGCGTGGCCTGGAACCAAAGCGTAGCGCGGTTCACTGCAAGGCAGATGAGTTGGGCATCAAGGTTTTCACTCCCGCCAACTTGAACAACGAGGCCGATCAGGAAATCTTTGCCGGTCATCAAGCGGATGTGGCGATCGTGATTGCCTACGGTCTTTTGTTGCCGAAAGCCGTTCTTGAAGCGCCAAAGCATGGTTGCTTCAACGGCCACGCCTCGCTCCTGCCACGATGGCGCGGGGCCGCTCCTGTCCAGCGAGCGATCATGGCAGGGGATGAAGAAACGGGTGTCTGCATCATGAAGATGGATGTTGGTTTGGATACCGGACCGGTTGCCTTGGAAGAAAGGGTGCCGATTTCCCCCAAAATGACTGCGAACGAACTGCATGACCAGTTATCTGTGGTTACCGCAGACTTGATGATCAAGGCCATGAAAGCTCTGGAGAAGGGAATGCTGGATACGGTGCCGCAGTCACAGGAAGGCGTTACTTATGCGCACAAGATACAAAAGGACGAAGCGCGCATTGATTGGAACAGGTCGGCGAAGACGGTCCATGACCACATTCGCGGCCTTTCACCTTTCCCGGGTGCCTGGTGTGAGATGACGATTTCCGGCAAGGTTCAACGGGTTAAGGTGCTGGAAAGTGAGTTATCCGCCGGGCGAGGTGCGCCGGGTCAGCTGCTAACGGAAGGTCTTGCAGTTGCTTGTGGCGACGGGGCGGTCAGACTGCACAAGGTTCAACGGGCAGGTAAGCAGGCCCAACTGGCGGAAGAATTTTTGCGCGGTAATCATATAGAGGCAGTTCACTGATGCCGCGGTACCGCCTTGATATCGAATATGATGGCACACCTTACTACGGGTTTCAGCGTCAGGAAAAACTGCCGACCGTTCAGCAGGCAATAGAATCTGCTTTTGAGGTTTTTACGCAAGAGAAAACTGACATATTTGCAGCCGGGCGAACCGATACGGGTGTGCACGCGCTCGGTCAGGTAATTCATGTCGATCTGACAAAACAATGGACCCCACAGAAGGTCCAGGAGGCGCTGAACGGCATTTTGAAATATGAGGGCGAACCTGTCGCTGCCTTGCGTGTAGAGCAGGTGGATGACGATTTTGACGCCCGTTTCTCTGCAAAGAAGCGATGCTATCGGTATCGCATAATCAACCGCATGGCGCCATTGACGGTGGAAGCCGAACGCGCTTGGTGGATTCGTTTCCCACTTGACGTTGAAGCGATGGATCGCGCAGCCAAAGATTTACTGGGTCATCACGATTTTACGACTTTTCGCTCAACAGATTGCCAGGCAAAAACACCCATGCGTACGCTTGACCGGCTTGATGTGGGCCGAGTGAATGAGACTGAAATTGCGGTTATTGCCGAGAGCAGATCATTTCTTCACAATCAGGTACGGTCGATTGTAGGTTCGCTCAAATTGGTGGGAGATGGCAAATGGGCCAGGCAGGAATTGGTTGCTGCCCGCGATGCGTTGGACCGCAAACGATGCGGCCCGGTTGCACCTGCCTGTGGGCTGTATCTCACATCTGTTGAATACTGATCGGTTAATCAACGATCATAGTATCCGATTGAACCTGCGGCTGGGCAGGTCATCAAAAGCACGCTTTGATTCAAGTATGGCTTGTTCACGTGTAATCCCGATGTCGCGAAGCACATGGTCGCTGAGTTCTGCCAGTTGGTCTCGTTCATGTCGGATTTCCCGTTTTAGGATCTCGAGCCGGTACAGATATGTCAGATAGTCGGCAACACTTTGCAGTATCGATTTGTTTTTTGCGCTCAGAGTACGAGTATGCATTGTTTTCTCCGTTCAAATTTCAGGTTCAAAGCCTGCATTCGATTTACACTGGTAATATACGGTCGAATGATATATAATGAAAACTAATGTTTCTTATACGCTTCATTAGAAGGAGTTATGGTAGTGGAAATTGTAAGAGATTTGGACATTACCTTGCTACGTACACTAATTGCTGTGGTTGAAGCGGGGGGAATGACAAGGGCAGCCAATGTTCAAAACCTGACACAGGCTGCGGTGAGCCAGCAGATCAAACGGCTTGAAGAGCTGTTCGGTGCTCCGGTTTTTGACCGCAGTCAGAGGCAGCTGCATTTGACGTCCCTTGGTGAGCGATTGCTTTCTCACGCGCGGCGTATGGTCAGTCTTAACGACGAAATCTGGTCAACCATGACTGCACCCACCCATGAAGGTGAGGTGAAGATTGGGGTTCCGCACGATATCTACAGGCCGTTTCTGCCACCTATCTTGAGGTCATTTGCTCAATCGATGCCCAAAATTGAACTGTCGTTTAGAAGTACAACCACAACGGAGTTGCACGATGAGTTAGAGAACGGCGATGTCGATTTGATTCTCACTACAGAGGAAACCCCCGGTGGTGAAATGCTGATTGCAGACAAGTTGGTATGGGCGGCTGCAAAGTGTGGACAAGCCTATTCCCAAACGCCCCTTCCCGTGGCGTTAAGCCACAATCGTTGCGCCTTTCGCAGGGTGGCATTGGAGAGCCTTGCACAAATGGGGATTGAATGGAAACTGACCTGTCATCTGGGCAGCCATGATCCGATCATCGCCATTCTGGAAGCGGATATGGCGGTGGCGCCATTGTTGGCCAAAACCGTCCCTGACTATCTGGATATTGTCAGCGAAACCAAGGGGTTGCCGACCTTGCCGACGATCTATATCAACATGTACCTGAAACAGGGCCAGAACAATCCGGCGGTGCATGAACTGGCCCAACACATCAGGAACGGATTTGCGGGTCGACTGAAGGCGGTCGCTTAGGTCAGTTCATGCGCTCACAAGACGGCAGACGCATGAAGGCTACCAAAGCGATTTTTGCGCGCGTGCTTCCCACTTGTCGTCGTAATCCTTGCCACCGATAGTGCCCTTTGAAAGTTCTGCAAGAATGTCACCGGGTGATGGAAGGGCACCAGGTGAAACCTGTGCCTCAGGGTCCCACAATCCGGACCGGACAATCGCCCTGCCGCATTGAAAATAAACCGCTTCGGATTTGATGACGATGACTGAACGAGGCGGTTTTTCATCGATGGCAAATGATTGCAGCAAGTCCGCGTCATCACTGACAAATGCCTTGCCGTTGACCCGAAGGGCGTTGCGGGAACCGGGTATCAGAAAACACAATGCCACATCGGGGTCGCGAACAATGTTTCTGAGGGAATCGATACGATTGTTTCCCCGCCTGTCCGGCATCAGCAGGGTTTGTTTGTCTTGCACCCTGACAAATCCGGGAACGTCGCCTCTTGGCGAACAATCAAGTCCTTCAGGCCCGCGCGTTGCGAGGGTGCAGAACGGTGAAGCCTCAATAAAGGCCCGATAAGAAGGAATAACTTCAGCAACCTCCTTTATCACGGATGTTTCACCGGGGAAGCCGTAAATGGCTTCAAGCTCATCAATCGTGGCGATTTTTCGCATTAAAGTTCCCTCCAGTTGCCACTTGCCAAAAACGGTCCATTGCGGAATCCGGCCTTGCCATAAACAAATTCACCGTCGGGTACGGTGCGCATGTTTCCGCCCGCAGCCCTGAGGATCGCATCACCGGCCGCCGTGTCCCATTCCATGGTAGGTCCAAACCGCGGATATACATCCGCTTCGCCGTTCGCAAGCAGGCAGAATTTTAATGATGAACCAATCGGAATGGTCTTGCAAATCGCATGTTCGGTGAGCCAGCATGAGGTCCGTTCCTCCATGTGCGATACACTGACAAGAGCCTGCGCACCGTCATTGGGCAGAGGCCGAACCTGGATTGGTTTTCCTTCCTCAAACGACCCGACGTTCTTCGCCCCCCAGAACATTCTGCCAAGGGCTGGCGCAAATACCACGCCCAGAACAGGTTCACCTCGTTCGATCAATGCGATGTTGATGGTGAAAGCCCCGGCCCCGTTTCCCTTGAGAAATTCTTTGGTGCCATCAAGCGGATCGACCAAAAAGAACAACTCACCCACGGTCATGTCATGCGATGACGGGTTTTCTTCTGAAACAACGGGAATGCCGGGAGCGGCTTGATCAAGTCCGCTCAATACAATGGCTTCGGCCCTGCGATCTGCTTCAGTGACCGGAGAACCGTCGGGTTTGGAAACGGCTTGGGCACCCATTTGGTGCACTTCCATCACTTCCGACCCGGCTTTTCTGGCCGTTCGGACCAAAGGATCTATCAGCGATTGCAGATCGACTTTGCTGGATGAAGGCATTTCAACTGCCTGAACGTTGTATAGCTACCAACCCTGTTACCGCATCAAGCCTTTAAGTTCAATTGAAGTATCTTGCGCCTGTTCGGGCGAGAGGGTCTTCCCGTTTTCGAGCATCCGTTTTCCGATCATGTAGGTTCGCGGATCATTGATGGCATCTACGGCAATGAACTGCCCTTCCTTGAAATAGAAATGCGAGACCGAGCCTTCGGTTTGGCTTTCGCGAACTACAACTTGATCATAGCCGCGATTTAGTCCCGCAATTTGTAGCTTTACATCATACTGGTCTGACCAGAACCACGGGTACGGCGTGTATTCGGTTGCTTGGCCCAACATGTTCAGGGCGGCGCAATCGGCCTGATCAATCGCATTTTGAACCGATTCCAATCGCGTCAGTTCGTCCTTGTATCGGAATGCAGCGCAATCGCCAGCCGCGAAGATGTCAGGATGGGTCGTCTGGCAGTGTTCGTTCACGACAATGCCGCCTTCAACGGTCAATCCGGCATCGCTTGCAAGCTCCGCATTGGGGATGATCCCGATCCCTGCAATCACAAAGTCGGTGTCAATTACATCGCCGTTCGATAACCGGGCCTGTGAAACGGCGCCGTCTTTGCCTTCCAGGGCATCAATTCCTACCCCTTCAACGACGGTAACGCCTTGGCTTTCATGCTTTCGCTTGAACCAGGCAGAAGTTTCAGGGCACGCCACCCGTTGCAAAATCCGGTCAGCAGCTTCAACCAGTGTAACCTCAAGGCCCTTTGCAGCACAAACCGCCGCTGCCTCCAGTCCAATATAACCTCCGCCAATGATCAACGCTCTTTGGCCAGGTTGTAGCAGGGTCGCGAACCGGTCGGCATCGGCCAGCGTTCGAAAGGTGTGGACGCCATCCAGATCTGAAGTAAGGGCATTGGGAAGTTCACGGGCGCGAGAACCCGTGGCAAACAGGAGCTTTGTCCACTCCAGTGAACTGCCGTCTTCCAATGATATGGTCTTGTTTTCGGTACTTACTTCAGTCACGCGAGTACCAAGCATGTATGTTATACCGTTTTCACCGTACCAGGCTTCGGTTCTTAACGACAATTGCTCGCGTGTCATGTCCCCGGTTGCATACTTTTTCGACAGGGGCGGGCGTTGGTAAGGAAGGTCAGGTTCTTCACAAACCAGCGTTACTGAACCATCAAAATCATCCGAAACGGTTTTTATGAATTTGGCGATAAATGAAACAGCGGCTTGTCCACCACCGATTATGATGATCTTCTCGGTCAATAACCTGTCCTCGATCTTTGTCCATCAGATTCTACCTTGCCGCATTGGTAGAACGGAAGGAAGCGGGAAGTGCAAATCTACAAATAATTCGAAATTAAGACGGTGTTCAGCCCCGATGAGGGCAACCAGCCATTTAAAACCTAACCGACGATAAGTTGTTTGAGTTGCAAAGCCTCAAACTCCAACTGGTTCAGGCGGAAGTTTACCACATCCCCGATCGTGATCATTCCGATCAGTTTTTCACCATCGAGAACCGGCATGTGCCTGAACCTGCCGTTTGACATGCGGCTCAGCACCGAAATGACGGGCTCGTCTTCCGTGCAGGTTTCGATTTTTTTGGTCATGATTTCCTCAACCTTCTTGGGAAGGGTTTCGCCCGGCGTGTCAGCCAGTTTCCGAACGATGTCGCGTTCCGACAGTATCCCGACCAATGCACCATCCGTGTTGGTTACCACAAGCGCGCCGATGCGCTTGTCACGGAGAACGTTGACCGCATCGTGCAAGGTGTCTTTTGGTCCGATCGAAAAAATCTCGTTTCCCTTGTTCGAAAGCAAGCGTTTGACCGTAATGCTTGAATCGTTCGAATTGCTTTGGATTGATTGGCTTGTCGAAGCTCGATTATCCGCGTCGCCCCGCGTGGGAGCCTGATACGAACTGGGCATGATTTGCTTCCTCCATTGCTACTGTTGCCAAAGTCATTTGAACAAACATAAAGCAATAAATCAAAATGTGGGAGAAAAATCAGCCGCCGAAGTCATCGAGCATGATATCGTTGCGGTCTACACCAAGCTCCAGCAACATGTTGATGACCGACTGGTTCATGATTGGCGGGCCACACATGTAGAATTCGCAGTCTTCTGGTGCCGGATGATTCTTGAGATATTCGTCAAAAAGTACGTTGTGAATAAAGCCGGTGTATCCGTCCCAGTCATCTTCCGGTAACGCGTCTGAAAGTGCCACATGCCATTCAAAATTGTCGAACTGACTTGCCAGTTCATCAAAGTCTTCGACGAAAAACATTTCTTTCTTCGAACGGGCACCATACCAGAAACTGATTTTTCGGCTGGTGTTTTTCAGTCGTTTGAGCTGGTCAAAAATATGGCTGCGCATTGGCGCCATACCTGCACCGCCGCCGACAAACACCATTTCCTTGTCAGTTTCACGGGCAAAGAACTCGCCAAACGGGCCGGAAATGGTAACCTTGTCACCCGGTTTCAGGTTGAAAATATACGAGGACATCTTGCCGGCCGGAATTCCTTCGCTTCCCGGTGGAGGAGAAGCAACTCGGACGTTGAGCATGATAATGCCTTTTTCATCGGGGTAGTTCGCCATTGAATAGGCGCGTTCAATCGGCTCATCGAGCGAAGCTTCATATTGCCACAGATTGAAACGGTCCCAATCTTCCCGGTATTCTTCTTCGATGTCGAAATCGGTGTATTTGAGTGCGTATGCAGGAGCTTCAATCTGAATATAGCCACCGGCACGGAAATTCACGTCTTCCCCTTCCGGCAGCTCCAGAACAAGCGCCTTGATGAAAGTCGCGACATTGTGGTTTGAGCGAACGGTACATTCCCATTTCTTGACGCCGAACACTTCTTCCGGAACCTCAATCTTCATGTCCTGTTTGACAGCAACCTGGCATGACAGCCGGTCGCCACTGGCCGCCTCGCGCTTGGTAATATGGCCCTCTTCGGTCGGCAATATGGAGCCTCCGCCCTCATGGATTTTTACCCGGCACTGTGCACAGGTGCCGCCGCCTCCACATGCAGAAGGCACAAACAGCTTCTGTTCGGCAAGCGTTTGAAGAAGCTTGCCACCGGCTGGGACTGATATGGTTTTTTCGTCATTTATGGTGATGTTCACGTCACCCGTGGAGACGAGTTGCGAACGTGCGATCAAAATCACCGTAACCAACATGAGTACGATCAAAGTGAAAAGCGCAATGCCAAGTCCGAAGGTCGCCATGTGAGCCTGACTCCTAGAGTTTTACGCCGCTGAAGGACATGAACGCCATGGCCATCAATCCCGCAGAAATGAATGTAATTCCCAGGCCCTGTAATCCGTCCGGAATGTCAGAGTATTTCAGTTTCTCGCGAACCCCTGCCATTGCGGTGATCGCCAATGCCCAACCGAAACCGGAAGAAACACCATAAGTGACTGATTCTGCGAAATTGTAATCACGCTCCACCATAAAGAGCGAGCCGCCAAGGATGGCACAATTCACAGTAATCAGGGGAAGGAAAACGCCCAGTGCGTTGTAAAGCGGAGGAAAATACCTGTCGAGCACCATCTCCAAAATCTGCACTAACGCCGCGATCACGCCGATATAGGAGATCAGACCGAGAAAAGTAAGATCAACTTCCGAGAAACCCGCCCAACCCAACGCCCCGGGTGCCAGAAGATAATTCAGGATCAGGTTGTTGGCAGGCACGGTAATAGCCTGAACAATCATCACCGAGATGCCAAGTCCGATCGCTGTCGAGATTTTCTTTGAAACGGCGATGAATGTGCACATACCAAGGAAAAAAGACAGTGCGAGATTTTCAACAAATATTGCCTTGACAGCAAGTGACACCAAAGCTTCCATCAGTGCGCCTCAACAACTTGGATTTTGTATTCCCGTTCTTCAACCTGGGCCGGTTTCCATGAACGGAAAGCCCAGATGATCAGGCCAATGATAAAAAAGGCCGATGGAGGGAGAAGCAACATGCCATTGGGCACATACCAGCCACCATTGTTTACGGTTTCGAGGATCGTAATGCCGAACAGGCTTCCTGAGCCGAACAATTCTCTAACAACGCCTACCAGCATCAGGATCAAGCCGTAGCCAAGCCCGTTGCCGATACCGTCGACAAATGAAGCAAGCGGCGGGTTCTTCATGGCAAACGCCTCGGCCCGGCCCATTACAATACAGTTGGTGATGATCAGGCCGACAAATACCGACAGGGTTTTGGAAATCTCATAGGCGTAAGCCTTGAGAATTTGGTCAACGACAATGACCAATGAAGCGATGATCACCATTTGAACAATGATCCTGATTGAGCCGGGTATCTGGTTCCGTATGATCGAGATGAACATGGATGAAAAGGCGGTTACGGCGGTTACTGCCAGTGCCATGACAAATGCGACCTGAAGAGAGGAGGTAACCGCGAGTGCCGAGCAGATACCCAACACCTGAAGGGTAATGGGATTGTTGTCGACCAATGGGTCAATCAGCATTTCTCTTTTCACTTGTGGCATTAAACAGCTCCCTGTTTCAGCTTTTCAAGGAATGGCTTGTAGCCGTTTTCGCCAAGCCAGAACCGGATCAGGTTATGAACGCCCGCAGAAGTCAGCGTGGCACCGGCGAGGGCATCGACATGGTAATCAGCACCAGCTGCTGGCGCTGCTTTTGCTACGGAAATCTGCATGATTCCGTCTTCATCGGCAATTTTCTTGCCGTTCCACAGTTTCTTCCACCGAGGATTGTCAACTTCTGCGCCAAGGCCTGGCGTCTCTGCATGTTGATAGAACTGAAGGCCGAAAATGTCGTTGCCATTTGCTTCAAGCGCGATAAAGCCATAAAGCGTTGACCAAAGCCCATAGCCATGCACTGGCAAAATGACTTTCTTCAGCTTGTTTTCATCATCACGAAGCAGGTAAACGGTCACAAATTTTGACTGACTGCCAATCAGCGCAGGGTCGTTTTCAAGTATAACCGACAAATCAGGGTCACTTGCCGCGGCACGGTCATCAAAAGTGGCGGCGTCAAACTGTTCGGCAAATTCTCCCGTCGCCAGTTCAAGAACCTTGGGTTCGAAAGTGGCAAACGCCTTTGACACCGCAACCGATGGATCATACAGACCAGCGACTTGCAAAATACTGACCTGCTTGTCCTTTAGCTTGTTGATTTCCTGCAATGGACGTAGCGTCACAGCCATTGCAGAAACCACCATTGAGGCGACAAGACAAAGAGTCACAGCAATAAAAACTGTTTTGGGAACAGAATCGGGCGGCAGATCCAGGAATCTGCGAATAAACCCTTGTCTTTTTTGTTCTTGATCAGTGTCCATGGCGTCTGTTTCTGCTTTTGATATTTGCCTGTACAACGAAATAGTCAATCAAGGGTGCAAACACATTTGCAAACAAAATTGCCAACATCATTCCCTCTGGAAAAGCGGGATTGATTACCCTGATCATGACAACCATGACCCCTGCCAATGCGCCGTAAAAGAAACGACCCATATTTGTGTGCGCAGCAGATACAGGTTCGGTAACCATGAAAACCATGCCGAAAGCGTAGCCACCAATCACAAAGTGCCAATACCAAGGCATGGCGAACATCGGATTGGTATCGGAACCAATTGCATTCAGCAGTGCTGAAAACCCGATCATTCCCGCCATACATCCAACGACAAGGCGCCAGTTGGCGATCTTTGTTACCAACAGGAACGCAAGTCCGACAAGACAAGCAACGGTTGAGGTTTCTCCCAGGCTTCCCGGTACGAAGCCCAAAAAAGCATCCATCCAGCTAATACCGAATTCATCAAGTGCCTGGTGGCCGTCCGCTGCGGTGACCGCAAGAGCAGTCGCACCGGAATAGCCGTCGACAGGAACCCATACCGCATCGCCCGACATGTATGCCGGATATGCAAAATACAGGAAAGCCCGCCCGGTGAGCGCAGGGTTAAGAAAATTCTTGCCGGTTCCGCCAAAGACTTCCTTGCCGATAACGACGCCAAAGATAATGCCAAGCGCTACCTGCCAAAGCGGTGTAGAGGCAGGTAATATCAGGGTGTAGAGCATTGAAGTGACGAGAAAGCCCTCATTGACTTCATGCCTGCGTACGGTTGCGAAAATGACCTCAAAAATTCCGCCTACAACCAGCGTCACGATATAAATCGGGAAAAAATACAATGCGCCGTGTATCATGTTGGCGAAAAGGCTGTCGGGGTTCAACCCGATCCCCAAACCCTGCAGCAAGACAATGCGCCAACCGGAGACCGCTTCCTCGCCGATTGCAGAGATCGCGATGTTTGCCTGCATCCCCGTGTTGTACCAGGAAAACAAGATGCATGGGATGGTTGCCAGCACCACATAAGTCATGATCCGTTTCATGTCGATATATGAACGGACATGCGGGGCGCGGGTGGTCACGGTTTTGGGTGTGTAGATGAACGATTCCACCATCTCGTAGATGGGAAAGTAGCGTTCATACCTGCCGCCCTTCATGAAGTGCGGTTCTATGCGGTCAAAGAAGCTTCGCATACTCACGGGGTTATCCCTCTTTTTCAATTTTTTCCAGGCATTCGCGCAGTGCCTGGGCATATTCATATTTTGCAGGGCAGGCGAAACCGACCAGTCCCAAATCTTCTTCATCAAGTTCAAGCGCCCCAAGTGCCTGGGCAGTGTCGGTATCCTTGACCAACAAGGCACGCAGCAACTGCGTCGGAAGATAGTTTTGCGGCATCAATTCTTCAAATGTGCCAATCGGCACCATGGCCCGACGACCGCCATTGAGATTGCTGGTCAGATCATAGAGCTTCTTGCTGAATGCAGAACCCAGAACTTTCTGAACCGCATATTTCCCCGGCATGGGGCGAAGCCAGCCAAGCGGAATTTGCTTTTGGTCCTCTTCGATTATTGAAACCTGTTTATGATAACGGCCCAGATAAGCAGTTGGCCCTGCCGCGCTACGGCCGCTTAGAACCGAACCTGACAAAACGCGGACCGGGCAATTTGAGTTCGTCTCGCCATCAAGCAATGCTTCCAACGAAGCACCTGAGACCGTGCGTACAAGGCGCGGATTGTTTGCGGCTGGCCCGCCGATTGAAATGATAACCTGCGGATCGATATGGCCGGTTTCAAACAGGGCACCGATCTGGATGACATCATGATAGGAGATGGTCCAAACAGGTTTTTCTGCTGACGGAGGGGTTAGAAAATGAACATGCGTTCCGGAAAGACCCGCCGGATGCGGACCGGAAAAGCCGACTGCGACAAGGTTTTCTGTCTCCGTGATACTCCAGGGCGCATCAGGTGACTGGCAAACATAGCAGGGCCCGTCGGTCAATTTGGCAATGACTTTCAGCCCGGCCTGAAATTCGCCACTCCGTTCCGCGATCACAAGGTTTGCATCTGCGGCAAGCGGTTCGGTATCCAGCGCCGTTACATATATCGCCAACGGCCTTGTGGTGTGGTGCGGCACCTTGGAGTAAGGGCGTGTCCGGAAAGCTGGCCAATAACCAGCCTTGCACAGTTTCTTTACAATACCGTCTGAAGTCTTTGCGCTTCCGGTTTTCGCAAAATTGACGCCTCGGTCTTCTGCTTTTTCGACTTCAACCACGACACTTTGCAGCGCGCGCCTTGCTCCGCGATTTACAGCTTTCACTCTGCCTGTTGCGGGTGAGACAATGACGGCTTCGTCATCCTCCTTGTTGCAGAAAAGAGGTGTGCCGCGCTTTACCTTGTCACCTTCCTGCACAAGCATCTTTGGCTTCAGGCCAACAAAATCTTCGCCCAGTACCGCAACGCTACTGATCGCTGGTCCATCACTGATTGCCTGGTGCGGCGCTCCGGAAATCGGAAGATCAAGGCCCTTTTTGATTTTTATTGTTTTCATGGTTTCTTGTAACTGGTCCGATGACTGCCTTGGGCAAAGGCTTGCAACGTAAAACTTTGGTTCTTGATGCCTTGTTATGAAACATGGTGGTCTGTCAAAGACGCTGGCATGGCCGATGTCTTAGCACACTGCGCACTCAACTAGCGCCATTTTGGTTTGAAAGAAACTTGTTTTTTCATTATTTTGCCTGAGGTCACAAATAACCGAACACGTTCTGCCCGACTCAATCCCGCAAACAGGCCGATTTTTGCAATGCTGTTCAAGATTGTTCATACATTTATCTTGTTGTCCTGCGTGTTTTTGACCAGCTGCAAACCTTTTTCAGACACCGAAGTTGTAAGAATATCCGGTCAAACAATGGGTACGACCTACAATGTGGTAACGGTTGGCGGTACCGCTGACCTGGATGAAGTTTCGCTTCGAACGGAAGTTGAGACAGTGTTTGCCGATGTGAACTCAAAGATGTCCAACTGGGACGGAGCATCTGAAATCTCCCGCTTTAACCAGTCGCGGCAAACAGCGCCAGTCAAGATATCCTCCGATTTGTTTGCTGTGATGGTCGAGGCGAACAACGTACACGCAATAAGCAAGGGCAAGTTTGATGTAACGCTTGGTCCCCTGATTGACCTGTGGGGATTTGGTTCACGCAAACCTGAAACGCCCTTCCCCTCAAAGGTCCAAATTGCCCAAGCATTGGAGAATGTCGGGCAGCATGACATCCTTTCCCTCGATACATCAGAAAAAACACTGACGAAGTTGCGACCCGATGTTCAGATCAACTTGTCGGCCCTGGCGAAAGGCTTCGGAATTGATGCGGTTGCGGAAAAGTTGACAGAGCTTGGCTATGAAAACTTCCTTGTTGAAGTTGGGGGTGATCTGCGCACGGCTGGCAGGAATGAGCGAAACAAGTCTTGGCGGGTTGGAATTGAAAAACCGCAGACAGACGCCCGTGAAGTAAAGAAAATACTGACGATCACGGACATGGGCATGGCGACTTCGGGAGATTATCGAAATTTTGTTGAAACCGGTGGCAAGCGTTTTTCGCACATTCTTGATCCGTCAACCGGGCGTCCGGTTTCGCATCTGACCACCTCGGTCACCGTCATAGCAGACAATGCAATGAAAGCAGATGCCTGGGCCACGGCACTGTTGGTTCTTGGCGAGCGGGCGGGTTTGCAGCTTGCCAATGAAAACGGCATTGCCGCATTTTTTATTTTCCGCGATCGAAATCTCGGCGAGCAGCAATATGTCACAGTCTCCAGTCACGCGTTTGAAAAACTCGACAAAGCACATTAGTTTGGTGCTTTAGGCACGACACCGGAATTGTAGCATGGCAACTTTCTTTTTTGCATTTGTATTGTTGGGACTGGTAGTTACCGGCATGTCGCTTGGCGTGATTTTCATGGACAAACGCATCAAGGGAAGTTGCGGCGGTTTGAACGCGGTTGCGGGCGCTGACAAGTGTTTGGTGTGCAAGAGAGAAGTCGACCCCGACAGCCCCTTGCACGAACGGTTTCAATGCCCGCGCCGCCAAAGCGCTTCGTCGTGAACTGGCAGGATGGGAAGGTTGGGTTGTTTGGTAATCGGTTCGGCGATTTGATCATAATTTGCTAATCCGGAAAGCGCCCGATGGAATTTCATCTAACCCCGCTGGTTGCAGTGATCCTGTTGATCGTAGCAGTAGCAAGCGGTCATCTTTATCGGGAAAACTGGAAATCCAAGCCAAAACGATGGCTGTTACGCGCCTGGATTTATGGTGCCATCGCTTGCGTAACCTTGTTGGCCCTCGGATTCATTCCGCTTGAGTACTGAGAGCTCCGGATTTCATCAGGCAATGAACCAACGGCTTGATCCGCGACCTGGAAGGTCAAGCTATTGTCTTTTTAGTGAAACGATTGCCGCAAAGCGGGATACTGAAAATCGTTCCATACCATGCGTAGCAGCTTGGGCGAAATGGCGCATCTTGAAGGAGAAACTTCGAACGCGCCAGCGAGCGAAAAGCGAGCCGGGCAACCAGCCCGCGCCATCGCAGGCGCTGAGCAAAGCGAAACTGTCGTGAGATCGAAAATGGCGCACTCGGGAAGATTCGAACTCCCGACCCCCAGATTCGTAGTCTGGTGCTCTATCCAGCTGAGCTACGAGTGCGTATGCGATTTATGGCCACCGAACATGACGGGCAGTTATCGCAGGTCGGTTTCCTAATCCCTGCTGTCGACAAAAGCAAGTGTTTTTAGCCGTTTCACGACGAACAGTTTCCAGCGGTCAGGCACTTGTACCGTCAATGAGGTTTCGGACCGGCTCGCCCGCCACAATGCTGCAGCCTGAATTTGGCAGTGTGATCAGAAAGGTTGTGCCTGCTGACGAAGTTTTTTCAACACTGATCATGCCGTCATGGGCGGTTACGAGCTCTTTTGCAATCGCCATTCCAAGGCCCGACCCATCGCTTTTGGTGGAACCGTTATAAGGAATAAACAGGTTATCGCGGATGTGCGGGGCAATCCCTGGCCCGTTGTCGCGTACCCGAATGGACGCATCCAGATCACACAGTTCTGCGGATATCTCCAGCAGTTTGGGTTGCTCAGCGAGGGAGGCCACCGTCATGGCTTGCTGGGAGTTTCGGCACAAATTGAGCAGAACCCGAAACAATTGTTCCGGGTCGGCATCAATCGTGCAATCTTCGTCGACAAGGTTGCGGAATTCAATGTCGTCATTACTGTCCAACCCCAACAATTCGGCAACGTCATCCACCAGGTTTTTTAACATCAAGGGCCGTCGGCTCGGCGGGGACTCCAAAGCACGCCCATAGTCAATCACGGACTTGGTGTACTCGACGGCCCGATCGATCGTCCGGATGAGTTTGGGCGCAAAGCGCTGCACAGTTGGGTCAGGCAATACGGTCAACCTGTCTGAGAACAACTGCGCGGAAGCAAGGATGTTTCGCAGGTCATGATTGATCTTCGATACTGCGAGTCCCAGATTGGCGAGCCTTTGCTTTTGTCTCAAAGTGTGACGCAGCTCTTCCTGAAAACTCGCAAGCCGTTGCTCTGCAATGCCGATCTCGTCCCCCCGACGCGATGGATTGTAAATCAGTGAGGCATTTTCAGGTTGCTTGGAAAATGCATCCATATTGGATGAAATCCTGATAATTGGCCGTACAATGAGTTGATAGAGTGCCAGGTAAACCAACACCGCTGCAACGACCGAAATAAGCAGGGAAAGAAACAGGATGTTGCGTGCATACACCCACATAGCCTGCTGGATGTGTTCAAGTTTTTGTACCAGCTCAATTTGACCGTCGACCGCCAGCATGGAACCATAGACACGATACTCGCTTGCGGGGTCACCGAACAACATCCTGAATGCGCTGACAATGGAGGAAAACGCCGTTGCCTTGTCGAGGTCGATATGCTCACCGATTTGCTGCCGTGCACCGTGGCTGGCAATCAGTTGTGACATGTTGTTTTTTCGAAATGCAATCGTGACTGATCGCGTTGTGCTCATCAGATGCTCGCTCGCAGGATTGCTGAGAGGCATCTGGTCTGCGTCCTGAAAAATAATGACAGCAGCTTCAGCGGTTTCCAGATGATTCTTTAGCCAGACATTTCTGAAATTGGCCATTGACGGCACAAATATCAAAATTTCTGCAAACATGATGAACAAAATGGTTAGCCAAAGCAGCTTTGCAGACAAGCCCGTCGCAATATTGTCCTGCCGGTGTTGGGCGTTCCGGGAAGTGCCATTTATTGAAGGTGTCTCTTCCTGCTTCACCGGCGGTCATCCAAGCTTTGCAAGTTGCCGGATAACGAAGCGCACAATACGGTTTTCTGCAAGGCCGGCAAAACTGCTTACAGCAGCCCGTTTGCCGATTTCGCTCATGCTTGGATAAGGGGAAACATATCCTGCCACATGTTTGAGTTTTGTTTTTCTGGTTATCGCCAAAGCCCACATGTTGATCATCTCGCCTGCGCCTGCACCGGCGATCGTCACCCCAACGATCTGTCCGTTTTTTCGGGCGATCATCTTGATCAGTCCTTCTGTCTTTCTTTCCGCAACCGCCCTGTCATTGTCTTTGTATTCCCATCGCAACACTTTGACATTGCTGAATTTTGCCTTCGCCTGTGCCTCCGTCAACCCCACTTGCGCCAACTCCGGATCGGAAAAAGTCACCCAGGGTAAAACATCGTAATTGGCTTTCGCCGACATCCGGAATAGGATGTTTCTGATCACCAAGCCTGCATGATAACCTGCAACATGGGTAAATTGTGGCCCTCCTGCAACGTCGCCGATGGCGTAAACCCGCTTGTTGCTGGTTCGCAGGTCCGAACGGGTCTTGATGCCCTTGTTGTCAAACTCGACGCCTGCCTTTTCCAAACCCAGTCCCTGGACATTTGGTGACCGGCCAGCAGCAACAAGCAGATGCGATCCGGCAACAGATTTTGGTTTGCCATTCAACTCAAACTTTACAACGATACCGTTTCGGCCCTTTTTTTCCACACTGGATACAAACGTATCCTCGATGATCTCCATACCTTCATCTCGCAGGCTCTTGAGTATGATTGCAGAAGCCTCGGGATCATCTTTTCCAAGCGCCTTGAACCCTTCGATTACAGTCACTTTCGAGCCAAGCCGGTGATGAGCCTGCGCAAGTTCAATCCCTATCGGCCCACCGCCGATAATAATCAGATGATCAATTTTCTTCTTGTTCTCAAAAATGGTCTCATTGGTAAAATACGGAACTGAATCAAGTCCCGGGACAGGTGGAACGAAGGCCTTTGAGCCAGTCGCGATCACGTACCGCCTGGCATTTATTTCGGTCTTGCCAACGACGACGGTTTTTTCATCGCTGAACGCTGCGGCACCACTTATGACATTGACCCCAAGCCCCTCAAACCGTTCAACCGAATCGTGCGGTTCAATCGTGGCAATGACATCGTGAATGTGCTTGTGGATCTTGGCTGGGTTCACTTCGGGTTCGACAGAGGTAATCCCGAACTTGTTTGCATTGGCCATGCCATGCGCGCTTTTTGCGGCTGCGAGCAGTGCCTTGGAAGGAACGCAGCCGGTATTAAGGCAATCGCCGCCCATTTTGTCTTTTTCAACAAGCACCACATCAACACCGAATGCTGCTGCGGCTGCGGCAACGCTCAAGCCGCCAGAACCGGCTCCAATAATGCAGATGTCGGGTCTTAGTGTTTTGTTCATTGTTCCGCTTTCGCTTTACGACTTGTTGGACGCTGCATGGCGACCACGCATGTTTTTCCAGAGTACCGGAATCAAAGAGAGCGCTCCCAGAAAAAACAGCGCCAGCAGAAGCTCGCTGGTCACAAGTGCCGAGGGTTCAATGGTGCAAGTTCCGGCATTTGCACAACCTGGATTCATTTTTTCCTGCTCTGCAATGACGCTGTCCAGGCCGGCACCAAGATAGGAAAACGCAAAAGTGCCAGGAATGATTCCTATGAACGTTGCGAGCACATAAGGAATTGTCTTCATGGAAAGCAGGCCGGGTACAATGTTGACCGCCCAAAACGGAAAAACCGGCACCAATCTCAAGGTAAGCAGATACTGAAAACCGTCGTTTTTGAATCCCTCGATCATCTTTCCAAGCAACGGGCCTGCTTTTTGCTGCAACGTGTTTCCAAATGAAGTTTGGGCAATCCAGAACACGATGGTTGCGCCAATGGTGGCGGCGAATACCGTTAGTGTTCCTGCCACTAGCCACCCAAAAACGAGACCTGCGGAAATGCTAAGGGCGGAAGCCCCGGGGAACGAAATCGCCGTTAGAACGATGTAAGTAACAAAGTAGATCGCCGCGGCGAGCAAGAGGTTCTTCGCGACAAATTCTCCCAATGCTTCCCTTTGCATTATCAGGTTGGAAAGGTTCAGGATGTCACCCAGGCCTGCAAAATAGGCACCCAGCATCAGCGCGACCACAACAATTATGGGGCCCCATCTCCTTAGCATAGCCATTTCCCTTGTTGCTCCCCGAAGAATTAGATGTCTGCGGGGAATTTTGTTGCCTTACTGATACTTAATGAGTGTATCAGTAAGGCGCACTTCAAGGAACCGTCAGTATTGCTGACATCTGCGTGATTGGAACAATGCCGACATTGCCGGAGCCAAGCGCCAGAATCCTTGACTCGCCTTTCAACTCACCATATAAGCCATGCAACTTTGGACAAGCTGGTTTTGGGCATGGCGTCATTGCCCAAATGTCTGTTTGGAAAACCAATCGGACGGCCAAACCAGATAGTCACTGTCCTGTCACAGATCATATAGAATTCGTTCGCTGTTTGCGAACGGGAGAAAAACGATGAAACGAACATTTCAACCAAGCAATCTGGTGCGTAAACGCCGTCACGGTTTTCGTTCACGCATGGCTACAAAAGGCGGTCGCAATGTGATTGCCGCCCGACGTGCAAAAGGGCGTAAGCGCCTTTCTGCCTGAACCAAACCCCATCCGGAGCTCTTTGTTGGGTTTTCCGCAAACGAATGTTGGTGAAAACGTAATTGCATTGGATGCGTTGAAAAAGCGCTCCGATTTTTTGCGTTTGCGCTCCGGAAAAAAGTTTCATTCCAGATTTTTTACACTTCAGGCAAAGCGTTCACCACACACAGGAACGCGATACGGCCTTACCGTCACCACCAAGGTTGGAAACGCGGTCGTGAGAAACCGTATCAAGCGAAGACTTCGCCAGGCTGCACTTGAAGTTTTGCCGGTTCATGGCAAGCCCGAATACGATTATGTGCTGATCGCCCGTGAAGCCGCCCTTTCTGCCGATTTTCGGTCTTTGCTGGATGAATTCGCAAGAGGGCTTGACCATATGCATACCAACGGGGCAAATGGCAGCAAGACAGGTCACTGACCACTGGAAACTTGGGAAATTCCGAAATGGATGAAAATAGCCGTAATTTGATGTTGGCGATCGGGTTGTCGGTCCTGGTGCTGTTGGTGTGGCAGGAGTTCTATGTAAACCCACGCGTTGAGCAGCAGCAGGATGCGATCAAAATCGAGCAGCAACGCCAGGCAGTGGAATCCGGTGAGCAACAGGCGACCGGAACTGACACCATTCCAACCGCTGACAGCAATGCCGCACCAGACAGTGCGGGAGATGCGGCCACAAAGTCCGAAAATGAAGTTCTGGCAGAGTCGCCACGTGTCGAGATCAAGTCCGAGGCCCTGACCGGCTCAATAAACTTGAAAGGTGCCCGGATCGATGAGCTTAAGCTGAACAGGTATCACGAGAAACTCGACAAGAGCAGCCCACTGATTGAACTTCTCCGGCCTGGCGGTTCCAAGGATGCCTATTTTGCCGAGTTCGGATATCTGCCGAGTGCCGCCATAGGTGAGTTGCCGGGTGCAGAGACGCTTTGGAGCAGCAGTTCAGACACACTCGGCGGAAACAGTGAAATTGTGCTTGAATGGACTAATGACAAGGGCATTCGCTTTGAGCGCGTAGTTGCACTTGATGACAATTACATGTTCACGCTCACTGATCGTATTACAAACACCAGCAGCGAACCGATTGAGATTACACCCTATGGCCGAATTGCCCGGTTTGGTGAACCAAAGATACAGAGTATTTTTGTTCTCCATCAGGGTTTGATAGGCGTGTTCGGGGAAGAAGGATTGCAGGAAGTCGATTACGATGATCTGCAAGAATCAAAAGTAATCGACGCTGCGCGTGCTGAAACCGGATGGATTGGAATTACCGACAAGTATTGGGCGACAGCACTCGTGCCGAACCAATCGTTCAAGCCAAGATTTGCCTATTTCGACAAGGGGCAAACCCAGTATCAGGCAGACTATGTCGGGCAACTGACGCCAATTGCCGCCGGCGAGACATCAGAGATTGTGCAGCGCCTTTACGCAGGCGCAAAAGTCTCATCACTTATTGACAAGTATGAGAGCGAACTGAAGATCGACCGGTTTGAATTGATGATTGATTGGGGCTGGTTTCACTTCATTACCAAGCCCATGTTCCAATTGCTTGAGTGGCTGTTCGGTATTTTCGGAAATTTCGGCGTCGCAATTTTGGTCACTACTGTTATCGTGAAGGCAATCTTTTTCCCGTTGGCCAGCATGTCATATGCGTCAATGGCGAAGATGAAAAAAGTACAACCTGAAATGATGCAGATCCGCGAGCGTTTCGCGGAAGACAAAACCAAGCAGCAGCAAGAAATGATGGCGCTGTACAAACGCGAGAGGATCAATCCTGCCGCCGGTTGTTGGCCCCTGCTAATTCAGATTCCGGTATTTTTTGCATTGTACAAAGTGCTTTTTGTTACCATTGAGATGCGCCATGCACCGTTTGTCGGCTGGATCCAGGATTTGGCAGCCCCCGACCCGACGTCATTGTTCAATTTGTTCGGTCTGTTGCCATACGACGTGCCGCAAATCATGATGATCGGAATTTGGCCCTTGATCATGGGAATTACCATGTTCCTTCAAATGCAGATGAATCCGGCCCCACCTGATCCTACCCAGGCCATGATATTCCGCTGGATGCCCGTGATGTTCACCTTCATGCTTGGCACCTTCCCCGCCGGTTTGGTGATTTACTGGGCGTGGAACAATTTTCTTTCGATCCTGCAACAAGGTTTCATTATGCGACGTCACGGCACCAAAATCGAACTGCTCGACAATCTGAGAGCCATGTTCCGACGAAAACCCAAAGAGGCCGGGGAATGACGTCGTCCGACAGTGAATTTGACAAGGCCGCCCTCGAAAGTGGGCGGCTTTTGTTTTCAAGGCCATGGGAGTTTATTCGCAGCGTACCATCAATGAAGTTCCTGCCGCCTGAGGGTCCTGTCGAAGTATCGTTCGCAGGCCGGTCAAATGTTGGCAAATCCTCTTTGATCAACGCCCTGATTGGCCAAAAGGGAATAGCCCGAACCTCCAACACTCCCGGACGGACACAGGAGCTGAACTATTTTGTTCCTGCCGGTGGGAATGAAGTGCCTCCGCTGGCTGTGGTCGACATGCCCGGCTATGGATATGCGAAGGCCCCAAAGGCACAGGTTGATGCTTGGACAAAACTGGTGTTTGACTACCTGCGCGGTCGTTCGACTTTAAGGCGCGTGTTTGTATTGATCGACAGTCGGCACGGAATCAAGCGCATAGACGAAGACGTGCTGGATTTGCTGGACAAGGCGGCGGTGTCATATCAGCTGGTGCTGACAAAGACCGACAAGGTAAAGGCCGCAGAACTGGAAAAATTGATGCAAGATACATCGGCAAAAATTGTGAAACGGGCTGCGGCGTTTCCCGATCTGTTGGTGACATCGTCGCAAAAGCAAACAGGGCTTGCAGAACTGCGTGCTGCCATTGCAACACTGCTTTAAGGATTGAAAAGCATAATTCGCAAGACTATCGCCGGGGTAACAGACACATGACAACAAGCAACGAAGAACTCAAAATTGCCGAGGCGCAAATTCTATCGCAGGCTTTGCCGTATATGCAGCGCTATGCCGGATCGATTGTTGTTGTCAAATATGGCGGAAACGCTATGGGCGATTCCAAACTCGGGAAAGCTTTTTGCCGGGACATTGCGCTCTTGAAACAATCAGGTGTCAAACCTGTGGTTGTGCACGGCGGTGGACCGCAAATTGGTCAGATGCTTGACCGGCTGAACATTCAGTCGGAATTTCGCGACGGACTTCGGGTGACTGACAAGCAAACAGTCGAAGTCGTTGAAATGGTGCTTGCCGGTTCGATCAACAAACAGATCGTCGCTTCGATCAATGCCGAGGGTGCAAAGGCGGTTGGCCTGTGCGGCAAGGACGGCGGCATGGTGCTGGTCGAAAAGGCACAGCGCAAAACCGTTGATCCGGATTCCAACATCGAACGGATTGTTGACCTCGGTTTTGTCGGCGAACCCGAGAGGGTCGACCCATCTGTGTTGAACATGGTGATGGATGCCGGATTGATCCCGGTTGTTGCACCTGTCTGCTTCGGAAAAGACGGACAGACCTACAATGTGAACGCGGATACTTTTGCTGGGTGTTTGGCCCAGGCACTGGATGCCAAACGCCTGTTGTTCCTGACCGATGTCGAGGGCGTTCTCGACAAGAATATGCAATTAGTCAAACAGGCAAGCGTAAAAGAAGCGCGAGCGATGATAAATGACGGCATCATTAGCGGCGGCATGATCCCCAAGGTGGAAACCTGTATCGAGGCGCTTGGCTCAGATAACACTGACGGGGTCGAGGGGGTTGTGATCGTCAATGGCAAGAAGCCGCATTCGGTTCTGCTGGAACTGTTCACCGACCATGGCGCAGGGACCCTGATCATTCGCTGACCGCGTCTTAGCCAACGAGCACCAGCAGCACAATACCTGCGGTAATCAGAATGCATCCGGCGATTTCGAGCCGGTTGATGTGTTCCCTGAAGAAGAATACCGATGATCCAAAGGTAAACAGCAACTCGATCTGCGCAACGACTTTCACCAGCGCTGCCTGTTGCAAGGTAAATGCAGTAAACCAGCCGAAGGATGCGGTCGCTCCGACAAAGCCGACAAGAACAGATGGCTTCCAGGCCTTTGCGATATTCGCGAGCTGTTCGCGCTCTTTCCACGCGATCCAGGTTAACATGACGATGGTCTGCATAATTATGGCCGCGCACAATGTTACGGCAGAGCGAATAAAAAACAGGTCATGAACAACCGATTGTGTCGCTGCCCGGTAGGAGACGGCGGCCAGCCCGAAAAGGCTTCCCGAAGCAATGCCATAAATGGCGGTTTGGCTGGTGATCGAGGCAATCAGGGAACCAAGATTCAATTCAGTTCTGGCAATCGAAATAACCATTACCCCTGCAATGCTTGTGGCAATCGCCAGTAACCCGCCAGAATTTAGCGTCTCCCCAAACAGGACCAAGGCAAAGATCGCGGTTTGAATGGGTTCGGTGCGAGAATAGGCCGTTCCTACCGCAAAGTTTCGAAATGAAAACACATGCAGCAACAGTGCCGTCGCAAGAATTTGCGAAAGTGCGGCGATCGTAACCCACAACAGGAACACAGGTTTGATGGCAGGCCAATTAGCTTCAAAGGCGACGAGGAAAACAAGAAAGTAAAGCAGAGCAAAAGGCACACCATAACCGAACCGAACGAAAGTAGCGCCAGCAGTGCTCATGACACCCTTGAGATGTTTTTGCACAGTTGAGCGAATGTTTTGGAAGAAAGCCGCCGCGACGGTAATGATGACCCATAGTTCCATGGGACAGGGGTGCATTAGATGTCGCGCCGCGTCAAGAAATATGGCAGATGAAGGAAATGGACAGGTTTGCTTCAATTGATACGTGGGTATTCGATCTCGACAACACGCTTTATCCGCGCCATTGCGACTTGTTCCACCAAATCGATATTGCCATGACATCTTATGTTTCGCGGACCACGGGCCTTGACCGTCAGGAAGCGCGAAAACTGCAGAAGGACTTGTACCGCGACTACGGCACGACGCTGAACGGTATGATGGTGACGCACGCAATTGATCCGCATGACTTTCTTTCTGCGGTTCATGACATCGACTATTCACCGTTGCCCAAAACGCCGGAGCTGAACCAGCAATTGTCACAACTGCCAGGACGCAAAATCATCTACACAAACGGTTCTGTGGAGCACGCGGAAAACACACTGTCAGCCATGGACATCAATCCCGAACTGTTTGACGGCATTTTTGATATCGTTGCCTCAAGTTTTGAACCCAAACCAATGCCGTCTGCATTTTCCGTTTTCCTTGAAAAGTTCGATGTTGACGCGGCACGGTCCGCCATGTTTGAAGATTTGCCGCGCAATCTGGAACCGGCCAAGCAAAGCGGAATGCTGACGGTGCTGATCACACCGAAGGCCGAAGGCAAAACCGCGATTGAAAGCTGGGAACATTCAGACGAGCACCACCATCACGTCGATCATCGGACCGACGATCTGGAGCTGTTCCTGGGTGAGGTGCTGGATATAGTCTAGGCCTAATGTTTCGGGGATCGAACGCTTAGTTCTGCCGTGGTTCCAGCAACTCACCTTCAAAAACCAGCGCGCCGCTGCCCGCCAGTTTCTGGCCGTCAAAGCCTGAGAACGGAACAAACAAACGTGTACCTGTCGATTTTCGGGTTGCAGGTTTTGCGGAATAAACGGCGCGAGTTGAAAACCGTTCTTCGGCATCAAGGGCAATGTAGTTGCAACGGTTGCTCATGACAGTCTCCCTGCTTACAGTTTTAGTAAATTACCACGGACTTCTGTTTTTTGGCTGAAACGGTCCGTTACAAGTTTAGATATAAGTAGGGTATTGAGGCAATTCTGTGCAATTTGACACAAAAAGTGAAAAGGCTATAGCGCACAGCATGTTACAGCCGGTTTCGAACCGTGAACAAAAGCCAGTGACTGGCGGCTTGCCCGGGAACCGTCACAATTTGTAGTGGTTTGAGATGATGTCCCAGCCTTCCTTGGCCGAATCAACAATATGAAACAGGTCCGGATCATCGGGTGAGATGGTGCCCTGACGGGCAAGTTCATCCAGGTTGATCACATTTGTCCAGAAATCGCGCCCGAACAGCAGGAACGGTACCGGCTTCATGCGGTCGGTCTGGATCAGGGTAAGTGTTTCGAACATTTCGTCCATGGTGCCAAAACCACCGGGGAAGACAGCGATGGCCTTCGCCCGCAACAGGAAGTGCATTTTTCGAATGGCAAAATAGTGGAAGTTGAAGCACAGTTCAGGTGTCACATATTCATTTGGTGCCTGTTCGTGCGGCAACACGATGTTGAGCCCGATTGAAGGTGCGCCCACATCGGTTGCCCCTCGATTGCCTGCTTCCATTACGCCTGGTCCGCCGCCAGTGGTGACGATCATTTCCTTGTATTCGGTTGTTTCAGAGTATCGTGAGCAGATGCGCGCAAATTCCCGGGCTTCCTCATAGAATCTGGAATTTGCTTCAAGATTTTTCTTCTGGGTCTCGTTCTTCGCGGCCCAAGCCTCGCCCCCGGGTTCGGGAATGCGCGCACCACCGAAAAGCACAACCGTGGAGACAATTCCGCGTTCATCCAAAATCATCTCGGGTTTGAGCAGTTCAAGTTGCAGGCGAACCGGGCGCAATTCCTCGCTGGTCAGAAAATCATTGTCACAGAAAGCAAGCCGGTAAGCATCGGCTTCTGTTTGCGGCGTGACCGGCACCTTGTCCGCTTTTTTCCGGTCCTCGAATGAGTGCACCAACGCACTGTAGCCGTGTTTGAACCAATTGTTCATGCCTGTTTCGCCTTTGTCACGTTGCAATTAATTGACCTTTACTAGCTCATGCCATAGACCCTTCGCAATGGAAGAAATCGGCGTGAAACGCGCTTGAAGAAAATGGAGACGTTGATGTCACTTGAAGCCATAATCGAACAAGCTTTTGATGATCGCGACACAATTACCCCCTCAACAACCGGGGAGCAGCGAGAGGCTGTCGAAGAAGCGCTGAACCTGCTCGACAGCGGCACCGCCCGCGTTGCCGAACGTGAAGCGGATGGAAGCTGGAAGGTCAATCAATGGCTCAAGAAAGCAGTGTTGTTGTCGTTCCGTCTCAACGACATGGAGCCTATCGCAGGTGGGCCGGGAAACTCCGGTTGGTGGGACAAGGTGCCTTCCAAGTTTGAAGGCTGGGGTGAAAACCGATGGCGAGAGGCGGGATTTCGTGCGGTGCCCAACTGTGTCGTGCGCCGTTCGGCACATATCGGCAAAAACGTTGTGCTGATGCCGTCCTTCGTCAATCTGGGTGCATATGTTGACGAAGGCACCATGGTTGATACTTGGGCAACAGTTGGTTCTTGCGCACAGATTGGAAAGAATGTTCACCTCTCCGGCGGTGTTGGCATTGGCGGCGTATTGGAACCCCTGCAGGCTGGTCCAACGATAATCGAAGACAATTGCTTCATTGGTGCACGCTCCGAAGTGGTGGAAGGTTGTATTGTCCGCGAAGGGTCCGTGCTTGGGATGGGGGTATTTATTGGCCAATCCACAAAGATCGTGAACCGTGACACAGGTGAGGTTTCATACGGAGAAGTGCCTCCTTACTCGGTTGTCGTGGCCGGCACCATGCCCGGCAAACCGATGGGCAACGGCGAACCTGGTCCTGGCTTGTATTGCGCCGTGATCGTGAAAACCGTTGACGAAAAAACCCGCTCCAAAACCGGCATCAATGAATTGTTGCGGGACTGAACCGTCAAACCGTTTCTGTCATGACAAAAGAACTTTCCCGCTCCGCGCTGTTTCTGCAAAACCTGATTCGCTGCCCTTCGGTCACCCCCATTGAAGGTGGCGCGCTTGCCTATCTGGAAGCTGAATTGACGCGGCTGGGTTTCAAGGTCGAGCGGGTCGTGTTTTCCGACGCTGATACACCCGATGTCGAAAACCTTTATGCCCGTTGGGGAAATGCATCTCCGCACATCATGTTTGCAGGGCACACTGATGTTGTGCCAACGGGAGATGAAGCCAGTTGGAGTCATGCTCCGTTTTCCGGTGAGGTCCAGGACGGCATCATGTATGGCCGTGGCGCCGTAGACATGAAAGGTGGCATCGCCTGCTTTCTTGGTGCGGTCGAAGCGTTGCTTGACAACGGTAATGCAGCCGGGTCGATTTCATTTCTGATTACCGGTGACGAGGAAGGCCCGTCAATCAACGGAACCGACAAATTGCTCAAATGGGCGGCAGAAAAGGGCGAAACCTGGGATGCCTGCATCGTCGGCGAACCATCCAACCCGGATGTCATTGGCGATGCCATAAAAAACGGGCGACGCGGCTCTTTTTCCGGCAAGGTTACGGTTCATGGTACACAGGGCCATTCCGCCTATCCGCATCTGGCAGACAACCCCATCCATTCCCTGACCGATTTGCTGAATGCATTGATCGGGACGCCTTTTGACGATGGGACAGATTCGTTCCAGCCGACCAATATGCAGATTACGAGCATTGATGTGGGTAATCCAGCAACCAACGTCATTCCGGCGTCGGCGACTGCAGCGTTCAACATTCGTTTCAACGATACCTGGACCGGCGAGAGCCTTCGCGAAGAAATTGTCCGGCGATTGGATGCAGGCGCAAGATCGGGAACAATCCGCGGCGAAAAAGAAACGCCCGTAGCCTATGACATCGAATGGGTCGGGCGCATCAGCCCTGTTTTTCTGACCCGCGACAACCGGCTTACCGGAACCCTTGCTGCAGCTATCGACAAAATCACCGGACAGACCGCAGAACTGTCAACCGGCGGCGGCACTTCGGATGCACGCTTTATCAAGGATTACTGTCCTGTCGTTGAATTCGGGCTGGTTGGCCAAACCATGCACAAGGTCGATGAATGCACCCCGCTTTCCGATCTTGATACTTTAACCGATATCTATCTTGAGTTTCTCAAGTCTTTTCTTGATCAAAACGCATAGTTCACGCGTTTCAGTTCCACGTTTCTTGCTTGTTCCGGCGTTTCAATTCCAAGCTGGTGCATTGAGTTTACCAAGTCGGCTACAAGTATGTCGTGAGCTTGCTGAACACCAGCTTCAGCGAGCGCGGTCACACCATACATGAACGGTCTTCCTGCAAAAATGAAATCTGCTCCAAGTGCAAATGCCTTGAGGATGTCGCCACCGGAACGGATGCCGCTGTCAAAAATGATCTTGGCCTTGTTGCCGACAACCGATTTGACATCTTCCAGCACGTCAATTGCTGCTGGTGCGGATTCAAGTTGCCTGCCGCCATGGTTTGAAACCCAAATGCCGTCACACCCGATCTTCACGCATTTTTCGGCATCAGAACACGCCAGCACCCCTTTGATGCTGAGTGGCCCCTCCCAGATGTCCCGAACCTCTTTAAGGTAGTCCCAGTCGAGACTGCCCGCTAGCTGTTGGCCGACGAAATCAACGATGTGGCTGAATGTATCCACGTTGGCTGTCATGTATTTTTCCATGACAGAAAAAGTTGGGCGACCACGCTTGAGCGTTTCAATGGCCCATTTTGGCCGTATCATGATCTGGCTTAAGATGCGTGCATTCAATTTCGGCGGGATCGAAATGCCTGCCCGTCGTTGGCGCTCGCGCATTGAAGGGGCGGGAACATCGCATGTTACGACCAAATTACGATACCCGCTCTCCTTTGCCCGTTTCAGCAGGTCATTGCGAATATCACGGTCGCGTGGCGGATAAAGCTGGAACCACCCATATCCATTTGCTGTTGGGCCGCAATTCTCCGGGGTGTCAGAGGCCATGGTGCTCAGGCAATGGGCGATCCGGTTCTTCGCCGCTGCGCGCGCGAACATCATCTCTGCCCCTGGCCACATCAAAGACGTATAGCCGATCGGGGGAATGCCGATGGGCGCGTCATAGGTTTGCCCGAAGAGTTCGGTTTTAATGCCTGGCTGCAAATTTCCCTTCATGAATTCGGGAACGAGCGTGATGTTCTTGAAGCCGGCCTGACTGCGGTGCATGGCTTCTTCCCCACCCGTACCACTGTCGAGGTACTCCCAGGCAAAATGCGGGATTCTCTTTTGACCCTTGGTGCGCAGATCCGAAATTGCCGGATAGCGCTCATCGTTGAGCTTGCCGGTTCTCATGCTTTCCTCCGCAACGTGTTGTTCACGCATCTGTTCGGGTGCGTCGCCGAAACGAGACCCAGTTTGCTACGACTACCCCAATTGCAACAATGCCTACGATAAGTGTCGCCAGCGCATTGATTTCGGGCGAAACACCCAACCTCACCTTGGAAAAAACAAGCATGGGAAGAGTTGAGGAGCCCGGTCCTGATACGAAACTGGCAATTACCAGATCGTCAAACGAAAGTGTAAAGGCCAACAACCAACCGGAAATCACAGCAGGCAGGATAACCGGTAAAGTGATTGAAAAAAAGATCTTCGGCTGTCTGGCTCCCAGATCCATGGCGGCTTCTTCTATCGACATGTCAAAATCGGCGAGCCTTGCCTGAACGACAACAGCTACAAATGCCATTGCAAATGTGGCATGTGCGATGATGACGGTTACAAGTCCCCGACCTGCTGGCCAGCCGATTAGGTTTTCCATCGAAATAAAAAGTAGCAGCAGGGAAAGTCCTGTCACCACTTCAGGCATTACAATTGGTGCAGTCGCCATCCCACTCAACATCAGGCGGCCGCGAAAACGCGGTATGCGCGAAAGTGCATAACCGATCATGACGCCGAAGATGATGCCCAGTGTTGCAGCCCAGAACGCCACAACAAGACTGACCCATGCCGCCTCGAGAATTTGGCCGTCGCGCAACAACTCACCATACCATTTGGTCGACCAGCCTGCCCACACCGTTACCAGCCTGGAAGAATTGAACGAGTAGATAATCATGATCAGGATTGGCACATACAGAATGCCATATCCCAAGGCCGCTGCAAAAATGACAAGCGGATGACGTTTGCTCATTGTGCCTCGCTTCCTTGGGTGTTCCGCAAAAGCATCATGGGAACAACCAGAACCGCAAGCATGATCATTGCAACAGCCGAGGCAAGCGGCCAGTCGCGATTGCCAAAAAACTCAGTCCACAAAGTCCTGCCGATCATCAACTGGCCAGGTCCGCCCAACAGCGCCGGGATCACAAATTCCCCTACCGCCGGAATAAACACCAGCAGGCTGCCTGCAATTATCCCCGGCATGGAAAGCGGCAACGTAACACGCCAGAACGTACTCAACGGACCGGCACCCAAGTCACTGCTCGCATAGATCAAATCCTCGTCAAGTTTTTGGAGGGTTGAATAAAGCGGCAACACCATAAGCGGCAAATAGGTGATGACAACGCCGGAATAGACCGCAAACGCGGTATTCATCAATTGAATTGGCTCAGAGATGACACCGACAGACATCAGCGCCGTATTGACGAAACCGTTGGTCGAGTACATTCCGATCAACGCGTAGATGCGTAACAGGCTCGAAGTCCAAAACGGCAAGATCACCAGCAGAAGTAGCGTGTTCTGCCAGCGCTCGGACGACCGTGCAATAACATAGGCAATGGGATAACCAAACAGCAGGCACACGAATGCAGACACGGCGGCAACACGCAGTGAATTCAGATACGAACGGATATAAAGCGGGTCTTGGAAAATAAAGGTGTAGTTCTCAAGATCACCAAGGAATTGAAGCGAACCGTCAACCCATTCGAAAATCGGGGTAAAGGGCGGTCGGGCAAGTCGCAGATCAGCAAGAGAAACCTGAAAGACGATCAGAAACGGTATCAGGAAGAAAATCAGCAACCAGACAAATGGCGGGATGATGACCAAATAACGTTTCATGATCTGCTGCTCACCTCTCAAGCAGCACGGCTGCGCGCTTCTCAAAAGAAATCTCGACCGGATCGCCAGTCTTCAGCTTGGCTTCATCCTCATCCCAATGTTCGGAAATGATGATCCGGATCGCCTTGCCACTGTCCAGCGTTACTGTCAGGTGTGTTATGCCGCCAAGGTACATGACGTCGGTCAGCACTCCGCCTGCCTTGTTGACCGCTTTGGCAGCGCGACCTTTTGGTTTCGTTTTCAGCAAAATCCGCTCGGGGCGCACAGCAATCCAGACAATCTGCCCTTCTTCAAGCGTTCCGCTGGATGCAGGTTGAAGAACGCATCCTGTGTCGTCACTGACGATTTTTTGTGATCGTCCTTTGCCGGTGACCTTTCCCTCTAACAGGTTAACCTGACCGACAAATCCGGCAATAAAGCGGTTTGCCGGTCTTTCATAAAGGTCACGCGGGCTGGCAACCTGAACCAGTTCGGCCTGATCCATGACACCGATCCGCGTGGCTATCGACATGGCCTCTTCCTGGTCATGCGTCACCATAATAAAAGTTGTCCCGATTTCCTTTTGGATAGCGACGAGCTGGCGTTGTGTGTCTTCACGCAGTTTTTTGTCGAGCGCCGAAAGCGGTTCATCAAGCAAAAGGACTTTGGGTTTGCGGGCAAGCGCACGTGCCAGGGCGACGCGCTGGCGCTGACCACCAGACAATTGATGGGGTTTGCGGTTGCCATATTCGCCAAGTTGCACAAGTTCGAGCAACTCTTCCACCCGCGCAGAAATGTCGGCGCGCTTCCAGCCATCTTGAACAAGACCATAAGCGATGTTTTTGGCTACATTCATGTGCGGAAACAGCGCATAGGACTGAAACATCATGTTCACCGGCCTGTTCCAGGGTGGAATGTCGGTGACATCCTGTCCGTCAATATGGATCGTGCCTGACGAAGGCTTTTCAAGACCGGCTATCATTCGAAGCAGGGTGGATTTGCCCGACCCTGAGCCTCCGAGCAGGCAAAAAAACTCTCCTTGCGCGATATCAAGAGACACTGAGTTAACAGCCGTTACGCCTGAAAAGTCCTTTGAAATATTCTGGACCTGCAAAAAAGGTGCCGGTGAACTCTGAACTGCTTGTTTGGCCATGCAATCTTCTCGTGGATACAAAAAGGGCAGGTCATGCCTGCCCTGAATGTTGTTTTATTGACCGGTCTTGACGCGTGTCCATTCGCGGTTGATGGCCCGGTCCTGCTTTGCGTTGTAGACCGCGGCTGCCCAAAGTTTGGGCTTGATCTCGTCTGGCGGGAAGATGCCTGGATCATCAAGAATTTCCTTTTCGATAAACTCCTTCGCAGCTGTGTTGGCAGATGCGTACCAGACATAGTTTGTAATGTCAGCGGTGATCTGAGCATCCATAACGAAATTCAGGAACTTGTGAGCGTTGCCGGGATGCTTTGCATCTGCAGGAATTGCCATCATGTCAAACCAGGTAAGTGCACCTTCTTTGGGGATCGTATAGGCAATCGAAACACCATTGTCAGCTTCGCTGGCCCTGTCGCGCGCCTGGAATATGTCGCCAGACCAGCCAACTGATACGCACACATCGCCATTGGCCAGATCATTGATATACTGGGAAGAATGGAAATAGCGCACATGCGGTTTTACTGTAAGAAGCAGATCCGCAGCTTTCTTGAAATCCTCCGGATTCTTTGAAGTTGGATCCATTCCAAGGTAATTTAGCGCCGAGGGGATCATCTCGGTTGGCGCATTAAGTAGTGAGATGCCGCAATCTGCAAGCTTGGCGGCATTCTCCGGATCAAATATCAAAGACCAACTGTCAGTCGGAGCATCGTCACCGAGGCGTTCCTTGATCATCGCTTCATTGTATCCGATGCCTGTTGTTCCCCACATATAAACAACGGCATGGTCGTTGTTTTCGTCAAATGACGAAGCTGTTCCCATGATGTCGTTGTCCATGTTCTTCAGGTTTGGCAATTGCGACTTGTCGAGCTTCTGGTAAACACCGGCAGCAATCTGGCGTGCCATGAAGTCGGCGGTCGGGACAACCACATCATATCCCGATGATCCGGCAAGCAGCTTTGATTCAAGAACTTCGTTTGAATCATACACATCATAAGTTACCTTGATGCCGGTTTCCTTCTCGAACTTCTCAATCGTGTCTTCGGCAATGTAATCAGACCAATTATAGATGTTCAGAACTTTGTCTTCTTCGGCATTGGCAGGTGTGATCAACGCAATCGCGGCACCAGCCAGCAAAACAGATTTGATTTTCATGTGGACTCCCTAACTCCCCTGTAGGCAACAGGACCATTGTAATCACAACAGCTTAGCCATTAAACATTGGCTCGTAAACTTATAAATCCGGTTGCCATACCGCGGAAATTAAAGGACATTGCCATCCGCGGAGTGATGACCGTTACTTGTGAACAAAACAGAGGTTTCATGCATCCCGAAATCGACGATTACCTGGCAAAAAACCCGCATCCGCAATCGATTGATGTATTGATTGCGGATGCCAACGGCATTTTGCGTGGCAAACAGTTTCCCGGCGCCGGTTTGGAGAAGCTTTACAAGAACGGTGCAAGTTTTCCCCTTTCGCTTCTTTACTGTGATGTCCGGGGAGCGACTTCCGAAGGGTTGTTGCAGCCGCCATTGATGGGTGACCCTGATGTTGCCTACATGCCTGTTCCGGGCACCTTGAGACCGGTTCCCTGGTCGAATGTTCCCACTGCGCAGATCATGCTTCGTGCGGTTGATGCAAATGGCAAGCCAAATCCCTACGATCCACTGACGGTGCTGCAATCGCGAATAGACGCATTCGCAGATGCCGGACTGAAACCGGTTGCAGCGTTGGAAGGGGAGTTTTATTTGCTCGATCCGACCGAAAACCCGCCCGTACCACTAAAACCATCAAATGGTTGGCCGCACTTTGAAGGGCCGCAGGTTTATGCGCTTGAACCGTTGCGCGATGTTCAGGGGTTTATTGATCAGGTTAAACAAGTTGCCGCTGCTCAGTCCATTCCCCTGACCTCGATTGTTTGTGAGTATGGTGCAAGCCAGTTTGAAATGAACCTGGACCATTCAGATGATCTGGTCGGACATTGTTACGATTTTCTGATGTTGAAACATGCCATCCGCAATGTGGCTGCCGCCAATGGACAGTTGGCGAGTTTTATGGCGATGCCGCTTGCAGGTCAGGCGGGCAGCGGATGTCACATCCATGTCAGCGTACTAGACGAAGGCGGAAACAATATCTTCGGTGAAGATGACCAAGTACTGCGCCATGCGGTGGGCGGTCTGTTGGAAACCATGCCGGCATCAATGGCTTTATGCGCGCCCTTTGCGAACTCCTACCGGCGGTATCGCGATGATGGGTGGTCTCCCAGCTCCGGTAATTGGGGACACAATCATCGGCTGGTCTCATTGCGCATTCCGTCCTCTGGTGTCGCTGATCGGCGCATTGAGCACCGAATTGCCGGCGCTGACGCAAATCCGGTGCTGCTATGCGCCGCTGTTCTTGCTGGCATTAAACATGGCATCGAAAACAAGGTTGACCCGGGCACCGAAACCGTGGAAGGACAGGAAGCGCAGCAGGGCGTCAGCTTGCCGACACGATGGCGCGAAGCACTGACGACACTGGACAAGTCAGCGTTCTTCCGTGACACGTTTGGCAGCACGTTCCTCGATATGTACCTCCGTGGCAAATATACCGAGGAGGAAAGCTATCATATCGAAGTCTCCGACCGTGATTTGGGTTGGTGTCTGCGAACAGTTTGAACCAGGTGAATTATGGCCAAGTTAAAGCCCGAGATAGGCTTGAATATCTCACCAGACGCCGAAGTGGATACGGCGGAAAAGCTGACTGAATGGATCAGGCAAAACCATGTCGACGAGATAGAATGCGTAACGCCTGACATGGCAGGTGTTGCACGAGGCAAGGTGATGCCTGCCAGCAAATATGTTCGCGAAGCGGAAATTCGCCTGCCAATATCCCTGTTCATGGCCACGATTACCGGCCAGTATGCCGACATTCATGTTGACGGCTATGACCTTGATGTGGACATCTATCTTGCCCCCGATATATCAACGGCGCGTGCCGTCCCTTGGGCCAATGACCCGTCCGTACAGGTCATACACGATGCGTTTGATCGTGACGGAAACGAGATCTCATATGCACCGCGCAATGTATTGAAACGTGTTCTTGGGCTTTACAAGCGTAAGGGTTGGCGTCCGGTCGTTTCCCCAGAAATCGAGTTCTATCTGACTAAGCCCAACACCGATCCGGACTATCCGCTTGAGCCACCGGTTGGCCGTTCAGGACGCCAGAGCCTGTCAAACCAGGCATATTCCTTGTCAGCGGTCGATGAACACGAGCGGGTGATTGAACACATTTATGACTATGCCGAAGCCCAGAATCTTGAGATCGACACGATCATTCAGGAATCGGGTGCGGGACAGCTGGAGATCAATTTGCGCCACGGTGATCCGCTGGAACTGGCTGATCAGGTATTCCATTACAAGCGCCTGATCCGTGAAGCGGCGCTGACCTGCGGTATCCACGCGACCTTTATGGCCAAGCCGATGGAAGAACAGCCTGGCAGCGCCATGCACATCCACCAAAGCGTGGTGCGAACGAAGGATGGCTCCAACATCTTTTCAGAGCCTGACGGGTCTGCTTCGGACCATTTCCGTCACTTTGTCGGCGGACAGCAGAAATACATGTACTATGCATGTGCCTTTGCCGCGCCTTACGTGAATTCTTATAGGCGTTTGGTTCCGGAAATGTCCGCTCCGGTCAACCTGGAATGGGCGCATGACAACAGGTCGGCTGGTTTGCGCGCACCGCGTTCGAACCCTGCGGCCCGAAGGTTGGAAAACCGTGTCGTGGGTGCTGATGCAAATCCCTATCTTGCCATCGCAGCCTCGCTGGCGACTGGTTATTTGGGAATGACCAAGAAGATCAAGCCACGCAAGGAAGCGGAAGAGGAATTTTCCGAGCGCAGTCGCGATTTGCCCCTAAGTTTGTTGGGGGCTGTCGACGCGCTGAAGGCATCGCATGACCTGCGACGCGTCTTGGGTCCTGAATTTGTAGACATATTTGCCGCGGTGAAGCAGGCCGAACACGATGAATTCATGAAAGTCATCAGTCCCTGGGAACGCGAGCATTTGCTTCTCAACGTGTGATGCAAAAATCTGTCCTCGACATTAACGACCGATTGGGTGAGCATCCGCCTTCATGGTATGCGGCCACTGCCAATGAACTGCAAACATTTGCGTCCGCCGCAGGTGACCTGAAATTCGATGTGCTGATCATTGGTGCTGGCTATTCAGGCCTTTCCGCGGCGCTTCACCTGGCGCAACTCGGCTACAAAACTGGCGTGGTCGAAGCCCATCGGATCGGGTGGGGGGCTTCGGGTCGCAATGGCGGCCAGGTGGGCACCGGCCAACGCGTCGAAATCCATGACCTTGAACGGCAGGTTGGCAAAACCGCCGCGAAAGATGCCTTTGACATCGGGGTGGATGCAACTGATCTGGTTCGCGATTTGATAAACAAGCACAAAATCGATTGCAACTATGTGCCGGGTATCATCGAGGCGTTTCACAGAACGAAATACAATCGCGAGGCAAAAGAAGAAGTTGATCATTACCGGGAGGGCTATGGTTATAAATCAATGACCTATTTGTCGCCGGAGGCGTTGCGAGAAAAGGTGAACTCGCCAGACCTTCATGGCGGCATTGTGGATACGAATACCGGGCATCTGCATCCGCTAAATTATGCAAAAGGGCTGGCAAAAGCTGCCGTTAAGGCGGGTGCCGAAATATTTGAACTGTCGCGCGTCACTTCCATCGAGACAGGGCAAGTCTGCGTGGTTAAAACCTCCCAGGCACGAATCTCAGCGATGCATGTTGTTCTGGCAACCAACGGGTATCTTGAAAACCTGGACCGGGAAGTCGCTGCGCGTGTGATGCCCATCAACAATTTCATTGTTGCAACTGAGCCACTGGAGCCAGCAATATGCGACGATTTGATCCGTGATCGCGAAGCGGTTTGTGACACGCGTTTCGTCGTCAACTATTTCCGACTTTCGCAGGACAATCGCTTGCTTTTTGGCGGCGGCGAAACCTACAGCTACAGATTTCCCAGCGACATTGTGGGGCTCGTGCGTCCCCGGATGGAAAAAACCTATCCGCAACTAAAGGGGGTCAGAATTGACTACGCATGGGGCGGTACACTCGCCATCACTGTTAACCGGTTGCCCTTGTTTGAGTTCAGACAAAATGGAATTGTCAATATTTCCGGCTATTCCGGTTCAGGTGTTCACATGGCGACCATGGCAGGGCGGATCGTTGCAGAAGCCATTGACGGCCAGATGGCCAGGTTTGATGTGATGTCCGGACTGCCAACACCGAGCTTTCCAGGAGGATCGGCCCTGCGTTGGCCGTTATTGCCCCTGGCGATGACATGGTATGCCCTAAGGGACAGACTCTAGGTCGCAGACGCGTAAATCCGGTTAGTGTAGTTCGGCAGTCAGATCACATGATCAGACACCTTTGCTGCCATATGCTTTCGTTTTGGAAATCCATGTTTCCACCTTGCCGGGTTTTGGGTGGCTGGCACCAGGAAACAATGTGAAACGGGCAGGTTTGATGCCAATAAACCCAAGCGTTTGCTTGCCGAGTTGATGGATGATCGGGTTGTGATAGATCCAACGCAAGAACCATGAGGGAGTGTCGGAAGTGATGAACACATGGCCTGTGCGTCCGGTTAACATCGGTGCAGGCAAACCGGAGATGTGTGGGTTCTTGGTGTCAAATGTTCGCCCGGGAAGCAGGGCACGATCAAACAACCCTTTGAGTTTTGCAGGCGCTCCACCCCACCATAGGGGAAGGTTAAGAACAAAGTGCTCGCTCCATTCAAGGTCACTCAATACTGCTTCCAGCGCTGGTTCCAATGGTTTGACCTGGCCATATCCGCCGAAACCGAAATCCGGATCGAAATCCAAATCATGCAGATGGGTTAGCCGAACTTCGTGCCCGGAATTTTTGGCCGCCGCGGCATAGCTTTCCGCAAGGGTTTTGTTCAGGGATTTCTCGGCTGGATGGCCGTTCAGGATGAAAATGTGTTTTTGGGTCATGGGGGATCCTTAAATTGACTATGGTCAATATAATAATAAAATGACCACGGTCAATATTAAATTTGACCCGGGTCATTATTTTTGTGAAAACACGACATGGCCAGAGCAACGCAACAAAGAAAACTGGAAACCCGATCCCGTTTGATAGCCGCAGCGAACGAGATAATCGAAGAAGTCGGGTTTGCCGCTTTGCGCATTGAAGAAGTGGTTCTGCGGGCTGGCACGGCGAAGGGTACTTTCTTTGCCCATTTTTCCGACAAGGATGCCCTGATGGAACTGGTTGTAGCCGAGCGCATGGATCGACATCTGGACGCGCTTGCCGATACCACGGCCCCCGGTTCTGTTGAAGAAATGATCAGCGTATTGAGGCCGCTTTGCGATTTCGCTACCAGCGAGCGGTACCTGTTTGACCTGATTATGAGGCATTCCGGCGTCGCTGTGGAGGGGGAGGCAGGACCCATTTCCCTGACCTTTCTGCGCATGGCAGAGGTTTTGCAAGATTGGCTGAGCGCACGCCCGTATCGTGATGATATTTCTGCTGTTCTGCAGGCAGAGGGAGTTCAGGCCTTTCTGCTGCATTCAATGGCCGAACAGTTCTGTGCAACAAACAATGACCGCTCCTTTCAGAGCCAGTTGCTACAGCTTCTGAATGCTTGGTTACTACCCAGTGGTAAGGCGCCAGCGTCCGCGCATTGAAGCGAAGCGGCATCGAGAAGGGCAAGGTTTGCTTGCAATATTTGAAAGGAATGACCTGCACCAAGGTGGATTGGTCAATAATGCTGATCGCTAGTTGTTCACATGTTTGGACGTTGCATAGATTGCCAGACACAACAGGATAACAATACCGACCATCCCGAATGCAAGGCCGTATTCCTGCTGGCGTTCTAGTCCCATACGTTCCCCCAAATCGATCACCATTCCAAACCCGACTTGCAGTATCGGGATGGCTGCAACCGATACCAGCAGAAGCAATGTGGAGGCCCGACCAATCGATTTTTGCGGAACGGTTTTCCGCAAATGGGCACCCAGCGGTATGTAAAACTGCTGTGCGAACACCATCGTCACAAGTAGTACGATCGGCAAAAACGGTCCTTGAAAATTCAGCGTTGCGAGGAGAAAGCAGCACAAAATTGAACCGGAAGCGGAAACCATGACAATGGAATACCGGGAGCGGAAATTGCGGTCCATCCACCCAAAGACATAGGCTGCCACAATTGATGAGACGTAAAGCGAAAGGAGAACCGCTCCGGTGCTTTCAGCATCAAGGCGAGCGACGTCTTGAAGGTATGGTCCGCCCCAAAGTCCGGTAATGGTGACAATCGGTGCAAATGTCACAAACCCCAACACCAGTATCTTCTGAATCTCGCGTTGCCTGAGAAGGTCGATATAACCGACTTCTTCTGCCTCGTAACCAGGTTCTTCTTCAACGTTTTCATCCGGTCTCACTGCCCGGAAGATCAAAATCACAAGAACAAGGTTTACAACTGCAACAAACCCGAAAACGGTGATCCAGGAAATGCGCTCAAGAACATAGGCTAGGGGTAATGTACCCAAAATTCCGCCGATACCGCCCATGGTCACCACAAGGCCACTGACATAGCCAAAATCGGTGCGTTTGAAATTGCGTGCCACGATCACATGGTTTGCAGGCCCCATTGCTGCAAGGCCGATTCCGATCATTATTCTTGAGACCAGTACCGTCTCTACATTCGCCGCGATAGCAAAAACGAGTGTACCCAACGCAACCAGGCCGATGGAAATGCTCAGGACAAGGCGGGGTTCGTAGCGATCCAGCGCCCAACCAAACGGAACCTGCACGATAACCGAAGCAAGATACATCGACGAAATAACAATGCTGATCGTCGCTGCGCCGAGCGCGAATTGCTCAATCAAGATGGGAGAGAATACGCTGCCGGATGCGCGGTGAAACTGACCCAACGCGAAAATGACGACGCAAACAAGGACCACCAAAATCTGATGGCGGTTGAATTTTTGCTTTCCACTCAAGTCAGAAATTGCTGCACCGTTGGCGTTTCGAAGTTGCTAGTGTTGTGATTTTCAAACGCTGACGGCCCATTTGACATCGAACATCGGATCAAAAACCGTCACCGGTCCACCACCTGTTTCGATTTTTTCAGGGTAATCAACAATAGCGTCCTGCTTCGTCAACGTCATGATTTCTTCGTTTGGCTGAACACCATAAAACCGCGGCCCGTTCAATGAGGCGAAGGCCTCAAGCTTGTCGAGTGCACCTTCGTCTTCGAACACGTGGGCAAGCAGGCTCATGGTATTAGCTGCCGTAAAACAACCTGCACAACCGCAGGCATGTTCCTTCAGGTCGTCTGTGTGTGGTGCAGAATCGGTTCCAAGGAAGAATGATGTTTCACCAGAAGTTGCAGCCTCGCGCAGGGCAAGTCGGTGTTCCTCTCGTTTTGCGACCGGCAGGCAATAAAAATGGGGCTTGATACCGCCAACCAGAATAGCGTTGCGGTTGATGATCAAATGGTGGGTGGTGATTGTTCCACCGATTGTTTCGCCACCCGAGCGCACATAGTCTATCCCCTGCCTGGTTGTAATGTGTTCCAGAACAGCGCGAAGGTTGGGATGCTTCCTGCGAAGAGGGTCTAACACGCGGTCAATGAACACGGCCTCGCGATCGAAAATGTCAATATCGTCATCGGTGACTTCGCCGTGCATACACAGCGGCATTCCGATTTCTGCCATCTTCTCAAACACGCCTTGAACCTTGTCAAAATCACGAACCCCTGATTGTGAGTTGGTGGTCGCCCCAGCGGGATACAGCTTGACGGCTTTGACAATACCTGAAGCAAATCCGGCTTCCACATCTGCCGGATCTGTATCCTCGGTCAAATACAACGTCATGAACGGGTCAAATTTCATTCCCTTCGGCAGGGCCGCCATAATCCGATCCCGGTACGCTTTCGCGTCCGTGGTCTTTGTAACAGGGGGAATGAGGTTGGGCATGATGATCGCGCGGCCAAAATGGCGTGCGGTATACGGCAATACACCTTGAAGCATCTCGCCATCGCGCAAATGCAAATGCCAGTCATCCGGTTTTCTGATTTTAATGGAGGTCATGCTCTGTCCTTACTTTAAGAAAAGGACAATTTCAAACAGAAAGGGCAGCAAAAGCTGCCCCGGTTACTTGTTTGATTTCGAACGGCTTGTCTTTCTAGACGCCTTTTAGCAAACAGCCAGCCGCCAGAACGATCCAGCCAACAGTGACCAGCCAAAATGGCGCTATCGGCAACACCGCCAACACTCCAACCCCGGCGAGGATGCCGAGAACGGCAATTACAGCGGAAATAAAAAATACAATGGTAGTAGGGGCGCTAAGATTCATGCTTTTTCTCCAAGAATTCACGAAGGGTAGGGGGCCTGTAATCGACCCAGAGTTAACCTAACGTAAGATTTCGATTGTTGCAATCTGAGAAGGCCAGCAAGTAAAACCGACTCATGGAGCAATCAGATGAATGATGATGAATTAAGCGTTCGACAGGCATTTGCCGACCAGGCACAATGGTGCGGGGCGTTGGGTTCACCATTCATGGAACGCTTGATGTCGGGCATCGGGGCAAAGCTCGACAAGAAGACCGCCACAGGAACGCGAATCCTGGAATGGCAGGGTGGTAAGCCCGATGCTTCGGAAGATGCAGTGCCACTCCGTTTGGCTGGAGCGTTGCACTATCTTGTGAGAAACGGTGATCTGCCAGAACTGCAGCCGTTTTATGCGCCAGATGCAAAGTTTGACGATAGCGCAATGATCGACGTTGTGTTCGACGCGCTTCATGATTATGACGCTGACATTGATGCTTTTTTGGACGTTGCACCACAGACAAACGAGGTGCGCCGCGCCTCGATAGTATATGCTGGTTTGCAGAGCGTTCTAAAGCGATTTGATATGCCAGTCTCGCTGTTCGAGTTGGGATGCAGTGCCGGGCTAAACCTGCAGTTGGACAAGTTTGCTTACAAACTCCGTGACAAATTCTACGGACAACAGACATCAAAAGTTTCTCTCAGTCCGGAATGGGATGGCAATTTGTTTGACGAGCGAACACCGGACATCGTGTTGCGCTGTGGATGCGATTTGAACTCGTTGCCGGTTTCCGACCAGGAAAACTGTGATCGATTGATAGCATATATTTGGCCGGACCAACTCGAACGGATTGCGCGCACCAAAGCAGCAATTGAAATTGCACGGGCTGATCCGCCGATCCTTGCAAAGGCTGATGCTGCTGAATGGGTCGAGGACATGCTCAAAAGCCATCCTTGCAGCGGAAGTTGCCGTGTTTTTTATCACACGATCGCATGGCAGTATTTTCCTGATGCGGTCAAGTATTCCATATGTGATACTTTCTCGCGCTATGGGGAAATGGCGACAAGCGACAATCCACTTGTCTGGTTAAGCTTTGAAATGAATGCACAGAACACCCCTGAACTTGTGATTCAGGCGTGGCCGGGCGGTAAACGCAAATTATTGGCACAAGCAAATCCGCACGTTCAATGGATCAAATGGTTTGAAAACTGATCGGAATTTAAAAAAACAGTCGTTCATTTAATTGTTGATCGCATCGGCTTTGTATGCATTATTCGAGGCATGGCGAGGACTGTCGGTTCAAAGGGCGTCGAAACGGCGGCGCGCGTATTGGAGGAAGCGAGCAGGCTGTTTGCCCTTCGGGGTTATGCAGCAGTTTCCATGCGCCAGATTGCTTCTGCCTGCGGTCTTCAGGTGGGAGCGCTTTATAATCATTTTCCCACAAAACAGGCAATTCTGCACCGGATGATGGTTGATCATCTGAAAACGCTGTTGAAAGCCCTCGAGGATGCCAAAATTCCACAAGATCCTGTAATGGCGATCGAAGCGTTTACCCGCTTTCATATTCGCTATCACATCGACAAACCCGAGGAAGTGTTTATCGCCTACATGGAATTGCGGAACCTCGAAACAGAGCCGTATCGGGAAGTCATGCAACTCAGGCAGCAGTACGAACGCAAATTGCGCCAGATTTTATGCAATGGTGATTTTGCGATTGACGATGTTTCGGTGACTTCGATGGCAATCATCGGAATGATGACCGGTGTCAATACCTGGTATCGTTATGGTGGGCGCCTGTCTGCAAAACAGATCGAAAAAATCTATGTAAACCTTGTCCGCTCGACAGTTGGGCTGCCGCATCTGGAAACGACTTCAATGGAGGAATTGGTCTGATGTTTTTTGCAAGCATGAATTTCGCACTTGGAGATGAAATTGAGGCATTGCGCGAGCTGTCTCACCGGTTTTCGCAGGATAAGATCAAACCACTTGCTGCCGAGATTGACAAAACAAACGAATTTCCGATGCATCTTTGGAAAGAGCTTGGCCAGGTGGGTTTGCTCGGCATCACGGTCGAGGAAGAATATGGCGGGGCAGGTCTTGGTTACCTTGCCCATTCGGTTTCACTTGAGGAGATCGCAAGGGCTTCTGCCTCGGTGTCGCTGTCAGTGGGGGCCCATTCAAACCTTTGCGTCAACCAGATTAGGCTGAACGGCAACGAAGAACAGAAACAAAAATACTTGCCGAAACTCGTATCGGGCGAGCATGTGGGTGCGTTGGCCATGTCCGAGGCAGGCGCCGGTTCCGACGTTGTTTCAATGACCCTTCGTGCAGACAAAAAGAACGACCGTTTTGTTCTCAATGGAAGCAAATACTGGATTACAAACGGTCCAGACGCCGACACATTGGTTGTTTATGCCAAAACCGACATGGAGGCCGGGCCGCGTGGCATGACCGCGTTCCTGATTGAAAAATCGATGACCGGTTTTTCAACTTCCGAGCATTTCGACAAGCTCGGTATGCGCGGCTCAAACACTGGCGAATTGATATTTGAAGATGTCGAGGTGCCGTTCGAGAATATTCTGGGTGAGGAGGGCAAGGGCGTTAATGTGCTGATGTCTGGTCTCGATTACGAGCGCGTGGTGCTATCGTCACTTGGAGTGGGGCTCATGCACGCGTGCCTAGATGAGATCATGCCCTACATGCACGAACGCAAACAGTTTGGTGAACCGATTGGCAATTTTCAACTTATGCAGGGCAAGATCGCCGACATGTACACTGCCATGAACTCTGCACGAGCATATCTGTATGCTGTCGCTGCCGCCTGTGATCGTGGTGAGGTAACCCGTCAGGATGCTGCCGCCCTGGTACTTTATGCTTCAGAGCAGGCAATGTTTCAGGCCATTCAGGCCGTGCAGGCAATGGGCGGAGCAGGCTATCTCAACGATTCTGTTGTGTCCCGTTTGATGCGCGACGCAAAATTGATGGAGATCGGCGCTGGAACCTCTGAAATCCGGCGCATGTTGTGTGGCCGTGAACTGATGAAAGAAACTGCATAATGTTTCGGTTTGTTCTGCCGCTCCTGCTTGTCATTGCCTCACCGTCGCTGTTGTTTGCGCAGGAGTTCAAATCCAGGCCCGAGTTGTTGGAGCAATGTCTGAACGAAAAGAAACCACAGTTTCATCAAAGCTGTATCGGTCTGATGGCAAATGATTGCATGGCCAACAATGACGGTGGTGAAACAACTGTAGGAATGGGCTCTTGTGCCGAGGCGGAGCGCATTTTCTGGGATGTGCGTTTGAACAAGGTTTACAAGCAACTGGTTCGTGCAGAAGAGAAAAATGATTCCGAAGCCAAGTCTGAAGGGTGGAACGCTCCGGAAAAACTGGCACCGTTGAGAGACATGCAGCGCAAATGGATCGGCTACCGCGACGCGCTTTGTGACTATGAGTATTCGCAGTGGGGAGGGGGAACCGGTGGTGGCCCGGCAATCACTTCCTGTCTGATGAGTGAAACCGCTCGTCAGGCGCTGATCCTTGAAAGTTATCTTTCATATTGGGAACGCTAGAGAATGTTACCTGCCGGAAAAACCTATGATGAATTACGTGCAGGGTTTCAATGGAACCTGCCGGACCGGTACAATATGGGCTATGACGTTTGCGACAAGTGGGCGGAAACAGATCCGCAGCGAACCGCAATTATTGATCTCACCGGTAATGAAAGGCGGGACATTTCATTCGGCGCATTGAAAGTCATGTCCAATCAACTTGCAAAGCTGCTGGTTGAAAAAGGCGTCAGGGAAGGCGACAGGGTCGGTATTTTACGTACCCAGTCACCCTGGACTGCAGCCGCCCATATTGCTGTTTGGAAAATGGGTGCCATCTCAATTCCCCTGTTTACCTTGTTTGGCGAGGAAGCCCTTGAAACCCGTTTGGAAAATTCAGGGGCAAGAGCCATTGTGACGGATGCCGATCATGCCGCAAAGTTCTCCGAGACATTCAAACGGATGTCCAGGTTGGAACATGTTCTTGTTCCCGAGACAGATATTTCCCCTAACCATCCGGAAGTTTTTGAAATAGTGGACACCTCGCCGGAAACGCCGGGTCTGATAATTTACACATCCGGCACAACCGGTCCGCCAAAAGGAGCCTTGCACGGACACCGCGTTTTGTTGGGTCATCTGCCCGGTGTGGAAATGTTTCATAACTTGTTGCCACAAGATGGCGATGCATTCTGGACACCTGCCGACTGGGCATGGATCGGGGGATTAATGAATGTATTGATGCCCGCGCTCCATTTTGGAATTCCCTGTATAGCGTCGAGAATGGAAAAATTCACAGGCGAACGGTGCGCGCAGATCCTTGCCAAAGGCAATGTAAGGAACGTCTTTTTTCCCCCTACCGCCCTGCGGATGCTGAAAGCAGAAGGGGAATCGTTAACCGGCCTGCGCAGCGTTGGTTGCGGCGGCGAGCCGCTGGGAGAGGAAATGTTGGACTGGGGACGTACGGCGCTCGGACTGACCATCAACGAATTTTACGGACAAACCGAATGCAATCTTGTTGTTGCAACCTGCGGAGAACTGTTTGAACCAAAACCCGGTTGCATGGGCCGTCCCGTTCCAGGCCATGATGCTGACGTGATAGACGAAACAGGGGAACCGACTGCGCAGGAAGGCGACATCGCTGTAAAGCGCGGTTCGGCTTCCATGATGCTTGAATATTGGAATAATCCGCAAGCAACCAAAGACAAATTCCGTGGAGACTGGCTGCTGACAGGTGACCGGGGTATTCGGGAGGGCGAATACATTCGGTTTGTAGGGCGTGACGATGACGTGATTACGTCGGCGGGTTATCGTATCGGGCCAGCGGAAATTGAAGATTGCCTTTTGAAACATGAAGCGGTCGCTTCAGTTGGTGTGATTGGCAAGCCGGACAAACAACGAACCGAGATCGTAAAAGCCTATGTTCTGCTGAAACCCGGCTTTTCAGGAAATGATGAGCTTGCCGACGACATGGCCCGGTTTGTGCGCAACAAGCTCTCCGCGCACGAATACCCCCGCGAGATCGCGTTTGTTGACAGTCTTCCCATGACCGTTACCGGCAAGATCATCCGCAAGGAATTGAAGGCACGCGCCACAAGGGAGTTGCAGAAAACATGAGCGTCATCCAGTCAAAAATCTCGACTGCCTCGCCATTATATGCCGCCAATCTGGAAGGCAATCTTGAGCATCTTTCGGTGGTTCGGGAAGTTGCCAATCTTGCAGCTCGGGGCGGTTCGGAAAAATCGCGGGCCCGTCATCTGAGCCGTGGCAAATTGCTTCCGCGCGATCGCGTCGCCAATCTGCTGGATCCCGGCTCACCATTTCTGGAGATCGGGTCGACGGCCGCTCACGGGATGTTTAACGGTGAATCGCCTTGCGCTTCCCTGATCACCGGTATTGGACGTGTCGAAGGCATGGAAGTCATGGTGATTTGCAATGATTCCACCGTCAAGGGCGGCACCTACTATCCGATGAGCGTGAAGAAACATCTGCGCGCACTCGAAATTGCCAGCGAGAACGAATTGCCCTGCGTTACACTGGTCGACAGTGGCGGGGCCAACTTGCCGCAACAGGCAGAAGGATTTGCCGACCGCGAACATTTTGGCCGGATTTTCTACATGCAGGCCAACCTTTCGGCCCGCAACATACCGCAAATATCGGTTGTCATGGGCTCGTGCACAGCAGGGGGCGCTTATCTTCCAGCCATGTCTGACGTCGCCATCATCGTAAAGCAGCAGGGAACAATTTTCCTGGCCGGACCGCCGTTGGTTAAAGCGGCAACCGGCGAGGTTGTGACTTCAGAAGAGCTTGGCGGCGGGGAAATGCACACCGCAACTTCCGGTGTAGCAGACATTCTTGCCGACGATGACCAACACGCGCTGGCCCTGGCACGGGAGACTTTGCGCCACCTCAACCGCACAAAACCCGATCAGCTGCGACTGGAGATGTCAGAAGAGCCGCTTTACGATCCCGAAGAGATTTTGGGTGTGGTGCCTCCGGATCTGAAAACACCCTACGATGTGCGTGAAGTGATCGCCCGTGTCGTTGATGGTTCCCGGTTCGACGAATTCAAGGCGCGATATGGAACAACTATTGTTTGTGGCTTTGCGCATGTGATGGGGATGCCGGTCGGTATCGTCGCAAACAACGGGGTACTGTTTTCTGAAAGTTCGCTCAAGGCCGCGCATTTTGTGGAACTTTGTTCCCAGAGAAAAATTCCGCTCGTGTTTTTGCAAAACATCACGGGCTTCATGGTTGGCCAAAAGTACGAGGCAGGCGGTATTGCCAAGGACGGTGCAAAACTGGTGACTGCGGTTTCAACCACAAAGGTCCCGAAAATTACCATGCTTATTGGTGGTTCGTTCGGCGCTGGAAACTACGGAATGTCAGGGCGGGCCTATTCTCCGCGTTTCATGTGGACCTGGCCAAACTCGCGCATTTCCGTGATGGGTGGGGAGCAGGCAGCCGGGGTATTGGCCCAGGTCAAACGTGCCATCATAGAAAAAGGCGGAGGAAGTTGGAGCGCAGAAGAAGAATCCGAGTTCAAACGTCCGACCATTGAAATGTTTGAGGAACAGTCTCATCCGCTCTATGCATCGGCGCGCCTTTGGGACGACGGAATTATAGACCCTCGTCACACACGACAGGTGCTGGCACTCAGCCTTTCGGCAAGCCTTAATGCCGAGATTGAAGAAACCAAATTCGGCGTGTTCAGGATGTAGCGAATGGATATTTATCACTTGGCAATGATTTTGTTTGGCTGGTTTCTGGCGGGAGCATCACCCGGGCCCGCCACGCTTGCCATCTCGTCAACGGCGATGGAGCATGGAAGGCGCGCAGGGTTGACCATCGCAAGCGGTGTACTGGTAGGTTCCGCCAGCTGGGGTTTCGCAAGTGCGGTAGGCATGAGCGCCGTCATGGTAGCCAACGCCTGGTTGTTTGATGTCGTGCGGTATTTGGGGGCAGCCTATTTGTTGTTCCTGGCCTTCAAGTCCTTGAAAAGTGCTGCATGGCCGCAGACAACCACGTTGACAAAGGTTTCGGGAAACAACCTGTTTTGGAAGGGCCTTTTGATTCACCTGACCAATCCCAAGGCAGTTTTTGCCTGGGGGTCAATATACGCTTTGGCATTGCCTTCCGATGCCGGTTATCTGGCTGTGTTCGAACTTTATCTCGTACTGCTTGGAATAGGTGTGCTCGTTTTCATTGGTTATGGTTTTCTGTTCTCGAGCAGAGCCGTGGCACGAAGCTATGCGATGTTGAAACGTTGGTTTGACCTAGCATTCGCCCTTCTGTTTGGCGGTGCAAGCCTGAAACTACTGACATCGCGTATCGAGGTATAATGATGTTTGAAAAACTCCTCATAGCAAACCGCGGAGAAATCGCCTGTCGTATTATCCGAACCGCCCGTGAACTGGGCATCGAAACGGTTGCGGTTTACTCTGACGCAGATGAAAACGCCCAACACAGATTGCTGGCGGATGAAGCCGTCCATATAGGCCCTTCACCCAGCGCGGAAAGCTATCTGCAAACAGAAAAAATTATAAACGCCGCACTTCAGACCGGCGCCGGCGCCATTCATCCCGGGTATGGGTTTTTGTCTGAGAACCCCGATTTCGTGGAAGCCGTTGAAGCTGCCGGCCTTGTTTTCGTGGGACCATCCGCCGATGCCATTCGTGCCATGGGGTTGAAAGATGCAGCCAAAAAACTGATGGAGTCCGCAAACGTTCCGATTGTTCCAGGGTATCATGGTGACAATCAGGAACCTGGGTTTCTGGCAAAAGAGGCAGAAAAAATCGGCTATCCCGTATTGGTCAAGGCGCGTGCCGGTGGCGGCGGGAAAGGAATGCGCAAAGTCAATGATGCCTTGGATTTTCATGCTGCACTGGAAAGTGCAGTACGTGAAGCCGAAGCCAGTTTCGGGGACGGGCGGGTTTTGATCGAAAAATTCGTGACGGCTCCCCGACATATCGAGATTCAGGTATTTGGCGACAAGCACGGCAATGTCGTACACTTGTTTGAAAGAGACTGTTCGCTGCAGCGGCGGCACCAGAAGGTGATTGAGGAAGCACCTGCGCCTGGCATGACCGAGGAAATGCGCAACGCCATGGGTGAGGCCGCGGTGATGGCGGCCAAGGCAATCGAGTATTCGGGTGCCGGAACAGTCGAGTTCATCGTCGATGGTTCTGATGGATTGCAGCCGGACAAATTCTGGTTCATGGAAATGAACACCCGTTTGCAAGTCGAGCATCCGGTAACAGAGGCAATTACCGGCGTCGATCTTGTGGAATGGCAATTAAGGGTCGCCAATGACGAATACCTGCCGAAGTTCCAGGATGAACTGTCGATCAATGGCCATGCGTTCGAAGCAAGGCTTTATGCGGAAGATGTGCCAAAAGGGTTTCTTCCTGCGACCGGAACCCTGGAATTCCTCGAATTCTCAAGCGAAGTCCGAAACGATTCAGGTGTTGTTGAAGGCGACACGATCTCTCCGTTTTATGACCCGATGATCGCGAAGGTAATCGCGCATGGCGAGGACCGCCTGGAAGCACTCTCCATGCTTGATGAGGCCTTGGGCGAAACTCGGATTGCCGGAACGGTTACCAATGCTAGGTTCTTAAGGGCACTTTGCAATCATGAAGGCTTCGCATCCGGCAAAGTCGATACCGGATTGATTGAACGCGATATTGACGAACTGACAGCGCCGATAGTGCCACCGGACGCTGTTGTTGTGATTGCTGCCAAACACGCGCTGGATATGCCGTTGCAGCCGGATATTGACGGCTCGGATGAAGAGAATTTCTTTTCCGATCCGTTTGACCGTTTGCACGGGTTTGCAGTTTGGCAGAGCCCGAAATGGATCCAGGCACTTCGTTACGAAGGCCAGACCCTGGAGGCTGTACTCCGGCAAAACGGGGGGGTATGGCAGGCAAAGGTAATACGCGAGGGAGAGGATGATACCGAATGGTTTACAGACCCCGAGTGTGTCGATGAAAGGTCCACCCCGGAGGTGTTTGTCTATCGTAGCAAATTGGTTGTTTTCGACGATGTGGCGGCGTTTGAGTTTGAAGTGCCAGATGCCCTTGTAGGTAGTGCCGAGATGGGAACAACAGAAGATGCTGTTGTGGCTCCAATGCCGGGGCTGGTTAGAAAACTTTTCGCCAGGGCTGGTGCTACGGTGAAGGAAGGCGACACGCTTGTTGTGCTGGAAGCCATGAAAATGGAGCATACGCTTGTCGCCCCGCGTGATGGCGTGGTTGAGATGGTGGGAATTGGGGAAGGAGACCAGGTCGAAGATGGTGATCTGCTTGTAAAGCTGGAAGATGGTGATGACTGACACGATCACTATTTTTGAGGTCGGGGCGCGTGACGGTTTGCAAAACGAAAAAGCAGTCATTCCGACCGAGCAGAAAGTCACATTGATCAACAAATTGTCCGATTGCGGTCTTGCCAAGATTGAGGCAACTGCATTTGTTTCGCCCAAATGGGTGCCGCAAATGGCCGATGCTGACGAGGTCATGGATCAGATCAAACGCAAAGCCGGGGTTTCCTATGCCGTACTGACCCCGAACATGAAGGGTTATGAGCGCGCCCGTGCGGCAAACGCGGATGAAGTTGCCGTGTTCGGGGCGGCAAGCGAAGGTTTCAGCAAGGCAAACATCAATGTGGGAATTGAGGAAAGCGTCGAAAGGTTTCTGCCGGTCATTGAAGCCGCAATTGCCGACAAGGTGCCTGTTCGCGGGTATATTTCCTGTGTAACCGACTGCCCGTTTGATGGCCCAACTGATCCGGGCAAGGTTGCATGGCTGGCTGGTGTCTTGCTCGATGCAGGTTGCTACGAGATTTCCCTTGGTGACACGATTGGAAAGGGAACCCCGGATTCGATTGGGCACATGCTGGACGCAGTGTTGAAAGTTGCACCGCCTGAAAAGCTGGCGGGTCATTTTCATGATACGCACAACCGGGCGCTTGAAAACATCCAGTTAAGTCTTGAAAAAGGACTTCGCACTTTCGATTCCTCTGTCGGGGGATTGGGTGGATGCCCGTATGCCCCCGGCGCGGCTGGCAACGTGGCAACCGAAGCGGTTGTAAAAATGGTTGCGGGACTTGGGTTTGAAACCGGGGTTGACCTGCCCGGGCTTGAAGCTGCCGGAAGTTTTGCAACCAGCCTTAGGAGCGTTCAATGACCTATCAGACAATTAAGCTGACAGAGGATGAACGGGGCATCGCGACGCTCAAGCTCTACCAACCCGAAATTCACAATGCTATGTCCGGAAAGATGATTGACGAACTGACCGACGCGGCGACCCGGATTTCGGAGAGCCGGGAAATACGTTTGGTGGTTCTGACAGCTGAAGGCAAGAGCTTCTGTGCGGGAGGCGATCTGCGTTGGATGCGCAGCCAGTTCGAGGCAGACCGAAGCACACGGGTGGCCGAAGCAATGAAGTTGGCGAGAATGCTCAACCTGCTCAATACGCTTCCAAAACCAATGATTGGCCGAATTCAGGGGCAGGCGTACGGAGGTGGCATTGGCTTGATCAGCACCTGTGATCTGACAATTGCAGCAGAGCAGGCCAAATTTGCCCTGACAGAAACCCGCCTTGGCCTTGTTCCGGCGACCATCAGCCCATACGTGGTTGCACGAATGGGTGAAAGCAACGCCCGTAAAGTGTTCATGTCAGGCAAGCCGTTCAGGGGAGAAGAGGCAGTTCGGCTCGGCCTGATTTCGCGAGCCGTTGCTGATACACAGCTTGACCTGGCATTGGAAGAGGAAATCGCGCCCTATCTGCAAGCCGCGCCGGGTGCTGTGGCGCGCGCAAAACGCCTTGTGCGAAAACTGGGGCCTGTTATTGATGAGGACGTTATGAAAAGCACAGCCGAAGAATTGGCGGATTGTTGGGAAAGCAAGGAAACGCAACAGGGTATTGAAGCCTTCTTTGCCAAGGAGAAACCGGCCTGGCAGAAGAGCGTGTAGCGATGGATACGCCTTTAAAATTCACCGCCACCGAACTCGCAGAATATGCTTCGGAAGTGTTTCCGCAAGCGGACCGGTATCAATTCACGATCTCTGATCTGCAGCCGGGAAAGATTCGTATTGAATTTCCGGTTTCCGATAGTGATTTGCGACCCGGAAACACTGTATCGGGACCCAGCATGTTTGCGCTGGCGGATGTCGCTGCCTATTTTCTCACGCTGGCTTACATTGGCAGGGAAGCGCTGGCTGTGACGACGAATTTGAATATCAATTTTGTCTCCAAACCTGTTGGCGATCTTTATGCCATTGGAAACATGCTGAAAATCGGAAAACGACTGTCCGTGACCGAAGTATCAATCTACACGAAAACGGACGAAATGCTGGTTGCACACGCAACGGCGACGTACTCGATTCCACCAAATCGTTAAAAAAATCAAAAATTGGGATTGAAATTGAAACACAAATCAGGAATTAACGACTTGTTAATATACAATTTATAGTTGTAATAACACGGGCGGATGCACGTTGGAGTTTTGCGGGATCTCCAAAACACGAGGCATTCGATGCGCAAGATACTCGATCGCTTGATCAATTCGGCTACTTCGGCCGAAACCGAACTGGATAACGCACCAAAGTTCCAGGATACAGTTTCTTCACTTGAAGCACTTTTGTCTTCACCGGGGGTCAGGGGCAGTGACCGCCTCGCGTTGGAACCGAGGATCCTGCTTGATGCCGCAGGCGTGGATACTGCGGAAGCGGCGATGAACGAAGTCGCTCAGGCCGACGCGGATGCATGGGCTGAACAGGTTGCACACAACGACAACTTGTCAGACCAAAACGAAGCACACCAGCCTGTTTCGCGGGAAATCCTGTTTATTGATGCAGCTGTCGAAGATCGTGAGGCGATTCTCGCGGAAGTTCATCCATCAATCGAAGTGGTTGTGCTCCACTCGGACAGGGATGGCGTTGAACAAATGGCTCAGGCGCTTGCCGGGAGAGAGGGCGTGGATGCAATCCATATTGTCTCCCATGGTCGGTCCGGCACGCTTGATCTGGGCAGTACCAAGCTGACAGAAGCCTCAATGAACGGCAGACACGCCGATGAGATGGCGATCATTCGTTCTGCATTGTCAGAAGATGCTGACCTGTTGATCTACGGATGTGATTTTGCCGCCAATGCCAGGGGCGTTTCTGCTGTCGAAGCGCTCGCCATTGCGACGGGAGCAGATGTTGCAGCCTCTGACGACCTTACCGGTGCAGCCTCGTTTGGTGGCGATTGGCAGCTGGAAGTTGAACAAGGTGAAATTGATTCATCAACCTTCGAGGCATTGCTGTTTGGTGGTGTATTGGCACAACCCGTTGCAAACGATGACGGTCCGATCGCCATCACCGGCAACACACCGACCATGATCGATCCGCGAGCGACAGACGCAAACGGTACGGTAGCGGATACAGATGGTGATGGCGACCCGCTGACCATTACGCAGATCATTGATCCGTCGGATGGAACGGTTCACACATTGGTCGACAACACGCCGATCACCCTTAAAACCAAAACCAATATTGAACGTCTGCCTGATGGAACGTTGAGCGTTACGACTTCTGTTCTGGGTCAGGGAACCGAATTGTTCGATTACGTCATTGACGACGGCAATGGCGGCACCGACACTGCCACCGTCACGCTTGATCGTTCCCAGGGCAGCCTGGTCGTCGTGCCGACGAGCGCGAGCGGTGCTGAAGACAACGCCATACCCCTCGGCATTACCATCGATCCGGCGCTAACGGCGGGCGGTTCGCAGCTTGATCTTGTCTCGACCGCCATCGGCTATCGTGAAAATACCGACGGCACGACCCCTGCCACCTTCACCATTCCGCCGCGCACCACGACTGTGCAGATCACGGCAATGGGGGGCTATGACCATAACGCCAACAATGGTTTGCAGGAAAACCGACAGAGCTATACGGTCACGGTTGACCTCGTTGCCGGAACCTATTCCGGGCACGTTCTCAGTGTTTCCGGCAACAACATAGCCATTAACGACAACTACGCCTTCTCCGATGTGGCGCTTGGCTCCGGGTCGTACAGCGCCGCCAATCTTGTCGGCGACAATGGCAGTTCGATCAATGAATTGACGGTATCGGTCATCGGCAACACGCTTTCACTTGTCGAAACGCAAGCGGTCTACGATCAGGCCTATCTGGTCGAATTTCTCACCGCCGATGGCACATCGTCAGATTATCGCGGCAGCACCGGCGCCATTCTCGACAGGGGAACCACCGCTAGCGAGACCACGGCGACTTTCGCGACCGATGCGAACGCCGATTTCCTGGTCATCAACATCCAGGACGGCGCCGGTTCAAACAACAATGAAAATGAAGATAATGGCGGTGGGCGGATCATTGTCGATCTTGACACCGGCCTTGCCAGCGGGGTGCTCTACGCACAAGTCGGCTCGGGCGGTAAAAACGGTAACCACTACTCATTCAGCGGCTACGACATCACCAGCGGCGCTCTTATTGTTGATCCGACAACCCGCAACGGGACGACCGCCGGCGGGGCGACGCTCGATGGCAAGACGTCGACGAGTGCCCTGGACCGGTTACCCAACTATATCATCTCCATGTCCGGCAATGATCTGGTGCTGGAGCGCACCAGCGACTACGCCGATAAATTCGAGTCGTTGATCAACGTCCAGGCCTATGAGCGGTTCGACGAGGGCTCCGGCGCCCAAACGCTCGGAAGCGACGCGACCGCTAGCACCTATTCCGATGCCGCAGGACTTGTAACCTGGGACCTTGACATAGCCGGCGGCGCCGAAACCGGGGTGCTCACTCTGACATCCAGTCATCATAGCCCGGGCAACGCCAACGCTAACGACCATGGGGCGACGGCCCGGATTTTTGTCGATTTGGTCAATGGCACGACCTCCGGCTCATACTTCCAGATTAGGACGGTTAATCCCGACCTGATTGTATGGACGGATGTGCCGTTTGGCACGCGCCTCGTCGACGCCATCGGAACACAGGCCCAGGCCAATTTCGCCGATCTGACGACAACGTCGATTGATATTGTCGGCGCCCTGCAATTTGATCTGGTCGACAACCCCGATGGCAGCCAGACACTGCGCGCCTCTGCCCAGGCTGATGGCGTAAACGATACGACCCAAGACTGGTTCACCGTCATGCAGGTGCAATGGTCGGGCCGTGAAGCGGTGACCATTACGGGCTATCCTAATGGCGGATCATTCTCCGCCGGCGCATTAAACGCGACCACCGGCGAGTGGGAGGTTGAGGCGGAGAACATCACGGGCATGGAATTCAATCCGCCCGAGCATTTCTCCGGTCAGACCTCGACCACCATCATCGACTATAATGGCGAGTTCGCAAAACATCGCGATCAATGTGACGCCCGTGTCGCCGACGCGCCGGTGTCTGGCGACCACCGGCGCCACCGGCGTTGAGGACACGGCGATCACCATCCCGGCCAATTTCGGCATGGCGCTGGTCGATACAGATGGCTCCGAAACAATCACGCTGGTTGAGCTTTCCAACATCGAAATTGGTCATACTGTTTCCGATGGTGCCAACAGTTTTACGGCGACCGCTGGATCGCAGACCGTTGATATTACAACCTGGAACCTCGCGAGCCTTAGCTATCTGGGCGCGCTCGGCGCGAACGGCGAGTTCACGCTGGATGTGCGTGCGCGGACAAACGACGATGACGGGTTCTCGGCAACCACCGACACCGCCGAAACGACCGCCACATTTACCGTCACGATCCTGCCCGATACCGATGGCGACGGTGTCGACGATACAGCTCGACATCGATGACGACAATGATGGCATTCTCGATTCGGAGGAAGTCGACTATCTACGATGTTCTCAATGCCGGTGTCGCGCACGAAGCCAGCTTTTCGACCAGCGCTCAGACGAATGCCCCATATGGCGTGGCGTTTTCCGCTGACGGCACCAAAATGTTCATTGCCGACAGTGAAAACCGTTCTGTTCACCAATACGCATTGGCAACGCCTTTCGATCTTAACGGAGGTGTCACACATAGTGGGTCGTTTGATGTTTCAAATGAGGATAACTCGCCACACGATCTGGTATTCTCCAGCGACGGTCAGAAACTGTTTGTGGTCGGCGACCAGAACAACCAGATTGTTCAATACACCCTGACGACAGCTTTCGACATCACCTCGGGTGTCACGGCCGCCGGGGCGCTGGATATCGGCGGGCAGGATCCGCAGCCGACAGCAGCCGTGTTCAACGCTGATGGTACAAAACTTTACCTGCTGGGAGCGAACAGCAAAAACATTTACCAGTTTTCTCTTTCCAACCCCTTCGACGTTACCTCGGGCGTCACCGATGACGGAACGCCGCTGAATGTCAATGGGGAGGAGAATAATCCACAAGGCTTCGCCTTTAACAGCGACGGAACACAACTTTTCCTGACCGGCGCGCAGGGTGATGATGTCAACGTCTACGACCTGACCAGCCCCTTTGACATCACTGCAGGTGCAACTCATGTTGGTACCTTCGATGTGAAAGCCCAGGATAACGCGCCGCGCGGCATCGTCTTCAGTGCAGACGGTTCGAAAATGTTTATTGTGGGTTCAAACAGCGACGGCGTTCATCAGTACAATGTCAGCCCGAACAACGATCTTGATGGCGACGGGATTATCAACTCCCTCGACATCGATTCTGACAATGACGGCATTACCGACAATGTCGAGGCGCAGGCGACCAACGCCTACATCGCTCCCAGCGGCAATGACTCAGACGGTGACGGTCTGGATGACGCATATGAAGGGGCGGGCGATGCAGGCCTGACGCCGGTTGACAGCGACAACGACGGCACGGCGGACTATCGTGACACCGACAGCGACGATGATGGCATTCTCGATATCGCAGAGCGCGGTGATGGCGGACCGACAACGAACGCGTCGTTCGAGGACGCTGATGGTGACGGCCTTGATGATGATTTTGACGCCGTTTCCGGACATGACGTCAACGATGATGATGTCACGACGGTGGCCGGCGCAACGGTGTCAGGTCTTTCAGAGTATAATCTTGCAGGCAAACGGCGCGCTTGCAAACGATTTTTCAAACTATGACCCACTGAGCGATGGGGAGCCGGTGGTAGACCTCTTGTTCCGCGATACCATAGTAAATGTTCCCCCGGTCAACACGGTTCCCGGTGCCCAAACGGTCGATGAAGATACCGCACTGTCGATCACCGGCATCTCGGTTACTGATGTGGACGGCAATCTCGCGACCACACAGCTGACCGTTACCAATGGCACACTGACGGTTGTTCTGTCAGGTTCGGCAACCATCTCGGCCGGGTCCAACGGTTCAGCAACCCTGACCATCTTGGGGTCCGAAACCGACATCAACGCCACACTTGCTTCGCTGACCTATCAGGGCAATGCGGACTTCAATGGGTCGGACACACTCACAGTGACTTCGACCGACAGCGATGGAACACCGCTTACAGACACCGATACGGTCGCGATCACCGTTACCCCGGTCGATGATGCCAATGACGACACCTTCACCACCGATGAGGATACGGCGATCAATGGTGATGTCTCCACCAATGACACCTTCACCGGTGCGGTTACCTATGCGCTCAATACGGATGTATCGAACGGTTCGTTGAGCCTTAATGCAGACGGCACGTTTACCTA